>OZ242325.1:0-4252156 GCA_965208245.1 Candidatus Poribacteria bacterium
CTGCACCGGATAAAAAATTCACTGCTGTCGCGTCATACGACTCTGCCTAATGCTTTTGTCTATACACCCGTCGTTGATTTTACTACTGACGACATTTGGATGTATCTGCTTTCAGTTGCTTCTCCCTGGGGAAGCGATAACCGACAGTTATTAACACTCTATCGAAACACAAATGCACAAGGTGAATGCCCATTAGTAGTTGACGAATCAACGCCATCTTGTGGAAATAGTCGTTTTGGATGCTGGACATGCACCGTTGTGACAAAAGATAAAGCAATGGAAGGGCTTATTGATAGCGGTGAAGATTGGATGCTGCCACTTCTTGAGTTTCGTGACTTCCTTGCTGACACACAAGATCCTGAAAGGAAACCTGAAATCCGTGAACATAAACGAAGTAACGGTCAAGTCACTATTTTGAAAAACAAACTCATCCACGGCCCATATACACTTGAATTCTGCAAAGAACTTTTACGAATGCTTCTTGAAACACAGAAAAAGGTTCGTCAACAAGGTCCTGATCCAGATACTAAACTTATTACTGACGACGAACTTGATGAAATTCGTAAAATTTGGAGAACACAACGTCAGGACTGGGAGGATGCAGTACCCAAGATTTATAGCGAAGTGGTAGGTCAACGAGAATGGGTCGTTGACGATACAACCGCTTTTACCGCTTCAGATAAGAAACTCTTGTCTAAAATCTGTGAAGAAAACGGAGTACCTGTTACGCTTGTCGCAAAATTGTTAGATACCGAACGTCAGATGGATGGCATGAGTCGACGTGCTGGAATTCAATCTCGAATTGACAAAATATTTCACGAAGATTGGCGTTCAGAAGATGAAGTACGCGACAGCGTAGATGGTAGTGGACAACAATGATTCTCCACAAACTCACCCTCAACAACTTCGGTCTGTTCCGCGGATCACAGACCATTCAATTGACACCCAATGGTACAGGACCAATAATCCTAATTGGCGGAATGAACGGTTCAGGTAAAACGACACTGCTTGATGCGGTTAGACTCTGCCTCTACGGAAGACGTTCTTTAGGGACAAGGATTTCTTCCAATGAATATCACGAATACCTTTCTTCAATGATCCACCGCAACCTACCCTCCGATAAACCGTTGAGCTATGCCTCAGTATCACTTGATTTTGAATACGCGCGCGGTTGTGAAAAAAAACAGTATCGTGTTGAACGTGTTTGGAGACAACACGGTAAAAGTCCCCGCACGATAAAAGAAGACTTAACCTTTTACCAAGATAATCGTTTAGACCTTGAATTTGATGGATCACACTGGCAAGATTTCATCAATGAACTAATTCCTGCAGGTGTATCACAATTCTTCTTTTTTGACGGTGAGGATATTCAAAAGCTGGTAGATGATTCCAGCCATGACGATTTTCTTGCAGAATCAGTTAAAGCATTGCTTGGACTTAATCTTGTGGAACGGTTGCATTCGGATCTGCGTATCTATGCCAACTACCTGATCAAACAGGACAGTCCGATTTTGGTACAGGACAAAATCGATGCGTTAGAATCAGAAATTGCATCTCTAAAGAAGTCGCTTGCAGAATCGGAAGAAGATAGGGAAACGTTACAGACAAAAATTGAGAAATCAGAAACCCAAATTGCGCGTCAAGAATTTCACATAGCAGCCGAAGGCGGCAGTTACGCCGAAAAAAAAAGAAAACCTAAACTTACGACACAGAAAACTTCTTGCAAATATTGAAGCATTAGAAAATGAAATCCGGGATCTTTGTGAGGGACTATTCCCTTTCTCTTTAGTACCTGAACTACTCAATAAATTAAAGGACAGACTCCTTAAAGAGATAAAATTAGACGAATGGGAGGCTGAAAGTCGTGCCCTAAGGAAACGAAACAAGCAACTTCTTGAGAGAATTGATTCTGACACATTTTGGGATGATGAAACTTTTTCTGATGTGCCCATAGACGCAGTCCGTGCTAAGATTGTTGCACTTTTGAAACAACGACGAAACCATCCGAAAGAACTACAAGGATTCAAAACAATCCGAGATCGTACCTCTTCAGAATACGGACATCTATTGGATTGGATTGATATCTGCCTCAATGAAATACCACAGGAATTTCTTGCATTGACCAATTCACTAAAGGAGTCACAATCAGAACTACAAAAGGTTAAAGAAGATCTTCAGAGAGTACCTATCCAAGAGGTGTTGAAACCGATGCTTGGGAAACTGTCCACATTGAACCAAAAACTTGGGCAGCTAAATAAGGACGTACAAACTACTGATGACTCTATTCGTTCGTTGTCTTATCAAGTTGAGGTAGCAGAAAGAAAACTTGACAAATTACTTTTTTCCCAACAACTTGGACAAGCACATATACGACGCCAAGAACAGGTACAGGAGGTTAGGTCAGTCTTATCTACTTATACAAATGAACTCATGCAGGCAAAAGTTTCTGCATTAAGTGATGCTATCGTTGAAAGTTTCAACTATCTATCACATAAGCCAGATCGAATTAGACGAGTTCATATTAACCCTGAAACCTTCAGTGTAACGCTTTATGATACCTACAATCAACCACTTGCAAAGGAAGAACTGTCGGCAGGTGAAAAGCAGATATATACGACTGCTCTCCTATGGAGTTTAGCTAAGATATCAGGCAAACCACTCCCAATGATTCTTGACACGCCCCTTGGTCGCCTAGACACTATTCACCGCCAACTCCTTATTGAACACTATTTCCCTTATGTGAGTCATCAAGCTATTTTGCTATCAACTAACACTGAAATTGTAGGAGACCTACTGTCGTTATTGACACCCTATATCTCACACACATTCCACTTGGCGTATCAACAAACTGAAGGATACACGATAATAGAGAACGGTTATTTTGGGTAGTTTGCCATGGGCCTAAATCGAATTCACACCTCTAAAGATTCACGTAATAAACTACGTGTCTTAAAATCTCGTACAGGATTACTACCCAACATACTTTGTAGAATTGGGTTAATGCTATCGCTTGCAGAACCTAACAAGCCGGAGGTTGACAGAGATACGACTGATGGATCAGAACTTCATCGCGACACACTAATGGGTGAATGGGATCCGTTGATTGCAGCATTAGTGGAAGAATGGTGCATCACCAAGGGAACGGGGACAGACAACTACACACTTGTCAGATATTTCAGGGCACACCTGAACCGCGGGGTGCGTTTACTTTACGGTCGCGTTAAAGAGTTAAAGGATCTAGCAAATATTATTCCATTTTAAAATTATCATATCGTAAGCGAGCAAAAGAATTGATTATAATACTTGATTACGTAGGCATATTACAATACATCATTTTTATTATCGATTCACTTGTTCCAGAGTAACCTATGTCCTGACTTGCAATTATATTCCACTTCTCTCTTTCCTAAGCGCAACAATGTGTCTCAAATCTTCTTTTAACAGTCGGTGGATACCAGGGGTATTTATAACACTATCAACCCATTCCATACCATTATTGATCAGTTGAGTGACTGATTGAATATATTGACTTGTATTGGGAACATCAACTCGATCTCTAAAACCCTGAATACGTTTATACACTGAAACTGCATGCATAATTTGATAAGGGTTATTTTTATCCCACTTGTTATTCCGATGAAACAAATACATTGAACTAGGGATGACTTCCCATCCACGATCGTACAAGGCCGTCCGAATGATAAATTTAAGAAGAGCTAGCGAAAAAAATTCGGGGAAGTTCTCATTCACAAGTTTTTTTACTTGATCATGTCCATACTGCTTGATAAAAGCAGACCGAAAATGCACACTTGTCCTCATATTGTCAATTATTAAATTTTCAAGTTGCTGAATCGCTTCCTGATTAGTCCGTTCTTGATTAACATGAGAGGTAAGAAATAATGTGAATTGATCGCATTCAAGATCATTAATTGGAAATTTTGATTTCGTTTGCCAATCTAAAATTTGAAAAATTGACTTCAGAAGTTGTGTCACTATCACCTTTCTTGGGGGAAACATGACACCACACACATCAAGGTTGATAATATCAAAAGGAAAAACTTCACGTAAACGTTGATGTGCATCTTTATATCTTAATTTTTTCCGGATCTGGGCCGAATGAAATTCCTCATCTTCAAACGTCTTTTCCTTTGTATCATCATCGTCTTCAAACAGAACAATCTTTTCAAATTCGCCTTGAAAACCTTGCTCAGGAGAACCGATTAAATCAGCGATTATTCCGAACTTATCAGGGTCAGATTCACAGAAGTAAACCCCCTCTAAACGTCCTGTATCTTCAGACCTCTCAAGAATGCCCTCGCGTTCTAGCATGAAAACATCAATTGCTTCTGCCGCACAGAAAGTGAAATAGCGTAGAGGGATATTTTTTGACCTATCTTTGATCGACTGTTTTTGTTGTTTCGCCGCTGTCAACCACCCATGCTTCCTGACATAATGTTTAAGCGGATCTGTCTCATAATTAATGTGCATTATCTAAACTGCTTCCATAACGAAAACTAAGTGTATCTGACTTTATCTATCACAGACCTTCACAATAAACCCAGCTTTGTGAAATCCGATAATAGTTGGTAAAACCTTTCTCTACGTTCATTCTCTGGAACTAGCATGGATAATTCAAAAGCATGTGCAACGAATTGAACAAGTTCGCGCTTACTTTTAGAATTAGGTAATAACTCGCTTTGATTGTTTACAAATAGTAGATTTTGATCAGTATCAATTGTCAAAGGAAATCGCCGTTCATCACATGAGGCTAAAACATAATTGTCACCCAATTCTTGGTGAATTAAAGATTCAAGTTTAGTTCGTTTTTCCTTTTGCATATTTTCTTGCTTTTCCTGACTTCGTATTCTTTGTCCTAAACTCGCCGCTGGGAAAACTTTGTCTTTCAGTAAATTATGGATAACCTCTCTAAGCTTCACAAAGTGTGGATGCATTTCATTAAAACTATCTCGATCTATATTTAAAGCGAATTCTAATCCTTCTTCAACATAGATTTCCCCCGATAACCAGTTAAAACGTGGTGAAGTAACTTGTGGGAATCCAAAGAGGGTTGGATCATAAGTCCCAATAGCAATGTTTCGTATTCTTACTAGCAGACCTCTTAATTCCATTGGTTCCACAGCTCGACTATTCTGTAGATAGATATAACCTGATAATTTGAAAGGTTTCCCATATATTGAACTATTTTCGTTCAGAAAAAATAGTTGTCCGGTTATTTGTTCCTGTTTTTCAGTTTGAGGAGACGCAAGTGGGTATTGATTTGGTCTACGCAACGATAAACCGTCGATAACTACTTCAAACTGGTACGTTATTAATGAGTGCTGCAGTTTGGTTAGCCAATTTTTGAATTTAGGTTCTACCTCAACAATATTGCTCCAATCAAAGGGACCATCATCTTTATAAGGAAGTGGACAAGCTACAGTTAGTTCCCAAATCATTTGCCAATATTCACTGAGGGGTTTTACAGAACGGGCAAGGCGAATTTTCTTTAAAAATTCAGAAAATTTTGAAGGCAATGGGTCGTTGCCGGAACTATCTCTAAATTTTTTAACAAAAGCCGAACGCATATCTGAGGCAATCATATAAGTTCCAGCACTATCCGGATCGTAGTCGACATCGTCGATATTAAATCGACCAACCTCAATTGGTCGTTCAGGGTTATGATCTGGGGTAATATCTTTCACTTTTTCGCGTAGAAAGTCTGCTAACTGTACGTTTGCCTTGAATGCTGTTTTAGTTTCTTTATGATGCGATATAACTTGAAACTCATGGCAAATTTGAGCGATTCCTAACATCCCTATTCCTAACCACCCAATTATAGGTCTCTCAAGATTTGTTAGATCATTAATGTTTCCATTAACAGCCACTCGTTTAGTACTATCTCCGATCTCCCGATCCATTATTTCTTTAAATTTCTGTTGCGTCATGCCAGTGCCATTATCACGGCATGTAATGATGTCAAAACTTGGCCAATTTGTGGTAATTGCTACACGAGTTGCATCAGCATCAAAAGCGTTACTAACTAGCTCTTTTATTGCTCCAGCAGGACTGCGATAGATGCCTGCACTAATATGTCCCAATATTTTTGAACTGACCTTAATTTCCTTCCATTTAGCCATAGGTCACCTCATCCATCTTGTAATTAAAACGATTGCATGCTTTACAGCATTTCTCAGATACGGAGTGTAAAATCTTTGACAAGGTTCACTTCATTGAGGCGATCTTTGGACTGGAACCGAAGTTAATAGTGACAGATGCAAGTTTTCAATTGAAAGTTTTTATTTATTATCGCAATCAACATCAAACAACTTTCTATACGGTTAACAACTTGGGTTAAATAGATCACCTCTATGAAACTGTAGATACCAATTTGTTATACGGATACCAATTGAAAAGTAAATCCACTAAGTTAGTAATTCTATCTCCGGGCATGTCTTCAACCTGTTTACTAATTTCTGTAATACCACCGTTGGCATATTCTTCAGCAATCGTTAGAATTTGATCCTGGTTTGTTAACACTTCAACATCTTCTGTTTCTACAAGTGCTAAAGATCGAAGTAATGGAACATCATCCTCAGGGGAGAATTGAGCCCATCCAAAAATCAACTCCTGCTCTTTTCCAAGTGGAATCCGTTTTTTCTCATTGTAACCTATAAAGGCAGCTAGCATGAAAATATTTTTCATGGACTCAAAGGGTGGCAAATCTTGACGGTTTTCGTTCTCTTTCGGTTTAGTCAATGCTACGTATGTTGGATGATGGATTTTATCAATACGGATGCGATCCCTTGGTCTTTTCGGTTCCCGGTTTCTATCTCTGTCAGTGTCTGAAGGCATTATATTTCCTACCAAACTTCTTTGATTTTGGAAGTTTTCGACTCCCGATCAAATACTAATTCATACTCCGCGCCAATTTGTGATGCCAGATTTTCTTTCGCTTGTCCTTGCAACTCCTCATCAGTTACAAACAACACCAACTGGTTGGCAATGTTAGGTATTATTCTCGTTATGTTTTCTCTATGTCTTCTGGAAAGTCTACCGAAAGCCGTATCCATTACAATTGGAAAGGGTTCTTTCGTAAGTTGAGGGATTGTTTCCTGAACTGCTACTTTCGCCATTGCAGCAATAAAAGAAAGGCTGAGAACTTGACGCTGTCCAGCGGAAAGTTCCGGAAGTACATCTTCTCCAGACTCGTCAATTACCTGAAGTTCATATTCTTTATTGAGCAATACCTCTCGAAAATGATCGCCATTCCACACTAACTCTTTGAAAATCTCATCGGTTTCTGATTGCACATGTCCTCTCATATTTTCAGCAAATAATTGAGGGGTGTGCATAAATGCGTATAACATAATAGTAAATGTTATTCTGAGTTTTCTATTGAAATATGGTTTTCATTCTTGAAACTTCTCTGCTTGGCAAGTTCCAAATTGAGTTGACCAACATTGCTATTTGTAGCAATACAATTGTCAACATCAGAAAGGTTCTCACATTTTCAAGACGAGCTATTGGCAGTTGCTTCTGATTAGTTTTTGTTCCTGTCAGGTCGCTCAACAGATTAAAAACCGGTTCAATAGTTGTCTTGCGTTGTTGTTGATAAGTCTGTAGCTGCGGTGATGTTTCAATCGCTTGTAGATAAGCTACCTTTTCAGGTGCTTTAGCCCCTGTTATGGGTGTCAAAAGGAATAGCCTATCTTTTGCGAGTGTTTGAATACGCGTAAAGTCTGTATAGCCAGCATCTGCAATGACATACTTGATATGTCTCGCCAGAAGTGCGTCGGTCTTTTGATCAAACGCTGTTTTTTCTCTCACAGAAGCAGTGTAGACATCGGCAAACATTGGAAACCCGTTGGCAGTAGTTATCAGATGTAGTCCATAGCCATAAACCCATCCACGATACTTGCTTTTTGACCAACTTGCATCTGTATCAAGGTTGCGTAAACCATCGGGAATGTGATGTGCTTTTCGGTCTTTTTGATGCCACACATTCCCTTGTGCTTTGTAGAGGCTTTTGTCAACAAAGACAACATCTTGAGGTGTATCTGTATCCAATGCAATACCTAAATCTCCGAGATATTCAACGAACTGTTCGATTCTGGTTGTGAGGTGTTTGTAGCGACGGGATAGAGTTGTGCGATCCGGAATACTTTTGAACTTGAGTTTTTTCACCCAATCTGGGTGTTCAAGAAGAAAAGCATGCTGTGCTTTAAACGGATGAATGCCTTTCAGTATCATAATGGCAAAAAAGATAATCAGTGAACTATCAGGATGCACTTTAGGTCTTCCTTTAGGTTTAGACGCATTGGAACGGATGGATTTCTCAAAATCTTTGTAGCAATAAGAAAAAAATGTGATATAATATCTCATGTCAGGATAACTCATGGTAAATACTCCTTAAAAAAAAGATTTTAAATTAGAGTATAACCCTTATCCTGACTAATGTCAATTATGCACACCCCTCAAATAATTCATATATTTTACCCATTGCTTTTGAAGAATCGTCGGCAAGTTTCCAATAACGTTTTAATTCTTCTGCTTTAGCATTTGAATCCTTTTCATTATTAATCTTCTGATTGAGTTTGGCTATTTCTCCATCAATCTCTTGAATTCGTCCCTTAATCTGATTTATCTCACCTTCTAATTGCGAGATACTCCGTTCATACTCTTTCCGTCGTTTTTCCAAGTTATTAACTTCATCATGATCAAAATTTTCTAATGCAAGTTCAATCTCTTCTAATCGACTTTTTTTAGTTCTAATGTTCTGCTCCAATTTTTCTTCGTCACTTAGAACTGATTTTAGATCATTCGGAATCTTTTCAACATGAGTCCGCACTAAATGCTTCAAATCAGCATGGGTCTCCTGGGCGATATGACCTAAATTTGTCGAAATGGATTGATTAAGCAGTTTCTTAATAGCTGCAATTTCTGGGCTTTGCTCATGAATAGGTCTTCCACAAAGACATCGCCTCTTATCAAGCAATTCATTCAAAAGTGTATCTGGAAGTCCGGTTGGGATTTCTTGAAGAATTTCCAATCCTTTTTCAAGCACTAGTTTTGCTAAAGGGATAAAGCCTTGATTAGCCAAACTACGAGTTTGCTCTTGGCACTCTATTTCTTTGTCTTTAAACTGCTTAAGTTCCGCTCCAATTGCTTTTCGTTCATCAATTAGTTTACGTAAACCCTTAATATCTTCCAAACGTGCGTCAATATCCTGTTTTTGTTTTTTTGCAAGTCTAACTTCTGTTTGTAGTCGTTCTATCTCTTTAGATAATTTGTTGCGGAGAGATTTTTTTGTTTCTCTTACTTCAAGCAATGGTTTTAACTTGTTGGAAGCATGTTTGCTTACGTGTCGTTGATATTCACTGGCAACATCTTCTAAATGTCGCATACCGCGCTCAATTTCTTCAACCTTTAAGACATTTCGAACAGCACTTTCAACCTCCGTTTTACTATTTGGTCTAGTAAAATTGTCAATTTTCTCTCCATCAAAAAAGAAATGTATACTCACATTTTCAGGAATGATTGCCTGAATCCAGTTTGATGCCTCAGTATCGCGAAATTCCCTCCAATTGGTAATTTCTAAGAATAGTCGCTGCACAGTACGTGCAGTGCCATCCGAGCGAAAATCCCTTTGTATCTGTCGTTTAGCACAGAATTCTACCTCTCTATCGGAAAACATCTCTTGATAAGTAAAGCGAAGTTCTACTGACACTTCAACCATTTCGCCATCCGCTAAAGCACGTCTATTTACTAATTCGCCAATATGACCGATGTTCCTCTTAACAAAATCATCACCATATAAACACCAGTTGAGACCTGTGAACAAGGAAGTTTTTCCTGCACCGTTGACACCTTGGATTACAGTTACATGACGTTCATCGTCGGTGGCGAAATTTATAGTATGCTTACCATAATACGGTCTAAAATTTTTTAATTCTATACTGTTAATCTTCACTGATCGCTAACCTCTTCTTGAATAATTCGGCGGATTTCGCGTTTGATACCTTGAGGTTTTTTCATATCCAATTTTTCAAGTTCAACCTTAAGAACCCTATCAATAACTTTATTTACAGCAGACGGCAAGGTTTGTCTAAATTTTTCTACTTTGTTTTCCATATTATCCATCAAGATACTCCTAATGTTCCTAACAGATCGTAATCTTTAGCAAGTTCCCATATTTTATTACGTGCCTCAAATTCATTTAATGCCATTCCAGCGAATTCGTTAAATCTCTCTAATTCTCGCCCAATAATTTTCCGTTCTGTGCAAAATGTTGCCGTTGGATATTGCCGGTAATCTATACGTGGTACAGTGATTAGATCATGGATCTCTGCATGTTCTTTACTAGGAGACTGTCGGAGAATCCGCCCACGCCGTTGAATAAATTCTTTCGGATTACTACTGCTTGCAAGGATGTAAGCACTTCGAGTACTTGGTACGTCAACACCTTCGTCCAAACATTTCATTGCTACAAGAGCTTGAAGATGTCCAGATGCAAACATTTTTAACAGTTCTTGTCTTTCAGCAGTTGATTCCTCGGCTGTGAATTTTGCAATTCGTAATCCTAAATCTGCTAACAATTCATACACTAGAACGATTCTCCCAGGAGCACAATAAAACAATGTATGATGTAGTTGGTCAGTTTTGTCAGCCAATAATTCTACCAACTTTACCAATTTGTTTCGGCTCGGTTAAGTAGCGTCGATCGTTTTATCAACAGCCGTTCAAGCCCTTCACTTATCCCAACAGATTCTATCTGATAATAAAGTTTTGAAATGCTTTCAGTGAGACGTGCGTACTCCCTAAATTCCTCATCAGTCAACTCAATGAGATGTGGATGATAATAATATGGACAAAGATACCCGTTTTTAATTGCTTTGTCAAGAGAAAATTCATAAACTATTTCCCCAAAATAGGTTTTGAGGGCAGTTGTACCTGATTCATCAAACCATCGGTTAGGGGTCGCTGACAAACCGAGACGGTAATTAAAAACATCAGTTAATCTTTTACGGATCCGTTCCGCTCCAAGATGGTGCACCTCATCTCCTACCAAAACAGCACTACGCTTCAATTTGGATAGCAATTTCTGCATCGTCTCGGAAATAAAAGTAGTTTGCGTTGTAATAATACAGACAGTATCGCGTACACCGTAATTATATCGCACCAAAGCGGTATTAAGTTGATTCACCCAGGTTGATGAGTTTTTATATGCTAAAATCGGTTCAAATTCAAACCTAATAGCCTCCTCATGCCACTGATCAACGAGGTGCTGATATGGGCACGCGATAACTACAAATAGATGTTTCTTTTCTTCTCTCAATTTTGCAAGGGCAGAAAGAGCAGTGATGGTCTTACCTGTCCCAGTAGCCATCTCCCATATCCCACGGCAATCATTTTGAAACCAAGCATCAATTGCTTCAACTTGATAATCTCTTAGTTCAATATCATTTGATAAGTATGAAGTAGTGTTTTCAATAACTGTAGGAGTTTCTGATGTGTCTTCTTCTGTTTCATATATAGGCTGATGGATTAAATGTTCATCTGAAAAAGCACTCAGAAAATCCATGATTTCCAACCTGTCGGTATTGTTATTCCACAACCTTTGAAAATTGTCAATTTTCTGTTGGACGCGTCCTTTTTCATCATCCCATGACCAGTGCACATCAATAGATTCAAAGTTGTTTAATAATCCACCCACTGTTTCATTTGAAGACCCCGAAAATGCTATAGCGTAGTTGTCATCATCTATGAATACACCGATCTTTTCGTGATATACTCCACGGGGATAAGTAGTGTTTAATTCGGATGGTAGTGCTATTTTGATATCTAAATATTTATTTGCTATTAACCAAGTTAGTAAAAGCAATCTATCGTCAGAGACATCATCAAACTCACATTCAAGTGAACTATTCAAGCTATCTGTCCTAACTTCATAACCCCTTTTAATAGCTTCAATATCATCTTTCATTAATTTCGGACCTGTCACTATGTTTTACTTTAACGCTTTTATGCTTTAATTTGCAAACACCGCAAAATTATATTATAATATATACATCTAATTTTCATGAAAACGACAGATTTTCGGGGCGTAGCGCAGCCCGGCTAGCGCGTCTGCTTTGGGAGCAGAAGGTCGGAGGTTCGAATCCTCTCGCCCCGATACCCCATGCGCCTATAGCTCAATTGGATAGAGCAACGGACTTCTAATCCGTAGGTTGCAGGTTCGACTCCTGCTAGGCGTGTATCGTATTACGGTGGATGTAGCTCAGGGGTAGAGCGCCTGACTGTGGATCAGGAGGACGTGGGTTCAATCCCCATCATCCACCTTCAAGACTATGCGTCCGTAGTTCAATGGATAGAGCAATGGTCTTCGGAACCATAAGTTGGGGGTTCGAATCCCTCCGGACGCGTGCGCTGTTAGTTCAATGGGCAGAACATCTGACTCTTAATCAGAGGGGTGAAGGTTCGATTCCTTCACGGTGCATCGGTTCCGCCACACACGGGCGGGTGCTGGAATTTGGTAGACAGGATAGACTTAGGATCTATTGGGGTTACGCCTCGTGAGGGTTCAAGTCCCTCCTCGCCCATCTCATAGCGAACCGATGCAACGCCAGCACATTTGCCACAAAGCACATCGTAACAAAGGGAGAGACTAACTTGCGAGTTGAAGTGGAAACCTTAGATAACACACAAGCAAAATTAGACATTGAAGTCCCCGCCGAAGATATAAACGAAGCATTAGAAGAAGCATATAAAACGCTGCGCGGTTATGTAACGTTGCCAGGTTTTAGAAAAGGACGCGTACCCTTAACGCTACTAAAATCACGATTCCCTGAATATATAAGCAATGAAGTCGTCAGAATGGTTGTCTTTCCTGCTTATGAAGACGTACTCTATAATAAACAGATCGTACCGCTGGCACAGCCAACCTTTGACCCACCACTGGAGAAAATGCAAGTAACCGAGAACCAACCCCTCGTTTTTACTGCCACCGTCAGTGTAAAACCGATCATTGAACTGCCAGATTACGAAAACATACAGATAGACAAAACACCTATCAATGTGCCGAGGGAGAACGTAGATGCATTCATAGCACAACTACAGGATCAAGCCGCAACTTTTGATCCAATACAAAACGACCGACCCGTTAACGCTTCGGACTGTGTTAGGTTAGATTATACCTGCTCTTTAGAAGGAAATGAAATTGAAAGTGAAACTAATCAAGATGTTGACATTGACCTAACAGACGAAAAAATTAATCCTGATCTAATAGAAGGAATAATAGGTATGCACATCGGGGAAACAAAGACAGTCACGGTTTATTTTGATGAAACATATCACATATATGAAATGAGGAACCTGCAGGTGATATACAATGTCATACTGCATGCTATCACTAAAAAATATCTACCCGAACTTGATGATGAATTTGCAAAAGACCTCGGATATGAAACCTATAACCAATTACACGGTGTCATTTGGAACAATATGGTAGAAGAAGCACGCATACAACAGAACCAAAAACAAAAAATTGAAATACTCAATCAGTTGATTGAAATGACAAATATTGCGATCCCTGATGATGTGGTCGATCAATATGTGCAGAATGCAATTGAAAATGTACGTAAACAGCTTAAAGACAGTAATCAGACACCTGAACAGGCTGGCGTTAATTTTGAAGTATTGCCTACAGAAATGCGGAAAGATGTAATACAGCAGACAAAACAAAATTGGATTTTTGAGGAAATCGCTACTTATGAAGATATTTTTGTAAGCGACGATGAATTAGAAAATGGTATCCGACGTGTTGCAGACATACAAGGTAGAAAACCTGATAAATTATCCGCGTTACTAAAAGAAAGTAACCGCTTAGAGGATTTCAGAACACAGCTTGAACACGAAAAAATATATCAGTTTCTGATACAAGAAGCATCTGAGAAAAAATCATTGATCATTACGGATAGTTTCAAATAATAATAATATATAGTGAACATTAGAATTAATGAAACATTTCACAACAGGCGAGGTGACATCGCCAGTACGCTGGGTATGCTTCATCATCTGTGTATGGGGTGAAATGTCTCATTAATTTGCCACTTTACTATAAATAATATAAGAACATATCATTATTACTACGGACACAAAATGAATCTTGTACCTATTGTTGTTGAACAGACAAACCGTGGAGAACGTTCCTATGATATCTTTTCGCGGTTACTTGAAGACCGAATTATCATGATTGGAACGACGATAGACGATAATGCAATCGCGAATCTGGTCACTGCACAGATGCTCTTCCTTGAAGGGAAAGACCCAGATGCCGATATAATCCTTTATCTAAACACACCTGGTGGCTCAGTTTCAGCAGGTTTAGCCATCTACGATGCCATGCAATATATTAAAGCAGATGTCCAAACATGGTGTTTAGGACGCGCATACAGCATGGGAGCTGTATTGTTAGCAGCAGGAACACCAGGTAAACGCTACGCCTTACCTCACGCCAAAGCATTGATACATCAACCTATGGCAGGAGGTATTGGTGGACAAGCAACGGACATCAGCATCCATGCAAACGAAATATTAAGGGAACGCGAAAGACTTTACACTATCTTGTCGCAACATACAGGACAAAGTTTAGAGAAGATTGAGACCGATGCTGATAGAGATTTCTATATGACTGCTGAAGAAGCTCTTGACTACGGCATCGTTGATAAAGTAGTAGCACATCGTCAGTAACAGAAAATTGGTTTAGATCTTCATCACGTGTCTGGATAAAATGTAACAATCACAGATTGGAGGAAAATATGTCAGAATCCGTTGATGGCAGAGTCTATTGCTCGTTCTGTAATAGAGAAAGTAGTCAAGTAAAAAGGCTCTTTCAAGGATCAGAAGCAAATATTTGTGACGCTTGTATTGATTATTGTAATCAGAAGCTCGCTCAGATACAATCATCAGAAATGTCTGAACAAACGACTGAGACTGAGGAACCGAAAGAGACAGGTTCCGCACCGCCAGTATTGTTACTTGAACCAGCAGAAATAAAAGCAAAACTTGACGAGTATGTAATCGGTCAAGAACATGCAAAAAAGATCTTATCCGTTGCTGTCTATAATCACTATAAACGACTGCAGCATGAGGACACTGATGATGTTGAATTGGATAAAAGCAATATATTGCTCATTGGTCCCACAGGTACGGGTAAGACACTGCTTGCACAAACACTGGCAAGAGTGTTAAATGTTCCTTTTGCTATTGCAGATGCAACTACCGTCACCGAAGCAGGTTATGTTGGTGAAGACGTTGAAAATATAATCCTGAAACTTGTTCAAGCAGCAGATGGAAACATCCAACGCGCACAACACGGCATCATATATTTAGACGAAATTGACAAAATTACCCGAAAGTCTGAAAATCCATCTATCACCAGAGATGTTTCTGGTGAAGGTGTACAGCAAGCACTCCTCAAGATTTTAGAGGGGACAGTGGCTAACGTGCCGCCTCGCGGTGGTCGCAAACATCCACATCAAGAGATGTTAGAAGTTGATACAAAAAATGTACTCTTCATCTGTGGCGGCACCTTCATTGGTTTAGAAAACCTAATAAAAGACCGACTCGGCAAACAGAGCATCGGTTTCGGTTCAACCTTAAAATCTAAAGATAACAAGAAGATACACGAAATCCTTGAACACGCCACCGCGAAAGACCTTGCAAAATACGGATTTATCCCTGAACTGATCGGTAGGATTGCTGTCGTTGCAGTCCTGAGAGAATTGGATGAAACTGAGCTTATTAGAATCCTAACTGAACCGAAAAATGCTCTCGTCAAACAATATAGAAAACTTTTAGCGTATGAAGGAGTGCAATTTGATATTACCGATGATGCACTTATTGCTATAGCAAATCAAGTTATAGAACGCGAGACTGGTGCACGTGGATTACGAGCCGTAATGGAAAAAATCATGTTGGAAACCATGTATACCTTACCATCACTTACTGAAATAAGCACCTGTCAAATCACCGAAGATACAGTGTTAGGGAAGAGTCCACCTGAATTGATTAACGATACTTCTAAAGAACTCAAAACCGCGTAAAGGAGCAAAACATGAATCAAGAAGTTGGAAACACTCAGGACAATTCCGTTGTTATTCTGCCAGTCATAGCCTTGCCACCCTATTTTGAGACTTTCTTTCCAAAAACAAAACATGTCTTTGATGGTAGATTGATGGATTGGACACCATTAAAAATTGAACGTCAAATGAGTGAGTTTGCTGCACGCGCAGCACTTGATTCTAATATGAGGGTACTGCTCCTACATCAAGAACACGAAATTGAGGATGATGCTGAACCTAAACCTGAAGACATGTGTAATGTTGGCGTTGTTGCAGTTATCGTTGAACCCTATGACCCAAAGGACGGTTCTCTTATTATAGCATTAGAAACAACCGCCAGAGCAATAGTCGCGCAATGTGGAAAGGTGGATGGTTACCTAACTGCTGCTGTCAAAATTGTTTCGGAACTCACAGGCGTAGCAGCCGCATCTAAAGGACTCATCCGAAAAGCACGTGGTGCATTTTCAAGTTTTGCAAAAGCGAATCCGAAAGTAATCCTTCCCGATGCCGAAAGACATATTCGCACTTTAGATGAACCCGGTATCCTTGCCGATAATATTGCACGTTTTGTTGCCTGTTCGTTATTGGAAGGACATACTGCTGAAAAACGAGAAATACTTGAAGAACTCAATCCGATAAAACGACTCAATTTCGTCATTGAACTGCTTGAAGCTGACCTTGACCTGATAGACCTAAGAGAAGAAATTCTCAATGAAGTTAAGGATTCCGTGAAGAAAACAAACCGTGAATTCTATTTGCAAGAGGAACTAAAAGCAATTCAACGCAAACTCGGACGTGGCGATGAAATTGACGAAATTGATGAACTTCGCGAACAGGTAAAGAACGTTGGGATGACAGAAGAAGCAGAAGAAAAGGCATTAAAGGAACTTGACCGTCTTGCACAAATTCCACCTATGTCCGCAGAATCAGGCATCATTCGCAACTATGTAGATTGGTTACTATCAGTGCCATGGAAAGAACGCACCGAAAATACTATTGACCTTATACAAGCGGAAAAAATACTAAACGAAGACCATTACGGGCTAGAAAAGCCGAAAGACAATGTCTTGGAATATCTCGCTGTCCTGAAATTGGTTGAACAAGTGAAAGGTCCTATTCTCTGTTTAGTTGGACCACCAGGCGTTGGGAAAACATCTATGGGTAAATCTATAGCACGCGCAACCGGTAGAAAATTTGTCCGCATGTCTCTCGGCGGTGTAAGGGATGAAGCCGAAATCCGAGGACATAGACGCACCTATATCGGTGCAATCCCCGGACGAATTATTCAAGGATTACGGGATGTCAAAACAAAAAATCCGCTCTTCCTACTTGATGAAATAGATAAATTAAGTACCGGTTGGCGAGGTGATCCTGCTTCCGCACTTCTTGAAGTACTTGATCCAGAACAGAATGAAACATTCAGAGATCATTACCTTGATGTTGAATTTGACCTATCGGACGTTATGTTTGTTACAACAGCAAATACACGGCTAACGATACCCGCTGCCCTTGAAGACCGAATGGAAGTGATTGAACTTTCTGGATATACAGATTTTGAAAAACATAAAATCGCCACGTTCCATCCAAACGGATTAATTCCGAAGCAGTTGAAAAACCACGGTCTGAAGGAAGAAAACGTTACTTTTGCCGATTCTGCTATTTTTGACATCATACACAAATACACACGTGAAGCAGGTGTAAGAAGTCTTGAACGGAATATTACCAGCATCTGCAGGAAAATCGCAAAGCAAATTGTCACAGAAGATACACTTGATGTTGAAGTAAAGGTTACTGCCCTTAATCTAAACGATTACCTCGGACCACCGAAACATACACGTACAAAAGCACAAGAACATGATGAGGTCGGTGTGTCTACAGGAATGGTCTGGACACAAGTCGGTGGGGATATCGTCTCCGTTGAAGCAACACTTATGCCAGGGGAAGGTAAACTCAATATGACAGGACAACTTCAGGAAGTCATGCGGGAATCTGTTCAAACGGGTGTGGCATATCTCCGTTCACGCGCAAAACACTTTGAGATTCCTAAAGAGACTTTTGAGAAACAGGATATCCATATCCATATACCTGAAGGCGCAGTACCTAAAGACGGACCCTCCGCAGGTATAACCGTTGCTACCGCTATTCTCAGCGCAATAACAGGTAAGAAGGTACGTAAAGATGTCGCAATGACAGGAGAAATCACACTCCGAGGACATGTGCTTCCCATTGGTGGACTCAAAGAGAAATCACTTGCAGCATATCGCAACGGTATCGTGGACATCATCATGCCAGAGGAAAATCAGAAAGACCTCGCGGATATTCCAAATGAAATTAGAGAGAAAGTCCGATGGCATCAGGTGAATGATTTTACACAAGTCTTGGAATTAGCTCTCAAAAAGAATACAGATGGTGATCCTGAAAGCGAACAAGATGCAATCACTCCTACTACAGATGGTACAGTAATACAGAACCCAGATGTAATGGGACAAACTAGAAGTTAATTTACAGACACCCGTTAATATTTTTTGGCAAAATGCGTTTAGACAAGTTTCTGCAGATTTCACGCCTCGTCAAACGGAGAACCGTTGCCAATACTTTGTGCAGCCGAGGGAAAGTTTTAGTCAACGCAAAAACCGCAAAAGCTGGCAAAACACTCAAAATCGGTGATAGGATTACCATCATTTCTGATCCATTGCCAACTGAACCCTTACAGGAATTGACATATCAGATACTTGAATTACCAACAAGTAATGTTTCTAAAACGCGGGTAGAAACGCTATACCGGCGCATTGAGTAGGTTGTCGTAATGAAGATTAAGGTTTAAATAGGGCAATATGTGGATGGAGTTCTGAACAAATTGACAGTAATATGCGGACTAGGAAACTTAGTCCCTACGATCGTTTTGGTGCATTGGATTACCTAAATATTTATTTGATCTTCATAAAAGATAACCTAGAGTTTCAACTAAAGTTGGCTTTAAGAAATTCAAAAACTGTGATCGGATTAACATAAAAGATAACCTAGAGTTTCAACTAAAGGCAACATGTTACCACGTATCGGAATAACAATGGGAGATGCTGCTGGCATCGGTCCCGAAATAATCGTAAAAGCACTTACAAACAGAAACATCTATCAGATCTGCCAACCGATCGTCATAGGAAGTTTGTCAATTATTCAAGACGCACTGCATCTTGTAACCGCAAAGAACGGACAACCTGATAGTCATGAGAACTTACCTCAAGTCTCACCTATTCAATCTCTAAAGCACGTTACAACAGATTGGACATCAAGGGTCAGTACAATTGATGTGCTCGATGTGAGTAGTTTAAAACATGAGGATGTCTCTTACGGTAAGATTGATCCTCAATGTGGTTCAGCAGCAGTTGTGGCAATAGAGAAAACCGTTGAACTTACACTTGATGGTATGCTTGATGCCATAACAACCGCGCCCATCTGTAAAGCAGCCATTCAAAAAGCAGGTTCACCCTTTCCAGGACATACCGAGATGCTGACGAGTCTGACGCGATCAGAAAAGTCTGTTATGATGCTCAAAACATGGGACATCCCTGCAACATTTCACGTCCCCGTAAGCGTGGATATAGAACGAAAAAAATCGAAGAAAAAAACCGCTAACTCAACAAATATTAAAAAAGGAGACCTTACAGTATCTTTTGTCACTAACCACATACCAGTTGCTGAGATATCAAAGCAATTATCTGTGGAGAGAATCAGTGATGTCGTGCAAATAACGCATGATGCACTCATTCGATTCGGTATTGAAAGACCACGTTTAGTTGTAGCAGGACTAAACCCACATGCAGGTGAAGAAGGTATGTTCGGAAGAGAAGAAGAAGTATACATCAGGCCCGCCGTTCAAAAGGTACAGACATCAGGTCTTCAGGTTGATGGACCTCTACCAGCAGATACGTTATTCAAGAAGGCGATCCGAGGGGAATGGGATGCGGTGATCGTAATGTATCATGACCAAGGAAATATCCCGATAAAACTGATAGGATTTGGACACATTGTAAATATCACATTAGGTTTACCCATTGTCCGCACAAGCGTTGACCACGGCACAGCCTTCGACATTGCAGGACAAGGTATTGCAAGTGAAACCAGTCTAATAGCAGCTTTAGTTGCTGCAGCGCAATTAGCGAGAAGCAAAGTATGATAAATCGTTTGATACGTCGGATATTCCTGTTCTCTTTGTTGATAGGAATACTACAAGTTGAGATTGATTTAGAAGGCATCTATTGTGCAAATAATGTGTTTGCACAGAGTCAACGAGGACAGCTCCAGAATCTCAATTCCTACCTTAATAACAATCCACCGATAGAGATCATAAGATCTGAACCGCATTTTCTGATCCTTCGCTTCCGACTCACTCATTTAGAAATGGAACTGGTAAAAACGCAAACACATCAACTAAACGGTCAATCTGCAACAAGAATCCAATTTGATGGTTCATCATGGACAACCGATTCTGGCAAACCCAAATTACCCAATTATTCCGTGCAAATTGGATTGCCTTCCACCAGCAGTGTGACTACGACAATAATTGACAAACAGAGTTCTTTTAAAACACTTGCAACGCCGCCACTCACAAACCAAGAAATTGATCCCACTCCTGAATTCAATAATGGCAATAACGGCAAAGATATGCAAAATATGAAAAAACATGCTGGCACACTTGCACCTCCCAGCAGTTCAATCATGTATCCTTCTAAATTAGTAGAAGTGATACCAATTGGATTTGTACGTTCACAACGGATCGGTATCTTACACGTCAACCCAGTTCAATATAATAGCACAACACAACAGATAAAAGTTACGGACGACATGACGTTCCGTATAGATTTTTTCGGTTCAGTTCAATATAGCGGCAGTACTGCGTCTACATCTTTAGCACTGCATTCTCTTGATAGTTCTGCTTATGAAAACATGTTTCAATCAATTCTGCTTAACAACAAACAAGCCGCACAGTGGCGACGCGACCAAAATCAACAACAGATGCGCTTAGGACATTCTCCCAATATCGGTCCAATGGCTCCCGCTGCCCCTATTATTACACCGCGTAGACGTTTCAAAATTCCGATCACAGAAAACAATATGTACAGTATCAATCACGTCAAACTCATAGCATCTGGCATTGAACCTGATACCATTGACTTTGACAGTATAAGGGTTGAAACGGGTGGGAACCAACAAGGGTTCTATATTTTCGATATTGACAATGATGAAACATTTGATCCTGAAGATAAGATAGTCTTTTATGCTCGCGGTCTGGTAGGTAATAAATTCACGAATACAAACTACTATTGGTTCAGTTTTGTTCCAAAAGGTGTAGTAGAGGTTGTAGATGAAAACACGTACCGTATCGGTACTCGGTCAGCATCGCCAGTCTCCAATAATGTTCTACCCCCGAAAGCATTCTTGACAAAAAAGCGATTTGAGGAAGAGAACTTTTATGACCCTCTTGATGGAAGAGATGTGAGATCAGAATTGGCAGACCACTATTTCTGGGCCGCTTTTAGGGGTGGAGCAGATTCTAATCTAAAAAGAAAACCATTTCCAGTTCAACTACCTGGTGCCATAAGCCGTTTTGACACAGAAAGAGACGCAACCGTCAGAATCAAACTTCAAGGTTCATCTCGAAAAAGTAATACACTTCACAGAGCAGTCATTATATTTAATAATGATCAACTTGGGGATGAGGAGACATGGAGACGGCAAGGAAACCCTCTGGTCATACGGGATATCCCACAAGCAAAAATTGACCATAATAACGTCAATTATCTGTTGATAGTAGCAAATGATACGAATAATACGCCAGAAGGGTTTTACGACTTTTATCTTGATTGGTATGAGTTTGAGTATTGGCACACCTTTCGCGCAATAGACGACAGACTCAATTTTAACTCAAAAACCGATCCAAATACCATTGGAAAAACGCAATTTAATGTTAGTGGTTTCTCTAATGACAGTATAGATGTTTATGCAATAAGTCTGCAAGCAGGTATAAAGAAAAAATTGGTGGATGGCCTAATATCAGGTTCAGTTACTAACTACCAGATAAGGTTTGAAGATGAAGTAAAAAACTATACGAACTACTACTTTGCCATTGCCAATAACGCCTATGAACTAGTAAGTAGTCTCACTGAAATACCGCAAAGTTCCTTGCGAAATGATGCTACACAAACCGATTATATTGTCATCACCCATAGCATTTTTTTGGAACGTATTCAACCTTTAGTCGCGTTTCGACGTTCACAAGGACTGACTGTTAGAGTCGTGGATGTAGACGAAATTTACAATGAATACAGCCACGGACTCTTTAATCCATTTGCAATTCACACCTTCCTGCGTGACGCATACCACTCATGGCAGCCACCTGCACCGACTTATGTTTTGCTTGTAGGTGATGCACATCACGATTACAAGCGGGTTATCGTAGAACGTTACAAGAGAGACCCGAATTTTAATAGAATCTACAACCTTTATCCGAATTTTGTCCCAACATATCACGGATGGGCACCAGAAAGTGGTGAAACTGCAATGGATCAAAGGTTCGTCAACATCGTAGGATCAGATCCGTTGCCGGATATGTTTATTGGAAGACTATCAGTTCAGACAACCCAAGAACTTGACATAATTATAGAAAAGATTATCAACTATGAACAGAAACCAATAATCGGTCCGTGGCAGGCAACGTTAACACAGATTGCAGATAACGAGGTAGACAATCCTTCCGACATTGGTTTTGAGTTGTCTCGTGATGAACTCATTAAAGACATTATCCCATTAGGCTATACCACGAAACAGATTTATCTCCGAAAAATCAAACACGCAGACACAGCAAGAGGCTATATTCTTGATTCCTTTAAAGATGGTACAGTCGTCATGGAATATGCAGGACATGGGGGCAATCAGACATGGGCAGATGAGGGGATCTTTCACATCAACGATATCGACAAACTACGAAACGACCGTCTGCCATTTGTTATCTCAACAACATGCCTAAATGGGGAATTTGATAAACCGCAACAATACGGGAAACACTCACTCAGTGAACAATTTGTACACGGTAGATACGGGGCAATTGCATCACTCTCCGCTTCACGACTAACTTATGCACCAGCAAACGCAGAATTTGATAACGACCTATTTACTACCATGTTTGAGCATGAACCTTTTGAACAGAAACAGGGAATTGCTGCCAATTCATCAGCATGGGGTGCAATACCGGCAACGCTCGGTAAAATCGTCACTGAAGCCAAAATAAGATTTCTCACTAGGATTAGTAATCCGCAATGGGTCCCCGGAGCAGAACAGTATACACTCTTCGGAGACCCAGCAACGCGACTTGCACTGCCTACACTTGACCTACAAGTTAAATTGGAAGAAGTTGCACTCAACCCAAGCAAACAGATCGTTATTTTTAACAATGAAGTTGGAATTCATGATGTAAACGGAACATGGTGGAAAGCAGAAGAATTTAGCACAGAAAACCTTATCGCCTCTGCTATTTTCTACAATGATTTTGATGAAGATATAGAAAATGACTTTACAGCAAAAACAATAGGTAAGATTTGGAGAGGAGAGTTCGGGACAATTCACATGAATATCCCATCCAATGCCTTGCCCGGTAGAGGTGTCGTAAACATGTTCGCTGATGATGGTAAACGGGCAGCAATCGGTGGCACATCATTCTGGGTAGATACACCTATTATAGAGGATGTTCGGGAAGTCATAGATTCCATAGATACGCATACCTTCAACGTCCAAACACTTATTTACGATGACTTAGGAGTCAACGGTATCCGTTCGGTTGAAGTAGAATGGGATGATACATTTCATTATAAAAATACACGGAACACTATGATCAAAATTACGGGTCCGACAGGTACAAACTCCATGATGAAAGTTGACCGACCCGGTGGACAGTGGTATGAACTTAAAGACCCGATTCCACTACCACGAGGTGGCTATAAAATCCGTTACAGTATTGAAGTTACCGATATCAACGGATTTAAATCTGAATACCCGGGACCAAACAGACGCGTTGAAGTTAGAGCACCGCAAGGACCTAATCTATATATTGCTGCAGATGGAAGCACACGTTATCCAATTCAGTATACCTACAATAATCAAACAAGGGAATACTATATCATCGCTGAACTAGTTAACAATGGAGGAAGAACAGTAAAGACTAGCTTTGATGTGATATTTGCTGAAGGTAACCCTGACATTGACGGTGACTTCAGAGTCAACGATGATGCTCAAATCATAGGTACCCTCACCCTCCAACCAGACGAATGGGAGCAGGGTGAAACAGTATTGCAGAAAGCAGTGGTAAGACTCACATTACACGAAAACCTTGCCACAGGGGTTCATGAGATATGTGTTATGCTTGACCCTGAGGTAGACACAAGCACAAGAGATATCATCGGAAATGTGATTGAATACAACGAACGGGATAACAAACGACGCATTACGTTCGTTATCAATGAATACTTCTACAATGCATCACGACCTTTGACAGTACATAGTCTTGATCGGGTGTTTACTCTTGATTTTCCAATTGCAGCCCAATTAGTAGAACAGAAAATGGCAACAGAAGATGAACTAATTCCACTTAACATCTCTTCAAGCGCGCCATATTCCATAACACAACCTTCCTTAAGTTTTGCAACGATTCCACAGGTCGCTGCGATCCGACGAGGAATCATCCGCACAGGAAAGGAACGGTTTCAACAATACGATGTCTCTATACAAAAGTCCAATTTTGTGCTTCGGAAACCCGTAACGCTCAAACTACGATTTGATATCAGCAGCTTAGAAGATATTGTCCGAGAAACTACGCCATGGCACGATGGTAGTAGGGATTTTCAGGGTGCGCTAATTGATGAAGCAGAAAAACTTGGCATTTACGAATGGAATAAAGAGTATGAAAAATGGGGGCGACTCCCCTCCAAAGTAGCTTACACCACCGGAGATGAGAAACCCACTCTTGATACGGAAGGACCTATCTTTGAACTAGAAAACTATGTCACACCAATACAGATCGAAAATGGAAATAAACAACCGCTGCCGATCGAAAATGTAAAAATTAGTCCTGAACTAACACCCGCAGGTACATGGGTTATCCTTTTCTTAGACCCTACACATTTCGTAGTCTACTTGCAGGAAAAAGAACACACCCTATATGAAAAATTTGACGCAGCAGGACAACTGGATATCCCATATCGTATTGAAAACTACGGGATGGAATTCACGATTACAGAAAATTGGATTGTACCACCGGAACTAAATGACGGATCCCCAACTGTTCCGTTTGAATTTGCAGATATACTCGTGATTGAAACCGGTTATGCAAAAGGTGCAGCTATTCTGCGGGGAACACGAAACAAGAATGCGGGGAACGGTACAGCAACTGTTGAGGTAAAACTCGGCACCAGAGAACAGTTTGCAGTAGGGGACTGGTTCATCTTTTTTACTTCAGAAAACCATTTTGAACTCAGAGATCGAATAGGTGAACCCCTCTATCTACCAAATGACGTCCGCATTGATGGAAGAGTCAACGAAATAGAGTTCCTAAACCACCTCGGTATAGAGATACTTGTTAAAGCTGGTTCCGAACCATTTGAATTTGGTGATAAGATCAAATTCAGCACCGCACAAGTCGGCACAGTTACAGCAGAAACCACCAAACTCACACCTTTTACGCTCATTAGCAACGAGGACTACACAGGACCAGATTTCGAACTATGGATCGACGGTGTCAAACCACAGAAAGGAAGTGTCATTGCACCGAGACCTTACATCTCAATTCTACTAGAGGATGAAAATGGTGTTGACCTTGATACACTTGTTATCCGAAGAGGGGATAACGGTAAACCGCTTGAACCTATCTCTGATTATATTCTGAGAAATCCTAAAAATGTCAATACGGTCCCAATTGACTATAAACCCATCCTATATCCCGGTGAATATGCGTTTGAAATAGAAACACGCGATTTTAATGGTAATGCTATCGGGGGAAAAGCCGCAAAAATACAGACACAATTCCTCGTGACAGAAATGCCCGATATAATACCGCCTGTTATTGAGATAACGGTAAATGATGAAATGCTTATTGAAACGGAATTAAATACTGATTCTCTCGCGGAATTCCCAGTTAAAAGGAATGGGATTGGCAATAACCGTATCACACAACAACCCAAATGCGAAATCCGCGTTACTGATGAAACTGCATTGGATATCTCCCTACTCAATATCACCTTCAACAAGATTATGACAGATGATGCCGAAGGTGATGTTACACAACGTTATCGCGAATTTGAAACCGCTGAATGGGAATATGATACTACTAACCCTGGAGAAGCAAACTTCAGTTTTGACCCCAACCTACCAAACGGTACATATCGACTTCAGGTAACCGCAGCAGATACGAGCGAAAACACGACTCAGATTGAAGCAGATTTCACGCTTGATGAAACAGTCGGATTCCTACACCAAGTCTTTAACGTACCAAATCCTGTTCCAAATGGCAGAACCGATTTCATCTATCAACTGACGCAACCCCCAGACAAGGTTACTATCAAAATATACGCGGTGAGTGGCAGACTCATCCGCACGATAGTTGATGATAGTGCAGAACGAGGACACAATGAAACCTATTGGGATTTAAAAGACGAAACAGGAACCAGATGTGCAAACGGCGTATATCTCTACCGGGTGATCGCTCACACGGGAAATAGCAAGATCGAAAAGATAGGAAAACTCGCTATATTACGTTGATAGGTTATGTTGTTTGGCGTTAATTAGATAGGTCTACTGCATCGTTATGCTATTTTCTTTTTTCTTGGTTTTCCATGCTGGTTTGTCCTATATCAACCCAGTTAATATTTTTCGGCTAATAGCTCTCATAACCCACTTCTTTAAGACGTGCTGCCTTTTCAGCAACGCCATCACTCATTTTCTTTTTATAGACTTGTAGTTTCTCCTCTAATTCAGGAAATTCTAGTGCCAGAATCTGCACAGCAAATATTCCTGCATTCCGTGCACCGCCTGAACCAATTGCCATTGTTCCGACAGGGATACCGGGAGGCATCTGCACCGTAGCATACAACGCATCAATGCCATTCAGTGGACCTCCATCTATCGGCACGCCGATAACAGGTAGAGTGGTATGTGCAGCAACGACCCCTGCAAGATGTGCTGCTCGTCCTGCTCCTGCAATAATCACTTTTCCACCATCTTCCTTGAACTTTTCTGTCCACGTCAATGTGCGTTCAGGTGAACGGTGTGCCGAAGAGATTGTTATCTCAAATGGCACTTCAAAATCCTCTAAAACCTTTGCGGCTTCAGACATCTTTTCTAAATCTGAATCACTCCCCATCACGATACCGACAAGGGGTGTCTTCTGTTCTTGTAAAGACATATTAGTATTTGTACCTCTTTCTCAATTGGTTTTGAATGTCAATCGTTTGGGTTTTCTGTTCTTTCTTTTTCTTATAGTAAAAATAGACTCCTAATACCCCGGCAATCGAACCGATTACATCAGAAACCCAATCTGCTATTGTAGCAAACCTGCCCGGGAC
Source organism: Candidatus Poribacteria bacterium (assembly GCA_965208245.1). GTDB lineage: Bacteria > Poribacteria > WGA-4E > WGA-4E > WGA-3G > MSPOR6. Next base: position 27,728 of record OZ242325.1, read on the forward strand.
ATACATCTGATGAATTTCATCACTGGCACCGTAGAGAATAGAAATAAGTGCAACTGTAACCCAAATCAATCTCGCCGGAAACCAACTCGGTAAGGCATTAACAAATGCGATGGTCAACAAGACACTTAGTATACCGTATTCTATGAAATGAAGGAGTTTGTCAATGCCTATCCATTCAAACTTTGGCGGTGGAATAGGTGGCTGATCCAGAGACGATACAATAAAGATGAGTGTCATGTAGAGCACGGGGGGTATCCAATATTTCCATTTCTTCATGGCAGTTCCCAATTATTATTTTTTGTGTAGAGCATTCAAAATCGCATCTATATCGTAGACACATCCACCCCAGGTGCCCCCACTCACAGATTGTAACGCTGCCCAAAGCTGTGTATCTTCTGGTATTGCTGCATCGGGTGATAAGTCTGATCGAGGTTGCCTTTCGCTTAGAACGCGCTTACCTTCTACTGTGCCGAATGTCTCGCTACCGTGTCCCACCAAGTCAATACTCCCTACCAACTGTCGAGTATCAATCTCAATCTGTATCATATCCCCATCAAGCACTTTTCCTATCGGACCATCTGCCAATGCCTCCGGTCCAACATGTCCGATACATGCCCCCGTTGATACACCAGAAAACCGTGCATCCGTAATCAATGCAATATGTTTTCCAAACGATAGGTGTTTAAGTGCAGCTGTAAGTTGGTATACCTCCTCCATTCCTGTGCCTTGCGGACCACGGCAACACAACACCATGACATCACCCGGTTTCATATTCCTTTCTCCTTGCCCCTTAAGTGTTTGTATTGCATCAATTTCACGAACAAACACACGAGCGGGTCCTGTCATGCGATACACGCCATCAGAATCAACGACACTCGGATCAATTGCAGTACTCTTGATAACAGAACCTTCTGGAGCAAGGTTACCACATGGAAATGTGACAGTACTTGTCAACCCCGCTGTCTTTGCATCCTCTGGACTTAGAATCACTTCATCAGGGTCAACATTGTCCTTTTTTTCAAGTAATTCTCTTACACGATGGCGTCGCTCTGAAGTCTCCCACCAATCAAGATTACGACCAAGGGTTTCACCCGTTGCTGTCAGTACGTCTTCATTGAGCCATCTATGATTACTGCCATCTCTGTTAACTAGCATTTTTCGTAAGTGTAACATCACTTCAGGCACACCCCCCGCGAGAAATACTCGGACTGTTGGATGTCCTACCGGTCCATTCGGCAATACATCCACAAGGCGTGGAACCTGTTGGTTTATCTCAGTCCAATCATCTACTGTGGGACGTTCTAGTCCAGCAGCGTGTGCTATCGCAGGTATATGTAGCAGCAGATTGGTCGACCCGCCAAACGCAGCATGTATCGCCATTGCATTTCGAATTGCTTCCGGTGTAACGATATCCTTCATCGTCAATCCTTTCGCTGCTAAATTCACCACAGCGCGTGCCGAGCGCACCCCCATATCTGACCATATATTTTGTCCAGACGGTGCCAATGCAGTATGTGTCAAGCTCATGCCTAACGCTTCACCAACAACCTGTGAGGTTGCTGCTGTACCCAAGAACTGACAGCCACCTCCTGGCGTAGCACAGGCACGGCATCCCATATCTGCTGCATCTTGAAGGCTGATCTCCCCGTGTGCAAAACGTGCCCCGATTGTCTGGATCTTCCCAGCATCTTCACCTATAGTTGGTGGCAGCGTGACACCTCCCGGCACAAGCACCGTAGGTAATTCACGCATTGAAGCAAGTGCCATCATCATTGCAGGTAGACCTTTATCACAAGTGGCAACACCGACAACACCTTTTCGTGTCGGTAATGAACGGATAAGTCTACGGAAAATTTGTGCTGCATCGTTACGATATGCAAGACTGTCCATCATGCCCACAGTACCTTGTGTCCGTCCATCACACGGATCGGAACAGTAACCAGCAAAAGGAATTGCCGCGAGTTCCTTTAACTCCTTAGCTACAGCCTGCATCAGTAATCCGACCTCCCAATGACCCGTATGATAACCTAGCGCAATAGGACTACCATCAGGTGCGCGGATACCACCTTGTGTGCTGAGTATCAGAAACTCTTCACGGCGCAACTCTGTCGGCACCCACCCCATAGCAGCGTTGTGGCTCAATCCAAAAATATCACCACTTGGTCGATTTAGAAGCATCTCCGCAGTCAGTGGCAGGCTGCCTTCAGGACCAGCAGCATGTGTTTGGATATCATAGATACCGTTATTACCTGTTTCTAAGATGTCTATGTAGTTAACTGGTTTGGGCATAGAGTATCCTTTTTCTTAAGTAGATGATTGCCTGTAGAGATTGTGTTTGTATTCTACAATTTCAGACTTATTCATGTCCATAGTCCTTACCTCAATTGATGACATATTGATATAAAAAACTTCCTGAGAAACCTATTCAAACAGTTCCGCAACTGCACACGAAAACCCTTCAACAACATCCTCACCTGTCAACGTATCTTCATAGTTTAGCATTGTAAAGTCCACTTCAGAACGATAAACAGTAACTGACTTCGCTATCGGTTCTATGATCCAAACCAGTCGTGTCCCAGCCTTTAAATAAGATAACGCCTTTTCGGTAACATCGTAATGCTTATCTGAAGGTGAAACAATCTCAATTGCTAAGTCAGGTGCAACAGAGAAACCTTTGAATTCATCTCCTGACAACCGTTCTGTTGATACAAACGCAACATCCGGTTTTACTACCCGATCTCCCAATTGAAATGCAGTTTCATTAGTGAACAAACGTCCTAAATTATTCTCACGAATGTATGTCCCTAAAGGTATAATTATGTTCATACCAAGATTACCGTGAATAATTGCTGCAGCTGTCATCGGCACTAATTCTCCCTTTACATACTCATAACCCTCTAAATCATTTTCAAGAAATTCCTCCAACGTCAATGTAACTTGTTGTGTGACTTCTTGAACAGATTCGGGGTGCGTTTGCAAATTGTGCATCTGATTCCTCCTCAATATGGAATACCAATAAAATTGACATCTCTTCACTGATCCTGACTTTAGAATAGTTCTACGACCTTAATGCTACTTGTTATGTGCCTGTTATGTCACTTTGGTGGGTTTTTTGCATGGACAGTGAGAAGTCGCACAACCTTTGATCTTCCTGCTATTATTTCTGCCTTGTTTACTTTAATTGGGATAAATTCTAATATCTCTCGTGTGATTTCCCAATCTAATGTAGCGTTGTCCATAGCACTCCCCCCGACATGATTACGGACGTTAATATTAACGCCGTTTTTCAGTAACAATTCCACTGCATCTGCATGACCAAGGAATGCTGCGGCATGCAACGGTGTGTTGCCATCTTCTTTCCGGACATTGATATCTGCTCCCTTCTCAATCAAGTAGGTCATAACCTTTGTATGTCCCATTAACGCAGCAGTAAATAACAACGGATCTCCTGTAACCGGATTCTTAGCATTTGCATCCATTCCATCGGTTATAGTCTTTTCAACAAATTTCAGGTCACCGATAAACACCGCCTCCCACACATTTCTTGCAGGTTTCTGGGAATGCGCTTCATCCTGACTTGTGATCATCTCTTTTATTTTATTCCTACCGTCTTCTACCTCTTTCTGTTCCAACTCAAAATCAAACATGTTCGTCAGAAATCGTGTGAACATCCAAGGAACCATCAATCCATTCGCGGGTATTTCACCCCGATTGTTCTTTGCATTCAGATCCGCGCCTTTTTTAAGGAGGAGTTCAGAGATTTTGTCACGCCCCAGAAAAAAAGCGATATGTAATGGGGTTCCACCATCTTCTTGTCGCACATTAACATCAGCTCCCAATTCGAGAAGCAATTTGACAGCCTTTGTTCTCCCCATCAACGTTGCCCAAGCCAAAGGTGATAGTTGTGTCTGTTCAGACAGTTCATCAATATCAGCACCCTCCTCAAGATAACGTATGATACCATCAAGATCACCTATTCGCGCTGCACCCCACAGATTGTCTTCGGGCAATTCAATGAATTGTCTCATAGCCTTCCCATCAAAACCCTCAGGTCCCATGACAAATGGCGGGTTTGGCCTCTTCCTCCAGATTGGCATCCCATCAGAAGTCTCAGCTAAAATCTCACTTTTACGTACACGAATAAACTCACGGGTCTCATCTAACTTATCAATGAACGAAATCGGTTTGTCTTGTCCCCATCCTCTTTCTTCTCGGATAGAACGCTGCTGAGGTAACATGTGAGGTTCAACCATCTTAGCGATTCTATCAGTTTCTGCAAGGAGTGCCACCGCGTTCCAATGATTTTTGAGAATGTCCATCATAGTTTTCGCATAACGTCCTCTTCCCGCCTCAAGTTGATAGAGTTTGTGTGCTATTAGACCTTGTGTCTTGACCGAAATCGGTTTGCGAGAATCTCTTCGAAAATCAAGCATACTATGTTTAACAAAAAGAGAATCTGCTCCCCAAGGCAAAAAATGGAATTTATCTGTGTCAGGATTAAGATAGACAAAGAAGTTATTATTGTTACCAGAGTATCCATCCCAGAAACCGAGTAACCCTTCAGTAACCCAGAACCGATAGAAACTATCCAAGTCAACATGTTCAGCGATTGCATCTTCAGTAACTTCATCCTCATCGAGTACATCAATTAACGCAATTATCTTTTTTCGACCTTTTTCATCATCTCCTCTTTTATGTTCAAAACTGTTCTCCCAGTCCTTGTGAAAATCAACAACTGTCCCCTCATAGAGCACACCTTTACTATTACCAAAAGCACGTTTGAGCAACTGTTTACGTACACTTTCAACATGGGAATACAATCCCAATTCTCTACCGTTCACTGTCACCTTAGCATACGCACAACGTGGTGCCGGAGAACCGATTGCATTGAACAGCGCGTACCCCATAAATTGACTCACCTGACTCGTATCCTGCTGATTGTTATTAAGTGTTAAATTTGTCAAACCCTCAATTGAACCATCTTTGTCAACATGGTTCAATTTGATTTTGAGGGATGGTCGGACATGATTTTGTGAACCGATAAACCCCTTCTTGCGAATTCCTACCTGCGGAAACACCACACCATCAATACTAACACTTCCTTCAACGTAAAAATACGGATGATCTATCGGTTTAAACTGACGCGATTCATGCAATGCCTCAGCAAAATTCCGTGACTGATGCCGGATTTTATTCCAATCTTGTGCTGATAGAGTAATCTGTATATCTAAAACCCTATCCGTTGGAAAAATATCATCCAATGTCAACTCCTTCGCGTGACAACTATATCCTCCCCGATCCATATAGAAGGCTAAACAAACAATCGTAGTCAAACACAAAACCACCAGAACATTCTTATGTGCCATCTTTCTCTCCTTAGTTGTAAAAAATCTATTCAAACAGTTCTGCAACTGCACACGAAAACCCTTCAACAACATCCTCACTTGTCAACGTATCTTCATAGTTTAGCAGTGTACAGTCCACTTCAGAACGAAAGACCGTGGCTGACTTCAGTATAGGTTCAATCACCCAAACTAGTCGTGTCCCCGCTTTCAGATAGGCTAACGCCTTTTCGGTAACATCATACTGCTTATCTGAAGGTGAAACAATCTCAACAGCGAGGTCAGGAGCTACGGAGAATCCCTTCAATTTATCATCTGATAACCGTTCTGTTGATACAAACGCAATATCCGGTTTTACTACTCGATCACCTAATTGAAATGTCGTTTCCGTTATATATAAACGTCCTAACTTTTTTTCGCGTACATGTGAAGCTAAAAGAAAATGTAAATTAGAGCCTATTTCACCATGTATAATTGTCGCAGCTGCCATCGGTACTAATTCTCCCTGTACATACTCATAACCCTCTAAATCATTTTCAAGAAATTCCTCCAACGTCATTGTAACTTGTCGTGTCCCTTTTTTTATAGTAATGTCTTGAATAGGTTCGGGGTGCGTTTGCAAATTGTGCATCTGATTCCTCCTTCATAATATCCATTTTAGCATCTTTTTTCCTTAAAGGCATGTATGCTGCTATGAGAATCATTTTAACACATTTTACACTTTTCTGCTTGCTAATTTTGAGATGGGTTGCTATTATATAAAACATCGGGATGAGATTAGAGTCGTTAGATAGCAGATATATCGTAGGACGAGGTAATGAAGATCAGATAAATATTTAGGTAATCCAATCCATCAAAATGATCGTAGAGGTTGGGGGTTCCCAGACCCCATATTTCTGACTTCCTCGCTCGTGTATTACCCAATTATAGTGAAATCTATAATTGCGTTCACACAATTGTAGCACAAACTAAAAGTTTGTGCTACAGCACGGTTCAGTCTGTCGGTTTAGGTCCCCCGTTCCAAAAGTATGCATATATTCTTGTATTTCACCATAATAACTTAAACTTCATAATAACTTAAACTTCATAATAACTTAAACTTCATCCCTCACCCGCTGTGGCATATTTCATTAAATCTGAAATCCACGATACATTTATACGATCAAACGCTTCAAAAGAAAACACAATGTCAAATAACTCCAACATCCGAGACAATAACATATACGGCACCGTAGCAGATTTTCTGCGAAATAAAATCCAACAAGGTTCATCACTATCCTTTGTCTCCGCCTATTTCACCATCAACGCGTTTAACGAACTCAGAGACGAATTAACAGGCATCAAAGAACTCCGCTTTCTGTTCGGTGAACCGAGTTTTATCCAAGGTATCGATCCTACCAAAACAGAGAGTAAAGTCTTTCGGCTTACAGAAGAAGGTTTAGAACTAAAGAATTACCTGTCCCAAAATGCAATTGCTAAAGCGTGTTACGATTGGATTGAAGACAAAGTAGAAATCAAGTCAGTTGCTAAATCCAATTTCTTACACGGCAAGATGTATTATATTGAAAAAGACAGAAGTGAGGACGCAATCCTCGGTAGCTCAAACTTTACCGTGCACGGTTTGGGATTAAGTAAGAAAGCAAGCAACATAGAACTTAACCTTAAAGTAGACAGCAAAAGCGACTGTGCAGACTTAAAAACATGGTTTGATAATTTATGGGAATCGGATCAGGTTCAAGATGTAAAAGATGAAGTTAAACGATATCTTGAAAATATATACACAGACAAAGACCCTGAATTCATCTATTTCAAGACTTTGTATCATGTCTTTGAAGACTTCTTGGAAAATGTATCAGATGCAGATTTCGCTCAAGAAAATCCGAAGTTCCAGCAATCTGAAATCTGGAAAACACTGTACACGTTTCAGAAACACGGCGTTCAGGCATGTATCCAAAAACTCAAGGCATATAACGGTTGTATCATCGCGGATAGTGTTGGATTAGGAAAAACCTACGAAGCACTTGCTATCATAAAGTACTTTGAAATGCAGAAAACCGATGTCTTGGTGTTGTGTCCAAAAAAGTTAGAACAGAACTGGACACTCTACTCTTTAAACTATCGTAGAAAAAACAACCCCTTCAAAAAGGATAATTTTCGGTATGATGTTAAGTCTCATTCCGACTTGACTGACAGAGGTCCCTCAGATTACGATTGGGAATCTTTCGGTCTTGTCGTAATTGATGAATCTCATAATTTTCGAAACAGACCTGCTGATAAGTATGAAGATGGTCTCCTAATCAGAAGGAGTCGATATAACAAGTTATTGGAGGAGATTATCAAGAGTGGTTGTAAAACACAAGTCCTGATGCTATCTGCAACTCCTGTTAACAATAAACTGACCGACCTTGAAAACCAGATAAGGCTCATCACAGAAGACCAAGACGCAGCCTTTCAAAGAACAGGCATTTCAAGCGTCAGAGGAACACTCAAAACCGCGCAAAATAGGTTTGATAAATGGATGAAAAAAAACGAGGGACTATCCAATCAAGCACAGAGACAGGATAGCCTTGCTGATGAACTCAACGTTGACTTTTTTAACCTGTTAGATAGACTCACCATCGCGCGTTCCAGATCACATATAGAAAGATTCTATCAGGACACATCAGACGATGTGATCAAGTTTCCAGATAGGGAAGATCCGATTCCTGTCTATCCGGATATTGATACTGAGGGGATATTCCCAAGTTTCCAAAACATTAGCACACAGATTGATGGCTATAAACTTTCACTTTTCAATCCTGCATTTTATATCAAACCGGATTGCCTGCAACATTATGATGACAGAGTTTTGCAGCATCGGGAGAGTAACCTTATCGGGATGATGAAGGTGAACTTCCTAAAACGACTTGAGAGCAGTGTCCACTCGTTCTCGTTAACTTTGGATCGTACTATTCAGAAAATAAATGAGCTCGCAATTGATATTCAAGACTTCATACACCATGGACGTAATAGTGAGACAGAATACACTACCTTGGAATTGGAAGAAGCGGAAGCAGAATATGGAGAGGATGAGGACCTGCTCAATGGGATACAACAGGATGAAGAAGATGAAACATACCAATATGAACACCTCAACCTTGAAACATGGTTGAAAGATTTGGAAGACGATAGAGAAAAACTGAAGAGAATATACCAAACAGCAGAAAATATCACAATTGAACGGGACGCAAAATTAAAACTGCTCAAGCGGCTAATATCGGATAAGGTGGAGAACTCTAAAGTAAATAAGGATGGTAAAGTCAACAAGAAAATCCTTGTCTTTACTGCCTTTGCTGATACTGCCAATTATCTCTACCAGAACTTGCATGCATGGTGCAAAGAGAAAAATGAGGTTGAGTCTGCTGTCGTGACAGGCACGGCAAATAAAACAACACTCGGCGGCACAGATTTTGATGAGATTTTGACCAATTTCTCTCCAATCTCTAAAGAGAGAACAGATGTAGTAGCACGAACGGAACAGTGTGAAGCAGAGATATTACCTGAAATTGACCTACTCATCGCAACGGATTGTATCTCCGAAGGACAGAATCTACAAGACTGTGATTTACTCATCAATTACGATATACATTGGAATCCTGTCCGTATCATTCAACGTTTTGGACGGATAGACCGTATTGGGAGTCGGAACAAAACGATCAGCATGGTGAATTTTTGGCCCACACCTGAACTTGACGCATACATCAACCTGAGGGTTCGGGTTGAGGCACGTATGGCACTTGTCAATCTCACCGCTACGGGTTATGATAATCCACTCTCAACAGAAAACAGAGATGAGAACTTAGAACGCGTCTGGTCACACAGAGATGAACAACTCCGCCGCATGCAAACCGATAACCTTGACTTTGATGATCTGGATGAACAACTCAATATCAGTCAATTCACGCTTGACGATTTCCGCGCACAACTCCTAAACTACCTGCGGACCAGAGAGGACGAATTGCTCCAAGCTGATTTAGGTTTATATGCTGTAACCCAACCCATCAATCAGAATGGAAAACCTATAGATATAAAGCCTGGGGTTATCTTCTGCTTAAAACAGGTAATTGCGGAAGAGAACAATAGAGAAGGAGAAAAACTGAACCCTATCCATCCATACTATCTTGTCCATGTAACCGATGATGAAGTTGTTTCTATTCGGTTCACCAATCCCAAACGGATATTAGAACGTTGCAGCACACTCTGTGTAGGAAAAACGGCACCCGATACCGAACTGTGTGACACATTCAACGAAGACACTAACAACGGCAACGACATGACGATCTATCAGATATTACTAGATTCTGCATTAGAATCCATTCGTGCAGAATATATTCGGAAGGTCAACGATCAACTTGATTCAAGTCATGACGCACTCCTACCCACTGCCGATAGTCAGATTACAGAGGAGACTGAATTTGAGTTGGTCACGTGGCTTGTGATCACTCACTAAAGTAAAAAGAAGAATATATATGAACACAGAAAGAACAATTTTGCAGAACATTGAGAACACCCTAGATAATTTCCTTGATAATCAACAATCGCTAAAGGATGCCGCTACAAAACTCCTTAACACACTTGGTTACCACAGTAAGCGAATCAGTAGCAACGAAATAGACACTGAAAGATTCAATCGTCTTCTTGCATCCGCCCTTGACACAGACAACCCATCAAAACTCTGTATTGACGACTGGAAAGATTTTAACATTATCTTTCAAATATCTGATGAAGAGATAGAACAATCTTTATTTCAAAGCAACGAGATAGATGATGAACTGATGACCTCTTACATGTTCGCCATGGTTCAACTTATAGGTAACACCTACACACGGACGCAACTTGCTAACATCACCCGTTTTATCAATAAAGAGTTCCAAAAACCGATCATGGTTATGTTCCGATATGGTGCTGTTCTTTCCATCGCCATAATCAACCGCAGACGTAACCTTCGTGACGCTACAAAGCGGGTTTTGCAAAAGGTGACGCTTATCAAGGATATTAACTTGACATCTCCTAAACGGGCACATATTGACATCGTATCGGAATTGGACCTCAACCGACTTATTCAAAACCAAGATGTGCGTAACTTTGATACACTCCAAAAAGCATGGGAAGGGGTTCTCAACACAGAACCGCTCAACAGAAAGTTCTATAAAGAGATTTATGAATGGTATCAATGGGCAGTTACGGAATGTGAATTCCCGGATGAAGATAATGATATGCAGGTCATTCGGATGATTACGTGTCTCCTTTTTATCTGGTTTCTCAAAGAAAAGAATCTGGTGCCCGAAAATATTTTTATTATAGAAAATGCAGAAACAGGACTAAACAACTTTTCAATGGAGTCATCCGATTACTACCAAGCCATACTGCAAAATCTATTCTTTGCAACGCTCAATACACCAATAAATGAACGGACGTTTAGTAGAAGCAATTCGATCACCCACCGCGACGCAAGTAAATATCGCTATAATGCTCTCTTACAAAATCCGAATGGATTTCTTGAACACCTTAAACAAGTTCCGTTTGTTAACGGTGGTTTGTTCGACTGTCTTGATACTTATGAAGCAACCAGCGATGGAGGTTTTCGCATTGATTGCTTTACAGACAACGAAAACGACAGACAGAAACTGCATGTCCCTGCCAAACTCTTTTATGAAGAAGATAAGGGCATTTTCGAAATTTTCTCACACTATAAATTTACCGTTGAAGAGAATACACCCGTTGAACAAGAAGTTGCACTTGACCCGGAACTTCTTGGACAGGTATTTGAAAATCTTCTCGGTGCGTATAATCCCGAAACGCGAACTACCGCACGCAAAGCCACAGGTTCCTACTACACACCACGACAAATTGTTAATTACATGGTTGATGAAGCACTCATCGCTTACTTCCTTCAGAAAGTTGAGCCCTATGACAATGACAAGAAGGACTTAGAAGACCGTCTTCGCGATGATCTTCTCGCTTACAGCCAGCAGGGAAAGATTGAAAAACCTGATGACCACCTTATCCATCAAGATGAAATTCAACCGATGATTGAAGCGATAAACGACCTCAAAATCATAGATCCTGCTGTCGGTACAGGTGCGTTTCCGATGGGAATTCTTAATAAACTTGTACTAATTCTCCGAAAATTGGATCCGCAGAACGAACACTGGAAAGATCGACAACTCGCGCAAGCGGAAAAAATTGACGACCCTGAAAGCCAGGAAAGGGCAATTAAGGCAATTGAACAAGTATTCTCCGAAACGAACCGATACAACGATTATGGTAGAAAACTTTACCTTATCCAGAACTGCATCTACGGTGTGGACATCCAGCCGATCGCTATCACTATTGCTAAACTCCGCTTTTTCATTTCACTGATTATTGAACAGCGAACAAACAAAAACCAGAATGCAAACTACGGCATCCGTCCACTCCCCAATTTAGAGACGAAGTTTGTAGCAGCCAATACACTTATCGGTTTGAAAGAACTAAATGCTCATGAATTTCAAACTTTACTTGGAAATGATGATGTTCAACAGATTCGGCAAGAGATTGCCGCACTTAGGAGCAAACACTTCAATGCAAATACCCGTCAAATCAAGTTGACCTATATGAAGCGAGAGAAAGAATGTCGAGATCAATTGGCAGGAATGTTGGCAGTAAAACATGCAGAATGGTGTGAGCAGCAACAAAATAAAATAAAAGATATTGTGGCTGATGTGCCAACAGAACAAGCACGCCAGCAAGTACGGGAAAGGTTGGAAAGAGAATATACTATTGACGAGATAAAACGTGCTGCAAGTCTCGCTGAGGTAAACCGAATTGCTCACTGGGATGCGTATGACCAAAACGCTACTGCTGATTTCTTTGAGTCCGAATGGATGTTTGGCGTGAAAGATAGATTTGATATCGCTATTGGAAATCCACCCTATGTTGAACGTAAAAAGATTAGTTCAACTGATAAGCAGGCACTGCAAACTTATTTTGATGACTTCTTCACTAGAACAGCCGACATCAGCGTGTACTTCTACAAACGCGCCTCCGAACTTCTTCGAGATGGTGGCATCCTAACATATATCTGTACTAACAAGTTTATGCGGAGTGACTATGGTGAAAAACTACGGAAGTTATTAACTTCTGAAATGACACCGAAAACTATTTTGGATTTCGGAAGTATTTCTGTCTTTGAAGCTGCAGTGGATACGTGTGTTATTCTCGTTAGAAAAAATTCTCCTCTTGCAGATGAAACTTTCCGCACGGCAGTCCTCAGAGCGAATTTAAAGGATTTTAACTTCAAAGGAGTATTTGAGAAACAAGGATTCTCTATGAATATTTCACGTTTGACTTCTGAAGAGTGGATATTAGAACGACTAGAAACTCTTGACTTGCTAAAAAAAATACAAAGAACAGGAATAACGCTCGGTAAAACACGTCTTCATCTTGGCATCAATACAGGATGCATTGATGCGTATATTATAGACTCTGATACACGCGAAAGATTAATCACTGAAGATGACAAAAGCGAGGATATTATAAAACCTTTGTTAAAAGGACGAAACCTTCGCAAATGGAAAGCAGAATGGGCACATCTTTATTTGATCCTGATAGAAAGTAGCACTGACAAAACATGGCCTTGGTCTGATGCAGGAAACGACAACAAAGCAGAAGAAATTTTTGCTCGATCCTATCCATCCGTTTATCAATATATGAAACGTTATCAGGAAAAGTTAAGTGCGCGCACGAGCCCAGGAAAATTTTACTGGGAACTTCGTTCATGTGCTTATTATGAGGCATTTACGAGGCCTAAAATCATCTATGCAGATATAAGTTCTTCTATGCGTGCTTATTATGACAGAGATGGTTTTTTCGGAGATAGCACAATCTACAGTTTACCTACTACAGATCTGTCATTACTTGCCATTTTGAATAGCAAACTATTTGATTACTATGCACGATATAAATTCTCTACCTTGAATGATACTTGGGCAGGAGGTAGTTTCCGATGCAATAAAGCAAATATGAAGCACGTCCCAATAGCAGATAGAACATCGGAACAGAAAGCCAAACTCTCTGAGTTAGTAGAACAGATTTTGGAAGATCCAAAGGGTGCGAACGTTCTTGATCTTGAGAGAGAAATTGACGAAATCGTATATCGGTTGTATGGATTATCTCGATCAGAAATAGCGTTAATTAAACAAACCTATCGGGATGCTGGTATGGTGGTGTGAATATCCAAATCGCAGATTCTTGGATCTGCTCCTCCCCAGCTTCAATTCTGACAATATTCTCCTAATAATCTCACCATTTACACTTAACTATTGCCAATTTATCATAGTATCCAAATTGGCACGAAAATTGCGAATAAGGTGTTTATTGTGTAAACTAACGAATATACAACTGTAATTATATGAGGACTGTGCGTTTATTATTTAAGGAAAACCGTGAGTATATTCTGCCAGTTCGCCTTGACGATACAGAAATTCCTGGCATTCCTCCCACAGTCGGGTACCTTGATTTACGTTCAATCACAATTGAAGAAGTGTATGAGGTTTTAGATAAGAAGTTGTCGGGTACAATACCAAAAACCGCTGCAACAGATAGAAAGAATTCCAGTGTTGTTGAGAAAGACACGACAGAGTATGTACTATTAATGTCTGAAGATGAAAAATTGTATTTCATTCCATTTCAGAATGCACAATGGGATTCAACAGAAATTTCGCTTGAACTGCTCCCTAGATCTCCAGAAGAAACAGCTTTTCTACGTTCCTTAAGAAGATATATCAGTGAAGCGTTTGCAAGAGAAATTTTTATTGCGCTTGCGCTTGGGGAAGATGCCGCGTGGGTGAGACATCAGGAAATTGTAGAAACCACATCCGGTTCTCAAATCGTTTGGAAAGTCGTTTTTAACGAAGAAAGACATAGACAAAATAGGGGCCCCCTTGGTGAAATCACTTTCGGATCTTTCACACCAGAAAAACTTGCAGAAGAGCGTGCAAAACGTATTTTACTTGATAAGAAATTACCCGAACTTCCAGATGATTTCCAAAACCGAACGGGACTTGCGGGGTTATTCAACGAAGCTACGTTGGAAATGTGTGTTGGGGGTACTACAAACGGATTTAATATCTCTGGTTCACCCATTCCGCCCTTATACCGCTTTGTCGGGAAACGAACAGCGCAATTTGAAAAGTTTGCTCGTTTAACGTCTGTTCTTTACCTGAAACTTTCAAACACAGTTGAGGAGATACTGCAGTTTGATTTGAAACTTCTGAATCCTGAACAGATAGGGGTCAAATTTAAAGGACGGCGACACAAACGGTATATAAACAAAAAACCTTATGAATTTGAGGTAGATGGTACCTGCCAACTCTCTGAATAACCCTCCTTTTGAAAACGCAAGATGCACAGTTGTTGTCGTAGGATATTAATCTGAATCCAGTGCCCCGATTCATCTAAATTCAAACAAAGCAAACTTGGATGGGAACAAATAGTCATTTTGGAAGATAAAAATAAGATCATCGTTAAAACCATAAATGAGGAGGTGTTGCTTATGGTGAAAAAGAGAAGATAGACCTCGCAATAGAAGATTATAACAACCAACGTTTTGGACGGATAGACCGTATTGGGAGTCGGAACAAAACGATCAGCATGGTGAATTTTTGGCCCACACCTGAACTTGACGCATACATCAACCTGAGGGTTCGGGTTGAGGCACGTATGGCACTTGTCAATCTCACCGCTACGGGTTATGATAATCCACTCTCAACAGAAAACAGAGATGAGAACTTAGAACGTGTCTAGTCACACAGAGATGAACAACTCCGCCGCATGCAAACCGATAACCTTTAGATATAAAGCCTGGGGTTATCTTCTGCTTAAAACAGGTAATTGCGGAAGAGAACAATAGAGAAGGAGAAAAACTGAACCCTATCCATCCATACTATCTTGTCCATGTAACCGATGATGAAGTTGTTTCTATTCGGTTCACCAATCCCAAACGGATATTAGAACGTTGCAGCACACTCTGTGTAGGAAAAACGGCACCCGATACCGAACTGTGTGACACATTCAACGAAGACACTAACAACGGCAACGACATGACGATCTATCAGATACTTTCTGACGCTGTGTTAGAGTCAATTCAGAAAGAGTATATTAGGAAGGTCAACGATCAACTTGATTCAAGCCCTGACGCACTCCTACCCACTGCCGATAGTCATATTGCAGAGGAAACTGAATTTGAGTTAGTAACGTGGCTTGTGATTAGTTAAAGGAAACCTATGAATTCAGAAGTAACAATTAAGAAGAAAATTGAGAACGTCCTAAAGGAATTTGATACCCAACCGATAAGAGATGCTGCAACACAACTCTTAGATATCCTCGGCTATCGTAGCAAGCGGATCAGTAACGATGCGTTAGATAACGAGAAGTATAACAATCTCCTTGAATCTGCTCTTGAAACTTCTAATCCATCTAAGAAGTTCTGCATTGAAAAATGGCAAAGCTATAGACGCATCATCCAAATAACAGATGAGGAGATAAAGCAGCAACAAACACCTGATCAGCAATTCTTATTTGAAAGCACAGACATTAACGAAAACCTCAGAACATCTTATATGTTCGTGGCTGTCCAACTTGATGGTGCTTCCTTTACACGTACCCAACTTGCGGACATTACCCGATTCCTATGTAGAAAAACACCCTATTCGATAATGGTGATGTTCCGATATGGTGATTATCTCTCGCTTGCCATCATCAACCGTAGACATCACAAACAAGATAAGACAAAACAGGTCTTAGAGAAAGTTACCCTTATCAAGGATATAAACCTAAACACCCCCATACGTGCCCATATTGAGATCATCTACGACCTATACCTCCGTAACCTTATCCAGACTAAAGAGGTAAAAAACTTTGATACACTTCACGATGCATGGGAAAAGATTCTAAATACAGAAGAGTTGAATAAAAAGTTCTATCAGAAACTGTTTGCATGGTATGAATGGGCAATAGAAACAGCAACGTTCCCGACAGACGAAAACCGTGTCATAAAACCGGAGGAACATGTCATCCGCCTCATCACACGTCTACTCTTTATTTGGTTTATTAAGGAAAAGGGATTAGTGGCAGATGATCTGTTCAACAAAGCACAAATCCAAGACCTATTGACAGAAGATGACTTTGATAACGGGGATTCCTACTATCGTGCCGTGCTGCAGAACCTCTTTTTCGCTACACTAAACACAGAGATTGACAAACGTGAGTTTAGCAAGGGAGGCAATCCTAATCACCGTATTTTCTCGCGGTATCGCTACAAAAAGCAAATGCGCGCCCCTGATAAACTTTTGGAATTATTTGCCAAAACACCATTCATTAACGGTGGCTTGTTCGATTGTCTGGACAGTTTCAAAGCTACAGGTGAAGGGGGTTACAGAATAGACTGCTTCTCTGATAGGCAGTACTATAAATTATCCATCCCAAACCGACTCTTTTTTGACGAAAACCGAGGACTCATCCCTCTCCTTGAACACTACAAATTCACAGTAGAGGAGAACACACCGATAGATCGAGAAGTTGCACTTGACCCCGAACTACTCGGTAGAGTGTTTGAGAACCTACTTGCAGTCATCAACCCAGAAACGGGAGAAACAGCACGCAAGATGACAGGTTCCTACTACACACCGCGCGCCATCGTGGACTATATGGTAGAGGAGGCATTCGTCGCTACGTTATCTCAAAAGTGTCAATCCACTGATACCAATGATGTCCCTTGGGATGAACGATTGCGATATCTGTTTGACTATGCAAAGCTGTTTGACGATGCAAGCGAATGGTTTGATGATCGCGAAACAGACGCGATTGTCAAAACTATCTCTGAACTCAAAATATTAGACCCGGCAGTCGGTTCCGGTGCGTTTCCGATGGGAGTGCTCCACAAGTTGACACTGGCACTGCGGCGACTTGACCCAGATAACACCCGATGGGAAGCATTGCAGAAGCAACTCGCTGGAAAACGCGCTACAGATGCCTTCAACACCCAAGACCAACAGGAACGCGATGCCGAACTCACCGAAATCAGTGACACGTTTGAACGATACCGAGATTCAGACTTCGGACGGAAATTATACCTGATTCAGAACAGCATCTTCGGAGTGGACATCCAACCGATTGCATGTCAAATCGCCAAACTCCGCTTTTTCATCTCACTTGCAATTGAGCAGGAACCGGACAGCAGTGCAAAGAACTTTGGCATCAAACCGTTACCGAATTTGGAAACGCGGTTTGTTGCTGCGGATACCTTAATTGGACTTAAAGAACAAACCACACTTAGAAGTGATAGAGCGGTGAAACTTGAACGTGAACTGCACAGGAACCGAGAACGTTATTTTCACGCAAAGACACGAACTCAGAAACGCAAATGCAAAGAAGAAGAACAGAAAATACGCAGCAATATAATCGTAGAATTAACCCAATTCGGTCTCCCTGAAGATGATGCCAGAAAAATCGCAGAATGGGATATCTATGACCAAAATGGTAGTACTGATTGGTTTGATCCGAATTGGATGTTTGGGTTTGCAGATGGATTTGATGTAGTAATAGGGAATCCGCCTTATATTCAATTGCAGAAGGAAAGTGGTAAGCTTGGAAAACTTTATCAAAACGCTGGATTTGAAGTCTTTGCCCGAACTGGTGATATTTACTGTTTGTTCTATGAACGCGGGATAAGACTTTTAACACAGGCTGGACATCTTTGCTATATTACGAGTAACAAATGGATGCGCGCTGGATATGGAAAAAAGTTGAGAGATTATTTTGTAACACATACCCAACCGATTCAACTGCTGGATATGGGACCGGACGTTTTTGATGCTACTGTAGATACAAATATCCTACTGCTACAAAGCAGCACGTCTTTGACTCTTGCTGGTTTTGAAGCCGTAACAATTGGAACAGATTTTGACAGACAGATCAATAACATTTCCCGATATTTGATCGATAATGGTACAAGTATGGAGATACCCGCTAAAGGTGAACCGTGGGCGATTCTCTCATCTGCTGAACTTGCGATAAAACGCAAAATAGAGGAAGTCGGCACCCCGCTAAAAGATTGGGATATAAACATCTATCGTGGAATTGTAACAGGTTGTAACGAAGCATTCATTATAGATGAGGCAAAACGTGAGCTACTCATAGATCAAGATCCTAAATCTGCCGAAATTATAAAACTACTTCTGCGTGGGCGTGATATTGGACGATACCATGCCGAGTGGAATAATTTGTATTTAATTATTACGTTTCCAGCCCTGAATTTGGATATCAATGACTATCCTGCGGTCAAAAATCATCTCATAGAATTTGGTAAAGCTCGATTGGAACAATCGGGAAAAATACTTGCTGATGGAACTAAATCTCGTAAAAAAACAAGAAATGACTGGTTTGAGACACAAGATCAAATTGCTTACCACCCTGAATTTGAAAAGGAGAAAATAGTATGGGGAAATATCGCCTATAGTAGTTCTTTTTGTTATGTTGCACCGGGAGTATTTATCAATGCACCAGCAAATCTTTTAACCTCAGAATCAAATAACATCAAGTATCTATTAGCTTGCATGAACGCAAAGATTTTTAATTGGGAGTTTGCAAATTTAGGAATTCCATTAGGTTATGCTTTTGAATGGAAAAAGCAGTACGTTGAGTTGATACATGTCCCACCTATCACAGAAGCAAACCAGCCCATTGTTACGGAGATTGAAAACAAGGTTGATAAGATTATCAATGCTAAACACACCGACCCCGAAGCAGACACTTCCGACCTTGAAGACCTTGAAGATGAGATTGATAAACTAGTGTATGAATTGTATAATTTAACGGAAGATGAGATTGCAATTGTGGAGGGTGCCTGAATCGCGGATTTATCGGATTACGCGGATGAGTCTTCTGATGGGCGGATATCCTAATCCTGTGAATAGCAATTCGAAATACCAAACAGAAAATCCGCGTTAATCCGCGTCATCCGTGAAAATCCGCGATTCAGAATACTTATCAGAATTGCGGATTAGACTGATTACACGGATTACGCTGATTTTAAGAGCGTTGCATCGGCACAACCTATGGGCATGTCAACATCCTCATGTCAACATCCTATTATAACGAGTTGTGCTAAATGACTCATTGTAATATTAGAAATTACATGAGTGTATGTTATTATCTACGAACTTCATAGAATCTTATGTTCTTCAATCTCGTAGGAACGATATGTTTATATGTTAAACTAAATATATGTGAATAAAAAATAAACATATTATTAACTCACACAAGTCGTTAAATTGGAACGTTTTAGACGTTTCAAAAATCTAACGATAGAGTTACCTGAAACAACTCTTACTGCATGCCCTGAAAATTTTCAGAGCACAATTCTGAACACAAAACCCAAAAACGCCTACAAAATCAGTCATAGTAGGTATTCGCAACACTTTTGACAAACCTACCATTTCATGATTAACTCTGAAAAACTCTGAAATTTTTGAACGCACTTGTAAAGATTCAGAAAAAACATAACCAGCCCATCACACAGCAATTCGGTTGCTTTATTGGACTGTCCAATTTTATTTAGTAGGTCGGGCAGAGCGAAGCAAAACCCGACCTACAATGTCCGAATAGACACTCTACTTAGTGACCAAAACTGGACACACCCTTATGGTTTTGGGTTAGCTGCGTGTTTGTCCACGTTGCAATTGTTCTCGGAGTTGTGCAATTTCAGTTTCAGCCGCCGTAGCGCGTGCTGCTTCTTGTTCAGCGCGTGCTGCTTCTTGTTCAGCGCGTGTTGCTTCTTGTTCAGCGCGTGCTGCTTCTTGTTCAGCGCGTGTTGCTTCTTGTTCAGCGCGTGCTTCAGCGTTCTCAGCGCGTGTTGCTTCTTGTTCAGCGCGTGTTGCTTCTTGTTCAGCGCGTGCTGCTTCTTGTTCAGCGCGTGCTGCTTCTTGTTCAGCGCGTGCTGCTTCTTGTTCAGCGCGTGTTGCTTCTTGTTCAGCGCGTGCTGCTTCTTGTTCAGCGCGTGCTGCTTCTTGTTCAGCGCGTGCTTCGGCTGATTCAGTTGGGGTCTGCAGCCATGCACCCGCAACAGGATCATATAACCCTAAACCCACATCATCCACATAGAAATCTAAACCCAGCACAACAGAATGTAGACCCCCATCTCCCGCATCAAGAATCGGAACATATTCACGATCAACTAATCTATAACCTAGCAGCGGTGATGGCAGGTACAGACCTTCCGCATCATATAGGAAATAATCTTGGATACCTAAAGAAGCATAGATATCCATTTTTTTCCCTAAATCATCATCATAAGTGGTTTTGCTACTGAACTCCATCACAAAATCAGGCAGTTTACCTTCCACCCAAACAAGATACGTATTCCGCTCTTTTTTTTCTAATCCGAAAGAGACTAATACGTCTGGGGCAACCACTTCGGAAGGGTTCCCCTCCACATAATACATGAGTATATCACCAGAGACGTAAACATCGGGTTGTTCGTAATGTGCTTCAAGTGTTTCTAGCGTGCGATTGAGTATACGTCTGTGCAGGTCGCTTGCAGCCATAGGTTTACCATCCGTATCAGGGTAAAATATTGGTGTGTCTGTTGGAACAGAAACTATTTTCCGTTCATCTGTCCATGGTGCCATCGGTGTTTCTCCTTTTAGGCAAATACGTTAGAATATTGTTAGGACTTGAACCGTGGAGACATCTTATATTAATTATAATGAGAATTGATAAGAATAGCAAGCACTTTAAAGATGAATTGGAATATGCTAACAGAATCAACTCCCTATCAAAAGAACACAACTTGTATGCCGCATCACTACCAGCAGGCTTTTTTACATCGACCCCTCCAAACACTTAGAAACAAACGCAGCAATAAAAGGCAAATTGTCCGAGGAAACTCCAAGAATGTTTGAAAATGGTTGAAGTTATTATAGTTGAAAACCGGTTGATATTCTGATAAAATGCTATCTAAGTGTAAAAGAGGATTCATTGTAATATCCTTTCAAAAAATAAAATTCATAATCTAAAAGGATAACCTCTTTTCTATATTACTGTCATTCAAAGAGGTTTAAAACTATCCAAACTATAGTTATAATACTCATATTGATTTAATTCCCTTATTCACCCACCTAATTTAACCAGAGGAGGAAATCGAATGAGTCGTTTACGATTCACCCTATTTAATGTATCCATCGTAAGTTTAGTTGTTTTGCTGACAGCAGCTCCTTACTGCTCAGCAGCGGTTTTTTCAGGTAAAGTCGTTGATGTAGAGGAAAATCCTATTCCAGATGTCATGGTAACAATAGATTCATATAAAGGAAAGTTTATTTCTGATAGACACATGATTAACATGAATGAACGTGTGTTCCCGCCACCCGAACCAACGAAATCTAATGCTAATGGTGAGTTCTCTATTGACAATATTGTATCACCAACAGTGAACGCATTAAAACTGTTCGGTGGCTTTCAGTCAGATTATGAACTTATTTCAATAGAGATGCAAGGTATTAGTTTCTATTTACCTCGCCACGGACGTATTATGCATGAAGGATTTCCTTTTGGTATTGAAAAGGAAATCGACATTAAAGATGTAAAGATTACCGTGCGTCTACGTATGAAGATTATTGGACAAGTGCTTGATGCGGATGGTAATCCGCTAAGCAATGCACGTGTAAACATGGTGGTCAAAACTCGAAGAACGGGCGGGGGCAGCGGAAGTAGTAGTGTAACAAGAACACTTGATGAAGAAGGTAAGTTTACACGTTATGTGAATTCTCATGCGTACTATACTGTTTCTGTGACATATCAAGGACAGACCGTGGAATCTAAGGAGATATTGCTTGAACAAGGGCAACGTCTTGAAGGACTCACCCTAAAACTGAAAGAGAAAACAGAAGAACCTAAAATACCGGAAGAGATTAGACAACAAATTCAGGTCCAGCCTGACATTGAACGTAGACAAGCATTCCACGAGCGTCGACGCAAAGGCGTTTGGGCAATCAACCCAGCCAATAGAAACGCTTACAAAAGAATCGAATGTCAGACTCCAGAGGAAGCAATAGAAAGAGCTAAAGAGGAAGGTGCACATCTCGTTTCAATTAATGATGCAGCTGAACAGGAATGGTTGCTTCATGTTTTTGGCACAGAAAACTACTGGATAGGATTAACTGATGGTATAAGGAAGAACGATAGGGAGTGGGATGCTGGGGATCCCCTCACTTATACAAATTGGGATGATAATAATCTGATACCGGGAAGTGATAAGGATACTGAAAAGAATGAACAGACAAAATACACTGTGCTGATCGGTGTGACCAGCAAATGGCAAAGAACGCGTAGTGATGGCCATCTCGTGAATATTACAAAAAAAGCAATTCTGGAAAAAGTTGATCTTATGATCGGTACACCCGAACCTGACGAAAATACGGAATAACTAACATATATTCATATATATGAAGGAGTATTGGCGATGAAACAATTGATGCATTTAGTCTGTATTTTTACAATATGCTTCACTGCACAGAGCATAAATGCTGAAGAAAGAATTCAACAACCTGAACGAGATGCAGTATGTGGACTGTCTGGAATAGTTGTGGACAGTGAAGGAAAAACCTTATCGGGCTTCAAGTTTTCTATTCTATCATCCGATAATAAGAATGAAAATCGACCACCGCAGTTTGGAGGTCCTATTCCTTGGGTAGAAGCCCCAGAAGGAAACGCTCAAAAGGTTACACCTCAAAGGTTTATTTCGGTGAAAACAGATGCAGATGGAAAGTTTGATGTACCCAATATCATACCCGGTCAGATTCAGATCATGCCATTTGGCAGACACTTGATGTTCGGTAGAGGAGAATCTGGAATAAGGTTAGTTTCTATTCGACTCAATAAACTTACTTTCTTCTATCCAGAAGATCGACATATACCTTTTGACAACTTTCGGTTTGGACTTAATCCGAATGCGAAAATCAAAGACGTTAGAATTACTGTAAAGAAAAGGATGAAGATCTATGCACAAGTTGTGTATGCAAATGGTACACCCGTTGCAAATGCAGAAATCTCTCTTGATATGGACATTGAACCCGGTGATCTTGGAACGCAAGGTAGGAGACATGGAATAGATGATTTCACCGACGCGAAGGGGTATTTTTTACGGTATACAGATGATCCGGGATATTATACGCTGGCTGTAGAGCATAAGGGATTTACTGGGGGGGCCGGTCCCTTCGTCCTAACAGATGACAAGCAACCTGAGAATCTTGTCATAAAACTTAATGGAAATCCTACGGTAAAGAAAAAATCGAAGGAAGTCAGTAAAGAATTTGATGAGGAGAAAGCAGGTAATCTTATTAGAGGTTTACTCGGCGAAAGAGAAACACCCCAACCGAAATTTCATCAGATGGTTCAGGTTCCGAAGAAACCTGAAAAAATCGTCTGGATCATTAACCCCGAGAATGGACATGCTTATGCAAAAATCAGGTGCGGAGATTGGTATGATGCACAACAGAAAGCGATCAAAGAAGGTGCACATCTTGTCTCTATCAACAATGAAGAAGAACAGTTTTGGATTGAGTCAATATTTCACAGCCATTCATTTTGGATAGGACTCAACGATGTTGAGAAGGAAGGCGTATGGCAATGGGATAGCGGGGAACCGGTTACTTATACCAATTGGGCAACTAGTAACCCTTTTCCCGATAACCTACCTGAAACAGAAAAAGACGTTGTGGCCATGACCTTTTTTGAAGAGGGATGGCAGTCGACTGGTGAAAATACACCTCTACATCGGACAACACATGAGGCAATCATCGAAAAAGATGGATTGGTATCCAAAGTTCTTGTTCCTGAAGAAGATGATGAAGAGGAGTAGACGTTTTCACTTAATCAAGTTACCGCAATAAGCACAAGTCTGTATTGTCACATCACTATTAAACGTTTCTTGTTCAGGTAATAGATACGTTTCATGATTTGTAACACAGTGTGCGTTTTCACACTGATGTGATGCTTCAGTTATATCGCGCTGTGGCGGTTGTGTTAAGATGAGTTGTTCTAATCCCATAAGGCTTGAGATGAGAGCCATTCGAATGGGAACTGCGTTTGCGGATTGTTCAAAATATGCGGCGCGAGGGTCATCATCCAATTCATAAGCGAGTTCGTTTACACGAGGAAGTGGATGCATAATCATTGCATCAGGTTTGGCATTTTTCATCACTCCAACGTTCAATAGATAGTTTCCTCTAACTGTCGCCGCATCTACAGAGGGTGGCAATCTCTCTTCCTGCAATCTGTTTACGTAGATTACATCAAGATTTTCAATCACGTCTAGGACGTTCTTCACTTCAAGTGGTTGATGTCTGTGGTATTTTGTTAATCGTGTGAGGATCCAAGTTGGCATCTGTAGACCTTTGGGGGCAATATGAACTAGTTTACCTCCGAATCTTGCGACTGCCAAAGCGAAGGAATGTGCAGCGCGTCCGTATTGTAGGTCTCCACAGATTCCTACGGTTAAACCTTGAATTTGTGATTTTCTACGAATGATAGTATATAGATCGGTGAGAGCTTGTGTGGGATGTGCATGGCTTCCATCTCCTCCGTTGATGACGGGTATATTTGCATACCTTGCCATTACGTGAGCGGAACCTGCCCAGCGATGTCGCACAACAATAATGTCGGCGTAGTTCGTTACCATTCTTGCAGTATCCGCGAGGGTTTCCCCTTTGGCAGCCGATGTAGAATTTGGATCAGCGAAACCTAATGTTCCGCCATTGAGCCTTTCCATTGCACTTTCAAAGGAGAGGCGAGTACGTGTGCTCGGTTCATAGAAAAGAGTCGCTAAGAGTTTGCTACGGCAGATTCCTGCCCAAGTTCCTAATTGTGTTTGCATCCCTGCTGCTAATCTGAAAATCTGTTCTATTTCAAAGTTTGAAAAATCGTCTAGTGTTACGAAATGGCGCATTGTCTCCTCAATGAGTCTTTTTGTTGTTCCAATATGATGTATTTATATTTATGAGTTATCATTATATAACGTCAGATTTTAGAATATAACAACAAAAGAGAGTTTTTGGACATTGCATGTTGAACATCCTTACCTTTTCAAGTACTTGACGCATCCACACGTGCTAAATGTGATTGCACGATTTGGTTAACAATCTCAATAAGGATCGACTGATGTTCGGAAGTGACCTGCCTTATTACGATTTTCGTCTTGTTCAAGATCAGATTGAAAATGCAGGTCTTGATGATGAGACGAAAGAGAAGATAGCCTATCAGAATGCTGTTCGGTTGTTTCAGCAGTTTAATGATTCGTGGGAGCCAACGTTATCTCCGATAGAGCCATCGCCGGAATATTCGGAACTAGAGATGTGGGATGCAAATGGGGCACGACTAAAATGAGGTGGCATTATATGACGATCTCAACAGCACGAATACGATGACGAAGCACCAAGATACAAAATACAGTAAGGGCTGTTAATAGGAGTATCGTCCAAGAAATGTGTAAGTTGTAACTGCGATTTAAACCGAACAATACTTCACCAAGAAGTTCCAAATTTGCCCAAACTGAAACTATTGCAACTATACTTGATTGGAGAACCTGTGTGAGTATGAGTTGAATTATTGACAATCCGAACCATACTGCACAGAAACCGATCGTTGCAAAACGTAGGTTTTTTGTTAGTGATGAGAATGCTAACATGAGTAAGCTTGTTACGATGGTGACAACGAGTGAGTAGATGATGATAGAAAAGATTAACCAATAGTTCTCTATAAAGAATGAAATATCATCTAACAATGCTTGCTCAAGAAACAGAAGAAGTCCCGGAACTAACGTCATGGATGCAAGCATGACTGCAATTGCAATAAATTTCCCAATGAGATAGTCTACCCAGGAAATTGGTTTAGATAGATACAGTGAAAGCGCGTTGTATTTGAGATCGTTTGAAATGAGACCTGAACCCCCGAAAACAACCACGAGAGCGAGTAAGAACACTGATGGAAAAGGGTGCGTACTAAATATGAATTTCTGGAAAAAACCTTCACCTATTTCGTCAAATGGAAATGGTGCATCTTCAAGATAATTGAACATATAGATCAGTATTGCATGAACTAAAATATAGATGACAGAGGGTACAGCGACAATAAGTCGGATAATTTTGCGTTGTGCAAGCAGTTTCAGTTCTGCCTTTGCGATTATCCACCACCGTTTATACTTTTCAGGTCGCAGTGTTCCGCCCCAGTGTCTGTAGCCTTGTGTGTGAATAGGCATTGTTAGTTCCTATAGATTGCTGTGCTTTCTAAAGTATCCGTGAAAGGGCCCTGTTTATTCGTTTTAACTTCAATTGTTATTATTCCTAAATTTGTATCACGTTCAGGGTCGTCTTCAATGAGTCTGCGTGGGATTTCAGTGCTCAAGAGTCTATCCAGACTATTCGGTTCTTGTGACCATCGAACATCAATAAGTCTACCATCATAAACTTTTTGATGTTTTTTACCATTGCGTAAGGAGTAGACTTTAGCATTCGTGATGAATTCTGCTTCTGAGATAGTGCTAACACCGACGCTTGGACTGAGTATGCTTTGATTCCAGATGAGTGGAATACCGTTCTTGTCCGTGAGATATATTATGATATTCAACCGATCTAAACGTGGTTCGGAAAGAATCTGTATACCTTCAAAGTTTTGAATTTCACCTGTTCCACACCCTAAGAATACGAGTATACAGATACAGTACAGAACTGAATTACGTTGATAGGCTTTTTTTCTAAACACGTCAGTACTCCTTTCAATCTTGTGCAACTGCAACTGATATGCCATCTTTTAGCAGATGTTGATTTTCGACTATTATTTGTATTGACTGTGGGAGTATCGTCTGTGTCTCGATCTCGCTGCCATATACACCCCCTATGTTCACCTATTTTAGACGTGCTACATGCTGCTCAACGACAAAGATATTCCCTTTTCCATTCTGAATATGTAGTAATGATTATAAATCCAATAGAATTCGGTTTCAATACGCTTTCCTCCTATCATATATACCGAATCCAATTAAGATTTTAATTTATTTTTGAAATCTTTGGTGAACTTCTTGATTTTAGGATGAATTACGAATTGGCAGTATGGTTGTCTTGGATTTAATTCGAAATAGTTTTGGTGATAGTCTTCAGCAGTATAGAAAACATCAATTTCTGTAATCTCAGTGACAATTGGGGCATCCCACGTGCCAGAATTGTCCATCTCTTTTTTAGATTCTTCGGCAATTTTGCGTTGTGTCTCTGAATGATAGAAGATAGCAGAACGATATTGCGTGCCGACATCGTTCCCTTGTTTATTGAGTGTTGTTGGGTTGTGTGTGTGCCAGAATATTTCTAACAGATCTTTGAAAGAGATGATATCGGGATCGAATTCAATCTGAACAACTTCTGCATGCCCTGTCGTACCCGTGCACACATCAGGATAATTTGGATTGATTGTGGTTCCTCCTATATAGCCGGAGATGACTTTATGAACGCCTTCTACTCGTTGAAAGACGGCTTCAACACACCAAAAACATCCTGCGCCGAATGTGGTCGTTTCTGTTTGCATTTTATTCTATTTCCAATTTAAAGTCTAGGTTAATAAATTCTTGTAGACAAGCATCCCAGTAAGCTGCGGTATACTGTTTTACCGTATCAGACTGGTTGTCTTGTTCAAGATAACTATCAATCCAATTGAACAATCGTTTTCGTGGTTCTTGTCGGATTTGTTTGCTGTTTTCATCTATGATAATGTTACGAAATTCTGAGAGTGTGTTTGGTTCTAACTGTAGGTCTGGTTCATAGTATAACGTTAAATTTGCCATTAGACTCAGTGTTAAGGTTTGAATTGGGTCAATTGCTATACTCAATGGCGGATCAACAGAAAAAACTTGGTCAAGTGGTAATGCTTGAACATAGAGCCACCTTGATTCAAGGTACGCCAATTGTTGACAGATTATTTCCATATCAGATAGGTTGGTAAATGTCCTTGGTGCATGGCTATCTTTCAGTATAATTTGTGCATTAGAAACGGTAGTGTTGTATGAAGATAGCGCATCCAAGAATTTTGCTTCTGTATGGTTATAGATATGTATGCTGTCAATGTCAAGATGCGTCAATGCCTCATCGGGTTCAATACATGCGTTTTCCAGCATGTGATTGGCTTTCTGCAACAGTTTATCTGTAAGTGTATTTCCGATCTGATAAAATTTGACGATTGGGTTTGTGAGTAATACTCTTACAGCTTTGTCCAAATTTCCTTTACTGCCGTATTCTAAACCGATGCTGGTCAGGGCAAAGGATGTCTGTATCTGTGCTCGAAGTGCTGATTCATCAGAAAGATCAACGACCTTCATCGTAATGAGTTTATGTGTTAGCGCGGCGATGTCATCGGAAAATGTTTCTGCTTTTTCAGGATCGATTTTTCCGATGTCATCACCGTGAACTAATGTACGCGCCAAGAAGGACTTGCCATCAAGGGTTGCGTTGGTAACGAGTGAGAACTTACTAGTCTGCATTGTCTTCTTCGTCCTCAGCAAGTTCAATTGAATCTAAGTCAACTTTCTGTTGTATTTCACTTTCTGTGACTGTGATTCCTGCTTTCTCATCCCGTTCCTTGATACGCTCATCTCTTTCTGCTCTTGCTTTTTCTAATGCAGTGACGAGTTCTTTATCTACATCAATTTCTTTATCTATAACGAACAGTTCTTTCATGAGCAGTGTGAAGAGTTCTCCATCAGCTTCCCAAATTGCATTGAGTATTGCTTTGGCTTTTTCATCTTTACATTCGATTGAGGGAGAATTTGGATCGATGATACCTTCTTCTATCAACATTGCACCGAGTGCACCTTTTAGTTTTATCTTATCCTTTAGGAGCGCAGCGAAAACATGCATATCCATCTGTCCCATGAACCGACTGAGATCTTCTCTATCACATTCAGAAAGTTCATAAAGCCATAAGTTGAGTGATTTTTCATCTATTTCTCCTTCATGCCAGATCGCAATGTCAATAATCTCTTCAAATTGTTCGTCGGAAAGACAAGGTAAGAGTCCACAAGCAAGACCTGTACCAAGCAGCGTATCTAACACCTGTAAGACATCCTCAGTCGGACTTTCCTGTATGAGTTCTGTACAGTCTGGAACCAGGTAGTATAATTTTTCTCTCTGTTTTGGGTTGCGGGTTGCCCGGATAATATCAAGTTGTTGGTCCTTTTCGTAACTTTGAAAGAGTTGTTCTGCTTCACGTGTTGGGAGTGCTAGTAGTTTATTGACTTCTGATTGTGGAATAACCAATTTAGTGGAATTGCTCATACCAATCCTCCCGGTATGCCTTGCGAGGTATCGCTTTGTTTGTCTTTAACTATTGTAATTCTGATAGACTATTTTTGTTTGTATAGGACGATTAGAACATCGTCCTATAGGCTGAATCTGTCAAGATTAGTAGTTCTCTCTGACAAAGTTCATGTTCTTTGCTGCTGCCGCAATAGGATCATCTTTACCTGGTGTTTCCAAAACGAACCAACTGTCGTATTCGATTGCATGTGCGGATTCAAAAACAGCAGCGAAGTCAACATCGCTTTCTCCAGCGTGATTCCCTCTTGTATCCTTTAACATTCCATCCCTAATACCTACTTTCATAGTACGCCTCCTGTAAGGTTGATTCTGAATTTTAACATGTTTTATTTACTATTTTCAAATAGAATTTCGTATATTGAAGATGTACGGAAGAAATGCCATTCATCAATTTCTTTCAGTTTACTTTTCGTTGTAATTTGTCCTATCTGTATTTCCTCCATACTTCAATGCGTAGATGAGGAGATTTGTCATGAACCGATAGACATCTGGTGAACGTCTCAGTCGTAACATCGTTCTGCTTTCAATTTCTGCGGTCTCCATAGCACACATATAATCCTTCCTATTGAAAACGACTGCAAGGCGGTTGTCAATCGTTATTCCTTTTTGAAAACGGAATTGCGTAGGTTGCGCGTTGTTTTCGTTTCCCCAAAACACATCACCTCCTGTCGGTGGTTTTGTTAAATGGAAGTACACGGTATATATTTCGTGATCGTGGGGTAGAATCTCAAGCGGATACTCAGGAAAGACTTCCTTCAACTCTTCAGCGACAATATGTGCAAACAGGCCGCGAAATCCACAGTCATCAAAAAAGAGCATACCGCCTTCATCTACGATGTATTTCCGTAGTGCGGCACGTTCTTTGGGTGTAAAACTGTTTTGTATTGGACCGTCTTTTGTGAGTCCACGTCCGACGGTAATATCTTTATCATGTCCTGTCATAACGATGAGAGGTGCGTCCAAAATTTTTGGATCGGTAATTGGTAGCGCGCCCCCATTGAAGTTCATGTCTGAACGAATCGCTGTCCATTTATCCATCCATTTCATCAATGCGGAGAGAGCAGTTGGATCTTGCCACCAATCAGAGAGTGTATGTTTCAGTCTTATAATTCGTATATGTCCGCGTATTTCGTCTCCTGTGCCTTCTAAAATCGCCCCTAATGTACCTTGAGGTAACATTACGGGGTTTTGCAGCTTGTTATATATATCGTAAGCTAGGTTTCCCGGTTGTGATTGACTGTCAAGAATATCATCAAATATTTGAGAGGAGGAAGTACTTGGTTTCGGACTGATAACTGGGACATGTCGTATCTTTTTTGTTGTTTCAGTGTTAGGGATAATTGGCACAGCAGTAGGTGGTCTCGATGTAGTCGTAATAGAACGTCTATCATCTTCTAATTGCGGGTTAGGGATGGAGACATCGGTTGGATCGAATATATCTGTTTTATATTCTTGCAAAGACGTTGGATTTTGAATACGGTTTTCTGTTTTTGGAATATGATCTGCTGTCGGCATCTGAAATTGGATTGCCTTTGTCGTTTGCTGGGTCTTTTGTCGAGTGATGGGAAGTACAACGGTTCTGTGGGGTCGCAGCACCATATTTCTGGCTGGTTCAGGTTTGACAAACTTCACATCTATTGCCTTGTCATCTGATAACAAATAGTGATCAGATATAAAGAGAGCGATAATGGCAGCAAAGATAATATGTATGAGTAGTGAAATGATTGCAGCGTGAAAACGTTTATTTTTCATTTTTTTATAGGTGTC
The DNA here is from genome assembly GCA_965208245.1 of Candidatus Poribacteria bacterium. GTDB lineage: Bacteria > Poribacteria > WGA-4E > WGA-4E > WGA-3G > MSPOR6. The sequence goes on from OZ242325.1 coordinate 59,265, forward strand.
GCAGAATTTGATGGTAACTCTGCGAATCCAACTCCCGATAATGTAATAGTTCCATTGGCATTGTGCCAGTAAGAACATCTAAACCACCGACATCCCAGATAATAAGCGAGCCGAATTGGACAGCGAACATCAGGGGTGGATAGTAGGTTGCCTATATTAATTCGACTTTGGTTTCATAGTCTCGGGTATCAACATTAGCAGTTTCGAAACGGTTGACTTCATCCTTTTGTTGTCCGAATGCACACACAACAGCGAACCCCAACATGACACCCTTAATCAATACCTGTTGGGGTTCGATCCGCTCAACCCAACCTACGAAGAATCTTTGACAAGGTACTAGTCTTGCAATATTATAGCATGTATGTCAAAAAAGTGTTGCAATGGTGATATATTTAGTGCATAATGTGTTTATATTTATGTAATGTAACATCTGCCGAAGCAATAACTATTCTAACACTTGTTTGTGATATGCTGCAACAACTTCTGTGTAGGGTGTGTAATTAGATTGTCACCGTTTTTGTCTGAATCGCGGATTACGCGGAGAACACGGAAGACGCGGAAGGGTGTTATGGGAATTTCAAGGTGTTTTCACAACCATCAAGTGCTCTGTAAACTAAGAACAGAGGAATTTGTAAATTAACAGATCTATTGGTACACCTCTATTGACGAGAACTTTATGCACCAGATCGGAGATTAATGGACAGTATTGTTCGAACATGCCTCTTGATAGTGTTCTATCTATTGAATCTGATGCTCGTTGATGTATCTTGTGCATTGGATTGGAATGATTTTCTTGGTCCAGACAGAAATGGAAAATCGCAAGAAAAGATCAACATTGTTCCGTGGAAAAAAACTGGACCAAAGATTGTTTGGATCAGGAAAATTGGGACAAGCTACGGCTCTCCTACAGTCGCGAATGGACGGGTATATGTTTTTGCCCGACAGGGAGATTTAGCACGACTTAGCTGCCTACAGGCAACTACGGGTGATGAAATCTGGAAGTACGAGTATTCTACAGATTATGAGGATATGTATGGTTACAACAACGGACCTCGCTGTTGTCCCGTCGTTGATGCGGATCGTGTCTATATCTTTGGAGCAGAGGGAGAACTGCACTGTGTCAGCACACATGATGGTAAACGGTTATGGAAAATAGATACTGCAGACAGGTTTAATGTAGTTCAGAACTTTTTCGGTGTTGCATCAGTACCCGCCGTTGAGGGTGAGTTGCTTATTGCCCATATTGGAGGGTCACCACAAGGAACATCAAGAAACATCTGGGACTCAGACGGCAAACCTAAACCAAATGGATCAGGAATCGTGGCATTCAATAAACATACTGGGGACGTTGTCTATCAGATTGCAGATGAATTAGCCAGTTATGCAAGTCCCGTATTTTCAGAGATTGATGGGAGACGGTGGGGATTTGCCTTTCTTCGTGGGGGATTGGTCAGTTTTGAACCGAAGTCTGGTAAAATAGACTTTCATTATCCGTGGCGAAGTCCAAAAGTTGAATCGGTGAACGCTTCCTCACCTGTTGTGATAGGTGACCTTGTTTTTATCAGTGAATCCTACGGTATCGGCAGTTCTGTCATACAGGTTCGACCAAGTGGATACGACGTAATCTGGAGGGACAAAGCAAATTCTCGCAATATGTCAATGGCGTTACATTGGAACACTGCGATTCACCATGAAGGTTTTCTTTATGGTAGCAGCGGAAGACATTCTGGCGGTGCTGATATTAGGTGCGTGGAGGTAAAGAGCGGTAAAATCATGTGGCGTAAACGTGTCAATGAACGCGCATCTCTGCTCTGGGTGAACGACTACTTCATATATCTTGGAGAATATGGCAGGTTGATGTTATTGAAATGCACTCCCGAAAAACCTGTGATAGTCTCTCAATCCGTAGTGAAAGACGAGAATGGTAAACAGTTGATCAGTTATCCCGCTTGGGCAGCACCTATTTTATCCGATGGGTATCTCTATATTCGTGGGAAGGATCGACTCATCTGTTTTGATCTGAAGACAGATTGACAAGGCAACATCCTACTGCACAAACTGGCAGTTTGTGCTACGAAAAAGAGGCATTGTCAATTAGAATGGTACTACTTTAAGGTGTTCAGACTGAATTGGTTGCGTTTTCCATCGGTTGTGAATCCACAACCACTGTTCAGGATATTTTCTGATGTAACTTTCCAATTCTTTCATAAACTGTGCTGTATATAATTCTATATCCTTCTCAACATCTTCTGAAGATTTTAAGTGGATGGGTGGCGATATGTAAACGTGGTGTTTGTCATCTGGTTGCCGTATGTCTAATGAGAAGAGTATTGGTGCGTCTGTTTTTAATGCGAGGGTTACGGGGGCTCGTGAGGAAGATGCAGGTTTTCCGAAAAATTCAATGAAGATACCTTGATCCCCAGCATTCTGATCAGCAAAGAACCCGACTGCTTCATTGTTCTTTAAGGCCCGTAACGTTGCCCGAATAGCGTTTTGTCTCGGTATTATCTTAAGACCTAAATGTTCGCGAGTCTCCCACAGATACGTATTCAATCTGTCATATTTCAGTCGGAACGCGATTGCTTTCGCTTGATTAGGAATAAGGGCACCGTAAACCAGAGATAACAGTTCCCAGTTCCCAAAGTGTGGTAGAAACACAATTGCCCCTTTACCGTGAGTCAATGCTTCCTTTATGTTTTCTGATCCATAAACAGTGACCTCATTCCAGATGTTCTTACTGTTCAGTTTCTTGAAACGTAGAAATTCAATGAAGGTTTTAGCGAAATTGACGAAACTACCTATACAGATTCTTTCTCGTCCTATGGTATCCATACAATCCCCAAATGCAATCTGTAGATTGTTGTGTGCAATCTTACGACGATTTTTAAGGGTTCGGTACAGAATCTTTCCAAGCGTCGATCCGAATAACATTGCTGATTTTTTAGGGATAATACGACAAAACCAACTTAAGCATACCACAACAAGATATGCAATTGTATCTGTAAATCTGTTATGCATGAAGTTTCTACTTTGATCAGTCTATAGTGGTATTTTCCTGAGTTTCTTGAGAATTCTGTTCTGTGAGCAATCCAACGATTCCGTAAATACCGCCAATGATCAACAGGATACCTATACTGCTTATCCCTCGTCTTATCCAGATAGGTGGAATGAATTGTGATATATGAAACATTGAAAGTGGTTGTAGCAATCTGGAAAAACCAATATTTACGTAGAAAGTTCCATAGGCAATAAGACACATTTCGCTAAGAAACTGTTGTTTGATCGGGTTGACAGATAACCTGAAAGGGTTAATAAGGTAATCACCAGAGAAAATCAATGTCAATCCAATGACAAAGAATGTAATGAGTGTACCCATGGGATAATCGGATTGATGTAGGAAGATCGCAAGTAGTATACTGACACCCCCCAGAATTACACTTATAATACCCTGAAAAATTTGAATGCTTCTGCTCTGTTCTATTATCAAAGTCTCAGATTGCACTCCATAAGTTAAAAGAAATACATAGCAGTTAATGAGAGAAGTGGTCCAAATCTGAAGGCATCGCTTTCCTCATATTCCGTACCCGCAAGTGCCGCTTCGTCATCATACAGTGTTTTCTGATGTAAGGGTAACATCAGGGCAATAGAGATCGGGATGTTCAGCGGTGTAGAAATCGTAGAACTGAGTGATGCCATCCCAAAAGTCAGACCCGTATTTTTGTCGATTTCACCCTCCCAATATGCATAAGTCTGATAAAAACGGAGATAGCCTGCTTGAAATGTAAACCACTCATTCAATCTATAGTTCAGTCCAACTGTATAGGTCAGTTCCCTGGACCCGTGATATGTCTTATCGTTCTCATAAAAGGGAAACTTTACGCGGAGACTTGTGTAGGTAACTAAACCTTTATAGAACGGAAATCTATAGTATAGATCACCTAAAGGATTGAACGTACCTGTTCCGAATTGGATATGTTGATGTTCAAGTCCTTGATCTCCAAGATGCCAAGGATTTTCCTCTGTTCTCCCAAATGGAATCGTTGAACCGATACGCCACATCAGAAAGTCGTTTTCTTCAAGGATCCCTTGCATATAATGCCCAACCAAAAAGTCCGCATCAGCAAGTCCTGTGTAGGTCTCGTTACGATGATGGATATAGCCATTAAGTTTGATTGCCTGCCATTGTTCCTCAGTGACAGGATCGATTTTCTCTACACTTGCTTCCTGTATTTTGGTTTCATAAGGGAGGTTAACATCCAAAATCCACCGAGGCGTAAAGTAATATTTGATTCCGATATCAGTACGATATATGTTTAGATTAACGCGATGTCGATGCTCAGGTACTTTCTGTACCACTTGTTCAGCGTCAGGAAATATTCCTTCGTCCTCAAAGTGACCGCCTTGTGCATCAAACCATCGCATCGTACTAATTGATACTTGGAATTTCTTGTTTTCTGAAGCCAGACTGACTTCACCTATCCCGCTGCGTGGGATCGCAGGATTGCTTCATGCACCTCAACTCTCTTGTGCTATAACGTTATAAACTAATCCAGAAAGTAGAAGTAAAAAAGACAGTATCAGTGTGGTGGTGATTATTCTGTTTTTCATATTTTTTGTTTCAGCGGGTTGTTATTCGCTTCATCCTTTAGATGTTTTGCATTTAGTGTTTTGATTTTATAACATTTCTCTTAGATTTTCTCGCATTACCAACTGTTAGAAGTGAAATAGTGAACGCCACAAACTAAAAGTTTATGCTACTTAATCATTTCGGTTTTTTCGTTCTTCCATCCATTGTCCAATTAACCTTTCACTATTGCCTCCACCATAGATATGTACAGTATCAAGTGCATTTCCACCTTCCTCAAAAAAGTATCAAGCATTTTAGCACTATGGTGATATGTGTCAGGTGAATACAACATAGTTCCCAGAATCAACTGTGATATTTCTTTATCAACTCCGGGAATCTTTATAAAGATTCATGAAGTGTTTCCTTCTTTCATGTTATTATACAACCAAGCAAAGCATAGGGTCAATCTCAGCAAGTAGACAATATTAGATTATATCACATTTCTATGCTCAGTTCAATGCAAAATTTCTGTCCCCTATTCACTTATATTCTACAGGACTTACGCATTATTAAAGATAATTGAAGGATTAAAGAGTTGATATTGCATATAATCATCCAATACACTTTGTTTCGTTTCATAGATTGTTTTGCCGAGTTTACGTGCAACACGTGTCAGACAGACCCATACTTGGAAACTACATGCAATATGATTTCTTTGGGCACGCAACTTGCGACATTGACATTTACCAATACCGGTGACGTGTTTGAGCTCACGATGAAGTTGTTCAATCTTCCAACGCACGCAACATGCTTGGTGCGCCGCATCCGCATCCGATTGAGATAAATCGTTATTGCGTAAGTCCTAATTGATATCGACTGTTCAGTCATAGTACCCACAACCTAAAGGTAGGGGCTTGTGCTTCGTAGACAACAGCGTTTATCTCTAAGAGATAACCCGTCTTCCGTCATCTCCACTTTAGGCTGCTAAGCCAGCCTGTTTGATATTGATAGCAGCGTTTATGTCTCTGTCGTGATGTGTCTCACACTCAGGACATATCCAATACCTATCGATAAGAGTTAGGGTGTCGTTTGTGCATCCACAGTTGCTACAAGGTTTAGTTGTAGCAGTCCACTTGCCCACTTGTTTGAACGCCTTGCCATGTTTGGCACATTTCTGTTCCATTATCAGCAAGAACTGTGCAAAAGACAAATCGGATACTTTGCGCCCCCAAAGCCTTTTCATACCATCTATATTTAGGTTCTCAAAGACAAGCACATCGTATTCACGACACAGATGTGTGGCAAGTTTCCACTGCCAGTCAAGTCGCTGGTTAGCAATATCGCGATACTGTCTACACAACGCACGCAACGCACGATACCAGTTGCCTGAACCTTTGATTTTGCGTGAAAATGCTTTGTTGAGTGAACGCAACTTATTCAAGGACTTCTTCAGAAACTGCGGGGATTCTAGCTTCTCACCACCACTGCTTGTCAAAAATGTTTTCAATCCAAAATCAAAACCTGCACTCTTACCCGTCTCGGCAAAAGGTTCTGAACCGTCAACATTATCACAACTAAAGCATAGCCAATAGTCCCCGCATCTATCACGCTTGATCGTGATAGTTTTGATCTCACCTGTCATCTCACGATGTTTATGAAAGGAATACCACGTATCTATACAATTGATCTTGATACGGTTTCCTTCAAGTTTGTAACCTGCTTGTGTAAAGGTCATAGATTTATATTTATGACGCGGTTTGATTTTCGGTTTACCTACTTTACGCACTGTCAAACCTGCTTCGCGTTCTTTGATATTTCTAAAGAAAGCATCGTATGCCTTTCCATATCGCAACACAACATCTTGCACAACTTGACTCGGCAGTTGCTTCCAATGTGGTTTCGTCCGCTTTTTCAACTTCGCAACATGGGCATTCATGCTATATGCCGATATGTTCTTTTTATATCTGCGGTAATAACGACGCTGCAAGGTCATGATATGCACATGGATGTGCCACATATCGTCAAGCATATTGCCTAACTTGATAGTGTTAGATTGATTTTGTATCTTATATTTATATGTCTTTCTCATTGTCCGCTTTGCATTTCAATATAGTCTTTTATCACTTGAAGCGTTACGCCACCACAGGAACTTACGAACTTGCAACGCGTCCAAAGTGAAGGTAGACGACTTTTCAAAGATGGATATTCTTCACGCAAAACTTTGGAAGTGTAACCTTTGATTTTACCAACAACTTTATCCACAGAATGCATTGGACGGGGACTCTATAAGCAAATGGATATGTTCGGGTTGAGTCTCAACTTCTCTGATTTGGTAACCAGAGTCGTCCTGTTTTTCACGGATTAGCTGTTTCAAGCGACATTGTATCTGTGTATCCAAAACCTTACGCCTATATTTTGTGCACCAGATAACATGATATTGACAACTATAGATTGTCTTGTTAGTTGTTCGGTAATCGCGTTTTTTATTAGAGATTTTGAGCGGCATAACATCTTATCTTTATAGCGAAGTGTATAGTATATTATACCATATATTTGTTAGATTGTCAAGTTTTTTGATAAAAAAACCGATGAGCCGTCTACATCCCACAAGCTAAAGCATGGGGATTTGACGGAAGGTGTTAAAAAGACTATCTGTTTAACAGTAAGTTAGACATCATATCTGAATTTAATACGATAGAAAATATCTTGATTAATCAAGGTGAACCTGGTATCATTTTCCAACGATCTTAAACACTAAGGATAGTATTATGCACAAAAAATTGCAGTTCTTTCTGTATCCATGTATCTGTCTTGTTACAGTTTTGTCAATAGTCTTTTCTGGTTGTGGTGACAAACAGAACAAGGATTGGTTAACAATCTACGGTGGTGCAATGGGTGGAAGTTTCTCTCAATTTGCAGGAGGAATCAATCAAGTTGTCAAACACCGTGAACCTACGTTGGAACTATCAATCGTAGCATCGGCAGGTTCAGTGGAAAACACCCGTCGTGTCAACGAAGACAAAAATGCACTCGGTGTTGTATTTGCATCAGAGAGTTCTCTTGGATACAACGGGGAAGAGATATTCTCAGAAGGGGGTCCCAAGAAGGATATTAGAATGGTAACGCTTCTTTATTTTGCTTACGGACAATTCTCAACACTTCAGAACAGCGATATACATGAATTCAAAGATATAATCGGTAAAAAAATTGCTTGTGGTGCACCAGGATCTGGTACTGCCAAAACATTAGAACGATTGGCAAAAGCCGCCGGTATCTGGGAACAATTTACACCAATATATAGGGGAGGGGATTCTGCTGCGCAAGAACTCCAAGATGGACAAGTTAAAGGTTTTATGTGGTTAGTCAGTGTGCCGAATAGTGCAATAATTGCATTGACAGCAATAAAACCCATCCGAATGATTGATCTGGATACACCCGCTACAGAACACGGTCTTTACGACAAATACCCATATTATTCTGCCAGTTTGCCTGAGGGTGCTTATGAAGGAAAAGTTGAAACAGTAAAGACGATCATGATGCCGACTGTGCTGATTGCCAACAAGGCAGTCCCAGACGACATCATCTATGCCATCATAAAGCACATTTATTCACCTAAAGGACATCAAGTAATGATTCAAACGAATAAAGCAGCATCAGATATGACAATAGAGAATGCTGATAAGGCGTTTGTCATTCCATTACACAACGGCGCATATAAGTTCTGGCAGGAAAAAGGTGTAGAAATTCCCGAGCATGCAATGCCGGTAGAAGATGAAATTTGAACAGCAATGTTAAGGACAATAGATGGAAAACAGTAAGAAAATTGGGTGGAAAGCAACAAGCCAAACGGGTGTCGTTGCAGCAGGCGGAATGAAGACTGTAGAAACTGGAATCCAACATATTGGAAGCAGATGGGAACGCTGCAGATGCCGCAGCAGCAACTATCCTCGCACTCAATGTAACAGATCACGGCGAATGTTCCATCATTCTAAAGGAACCATAATCTATTTCCACTCATCATCAGGTGGATAAATGTTATAGCTGCCGCCCTTAATCTGTATCGGTGCTATAATAACATACATAGGTTTTCTCCTTCAATCAATTCATCTTGTCAATCACATACTAACGTCATCTATTGGTTTCGTTATGCTCTCTCTGAGCTAAGTACTAATGTAATCTAACATATTATATGACAGATGTCAATCAGTACATCAGGCAAATGATGTTAATAACTTATTAACAAGTTATTTCCCTTTACTATACACAATCCATGTGTTAAAATACAAGAGATTTTTAGTGTTTTGTACTTAACTTTACGTAGAGAGACTATTCAATAGGTTTTTCAGTAGTTATGCACAGATTTAAATGCTCCATTGTGAGGATATCAGATTGGCATCCACGACTATTTCTTGAACTTCATACTGTTGCATTCGTATCAGTTATGCGCTCGTATTCTGCTTCACCTGCGGTGTTTGAAGTTACCTGTGAGAATATCGTTTCCAGTTGGCTTGGTGAAAACACACAGTTTCTGCTTGAGGTATCTCGGTTAGAGAAAACTGAGAGGAACGCAGAACGATTAATATCAACTATACAGACAAAACCGAGAGTAGAAATAGCTGCATCAGCTCTTGCATTTATACTTATACCTAATATTGTTAATCTCGATCAGTTAGATGTAACAATATGAAAAAACAGGGGAATTCAAACGAGCAGTGAATCTTTACCGAGCAGCTCTTTCAGGACCGCTGTGCGACGATACACGACAGGAGGTGGAAAAAATGATGAGTGCTTGCCTCGTAGAACTGACTCTTTATTTACTCAATGGTGAACACTGGATATAGTGTAAAATCATAAATACTGAAAATTCATTCAACGTTATGCCTTAAGGAATTTGCACATGATAATAAAAAGGAATTGGAACACGAAATATAAGAGAAACAGAAGAAATTGGAAACCATTTAAAGGTTCCGCAACTGTAGTCCTATGGATCACCAGTATTTTGTTTTGTGTTGGAATGATGACACTTCTTTTTCTGTTTGCGAAAACAAACACTTACTTCTAAAAAAGAAAAACCTTGACTTTTTCAAGGAATTTTGATAGTCTTAATGATTAGAGACCTTTGGAATTGATGATTTATTGAAAAGGACAATGTTCTATATCAAACAGGAAAGACGATATAAGCACGTTTATGATGTTTATTGTTTATGAGGTATGTAAATGAAACACTTCTCACTCTGTCAGACAATCCTGACTAAATCTGCCTGGTTCGTTTTCTTCGTCACTGTCGTATTCATGATGACAGCAATTTGTTATGCAAACGATCCCGTCTTACATCTTACGTTCAGTTCTTCATAAATTAACAACGACATGGACAACTATAAAACAAGAAAACTAACACACAAGGAAAATTGATGAAAAAATTTGCTTATCTATTATCGACAATTATAATGCTACAAACAGTAACAGGTTGTACAATTTTGCCTTTTGGTAAAGAGTCTAAAGAACAAGTTGCAGTTGTAAAAACTGAAAAAGGCACTATTGTAATAGAATTCTATGCCGATTCTGCACCTATTGCAGTAGAAAACTTCCAAAAATTGATTGGCATGAAGTTCTATGATGGATTAATATTCCATCGTATAGAAAATAATCCCGGATTGAATATTGTTCAAGGTGGCTGTCCGAATGGTGATGGATTCGGGGGACCCGGTTGGACAATAGTTGATGAATACACCAATCCAAAACAGCGGAAACACATAAGAGGAACAGTGGCGATGGCACGATCAAGTTTACCAAACTCATCTGGAAGTCAATTTTACATCTGTCTAAAACCGCAACCTCATCTCGACGGACAATACACCACATTCGGTGGCGTCCTACAAGGCATGGAGATTGTGGATACCCTGGTAGTAGGCGATGTCATAACTTCCATACGATTGGAGGCAAAGTCAAAACATGGTAAGGCTACAAAAAACTAAGCAATTTATACTTGCACTATTGATATTAACCGCTCTGTTTGTTGTTTTTTTGTCTAGTTGTGCACAACAAGACAAAAAAACTACGGAATCCGACTCACAGACCGACACTGCTGATACACAAACAGAAACCGAAACAGTTGTTGAACAGCCAGTGAAGCCTGAAAAGAAAGAACCCGAACCACAGATTGCCCCAGCGAAAGCAATCGCTGTCATTGAAACCGCTAAAGGCAACATTGAATTTGAATTTTTTGCTTCAGATGCACCAAACACTTCAAAACACTTCATCAAAAACGCGAGTATGGGATACTACAGAAACGAACCCTTTCACCGTGTTGAAGAACTCGTTATCCAAGCAGGATCAATTTTCTCGAATGAGACACTGCCGATTGAGAAGAGCGATACACCTCTTGAAAGAGGTGTTGTTTTAATGGCAAAGGAAGAGGGATCAGGCGTTTCCGACGGTGATGAATTCTTTATCTGTAAAGATGCTATACTCTTGGATGGAGACTATACCACCCTCGGAAAAGTCATCAAGGGTTTGGATGTATTAGACAAGATTGTACAAGATGACAAAATAGTGAACATCACAATTCGTGAACGCAGCGAAGATGAATAAATAGGACGGTCAAAGCAAATGTCTAAACCGTCTGTCTAATGATTGAGAGGATATTTGAATGGCGTTAACAGTTATCCGGGTTGCACGTCCGAGCCCAGTGTGGCAAGAGAGTTATGTCCGTGTAAAAAAAGGACAACGAATTGTAATTGATGCTGATGGAGCATGGTCCCCTGACCTTAAAAATAGAACAGGATGGTGTGGGGCTGATGGTGTCGCCAAAACCCCAGCGGGTGATGGTTACCTCCTTCCCGGTACCAATATCGGTGCACTCATAGCAAAAATCGGCAGATCCGTTTTCGCAGTTGGGTCACGCTACGATAATCCTGCCCCCGCAGAAGGTGTCATTTTCCTTGCAATGAATGAAAACGCAAACAATAACAACCAAGCAGGAAGTCTACTCACGCAAATTATCGTAGAATAGATACGGCTAAGCAGGAGATGTTAAATGCAAGAGAATACAACACAGGAAGATGTCAAACTCCCACCATTAGATTTTATCACCTTCATAACTGATCTCATAACCACTGCTCATCTCTATCTACAAGGTTTTCGTGATCCTGAAACTGAAGAAGTGATTGTCAATATCGACTTAGCAAAACGCATGATTGATACGATAGAGATGTTAGAAGAAAAAACGAAAGGAAACCTAACAGCACCTGAAGCCAATTATTTAACCAATTCCCTTTATGAACTAAGGATGAATTATGTCCGTGTTGTTAATAGTCAAAAAGAAAAACCTGAACAGGATACACCTGAACCCGATGAGGTAAACGAAGACTCCGACTTAGCGGAAACGACCGAATCTTCAAGCAAAGAAGGGACCGCACTCCTTGAGTAATCTGTTACATTAAAGACATCAGGATTTCACCTTTGCAACATTAGAAAAATCGAGGTGTCAAACGGAGGACAATGAATTATCAAAGCAAGACTATTATTGCTTTCCTGTTACTAGTCGGACTTTTAGTGATGGGTACTGTCGGTTATTCAATTATTGAAAAGTGGACACTACTAGATGCAATTTGGATGACCGTTATCACCGTAACGACAGTCGGTTATGAAGATTTGGATATGAGTAATTCAGGGAAAGTTTTTTCTATTTTTCTAATTATTGGTGGTATCGGCATGTTTATTTACAGCATTACCATCGTAACCACATTCCTTGTCGAAGGAGAATTACTAAGTTTTTTCAAACATAGAAGAATGATGAATGCTGTTCATAAATTATCTAATCATTATATTGTCTGTGGACTCGGAGATACAGGTGTGCATGTCCTTGATGAAATGCTTAAGTCCGAATCAGATTTCGTCGGGATAGAGGTGAACGAGGAACGTCTAGAATATCTCGCTGAAACACGGGAGTTTTTTTACATACACGGAGACGCAACAGACGATGATGTGCTCATGCGGTCTGGTGTTGAAAGGGCAAAAGGTCTTGTCGCTTGCCTCAGTCGTGACCAAGATAACCTTTTCGTCGTCATCTCCGCAAAAAACTTGAACCCGACGCTACGGATAGTTTCAAAAGCTGTAGAACACAACTCGCCAGACAAACTTATTACTGCCGGGGCAGATGAAGTCGTTTTGCCGGACCATATTGGGGGAATACGACTTGCATCAGGTATCCTTGAACCACATCTCATAGATTTCATCACAAAAATGCAGGAGATCCGCCAAACAACACGGTTCGCTGAATCCATTGTCCAACCTGAATCCAAACTTGACGGTGTTACACTGAGAGATTCGCAAATCCAAGAAGATACCGGATTAGTCGTTATTGCACTTCGCAGTAAGGATGGAACATATATCTATAATCCTGCTGGTGATTGGAAAATTGAAGCAGGAGACGGTCTATTCATTATCGCTGAGCCTAGACAACTCCATGCACTTGATAGACTAACTGGAGATCCGCACTAAAACACTGAAGATAAAGGAAACAACGACATGCTCGCAACTGTTATCAGCAGTGCAGTACTTGGCATTGACGCATACATCGTAAAAGTAGAGGTAGATGTTGCAGGTGGACTCCCGGCGTTTAACACAGTCGGTTTGCCGGACAGCGCAATCAAAGAGAGTAGAGACCGTGTTACAGCAGCAATAAAAAACTCTGGATTCTATTTTCCATCGAATCGAATTACCGCAAACTTAGCACCCGCAGATATACGAAAAACAGGGTCGGCTTTTGATCTACCTATTGCAATCGGTGTGATGGCTGCAACAAATCAGGTCGATTTTAGCAATCTTGAAAATACTATGATATTAGGAGAACTAGCACTAGATGGTAGCATTCGCAGTATACAAGGAGGGCTTCCTATTGCTCTGGCAGCAAAACACCACGGACTGCAACATCTTGTTTTACCAGCAGAAAACGCAAAAGAAGCTGCAATCGTAGAAGATCTGAACGTCTATCCCGTTAAAAACCTTACAGATACCGTCCAATTCCTCAATTCTACCAAAGAGATTCAACCGGAACCACCAACGCTAAAAAACGCATTAGAGCGAGTAGACACAGATAACCTTCTGGATCTGATAGACGTAAAAGGACAAGAACATGTAAAACGCGCGGTTGAAGTTGCTGCAGCTGGCGGACATAATCTCATTATGATCGGTCCACCAGGTTCTGGTAAAACGATGATCGCAAAACGAATTCCTTCTATTTTACCAACCTTATCTATAAATGAATCCTTGGAAACAACAAAAATCCAAAGTATAATTGGCATTCTTCCAAACGATACACCTATGGTAATGACACGTCCATTCCGATCTCCGCATCACACAATTTCTGACGCTGGATTGATCGGTGGTGGGAATATACCACGTCCAGGAGAGGTGAGTCTTGCTCATAACGGTGTCCTTTTCCTAGATGAACTACCTGAATTTCGTAGGAACGTGCTTGAAGTCATGCGCCAACCTTTAGAAGATGGGTATGTAACTATTTCACGTGCCGCAGCATCCCTCACCTACCCCGCAAATTTTATGTTAATCGCAGCGATGAACCCATGCCCATGCGGTTTTTTCAGTGACCCAAACAGGGACTGTAAATGTTCACATAACCAGATACAAACCTACGTTTCACGTATCTCTGGACCGCTATTGGATAGAATTGATATCCAAGTTGAAATCCCAGCTGTCAAATACGCAGAACTCTCCGCGGATGTTTCAGGTGAACGATCCAACGTTGTTCGTGAACGAGTGGAAGCAGCCCGGCAAATACAACATCAACGCTTTAATGGCACTTCGATACATGCAAACGCAAATATGGAGTCCAAACAGATACGGGAATATTGTAAAATTGAAACACAGGCACAAGAACTCCTGCATGTTGCAATAAATCAATTGGGGCTAAGTGCAAGAGCGTATGACCGAATTTTGAAAGTATCACGAACCATCGCCGATTTGGATGAAAATCCGAATATAGAAGGCATGCATGTCTCTGAGGCAATACAGTATCGCAGCTTAGACCGAAGTTTCTGGAAACAGTAGAAGCAATTTTTGCAATTTCAGATCATGCCAGCCGGTAAACCGGAACATCAGGAGAAAATAGACGTTATGAAAAAACACAACTCTATAGCCATCTGCGTATTAACACTTTCAACTATAATCCTAAACAATGCTATTGGAAGCAGTCCTACACCACCCCTTTGCACATTACCTGAAGGGGCAAAGATGTGAATTGGACAAGGACGTTGGGTAAACTTTGACTTTTCACCGGACGACAAAAAAAATAGCCATCGCATGCTCCATTATCGGATTTGGATCCATGATGCACATACATGCAAGGATTTAACACTACTTACTGGACATACAGATGCTGCCACCGCAGTGACATATTCACCTGATGGGAAACGCATTGCAAGCGGTAACTACGACAAAACGTTAAATAAGGTAATTCGTGAACACATCTCAAAAAGAACTAAAGCCGAATCCCGGCATTGAAACAATGGTTGCCTATCAAGGTGGTAAACCAATTGAAGAAGTTAAACGTGAACTCGGTATCTCTAATATTATAAAATTAGCATCAAATGAGAATCCTCTTGGCCCTTCACCATTAGCCATGCAGGCTATTACAGAAAGCTCTAAACAGGTCAACTTTTATCCGGACGATAACGCATATTATTTAAAAACAGATTTAGCAAAGCATCTCGGTGTAAATGAAGATTACCTGATTTTAACAAATGGGTCAAATGAAGTACTAACACTCGTTGGAGAAACTTATCTTGGATCCGGCGATGAAGTCATCTATGCAGAAGGGGCATTTGTTGTCTATGAACATGTCGCTCAAGTCTCAGGTGCAACATCCGTGGTTGTCACAATGCAGAATGATACACACGATTTACCATCAATAGCAGAAGCAATTACGGATAAGACCAAAGTTATCTTTATAGCAAATCCGAACAATCCGACTGGAACTATGGTTACAGCAACTGATACAGCACATTTTATGGCACAAGTACCTGAAGATGTGTTAGTCGTGTTTGATGAGGCATATTACGAATATGTTACACGAACAGACTATCCGCAAACCCTACCTTATGTAATGGAGGAGCGCAATTTTATTATTACGAGGACGTTTTCAAAAATATATGGACTCGCTGGTCTGCGGGTTGGATACGGTATCGCTAAACCCTCTCTGATTGCAATGATGAATCCTGTGCGTCAACCCTTTAACTGCAACTTGATCGGACAAGCAGCTGCACGGGCAGCACTACAGGATACAGATTATGTTAAGAAAAGCCGAGAACTCAACGCTACTGGTAAATTATACCTATACGCTGAATTTGATAGATTAGATCTCCGTTATATCAAGACTGAAGGCAATTTTATCATGGTGTTTGTCAATCAATCTAGCGCAGATTTCGCGAATGCAATGATGGAAAGGGGAGTCATTGTTCGTCAAATGGATAACTACGGTTACAATAATGCCATACGGGTCACAATCGGTAAACAGGAAGATAACGAACGTTTCATTGAAATACTCACCCAACTTATAGGTGCAAACTAATTACAAAAACATGAAAGAACTCATTCAAATTGACAATAGAAAACGGACGCGAAAAATACAAGTAGGAACGGTTCCAATTGGTGGGGGGCATCCGATTTCCATTCAGACAATGACGACTACATTAACACATGATGTTGATGCCACATTAGCACAAGTAGAAAGGTGTGCTGATGCGGGGGCTGACATTGTCCGTGTCGCTGTGCCAGAAGAAAAAGACGCAAAAGCACTCAGCGAATTAGTCGGACGTTCACCCGTGCCGATCGTTTCTGATATTCACTTTAACTATAAATTCGCGCTTGCTGCTGTTGACGCAGGTGTTGCAAAAGTTCGCATCAATCCGGGAAACATCGGTAACGAAAAACGAATTGCTGAGGTACTATCAGCTGCAAAATCTGCGAATATTCCTATCCGCATCGGTGTAAACGAAGGATCACTTGAAAAGGATCTATTGGAGAAATATCCGTCTCCAACAGCAGCCGCATTGATTGAAAGTGCGATGCGACATGTGAAAATCTGTGAAGAACACGATTTCACAAATATTGCTATCTCCGTCAAATCCAGCGACCCACTGCGGATGATAGAAGCAAACCGTATGCTCTCCATGAAAGTTGCTTACCCTTTACATCTTGGGGTGACAGAAGCAGGAACACCAAGACGCGCCCACGTGAAGTCAACACTCGGTATCGGTACCCTCTTATTGGAAGGTATCGGGGATACAATCCGTATCTCAATAACAGGTGATCCTGTTGAAGAGGTATCGACAGCAAAGGAACTCCTCCGGGCACTCGGCATGGCAGACAATATATTAGACGTTATCTCATGTCCGTTCTGTGGACGTGGTGATCCAGAAGCAGGATATGAAAATATCGTTGCCGTGGCAGAGGAACTTCTGGAAAAAAATGGTATCAATATGCCAATAGCAGTCATGGGGTGTGAAGTCAACGGTCCCGGTGAAACACGGAATGCAAAACTCGGTATCCATTTAGGGGGAAAGGAACTGGCTGTACTAAAAGTTAACGGAGAACGTGTGCGCACATTCCGAGGAAAAGACGAAGTGAATCCGCAATTTTTAGCGAATGTCCTATTAGAAGCAGCACAAGAACTACAAGCATCTGAAAAAGAACAAAATTAAATTTAGGAGATAAACATGTCCGCAATTGCAGTGGAAACCTACATCACCCCAGAGGAATACCTATCTTCAGAACGCAAAGCAGACGACTTACTGAAACATATTGGATAAGAAAAACTTATGATACACTAGATACTATCCTTCAACTCAACTCAAACCAATAGATTGTGAATTGTCCTTAAATGATGCCTATACACGCGTCACATTTCAGGATCTTATCTGAAGGATAGTTGAACTCTGACCAACACAATACGAATGCGTTATCTACAGAAAGTGCTCCGATCCATATTCGGACAAACTGCTATCATCACGCTATTTTTCCTTTTTTATCATATAATACTGAAATACATCATGCGCGAAACTGGACTGGACCTCGGCGCAGTCAACTATGCTCGACACTTCGTTCCACTCTATGCCTCTCCCGAATTCAGTTTCAGCCTATGGTTATTTCCAGCACTAATTGTCTGTATCGGATTCCTATTTCTATGCTACAGATTTCTACAACTTAGCATAATACCCAACGACCTCAACCCGCGCACACTGATCACAATGGCAATTGTATGTTTCATCGCTATAAACATTAGCGTAGCACTAGTTGATGGATATCATGAAATACCAACAGATGCTGGTACAGAACAGATCCTAAAACTCTTTGAACCCTATACCCGATCAGGTCAGGAATACTATGCTGATGTGCCATATATTGATGAGATGGGTTTAGGGGTATTTCTCAGAGATTTTAGCAAACAGGAACTCTTCGATCAACTTTCTGGGCACACCCGAACACATCCCCCCGGCGGTGTAGTTTTCCTATGGCTTGTGAGTAAGATTTTCGGGTATACTCTCGTCTCTACATCGTTGGCATCAATACTCTTTACGGCACTCACGGTAATCCCAATCTACAAACTTGCAGAACGTCTTTACGATAAGAAAGTTGCATTCTACGCACTTCTGCTGTTTCTCATCACCCCTAACTTTGTAATGTTCACAACGACATCAATGGATGGTCCCTTTAGTGTATTTCCAATCCTCAGCCTTTTTCTGTTCTACGAAGCGAGAGAACGAGAAACAGCCCCCACCACGCCGATAGGTGTATTCAGACCTTATAGCCTTCTTACGGGTATTAGCCTCGCGCTTGGTATGTTTATGACGTATTCTACAGTCGTGATAGGTGCCTTTTTATGTATAATCCCTTTATTAGAACGGAAGCGATTCGTGCAATACCTGAAGATGTTGGCGTTTGCTGCGACAGGATTTATCGGATTCTATTTTATACTGTCTGTGTTGACAGGTTTCCAACCATTTGAGGCACTTTGGCTATCCATAAAAAAGGACGAAAAAACAATGGGAACTGGTTATGAAAGCATCAACCGATATTTACATCTGAGCTTCGCAAACCTATTTGCTTTACTAATTGGTGTAGGTATTCCTATAACGACTGTATGGTTACGGCAAATGGCTAAGTCTGTTAAGGATTGGAAACAGAACTCTGTTTTGACTGAAAATGAAAACAGTGAAGGACGTAGATCATGGCTATTACGTACAGAAGAATCCGACACATTCAACATCGGATTCCTGATGACACTTCTCTCCTTTACATTTTCAACGTTGTTTACGATGGAAGTAGAACGGATTTGGATCTTCATGGTACCGTTCTTTGTTATACCAGTAGCGAAATACCTTATAGAACGTCCTCGCTTGGATTTTTTCTGGGTTTCAGGTATGTTAGTACTTCAGTTAGTTCTAATGGAAGTATTGCTAAATACATTTTGGTAAATTATCTGATATTTCTCAATATCAAATAAACATACAAAATAGGATTAGATATGTTACATATAGTCAATTAGCACAAGGCGTTACATAAGGAATTTGAAGTTTTGTATTCCGCATGCTTACTCCTCAACACGTTCAATAATTTCACCTGTTTCACGGTCTCTATAGATACGTTTCATTCTACCATCAGGCATGCGTTCATCTTTGAGATGTGCATAACGTCCTTCTGCGTCTTCCGTATCGGTCTGTGCGTCTGCTGTATCTGTAGTACCACGCCAATCCTCAAGTTCAATGGGTTCCCACTTTTTGGATTTCGCAGATTTATAACAGGCATCAATAATAGCATTTACAACATATCCATCATAGAAAGTTTCTAAAGGATCTCTCCCTTCATCCATAGCGTTGAACATATCAAGAAACATGTCCCGATATCCGAGTTCTGCCACCTCATCACCGACCGGGAAAAGCCAACCCGCGTCACTCTCTGCTTTTTCAGCGACATATCCACCTTGTCCGACAGCAGTGAACATCTCAAAACCGGTACGTAGCCAATGATTGAGCCAGATTGTCCCTTCGCTGCCAGAGACTTCATCACGAAGGTCCATGCCACCACGGAATGCCCAACCGACTTCAAATTGTCCCATCGCGCCGCTTTCAAATCGGATGAGCGCAATACCGTGGTCTTCAGCATCAACCGGGTGTACAAGCGTATCCGCCCAACACATTACTTCAATAGGTTTGTTGTCCTTACCAACGAAGTTTCTGATGATTTCAATGCAGTGGCACCCCATATCAACGATTGCACCACCACCTGCTTGTTCAAGATCCCAGAACCAATCACTATGGGGACCAGGGTGAGTTTCGCGAGAACGTACCCATAAGATTTTACCGAGAGCTCCGTTCTGAACAGACTCTAACGCTTTGAGTGTTTTTGGAGGATAGACCAAATCCTCAAGATAACCACCGAACACACCAGCGTTTTCTACAAGATCAAGCATCTGCTTTGCTTCTTCTGCAGTGCGTCCAAGCGGTTTTGTGCAGAGAATGGCTTTACCCGCTGCTGCAGCAAGTTCCACAACTTTCAGATGCAGATTGTTTGGTAATCCGATGACAACAACATCCGTTTCAGGATAATTGATTGCTTCCTCTAAATTAGTCGTCGCGTTTGGGATGTTCCATTCCTTAGCAAAATCTGTTGCACGTTCCTCGCGACGGGAATATACCGTGTGGACACGATCTACACCGCGTTGGTTATGCAGTGTCATCGTGTAGAACATACCGATAAGGCCTGTTCCGAGCATCGTAACTTTATGGTTCTTCTGTTCTGTCATCTCATAATTCTCCAATAAAATTTCAATTACAGTAAAGTTAATAATTAATGAAACATTTCACCCGCACACCGATGACGAAGAACACCCAGCGTAGGGGCGAGATCACCTCGCCCGTTGTGGAGCCAGTCAGTATTTTAACTGGCATTAATTCTAAAGTTCACTATACATGAGTCGCTTAGATTAAAAGTATTATTCTGTCTTATAAGATGCAATCACACCCCAGTCATCAACAGCCCAACAATGGCCTTTATCTGTAGCGTGGACACCTTCGAGGATTCCATTTCCACCCGCTTTTGTGGCAGCCCAAGTTTTTCCACCATCCGTGGTGTGTAAAACAGCACTATAGTCACCTACTGCCCATCCAATCATATTGTCAACAAAGTGAATATCCAAGAGATTGTCAATTGAGTCTGTCTTTTGCTGGTTCCATGTTTCTCCGCCATCGTCAGTGTACAGGATTAATCCTTCCTGTCCACAGATCCATCCAGTTTTTTCATCGTAAAAGTGAATTCCGAACAGATTGTTGTCGAATCATGGGTCGCGTTTTTCCCACGTTTCTCCGCTATCTTTTGTATGAAGGAGCGTGCCGAAAGACCCAATTATCCAACCTATTTTGGGTAAGACAAAGAGTATATTCTCCAAATTATTGCGGGTTTCACCGACGCGGACTCGTTCTGATCTGCCTATCCATGTCTCACCACCATCGGTTGTTTTTAGGATAGCGTTTTCAGTACCGATATATCTGAAGTTACTTTCTGTGTGTTGTCTTTACTATGCCACTTGAAAAGCATCATAGATTTCTCGTGCTTTTGCCTCAACACACGCTAAATAATTTTGACCAATTTGGGAGATGTAAAATTCGGTCAAGTCACCACTTGTTTCACCGAAGACTTTTGCGAATCTTCTGCATTCGTCTTTATCAGGTCCAGAAGCGTAGGCTTTCGTCTTTGCATCAGTGCCAGATTTCCGTACTTCTACGAATTTATCTGTGAACTTTAGATAACTCCCATCACCGACGAATCGGATACTCTCAAGATTGACAAATTCAAGTTCCGGTAGTGCATCAGACAGGACGGCACGTGCTTGTTCCATATCTATTTTTTTTGCGTGCAGTGCAATAGCAATACCGAGAAAGAACAGGTCATTCTTGTCACGTTTTGCTTCACCTTTGCGCTTTGCTTCTCGCAGCTTATCCGGATCCGGTTCAGACTCGTTGTAATAGGTTATGTCTTCTCGGACATCACACGTAGCAGTGATTTGACTTTCATCAAAAACAGAAGAGAGATAGTCTGATAAAGGTATGTTTTGCTGTTTACAATGCGCTGCAAGTGCTGTGACCAAAACCATAGATTCACCAGCAGACTTTTCCCGCATGGCAATTGCCACTCTTCCACCTTGACTTTTAATCAGTTCTTCTGGACCTGTAATCATACCGCCGCTCTCTTCACCTGCAAAGATAAGACGGGGTTGCACACCCAACGTAATAGTTTCACCATAGACATCTTGGATAGAAACAGCTTGATCAGGAGTAACGGTAATCTGTTTCTCAATTTTCTTCATGATGGAAGCAATTTCTTTGAAACCTACAGGCACGTTAATCACATGCACATCATTTGCTTCTCCCCACTGATCCCAAGCGAGTGCTGAAGGCGTAGTTTTTATCATGAATCTCGGGTGATTGTCCCAAAGTCCAGCACTTTTCAGCTGCTTTGCATAAAAATCCATCAACATCAGGAACGCTTGATTAGGGGTATATATTGTCAGCAGTCTATCATCATTAAACGTTAAATAATCAACCCCGAGATTTTGTAACGTGTCCTCTCGGTCAATATTCTCTATTTGACAGACGATGAGTCTGTCACCGTCGGGGTCGGTAACCTCAATGATTGTTCCGATGGGTTGATTTTTCAGTTTTGTTGCGTAGTCAGCAGATTTGACAACGTCGAGGATACTGAAATCGCATCCGAGGTCGTAAAATTCTACGTCACCGGTTTTCGGATTGCGATCCAGTTTCCCGATGTTGTGATAGAGTGGGTCCGCATCAACATGAAGCCAACGGACAGAGTCGGCGATACCTAATCGTTCAAAGATAGCACGCATTGGACGATACATACATCCACCGACACAATCAACAACGATGGGTGGTTTCGTCTCACGTATAAGTTTGAGATTGGTATCTGTGGCAACACCACTCTTGAGATAACCGACATAAAGATGTACCCCATCATGCAGTTCATCTAAACGTTCAAAATCGATGTGTTCATCGTCAATTGCGCTGAATTGGATCGTATAACTGCCAGTTTCAGCAGTCGTTAATATGTCCTTAATCTTTTTAACGAATTGCATGGATTCTTCGGGTAGATATTGACTACCCTGATTGTTAAGATCTTTTGTAGCGTTTTTTGTGCTTACGGAATGACTTGAGGTAACATGTTCACCGCCATCTAAGTCCAGCATAAAAATAAGGAACGATGCCATCCAGATCGGTAACATGCCGAACCCTTTCGGGACATAAGTGCGTATACCTTGTGCTGCTTGTATACGAACGATGAATTCAACATATTTTTGTGAGTTGTAGCGTACTTCACAGCCTGCCAGTTTTTCTATTAGATGTCCATCTGATGCTTCCTTTGCTACAAGACTTTTACCGAGTGTTGATAAGATGATTCCAACCTGATTGATTGGGAAGCGCGTATCCCACGGATAAAGGATATTCTGGGGTCCACGTATCCCCGCAGTTGATACTTGTGCTTCCTTCACATAGTTTTGGAACCATTCTTTTAGGTTCAGTTGGTCAATCAATTCCTTGTTTAGTAGGAATGTGAATGATTCCGGTTCGTCTTGTGGAAAGAGCGGTGTTTTTATAGAGTCAGGTGTGTTCTGCTCCACCACAGCGAAAAGTTGTTGTTCTGTCTGATTTCGTTTCTCAAGATACGCTACATCTACAGCAATTACCATCTGCATACTCCAATTTTTATTACACTATGAACCAATCTTTAGCAACGTTTAACTACTACTTACTTGGCGTATTCGTTCTGTATCCCGAAGAGCCCCAGAGGGGTTCGTGAAAACGACATTAATTTACGGAATTAGTCGTTTTGGGATTAAGTAAAATCGCTATAAACATAGATGGAGAGTACATTTATCGCTTGTTTTAATTGCTAATTCATGATACAATATATAGATAAGTATTAGGGGGTTATGAACCCCCTAAATGAACAAGAAAAGACGAGTTGTTTTTTCTGATGTTCGGTTTATTTGATTATTGTATCAGAAATTCATCAGAAAAATCAACTCCTAAAGAGGAGTACCTGATGAATTTAGTAAAAATCATGGAGAGATTCCCTGACCAAGAGAGTTGTATTGACCATCTTGAGGAAATACGTTGGGGTAATAAACCCCGTTGTCCGAAATGTGAGGGTCCGAACCTGAAACGCAAAAAAGAGAACGGCATAGGTAGAATAGGACGCTGGCATTGTGCTGATTGTGGTGCATCATTCAAGGTTACCAGCGGGACACTCTTTGCTGGAACAAAAATACCGCTACAAAAGTGGTTTTTAGCGATCTCATTGATGGCAAACGCAAAGAAAGGTATCTCATCTTGTCAGTTGGCGAGAGATTTAGGATTGAAACAAAAAGCTGCATGGTCTATAATGATGAAGATACGAACTGAAATGGCAAAGAAGTCTTCTCTTTTGTCGGGAATCGTTGAAGCTGATGAAACTTATGTCGGTGGTAGAGACAAGAAAGACTATGACCGAACAGTAGATGAACCTCGCAAGCGTGGTCGCGGAACAATGAAAGACGCTGTTATCGGTGCTGTCTCACGTGCTGGACACGTCATCGATCAATTGATACCTGATATCACTGGAGAAACGATTGCTAACTTCATTCGTGATAACGTAGATACAGAGAATTCCAAACTCTATACCGACCAGTTTACAGGATACAACACTATCGGTAAAGAGATAGAGCATGAAACCCTAAACCGAAGTAAGAAGTGGGAGAAAGGTGACATGCATACCAATACGATTGAAGGATTTTGGTCATTCATCAAACGTGCATGGTATGGAACACACCACCACTACTCAACAGAATACACGCCACTGTATCTCGCAGAGGCGTGCTACAAGTATAACTATAGGAACATTGACATTTTCAATAAGTTTGTCAATGATAGTATAAGATGAATATCCCAAAACGACTAAGTCCGTTAAATAATGCGTAAGTCCTGATTTTATTTTTGGTTCCATTCTTGCAATATTGACGTTTGGAAGTATCGGGATAAGATTAGCACGTCCTTACCTCCGCAGACACTTTCTATACTCAGTCAGTTCAAAGGTGTCTATATGTAAGATAGCACTTGGATTTCACTGCCTGACGAACTCAGTTCCGTATGGAAAGGCACAGGATGTAGAACGACAGATAAAAAAGTTGCCATGAAACTTCAACTTTGGTTCGGGAGACCTAAACCGACAGACTGGATTGTGTTGTAGCACAAACTTTTAGTTTGTGCAGTAGTGTCCGCACACTAAGAGTTTGTGCTACAATTGTGTACAAGAAATTATAGATTTCACTATTATAAACATTTGATATTATTCATCAGTTTATTGTATAATGATTGTATGAACGATTCTAACCAAAGTCAATCTTCGCCAAGGAGGATTTTACTGCCTCACCACAAATTTGATATAGTGACTAATGATGTTGTCTTTAAATTTCCTGAAGATGTCCTTCGGTTCATCATGAACAGAACAGATATCCAGTTTTTAGAACATCTTGAAAGTGAATTCGCTACCGTTGAGAAACGTGAAATGGATAGCTTGATAAAGGTCTTACTCAATCATAAACCTGCCTTAGTGCATTGCGAATTTCAAGCAGGAGACAGTACCCGCGTAGATATGACACGTCGCAACATTGGATATATGGGTAGATGTTATGAAAAATATGGTTTACCTATTTTTTCACACGTCATCTATCTTAAACCGAATTCAGGAAAAAACGATCAGGGTGGCTATAAACAGGACATACCCGGTTATAATTTCATTGTTGAGTATAAAGTTATACGTCTCATAGATATAGATGGACAATCTGTTCTTGAATCTCGCCAACCAGGGTTGATGCCATTTACGTCATTAATGAAACCACCCGTTGGCACGGACACACTAAAGTGGATATATCAATGTGTAGAAACAATCAAGTCTATGCAACTTGACTCGTCAACCCGTGCCAACTTATTAGTGGACCTATGGGTGATGAGTGGATTGACTTATGAACGCGAATCATTAACTCATCTATTATCGGAGGATATCATGCAAGAATCGTCTATTTATCAATACATTATAGAACAAGGTATAGAACAAGGTATAGAACAAGGTATAGAACAAGGTATAGAACAAGGTATAGAACAAGGTATAGAACAAGGTATAGAACAAGGTGAACGCAATAATACTGTTGAGACTATATTGGAACTCCTCTCTATTCGTTTCCAAATTGACACGACAGAAACAATAAAATCTGATATTGAGCGCATTGACAGTCTAAAACGTCTTAAGCAGTTACGCCGTGCTGCATACGAGGTGGAAAGTTTTGATGCTTTCATACATATACTTCAGAATGGTGCCACCGCTGTCTAACATTGAACTTAACGATACCTTAAGATTATATACGGGAGACTTGGAAAGATGGACCGCCTTGTCCACTGGACGCAGCAAATAGCAGGGATAACGACACCATAAGGAGACTCTTCTGATGAATAAAAAGTTCTATTGGGGGATCGCGACCCTCATTTTACTCCTCGGTATCGGTAGTTTATTCTTTATTTTACAACCTGATCCTGAACCGCAAAAAGTGTTTAAAGTGCCATCGGTACCCGTTCCTGATCAAGCAAACGGATTGGATATATCCGATAGTGCTTTTAGAGCATCGGCAGAAAGTGATGATTCTGCTGATGCTCTATTTCCTGAAAAAATGCCGACTGAGCCGATTGCACGAAAAGTAGCAGAAGGATATGAAGGTGTACCGTTTTGATGAGTTCAATAAACTACCGGGTGCTGAGCGCGATGAAGCGTATCGTCAATGGCGTGAAGATTACAAAAAACGGATGGGAGTTGAAGCAGCACCACTTGGTGAACACTATAACCACATCAAAGATGAAAAAAGGAACGTGTATAGGGAAATATCTGAGGCAACTTCAAAGAGAAAGAAAGAAGAACTTGAGGAACTGCGAAAACAAGCGAATGAAATCGATCTACCGATAGACAGAAACCGATATAAGGCAATTGTCTCAGTTTTAATGCTCAAAGAGGGTTGAGATGTCAAGAACGTTACCACGATTGTCGGGCTGCGTGCCTATTCTGCCAAAAGTAACATCCTACCTGAACAAACCTTGGGACGTGGATTTAAACGCATGTATATCAACGAAATAGATGAGTCGGTGAGTGTCATCGGTACCGATGCCTTCATGGATTTTGTTGAACAGATTCAAGAGGAAGGGGTCGAATTAGAACGCAAAGAAATGGGAGAAGGTACAAGACCTGTTGCACCCCTTGTTATTGAGATAGACAAAGAAAATGTTGACAAAGACATTGGCGCACTTGATATAGAAATTCCTATTTTGACAAGAAGGGTCTATCGTGAATACAAGAATCTTGAAGATTTAGATGTTAGCAGTCTTGACTTTAAACCGATAGTCTATCTGCCTTTTGGTGTAGATCAGTTACGGGAGATTCAATTCCACTTTATGACAACAAATGAAGTTGCACATACAACAATTTTGGAAAGTCCTGGAACGGAAGATTACCGGAACGCTCTCGGTTATTTTGCACAAGCTCTCATGAAGGAACTCAGACTCGTTAGTGGGTATGATGTGCTGTATGCTAAAATAAAAGAATTTATACAAGATCATCTTTTTGGCGAAACGGTAGCATTGGACAATCCCGCCACTATAAAGAATCTCGCTGAACTCCGTGCTACAAAAACGATTATTGAGACCTTCATCAGATACCGGAACATAAACACCATCAACTAATGTCCAACCCATCAGTTGAGATGCCAAGAATAGCCCTTCCGCATCATATAAAAAGTAATCTTGAATCCTTAAAGAGGCATAGCGATCCATTTTACGCCCCAAATCCTCATTATAAGTGGTTTTGCTACTGAACTCCATCACAAAATCAGGTGTTTTACCTTCCACCCAGACAAGATACGTACGCCGTTCTTTTTTCTCTAATCCGAAAGAGACTAACACGTCCGGGGCAACGACTTGGTGCGGGTCACCCTCCACATAATACATCAGTATATCACCAGAAACATAAATATCCGGTTGTTGTGCGTAATGTGCTTCAAGTGTTTCTAGTGTGCGAAAGAGAATCCGTCTGTGCAGGTCGCTTGCAGCCATGGGTTTACCATCCGTATCAGGGTAATATAGTGGTGTGTCTGTTGGAACAGAAGATATTTTCTGCTTATCTGTATAGGTTGTCATCGGTGTTTCTCCTTTTAGTCAAATACATGAAAGTATTTTAATACTTGAACCGTGGAGACTGCTGTTGCTAATTATAACTGAGAATTGATAAAAATAACAAGCACTTTAAAGTGTCACTTACCCCCATTTTTTCATGAAGTTTTCTGTGTTGGGTATTTGGTGGCAGGGTTTTTCAGTTGCATGACATATCCTTTTATTGTATCCTATAAGTCCATCCTTATCCTCCGTTTTTTATGATTAATATATAATTAATATAAATGGAAACATAAGGATGGAAAAAAGTAAAGAAAAAATCAATATATTTGTTTATGTAAAGCTAAGATTTATTAAAAGTAATTATCACAAGTCGTTATAGAAGTATTTTGTTCTACATTGCACTTGTTTCCGATAAAATATGACAATCCCGTTAATTGGGTATAAGGAGAATATTACATTTATGAAAGCATTAGAATTACTGGCAAAACTAAAAGCAGATGAAGTTATTTCATGCTGGAATTGTGATGGCACAATTCCAGCTGATGAGATGCTGTCTTTTGTGTTTAAATTAGGTAAACTTGCACCACGAATGGAGAACGCAAACGTTGGCAGCATTACATGTGTCCAATGTCAAATCGACAACCCGGATATCAAGATAACACCACGTGGTCCAGATGTAAAATTTACACGTGGAGATTAAATCTCCCGCAACAATACCCACATGCGTTTATATATCTGGAGAGAATCTGTATGTCAGAGAAAATCGTTGGCAGGAATCCGGTGATGGAAGCACTCAGAAGCGGTTCACCTCAAATAGAAAAAATCTTGATAGCGCAAGGTAATGAGAATAGACGTATCCGTGAAATAATTGATGCTGCAACGTGGAAGGGAATCCCATTTCAGCAATCTCCCAGACATCTTTTGGATAGACTTATTGACAGACAAGATCCGAACCATCAAGGGGTGATAGCATTCATTCGTGCGTTTCAGTATTCAGACATGTCAATCATACTGAAAAAAGTCCAGAACAAAAAGAATGCCCCTCCCGTCTTGCTCATGTTAGATCAGGTACAAGACCCAAGAAATTTAGGTGCAATCATTCGGGCTGCTAATGCAGTTGAGTCTGACGGTGTGATTATCCCAAAAAACAACGCCGCTGAGATTACTGCTTCTGTTCATAAAGCATCTGCAGGTAGTACAGCATATACACCGATTTCTAAAGTGACAAATCTTGTGCAGACTATTGAACACCTTAAGTCGGTTGGAATCTGGGTTGTCGGCACTGCTGATGATGCAGAAACGTGCTATACCTCAGCAGACTATAAAGTACCGTTATGTATCGTCTTAGGAAACGAAGGGAGTGGGATTAGGAGACTTGTTAAGCAGAAATGCGATTATCTTGTTAACTTACCGATGTTAGGTCAGATCAGTTCGTTGAACGTTTCCGTCACGGCAGGGGTTCTTTTATACGAAGTACTGCGACAACGAGGTACTAAATAACACCTTCTTCTTTCAAACTATAAAAGATACCGTCACCGATTATGATGTGGTCTAACACCTTGATACCAATATAGTTTCCTGCTTCAATTAATTGCTTGGTCGCGCGGATGTCTTCCTGACTCGGCTGTGGGTCACCTGATGGATGGTTATGTGCCAGCACAATGGCGTTTGCTGATTCTTCGATCGCAAAACGAAATATTTCTCTCGGGTGAAAAACACTTGCATTTAGAGTGCCTTCAAACACTGTATCCTCTGAAACGACAAGCGTCCGTCCCCAATCAATTTCGTTGTCTGCATCACCGACAATACCTTGTGTTGTAATACCTCCTTTGGTATCAAGACACATCACACAGACGATCTCCTTTTGCAGGTCTCGCATGAGTGGCATCAGCATGTCAGCGACATCACTTGGTGAAGAAATCTTAGTCCGGTCAGCATGTGAGCGTGCTAATCTACGACCTAATTCAAAAGCAGCGGCAAGCTGTGAAGCCTTCGCGGTTCCAACACCCTTTACAGATTCAAAATGTTTCGGACGGATTGCAGCCATGCGTTTTAGGTCGTTATTAAACGTATTCAAAATCTGTTCACCCAATTGAATTGCAGTTGTCCCTTGGTATCCGCTTTCTAGTATAATTGCAATTAATTCAGAAGTCTTTAAATGTTCAACTCCGTGTTTGTATAGTCTTTCTCTCGGACGTTCATCTGCTGGTATTCCTTTTAGTAGTGAAGTCACTTCTATCTATTTCGCTCCTTTTCTGTATATACATTCACAAGAAAATCTAACCTGAGTTTGATAAAGCAAGATGTTGGCGTTGTCGTAGGGGTGAGGTTCTCTCGCCCGTAGGGATTAGGAAACCTAACCCCTACGAAAATTTGCTTTTATGTTTAGAATTTGCTATATATCAAACTCAGGTTGCTCTAATTATAGTGAAATCTATAATTACGTTCACACAATTGTAGCACAGTCCGGCCCGTCGGTTTAGGTCCCCGTTCCAAAAGTATGCATATATTCTTGTATTTCATTATAAAGTATAGTCGCTTTGGACAAAAATGGCAAGTGAAAAAATTTGATGAAATATCCAAATAATAACGTAAAGTCCCTTGATAATCCGTAAACAATATATCAACAAAAAACGTCAGATTGATATAAATGTCTAATATGCATGTATAGTAAAGTGACAAATTAATGAGACATTTCACCCCATACACAGATGATGAAGCATACCTAAGCGTACGGGCGAGGTGACCTCGCCCGTTGTGAAATGTCTCATTAATTCTAATGTTCACTATAAATCACTTGACAAAACATACAAGTTTTCTGTAAAATAGATATAGAATTAGTGAAAATGCCGTAAAACTTTGAAATGATACTTTAAAAATAGATAAAGAGGAGACTAAACATGGCAACCACGGTTCGTTACCGAGATGGTGTTACAATTTTGGAACCATCAGGCAAAATTATGGGTACTGGGGTAATCGAGTTGAGAGAGGTAATTGCCGCTGAGATGGATGCCTCCGATACACCGCGAATTCTGATAGATTTTGAAAAAGTCAACATGATGGACAGTTCCGGGCTTGGGACACTCATGGGGGCACATGTCACTATTACTCGTCAAGGGGGTAGAGTTGGTGTTCTAAATGTTGGAAAGAACATCAAAAACCTAATTGTACGCAGCCGTCTCGCGAGTATCTTTGAACATTTCACAACTGAAGATGAAGCTGTCTCAACATTAGGCAGCGACGAGTAATTCATACTCACATCACACATCAGTCTGGAGACTGCACTAATGGCAATCATGCAATTAGAACGTGATGGTGTAATTATATTTAAACTTGATGGTAGAATCATAGCACCTGATGTCCAAGGATTATCAGACACTGTTCAAAATACATTGGCGAGGACTGATGATCCTCCCAAACTCGTTTTTGACTTCAAAAATGTTACAGGTATGGATAGTTCTGGACTTGGTGCATTGATGAGAATATATGCTGATATACAATCTTGCGGTGGTTCCATTGCAGTTATAAATGTAAACAAACATGTCAAAAATCTTATTGTTATGGCGAGATTGATTACGGTTTTTTGCAACTTTGAGAGTGAAAACGAGGTTTGTATGGACACTCCTTAATCCTCCTACCGATTCACCGCAATAACTCCTATAGGATAAGTTATGATTAAGAATATCCTAGTTTCAATAGGCAATACCAATTATGAGAAGAACGCCTTTGATTACGCAGGACAACTTGCAGTCCTTTTAGGCACACATCTTTCGTGTGTTTTTTTTCAGGACACATCTCACGGTGGAAGTGCTGACCTCGCGGAAACAGTACTCCGTCGCACAGAAAAGGAATGCTCGCTTTACGATTTTTTGGATTACCATATTGATGTCGTAGCAGGAAATCCGAGACAGATGATTTGTCAAGAAGCACAATCAGCAGATTTAGTCGTCGCCGGTCTACCTGAAGACATTAAAACGCGCGGCTTAAAACTAATACAGAATCAAATAGATGATATTCTTACACATATCACAAAACCTATTATTGTCGTACATGAGCAGTGTACGCTATTACGGAAAATATTAACCGTTCACCATGGGGATATATACTCCAGTCACGTACTTTCACTCGCTGCTGAAATTGGTGAGTTAACGAAAGCAAGTATCTTTGGACTTGCACTTTCAAATACTAACCAAGAAGCAGCACTGATTAAGCAGCAGATGGAATCTTATCTACACTATTACGATGTATCTACTGAATTCCATACTGCACTCGGTTTCACAGTAACGAACATTTTAGAAAATGCTGAGGAAAATAATTGTGATCTGATCGCTCTGAGCGCAAGTCATCATGGGCGATTATATGAAATGGTTTTCCAAAGCACCACACAAACTGTAGTAAAACTTGCAAATCGTGCTGTCCTTGTAACTAAATGAAACTAAATAATGAGGTACCCTCATGGCACCTACTACATCTGAAACACTTGACACCTTTCATTTTATTCAGATGTCCTCAGACATGTTTGGGTATATCAATTTTGATGGGAAAATCCTACCCCTTAACCCAGCCTGGGAAAAAACACTCGGTTATACCTATGAGCAACTCCAAACACGAAATTGGATAGAATTTATTCATCCTGATGACCGACAATCAACTGAGATAGATTTAGCAAAGCTAAAATCAGAAGATATCCTCTCTATTTTCATTGAGAATCGTGTTCAATGCAGTGATGGAGATTATAGGCATCTTTTCTGGACACTAGAATTTGACGAGGAAAACTCGCGTTATTGTGTCATCGTCAAGGATGTAACCAGACAAAAAAGAGTTGAAACAAAACTTCGAGAAAACGAAAAACGTTTTAAGCGATTGGCACAAACACACTCTCAGGAAGTTGATTTCTTACATACACTTATGGATAACAATCCCGATCATGTCTATTTTAAAGATATTGAGAGCAGATTTATTCGCATTAGTCGTTCTCTTGCTAATCATTTCGGATTGAAAAATCCCGCAGAAGCCGTTGGCAAAAGTGACTTCGATTTTTTTACACGTGAACATGCTCAGCAAGCATATCAAGATGAACGAACAGTCATTGATACGGGAAAACCAATTGAGGGTAAACAGGAAAAAGAAACTTGGCCCGGTGGACAAAATACATGGGTATCCACAACAAAAGTTCCAATTCGAGATAGAAGCGGTCGTATCAAAGGCACATGTGGCATTTCCAGAGACATCACAGAATACAAACTTGCGGACCAAGCACTACGAGACTCAGAGGCAAAATGGAGATCGCTGGTCGAAAGTGCACCTGATATTATCTCAACGATCGATATAGACTACACATTGCAGTTTGTTAATCGTGTACCATCAGGGGTCGACATTACGGCAGACGACATCGTTGGAAACAGTATTTTTGATTTCCTGACAGAGGAACATCATGATGGATTTCGTAAGGCATGTCAGCAAGTAATTGAAACAGGGGAAGTTGCAGGTTATGAAATACAAGGTAAATTGAGTGGAAATTGGTATGCCTCATGGGTTGGGCCCATCACACGCGATGAGGAAATAGTCGGGTTTGTCGTCAATTCAACAAATATCACAGACAGAAAAAATGCTGAAACTGAATTACAGGAAAGCGAGGATAGATTCAGGCGCGCAGTACTCAATGCCCCCTTACCAATTATGATTCATGCTGAGAACGGTGAGGTAATTCTCATCAGCCGCGCATGGACAGAACTCACCGGTTATACGTCTGATGAAATGACTACTGTGTCCGATTGGTTGGGAGAAGCAAACAGTGAATTGAGTGAAAAGATCCAAGAAGCTCTCGTACATGTCAATCAGGACAAAGAACGTACAGCACCACAACAATACGAGATTATGACGAAAGCAGGGAAGAAACAGATCTGGGAATTCAGCTCATCTTTACTCGGTATTCAACCAGACAGACAGCGAATCATTATCAGCATGGCATTAGACAATACGGATCGGATTAAAGCACAAAGAGCAATGCAAAGTGCTAAAGAGACTGCAGAATACGCAAGCAGAGCAAAAAGCGACTTCCTTGCAAATATAAGCCATGAATTACGTACACCTTTGAACGCAATTATAGGATTCGCTGAGATACTTAAAGATGAACTCGTAGGTCCGATTAACAATGACCAACAAGAATGTGTCAACGATATACGCATGAGTGGACAACATTTACTTGAAATGATTAACGACATTCTGGATCTCTCAAAAATTGAGGCAGGAAAAATGTCGTTACAACTTGAAAAGTTTGCAATCGTTGATGCCGTTGAGGAAGTTAACACAATCATCAATGCACTTGCACTTAAAAAAAACATTGAACTTAACCTAACTTTTAACCGAAATAAGACAATTGAAGCTGATCGTGTTAAAGTAAAGCAGGTCTTCTATAATTTGCTGTCAAATGCTGTCAAATTTACACCAGACGGTGGTAAAGTTACGACACATCTTCATATTACACCTACAGAATTACAAGTTAAAGTGATAGATACAGGAATAGGCATTGCGGAAGAGGATCAGATGAAACTATTTGCTCCATTTACACAGATAGATACTTCAAAATCAAGACGATATGGTGGTACTGGACTCGGTCTTGCATTGACGCAACGGCTAATTGAGTTGCATAGTGGTGAAATCAGTGTTACCAGCGAAGAGGAAAAAGGGAGTACTTTCTCTTTCAATATTCCGACTTATCAGACACAGAAAAATATCTAAAAACTTGTTGTTATAGGACTTGTTGCTATAGAGGTAATGAATTGAGCATGGATGAGTCAATACCGATCTTAGTTATAGAAGACCAAGCGTTGAATCGAAAGGTTGTCCGTATTGTCCTGCAATCTAAAGGATATAAGGTAATTGAAGCATCTGACGCTACAGAGGCACTGTTTTGTCTAAAAACCACCAACCCCGCACTCATTCTAATGGATATCGCGCTTCCGGGAACAAGCGGTGAAGATTTGACACGACAGATAAAAACCGACCCGAATTGGTCTGAAATTCCGATAATTGCATTAACCGCAGCAGCGATGTCCGGTGACCGTGAACGACTGCTCAATGCGGGGTGTGATGATTACCTCAGTAAACCAATTGATACCCGTTTTCTTTTAGAACGCGTTGCACATCATCTTAAAGGACATATAAATGATGGTTGAAAAGACAGCAACAATACTTGTTGTTGATGATGAACCGCGCAACGCCAGAATCCTTCAGATACAACTTCAAGCTCGCGGATATACCGTACTAACCGCTCGTGATGGGGCGGATGCATTAGAGATTATAGCAGATAAACCACCAGACCTTATTCTGTTAGATATCAATATGCCAAAGGTAGATGGATTTCAGGTCGTAAAAAAAGTTCGCGCAGATAAAAAAACAGAGTTTATTCCTATTATCATGATTACGGCACTACGCGATACACACGAAAATAGAATTAAAGCAGTTGAAGCAGGAGCAGACGACTTTATTGAGAAACCTTTCAATAGTTTTGAGGTAATGGCGCGGATTAAATCGCTTTTACGAATCAAACTCTATCACGACAGACTTGAACAACACAATGAACGCTTAGCCGCAGAACTGCAGATGGCACGAACTGTACAAGATATCCTGATACCCCAGAACGGTTCACAAAAAATCGCAGGTTTTAACGTAGCATCACACTGTTCTCCAGTTCTTGAAATCGGGGGAGATTTTTTTGACCTATGGGAAATAGACAAAAATAGGTTAGGTGTATTAATTTCTGATGTAATGGGACACGGAGCCTCTGCAGCACTCGTCACAGTCTTTATCAAAACTGTTGTAGCGGAACATAGAGATAAGTTCAGCAATGATCCTGCACATCTACTACATATCCTCAACACGCGCTTCAACAATATAATCAGTTCACATCTGTTTATGTTTGCCACCGCCTTCTGTGGTGTTTTTGATCAAAAAAAAGAACAACTCATCTGTGCCAACGCTGGACATCCATTGCCTTTCTTGCAACACACCCCCCAATCCGCATGTGAACTGATTACACATCAACATACTGGAAACGGATTAGGTATTAGCGGTGAATCTGTTTATGAGAATTGCATTTACCCGTTTCATGCGTTAAGCAGAACATTCCTTTATACAGATGGTGCTTATGAGGTTAAGAACCCACATGGAGAACAATTTACGGTGGATCAACTACAAAACACAATCGCAACATGTAGCGTTAAAACACCCGAAAATCTTATCCGGCAAGTAACTGATACAATTACTGACTTTACGAATGGTCACCCGAATGAGGATGACTTAACGATCATTGCAATTCAAGGTTAATCTTCGTCTGTACGTTCTTTTCGATAGAAAATCGCTGTTACGTCAGTTCCCCCAACGTTATTCTGCTTTAGGCTATGTTCATCAGTAAGACATTTAATAAGGTATAAACCGTGTCCACTCTCACCTATAGGCGAGCGTCGTGCTTGAATTTCTTCTAATCTCTTCGGTGTTAGCCATTCACGTGTGTCCACTTTACCTTTATCTCTAACGACAATTTTAAGTTTTTGGGTGTTTACATACACTTGCATCAGGACTCCACTTGAAATACACGTGGAACCGTGATAGACAGCATTGCTGCATATTTCGTCAACAGCGAGTTGAATATCTGCAATACGTTTCTTTGAAAATCTGAGCGTTTCAGACAATTTTCCGATAAAAGCACGAACCGATTCAAGGTAATATACATTGCTCGGTACTTTCAACTCAATATAGTCTTTCTCCATAGACTAACACCAATCTTTTATTTGCTTATCTATTGGAAAGCCGCTATTGCACTTTTTTCAGATTCATATATTTCAACGACGCTGGATGCCCCTATGAGATTAAATGTTCGGGTAAGTGTTGATGCTAAGTTGCAAAGTTTTAGGTCGCCATCGTTTTGACGTAACCGTTTCGCGATTCCGACTAAAGTGCCTACCGCAGTACTGTTGATATGGTTCACTTCACTAAAATTTACAACAACCTTATCTACTTTTTGGTTTAGTAGATTCTCTAAAACCTTCCGCAAATCTAAGGCAGCGTAACTGCTCAAATCAGCCTTTACATCAACAATTTTGACATCCTCATTTTCTCGAAGGACCATAAATTCGGTTCTGGTCATAAAAATCACCTTCCTACGTTAAAATCGGTTTTTATATTGTAGTTTAAATGCAGGAAAAAATCAAGCATTTTAAAGCTACATTTCAGGATTATGTCGGTCTAAAAACTTCAAATTATACACCAAACTCACATCAAAACATAAAAAATATAGAAACATTAACATTTGGCAAAAAATATTGTTGCTTAAATCGTTAACGTCTGTTATAATTAGTTAACAATACAAAATATATCGTAAGGATGTGATTTGAATGTCTATTAAACGAGAACAGTATCAAGAAAAAGTTGAGATCGCGACAGAGCAGATTGTCCATCTCAACGGTAAGCAGGATAGAAACGACCATCTTTGGTGGAGTTTGCTCTCTGAGAAAATGTTAATGATAGCGCGTTATGTCAACCGGAATGACCCCGATCTACCTAAAGTACTGATCGAAACTGCTGCATGGATAGAATTGTGGGTGTGTTCAAAAGATACTTTTTAGGAAGGAGGCGGACATGATAAAACTTGAACAATGCCCTAAGTGCCTACGAAAAGTTTATTCGGGCACTCAAAACGGCAGAAGATACTTTTTTGACTATTTCGTTAACGTGAAAGGTGAAATTGAGTCTGCTAATCCTCACGCTGAGACGTGTCCGTGGGGAACACCGAGAGACCCGTTTGCCAATGGACCGACGATAATCACAGATTATGCTGATGTTCTTGATGAACTCCAGATGATTTGGAAACTCGATTGTGCTGTACTTGAACCGAGACCCTCCATAGAATGGAATGAAGTTGACATATATCACCAACAACCACCTTTCAAACATCTAAACCCGGTCACTTTGATGTTAACAAAGCCGGGGGGACCGTATCCACGTGGAAAACGGGTAGAACTTGTAGAATACTTTACCGGAACGGTCATGAGTAAAAAGAAAACTGTGGTCGCACTTATAGCAGAAAGAAAACTGTTTGATAAAGTGCATGATTTTCTCTATCAATACCACAGTCGTAATCGTGACCAGAACCCCCTCAAACAGGTCATTGTGGCACAATATCGTATCTTGTTGGATAGTGTCGTTATATCTAAAAAAAAGGAAGTATCACCATGATCGCTGACATCAACATGATTTCGGAACATTATAGTGAAATCTATAATTACGTTCACACAACTGATTGATATAATGGGTTCCCGAAACCTATACGTTGAGGTGCAGAACCACTATATTGACAAGGAACTTAAGGTGTACCTGATGATGCTCAATTTAGCAAGAGAGTTTGACATTCCAATCGTTGGAACAAACAATTGCCAAATCCACTACTCTGTCCAAATCCCTATTTCTTTATAGAATCGGATAGCACCAGGATGGAAAGGTGTACCAACATTGATCACAACATTCTTTTCGTTGATGGCTCTCCCCGCTTTATGCGCTTTGACGACCTCTGCACGGTTGTTATACACCGTTTTCGTGAAATTATAGACTGTCTCTTCATCTACGTGCTCTGCAGTAATTAAGTGCATGGATCCAACATTCAAAGAATCAAAAGGTTCGGTGAGGATCCTTTTATATCCTTCAGCAGGAACAGTTCTTTTGTCGAAAAAAGGGTACTGCTTGACCAAAGAATCTATCGCTGTTGGTTCAAAAGGTATAAAGAAGATATCTAGTGTTGATGATACCTGTTCAACGGCGGGTATAGGGATGGCTCCACCCATAAACGCTGCATCAGCTGAACCGTCTTTTAACATATCTGCTGCACCAAAGTAAGGTGCGTTGAGCGATGAGAAATCCTCATAAGTAACACCATGCGCTTCTAATACAGAATTTAGAAAGTACTCAAAGCCTGCACCTGCGGGTCCTACTACTACACGTTTTCCTTTCAAATCTGCTATTGACTTGATCCCAGAAGCCTTCGTTGTTACAAACAGACCTATGTTGGGGGCAAGCGTCATAACAGCACGGATTGGGTGTTCTTCTTTCCATGCGCCTTCTCCCCGAAAAGCAAAATAGGAAATCGCGGCATTTGCAAGGGCAAATTTTAAATTGCCATCCTCGCTAACAAGCAGACGAATATTCTCTTGCGTGCCTTTAGTAGATTCTGCTGTAACTTTCCAATCCAAATCTTCAATGTGCTTCTCAACGACACCTGCTATTGCTGATCCGACTTGGTAAAAAGCACCACCGCTGGATGCAGTACCAATACTTATGAAACTTGTGCCAGTTTTCTTTTGTTCAGTGTTACTTTCATTTTCTGCAGATTGTTTGTCTTTATTGTCGCACCCTATTGTGAAACATAAAGCGAAAATAAAACAGAAAATTGTGAAATAAGTAATTGCAACCTTCATAGTTTTCTCCAAGTATTTTATTCATAATGAATTAATGTTAGGTAACCAAATAAACATGCTTAATCTGCCACATTACCTTCCGGTGTTTAGTGGAACTTCTGGTGGAAAATAACACATCTTAGACATATCAGGGAAGATATGCGTCACATCTCTGCGATAGACATCACCACTTAATATATCAACGATTCCACCTAAATGTTGCGGATATTCGGACAAGAAACGTGCAAAACTAAAATCCTTCGTATAAAATGCATAGACAAGTTTACGGAAAACTTCCATCCCATCAACAAACTTCTGACCGAATTCTCCGAGTTTGGTTTCTGAAAAGTCATTAGCGTGAAATGCTTCAATTATGGTATCCGCCGCCATCTCTCCAGATTTCAGTGCTAAGAAAAGACCTGTGGAATAAACTGGATCTAAGAAACCGAATGCATCACCGATCAATACCCAATTTTCACCTGCGATTTTGCTTGCACGGTAAGAGAAATCCTTAGTCGTCTGTATCGGAAACAGTTGTTTTGCCCCCTTAAGCCTTTGCTTTAGAGGTTGACATCTGTCCAATTCTTCATCAAATATTTTCTGAACATTAAGTTTGCCATCGGAATCTCTTCTATTTTGAAGCAGGTAATCTAATTCACCAACAACACCCACGCTGGTGCGATTGTAAGGAAGCGGGATTGACCAAAACCAAGAATCCTTTTCTTCTGTATGCAGGATGAGTGTGGCACCTTCGTCAATGCCTTTGTCCCGATGTCCACCTCCATAATGTGTGAAAAGCGATGCTTTCTTCAGGTTCGGTTCCACACTGTTTAGTTTCAACTGTCTACCAATGAGAGAACTTTGACCTGTTGAATCTACAATTACTGTTCCGTGAACGGTTTCTGCGTTCTTATCCGATGTTGATATTTCTGCATTGCCTCTATTTTGAATAACAACGCATGTTGCCTTTTCCCCTTCAAAGATCACTTTACGGACACTAATACCTCTGAGAACATCTACACCTTTTTCCGCCGCATTATCTAATAACATCTGGTCAAATTCGCTACGTAATACCTGCCATGTCACAGCACTTTCATGCGGGTTGGTTTCAAAGAAATAAAAGGGTGCAGAGGCTTTTCCTGTGCATGAGTAAAATTGGACACTATATTTCTGTGGAAAATGGCTTTTTCTAAGTCTGTTTAGGATACCGAGTCGTTTGAATGTCCAATACGTTGCGGGTATTAAGGATTCACCGATTTTGAATGTCGGTTCAGCGTCGCGTTCCAACAGTAGCACACGTTGTCCGTTTTGCGCGATGAGTGTCGCAGCGGTACTTCCTGCCGGTCCCCCACCTATGACGATGACATCGTAGTTTTCTCGATTTTTCATCTGTTTAATCTCTTAAAGTCGTTCATCAGTAAATCGTTTTGACTTCAATTCATATCTTGGTAGAGTTCCATGTGGGACAATTTTGACGATTGTGCGTAGACCTAAAGCGTTTCTGATTGCATCCGTTGCGGCTCTTGCTGTGTCAGTAGGATTTGGATTCGTAGATTCAATTTGGACTTCAAGTTCATCAAGTGTTTCTGTGCGATAAGTGCGGACAGAAAACTCTTGCACATCGGGATATTGAAGAATAATATTTTCAATCGTAGCGGGATATACGTTCAATCCTCTGATGATGATTGCATCGTCTAACCGTCCAACGACTCCGCCTTCAAGTGCATGATGTCTACTGCCACATTCACATGCAACCGACTTCAGTCTAACATAGTCACCTGTCCGATAACGTATCACAGGCATGCCAACGCGTCCTAAATTAGTTATGACCAACTCCCCTTCATCAGTGGGATTTCCTGTCTCCGGATTAAGCACTTCACATAAGAATTCATCCTCATTTAAGTGGACACTTGTCTGCGGATTACACATGACACCCCATGCACCGACCTCTGTTGCACCTGCATGGTCATAGGCGCGTGCTCCCCAACAGTCCTCAATTCTCTGTTTCGTTGCGGGTATGCTTGCCCCCGGTTCACCTGCATGTATCGTCACACGGATGTCTGAATCTTTGTTGAGATTGATTCCTAACTGTTTTGCAACTTCTGCAAGTCTGAGTGCATAAGTTGGCGTGCAAACCAATACAGTAATAGCGTTGCTTAAGATAACCCGAAGCCGTTGTTCAGATGAGAACCCACCATTTGCGATTGTAAGTGCACCCAACTGCTGCGCACCATGATAAGCACTCCAGAAACCGATAAATGGACCGAATGAGAACGCCATCATGATCCTGTCTGATGATGTAACGCCTGCTGCTTCATAGATGTCTCTCCAACATTTACCCCACCAATCCCATGATTCTCTCGTGTCTAACCACCTTAAAGGTGCTCCTGTCGTACCAGACGTTTGGTGCAGACAAGTATAACGTTCTAAAGGATATGTGAGATTTGTACCGTAAGGTGGATGAGATACCTGGTCCGCGCTTAACTCATCTTTTGTGGTGAAAGGTAGTTCTTGATAGTCAGTTAGAGTCTGTATCTTACATGGATGCGTAATTCCAACATCGCTTAATTTATTCTTATAGAATGTGTTTGTTTCCAAAACATGCTTGAGCATCTCACGAAACAGATGTAATTGGTCTTTTATGTAAGTTTTCTTCATCAATGGATACGCTCTTTAGTCCCGTAGGGACGATATGTTTATAGAAAAAAGTCATATACACCCTCTTTAGTCCCGTAGGGACGATATGTTTATAATTCAAAAACAAAATGTTAACTAACACAAGTCGTAATAGAAATTATGTGTATCTTGTATTCTGATATTCGAGGGCATAAAATTCTGGTAGAAGGCTATCAACCCGTAGCAATCCGCGTTCTGTCAATTGTATCTCATCAGATTCTGACTTGATGACCACCATGCCATCGTTCTGGAGTTTTTGATATGCATCGGCATATATCTTAAGAATATTTGCGTTGAATTTTGCCTGGAAATAGGACGGTCTGATTTTACCGAGTTTAAGTTGCAGGATCATCTCACGTGTCAATTTCTCACCATCTGTCGGTTTCAGTGCTCGGTATATTGGAAGTTGGTCATTTTCAAGATTGCCGAGATAGCTTCCCCATGAGGGGGCGTTTTGAAAATGCCAGGATTCATCATTGGCACTGAAATGTGAGAAAGATGCAACACCAGTTCCGATCATATCGTTTCCTTGCCAGACTGCATCCCGATATACAAATTTTGGGGGTTGCCCCCCACATATTGTAGATTTCTTTATGACAGTGTATGCACTTGATTGCGCATAACCCGCATTCTCAAACTGTTCAAATGCATATTGATGCCATTCCCGCTTAAGTTTCCAATCAGCAACAGGTAATTCGTCTCCTCCAAGTATATCTTTTGAATATACAGTATTAAATGGCAACTCAAGTTGATATACCGTGATACAATCTGGGTCAAGTTCTATAGTCTTCTGGACTGTTTCTCTCCAACTTTCCCATGTTTCTCCGATCATGCCTGATATGAGGTCCATATTGACCTGCTCAAAATCCAACTCTTGAATCCAAGGAGCAATGCGATATACCTCTTTTGATAGGTGTGCTCTTCCATTTTCTGCTAATATCTCATCATTCAGATTTTCAATGCCGAGACTTAACCGTGTTACACCGATATGTTTTATTGCTTCTAATTTCTTCTGTGTGAGAGTCCCGGGTTCACACTCAAATGCTATCTCTTCAGCCTTATCCCAAGGCATTACATTCTTCACTCTATCTACCAAGTTTGTCAAATGTTTGACACTGATATATGATGGTGTTCCGCCTCCGAAATAAACGAAGTCTAACGGTCTACCTATAATTGCGGGTTGTCTGCTGTATATTTCTATCTCTTTAGCAAGTGCGTTTAAATAAGTGTCAATTTCTGAGTTATTCTTATCAGTATATACACGAAAATAGCAGAATTTACATCGTTTACGACAGAACGGAATGTGCATATACAAACCAAGCATTGCATCTTTGCGCGGTTTCTCGGTTAATGCATGATGTACTTCAGGCACTGTAGATTCATTCCAAGCAGAATATGGGGGGTAGTTGGATACAAAAACACTCCCTACCGTTGTGTCTTTTGACTCAATTCCGGCTGTTGCAGGTTCGGGTAATGATTTAGACATATTTTTCTCCTTTTCGTGTAACGTTTTGATTACACATCTATTTTTATTATTTTACCACAAGTATACCAAAAAAACAAAGCATTCATTAACTTTTTTGGCTCATGTATAAATTGAGTGCAAACATTTCAGCAAAGTCAATGGGCATAAGGGTTCACGTTTCCCTTTGCAATTATTCTATACATGAACCACTTTTTTTGAAGGATGATAACCCTCATAGTCAACTTTATTGTGATGGTTCTGTTTCAGAGGGTTTTCGGTTTAATAATGATTTCGTCTCAATTTTTCAATCAGGCACTCACGCCAACGGCCCATCTTTCTCATGAATGTGCCCTATTCCCATCCGCTGCTAAAGACTTCAACTTCGCAAGTGCTTCCTGCTCCTCTTGTATCCACGGACGGTGCGCGGGTTTTTCTAACCTCTTAGCCGGTCCGCTGAAGACGAGGATGTATGCCCTGCGCACTTGATCGGTGCTGTTTGGTGCGGAATAGTGTAAGGTCCGACAATGATGAAATGTTGCTCCACCCGCAGGTATGGGACACGCTACAGCTTCGGATGGATCAACATCATCTGTTACCAACCCATGCACAAGTGGATCGTTGTCAATATGCCGATGCCAACGGATGTCACCTTTGTGGGATTTCGGTATGAAGTGTAGACAACCACTCTCAACCGTTGCTTTGTCTAGCGGTAACCATACACTCAAACTATGTGGTAAGACTTCCGGATTCCAGTATGCTTCATCCTGATGCCAAGGGGTTTCGTTGCCGTAGTGTGCGGGTTTTAATATCATGTGTCCACCACCACCGACCTTCTCTCTTTCCACACTGAGCAGTTTTGCTGCGAGTCGTTGCGCGTTCTGGAAATAGATCGTCTCACGGAGTTCGGGGAACTGTGCTTCTGGACCTAATACCTGCGGCAGCGTTTCACGTCCTTTGTGTGCGCGTGGACCGGCAAGATCAAAATAACGTCCCTGTTCTTCACCTGTACGTTCATTGAAAAGTGTGTCGTAGATGCCTTTGAGCCATTCTACCTCAGCATCTGTTGTGATGCACGGGATGCTCAGGTATCCGTTCTCTTGAAAAAAG
This sequence comes from Candidatus Poribacteria bacterium, assembly GCA_965208245.1. Lineage (GTDB taxonomy): Bacteria > Poribacteria > WGA-4E > WGA-4E > WGA-3G > MSPOR6. The sequence continues at coordinate 103,806 of OZ242325.1, forward strand.
GACACCCGTTCATCTGTCACATCAACATCAAAGTTGTCTGTATGCATAAAATCACCGAATAATAATATCGTAAGGCAAAGCTGTGACAACCCGTTCTCTGTCAAATAGGGTTAACCAAACTGTTATCTGATACAGATGTTTGCTTACCATGGAAAAAGCAGGATGCTGTTGTGCTGCCTGTAAAGGTAAAGGCATTGAGAGTGCAGCTTCATCATCAAGCATGCTTTCCATTATCTGTTCAAAAAAGGTTTTCTGTTCTGGCAGGACGATAATATTATATTTATCACCATCCGCTATTCCCCCCTTTTCTTTAGCTATAGAGAGTGCGGTATCAAGACCACCGAGTTCATCAACCAGACCGATTTCTTTTGCCTGTTTACCTGTCCAGACTCTACCTTGTGCTATTTCATCGATTTCGTCAAAAGTCTTTTCTCTCCCCGCTGCTGCTTTGTTCACGAAATCCTCATAGATAGTTTTCATCATTTTTTCGACGCGTTCTCGTTCTGTGTCGGAGAAACCACCGTAGTCAGAATAGAGAGTGGCGTTTTTTCCACGTGGGATGATCTCTTTGGTCAAACCGACTTTGTTATAGAGACCCTTCATATTGAGTTTACCACCGTAGACACCGATTGAACCTGTAAGTGTTCCGGGTTGTGCTACGATAGTTCCTGCTGCCATTGCAATATAGTATCCACCCGATGCAGCCATGTTTGCCATAGAAACGACAACCGGTTTTTCACGTTGTGTGAGCATCACCTCACGCCAAATCAGGTCAGATGCAATAACTGAACCACCTGGACTATCTATGCGAAATACCACTGCCTTAATCTTATCGTCTTCACGGACCTTTTTGAATGCTTTCTTGAACGTTTTGGGTGAAATCAGAGACGTTGTAGAAAAAGGTGAATTCATGTCGGGTAAAATAGGACCGCTTGCATAGATGAGTGCGATCTGCTTATCCGCAGGACGAGGTCTTGCACGTTGCGAAGAAGTGAACATGCTGAGGATCTGCATCAGTCCGAAAGGACTGTTCAGGTCTGGTACTTTTCTTTTCTTTTTTGCATCGGTTGTTGACAGTTGGACATCGGGTTTCTCTCTGATTGTATCTAAAAGTTCATCATAGTAATGCAGTACGTCAACAAGTTTTGCTTCTTGTGCTTCCTTTGCAGTAAAAGGTCCACGGTCTATTAAAACCGCAGCATCGTCTGCTGTTATCTCGTCTCTACCGTTGTCAATCTTTGTTAATATCTGGTCATAGATGTCATCAAGTAGCGTGGTCATAGATTCACGGAAAGCATCTGACATGCTGTCACGCATGAAGGGTTCAACACCGGATTTGAATTTTCCCATTGCAAGCATATCAGCTTCAATATCCAGTTTCTCCAATAGTCCTTTGAAGAACATGATTTCAGATCGTATACCTGTAATGTTAAGAATGCCGACAGGCATCAGGACGATGCGATCCATCGCCGTGGCGAGTAGGTATTCTGTGTTCCCGCCACCTTCAAGATAAGCGATTAATTCCTTGTCGGTTTCTTGGAATTCGTTCAGTTTATTGCAAATTTCTTGTAGATTTCCCCATCCAATTCCGATATTTCCTATCTTGAAGATAATCCCTGCGACTTCTTCGTTGTTTTTGAGTGCATCCAATTTTTTCAGTAATCCGCGCACTGTTTTGGTTGAGGCAGTTCCGAACAGACTCATCTCTTTTATATCGGAGTATGTGCCACTGAGTGTGAACTCTACGTATTTTTTAACGGGTGGGGTTTCTTCTTCCCCATGTTCATCTGCTGAGATAGGGAAAACTATCAACGTAAATAGAAGCAGTAGTAGCAGTGTTTTCCAATAGGTTTTTGATATTTTCATGATGTCTCCTTTGGGTCGGTAATGATGTCGGTTAGTTTACTTATTCTTACTGTATTTTACAACAGTGAAAGGGATTGTGTCAATCAAAAGATGGATGGGATTCAGGGTTTTTCAGTTTTAAGAATTGTCAAGTTTTGGTATTAACTAATAGTTTAGATTTAGGAGTGTATATTCCATTTTTTAGCGACATTTGGTTTTTCTTTCCATTTTAAATACAAGGACTGCCGAATTTTGCCCATTGCAGATATTTTTTGACATAGACAAGTCTCGGACAGGCGAAATCCCTTCTCAAAGTTGGTTATTTGCATCCGAAAAGTGTTTTCAGTTCTGAGTTTTTATATGGTTTTAGAGTATCATGTTATATGCAACTTTAGGTCTTGAAACTAAATATCTCATCATATCCTTTATACGCGTCATTCCTTTAGTTTGTAGGACAGATAATGCGGTATTTCGCAATGCAGCCATGATCTGTGGCATACCACCACATCGAACAGATGATGCGTCTTCTCCAAGCAGCGTATCCCGCATCCAGTGAGACGTGTTCTCTGACCAATGTCCAGCTTGATAGCGAGTAAGCGGTGTGCTGATGCTTCTTCAGGATTTAGACTTGTTATACCATAATAGACGATCTCTTTTTCTTCACCTGTTTTTAGGAACTTGCGGTGTATAACGCACTTGAAACACTTGTGCTAAGCCGGGCCAGTCCAGATAGGCATTCAGACTTGTGCTTGCTCTGATACACCTTGTTTCAAGTCTACCGTGTGATTTTTCAACTGTGTCAAAACAACCTGAAAACTCAGGATAACTTTCAGCAATCTTGTTCATTCACTTTGTTAATGCTTTCTCTAAAACATCCGGTTCTAATCTTTTCAATAGATTGTGCAATGTTGATGCTGCGGGCGTTTTCTTATGTGTCCAACCGAGTTTTTTTGTGAGGGTTTTCTGTGAATGTGCCCAAGTTGCTATGGCTGTGTATCCTTCAATACCACACATCATTCCGATAATGAGAAGTGCTAAGATTGACACCAACGAATATCGTTTTCCTTTTGCGTTGCGCGGGTCTTCAATCTCTGATAAAATAGATAATAAGGAGAGAAAGATTTCTTTTTTCTTTTTCATATTTCACCTTCCTTATGTAATATAATGTAATATAAATTAAAATTTTAAACCTTTTAGATAAAGGTTTTAGGTGAAGTATAGCAGATATAGCGAAATAAATCACGCTATATCTGCTTATTTTTAAATATTAACGATTGTGATAAAATCTGACCAAAATACCTAGAACTGAATAACCCTGCGGATGGAAGGAGTGATGTCCCGAGGACAATAGCGAAGGATGGTCAAATCCGGTTGACATATCTCCATAACTGCAGGTATAATACTGATATGTCAACTTTTGATAATATCTTTAAACATATTGCTGGAGAGTTCACACAGGACTTTGCAGTGTTAGCACTGAAAACAGCGGAGGTGGAAGTCACTGGACGGTTAAACACAGAACATATCACGATTAAGACGCATCAGAGCGATATGGTATATCATGTCCGCTTGCCGGATGAGGATGCGATCTTGCATATAGAAGCACAAACAGATGACAGTACGTATAAACCGATGCATTTACGGATGCTCGCTTATGCAAGTGTTCTTGCTCTGGAGTATGAGAAGAACGTCTATTCAACGGTGTTATATTTCCGTCCACCTGCAGGTCAAGGCGACCCCGGTTTCTATCAATATGGAAATGAAGATCAAGGCGGCATATTCCGCTATAACGTTATACGTATCTACGAGTTAGAGGGTAAAGCGTTCCTGGATCCCGATGCTTTAGGAGTGCTATCTTTCACAGGTCTGATGAAGCCGCCACCAGATATGTCACGAAAAGACTGGACTGCTAAGTGTATTGAGACGATCCGGGCAGCTGATGTTGATGAGAAGATGCGGGGAACGCTTCTGTTTGCATTCTCGCTTTTCGGAAGTTTTGTCCAACCCACCGAACTATTTCAAGACCCTTCATTGGAGGCAATCATGCAAAAATCACCTTTTTATGAACATGTGATACAACGAGGACGTGAACAAGGTATTGAACGAGGACTTGAACAAGGTATTGAACAAGGTATTGAACAAGGTATTGAACAAGGTAGAATCGATGAGAAACGGACAGCGGTTCTCAAAGTAGCGCGTCATAAGTTTGCTGACTTTTCAGACGTTGTTCTCAATGAGGTTAGGGGGATAGATGATCTTGTCTATCTTGATGATCTGTTTGACCAAGTCCTCACCGCAGAATCGTTCAAGGACATTGACTTTTCAAAAAACGGAAAGTAGTAAAAGGAGTATGTATAGTGAAACCAAAAAATAATAGCGATAATACCCCATGCCAGATCCTGTTTATGATAGTAACTAACAAAGACACCAGGTCTGCCACTCATTGAAAACTCCTACGGATGGAAGGAGTGATGTCCCGAGGACAATAGCGGAGGATGGTCAAATCCGGTTGACATATCTCCATAACTGCAGATATAATACTGATATGTCAACTTTTGATAATATCTTTAAACATATTGCTGGAGAGTTCACACAGGACTTTGCAGTGTTAGCACTGAAAACAGCGGAGGTGGAAGTCACTGGACGGTTAAACACAGAACATATCACGATTAAGACGCATCAGAGCGATATGGTATATCATGTCCGCTTGCCGGATGAGGATGCGATCTTGCATATAGAAGCACAAACAGATGACAGTACGTATAAACCGATGCATTTACGGATGCTCGCTTATGCAAGTGTTCTTGCTCTGGAGTATGAGAAGAACGTCTATTCAACGGTGTTATATTTCCGTCCACCTGCAGGTCAAGGCGACCCCGGTTTCTATCAATATGGAAATGAAGATCAAGGCGGCATATTCCGCTATAACGTTATACGTATCTACGAGTTAGAGGGTAAAGCGTTCCTGGATCCCGATGCTTTAGGAGTGCTATCTTTCACAGGTCTGATGAAGCCGCCACCAGATATGTCACGAAAAGACTGGACTGCTAAGTGTATTGAGACGATCCGGGCAGCTGATGTTGATGAGAAGATGCGGGGAACGCTTCTGTTTGCATTCTCGCTTTTCGGAAGTTTTGTCCAACCCACCGAACTATTTCAAGACCCTTCATTGGAGGCAATCATGCAAAAATCACCTTTTTATGAACATGTGATACAACGAGGACGTGAACAAGGTATTGAACGAGGACTTGAACAAGGTATTGAACGAGGACTTGAACAAGGTATTGAACAAGGTATTGAACAAGGTATTGAACAAGGTATTGAACAAGGTATTGAACAAGGTAGAATCGATGAGAAACGGACAGCGGTTCTCAAAGTAGCGCGTCATAAGTTTGCTGACTTTTCAGACGTTGTTCTCAATGAGGTTAGGGGGATAGATGATCTTGTCTATCTTGATGATCTGTTTGACCAAGTCCTCACCGCAGAATCGTTCAAGGACATTGACTTTTCAAAAAACGGAAAGTAGTAAAAGTAGTATGTATAGTGAAACCAAAAAATAATAGCGATAATACCACATGCCAGTAGGTGTGATACGGAAGTCGCACCCACCGGCATACTGTTTTCAATGTTTACTATAAAAATTGAACTTATTCCTTCACTTCAATTCTAACATAACGGGGTTATATTAGCAAGTAAAATGGAAAAGATGAATGTGGGACAGCACTATCAAAGGTATTACTCTCTCTTTGATAAACAGTTCTAAATTGGTTGACGTTGTATATCTAAATTGGTTGACGTTGTATATTAATTCTGCTATATTATACAGAGAACTCTTGCAAGACGAAGGAAGTTTATATTCAACCTGATGCACAAAACGAAAACAAGAAACCTTGTCGTCGACTCACTTGTATGTGAACCCGATACACGAGTTGAAGGTCATTTATCTGTCGGCAATATGCCAGATGGTACCCCTATTCGTGTACCAATTGTCCTTATCAACGGAAAACAACCGGGAAAGACGTTTTATCTCCAAGCGATTAGCGATGGAAATGAACTCAACGGTATTGCAGTTGTACATAATATACTACGGATGATTACACCGTCAGAATTAAGGGGTAACCTTATTGTAGTACCGATAGTTAACGTTCACGCATTTCATGCAAAACAAGCGTATAGTCCTGTTGATAATGTTAAAATGAACCGTTGTTTTCCGGGATACGCTGATGGGACATCAAGTCAGAGAATCGCGTCCCAGTTGTTCCAGAAAGTTATTCAACACACAAACTACTGCATTGATCTCCACCAAGGAGGTGTGCAACCGATGATAGATGAAGTGCGTGTGCGTGTAGGAGAAAAACACCAACTTCATAGTGCCTGCCTTGAATTAGCACGTGTATTCGGTATCGGCTACATTTTGGACCAAAAAGGACCGAAAGGACAACTTGCTCAAGAGGCTCCTGATATCGGAATTCCAACAATTGACCCCGAACTCGGTGGCACACACGGATGGGATAACAATAGCATCAAGAAAGGTATTCGCGGCGTACTTAATGTGCTAAAACATTACGGTTTTATTAAAGGAAAACCTGATATTCCTGCCCAACAGACAGTCATCCACCGCTTCGTTACCGTGCTTAGCAATAATGGTGGATGTATACTACAAAGCAAAACTATATGAACATCTTAACGTCGGTGATCCGATTGCCGAGATACATGATGTATATGGTAATGTGTGTGAAGTGGTGAATAGCGCTGAGGAAGGAATTTTCTGGTCTCACCCAGTCTATCCCATGGTGGCAAGTGGTGGTATTATCGGTAAGATTGGCACACCGATTAACTTTATCAAATAAAGAATATATAAGTAAGACAGAACATGCATAAAGAAATACGAGAGAACTTTATTGAACAGATGGCATCTGGCAGTGTTGCGATCTTTACTAACGCACCTACTGCTATGCGGAACCACGACACAGAACACATATATAATCCCGATCCAAATTTCTTCTATCTAACAGGTTTTGAGGAACAAGAATCAATTTGTGTGATCGCACCCGATCATCCGAAACATAAATATGTCTTGTTTGTACTGCCGAAAGACAAAAGATCGGAAATTTGGGATGGTAAAAGAGTCGGGACTAAAGATGCATGCAAGAAATATGGGGCAGATAAAGCATATCCAATTAACAAATTTAATAAACATATTGGGAAATTCCTCAAAGATGCTGAAAAGTTGTATTACACACTCGGTTCAAATTCTCATATTGATGCTGAAATCCTTGCACGTTTTAAACAAGCAGTCAAATTACGGGTTAGAACCGGACAGGGAATTCACACACTCGTTGATCCAAGTCCAATCCTCAGTGAAATGCGATTAATTAAAAATGAAGAGGAATTGCATAGGATTAGGAAAGCGTGTGATATTACAGTAGATGGTCATATCGCTGCAATGGCCGCAGCAAAACCTGGCATGTATGAGTATGAATTAGAAGCGTATGTTGATGCAACTTTCCGTAGCAGTGGTGCAAACGGTACAGCTTTTCCGACTATCGTCGCAAGCGGCAGGAATGCAACGACACTCCATTATCGGACGAACGAATGTCAGATCAAAAATGATATACTAGTTCTCATCGATGCAGGGGCAGAATATCAACGTTACTGTGGAGATGTCACTCGTACTTTTCCTGTCAACGGCAAATTCACTGAAGCACAGAAAGAGATTTATCAACTTGTTCTTGATGCACATTATGAGATTATCAATACAATTCGTCCGGGGGTCTCTATTGATGAACCCCATCAGAAATCTATTGAGTTGCTAACTGAGGGGATGCTTAGTCTGGGGTTGCTAAAAGGTAAAGCAAAAAAAAATATAGAGAAAGAAAAATACAAACAGTTCTATATGTATCGTGTAGGGCACATGCTTGGTTTGGATGTCCATGACATCAACTGTGTTAGGAAATCTGAAGAGGAATATAAAACGTTTGAACCGGGGATGGTAATGACAATTGAACCGGGATTGTATGTGGCAGACGACACGAAGAAAGTTCCCAAAAAATACCTCGGAATCGGTATTCGTATTGAAGACGATATCCTCGTAACTGAATCCGGTTATGAAGTGTTAACTGATGCTGTGCCAAAAGAGATTGATGCTATTGAGGAACTCATGAAAAGCAAGTAATACATATAACACGAACTTCAAAGAGGTAAATTATGATGATTGAGGAAATTAAGAATACAATTTCAGAAGCAAAAGAAGAATTACGTAGAAACTATAAAGTTGAAGTGAAGGGCATCTTCGGTTCTTATGCCCGGGGAGACTACAATGCTGAAAGTGATTTAGATCTCTTAGTGGATTTCGATGCAGGTGCATCTCTTTTGGATCTTGTAGGTGTTCAATTATATTTTGAAGACAAGTTTGGTTTTAAGGTTGATGTAGTGTCAAGGCATGCATTATGTGCCGAAATTCATGATACAGTTTTAAAAAAATGATATATTTATGAGGGGTATGAGGTTTTACATTAGTGATATACTTGCTGCAATGGTTGCTGCACAAGAATTTATAAATGGAATGGATTTTAATACATTTCTTGAAGACGACAAAACTAATTCTGCAGTCATTCGTAAGCTTGAAAACATTGAAGAAGCAAGTGTCCTGATTCAACAAAATATCTAACATCTGCACTAGGTGGAAATTTTATGATACCAGATGATGTCTATGTGCATGAAACTGTAGAGGGTAATGTTGAGGCATTTAATGAGTTGGTCAATCGGCATCATAGCAAAATATACGGTCTCGCATACCGTATGCTTGGGAATACCGAAGATGCTCAAGATGCTACGCAGGAGACGTTTTTGGAAGCCTACAAATCGATAAAATCGTTTCGCTTTCAATCACAGTTTGGTACATGGTTGTATAGAGTTGGACTCAACACTTGCAATCAGATAATTCGGAAAGCAAAATCACGCAACCGAATGATGGATGCTTATACCGAAGAAAAGTCCATACAAGGTACGACTGAGACACGCGAAATTCCTGAACGGTTGGCAATTAAAGCTGAACAGAGTGAATTGGTGCAAGCTACTATCAACCGATTACCACCGAAGCAGAAAGAAGTTGTAACCCTGTTCTATATACAACACCTTAAATATAAGGAAATCGCTGAAATACTTGACTGCTCTATCGGTACTGTTGCCTCACGATTAAATAAAGCGATGCAGAATCTCAAAACTAAGTTAGAAAAACACTATTATTGAAGACAAAACTGCAGGATCGTGGGAGTAAACTAACTATTATAGAGAGGATTGTTATGATAAATTGTGAACAAGCTCGTGAAAACTTGGTTCTACATCAACTAAATGCTAAGTTGGAAGGGACAAAACGGAGTGAATTCTTTAAACACTTGCAAGGATGTCGTAGGTGCCAAATAGAATATGAAGGACTATTGCACACCGCTGAAGTCATCGAAAACCTTGAAACACCGGAACCACCACCCGAATTACTTACTAATATTCAGACCCAAATACGCGAAACACATAAACGAAGTCGGACCGCACTACTTGCAAGTCCATTCTCATGGGTGTTCAACAAGTTTAAATTAAAACTTTCTCCCCAGATCGTTAATTGTACTGCACTAGTCTGCTATATACTTGCCTCAGCATTCTTGGTGAAATTTGCGTTTTTTACAGAGGTAAAGGACGATGGTCCCAGTTTGACTGCTTTTCAAGAAGCTCGGTTACGAAATGCACGCGTCTCACCTTCACCCTGGGCAACGTTGAAATATCAAAACGTACGAGATAAAAACGAATCATCCACGAATATAACCACCGAGAGGTCTTTTAGTCCTACAGATCAATCTATTGACATTAAGATGGAAGAAATATGGTACTCCAATACAATAAATGATGGCACAGAAACAAGTGATGGACGTTTCATTAACGACGAAAGTATTAAACTTACACTATTTTGGAACGACATCAAAACTAATCTGTAAGTAGGGGAATAAAGACAGTTATATCTCACATTGACAAATTATCCAACAAAAAGAGGCACATTTCTTTGTGCCTCTTTTTTGTAGTTAATGTTAACTTTTGCAGTGGGCATCACAGATTCCTCTATGCAGAATTATGCAGAATTCATTGCTTCCATTGTTCAATTACGTTAAAATACATGAACATACGCCAAGATTCAAACACGATAACATAGAAACAATATTGCATTCTCAATTCCCTTTTTGTAGATCAGGTAGAGCAAAACGAAACCCGACATGTATCGATCGTGTCTATCCTGTCGACAATTATAGTAAAATGACAAATGAATGAGACATTTCACCCCATACACAGATGATGAAGCATCCCCAGCGTAGGGGCGAGGTGACCTCGCCCGTTGTGAAATGTTTCACCTCGCCCGTTGTGAAATGTTTCACCTCGCCCGTTGTGAAATGTTTCACCTCGCCCGTTGTGAAATGTTTCACCTCGCCCGTTGTGAAATGTTTCATTCATTCTAATGTTCACTATAATATTCTAATGACGCTTTGCTCTACACGACCTACAGAATTATAATGGACTGAATAATAGTGACACAACCTCTACTTGAAGTATCCAACCTAAAGACAGTCTTTCCTACGGAAAACGGTGTGGTTAACGCTGTGAACGATGTCAGTTTTTCCATTGAACACGGTAAAACTGTTGGCATCGTGGGAGAAAGTGGTTGCGGAAAAAGCATTACTGGTCTCTCACTCTTACAACTAGTGCCTCACCCTGGAAAGATTGTGGATGGTGAGATTCTGTTCTATCGGAATAAAACGGACACACCGTTAGATATAGCAACCGTTTCACAATGGAGCAAGTTGATGCGAGACATCAGAGGAAACGAAATTGCGATCATCTTTCAGGAACCGATGACCTCGCTAAATCCTGTCTATACCGTAGGAAATCAAATTGCTGAGGCAATTCTATTACATCAAGAACAAAATCGTTCACTCTTGCAGCAGATCGGTTTACAAACAACGCCAAAATGGGCACGCGAACTTGCTATTGAGATGCTTCTGCATGTCGGTATCCCAGCACCTGAAAAACGATTCAATGAATACCCACATCAACTGTCTGGTGGTATGCGACAACGCGTGATGATTGCAATCGCACTCTGTTGTGCACCTACTTTACTTATTGCAGATGAACCAACAACCGCACTAGATGTAACAATACAAGCACAAGTTCTGACACTGATGCATGAACTGCAAACTGAAATCGGTATGGCTATTATGTTAATTACGCATGATTTGGGGGTTATTGCGGATATGGCGGATGAAGTCGTTGTGATGTACGCTGGACGCGTCGTTGAGAAAGGAAATGTTGATGATATATTCTACAATCCTTTACATCCTTACACACGTGGATTGCTAAACTCTATCCCATCACTCAGAGGAAGTCAACAGGATACCTTACCATCAATCACCGGCACAGTACCCCATCCATTCGACCTACCGATCGGTTGTTCCTTTCAACCGAGATGTTCTAAACGCATGCAAATTTGTGAACAGATGCCTGAACTCAATCTGATTAATGATACAGAAAACAACCACCTCAAAAATAGCAAACATGCAGCAAGATGTTGGTTAGGAGAACAATATTGATGTCAATACTGCTTGAAGTGAACAACTTACGTAAACACTTTCCCATAAAAAAGGGTATATTCCGAAGAACCGTCGGATACGTAAAGGCGGTGGACGGTATTAACTTTGATGTGCAACGCGGTGAAACGCTTGGACTCGTTGGGGAAAGTGGGTGTGGAAAAACAACTGCAAGCAGATGCTTACTAAGATTGATTACGCCAACTGCTGGCAGTTTCATTTTCGGTGATGAACAGATAGATCTTGCCAAATTAACAACAAAACAGATGCGTCCTTACCGTCGAAGAATTCAGATGATTTTTCAAGACCCACTATCTTCGCTGAACCCAAGAAAAACTGTGGGAGATATTGTTGGTGAACCAATATATGTTAACAAAACGGTAAAAAAAGCAAATATCAAAGACAAGATTGTAGAACTCTTAGAATCTGTAGATTTAAAACCGCAAGATATGCAACGGTATCCGCATGCGTTCAGTGGGGGACAGCGGCAACGTATCGGAATTGCACGCGCGTTAGCACTTAACCCCGAACTCATAGTCGCAGATGAACCTGTTTCTGCACTTGATGTGTCAATACAAGCACAAATCCTTAACCTTCTAACTGAACTACGTGAAAAATACGACCTATCTTATATCTTTATCGCTCATGATCTTAGTGTCGTTAGGCATATCAGTGACCGTGTCGCAGTGATGTATCTGGGTAAAATTGTTGAAATTAGTGATGCCAATACACTTTATCATTCCCCGAAACATCCATACACAGAAGCTCTAATATCAGCAGTACCGTTACCAGATCCAAAGATTCAACGGGAACGAGAACTCATACACCTTAAGGGAGACGTGCCAGATCCATATAAACCCCCTTCAGGGTGCCATTTTCATCCACGATGCCGATATGCAACTGAAATGTGTAAAGAGGAAACCCCTGAACTACGTGAAACTAGACAAGGTGTCAGAGTCGCTTGTCATCTGAGCGAAACTTTGGCACTACAAGGAGTATAGACAGACAAGGAATCTACGTTATGCCACAATCAAAGCAAATCACACCAGACCAACTCGCAGCATGCAGAAAACAACTTGAACGGCGATGGAAAAGCAGAAAAATTGATGAGACGTTAATTAAACGTGCATGGCAAGCAGCTTACGAAATCGCTACTCTCCTCTACGATGAGTTCAGTGCAACGAAAGTTGCAGTCTGCGGATCACTCTCCGAACCCACCGGTTTCACAAAATCATCTGATATTGACATCGCAGTATGGGGATTATCCGACAAAGAACATACAAAGGCAAACAACAAAGTTATGGACCTGAGAATAGGTTTCAAGATAGATCTGATAAATTTTGACTTAACGAAAGGGGTGTTTAAAGAAAGAATTCAACAGAAAGCAATACCCATTAAAAGAGGAGAGAAACCTAACCTCTGGAAATCAGTCTATGAACACTTACAGCATCAAGTATTTCCTATCGTTGAGGAAAAAATATACGAAATGAACCGAAAGAAACTTACACAGCGCATTAACGATGAATGTGTAAAAATAGAATCTACTATGGACGCAATTGTAAAAGGATTAGAGGATATCGAAACAGTTCCTACCAACTATAAGGATTATATTGAGGAAACTATGGCAAATAAACTCGCTGATGTTTATAAAGGTATAGAACGTATCTTTGAACGAATCGCAAGTGAAGTAGATGGCTATACACCACGAGGAAGTAGATGGCATAAAGACCTGCTTGAACAGATGACAAAACAACGCCCCGAAAGACCTCCTGTGATTTCACAAGAGACATATCCACTTTTGTCCTACCTGTTAGAATATCGTCATAAAGTTAATAACATCTATGCGGATGAACTCATATATGAAGGGAATTAACTGGCAATCCCAAGTCTTTAGACTTGGGTCCAACCCCGCCTAACGGACGTGGGAGTAGAAAAAACATTTCACATTTGAGGTATTTTGTGGTATACTTATAGGACTGTTTCAGTGCAGGTATTGTTAGTGCCTGCACACCGCTAACAACGGGAAACAGAAACCTATCCGGAAACAGTATCATGACATACAAGACACATAAAATCACCTTAGATCCGACTGTCCAACAACGGCATTGGTTTTCATCTCAATGTGGATATGCTCGTTTTGCGTATAATCAGGCGTTATCAGATTTTAAGTCTGGTTTGAATCGAGACAACTTCCAATCGTGGCAAACGCTAAATGTCAATTTTAATAAGACGAAAAAGCGTTTTGATTGGACTGCATCGCAAGATCAGCGTGCTGCGTTATATGCTATCAATCATCTTGGGCAAGGTATTGCGAATTGGATTAGCAAGCGTGCGAAGTTTCCGAAGTTCAAAAAGCGTGGGATCAGAGACGCTTACACAACAGATGAGCAAACCGTGAGAGTTGAAGGCAAGAAAATCAAACTGCCTAAAATCGGTTGGATAAAAATGCGTCAAGCGTTGCGTTTTGTTGGTAAGATTATCAAGGTGACAATCTCAAGGACGGCACATCGTTGGTTCGTATCTATTACTGTAGACACAGAGGACACCGAAGTTGTTGACACATCAACACACCCTGTTATCGGTATAGATGTCGGTATCAATACACTTGCGACCTTGAGTGACGGCACACAATACGATAATCCGAGACCTCTAAAACGCTATGAAAGGAAACTCAAACGCGCACAACGCAAGTTGAGTCGCAAAGTGCCAAAGTCTAAGAACTGGTATAAGCAGAAAGCAAAGATAGCGCGATTGCACTATAGGATAGCATGTCTTAGAGAAGATGCACACCACAAAGCAACAACTGATATTGTCAACCGTGCAAGTGCTATTGGCATTGAGACACTGCAAGTGATGAATATACTAAAGAATAGGAAGCTGGCAAAGGCGTTATCGGATAGTGGATTAGGTGGGTTTCTCTCTAAACTCAAGACGAAAGCAGAAGCACGTGGTATCCCTATAACAGTGGCAGACCAGTTCTTTGCATCGTCAAAAACTTGTAGCAGTTGCGGACATAAAAAGAAGGACTTGCAACTCAAAGACAGAACGTATCATTGCAGTCATTGTGGCATCTCAATAGACAGAGATGTAAACGCTGCAATAAACTTAAAACCTACTACCGTCGGATAGACGGGAATTCACGCCTGTGGAGTCCAAATCAGACTACAAGCAAGTTCGGGACAGTGTTCAGGAAGGTAGCACGAGAGACGGAAGCAGGAATCACACAGGAGAACCGTTGTGCCAAAAGAAGCACACGGATTTATCCGTCGTGAGTATCACAACACTAAGGAACACGCGAAAAACATAAGAAACCTATTTCAAAGTTTCTTAGATGATCTCAAAATGTTTACAGATTCTCTTGTAGAAAGCAGTAAGGATGAATAAAAGGAAAATAACACATGTCAACAAACAGTGACCAAGGCTTTTTTGCAACTAACGTTTCATTTGAAGATAGTGCAGCAATTGTAACAGGTGCAAGTCGAGGTATCGGACGTGCTATCGCTATTGAATTGGCACGTCAAGGTGCCGACGTTCTTATCAATTACAATCAAAACCGTGATGCTGCAGAAGCAGTCAAACAGGAAATTGAAAACATCGGTAGAGATGCAGCGATTGTACAAGCGGACATCAGCGATCTGGAATCACATCAAAAGTTACTTGACACCGCACTTGAGACTTTCGGTAGTGTTAATATCCTGATTAACAATGCGGGTATAACAAGAATTGCTGATATCCTTGAGGAAACCCCCGAACAGTTTGACCTGCTACTTAATACGAACCTAAAGGCACCCCATTTTTTAACACAACATGCTGCCAATTACATGGTGGAGAATAAGATTCCCGGGTGCATCATTTATACACTCTCCATTTCTGATACGATGGCTTCCGACAACCGAACTGCATACTGTATCTCAAAAGCAGGTTTAGAGATGAGTATGCGATCCTATGCTGGTAGGTTAGCGATGCATGGCATTAAGGTAAATGGCATTGCTGCTGGTGTGATTAACACCGACCTGTCCCGTGTTCGCATCCCTGATTACGAAGAAGCTGCTGAGAAAGGATATATCTTCATGGTGCGTCCCGGCACACCCGAAGACGTTGCACACACAACCGTCTCAGCAATACGTCTATATGATACTGGTGTCGTTTTACCGGCTTCTGGGGGTGTCATGACACCGTTACTGAATCTTCGGTCTATGTCAGAATTAGACATGAATAAGCAATATTAAATACAATTTTTTAACCGCGTTACACAATTTTTTAACTTTGAGGTATGATCAGATGAATGCAAAAGATCACATTCAAACTCGCTTAATGCCACTTAAAAATGGATTTCGGCAGAAACAAAATCTGATGTAGATTGTGTTTCGTATATACGCGCATAGTACAGATAAACATCAATGATTCGCAATCCCAAACCACTCGTAATGGATCCGTTTGAACTGCCAACCCGAACAGAAAAATACGAAGTGGGTATCCACTCAACACCGATATGATATTCTGATGTTTCTCCTGCAGTGGATAACGCTATATCAATAGAGAATTGGTAGGAATCATAACGGTAGGCTGTTCCAAACGTGACCCATTGAATGCAACTACCATCAAGATTCTGTAACAGACATCCAATTTTGAGAGTAGGTCGCGGTTTGAAGAGTACACCGATATCATACGATGTATGGTAACCGAAGAATTGGTAGTAATCGGAGGGATGCTCCCGTTTGAATTTAAGACTTAAACCCACTGCAAAATAAGCACCAAGTTGTCGTGCTATGCAATAGTAGTTGAAATCGGGTGTACCACTTGCCACATCAAGTGCTATCTTATTTCCCCAGTAAAGGCTATAACCACGCCAACTAAAACCGACACCTTTCGGATCAAACCTATAGATCTCTCTATCCTGAAACTTGGTAACACCGAAAAGCTTAACACCTTGCCACTGTATGAGTCCCGCGGGATTCCAAAAACCTGCGGTAGCATCATCAGCAACAGCAGTAAAAGCATTTCCCATAGCCAATGCCCGTGCCCCAACATAATGGGGACGGGCAATTTCAAATGGATATTCTGTTTGTGCAGTCGCAGTAATCGAAAGCAAAGCGAAAACACCCATACAGAGATTTTGAATATTTCGACTAAGAAGTTTGATTATATACATTCATTCAATCTATTGACAATCTCAAGAATTATACAGATGAAGATTAAGCAATTAAAAGGGTAAAAACCGATTTTTCCCAGGCCGGTAGGTGCGATTAAGAAATCGCACATACCGGCCTAGGGGAATCAAAATAACCTGAATATTTATTTAATCTTCATAAGTATAGTAATATAAATGCTATTAGAACAAGGTTTTAGTATATTACAGAAATTGTGAGGATGTCAAGTATATGCATTTTTTATTGCTTGATAATAAATACAAAAACGGACTTAGTCGTTTTGGGATATTCATCTTATACTATCATTGACAAACTTATTGAAAATGTCAATGTTCCTATAGTTATACTTGTAGCACGCCTCTGCGAGATACAGTGGCGTGTATCTTGTTGGGTAGTGGTGGTGTGTTCCATACCATGCACGCTTGATGAATGACCAAAATCCTTCAATGGTGTTGGTATGCATGCCACCTTTCTCCCACTTTTTACTTCGGTTTAGGGTTTCATGCTCTATCTCTTTACCGATAGTGTTGTATCCTGTAAACTGGTCGGTATAGAGTTTGGAATTCTCTGTATCTACGTTATCACGAATGAAGTTAGCAATCGTTTCTCCAGTGATATCAGGCACCAATTGAGCAATTACATGTCCAGTTCTTGAAACTGCACCGATAACAGCGTCTTTCATTGTTCCGCGACCACGCTTGCGAGGTTCATCTACTGTTCGGTCATAGTCTTTCTTGTCTCTACCACCGACATAAGTTTCATCAGCTTCAACGATTCCCGACAAAAGAGAAGACTTCTTTGCCATTTCAGTTCGTATCTTCATCATTATAGACCATGCAGCCTTTTGTTTCAATCCTAAATTTCTCGCCAACTGACAAGATGAGATACCTTTCTTTGCGTTTGCCATCAGTGAGATCGCTAAAAACCACTTTTGTAGCGGTATTTTTGTTCCAGCAAAGAGTGTCCCGCTGGTAACCTTGAATGATGCACCACAATCAGAACAATGCCACCGTCCTATTCTACCTATGCCGTTCTCTTTTTTGCGTTTCAGGTTCGGACCCTCACATTTCGGACAACGGGGTTTATTACCTCAACGTATTCCCTCAAGATGGTCAATACAACTCTCTTGGTCAGGGAATCTCTCCATGATTTTTACTCAATTCATCAGGTACTCCTCTTTAGGAGTTGATTTTTCTGATGAATTTCTGATACAATAATCAAATAAACCGAACATCAGAAAAAACAACTCGTCTTTTCTTGTTCATTTAGGGGGTTCATAACCCCCTAAAACCTATCTATATTGTATCATGAATTAGCAATTAAAATAAGCGATAAATTCAGTCTCCATCTATGTTTATAGCGATTTTACTTAATCCCAAAACGACTAATTCCGTACAAAAAATGCTATGCTAATAGAGGAAATACAAATTGCAGGAACGCAACGGGTTTTACTGTCTATGATTACCGTAAAGATATGCCTAATGTTCTGGTCACATCACAGATTCGTTCACGATTTCTGAGGAGATTGCATATCAGTTTCAAGATGATGTTGATGATGCTGACGATGAAGCCTTAATTTCGGCACGTAAAGCGATGTAGGAAGCACTCTATAATGTTTTCAAAACTATTTCAGAATTAAGAGAATTATGGAATGAACTTGTTCCCCGCGTTACAGACATAGTTCAACTGTTTTAATTTGCGTTGTTTCTGTTATCTGTGTATAATTAAAAAGGGTTATTTTAGATTAACATTATCAGGACTTACGCAAGAGATTGGATTTAACAACGCATTGAACGAATATCGCAAAGAACGGGCAATGAATGGTTTCCCTACTATAAACGCTCTAACTTTTAAATAATGAGCCAAATGCGTAAGTCCTGATAATATTATTTCCATGAAATATGAAATATAATTTTACTTGACAACGTATTTACAATTAGGATAAATTAACGTCTTAAGCACGAAGTCACGTTTGAACGATTCCCTTTGTGTATTTAGTGACAACACATTGATATGGATAGTGTCCCAAGTTTTTCTTGATGAAACTTAAACTCAAACGTAAGATCAAATCATTACCGAAAGGTAGAAAATCGTCACAAAGTTAATGAATTTATTCAAGGAGTGTTATATGAAAACTCAGCTTTTTAATAGGAGAGTGTTATTTTCCCTATTGGCTGTTGCAATGTGTTTTGGACTGACAGGATTGAGTTTTGGCGCAGTTACCGTTTCCGTAGACCCGGCTACAATGGATTCCCCCGCTGTTGGTGAACAATTCACAGTAAAAATTAATATTGCTGGTGGGGCAGGTGTTGCTGGATACGAAGTTGATGTAAACTTTGATTCGTCAGTCCTGATGTATATTTCAAGCACAAATTCTGATTACTTACCTGCGGGTGCTTTTATAGTTCCAACAAAAGAATCTGAAGAAAGCGTGAAACTTGCAGCTACGTCCCTTGCTGGCACTTCAGATGGAGATGGAACGCTTGCAACAGTAACATTTGAAGTAGTTGAAGTTAAGGCATCAACTATTTCACTATCAGGCGTTATCATTTCTGATAAAGATGCGCTTCCGTTAGAAGTCACGACTGCAAATGGAGAGATTACTGTCCCCGCACCCGATCCCGAACCTGAACCCGAACCGGAACCCGAACCCGAACCCGAACCGGAACCGGAACCGGAACCGGAACCCGAACCGGAACCGGAACCCGTTGTTCCAGATCCCGAACCGGAACCCGAACCGGAACCGGAACCGGAACCCGTTGTTCCAGATCCCGAACCGGAACCCGTTGTTCCAGATCCCGAACCAGATCCCGAACCGGAACCCGAACCGGAACCCGATCCGGAACCCGAACCGGAACCCGAACCCGTTGTTCCAGATCCCGATCCGGAACCCGATCCGGAACCCGAACCGGAACCCGAACCGGAACCCGAACCGGAACCCGAACCGGAACCCGTTGTTCCAGACCCGGAACCCGGCCCCGAGCCACCACCCGATCTTGAACCAGCACCCGTTGTTCCAGACCCGCAAATCTTCTCAGTTACACTCACGAACCTGACGACTGGTGAACCGGGTATGGGTGGACAAATATTCTCACCTCCGATCTTTGCAGCACATCTTGGTGGCATCAAACTCTTTGAACTTGGTATGCCTGCAAATGAAGCAGTAGTGCTACTTGCTGAGGGTGGAGATACATCAAGACTCGCAGCCCTCGCTGCTGCAGCGAATGCTAGTGTCGTTCAGCACGATGGTCATGTTGTTCCTGGTGCATCTGTTACTGTAATGGTTCCAGGTAACGCCATCAACTCCGCACTCTCGTTTGCAACTATGTTAGTGTCAACAAACGATGCGTTTATTGGTAGAACCGATGTCTCCCTATATGATGATGCAGGAATGCCAATATCAGTTACAATTCCGCTACAAGCTTATGATGCTGGTAGTGAACAGAACACTGAACGAGGATCTGATATACCAGGACCTATCGGTCTATCTCCCGAAGATGATCCTGAAGGTAGTAACCTACGTGTTCCCACAGAAGGTGGTGTCATCACGCCGCACACTGGTATCCTCGGTGTCGGTCAAGTTGCAGCGTCATTTGCTTGGACAGAACCCACAGCAATGCTAACAATTGAACCTTATGTGCCAGCACCAGAACCACCACCGGAACCCGTATATCCGACGTATGATGTCAAACTTGCTTCTGGCTTGAACATGATATCTGTACCATTGATGCCAGTGGATGAACCTTTCACTGCCAAAACACTTGCACAAAAGTTAGATGCGACAGTAGTCGTCAAATTAGATGCATATCAACAGAAGTATGTCGGTTATGTTGTGAGTGAAGATGACGATGGATTCGCTATTGAGGGTGGAAAAGGTTATATTGTCAACACACCTAAAGGTGGTACGGTAACATTCACAGGTACTGCTTGGTCAAATGCTCCTGACGAAGCAGAAGCAGCGGCAGCACCCGCACTTGCAAATGATAAAAATGCATGGGCATTTGTAGTCGCAAGTCGTTTACAGGATGTAATCAGTGGTGCTTCCTATACGTTGGTAGCCAAAAACCTACGCACAGGTGAAATTACAACCCAAAAGGTAACCAGCGAAGATGAACAGAATAATGCTGTTTGGGCAGACTTGAGCTATAAGAGTGTTATACAAGCAGGTGACAAAGTTGAGATCACGCTTGTTGATAATCAAGGCACAGTCGTTTCCGGTCCGTTTGAACGTACCGTCCAAACAAGCGATATCCACAACGCTTTTATGAGTGTGGAAATGAGAGTCGGTGATGTGCGTCCTAAGGAAACTGTACTCGGGCAGAATTTTCCAAATCCGTTCAACCCAGAAACTTGGATTCCTTATCAGTTGAATCAAAACTCCAATGTGTTGATTCAGATTTATAATGTTTCCGGGCATACAGTTCGGACGTTGAACTTGGGACATCAGTCCACCGGTTCTTACATAACGAACGCAACAGCAGCTTATTGGGATGGTAAAAACGACTCAGGTGAAACTGTATCAAGTGGTATCTATTTCTATTCACTGAAAACAGCCAACTTCACTGCAACACGTCGGATGGTCATCCTTAAGTAGGTTAGTAATAATTGCACTCTAACAAAAAACGCCCCGACTGCCGGTTTATCCGACTGCAAATCAACACCGATGAGCGTCGGCGGCGATGGGGCGTTTTTTCTTGCAAAAGATAAGGAGACGTTTTGAAAAAAATTAAGTACATCACACCTATCTGTTTAGTGTTATTCCCCTTCATCTTCAGCAACACTGTTTTTGCTTATTCATTTGGACCACCAAAGGAGACAACCGGTGCACCCGGTGAAAATAACTGCACTCAGTGTCATACCGGTAATTCGTTCAACGCTGCAGGAGGTTCATTGGTGTTGACAATACCTAAAACTTATGAACCCGGCGAGGTATATGATATAGTCGTTAAGTTATCACGAAGTGGGCAAAGACGTTGGGGATTTCAGATGACAGCCCTAAATGGAAATAACGTGAGGGCAGGGTCCTTTAGTTCTATAGATGCAAATACACAATTGAACAGAACTGACAACAAATACATTGAACATACTGCACTAGGAACTGCTCAAGGCACACCGAACATGCATAACTGGATGTTTAGATGGACCGCGCCAACTACTGATGTAGGACCGATTACATTCTATGCCGCAGGGAACGCTGCAAATAATGATTTTGGAATAACTGGTGATTACATCTATACACACTCAGCGACATCCGAAGTGCCTTTCCACGGCGTTTCATTACAAGGTATCGGTAATTTGACACGACAAACAACTGATGCAGGTAGTGGAATAAGTTATACGGTTCGGGTTAGGAACATAGGGAACATTTCCGATACGATTCGTCTAACAACATCAGGCGATATCCGCGCTACATTAGAGCAGAACACTCTATCTCTTGATGCAGGTGATTCCACTAATGTGACAGTTTCCATTCAAGGTTCAGCACTTAGAGCTGCTGGTGATTATGAAGTAAAAGTTAAAGCCACCTCACAGGGGGATACCACAAAAACCGCTGAAATAACTACAAGCACAACAATCCTTCCTGTTTATAGTATTTCGTTAGCAGGTGTCGGAGATTTAACTACTGAAACCTCTGATGCCAGTAATGGAGTGAACTATCGTGTCAGAGTCACTAACAATGGGAACACGCGCGATACGATTAGTCTGACAACATCAGGGGATGTTAATGCTACTGTAAGTCCAAGCAGAATAACCTTAAATCGAGGTCTTTCTCGAACAGTAACCTTGAGTATATTGGGAACTGCTCTTGCTGCAGCTGGTGAGTACGAAGTAAAATTTAAGGCTACTTCACAAGGGGATACCACAAAAACCGCTGAGATAACTACAAGCACAACAATCCTTCCTGTTTATAGTATTTCGTTAGCAGGTGTCGGAGATTTAACTACTGAAACCTCTGATGCCAGTAATGGAGTGAACTATCGTGTCAGAGTCACTAACAATGGGAACACGCGCGATACGATTAGTCTGACAACATCAGGGGATGTTAATGCTACTGTAAGTCCAAGCAGAATAACCTTAAATCGAGGTCTTTCTCGAACAGTAACCTTGAATATATTGGGAACTGCTCTTACTGCAGCTGGTGAGTACAAAGTAAAATTTAAGGCTACTTCACAAGGGGATACCACAAAAACCGCTGAGATACCAACAACTACAAAAATCCTTCCTGTTTATAGTATTTCGTTAGCAGGTGTCGGAGATTTAACTACTGAAACCTCTGATGCCAGTAATGGAGTGAACTATCGTGTCAGAGTCACTAACAATGGGAACACGCGCGATACGATTAGTCTGACAACATCAGGGGATGTTAATGCTACTGTAAGTCCAAGCAGAATAACCTTAAATCGAGGTCTTTCTCGAACAGTAACCTTGAATATATTGGGAACTGCTCTTACTGCAGCTGGTGAGTACAAAGTAAAATTTAAGGCTACTTCACAAGGGGATACCACAAAAACCGCTGAGATACCAACAACTACAAAAATCCTTCCTGTTTATAGTATTTCGTTAGCAGGTGTCGGAGATTTAACTACTGAAACCTCTGATGCCAGTAATGGAGTGAACTATCGTGTCAGAGTCACTAACAATGGGAACACGCGCGATACGATTAGTCTGACAACATCAGGGGATGTTAATGCTACTGTAAGTCCAAGCAGAATAACCTTAAATCGAGGTCTTTCTCGAACAGTAACCTTGAGTATATTGGGAACTGCTCTTACTGCAGCTGGTGAGTACAAAGTAAAATTTAAGGCTACCTCTCAAGGGGATAGCACAAAGAATGCAGAGATACTAACAACTACGACTATCCTCCCTGTCTATGATATTGCGTTAGCAGGTGTCGGAGATTTAGAAACTGAAACCTCTGATGCCAGTGATGGTGTCAGCTATATGTTCACGATCACGAATAATGGCAATACAAATGATGTGATTGACCTATCAACTTCAGGTGATGCTGATGCTAAGCTGAGTACCGTTTCCATATCCCTTGCATCCGGTGCTTCAGCGGAAGTGACATTGACAATCTCTGCTGCCGATCTTACGCTCGCAGGTGATTATAGCGTTAAAGTTTCTGCTACCTCTCAAGGGGATAGCACAAAGAATGCAGAGATACTAACAACTACGACTATCCTCCCTGTCTATGATATTGCGTTAGCAGGTGTCGGAGATTTAGAAACTGAAACCTCTGATGCCAGTGATGGTGTCAGCTATATGTTCACGATCACGAATAATGGCAATACAAATGATGTGATTGACCTATCAACTTCAGGTGATGCTGATGCTAAGCTGAGTACCGTTTCCATATCCCTTGCATCCGGTGCTTCAGCGGAAGTGACATTGACAATCTCTGCTGCCGATCTTACGCTCGCAGGTGATTATAGCGTTAAAGTTTCTGCTACCTCTCAAGGGGACAATACGATCTCCTACGAGGTATCAACCGCAACGACTATCCTACACGTATATGATGTGATGTTGGAAATTGAAGGCACTCGCACAGGTACAACGACAGATGCTGTGGAAGGCATTACCTATCCGCTCAAAGTTACAAACATTGGTAATATTGAGGATACGATACTTCTCAGTTCTTCAGCAGAGGTAGGAATTGGTGGTGCGGTTCTCGGTTCATTCAGCAGGTTGGGTGATGAAGGTCCACTGACAAGCCAATTAGAAATTACACTTGCTCCAGGGGTGACCGAGGATGTGATGTTCATAGCGTCAGGTGACCTCCTCACACAACCTGGTGAATATGAAATAGAAGTTACTGCGACTTCAAAAGGTGACAGCACAAAATCTGCTACCATCACAACGTCAACGACAATTGCCGCTATACCCCCTGTCTACGGTGTTACACTAAAAGCAGAAGGTGAGTTATCAGAATCAACCATGAGTTCAACGATGGATATCCTCACCGGTGTAACCTATACCCTTATAGTGACGAACACAGGGAATACTGAAGATACGATACTTCTCAGTTCTTCAGCAGATACCGCTATTGAGGGTAGTGTTCTGGGAAATTTTGGTTTGTCCGACACACAAGACTCACCAACGAACCGGTTAGAGATCGTAGTCGCTTCAGAGGCATCTGAGACAGTGCTATTTACAGTCTCAGGTGATTCGTTCACAAAATCGGGAGAATATGAAATCACGGTTACTGCAACTTCACAAGGAGATAACACGAAAACGGCTGAATTGACGACGACAACAACAATTACCCCCGTTTATAGTGTAAAGTTAGAAGGGAAGGACACACTGACACGTGAAACAACTGATGCCGTCACAGGTGTCAGCTATGTGCTGATTGTCTCAAACGAAGGTAATACTGATGATACGGTTGTGTTGAGTTTTTCAGCAGAAGATGGTAGTGAAGGGAGTGTGCTCGGTTCTTTTGATGCATCAGGTGATCAAGAAACGCCTTCAAATCGAATAGAGGTAATGCTGTCCCCAGGCACTTCTACAGAAGTTACGTTTACTGCTGCCGGGGATTTCTTCACAAAACCGGGAAAATATGAAATCGTTGTAACCGCTACTTCAAAGGCAGATGAAGCACAGATTACTGAACTCAAAATCACAACTACAATATCTCCAGTACCTTGGGACATCAATGCTGATGGAGCAGTCAATATTTTGGACTTGGTCCAGGTAACAAATCAGTTCGGTGAATCAGGAATAGGACTTAGTGGTGATGTGAACATGGATGGTCAAGTGAACATACTCGACCTTGTCCAAGTTGCCTCGTATATTGGTAAAACCCATGGGGAAATACTCCAAGAGATGCAGTAGTTTACTCGGCTATTTCGGAATGTAAACCAAAACGTTTTGGAGGGAGATTGAGGAAAATATGCCATCAAAATATCATGAAGGAAAATATCGTGAAGGCGATTTACGAGTCTGCACGTATGCATGAAGTGGTACAACTCCCTCTACGCACACATGCAAATCCACTTGATCTCATGATCGAAAACGGTGACTTACCTATAGAACGTCCCGGTAGATACAACATCCGCGCATTCTTATTACGCGGTGAAGCAATGAAACCTGAATAACATGAGTTTGATAAATGTAGCGCAAACTTGCCAGATTGCAAAGATGTACCAAAACTGAAAGTTTGTGCTACAATACTGACGTTGAATAGTATAACATTGTCGGACCTATCAGGACTTAGAAACCATGCAGATTACGCAAGGTGTTAGTGTGGGGGTAACGGCACTCAGACAGAATAAGTTGCGTTCCGTGTTAACCACCCTCGGGATTATTGTCGGTATTGCAGCGGTTGTTGCAGTCGTTTCTGTCGGTGGAGGTGCTGAACACTTGATACTGATTGAAATGGAACGCATCGGTGGAGCGGGTATGATCGTCTGTTTCCGTAAGGAACATATCCGTAGGGATGACGGTCAATATGTTGAGAATACACATCCAGCGTTCATTGAGTATGAAGACCTTGCATTCATTCTTGACAATTGCCCCTCTTTACGAACAGCCACAGCACAATCTGGTATGCAGCGACATGTATCCCACAAACACGTCAATCAGTCGCTTCAGATTCATGGGGTTACGCCACTGTTTCAAGATGTCAATAACTGGTATGTTAAAAAAGGTCGGTTTTTCACGGAAGAAGATATGGAGCGTGCCGACCCGATCTGTCTAATCGGTTCTGAAGTACATAAAGACCTATTTCAGATGGATAATCCGATCGGCAAAGAATTGAAAATCGACAGAAATCGGTTTACCGTCATCGGTGTTATGGAGGAAAAAGGTAATCAGATGGCAACCGAGGGATGGGATAACCGAGTAATTATGCCGCTGACTACTATGGGTAACCGTTTTATCGGCAAAATGAAAGGATGGATTGTCCTATTTGCACAAGCAGAGAGTTATGAAAAAGTTGAACAAGCAATCACAGAAATCAAAGCCGCCTTTAGACAATTACATGAAGATGAAAAATACTTCGATTTTTTCACCGCAAAGGAGATAATCAAACAGGTCGGACAAGTCAGTCAAATTGTACAGATTCTATTAGGTTCCGTGGCAAGTATCGCGCTGTTCGTCGGTGGGATCGGGATTATGAATATCATGTTGGTTTCCGTAACAGAAAGAACACAAGAAATCGGCTTACGCAAAGCAATCGGAGCAAGACGTACTAACATCCTCACACAATTTCTGATGGAAGCGATTGTTCTGAGCATCTGTGGCGGACTTATCGGTATTTTTATAGGAAGCGGACTCGCGACCGGTTCAGGGTGGATAATCTCTAAATTCATGATTAAAAATGCGAATTGGCCTGCAGTCGTATCTATCCAAGCAGCCTTAATAGCATTCTGTGTCTCAGCCTTCATCGGTATATTCTTCGGACTCTATCCAGCAAACAAGGCTGCAGGTCTCACACCGACAGAGGCTTTACGACACGATTAATCGGCTTTAGTTTCTGGTGTCAGTGATAGATAAATAGTGTATAATTTCCATCATAAGAATTTGCAATTATTATGACTATACGCTATACTTGGCTAAAATAGGATCTTAAAGTGTGAAAGAATTTTAAGCACATAAAGAATTTTAAGCACATTTAAGCACAGAAACTGCAGACTTTGTAAAATCTGCAATTTCTATAGTGTTCAGAAATCAATATTCAAATAGTATGAATAGTAGAAAGAACAATTAATTCTGAGTTGGGATAGCAGTTGTTCATAAAATCAGAAGTAATCATATACGTCAAAAACGATTTATTGCAAAGTATATAAAAACACTCTCACGTATTTGACTAACAGGAGAAACACCAATGACAACCTATACAGATAAGCAGAAAATATCTTCTGTTCCAACAGACACACCACTATATTACCCTGATACGGATGGTAAACCCATGGCTGCAAGCGACCTGCACAGACGGATTCTCTTTCACACAATAGAAACACTTGAAGCACATTACGCACAACGACCGGATGTTTATGTCTCTGGTGATATACTGATGTATTATATGGAGGGTGACCCGCGCCAAGTCGTCGCACCGGACGTGTTAGTCTCTTTCGGATTAGAGAAAAAAGAACGGCTTACGTATCTTGTCTGGGTGGAAGGTAAAACGCCTGATTTTGTGATGGAGTTCAGTAGCAAAACCACTTATAATGAAGATTTGGGACGTAAAATAGATCGCTATGCCTCTTTAAGGATTCAAGATTACTTTTTATATGATGCGGAAGGGCTATTCTTGCCATCTCAACTGATGGGTTACACATTAGTTGGTGGTGTTTATGTTCCGGTATCTGAGCATGCAGATGGGGGTCTACATTCTGATGTTCTCAGTTTAGATTTCCATGTGGATGATGAAGGTTTAGGTCTCTATGATCCCGTTGCGGGTGCATGGCTGCAGACTCCAACCGAAGCAGCCGAAGCACGCGCTGAACAGGAAGCAGCACGCGCTGAACAGGAAGCAGCACGCGCTGAACAGGAAGCAGCACGCGCTGAACAGGAAGCAGCACGCGCTGAACAGGAAGCAGCACGCGCTAAGGCGGCTGAAATTGAAATAGCACAACTCCGAG
The DNA here is from genome assembly GCA_965208245.1 of Candidatus Poribacteria bacterium. Lineage (GTDB taxonomy): Bacteria > Poribacteria > WGA-4E > WGA-4E > WGA-3G > MSPOR6. The sequence continues at coordinate 132,009 of OZ242325.1, forward strand.
AGCAATTGGAACGTGGACGAATACGCAACTAACCAAAACCACATTCTGCACACCTCTGCGGATCCTACGCAAAAACCTACAATTATTGAAGGGGGGTATAGGATGGAAAGCAAACAGAAATATCGCATTGCACCGATTAAGAGTAAATACCAATGAAATCGTTTTTCCTCAAAGACATGCAATATCGAAGTGCAAGGGTTGTCTTAACAGCAATCGGTACCACCGTGTTGATTTCACTGATCCTGTTATTAGGCGGCATAATGAATGGCATGCGTATTCAAGCACAGCAATATGTGAAATCTACTGGCGCAGATATCTGGATTTCTGCCGAAGGCTCGGGAGGAGCATTTATCGGTTTTTCTCTGCTAATTGAAGAGCTTATGGCACCCCTAAACGCATCAAGAGAACTTAAAGAGGGATCCCTTTCTCCGCTGATTTTTGCCCAAGCACGCCCAATTGTCCGAGAAAAATCTACAAAGGCAATAGTGGTCGGTTATATGAGCAACAAATATGGAGGCCCAAAACAAGTTGAAAAGGGTAAGGGTAGGATGTTCAAAGCCAGCGAATTTCAGGATTACCGACCAGAAGAACAAATCCCGCTTGAGGTAATTATTGACGAAAAAATGGGACTTGAAATCGGGGAACAGATTACCATCGGTACTGATTCAGTAAAGGTCGTTGGAAAAACAAACAGTTTGATGTTCGTCCTGGATACGCCTCTAATCTTTATGGATGTTCGGGTCGCACAAAAAGTACTACTCGGTAACTATCCACGCGTTAATATGATGATTGCAAAAGCTAATGAGAACATGGAACCTGAAAAGGTCGCTGCATTCTTGGATGACGCAGATAATATTGAAGCAAGAACTATGAATCAAACCCTTGATGACATTATTAGTTATTATGTGGATGAACCGATGAAGGCAGTACAGTTCTTACGTGTAATGCTGTGGATAGTTGCAGGTCTACTCGTAGGGATGATTACTTATGTTACGATGCTGGAAAAAACACAGGAAATTGGTGTGTTAAAAGCGATCGGGGCATCTAACAACTATGTGATGACACATCTCTTGAAACAGGTTGCTCTTATTTCAACTGCTGGTGTTACGTTAGGATTTTGGCTCTCTTATGTCTTTGCTGCTGCTGCTCCTATCTTTGTGGCGATTAATCTCGTTGAGTCATTCATTGTTGCAGTAATTAGTATTATCGTATGTTGTTGTAGTGGGTGCCTCGCTGCACGTAAGGTGATAATGGTTGATCCGTTGATCGCATTTCGTGGAGAGATTGATGGTGATATGTTCCGACATTCTTAAACTGTCGCTTATGCGGATGCTTCATAAGTAAGATCACACGGCTTTTAATAAGGACTTTGATTATGGCTGCTATCATAGAAGGGATTGGGTTGACCAAACGATTCGGATCCGGTAGTGCTGCTGTTGTCGCTATCGATTCGGTCGATATTCACATTGAAGAACGTGAATTAGTGATGATTATGGGAGATAGTGGATGCGGTAAGACGACTCTGATTAGCGTGCTCGGATGTATCCTAACGCCAGATGCAGGTGAACTATGTATAGATGGTGAAAAGATATATCTCAATAGACAAGCCAAGTACTCTAAGACTCTAAGCCTAATCCGTAGACAGAAAATCGGTTTTGTATTCCAACTGTTTCATTTACTTCCTTATCTTACAGCACTTGAAAACGTAATGGTAGCGATGGATATCGCTAAGATGAATACAGTTGAAGCAAAGGATAGAGCAATTGAACTGCTGACGAGAGTAGGACTGAATGGTCGTCTACACCATAGACCCGCACAAATGTCAGGTGGTGAAAAACAACGTGTCTCTTTTGCAAGAGCACTTGCCAACCGTCCCAAAGTCATCTTCGCTGACGAACCGACCGCTAATTTAGACAGCCGTCAAAGTGATAACCTTATGAATCTAATTCAGGAATTACGGCAAGAACACCAAACAACTGTCGTCATCGTAACACACCATGAAGGTTTGAAGGAAAATGCTGATAGAATAGTATACATGCAGGATGGAAGGATAATTGAATGTTGAAAAAAAATATCGCTTTTAAACATTTGGACAAGTTACTACCTTGTCAAGCCTTCTTATGTAGGTTGGTTAGAGCACAGCGAAACCCAACACACATTGATTGTGGCTTTCATGGCGGGTTTCGCTTCGCTCTACCCAACCTACAAATAGCATTTGAAAAAGCACTACTTTCTGTTTCAGTAGTATATATACTTCTGACTGTTTCCCCCCTATATGCTCAAACACCTATTGAAGATGGTAATTTCCTTACTAGTGGGTTCTATGGTGGTGGTTTATCTTTTATAGACGGATCCGCGTATGCACGCTTTCAACTTCAACCCGATATTCCACTTGATAAATTGGGTTTAGGCTTAGACCTCGTCTTCCTCTTCAATCCTTATGCAGAAGGTGAAAAACCCAGATTTCTGGCAAAGGATGGTGAAACGTGGGACAGCGCAAGCACGTGGCTAAGGTTGATACGGTACATTCGCTACGCACAACCGTACGATCCTTTTTACTTTCGGTTTGGTGAATTTGATTATCTAACAATTGGTCACGGTTCCATAATGTCCGGCTACTCTAATCATGACCGTCGTGGATTGCATCTGAATCTGAGGAAATCTGACAGCAAATATGGCATTGAGACGATGTTGAATGACCTTGGAAACCCGACAATCTTCGGCGGGCGCGGTTTTGTACGTCCCGGACTACGGACTGAGTATAATAATCTATTTACAAGATTTGAATTAGGTGCTACATATATCACCGATATTGATCCAGATAGCACGATAGAAGGTGAAAAACCCTTTCATGCTATCGGTGTCGATATAGGGTTTCCCATTATTGAGAAAAGTTCATTACGACTTGATCTATACAACGATTTTGCAGGGCAAACAGCACCGTTAGCAACTGAAAGTGCAGGGATGATGGAAAATTCTATACCTTTAGACAATACGTTACAATCGGAAAAAACCACTACAGATTCAACGATGGTTGATCAAGAGGAAACATTAGAAACAGAAGTAACGTGGGGTAATGCTACGGGTATCGGTTTTGCCACAAATAGTATTTTATTCAAATTTGAATATCGTATATTGGGTGATGACTACATACCTTCAGTATTTGATTATACTTATGAACCCGGAACACCAATGTTTTGGGGGTATAATAAAGGTGATGAAGCGAGGCGCGGTTTCTCCTCACAGATTATTTTAAAACCGATACCACAATTACATCTATTAGGTACTTTTGAAAACTACAACGATAATACATCTAAAATCTATATCGGTGCAAAGGAATCGGGGCTAATACCGCACTTTCAGTTTCGTGCATTCTACACCAAACGTAATATCGGAGAAGATGGTGAGACAGGTTTTTTCACGGATCTTGTAGATCTAGATGATAAGTCTGCTTTCAACTTAGAAATCAGATATGATGTAATACCACCGATTCAAACGATATTGGTTTACGAGTACCAGTTCCGACGTGTTGAAGTTGAGGACGGTCGTTCTCATTTTGAACCATTTCGTAATACCTCTGTTTCAGTAGGTTATAGCCATGATTATTAATGTCTACTTCGGAAAGTTGTAGTTAATGGAACTGACAGACAAGAATGATGTTTCAGGCAAAAAAAATATCCATTTTTCTAAGCAACGCAGTGAATTAAAAGGTGTTTCACAGTGGATTTTTGAGATATCTGCTGTCTTATTTGTTGCTGTTTATATCTATAGTGCAGGTTTCGGTTCCGCTGCAGAACAATATCATCTCGGGTTATATCTTCTCTTCACATTTTCACTGATCGGTATTCTCTACAAATTTCGTCAAAACTCTCCTAACTTTCGTCCATCGATTCTTGATATTATACTTGTTGTATTGAGCATCGTTTCGACCGGTTATCGGATAATAGAATTTCCTGATCTTGCAGATCGCGCGGGGATATATACAGGTGTTGACATTGTGATGGGGGGAATTGGATTGATGATTTGCTTTGAAGTGAGTCGACGTACTGTTGGGAGGGGATTACCTATTATTGCGTTGGTTAGTGTTTTATACGGTCTGTTCGGTCGTTATATGCCGGATGCTATTCATCATATAGGTTTCTCGTTTCGTAGAATTATTGAATATTGCTATTATGGTGAATCAGGTGTATTTGGCATCATGACGAATGTGATGGCAACCTACGTCATTCTATTTATCTTTTTCGGCGCGTTCTTAGAGAAGTCTGGTGTTGGACAATTCTTTATTGATTTACCCATGTCCTTTACGGGACGATCTGTAGGAGGGGCTGCCAAAGTGTCGGTTGTCACCTCCGGCTTTTTCGGCTCTGTTGCTGGTAGCGCAATTGCCAACACGGTAACAACAGGTGCTTTTACGATTCCTTTGATGAAACGGACAGGTTTTCGTCCACACATTGCCGGTGCTGTTGAAGCATCAGCATCTGTCGGAGGTCAATTCCTTCCACCTGTGATGGGGGCAGGGGCTTTTCTGATAGCTGAACGGACAGGGATTCCGTATAGCAAAATCGCGCTTCTCTCAATTGTGCCAGCAGTTCTTTATTTCTTGTCTGTGTGGGTGATGGTTCATTATGAGGCAAAGAAACAAGGACTTGAACCCATACCCGTTGACGAGATACCGAAACTATCAACGATCTTAAGGACGAGATGGTTTTACATATTGCCGCTGCTAACTTTGATCGGTTCTCTTATGTTGGGCTACTCCGCATATAAAGCGGCTTTCTATTCGATTCTTGTGACGATAGGGGTGAGCTACTTTCGTCAAGAGACACGGTTGACACCACGGAGAATCTGGAAAGCGATGGTAACGGGAGCTAAGAACTCTCTTGCTATCGGGGGCGCAGTTGGCACAATCGGTATCATCGTAGGTGTTATCGATATGACAGGTTTAGGTAGGATATTTCCGGATTTGGTGTTAGCGGTAGCTGGTGATAATCGGGCCATTGCAATATTGTTACTCGGTTTAGCATCATTGGTTCTGGGAATGGGAATTCCCGTCACCGCAGCATACTTAGTCACATCAGAACTTGCTGTGCCAATCTTAACAGATATGGGTATATCCATCATTGCTGCCCACCTAATCATCTTTTGGTTGAGTCAAGACTCCAATATTACGCCCCCTGTTGCATTGGGTGCTTACGCGGGTGCCGCGATCGCCCGCGCTGATCCGTGGAAAACGGGATGGGCATGCTTTAAGTTCGCTAAACTGCTCTATATAATGCCTTTATTGTTTGCATATACCCATATCCTATTTAATGGAACAGTAGTGGAGAATGTGCTGTCAATTGGTACAGCATTGGTTGGTACTGTGATTTTCTCCATTTTGACTATGGGATATTTCATGCGGAAAACACATTGGTATGAGTCTATACTCCTTGCCGCTGCAGCATTTCTTGCGTATACATATAATATCTGGACATTCATTACAGCATTAGTCCTTGCTACGAGTGTTTTAGTACTTCAGAAGAACATAAGGTAGGTTTGGTGCCTACATTATCTATAGTTGCATGTTTCAGCGATCGTCTGTAGTCGTTTTAGTATGTTATCTGCATCACGACGTGAAGCATTTTCATTGAATTCATCCACAACTTTCCCCGATCGAGAGACATTGCCTCGATAGTATCTTAAGAAGATGTAGTATGCCCACATGAATGCGTCAAGGTAATTTTGGTCAAGTATGCCATCAACTGCAACGAATCCGAGAACACCATTTAGTAGGAATGCATTTAGTCCACCCCGCCAATTTCCAGCGTAGATTTGTCCTGCCCCTGGAAGAATTGCGGATAACACTTTCGCGACTCGTGTAGATTTTTTGTTCTGATTGATGGCTATGTTGAATAAGGTATCAAGTCCTTCATCGGTAGAATATGTTAGTAAGGTTTCATCGCTTAATATCTCTTGTGCTTCCTTCCAACGAAACTGGTAGATAAATGCCACAGCTTGCAGGAAAAGTGCACGTTGATGTAATGTTCCAGAAGGGTTTCTGAAAGCCACCCTTATCAACTCAAGCCGTGCAAGATCATAGTTTTGTGATGCAAGCAGTATAACAGCAAGATCCAACTGATATTCCGACTTTGAATCTTTATCATCTGCATGTAGAACTGCGTTACGCATCGCTAAGATGGCATCTTGCCATAGTCCTTGTTCTCTATATGCATATCCGATCTTGTGGTAAACTGTTGCAGCATGGATACCGTCAGGATGAAAGAAGATAAATCGTTTGTATTCTGTTATAGCAGCTTCGTAATTACCGAGTTTCACAAAATGGTCAGCAAGGGTGAGAGGACATTCTTCTGCATTTGCGGAATCGTCACAGAAAAGTAGCATGAAAAGGAAAAGTATAGACAGTGTGATACGATTTAAGAACATTGATTTAAGAACATTATAGTATATCAGTTGCGGGTAATTCAACAAGTATTTCACGATCCACTTGAACTATATTTTCACCAATAGTATTTTTTAATTTTCTCTACATTTTTTAATCTGCTGAATTTTCTACTATGCTGAGGAATTATATCACTCTTTTACAGTTTTTTCAACACATATAAACAGCACCATTCACTGATATTTACTCAACAAGACTTACGCATTTTGCTCATTATTAGAAGTTAGAGCACTTGTAGTAGGGCAATTGATTGCCCATTCTTTGCAATATTCGTTCAATTCGTTTTAAATCCAATCTCTTGCGTAAGTCCTGCTCAATTAGGCGTATTCGTAACACAATCAACACTGAATATGCTACAGATTCAGTTGGTAAGGAAATTGCACCTATTTCGGTTCAGAGGTATTGTCCAATTCTCTATATTCAGGTAACTTTCTTATTTCATCAAACGCAGGCTCTATTTCTGCAGCTGAAAGTGCTTCTTTATCCACCCGGATCGCTTCTCGTAACGAAGCAATTGATCTTTCAATGTCAATGTGTTTCGAGTAGTCGTTGTCAGAATCCTGTGCTCGTAGTGCATACGCAACGGCAAGATTAAAGTGCACTTTTACAAAACCGCTGTCCAGTTGGGTTGCACGTTCCCAAGCAAGGATTGCCTCGTCAAGTTCTCCCATATTCCCGTACACAACACCCAGATTAAAATAGGGGAGTGTCCAGCCCGGTTCATTCTGAATTGCTAATTTCAACTCTGTGACTGCTTGTACAAGATTGCCTTCTTTGGCATAAGTAAGCCCCCAATCATAATGTGACACTGATGCCGCATTCGGTTTTATAGCATCTGTATTTTCCGAATAAGGGATAGTATTTAGTCCACATCCGATTAGCATTGCTGTAATGCAGCATATAAGGATAAATCGCATCTCTTTCTCCACGTCTTTTTGTTACAGATTAACCGAAATTGGTGTGTTAATCAAGCGTTATTTTCAGATTTCCCCTAAATGTCATTTTGAAACTACATGCCAGAGGTAGATAGTCCACCTTGGTTGTAACCTTTTTCGTTCATACTTACGAGATGTCAGATTCATTTTTGCTAAATAATGCGTAAGCCCTGCATATATTTCATTTGTGATCAAACTACTGATCATTATTTTAGCAGATTATAGAGGTATATTCAAGGTTGCTTTCCATTGGGTAGGGAAACCTATACCAGCGAATTCAGAATCGGAAGCAAGGTCCCCATTGTCGGGACATCTCGGAAGGTAAAACCGAATTGGGAGAAATATGAGGATGACTCCATTGCATCAGTTATGATAGGTTTTTTCTCTAATTCCTTTGAAACACCAAGGATCAAGGGTATATCTGTACGTTCTGCAAGTGTTTGAAGTCGAGATAAAAGATAACCTTGATGCCAGGGATGAAACAACTCAATTGCAACCTTTACGCCGCTAATATGCACGAGTTGATAATCTGGAAAGCAGTAAGCATCCCCCGGTAAAGGCAAGAACTGACTGCCGGGACTTATCTGCCACGCATCTGTTTTGTTAGCAAGCATCGCTTGGAAATGTGCTATGTCTTCAGGAATGTATGCCAGGAACTGCTGTGATATCGGTTTTATCCCACACGTTTCATTGAGATAGAGTCTTAAAGGACGTTTATTCCGCATCTGAATCTCGGCTATGAGTTCCCACTTCGGTTGGTGCAACACGGCGACAAAGAAGTTTGCCAAATTCATACCGTAACGTTTCGTCTTGTAAAATAGATTTAACGGTCCATCTACGGTAATCTGGAATACATTCTGATTTGCAGTTCTATCTGTCTTTTTATCTTGCTCTTGTTGGTACGCGTCCTCGGATCCCCGCACGCGTTGTATGTTACACAACAACTGATGAAACCTGATATACTTGAACAACTGACGCAGTTCCGCTGTCATAGAATCTGTGAGATTTAAGGTGAGTGAGTTACAATGCAGCAGCAATCCTTGCACCTGTGCAGTGTTGTAACGATGTAGCAGGTGTTCGGGTGAAAGCGTCTTAAACGATAAAATTGGTTGACAACTCGGAAGGTCTGCATAGAGTTTCTCACCTAACGTCTTATCATCTCCAGCACTGACATCTGCTAATGATCCGCTGTCAACGATTTCTAATACTTTCTGTTGATATGCAGAATAATCTTCAAACTGTTCCTGTAATAGCAAACGACTCGTCTCCGAAAAGAGTTTGTGGCGAAACGTTATCAGTTCCTCGTTAGGCGAGGTATCAAAGTCTGTCCTATCTAACAGCAGCTTTTCAAATCCACGCTTGATGATAAGGGGTAACACTGAACTATCTATTACCTCTTTACTTGTTGCTAACAACGTTGACCGTGTTTTGTCCGATGATTTTTCAAATACAGTAATTAACTGATCCGCAACCGATAACAACTTCTCATCAGTCGGTGAGACAAATTGCGGATAGATTTTACCGTTCTGTATTTTATATCGGAGTAGGTCTTTTGTGAGCATAGTTGTACGGTAGACATGTGATGGGTTAATTTTTATTTTTGATAAGCGTGGTGTTGTCTTCGACGTTTGTTCACATACTGTTCGCTGGTCTGTTTAGATATCAGTTCGTAGAGTACAGCTTGCTTTCCTTCACGTTTACGAAGGATACGTCCTAAGCGTTGCACATGTTCTCGGACACTGCCACTACCAGATACGATAATAGCGACATTTGCTTCTGGTACATCTACACCTTCATTCAGTACTTTTGAAGTGACAAGGATAGCGTAAGTGCCATCACGAAATCCGTTCAGGAACGCTTTTCGTTCCTTCTGTTTCGTCTGATGTGTTAGGACTGGCAGGAAGAAACGTGTCCCAAGTTGATATGCGGTGTCGTTATCTTGTGTAAAGATAAGGATACGATCCCCACGATGACGTTGGATGAGTTTCCAGACCCACTCTTTTTTAGCAGTAGAGGCGAAACTAAGTCGTTTCTGTGTAAGATAGGCGTTAAACGCTGCACGTCCAGTCTCGGATTGAGATGATTTCCAAAGGAACCGCTGCCATCCGCTTGACGTGCCCATACTTATTTTTTCTTGCCTCAGAAAACTTAGGTAAGTGCGTCGTGCTTCTTCGTATTGAATCCGTTCAATGTCTTCCATATCAACCGCAATTGTGACGACGCGATATTCGGAGAGCGTTTTGCCGGAAAGCTCCTGCACCTGTGCTTCATAGCAGCACTCACCGACAAGTGCGTAGAGTCGACTCTCTTTACCGTCAACACGATCAGGAGTCGCTGATAAACCCAAACGAAATGGTGCAATACTGCTAATTGCAGCGTATTGATATTGATCTCCTGGAAGATGATGGCATTCATCAAATATAGCGAAACCGAACCGATTTCCATAGTGGGGTGCATGCATGACAGCCGACTGATAGGTTGTAACTGTCAGGTCTTGCAATTCCTGTTCGCCTCCGCCAAAAATGCCTACCGCTTCTCCGAAATGTTCTTTCAACACATCAGACCATTGATGCATAAGGTCAATTGTCGGCACGTGCACAAGTGTAGGACGTTGTGTTTCTGCAATAAGCAGAATTGCAATGAAAGTCTTTCCCGCACCTGTAGGTAGACTGATCACACCGCGTCGGTTATTTGCATACCATGCATCAATCGCTTCAGTTTGATACGAGTACGGCGTTATTGTCTTTTTATTGGTCCATTCTTTAATAGTGAACTGTCGTGCCGAATCGGTGTATGGTATGTCGTGTGCTTGCAACTGGGATACAATATGACGATACCTGTAAGCAGGCACCCGGAAGGTAAGTGTACGTTCATCCCAAAGCATATCTGGCAAATTCGGTCGGATTGTCTTAGGGACGTGCTGTAAGATAAGTGTACCCTTGTCAAAGTCCATTCTTAACGGTGTCATTTATCTTACCTTGCCAAGATTTACCAAATCAACAATATGAATACCATTAGACATCCCCCGGGATTATAGGATTTTGTGGTTATCAGACGTTTCGGTGAAGAGAGGAAATTGTCTGAACCAAGATATACGAAATAACGGGATTACCGGGATAACAAGTTGAGGGTTCTATCAAACGATTGTAAAAAACGTAACTCAACCCTTGATGCTAACCCCCATTGCAAGTGTGTTATTCATTCTAGTAATCTTTAAATCCCAGGGAATACCTAAATGGCACCTATGTCTGCTTGAGATGTTTACCACTTCAAGCAGACAATCATCTATTTGACAAGACAACAGAAAAGCAGCATAGGTCTCAACCTTATACTTGTGATGCTCTTATTTGCTGACTGCATATAAATAGTATACAATAATTTAGGGAAAAAGTAAAGTATTTTTATCGTCATCTAATTGGTAATTTTTCAAATTGCTTTTTATAGGCTGTAACTGGATTCGTCAATCTGGAAATTTACCAATTTTACCACAGACAAAGAAATGAGCATAGCCATCAATAGTCAGAAGTCAAACATCAGCAAAACTTTCCCACTGACAACTACCATCACCGATGAGAATAGAAAGAATGGATGGGAGGAAGAATGAAGGAATCTATAAACATTTCATCAAACATTCCATCCTTACGGGACTAAATACTCTCTAATAACTATATAACCCAAGTTGCTACCTATGTAGCATAATCTGTTAGATTGTGCTACAAGAACGCAAATTGATAGTGGACGCTACAACTATTTGCTAAAAACTAGTGTTTACAAGACTAAATCTTGTAGGTAGCAACTTGGGTTATTTTAATGGCACTTCGATCTTATCGACCTACGGATAAATTCAATAAATTAACGTTTGTTGTGTAATTCGTCAAATCACCGAAGAACTGAAAAATCCTATTTGACAATAGTACCCAATTGTGATATAATTAAAAGCAACAAGGGATAGAAAACTTGTTCCTTAGAATTATAGACATCGTTCCATGGTACTCTATGGATAAAGTGATAGAAATACTTAACGGACATCACAAATTACAATGAGGTATTGTTATGTATAGATTGTTGGCTGGCTTATTTTTCGTGTTTACTGTTCTCGGATGTCAAAACACTCCAGACTTATTGAGGGATTCCATATCCGAAACAGACACACCTACAACAGAAACCGAAACAGACACACCTACAACAGAAACCGAAACAGACACACCTACAACAGAAACCGAAACAGACACACCTACAACAGAAACCACAGCATCAATCAACTTTTGCAAAGTTGGTGATATTCTCAAGCCAGGTCAAAGTTGCTTAGATAGTGGTACAGATGCCAAATTCACAGTACTTGAAAACGGGAACGCACAATATACATCAGAAAGCGGATTGTTTTTTGAATCGACTGATGTATTGGATGCACGAGGATCTATGCTAAATGATCAACCGTATGATTTCTTGGCAAGAAAACGTGATGATGGCACATGGATAATTGAGCAAGAAGATAATGTGGAATAAGATATAGGATATATGCAGATAATATCAAGTTAAAATGGATTTATACCAAATTAAAGGGACTTATCTTGCTCACCGGTAGTTTCTACTAGCACTCGGACCAATCGACAATCGTAGGGGCGAGGTTTTCTCGCCCTTTTTCTCAGTTTTCTCGCCCTTTTTCTCAGTTTTCTCGCCCTTTTTCTCAGTCTGCGACACAACCAGGAAGGTCTGGGACATAAGCTCCCCAACTATTTCCCTCCTTTCAAAACAAACAACGTATTTCATCGGTATATTACCTCATTTGAGACTAGTAAATACTTGTCGGGTTTCGCTTTGCTCTACCCGACCTACAATCTAAGAGGAGACACGCGACAGGGGCATCCCTTGCACCCGTTAGTATTTCCCTACCCGACCTACAATGTAAGAGGAGACACGCTACAAGAATAAAATAGGTTTTAATCAAATTTCGCATAATATAAACCTTTCTTGGTTGTTTTATTCCAAAGAATTCATTAATGAAAATTAAATAATGGGATAATCCAATCCATAAAAACATGCGTAGGGGCTGGGTTTCCCAGACCGCATATTACCCAATCTAAATCTAAAACTTAATAAATGAATTTAGACAGTACCATTTCTTGTCCCGGCAGCCAAATCTGAAGCGAACCGTTTCACCGCAGCAAGCATCTTCACTTCGTCGTCCATATTATCTTCAATTACATTGATGATTGCACTTCCAACAATAACACCATCCGCGACTTCCGCAACTTGACCCGCTTGTTCTGGTGTTGATACACCAAACCCAACACTAATCGGTTTGTCGGTATGTTTACGAAGTTCAGTTATCATTGGTGCGACTTCATCAGACAAGGTTGCACGTGCACCTGTTACACCTATCAACGAGACACAATAGATAAATCCTGTACTCACCGATGCAATATGCTGCATCCGTTCTGGTGAACTTGTCGGCGCGACAAGAAATATGGTTGAAAGATTATACTGCGGAGCAAAATCCAAAAGCGGTTGTGCCTCCTCTGGCGGTAAATCAGGAACGATAACACCGTCAACACCTGCGTCTTGTGCAGCGTCACAAAACGCTGATTCCCCTATACTAAAGATCGGATTATAATAACTCATCAGTGCAATGGGAATATCTGTTCGCTGACGAAGTGTTTTTACCATCTCAAGTATCTGTTGCAGTGAGATACGATGTTTGAGCGCACGTTCACTAGCACGTTGGATTGTAGGACCATCTGCTATCGGGTCAGAAAAAGGGACACCAAGTTCTATCAGATCAGCACCCGCTTTTTCAAGTGTCAGGAGAAGTTTACTAGTATGTTCGGGTGTTGGATCTCCCGCACACAGATAAGGCATAAATGCACGTCTGTTTTGCTCACGGAGAATTTTAAATTTCTTGTCAATTCGATTCATAGATAGGATTGTGTTTTACCTGCTTTTATGGGACTTACCAATTATACGTTAGTATAGACCAAATTGTCAAGAGAAGTTTTGAGAGCATAATACAACAACCAAAATTGATTGAAAATACACCGATACTATGTTATTATAAATGGGATGTCAGACAACGCAATTATCATAGGTAGTGTTTTGTCATGTCTTCTTTTGTAGGTCGGGTAGAGCGAAGCGAAACCCGACAAACGCTATACGCGCATTTGACGTTGATTTGGACATGTATTGATTGCGGCTATCCTGTCGCCAGTTAATATTTTAATGGTGCTTCGCTCTACCCGACCTACAATATAGGAATTGACAGAACTGTAGGTTATAAAGTCAATATCAGGAGAGATTGATGATAATCAGAACCAGAGCACCCGTTCGTATTGATTTCGCAGGGGGTTGGAGCGATGTATCACTTTTCACAGAAGAATCAAAAGGACAGGTTGTCAACGCTGCAATCAATCGTTATGCATACACAACGCTTGTCTGTGAAAGTCAAACCGAATTTCACGAATCCGTAGAATTGCAGCGTGTCTTGGATAAGAAGATTAGTATCTACTCCGCCGATTTTGATATGTTTGTGGAGGCAGAAGATGTCCGACAGCTTGAATATGACGGCAATATTGACCTCATTAAGGCAGCTGTTCGTCAAATGTCAATCCAGATAGGGAGTTTTGACCTCATTACACAGTCAAATGCACCACCTGGAAGTGGACTCGGCACTTCCGCTGCTATGGGAGTTGCGTTAATTGGTGTGTTGGGTGCAATTAAGGATGTTACATACCTTCCTTACCAATATGCGGAACTTGCTAGTAGCATTGAACGGCATGAACTCGGTATCCTTGGTGGCAAACAAGATCACTACGGTAGTGCTGTCGGCGGTATCAATTTTATGGAATTTCAAGGCGAAGATGTCAAGACATCACCGATAAAATTACCACCACAAATTCGTTATGAATTGGAAAAAAACCTTGTGTTGTGCTATACAGGGAAGTCACGACTCTCTGGCGATATCCACAAGAATGTCACACAAGCGTATAAAAGTGCTGAACCGAGCGTGAGGGAAGCTTTAGATAACCTTAAAGCAATTGCAGAATCCACTAAGACAGCACTCATGCGCGGGCATCTAACAGAATTCGGTGAACTTCTAACTGAAAATTGGCAGAATCAGCAGAAACTGCACCTATCTGTCTCAAATGAACAGATAGATAAACTCTTCAAGATAGCAAATGAACACGGTGCTATCGGTGGAAAAGCATGTGGTGCGGGGGGCGGCGGATGTCTACTCTTTTACTGTCTACCGACACGCGAGCACAATGTCCGTAAAAAACTTGAAGAAGCGGGAACTCAGATAATTGACTTCAACTTTGATTTTGAAGGACTCCAAATATGGAGATCAGAATAAATAAAAACACAATATCCAATGGAAGGTAGATACATGGAAAATACCCATATTGAGACAGATTTAGAAGCGGCAACATTTCTAAAAACTGCTCGGGAGAATATACTAAACGAACTAAAAAAACGCATCGTAGGACAAAGCAATGTTATTGATCAACTTCTCATAGCACTCTTTTCACAAGGACACTGCCTGCTTGTAGGCGTACCCGGATTAGCAAAAACTTTACTCATCAGCACCTTTTCCAAAATACTTGAACTTCCATTTAATCGCATCCAATTTACACCTGACCTAATGCCTTCAGACATTATCGGAACGGATATTATTGAGGAAGAAATAAATACAGGGAAACGCGCTTTTCGTTTTATTAAGGGACCTGTTTTCGCAAATGTCGTGCTTGCTGATGAAATTAACCGCACACCCCCAAAAACGCAAGCCGCACTCCTACAAGCAATGCAGGAGTATAAGGTAACTGCAGGAGGTAATACTTACGCATTAGAACTCCCCTTCTTTGTATTAGCTACACAGAACCCTATTGAACAAGAAGGAACATATCCGCTACCTGAAGCACAACTTGACCGTTTTATGTTCAACATCTATATTGACTATCCAGCGAAGTCTGAGGAGAAAGAGATTGTACTGACGACTACCTCCGCTTATGAACCTGAAATAGAACCGATTATCACAGGTGAAGAGGTGTTGAGGTTACAACAGATTGTCCGAAAAGTGCCAATTGCTGAAGCGATAGTAGACTACGCTGTGGAATTAAGCGTCAATACACGTCCTACACAACCCGACGCACCAGATTTCATTAGAGATTGGGTTAATTGGGGAGCAGGTCCACGGGCTTCACAGTATCTTGTGTTGGGTGCAAAGGCACGTGCAATCATGCACGGACGTTATCACGTTAGTTACGAGGACATAAAAGCTGTGGCAAAACCTGTGCTACGACACCGAATATTGACAAACTTTAACGCTGAGGCTGATGGAATTACTAGCCTGGATATTATTTCACAATTATTGGAAAAAGTGGAACCACCAGAGGTAAATTGATTCCCACATCATACAGATGAGAACGCCATCAAAAAAGAAAATACTGACCTTGATGTTTTTAGGATAGATCGGAGCAAACTCTCTGTTACATCACTTTTTGATACATCAGATGATAAAGAGTATTGGATCTCAAAAACACCACAGGAACGATTAGCAGCACTTGAATTGATGCGGCAAATTAACTATGGCTACGATCCAACTACCGCAAGACTCGAAAGAGTTTTTGAAATTGTTGAATTCTCAACAGATTGAATAGGGAAGGTAAAATGGAAAAAAGAGAAAATAATCAACCCCGGACGAAATTGCCACCCACTCAACCTACACTCCTCACAGCTGAAGACTTGTGGAAACAGACTGATGACGGCTATCGGTATGAATTGGTAAAAGGAGTAATACGCAGAATGCCACCAGCAGGATTCGAACACGGAATTCATGCAATTAAAATTGGAAAACACCTTGACGTATATGTGGAAAAACATAAATTAGGATATGTCTGTTGTGCTGAGACAGGATTTAAGATTTCTCAAAATCCAGATACCGTTCGCGCGCCTGACGCTGCCTTTGTTCGCCAAGCAGCAATTGATGAAAAAGGCATTCCAAAAGGTTACTGGGAAGGCGCACCTGATCTTGCAGTTGAGGTGATTTCTCCAAGCGACACATACACTGAGGTTGATGAGAAAGTAGATGAATGGTTAGACACGGGTTGTGCAATGGTTTGGGTAATAAATCCACGTAGAGAAACTGTGGCAGCGTATCGGTCACCTGAAGATATGACCGTTCTGCATGGAGATGACATCCTTGAGGGAGGGGATGTTATTGAAGAGTTTGCGGTCCAAGTGCGGGATCTTTTCGTGTAAGATCTATTCAATCATCAGTGTTATCGTTTTCTTGTTCGTATTCGTCCAATTTTCTGTATATCGTCCGCACCCCAATACCGAGTATTTTCGCCGCTTCGGTTTTATTATTGCCGGTTTCTCTAAGTGTCTTATAGATGGCTGCCTTTTCAATCTCCTCCATTTTCATTCCAACCGTTCCAATGACTTTATCCTCATCCAGTATTGGCAGAAATTCGTCCTGCTTTTGTGGACATCCACGCTGTTCTACCGATGTGGCGATTGATGTGACCTCGTCTTGTGTCAGATTCTCCAATTCCTCTTGACTTGCTAAAAGTACATCGTAAGCTTGCCTAAAAATATCAGCAGCATCATCAGTTTCTGTGATATGCATCCAACCGCTTTCCGCATCGGTCATTGGAAAAGATGTCTGATCTTGAACGGTAGTCGTTGATTTAAGCAAGCGTGATACGTAGGCGATTAGTGCAAGGATTGTCTTGTATATGGCTTCATTTTTTGCAGCTACACTCTCAGGATTTGGATTGATGACCTGTATCGCTGTTCCCGGTTCATCTAAAACGTGTACAGGAAATTGAGAATGTCCCAGTCCTAACTCCTTAGGAAAATCTTCAACCTGAAGTTCATCTGATGTTGCTACGATCATCGCGGATTCAACCGCATTTTTGAGTTGTCGGATATTTCCGGGCAGATGGACATTTTGAAGATAGTTGAGCGCATCCGCTTTTATACCAATAATGGTTTTATTGTGCCTCTCATTAAATTCATCTATGAAAGTATCTACAAAAAGTGGTATGTCTTTACGTCTGTCACGGAGCGGGGGGATGTGAATTTGAAACAGGTTCAGTCTGTAATATAGGTCTTGTCTAAACTTGTTCTCCTTGACCGATTGACCGAGTTCAACGTTTGTCGCAGCTATGATACGGACATCAACTTTGACATTTCTCTCTCCGCCGAGTCGGGTGAACTCTTGTGTTTCTAACACTCGGAGAAACTTCACCTGCACTTCAGGGGACATTTCTGCTATCTCATCAAGGAATAATGTGCCACCATCAGCAAGTTCGAACATACCCCGTCGTTGACTCGTAGCACCTGTAAAAGCACCCTTTTCATGTCCAAAAAGTTCACTTTGTAGGAGGTCTTGATATAGCACGCCGCAGTTGACTGCTTGAAATGATCGGTTATTACGAGGACTGTTCTCGTGGATCGCTCTTGCAATAACTTCTTTTCCAACACCTGTTTCCCCTGTGATGAGGACAGTCGCAGTCGTTGGTGCAACCTGATGGACTTTGCGTAGAACAACCTGCATCGCTTCAGATTCACCGATGATGGAATTTGAATTAGGATTCGTAGGAGATTTGGCAAGATTCATTTTATCTCCTTTCAATGATGAGGTAGGGTTGCTAAACAGTGATATCAAGTATGATTTGAGGATTTTTCTTTACTTCCTCAAATACCTGAAAACCATCACGACATGCAACTTCACACAATCTTCTCATCACAACGCCTTTGAGTGCATAATTTGAGGTGCGGAGTTTTTTCTGCAAGTCTCTTCCAGTTTCAACCACGTGGACATTCGGTAAATCCTCGTTGACTGCCTTTCTCTGACTTTTTGGCAGTAGGAAAATCAGTGGCACTGAACGTTCCACCTCAAAAACACGCTGCAACGATTGAATGTCGTCAGGCCTCAGTAATGAAAATACGAGGTCGTAACGCTCAAGCAATTCTATTGTGCGTTCAGGGACACCAGTATCACCAAGCTCCAATACCTCAAGTTCGTGAAGTGGTGCAGTATCAAAGGGAACAACGATATCCTTTTCGTTGACAGGTTCTCTCTTCTCGTCAACTCGGCAGTAATACCACGGATAATAGAGGTCAACGGTCGTTTTACCGTAATCTTTATGTTCACGTATCAGCTTTAAACCTTCATGCAATTGCGTGGACATAGGTCCGGTGAACATCTCTCCAGCGGGTAGCCGGTAGTCTCTGCCCTTGTTACGCCACCCCTCTTCATTGAAACCACACAGTTCCTTAATACGAGATTTAAGACTATCAGATGAACGACAATCATCAGCACTGAGCGGATTATCAAGTTTGTGTTTTTGTCCTGTTGTGTATGCGTTAAAGATCAATACTTTCATAAATTATGCTTCTGCTTCCTGTTCTCGTCGCTGCCATAAATAGAGGATTGGACTGGCGATAAACACAGAGGAATATGTTCCGATTAGCACACCAACGATAAGTGCTAAAGCGAATGTGTTGATCTCCTCACCCGTACTGGAAAGGACAAAAATGACAGCAACAACAAACAACGTTGTCAGGGATGTAATCACAGTTCGACTCAGGGATTGATTGATGCTAAGGTTTAGTACTTCTATATATTCTGTGCCGCGTAAAGAGATACCGTTCTCTCTGATACGGTCAAATACAACGATTGTATCATTTAGCGAATATCCGATAATTGTAAGGAACGCTGCAACGGTAGGTAGATTAATTTCTCTTGATAACACAGCGAATACCCCTAACGTGATAAGGATATCGTGAACGAGTGCTGCAATTGCACCGATGGCAAAACGGAACTCAAACCGCCAAGAGATATAAACTAGCAGGATAGCGATAGATAAGATCACGGACCAGAGTGCTGACCATTGAAGGTCCCGTCCCACACTCGGTCCTACTTCAGTAACATTAACGTTATCTGGAACTGCATGCCAATCATCACCGCCTTCCAAGAGTGCTTCTGTAAGGATCCCACCGATACTTGCCTGCAATTGAATAATAGCATTTTCTGTCAGATCAATGCCAAATTCATTTAAAAAAACAAGTTGAATCGCGGTACCATCATCAACGGTTTCTACTTGGTCAATCTCGTTACGCCGTTGCAAATTCGCATCAATTAATTCAACTGTTGCACCCGGTTTCAGTAGATGTGCTTTCTCTATTGAACTGCTCACTTTAAGGCTTTTGGCAGTCGTATCACCAGGATCTCCTATGACAGATAATTGATAAGTCTGTTCCTGAAACTCAGGACGATGTCCCATTGAGATGAAGACTTTGTTTTCATTAGGTTCAAGTTGTATTTTCACATCCTCGTATCCCAATTCGGATAGCTTCGTCTCCAATTCTACTAATGTTACTGCCCTATCAAATTTTGCTTCAATTTTTACACCTCCGCGAAAATCGATTCCAAAATTTGGTCCTCCGTGAACTATCAGGAAAACGATACCGGTAAGGATTAAACAAGCAGATAACATAAACCCTTTACGGTATTTACTGATAAAATCAAACTTAGTATCTCTTAAAAATTCCAATTTTATATCCTTTCCAATTTTGCTTTGCTTACCCGATATAGTGAGGTTCAGCTCAGGCTAATCTATGTCCTATTATAGATATGACTTTGTCTCCTACACGGATGGGAAAACCCCGTCCCTACTAAATGCTTAATGACTGCACGTCCCGGTTACCGATGGCTAAACCGTATATCTCACGGGTGACAACGATTGCCGTGAACATACTTGCAAGAATGCCGATACCGAGTGTAACCGCAAACCCCTTGATTGGACCAGTACCAAAATTATATAAGACGAGAGCGGTAAAGAAAGTCGTGAGATTAGCATCCAAAATTGTAATAAATGCACGTTGATAACCGCTTGTAATCGCAGCCCAAACAGCCTTTCCTGTTCGTAACTCCTCCCGTATCCGTTCAAAGATGAGCACATTTGCGTCAACAGCCATACCGATCGTAAGCACAAGTCCAGCGATGCCGGGAAGTGTTAATGCCGCACCGAAACCTGCTAAAGCACTTATTATGATGACCATATTAAAAACAAGCGCAATAATAGCGATGATACCGGAAAGTCTATAGTAAAGTATCATAAAAAATAGGACAAATCCCATGCCAATAATAGCTGCTTTTATACCGTTATCAATAGACTCCTGACCGAGGGTGGGACCGACAGTTCGTTCTTCGCCAACTTGAACACCTACAGGAAAAGCACCCGCATTTAAGATATTTGACAGATAGTTTGCTTCCTCAAAAGTAAAATTTCCTTCAATCTTACCACTTCTTCTAATCTGAGTTCTGATGACTGGAGCGGATTGTACCTTATCATCAAGAAGAATTGCCAAGTGTTCTCCGATATGTTCACCCGTGACTTTTGCAAATTTGTTGCTACCTTCACTATCAAACGTCATAAGAACCACAATGTTAAAAGAGCTTTCAGTGCTAGGTCTTGAATCTTCAATGTTGTGTCCAGACAAGAGTACTGGACTTTCCAAGACATACCAGTCCCCGGTTTCGTGATGATATCGAATTTCGGTGTTTTCATCCAGATCTTCTGGCACCGGAGGAGGTGTATTGGCTGAGCCGGTCCACAGACTGCCACCTGATGGATGTTTTTTTGCGATTTTGAATTCTAATCGTCCCATAGTTTGGACAATACGGAGCGGTTCTGATGAGTCTTTTGCACCTGGTAACTCTATGATTATTCTCGGACGATTCGCCTCCTGCCGGATATCAGGTTCGGCAACACCAAACGCATCCACTCGATTATGTAAGACGATCAACACCTGTTGAATCGCCGCATCACTGTACTCTTGCATACTCTTCTCTGTTAAACTGAGACGGTACATTATCGATTTTGACTCATTTTCAGTCACGACCTCTGCGTCCTCAAAAAAGTCTACATCGTTCAAAATTTCAACTGCTCTTTTTATATATTTATCCCTTTCTTCCTGATCAGATTCAAAACGGGAAGGAATTTCAACGAGAACATTTAAGGCATCTTCACCAATAACCTGCTCCGCTTGTCGGCATATAACCTGTTCAGATTTAAGAGTTTCGGGAATAGCGTAAGCATTATCTCTTAGCAACGCTCGTTTTGATTTTTCTAAGTCAATTTCAAGAACAAGGTGAACACCACCTTTCAGGTCTAACCCTAACTTCAGTCGGTTTGTGGGTAGGATTTTCCTTAACGTCGGTGGGATACTACCGTATAAATGCAAATTCTCAAGTGTTTCAGAAGGGCTTTCTTTTGCTCTATCAGATATAAGTCGGACGAAGAATTCTTGCTCTTCAGTACTGTCAAACTCATAGTCAACATTTTCTTCAAAATCCAGTTTCCCTAAATGGACATTAAAAACATCTTGTAATTCATCTGTTGCTTCTTGTAAGTTTTTACCTTCAGGGTACTTGACATCTGCTAAGTTTACCTTAAATGCATTATCCTCTGTTACTTCAAAAAGAGGAAGGTGTTCTTGGATCCACAACGGTAGATTTCCATATAAGGGTAGGTATAAACTATCCGGTGTAGGCATAAGGTATAAGAGTGATAATAGCAAAACGCCAATGATTAAAACAATTCTCCAGATATTAAATCTGTACATCAAATGCTCCTATTTTCTAAACTATTGAACTGTCCAACCTAATTTTGTAGGTAGGGTAGAGCAAAGCGAAACCCGACCTACAAAGAAGTCTTGACAAATAATTAGGCATATTAGATAATGGATGCGCCTGGGAGGAATCGAACCCCCGACACGAGGCTTAGGAAGCCTCTGCTCTGTCCGCTGAGCTACAGGCGCGAACCTATTAGAACTCCATATATTCACAAATATTTCAATGGCAATCTGTTGCCTTCTGTCAATTGCACGGCTCGGAATTAAACCACATTTTCAGTTAAATTTCAACCAGAGAAAAGATCGGTTGATTCGGTACTCTTTTACGACCCTCGAATTTCGCAAGTTCTAACAATAGCACAATACCTACAATGTTTCCACTAAGTTTTTTGACAAGTTCAATGGATGCTGCAAGTGTTCCTCCCGTAGCTAAAACATCATCACAGATCAGAACGCGACTACCCTTCGGGAAAGCATCCTGATGGATAGCGAGTGTGTCAACACCGTATTCCAGATCGTAGGTCACTTCATAACAATCAAATGGTAACTTGCCACTCTTACGTATCGGAACAAAGCCAATTCCCAGGCGATGCGCCAAGGCGGCACCATGAATAAAACCGCGAGCGTCAATTCCCACAATTACGTCAATCAACTCAGATTTAAAACGGTTTACGAATATATCAATTGCAGCATTAAAAGCTAACCCGTTCCCTAACAGCGGTGTAATGTCTTTAAATGATACACCGGGTTCGGGAAAATTAGGTATATCTCGTATAAACTTTGTAAAGTCACTCATAAATGTCAATTAGTTTATGTATGGTATTTATATTGCGTCAATCTCATTCTTAAGTTGATAACATATTCTGCAAACGCACCGTTACTTCATGATCCGAGGTAATCGTAGTCGCTACATTGAACATATTTTCCCTCTCACATGCAGCGCATCTACCACACCATAAGAGTGGAAAAACAACTACCTTATCACCTGCTCCAATACCATCAACTTCTGAACCGCAAACGTCAACAGTTCCAGCGAATTCATGTCCACAAACTGTTCGGAAAACTGTATGTACCTTTTGAGAAAATCCGTGAAATATCTGAGCCACATACACCACAAAAACTGATTCTGACGTGGACTTGTCCATCAGAGACAGGTGGAATAGGTATCTGTTCTAATCGCAAATCTCCAACCACATGCAGGACAAGCACCTCACAGATGGTACTATGTTGATATTTTTATCTGCGGGACTAAGGCATTGACTCTCATGAGTCGGCAAGATATTACTCCAATCAAATACGGGTTTCTCAAATAGATATTATAACATAAACTACGCAAATTGTCAAATTTGGTGAGACCGTTTCATATCATTTCATCTTGATTTTCTCCAAACAATTTGATACAATACATAAAATAATAATGCTGCAATAAATCTTAGACCGGTTAACGTCGGATAGATGGGAATTCACGCCTGTGGAGTCCGAGTAAGACCTCACACTGTTGGGGAAGGAGGCACGAGAGACAGAAGCAGGAAACACATAGAAGAACTGATGTGCTTAGAAGGATCGCACGGTTTCAGTTTCTGTCGTGAGTATCACAAAGAAAAGAATTAACGCAATGGAAATCCAATTTGATTTGAAATACAAGAAATAAAAACAGAATTGAAAGAACATCGGAAAATAGAAGCAGAAATCCAGAACGATGTGAATGTCCTAAAATCTAAATTCAATTGACTGCTCTGTATTTTATCTCCAATTGGCACAGTTTTGTTAGTTGGCATTGTCAAGATCGTATTTTTCAACTAATAACAAGCAAAATGCGTAAGTCCTGATACGAAAATATCGTTGATGTATTGTCTTTACTGTGATACATTTATCAACGGACATTTTAGGAGCAGGTCCCATCCCCTTAACGGAGATACACAGTTGTGAAAAATGAAAATATCATTGAGGATACTGACATATTCTCAACTTCTCAACAGTCATTATTCAATTCAACACCCGAAAATGCTAATAGACAGGTAATTTTAGAAAATATGGACTGCCGGGAAGGAATGAAGCAACTCAAAGAAAACTCCGTTTCTCTGGTGCTTACAGATCCACCCTATTTTATTGATGGCATGGGTGACGATTGGAACACCGAAAAACTAAACAAGCGAGTAAAACCTGGTGTCATCGGTTCACTACCAGCAGGGATGAAGTTTTCCGTTGAACAAGGACAGGAATTACAGAAGTTTCTTGCACCTATAGCAAGTGAATGGATGCGCGTTATTCGCCCCGGTGGATTTTGCCTTGTTTTTAGCCAAAACCGACTCGGACACAGAACCGCCATCGCATTAGAAGACGCAGAATTTGAAATACGCGACGTGTTAATTTGGAGATATGAAGGACAAGCAAAAGCTTTCTCACAAGACCATTTTATACGCAAACGGAAAATATCCGATGCAGAAAAAGAGAGACTTCTACAGAAAATAGGTGGACGAAAAACACCACAACTCAAGCCACAAGGCGAAATGATAATCCTTGCACAAGCACCCAGAGAAGGCACTTTTGTTGATAACTGGGATAAATGGGAAACGGGGCTTATTGATGTCAACAATCCTATAATTAACGCCTCTCAATTTCCGGGAACTGTCATTCCATCAAAGAAACCAAAAGAACGATACGGACACATGACAACCAAACCAGTAGACCTACTCCAACACCTTATCCGTATTTTCTCCGCTCCCCGCGCCCTTGTTCTCGATTCTTTCGTTGGTTCAGGTTCTACCGGGATCGCCGCCATACTTGAAGACAGAGATTTTATCGGTTATGAAATAGAAGGCGAAATGGCAACCCGCGCACAAGAAAGAATAAAGGCAACCCTCATTGCAAACAAAACTTGCAAAAATTGACGTAGTGTCGTTGTAGATAATTCTGTTGAAAAAAACTGTGAAA
Source organism: Candidatus Poribacteria bacterium (assembly GCA_965208245.1). GTDB lineage: Bacteria > Poribacteria > WGA-4E > WGA-4E > WGA-3G > MSPOR6. Next base: position 156,957 of record OZ242325.1, read on the forward strand.
AATGATATAATTACTAAGGGTTTTCGACTAACATGATGATATAAACCATTTTAGCATTGAGAACTTAGACTGTCAGGGACTCGCGTTTTAGAATTGAGACGAAATCATTATTATTGTGAAATACAAAATTATATGCACACTTCTGCTACGTGTGACCTATAACCGACAGACATGACTGTGGTGTAGTACCAACTTTTAGTTTGTGCAGTAGTGTCCGCAAACTAAATGAAAATTAAATAAATAATCAGGTAATTCTACTAACAAGACTCATTGTAGGAGTAAGACTTTGTAGGAACGGGGTTTCCCCGCCCGCGTATTACCCAATTAATAACTTAATCTTCATAAAGTTTGCGCTACAATTGTGTGCAACTAATTATTGATTCACTATAAACCGAAAACCCTCGGAGATTTAAGGATTTCAAAAAATAGAGGACTGAAAGGACTTGCCGAGTAAACCACTAAGATTTATACAGATACAGTATCACTCTATAATTTTTCTAAGGTAAGGAAGGATAAAGATATGGCTGAATACGCTAATCCTGAAGTATTGCTTAGTACGGATTGGGTGGCAGAACACGGTAGTGATATAGGGATCCGTCTACTTGAAGTTGATGTTGACACAACCGCTTACGCAGATGGACATATCGCTGGGGCAGTCGGTCTGAATTGGCAAACGCAACTGTGTGACCAAGTGCGACGCGATATACTGACAAAAGAACAGTTTGAAGCACTCTGCAATGACAGCGGAATAGCGAACGATACCGCCGTTGTTTTCTATGGTGATAACAACAACTGGTTTGCCACTTATGCACTTTGGCAATTTCGCTATTATGGACATGATGAGAGTCTATTGAAGATGATGAACGGCGGACGTCAAAAATGGATTGATGAAGGTAGAGAACTTGTCAAGGATGTGCCATCTTATGCAAGCACCGGATATCAGGCGAAATTCCCAGATGATAATGTCCGAGCAACTAAGGACAATATCCTACCGATGCTGGGGCAAGGTGTAATCAACCTTGTTGATGTACGTTCTCCTGCAGAATTCTCTGGTGAAATCATTGCACCACCAGGCATGAGTGAAACGGCACAAAGAGGAGGACACATACCTAGCGCAGCAAATATTCCATGGGCAACTGCTGTGGCTGAAGATGGCACTTTCAAATCACACGATGAACTCAAAACAATATATAGCGGTGCTGGCGTTGATGATACAAAAGAAACCATCGCTTATTGTCGTATCGGTGAAAGATCATCACATACATGGTTTGTACTGAAATACCTACTCGGATATGAAAAGGTACGAAACTATGACGGTAGTTGGACAGAATGGGGTAATTTAGTCGGTGTACCTATAGCACGAGATTAAACATAGACGAGGTGATGTAATCATCACCCAAATTCATTGCACAATCTACGATAGTTTGAATTATGAGATTTGTCTCTGCACATGTGATCGCATGTATGACACGGCAAGATGTTGCACGCCTATTGAAACGCTTCCAAGAAGAAGCAGATGAAAATGTACAAAACATCCGTGTGCTATGTGATACGTTATCAGGCAGGATGCTTTGTGAATGGGAAGCACGCGACCGGCTTACACTAATTGAGTGGCTAAAAAAGGGCAATGTCCAACTGCAAGGTGCCGGGGAATGGGTGATGTCGGTTCAATATGAATCGGTTGGAGATGAGTTGGTTACTCCAAAACAATTTGATGGTTGAACAGTTTTTCACAGGAAGGTTTCGCGCTCGGTCTAACAGATGTATTACTTGACGCGTCAGACTGCTTTTGAAGCATCCCATTTCAATCGGATACCTGAGTTGAACGATGCAGAGAACTTTCAACTGTTCGGTGCAGCAACTAATCCAAATAGCCACGGACACAATTATGTCCTTGAAGTAATGGTCAAAGGTCATTTAGACACTCATGGCGGGATGGTCATCAATTTAACGGACTTGGATGCTTTGTTGAAAACAGAAGTACAGCCACACTATGACCACAAACTTTTGAATAAACAGCATCCGGTATTTGCAAAAAACCCGCGTTTACAAACGACTTGTGAGAACATCACGATAGATATATGGCAGAGACTCGTTTCTGCTCTACCTAATGGATTACTGCATCGCGTGCGACTCTATGAAAGTTCCACACATTTTACTGACTATTATGGAGAGGACATAATGGTTTATCTCACAAAAACTTATGAGTTCAGTGCTGCACACCGTCTGCATAGCCAACAACTTTCAGATAAGGAAAACCTTGAAATCTTTGGAAAATGTAATAATCCCGCTGGACATGGACATAACTATGTGCTTGAAGTGACTATTAAAGGTACTGTTGATCCTAAAACAGGATTGGTCGCAGACTTGAACCTGCTTGATGAAGTGGTTGAAAAAGAGGTATTTTTACGCTTTGACTACAAACATCTGAATCTTGATACGTCAGAATTTGAAACTGTTAATCCAACATCTGAAAACTTTGTCAAAGTACTTTGGGATGTTCTGGAACCGAATTTACGACCTGCACTCTTACACAGAGTGCGATTGCAGGAAACACCCAAAAATCATTTTGATTATTACGGAGAAGACGCATAATCCATGAAGACTAAACAGGAAAGTGAAACAGATATTAAACCTGAGGCACCAAACAGCGCAAATGATTTAGAATTCCTCTATGCACAGATTATTGAAAAGATTGGGGAAGATCCAAACCGTCAAGGTTTAGAAAGAACGCCACTCCGAGCAGCAACAGCCATGGAGTTCTTAACAAGCGGCTACAAACATGACTTGACTAAGATATTAAATCAGGCGATCTTTGACGAAGATTATGATGAAATGGTCATTGTCAAGGATATTGAGTTTTATAGCCTTTGTGAACATCATATACTCCCCTTTTGGGGGAAATGTCACGTCGGCTATCTACCGAGAAAACGTATTATCGGTTTGAGTAAAATACCGAGAATTGTTGATATGTTTTCACGGCGTTTACAAGTCCAGGAAAGGTTAACGCGCGAGATCGCTGAGACATTGGAATCAGCAATAGAACCGACAGGTGTAGGTGTTGTGATGGAAGCACAACATATGTGTATGATGGCACGCGGGGTAGAGAAACAGGCTTCAAAGATGACAACTAACGCAATGCTTGGGACATTCCGGGATGACAGTTCTACCCGTGCAGAGTTTCTGAGATGTATTTAGGAATCTTTCGGTTTACCGGACACTATAGAATATTATGTTAACACAAAACAGTATTGAAGGAAAGGTTGCTATTGTTACAGGGGCATCTAAAGGTATTGGTAAAGCAATAGCAGACGTTTTTGCAAATGCGGGGGCAAAGGTGGTTTTGGCAGCGAGAACGCGCAAAGTCGTTGAAAAAATCGCTAATGATTTAAAGGGAATAGGCGCGGATGTGCTGGCAATTCCGACTGATGTTACAAATGTTGACGCAGTTCAATTTCTGATCACAGAAACGTTTGATGTCTATCAAAGAATAGACATATTGATAAACAACGCCGGGGTAGGGGTCTTTGGCCATGTTATGGATTATGACTACACAGATTGGGATACAGTTATCAATTCAAACTTAAAAGGTGTGTTTCTCTGCTCCAAATTTGCACTGCCGCATCTGATCGCAGACGATGGTGGACAGATAATAAATGTGCTATCTATCGCTGCAAAAGTCCCCTTTCCTGCTTCAGGAGCATATTGTGCAGCAAAAGCAGGAGCACTCGCCTTGACAAAGGTAATGGCAACCGAAGTGCAACAACAAAACGTTCGCGTAACAGCAGTTCTACCCGGTTCAGTTGAAACAACGTTTTGGGATGATATACCAGAGCATCCAGACTTTGACAAGATGCTCAAACCGGAACATATTGCAGATGCGGTTTTGTCTGTATGTCAACAACCTAACGGCATGGTCACGGAAGAGATAGTCGTGATGCCACCACTTGGAATTTTGTAAGGATTTCATAGTACAGTTATTTTGGAAAGTTATTGGACAGAGTGTAGAAGTGGTTACGTTTTGAATCTCCCCAGACGATGCCGAATCCGTATTTTTTTGATGGCTCGTGTATCTGCATCTAATATCGTAATAACTGAGTCACCAAGTTCCAATTCTGTTCCGGTTTCCGGTATCGTACCGGTCCGTTCAAGGATATAACCTGCAATAGTTTCATAGTCGCCTTCAGGAATAGATAATCCATACTGTTCATCTAAAATGTCGATTTCAGCTCTACCTTCACATTCAATGATGACTGGTGAGATCAGATGTATGGAATCGGGATCATCTCGTTCATCGGCAAATTCACCAACGATTTCTTCTACAAGGTCTTCAACGGTTAAAAGTCCAACAATGCCACTGTATTCATCAACCGCAAATACCATCGTATGCTGGGTTTGCTGAATTTCTTTAAGGAGGGCGTTTATATTTTTCGATTCTGGAACAACATGTAAGTCTGTACGGATAAAGGATTCAATTGTATCAGGTAGATTCTCTGCATAGATCACATCTAAAAGGTTGACAATTCCAATAATGTCGTATATCCGTTCATCGTAAACTGGCAGACGAGAGTATCCTGAATCAACAGCAATCTGAAAAAAATCTTCACAAGTGGTTGTTTTTTCAATCGCTACGATATCAACAAGCGGCACCATTACCTGCCGTACTGTTCGGTTTTGAATATTAAGCAAACGGTGAATCATACGCCGCTGTTCAGCATGTAGATTTCCTGATTGTTCCCCCATAGTTGCAACCAAACGTAATTCTTCCCGCTGCACATCAACATTAGGTTCAGAAGGCCCCCTATCAATGATCCTAACAAGGACTTTCGTTACTGTTTGCACAAAGTAGATAAGCGGGGCTAAAATATAATCAGAAAATCTCAATAGATAGGCATACCGTAAAGCAAGTATATCCGCTTTTACGCGAAATACGGTCTTGGGTAATATCTCTCCGAAGATAAGAAGGAGTATCGTTACATAAAGGATAGAGATAACCCCTTGTATTCTATCTGATATATTTGTATCTGACAAGACATGTTCAGTCAATCGGTCCCCGTATTGTGCAATGAGTATATTCACAAGATTAGTACCCACTAATGTGAGAGCAAGCATCTTATCAGGCGATGCAACTAAACGGTGGATAATCCTTGCCTTTTTGTCTTTAGACTCAACAAGTTGATTTATCCGCAGTTTATTTACAGAGACGAGAGCAGTTTCTGAACCGGAGTAGAATGCCGAACAGATAAGACAGATAAGTATAGCAACAGTGAACGAAGTGATCAGTAAAGCGGATTGTGTTGCACTACCTGCACCAATTAGAAAAAGGGATAAAATTAGGATTTGCAAAATAAAAGTACTCGGTTAATTTTCTTCTTCTGGTTCATCAGATTCAGGCACGCAGATTAGCAGACTTGTGATTAAGTTTCCTTCTGTCTCAATGATTTTAAACTCTAAACCGTATTCATTCACTTGTGTTTCGCCTTCAGAAGGGATTCGTCCAAACAGTCCGTAAGCGTAACCACCGATTGTATCCGCATCATTTTCCTGAATATCGAGTCCATATTGATAGTTCAGATCACGAATGCTCATGCGTCCTGTAGTTTCTATTATTAATGGGTTTTCTGAGTGTATTATACATCCATTTTCAGAATTGGCTTTATCATGTTCATCAACGATATCACCGACAACTTGTTCAACGATATCTTCTGTGGTGACGATGCCGGCGAATCCGCCATATTCATCGTGGAGGACAGCTAATTTAGTTTTCTCACGTTTCAGTCTTAACAACAGCATCCCGATTTTGCGGATTTCAAGTGCAGTGACAGGTTCGCGTATGAGGGGGGCTTGCTCAAATATCTCTGCAAACTGTTCTCTTTTTTTAAGGAACACCTCAATCGTTAGAGAGTTGACATCTTTATGACGCCATTTTGCAATATCTTTGACGTAGAAAACTCCGCATATTTTGTCAATTTCTTCTTGATAGACAAGTATGCGAGAACAGCCGAATTGCTTTGCTTGAGTCAATGTTTCTTGGATAGTGTGCAAGGTGGACACAGCAACGACTTCAGTCCTGGGAACCATGATTTCTTTCGCTTCTATATCTTGCAATTCAAGGATATTGCTGACAATTTCACGTTCGTCTGGGGGAAGTGTCTCTTCGTGATATGTTTTGAAAAACTCTTGCAAATCTTCTGCTGTGAATTCTTCGTCTTCTAATGGGTTTCCACCGAATATGGGAACAAGTTGGTCGATAATCCTTCGAAGCAGTGAACGTAAAGGAGTAATACAGATTGAAAAGCCCCATAAAGGTGGCGCAGCTATTTTCGCAAAAGTTATAGGATACTTTATAGCATAGGTCTTTGGTGCCATCTCACCAAAGATGAGCATCGGCACAACAGTGAATAGTAACGCAAGTGATTGAAGAATATTCTCGCTTTCTATGGAATCCGAGAATATTGACAGGACAAGTCGGAGAACAAGTATCGCAAAAGAAACATTAACCAGATTGTTACCAAGTAGAACAGTGATAAACAGTCGACGAGGATTGTCAACAAAATTGACAATTGCAGAGGTCCCTCCTCGCTCAAGCCGTAACTTTTCTATCTGCACACGAGTCAAAGCACAGAGAGCAGTTTCAGAACCAGAGAAAAAACCCGATAGGATGAGTAAACCTACTAATCCAATAAAATAAGGTAGTAGTGGAACTTCCATGCATTTGTATGGACGAAGTATAGTCAGATATTCGCCCGGGAGTATCAGACCTAAATTCCGTTTGTTGTATGATATACTAATGTAAAAACAACTATATGAATGACTTGATACTTATGTTAACATGTTAAGAGATTAAAAGCAACAAAAAAATCCTACATATTAATAGATTCAGATTCAAGTGTTCAACAAGAACGTGTTACAACTGAAAACAACTATTGATCAAAAAATAATCTAATCTATTGGTCAAAAAATAATCTAATAATGAGGCAGCGTATGACAAAATTAGAACAGATGCACCGTATTGAAGAATGTGGTATTGTGGGAATAATTCGTGCCAACAACTCAAATGAACTGATTGAAGCAGCAGAGGCTATTCAAACTGGAGGCATTAACGTTATCGAAATAACGATGACAATACCAGACGCGTTACGTGTAATCACTGAAGTGTCTACAAGGTTTGGGAATACGGTATTAATTGGTGTTGGGTCCGTTTTGGACTCTGAAACGGCGCGCACTGCAATGCTTGCAGGTGCTGAATTTGTCGTCAGTCCAGTTACAAAACCAGAAGTAATTGAAATCTGCAACCGCTACGGTAAAGTCGTCATACCTGGAGCATTTACCCCTACAGAGATTTTGACAGCCTGGGAACTTGGTGCGGATTATGTCAAAGTTTTTCCTTCAACTGTCATGGGGCCGTCCTATATCAAAGATATTAAGGCACCGCTACCCCAGATTCCACTAATTCCAACCGGCGGCATCAACCCAGAAAATGCAGCCGAATATATGTCTGCAGGGGCAGCCGCTTTAGGGGTAGGAAGTTTTCTGGTAAGTAGGAGTCTCATTGAAGCTCGCGATTTCAATGAACTTACCGTAAGAGCAAAAAAATTGGCAATTGCCGTTAATTCTAGGCAATAATTCAAAATCAAATTATTAACGTTGACAGTTCTTGCTATATTTGCTAATTTAAAAAGCGTTATCTACACCGTCTGATTTTCTGTACGATTCAACATAAGATCCGCCACCATGAAGATTAACCAATTAATATTAGGTAAATACAGATTAGAGGAATATCTGAGTTCAGGTAGTTTCTCGTCAGTCTTTCGCGCCCGTGAAGAAATGACAGAACGCATCGTTGCAATCAAAGCAGTATCTAAAGATGCCTATCCTGCAGATAGACTACGTTATTTGCGAACTGAACTCCAATCAATGTCAAAGATAGGAGGACACCCGAATATTGTCGCTATTCATACTGTTGAACCCGGTAGGGATAACTGTCTCGCTTGGATAGTTATGGAATATATTGAAGGGGCAAACCTACATCAACTTGTGCAACAGGATGACCTAACTATTAACGACGTACTTAATATCGGGATAGGTATATGCAACGGATTGAAAGCCGCACATGCAGAAAATATTTTACACCGTGACATTAAACCGCAGAATATATTGCTTACGGCTGATAAAGAGGCAAAAATAGCGGACTTTGGCATCGCACGAATATTTGGTGACGCTTCAAAATTTGCCTCCACAATGACAGGGACAAGACGTTACATGGCACCAGAACAACACTACGGTGCCTATGATTACCGAGCTGACCTATACGCTACAGGACTGCTCTTATGTGAAGCACTCACAAAACAATACCCTTTCTCGGGTGAAGCATATGAAATTGATAGAAAGAAAGCCGCAGGTGAAATTGAGAACTTTGAAAAATGTCCAGAGGAATTCAGGAATTTTGCTGTAAAAGCTCTCAATAGGGATGTAGATAAACGATATCAAACCGCAGCTGAAATGTATGATGAACTCGATAGAATCCGACGTTGGAAATATGAACAGCAAGCATCTATACTCATAGCCGAAAGTACTAATTCCCCCGCTACTGAATTGGCAAAAGCTCTTGAACGATGTAGAAAAACTTTCCGTTTAGAGATTGATGTTGCCGAACTGATCAACCACACACTCTTCTTTGAAACACGCAACAGACAGGAAACGGAAAAAGAAGAAAAACGGAAAATTCGCATTAAACAACACTATACCAATGCTATTGAATACATCGAAAGTGGATCTGTTGATGAGACACTAAGAGAGTTACATAAAGCACACAATCTCAGTTTACAAGAAGCCGACCTCGAAGCACAAGCAAATACCATCTTTAAGAAAGTGACAGATGCAACATCGCTTCCAGATAGGTTAACAGTTCAAGACATCGTCCAATTAATTGAAAAGTTATCCGAAACGGAAAAAGCTAACCTACAGGATATGTTGACTGTATCAGAAAATGAATCAAACCCTACTGTTTACTACGATGAACCTGATGTACACCATGAAGAACCTGAAATTGTCCATGAAGACTTAGATAATTTCCTTGCTCCTCAGACGCAGATGCAACAAGAAAGAAGTTACCGGGTATTAATTGAGGAAGCACCGCCTGAGTTTTTATTGGATAAGGTGCACGAGGATATTCAATATCCGCATGAAAGAGAAGCAGCACATATTTATCAGCAGGCACAAATATATATGCAACAAGAGAATATACGTCGATGTTTGATTCAATATAGTAGACTCGGATCATTTTACAACAGACACGCCAAAAAGTTCATAAGAGTGAATGAAATTGAACTTGTAGCAAACTGTTATACACGGGCACGATTCTCGTATGCCGCAGCAAAAAAGCAACGTCATGCAAGAAAAAATGCAAAAAACGGTGCTATTTATTATGTTCGTTTGGCACGACAGTTAGAAATGCAACGAGCATGGACAGAGGCAGGAAAATCGTTTATACTAGCAGCAGATAATTACCGGTTTGCACAACTCAATCCAGAAGTTCAAAAGTGTAAAGTTTCTGCTACCGTCTGCTATTTCAATGCAGCCGAAATTGCACATTTCAACGGTGATTTACAGACAGCTTATGATTATTATATGCAAATATTATCAATTGGTGAGAAATTATCAAATCCACCAAGATCTGTGATTGAAGCACAGAAATTGGTGGACGAAATACGGATGGAAAGCATTGGATAATGGAGACTTAGGAACATGAAAACACGCGAACTAACGATGGGACAAGCCATCGTCCAATTTCTCAAACAGCAGTACGTTGAACGAGATGGCATCAAAACGGAATTCTTCGCTGGAATGTTTGGAATCTTTGGACATGGAAATGTCGCAGGTATTGGACAAGCACTACACCAATACTCAGATGAATTTCGTTTTTATCAAACACGGAACGAACAGTCTATGGTACATACCGCAGCTGCTTTTGCAAAGATGTCTAACCGACTCAAAACCTTTGCTTGTACCTCTTCTATTGGTCCGGGGGCAACAAATATGCTCACAGGTGCCGCGGGAGCCACTATCAACAGACTACCTGTGCTCCTGTTACCAGGAGACATCTTTTCTACACGGTTAGTTGCACCTGTCCTGCAACAGTTGGAATCTCCGCATTCACAAGATATCTCAGTTAACGATTGCTTCAAACCTATTTCTCAATATTGGGACCGCATAAATCGCCCTGAGCAGATTATCACTGCATTACCAGAGGCAATGCGCGTGCTAACGTCACAAGCCAATACGGGTACAGTAACATTAGCATTACCACAAGATGTTCAAGCAGAAGCATTTCCATACCCGGTAAAACTTTTTGAGAAACGTGTCTATACTATCCCAAGACCGCGCGCTGATGAAAACCTATTCAACCGGGCAGTAAAATGGATTGCAAGTAGCGAAAAACCTATCATCATTGCCGGCGGTGGGGTGAGCTATAGTGAAGCAACTGAACAGTTAGCACAATTTGTTGAGAAAACTGGCATCCCTGTTGGAGAGACCTTTGCAGGTAAAGGTTCATTACGGTATGACCACCCACAAAACCTCGGTGCCATTGGCACAACAGGAACACCAAGTGCAAACATCACTGCCCGTGAAGCAGACCTGGTCATAGCCATCGGAACAAGATTGAGCGATTTCACGACTGCATCAAAAACCGCTTTCCAAAATCCGAACGTTAGATTCATCAATATTAACATTGCTGAGTTTGATGCTGCCAAACACGATGCACTACCTTTAATTACCGATGCTCGTGTTACGCTATCCGAATTGACAGATGCTATTGGAAATTATAGAATCAGCACCGATTATGCATCTCGAATAAAAAAATATAGAGATACATGGGATGAGGAAGTGGACAGATTATTTCATCTTGACCTTCAACCACTGCCGAGTCAGAGTGAAGTTATAGGTGTTGTCAATGAATTTTCACGTCCCGAAGATGTCGTCGTGTGTGCTGCGGGTAGTCTACCCGGCGACCTACACAAACTCTGGCGGACACGCAATCCGAAACAGTTCCATCTTGAATACGGATACTCTTGCATGGGATATGAAATCGCTGGTGGACTAGGCATAAAAATGGCTGACCCGATACGTGATGTCTATGTGCTTGTCGGCGACGGTTCATATCTCATGTTAGCACAGGAAATCGTTACCTCAATTCAGGAAAACTATAAGTTGATTATTGTCCTAATCAATAACGACGGACATAGCAGTACCGGTGAATTATCTGAAGCAATAGGCGCACAAGGCTTTGCAACCAGATTCAGATATAGAGACGACAACTCAGGAAAACTTCATGGAGATTTTTTACCCGTTAACCTCGCAGCAAATGCTGAAAGTCTCGGGGCAAACGCCATTCAAGCAACGACACCACATACCCTAAAAATGGCACTACAGGAAGCACGGGATGCTGATAAGACTACTGTTGTAAAGATTGATGTTGATTTTGACGTGAGAGTACCACAATATGAATCATGGTGGGATGTTCCTGTCGCGGAAGTCTCTGAAGTAGAATCTGCTGAAAAAGCATATCAAACGTATACGGAAGCAAAGAAAAAGGAACGATATTTTCTTGGATAGTTGTAATTGTTCTGTGGCATAACCTTTAATTATTTTATGGGATATGAAAACCAGTAAACATATCCGCACACTATCGGGACATACGGAAAAAATCAGATGCGTCACATTTAGTCCAGATGGAAACATGATCATTAGCGGAAGTGATGATAAAACCCTTATATAAGATTATTTTTCATATTACTCTCCAACCACTTCTGAATCTGTGCTAACTTGTCAGCGGCGATGTGAACGACATTTTCATCTGTTGGAAAGTCGCCGTTTTCTACCTCCTGCTTGTATTGACATATCGCCTCAAGCGTAAATTGGTTGTAATCCTGATAACGTTTTGCATGTCTGAAAGGAGTCCCTATCCCCAATATATCGTTGATAACGAGTACCTGTCCATCACAGTATCTACCTGCACCGATACCTATTGTCGGAATGTCAAGCGTCTCCGTGATAATTTGGCTAATCTCTTCTGTGATTTTCTCAAGCACGATGAGTTTCGCACCGGCAGCTTCAAGTGCTGATGCGGTTTGAATGAGTTCCTTTGCTTTCGCAACCGTTTTGCCGTGTGTTGATACTCTTGTACCGTGAATCTGTGGGGTGTGTCCGATGTGTGTACAGACATCTATTCCTTGATCGGTGAGTGCAGTAACAATAGGAACCTTCTCTGTGCCACCTTCTAATTTAATACCATCAGCTCCGTTGTCTAAGAAAATATTGCATTGGCAACAACTTGCTTAGAATTACGATCAGATGCATAAGGCATATCGACGAGGAGGTAGGCATGAGTTACACCGCGACGCACAGCTTTGAGGTGATGAAGCATATCCGCCATCGTCACCTCCATCTCGCTTTTGTAGCCGAGGATATTCGTGCCGACGCTATCCCCGACAAAAACGATGTCTATCTCTGCTTCATCTTGCATGCAAGCAGTGGGATAATCGTAGCAAGTTAGCACGGTGATCGGTTGGTACTGCTGTTTTTTAGTCTGAAGGTAAGCGATGTCTTTCTTCATTGTTGAATTTGCTACCTCAATACCTTTGCAACGGTTTCACCAATGGTAGTAAGATCGTCTGCAACAGCAATTCCTGCTTCTTTGAGAGATTCTATTTTATCTGCGGCAGTGCCTTTTCCACCAGAGATGATGGCACCTGCATGTCCCATCCGTTTGCCGGGTGGTGCAGTCTGGCCAGCGACGAAACCGATAACAGGTTTCGTCATGTGTTCCTGAACAAATTGTGCTGCTGTCTCCTCTGCTGTTCCTCCGATTTCACCGATTAAGACGACAGCGTGTGTGTCAGCATCTGTCTCAAAAAGTTTGAGTGCATCAACGAAGCTTGTCCCAATCACTGGGTCTCCTCCGATACCGACACAAGTGGATTGCCCAATACCGAGTTGCTTGAGTTGATATGCGGCTTCATAGGTCAACGTCCCGCTTCGTGAGACTATTCCGACGTTTCCAGGTGAATAAGCAAATGCTGGCATCACACCGATTTTGCATTCACCGGGAGTGATGATACCCGGACAGTTCGGACCAATTAACCGTGTCTGTTTACCATTTAAGAAAGCTTTTGCCTTCACCATATCAAGGATAGGGATATGCTCAGAGATACAGACAATTAATTCAACCCCCGCATCTGCAGCTTCCATAATAGAATCTGCGGCGTTGAAACGTGCGGGAACAAATATAAGAGAGGTATCTGCTCCTGTTTCCGCAATACCTTGTACAACGGTATCAAAAACAGGGATACCATTGACATCGGTTCCACCTCTACCCGGGACAGCACCAGCAACAATTTGCGTGCCGTAATCCACACACTGTTCCGTGTGAAAACGTCCTGAACGCCCAGTGATACCTTGAACTATTACTTTTGTGTTTTTGTTGACGAGTATGCTCATATTTCTTAATCTATAACGAGATAACTAACGCTTTTTGCCTCCATTTTGATAGGAATTTCAACGTTGTAGTTTCGGTCAATTTTATACTGTTTCGGATCCCCCTCTTTCTCACGAATGTTAACGGTTTCAGACAATCCAGTATAATATAACGGCAGTTTCAGAGTGGTCTCTTGCGTTATCCGTGTAGAATTGTAGAGCATCACGAGTCCACAGGGATTGATTTGGGGGTTAACGTGTAGCATACAATCAACGGAACGGCCATCTGGACATCGCACGTGAATCACATCAGACTCTAATATTGTACGATACTTTTTCCGGCTGTTAAGTATTACTGCTTTGAATAAAGTCTAACATAACTATTGGACATTATATATGCACAATCTAACAGATTGTGCTACAAAGATAGCAACTTGGGTTATAGGAAGTGGTAACCTTGTTTCCATAAAAAGAGAGTCGCCAGTTTGGATTGACGACCTATCAATGATAACGTTATTCTTTTGATTTTTCCTGCGGTTGTGTCGGCGGTGGTTCAGTAAATTCCTCACCCCGATTTTCGGCTTCCTTTCGCCTGCGATCCCACGCTGCAACTTCTTCGTACACTTCCGCTTTTGCATGAACTCTCACCTGCGCTTTCATTTCTTCTTCTCTTCGGAGAAAATCCCTGAGACGTCGTAACATAATATCTATTCCTTCCCCAAAAACAACCAATCCCGTTGAGGCCGCTACTATTTTTGAGATATTATTGACTACAAAGTAAAACAAATCAACTACTTTGTAGTTTTTGAGAAAACATTGGTGTAAAATGACACAAACGGTAAGCACAACAACATAAAAGCAGAACCACAACACAGCATTTTCAGCATCTTTGACGGTAAAAATTGATGATCGCTTATTTTCTCTTCTACTATGTGTTCTTCTTCTCGATTTTCTATCATCTCGTTACTTTTGCTTATATAGTAGCATATTTTAGACTAAATAGTAGCATATTTTAGACTAAAATTCAAGAAAACTTTATTATAAGGGTGTATAAAGTTTTTGGCATGAAAATGCATAGAGTTGTTGCATAGAATGTCCGTATTTGGTATCCTACCCTAATAATTAATAAATAGTAATTAATTATAATCCTATTTTTAGGAGAGGATACCAACGTCAAGTATATCATTAAATACTTTTGAAAGCAACGATTGCAAAGGCAACTTGGGTTATTGTAGACAAATATATTTCACATGTGCTACAATATACCGAAATGTATAAGAAGGAGCATTAAGTGACAATAGAACTGTTTTCAATCGGCACAGAGTTAATACTCGGACAGATCCAAGACACAAACGCGCATTGGATTGCACAACAGATCTTTCAAATGGGTGGGAAACTCAGACGTGTAACAATGCTACGAGATGATTTTGATGAAATCACTGAGGCATTGGATGCTGCAACAAAACGTAATACAGCACTCATTTTAACCACTGGCGGTCTTGGTCCAACACCTGACGATATGACTGTCGCAGTCGTCGCATCGATCATCGATACCGAACTTGTCATAAGCCAGGAAACAGTCACAGAATATAAAAAACGACGGGAAATGTCTGAAGATGACATCTTAAATGATGCTCTCATAAAAATGGCTACAGTTCCGAACACAGCAGAAGTACTACAGAATCCTGACGGATGGGCTCCCTGTATCAGTGTAAATCATAAACAATCAACGATCATGATGATGCCAGGCCCACCAAGAGAAATGAAAGCAATATTTAAGACCCACATACAACCACGCATAGTCGAACAATACCACTCAGAAATTAATACGGCTCGTGTTTATGTAAGTATGTTTGAAGCGGAAGTTTCTCCCCTCATGCAAAAAGTCATGCAACGTCATCCTAATGTATACCTAAAAGCTTATGTTGCTCTTCGGAATATAGAAGAAAACAAAATGCCAATTGATATTGTATCAACAAGCACCAACAAAATGGAATCCGAAACACAACTCAACCAATCAATTCAGTATTTCCAACAACTTGTTACACAAACTGGAAAAACATTCAGTTTAGATGGCAACTCATAACGCCACTTCGTTCAACACTTATGTTAACGATACTAATTAATCTATAAGGAGATATATATTTTGAAACGTAAACCTGCAGGGAATAGAAGAAATTTTAAAGGAAGATCAGGCAACAGAAGCAATACCAATCGTAGGCAAAAAACTAAAAAACGTAAAGATGAAAATAAGGATACTGATCCTAATCAGGAAGAGACCCTTGAACGTAACACTAAACAGAAAAATAAAATTGAGGTAGAGGGAGTTGTTGTTGAACCTTTACCAAATGCTATGTTCCGAGTTGAATTAGAGAATAAGCATGAAATCCTCGCACACATTTCAGGTAGAATGCGTAAGCATTACATCAAAATTGAACCAGGAGATAAAGTCACCGTTGAACTATCACCTTATGATCTGACAAGAGGACGGATCACATATCGGAAGTAATGAAAACCCCTACATTAGTTTACATCAATAGATATGAAGAAAAAGAACTTGACAGATTGTTTCATGCTATTGAAGAAAAACGAAAACAGGTCGAAGACCTAACTGTTACTTTTGAACAGTTAAAGAAAGAGGTAGACCTGTTTCAACATAAGTATAATTCTTACGTAGGACAATTCTACCTTGAGCTAGATCAAATTGATCTTGAAGCACAAGAATATCGTCTAAGACTTAAATTACAGCAAGAAAACGTCAGTGTTGAGGAAATAGAAAAACGGGTAGAAGCTTGTTTCAAAAAGAATCGCGCACGTTTCAATACTGTTGATAACGAAAAAAAATACAAAAAGATGGCTAAGAAAAAACAATTACCTGATAAGGAAGAAAAATACGTAAAGAATCTCTATCGGAAACTTGCCAAGAGATTCCACCCAGACAAAGTAGAACACCCTGATGAGAAAAATAGGCATGAACAACTCATGCCACTTATAAACAAGGCGTATGAAGACCAAGATCTGCTGATTTTGGAACGATTAAATATCGGTGAGACTGACTTAACGGAAGCAACTGAACAAACCCATAAAGATAAAAGGGAACAACTCCATCAGAATCTACGAAATCTTAACAGAATTATGAGTGAATTACGATCTGAGATAAATCGTGTAAAAGCAGGACGCACATATCAACTAAAACAGCAAGTAGAAAACGCTGAGAAAAATGGTAATGACCTATTATCTACGCTTGCTGCTGACCTAAAAAGAAGGGTTAAATCAAGTAAAATACAACTGACAAATTTAATAAATATCTGGAAGCTTAAAAACCAAAATCTTAATAGTAGTAGGCACACGCATGAAGATTAAATAAATATTTTAGGTAATCCAATCCATCAAAATGATCGTAGGGGCGAGGTTACCCCGCCCGCATATTTCCAGATTAACCACACACATATTACCCAATTTAAGTCTTAATCTTCATCCGTGTGCCGTACATAAGGACTCATACATGCAACGCAAAGATAAAGTAGCTATAGTTACAGGTAGTGGACGCGGAATAGGTAAAGCAATTGCGGTTGCATACTCAACTGAAGGCGCAAAAGTCGTTGATTCGACTGTCTTCCTCACAGCACAACCCACAGATAGCGGTATGACAGGTCAAATACTGAGTATCATGAAGAGAAATAGTCCATAGTGACTATGGCATGAACGGCATTTTCACATGCTGGAAAAAACCTACACAACCGCTTAACTCTACCTTTACGTCAATGGAAACGAGATCCGTTTGCCATCTTCCGCAGAACGGTAAGCTCCCAATACCATCTCTACAGAAACCCTGCCATCTTCTACCGTGACATCTGACTCAGTATCATCCTTAAGACAATCAATAAACGGACGAGGAACTCCAGAGATACGTTCACCATGACTATTCGGTATATCTATACCAAGGTCTTTCCATGACGGCTCATCGCCTATATACAATTTCAAGGCAATCGCATCTTCAGAACGCGGTATATTACATGAAGGTCCATCACCGTAATTCTGTATAATCACACCTTCATCACCATAGATTTCAGTTGTATTCTCTCCAGCGAGTGTAACTGAATTGTTAATCAGAATAGCCATAGTTCCACTCGGAAACCGATATACAGCAATACCGGAATCGTCAGGAGCGACATCAGTCAGAACGTTATCAATCTCAGCAATCACACTAATTGGTTTGCCGAGCATCCAATAGATAAAGTCTGTTGCATGGGAGGCATCATCCATAAACATCCCCATATTCTTCACTGGATCTATGTGCCAACGACTCGGTCCTGTAACAAATGCTTCGTTAAAGAGAACATTGATACAGTGTCTTCTACGCAACAGACCGATTTTTCCCAAAACGCCGCTGTCAATAAGTTCTTTCATCGCAATGTTTGCAGGATCCCGCCGCATCTGATGAGCCATCATAAACTTAACACCAGACTTTTGCACAGCACCGCCAATAATATCGCAATCTTCTAATGTTAGAGCTAACGGCTTTTGACATAGAATATGTTTTCCAGATGACGCAGCAACTGTGACCATTTCAGCATGACGGTTCGTTTCACATGTCACTATCACAGCATCAATTTCAGCATGATTGACAACATCCTCAAGGTGAGGACTATACGTCATACCAAACTGTGAAGCAGCATTCTCACCACGTTCAATATTATCATCCCAACATGCAACAAGATTTACATCCTCAAACGTCTTCATCTTGTTGCAATATGCGTTAGCATGTCCATGTGCAAAACTGATTAAGCCAATACCAATTTTCGAGTTCATGTCCGTATTATCCAATCTCTAAGTGTTTGTTGTGAATCGGTTTCTAGATTAAAGACTAATAGACCCTCTTG
Organism: Candidatus Poribacteria bacterium; assembly: GCA_965208245.1. Lineage (GTDB taxonomy): Bacteria > Poribacteria > WGA-4E > WGA-4E > WGA-3G > MSPOR6. The sequence continues at coordinate 175,316 of OZ242325.1, forward strand.
CTGTGCAACTCTGATGAGACGTTGGTCTGAAGCAATCAGTATTAAGGCATCATCTGAACTATGGAGCTCACCATAATCCTTATCTCGGAATCTACATCCTTTTCACTCTAACGTTTGTAGTAGCACAATTCATTGTGCGTTCTTTGCAATATACGTTCAATTAACCATGAAATCCGACATTTTGCGTAAGTCCTGCTATAGAATCAATTGCGTTTCTATCTGATTATACCACATCCACTGCGTTTTACAAAGCAAATAAGTTGTGTAACGAACGATCGTGTAGGAACAATACTTTTACATATCCACTTAACAAAAAACTTGAAACTCACAACCACACATGCTATAATAAATTTGCTCAATTCATCAAAACTTAGAAAATATCTGTTAGTAGAGAATTATAATGAAATATTTCACATACTTCGGCAATCACCTAATCAATGCAAATATACCGGATAATTCTGAGGTATATTATGCAAAACCGCCTCTACCGGGAATTAAACGCGCCGCACTAAGTGAGCATACGCAACATGCTTTTGAGAATCCACTTGATATGACACCCTTAAGAGAACTAGTAGATGGCAATTCTAAAGTGTTGATCCTATTTGATGACAACTGCCAGCCGTTTCCATCAACAAAAAAACCTGACATGCGTCAGATAATGATTGAGACACTATTGAAACTTCTTTATGAGTATGGTGTAGAAAAGAAAAACATTCAACTTATCTGTGCTGTTGCATTACATAGGAAGATGAAAGAACATGAACTCGCATTTATGTTAGGGAAAGACATTATGGACGAATTCTATCCGCATCAACTTCGAAATTTTGATGCTGAAAATGCAGAACAGATCGTTGAGGTAGGAAAAACAGAACACGATGAAATCGTAGAGACAGATAAGGCAGTTCTTGAATCGGATTTAGTGATATATATTGACATGATTCAGATTCCACTCAATGGGGGACATAAATCTGTTGCTGTCGGTTTAGGCACATATAACTCTATCGCACCCCACCATTCTCCACACATGACATCTGAAAGTCCCCATGTGATGCAGCCAGAAGGGTCGCACATGCATGCATGTATTGAGCGAATGAGTCACCTTATACAGAAAGAAACTCCGATTTTCATGATTGAGGCAGCAATGAACAGTGCTATCTATCCATTCCATCTTAAGTATGTTGGAAAACCGAATAGAGACTGTAATATTGCTGAGAAAATCATAAAAGCATTTACTCCCGCAACATTATCTCTACTCCCTGAATCTGTAAGGTTTAAAATCCTTAAGAGTGTACAGACCGACTATGAGCCGATGACAGTCAATGGGGGTGATATTGATGCTGTTCACACAAAAACGCTTGATCTGATGAAAGATCAGTTAGCAATTGATATCCCTCGCCAATTCAGCACGATGGTCTTTGGGCTGCCAGATATGAGTCCTTATGCAGTAGATGCTCGTATTAATCCTGTCCTAGTAGTCAGTGACATCTTGGGATATGTATTTAACTGGTTCTACAATAAGCCGATAATCAAGAAGGGTGGGGTCGTCATCATCATGAATCCTACTTACGAGATTTTCCATGAAGAATATCACGTCGCGTATAAGATGTTCTATGATGAGGTGTTAACGGATACGACTGAACCTTTCGAAATGCAAGAAAAATACCAAGAGAAATATGCTAAAGACGAATATCTGATTGACTGTTATAGGAACAGATATGCACATCACGGTTTTCATCCTTTTACGGTGTGGTACTGGGCAACTTATCCGCTGAAATATCTGTCAAAAGTGATTCTGGTTGGTCCGAAGGAACCGAGCGTTGCACAGCGATTAGGTGTTGAATGGGCAAAAAACTTAGACGATGCACTTGCTATGGCGCGCGCTGTTTCAGGTGAAGACGATGTCGTTGCTTTGACAATGCCACCATTCTTTTATGCACATGTCAAAGAGTAACGTCAATCATGCATTAACATCAACTGTTATATGAGGTGTGTGCACATTTGTAAATACCAATGTAAAATATGCTCTTAAAAGTAGTAGGCACACTCCGTGTGCCGTTATGCAAACCCCTCAGTTATGTGAAGGATATTGAGATCAATGGCAACAGACAGAACACTCCCAACACCAGAAGAAATTGAAAAGGAATTCCAAGAGTTCTTCCAAAAAAAATACGGAGACGGTGTAAGTGTTCGCCTCGGATATGTAGGCGGACAACAAGCAACTTCTGAACAAACGGAAACAGAGATACCGGAACCACAAAAAACGTTCGATCTAAAATTTGACCTTAAACCGAAGGATATTAAGAAATACTTGGATAGGTACGTCATCAAACAGGATGAGGCAAAGAAAGCACTTGCGATCGCTGTCTGTGATCATTACAACCATGTCCGAGAGTGCCATGAAAATCCTGACGCTACCGATGCAGATTATTCCAAACAGAACATTGTTATGCTCGGTCCTACAGGCGTAGGTAAAACATACCTAATAAGACACATCGCTAAGCTGATCGGTGTTCCATTTGTCAAAGCAGATGCCACCCGTTTTAGTGAAATAGGCTATGTGGGAGCAAATGTTGATGACCTAATTCGTGAACTAGTTACACAAGCGGAAGATAACTTTGAATTAGCACAATACGGTATCATCTATCTGGATGAAGCGGACAAGATCGCTACGCCTCCTAATATTATAGGTCGAGATGTCAGTGGTCGGGGTGTTCAGATAGGATTGCTTAAATTAATGGAAGAAACTGAAGTAGACCTTAGCGGAGGACATGATGTCGCATCACAAATGCGGGCTGTTATGGAATTTCAGAAACGTGGAAAGGTGAATAAGCAAGTAATAAATACTCGACATATCCTCTTTATCATCAGCGGTGCTTTCACTGGTATGGAAGATATAATCAAAAAACGTACGCATCAGACACGGATCGGTTTTAATGTGGAAGTTACAAGTCAAAAAGACGCTGATGCGGAGTATTTCACGCATGTTACACCCAAAGACTTTATTGATTTCGGTTTTGAACCAGAATTTATAGGTAGACTCCCCGTACATGTCGTATGTACTGAGTTGGAAGTTGATGATCTCTATCACATATTAAAACACGCTGAAGGATCCATTATCCGACAATATGAAAATGCCTTCAGATCCTACGGGATTAATGTGCTGTTTTCAGACGATGGATTACAACGGATCGCAGAAAAAGCAATTGAACAAAAAACCGGCGCACGCGCGTTGATGACCGTCTGTGAGAAAGTTCTGCGAAACTATAAATTCGAACTGCCATCTACAGGGATTGTAGAGTTTGTAGTGACAACTGACGTAGTTGATACACCAGATAATGAACTGAAAAAAATCATGAGTGACCCTGAATATAACAAGATAAGTGTCATGAAAGAACAGATACGGAGATATGAAGGAAAATTCCAGGATGACCACAACCTGAAGATTGAATTTGATGACGAGGCAGTTGCAGCAATCTGTCAGAGTACTATCAAACAAGAACTTTCCATTCAACAGATTTGTGATGAGATACTTAAAAGTTATCAACACGGGTTGAACCTAATTAAGCAGAATACAAGGCAGACATCGTTCAGTTTGCCAAAACAGGTCGTGGATAATCCTGATCCAGTACTTGAGAAATGGATTCGGGATTCTTATCACACCAAAGATGAAGTAAAGGAATAAATTCGACCATGAACACTTCTCAACAGAAACCATCACACCCAGAACCTTTAGACCTTAGGGAAGTCGGTGCTCCGATTGATGACGAAACGCAGTTAAGCGATATACGACTCTTCTTTCAACTCCACGTTTTTTCACACTGCTACCATCCAGAAGTATTTATTGATCATATTCAACAGAGCAATTATAGTCCAACCAGTGCCATTTTCTACGATGATTTAAATAATCCTATAGGTTTCGGCGTGCTGCTAATAGCACCCGATCCAACATCCTTGATGGATCAATCGCTTGTCTTAAAAGATATGCAACGTAAATACGATCGTGATATCACATATCGTCCAGAAATGACGATGATTGGTCGCACGTATTCAAGTGGAAGAGAACCTGATTTGGAAGAATGGCTTTTCAATAAACCGCTTAAGAATGTCTTCAATCCAAAATTCCCTTGGGCAATTTGGTATCCTCTTCGTAGAAAACCGGAATTCTATCAACTCGAACAACGTGAACGAGGCAGAATCTTAGGTGAACATGCAATGCTCGGTAGAAGCTACGCTGCAGATGGATACGCAAGTGATATCCGATTAACATGCTTCGGGTTAGATACAAATGACAACGAATTCCTTATAGGATTAGTCGGTCCAGAACTCTATCCACTATCACGACTAATACAGGATATGCGCCAAACAGAACAGACAACCAAATACATTGAATCACTCGGACCCTTCTTTATCGGCAAAGTTCGGAAGAGATGGGTGAATGAATCCTAATTAGAGACATTTGACTTGTAGAGGAACAGTTAACATATTGCTGGACGATTTCCAACTCTCAATCTGATATTTCACCATAATCAAGAACCAAAGATGAGAAATATACTTGCTATCTGTTCAAAAGAACTCTATACCTATTTTGTATCGCCGATTGCATATTTCGTGATTGTCGTATTTTCAGCACTATCAGGTTTCATTTTCTCGCTCTGGTTAATATCGTATTCAGGTCATGTTTCAGGAACAGATGTGATGCAGGTTGTCTTCGGAAATCTTGCAATTATTCTTCTCTTTTTCACACCTGTTTTAACAATGAAACTGTTCGCGGAAGAGAGAAAATCAGGAACGATCGAATTACTACTCACTTCTCCCGCAACGGATGGCCAAGTCGTCATAGGAAAGTTCCTCGCAAGTTGGACACTTGTGCTGATTATGCTCGGACTTACACTACTATTCCCATTTTTGACATCCCGTTTCGGACCGTTAGACCTCGGTGTATTAGGCAGCGGCTATCTCGGTCTCATACTTATCAGTTCCTGTTTCCTTGCATTCGGATTACTCATGTCCTCAATGAGCAAAAATCAGATCGTTGCAGCACTAACTAGTTTCGGTTTTTTTTTGATTCTATGGACAATAGGCAACTTGTCAAATAAGGCAGGTTTCATCGGCAAAATGTTGAGCTATCTTTCTTTTATTGACCATTACAACGACTTTGCTCGCGGTGTCATCAAACTAAATGACGTTACATACTATCTCAGTTTCTTATGTGTATGTCTGTTCTGCACATTAAAGTCAATTGAGTCTTCAAAATGGAGATAAGGTATGGCTGATGATAAGAAAATGGTAGGACCAGTATTCGGTTTTCTAACGCTAATTCTCTGTTTTCTATCAGTAACCTGTCTATTCCTGAATACCTGGTTTGGCTTTTGGATTTCTTTGGTTTTCTTTGTTGCATCACTAACAATATTCGTTGTTGTCCGTTTGGATGAAATCCGCGCTCTTTTTCATAGTAGACAAATGCGATATGGCACTAATGTCGCATTGAGTATTCTCGGTATCATTGGTATTGCAGTCTTCGTTAATGTCATTATTGCACAAAGGTTTAATAAGAGAATAGATTTAACAGAATATAAACGGCATTCTCTCTCTGAACAAACAAGACAAGTTCTTAAATCCATTGATAAAGAAATGAAAATAATAGCATTCTTTACTGAAAGCAACCGTTCTATACCGAACGTTAAGCACTACTTAAATTTATACGCACATGAAACAAAGAACATCAAAGTGTCGCTTATTGATCCAGATCATGAAAATAACTTAGCTGACAAATACGGCATTAAAAGAGATGGATATACAGTTTTTGACAACGGAGAAAGGCATGAAATAACTGCTATCGTCAGTGAACAAGCATACACAAACACCTTACTAAAAGTCATCAAGAATGAAACTAAGAGAGTGTATTTTCTTACTGGACACGAAGAACGTAGTATTGATGACTTCAGTAGTAGGGGATATCAACAAGTAAAAACGGAATTACAGAAGATCAATTACGAAGTCCTCTCACTTTCACTCTTGAAAGAACAACAGATACCTGCTGATTGTAATGTTCTTGTTGTTGCTGCTCCAACCAAACCGATAAGAAAGGATGAGATAGAAACTATTGAAAAATTCTTAGATAAAAACGGCAAACTGCTACTGTTATTGGACCCTTCACACAATTCCCCTAACGATGTAAATGGTGAACTAGTTCAACTTATGAAAAAATGGGGAGTAAAGATAGGAAATGACTTAGTCTTTGATCGGGTAAATGCATTCTTATTATTAGGAGGACCAACTGCACTGGATTTACAATTTGAACCACATGAAATAACACGTAATTTTATGCAATTGCAGATACCATTTAACTATTGCCGTTCCGTCACACCTCTACAAGATATACCTGATCACATCAGTGTAAAAACAATAGCAAAAACAGTTAGTCCAAATGGCGTTAGTTGGGCAGAAACGGAACGTCAAGCAGATGGCACCTTCAGCGATAATGGGTATACACCGAATGTAGATATGCCTGCCCCTGTTTCGGTCGCTGTTGCAGTTGAAGAAGATATAAGTCGTAACCTTGTGGAAAAAGAAACAGCAACACCTACACGCATTGTTGTAATCGGAGATTCAGATTTTGCTTCAGATGTGTTTTTTGCATCAAACAATCCTAATATTCCTGCATATACGCCTATTTTTAACGCTATCGTAAACTGGTTGACATTAGAAGATGATCTAGCCACCATTGCTGAGACTGATCCCAGCAAACGCTCTTTACACAGACTGAATAATTATCAGGCGCAACTTATTCAAATAATATCAGTGTTTCTCATCCCTTTACTCGTATTTATCACAGGAATTGTTGTTTGGTGGTTTCGACGAGAAGGAGGTACAAGGTGAGTTTCCGTTCTACCGTTCTGATAATTGTCACGCTTACAGTTGTTGCCGCAAGTTATTTTCTCTTCTTTAACAAACCTACTGATGACAACACAAAAAACAAAAAACCAAGAATCTTTCAAGTATACGATATATCTGTTGAAGAAATCAGTAAAGTCAAACTCTCTTTCTCAAATGAATCTTTTCAGAACTTCTCTATTGAAAAAAACAATAAAAATACCTATATGTTCACAGTACCAATCAATGCACATGCAGATTACGAAAAGGTCAAGTTACTGTTAGATGATTTTCTAAATAAACGCATAAGGAAAACCCTTAACGTATCAGATTATGGGCAATACGGTTTAGATGAACCAACAATTACTATTGAACTGTGGAAAAAACGATCAAGTAAACCAAAAACCTTCTTTATAGGAAAAAAGGGCGTAAATTTTGCTGTCTATATAAAAGAGAAGTCAGAAAAACATATATTTCTGATTGAGTCTAGTGCACTTGATGACCTGTCAAAGTCTCCATCAGATTTGCGTGATAGAGCAATCATTAGGTTTGATCCGGATGCAATCACAGAAATCAAGTTTGAGAAACCTGAACAGATACATTGTAAGAAAAAGGGTGATAGATGGATCATGACACATCCACTTGCTGCAAACGCCGATACACACAGAATTCAATACATACTCAGTGAGTTAAGTAAATCACACGTCCTCTCGTTTGAAGCTGACGGTGAAGATGTAGCACCCTTGTTAGAAAAATACGGGCTAAAGAATCCCCGCATCATGTTCTCACTGAATGATGGGGAATCTACTTACGGACTCAAAATAGGGTCTGATGACCAGTCTGCTCAAAATTATGAGAGAGCATATAAAAAAGTCAACGCACAGTCAATACATCAAGGTAGTATATTTACAATATCAGACAGGATTGTTCAGATTCTAAACAGATCAGTTTTTGATTTACGTGATAAACGGATACTGGATTTTCAGAGAACTGATACAACGAAGTTTGAAATTCAATTTGGGACACAAAAGATAGAGGCTATCAAACTAGGTCAGGATAGATGGCACCTCAATGCACAGAACAGATTCAGGGCGGATCCGATGGCAGTTAGCGATCTACTCTTCGGTGTTGACTCGCTACAAGCTGTAGCGTTTGTATCAGACGCTACAGACAACCTGAGGAACTTTGGATTGCACCCGCCAAGAATGCAAGTCTCATTCACGGTCCAAGGTGAAAATAATCCCGCTGTGCTTCTCATTGGCAAAGATGCAAAGAATAATACAGTATACGTGAAAGCAGCAAACAGCCAGCAGGTGACTACTGTTAAACGCGACCTAATAGATAAAATCTTTAAGGGTGTAGCATGGTTAAGAGATAAGCAGATATTCGATTTTAGGACTGAAGATCCAACCCGTTTAACAGTAAAATATAATGATGAACAAGACTCGGATAAAAGTATCACTTTCACATGCCAACGCCTCGGTAGTGACTGGAGATTAACCGCACCCGTTAAGGAGAATGCAAATAATGCAGCAGTCAATGAGATTCTATACGAACTAATTGACTTAAGTGCGGATGAGTTTATTACTGGAACATGGATAGATAATAAAAGCAGACTTTCAGATGATAATACGGGTCTGAATTCACCCATCTTACAAATTACAGTGGAATTGAAGTCAAAGAAGTTAGATTCGGTTCAGATAGGAAAAACTGACGCATTGGGACGCTATCATGCACGTTTAACCCATGAACCAAATCAGATTTTCATGATTAACCCAGAAGTAATTCAGAGAATAAAGGCACAACTTAATTGGCTTCGCACAACAGAAAACTAAATATTTGGAAATGAATACCATGAGTACTTATATAATCGCCGTTTCCTACTTGCTGTTTATTCTTGAAATGTTGTTGATTAGTCAATCTTTTTTCTACACACGACGCGAACGGAAAACCGATAGACCCACATATACACCAAAAGTAGCTATTATTGCACCCCACTACGGTTGGGATGACGAAACTGCTGAACATGCAAAAACCTTACTTGATCAGGATTACAAAGGAGACTTTACAATACACTTCGTTACACACGATAAAGTCGGTCCAGGTTACGATGTGTCATATCCACATTTACAAGACATTGCAAAAGATGCCCCCCACGCGGATGTCCGTTTAGCACCAAATATCGTTGATAATAACCTACCACGTTCACAGAAAGTCCAGAACCTTATCACAGTGATAGAGAGTTTAACTGAGGATGTAGAGATAATTGCATTCGTGGATGCTGATGTGGCAATTCAGAGAAACTGGCTACGTCTTCTTGTGAACCCGCTCCAAGACGATAGAATAGGGGCAACCGTTGGCGGCAGATTCTATTTTCCGCAAACACGGAATTTCGCATCACTCGTTGAAGCCGCTTGGGTCAATTTTCAGATGTCGTTACAAGGAGACCATTGGCTTACTATGGTATGGGGAGGATCTAATGCTTTTCGTCGTGAGTTACTTGAAAAAGGACAAATATTGGAACGATGGGAACAAGCAGCAATTGAAGATCTAAACACAACCCGCGCAGTACGAGATATTAAACTTAAGATTCACTTCGTACCCGATTGCGTAGCAGTCACCAAAACTGCAAATCGTACGTGGAGACAGATATTTGAATTTACAAATAGACAAATGATAATGACGAAACACATGGGACTATGGGCGCAATGGTTCGGCAGCCTATCCATCTTCTTGCCAAAGGCAGTTCTCGTTTTTGGTTCAATTCCATTTATTGGCACGCTACCAGGACTCCTACCCGTTCTTTTTATACCCTTACTTGAAGCGATGAGTTTCCAACTTTGTAGCCGAAACCTACCTAAATGGCTTCGGGACATGCCAAAAGTTCAGGACACACTTCGCATCAGTAAATACGCTGCACCATTTTGCATCTTCCTTGCAGGTATCAACGCATTCTATGCAATATTTCAACGAAAAATCGTATGGGGGGGCGTGAAATACGAGATACTGTCTGATACTACCTGCAGAGTATTAACACCAGTGAAAGACAGAGAATAGGACTTTAGATTACCAGATATATCAAACTATCTTGCATTTTTTTAGAAAATATGGAATAGTATACAGAAGGTTAGGAGAGAAAAATGGATACAGAGAAAATAACGAAATCAAAGAAAGAATGGAAAGAGCAACTGTCACCTGAAGAATATAAGGTTACACGAAAGAAAGGAACTGAACCTGCTTTCTCAGGTAGATATCACGATTGTAAAGAGGAAGGAACATACCATTGCATCTGTTGTGGCAGCCCGCTTTTTGCATCACAGACAAAATACGATTCTGGTACTGGGTGGCCCAGTTTTTGGGACCCGGTTTCGCCTGACAGTGTTGAGACAAAAGCAGATTTCAGGATCTTTTTCATGCCTCGTACAGAAATTGTATGTAGGCGATGTGATGCACATCTGGGACATGTGTTTAATGACGGACCCGATCCAACAGGAAAAAGGTATTGTCTCAATTCCGCAGCCCTTACACTTATTAAATCCGGTGAAGAAACCGATGTATGTAGTAAAGTTAAAAATTAAAGACATTTCAACGTTTTTGATAACCACACAGCGTAGAGACGAAGTCTCCTCGCCCAACGTGGAATGTATTAATAATTCTGAAGACCACTAAGATCAAAGGAGTATAAATGACACTAAGGAGCAGAGTATCATCACGGTTTCTTGTAAATCAACTAGCAACCGCTGTAAAAGAGGACTGGAGCACATCACGTAAATTCATGCAATACCAACTGGCAAAAGAGACTTTCAACATGCGACACCCATTCGGCGCAAAACACGGCAAAGGTGACGCTATTCAGCTAGTAAGTCTTCGCATAACAGATATGTGTAATCTACGTTGTCATTCTTGTGGACAATGGGGTGATAACGGGTATCTGCTTGGTAAATCTCTCAAGGAATTAAAACAACGCGAAGTTCCTGTAGAAATATATAAAAACCTTGTCGATCAAGTAGTCAATGCAGGTTGGTCCCCTGTCTGGTATATCTGGGGTGGGGAACCTATGCTATACCCTGGCATCATAGAATTGATGCATTATATCAAGGAAAAAGGGATGCCTATCTCTCTTGTGAGTAACGCTACAAATATTGCCAGAAGAGCGGCGGATATACTTGAAACTTGTAAAATAATTTACCTTAGCGTAGATGGTCCGAATGAGGAAATTCATAACACACAACGACCCGGAGTGTCAAAAAATTACGACAACTTCAAGGATGTCAAAGCAGCATTGGAAACGTTAAGTGCTGAAAAGGAACACCGTAACGCCTCATTTCCATACATTATTCCACTCAGTTGTGTCACAATGTATAACATTGACGTTGTGGTTGACCTATATAAGTTCACCAGTCAATTCGCAGACGCACAGATATTCTATCTCACTTGGTGGATAGATGCTGAATCAGCTCAGCAACATTCAGAAGACTTTGAGAGTCGTTTTGGATTCAAACCGCAAACACATTTTGGATGGATTGGTACTTGGAAAGACTTTGATCACGGTGTGATTTTAGACCGATTTCAGGAGATGGAAAAGTTGTATGACGATCAAAAACGATGTCCACCTGTTATGATGCCAAGATTGAATTCAAAGGGTGAAATCCAGCGATACTATACGAATCATCAGGAGACCTTCGGATACAACCAATGTGTCAGTATCTATATGACATTAGAAATTGACAGCAATGGCGATGTGAGTTTATGTCGAGATTACCACGACTATATCATCGGCAATATCAAAGAGGACAAGGTAGTTGACATGTGGAACAACCATAAAGCGTTGAAATTCCGACAATCAATTAGCAGAGACGGTCCAATGCCAGTTTGTCGTCGTTGTTGCGGATTGATGGGATTCTAATTAGTGTAGTAAAGTTAATTTCCAATGTTACATTTCAACGTTTGCTTAGACCAAGCCTGCGTAGGGGCGAGGTCCCCTCGCCCGTTGAGCGTTTCATTTGTTCTGAAATACGTTACATAGATTTTCATTTGAAACAGAAGGATAGGAGATTATATGAAAATAGGTTTACGCATTCCTGGCACTGCACGTCAGAAGAAGCGATGTATTTGCACGGCAATTTAGGACCGAGTTTTACGAGTCCACGCGGATTCGGTGAAGATTGGTGACGATACACAATTCATGGTGATGGCGTAGTCGACTGGTTGAAGGTCGACCAGATATTGGAAGATGAAGAATTTGATGGCATCGTCAGCGTTGAGCTTGAGGATTACCGTTATTGGAGAACATGGGAATCAGAATCTGAAGGACTTATTAGGTCTCATGAATTCTTGTCCTATTTTGTGCGTTAAAAGTAGCAGGCACACTCCGTGTGCCGTCTGTGCGACTCCTCATACCTTTCGCAGTAAGAGAAAATAAATGCCAATATTTAGATTAGAAGACGATACACTCTTCATAGCACAGGAAACTAACCTTGAACTTGAAAGCCATCTGGAGGATTGGCTTGAAAATAGTCCTCCCGCACTTGTCCAAGAACCTATCCTTTGGATTGATAGGCAACCAAGTGCAAAGGATGAAGATGGAACTATTTTTCCTGACCTTTTAGGGTTGGATTCTAATGGAAACCTTGTTATTGTTGAATTAAAACGCGACAAAGCACCGCGTGACGTAGTCGCGCAGTTGATGGAATATGCATCATGGGGAAATGAGCTAACTGAAAAGCAAATTCAGGTTATTGCAGAAGAGTATTTTGCAAAGAGAAAAGAATATAATGATAGAGATTTCCTTGATGTATTCAAAGAAGTGTTTGACATACCAGATTCTGATGAAGTTCCACCGTTAAATCAGAACTTACGACTATTCATTGTAGCAGCAGATATACCAGAAAGAGTCTCCCGTGTTTGCCGATTTCTTCGCACTTCACACGGTATGGACATCAATTGTATCACGGTTTCTACTTTTGAAACAGAATCCGGAGAGAGACTTGTCAGTTTAGAATTAATTGTTGGAAATGAAAACGTTGTTCTTCCAAAGACTCATAGACAATCTACATTGCATACCTCAAGGTGGTCAGGTGAAAAATTAGTTAAAGAAGTAGTTTGGGAAGCAGTTGAAGAACTGATGCAAGGAGAGAAAAACTATTTCGCGCCCAAAGAGGTCACATCTCTGATCTTAGAAAAATATCCAGATTTTAATTCTTCCACTGTCAGTTGTCAAATCGCTTCAGACTGTGTAAATCATACATCGCGCCATTATTATCCTGGAGGTACAGATAGATATTGGCGTGTAGAAAGAGGTAAATACCGTCTGTTTGATCCAGAAAAAGATAAAATAGAAGATTTAGACGATTCAATTCAAACTTAGAAGTCGAATGTCCATACTTGATCAAGCAAAAGTAGTCTATTTTGAAAAAGAAGATATTTTATACATTCTGATTTCTGAAGGACCTCAAAGTGGTAGTTTGGAATTAACGCCTAATATCACTGCTGAACTGAACGATAAAGGTGAACTCATCGGCATTGAGATTCTGAACGCAAGCAACTTCATTCAGGAAACACCATGAACATTGACAGTAAGTGTGAATTTCAATTGGGTGTGTATATTTTTATAGAAACACATGAGTAAAGAGAGGAATAAGGCTTTTGAGGAGAATATCAAGCCCCAGAGGGGAGAAAGGCTATAGAAAACGTTGATGTAACCAGAGTAAGCATTCAGAGGGGTGAAAGGTATATCATGTAGGGAATTAAATGCACATGTTCTATACCCCTGTCAAACCCAAACCGCTGGTGCTTGGAATTTTGATGTTCACATGTTCTCCATCAGTAAATATTGCAATAACGATGTTCGTGTCTAATAGAAATCTATCCCTCTGATTCATAGACTTGTTCACAACCTTCCGCAATTGCTTGTTTCATTTGTTCAAGGTCTTCTGATGGAATCGTACCTGCAAATTTAAGCAATTCCTTAAGCGGTGTACCTTCTGGTAGATCACCCGAAAGTTCCAACACAAAATCCAAAACTTGTTTCTGTTGCGACAGAGTTAGTTTTTCTATTTGTTCTAAGAGTTCTGTCTTTAGATTTTCCATCGTATTGTCTCCTTTTTGATTAAGAGACGGTGTTTTTCTGTTTATGCATAAAGTTCCCATCAATAGAGGTGTGAAATTAGCAATCTTCTCTGTCTTTTGCTTACAGAGAACCTGATGGCTGTGAAAAAAACCTGAAATTACCAAAACCCCTTCCGCGTCTTCCGTGTTCTCCGCGTAATCCGCGATTCTGACAATAAGGGAACAAAGTCTTTACACACCTTTCCTATATTTAAGGGTTGCATTTTCTAAGTCAATTCTGATAAAATAAGTATACCAGCATTGCTCGAAATAGCAAACCATTTAATAAGCGAGAATCTGAGTTCCTCCTACAACTCAGATTGTATGATTAATTGTACAGTCCACCATAGATACAATCAATGCATATCATTACACGAAAACGTCTAAATGAGTTCGTTGAGAAGAAAGACAAGACTGCGAAACCCGCAATTGAACGTTGGTATAGAAAGATGAAGCAAAACACTTTTCGAAATCCAAGTGAACTTCTGCAGATGTTTTCATCCCATGAAGTAGATAAAGTTGGTAAGTTCACAGTATTTAACATTGGGGGTAAAACAACTTCTCGTCTTATCACGGTTATACATTATAATAGACAAAAAGTCTACATCCGTGATGTTTTGACCCATAGTGAATATGAGACTGGAAAATGGAAGGAATAACTCATGCTAAAAGAGAAACAGATTAGCGAGGTTACAGATGAATTACCAGTATTTCAAAATCTGAACGTATCTGACCAAAGTACTGTATCTGCTTCACAATCAATTGTGGCTGCCGTAGAAAACTTAATAGAAGTAGTTGGTGTAAATGAAACTAAAATCTTTTCACAACTGACTGAACAAGATTATCAAGAACTTGTCCGGATTTTGGATGACCTGATAGATGTGGTAGGAGAGGATGAAAACCACATGTTAGCTGCAGTTATGGATTTCATTAGTATTCTCATAGAGAATTATGAAAATGAAAACGTACCGGAATTAATAAATGATTCTGTATCTGATTCTATTATGGATGTAGAGATACAATGATGGTAAGGTTTAATCCATGAATATTATCCTTTCTTTTATTTGTGCTTCTTATTTTTCCATCCGTCTGATTCAGTTTTTCTGCCGTTTAAAAAATAAAGACTACAAATACAAAAAAGCAGATTCAGCAGATGAACTTGATATGATTATGATGGCGATTTATTTCTTAACGCAGTAATGTAATCCTATTGTTGTTTCATACCCAAAAATGTTATAATTGTTCGTACAAATAACACAATAGGAGTGACACACTATGAAACCAAAGATCGCAATTACATGTAAGAGAAGCAGCGATGTGGAAAACTACATAAAAACTGTTGAGGAATATGGCGGAGAACCAGTTCTGCTTGTATCTCTACAAATTCCAACCCACCAACACAATTCAATAATTCCTGAAATCTTGGATGATTATGACGGTATTCTTTTAACAGGGGGTGGCGACATTGATCCAACTCACTATTTTGAAGAGAGACGTTCCGCAACCGCTGTGAGTAGATCACGTGATGCTTTAGAGATACGTTTGTGTCAAAAAGCTCTGGAAACGGACATCCCAGTTTTTGGTATATGTCGTGGTATCCAAATAATGAGTGTTGCCATGTGGGGAAACTTATATCAAGATATAGACGATGAACATCCGAAACCCGTGCTCAGACACCCAAAGTTGAATGGAGAGGATGCTCGACATGAAATCAAAATCCAACCTGATAGTCTGTTGTATGAAATTGTTGGGAAAAGTGTAGACGAAGTGAATTCAGCACATCATCAAGCAGTTGACGATATAGGTAAAAATTTTGTTGTAACTGCTCGTTCATCGGATGGAGTCATAGAAGCAATAGAAAACGAATCTAAACCGTTTGTAATAGGTGTTCAATATCATCCAGAAAGGATGATCGCAAATGACGGTTTTCTTGAGCATAGACGAAAACTCTTTAGCGCATTTATCAAAAGTACTAAAAACTGGCAATCAATGAAAAACGGTTCGTAAGTCCTAACGCCCCGTAAGGAACAAGTGCATAGTCAATCTGGAACCGTCGCAATGTCAGTCCAAACCCTGCTCTGAGTCCTGATATGGTGACTAAATCATTTCCACCGAGTTTATAGATGTAACCAGACCGCAATTGCAGAATATTCAAAATTGTATATCCGAAACCTACACCGAAGGAATTATGATTATCTGTAGGACGAATGAAATCCATGGTAACCAAAAAAGACTCATTCCATAATCTATAGGCTGCCCCGATTCTCAGTGTAAACGGTAGCAGAAACGCTTCCTCAACATACTTGATACGGGGGCCAATGTGTTGTGCATTGATTCCAAATGAGAAAGGTAAATCAGGCATAGTATACATCCCTCCGAAATCAAATGCAAATCCACTACCGTTTTCATCTGCGATCTGTTCCCGTAATAGTTTGGCATTCACACCAACTGCTAAAGAATCTCCGAAACCACGTGCATAAGAGATCACCATCGCTAAGTCATAAGCGTTGAATAACTCTGTTTCATTTCCTTCTTGGTCTCGTCCCTGCATTTCTCCATAAGACTGATAATTTACGCTGGCTCCTACACTGTTTCTCTCTCCTATTGGAAACGCAACACCGATATGTTCATAGTTAATGTCAGCGAATCGTTCAGTGTGCATAAGTGCAAGCTGCGGTTTCTGTAGTTTGACGAGACCAGCTGGATTCCAATAGGAAGCATACAGATCATCAGCAGCTGCAACATGGGACTCACCCATTCCTATTGCTTTTGCACCGATACCGATCTTGAGGAAAGTCATAGCACGTGTGCCAGCGTTTTCGTGAATATCAGAGTTGGCAGCAGCATATGATAACGTTGGTGTAATACTAGCTAAGATAAACAGTAGCGTAAAAACATACTTCATTAAATGTTTCATATTTCGGTTGAATTCAGTCCTTATGATAAGTAGGTTCTTCCAATCTTGCATTCTTCCAATTATCTAACTCGTTTCTGATTCTCCGTAGCCTCCGCCGCCAGGTGTTCTAATCTCAATAATATCACCATCTTGAATAACCATAGTCGCTTTTGCTGAAATAGGTTGTTCCTTACCATCACGGATGAGAATATTTTCACCTGACGCTCCATTTTCTCCACCTTGCAATCCATAGGGGCTGAAAACACGACGTTCAGATAGTATGGTAACTTCAGCATCAGTTAAGAGACGTAAGGATCGGACAATGCCGTCACCCCCCTTGAATTTCCCTTCCCCTCCAGTCCCTCTACGAATAGCGTACTGTTCTACTTGCATCGGGTAACTTGTTTCAATTGCCTCAATAGGCGTATTCATTGTGTTTGTCATGTGTGTGTGAATAGCATGTATCCCATCACAAGTTGTTCGCGCTCCCATTCCACCTGCAATAGTTTCGTAATATGTAAAATCTCGATTCCTTTCATTATCATATCCACCGACAGTGATATTGCTCATGGACCCCGAACTTGCAGCTGGAATTTGATCAGGACATGCTTTTGCTAAAGCACCGAATAATATATCAACAATCCGTTGTGATGTCTCAACATTTCCGCCTGCTACAGCAGCAGGAAAATTCGCATTGATAACTGTACCCTTCGATGAAATAATGTGGATAGGTTCAAGACATCCAGCATTTGATGGAACATCTTCACCAGCAATACAGCGGAATGTGTAGAAAACAGCAGATACTGTGATGGCATATATAGCGTTTACAGAACCCCGAACTTGTTTAGAAGTACCCGCAAAATCTACTATTGCGGTATCACCCTCGATTTCAATTGATACACAGATTTTGATAGGTGTATCTGTTATGCCATCATTATCCATATAGTCAGAAAATTCATATTTCCCATCAGGTATCTTTCGCAGAAAGGCACGCACCATCCGACTTGCATAAGCACAGAGTTCTTGCATATATAAATTGATTTCTTCTATACCGTATTTCTGCGTAATCTCCTGTAATCGTCTTTCACCTATACGGTTTGCTGCAAGTTGTGCCTCAATATCTCCCTGTCTCTCTATCGGTGTCCGTACGTTCGCGAGTATAAGACTCAATACATCATCGTTTATTTTTCCGTTTTGTAGCAACTTAACAGGCGGTATGCGGATACCTTCCTGAATCACACTTGTCGCAAGCGGCATTGAACCGGGAGTCATTCCCCCAATATCAGCATGATGGGCGCGGTTAGCAACATAGAAGTCTGGTTCACTATTGGAATTGTCGATAAACACAGGAGTGACCAAAGTTATATCCGGTAAGTGTGTTCCGCCACAAAAAGGATCATTCAGAACAACGACATCTCCCTGACCCATCTGGGTGTTTTCAATTGCTGCTAACACAGAGAGCGGCATTGATCCGAGATGTACAGGAATATGCGCAGCTTGCGCAACCATACCACCAATCGCATCAAAAACAGCACAAGAAAAATCCAATCGCTCTTTGATATTCGGTGAAAATGCAGTCCTCTGCAGGGTAACACCCATCTCTTCCGCAACTGAGGTAAGTATGTTCTTGTAGAGTTCTAATTTTATCGGATCAAAATTCATAGGACGTAGATTGTCAGAAATGCATGCAAATATGTCTAATGAAATACCTAAAATGCTGTTCACAAAGAAGTCAGTTGCATTTTAACATGTTCTCTTGTAATATACAAGAAAAACTGACTGATAATGTCACTATCCAAATTGAAATCTATACCCTCATCATAAGAAACGATTTTCATAAGAAATAACTCAAACCTCCGGTCCCTACGGACATTGGTTATCAGATGATCAATGTTCGTATGTCCTTCACGAAGGAGTTTGACATGTGCCTTGGAGAAGTGTACCATTGTGATTGGTTCACTTTGAGGAATGTCCAATTCCTCTGTAAGAATTTGTGCAAACCGATTGACAAGGACAGGTTGTCCAACTGTCTGTTTGTGGGATAGATTCAATGACATCGGGAAGGAAAGGCTGCCCAACTTCGTCTGTGTATTGTGAAAGCAGTTCATTCACTTGATCGTTTGTGAAATTGGGTAATTTGAACTCATCTTGGATTTTGAAGGGGGAAATAGATCGATCATAGTTCAGTTGGGTAATACTCTTTACCCCAACGATGCCAACACTATACGGACATCGATGCCTGCCAGATATGTAGATGTGTCGGAGTGTGTATAGAAAATCGCTCAGAACTGTTCGAGGGATAGCATCAAATTCGTCAATGATAAGGACAACTTTCTGATCTTCAAGCACATCTGAAAGTCGTCTAAAAAACCTTCGCATAGAAATATGGTTGGTGAGTTTCGTGGTATTTAATAACTGTTCTAAAACTTCAGAGGGTGGGTTGCCACGTCTTTGAAGAACACGCTCTATCTCCTCACGAATTTCCTCGTAAATATCTTCATAAAACTCGGCAGGTTCAAGATTGTTAGACGATTGAAAATCAACCTGAATTGGAAAGTATACATCGGATGCAAGCAAATCTAAAGCACTGCGGAAGAACGTGGTCTTTCCAGTTTGCCGCGGCGCAAAAAGGACGATATATCGCCCTTTTTCCAGTCGATTAACAAAATCTAAAAGTTCATCTGTGCGCACAACGACGTAGTTTTCTTCTGGATATACAGGTCCACGGGTTTCAAAACATCTCATTTTTGTGCTCCATTGAATACTACTTAACAACTATCAACCGTCGCGTCTGCTGGAATGACTCTGTCGTCAACTGGTAGAAATAAAAACCGCTTGCGACACTTTCACCGTAGGTGTTCTTGCCATCCCAGTAAACAGCACGACCCCGATCTTGATAGTACCCTACCGATTGGAAACCGAGTGAGAAAGTACGGATAATACTACCTGTTGCGTCATATATCGTGATAGATACGTTGCTGTCTTCTGATAGACGATAGGGTATCCACGTCTCTGGGTTGAACGGGTTTGGATAATTTTGTAAGAGGTGGCTGTGTTTCGGTGTGCCAATATTCTCAAGGGTGACAGATAGAAACGCGTTTGCCAGATCGATGGGTGCCACCTGAAAACTGTACTTGTCCGAGACAGTAGAGCCGTCTGTATCAGTGATGGTTACTTCAACTGTATCACCGACCTGTACAACATTTCTGTAACTAAGGTCAGCTGTGGCAGCGGCGAAGTAATTATCCTGAACCTGTGTTGTCATCACGTTGTTTGTTCGTAAGTTTCTGACTGTTATTTGATACCCGTCATATTCTTGCTTACCTGTCAAATGTCCACTGACCACAAATGCCCAGGTTCCCTTGGACGTTACTCCGGATACGGCAGGTGGTGCTGCAGCGGACTCCTCCGTAGTGTCTGTCCAAGGTGCTCCGACGAAAGCAAAATTGCGAGTTTTTGGGACGTTAACAATATAACCCTGACCGCCTTCAATTGCAAAACCGTCGTCAGGTGCGTTTGGTGTCCAACCGATGAAACGTTGACTTTCAGCATCAAGTGCAATTACCATAGTTGCTCCCGCCATCCCCACGAGTGATTTTGCAGTCATCGGTTTCGGTGATGCTAAAGGAACAGAAAGCATGTTTAAACCTTTCGCCAACATAACATTGTAGTAGTTACCAAAATGATCGCTTGCTGCTTTATCAACAGGTATTCCGACAAAACCGTGTACTCGACCATCCGCTGTGTCATAGAAACCGACGATAGAACCATCCTGATTGACATTTCGGACGACAGTGATAACGCTGCCTGGAAGCCGCACTTCATGGAGGATGCCACTGGGTAGAAGGATATAAGACCTTAGAAGGTCGTTTACAACTTTGGCTCTGAATCCGATAACACCAGCATCAGTGATGGTGTTCACAAATAGATATTCAAGGTTCAACATTTCTGGGAGATCTATAGTGCTGAAACTACCATCAGGGTTACGTATGAACCCATGAAACATGCCATCGACATCAATGTAACTGCCAACAACAGCACCTGCGGCATTGACAAAGTCCCCATAAGTTGCAACTGCACCAGGGAATGTAATTATCAGATCCCCTGAGAAGGCGTGGAAGATTCCCGATGCATCAACAATGTTACCGCTCAACACTCCTGTTTCATCACTAATCCCGAAGATGAACGTCTGGACAGCACCTGGAAAATCGTACTGTTTTAACTCGCCATTTTCGTCTAACACAACACCGTGGTAGAGTCCATCAGTGCCCTGGTAGTGCCCCGCAGCGACTCCATTATTGCCGAGGGCAAAGAAATGCGTTTTCTGTGAATCGGGAAAATCGTAGGTTGTAAAAACACCGTCAATTAGTGTAAAGGCAATCTCTTTTCCATTATCAGCACTGCGCGTATAGCCTGCGTAATCTCCAAAGTCGCTACTTGCTGTCAACGCTAAAAAATCTACACCCGGCAAGTTGACGGTTTCAAAAGTATAATATGGAATGTAGGATTCGGAGATCAGAACGGGAACAGGTTGAGGATTTGCTTCTGCGGGGATGTACCACGCAAGACATAAGATAAAACATAATAGGAGAATGGGTTTAGTTAGTATATTGTGATTCATAAGTGTCCTTTCTTGTAGATTGAGTTGAATTGCAAAAAATAACATATGTTACTGACTTCTGACAACTGAATACTACTGGATAGTGAACTGTAGAATTAATGAAACACGCCACAACGGGCAAGGTGACATCACCCGTTGTGAAATGTCTCATTAATTCTAATGTTCACTATAACAAGCTTAAACAAAATGTTGAAACCAATCTATACATATATGGATCCTTGCTGCGGGGACATTCTTGTAAAAAAAAGCTTTCTATTCTTTGCGGTTTCTGATAAAATGGAAAATCTGAACAATGCCACATTGGGTTGCGTTCTATTTGTAAAGAGGTAACGTCTGTCCAACATGGTGAATCGTCGTTACTATTATCATTTATTAATTTAAAATTATCAAGTCATTTCTATAATAAGATATACTATGCAAAACTTAATCACAGTAATTGGTCGTGGCCACTCTGGGACACGTGCTATATCACATACGCTCTATGCTAGTGGGGTATATATGGGGAGTCAGTTGAATCCTTCAGGTGATAAGATTCCACCGCATGATATGTATGATGCATGTAGAATGTTGGCAAAATATGTCACATGGAAGGGCGGATTATCATGGAACTTTGAACCGCTCTTTACCATGCCGATTGACCCGGATTTTGAACGACTGATCACTACATATTTGTCTGATGTGCTGCATGCATCATCTACGTATAAAGGTTGGAAGATTCCAGAGACAACACTAGTATATCCTTGGATAATGCGGATGTTTCCAGATACCCGTTATATTCATTGGATACGCGATCCCAGAGATTGTATTTTGGGAAGTCATAAAACAGATAACTTGCGCGATTTTGGTATTGATTATCCACAAACAGATGATATCTATGAACGTCGCGCAATCTCGTGGTACTACCAGTATCAATTGATGAAAGCAACACCTAAACCAAAACATGTTATCCAAGTACGCTTTGAGGATTTTGTGCTAAATCAGGAACAAACGCTTGAACGACTAGAAGCGTTTTTAAATATGTCGTTAGGTCGAATCATCGTAAGACCGGAGGCAGTTGAACGATGGAAAAGGGTTGAGAAGCCAAAACCACTCCCATTTGATTTTTTACGTGATGCGATTCTTGAAAACGGCTATTCATTATCAGTGAATAGTTTCAGTTCGTTCCCTGTGTGTACATCGTAAAGCCAAGTGCCAATAGCACTGCCTATGCTACTATCTACATACAACCGTGTTCCATCGACTGAAAACGTCAAATTCTGTACACTTCCTTTGCCAAGACGTAATTTTGCACCTTCAGGTAGTTCCCAGCGTGTATAGTCTTGTGCGAAAACCTTTGGTATAAAGAGACTCATAAGAGGAAGATATGATAATAATATGATAATAAGTGGATAATTATTATATCGTTTATCTTCTTTTTTGCGGTTCAGATTCAGGAAATATTCAGGCACCTTATGCTCCCATTCAATATGACTTAGCCAGTTATAAGCAAAATTGATGTCAATTTTGGGTTTGGTAAGAAAATGAGAAATACAATGCAGGACAGGAGATTTTGCTGTTGCTTAAGGGATTTATTCAACAGAATGTGACATGTTTGTGTTCATATGCTGGACAAATAAAGTTTTAGATTTAAGTTGGGTAATTTGCGGATCCAGGAGCACCTTCAGATAAGTTGTGGGTCGTCAGTTAAAACTGACGACCTTTTTGTGAAACCTTTATTCTTCTGAATTATTTTTTGGTTGTGTTGGCGGGGGGTCTGTGAA
The DNA here is from genome assembly GCA_965208245.1 of Candidatus Poribacteria bacterium. Lineage (GTDB taxonomy): Bacteria > Poribacteria > WGA-4E > WGA-4E > WGA-3G > MSPOR6. The sequence goes on from OZ242325.1 coordinate 198,573, forward strand.
CTTTTCACCCCGTTCCTCCGCTTCTCTTCTCCTGCGGTTCCATTCTTCGATCTCGCGATACACTTCCGCTTTACCAACTGCTATGCCTTCTGCTATGCCTTCTGCTTTGCCTTCTGCTATGCCTTCTGCTATGCCTTCTGCTTTGCCTTCTGCTTTGCCTTCTGCTTTGCCTTCTGCTTTGCCTTCTGCTATGCCTTCTGCTTTGCCTTCTGCTATGCCTTCTGCTTTGCCTTCTGCTATGCCTTCTGCTATGCCTTCTGCTTTGCCTTCTGCTTTGGCAATTGCTTCGGCAGCTGCTATCCGCTTCTGACGTCTAGCATCTATAAAGTCTGACAATAACATCATTAGATCTATGCCTCCGATTATCATTGCGACGAATGTCGCGTCAACAGGTATAAACGTTGATATGTCTTTTATGACATTTTGAACGGATACATGTCCATTCCAGCCTTGTGTCAATTCATGCTCCAATGCAATATATCCGTATATGAGCGCAAAAAGAGAAATGAGAAATAGTACAACGCCTGTTTTTCCGGTTCTCCAGAAGTCACGAACGGCTTGCCAGAATGTGCTGTATCTTTTCAAAATGTCCCCCTAACTATTATTAAAATACTATTATTAAAATATACCATTTGCGTTGTGAAATGTCAATCTAAAAACTGTATTATATCTAAAATACTAACTATTTGAGAATGAGCATTTTTCGTGTTGCAGTGAATTGGTCTGCTTTCAAGGTGTAGTAATAGATTCCACTTGCTACAGTTTCACCAAGTTGATTTTTTCCATCCCAATAGGCAGCACGACTAAAGTTTTGATAGCTTCCCGCTGTCTGATGCCCCAACGTTAGGGTTCGGATCAACTGTCCATCTACTGTGTAAATACGAAGTGTTACATCGGCTGCTTCTGCCAATTGATAGGGTATCCAAGTTTCAGGATTGAATGGATTCGGATAATTGGGTAGGAGCGTAGTTTTTTGCGGTGTGAATAAGGCAAGCAACTGCTGTAGCACTAATATTCCTCGTTGGAATGTAGGATCAGTTAATGTTAATTGTTGTGCTTCGGTTAACCATTTTTCAACTTGTGATTTAGTCAGCGTTGTCTCAAGGTTAGGGATCCGATATGCTGGCGCATCTGCGGAGTTTGCCATTGCTGCAGCAACCAACGTCAAATCTATGATGTCAACAATACCATCACCGTTAACATCAGCAAAGTTATCACCTTCTTGTGTGAAGTTTGAAGCGACTAAGGTTAGGTCTTGAATGTTAACCTTTCCATCTCCGTTTATGTCGCCATATTGGAGTGATGGTGCAGTGATCTGTCCATTTTCAACACGTGCATAATAGACCTGACCGGACTTGTCGGTTAACCGCACGTTGGATATAGTGAGTAGTGAAGCTTTAGGAGCAACGATCACAAAGGTTAGGTTCACAAGGGTGCCGGAACCTGAACTCTCCTCATTTAGGGAAGTAGCACCAACGGTAATGGTATTGTCTCCAAGAACGGGTGGGACAACAAACGCACCTGATGGCAAAAAGGTTGAATTTGAACTTTCAAAAAAACGGAGCGCGGTAGGATCATACCTTATAGTTGCTTGATATCCAGCGATATTGACAGCATCTGTAATGTTAAGTGAAAGTGTAAGGTACCAACCAATTGCAAGAGATTCAGTTACTTGTGGTGAAAAGTTGACTGTTGCATACATGTTGGATGAAGGTGTATAGTTCCATATAAGAGCAGTCCCATCTGCTCCGCTACTTGCGATAGTGTTACCAGTTGGACTGAATGCAACGCTGAGAACAGTATTTGTATGTCCAGTGAGGGTTTGTAGGTGTTGTCCAGAAATCGTATCCCATAATCGAACAGTGTTATCACTACTACCACTCGCGAGTGTATCTCCATTATGACTAAATGCAATGCTCCAGATCGAATTTGTATGACCTGTGAGTATATCAAGTTCTACACCGAAAAAAGTATCCCATAACCGTACTGTTCCATCTACGCTACCGCTTGCAAGTATATCCCCGTTCGGACTGAATGCAACACTCCTGACATAATCTTCATGTCCAACAAGTGTTTTTATAGGTACTCCAGTTTCTGCGTTCCATAACTGTACGGTATCGTCTGCGCTTCCGCTTGCGATTGTTTTTCCATCTGGACTAAATGCTACACTGAGCACGGCACTAGTATGTCCCCGCAATGTGTATAGGTTTTCACCATGGATGGTATCCCATACTCGTACTGTTCCATCTTGGCTTCCACTTGCGATAGTGTTCCCGTTTGGACTAAATGCAATACGCCATACCCAATCGGTATGTCCTGTGTATGTTCTGATGTGTTCACCGGTAGCGGCATCCCATAGTTTGACAGTTCCATCATCACTGCTGCTTGCGATTCTTGTTCCATCCGGACTGAATTCGATGCTCCATACCCAATCGGTATGTCCTATCAATGTCTGCTGTAGTTCCCCTGTTGATGTATTCCAAAGGCTGATATTGTTGTCTGAACCGCCTATTGCTACCACGTTGCTGTCAGTCGTATTATAGGCAATTCCTAACATATAGTCATTGTATCCGGTAATAGTTTGTCTTTGTCTCCCGAACACAGCATCCCAGAGTCGAACAGTTCCATCGGCACTTGCACTTGCAATAGTTCCCCCGCTCGCGTTGAATGCGACACTTCGTACAGCATTTGTGTGTCCTGTTAGTAATTGCTGAGGTCGTCCCGAAACAGCATCCCACAATAGTATGGTGCCATCGGCACTTCCGCTAGCAATTGTATCTCCACTTGGACTATAGGTAACGCTTAACACAGCCCCTTGATGGTCTGGAAGTGTCTGTGTTAGTGTGCCGAATGCGGTGAACCATAGCCTAATTGTACCATCTCTACTTGCGCTTGCAAGTCTTCCTTCATTTGGACTGAAAGCGACACTGTAGACAGCATCTTCATGTTCTCTCAGGATATGTAATTGTTCTCCAGTAGCGGTATCCCATAGTTGTACTGATGTATCTAAGCTGCAGCTCGCAAGTGTTGCACCTGTTGCACTAAAAGCAACACTTGTTACAGTATCAAAATGTCCATCAAGTGTTCGCAAATGATCATTTGTAAACATATCCCATAACCTGATTGATCCATCTGCACTACCACTTGCCAGCAATTGTCCATTTCTGCTGAAGGTAACGGTTGTAGCAGCATCTGTATGTCCAGTAAGTGTATCTTGCAATTCTCCTGTTGAAGTATTCCAAAGATGTATAGACCCATCTCCATTAGCACTTGCAAGTGTTTGTCCATTAGGACTAAACGCAGCACCGAAGACATTCTGTGTGTCTTTAGTGAATAGAGCCGCTTCTTCATAGGTTTGTGTGTTATAGAGCCATACCCCGATAGAACTTACGACTGCCATCATTGATCCATCGGTTGAATATTTTACTTCAATGAGTCTGCCTTTGCCGATTCGTGTAAGTGCGTTAATTGGTAGGTTGAATTGTGTAGAAGTTTGAGAAAATGTGTCGTGAAGGAAAAGTGTCGTGAGAAAAATAAAGGTTAAAAATACAATTGAAAGATGCTTTTTCATTACAGAGATGCTCCTTGCTATTTCATTTGCTAATATTTTTAGTGGAAAATAGAATTGATGTATTCTATTAATAGTGTATCACAAGAATAGTGGTAATGTCAAAATTGTCAAGCATTTTATATTCACTTGACAAATCTGATAGAATATGGAATTATAGTATCATATCATTATGAGATGTTTTGTTTAGATGAATATACCGAACTACTATCAAATATTAGAGTTAGGACCCGATGCAACTGCCTTAGAAATAAAATATGCGTTCAGGAAACTCGCGAAACGTTATCATCCTGATAAACTTGATATCGGTTCCGAACCCGATCAGATTGCTGATGCTAAGCGGATGTTCCGAGAAGTATGCAGTGCTTACGATGTGTTACAGGACAAAAAACGCAAATCTGATTATGACCGTAGATTACAATATATAGAACGGCAGACTAATCCAAATCGTTCGTTCTATGATAAGTTCAATAACGTTAGCCAGGATTATGCAAAGTTAGAATTGTTATTTCAATCGCTTCTACATCAGAACTACGAAATAGGTATATCCATGTATGAACAGTTGTGCAGTAATTGTGAGAAGAAGGGAGGTGAATGGTGTATTGACGATTTTTTCAACTATGAAGATAGCAGAGATTGTGAGTTTCTCATCGCGGAGGCGTATCAGAAACTCGGTTTTGCCCATGGGAATTCTTCTGTTGCTGAACGGTATCGTAAAATTGAAAGAGCAATGCAAATTTATGAATCCTTGCTGTCCGCTGAGAGGAGACATCCCTGTTTTAAGCATTTTATTAGGGAGGTGAAAGATCGTCTTAAGAGAATCTATCTATTTCATTTTAGTACTGAGGGGTACCAAAAATCATCAAGAATACCTTTGTCAAAAATCAGTGCTTTAGAGTTACCGAAACGTGAAACTGCTTGGATGTATAAAAAGATCGCAGAGTTCTACGTTGAAATCGAGTTGTATCCCAAAGCACGCAAAGTATTGTTGATGGCGTTTGAACTGCAACCGAAACTTGTTGGTGCAAAAAAAATATGTAGGATTTTGAATATCGGGAATCAGCAGATGTCGTAACAGATAAATACTACATGTTTTTTCTTGACAAATAAATGTGTTTTTTTTAGAATGAGTTTGTTCGTAAAATGACATGTCAGTCCCCCATACAAAATTATAGTAAAGTTAATGATTAATGAGACGTTTCACTGTTTACCAAGACACCTAGCGTAGGGGCGAGGTCACCTCGCCCGTTGTGGCGCGGTGTAGGGGCGAGGTCACCTCGCCCGTTGTGGCGCGGTGTAGGGGCGAGGTCACCTCGCCCGTTGTGGCGTGTCTCATTAATTCTATAGTTTACTATAAGTTGATCCCAATTGGTATTAAGGGCTGACCACAGAATAAGACCTATTGGTCAATTAATGATTATTGAAACCTGATAATACCGAAGTCTTTTGCATTCCACCAATACCGATACGGAGACGTGAACTCCACCGACAAAATCCACAGAAGGGTGGAAAGCGTCCACGGTATGGTGGCACAATGTGTTTGAGGATTGTCAAGAATACACCTATGAAAAACGTCAAACACGGATTGCTACGCGTGACACGGTATGATACAAAAGACGGACTCAATCTCAGTGAAATTTTTAGTAGCAAACGAGTTGTAAGAGGTGCAAAGGGTGAGGATCATTTCCAGAATTTTACCGCTGTGTCAAATCCATTTCCGTTATCAGAATAGTGGTGATCCTATATTGGAAACGTAAGAATGCAGAGTCACATTTACGATGTAATCGTTATTGGCGCAGGTGGTATGGGGAGCGCATCTGCCTATCACATCGCTAAAACTAATGCTGATGTTCTAGTGTTAGAACAGTTTCAACATGGACATAAATTCGGAAGCTCACACGGTGAGACACGCATCATTCGCTTCTTCTATGATAAACCCTACTATGTAGAATTGATGAAAACTGCTTATAGTGAATGGAGGAAACTTGAATCCGCTTCTAAGAAACAACTGTTGTTCACTACTGGAAGTGTCAATCTAGGTGCCAATTTAAGTGAAAATGGCAACCCTTATCTACAGTCTATTAAGAAAAGATTAGACGCTGCGGGGGTAGCATGTGAGTGGTGGGAACAGACACAATTGTCAGAACGTTTCCCGCAATTTAACGCCTCTGACGATATCAATATACTCTGGCAGAAAGATACCGGTTTTCTGTATGCCTCCGAATGTGTCTTAACACATCTGCAATCGGCTGAACAGCACGGTGCAACGGTCTTAGAAAATACACGTGCCAATCATATTGATTGGCAAAAGGGGTTTCCTATTGTCTACACTAAAGGAAAGCAATTTCAAGGTAGAAAAATCGTATTGACTGCGGGGGCATGGACCTCTGATCTGCTTAAAGAACTCAACTTAACCCTCTCTGTGACGAAGCAACAAGTCTGTTATTATAGACCTACTGATACCGCGCTGTTCCAACCGAACCAATTTCCTGTTTTCACTGAGATTACAAAAAGGGGTGAGTTTCTTTACGGTATACCATGTTTTGGAAAAAACGGTGTCAAGGTTGCACGACACGGATCGGACACTAACGTATTACCTGATACATGTGATCGCACACCTGATGCTGACTATATCCAGCGGATAGATGGTTACGTCACTGAACGCCTCCCCTCACTCGGTAAAACCGTTTCCGCAGAAGTGTGCCTTTACACCGAAACCCCTGACGAAGACTTCATTATTGACACTCACCCAGAATGTCATAATCTACTGATAGCTGCCGGTTTTTCTGGCCACGGCTTTAAGTTCTGTTCTCTCGTTGGACGGATTATGAGCGAGTTAGTATCAAGAGAAGAGACAGATTTTGACATCAGTCCATTTCGTATAAACAGATAACAGACAGACAATGAATTTCCCTACTACGAACCACCCATTTGTAGTAGGAAAATTCATTGCACGTCAATTAAATCCCCATTCTGAGTGCAACTGCAGCCAATATTATTAACAATGAGACTACACCCATTGCACTCGAAACAATAGCCATCTGTTTGCGAAGCGAATTAACGTTTGCTGGTAGTTTTTCTGTTTCTGGAGATAAATCTTCCATTGCTTTGGACAATTTCGGACCGTAGAAAAAACTGTGGAGTCCAGTTAGAATGATTAAGGTGAAGAACAGCAACAGTTTAATCACCAACGTTCGCATAAAGGTACCTACAAGTAGAGAATCGTTAGTAGAGAATAGATCCACAGAATTGAATATATTGACTATTCCAGTGAAAAACAGAATGAGAACACATAACCATACGATTGGTTCAAACCGTTTACCTATCAGTGTCAATATCTGTATGCATTGAACGGGGAGTAAGTTCTGTCTGAAATGTGGCACTATTACCATTGCTAAAATCAGGTTACCACCTATCCATACCACAGCGGCGATAACATGTATCCATCGAATAAATAACCAAAATATATCCATATAGGGTGTCCCTTCTTAACAAAAAATCAGGTGCTTTCAATTGTGTTAATGACTGTTTCTACTCGTGAGATTAATGATGTTCGTTCATCCTCAGTAAGTGGCACAGGTGCAAATCTGTGATAATTGCATTTCGTAACGATATCTAATATTTCCTTCTGATCAGTCTCTGATATCCCTATCTGTTTACCTATATCTTGAACGTTTTGCGGTGTCAATTGCTGTAAAACCGTTTCCTGTCGATCATCTGGATTCCGGTCAGATAGATATCGATGAATGATTCCTGTGAGTGACTCTACAAAGGAACTCGGGTCTATTGCCGTTTCATCAGTATCCAAGAATTGCAGGGATGAAATTGCTCGGACAGATGGGGCCATCGATACCTCGAACAGACTTTGGTCGTTTCCTGAATTTGTCCAAAAACGATAGATCTGAAAACGATAGAATAGATACCCACCTACTACTAAAACTAATATAGGAATGCTAAGAAGTAACCATAGTACCCGATGTAAGGAATCAGATTCAGTACCAACCGTTCCATTCGGGTTCGGTGTTACAGTTAACGAAATTGGAGCTGTTTTTGATGTCTGATATATCTCTTGGGTTGGGTTAAAGTAAGAGAATTCGATTCCGGGTAACTGCAATATGCCTGATTTTAGTGGAATTATCACGTATCGATAAATTCGTGTATTAGCACTGTTACGCTGTGCAAGGATTGGTGTGTCTGTTCTAAAACCGCTCACCGGTGAAATCTTGGGTGCCGTTACCGTGTTGATATTTCCAGTTCCTGTACCAGTTCCTGTAATTGTGACAAACAGTGTCAGTGCCTTACGAACTTCAAACCTTCGTCTATCAACCGATGCACTTATATCATATTCACCGATAGCACCATCAAAATTAGCGGGTTTTCCTATTTCTGGTAAGGTTTGAACGTTGAGCACAACCGGCTTTGTTTTTAGTGTCTTAGGATTTCCTTTGATGGGTAGTTTTAACTGTACCGGTGGAATAAGGATTTTACCAATCTTTTGTGGATACAGACGTCTCACGTATTCATCTACATGATATGTTCTTCCATTTATCCGTGTCGTTGTTGATGCATTCTCGGGCAGTTTTTCTACTACGAAACCTGAAAGTGTAGGAAGTACATAAGAGGGCGATTCGCTTGTAGGTAAAACTGTTGTATATAAGTAACGGAATTGATATTCAATTGCCTGATTCAGATACGGTTTGCTGTTGCTGACGGTGGCTTCTACTTTGTGTATACCGTCTGTTGCGGTATCTATGTAACTATCAACAGAACCTACTGTAATTATACCCGGATTTGCATTATAGGGAATACCTTGATATGAGAAACGCACGTTGGAAAGTGCAATTTGACCTGTTTTCTGCGGTATAAGTTCATAGACCCATGCCATAGATACTGTAAGTCTATTATCAACTAAATAGGGTGTCGTTTTCGAATGCAACGGAACGGCGAGAAAGTTCGGTAAAAAGTTGAATGACGGAGTCCCGATATGCTTCAGCAACGTATTACCTGATATTTTGAGCTCTAACGTTGCTCTTTCATTCAGTTGGATATGTCGTGGTGTAACAGATGCTTCAACTTTGACATTATTGCTTTGGACATCTGTTGTGAAAACTATCAACAGCACCAGGCAGATCCAAATAGTCGGGAATCGGAGTTCCCTCTTACAAAGAAATCCGTTCTGTAGGAGCGATCTCCGAATCGCAACCTTTGCCAGCAAAATTAAAACGGATACTCTAATGGGAATATTAAAACTACCAATCTTTATCACGTCTATATCCGCTATCAAGGTTCTGTTTCAGTATCATTTGTCGACGTTGGTCTTCATTCTTAGTCAACTGTTCAAGGAGTTGGTCTGTTTCCGCTTTGGAAAGGTTGGTCGGATTACTTTCTGCTTCTTCCGCCTTCTCTCCACTCGCTTTCTGCTGTTGTGTCATGTGTAGTTGTTGTTTAAGAAACTGTCGTGCTAATGTCAGGTTATGTTTTGCATCAGAATCATGAGGGTTTAAGTGCAAGGCGTTCTCATAAGACTTTATCGCTGCAGTATAATCTCTCAATTGAAATTGTGCATTACCCAAATTATAATGGACATCTGCTGAATTGTGAATGTCTCCCTTTAGGAGAGATGTTTGGAAAGCATCGGATGCTTTTCTAAAGTTGCCTATTTTATAGTATGCAGTCCCGAGATTATGATAGGTAATTGGGTTATCAGGTTTGTCGGATACAGCAGTTTGATAAGCATTTACTGCTGTATCATATTCTTGTTTCCAATATGCATCGTTTCCCGCTCTGATAGATTGTTTCCAACTTCCGATCCATCCAACAAGGCACATAAACAAGAGTATAGAGCATAAGCAAAGCAATCTCCTATTGAGCATATTTAATTTATTGTTGTGATTCCTACAGACATGTCAATTATTAGAAGTCTGTTTAAACGAAGTATATTATAGTGAACTTCAGAATTAATGAAACACGCCACAACGGGCGAGGTGACCTCGCCCCTACGCTGGATGGTTTTCGTAAACGGTGAAAATGCCTCATTAATTATTGACTTTACTATATATCATAGTTTAGTGTTTAGTTGCTATTTCATGACTGATTGCTGTATTTGTTGATCCGGTATCAAGTATTAGCATTACATTTACCCAAGTTGCTACCCACAAGATTTAGACTTGGAAACACTAACTTTTAGCAAATATTTGTAGCGTCCACTGGAGGCGGTTCACTGAAATCTTCACCTTTCGCTTCCGCTGCAAGGCGTCGGTTATTCCAATTTATCCATAAATGCCGTTCTTCAGCTATACCTTCAGCTATACCTTCAGCTATACCTTCAACTATACCTTCAGCTTTTGCTCGCTGAATTTGGCGTTGAAGGCGTTCTTTATAGATTTGTGTAAGAAACATAATGAAATCAACTCCTTGAAATAAAATGAGAGTGAATCCTGTCGCTACGGCAATAAAAGCTGCAAGTTGCATAACAATAACCTGTACTGTTTCCATTATAGGTTGTGCTTTCGCTGCTTCATAACGAATCAAAAAGATTGTATAAACTATTACCTCGATTGAAAATACTTTTAGCGCAACATCAACCCAAATTCTACGTATACTGAGGATGCCAACTCTATCGTCTTTTTTATCGTCTTTTTGCATTAACTTTAGATATCTTTTGTAATTTAATTGTAGCACATTCATTGAGAAGATGCAACACATCAAACAGACTAAAACAGGGATCCCGCGGATGCGAGACCCCTTGCTTTAGATAGGTTAGTTCGTAATTCCATATTGGAATACGGAACGGAAGGGATTATGCACGGCAACTTGCAAATATCCCTTTAAATAGAGATAGGTTAGTAAGATTTTCCTCAAGAAGCCACACAAAATGTGGCTTCTTGTTGAGGAGATTAGTTAAATTATCCCTGAAATTTAACCCTTATTGTGCAGCGTTTTTGATGTCGCCCCACGACGTTGTAAGTTTTCCTTTCGCTGATATTAAGCCTTTCAACTTGGTTACAGCGAGTTGATTGTGCTGACCTGAGAATGAGATGTCTTCGATCTGATAGTAGTAAATAGCACCGGGCTTTGCTGTTGTATCAATCCATTTATAGGTGGTACGTTCTGCCGTTGTGCCTTTACCTTGTATCATCTGTTCGTTGACTTGTGTGAATTCACCGTCGCGGGTTTCGCTACGGAGGATATTGAATCCAGCGTTGTCAAGTTCGGATTCCGTTGTCCATTGGATAGTAACTTTTCCGTTTTCCGATGTTGGACGGAAGAAGGATAACTCAACGGGTAGTGCTGTGCCGCTGGTATGTAAGGGGGTGCCGAAATCATCACTGCTTCCATACCAGATTTCTTTTGCGGTTGCTAATGCGGTATCAACAGCATGAACCCATGCAGCCTTCATATTTTTTTCTGCACGTATAAGACTTCCAGATGTACTCATAGGTATCACAGAACCTGTCATATCCCCTTCCATAGTACGATCAGGGACACCTTTACGCGCCATGCCAGCTTTTCCGAAAACAGTGCCTTGCACACCTCGTGTGCCGCCATCCATGAGACGAATCAAAGATGTGCGTTTATCATCTGTTGTTAGGGCAGTGGGCCAACGCCAACTGTATGGATCGTCGAGCTCGATACCTTCACGGAGATCAGCTTCTTTCCCATCAAGGTTACCGATCTCATCAGATACATTTCCAGCACCATCAACAATCTTGATATAGAAACCGCCTGCAGCATTTAACATGTCCTGCCTGCTATTTTTCATATCCAAAGCTGCTCTGGCACTGTTCGTTCCCCATACACTTGCAACTCTGTGACTTGGGAAGTGACCCGTACCTGAGCTATGCCGTCCAGAGCGAGAAGCGATCAACACAGTCTGGTTAGGTGGAATGAACTCGATACCCTCAAAATCTTTCAAGTTAATTGTGGCATTGAGTTTACGGTTACTATCTAACCATGAACCGGAGTTATGGTTTTCAATAATCATACGCCATCCAGCATCTTTGGCACTTTTATCTGCATCACTTCCATCTACTGTAAGGTTAATACCTTTCGTTCTGGATGTGTTGTGAAGTTCAATCCATTGTGGGTAGCGTCCATTGTCGCTTGTGAGCATCAATTCACTAATGATCAAGCCACCATCATCAATATCTCCAGTTTTACCTTTCACGACATCGTTATGGTATCCTGGCGTTCCGGCACCCATGACATCACGGTCATAACCGAGACCGCCTGAGTAGCCGACAATGGCTCCGCCACCTTTACGCCATCCGTGTAATGTGCCATTACGTGCCCAGACTTCACCGCTCTTAAATGCATGGGCAGGATCCAGAGATGCATTGTTGTTATTGGAATCACCTGCATTATGTGCTCGGTAATTATTGCCTGTATGCCCGTTGATGGGCCATGCAAGCGTATTCCAGTAACTGCCGTTTTCAGGTTCCGTTATTTTAGCTGTAACACCAAGCGTGTTCTTTGTAACTCTTGCAGAACCTGCAACATCGTGCATATGTGTTCGGCTAGTTTTGAATTTATTATCAGCATGGCTTCGCAATATAAGGAAACCACCTGCATCCAGTGATGCCGGAATATTCAGAGCTGTGTTATGACTCGCTTTAATATTCAGATATTTATGCTGCCCGGCACCAAGTGTTTGGTTTGCTCTGGCTTCTCTAATATTCTGTCCTGCAGCAAGACCGGTATCTTCAGGGTCACTATTGACAATTAACAACACTTCACCAGCAGGAATCTTTATATCCCAATTGAAATGGATAATGTTCTGTTCATCAGCTTGATCATCCGTACTCGTATTAGTAACCGTTGCGCCGCCAGTGTGATTAAGTCTCCAGCCCTTAAGATTCACCTCACCAGTGCTCACATTACGAAATTCAATCCAATCTAAACTATCATCACTACTATGATTAAAGACTTCGTTGATAATAACTTTGTCTTTAGGTGGTGTGTAAGCAGTAGGACCCGTACGTACTGATGGAAGTCCCTCACGTTCATTTGCTGTACCGGGCGTTCCCTTAAAACCGGGGAAATAGAAACGGTCAGAGGCTTTCCAATGTGCAGCATTTGCACCATCGCCATCCTGTTTACTACGATAAATGGAAACAAACGCAGGATCCGCACCGATAATTGCTGGTGTATCACCAGTACTTCGAGTTGCTGTACCACTACTACCTTTTATAGCTGGATTCCATACATTTTGATGTCCAGCAATATTAGTGATCCTATCAACAACACCAGTTACTTTAGGAGGTGCTGGGAATGTATCATCAGTAAATATAAATGTAGGATTGGGAACAGGGGTAGTCTTACGATTATAGACTTCAATCCACTGCTGATTTGTATAACCATCTTGTCCAACACGTGAATTATCAACACCCCACATGATTTCGTTGATAATAACATCAAAATTCTCTGCAGCAGCAGTAGTAACTGCGTCAGCACCCGTGCCTGTAGTCGTAGTAATAACTAAGTCAATCGTTCCACCACCGACATTGAAGAATTCTTCAAGGTCTGGCATAGCTACATTTGAATTACCGGTAGTTGTTGTAGGGTCAATTGCAGCTAAATTAGCCTCACCTAGAGTGGATGGTAACACTGGACGAGCTGTTTCAACAGGAAGTGTAGCATCACCAGATCTCAAATAAACACGATACGCGTAACCAGCAAGATGATTGGTTGCAAGGACAAGTGAAGTTGCACCTGCCAAATCAGTACCAAGACCTGAATCAAGACCAGTGCTATAACCTTTTAGGGTTAACCCTGCTGGAACAGTAACGTCCGAATCTGCATCTTCAAGTGTGAGTGTAACGGTTTTACCACTACTAGTAATTTTAGCAGTCGTAGCACCAGCAGCACCACTAACAAAACTTGCTTTCAGTACATCACGATCACCGCCATCGTCATCAGTCGCACCGATCTGTCCATCAGTAGCTGTAAAATCAGAAAGGACTGGTACAGGATCCGGATCCTCGGAATATGTAAACGTTATAACGACTTTCCCTTTAACCACAGGAGGTCCTGCAGCATAAGTGGTTGACTCAATATACGCAGTCACTGTCACCTGTGCCATTGCGGTTGGCGCGACGACAAGCGCAGCAACGAGTAATATAGAAAAAATAGAAAATGTCAATCTATTTGACAAGTACATTGTAATCTCCTTAAAAAAATTAAGTTCAAAAAAATCATGTTAAGGATTCAGGGAATGAAATCCTGTTAACCTATTCTCAAATATCAACTATTGATATCTGTTTACGTCAAAATGTTCCTAAAACTTTCATATTCTGTGGTGTTCAATAATCATCTTGACACACCACATTTGCCAAAAAATATTATTTAGTTAATTATACGTCAATAACTTAAATTAAGCAAATTAATTTTCATATTAACTTATCATCAAACAGTAAATAAGTCCAAAAATCTATAAAATTTGTAAGATGTATCGGGCACTTCTGTTCATCTACACTTCTGTTCATCTATTTGTGCTAAATTGCCATTTTTGTAACATAATAGATAGTGCGCCATACATAGTTATGTAAAATATAATAACGTATAAAATTAAATTAAGCAACAACTTTTTTCATTTTTTGCCTTAATTTATGAAAACATTCTATAGTATTATACACCCTAATATTTGGGATGTCAAGGGAAAAATACACCGCTTTCAAGGAATAGAAGATTGGAAGAGGGGAAGGTTCTATCTACGGTTTTGGGTTAGCTGTGTGTTTGTAAACGTTGCAATTGTTCTCGGAGTCGTGCGACTTCAGTTTCAGCGTTCTCAGCACGGGCTGCTTCCTGTTCAGCAAGTGTTTCAGCGTTCTCAGCACGGGCTGCTTCCTGTTCAGCAAGTGTTTCAGCGTTCTCAGCACGGGCTGCTTCCTGTTCAGCACGGGATGCCTCCTGTTCAGCACGGGATGCCTCCTGTTCAGCAAGTGTTTCAGCACTCTCAGCACGGGCTGCTTCCTGTTCAGCACGGGCTGCCTCTTGTTCAGCACGGGCTGCCTCTTGTTCAGCAAGTGTTTCAGCACTCTCAGCACGGGCTGCTTCCTGTTCAGCGCGTGTTGCTTCCTGTTCAGCACGGGCTTCGGCTGCTTCGGTTGGGGTCTGCAGCCATGCACCCGCAACAGGATCATAGAAACCTAAACCTTCATCATCCACATGGAAATCTAAACTGAGAACATCAGAATGTAGACCCCCATCTGCATGCTCAGATATCGGAACATAAACACCACCAACTAATGTCCAACCCATCAGTTGAGATGCCAAAAATAAACCTTCCGCATCATATAAAAAGTAATCTTGGATACCTAAAGAGGTATAGAGGTCCATTTTTTTCCCTAAATCTTCAGCATAAGTGGTTTTGCTACTGAACTCCATCACAAAATCAGGCAGTTTACCTTCCACCCAAACAAGATACGTATTCCGCCTTTTTTTATCTAATCCGAAAGAGACTAACACATCCGGGGCAACGACTCGGTGCGGATCACCCTCCACATAATACATCAGTATATCACCAGAAACATAAACATCCGGTTGTTGTGTGTAATGTGCCTTAAGTGTATCTATTGTGCAATTGAGTATATCTCTGTGCAGATCGCTCGCAGCCATGGGTTTACCATCCGTATCAGGGTAATATATCGGTATGTCTGTTGGAGCAGAAGATATTTTCTGCTTATCTGTATAGGTTGTCATCGGTGTTTCTCCTTTTAGTCAAATACATGAAAGTATTTTAATACTTGAACCGTGGAGACTGCTTTTGCTAATTATAACTGAGAATCGATAAAAATAACAAGCACTTTAAAGTCCTATGCTAAAAATATGATTTTATCAGTCCGCAGGTCGGGTAGAGGGTAGCGTCATTAAAATATTAACTGGCGACACGATCAAACTTCTGTCGGGGGTCGCTACACTCAAACCAAACTACAAAGTCTACTATTAGCCCTACACAAAAACTGACAATCTCTTAAAACTGAAGAACCCTGCCGACCTACGAAGAAAACTTGACAAGGTATTAGCTTACAAAAACTTTACACACCCTTATGGGTTTGGGTTAGCTATGTGTTTGTAAACGTTGCAATTGTTCTCGGAGTCGTGCGACTTCAGTTTCAGCCGCCTCAGCACGGGATGCTTCCTGTTCAGCACGGGCTGCTTCTTGTTCAGCAAGTGTTTCAGCACTCTCAGCACGGGCTGCCTCCTGTTCAGCACGGGCTGCCTCCTGTTCAGCACGGGCTGCTTCCTGTTCAGCACGGGCTGCCTCTTGTTCAGCAAGTGTTTCAGCGTTCTCAGCACGGGCTGCTTCCTGTTCAGCGCGTGTTGCTTCCTGTTCAGCACGGGCTTCGGCTGCTTCGGTTGGGGTCTGCAGCCATGCACCCGCAACAGGATCATAGAAACCTAAACCTTCATCATCCACATGGAAATCTAAACTGAGAACATCAGAATGTAGACCCCCATCTGCATGCTCAGATATCGGAACATAAACACCACCAACTAATGTCCAACCCATCAGTTGAGATGCCAAAAATAAACCTTCCGCATCATATAAAAAGTAATCTTGGATACCTAAAGAGGTATAGAGGTCCATTTTTTTCCCTAAATCTTCAGCATAAGTGGTTTTGCTACTGAACTCCATCACAAAGTCAGGCAGTTTACCTTCCACCCAAACAAGATACGTATTCCGCCTTTTTTTATCTAATCCGAAAGAGACTAACACATCCGGGGCAACGACTCGGCGCGGATCACCCTCCACATAATACATCAGTATATCACCAGAAACATAAACATCCGGTTGTTGTGCGTAATGTGCCTTAAGTGTATCTATTGTGCAATTGAGTATATCTCTGTGCAGATCGCTTGCAGCCATGGGTTTACCATCCGTATCAGGGTAATATATCGGTATGTCTGTTGGAGCAGAAGATATTTTCTGCTTATCTGTATAGGTTGTCATCGGTATTTCTCCTTTTAGTCAAATACATGAAAGTATTTTAATACTTGAACCGTGGAGACTGCTTTTGCTAATTATAACTGAGAATCGATAAAAATAACAAGCACTTTAAAGTCCTATGCTAAAAATATGATTTTATCAGTCCGTAGGTCGGGTAGAGGGTAGCGTCATTAAAATATTAACTAGCGACACGATCAAACTTCTGTCGGGGGTCGCTTCGCTCAAACCAAACTACAAAGTCCACTATTAGCCCTACACAAAAACTGACAATCTCTTAAAACTGAAGAACCCTGCCGACCTACGAAGAAAACTTGACAAGGTATTAGCTTACAAAAACTTTACACACCCTTATGGGTTTGGGTTAGCTATGTGTTTGTAAACGTTGCAATTGTTCTCGGAGTCGTGCGACTTCAGTTTCAGCCGCCTCAGCACGGGATGCTTCCTGTTCGGCACGGGCTGCTTCTTGTTCAGCAAGTGTTTCAGCACTCTCAGCACGGGCTGCTTCCTGTTCAGCACGGGCTGCCTCTTGTTCAGCACGGGCTGCCTCTTGTTCAGCAAGTGTTTCAGCACTCTCAGCACGTGTTGCTTCCTGTTTTGCAAGTGTTTCAGCGTTCTCAGCGCGTGCTTCGGCTGCTTCGGTTGGGGTCTGCAGCCATGCACCCGCAACAGGATCATAGAAACCTAAACCTTCATCATCCACATGGAAATCTAAACTGAGAACATCAGAATGTAGACCCCCATCTGCATGCTCAGATATCGGAACATAAACACCACCAACTAATGTCCAACCCATCAGTTGAGATGCCAAAAATAAACCTTCCGCATCATATAAAAAGTAATCTTGGATACCTAAAGAGGTATAGAGGTCCATTTTTTTCCCTAAATCTTCAGCATAAGTGGTTTTGCTACTGAACTCCATCACAAAATCAGGCAGTTTACCTTCCACCCAAACAAGATACGTATTCCGCCTTTTTTTATCTAATCCGAAAGAGACTAACACATCCGGGGCAACGACTCGGCGCGGATCACCCTCCACATAATACATCAGTATATCACCAGAAACATAAACATCCGGTTGTTGTGTGTAATGTGCCTTAAGTGTATCTATTGTGCAATTGAGTATATCTCTGTGCAGATCGCTTGCAGCCATGGGTTTACCATCCGTATCAGGGTAATATATCGGTATGTCTGTTGGAGCAGAAGATATTTTCTGCTTATCTGTATAGGTTGTCATCGGTGTTTCTCCTTTTAGTCAAATACATGAAAGTATTTTAATACTTGAACCGTGGAGACTGCTTTTGCTAATTATAACTGAGAATCGATAAAAATAACAAGCACTTTAAAGTCCTATGCTAAAAATATGATTTTATCAGTCCGCAGGTCGGGTAGAGGGTAGCGTCATTAAAATATTAACTAGCGACACGATCAAACTTCTGTCGGGGGTCGCTACACTCAAACCAAACTACAAAGTCCACTATTAGCCCTACACAAAAACTGACAATCTCTTAAAACTGAAGAACCCTGCCGAACTACGAAGAAAACTTGACAAGGTATTAGTTACAAAAACTTTACACACCCTTATGGGTTTGGGTTAGCTATGTGTTTGTAAACGTTGCAATTGTTCTCGGAGTCGTGCGACTTCAGTTTCAGCCGCCTCAGCACGGGATGCTTCCTGTTCGGCACGGGCTGCTTCTTGTTCAGCAAGTGTTTCAGCGTTCTCAGCACGGGCTGCCTCCTGTTCAGCACGGGCTGCTTCTTGTTCAGCAAGTGTTTCAGCGTTCTCAGCACGGGATGCTTCCTGTTCAGCAAGTGTTTCAGCGTTCTCAGCACGGGCTGCCTCTTGTTCAGCACGGGCTGCCTCTTGTTCAGCACGGGCTGCCTCTTGTTCAGCACGGGCTGCCTCTTGTTCAGCAAGTGTTTCAGCGTTCTCAGCACGGGATGCTTCCTGTTTTGCAAGTGTTTCAGCGTTCTCAGCACGTGCTTCGGCTGCTTCGGTTGGGGTCTGCAGCCATGCACCCGCAACAGGATCATAGAAACCTAAACCTTCATCATCCACATGGAAATCTAAACTGAGAACATCAGAATGTAAACCACCATCTGCATGCTCAGATACAGGAACATAAACACCATCAACTAATGTCCAACCCATCAGTTGAGATGCCAAAAATAAACCTTCCGCATCATATAAAAAGTAATCTTGGATACCTAAAGAAGCATAGAGGTCCATTTTTTTCCCTAAATCTTCAGCATAAGTGGTTTTGCTACTGAACTCCATCACAAAATCAGGCAGTTTACCTTCCACCCAAACAAGATACGTATTCCGCCTTTTTTTATCTAATCCGAAAGAGACTAACACATCCGGGGCAACGACTCGGTGCGGGACACCTTTCACGTAATACATCAGTATATCACCAGAAACATAAACATCCGGTCGTTGTGCGTAATGTGCCTTAAGTGTTTCTAGTGTGCAATTGAGTATATCTCTGTGCAGGTCGCTCGCAGCCATGGGTTTACCATCCGTATCAGGGTAATATATCGGTATGTCTGTTGGAACAGAAGATATTTTCTGCTTAGCTGTATAGGTTGTCATCGGTGTTTCTCCTTTTAGTCAAATACATGAAAGTATTTTAATACTTGAACCGTGGAGACTGCTTTTGCTAATTATAACTGAGAATCGATAAAAATAACAAGCACTTTAAAGTCCTATGCTAAAAATATGATTTTATCAGTCCGTAGGTCCGGTAGAGGGTAGCGTCATTAAAATATTAACTGGCGACACGATCAAACTTCTGTCGGGGGTCGCTACACTCAAACCAAACTACAAAGTCCACTATTAATCCTACACAAAAACTGACAATCTCTTAAAACTGAAGAACCCTGCCGAACTACGAAGAAAACTTGACAAGGTATTAGCTTACAAAAACTTTACACACCCTTATGGGTTTGGGTTAGCTATGTGTTTGTAAACGTTGCAATTGTTCTCGGAGTCGTGCGACTTCAGTTTCAGCCGCCTCAGCACGGGATGCTTCCTGTTCAGCACGGGCTGCTTCTTGTTCAGCAAGTGTTTCAGCACTCTCAGCACGGGATGCTTCCTGTTCAGCAAGTGTTTCAGCGTTCTCAGCACGGGCTGCCTCTTGTTCAGCACGGGCTGCCTCTTGTTCAGCACGGGCTGCTTCTTGTTCAGCAAGTGTTTCAGCGTTCTCAGCACGTGTTGCTTCCTGTTTTGCAAGTGTTTCAGCGTTCTCAGCGCGTGCTTCGGCTGCTTCGGTTGGGGTCTGCAGCCATGCACCCGCAACAGGATCATAGAAACCTAAACCTTCATCATCCACATGGAAATCTAAACTGAGAACATCAGAATGTAGACCCCCATCTGCATGCTCAGATATCGGAACATAAACACCACCAACTAATGTCCAACCCATCAGTTGAGATGCCAAAAATAAACCTTCCGCATCATATAAAAAGTAATCTTGGATACCTAAAGAGGTATAGAGGTCCATTTTTTTCCCTAAATCTTCAGCATAAGTGGTTTTGCTACTGAACTCCATCACAAAATCAGGCAGTTTACCTTCCACCCAAACAAGATACGTATTCCGCCTTTTTTTATCTAATCCGAAAGAGACTAACACATCCGGGGCAACGACTCGGTGCGGATCACCCTCCACATAATACATCAGTATATCACCAGAAACATAAACATCCGGTCGTTGTGTGTAATGTGCCTTAAGTGTATCTATTGTGCAATTGAGTATATCTCTGTGCAGATCGCTTGCAGCCATGGGTTTACCATCCGTATCAGGGTAATATATCGGTATGTCTGTTGGAGCAGAAGATATTTTCTGCTTATCTGTATAGGTTGTCATCGGTGTTTCTCCTTTTAGTCAAATACATGAAAGTATTCTAATACTTGAACCGTGGAGACTGCTTTTGCTAATTATACTGGCGACACGATCAAACTTCTGTCGGGGGTCGCTACACTCAAACCAAACTACAAAGTCCGCTATTAGCCCTACACAAAAACTGACAATCTCTTAAAACTGAAGAACCCTGCCGAACTACGAAGAAAACTTGACAAGGTATTAGCTTACAAAAACTTTACACATCCTTATGGGTTTGGGTTAGCTATGTGTTTGTAAACGTTGCAATTGTTCTCGGAGTCGTGCGACTTCAGTTTCAGCCGCCTCAGCACGGGATGCCTCCTGTTCAGCACGGGCTGCTTCTTGTTCAGCAAGTGTTTCAGCACTCTCAGCACGGGCTGCCTCTTGTTCAGCACGGGCTGCCTCTTGTTCAGCAAGTGTTTCAGCACTCTCAGCACGGGCTGCCTCTTGTTCAGCACGGGCTGCCTCTTGTTCAGCAAGTGTTTCAGCGTTCTCAGCGCGTGTTGCTTCCTGTTCAGCGCGTGTTGCTTCCTGTTCAGCGCGTGTTGCTTCCTGTTCAGCGCGTGCTTCGGCTGCTTCGGTTGGGGTCTGCAGCCATGCACCCGCAACAGGATCATAGAAACCTAAACCTTCATCATCCACATGGAAATCTAAACTGAGAACATCAGAATGTAAACCACCATCTGCATGCTCAGATACAGGAACATAAACACCATCAACTAATGTCCAACCCATCAGTTGAGATGCCAAAAATAAACCTTCCGCATCATATAAAAAGTAATCTTGGATACCTAAAGAAGCATAGAGGTCCATTTTTTTCCCTAAATCTTCAGCATAAGTGGTTTTGCTACTGAACTCCATCACAAAATCAGGCAGTTTACCTTCCACCCAAACAAGATACGTATTCCGCCTTTTTTTATCTAATCCGAAAGAGACTAACACATCCGGGGCAACGACTCGGTGCGGATCACCCTCCACATAATACATCAGTATATCACCAGAAACATAAACATCCGGTCGTTGTGTGTAATGTGCCTTAAGTGTTTCTAGTGTGCAATTGAGTATATCTCTGTGCAGATCGCTTGCAGCCATAGGTTTACCATCCGTATCAGGGTAATATATCGGTATGTCTGTTGGAGCAGAAGATATTTTCTGCTTATCTGTATAGGTTGTCATCGGTGTTTCTCCTTTTAGTCAAATACATGAAAGTATTTTAATACTTGAACCGTGGAGACTGCTTTTGCTAATTATACTGGCGACACGATCAAACTTCTGTCGGGGGTCGCTACACTCAAACCAAACTACAAAGTCCACTATTAGCCCTACACAAAAACTGACAATCTCTTAAAACTGAAGAACCCTGCCGACCTACGAAGAAAACTTGACAAGGTATTAGCTTACAAAAACTTTACACATCTTATGGTTTTGGGTTAGCTATGTGTTTGTAAACGTTGCAATTGTTCTCGGAGTCGTGCGACTTCAGTTTCAGCCGCCTCAGCACGGGATGCCTCCTGTTCAGCACGGGCTGCTTCTTGTTCAGCAAGTGTTTCAGCACTCTCAGCACGGGCTGCCTCTTGTTCAGCACGGGCTGCCTCTTGTTCAGCAAGTGTTTCAGCACTCTCAGCACGGGCTGCCTCTTGTTCAGCACGGGCTGCCTCTTGTTCAGCACGGGCTGCCTCTTGTTCAGCAAGTGTTTCAGCGTTCTCAGCACGTGTTGCTTCCTGTTCAGCGCGTGTTGCTTCCTGTTTTGCAAGTGTTTCAGCGTTCTCAGCACGTGCTTCGGCTGCTTCGGTTGGGGTCTGCAGCCATGCACCCGCAACAGGATCATAGAAACCTAAACCTTCATCATCCACATGGAAATCTAAACTGAGAACATCAGAATGTAAACCACCATCTGCATGCTCAGATACAGGAACATAAACACCATCAACTAATGTCCAACCCATCAGTTGAGATGCCAAAAATAAACCTTCCGCATCATATAAAAAGTAATCTTGGATACCTAAAGAGGTATAGAGGTCCATTTTTTTCCCTAAATCTTCAGCATAAGTGGTTTTGCTACTGAACTCCATCACAAAATCAGGCAGTTTACCTTCCACCCAAACAAGATACGTATTCCGCCTTTTTTTATCTAATCCGAAAGAGACTAACACATCCGGGGCAACGACTCGGTGCGGATCACCCTCCACATAATACATCAGTATATCACCAGAAACATAAACATCCGGTCGTTGTGTGTAATGTGCCTTAAGTGTATCTATTGTGCAATTGAGTATATCTCTGTGCAGATCGCTTGCAGCCATGGGTTTACCATCCGTATCAGGGTAATATATCGGTATGTCTGTTGGAGCAGAAGATATTTTCTGCTTATCTGTATAGGTTGTCATCGGTGTTTCTCCTTTTAGTCAAATACATGAAAGTATTTTAATACTTGAACCGTGGAGACTGCTTTTGCTAATTATAACTGAGAATCGATAAAAATAACAAGCACTTTAAAGTCCTATGCTAAAAATATGATTTTATCAGTCCGCAGGTCGGGTAGAGGGTAGCGTCATTAAAATATTAACTGGCGACACGATCAAACTTCTGTCGGGGGTCGCTACACTCAAACCAAACTACAAAGTCCACTATTAGCCCTACACAAAAACTGACAATCTCTTAAAACTGAAGAACCCTGCCGAACTACGAAGAAAACTTGACAAGGTATTAGCTTACAAAAACTTTACACATCCTTATGGTTTTGGGTTAGCTATGTGTTTGTAAACGTTGCAATTGTTCTCGGAGTCGTGCGACTTCAGTTTCAGCCGCCTCAGCACGGGATGCTTCCTGTTCGGCACGGGCTGCTTCTTGTTCAGCAAGTGTTTCAGCACTCTCAGCACGGGATGCCTCCTGTTCAGCACGGGATGCCTCTTGTTCAGCAAGTGTTTCAGCACTCTCAGCACGGGATGCCTCCTGTTCAGCAAGTGTTTCAGCGTTCTCAGCACGGGCTGCCTCTTGTTCAGCACGGGCTGCCTCTTGTTCAGCACGGGCTGCCTCTTGTTCAGCACGGGCTGCCTCTTGTTCAGCAAGTGTTTCAGCGTTCTCAGCACGGGATGCTTCCTGTTTTGCAAGTGTTTCAGCGTTCTCAGCGCGTGCTTCGGCTGCTTCGGTTGGGGTCTGCAGCCATGCACCCGCAACAGGATCATAGAAACCTAAACCTTCATCATCCACATGGAAATCTAAACTGAGAACATCAGAATGTAAACCACCATCTGCATGCTCAGATACAGGAACATAAACACCATCAACTAATGTCCAACCCATCAGTTGAGATGCCAAAAATAAACCTTCCGCATCATATAAAAAGTAATCTTGGATACCTAAAGAAGCATAGAGGTCCATTTTTTTCCCTAAATCTTCAGCATAAGTGGTTTTGCTACTGAACTCCATCACAAAATCAGGCAGTTTACCTTCCACCCAAACAAGATACGTATTCCGCCTTTTTTTATCTAATCCGAAAGAGACTAACACATCCGGGGCAACGACTCGGTGCGGGACACCTTTCACGTAATACATCAGTATATCACCAGAAACATAAACATCCGGTCGTTGTG
Organism: Candidatus Poribacteria bacterium; assembly: GCA_965208245.1. Taxonomy (GTDB): domain Bacteria; phylum Poribacteria; class WGA-4E; order WGA-4E; family WGA-3G; genus MSPOR6. Next base: position 222,561 of record OZ242325.1, read on the forward strand.
CGTAATGTGCCTTAAGTGTTTCTAGTGTACAATTGAGTATATCTCTGTGCAGATCGCTCGCAGCCATGGGTTTACCATCCGTATCAGGGTAATATATCGGTATGTCTGTTGGAACAGAAAATATTTTCTGCTTATCTGTATAGGTTGTCATCGGTGTTTCTCCTTTTAGTCAAATACATGAAAGTATTCTAATACTTGAACCGTGGAGACTGCTTTTGCTAATTATAACTGAGAATCGATAAAAATAACAAGCACTTTAAAGTCCTATGCTAAAAATATGATTTTATCAGTCCGTAGGTCGGGTAGAGGGTAGCGTCATTAAAATATTAACTGGCGACACGATCAAACTTCTGTCGGGGGTCGCTACACTCAAACCAAACTACAAAGTCCACTATTAGTCCTACACAAAAACTGACAATCTCTTAAAACTGAAGAACCCTGCCGAACTACGAAGAAAACTTGACAAGGTATTAGCTTACAAAAACTTTACACACCCTTATGGGTTTGGGTTAGCTATGTGTTTGTAAACGTTGCAATTGTTCTCGGAGTCGTGCGACTTCAGTTTCAGCCGCCTCAGCACGGGATGCTTCCTGTTCAGCACGGGCTGCTTCTTGTTCAGCAAGTGTTTCAGCACTCTCAGCACGGGATGCTTCCTGTTCAGCAAGTGTTTCAGCGTTCTCAGCACGGGCTGCCTCTTGTTCAGCACGGGCTGCCTCTTGTTCAGCACGGGCTGCTTCTTGTTCAGCAAGTGTTTCAGCACTCTCAGCACGTGTTGCTTCCTGTTTTGCAAGTGTTTCAGCGTTCTCAGCGCGTGCTTCGGCTGCTTCGGTTGGGGTCTGCAGCCATGCACCCGCAACAGGATCATAGAAACCTAAACCTTCATCATCCACATGGAAATCTAAACTGAGAACATCAGAATGTAGACCCCCATCTGCATGCTCAGATATCGGAACATAAACACCACCAACTAATGTCCAACCCATCAGTTGAGATGCCAAAAATAAACCTTCCGCATCATATAAAAAGTAATCTTGGATACCTAAAGAGGTATAGAGGTCCATTTTTTTCCCTAAATCTTCAGCATAAGTGGTTTTGCTACTGAACTCCATCACAAAATCAGGCAGTTTACCTTCCACCCAAACAAGATACGTATTCCGCCTTTTTTTATCTAATCCGAAAGAGACTAACACATCCGGGGCAACGACTCGGTGCGGATCACCCTTCACATAATACATCAGTATATCACCAGAAACATAAACATCCGGTCGTTGTGTGTAATGTGCCTTAAGTGTATCTATTGTGCAATTGAGTATATCTCTGTGCAGATCGCTTGCAGCCATGGGTTTACCATCCGTATCAGGGTAATATATCGGTATGTCTGTTGGAGCAGAAGATATTTTCTGCTTATCTGTATAGGTTGTCATCGGTGTTTCTCCTTTTAGTCAAATACATGAAAGTATTCTAATACTTGAACCGTGGAGACTGCTTTTGCTAATTATAACTGAGAATCGATAAAAATAACAAGCACTTTAAAGTCCTATGCTAAAAATATGATTTTATCAGTCCGTAGGTCCGGTAGAGGGTAGCGTCATTAAAATATTAACTAGCGACACGATCAAACTTCTGTCGGGGGTCGCTACACTCAAACCAAACTACAAAGTCCACTATTAGTCCTACACAAAAACTGACAATCTCTTAAAACTGAAGAACCCTGCCGAACTACGAAGAAAACTTGACAAGGTATTAGTTACAAAAACTTTACACACCCTTATGGGTTTGGGTTAGCTATGTGTTTGTAAACGTTGCAATTGTTCTCGGAGTCGTGCGACTTCAGTTTCAGCCGCCTCAGCACGGGATGCTTCCTGTTCAGCACGGGCTGCTTCTTGTTCAGCAAGTGTTTCAGCACTCTCAGCACGGGATGCTTCCTGTTCAGCAAGTGTTTCAGCGTTCTCAGCACGGGCTGCCTCTTGTTCAGCACGGGCTGCCTCTTGTTCAGCACGGGCTGCTTCTTGTTCAGCAAGTGTTTCAGCACTCTCAGCACGTGTTGCTTCCTGTTTTGCAAGTGTTTCAGCGTTCTCAGCGCGTGCTTCGGCTGCTTCGGTTGGGGTCTGCAGCCATGCACCCGCAACAGGATCATAGAAACCTAAACCTTCATCATCCACATGGAAATCTAAACTGAGAACATCAGAATGTAGACCCCCATCTGCATGCTCAGATATCGGAACATAAACACCACCAACTAATGTCCAACCCATCAGTTGAGATGCCAAAAATAAACCTTCCGCATCATATAAAAAGTAATCTTGGATACCTAAAGAGGTATAGAGGTCCATTTTTTTCCCTAAATCTTCAGCATAAGTGGTTTTGCTACTGAACTCCATCACAAAATCAGGCAGTTTACCTTCCACCCAAACAAGATACGTATTCCGCCTTTTTTTATCTAATCCGAAAGAGACTAACACATCCGGGGCAACGACTCGGTGCGGATCACCCTTCACATAATACATCAGTATATCACCAGAAACATAAACATCCGGTCGTTGTGTGTAATGTGCCTTAAGTGTATCTATTGTGCAATTGAGTATATCTCTGTGCAGATCGCTTGCAGCCATGGGTTTACCATCCGTATCAGGGTAATATATCGGTATGTCTGTTGGAGCAGAAGATATTTTCTGCTTATCTGTATAGGTTGTCATCGGTGTTTCTCCTTTTAGTCAAATACATGAAAGTATTCTAATACTTGAACCGTGGAGACTGCTTTTGCTAATTATAACTGAGAATCGATAAAAATAACAAGCACTTTAAAGTCCTATGCTAAAAATATGATTTTATCAGTCCGTAGGTCCGGTAGAGGGTAGCGTCATTAAAATATTAACTAGCGACACGATCAAACTTCTGTCGGGGGTCGCTACACTCAAACCAAACTACAAAGTCCACTATTAGTCCTACACAAAAACTGACAATCTCTTAAAACTGAAGAACCCTGCCGAACTACGAAGAAAACTTGACAAGGTATTAGTTACAAAAACTTTACACACCCTTATGGTTTTGGGTTAGCTATGTGTTTGTAAACGTTGCAATTGTTCTCGGAGTCGTGCGACTTCAGTTTCAGCCGCCTCAGCACGGGATGCTTCCTGTTCAGCACGGGCTGCTTCTTGTTCAGCAAGTGTTTCAGCGTTCTCAGCACGGGCTGCCTCCTGTTCAGCACGGGCTGCCTCTTGTTCAGCAAGTGTTTCAGCACTCTCAGCACGGGATGCCTCTTGTTCAGCACGGGCTGCTTCTTGTTCAGCAAGTGTTTCAGCACTCTCAGCACGGGCTGCTTCTTGTTCAGCAAGTGTTTCAGCACTCTCAGCACGGGATGCCTCCTGTTCAGCACGGGCTGCTTCCTGTTCAGCGCGTGTTGCTTCCTGTTCAGCACGGGCTTCGGCTGCTTCGGTTGGGGTCTGCAGCCATGCACCCGCAACAGGATCATAGAAACCTAAACCTTCATCATCCACATGGAAATCTAAACTGAGAACATCAGAATGTAAACCACCATCTGCATGCTCAGATACAGGAACATAAACACCATCAACTAATGTCCAACCCATCAGTTGAGATGCCAAAAATAAACCTTCCGCATCATATAAAAAGTAATCTTGGATACCTAAAGAAGCATAGAGGTCCATTTTTTTCCCTAAATCTTCAGCATAAGTGGTTTTGCTACTGAACTCCATCACAAAATCAGGCAGTTTACCTTCCACCCAAACAAGATACGTATTCCGCCTTTTTTTATCTAATCCGAAAGAGACTAACACATCCGGGGCAACGACTCGGTGCGGATCACCCTCCACATAATACATCAGTATATCACCAGAAACATAAACATCCGGTCGTTGTGTGTAATGTGCCTTAAGTGTTTCTATTGTGCAATTGAGTATATCTCTGTGCAGATCGCTCGCAGCCATGGGTTTACCATCCGTATCAGGGTAATATATCGGTATGTCTGTTGGAGCAGAAGATATTTTCTGCTTATCTGTATAGGTTATCATCGGTGTTTCTCCTTTTAGTCAAATACATGAAAGTATTTTAATACTTGAACCGTGGAGACTGCTTTTGCTAATTATACTGGCGACACGATCAAACTTCTGTCGGGGGTCGCTACACTCAAACCAAACTACAAAGTCCACTATTAGCCCTACACAAAAACTGACAATCTCTTAAAACTGAAGAACCCTGCCGACCTACGAAGAAAACTTGACAAGGTATTAGCTTACAAAAACTTTACACATCCTTATGGGTTTGGGTTAGCTATGTGTTTGTAAACGTTGCAATTGTTCTCGGAGTCGTGCGACTTCAGTTTCAGCCGCCTCAGCACGGGATGCCTCCTGTTCAGCACGGGCTGCTTCTTGTTCAGCAAGTGTTTCAGCACTCTCAGCACGGGCTGCCTCTTGTTCAGCACGGGCTGCCTCTTGTTCAGCAAGTGTTTCAGCACTCTCAGCACGGGCTGCCTCTTGTTCAGCACGGGCTGCCTCTTGTTCAGCACGGGCTGCCTCTTGTTCAGCAAGTGTTTCAGCACTCTCAGCACGTGTTGCTTCCTGTTCAGCACGGGCTGCTTCCTGTTCGGCGCGTGTTGCTTCCTGTTCAGCGCGTGCTTCGGCTGCTTCGGTTGGGGTCTGCAGCCATGCACCCGCAACAGGATCATAGAAACCTAAACCTTCATCATCCACATGGAAATCTAAACTGAGAACATCAGAATGTAAACCACCATCTGCATGCTCAGATACAGGAACATAAACACCATCAACTAATGTCCAACCCATCAGTTGAGATGCCAAAAATAAACCTTCCGCATCATATAAAAAGTAATCTTGGATACCTAAAGAAGCATAGAGGTCCATTTTTTTCCCTAAATCTTCAGCATAAGTGGTTTTGCTACTGAACTCCATCACAAAATCAGGCAGTTTACCTTCCACCCAAACAAGATACGTATTCCGCCTTTTTTTATCTAATCCGAAAGAGACTAACACATCCGGGGCAACGACTCGGTGCGGGACACCTTTCACGTAATACATCAGTATATCACCAGAAACATAAACATCCGGTCGTTGTGCGTAATGTGCCTTAAGTGTTTCTAGTGTACAATTGAGTATATCTCTGTGCAGATCGCTCGCAGCCATGGGTTTACCATCCGTATCAGGGTAATATATCGGTATGTCTGTTGGAACAGAAGATATTTTCTGCTTATCTGTATAGGTTATCATCGGTGTTTCTCCTTTTAGTCAAATACATGAAAGTATTCTAATACTTGAACCGTGGAGACTGCTTTTGCTAATTATAACTGAGAATCGATAAAAAAAAAACGGAATTAGTCGTTTTGGGATTAAACATTTTTTAATTTGACAGTCAGTTTTCACCCATGTTATACTATCCATAAGCTCGTTGGCAGGACTGTTTGTGCAACGCACTTTGCGTTGCATCCTGCCACTACTTCAAACAGAGTACAAACGAGCCTACAAGTGATACCCTCGTTTAACATTTGTATCGTTTTAGATGTTCTGACTTAGTCGTTTTGGGATATTCATCTTATACTATCATTGACAAACTTATTGAAAATGTCAATGTTCCTATAGTTATACTTGTAGCACGCCTCTGCGAGATACAGTGGCGTGTATTCTGTTGAGTAGTGGTGGTGTGTTCCATACCATGCACGCTTGATGAAAGACCAGAATCCTTCAATCGTATTGGTATGCATGCCACCTTTCTCCCACTTTTTACTTCGGTTCAACGTCTCGTGTTCCATCTCCTTACCGATGGTATTGTATCCTGTAAACTGGTCGGTATAGAGTTTGGAATTCTCTGTATCTACGTTATCACGGATGAAGTTAGCAATCGTTTCTCCAGTGATATCAGGCACCAATTGAGCAATTACATGTCCAGTTCTTGAAACTGCACCGATAACAGCGTCTTTCATTGTTCCGCGACCACGCTTGCGAGGTTCATCTACTGTTCGGTCATAGTCTTTCTTGTCTCTACCACCGACATAAGTTTCATCAGCTTCAACGATTCCCGACAAAAGAGAAGACTTCTTTGCCATTTCAGTTCGTATCTTCATCATTATAGACCAAGCAGCCTTTTGTTTCAATCCTAAATCTCTCGCCAACTGACAAGATGAGATACCTTTCTTTGCGTTTGCCATCAATGAGATCGCTAAAAACCACTTTTGTAGCGGTATTTTTGTTCCAGCAAAGAGTGTCCCGCTGGTAACCTTGAATGATGCACCACAATCAGAACAATGCCACCGTCCTATTCTACCTATGCCGTTCTCTTTTTTGCGTTTCAGGTTCGGACCCTCACATTTCGGACAACGGGGTTTATCACCCCAACGTATTCCCTCAAGATGTTCAATACACGCCTCTTGTGTAGGGTATCGCTCCATAATTTCAACTAAATTCATCAGGTACTCCTCTTTAGGAGTTGATTTTTCTGATGAATTTCTGATACAATAATCAAATAAACCGAACATCAGAAAAAACAACTCGTCTTTTCTTGTTCATTTAGGGGGTTCATAACCCCCTAATACTTATCTATATATTGTATCATGAATTAGCAATTAAAACAAGCGATAAATTCAGCCTAAATCTATGTTTATAGCGATTTTACTTAATCCCAAAACGACTAATTCCGAAAAAAAATAACAAGCACTTTAAAGTCCTATGCTAAAAATATGATTTTATCAGTCCGTAGGTCGGGTAGAGGGTAGCGTCATTAAAATATTAACTGGCGACACGATCAAACTTCTGTCGGGGGTCGCTACACTCAAACCAAACTACAAAGTCCACTATTAGCCCTACACAAAAACTGACAATCTCTTAAAACTGAAGAACCCTGCCGACCTACGAAGAAAACTTGACAAGGTATTAGCTTACAAAAACTTTACACACCCTTATGGTTTTGGGTTAGCTGTGGTGTTTGTAAACGTTGCAATTGTTCTCGGAGTCGTGCGACTTCAGTTTCAGCCGCCTCAGCACGGGATGCTTCCTGTTCAGCACGGGCTGCTTCTTGTTCAGCAAGTGTTTCAGCGTTCTCAGCACGGGCTGCCTCCTGTTCAGCACGGGATGCCTCTTGTTCAGCAAGTGTTTCAGCACTCTCAGCACGGGATGCTTCCTGTTTTGCAAGTGTTTCAGCGTTCTCAGCACGGGCTGCCTCTTGTTCAGCACGGGCTGCCTCTTGTTCAGCACGGGCTGCTTCTTGTTCAGCAAGTGTTTCAGCGTTCTCAGCACGGGATGCTTCCTGTTTTGCAAGTGTTTCAGCGTTCTCAGCACGTGCTTCGGCTGCTTCGGTTGGGGTCTGCAGCCATGCACCCACAACAGGATCATAGAAACCTAAACCTTCATCATCCACATGGAAATCTAAACTGAGAACATCAGAATGTAAACCACCATCTGCATGCTCAGATACAGGAACATAAACACCATCAACTAATGTCCAACCCATCAGTTGAGATGCCAAAAATAAACCTTCCGCATCATATAAAAAGTAATCTTGGATACCTAAAGAAGCATAGAGGTCCATTTTTTTCCCTAAATCTTCAGCATAAGTGGTTTTGCTACTGAACTCCATCACAAAATCAGGCAGTTTACCTTCCACCCAAACAAGATACGTATTCCGCCTTTTTTTATCTAATCCGAAAGAGACTAACACATCCGGGGCAACGACTCGGTGCGGGACACCTTTCACGTAATACATCAGTATATCACCAGAAACATAAACATCCGGTCGTTGTGCGTAATGTGCCTTAAGTGTTTCTAGTGTGCAATTGAGTATATCTCTGTGCAGATCGCTCGCAGCCATGGGTTTACCATCCGTATCAGGGTAATATATCGGTATGTCTGTTGGAACAGAAGATATTTTCTGCTTATCTGTATAGGTTATCATCGGTGTTTCTCCTTTTAGTCAAATACATGAAAGTATTCTAATACTTGAACCGTGGAGACTGCTTTTGCTAATTATAACTGAGAATCGATAAAAATAACAAGCACTTTAAAGTCCTATGCTAAAAATATGATTTTATCAGTCCGTAGGTCGGGTAGAGGGTAGCGTCATTAAAATATTAACTAGCGACACGATCAAACTTCTGTCGGGGGTCGCTTCGCTCAAACCAAACTACAAAGTCCACTATTAGTCCTACACAAAAACTGACAATCTCTTAAAACTGAAGAACCCTGCCGAACTACGAAGAAAACTTGACAAGGTACTAGCTTACAAAAACTTTACACACCCTTATGGTTTTGGGTTAGCTATGTGTTTGTAAACGTTGCAATTGTTCTCGGAGTCGTGCGACTTCAGTTTCAGCCGCCTCAGCACGGGATGCTTCCTGTTCAGCAAGTGTTTCAGCGTTCTCAGCACGGGCTGCCTCCTGTTCAGCACGGGCTGCCTCTTGTTCAGCACGGGATGCCTCTTGTTCAGCAAGTGTTTCAGCACTCTCAGCACGGGATGCCTCCTGTTCAGCACGGGATGCTTCCTGTTCAGCACGGGATGCTTCCTGTTCAGCACGGGCTGCCTCTTGTTCAGCACGGGCTGCCTCTTGTTCAGCAAGTGTTTCAGCGTTCGCAGCACGGGCTGCCTCTTGTTCAGCACGGGCTGCCTCTTGTTCAGCACGGGCTGCTTCTTGTTCAGCAAGTGTTTCAGCGTTCTCAGCACGGGATGCTTCCTGTTTTGCAAGTGTTTCAGCGTTCTCAGCGCGTGCTTCGGCTGCTTCGGTTGGGGTCTGCAGCCATGCACCCGCAACAGGATCATAGAAACCTAAACCTTCATCATCCACATGGAAATCTAAACTGAGAACATCAGAATGTAAACCACCATCTGCATGCTCAGATACAGGAACATAAACACCATCAACTAATGTCCAACCCATCAGTTGAGATGCCAAAAATAAACCTTCCGCATCATATAAAAAGTAATCTTGGATACCTAAAGAAGCATAGAGGTCCATTTTTTTCCCTAAATCTTCAGCATAAGTGGTTTTGCTACTGAACTCCATCACAAAATCAGGCAGTTTACCTTCCACCCAAACAAGATACGTATTCCGCCTTTTTTTATCTAATCCGAAAGAGACTAACACATCCGGGGCAACGACTCGGTGCGGGACACCTTTCACGTAATACATCAGTATATCACCAGAAACATAAACATCCGGTCGTTGTGCGTAATGTGCCTTAAGTGTTTCTAGTGTACAATTGAGTATATCTCTGTGCAGATCGCTTGCAGCCATGGGTTTACCATCCGTATCAGGGTAATATATCGGTGTGTCTGTTGGAGCAGAAGATATTTTCTGCTTATCTGTATAGGTTGTCATCGGTGTTTCTCCTTTTAGTCAAATACATGAAAGTATTTTAATACTTGAACCGTGGAGACTGCTTTTGCTAATTATAACTGAGAATCGATAAAAATAACAAGCACTTTAAAGTCCTATGCTAAAAATATGATTTTATCAGTCCGTAGGTCGGGTAGAGGGTAGCGTCATTAAAATATTAACTAGCGACACGATCACGCTTCTGTCGGGTTTCGCTTCGCTCTACCCGACCTACAAAGTCCACTATTAGTCCTACGCAAAAACTAACAATCTCTTAAAACTGAAAAACCCTGACCTAATTCTAACAGGACTTACGCAATTTTGTAAAATAGTGTATAATATTCTATTATGACTACATTTACAAACTCAAGAAAAAAAGAAAACTTATTTTCCGAATTTTTGATGATGTTGTACTACCTAAACCGCATGCAAAAAAGATTGAGACTCTCCGTTCTCAGTGGAGTTGTAAACAAAGTTTATTGGATGATTATATGCAATATCAACTCTCTAATCCTTCAATTATCTTTAATAATGCGTAAGTCCTGTTAATAATCAGGTAATTTGATTACCCAAACCGGTAGGTGCAATTAATTTACGTATCACACCGGATCCTACGCGAATACCTCTTTTACCCTTTTAAAATCTTCATAGGTAGGAATCGGATTTCTCAAATTTAACTTGACAAAGATAATGCTATACGTTAAAATATGTTAAGTTATAAAATTAATAACAATAAGTTTATGTGAAAAGGTGTTTAAAAATGCTATTTTACAGTGATCCTAGCATGCAAGAACAATCACACAGCCGATGCCACATGTGTCGCATTGCGATACTGATGCATCTACCAACGCATCTGTGGTATAATTAAAAAACAGACGCGTTACACAATTTTTTAACTTTGAGGTATAGTCAGATGAATGCAAAAGACCGCAACTTCCTTGCAAGAGCTGATAAGGTATCAGAAAATTATAAGAAAAGGATAGGCAAGATCAAAACAGAACTCCTTGAACTGGCTGTGTCTCTCCAATCAGATGAAAACATCTCTCTGTTCATTGAAACTTTTGAAAAACAAACACAACTAGAACGTCTTGAGGAAGAACAAGCAGAACACCAAGATCGCCTGACTGAACTCAAAGAACAAGCAAAGAAAAACGCATCACTCAATAGTTTTTGCGCGGAAGCGAACAAATTAGCAGGATATAACGGACTAAACTTCTGGACAAAAGCAGGAAAGATATTAACAAAGGAGACCCCTAATGCAAACTTCAGACTACCAACACGAGACTGACGAGATAAAACAGCAAGAAGAAGAACAAGAACAAGCAGCTTTTGAGAAAAAAAATGAGGCATATTACAAACACAGAGATGCCATAACAGACAGCCCAGCAAAATATGCATCCCGTTTGGATAGCAATAGCATGGGTAACCAAATGTTATTATGTCCAACAGTAGTGTTCGGTTTTGCAGCTAAGGATTGGAATGACAAATTGGATGACGAAGAAATGATGACAAAATGTGAGGAAATCCAAGACTACATTCAACGTACATCCGGAATAGACCGATATGCAAAAGATACACTGAAATCGCTTAAAACATTTCTCAACAACACCTTTTCAGAACGCATCAAGGAGCATATCATTAAGCTTGTTGTAGGCACTAAGACGATTGAGGAAGCCTGCCGACACTGTTTTGGCTACTATAACAAATTTAACCAATACTTCGATTTGGCAATTCCTATGTCTCCCTGGCACACCTTGAGTAATCTTATCGGAGACGCACCGGTATTTAACGCGTTCCTTGAACGCGCATGGCACCTGAATCCAACCAGCCCAACATTTCCAGAAAGATACCGCCCCCTTGTAGATGCATTGAGAACTGCATATCTCGACGAAAAAGAACGAGCAGTTGCACCCCTTGCTGACCCCTACTTACAACTACAAGAATTAAACGATACCGCAAAGATAATCAAGCACTACATACAACATGCAGAAAACGCAAGCGAAGTGGCAAAACTCGCAAACACACAAGTCAAAGTAATCGGGGCAATGTATGTGATAAATCGTAACTTGGAACAGATGAACGAAAAAGCAATACAAGAAGCAAGAAGACAAACCTTGTCAGATGCCCCCACAGAATTCATAGATGCTGAGGAAGTATAAAAATCAGCGATTTAAGTCATGACAGTCTGTTGTGGATTACATACACTTTCACATTAACTTCAGACCTTGGTGTTATGACAAACATTTCGATTAAACTTATATGAAAGTCTATTGTCTACATAACCAGTGTATAATTTAGAGGTAAAAGAAAAATATGAAAAAAACAATGTACGAAAAAATATGGGACGCACATCTCGTCCGGTCATCCGATGACGAAGTCCCAATACTCTATATTGACACACACCTCGTCCATGAAGTCACATCCCCGCAAGCGTTTGAAGGATTGAGACTCAACAACCGAAAGGTACGCCAACCCAACCTGACATTCGCTACGATGGACCACAACGTGCCGACTACAGACAGAAGTTTACCCATCAAAGACCAAATCGCCGCAAAGCAGATGGAAACCCTCACACAAAACTGTGCTGAGTTCGATATTCCCCTATACGACATCAATAGCCCTGAACAAGGTATTGTACATGTCATCGGACCAGAACTTGGAATCACACAACCCGGCAAAACGATGGTGTGCGGCGATAGTCATACCTCTACACACGGCGCACTCGGCGCACTAGCATTCGGTATCGGCACAAGTGAAATTGAGCATGTGCTCGCAACTCAATGCCTCCTGCAACATAAATCCAAAACTTTTGAGATACGCATTGATGGCACACTACCCTACGGCGTAACAGCGAAAGACATCATTCTCTCAATAATCGGAAAAATCGGAATCGATGGCGGTAATGGCACAGTAATAGAATACACAGGATCAACTATCCGCGCACTCACTATAGAAGAACGCATGACGGTCTGCAATATGTCAATAGAAGCAGGCGCACGAGCTGGGATGATCGCACCTGATGACGCTACATACCAATACATTGCTGGCAGACAATTCGCACCAAAAGGTGAAGCATTTAAGACAGCAGTGAATCAATGGAAGCAACTTCCCACAGACGAGGAGGCTACTTATGATCGCACACTTACACTAAAGGCAACAGATATGGCACCACAGATAACATGGGGAACAAATCCCGGTATGGTCACAGACGTAACAGGACAAATTCCCAATCCAGCAGACATGCAATCAACAGATGAAAAACAAGCCGCAGAACACGCTTTGGCATACATGAACCTTCAACCCGGCACCCCAATGACAGATATCTCAATAGATAGAGTTTTCATCGGAAGTTGCACAAACTCCCGAATCAGCGATTTACGCACAGCAGCAGATGTTGTAAAAGGTCGTAAAGTCGCCGAAAAAGTAAACGCAATGGTTGTCCCTGGATCACAAGCAGTCAAACGACAAGCCGAATCCGAAGGACTTGACAAAATATTCCGTGACGCAGGTTTTGAATGGCGAGAAGCAGGATGTAGCATGTGTCTCGGTATGAATCCCGATATATTGATGCCAGGACAACGATGTGCAAGCACATCAAACAGGAACTTTGAAGGAAGACAAGGTAAAGGTGGACGCACACATCTCGTCAGTCCACAGATGGCAGCTGCAACTGCAGTCACGGGACGCTTTGTAGACATACGCACGTTTAAATGAAGTCATATTACGTAAAACATAAGAAGGAATAAACAAAAATGGAAGCATTCAAAGAACATGTCGGACTTGTGGTCCCACTTGACAGAATTAATGTTGACACCGATCAGATTATCCCAAAACAATTCTTGAAACGTATCGAACAAATAGGTTTCGGTGAATTCCTATTCTATGATTGGCGTTACCTCGAAAATGGTGACCCTAATCCTGAATTTGTATTGAACCATCCTCGCTATGCAGACGCAAGCATCTTAATAGCAGGGATAAATTTCGGTTGTGGAAGTTCCCGTGAACACGCGCCATGGGCATTACAACAATACGGTTTCAAAGTAATACTCGCACCTTCATTTGCAGACATTTTTCGGAATAACTGCTATAAAAACGGAATATTGCCGATCACACTGACTGCAGAAGAAATCGCAACACTTAGTCAACAAGCGAAGAATACCGAAGGATACAAATTGATGGTAAATTTAGAGGAACAATCCGTTGTGTGCCCAGATGGAACAGTATACACTTTTGAAATCGGTGATTTTGAAAAGTATTGCATGCACAATGGACTTGATGAAATTGGGTGGACACTGCAATACGAAGCAAACATAACAACCTACGAAAACCAAAATCGCTTATAGAATGGATTTTGAAATAATTATACACTTTCATCCCCGGATAGGTGCGATTTCCTAATCACACCTATTGGATAGTGCATAATATCCTATAAACTAACTATAGTTGAAAATATATATCTTATGTCCTTGACAAAAACACAGGAATTCGTTATACTAAGTTCAATCAATTAACACCGCATACATGAAGATTAAATAATTATTTAGGTAATCCAATGCATAAAAGCAATCGTAGAGGCCGGGTTTCCCAGACCGTATATCACCGTCAATTTGTTTAAAGACCTGACCACATATTACCCAATTAAAACCTTAATCTTCATATATGCGGATCAAAAATAAGAGGGATAAGAATGTTAGCAGAAATACTACAAAGAGAAGGTATTATTATAATACGTCCAACTGGACGGATGATCGGTGCAGCAAATGTTGAACTCAGACAGCAAATCCATGAAGAACTTGAAGAATACTTTGACGCGCCAAAAGTCATTTTTAACCTTGAAGAAGTTACCCGTATGGATAGCAGCGGTTTAGGAACACTCGTTTCTGTCCATGTAACAATAACACGAAAAGGAGGACGCACTGCACTAGTCAAAGCCGGCGCACATATCAGAAACCTCCTTGTCCTTGGACGATTAGCAACCGTATTTGAGAACTATAACAGTGAAGAGGAAGCGATCCTTGAAATGACTTCCGACAAAAACTAAGTACTCAATTAAGTTTGCACTATTCATCATGAACAGCATTCCTTGCAATTATAGTAAAGTTAACAATTAATGAGACATTTCACCCCCATACACTAATGATGGAAACCACCCAGCGTAGCGTAAAGGCGAGGAGACCTCGCCCGTCACGGAGTGTTTCATAAATTCTAAAATTCACTATAGTATAAATACAACGAAGGAGATGTATGGCAAATCAGAACAATCTAACATGCACTGTCAACCCAGGATATCACAATCGGGATGGATGTCCTATTGTCGTAAATGTAGACCATCCCAGCATTCATAACTATGCTAACAAAGATGTTGTCCTAACCGATACAGATACCGGTGACGTTACCGCAGCACAGTGTTTCACAAATGATGATGGCACATCAACTTCTTTGGCATGGATACTAGATTGTCTTAAGGCAGGTACTTCCCGGAAGTATACACTTTCAGAAGGAAGTATTGATGGTGAAGCAGGTGTCAATTTAGATGAAAATTCTAATACGATTGACATTACGATCAACGACAGACCGTTTACTACTTTCCGGTACGCTAAAACACAGTATCGCCCCTATTTCTTTCCAGTCATAGGACCCAATGGATGTGAAGTTACACGTGGTGAAACAAGCGAGATATCAAAAGACCACGCACATCACCGATCACTCTATGTCGCCTATGGTGAAATCAACGATGTTGATTTATGGGGTGAAGGCAGCAACTGCGGAAAAGTTGTTCATCAGAACTTTACACAAAAACACGGCGGCACCGTTCTTAGCAGAATCTATGCAGACAATACATGGGAAACGAAAGACGGTAAAGTGTTGATGTCGGATAAACAGAATTTTCGTGTCTATAATCTCCCCGAAGACGGTACCATCATAGATCTTGATCTGAGCTGTATCGCCTCTAACGGGGATGTCCACTTCGGTGATACCAAGGAAGGCGGTATCATGTGTATCCGAGTGAACCCTTCAATGAATGCTTCAGAAGGCGGACAGATTGAGAACGCTTTTGGCGGTATCAACGAAGGCGAAACATGGGGTAAACGCGCTAACTGGTGCGATTATTCTGGAGTCGTCGACAGCACAAAAGTCGGAATCGCTGTCTATGACCATATCGTGAATCCACGTTATCCTACATACTGGCACGTTCGCAACTATGGACTCATGGGAAGCAACATCTTCGGTAGCGGAACCTTCGAACGCAATAAATCAAAAGACGGCTCTTATACGCTTAAAGAGGGTGAACAGATGCATTTTAAATTCCGAGTGCTAATTCACATAGGGGATGCTACTGAAGGTAACGTGGCACAGAAATATCACGATTTCATCAATCCGCCACATGTTACGTTTGCCTAACATGAAACTACCGAGCATATAAACAGAACAACGCCACAAGGAGACAAATTTATGGCAATACCCACAATTCACGTCGGCTGCACACATTTCGCTCACGGACGATTACAAGCACAAGTCAACACACACGGACTTGAACCCGTAGCATGCGTTGATATCAATCTTGAAGCAGCAAAAAAAGGTGTTGAATCAATAAATGGTGCATCCGAAGATTTGTCAGAACACATCTACACGACAATCACCGAGGCAAAAGATAAACATCCTGAAGTCAAGGCATGTCTCATCTACGCATCAACTACTGTTCATGCAAAACTGATTGTTGAAAGCCTGAATCTCGGCATGCACACGCTCTGCGTCAAACCAATCGCTACGACACAAACCGAATTCCGAGACATCATAAAAGCACATAAAGCGAACCCCGAAACAATTCTAGTGCAAGGTCAAAACAAGCGATGGAACCCCGCCGCAGCAAAAATGCGAGAATGGCTACAGGAAGATAGCGGCATCGGACAAATGTTAAGCGGTGAATGCAGGTTCTGGATCCGACAAAACCTCTTTACAGGACCCAACTCCCGTCAACCGGATGCTTATGTTGATGGACTTTATTTCCACGCAGGCTGTAGCCATCAACTTGACCAACTCGTTGGCGCAAAAGGACTACCCCAGTACGTTACTGCACAGGTACATAACCGAAGAGACCCAGCATTAGGGCAAATTGACGCATGGGGCACCGCAGGAGGAAACGCATTGATGGAATACCATAACGGCGCACCGTTCACCTATGCAGGTACAAGAGCAGGACACATGGGAGCTTACGGATGGAGCGGAAGTTGGACTTTCCACGGAGATAAAGGAGACCTCCGCAGAGATGAAGGACACCTGCAACTCTTCAAAATAGGACAAAATGTTGAAAACCTAACGCTTCAAGACCTCCATGGAGGACTAATTGAAGATGACAGACTTCAATTTGATGCTTTTGCCGAAGCAATCTCTATAGGTAAAAACCGTGATTGGATTCAGGATAGTACACTCGGAACATGGATACTGATGGAAGCATGCAACGAATCTGCAAGAACTCATGGACGCGTTGATGTTGATGCATTTGCTAAGAAAATGCTGAGTTAATTTGGAGAGTTCAGATGCAATCACCACACAGTTCAGCCTTCCGTCCATCTGTAATGGACAGCAACGGCATGATGACATCAGGGCATGTACTTGCATCACAAGCAGACATACAGACGATGATGACAGGAGGAAACGCTGTAGATGCCACAATCGCAACCACACTCGGTGTCGTTAAACCTGCTTGCTCAGGAATCGGATGGAGACGGATTTATCCTCCCGGCGTAAGATGGTGATAACGAGAATGCCCCTTGAAATTCATACTGTTATTCGGTTACACTTAAAAACACTACATTGAACCTTAAGTACTCAGCACTAGAGGAAATTTACAATGAAAAATAAACCTTGGAAAATATACCGAAATCGCACGATTTTCATTACACTCGCCCTGATAATTGTAGGTTGTGCAACAGGTACTTCAATCAAAATAACAGATACTTACGGCCCATCCAGCACAAAACACTTAGACAGGCACATTGACGCTGTGCTAAAACAGGAAGGGCTTAAGCCTTCACGACAGACAAATGACACAGCATTTTTAAGACGTATCCATCTAGATATGACAGGAGTAATTCCATCTCATGAACAAGTATTAGACTTTGTAAATGATGGTTCAAAAAATAAACGGTCCAAGAAAATAGATGAACTGCTTAACAGTAGAGAATCTGTCGAGTATTGGACACGCTTGTGGGTGAATTGGTTAATCGGAAGACGTGATGTCGGTGATGACCGACGCATCGGCCTAACGGGTTGGGTAAAAGACGCACTTGAAACTAATATGCCTTATGACCAGTTTGTCAGTGAACTCATCGCTGCTGATGGAGAATTACAAGATAATCCAGCAGGAAACTATGTTCTCCGTTATGAAAGATCACCTGTCTTCTTAACATCTCACTCCTCTCGACTATTTCTCGGGCTTTCTATGCAATGTGCAGAATGTCATGATCATAAAACAGAAGCATGGTTACAAGAGGATTTTTACGGAGTTGCCGCCTTTTTCACAGGAATCAAAAGCAAGGAAAAGGGATACCTCACAGATATGAAGGGAAAAAGGACAGAGATGGAGAATTACCTAATTTACAATTCACCAAATATGCAAAAAGCTACCTACATGTTTGACGGAAACAGCGAATCTGTACCACCTCGATTCCTTGATCGAACTGAATATAAAGGCGAAAACACCAAAAAACGCCACGCCCTCGCTGAATGGATAACCGCAAATGAAAATCCATACTTTAGCAAAGCTATCGTCAACCGTATATGGAAACATTTTATGGGACGCGCTTTTGTAGAACCCCTTGATGGCTTCGGTGAAGAATATCCGCCAACTAACCCCAAACTTTTAGAATGGTTAGCTGAAGATTTCATCATCCATGGGTATGACCTAAAACATCTCATGAAGACAATTCTTCATTCAAAAACGTATCAACGAAGCTCTGAAACAAATAAAAATAACGAAGATGATGAGATATATTACTCACACGCATATATGAAACCGCTAAGCGCAGAACAGTTCTTCTATTCAATGTTAAAAGCAACAGGATTTGAAAGACTCCAGAATCGAAGAGACCGTAACCAGGTTGAGAAAATGAAACGGGAACACCTCAGAAAATTCCTTTTCCTGCTTGATAACGGTGAAATGGAGGAGATCGAAGCATTTAACGGAACTGTCCCACAAGCACTTATGATGATAAATGGTGACATCGTTAACGACAGCGCAGACCACAAAGAACGCGGCAGTTTCGTCAACTATGTCCTTGATAACTGGAGAGATACTATGGATAGAGTTCAGTTTATCTATCTGACTGTCCTATCAAGAAAACCGAACAGCAAAGAACAAACCTATTTCCAACGGTATTTAGAACGAAGTCTCTACACGGACAAAAACTTAGCTTATGAGGACCTCTACTGGGTACTACTTAACTCAGCGGAATTCTCATTAAATCATTAAACTGATAGTATCATACATTTTATACCGATACACGGTACAACATCAAAATCATGAATACACCAACCAGTTACACCCTCATGCCAGTTACACCCTCATGCTTGACAATGAAAAGGTTGATGAACAGTACACGAAATTCTACATTCTGACAAAGATAACGCAGAACAAATTGGACTTGGAACGTGGAATACTACAGCAAAATACGATGACATCGTCATTTACGGACCTGACGGACCATTACCGATCCCATGCATATACAGAAACAGTTTATCTACACCCTCTTTCTCTGTAGTTTGTTTCCTATCCTGACTACAGCAGCCCAAACCAAAACACGCAGCCATCTTCCAACAAATTCTGTTGCAATGAGCGATGATGCATTAGCAACCTTTTTCAATCCTGCTGGATTAGGCACCAAGCACGCATTAAACCTCTACTATCTACGAACCTATGGCAGTACGTTGCCAAGCGATGACGCATTTTTCATCGCTGCACCAAACACAGGTTTTAGCATGGAATTTGCAAACGCTACCGAAAATATCGATTTTACACGTTACAATCTCTCCACAGGACATCATTTAGGTAGCGCTTTGTATTGGGGAACAAACTATAGCTGGATCAATTCAGACAGTGAAAATTATGATGACTATAAGTCAATCTCTCTAGGTTTAATGTATCGTAGAAAATACTTTTCAATTGGCGCAATCGGACGTGACCTTAATCGACCGAGAATAAATAATCAGAAATTGGGAAGAACTTACGATTTCGGATTTGCACTACGACCTGGAACATGGAAAACAACACTTTCTGTTGACATGCAAAAATTGCAAAATGTATCCGGTTTAGACTTTAGCTACGGTGTTGAAATCCGTCCCATCAGAGAACTTATGCTCCGAGGCACATACAACAGTGATAAAAGTTATAATATACGGTTTGGAATCAATCTTGGTAATTTCGGTATTGGGTCAGTCAACTACTTTGATGAAAACAGCACATCAGATACAAGTGTTGGATACTTCCATTTTACAACCGCCGCCATTACCAAATCGATATCACGGAAACGTGTTTTTCTTGACTTAGAGATGTCGCAAATAGAAAGAACACTCCGTATCGCAAAATCGGACAAAGATGTTACTGGCATATTGATCCGACTAAAAGGTACTAAGTTTGGTATCGGACATCTCCAAGAAATCCGTGATGCCATCATAGATTTCAGGAAATCAGGAAGGATCGTTGCCTGTTATATCACATACTGTTCCACAGGGGATTATATCGTTGCATCTGCATGTGATGCTATCTATATGCATCCGAGTGCTGATGTGCGACTCGTTGGTTTGAAAACCGAACTCTCCTTCTATAGAGACATGTTGGAAAAACTCGGTATCCAGGCAGAACTTGACCACTTGGGTGAATATAAATCTGCATCCCAAACTTTCACTCACAAAGATATGTCAGAGAAGCACCGTGAAAACATGAACGCCATTCTTGATGATTTATATGACCAACTGACAACAGATATTGCAACAGCACGCGGATGGACACCCGAAACCGTAAAAAAGAAAATTGATAGTGGACCTTTCACCGCAAAGCAAGCAATCAAGGCCAAGATTGTTGATAGACTTCTATATGAGGACCAACTGGAGAATGCAATCAAAAAACTTGTGAAAAGAAACATCAAACATCTTAAAATAAATGAATACTTAAACAGGACACTGTATCCACAAGAATGGTCCGTTCCTAATCCCAAAATCGCAGTGATTGAAGCAAAAGGGATGATGCTGACAGGTGAGAGTTTTCATGATCTCTTGACCGGCAGCCCCGTCATGGGAGCATCGACAATCTCACATGCTATAGATTACTGTAGAACAGATGATTCAATCAAAGCAGTAGTACTCCGAATTGATAGCGTTGGTGGATTAGTCGTTGCAGCTGATATAATATGGCATAAACTCATGCGCCTCACAGCCAAAAAACTGCTTATTGTTTCTATGGGTGATGTTGCTGCCTCCGGTGGATACTATATTGCTGTTCCCGCGGAAACGATTGTCGCTGAACCCGGCACAATAACAGGTTCTATCGGGGTTATCGGCGGAAAACATAGCCTAAAGGGATTGTATGAGAAGATTGGCATCAAAAAGGAGATAATGACACGCGGTAAAAATGCTGACTTCTTTAGTAATTTTAGTGATTTTACACCAGAACAGAAGAAGAATCTAAGAATACAACTCAAAGAGGTCTATGATGATTTTATCACAAAAGTTGCCCAGGGAAGAAAAAATCTTACCGTCCCTGAAGTAGATAAAGTCGCTCGTGGACGTATTTGGACAGGAAGACAAGCAAAAGAAATAGGATTGGTGGACGAACTCGGGGGATTAGACACAGCTCTTGCAATGGCAAAACAACGGGCAGGACTAAATGACAAAACTGTTGAAATTGTCAGATTGCCGAAGGTATCATGGTTATCAACTCTCTTGGGGTATTCAAATCTTATATCTATAAGGAAGGTGCCATTTCTATCAAACATCATTACGCTTCTAGAACATAACGGAAATCTAAAACTAATTGAGATTATCAAGAAACATAATTTGTTCCTATTGATGCCTTATGAAATCAATGTGAAACCATAAATAGATAACTAGGTCGACTATTATAGTAAAGCTAATAATTGATGAAACATTTCACCGTTTATGAAAATCACACAGCGTAGGGACAAAGTCACCTCGCCCATTGTGGAGTCAGTCAATATTTTAAACTGGCATTAATTCTGAAGTTCACTACATTGCACTTGAAGGATGATAATCAATGATGTCAGTCAATGGATTTACGAACGCCAGACAGAAGATGGTTCAAGAACAGATTGAAAAACGGGGTATACAGAATCCTGATATATTAACAGTAATGCGAAAAGTTCAACGTCATCTGTTTGTTACACCTGAATACAGAAAGTGGGCTTATGACGACAAACCACTTCCTATAGACAAAGGTCAAACTATTTCACAACCCTACATCGTAGCTCTAATGACAGAATTACTGGAATTGGGAGCGAATTCTAAAGTACTTGAAATTGGAACGGGATGCGGGTACCAAACCGCAGTTTTAGCTGAATTAGCAAGAGAGGTATTTTCGGTTGAAATCATAGCACAACTGTCAAAAGAAGCTAAAGCGAAACTGAAAACACTCAACTATCATAACATCCACTTTAAACAAGGCAACGGATACTACGGTTGGATTGAACACGCTCCGTATGATGGTGTACTAGTTGCAGCTGCACCTAAAAAAATACCACACCGCTTAACACAACAACTCGCTGAAGGTGGAAGAATGGTTGTTCCGGTAGGTGCTGATTTACAGGATCTGTTTTTATTAAAGAAACTAGCTGGTAAAATCAACACAACAAAGATCGCAGGAGTCAGTTTTGTTCCAATGACAGAATAAACCATAGGGGAAAAGATGCTAAAAACAAAAATGAGATGTTGTTATGTCCTAATACTGATTTTACTCTTTGCACAACCTGTATTCAGTGCTTTTAATGATATAGGAATGGGAGCACGTCCACTCGGGCTCGGTGGCGCTTTTGTCGCACTAGCAGATGATAGCAATGCTTCAAATTACAATGCTGGAGGATTAGCTTATCTCAAGAACATTCATTTGGGGGCTACTTATGCACAACGTTTTAACGGACTCGTCAATCACGCAATTATTGCCAGTGTGATCCCTATTGGTCGTCTTGGTACAATTGGAGCAGATGTCGGTTCCCTTTCTGAAAATTCTGATATTTACAACGAACAAACATTCCGTTTCTCTTATGCTAAGACAATTATCAAACAAATAGGGATTGGCGTTAACCTAAAGTATTTTAGTACATCCTACGATGAAGCGAATGAATCTGTAAAAGAGAATCCATACTTTGATCAGATGTCAAACTCAACATTTTCTTTTGACATCGGTCTAATGGCAAAGCCTATTGATAATCTACACATCGGAATATCTGCGGAAAATTTAGTACCAGCAGATATGAGCATTTCCAAGACAGAGACAGATACAATCCCTCAGAATTTTCGCGTAGGTATCGTCTACAGACTTAAATCAATCGCTGAAATGAGTGCACAAGGAAAAGCAATCAGCAACGTATTGAAGAACACTTTAGCAATTGTTGAACTTAATGCACGCGATAACGTGGTAACGACTCGCGGAGGCGTAGAAATCTGGATCAATAATGCCACCGCTGTTCGTGCAGGCATAGGGATGATAAATGATGATAATTCAGTGACAACAATAAATCTCGGCGGCAGTGCAAAAATTCCTATCAGCGGAACAGCATTGCAACTTGACTACGGATTTCAACTTCTGACAGGTGAACTGCAGAACAACACAACACAACGCTTCTCCACCAGTCTTTTATTCTAACTAAAGGATCATACTTTATGAAAAATGCAGCTTGTATTTATCTATTGATTATTTGCTTCTTCATTACACACATCAGTTTTGGAGCAGTTACGTCCATCGGTGAAATAAACGTTGACGGTGAAACGAAAGGTATAGTTCCAGCAAGCTCAACAGTGACGCTTCTTGTGACACTCGTGATCGACAGATCACAAGCAGTAACCGGCGAAGAAATAATGATTATCGAAATTACAATACCACAAGGTTTTCAAATAGCAGTCTCAGATTTCAAGCATATCTTGAGAGATCAAGTAGAACTGACCGCAAGAGTTGATACCTCTAGTGGAAATGTTTTGCATGTAGTTCTCAATGAACCGATCATCGATTTTCAAAATTCTGTATATGAAATCGCTTTTGACTGCCTGACACCGAATAATGTTGGTGAGACAACCTTTAGAACAAGATTACGCAATACAGAGGATAGCCCGATCGGTGAATATATCCGCGCAGGTCAAGCCGATGGACAGTTGAATAACGATGATTTTTCGCTACAAGTCATTCCAAATGTACCTCCTGCAACTGTAACAGGTTTCACGGCTATCCCCGACACAATAGGTGAAAACAACGTAACACTCCGCTGGGAAAAGTCAACTAATTTGGATGTTAATGGATATGTTATCTATAGGAATGATGATGTTCAAATTGACGTTAAACAACGCGAATCGACTACTTTTCTTGATGTGAATGTTCCACAAGGATATCATACCTATCAGATTACAGCCTTCAAAACAAAAATATTACAATCAAAACGTTCACCAATACAAACCGTCAATGTGTCAGAAGACACTGCAGCACCAGAACCTCCAACAAATATTCGCATCGTTGCTGAAAGAGAAAGGATCGTAATCTATTGGAAACCGAGTGTGAGTCGGGATGTGTTAAAGTACCTTATTATGTTCGGTTCAGACGACTCAGATACACTTAATCCACTCCCAAATAATGAAATACCAGCAGAAAAAACGGCAAATGGTACAACCGCCAACACTTCAATTGAAATCAGGTTCGTAGACGATAGACAACTGTCTATCGGTAGTTTTACTTATGTCATAGTTGCAATTGACGAAGCAGATAACGAATCCCCACCTGCTCAAAAAAGACTGCGAATTTTTGATAAACCGTATCCAAACCCATTCACACCACTTTCACCTGATCCCGATTTTAACACCGTCGTTTTTCCAGCTCGAACAATAGATGATGCTGAAGGTGAATTCAGTGTGCTACTCTATAACCTAAATGGTGCACTAATAAAATCTCTCATCGCAGAACCCGGTGAAACAGAATTGAAATGGGACGGCAAAAACGAAAACGGTGAAATCGAAGAAAGCGGAATCTATATTTATCAATTACAGATCGGAGAAAGTTTCAAGACAGGGACAATCATACTCGCAAAATAATCTGAACCGTTATCAATCTTGCCATCAAAACACCGAAACTATAACTTGCTGATGTAACACACGGCATTAATTCTAACTTGGCATTTTAACCAGGGTTCTTCAGTTTTAAGAATTGTCAGTTTTTGTGTAGGACTAATAGTGGACTTTGTAGGTTGGGTAGAGCGTAGCGAAACCCGACAGAAGCGTGATCGTGTCGACAGCTTAATGACGCTACGCTCTACCCAACCTACGGACAAATTCAATACATTAACGTTTGTTGCGTAATTCTTCAGAATCACCTAAAACTGAAAAACCCTGCATTTTAACTTGACATATAAACACGGATTAGGTAGTATGATATGTCAATTCAACTACCTATACCAGAACTAAAATATCAGAAGTTTCGTAGTGGCGTTCACGCTTGTGAATATCATATTGTTTTCTGCACAAAAGAAGTGCTTAAGCAATACATTGAGAGTCAAAAAAACAAATGAGAACGTTTATTTAAATATAAGATTCAGAATCATAAACGCTATTTTCTAACCCCCTTATCAAGGGGGAATGCGTAAGTCCTGATAAAGTATAAAGGAGATATGATGAACAAAAAGGAGTCACTATCGACACTCTCAAAAGTAATCTTACTCATAACAGTTCTTACAACGACAATAATCTCTGTCTCAGCACTCGCTGAATGGGTTGTTATGCAAGAGACCGATCCAGATTTTAGAGATTATATGGATGTTACCTTCACATCTAAAGGGATCGGCTGGGTGGCCGGGTCAGCACTTGCTGAAGATTTTGAAAACCCAGGATTCATTGCACAAACAATGAATGGTGGAAAAACATGGCAAAAAATGGATACAAAATTCAGTTCTGATCTCACCAGAATTTACTTCTTAGATGATAAAAACGGTTGGGCAGTCGGTGCCAAAGGTCTCATCGCAAATACGACAAATGGTAAAGATTGGGAAATACAAATAAGCAAAGCAGATACCACACTTAAAAGCATATATTTCGTAAATAAAAATGTAGGATTTGCTGTCGGAGAAACTGATACTATCCTTAAAACAAAAAATGGTGGACGCGTTTGGAATGTCCTAAACGGAGGTATTGTCGGGGCTGTAGGAGATGACCCCGCAAGTATGTTTAGTGCACTACAGTTTATCGATGAGAACACTGGATGGGTTGTAGGAATACGCGTTAATCCAGAAGAGAAAAGTCAGAAAAGTATAATCCAAATGACCACAAATGGTGGGAAAACTTGGCAAAACCAAGAAACCGGAAAAGAGGATATCCTCGAAGACATCTTTTTCTTTGATGACTCTGTCGGGTGGACAGTAGGTGAAAACGGGGTTATTCTTCACACGACTAACGGTGGAAAACTATGGAAGGAACAGAACAGCGGCACTATCGAAACCCTTAGAAGCGTCAGATTCGTTGATAAATATACCGGATGGGCAGTAGGAGGAGATCTTGGAGTAGGTGTCATTCTTAGCACAAACAACGGAGGTAAGAAATGGGAATTAGTAGAATTAGAAAAATTAGAAGAGGAAAAAGAAAAATTGATTAAAGTCTTTGTACTTGATAAGGATAACGTTTGGATCGCAGGGGCACGCGGTCTAATCTTAAAAGTTAAATAACTACGACGTTTGAGTGTACTGTCAAGGCTTCTTATGTAGATCGGGTAGAGAAACGAAACCCGACATGTATTGAAAAAATTGACAGTATGATCGGTTATAAATATATAGTAAAGTGAATAATTAATGAAACATTTCACCCCATACACCGACGACGAAGAACACCCGACGCAGAGGCAAGGTCACCTCACCCGTTGTCAAGTGTTTCATTAATTCTAAAGTTCACTGTCAATAAGGATATAGAGGAGATATGTTTTGAATAGCCATACTTTCGCCAACCGCATGAGTAGGTTGGGAACAGAATCTGCTTTTGAAGTGTTGGCAAGAGCAAAAAGTTTAGAAGCACAAGGTAAAAATATTATCCATTTAGAGATCGGTCAACCAGACTTTACAACACCAATGAATGTTTGTGAAGCAGCCTTCAAGGCAATGAAAGACGGTCATACAGGTTACTGTCCTTCCGCAGGTCTACCAGAATTTCGTGAAGTCGTGGCACAACACATTTCTGAAACCCGAAAAATTGATATCCATCCTGATGAAGTGACAGTCACTCCCGGTGCCAAACCAATTATCTTCTTCACTATCTTAACATTAGTGGATGATGGAGATGAGGTGATCTATCCTGAACCGGGATTCCCTGTCTATGAATCCGTAATCAATTTTATCGGAGGAAAAACTATCGCACTACCACTACGTGAAGAGGTCGATTTTCGTTTTCGCATTGAGGACTTAGCTGACTCTATTACTGAACGCACAAAATTGCTGATACTTAACTCACCTCAAAATCCAACAGGTGGAACCTTGACCACATCAGACCTTAATGCAATAGCAGAACTTGCAAAACAACACCGTTTTTACATCCTCACAGATGAAGTCTATTCAAGACTTCTCTACGAAGGCACACATCAAAGCATCCTCAGTTTACCTGGAATGAAAGAACAAACAATTCTAATTGATGGACATTCAAAAACCTATGCTATGACAGGATGGCGCCTCGGATATGGTGTCGCCCCACGCGAAATCGCTGATAAGATAACCCGTTTAACGATCAATTCAAACTCTTGTACAGCAACATTTACACAAATCGCAGGTATAGAAGCACTAACGGGGCCTCAAACATTTGTCACGCAGATGGTAAACGAATTCCAAAAACGGCGCGATGTCATCGTAAATGGACTAAATGCAATTAACGGCATAAAATGTGTTAAACCTCTCGGTTCATTTTACGTTTTTCCTAACGTAACAGAACTCCCGCTTTCTTGCGAAGAAATGGCTGATTATCTGATGGATGAAGTCGGCGTTGCACTATTGCCCGGTACAGCTTTTGGTAAATTCGGTGACGGTTACCTACGACTTTCTTATGCAAATTCGTTGGATAATATTGAGGATGCATTAGAACGTATTCAGACAGCAATTGATAAGTTATAGTGAAAATTGTAGGTAGTTCCCCGTATGTCTTGTAAAGCAACAGCGCGTATACCTGCCAGCACCACAAACCTAGGACCCGGGTTTGATGTGTTAGGGCTTGCATTACAACTTTACAGTACTATCACCTTGGAAATAACGGGTGACAATACAGAAGTTGTCGTAAGCGGGGTCGACTTTGAGAAGATCCCAAGCACACCAGAACATAGTGGTTTTAAAGCCGTTGAGACGATCTTCCAACGCAGTGGTATGCCGAAACCGAAGGGTATAAGACTACGTATAGAAAACGGAATTCCCGCTATCCGCGGGTTAGGTGGCAGCGGAACTGCTATACTTGGAGGATTACTTACTGCAAATGAATTATGTGATGCTCCATTCTCGCTGTCAGACATCCTCAATATTGCATCAGAGATAGAAGGACACCCCGACAATGTTGCCGCTTCTCTTTACGGTGGCATGGTTATTTCTGTACAAGACGGAAACAGCATTCACACAATTAAACTAAATTGCGATCCCGCACTTCACTTAGTGTTGGCAATTCCTGAATTCACACTATCTACGCAGGAAGCGAGAAACATTCTACCAGAAACAGTAACATTCTCAGATGCTATATACAATAGTAGTAGATGCTCATTACTTGTTGCCAGTATCGCAACCGGAAAGTTAGACATGTTATCCTTATCTATGAAGGATGCACTCCATCAACCATACCGAAGTAAGCTAATTCCAGGATTCGATGAAGTCGTTGAAGCCGCATCAGATGCCGGGGCACTGAGTACCGCTTTGAGTGGAGCAGGACCCACTATCGCTGCCTTCTGTTTGAATAACATGGAAATAGTCGCTAAACAGATGAAAGCTGCCTTGATGAGACACAATATTCCATGTCAAATAAAGGTGATACGTGCGGATCAAGAAGGAGCACGGGTTTGGACTCATGACGAAAAAAAATCAATAGTAGAAGGACAGTTAACATGATTCTGGCAATTCCCGAATATAGTAGTAAACCTCAATTTGATTATATACTATAACGTGACAAGATACTAGGTCGTTAGGAATACTTATGTCTAATTTCTATGCAGAAAGTATCTCTTTCCTGCTAAACCATTTTAATACCGATCTTGAAAACGGACTGAGCCATGAAAATGTAATTGATGCAAGAAAACGCCATGGTGTGAACGAACACAAGTCTAAAATGGCAAAATCAGAAATCGGACTGTTCTTTGAACAAGTGCTTAATTGGAAATTGTTACTATTGATTGCTACTGCAGTAATCTTTGCCTTAACTGATGACGACACGCTGAAAATACCAAGAATTGTGTTTATCAGTAGTGTCTTCATAATCACACTATCTTGGTCAATTTCCGTTGGACTCAACTTACGAAAAAAACAGAACCAATGTAACACACATTTCAATGTTACTGTGTCAGTAATTCGTCAAGGCAAACAAGAAAAATGTTCACCACGCGAAATTGTTCCCGGCGATCTCTTGCTGCTGAAACCTGGTAATTTTATACCCGCTGATGCACGAATAGTACAAACTGAGGGGTTGACAGTTAATGAATCAGCTCTTTTCGGCAGTAGCGGTTCCGCTCAAAAGTCTGATAATAATTTAAAGGAAACCGGACTAACACCTGAAAAACAGACAAATATGGTATTTGGAGGAACTTATGTTGACAGTGGAATGGGGAAGGCGATTGTCGTAAGGACAGGAAAACAGTTGGAAATGTACAAGCATGACAGAAGCACAAGAACAATGCCAAATGAGATGACTGTCGCAGAAAATCAAATCAAGTTCTTTGTTGATATACTAAGAATTATAGGTGTAGTCGCTGGCACAATAGCAACTGCTATCTTCTGGTGGAATGAATCACACCAGACTAACGCAATTGATTGGCAAGTGTTTGTAAAATTCGGATTACTTTTTGTTATGGCAGCAACCCCTCATGATCTGTTATTGCTACTAAATACAATTCTTACACAAAAAATTGCAGATTTAATAAAAATAGGAGTAGTCCTAAGAAACCGCCAATTCCTTGAACGATTAAATCGACTGACTGCCTTTTGCTCAGACGAGAAAGGTATTGCCAGTAGAAAAGCACTAACTATATCCAATATTTACGTTGATGAACAACTTGTGAATCGACCTATATGGGAAAGCTGGTTAAAAACACTTGACACGCTGTCAAAAGAAGATAAAAGCACAAGAGTCAACAGTATTTCACCACGATTCCAAGTACCTCAAGGTGCTCCCGGGCTCGTGTTGACAGCGGGTCTAGGCACTTCAGGTGAAAGATATTACGATAGATCCGATATTGATCATGCACATCAGCAAGTTATCAAAGAAACAATGAAACAACTTGGGCACGAATTAATTGAACTACAGTCTAAAATGGAACTTGTCGCTGAATATCCTTGGACTTCAAACTTCGGATATGAACTGCATGTATTTCAATCTGCAGAAAATGAGTACCTTAACATCTTATATGGCGATGCACGCAATGTGCTTGAAGCATGCCACTACATTCTCGTCAACAAAGAACTAAAGGAATTCAGCTATGACCAATATGAAATGAGTAACGAAATTCTAAATTACATGCAGAATTCAAGGGATACTGTCTACGGCGTAGCATCTGTCCACTCTGAAGTTCCTCTAACACCACCAGAAGTGCAAAGAATGTCAACTTTCTTAGGGTTTATCGGTTTCTCTGCAAATGATGACGAAGAAATAAGAGAGGCAATTAAAGCTTTCACAGATACAGGACTTAAGGTTATTTTAATCAGTGGCAGCGATGAACAGTCAACTACCGATTTAGCAAGAGAATTAGGACTTATTCACTCTCGAAATGCAGTCGGTACAAGAGAAGAAATGATGAACCTTTCTACACAAGAGTTTGATAAAGAAGTACCAAATTGGAATGCATATTCGCAACCGACCCAAGAACAAAGGCGAAATATTGTTCTAAGTCTAAAACGACACAATCATTCGGTAGGATTCTTAGGACGAGATGTGAATGACCAACGAGCTATGATTACGGCGAATCTCGCTTTCGCCGATACACGATATGCATCACATTTCGCCTTAGAACATGCAGATTGCCTTATAGTTGAAAGAGGTTTTAAGGCTGTTAAAGACTGTCTGTTTTTTGCCCGTGAAGCATATCAGAACCTTTCCGGTTCACTCCGATGGTGTTTATCCTGCACACTCTCACAGTTTCTAACCGTCATTTTTGGATTACTACTCTTTGTAACATTTGAATTCGAAATGCCATTGACAATAACACAAGTTATCTGGGTTCAATTTTTAACAACAATGCTTCCAGCATTGGGATTAGGTTTCGAAAAGATATATCTCAACGAAAAACAACAACGGCCCGGACGTGCGGTACTGCTACTACCAAAAAACGCAATACTTGATGTGGTATGCCGTAGTGTTGTTATCAGCCTGATGACGATTATCCATTTCTTGGTTTTGACCACTTTTGCAACCAATTCCAGTATTGAAGTAGCACGAACCGCTGCATGTACAACACTCATTTTTACACAAGTTGCTTCCTATTTCCAGTGCACACGCTATCCTTGGGAATCTCTATTTAAGAGAATGTTCGCAAACATCCGTCTTTTCTTTATTCTGATTGGTATCATCGGACTGCATCTAGGTGTCATGTACGTAGAACCGTTACATGAACTTCTTGAAATTGTACCTTTGCAAGAAGAATGGATTGTAACCTCCTTATGTAGTTTAATTCTATTGTTACTGCCTTTGAATTTAGCTATAAATCCAAGACGAGATGGACATTAGACCTAAAACCCGTAAGTTGGAACGCCTGCAATAAGGAAATCGCACCTACTTTCAATTTCACCATAATCAGATGACGCATTTTCTAAACTACATATACAGTTTGAAGTTAGGACCCACATAAGGATTTCAACAGTCTCTATTTGCAGAAAAAAAACATGAATCCGATCAAATATCTGAAGTTTAGAATAGAAAAATGGTTTTACAACACGTACCAGAAAAGGCTAGAAGCTGAAGCAGATACGTGGAAAATCCCGCGTCATATAGGTGTTATCCTTGATGGAAACCGACGCTATGCTAAAGCGACTGGGTTAGACAATGTTATAAAAGGACATTATGAAGGTGCCGATAAACTTGAAGAAGTGTTACACTGGTGTGATGAACTTGGGGTTGAAATCTTTTCAATCTGGATTTTCTCACTTGATAACTTCAACCGGGAAGACGACGAAGTAAAAGGTATCTTAGGTCTTATTGAAAGGAAAATGCGAGAACTCGCAACTATTGAAGGACTTCATACAAATCAGATTAAGGTACGTGCAATGGGTCAAATTGAACGACTACCACAGAGCCTCCAAGAAGCGATTCGAGAAGCTGAAGAAGCAACAAAAAACTACGATAAGTTCATCCTTAATGTCGCAGTCGCCTATGGTGGACGCGAGGAAATCATAGAAGCGTGTAGGGGACATCTGAACGCAGAAATTCAAGATGGAAAAGATGCTCAACAGATCGCATCGGAATTAAGCGTTGACAAAATTGCTCCATACCTATATACTTCAAACTTACCTGACCCGGAACTGATCATTCGCACAAGTGGAGAAATAAGATTGTCCGGATTTTTACTCTGGCAGAGCGTCTATTCAGAATTTTACTTCTGTGACACCTATTGGCCCTCATTTCGCAAGATAGACTTCCTTCGGGCAATACGGGATTACAGCCAACGTAAACGAAGATTCGGTAAGTGAACATAGCATGACGTACGCTAATTCAACTGAAAAACCTCAAAAATGGTGGAGGTATTCATGAATAAAAAACTATTTTCAATCGCACTTGTTTGTCTTATAACACTCTTACTTATACCTTATTTTGTGTATGCACAAGAGAAAATCACAGGACCCTGGCTCTGGATGATCGCACCTACCGAACCCGGACAAGGCGGAGCAGAATCTATAGATATTGATTCACTCGCTGTTGCAAGCGGCGGGGGTATCACCGAATCAGACATCGCAACCAACGGCGCAAACGAAGGCGACAGGGTCGGAAATTATGTGTGGACACCTGGGCAGATTTCTACTACTATCGACAACGATAATATCAATGCATGTCTCAATCAGATAGGTTTGACAAATGGAAACGTGGATCACCATTCATCCTACGCACTATTTACTTTTAATTCCGATACTGACCAAAATGAGATAACGATGCACGTCGGCAGCGATGACGCTATCAAAGTCTGGCTCAATGGAGAAGTTGTACATACCAATCCTGTGAATCGAGGATCCTCCGGTTTTCAAGATATGTTTCCAATAAACTTAGTAACAGGTGACAATCTCCTCATGGTTAAAGTGAGTGAACGCACGGGCGGGTGGAGCATGTTCGTCGGTATTGATACCGCTAACACTGATGTCGGTATTAATACCGTTAGTGGTGTTAGCAGTGAGGATGGGCAAATCCAAACCCCAGATATGCTACGTCCTATAGTACACGTCTTCTACCTGCCCACCTCTGACAGTCCGCCTCGCTCTAATGTTGATGCAGAAATTGATGTATTAATCAAGAAAGTACAACGTTTCTTTGCAAATGAAATGGAACGCCACGGATTCGAAAGAAAAACCTTTCAGATTGAAGTAGATGAAAATGGGAACACCGTGATACATCGCGGAAAATTTGACGGCTTCCCCGACAAAAATTTCTACGTCTATATGCAAGAAGGAAACGTAACCGCTGGAGTTTGTGGTCGCGGTGGCTACAGTAACACAATAGGGAACGCAGGTATGGCAATTAACTACTGCTGGAACTGGGGGGTCGTTGCACATGAACTCGGCCACGCCTTCGGATTGCCACACGATTTTCGACCGGGCAGCGATATATACATCATGTCCTATGGAACTTTCAGCTACCAACTCTCCGATGGTGCCGCTGGATGGTTAGATGCCCACCGAGCCTTTAACCCTGGCAAAAGTGCCGCAAACGAACGTACAAAAATAGAAATGCTGCCACCAAGCCTTGCCGCACCACCAAATGCAATCCGCACCCGCTTCAAAGTAAGCGATCCGGATGGCCTTCATCAGGCACAACTCCACACCCCCACTGGAAACCTACACCCAATCACTTCTGGATTTCCGGAATTACTTAACTATAAAGAACTAAACGGTAGCACGAATACTACTGTTGAATTCGTCACCGATTTGTTGACACCGAATAGTAAAAGTGTATCCCTTCACGTTATTGATGAACATGGCAACTTCACAGTGAAGCACTTTAATTTAAATGTTACAACACTGCTACCACAAGACAAAGTTGTGTCTATTCCAGATGCCAATTTAACAGCAGCAGTTAAACATACCCTCAGACTATCTTCAAGCCAAATTATCACGACAAATACTATGTTAAACTTGCAGAGACTTCATGTCCCCAACAGCGGGATAACAGACCTTACCGGACTTGAAAACGCCCACAATCTCATCAATCTATATCTTACTAACAACAAAGTGTCAGACATATCTGCACTCACAACGCTGAAAAACCTTGGTTCACTACATCTTAACAACACTAACATTTCTGATATTTCTGTGCGCTCCGTACTATTAGGATTGACAAACCTGAATACACTCTGGATTTCCAATAACATCATCTCAGACATATCCGCACTCACAACGCTGAAAAACCTTACCTGGCTAGAACTTAACAACACTAACATTTCTGATATAGCACCACTCTCAGGATTGATGAACCTAAATATACTCTATCTTAACAACAACCACATTTCTGATATAGCTCCGCTATCAACGTTGAAAAACCTTACCTGGCTGCATCTTAACAACAACAATATTTCTGATATTTCGGCACTCTCGGAATTAACAAACCTAACTTTGCTATATCTTAACTCGGCCAATATTTCGGATGTGTCTCCACTCTCAGAGTTAACACAACTAACTAATTTGGGACTTGCTGGCAACAACATTTCTGATATATCTCCTCTGTTAACATTAAACCTTACAGGAACACAGTGGGACAACAAGGGACTAATTCTTCTTGGGGGTAATCCGCTGAACTGGACCTCTATCAACACACATATCCCCGCTATGCAAGCAAAAGGGATTGAAGTCCAGTATGACCAGCGAACACCAACAAAAATCCTAAAAATATCTGGCGACACACAACAAGCCATTATCAACTCAGAACTACCGTTCCCATTTGTCGTAGAAATCCGAGATCAGAACAATCGGGCATACGCTGAGGTGCCTGTAACGTTTTCCATTACAAAGGGCAATGGAAAACTCAATACTCCCACGACAGCAACGGATGTGAAAGGCAGAGCAAAAATCCGTTTCACACTCGGAGAAACCGAAGGTGAAACAACTATCCACGCAACAGCACCAAATATTTCACAACCTATACAGTTTACAGCAACCGCAATACTTCCCACTGCAATTGTGCAACTGCCCGATACGAACCTCACCGCAAAGATAACAAAAACACTCGGTAAAACAACCGATAAACCTATTACTGTCAATGATATGTTGACGTTAACATCGCTTAACGCTAACAATATCAACATTAGAGACCTTACCGGGTTGCAACATGCATCTAACCTAACAACGCTAATGCTTGATGGAAACAACCTATCCAATATAGAACAGTTAAAGGGATTAACGCAACTGACGACACTGTCCCTTAACAACAATAATATATCTGATATTACGGCTTTAGTAGAACTCACACAATTAGAGTCATTGTCACTTGAGAATAACAAACTATCAGACATCACCCCTCTAACAGAACTCACAGCATTGAAAACGTTGCGGATCCGTGGAAACCTGCTAAGTTACCCCTCACTCTATACCACTATTCCATCCCTACGTTCCCGTAGTATAGATGTCCTCGTCGACACCCGAACACCTACAACGCTTATTAACATCCCAGGAACAACCGGCGTTGCAGGTGGGGCAAGACAAATAGTTGTCCACGTCCAAGATCAGAACGGCGATGCCTTTTCAGGGGTGCCTGTCAATTTCACTTTAACAGCTACAAGGGGACATCGTTTTACCGCAAAAGCGATTACTAATTCCAATGGTAAAGCCAATACAATGCTTACACTGGGACCGGAGCCCGGTGAGAACACTGTCAGCACCACGGTCAGCGAGATCCCGAAACCACTCACCTTCACGGTCACGACGATTGATGTAAACACACCTGTCCATATTCCAGATGTGAACCTACATGCAAAAATAGCAGAAACCCTCAATAAACCGAAGAACGCAAAACTCACTGCTGGAGATTTGTTGGAATTAACCGGTCTTGATGCTCCAAACGCCAATATTCAAGACCTCACCGGTCTTGAATACGCACACAACCTGCGTTCCTTGGACCTTAGGGCCGAGTATACTTCGGGCGAGGAAAGTGTCAACAGTAATACAGTATCGGATTTATCACCACTTATAGAACTAACCAGATTGACACACCTGAACCTTTCACACACGAAATTGATTGATTTAGCACCACTCTCAGGACTGACGAACATAACTTCACTGTATCTTTGGGAAAACAACATTTCAGATTTAGCACCACTCTCAGAATTGAAAAACCTTACTCAACTTTCTCTTTGGGAAAACAACATTTCAGATTTAGCACCACTCTCAAAATTGAAAAACCTCATTACGCTTAATCTTGACTTCAATAACATTTCAGATTTAGCACCACTCTCAGAGTTAACACAACTGACTCAGTTGAGAATTCACAGCAACAACATTTCAGATTTAGCACCACTGTTAACATTAAACCTTACAGGAACACAGTGGGACAGCACGGGACTAAATCTTTGGAACAATCCGCTGAGTTACACTTCTATCAACACACATATCCCCGTTATGCAGGCAAAAGGAACTGTAATAAATTATCACAATCGGACACCGACAAAACTACTAAAAATATCTGGCGACACACAACAAACCATTATCAACTCAGAACTACGACTCCCATTTGTTGTGGAAGTCCAAGATCAGAACAATCGGGCATACGCTGAGGTGCCTGTAACGTTTTCTATTACAAAGGGCAATGGAAAACTCAGTACCCTTACGGCAAAAACGGATGTGAAAGGCAGAGCAAAAATCCGTTTCACACTCGGAGAAACCGAAGGTGAAACAACTATCCACGCAACAGCACCAAATATTTCACAACCTATACAGTTTACAGCAACCGCAATACTTCCCACTGCAATTGTGCAACTGCCCGATACGAACCTCACCGCAAAGATAACAAAAACACTCGGTAAAACAACCGATGAATCCATTACTGTAGTTGATATGTTGACGTTAACATCGCTTAACGCTAACAATATCAACATTAGAGACCTTACCGGTTTACAACATGCATCTAACCTAACAACGCTAATGCTTGATGGAAACAATCTGTCCAATATAGAACCACTAACAGGCTTAAAGCAACTGACGACACTGTCCCTTAACAACAATAATATATCTGATATTACGGCTTTAGTAGAACTCACACAATTAGAGTCATTGTCACTTGAGAATAACAAACTATCAGACATCACCCCTCTAACAGAACTCACAGCATTGAAAACGTTGCGGATCCGTGGAAACCTGCTAAGTTATCCGTCGCTCTATACCACTATTCCATCCCTACGTTCCCACAGTGTGGATGTCCTCGTCGACACCCGAACGCCTACAACGCTTATTAACACCCCAGGAACCCCCAGCGTTGCAGATAGGGCAAGACAAATAGTTGTCCACGTCCAAGATCAGAACGGCGATGCCTTTTCAGGGGTGCTTGTCAATTTCACTTTGACAGCTGCAGAGGGACACCGTTTTACCGCAAAAGCGATTACTACCCCCAACGGTAAAGCCACTACAACGCTTACACTAGGACCAGAACCCGGTGAGAACACTGTCAGTGCTACAGTCAGCGAGATCCCGAAACCACTCACCTTCACGGTCACGACGATTGATGTAAACACACCTATCCATATTCCAGATGTGAACCTACATGCAAAAATAGCAGAAACCCTTAATAAACCGAAGAACGCAAAACTCACTGCTGGAGATTTGTGGGATTTAACCGGTCTCGATGCCCCAAACGCTAACATTCAAGACCTGACCGGTATTGAAAACGCCTTCAACCTATCTTGGCTATATCTTCACGACAACAATGACATATCAGACATCTCTGCACTCTCAGGATTGATAAGACTGAATACGCTAACACTTGGATGGAATAGTCTATCAGACATCTCTGCACTTTCAAGATTGACAAACTTGAATTCACTATGGCTTCGATGGAATAACATATCAGATATATCCGCACTCTCAGGATTGGCAAACCTGAATACGCTCTTACTTGACGGTAACAACATATCAGATATATCCGCACTCACAACGTTAACAAACCTGGAAACGTTGCAACTTCATAACAACAACATATCAGATATATCTGCACTCTCAGCACTAACAAACCTCAATAGGTTGTGGCTTCACAACAACAACATATCAGATTTAGCACCACTGTTAACATTAAACCTTACAGGAACACAGTGGGACAGCACGGGACTAAATCTTTGGAACAATCCGCTGAGTTACACTTCTATCAACACACATATCCCCGCTATGCAAGCAAAAGGGATTGAAGTCCAGTATGACCAGCGAACACCAACAAAAATCCTAAAAATATCTGGCGACACACAACAAGCCATTACCAACTCAGAACTACCGTCCCCATTTGTCGTAGAAATCCGAGATCAGAACAATCGGGCATACGCTGAGGTGCCTGTAACGTTTTCCATTACAAAGGGCAATGGAAAACTCAATACTCTCACAACAGCAACGGATGTGAAAGGCAGAGCAAAAATCCGTTTCACACTCGGAGAAACCGAAGGTGAAACAACTATCCACGCAACAGCACCAAATATTTCACAACCTATACAGTTTACAGCAACCGCAATACTTCCCACTGCAATTGTGCAACTGCCCGATACGAACCTCACCGCAAAGATAACAAAAACACTCGGTAAAACAACCGATAAACCTATTACTGTCAATGATATGTTGACGTTAACATCGCTTAACGCTAACAACATAAACATTAGAGACCTTACCGGGTTGCAA
This sequence comes from Candidatus Poribacteria bacterium, assembly GCA_965208245.1. Classification (GTDB taxonomy): domain Bacteria; phylum Poribacteria; class WGA-4E; order WGA-4E; family WGA-3G; genus MSPOR6. The sequence continues at coordinate 261,375 of OZ242325.1, forward strand.
CATGCATCTAACCTAACAACGCTAATGCTTGATGGAAACAACCTATCCAATATAGAACAGTTAAAGGGATTAACGCAACTGACGACACTGTCCCTTAACAACAATAATATATCTGATATTACGGCTTTAGTAGAACTCACACAATTAGAGTCATTGTCACTTGAGAATAACAAACTATCAGACATCACCCCTCTAACAGAACTCACAGCATTGAAAACGTTGCGGATCCGTGGAAACCTGCTAAGTTATCCGTCGCTCTATACCACTATTCCATCCCTACGTTCCCACAGTGTGGATGTCCTCGTCGACACCCGAATGCCTACAACGCTTATTAACATCCCAGGAACCCCCAGCGTTGCAGGTGGGGCAAGACAAGTAGTTGTCCACGTCCAAGATCAGAACGGCAATGCCTTTTCAGGGGTGCCTGTCAATTTCACTTTGACAGCTGCAGAGGGACATCGTTTTACCGCAAAAGCGATTACTACCCCCAACGGTAAAGCCACTACAACGCTTACACTAGGACCAGAACCCGGTGAGAACACTGTCAGTGCTACAGTCAGCGAGATCCCGAAACCACTCACCTTCACGGTCACGACGATTGATGTAAACACACCTATCCATATTCCAGATGTGAACCTACATGCAAAAATAGCAGAAACCCTTAATAAACCGAAGAACGCAAAACTCACTGCTGGAGATTTGTGGGATTTAACCGGTCTCGATGCCCCAAACGCCAATATTCAAGACCTGACCGGTCTTCAATACGCACACAACCTGCGTTCCTTGGACCTTAGTGCCGAGTATATTTCGGGCGAGGGAAGTGTCAACAGTAATACAGTATCGGATTTATCACCACTTATAGAACTAACCAGATTGACACACCTGAACCTTTCACACACGAAATTGATTGATTTAGCACCACTCTCAGGACTGACGAACATAACTTCACTGTATCTTTGGGGAAACAACATTTCAGATTTAGCACCACTCTCAGAATTGAAAAACCTTACTCAACTTTCTCTTTGGGGAAACAACATTTCAGATTTAGCACCACTCTCAGAATTGAAAAACCTCAATACGCTTAATCTTGACTTCAACAACATTTCAGATTTAGCACCACTCTCAGAGTTAACACAACTGACTCAGTTGAGAATTCACAGCAACAACATTTCAGATTTAGCACCACTGTTAAGATTAAACCTTATAGGAACACAGTGGGACAACACGGGACTATATCTTTGGAACAATCCGCTGAGTTGGGCTTCTATCAACACACATATCCCCGCTATGCAGGCAAAGGGGATTGTCATAGCTTTTCATAATATTACACACCCAGAATTCCTGATAATATCCGGTGACGGACAAGAAAACCTTGTAGGACAGACACTGCCTTCACCCTTTGTTGTGGAATATCGTGATGCTAATGGGAAACCAAAAGAGGGAGTGAAAGTCACATTTTCTATCACCGAGGGTGATGCCAAATTGACTGATACCAACGTTACTACCAATGCTGTCGGTAGAGCACAAACTTTTCTCATATCTGGATGGAAACTTGGCATTATCACTGTGCTTGCAAACGCTGAAGGTATAAATACACATCGAACCTTCACAGTACAAGTTGTCTTGCCAGAAAACCATGTCCCAGAAGATGTCAATGCAGATGGCGTTGTGGATGTGGATGACCTTGTGTTAGTTGCTGGAACTATCGACACAACCCCATCTGAAGGCGTATATCCGAACCCCGACGTTAACGGTGATGGTGTCGTCGATGATGATGATTTAACATTGGTCAGGGAAGCGTTAGAAAACATACCCACAGCCCCCGCAATTGTTGCAACAACAGAGAACAACTTACAAAGATGGATTGACGAAGCAAAGCAACGGACAAACAAAGATGCTAACTTTCTGAGAGGTATTGAAGTACTTGAAAAACTGCTCGCATCACTGCTACCGGAAAAGACAGCACTCTTGGCAAACTACCCGAACCCGTTCAACCCGGAAACATGGATACCGTATCACTTAGCAAAGTCTGCAGAAGTAACAATCCACATCTATGCAGTAAACGGCACTTTGATTCGAACTTTGGCATTAGGACATAAACCACCAGGAACATATCAACATCGCAACCGAGCAGCACATTGGGATGGCAGAAATGCACAAGGTGAACGCATTGCAAGCGGAATCTACTTCTATACACTCACTGCTAGTGATTTCACATCAACACGAAAAATGTTGATACGGAAATAGTCCCATTTCTAATTGATAATATAGTAAAGTCAATAATTAATGAGGCATTTTCACCATTTACGAAAACCATCCAGCGTAAGGGCGAGGTCACCTCGCCCGTTGTGGAACATATACTAACAGTTTGTGTGCAGTGTAACACTTTCTGGCATTCTAAAAAACGATGTGCCCCTTTTTTCACGTTTATGATACACTTTTTAAAATTGGGAGGTGACGTTTATCCTTCAACAGGAACAAGGCAAAGTCATTCGAGCAAGATCTGGATTTTACGACGTTCAGCACGGTGAACTTGTGCTTCGATGCACGCTACGGGGCACTTTAAAAAGAAACCGGAAATCTGAAGCAGGACGCAGGCTATTCGCTGATCCTGTCGCCGTTGGCGACCAAGTTATCTTCACACAAATTGACGCTGAAGAAGGTGTCGTGGAGAAGATAAAACCACGTCAAACAAAGCTTTCAAGACGATACGCAGGAAGACATGAAAATATCGAACAAATTATTGTTGCAAACGCACATCAGGTCCTAACAGTCGTTTCAACGCAGATGCCACCACTCAATTACCGAACCCTCGATCGATTCCTCATCCTAGCAGAAGCAGGAAAAATGCAAGCAATTATCTGTGTGAATAAAATGGATCTGATAGATACAGACCAACGCAAACAACTTACCCAAACTTTCACTATCTATCAGAACCTCGGCTATCAGGTCATTTTCACAAGCATTGAAGAACCGAACAGTATAGAAACGCTTAAACAGATACTAATAGATAAATTCACTGTGATCGTCGGTTCGTCTGGTGTTGGTAAATCGAGCCTGCTGAACGTTATTCAACCTGACCTACAACTGCATACTAAAGAAGTAGGTGAAAAGACAAGAAAAGGCAGGCACACGACAACTCTGGTGGAGATGTTCACACTTCACATGGGCGGCGAAGTAGCAGATACACCTGGCATAAGGGAAGTTGGACTATGGGGTGTAGACACAGACAACCTTGAGTATTATTTCCCAGAGATGAAACCTTTCATCAACACTTGTAAATACAACGACTGCGCACATGTAAAAGAGGATGATTGCGCGATCCGAAATGCAGTTGAAAACGGAGACATACATACAGAACGATATCGGAGTTACGTCGTATTGAAAACTAACGACACGCTAAATACCTAATCAAATTTGTATTTGGATTTTATCATAGACCAAGTCGTTGGTAATTTGTCTCTAGGTTGGACTGAGAAGGGACGCATCGCTTCATTAACAGAAACCGCATCCTTCCATAAAGTAAGTTCATCAACGATGCCAGTGAAGTGGTTCTGTCCGTTTCTGCTACCAATGGTTAAAGGTAAACCATCAGTTATGTGTACTGAATCAGAGGCTTTCATAGCACCTTCCAATTTACCGTTAACATAGACTCTGACAAACTCACCGTCATAAGAACCAAAAATATGATACCATTCTCCAATATTGAGATCAACATCACCTACGCAACATGTAAGATTATTGTTGGGACCGGTAGAAACTGCAAACGACAGTGTTCCATCTTGTTCAACAAAAAAACCGTAACTCCAATTCCCATGAACCCCTTTCTCTATAACAGCAACCCAGGTCCCATGTTTTTTTGCTTGTATCCAAGCAGCCACAGACAATGCCTCCAAATCTGAAATAGCTGCGTCGTGAGGAATAGCAACATAGTCGTTCAATCCGTTGAACTCTAATGCTTCACCTCTCCTTCCATCCACAAACATTGGGAATCCATGTATAATTCCATCATGCCCATTACCACTCAAGTCTCTCACACCGTCTTCCCAATCGAATGACCAATAACCTACCAATTCTGCATCTGTCTCGGTGCCCATAACGCATAATATAAGACAGACAAATAAAATGAACACTGTTTCTAATCTACGCAACATTTAATCTCCTCAATTAAAATGGATATGTCCGCAGCCAAAATCTTATAGACTACGGACAGATATGCTACAACCTTTCTCGAAGTAAATCCATTAATCCACTAAGAGGATTGAATGGGAGTTCAATTACTTTATTGGTAATGCCACTATAGTAGATACCTAAAAGCAGGTTAAATTCTGCCAAAGACTGTTTTAGGTGTGTAGGATGCACGCTGTTTTCGTCATCAAGCCAGTCAAAAACAGCATCTGTCAGATTACCCTGCGCAATGGTATCTTGTTCACCGTAGTTGAGGGGGCCCCCTTCATACCCACCTTCTAGTGTAAAACATTCCCAACTGCTAAAACGCCAATGTACAAATCCTTCTGACCCCATGACAAAGACACGTTTATGAACATGGTTTGCGCTAGCTTCGGAAGCTAATGTACCCATTTCGGTACCGAAAGCAAGTGAGACATGCATGCCATTTTCATACAGAACATGTGCCGCAGCATGCATCGGTGATGGTTGCGCAGAATCTAACAGCTCTTTTCCTGCTATCTGACCTAACACCCGTACAGGACGTGAGTTGTCAATATATGAGGAGACAAGTTGTAGTACATGAGGTGCTTGGTCAACAGGAGTACTGCGTGCACTTGCATCAATAAACTTTATGTCACCAATTTTTCCATCTGCTACATCTCTTTTCAGTTCAAGGTTTTTGGGATGGAAGTTAAGCTGCGTGTTAACAATAAACTTCGTTTCTGTCTCTTCTGCTAATCCAGCAATTTCTTTCCAATCCTCACTTTCAACAGCAATAGGTTTTTCAACAATTGCCGCTGGAACACCATGGTCAGATGCCCGCTTCATCAACGGATACCTGATACGTTGATTTGTTCCTCGTAAGACCGGAGCCGTTACAATGTGTAGAAGGTCAGGTTTTTCCTTTTCAAGCATCTCATCCAAGTCGGTATATCGGGCTGATACATCAAAGTCATCACCGAACCTATTGAGAAGTTCTTTGTTCATATCACAAATCGCACCGATCTTACCACCTTTGACAAAACGGTATGCACTTGCATGTGCACGCGCCCGCCCACCACAACCTAAAAACGCACTTTTATACATCCTTATTTCTCCTTAAATAATAGAATCCAAAAATTCTTACAGTTTCTCTCTGAGCGTATCCATTAATCCGTTTGGCGGATCAAACGGGAGATCAACTATCTGACATGTGATACCGCTGTGATACATTCCTAATAGAAGATTGAATTCTGCAAGAGATTGCTTCAGATGTGTCGGATGTATGTTTTTCTCATCATCCAACCAATCAAAGACAGCTTCAGTCAGATTGCCTTGTGCTTCAACATCCTGTTGGCCATAGTTGAGAGGACCACCTTCGTATCCCCCTTTTTGTGTGGCGCGTTCCCAACTACTGAAACGCCAATGCACAAATCCTTCTGTCCCAACAACAAAGACACGTTTGTGACAATATATGCCTTGATCATCAGATGCCATTGTCCCTACACCTTGTCCGAAAGCAACCGAGACATGCATGCCATTTTCATACAAGACATGAGCAGCTGCATGCATCGGTGATGGTTGCGCTGAATCCAAATGGTCCCTGCCAGCGATCTGTCCTAAGACGCTTACAGGACGTGAGTTGTCTATGTATGATGATACAAGTTGCAGCACATGCGGACCTTGATCTACAGGTGTACTCCGCGCACTTGCATCAATAAACTTTATGTCACCAATTTTTCCATCTGCTACATCTCTTTTCAGTTCAAGGTTTTTGGGATGGAAATTAAGCTGGGTATTGACGACAAACTTTGTTTTGGTCTCTTCAGCTAAACCCGCGATCTGTTTCCAGTCTTCGCTTTCAACTGCAATTGGCTTTTCGACAATTGCAGCGGGGACACCGTGATCAGACGCTTGTTTCATCAATGAATATCTAATTCGTTCATTTGAACCACGAAGAACTGGAGCAGTTACTATGTGTAGAAGATCAGGTTTCTCTTTCGCCAACATCTTATCTAAATCTGTGTAGCGGGAAGAGATCTCGAAACGATCACCGAAACCGTTGAGTCGTTCTTCGTCCATATCGCAAATAGCTGCAAGCTTACCACCTTTGACAAAACGATAGGCACTTGCATGTCCTCCGGCACGTCCACCGCACCCTAACATCACACTTTTATACATGAAAATTTCTCCTAAGTTAGGAATTTGTTTGCTAATACATTGAAAACATAGAATATAGATTTCTCGTGAATAATGAGGAATCTATTCTAATATAGATTAACAGAAAGTTGTGTTTTTGTCAAATCTTATTAAGCTATCAACATTATCTATAAAACTGACCTGATTTCTTTACGAAGTTTTCTGTGGTGGGTGTTTGGTAAAAGAAATGCTGTAAAATCTGAATCGATTAGAAATTATTCTGCAGCTGATGCCTATTTACCCATTGCTTTTAGTACTTTCAAACATCGTTCAACAGCCTCTAATGGGGGATAAGCATCGCTTTCGTATTCAACGATATACCATTGCGTACCACCAATTGTTTCACAGCTATTGAAAATCTCTTCCCACGGCACGCTATCTTCTCCGATAATTGGACGAAAACCCTTATGCCGATCCGTTTCACCTTCAGATAAGGTATAAGGTTTTAGATGCACCGTACCCGCGCGACCTGGATATTTCTTTAAAATCGCAACAAGATCCGCCCCCCCACTGAGCGCGTTACCCATATCCAATTGCATCACTACACCTTTGTTCGTATTCCCAAAGAAAGTATCCCACTGAATCTCCCCGCCAAGAGGAGAGAATTCTGCATGATGGTTATGATAGCCGGTTACCATGCCGTGTAGTTCAAGTTTATCGGCGAGTTCATTGAAAAAATCCGCTAACTTTAACCAATCCGCACGCGATTGACGTAAATTCCCCGGTATGCCTGGAACGATGACATAACGATTCTCAAGTATTTTGTTAAACTCTATAGTATCAGCGAGTGTGTCTTCTTGAACAAGGTTGAACGGTGTGTGCCAGCCACAGCAGACTAAACCGAACTCATCCAAATAACCCTTCAATTCTTCTGCAGGATGCTGTGGTGGACCAGCAAATTCTACACCTTCATATCCCATTTCTGCGACAACTTTTATCGTATTACGCGCATCCGCTGCTAATTCATTACGAACAGAAAATAACTCTAAACCAATTGGTACTCTTGCCATAGTTGTCCCTCTCTATTAGATAAAATGAAAATTAATGACCTATAGATATGCTCATCTTTCTCAATAGACAATATGCTACCACCGTGATGGTATATTGTCAAGCAGTATCATAGTCATCTATAACTTTGTCATACTCACCTATCTGTTGGTATGTGTATCCTCTGTTAACATACCAAAGTGCTATTATGTGTGCATCAACTGAACCCATCCCTTACTTTCCCGTATGGCATCAATAGCGATCTGATACCGCCATCCATCATGGAAATTCAGGTACGACTCGTGTGGTCGTCCTTCAATATCCGCAAGGAAATCGCGGACAAGTGATGTCCACTTATTTTGTATCTCGTCTCCGATTTGAGGAAACTCATCAATTAGATTCTGCGGAACATGTAGTTCTTCAGTTTCCTCACCGACATGTTTAGTGATAGGGTGTAGGATATGTCCACCTCTTCCCGTTAATGTCCCATGTGTGCCGTAGAAAAACCAACCCCCTGTCGGTCTATGGGACGGTACCCCTGGATGTATCCGCATTGTTACAAGAATAGAATGCCAGTGTCAGGATTTGGAGGACCGAGTTTAAAAAATGCAGAATAATCCCATTCAGCATCACAATCTCTCCATTTCAAGTTTTGATGCTTCTTCTGCTGACCATCCCGCACCGACAACCACTGCTCTTAGTTTTTTGTTCATTGCAATTTCGTATCTCCAAAGTGTTTTCTTTAAAGCACCTTACTGAAGTTTGGACAATATTAAGCATTTTAAAAGACAAAAAGCAGATAAAGTAGGTATCCTTCAGAATAACTGTTTTTATTAAATAGGACTTACGCAAAATGCGTAAGTTTGCAGAAATTAAAACGTTTATAGTAAAGTGAATAATTAATGAGATATTTCAGAGACATTTCACCCCATACACCGATGACGAAAAACACCCAACGTAGGTGTGAGGTCACCTCGCCCGTTGTAGGTGTGAGGTCACCTCGCCCGTTGTAGGTGTGAGGTCACCTCGCCCGTTGTAGGTGTGAGGTCACCTCGCCCGTTGTAGGTGTGAGGTCACCTCGCCCGTTGTAGGTGTGAGGTCACCTCGCCCGTTGTCAAGTGTTTCATTAATTCTAAAGTTCACTATAATGTGAATGCCAAACGCACATTCACCAAGAGAGACCAGTCATTGCCCGTTCTTTGTGGTGGACCTTCAATTCGTCGTACCAGTAACACTATAACTGGCAATCTTCTACGTAAGTCCTATTCAATTTGTTGTGAAATCCAATCTTTTGCGTAAGTTCTATTAAAAAAACAGCAAGAATAGAAATTCTTCTCTGCTTAGAAAATAATACCAGATTAACGTGATCCAGAGCGGTAGGTGCGATTTCCTTATTAATGCAGAATGCCAAAAGCGCATTCTGCCGATCATCAATTCTCTGTGAAAAGACGATCTACACACCCGAAAATAAACGGATAATCCCCGATGGTGAAATCGTTGACGCTTACGGCCTACCACACGGCTATTGGGAAGCAAAGGATACGCAGGACGATCTACACATTGAAGCAGATAAAAAATTTGCGGCAGGTTACCCATCAAAAAACATCGTGCTTCAATCACCGAATCGGTGAGGAAGGAGTAGTTGCTTTTGTAACAAACAACAGTTTCCTTGACGGTATCGCGTTTGACGGTATGCGGAAACATCTCGCCGAAGATTGCAATGCGATTTATATTCTGGACTTAGGCGGGAATGCGCATAAGGGATTGAAAGTCTCCGATGCCAATGTATTCGGCATTCGGGTAGGTGTGAGTATCAACCTATTTATCAAGAAAATGGAAAATTCGTCAGAGGCACCACACATCTTCTATTATCGCACTGATGACTTGTGGAACAAAAAACAGAAATTCGACTTCCTCAATGACCGTCAACATATAGGTGGTATTGAATGGCAACCGATTCAACAGGATGCCCGACACACATGGCTCACTGAAGGACTCCATGCTGAGTTTGATACATTTATGCCGATGGGAAGTAAAAAAACGAAACGGTCCACAAGTGGCGGAGAGACGATTTTCAAGTTATATTCTTGCGGTGTCGTTACCAGTAGAGATAGATTGGTATACTCGGACGATCTTAAACTCTTGAAAAAACGGGCTCACACTTTTATTGAAATATACAATACCGCTCTTGATCAGAAACGGCGGCACGATCCTAAAGTCCCTATTGAAGATTTTATTGATACGAATGATCCGCGTATTAAATGGAGCCGTCAAGTTAAGGCACCTTTGAAAAAATTTGAGTTGAGCAACTATGAAGAATCACACTTTCGCACTGCGTTGTATCGTCCCTTCTGTCAGAAATATCTCTACTTTGATAACTTTTGGAATGAAGAACGTTATCAACAACATCGCATTTTGCCAACACCAAAGAATGAAGCAGAAAATCGTCAGATAATCGTTAGTGATCACGGATTGCGTTCAGGTTTTAATACTTTGATGACAAATCTAATTTCCGACCTTCATACACTCACAGCAAGTGATAGTTTTCAATGTTTCCCCTTTTACACCTACGATGAAGATGGCACAAACCGCCGCGAGAATATCACCGATTGGGCATTGACACAGTTCCGCACACATTACAAAGACAACTCTATCAGCAAGTGGGACATCTTCCACTATACCTACGGCATTTTACACGATCCAGATTATCGCAAGAAATACCAAGCGAACCTTAAGCGTGACCTCCCGCATATTCCGTTTGCTCCATCTGTTGAAGACTTTTGGGGTTTTGCCAACGCAGGCGCGCGGTTAACCGAAATCCACGTCAACTACGAATCCCAGCCTGAGTACGACAAGTTGAAGTTAGTACAGAACCCAAACGTCCCGCTCAATTGGCGTGTAGAGAAGATGAAACTCTCCAAAAACAAAACCTCAATCGTCTATAACGATTTTCTCATACTCGACGATATCCCTACCAGAACCTATGATTATCGACTCGGTACGCGTTCCGCATTGAAGTGGATCATCAATCAGTATTCCGTAAAAACTGATAAACGTAGCGGGATTGTCAACGATCCTAACCGCGTGGATGATCCGCAGTATATAGTCCGTTTGATTGGACAGGTGGTTACGGTGAGTCTTGAGACGGTAGATATTGTAGATATTGTAGATATTGTTGTAAAGTTGCCAAAATTAAGGTAAAATATATATAAGGAGAAGTTCATGAGAATCGTAATAGGAATTTTGGTTGCAGTTATTATGGTAATTACTGTGGCAATTGTCGTATTTACAGATCGGCTAGAAAACAAAGATGGTGAGATCATTGCGATAGCCACTGTTGTGCTCATAGGCATAACAGGATATTATGCCGATCTAACGAGGCAGATGTTAAAAGCAAACAACACACCTGAGATTGCAATCTCTCTACGTCCTCACGAGGCATATATCCATTGTGTTATGCTTTGCATAGAAAATATAGGAACAGGGGCTGCTCGTAACATCCAATTCCAAACAGACCTCTCTTTTAAACCTGATGGAGAGAGAGCACTTGAGGAAGTTGGCTTTCTAAAAAAAGGAATAAGTTATCTTGGACCTGGACAAAGTATTGAGCATTTTCTGGTGAGTGTAATAGGCAAATTGGATGAGTTGAAAAAAACTCCACTTGAATTCAGTGTTACATATACGGATGCGGTGAAACAGAAACAGAAGTACGAACATACCTTTTACCTTGATTTTGGTGAGGATGAAGGTTTGGCTGCGATTGGAAAGTCTCCGCTTCATGAAATAGCCAAAACTACAAAGGATATTCAAAAGGACATACATCACCTTACCACTGGATTTCATAAACCGATAGTTCGCACGGAGCCGTTGTCAGAGTATCGTCTGATGGAATCTTTTACTCCGATGATAAGACGACTGGTTAGATTCCCTAATGAAATTCAACAAGAGATTTTAAGGGAAGTTGATATTGCCATTGATAAGCGAATACAAGAACTGCAGAAAAAAGATCAGAATGCGGAATTAACTTCGGGCGAGAATTCGTCATGAAGGGGAGGTGAGCAGATGACACTTGAAGTTTATATCCACTCTAAAAATGGTCGGGTTATAGAGATTCCTGACTATCCGGCAGATCCATCAGTAGATAACAACACAAGATTATCTGTTGATGAACGTATGGCTCTTTTAAAACAAGCGGCAGACAAATTCACGAAGTCTGTCGGACCCGATTTCAAGCCATTGTCTGATTATGCCTTAAGTCGTGAAGGTTTATACGCAGATCACCTATAACTATGATTTATCTTATTGATACCAATGTTTTATTAGGAGCGGTGCATACTGAAGACTTACGCTATCCAATTGTGCAAGCGGCTGTGGTTAAACTATGGACAAATGGTGATCAACTACAGACTGCATCACAAAATTTCGCTGAATTTTGGAACGTATCAACCCGTCCTAAGGATCTAAACGGTTTTGGGCAAACTCCACTTGAAACGAACCCACTCTTGCAAGATTTGGAACGACTTTTCCCTATGTTGCCAGATTTATCTAATGTATATACCGTATGGAGACGACTCGTTGTGCAATACGGTGTATCCGGCAAAGAGGTCCATGATGCAAGGTTGGTTGCAGCAATGATGACTCATAATGTAAAACGTATCCTAACCTTCAACACAGCAGACTTTATCCGTTATGCTGCCGAAGGGATTACTGCCGTTAATCCTGCGGATGCATAGCAAACTGCACATTCTACTTGTGTTCAAACTATACTAACCAAAAAATATCAATACCACAGACTAATGTAATATTAACTCCGACTGGCAAGTTTATTGGCAAAAATACTGATGAGACCACCGAGCATAATATATCCTAACATAACTTCAAGTGTTACAAGGATGCGTGCGGAAGTGTTGTCTGCAACCACATCCCCGAATCCCAATGTCGTAAAGGTTACAATGCTAAAGTAAAAGGACTTCCAAAATGTTAAGGGTTCATCTACTTGGTCGCCAGTTGCTTGATGAAATTGCGGCATCACTTCCCGAAGCCATTCTGGAAACCACGTAGGTGCTGCCGTATAAACCGATGAGAACGATAGAGCAATTAGCAGTGACCAAAGTGCCCAAAGGGCAAGACTGCGACCATAGTCTGAACTCCACCTCCAAATAATTGCCCAAAATGGGTGTCTTTCTTTGAAAGCACGAACAAACTGCTGATCTGCTACATAACGCTTGAAAAACGGATTTAAAACCCCATTAATATCTTCACTATCCAAATAAAATTCTGTTGGTTGTTCTGACTGACCAGTAAATCTATTCCGCAACCATTGCCATACTGTGTCTGGAACATAACTTACATCTCGGAAGGAAACCGTGACAGCAAATCGTGCCGATGTGAAATCAATTTTCCCCAGAAACTGTGAATGATTAAATACTGTTGTTTCAAAGAAACGTGTTTGCATACAGTCTAATTCTTTGCTGAAAAACGCACTGCTGAAATGCGCAGCGTCTCGGAATATCGCATTTCTGAAAACACCGTTCTCTTGGAATTGTGCCTCGTTGAAATCGGCAACTTGTTGGAAACTGCTTTTACGGAAACATGCCTTACCATAAAAGGTTGTCCCACGAAAGAGCGCAGACCCCTCAAATTTTGATTCTCCAAAATCACATGAATTTTGGAACACATTATTACGAAAGTAAACAGCATCTTGGAAAACGCAATTGCCGAAAAATACCTCTTTTTGAAAATCGGTTCTTTCAAATTTAACGCTGTTCTCAAACGTGCACCCTATGCAAACAATTTCCTTATCCAACACAGAATGTTCACTGGATTCGCTTGAAAAGACTATTGCACCTTCAATAATACAATTCGTCAAAAAAACAGATTCATAATCTGCTTCTAAAAGAGAGAGGAATGTACCTGCATCAAATGTCTGAGCAGTAGCATGATAAACTGACATTTAAACTCCAACTGTGGATGCAAAGGTTTATGTTTAGACAGATATTCAGCAGTTCAACATTTGAGGATGACGTACTTCCAGAACTAGTTTATCAGTTGATGTCTCGGTTATACCAAAATCTCACTAACGACCCGCGCTTTTTCCTCAACGCCAGTCAACCGATGATCAAGTCCTGGAAATTTATAGGACAATCTTTCGTGATCAATACCGAGTTGATTGAGGATCGTAGCGTTTAGGTCACGAACAGAAACCGGGTCTTTGATGACGTTGTAACTGAAGTCATCTGTTTCACCATACACAATCCCACCTTTTATACCACCACCCGCCATCCACATTGTGAAACATTTCGGATGATGGTCACGGCCATAATTGTCCTTCGTAAGCGCACCTTGACAGTAAACGGTACGTCCGAATTCACCACCCCATACAACAAGCGTATCGTCAAGCATCCCACGTTGTTTCAGGTCTCGAACGAGTGCGGTTGCGGGTTGGTCAATGTCACGACACTGATTACGGATGTCGTTTGGTAGATTCCCGTGCTGATCCCAACCACGATGGAATATTTGAACAAGACGGACATCACGCTCCATCATACGACGTGCAAGCAGACAGCAGTGTGCAAATGTACCGGGTTTGTTGACATCAGGACCATACATCTCTTTGACTTTGTCTGACTCTTGATTTAAGTCTGTGAGTTCGGGAACAGAAGACTGCATACGGAATGCCATCTCATATTGTGAAATACGCGCATGCGTTTCTGTATCACCTACCTCCTCATAGAGTTCCGCATTCAGTTTGACAAGGATATCCAGCATACGTTTGCGTGCCTTGTCACTCATCCCTTTCGGATTTGAAAGGAACAATACCGGATCACCCTGGTTACAAAGTAGAACACCTTGATGTTCGGAAGGGAGGAAACCGGAACCCCACAGTCTGTTATAAAGTGCTTGTGATGACTTCCTACCTGTCCATGTTGCGTTCATGACAATAAAAGATGGTAGGTTTCTGTTTTCAGTACCTAACCCGTAACTGAGCCATGCACCAAGACTCGGTTTACCCGGAGTTTCATCACTTGTGCAGACAAAGGTAATTGCAGGATCATGATTAATCGCATCGGTATGAAGACTCTTGACAATAGCGATGTCCTTTACCATCGTAGCAGTATGCGGTAGCAATTCACTCAACCATGCACCATCACTGCCGTTATCATACTTTTTGAATTCAAAGAGAGAAGGTGCAATTGGAAATCGCGATTGTCCCGAAGTCATTGTCGTCAGGCGTTGTCCCATTCGAACAGTTTCTGGTAAATCTTTGTCAAACCACTCCCCCATTGTGGGTTTATAGTCGAACATGTCCATCTGTGAAGGTGCGCCGGACATAAAAAGGTAGATAGCGCGTTTTGCCTTCGAGGTAAAGTGCGGAAGACCGGATAAACCGCCAGTCGTTGTTCGTGTTTGCTGATCTAGTGCGTTCACAATTGAGTCCGGCAATAATGAAGCAAGCGCAGCACCGCCAAGTCCTACTGCACATTTCCCGAAAAATTGGCGACGTGTTTCAAGTTTTAGATATGCCTTAATTAGGTCCATTATTTAACTCCTTAGGCAATGCTCGTTTAAGTCAACGATATGTTTTACCTATTAATTCAAGAGTTTGCTATATGTTGACATCAGGAATTATCTCAACGTGTGTAGGCATAAGAATAGTCATAGTACCCACAACCTAAAGGTAGGGGCTTGTGCTTCGTAGACAACAGCGTTTATCTCTAAGAGATAACCCGTCTTCCGTCATCTCCACTTTAGGCTGCTAAGCCAGCCTGTTTGATATTGATAGCAGCGTTTATGTCTCTGTCGTGATGTGTCTCACACTCAGGACATATCCAATACCTATCGATAAGAGTTAGGGTGTCGTTTGTGTATCCACAGTTGCTACAAGGTTTAGTTGTAGCAGTCCACTTGCCCACTTGTTTGAACGCCTTGCCATGTTTGGCACATTTCTGTTCCATTATCAGCAAGAACTGTGCAAAAGACAAATCGGATACTTTGCGCCCCCAAAGCCTTTTCATACCATCTATATTTAGGTTCTCAAAGACAAGCACATCGTATTCACGACACAGATGTGTGGCAAGTTTCCACTGCCAGTCAAGTCGCTGGTTAGCAATATCGCGATACTGTCTACACAACGCACGCAACGCACGATACCAGTTGCCTGAACCTTTGATTTTGCGTGAAAATGCTTTGTTGAGTGAACGCAACTTATTCAAGGACTTCTTCAGAAACTGCGGGGATTCTAGCTTCTCACCACCACTGCTTGTCAAAAATGTTTTCAATCCAAAATCAAAACCTGCACTCTTACCCGTCTCGGCAAAAGGTTCTGAACCGTCAACATTATCACAACTAAAGCATAGCCAATAGTCCCCGCATCTATCACGCTTGATCGTGATAGTTTTGATCTCACCTGTCATCTCACGATGTTTATGAAAGGAATACCACGTATCTATACAATTGATCTTGATACGGTTTCCTTCAAGTTTGTAACCTGCTTGTGTAAAGGTCATAGATTTATATTTATGACGCGGTTTGATTTTCGGTTTACCTACTTTACGCACTGTCAAACCTGCTTCGCGTTCTTTGATATTTCTAAAGAAAGCATCGTATGCCTTTCCATATCGCAACACAACATCTTGCACAACTTGACTCGGCAGTTGCTTCCAATGTGGTTTCGTCCGCTTTTTCAACTTCGCAACATGGGCATTCATGCTATATGCCGATATGTTCTTTTTATATCTGCGGTAATAACGACGCTGCAAGGTCATGATATGCACATGGATGTGCCACATATCGTCAAGCATATTGCCTAACTTGATAGTGTTAGATTGATTTTGTATCTTATATTTATATGTCTTTCTCATTGTCCGCTTTGCATTTCAATATAGTCTTTTATCACTTGAAGCGTTACGCCACCACAGGAACTTACGAACTTGCAACGCGTCCAAAGTGAAGGTAGACGACTTTTCAAAGATGGATATTCTTCACGCAAAACTTTGGAAGTGTAACCTTTGATTTTACCAACAACTTTATCCACAGAATGCATTGGACGGGGACTCTATAAGCAAATGGATATGTTCGGGTTGAGTCTCAACTTCTCTGATTTGGTAACCAGAGTCGTCCTGTTTTTCACGGATTAGCTGTTTCAAGCGACATTGTATCTGTGTATCCAAAACCTTACGCCTATATTTTGTGCACCAGATAACATGATATTGACAACTATAGATTGTCTTGTTAGTTGTTCGGTAATCGCGTTTTTTATTAGAGATTTTGAGCGGCATAACATCTTATCTTTATAGAGAAGCGTATAGTATATTGTACCATATATTTGTTAGATTGTCAAGTTTTTTGATAAAAAAACCGATGAGCCGTCTACATCCCACAAGCTAAAGCATGGGGATTTGACGGAAGGTGTTAAAAACTATAAGCAACGTTAATATGAGAAGGTATTCTTCATTTCTGTTCCTCTATTCTCTTGTATCCAATGCTAATTCAGGCAACTGTTTTGTCAGTCTTTTGAGCGATTTAAAGTCCTGGAGCGGGTTGTTTTTGATATTTAGATATTTCAGGTTCCTCAAGTTCTCTATAATGTCAAAGTCTGTGATCAGATTCTCATCCAATGCTAAATGCGTCAACTGTTTTAAACCAGCAAGAGGTGATATATAACTGATTCGATTCCCACTAAGCCATAAATGCGTTAAATCAGTTAAGCTTGAGAGTGGACTGATGTCGTCAAGTTGATTCCTTCTGATGTTCAAAATTTCAATCTGCTTTAAGCTATTAAGCGGACTCAGGTCACTGATATGATTGTCCCAAAGTCCCATCTCTGTCAGTTTTGTCAATCCAGCAAGTGAAGTAATGTCGTTGATTCTATTTTTACCGAGTCCTAATTTCGTTAATTGTGTTAAATCTGAAAGAGGCGAAATGTCGATGATCTGATTGTCCCAGAACTCTAAGTATGTCAACTCTGTCAAACTGACAAGCAGTTTAATGTCACTAATTTGATTCTTTTGAAGTTCTAAAACCTTCAAACTTGTTGCTTTCTCTAACCCTGTTAAATCTTTGATACCTTTCCCTTCAGCACGAAGATGCTCAAGTTTCTCAAATTCCTTATGCGGAATAGATTCCTCAATACTCAAACCGATGGCATCTCTTATAGCGTTAGCTAAGTTGATGTCTGGAATAGTTACAGTCATGTTCTCCATAAAAATGAAATCCTTTTGCCACTTACAGATTCAAGAGATGCATTAAGTCCTCAAACTGATTCTTGCAAAGTTCTAAAGTCGTTAATCCTATAAACTTCTCTAATCCGTTGTTTAAAACTTATACAAATCTAACAAATATGGTAAAATGTATTAGAATTTGGACATATCTATCAGTTTGCTGTTTAATGCCTGCTTCCGTCTCTCGTGCCTCCGATTGAGGTCGGACTTGGACTCCATAGGCGTGTATTCCCGTGCAACTCACGGTATATTATGATGGACACAAGTTGATTGCAGCGTTTAGGTCTCTGTCATACGGAGATCACATTCGCTGCAATGATACGCTCTATCTGAAAGTGTCAAGTCTTGTTTCTTGTGTCCACAACTGCTACATGTTTTACTGCTTGCAAAGAAACTATCAACTTTGACCATCTCAACTTTATGCCTATCCGCTTTGTATTCGAGGGTGTTAACCAAATAATGATGCAAAAATCCACAGTCCTTCTAAACTGTGATGCACCACACCCAATATCTTAAACTATAACAGATTTAACAAATGGTGTCAATAAAATTTTGATTCCAACCAGGGTTTTTCAGTTTTAGGTGATTCTGAAGAATTACGCAACAAACGTTAATTTTTATTGAATTTGTCCGTAGGTCGGGTAGAGCGTAGCGAAACCCGACACGATCAAACTTCTGTCGGGGGTCGCTACGCTCTAACCAAACTACAAAGTCCACTATTAGTCCTACACAAAAACTGACAATTCTTAAAACTGAAGAACCCTGGATTTGGAAGGCAGTTTCTGTTGAAGGTGTATCAGAAAAGTGGTATAATCTTTCTTTAAGAGTGTGGATTGGAAAATTATTGGTTGTATCCTATACAAATTTTATAGTATTAAGAGAATCCAGTCCCTGATTAAGTCTACGTGGATGCATCAGCAAATTCGTTCATTTTAATCTAATTTTCAATTGGAATTTTCACTAATTTTTAATTGCAATGCTTTACAATTCTTGCTAAAATACAGAACAGTAATTGTAAAAGGATTAACATTTAATAAGTTTAAGTAAATGCAATGTAGGAGGAGTAATTATGGCTGCTGATAATATCAAAGATCTTGATGAAGCAGCACAAAATTTGAAAGAAGGTGATGGGACCGGACTTACTTTTGCTCGTCATTTTACGAAGAAATCGGTTCATCCGTTTGATGAATTGGAATGGGAAAATCGTGATTCTGCTATCTATAATGAGAAGGGTAGCGTCATATTTAAACAGGACCAGGTTGAGGTTCCGTTTTTCTGGACTCAACTTGCGACTGATATTGCTGCCTCAAAGTATTTTCGCAAAGCGGGTGTTCCTGATGTAGAATCAGAGAGCAGTGCACGTGAATTGGTTACTCGCGTTGCATGCACACTGCGTTGCGCTGGTGAAGAAATCGGCGGGTATTTTGCTACACAGGAAGACGCTGAAACGTTTGAAATGGAACTCACACATATTCTTGTCACA
This sequence comes from Candidatus Poribacteria bacterium, assembly GCA_965208245.1. Classification (GTDB taxonomy): domain Bacteria; phylum Poribacteria; class WGA-4E; order WGA-4E; family WGA-3G; genus MSPOR6. Next base: position 280,413 of record OZ242325.1, read on the forward strand.
CAACGCGGTGCCTTTAATTCACCCGTATGGTTTAACTGCGGTTTATTCCATGAATACGGGATTAAAGGTGGCGGCGGCAACTATTATTGGGATCGTGAAGAACAGAAAGTAAGCACAACGCAAAATGCATATCAATATCCGCAAAACTCGGCTTGTTTTATTCAAAGTGTAGACGATTCATTGGACTCTATGCTTGATCTTCAAAAAGCCGAAGTGCGACTTTTCAAATACGGTAGTGGAACAGGGTCTAATTTTAGTAAGGTTCGTGCTAAAGGTGAACACCTCTCCAGTGGTGGTGAAAGTTCCGGTGTCCTCTCATTCCTTGAAGGATTTGACAGATGGGCAGGCAGTATTAAGTCTGGTGGCACAACACGACGCGCTGCAAAGATGGTCATTTTAGATATGGATCATCCAGAGATTGTCGATTATATTGATTGGAAGATGAAGGAAGAGGAGAAGGCAAAGGCACTTATTGCGGCTGGATATCCTGCTGATTTTAATGGTGAAGCTTACGGTACCGTCAGTGGACAGAACAGTAATAACTCGGTACGAATTCCTGACATCTTTATGGATGCTTACCTCCAAGACAAACCTTGGCAAACAACCTATCGCGTGTCAGGTGAAGTTTCCGGTGAGTATCAAGCGAAGGAGTTGATGGATAAGATCGCTGAAGCTGCTTGGGCTTGCGCTGACCCCGGTGTGCAATTTGATGATACAATTCAGAAATGGCATACCTGTAAACAGACTGACCGTATCTATGCAAGCAATCCGTGTAGTGAATATCTTTTCTTGGATGATTCTGCCTGTAACCTTGCGAGTATCAATCTTGTCAAGTTTCTCAATGATGATGACACTTTTGACATTGATGGATTCAGAGCAACTGTCCGCGTGTTTATCACAGCGATGGAGATCATCGTGAGTCTCTCTTCATATCCGACTCCGAAGATAGCGAGACGTTCACATGAATACCGTCCGCTCGGACTCGGTTTTGCGAACTTAGGTGCAATGTTAATGCGGTTAGGTATACCTTATGATAGTCCTGAAGCGTGCAGTCATGCTGGTGCTATTACGGCTATTTTGAGTGGACATGGTTACTTGACGAGTGCAGAAATCGCTAAAAGCATCGGTACTTTTTCGGGTTATGCGAAGAACCGTGATTCGATGTTAGGTGTTATCAACATGCATCGTGATGCTGCATATAAAATTGATGCGACGACATGTCCATCAGAACTGTTTGAGGCAGCGCGCGAAGATTGGGATACCTGCAAGGAAAAAGGAGAAATCTGGGGATATCGCAACTCACAGATTAGTGTGATCGCACCAACCGGAACTATTGCGCTGCTAATGGACTGCGATACAACAGGTATTGAGCCGGAATTTGCACTTGTAAAATTTAAGAAGTTAGCAGGTGGTGGTTATATTAAAATTGTCAACCAGAGTGTCCGAGCAGCATTGGAAAAACTCAGTTACATACCGCAACATATTGAGGCAATTGTTATGCATATCGTTGGTACGGGAACACTTGAAGGGACACCTTTTATCAATCCTGAATCTCTTAAGTATAAGGGTTTTACAGATGAAGATATTGCGCGTGTTGAAGAGATGTTACCTAGTGCGTTTGACCTTAATCTTGCTTTCGCACCAGGTTTCCTTGGAGAAGAGTGTCTTGAAAGATTAGGAATATCTGCTGATAAATCTGCATCCGAGGATTTTGATCTGTTGACGTATCTCGGTTTCAATCCGAGTGAGATTGCGAGTGCTGAGGAGATAATTTGCGGTACAGGTACTGTTGAAGGTGCTCCGCATCTATCATCCAAACATTATCCTATCTTTGATTGTGCAGTGCAATGTGGTAAGCACGGCACGCGTTTTATTCATCACATGGGACCGCTGAAGTTGATGGCAGCGGTACAGCCATTTATCTCTGGGGCAATTTCAAAAACTGTGAACATTCCTCATGAAGCAACAGTTGATGATATAAAAGAACTTTATGTTGAGGCGTGGCGACTTGGCGTGAAATGTCTCGCGATTTATCGTGATGGCAGTAAGGGCAGTCAACCGCTCTCAACGAGTAGTCAGCAGGACACACAAGTTGAAGGTAGTGTGCAGCCCATCAGGAGACGCCTTGCAGACACCCGAGATTCCAGAACACACAAATTCAGTGTCGGTGGTCATGAAGGGTATATGCATGTCGGCTTTTTTGAAGATGGTACCCCCGGTGAAGTGTTCCTTACGATGAGTAAGCAAGGATCAACGATCTCTGGATTGATGGATTCTATCGCTATCCTTATCTCTGTCGCATTGCAGTATGGCGTGCCGTTAGAGTCTTTGGTTGATAAGTTTAGCCATGTTCGTTTTGAACCGTCAGGTTTCACGCAAGATCCTGATATTCCGATGGCGAAGTCAATTGTTGACTATGTTTTCCGCTGGCTCGGTAAAGAGTTTCTCCCGAAAGAAGCACAAGAAAAAACTGCTAAAGTTCTTGAGTTAGATGAACAGATGGCGATACCCGCGGATACACAATCCCATGCACACGGAAATAATGGGGAATCAAACCCGTGGACAGATCGTGAGAAGATGATTACGCTCCGACACGGAGATGCACCACCATGTCATGAATGTGGCACAATTATGGTACGTAGTGGTATCTGCTACCGATGCACTAATTGCGGTGCAACGAGCGGCTGTTCATAAATCTTCACTATAATGATACTAATAGGACTTGCACAACTTAGGGCAATGGTTGGTTGTGTAAGTCCTATGACGTTCATCATCACGTCATGCCAAGAACTTTACACACCCGAATTAAGAAACTGTCGGGTTTTCCAGTTTAAGATATTTTCCGTTTCCTAAATATGTTTGCATTAGCGAATTCAAAACTCTTGAAATTAATCTGAGAAATAGGATATACTTGTATATATCAACAGTGTTCAGTACGCTGTGATCTGAGTCTGTTATACTGTTGATTGAAAAATTTAGTATCTGATTCGATACAAGTTTGCACACAAGTGCTATTTCAAATTTACATCCTAAGGAGACATTATGAAAACGAATGCATTACATTTAGTCGTTGCCCTTCTCATGATCGGTATTTTATCTATTATTGGTCCATCATCTATTCTTGCAGATGCTCATGAATCTGAGGGTGAAATGTCAGAAGAAAAACCTGGTGTTTCAGGGTGGTTCCAGATCGATATTGATAGTTTAGGTAGTTATTTCTTGATTGGTGCCAGCCATCCGATTGGCAACATCGCTGTCGCGTCTAATATATATATCAATGATAATCACAAAGGTAAGTATACGGGAGAATTTGATCTTGGTGTTACAGTACCCGTTGTTGTGAATGACAGCATGACGCTCTTGCTCCAGCCTATGCTTGGTGTAGGTTTTGACTATAAAGGAGTAGATGGGCCCGATTCACTCTATCCTCAGATATTTGCTTTCTTGTCTGCAGGAAAAATTTTCTTTTTCCATTGGACAATCAATACTTATACTTCCATATTTGATGATACGGCTATAGATGAACTCTATACACGCAATTATCTCACTTACGCGCTGAGCGATATAATTGCTATCGGTCCACAGTATGAAAGGGTGCAAGGTTTAGGAGATAAGGGTGGGCTCTGGAGTCAGACGATTGGAGGAAGGATCAACATCAACTATAGTAAGAATAACACACTCGGATTATATGTTGGGTATGATACAGAAAAAGGTGATGAGGATAGCGGGCTCACTGGTAGGATGAATTTCACCCGTCTCTGGTAAACAATTAGAACGAAAATAATTTGGAAGGGCGCGGTGAGATACCGTGCCTATTCCACAAGATAAATATGAATTGTCCTATCTTTTGCACGTGAGAACGCTGGTAACGATGCTACAATATATCCACGTTGACGGATCCATTTGCGAACATGCATATCCGCATCAAAAACATTGAAACTTGCCACGTCAACGATACACCACAATCTATACCTGCCTGAGTTTTCCCATTCTATCTCAAACCCCACACTATTCTCTACCAACTTGTCTATGTCAGTCGCTATAATTGTTGGCATATAGAACCGTGCCATTTCTGGTTCTGATACGATCAGTTGGTCAGTAGGTTCTTGTTCTGCTTGTATGATTTCAAAGGCCTCTCTCCATTTCGGTCTCCCACCATTTTCAATTTGGAAGTAGAGATAATTCTGGGCAAGTAATGTCATCACAATCACACACGGAACGAGGACACGCAGCAATCCGCCAGTATGTAATGATGTCCTCACCGGTTTTATGCTTTTCCAGATATGTTCACACACAACTGCCGCAAGGATAAAATAAGCAGGGGTTGTCCAGAACAGATAGTAACCTGCAACGTTCTGTAACTGTGATGCAATCACCATAAGCACTAATGGTACACCCGCAAAGCAGATAAGAAAAAGCGTAGGACGCTCCAGCGGTTTCACGAAAGCACCGAAAGCAGCTGCAACAACTATCGGAATGCTAACCCCTTGTACGATAGTCAGGACAATATAGAGTGGACTACGTCCCCACTCGTTGTGTCCCCAACCAGATGATATATAGTTGCGTATCTGAGGTAGTGCCAGCATTAACATAGGTAATGCAAATGGTATAAAGAATATAAGCAGGTTTATCCACCGTTTTCTACTGCGTTTTTCTAACAATTGGAGAACCGCAAAGACTGCCAACGTTGGCACAATAGCAGCAGCTAGCAGATGCGACAAAATAAGACAAATACAGGAAAAGAGCGCACCAATCGTTAAGGTTGTTGAGTCTTTCTCAAAGGATCGATAGAAAAACAGTGCGGTCAACACTGCGAACAGAAAGGTGAAGACATAAGAACGCACATTTTGTGACCAAAATAGATGCCAACTGGATAATGATAAATATGCCGCAGCTAATAGTCCGACCCTACTACTATATAGCGTTTGACCTAAATTATAGACTATCGGTATAGACAGGATACCCACAACGCAGAAGATAAGACGACTATGCCACTCATCAGGTGCATGCATGAAATATGATAACTTTTCACCAACATAAGCAGAGAGCTTCGCTGCAATATACGGAATTGGATTGATCGGTGAATTGGTAAGTGAGAATTCTTCTGCATCAAGAACCGTCAGTACCTCATCAATCCAAAAACTCCATTCTCCCAATTGCCAAAACCTAAGAAATGCACCGATCATGACGATACAACCAAGTAGAATATGCTTATTTTTTAGGCAATTTTGTGATGAATATTTCAGCATTTTTTGAAGAAACAGGAACAGCTATCAGTCGTCAGTTATCAGTTGTCAACCATCGTTCCTGAGTTATCAGAATAAGAGGGTTTCAGTGATAGATACAGTGAACTGCATTGCCATAAGGTACCAACTCACGTTTGATTACTGATTACGCATGATCTAAGCGTGTAAAGTTTGGACGAACACACAATTGGCACGTATATTGCTTTAAAGAAGGCAGTGCAACTAAGCACAGATTCTATCATACTTTTATGTCAGAATCAATAATCGTTTGACGGCTGACATAAATCAATCGTGTTTTAATATTATAGTGAACTTCAGAATTAATGAAGCACTCCACAACGAACGGGCGAGGTGACCTCGCTCCTAACTCCACAACGAACGGGCGAGGTGACCTCGCTCCTACTAGATGGTTTTCGTAAATGGTGAAAATGCCTCATTAATTATTGACTTTACTATACACAACGAAGGAGAATTTAATGAAATCTAAAGCATTTTGGTTGCCACAAATGCTGGCACTAGTTTGTATCCTTGCTGTTGGCAGTGTTTCAATGGTCTACGCTGACGCGCACGGAGCGGGTGAAGAAATGGAAATAGGAATAGAAATGGAAATGGAAGAAGAAGCAGGTATTTCCGGTTGGTTCAGAACTGATACGGATAGTCTTGGAACGCAAATCTGGTTCGGTGGCAGTTATCCACTGGGTAGCATATCAATAGACAGCGACATTTACGTTGTCGGTACCTTTGCCGAATTTGATCTCGGTATTGGAATTCCCGTAGTTGACGACGATTTTCTTTCACTCACTTTCCTTCCTATGGTGGGTATTGGGTTTGACTATGAAACAGCAAACGGACCGAATTCATTAATTGCCCCCCAGCTGTTTACCTATCTCACAACGGGATCTGTCAGTTTTGAATCGTGGATTCAGATGTTCTTCAACACACCATTTGACTATGATGATGACCTTTTCTATACTCGAAACTTTATCCTCTATTCAATCACCGATAACATTGCAGTTGGGCCTCAGTTAGAAGTTGGGGCGACTTTAGCCGGTTTAGAAGAAGAAACTGAGACAGGTCTTGATAGTCTGATTGTTGGAGGACGTATCAACATGGCTTACGGTAAAAATAACACACTTGGCCTGTTTGTTGGCTTTGAAACACAGATGGATGAAGAGTCAGAAGATTCTGGTATTACGGGCAGAATGACATTCGTTCGCACTTGGTAAGAAAACTAAGATAGACATAGGTGTTTACTTGCCAGATACGAAATATCAAACAAGTAGAATTTGCTTGTAAATCTAAGGAGGTTAAAGATGCAACAACGAAGTGCATCACAGTTTACAAAGAAACGTATTCGTTATTCCATCGTTGGAATGTTAATCTTGATGTTATTGATGTCCGGTGTTCCGAGTTTTATTCTGGCGCAAGATGCACCAACAGAACAGGAAGCACAAGTCGAACGAGCAGAAGAAACGCCAACCCTTGATTCTGGTGATACTGCTTGGATGTTGACTGCAACAGCACTCGTTCTATTCATGACGATCCCCGGTCTTGCCTTGTTCTATGGTGGTCTTGTGCGGGTTCAGAACGTACTCTCTGTCCTGATGCAGTGTTTTGCATTGACAGGAATTATTACTATATTGTGGATCGTCATTGGTTATAGTCTTGCGTTTAACACTGCTGGCATGAAGGCAGGAAAAATCACATTCAACTCCTTTGTCGGAGGACTCGGCACGGCATTTATGAGTGGCGTTGGTGTAGATAGTTTAGTTGGAAGTATACCTGAAACAGTTCTTGTTGTGTTCCAATTGACTTTTGCTATCATTACACCAGCCTTGATTGCTGGTGCGTTTGCAGAACGTATGAAGTTTTCTGCAATGCTGCTTTTCTCTGCAGTTTGGTCGCTCATTGTTTATGCACCGCTCTGCCACATGGCGTGGTCAGGTGATGGTTCACTGTTTGGCGATATTATCGGTGCACTTGATTTTGCAGGTGGAAACGTAGTACATATCAATGCGGGTATAGCGGCATTGGTTGCTTGTATCTTAGTCGGAAAACGGATCGGATACCAGAAAACAGCAATGCCCCCTCATAGTTTGACGATTACTGTCGTCGGTGCGTCAATGCTTTGGGTTGGCTGGTTCGGTTTTAATGCAGGAAGCCAACTTGCAGCTGATGGCACAGCTGGTATGGCGATGCTTGTCACACAAGTTTCTACTGCAACTGCTGCGGTAACCTGGATGCTCATTGAATGGATCAAACACGGTAAACCGAGTGTCTTAGGGATAGTTACAGGGGCAGTGGGTGGATTAGTTGCAATCACACCGGCTTCAGGCACAGTCGGTCCTATGGGAGCACTTGTTATCGGACTTGCATCCGGGGCAATCTGCTTCTGGGGTGCTACCAGTCTGAAAACTAAACTCGGTTACGATGATTCTCTTGATGCTTTCGGTGTACACGGTATCGGTGGAATTGTCGGTGCTTTATTAACTGGCGTTTTTGCCTCTACTGCGTTAGGTGGTTCTAAAGAAATAATGATAGGGAGTCAGGTCTGGGCACAGTTCCTCAGTATCGTTGTCACTATCGTTTGGAGTGGTGTGCTTTCGTTTATTATCCTTAAGATCGTTGATGCCATCGTTGGTTTACGCGTTGAAGAGGATGACGAACGCATGGGGCTTGACCTATCACAACACAATGAACGGGGCTATAATCTGTAGTTTAGTGTAGACACATCTTTTACATAAATAAAGGCGAGGTTTAAAACACATCGCCTTTGTTCTTTTAAAGTAAACGAATGAAGATTTGTTTATTAATTCGTTAATATTCGGGTGGGGAAACCCCGCCCCTACGATCCTCAACCAATTATAATACTTGCTATCGTTGCATCGGATAGTTTTTCTTTTTGCACGAACAGTCTATGACTTTCATCTAAATTGCTGTATACCTCTTTGATCCACGTTGTCCCAAATGCATCACCCGTATTGTGAATGATAAGGTTTCCCGGTGCGATAAGTGTTCCAGCAGTGCGAAAATCACCAACCCTACAAATACTTGGGATAGGTAGGGTTTTCAAGAATGCTTCATCAGAATTGTTATCGAAATGGGCTGCATCCACAACGACATTAGTGATATTCACAAATCCTGCTGCAAGCAATCCCCATAGTCCTGCTTCACCTATCCCGATAAGACTCACCTCTGAGACATCGCCTCTTGTTGCGAAATAGTGTGAAGTTGTAACAATGTCTTGTATGCGTAATGCAGCGGTAGTCCGGTTATAGGTTGTGAAGAAGTTCGTATTCTCTGATCTCTCGTATTCCCCGTGTTCTCCTGTTCCGAAAACATCAATGATAACGACTTTGTGATCAGGATTTGCAGACAGTAGGTCTGTGATGATGAGTGCAGGTTCACCTGTTTCTGGGTCGATTAAGTTCTCTTTCCCTTCGGGATGCACGATGACAACAATGGGATCATGTCCGACCAAAGGTTCCGCACGAAATAGGACAGCAGGGATGGTGTCACCAATTCCTTTTCTACCGAGGACAAGATGACGTGCTGAGTAACGTGGATGGAAAGTCGTCGGAAAAGCACCTTCTGGTTCAACGAGTGTCATTTCACTGCTATCAGGTATATGTATTCCAAGTGAACTTTGCAATGCACTCTCCATCTGTTGTTCGAATTCTTCGTGACCGTCTTTGTCCTTAGGTTTTAGATTGGCATATGCTTCTTCTGAAAGTTTAATCCAAGCGGGGAGTATCTCCTCCTGTTTTAGAGCATGTTCAGGCAAATCGTGATCAGAAAACATCAAAAGGTCATCGTCCGATTCTACCTGATAAGGTACTTCCTTAAACGCCGACGTATCTTCAGCATCCAATAACCATTTTGCAAACCACGTATATACTGCTTCTCGACTTTCCTTATTGTAGTTATGTCCAGCATCTATTTGAACTTGATGCAGTTTATCCGCTGCATCAAAGTGTGTATAGATGCTTTTGATGGCAGGATATTCAACGGTTGGCGTATTAACTGTCCAATCACCCGTACATGAGACAAGCAGTAGTGGACGTGGTGCCATCAATGCTGCGATTTCAAGATTACTCGCTTCCAATCGCAAATTTGGAGCGTTTTCACATAGACACCCACCCTGCATCGTCGCAGAAATCATATTGACAGGCGCGGAGACTTTAATCCGTTCATCAATGGCGGTTAAGATGAAGGTTTGCGAACCACCACCCGAAGCACCTGTGCAACCGATACGTTCTCTGTCAACATAGGGTAAACTTTGCAGAAAATCGATGGCGCGTATTCCGTTCTGAAGTTGAAGTCCCATTGCGCTCAAACCCCATAGACTTTCAAGCGCGTCACCGTAGCGATGTTCCAACTGTTTATTACTGTCATTGTAACCAATCATATCATACGCAAAGACAACATATCCCTGTTTAGCGAAGTTTATACAGCGTGCAGGAATTGAACTGCGTTCAATATCCTCTAATCGTCCGCGTTCCCAATGTCCGTGTGAACTTACGATAGCAGGAAATGGACCCTGTTTAATATCTTTCGGACGATAAAGATTTCCTGTTGTTAAGAATCCTGGAAATGCTTCAAAATACACATTTTCAACGGCATAATCTTCCCGTTCAATTGTTTCAGATATGTGTGCGTTGAGGGGTGTGTCTTCATGCTTCGGAACTAATCCATTTGCGACGCGTATCTGCAGACGTAATACTTCCGCTTTTTCAGACCACTCCGCTTTTGTGTAGTTTGGAAAGGTATAGGGTGTATGTACATCCCGAGATTTAGCACCGCGGGCATCCCTTACAGTCTGTGATGGATCCGTGAATACATGTGCAAGTTCATGATGTTTTTCAGCCATTGTTTGATTCCTTTTCTGGGTATGGAGTGAAGTGCGTTGAAATGCTTCATCTTTCTGAATTGACTACCGGATTCAAATGCATCTAACCATGCAACAATTCCGCGTAAGAATTTCATACCTACATCCTTAAGATAGTAATCCTATTCTGAATAGAATATAACAGATTTCGCGTTAAATCTCAAACAATTGGTAATATGGACAGGCCAATTCATCCTCCACTGATTGCAGGTAGGAAATGGAGTTCTGCATCAACGTCTACGCGTTCGTGCATCCCAATTCGGGTTATGACTCCATTGATATAGACACCAATCTCTGGGCGAATTCTGTCCTCATCACACAACTTCGCTTTTGTTCCCGGATAACGTTCTTCCAAGTTATCTATGACTTCTCTGAGGGTAGCACCGGTAATTGTAACGCGTTCTTCTCCATTTGTTAGGTTGCGCATGAGTGCGGGAATGGCAACAATCGGCATATTCTGTTATCCTCAAAAAACAGTGGACAAGGTAATACCATTTCTGATTAATAATATTGCACTCTTATGTAGGTCGGGTAGAGCGTAGCGAAACCCGACATGAAAGCCATAATCAATACATGTCGCCAGTTAATATTTTAATGGTGCTTCGCTCTACCCGACATGTGAGTTCCAACCGATATTTGTCGGGTTTCGCTACGCTCTACCCGACCTACAATGTAAGAGTAGACATTCTACTAGGTTTAGATTTTACCCATTGCTTTCAATAGACGGTCAGGAGACATCGGTAATTCAGTCATTCTGATACCGATAGCGTCATAAATTGCATTCGCTATTGCAGCGGGTGGTGGAACAATCGGCACCTCACCGACACCACGTACTCCATACGGATGCCCCGGATTTGGCACTTCAACGATGACAGTATCAATCATCGGAAGGTCTAAACATGTCGGCATGCGGTAATCAAGGAAGCTTGCATTTGTCATTGTGCCTTCTTCATTGTAGATATACTCCTCATTCAATGCCCAACCGATACCTTGAACCACACCACCCTGTATCTGTCCTTCAACATAACTTGGATGGATGGCTTTACCCGCATCCTGCGTTGCTGTATAACGTAGTATTTCAACCTTACCCGTATCTTCATCTACGGCAACATCAACGACGTGGGTTGCAAATGCACCACCTGCACCAGCGGGATTCATAGTCGCTTTGCCGATAACCGGTCCGCCTGTTTCCCCGAGTCTTGCTGAGAGATCACGGAAACTTATCTGTTCCTCTTTACCGGTAACGGATGAGAATTCACCATCAGCAAACTGCACATTTGCTTCGTCAACATCCCAGAGTTTTGCAGCACAACCGATCATCTGTTTGACAACATCTTGCGCTGCTTCATACGCTGCATATCCTGTTGCGTAAGTCGTGCGACTCCCACCGGTTACTGCAGTATAACCGATTGAGTTTGTATCTACAACGGTAGGATTAACAGATTCTGCTGGGATACCGAGGACTTCTGCAGCTTGCATCGCGATTGAAGCACGAGTACCGCCAATGTCTGTAGAACCTTCAACAAGGTTGACAGTTCCATCAGGATTAACGCTGATTGTAACGCTGGATTCTAGACCGATGTTAAACCAAAAACCGGATGCGACACCACGACCATGGTGCTTTTTACCATTACCTGATGAATAGTGCGGGTGATCTCTTGCTGCTTGAACTGTTTCAATGAATCCGATCCGTGGATAGATAGGACCATCTGCCCTTCGGTCCCCCTCTTTTGCGCCATTGATCAAACGTATCTCTAACGGGTCAATATTGAGTTTCTCAGCGAGTTCGTCAATAATTGTTTCTGACCCAAAGGCAGCGTTTGTTGCACCAGGGGCGCGATAAGGTGCGGTCTTCGGTTTATTGACAACCACATCATACCCATCTATCAGTACGTTTTCAACGTTGTATGGTGCAAATATACACATTGCCCCAGGTCCGACAGGCGAACCGGGATATGCGCCCGCCTCAAATGCAAGATATGCTTCCGCGGCAGTTATTTTTCCGGATGTAGTCGATCCCATTTTTACACGAATATAAGAAGCAGGCGTTGGACCTGTTCCCTCAAATACATCCGCGCGATTCATGAGAACTTTTACCGGTTTGCCGGTCTTCCTGGCAAGCAGTGCAGCAACGGGTTTGATATAGACATTGATTTTGCCGCCAAATCCGCCTCCAATTTCTAACGGAACAACCTTGATCTGAGAAATCGGATACTGAAGTATTTCTGCAAGTTGTTCACGGACAGTAAATGCACCTTGTGTGCTACACCAGACTGTCAAGTGTCCATCTTGATTGTAATGTGCTGTAGCGTTATGGGGTTCAATATAACCTTGATGAACAGTACCCGTGACGAATTCTTTCTCAATAACCACATCAGCTTCGGAGAAACCTTTTTCTATATCTCCCTGTTTATATTGAAGGTGGCTTGCGACGTTACTCGGTTCGTCTGCTGTTTCACCTAACGAACTTGTTTTCAAGTTTTCGTGCAGGAGGGGTGCATCGGGTTCCATCGCTTGACGCACCTCTAACACAGGTGGCAGCACCTCATATTCAACGTCAATCAGTGTGCATGCTTCTTCAGCGATATGGGGATTCGTAGCAGCAACCGCAGCTATAGCGTGTCCTCTATAGAGTGCTTTGTCGCTTGCTAAAATGTTGTCACAGAGATATTTAAGGTTGACCGCCCCTTCACCAAGGTCAGTTATTTTGTCTTCTGCAGCAGGCAGGTCTTCAGCAGTAACAACCCCCTTAACGCCAGGTAGTGCTTCAGCACGACTTGTGTCAATAGAGATAATACGTGCGTGTGCATGCGGACTTCGAAGCACTCTACCGTGAAGGAGTCCAGTAATATGAAAGTCTGCACCATAGATTGCTCTTCCTGTAACTTTGTCAACACCATCATGGCGGATAGGACGTGTTCCGATAACTTTATATTCTTTCTTTTCAGACATAAGGATGCTCCTTTACATAGCTGCGGCTGCATCAAGCACAGCGCGAACGATTTTATCATAGCCGGTGCAGCGGCACAAATTTCCAGCTAACCAGTATCGGATTTCATGCTCCGTTGGTTTCGGATTTTGATCAAATAGTGCTTTGGCACTCATAATAAATCCTGGTGTACAGATACCGCATTGAAGTGCGGCGTTTTCAAGGAAGGCATCTTGGATCGGGTGTAGTTCTTCTGGTTCAGCGAGTCCTTCAATTGTTTCAACGGTCTGTCCATCAGTTTCAACCCCGAGAACGAGGCATGAATTGACGAGTCTTCCATCAAGGATGACACTGCATGCACCGCAATTTCCGTTGTTGCATCCCTCTTTTGCTCCTGTTAGGTGAAGTTCATCTCTGAGGACTTCTAGCAGACTCTGCCGGGGTTCACAGAGAAATTCCACCGTTTCACCATTTATAGTGGTTTGAACGTGTGATTTTTTCGTCATAGATTAAGTTTCTCCTTATGTTTTTTATGTTTTTAGATCAGATGAGACGATAATAATAAACACATTAATCCACTTCTTTAACTCTCTGGATTGCCCCGTTGAGCGCGCGCCGCGTCAGAACACCGACAAGGTGTGTCCGCTGTTCAGCCGTTCCCCGCATATCACTAATCGGACGGGAAATGCTTTGTGCGGTTTGTGCAGCTTCATCAATGACAGAATCGGATATCTCTCTACCTGCAAGTAGTGTGCTCGCCTCTTCAGCAAATAGGGGTGTTGGTGCGACAGCAGCAAGTGCGATCCGTGCAGATATAAATCTCTCTTTTGCTGCATCTAACACAACGGATGCACCTGCGCCAACGACTGCGATATCCATCTCATTACGTGGGATAAATCTTAGATAATAGGAACTTGAATTCTCCTGTGGTGCTGGTATCTTTATGGAAACAAGCATCTCACCTTTCTCAAGTACTGTTTGTCCTGGGGCGTTGCAGAAATCTTCAATAGGTATTTCTCGTTCTCTGTTTGGACCTGCAATAAGACAGGTTGCTTTCAACACTATCAAAGGTGGAATAGCATCTGCAGCGGGTGAAGCGTTACATAGGTTGCCGCCTATCGCTGCGCGTCCCTGAATGGCAGTGCCACCGATAATCGTTGTCGCATCAATTAATCCGGGATACGCATCACAGATGTCCTCAACCGCATATATCTGATAACAGGGAACCGCTGCACCGAGTGTCAATCCGCTGTCAGCGTTATAGTTTATCTCATTTACTTCGGGGATGGATTTGATATCTATCATCCAATCTAAGTTACGTTTTCCTTCTCTGACTTGAACGATAAGGTCAGTGCCACCTGCAAGGATTCTGGCATTTTCACCCTTCTCATCAAGCAGTGTGACAGCTTCGGATACCGTATTTGCAGCGATATACTCAAATGCTTGCATAACCACACTCTCCTTTTGTGGGATATAGGTATATTGTGTTAATCTGATTTGAGATTAGATTATATCTATAATTGCGAAAAGTTGCAAGTATTTTTGTTGATGGGCAGGGGTATTCAGTTTTATAGTTTCTCAGTTTCTGATGTTTACTACGAGTTTAGGTTTTGTATTTAGATTTCTCATTTTATCAACTATGTGTGTTATCCCTGCCCATTGTAGTACAAATAATGTCTTATTTTGAACAACGAACAGGATTTTAGCATAACCTTGCATTGGACAGACGAAGTATCTTCTCTAAGTAGAGCATTTGAGGGTTTTCGTTTAAATAATGATATTGGTTTCTGCCTGCCCGATTTTTAGAATTTCAAATACGTTTTTTCAGATAATGCCACATTTCATCAAGTTCGAGCACAACGGTTTCGGTTTCCTGGGAGTCAGGAGGTTTTGCATGTTCCCCTCCAAAGTTTCGTATCCACTCAAGGATAGTGGATGGCGATGCTTCAAGCATTTTTGCGATGGCATTCATGGAGAGCCCGTGGCGATATAGAAAGACAGCGAGGGCTTTCTCTGCCGGGGGTCTTCCTCTCTATATGTGATTTTCAGTTCATCGATTTTTCTTGACACTTTTTGAGAAAAGTACTACACTTAACAATGAAATAATGCAGATGTGATAAGAACCGGACCTCTATATCACCAATTTACCGAAAACCCTCGATAATTCAACAGTATTCTTTCCTAAATAAGTGAAACTGTGCTAAAATATACTAAAAATTGATAAGATAAAAGGAGTCTTTTGATGACAAACTTAAACGTTGGAATAGTTGGACTTGGCTGGGTTGCAGGCGCACATATTGAGGCATTTAAAGCGGTGAATGGAGCTGATGTTACCGCTATCTGTTCACGACGTGAACACGACGAAACTATTTTAAAAGAGACCTACGGCATTCCGCTAAAAGTTTATACAGATTATGAAAAGATGCTCGATGATCCCGATATACATATTATTGACATTTGTACACCGCATCCCTTTCATGCGGAACAAGCAATCGTAGCAGCAAAAGCTGGAAAACATCTTATCATTGAAAAACCGATCTGCTTGACCTATGAAGATGCTTTGGCTATTCGTGATGCAGTGAAAACGACAGGTGTCAACGTCTGTGTCTGTTTTGAATGCCGGTACAGCGCACATTTCACGATGATACGATCCGTAATTGATAACGGATTACTCGGTGAACTTCACTATGCTGAAGTAGATTATTATCATGGGATAGGTCCGTGGTATGGTCAATATGAATGGAATATCAAGAAGGATTTTGGTGGAAGCACCTTACTCACGGCGGGATGTCATGCACTTGATGCACTTCTTTTCTTTATGGATGGCAACGTTGAAGAGGTCAACAGTTATCATACGCAATCTAGTGGGGAAGCATTTCAACCTTATGAATACAAGACAACTAGCGTTAGCCTTTTGAAATTTGAAGATGGTCAGAAGATCGGTAAGGTTACCTCCTGTGTCGACTGTTTGCAGCCATACTATTTCCACATTCACCTTGTAGGAAGCGAAGGAAGTCTCCTAGATAACCGTATCTACTCAGCAAAACTGAAAGGTATGGACAAAAGCAGATGGAGCACGCTTGAAACGTCCCTTATCGATTCTGGTGATGTAAGTGATCATCCTTATGAACCTCAATTTCAAGCATTCATTGATAGCATTGCAAAAAATGAGCCGATGCCGTTGACAGATTTTGATACTGCCTTTGAAACGCACCGTGTAGTCTTTGCTGCTGACCGATCGGCAGATACGGGAGGACACACTGTCAAGTTGTCCGAACTTGCAGTTTAGATGTGGTATTATATAATCAATGACCGCAGAATCACCTTCGATTAGTAGTTGCTTTTTCTGATGGATAGTGATATTATAGATTTTATTCAGATAGAGAGAATTATTATGACAAATACACGAATGAATATTGGTGAGTACCTTCTGAAGAAACTGAAGACCTATAAAATCGACCACATTTTCGGTATTCCTGGAGATTATGTAGTTCAGTTTTTTGATATGATCGAACAGAGTTCTATTCAACAGATCGGTACAACACGAGAAGAAACAGCAGGATTTGCTGCAGATGCTTATGCTCGGATAAATGGCATGGGTGCTGCATGTATAACCTACGGTGTCGGAGGTCTATCTATGATAAACGCTGTCACCGCTGCCTATGCAGAAAAATCACCACTCGTTGTCATTAGCGGAAGCCCAGGGATAAAGGAACGTACCGAAGAAGCACTATTACACCATAAAGGTAAAGATTTCTTTACACAACAACATATCTATGAAGAGATAACTGTTGCAACAGCATTACTTGACGATCCTTTCAACGCCTTCAACAAAATAGACAGAGTGTTGGACGAAGTCTATTGGCATAAACGACCAGGTTATATTGAATTGCCACGTGATATGGTAGTAGAACAAGGAACAATACACCAACGTCCTTCAATAGGTAGACACAACAGTGACATTGAAACGCTGGATGCTGCTTTATCTGATGCAATTGCGTTCATAAATCAATCCGCCAATCCTGTCATTTTAGCAGGTGCAGAACTACAAAGATTCGGATTTCGAGATAAACTACTTCGGTTTGCTGAAGAAAAACAGTTTCCAGTGGTGACGACGTTGTTGGGGAAATCGGTGATGCCAGAGGCACATCCACTCTATTTAGGTATCTATGGTGGAGCAATGGGAAGAACAGAGATCACAACGCTTGTTGAAACCTCGGATTGCCTTATTATACTTGGCGCATTTATGACCGATGTGAACCTTGGGATTTACACCGCAAACCTCACAAGAAATCGATGCGTCTATGCTACTTCGGATAAAATCAAAGTCTGTTACGCCACGTATGAAGATGTTACGTTTGAAGATTTCTTAGATGGTTTATGTTCACCACAACTCCAGAAACGTTCAGAAGCAAATTTGGAATGGGTATTGGAAGTAGCAGAACCCTTCTCTATGGTATCCGAACAAACAATAACAGTGAAGCGTCTATTCCAACATCTAAATCAATTTCTGTGTGATGATCTCACGGTTATTCCCGATGTAGGTGACTGTCTTTGGGGGGCAGCCGATTTACGCCTTCCAGAACAGACAGAATTTATTTCTCAGGCATACTATACCTCTATGGGATTTGCAATTCCCGCTGCTGTGGGAGTCCAATTGGCTAAACCCAACGCAAGACCACTCGTTATTGTTGGAGACGGGGCATTCCAAATGACAGGTACTGAACTCTCAACGACTATCCGTTATGGACTTAACCCAATTATTCTTGTTCTAAATAACCATGGTTACGGAACAATGCGTCCGCTCATTGAAGGTGCCTTTAATGATATATTAAATTGGCGTTATACACACATGCCAGAGATGTTAGGAGCAGGACATGCGATTGCTGTCCAGACTGAAGGTGAATTTGACAATGCAATGCATGTCGCTCTTGAGGAGACACAACATTTTGTCATAATTGAGGTAATACTAGAAAAAACTGACATGTCACCGGCACTTACACGGCTAGCTGAAAAGGTGTCTGAGAAAGTTTGAGTCTAAAATTGATAAGTCTGTAAGCTAACTCGAATGGGAACGCTCCACTTCTCAATCTTGACATACCATCCGAGAGTTTCTGTTCTTTTCCCTTAATATCTGTCCATACATCCGAGTACCAGATATTCCTTTCTTCCCAAAACAGTGAACTTTCACGTCTGTTTTTTTCTCATTCTCTGTTTTAAATTCCCTTTTTTGTCCTTTTCTGAGTATTAGAATGTATTCATGCTCTAAAGTCACATAAGCACCCGCAGGCAGCATGCCTGAACCCATAAATTTATTAGGTGTATTTGCTTGTTTTCTCCATAGGATATCGGGTAGTGCTGAAAAACCGATCTTTAACAGATAATTCAAGATTCTTGCGTGGTTTGGATATAAACAGAAAGTATTTTGGACTGTCCTTGTTGCATCACCTACATTGATGCATGCAAATCTACCGTTCTTTAGCACCCTAAAGACTTCATTCCACACAGAATTCAGAAGTTCATGCATTAAATTAAACGCCAATAAGAACTTGGGACGGGCACTTGATGGAGACACAATGCCAATCTCCCTGAAACAAACGCGAACAGTTTACTTGTCGTTCCACCTACACAAGAACAGAAATACGTGTTTGACAAACAAGGATGGCTATTAGTTCCCAGCGTGTTGTCTGGGGATGAACTTAAAGAGATGCAAGATTTCTGTCACCGTTTTCTGATTGGATGAGCGTAAATAAATCCATCAAGTATCGGTTTCAACTTTTCTTGACTGCAAAAAGCGATAAAATGTCCATACACCTGAGATCAAAATCACTATGACCAAAACGACGATCCCGATATTGACATAATTACGCCAAGGATTTAGCTGCCATAAACGTTGACCAGCCATTTTAAGTTCTGGACTACCTTTCTGTGCATTTAGTTTTACTAGTTGCCAATATTGCTTCGCTACTTCCGGTTGCTGATACGAATCCGCCAATTTTGCAGTCACTATTATATACTTCACATCCTGTACCTGTGAACGGTCAATAGCATCAGCAAAAGTGCTAAGAAGTAAAGTAGTCAAATCCTCTGATAAAGCCGGAAAATCGGTCGTGTCTCCGATCCCTTTCTGAAACGCATTGACTGCTTGCTGGTGGTTGTTCCGATCAAACTCAAACTCTGCTATCTCAAACCACGTCATTCGGCTTAACTTGATAGGCTGATCAATTGACTCAAAACCATCATAAGTGAAGGTAGCAGAACCGTGGTAAAAATCTTCTTTCTTAGCATACAGTGTATATTCATGACTCGGTGTTAGCAAATTTTCAGTGTCCCACTCAGTAAAAGTGTACGTTCCATCCTCGTTTACCTGTGCAACATATTCTGTTCCTTCAATTGAAACCCTCGTCCCAGAAACATTCTCACCTATTGAAGTTGTTACAGTGCCATAAACAGAGATTGGAGTCAATACCCATGCAAAGTTTACCACCTCACCTTGTTTTAATTCCAATTCAGCAGTTTTGGGTTCAGTACTATTGAAACCTGCTTTGCTGACAGAGACTGTATAACTTCCTTTTAGGAGCCCATCCGTGAACAACTTAGGTGTCAAACCACTTTCTGTCTCATTTAGCATAATCTGTGCCCCTTCAGGAAATGTCGTTACTTTAATCGCTGGACTTAATTTCATCACCGTGTCATCAACATCTCCTGTAGGAGCGATAATTGCCTTACCAAATGACCTATTTTCCTGGATGTATTGATTTATCTCAATGATACTCATCTGTCTATTGTCATCAGCATCCGTTTCATCGGCAGATAACGCATCAATCAATGCCTGAAGAAAGGATTGATTCCCGATTGGATTAACTGTGTCAGCAGGATGAATTACATTTAAGGCACTACCCCCAAGTATCTCCCTATTCGCGTAATATACACCTAAATTCTCCTCATTTGCATAGGCATCAATAAAAACGAGTATTTTGTCTGCACGAGTTTCTTTGAACCACTTATTCAAGGTAGAGTCTTGTAGTGTTTCTTCCGATTGTGTCGTGAAATGCATACTGTTTGAATTAGAAGGTATTGACACTTCACCATGAAAAAGGAAGACAACAGTTTTAATCTTGTTGACATTCTCAATTGTAGTAGATTTGTTGCCTATTTCTTTTAGTACCGCATGAATCTCCTCATTTGTTGCAGTCTCACCTTCAACACGATGGATATTGTTCTTGGGTACTTTCCCTTTTTCGTCCAATTGACCTGATAATGTGTTTAAAGTTCCTTTTGCACGTGCATCAAGTGTGGCATCAACTAACAGCCAATATGTTCCTGAATCTGTAGGTTCAGCTGAGCTAAAGTCTACAACCATCGGAAATATAGAGAACAATAGGATGATGATTGTGATGTTCTGGTGAAGCATGGTTGATACCTATAAGTAAGAAATACATAAGTAAGAAATACGCGTTGATGTAAGACCTCACACAAACCAACGGTATAGCTAGTCTTACAATTGTGGGACTATCCGAGCATTTATCTACCGTGAATTGCACTTAAATCCAGTCTTGCGTTCACATCATCAGAAACGGCATTAGTCCAATCCACATCTTCCTTGCTATGCAAACTCATCAAAGCAACATCTACATCTAAGTTTGACAACGCGTAGTTTAGCAGAAAACTATCAACATCAACATCAGCCATTTCATCTGCAAAACATTGTGTGATAAGATTCTGGAAGGCGTTGCTGGTGGTCGACCGCATAAGCACAATACCCATATCATGTTCAACTGCATCTGGAATCACACCACGTTTACTGAACATGTCACATGTGCTCTGATACATCAGATTGTAATGAATTTGCATCATATCAAACGCATTCGTGGCAATAAGCTGCTCTGTACCACCTGAGGGACCGTCTGCTGAGAACCCGATGTAACGTACCTTGCCCTCTTTCTTGAGTTGCAGATATGTCCACAGACCATTATCATTCAGTATCATGTTAGTTTCTCCTGGATGAAACCAACCGCCATGAAATTGGAGAACATCAATATAGTCAGTATCAAGTCGCTTTAGGCTTCCTTCCACATCAGAGACAATACCATCAGGATCTAACGATTCCGTTTTTGTCGCAACGATACAACGTTCTCTGCGGCCAGAGAGTGCTTTACCAATAACTTTTTCACTATAACCACCGCCATAGGTAGGTGCTGTATCAATGTAATTGATGCAGCAGTCAACGGCATAATGGATCATATTCACAAGTTCATTTATATCATGTTCATGACGAATTCTCCCACCACCGTAGCCGATCTCTGATACGCGAAGTCTAGTCCTGCCGAGTGCGCGATACTGCATTTTATACTGATCTCCTCTGATGTGATTTGAAGTACTTACGGTATAATGTTTTCAGACATAACTCCTCCGAGAATTACGTCTGTTGTTGTTGTTCTTCTTCGATTTCGTCCGATTGCTACGTTTAATGCAGTCTTGTCCATATAAGTTTTCTACCTGACTAAAAACAGATTCGGCATCTGAAATCCTATAGTTGGAACTACATCTCGTGATCACTTCACCGAATCGTGGCGTCATCAAACGTAAGACTAAATCAAGTTTTCCTCTGTTTGCTTGTGCGATTTCCTTTAAAGACTTCAGTTTGTCTTGGTTCTCCAAATCAGATTCTTGGATAATAACCTCAACAGTAGAAGTCTGTTCTTCACGGACAACATCTATATTGATGACTTCGTTTGCTTGAATTTGACGTTCCTCCTCCGATTCCTCATCAGAATCCTGATTTCTGCTGCCGTTCTGATTGAGTTTAACGGTGCCTTCTATCCAAACGATTCTATCTTCATATAACTCTCCAGCCTCTTTATATGTATCTGGAAAGATAACGACTTCAACAGAACCTTCTAAATCTTCAAGAGCAACCACTGCCATCGAATCACCCTTTCTTGTAGTAAGATTCTTTACCTCAGTTATCATTCCTGCAACAGAAACGCTGGAATCAATAGCGTGTTCGCCAAGTGTGTGTGTGCTGGCGGATGTATAATATTCTATTATATCTTTGTACTGTTCAAGCGGATGTCCTGATACGTAAAAACCGAGTTGTTCCTTCTCTAACTTTAGTCGTTCAAACGGTTCATATTCTGCTGTCTCTGTAAGAGCGATAGGGACAGATTCTGCTTCACTTGTGTTTCCGAAGAGATTCAATTGTCCTCTATCGCGTTCTGCTTGTGCACTTTGAGCAGCTTTGAGCATAACTTCTAAGTTCGCATGCAGTTTTGCCCGATTGGCATCCAGTGAATCAAAAGCACCACAGAGTATTAACCCCTCAACAGCACGTTTATTCACAACTTTTGTATCAACCCTTTCACAGAAGTCTTGTATTGAGGTAAAGCTCCCATCCTGATTTCGCGCTGCAATGATTGCATCAATTGCGTTATCACCAACGTTTTTCACTGCTACAAAACCGAAACAAATATCATTTCCATCTACTGAAAAACTTTTATTGCTTGTGTTGACATCTGGGGGTAGTACGTTTATTTCTACGTCAAGGTATTCAGCAAGTTTTGCACATTCAGTCCGATATTTCGTAACTTTTTCTGAACTTCCAGATTCACCTGTCATCATCGCAGCCATGAATTCATGCGGATAGTGCGTTTTCAGGTACGCCATGTGGTATGATAACATGGAGTAAGCAACGGTATGTGATTTGTTGAAAGCGTATCCACCAAATGGAACTAAAAGCTCATAAACTGTTTCAGTCTCTTTCTGTGGAATGCCTTGTTCAACTGCCCCTTTTATAAATTTTGGACGTTGTTCTTTTAGGAGATCCATTTTCTTTTTACCCATCGCATCTCTCAGTATATCTGCCTCTCCAAGAGAAAAACCTGCCATATCGCGAGCAATCTGCATTACCTGCTCTTGATAAACACAGACACCGTAAGTCTTTTTAAGTGCATTTTCAAGTGATGGATGGATGTATTCTACGTCTGCCAATCCCACTTTCCGATCAATGAACTGCTGCATCATACCACTTTCTAAAGGACCTGGACGATAGAGTGCCGGAATTGCTGAGAAATCCTCAAAATTATCAGGTTTCATCTGTTTAACAACCCTATACATGCCAGGAGACGTTTCCAACTGGAATAAGCCAGCAATCAATCCCTTGCTTATGAGAGCAAAGGTTTTCTCATCATCAAAAGGAATTTCTTCTAATTTAATATCTATGTCATGATTAACTTTGACCATCTGTATACAATCATAAATCTCAGTGAGGGTCCGAACACCGAGAAAATCAAATTTTACAATACCTACATTTTCAACAGTTTTTCCTTCAAACTGTGTGGCAACCTGTCCGTGTTTATCCTTGAAAAGCGGTGCAAAATCAGTTAGAGGACCGTTTGCAATCACGATAGCAGACGCATGACAAGAAACATGCCGTTTCATGCCTTCAACCGCTTTGCTCAACTCCATCAGTTCCTTATTTTCTGACTGTTCAGCAAGCAACTTAAACTCTGGAACCTGTTCCAAGGCATCGTCCAAGGTTATCCCCGGAATGGTTGGGATTAACTGCGTTAACTTGTTCACATTGTCTAAAGGAACATCAAGCACACGTCCAACATCCTTAATCGAACCTTTTGCACCCATAGTGGCAAAGGTCGCGACTTTGCCAACAGATTCATGTCCGTATTTTTCAATAAGGTATTCAATAACAAAAGCACGCGCACGATCTGAAAAGTCTATGTCAATATCAGGCGGACTTATACGTTCAAGATTCAGGAAACGTTCAAAAAGGCAATCATAATCCATCGGATTGAAATTGATGACATCCAGCGCATAAAGCACAAGACTACCGGCAGCTGAACCACGTGCTGTGAGAGGATAACCTTGTTCGTTCGCATATTTTACATAGTCCCATACTATTAAGAAATAACCCGGATAACCTGTCTGATTGATGATATCAAGTTCATGATCTAACCTTTTCTGAACATCTGTAGATAATTCACCACCCAATTTCTCACGAAGACCTTGTAAGCACAGTTCTTTCAGATAACTCTCATTCGTATGTCCATTCGGAACTTCATACTTTGGCATCACTCTTTCACTAAAATCAAGTTCAAGTTTACAGCGATTAGCAATCTCAAGTGTGTTCGTGATTGCCTCAGGTGGAAAGTCCTTAAGTGCTTCACGCATTTCATCAACATTTTTAAAGTAGAAATGATTATCAAAACGCATTCTATTAGGATCGTTGACTGTCTTCTTCATCTGAATACACAGAAGTACATCATGCATCCTGTGATCTGATTTCAGGAGATAGTGACAATCATTCGTCCCAACCAAGGGCAGTTCAAATTCCTGTGCCAATTCCACCATTATTGGATATGCTTGAAGTTCTTTGTCAATATAATGGTTCTGAACCTCAACATATAAGTTCCGTTTTCCCATGATGTCCATCAACGTCTTGAAGTTCTTGATACCCTCCTCACGTCTGTCTGAAGAGATAAGTTGTGGCACTTGTCCTTGAATACAACCTGTTAGCGCGATTATACCTTCACGGTATTCCCGAAGGATTTCCATGTCAATACGGGGTTTGCTATAGAAACCTTCTGTATATCCGAGCGATACTAGTTTGATTAGGTTCTGATATCCAATGGCATTTTCAACAAGCAGTGTGAGATGGTATGCGCCCCCTTGTTCTTTCCCGCGTGTTTTGCGATTTCCGGGAGCGACGTATACCTCACAGCCAACAATGGGATTTACACTAGCTTCTTGTGCTTTGGTGTAAAACTCCCACGCGCCGAACATATTACCGTGATCGGTGAGAGCGACTGCTGGCGCACTATTCTCAACAGCCCATTGAATCATATCTGAGATGCGGCACGCACCATCCAGCATGCTATATTCACTGTGATTGTGTAAATGGACAAATTCTGATGACATGCATTTCCTACCTGTACAAGATTTATACTTAATTTACGCAAAAAAATGTGTTTAGTTTTCAAGTAATTTGTCTTGGAATTATATCAGATAAAAATTGCAATTTACACGACAAATTCACTTTATCCCGTGTATCTCAATGATAGGATTCGTTTATTTTGTTTGCATCAGGAATTGCCATCCAAATACCGCCTGTTTGTAGTGCAACTTGTTGTTGAAAAGTGTCAGTTGTGCCAATCACACTGACTGTAACGGGTATATCCTTGAGAAAATTAATAGTCCCTATGGTCGGGTACTTCGGATTCCCGGGTTCGTCTGTCCAAATAATGAAATGCGTTTTGGCATTCTGTCTTGTTTTTATCCGTTTCGTTGCTTCAGTGATTGCGGATAGTAAATCCTCATTATCTGAACAAGGAAGTCGTAAAACCTTGTGTATTTGTTTTTGTGTTTGTGGTGGGTTGTAAACATTCACCATGTTGACTGTGCCTTTTGCACGGAATCTAACAACACCAACTCTGTAATCAATCATTGAATTATCCCAATCACGTAACCACTTATCAATTTGTTGTGTAATGGACGATATTTTCCCTTCCATACTTTTGCTTGTATCAACAAACAGAATAATATCAGTAGGAAAACCAACAGATGATCGTAGTATCATCTGTCCTATATCTTGTGCTGTTTTCGTATTTTGTACAGTATGCTGCATTATTGTGTCTTTTGGTACAGCGTGCCATGTTCCGCCTGTTTCTTCAGCCAAGCGTTTATGTTCGGCAGTGTCCTCCCCGAGTACATTCACATAAATTTCTCGGTTTTTACAAAGATTGATGATGTGATTCACTGATAGTCCTAATGTATTGAAGTTTTCGTCTGTGAGTAAAATCAAGTGTTTGACGGTATTGTTTCGGAACTTGCATTCTGCAAGTGTTTGGTCGATTGCCTCCAACGCATTTTCATCGCCTCTCGGTACAATTGCATACAGCATATTTTTGTATGATGACAAATCGTCTGTCAACTGGTGGACATTGATTCTGTTTGCACCATTACTATCCGCACTAAAAGTCGTTAGTCCTAACATATAATCGATTTCAGAGGCTTTGTATGCATCAATCATTTCCACCAGATGTTCAGCAACAGCGTTGATATTATCCCCCATACTCCCGCTGGAATCAACGACAAAAACAACATCAATTGGGCCCCCGCTACTACTTTGGATAATGTCATCAGCAAGTTGCTGGATGATACTGCTGAATGTTGAACCGTTACCATTACCACTACCTGTTTCTGTTCCTGTCCCTGTTCCTTTTCCTGTCCCTATGCCAATAACCCCTTTATTTTTATCTGTTCTTGTGGTTTGGAGTCTGTCAGCTATTGTTCTATTTCCGCCTTTTCCGCGTGCTTTTACATGCGTTTCTCTGCGACTAACATCTCCTTCTATATCGCCTCTTAGATCTGTTCCATCCGCAAAAGGAGATAACATAGATTGCGGATCGTTAGGCAAATCCGCATCTGTAGACAATTCCAAAGAATCCAATTGCACTGGGGCATGTGTTTCTGTTGCTTGAGGAATATCTACGGGAGCTGGTGATGAGGAAGACATCTTTTCGACCGATAATGAATGTTGATGCATCCTCACGTTAACTTCTTTAGTGATGTCGGATTGCCTAGGTTTGACTATAGGATTTACCACTTGTTCTATTTCAGGTTCTTTCTTCGGTATGGGAACCACTTTTTTCTTTACAATAGGTGTGCGTTGCATATCTGAAATAAGGTCTACCTGAATGGTATCAGGTATCTCTTGTATGACAGTAGGTATAAAAAATAGCACATACACAACAGACAAAATGATATGCACAATCACGCTGATACCCAATGCCCGCTTCGCTTTTTCTCTTTGTAGAGCACGTTTGATTAACCTATTATTCATCATAACCATATTTCTCCTATTTTGACCTTATATCAAAGATGAAATCTGTCGTAGCCAGAACATTTTGAGCTTTATCTAATACCTCTATTTTTACTGTCACTTTTCGTGTCCGAACTTTATTATCCGCAAAGATCGGAACACGCACCGTTTCAAAACCGTTCTTATGTATTGTCAACAATCTTTCAGGAGACGCATCATATCCCAAACCGCCTACTGAGTCTGGCGTTAGGCGGACGCGTAAATTTCTGACGGTGCTTCCGCTATTTGTTAGCGTCAATTTCAAGCGTACCTGTTCACCTGCTTCAATCAAACCGTTATTGTTAGTCGGATCCTCCAAAGTCACATCAATAGATATGTTAGGGACTTTTTCAGGCAGTAACCCCGCAAGAAATCCTCTACTCAGAATGATTATTAATGCAACCATAACAACTGTGAGTGGTATAACATATCTCTTGAGGTTCCGCATCAGTTGTTTCCGTTGTGAGCGTTTCTTTAGAAATGATACTGCATTTTTCAGTTCTACTGCTGCTGGATAATCAGGTTTGACACGTAACGCCAAATTCGCCTCACGAACCGCATCATCATACGCGCCAATTTCCAAATAGGTCTGTCCAAGATTGTAATGTGCATTTGCATTGTGCGAATCCGACTTTAGCACCTTCTTGAAGCACGCTTCCGCCTGTGGATACTGCTTATTCGTCAGGAAAACAAGACCACGTTGCATCTCCTTATCCGTGTCTACCAATGTCTGAGGGGTATCCTGTATCTGAGATGTATCCTGTGTCTGAGATGTATCGGGTCGTGGTGGTATAACAGAAGTCGGAGAGGGTTCTTTCGGTATTTCTGTTTTGTCGGATGGTGTCGTTGACTCATCAGACACCTCGGACCCAGAAACAGTAACGTCCAGATTCAAATCTGATACTGTAATTGCATGCAAAAATGATACGGATGGTTGATATGACCTATCTATTGTAAGGGCTTGTTCCGCTGCAGAACGAGCACTCGCTAAGTCACCTTGTCCAAAATAACACAACGCTAACGCATGGTAAGCATCAATGAAGTTCGTATCAATCGCAAGAACTGTCTCAAATTGAGTAATTGCTTGTTCATATTGACCAGCCTCAAAATAGGCTTTACCTAATGTGTAGTGACTATCTCTGATTGAACTCATCACAATCCTTTTACTTTGATTACCTTTGTTCTACATAAGTCTCAATTGCTGTCGTCATGCAAATTCTAAAAATTCAACGGATAATCCTCTTTTAGAATACATACCAATTCATTATACAACGAACGGCGTTTCGTGTAGTTTTTCCATGATTATTCCTTATAGGTTCCCTACTTCAGATTTTCACTCTATGAAAAGTCGTAAATTGGATTGTCTTTGTTAAACATAATTATCAAAGACAATTATAGCACAAATTTCGGGACTTACGCAAATTATGATCTAAGAACCTGAACCAATTTTCTTGACACACCCCTGCATTCAAAGTATAATTCTATCATATCAGCCATCTCAAAAATTACAAAATATCGGAGGAACAATATGCTTGAAGAAATCGGCACAACTGCCGGTGAAATTCGGTACTATCTGGAAAAACATGATGAAGCGACTGTAGGAAGATTGACTCAGGAACTCAAGAAAACTGAACGCATGGTACTCCTCGGCATCGGTTGGTTAGCACATGAAGGAAAATTAAAAACTGAAGGAACCCTTACTTTGAGCAATACAGGACTGCATGGATACACTTTACGTGTATTACCATTTCATGAGGATTTACAATCCAACTATGAGCTCGGTCTTATAGCATGGGTTTAATACCTTTTTTAACATTGCCTATAGTCATTCTTGAATGTATAATTAAATAAACAGATTAACATGCAATTATAACGACATATTGATACAATCATGGAAAGAATAGCAGACATCTCACGCGAAACCAAAGAAACGCAAATACAACTCAGTTTAAACCTTGATGGAGACGGCACTTCAAAGATCAACACAGGGGTCGGATTTCTCGACCACATGTTAGAACTCTTTGCAAAACATGGATTCTTTGATCTGGAAATTCAAGCAAAGGGTGATCTTCATGTAGATGCACATCACACGACTGAAGATGTCGGTATCTGTCTTGGAAAAGCATTCCATAATGCAGTAGGCGACAAAACAGGGATGCTACGTTTCGGTAGTTTCACTGTGCCAATGTATGAAGCACTTGCCAAAGTTGATCTGGATATCTGTGGACGTTCTTTTCTTCACTACGAAACTCCAGTTATGGCAGGCAGAATTGGAGATTTTGATACTGAACTGTCAGAGGA
This sequence comes from Candidatus Poribacteria bacterium, assembly GCA_965208245.1. Taxonomy (GTDB): domain Bacteria; phylum Poribacteria; class WGA-4E; order WGA-4E; family WGA-3G; genus MSPOR6. The sequence goes on from OZ242325.1 coordinate 309,653, forward strand.
ATTCTTCCACGGATTTGTCAACCACAGCGGAACAACACTGCACATCAGTGTACCTTATGGAACGAATCAACACCATATTATTGAAGCGATCTTTAAAGCTGTCGCAAAAGCGTTAGATATTGCAACCCGTCTTGACGATCAAATTACTGGTGTATTATCTACTAAAGGGAGTTTATAGGACATCGGAAAACTATATGAGTACAGAGAACGTTATTGCAGTTATTTTAGGCAGCAGTCGTGGTACACGCCTATTCCCCTTGACGCGCGACCGCGCGAAACCGAAAAGTATAGCCAAACGGACAGTCTCCGCCTACTTTTTTGATGGGTATCGGGAAGATATTGGAACAATACGATCCTTTTATGCTGCAAATATCGCACTGACTGATGTCTCCCCTGAATTCAACTTCTACGACGCACAAGTACCTATCGGAATTGGAGAGAAATGCTTGATTCAAAACGCAATTATTGACAAAAATGCCAGAATTGGAGATAATGCTGTTATCGCTAACACAAAAAACCTTGACAATTATGATGCTGATAACTATTATATTCGTGATAGGATAGTAATCGTTCCAAAAGATGCTACTATTCCATCGGATACAGTCATCTAATAAACAGATCCGCTAATATGTAATCTGTTTCAAAAAAAAGAAAGTTCACACACACTATGGCTGAATTCAGACAACAGCTTCTCGTTCTACATTTACACACACCGGACCTCAACAGTCACGTCGTTGCATGGGCAATGTATGATGGCACTGGAAAAATACGTTATACGACCGGAGATAGTGATGCTCCACCCTATAGTTCTGTCGTTGAAGCAATGCAAGATGGATGGCGGGTGATTCAATTTCCACAACAATTTCCCGCATATCCAGGTATGGAGTATCATACATCATATCTAAGATTTGAATATATCTTGGAAAAAATGGAGGAAATCTAATGGTTGATAAACAACATCTACTAACAACAGAACAAATGGCGAGTTTTGTTGCAGACGGTTATCTACGTTTTGATGATTTTATACCTGATGAACTCAACAAAGCAGCACACAAGGAAATGGCATCAGGAGTGTCTGTCAGAGGCGGCGGCGGAACCGTCCTTGACGATGTATGGACTGATGATTCCGCTGTCGGAAAAGTTTTCCGTTTACCCAAAGTTCAAGGTATCATACAAAGCCTCGTCGGTGAAAATCCGCTCTATGACCATCACGCTGTTCACATTGTACGACCACAGAGTGAACACGGACAAATCTGGCATGCAGATGCAATCATTGACCTGCGAATGCACTTTGATATTCAATTCTTTTATTTCTCACACGATACACCGCGGGAAATGGGCGGGACAATGATCCTACCCGGAAGTCATTTCAGACGCGTTTGTGAAACTGATGTTGCGCGCTATCAGAACTTCCTTAGTCAACACCCCATCGTTTGCAATGCTGGCACACTTGTTGTTGTTCATCACGGAATATGGCATTGTGCACAACCTAACCTAACCGAAGATACACGCTACATGTTTAAACTGCGACTTAACCCAACAGTCCGACAACTCAAACTCTGGAACACAGATGACCTTGACACCGTAGGTATCCGCGGCATCTTAAGTCGAAATCATCGATGGTACGGAAACGATGTACGACTTGAAATCGTCAACCGCATTAAACTATGGCGATTCCTCATCGGAGATGAGTCCTATGACGTCGGTTATTGGTTGTCACGACTTGAAAACATGCCTGAAAATGTCAAAAACGTCGCATAATAAGAGCTAGTAATTAATGAGACATTTCACCCCATACAACGATAACGAAGACTATCCAGCGTAGGGGCAAGGTTACCTCGCCCGTTGGACATCACCTCGCCCGTTGGACATCACCTCGCCCGTTGGACATCACCTCGCCCGTTGGACATCACCTCGCCCGTTGGACATCACCTCACCCGTTGGACATCACCTCGCCCGTTGGACATCACCCTCGCCCGTTGGACATCACCCTCGCCCGTTGGACATCACCCTCGCCCGTTTTGGACATCACCTCGCCCGTTTTGGACATCACCTCGCCCGTTTTGGACATCACCTCGCCCGTTTTGGAGTGTTTCAGTAATTCTAAATCACTATAAACTGATTTTGCAGCTTCATAGCATAGAATAACCCCACATGAACTTTCATAGATTCTTGTGGGGTTATTCACGTAAAATGAATACCAATTCATTTGCTTTTCATTTTTAGTTCAAGATCAACCGCCCGGATCTTCTTCCCCTCAAATGTTACTGATGCCTTGTCCATCTTTAACTTTGCCTGCTCCAACTTCTTCTCAGCGTTTGCTGCTTCTTTCATCACTGCTTTGAATTTCTTCTCGTTCTCTCTTATTATTCTCTCCACTCTTTTCCTTTCCGCATTGATGTTAACGGATTTAGAACGAGTACTTCTGTCATTATTCCGTACATTCTGATTGTTGCTTTCACTTCTATTAGAGGAATTTCTCTCTTCCCTGCCTACATTCCCCAGAAATCCTACACGACTATTGAGTGTGATGAGCTCGCCATTTTTGTATAAAGATACCGTCTTTTTCGCAATCTCTTTAATGATCGCATCGCCGATTTTATCACCAACACTGACAGTATGAAATTGATTTGAACGTTCTTCCAAAACAAACGCTTCCGAACGATTACCTGACGGATCAAAAGAGGTGCCGAGCAACGTATATTCGGGTTCTTTATTAGGGGGTTTCCAACCAAGAGGACGAAAAATATTATTATCAACTATTATCTGATAATAATCCGAAGATTCGTAAGATCTTGTATTGACAGATTGTCTCATTGATTGCCAATTAGAAACCTGTCTACCAGGTTGATACACACCCTTAGACTGTTTCTTATGTGCCTCTGATACGTTCATATTGACTTCAGTGTTTTCCATTTTAGAAAATTTTCCCCACGGAAGGTCTACACCAAAGACAAAAAGAAAAGCAACAATACAACCGATTCCTACAGAAAAAATCAGGATTTTTGAATATTTCAACACAATCTCCGCATTAGCGATGTCCTCTAAATCCACCACGTTCCATGAATTCACGTCTCATCCGTTCACGATCTCTTCTAGAGGCACTTTCATACCTTCTGCGCATCTCTTGTGCTCTCTCTGTCCATTCTCGTCTACGTCGTTCAGAAGCCTCTCTTTCGCTTCTATCGTTATTTTCTCTATCAGAAGAAGCATTCCTTTCTTCATCATTGTCCCTATTGTTGTCATTTCCTCTGGATTCACCACCACGGCGGGAACTACCTGTTTTAAGGAACTGCATAGTTCCTGCTCTGAGAGTGATTTTCTCTCCGTTTTTGTCCAATGAGATTTCTTTTTCTTTAATATCTGTAACAACAGCATCCCCAATTTTATCTCCAATTCCTACAGTATGAAACCTATTTGAACGCCTCTCTGTGACGTAACCTACCGATTTAGAAGCATCCTCGGCAACCCACGTCCCATTAAAAGTATATTCCGGTTCTGTTTTGGATGGTCTCCAACCGAGCGGACGGAAAATATTGTTGTTCACGATAACGTTGTAATAATCTTCACTATTACGGGAAGAACGATCCTCAGAACGATCTTGATTACCCCAATTGACATTTCGTTCAGGCTGTCCCTGTTCACCCCAATTACCACGTTGACGATTACGAAACTGTTCAATACGTTGTGTTACTGACTGTTGCTCGTTTGTATTTAATGCAACCCTGGCACCTCTACCTCTATCTTGTGCTTGTAGATGCATAACATATACGCACAGTAAACCTGCAACGCAACAGATTCCTACAATGATAAGTATTCTTGTAAATTTCACCTATATCTCCTATGTTGAGTGCAACCAGACATTTCTATATAATTTAAAGTGTTTATTGTTTAGACTTGTAAAAACTTAAAAGGTTCATTAAATTCGTTCAATTCAGTGTTTTTCCTATTCCTAGTTTAATATGGTTATTTTAACATGGAATTTGGCCGATGTCAAGTCAATACCTATAAACTCACGGCACTCAACTTTAACCGAAATACTCATGGAATTTGACCAATGTCAAGTCAATACTTAACGATATCGTCAAGTGAAAAAGTTCCTAGCCGCGTCATGGAATTTGACCAATGTCAAGTCAATACCCTATGTATCCCAGGGCTATTCAGTTTTCGGTGATTTTGAAGAATTACTCAATAAACGTTAATTTATTGAATTTATCCGTAGGTTGGGTAGAGCGAAGCGTCATTAAAATATTAACTGGCGACACGATCACGCTTCTGTCGGGTTTCGCTACGCTCTACCCGACCTACAAAGTCCACTATTAGTCCTACGCAAAAACTAACAATTCTTAAAACTGAAGACCCCTGCTATGTATCCAGGGACACTCTTGACAATCGTATACGACTATGGTATCCTTGTGAAACGGGTTACCCTGATTATAGACGAATTTGATGGAAACCCCGCTTCTACGAGCAAGGGGATTCTTTGAGAAAATGCAAAAGTCCTAATGTGTATTGCATTAGAAGAAGGATCTACCCAGTGAATTGCCGGTACCGAATGCATTATACGGAACACCTGCAGGTAGGGTATGGAGTCCCCAGGTTTCAGTAGTCGCATCATAACCAATACCTGTTGAGACTGCAGGCTCGCCTATTAAGTTGACCTGGAATGTGAAATCTTGCCTGACATTGTCAAACGGGGGTTCCCTTTTAATGCCGACACGACTCCAAGATATACGTAAATTCCAATCGTGCAAATTGCGGTTTATACTGATGCGTTGGGAATAAAACTGACGCTCTATCGGGTAATAGATGAGACTGAAATCAAACTCCAGATCTTTGCTGAACCTATATCTACCGTTGGCAGTCATTGAACGAGAAGCACGAATTGAGGTATGTCGCTTACTAAAAGAATTACCTAAACTCACATTCCAACTTTTACGAGTATATCTAATATTCGTCCTTATCCCGACCACTTTAAACTGTTTCCCATCATCAGGATGTGGATTAGGATCATGTGTAAGTCGAACTGTCATATTCAGATTACGACTTGGGAGTGGAATGATGGTAAAATCACTTTCTATAGGTTCGTATTTACGTCTATAGAGCACTTCAAATTCTGTGAAATCTGCAGTGAGTCGCGTATCAAAATGGAATATCCGATGTGCAGATTGACTACGTCTGGTTTTTATTTCAATGTTTGTGTTAAAGTTGTAGGTCAGTCTTTTACGTTCAAAGAAATAGGTACTTGGACCAAATGGATAAAGATTTTCATTTGCATCAATGGGGGGTTGGTAATCAAATGTCAATGAAGATTGCATCTCATGACGTAGTTTTCTGACACCGGGAATAAATCTAGTGCTGTATATTCGGAATAACGTATTCGTTGCTTGGCTTCTGATACTATAAACACCACGGATAATGTTCCTATTTTTTTCTTGGTCTTTTGCATGCCATATTACGTTAGTATTCAAATTGGCATTTATTTTGAGTTCTCGCAGCGGTGTTATGAATAAACTCGATTGTTTACGTAAGTCAAATCCTAAATCCATAGACTGTAGGAATATGTCCCTTTCGTTTTCACCAGATTTATTACGGTAAACTTGTCTATAGAAGTTCCCAAACTCAATATCCATATCAAAACTAGTGTCTTCTAGTGTAGGAATTGCGAAAACTGAGAGGAATGGTATATCTGTTTTTGCTTTTTCTGATATACTCACTAAACCGTCATTGATATTCTCGAATAACGGGAGTCTATTGAAACGCATGCGAGAAAAGTTCAACGTTAATTGCGGCAATTTTTGTAGTGCGGTATTGTTCTCATCTGAGAAGTCATGCACATGTCTAACCTCAAGTCTACCCGTAAAATCACCAACGGTTTCTCGTGAAAAGCGTAGGTTTCCATCTTCATCAATGTCATTATCACTAGCTGCAGAAAATGCTGCACCGTAAGTGATTATCCCAAATGAATTGATTGAGGACTCATTCGGTAGTTTTAATTCTTCTCTGTAATGTTCAGCACGCCAGGCAGTCCGTCCTACAAAACTAATCGGACGTCGACCGTCTTTCTTACTATCCCAGGGTGTGAAGAAGGATTGTCTATGTCCCCACCGCATATTCCAACGTCTGCCGATACGCGTAGCATCCTGCCTACTGAAAGAGTATTCATCTGCACCGTATAGATAGATATCTCCGTAGTAACTACGTTTCCTGTCAACTTTGAGGATATGATACGACTCTTTTGTATCAATTAATCTGCTATATTCTCCTGCGTAGAGACTTTGTGCTTCAGAAGCCACCTGTCTATGATCTTCCCATCTACCGCGAAATCCGTGTTTTCTATAGACCTCTATTTTATCTTCTTCCTCTTCTCCATTTTCCGATTCAATATTTATTTCTTCAGTTTCAGCAGGTTGATCACGCTTATCCATTGTATCATACTCTGCTGGTTCAGGTTGTAACTGACTATCATGTTCATCGGTGTCGACAGTCATGCCTTCTTCATTGTCAGGCAAATCAGTAGTTACTTCATCCGTAGTTTCTTCGGTTTTGTCAGAATCTTCAGATGTAATGTTTTGTTCCTTGCCGTTTGATGTAGGCTGCAGTTGGTTATTTTTCTGTTCGTTTCCTTCTTCATCATCTGTCTCCGTAGTCGTTTCCTCTTCACTCGGAGTTGCCAATACCTCAGCTTGGAAAGTTTCCCATTCAGCCTCAAATCCTTCTGCAAGTTCTTCAAACGTGGGTGTTTCGTCTTTTTTGATGAGTTGGAAGATATAGAGTCCTTCAGGTGAGAAAACAGGATTTCGTTCAGTAATATCTCCTCGTTTCTCTAATCTTCTGACAGAATACTGCCATCCTGAAGCCATTTCATTGAGTGGTAACCCTTTGCCTTCATTGATTTCGGATAATTCCGCTTCAGTGAATTCTTCAGCGAGTTTTTCAAATGTCTCACCCGCAATTGCACGTTGATGGATATCTGTTGCGATCTCTCTTACCTTCTGTTGGGTTTCATTGCTCGCAGCGATTGCAATGTCAATACGGGATAGTCTTATCTCTTTTTCTCCATACACATTGAGTATACGTCCTACCTTTAGGATATGAAATGACGTATCTGTTCTTAAAACAGTGCTGATTTCTCCCTCTTTCAGAGAGAATGCAGCTTCATCTAAGATTGGGTCAAGAATTGGTTCACCTTCCTGATTCGTTTCACCTTGTGTCAGAAATCCCATATCGCCGCCTTCGTATCGTGTATTCGTGTGGTCAGATTCTCTCTGTGCAATTTCAGAAAACTTAGCGTTTTCTTCAGCTAGTTGTTGGCGTATCTTTTCTGCTTCCTCTTTCGCTCTATTTACGTCTTCCTCTGTAATCTGATACTCCAGAAAAAGTTGTTTTAGCCAGTAACGATCATAGTCACCTTCAAGTTGATCGTGAAGCATTTCTGCTTTTTCTTTTAGTTTCGTGCGTTGTGCAGGCGTTGCGTCGGGAGGAATTGGAATGTATATTTCTCTAAACTTCGTATCATTGAACCTATATTTCCCCTCAAAACCGTAACCTTGTCCTCTGCGTGCACTTCTATCGTAAAGAATTGCAGCATCATATCGTCTCTGTCGTAAGAAAGGATATATGATGCTTATATTCGGACCTTGATAATTATCTGTACCGACTCGCACGACAATCTTTGCGACTTTATCTTTGCGGAGATCACGCCGAATCGCGGGAAAATAGAAAAGCGGAATACCACCGATTTTCATGACAATATTCTTGGCTATCATCTCTTGATTCACCTTGATAATGACTTCGGACACACTGAAATAGTAGTGAGGGTATTTTAGCGAACAAGTCGTCAAGGATCCACTACGGATATACGATTTTTTATCCTCTATTTTGAAAATTTCGCTGCCGCTGAAGTGCCAGGGGTCGCTAAATGTAAGTCCATTTCTTGCGATGCCTTTCTTCGTATCAAGGTTGAAGACGAGCTCATCGGAGAATGTCTCCTCTTCACCGACTTTTAGATATACGTTGCCAGCTGCCCGCATCAGATTCTCATTGAAATCTGCCCATACGTTATCTGCTCGTAACGTTACATTATCATACTTGATAAGCGCATCACCGTGAATACGCACGATGTTATCCTGAATAATTACCTCATCCCCATCACCAATTACTGTATCAGGTTCAGGAGTCATCGTCTCAGGCTCCAATGCCTCCTTAGACTTTGTTGCAGATTGAGATTCATTTGTATCAACTCCGGGAACTGTTCCCAGGTCAGATGATTCTTGTGAAGGCGTTTCAGGGGTTTGTGAGTGTAGTGACTGTACCGGTGATAACAAGCAGGAGAAAGGGAAAATGAAAATAGAAAACAGAAACAACAACCTATGTATAGGCGGCTTGTTTTTGGATTTAACGTTATGCAAAAGTGTTCTTTGCAATAACATGTTCTTTTGTTGGCTCATCTTTTGCTAAAACTGAATATCTTTTGACTTAACACGAGTCCTATTGAATACTATAACGTGAGTTCGACTATATAGCAAATTCTAAACACAAAAGCAAATTATCGTAGGATTTGTTGTAGGGGCGAGGTTCCCTCGTCCCTACAACAAATCCTACACCCTTCTATGTCAAACTCAAGTTACTATAGATTCTATTTATCTTTTGTTTCGGTTGATGGTACAGTATCCTGTTTGATTTTTATATAGGCGTTTTCCAGCAGTGAATCCGTGTATGCTGTCCATTCTTTCTCAAAAAGTTGTTGGCGTAAGATACCTATTATCTGTTGCTTTTCTTGCGGTGTCAGTTCTGGTGTTCTACGGTCTTCAACTTTGTAGATATGAAGTCCATTATCTAATGCCAACGTTTCACTGAATTTACCAACTTCAAGTGGTTCAATGATCTTCCGGATAATAGGATTTAATTCTGTAAGCATAAGAATACCCACGTCACCTTCATCTGTTTTGGATTCAATATCATCTGAATGCAATTTCGCCAATTCTGCAAAACTTTCACCTGCTTCTAGTTTTTTTACTATATCCTGCATTTTATCTTTTGCTTTCTGGATAACTTCTTGGCTGAAGGAGAACGGTACAGTTAAATGTCTGAAAGTTATCTTCTCATCCGTTCGTGTTTCTACCATGATAACATGATAACCGTCTTCCGCTTCAATAGGCTCACTCATCTCACCTGCTTTCAGTATAGAAAGAGCTGTAAGGAACACATTCGGATATGACAAGATTTCTGCGGGTGTCGTCTCAATTACGAAACCGACTTGTGTATTTAGGTTATGTTTAGCGGAAATACTTTGTGCAATCTCTTGAAATTGTGTTTTATCGGTTTTAATATCAGCGAGTGCTTGCTTCACCTCGTCATAAGTAGTTTTTCTTTCAGTTTCGGACGGTTTATAGGCAATGAATATCTTTCGTAAATGGACTTTATCTACTTTAGTTGGTAATTGGTCTCGGTTTTCTTCAAAAAACTTTTGCACGTCACTATCACGAACTTGTAGTCGTGGCAAGATTCTCCCCATAACCAATTTTTCTGTCATCAAGTTTCGTTGTAGTTGTTCGCGAAACGCTGCTAAAGTTAACCCGTCTCGGTTAAGGAGTTTTTTAAATTCTTCATCCGATGGTATCTGATATTGGTTTTTGAACTTTTGAATCTGTTCTTCAATTTCTACGTTGGTTACTTCGACCTTTAGCGTTAAGGCTGCTTCTAAAAGTAGCATCTGTCGTATGAGTCTATCAAGCAATTCACCCCGTTCCTTTTCTGCTTCTTTAAGTGCCTCACTTTCAGTGTATCTGTGCATCTGTTGTAGTTCAAAAGCACGTTGTTTAACGACTAAATCAAGCCGTCGTTTGGTGATGACATCATCATTCACATAAGCGATTATTTTGTCAAATATTCTTGCGTCACTTGTCGTTAGAGTGATGCAAAGTATTATTATGAAGAGCAGTATAGAGATAGTTGTTTTAGACTTCATTTTATTCGCCTCCGATAATATTGAAGTGCTGTAGATGCATGTGGGGGGAATAGTATAAAGGAACCGCCCGTATATGCATTCAACGACTTAGGCGTGAGGTTATTTCTCTGGATTTGTCTGTTCAGAAGATTCTTCAGTTTGTTGTTCTTCTGCCGGTTGTTTTGCTTCTGGTGCTTTATCGTCAGGGATACGGTCTATGAATGTTTTGACTTCAGCTCGTTCTCGGAGTCTTGTTGTCCACTCTTTCATGAGCATATCCCGCCGCTCACGTTCAGCTTTCCTGACGACGCTTCTGCGGACATCCTCTTCGCTGAAGGGTCTTTGAAAGGCATCTCTTGCTTCTTTCTTAACAAACATCATGTGGTATTTTTGACCCTGTACTTCTACCTCTATGACAGAAGGATGGAGTTCGTCTATCTCGGCATTGAAGGCAGCTTCCATGAACGGTTCTGTTCCGGTCGGATAGGTGTTTTTGCCGATATAATCGGTATCCCCGGGTGCCTCAGGATTGGCACCGGGTCCTACTAATTCACCTCTATCAGATAGTTCTTGCGCTGCGACAGCAATATCTTTCCCCGCCTTCAGTTCAGCGAAAACTTCATCTGCGCGTTGTTTATCCATAAGTGTGATGCACATCAATTTGACCTGTTCAGGACGAATATAATCCTCTTTATTTGCCTCATAGTAATTGAGGTAATCATTTTCTGACAAGAGCAGTTTACTTTCTACCTCTTGTTCAGTAATCTTTTCTACCATTAAGTCAATAAGATAATTCTGTACTTTCTTAAGGATCTCAGTGTCTTCATTCAGTTTTCGGTCTTTAGCGAGACATAGGATGAGTCGACTTTCTGCCATAAGCGTCATGTATTCTTCAAGACCTGCTTTATCTCGGTATTGGCGTTGTTTATATTCAGGTAGTTCACTGATTTCTTGCATCATCTCTTCAAGTGTGATTCTCTGTTTACCGTCCCATTCAAATTCAGCGATAACGGTTCCATCTGCCCCGATTGCTTTGTCCCCACAACTATATAAGAATGGCAGTGCTGCAATTAGTGTGACAAACAGCATAGTGTGAATAATACGATAATTTTTCATTTATTCTTTCTCCTTTTGATAAGTTTCAGACGTTAGTTCTCAGATTCTTTGCCATTTTCTGTATTTTCTGGTTCTAGTAGAAGCGGTTGTGGTATATTCTCAGGATAGGTTGTGAGTTTTCCGACGTTTGAGATTTCTTCTACCCATTCAACAATACGTGCGCGTTTTTTCTCGCGTTCAACCTTTCGATTAATATCTGATTTAACTTCATCAAATTCTCTCTGTCGTTCTGGTTTCTCTTCCTCTTTGCGAAAAATTAGGTAAAATGTATCCTCTCCAACATCTGTTTCAAAAACAGTTTCGGTCATTTCATTGACCTTCATCTCAAAGACCTCAGCAATGAATTCTGACCAATTAGGAGATGCAGATTTTCCAAAGAGATATGTATTTCCCGGGTCTTGCTGCCCTGTACCTGGACCGTTCGCAACTTTATTTTCCTCTGTGAGTTCTTTAGCCATTTCTTTTATGTCTTTACCTGCAAGTATCTTGTCTAAAGTCTCATTTGCAAAGTCTTCATCATCAAGTGTAATACAAGTTGCGCGTACTTTTTCTTCTTCAATGTAATCACTTTTATTCTTTTCATAATATGCCATCAAGTCAGCATCGGTAATGGCGATCTTTTCATCAACTTCCATTTCTGTGAGTTTTTCAACCATCAGTTGATGGGAGTAATCTTCCCTTTTCTTCAGGAAGTCTTCTAACTTATCAAAACCTTCATCTGTAGCCTGCAGCAGTTTGAGTTTCTTGTCAATATAGGTTTCCAGATATTCGACTTTACCTTTTTTACTAGCATAGTTTTGTTGCCTGTAGGTCGGTAATTCTGCGATCGCAGTTTCAAGTTCAGCGAGTGAAATCTTATAAAACTCATCGTTCCACTTATACTTGGCTATAATAATGGTATTTTTGTCTATCTCAACAATACTATCTGTGTCTTCCTTAACTTCTGTCGCTTCATGGTTGTCGGATCGTACAAGTGACCAAGTGAGTAAACATGTTACTACAATTAATATAGCAACAATTAATATTTTTTTCACTTTGAAATTCTCCTTTCAATTGTTATGAGGTGACTTGCCTCATAATTGCTCAATTATTGTCAATTTAATACAAAAAACATATTCAGATTCTGTTGCAGTTCGCTTAATAATTTTCTGCTATTCGTTTCTTCTATACTAATTATGAGTTGCGCGGGTGGACGTAATTCCAGTTGAGGGTTATCCTGAATTGCTTCAACAAATTGTGCAACGTCAATCTTTGGATTTGTGTCATCAAATATCACCTTTATCCTTTTGCCACCAGCAACAATTGATGTAATTCCTAATTTTTGACAAAGATATTTGATACTGCATATTTCTAACAACATCTCAACAGGTTCAGGCAAAGCACCGTATCTATCAATCAGTTCATTTGTCAATTCACGCTTTTCCATTTCAGATTTTATTGCAGACATTTTCTTATAGATAGATACCTTTTGTCGGCTATCAGGTATGTATTCATCTGGTAGAAAGGCATCGATCGGTAGATTGATACTAGTCTCAATTTCGTCTTCAACCTTTTGACCTTTTAGTTTCTTCACAGCATCATTCAGCAATTTACAGTAGAGTTCATATCCAACATTCGTGATATGACCGTGTTGCTGTGAACCGAGTATATTTCCAGTGCCTCTTATTTCTAAGTCCCTTAATGCAATCTTGAAACCGGATCCGAGGTCTGTGAATTCTTCAATAACGCGAAGTCGTTTCTGTGCACCTTCGGTAATTGCTTTGTCTTGTGGGTAAAAAAGATAACCGTAAGCCTGTTCATCAGCTCGACCGACTCGTCCACGTAGTTGATACAACTGCGCTAAACCGAACGCATCTGCTCTATTTATCATGATTGTATTCACATTCGGAATATCTAAGCCGGACTCAATGATCATAGTACAGACGAGTATATCATGTTTGTGTCTGACAAATTCTAACATCACATTCTCTAATTCACGTTCTGGCATCTGTCCATGTGCAATTGCAACCCGTGCTTGCGGTACAAGCTCTTGTATTGTTTTGGCGATTATTGCTATATTCTGAACACGGTTATGTACGAAGAATATCTGTCCATTGCGCGCCAGCTCGTTCATGATGGCATCTTTAATTACCTTCGGACTGTAAGGCATCACATGTGTCTGAATTGGTAATCTATTGGCAGGGGGTGTATTGATAATACTAAAATCTCTAATACCAATAAGCGACATGTGTAATGTCCTTGGAATCGGGGTTGCTGTGAGTGTAAGTACATCAACCGTCTCTTTAAATTGCTTGATCTTTTCTTTATGTTTTACACCGAAACGGTGTTCTTCGTCAACAATAAGTAACCCGAGATTATGAAATGAGACAGTTTTTGATAGCAGAGAATGCGTGCCGATAACAATGTCTAAGGTTCCCTCTGCAAGTCGTTCTTTAATGGTCCGAATTTCTTTTTGACTTCTGAAACGATTCAGCATTTCAAGATGGATAGGAAAGGGATTAAACCGTTTCTCAAAAGTATCATAGTGCTGCAATGCAAGAATTGTTGTTGGCACAAGGACTGCCACCTGTTTTTCAGCCATCACAGCTTTAAAGGCAGCTCGTAAAGCGACTTCTGTCTTACCATAGCCGACATCACCACAGATCAGCCGGTCCATCGGTCTTTCTGTTTCCATATCTGTTTTAACATCTTCAATGGCTTGTAGTTGGTCGTCAGTCTCTTGGAACGGAAAGAGTGCCTCAAATTCACCTTCCCATGGCACTTCGCTAGGGAAACAAAAACCTATCTTCGCTTGTCGTACAGCGTATAGTTTTAGAAGTTCCGCTGCCATCTCCTCCACAGCAACTTTTGCCCGTGACTTTTTGGTGTGCCAAGATTTGCCGCCGAGATAATCAATCTTTGGTGAATAGAATTCATCTTTGTTGCCAATATACTTTTGGACAAGGTTTACTTGATATGTCGGCACATAAAGCACATCGTCCTCCCTATATCTAAGAATCAGAAAATCCTGTGCCTGTTCGTCTATATCAATTCTGCGGATACCTTCGTAAATTGCTATACCGTGCAAAACATGAACAACAGGGTCTCCCACCTTCAAATCAACAAGGCTTAAAATTGGTGATCCATTTGTGTTTCGCTTCTTTACCAAAGGACGTCGTTGACGATTACCGAATATTTCATTTTCAGAGATAACAATTAACTTTAAAGAATCGCTCAAGAATCCTTCAGAGATGTATCCTACCGTAACCGAAGTATATTCTGGCGGCAGATCACGTTCTATTAGAATTTCTGAAACACGTTTTGCCTGTTGTGGTGTTTCACAGAAAACGTTGATTAAATAACCTTTTCTTGTCCATCTGCTGAGATGGACAAGCACCATTTGGTAGTTGCCTTTGCCGAGACCAAGCGGTTTCATGTCAAAATGTATCTCAGACTCCTCAACAGATAGACTATCTTTAGCAGTATCCTTGCTGTTTATGACAGAGGACGCTAAAGAAATTGTGATGTTAGCATAATCATCAAACTTAGACTGAAGCATATCTGGTTCTAATAATATGCTATCAAGAGGCGGTATCAGATTACCTTCTGATAGTTTGCTATCAATAATTTCCTGTAACTGCTCACACATCTGATCCACTTCACGGATTTGCCAACGAGGTTCTACTGAGACAACAATCGTATCTTTTGGTAGGTAGTCTGTCAGCATATCTGTTTGCGGATATAGCATTGGTAAGAATGCCTCTATCCTGTCTACGTCGAAAGGAGGGACATCCATTACATTGCAACGCTCTATCTGTAATCTTTTTAGGTTTTCTTCTAACTTCTGTGTGATACTTTGAATATGATTGATGGTTTCCGTGGATTGTCCAACTTGATTCATCAACTTTTCTGTCTCAGATTTCCAGTGAGGTATAGAGATGTCGGCAGGACAAACTTCGGACACTGGGGTAATGACCATGGATGAAACTCTCTCTATTGAGACTTGTGATGTGGTGTCAAATAGACGTATATCATCAATCTCATCATCAAAAAAATCAAACCTAACAGGTGAGTCTGAAGTTAACGGGAAAACATCAACGATATCCCCTCTATGAGCAAATTCCCCTTTTACCTCAACTAGTTCAACTTGACGATAACCACTACGAATCAAGAAAGATACAAACTCGTGAAATTCTATTTCATCGCCTTTTCTGAGGGTGCAACATGCTGCTGTGAGTATCGCCCTGGGAACGAGTTTATACAACAATGATCGGATAGATGTAAAAACTGCACAGTGAGATGTTCTTGGTAAAGAATTATCATCGTCCGTTTGACAGTCTTTTAAGATCAATCTATGTAGACAACGCATTCTTTCAACTGATATGTTCTTACTCGGTGTTGCCCCCTCAAACAGTGTATTTTGCCATGCTGGAAACAGCAGAAAATCTCTGTGTGATATATCTTTCGATGATCTATATTCAGACTGTGTATTATGGAATGTGCGGACTTCTTCCAAAACTTGCTCTGACTCTCTATGAGATGGAAACACGAGAAGGAAAGATTTATCGTAGAATTCTTCCATGAGGGATGCCAAGAAATAAGCAATTGATGCGTTCAACAATCCTCGTATGTGCGGAAGTGCTTCTCCATTCTTGATGTGATCTACCACGGTCTGGTATTTTTCTGTTTTTTTAATATGTTCCAGCACGAAAGAAAATCCTTCTGATCATTTTACCTGATATGTTCAATGTTTGACAGATTAGCTGTTATTTTACCGATCTTCATTTCAACTTCAATCCTTATAGGAATATGCCGTCGGTCATCCGTTAACCAAAGTCGTGACCCTTCAGAAGTCTGCACAACAAGTGTTCTGATACGTCCCAATCCTTTAACCTTCAACGTTTCTCCGCGTTTGACATTTAGGCGAACTTTGAGTACTTTACCTTTACTAATGAGAGGAAAAAAATATGTAGTGCCAGGCACCAATTGCTTGCGTCTCAGTAGGTATATCATTGAAAGTTCATCTTGTGTGCCTGTCGGTATCTCTAACATTTCCTTCTCAGTTTTCTCTTTAGATTTTGGATTTAATTGTGAGATTTTCTGATATTCTGCTACATCATCGCGAAAATCAATTCCTACTTTGGCAGTATATTTCCTATCTTTCAGTTGATTTCTAAAATGGATAGGGTTGAGTCCATCTACATTGAGATATGTATACTGAAGATTACGGAAACTGTAAACTTTTGCAAGTGAACTCGTTCTCGCTTCAGATCGGACCTTATATGCTTGATGTCCATTAAATGGCAATTTCTCGATTACATGATCGGTCCGTTTACCGATTGATACCCACCCTAACTTGACGTTATAGGTCAATTTTTCGCCGACGCGAATGTGTGGTACAGAAACATTCTTTTCATCTACAAGTGAAACTTCCCTATTTTTTGAGTTCGCAGAAATATTATTTGCAGGTTGCGCATTACCTGAAACATCTATTAGGGTCAGAAAAAGAACCGTAATAAACAGAACGATGTGGGAGCAACACCTCAGATAAGCCACACTCATAACTCCAGAAAGGTAAAACCGTTTAAAACTTTTGCATGAGACGTGTTACAATTTTCCTTGCCTCATATATCGGGTTTCGCTACGCTCTACCCGACATACAGAATCAGACTAGACAGAATAGTATCCCCGTTTAGAACATAAGGATGCAAACAAGCGCACGCGATCCACTATTAGTTTGTTGCATTTGAACTGATATTCTTCGATTATTATATGCTTCGGCAGTTTTTGAAGCATCCAGGATATTCCAGACATGTATGCCGACACCAACCACCACAAAAAGCGAGCCTTGAATCGCGTGGTCAACGAATCTCGCTTTGACCTGATCTTCGATCAAGAAATCATCTGTCCTTTCATCATAGAAACCGGTATTAAATTTGTTGTGGTTTCTATAATACAGCGAGCGTGCAATATGGTAACTTGCATAAGAAAAAACGCCGATCTCTGAGACAAGAAAAAGTGTAGCCTTCAGATAGTTATCGGCATAAACTTGTCCTAAACCCGGCATTGTTGCGGATAGTATTGTCGCTTTGCGAGTACTGAGTTCAGGATAGTATTGTTTTCTATGCGTACGGAATAGAGGATAGTTTTCTTCAGCAGCAGCGGTATCTGTTGCTGTTGAACTTTTCTGTGGATACGGATAACGTCTCTTTGTCTCCGTTGTTTGGTCAACCGATAATGCATCAATCTGAAAAACAGATAAAGTAAGAAGCGTGAAGCACAAAAAAAATCCGTATCTTTTCACTAATTACCCTCAGGGAAATCTGATCCCATCAACGTTGTAATGCGGGTGCTAATTGTGTATTTCGCGGTTCAGTCTGATATGCCCAATCGAAAACGACATCAAAATCTGAAAGTCTACGAACATGTATTTTAGCGTAATTGTTATCAGGTGTAACAATTGCATATATATGTCCCTCAAAAAGTTCAATAAACTGGGACGTGTATCCTTGTGTTGGCACGATATCTATCCCATCAAAGCCTTCGTGAAAACCAAGATCCTGCATCTTAGTTCCATTTTCTGAATAAAGATAAGAAGCATTAACCCTAGTATCAAAACCGAAATATACATCAGTTGTTCTGTCATCCCAAGCAATTGTACCTTTACCGAAGTTGGAAAAGTCAAACCCACTTCGATCCGGTTCAGAAATGTAGTCTTCTAATATGATATTTCTACCTTCTGGACGCGGGGTATCCCAGACATTTTCCGTACTAAGATCACTCTCATTTAACGGATTATTGGAGTCATAGGCAGAAACTGCATAATAGTATGTTCTGCCATTTCGAACATCTGTATCAGTGTATTCTGTTATATCTGCCGGTAAATCAGCGATTGCATCAAAGTCTCTGTTGTTGGTGCTCCGCCAAACAATGTAACCGGCTAAATCAAATTCAGCATTGGGATACCATACAATATCAACGTATCCGTCACCTGTAATAGTTCGGACACCTCTTGGGATAGCAGGTGGTTCACGATCAATATACTCGCCATTGCCAGCGTCAGTCTCAATATAACATCCATTTAGGACGATTACTGGAATTATAAGCATTAGAATCGGTATTAGTAATTGTATTCTTTTAAGCATGACTTTCTCCTGTGTGATATGTGATAAACATATCAGTATAACGCTTATTCAAGCAACCGCGTTGACATACCAAATTATAGTATCATTTTATTTGCTAAGATGCAAGGATAATTGGTGTGTGTATCCAGTTTGGTAGAAATATCTATCAGTAGAGGGAAGGGTGGAAGGATGTGTAAGTTGTTGTCGCTTTTTTGTCTGAATCGCGGATTACACAGAGAACACAGAAGACACGGAAATGGCTCTTGCTCGTATAAGGTTTACTTTCAGAGTTTCTGTTCTTTGTGTAACCCGAAACACAGACAGTTAAGTGACAGAAAGTTTACGTACCCTTGATTTAGTGTTCAGTTTGCAGCAAACAGTTTTCAGTATGTTGACTCTGAATCGTTGTGTTTTGGTTGATGTCATAGTACCCACAGCGTAAACGCTGGGGCTTGTGCTTCCTCGCAGTCTGCGTTTATCTCTATGAAATAACCCGTCTTACGTCTGCTCCACTTAGGGCTACTAAGCTAGCCCGTTTGATTTGTTTTCCACAATGTCGTGGGTTGGCTCTGTTTCCACCCATTTTACAGCTGCCCTTCCTACCAGGCACGCCACGTGGCAAGTCCTTAGACTTCGGGAGACATTCTCCGCTCACGCATTCCAGTCTACAGTTGAGCAAACTGTATTGGCTTGATATGGACGCTAACCACCGACTTTTGAGTGTTTTATAGAGATGGTGTTCTACTGCTCTTTCCCTGGACAGTTAGTGATGTCCTGCACATACTATATACTTGATCCTCGTCTACACCCCACAAGCTAAAGCATGGGGATTTGACGGAAGATAGTTAATTTGACATTTCATTTTCAAAAAGTGTACCATACGGTACGAAATTTCGTACCGTGGTACATTTTTGTATTTTGTCTGTTAATCCAGTCTGTATAAGGTGTTATAGGCTGTTTTTATGCCTGTGAAAAATTTTAAATTTGCCCAAACGGTACAAAACCAATTGTCAAATATATTTTACGTTTTTTGCGGTTGAAGTCCAATTTGAAGTCTCTGACATTTTTTTAATTTTCATTGCATTCTCCTTATTAGCATTTCGCTGCATTCTCCTTATTAGCATTTCGCTGCATTCTCCTTATTAGCATTTCGCAAGTTATATTATAACGCATCGTCTTTTTATTTGTCAAGTGTAATTTCATAAAATGTTAGGGTGGAAAAGAGGAAGATGAGAAGGGTGGAAGGATGGATATTAGATGTTTTGAGTGGGATGCTTGAATTTGTCTGAATCAGGATTTTCAAGATAAGAGGTTTATGGTTCATTTCGGACATCTATCTTACCGGTTACTGCTTCGGAGATGAGGGATTGTCGGTATTCTTTTAGGAGTTGGATTTTTTGATTTTCTATGGCTATCAGATTGTCAATTTTTTCGGTTTTGTGGTCAAGGAAGTTGGCGATTTGGATTTGTTTGGTCATTGTTGGAAGCGGCACATTAACATTCCGTGGAAAATCACGAGAGATTCCACCGATTGTAGCTCCCCGAAAATCGGAGAGAATCTGTTGTTGACCTTCACTACTATAAAGGCAATAAAACACATATTTGGGAAATGCCACTTTCGGATCTACCCGCACAATAAATAGATGCTCATTAACAGCCGCCCGTTTATATGGAAAATCGTTACCAACAAAACTGGTTTTCCCAGTTGTCGCACCATCTTTCACAACAATGATATCGTGTGGATAAATGTGACCTTTGTTTAGCGTTTCAAAAAAATCTTCGGGAATGTACTTTATCTTCTCAAAAGTAAAACCGCCATCAACGTTTAGGTGTTCACCTCCGAGGCTTGGTATTCCATCAAGAATACCACCCACTCCACCTTTTGGACGCAAACCACTTTCCAGTGTGACAAATTTATTCAACTTCATAGTTCTCGGAAATTCTGTTATCAATGTCTCCTTTGCCTCCAAAATTCCAACAGTCCATTCGGCAAGTTTGATCTTTTACTTAAGTGTCAACATTATCAGGAACTATCTCAGGTTTTTGACTGTATCAACCTTTTTCTGTTTCTTTCATGTTCTCGTATTTTTCCATTATAACCAAGTTATAGCATCGCATTCCTAAACGGAATTAGTCGTTTTGGGATTAAGAAAAATCGCTATAAACATAGATTTAGATTGAATTTATCGCTTGTTTTAATTACTAATTCATGATACAATATAGATAGGTTTTAGGGGGTTATGAACCCCCTAAATGAACAAGAAAAGACGAGTTGTTTTTTCTGATGTTCGGTTTATTTGATTATTGTATCAGAAATTCATCAGAAAAATCAACTCCTAAAGAGGAGTACCTGATGAATTTAGTTAAAATTATGGAGCGATACCCTACACAAGAGGCGTGTATTGAACATCTTGAGGGAATACGTTGGGGTGATAAACCCCGTTGTCCGAAATGTGAGGGTCCGAACCTGAAACGCAAAAAAGAGAACGATACAGGAAGGATAGGACGGTGGCATTGTTCTGATTGTGGTGCATCATTCAAGGTTACCAGCGGGACACTCTTTGCTGGAACAAAAATACCGCTACAAAAGTGGTTTTTAGCGATCTCATTGATGGCAAACGCAAAGAAAGGTATCTCATCTTGTCAGTTGGCGAGAGATTTAGGATTGAAACAAAAGGCTGCTTGGTCTATAATGATGAAGATACGAACTGAAATGGCAAAAAAATCTTCTCTTTTGTCGGGAATCGTTGAAGCTGATGAAACTTATGTCGGTGGTAGAGACAAGAAAGACTATGACCGAACAGTAGATGAACCTCGCAAGCGTGGTCGCGGAACAATGAAAGACGCTGTTATCGGTGCAGTTTCAAGAACTGGACATGTAATTGCTCAATTGGTGCCTGATATCACTGGAGAAACGATTGCTAACTTCATCCGTGATAACGTAGATACAGAGAATTCCAAACTCTATACCGACCAGTTTACAGGATACAATACCATCGGTAAGGAGATGGAACACGAGACGTTGAACCGAAGTAAAAAGTGGGAGAAAGGTGGCATGCATACCAATACGATTGAAGGATTCTGGTCTTTCATCAAGCGTGCATGGTATGGAACACACCACCACTACTCAACAGAATACACGCCACTGTATCTCGCAGAGGCGTGCTACAAGTATAACTATAGGAACATTGACATTTTCAATAAGTTTGTCAATGATAGTATAAAGATGAATATCCCAAAACGACTAAGTCCGAAAGTTTTTGTAGTAGGTCTTGTAGTTTCTGAAGGGAATCTGATGATGTGTTTTGATCTTGTTGCATAGCGTGGGACCCTTCCAATGATATTAGATTTTGCTTAGTTTAGCATGATCTTGGTATGATGTCAAGAAAAAGAAGAACCCTAAAAAACACTTGACATATCTTCATAAAAGCAGGTATAATACTGATATGTCGGCGTATGATAAGATTTTTAAACATATTGCGGGGGAGTTCCCCCGAGACATAGCAGTGTTAGCACTGAAGACATCGGAGGTAGAAGTCACTGATCGGTTGAACACAGAACATATCACGATTAAGACACATCAGAGCGATATGATATATCAAGTCCGTTTGCCGGATGAGGAGGCGATATTACATATAGAAGCACAAACCGACGACAGCACGTATAAACCGATGCATTTACGGATGCTTGCTTATTCAAGTGTTCTTTATTTGGAATATGAAAAGAACGTCTATTCAACGGTGCTATATTTCCGTCCTCCCGCAGGTCGGAACGATCCTGGTTTCTATGCGTATGGAAACGAAGATCGGGGCGGTGGCGTATTCCGCTATAACGTTATACGTATCTATGAGTTAGAGGGTGCAGCGTTCCTGGATCCTGCTGTTTTAGGGGTGTTACCTTTCACGGCTCTGATGGATCCGCCATCGGACATGACACGTAACGCTTGGACTGAGAAATGTATTGAGACGATCCGGACAGTTGATGTTGATGTCAAGATGCGGGGGACGCTTCTGTTTGCGCTCTCGCTTTTCGGGAGTTTTGTCCAATCCACCGAACTATTTAAGGACGCTTCATTGGAGGCAATTATGCAACAATCACCTTTTTACGATCATGTGATACAACGAGGTATTGAACGAGGTATTGAACAAGGTATTGAACGAGGTATTGAACAAGGTATTGAACAAGGTATTGAACAAGGTATTGAACAAGGTGAACGTAATAATACTGTTGAGAGTATTTTAGAGTTGCTCTCTATCCGTTTCACAATTGACATGACAGAAGCAATAAAGTCTGATATTGAGAGCATTGACAGTTTAGAACGTCTTAAACAGTTGCGTCGTGCTGCGGCCGAGGTGCGAGATTTTGCTGCTTTCATGCACATACTTCAGAATGGTGCCGAACTTGTATAACAAAAAAAGTCGTCATTCTACTCTTTCTGCTTATGTAACAGTTTCGCTTTAGTGTTCCCATTTTTGTGCAACTCACAACATCGAGGTCAGAACTACCATACCACCGCGGAAAAAGCAACTTTAGGATGAATATTGATGGCAAATTCGGTTTATTCAGTTCAAGCTAGAGTTGAGATAAGGTCAGGGTGTAAATTTTCGGACTTAGTCGTTTTGGGATTAAGTAAAATCGCTATAAACATAGATTTAGACTGAATTTATCGCTTGTTTTAATTGCTAATTCATGATACAATATATAGATAAGTATTAGAGGGCTACAAACCCCCTAATGAACACTAAAAAGCGAGTTGCTTTTTCTGATATTCAAGCTTATTTGATTATTGTATCAGAAATTCATCGACCGAACAGTAGATGAACCTCGCAAGCGTGGTCGCGGAACAATGAAAGACGCTGTTATCGGTGCAGTTTCAAGAACTGGACATGTAATTGCTCAATTGATACCTGATATCACTGGAGAAACGATTGCTAACTTCATCCGTGATAACGTAGATACAGAGAATTCCAAACTCTATACCGACCAGTTTACAGGATACAACACCATCGGTAAGGAGATGGAACACGAGACGTTGAACCGAAGTAAAAAGTGGGAGAAAGGTGGCATGCATACCAATACGATTGAAGGATTCTGGTCTTTCATCAAGCGTGCATGGTATGGAACACACCACCACTACTCAACAGAATACATGCCACTCTATCTCGCAGAGGCGTGCTACAAGTATAACTATAGGAACATTGACATTTTCAATAAGTTTGTCAATGATAGTATAAGATGAATATCCCAAAACGACTAAGTCAGAACATCTAAAACGATACAAATGTTAAACGAGGGTATCACTTGTAGGCTCGTTTGTACTCTGTTTGAAGTAGTGGCAGGATGCAACGCAAAGTGCGTTGCACAAACAGTCCTGCCAACGAGCTTATGGATAGTATAACATGGATGAAAACTGACTGTCAAATTAAAAAATGTTTAATCCCAAAACGACTAATTCCGAAATTTAATACCCACCTTTTATGCTCATCAGAATCATGTGAATAAGATATAAATACTCTTGGTGTTTGATTCACAATTTAATATCTCCAATAAAGAATACTGAACTTTGGACAATCAGGATTTGCGTTTCAATTGATCACTGAAAGTTAAGACCTAAACCCTCACCATTAGTTTTTCAAGTCGAGGACGAAATACCGTATAGAATTTTTCAAGCATATCAACCAACCATTCGTGTTGATTATGCCAATCTTTCTCATCGGTAGGATCTGCATCTTGATTTCTGAAACCCACGCGTTTCTCAGATTTTGTTTTTGCCCACCATTCCAATTTGTCACCAAAGTCTTTCTCGATTTCTTCTTCCTGTACCCTTAAAGCATAGAAGTGCCCTATCGCATTTGCACCCCTCATGACCAACGAAGCACTAATTTCCTTATGTTTAATAGTCTGCCTTGCTCTTAACGAAAAACCTTTTATGCCAATCTGCAAATCTCGGTAATGAGATGTATTAGCCGTTGGCATTTTTAAACAACTGTCGCGCCGTTCTAAATACTCACATAACTCTGTCCAGTATTTCTTGTTCTGTAATTGTCTTTTAGTAAGATTTTCCGCTATCACTTGTTCAGATCCGATATTACTTGAAATCTGTAATTTGTCGTGTGACACTGCATTTGACCTTATTTCTGTCGGTGGCAGATTAATCAGAGACTCCCCTCCAAAAGATGTGAAAATTGAACTCAGGATATTAAAAGGTGGCATGGAGCCGTTGTTTATAGCGTCTGAAAGAAACCTCGGATCAATACCTGCATGTTCTGAAAAGTTAAGAATCCCACCTTGTGCTTCTATTACATTTTTTATTCCCTTTAGAAAAAATGTCTTGTCGCCATCATCTAAATATTCTTCAAGAGAAACTTCAAGGTAAGCGATAACATCTTCTGGATCAGAAAGACGTTCCATTAAAATTTCATGCCATGTTCTAAATTGTTCCATCATTATATCTCTCATATCTTTGTTTGACATCTAACGAATATTCTTTAGCACGTTCAATATCACGTGTTTGTGATGATTTATCACCAGCACATAGAACTAGGATAATCTTGCTCTCTGACTCTGTAAAATAGACACTAAAATAGATACGGTAACCAGGACCAAACTTAAGGCGTAGTTCATAAAGATTGGTTTCCAGTTGTTTATAATCACCTATATTTCCATCTTCTACTCGATCCATTCTTTTTTTAATCCTACTTCGCGTAGTTTTATCTCGTATTGAATCTAACCATTCCGTGAAAGGCTCTTTCCCACTTGAAGTACGGTACGCGATTATCTCCAGTTCGTGTGTATCATTCATCTACTATTCATCCCATCTCCAAATTTAAGATTCTCTACTGAGCACGTCCCTTCACTTTGAATTCTAACACATTATTCTATTACAATACAAGTTAAGTTGAGCCTTAATTAACAATCCTATACCACCGAATCACTTATGTTCTGCCATTTGCGATTTGCCATATTAATTAACCATTTCCAGAGGTCTAAACAATACTCAGATTTTAGAAAATCGACCTCCATTTCTGTATCAATATTCGTCCCCCAAACTTTAAAGTATTGGACATCATTTTCTCCGATTTTAAAATGTAGTTGACGCTTTTGGTTATACCATATTACTGTTACATTACCATCCCCATCGCCAGAAATGAATGGCGTAATAAATCTATAGTCAGTAGAAATGATCAGGTCTAATAGTTTTTCTACCACAGTTTCTGCATGAGATATAGTTAGATCATTAGGTCTTTGAAATCCATACGCATCCCAGATTTCTTTCCATTCCTTTAGAGCATCAAATTGTTTTGAGATTTCATCTTGCTGAATACGGAGATCTGAATATAAAGGATTAGGTTTATGTTCGATAGGTTCAAGATTATCAAAGTGCATGATTTCATCCCTTCTTCGTGAGATTGTTCCAATCCATCTAATTTAAAAGTCTTTACTTTTCCGATCCAATACTCCGATGCAATCGTTGAATATCATCTTCACAAATAAACTCTACTGTCACACCATTTCGACGGAATGCACTACTGAAATCTAACCATTTACTATCTACTGCCTGCAAAATAGGCGGGTTTTCTAAGTGCGCACAGGCAACCGCAATAAACTTTCGATCTGCTGGATCAAAATCATTCAATGCTGGATCTTTTGGGAATTCCTCAAACGCATTGTTTGACCCATTGATGGGCGTAATGGAAACAAGGGCGCAGTGTGTATCCTTGTTCCTCAAAAGCCATAAGAGAAATCTATCACCTGCCCCAGGCTCTCCACCGGATCGGAGGTTTCGTATGTACTCTCCGAGAATTGTCCACATATCATCAAGAACCAATTTCTCCTCACCACGTATAATCCTTTCAAGCCGATTTATACAAGTATCTACACAATTAGGAGAAGCCTGGGGTGATTGACCGTTGGCAACCACTGCGACATTTGTATCTACAATCACCACCATCATTCCATCACTTTGCGCCGCTGCATTTCAACTTTTGTCTTTTCTACTAAATCGCCTATGTCATCACCGAAGAAGTCCTGAGGCCAATTTCGGATGTTGCCGTATTCATCAACCTTGAGTCGTTCAATTTCGGATGTACCATCATTAATTTCACAAAAATAAAGTGCTGTGTCATCGGCTGCAATTTGTTCCTCTGCAATGCGGCGTTGCAAGCGGTGCAGTAGCAGCGTGCTGTGACTCTCAAGGATAATTTGTACGTTTCTATTTTTCACGACATCTATAAGAACATCTGCTAAGTCTGATTGGACTTTCGGATGCAGGTGAATTTCTGGTTGTTCAAGGATAATGGTTGAGTTTTCTGGAGCATAGTAACAAAGGACAAGTACGGGTAGGAGTTGCGAAACCCCAAAACCGACATCAGTTATGAGTACTTCTGCGCTATTACGACTCTTTTTCACACGGAATTCATAATCCTTCCGGTTTTCAGCGATGGGTTCAAGTGAAAACGAATGAATCAGTTCCATTTTTTGTAGCCATTCTAAAATCCGCTGCTCAATGGGTTTGTGGGACCTTTTTACTTTGACGAGTCGTGGAGAAGTCAATCCTTCAACACGCGCTGTGAGGAGTGCTGGGATGGCTTCTTCACCGCTGATACCGACATCTTGTGGTCGTTCACCGGACCAGATATAACTGCGTTTTGGATACTCGCGAAGTGGACCGAGATAGGTTATGTTAGAAAAAAGATTCTCAAATGCAAGCACAAAATCTGAAAGGAAACCGAGGTTCTGGTAGTTTCCACTGACTTCGTTGGGAAATCCGTAACATTTTATTGGTGGCGGTAAGTTCAACGGTCGTCCTTGATTACGTATTGCTTGAAAATTTTCATGAATCAGTTCATACTGATTTCTTTGTCCTGTCCTATCCTGATTGACTCGCCTCATTCCAAATTGGCTGCTATCAGTCTCATAATGAAAGTAATCAACGAGGATACGATCATTTTCTTCCTGGATTTCTGTGTGGAACGTTAGGTGGTCACGGTCACCTTGCTCAAACAGACTTCTACTAATAAACAATGGTTTGGGTAGTTTCCATGATAAGTCTAACTGGAGGGTTAGACCAGCCTTATGTGTATAAAGTAAATCTTGAAATGTACCGGAGTCAACAAGGGAGCGGTCATCGCCAAAGTGTAATACACGATTACGGTCTGGAGATTCTACAGTTTGCATGAACATCAAGAGTACTTGTAAGATACTGGTTTTACCGGAGCTATTCGCGCCGAAAAGTCCAGTTAATGGGGCGAACTGTAGTTGACCCGTATCTTTCCATGACTTGAAATTTTGTGCTCTGAGTTCGGTAATCATCACTTTTTCCTTTTATCCACCCAACACCTCGTTTAGCAAGCCTTCACTTTTACGTTCAAGTGCCATGATTTCATCTGCAATCTCTTTTAGTGAGCGCAGTGGTATGTACTTGTAGAAATATCGATTGAAGTTGATTTCATAACCTACTTTATCCTTTTTCCTATCAATCCAACTATCAGGCACGTGCGGTTTTACTTCTCGTTGGTAGTAATCGTCTATATCATCTGTGAGGGGAATACGTTCATAGTCTCGCAGTTTGGTATCCGGTTTAGGATTACCCCTACTGTCCGTTACGACATCTCCTGTTTCTTCGTCAATGAGGGGTCTCTCAACTGTCACTTTTACATAACCGAAAAAGTTGTTTGGATAGATTTTGCAGCGTTCGGTCTCTTCAAAGTTGGTGTACAGTTCCAGAATTTGTCTGATGTGATTGTCGGAAACACGCGCGTTTTTTTGTCCAAGATTCCTTTTCATATCGTCGTGAAAGTCAACGGCGTTAATCAGTTGGATTTTACCTTGCCGTGCTGGTGTTTTCTGATTTGTTAGTATCCAGATGTATGTGGCGATACTGGTGTTGAAGAACAACTTTTCAGGTAACGCGATGATACACTCCAGCCAGTCGTTTTCAATGATCCAACGTCGGATATTACTTTCACCACTGCCAGCATCGCCTGTAAAAAGCGGTGAGCCATTAAAGACGATGCCAATCCGGCTACCGTCCTTCTCCATCTTGGAGAGCATGTGTTGCAGAAACAGCAGTGCCCCATCGGAGGAGCGAGGTGTACCCACTGAGAATCTACCGTTGGCGGTTTTTGCATCCTCTTTTACTACCGCTTCGTCAGATTTCCAACTGACACCAAAGGGTGGATTTGTTATCATATAATCAAAACTCTCGCCTTGAAATTTGTCATTAGAAAGACTGGATCCGTGTCGGATATTATCTGGGTCTTCTCCAGTAATGAGCATTTCCGATTTACAGATTGCATACGTCTGCGCGTTCAATTCTTGTCCTAATAATCGGACAGTCGCGTCTGGGTTGATCTCTTCGTGGAAGTATTTCTTTCCAATGGTCAACATGCCCCCTGTTCCGCAGCACGGATCGAAGATACTACGGACAATTCCCTCTCCGCGCAGTTCTTCACTATGTTCTGCGAATAGCAAAGAAACCAATAATTGTACGACATCGCGCGGTGTATAATGTTCCCCACTGGTTTCATTTGACATTTCCGAGAACTTGCGGAGCAGTTCCTCAAATACCAGTCCCATTGTACGGTTATCCACTTGATTAGGGTGCAAATCAACTTCGGTGAACTTATCGCAGAATATGTAAAGTCTGTTGTTTCTGTGCAGCCTTTCTATAAATCGATCAAGATTGAAGTTTTCAATAATATCGCGCACGTTTTGACTGAATCCACCAATATAATTCTGAAAGTTGAGATGTATATTGTTTGGATCATTTTTCATGCGAGATAGGTCGAATTTGGAGATATTGTAGAAATTTGTGTTTATTCTATCTCTGATAATCGGTGGGAGTGATTCCTCTGGGACTTGATCCTTAAACTGATTGTATGTGCGAATGGCTTCGTCTTTGCGTCCATCTTCGTTTAAGATACAGTCCAATCGGCGTAGCACGAGAAATGGTAGTGTGATGTCGCCGTATTCGTGTTGTTTGAACAGATTCCGCAACACATCATCTGCGACATTCCAAACGAGTTGTGCGAGTTCTTGGTAGTTTGCCATGTTCTCCTTTCTCAATCCATGTTTTGTGCGGTGGAGGGCACTTGCTGTTGATAGGCATTATATAGATGTTCCGTAAGTTCGGCATTAATCTCTGGTTTTGATAACTTTGTATAGAGTTCAAGTTTGCTATTGACGAATTCTAATAGGATTTCATTTATTACCTCATCGAATTTAAACCGTTTGTTTGTTTCCGTATTATCACCTTCTATAACCTGTCTAAGTTCTTCATTTTCGTTCACTTTTTGGTGGATGGTAGCGATGTCAACCTTATCTTCGTCAGTAAATTCTGTCTGAAAGGCATCGTTTAGGGTGTTAATGATATTGGAGAGAAAATCCTGTTCTGGTTCTCTGATTCCGCCTACACCGCTGCTTATTCCTTCCAATTCACTATCCTGCGGGTTAAGGGTAAGGTTTAGGTTTTCATAGGTCTTTTGAATTCGGAACGAATCCAGGTCCACAGACTCAAGTAGACCTTGTAGGTCGGCGTGTTCCCGTTTCGGCAATTTCTTGTTGAGGTGTCGACCGAAGATATACAGTTTTTCCCATTCCACCTCATTAAACGTAATCAATTGTGAGATGTATCCGTAGAGTCGGATGTAACTTTGTAAGGTAGAACGAAACTCCTCTCTTTTATCTGTTTCCAGTGTTCTCCATCTTTCAACAACGATATCAAGAACACTTTGTAACAATTCGTCAGGTTCATCTGAACTATAGAAGATACGACAGAATTCCTCAATGATTTCTTCGTCGTAGATTTCAAAATCATTCAGTTGCGTTTGCATGCTATACAACCTATTTGGGTCGGTTGCTTCAGCGAGTGTTGAGGTTTGATAGTATTGCTGAAACGCTTCCTGTACCTGCTCTGGGTCATTGACAAAATCAAGCACGAGAACATCTGTTTTGCCGGCAGCAACGCGGTTCAGTCGACTCAGTGTCTGGACACATTGCAACCCATCTAATTTCTTATCAACATACATTGTCTGTAGCATCGGTTCGTCAAAACCTGTCTGGAACTTATTTGCAACTATCAGGATACGATACTGTGGATCTTTGAAACTATCTGCAACCGATACTCCTGGTGGTAATGCATTCATTCCATTTTCCGTATATTCTTGCTCGTTGTCAGTATCGTGTACTGTACCACTAAACGCCACCAGACAACCGTAGGGAAGTCGCAACTCTTTCATCTGTTTATCAAACTCTTGCTTGTATCTAACGCAGTGCAATCGGGATGGTGTGACTAACATTGCGCGTCCTTTACCTTCTATTGTTTTGGCGGTGTGTTCAATGAAATGTTCCAGAATAATCTTGGTTTTTGTCTCTATGCTATGCCGTTGAAGGTCAACGTAACTTGTCAGTGTGCGTAACGTGCGAGATTTTTCGTATTCTCTATCCTCTGATACACTTTTGACAAGTTGAAAGTATCGTTTAAAGGTGGAGTAGTTTTGCAGCACGTCCAGCGTAAAACCTTCACTGATGCTTTGACGCATTGAATATACATGAAACGGGACATAAGTTCCATCTTTGTTTTTTCGTCCAAACAGTTCTAATGTCTTGTTTTTCGGTGTACCGCTGAAACCGAAATAGGAGATATGATCCTGCATTCTGCGTTGTTCCATCTGTTCAAGGATTTTAGTGTCTATATCTGCTTCTACTTCGTCTGGGTCATTATCTTCTACCTCTCCCTCAATTCCTTTTGATAGCGATGCTTTAAGATTCCGTGCGGACTCTCCTGTTTGTGAGGAGTGCACTTCGTCAATAATGACAGCGAAGGTCTTACTCTTGAGTGCACCGATTGTTTCTGAAATCACATTGAACTTTTGAATTGTTGATATGATGATGTCTTTACCGGTTTCAAGGTAACCCTTGAGTTGTGCTGAAGTCTTATCAACTGCATGCACCACACCATCAACCTGTTCTACCTGTTTGATTGTGTTCTGTAGCTGCTTGTCAAGTACACGGCGATCTGTCACAACGATGATGGAGTCGAAAATACGTTTGGTATCGTTTTCTGAACTGAAGAGATGCGTCAATAGGTGTGCTAACCATGCGATAGAGTTTGACTTCCCACTGCCCGTGGTGTGTTGGATGAGGTAGTTATGTCCAACTTCCTCTTTGACGATAGCTGCTTTCAGTTTACGGATTACATCGAGTTGATGGTATCGTGGAAAAATGAGTACACGGTGCTTCTCGTCTCTCACCGTCTTAGTTTTAGGATCGTAGACCTTCTCTATGGTTTCCTGCTCATGGATAAAGTTGTTGATTAACGTCATCAGATTATTGGGTTGTAGGATGTCTTCCCAAAGATAGGCGGTCTTGTGTTCTTCTGGATTAACTGGATTTTCAATACCTTTGTTGAACGGAAAGAAACGTGTCTTGCCACCCTGCAGGTGGGTTGTCATGGAAACCTTCTCGTTTCCGACAGCAAAGTGTACCAGACATCGTTTGAATTGGAACAACGGCTCTCTCGGATCCCGATCTGTTCGGTACTGTTTCTCTCCATCTGTGAAAACCTGACCGGTGAGGCTGTTTTTCAACTCCATTGTAACTAATGGTAGACCGTTTAGGAACAGGACCATATCAACCGATTTTTCGTTCTTTTCTGAGTACTTTAGTTGCCGAATGAGTGAGAATCGGTTCAGGTCGTAAAGTTTTTTGTGGTCGGGATTCATGCCACTTGAAGGTAGGAAGTAGGTCAGCTTAAAATGGCAACCTCTATCCTTTATTCCTTTACGAAGCACGTCTAATACCCCTCGTTTTTTGATCTCACTGCTGACACGATCAAGGAGTTTATCGGGTGTATCCGCGTCGTACTGGCTTTCCAGTTTTTGATACTCATCACGTTGGGTCAACTGAATAAACCTTAGTGTCTCATTGGAAATAAGGCAGCGGGATTTATCGTAATGGAAAGATTGAAATGATAGGTAGTCCGACTTATTCAGGTGTGCTTCGATGTGGTCTTCAAATCTTTCTTCTGTATATGTCGGCATGGTCTACGTCTCGTTAAACAAAAACAACGTGATAAGTATCGCAAATTGTCATTATACCTCTAAGGTCTCTTGGAATTCTTGAAAAGAGTCTACAAGTGAAGCATTAAGGTTCACCTGCTTGAGTTGGTTGATATCAACAATAGCCTTAAGTCTGGGGATGATAACGTTGACATCTTCATGTGGGAAACGTGCCTTGAGGGTCTCCAATGTCTGTTCAATGCTTGTTTGGCGCGCTCCTTGTTCAATACCTCGTTGTATCACATGCAGGGTTCTTCAGTTTTAAGAATTGTCAAGTTTTGGTATTAACTAACGGAATTAGTCGTTTTGGGATTAAGTAAAATCGCTATAAACATAGATGGAGACTGAATTTATCGCTTATTTTAATTGCTAATTCATGATACAATATAGATAGGTTTTAGGGGGTTATGAACCCCCTAAATGAACAAGAAAAGACGAGTTGTTTTTTCTGATGTTCGGTTTATTTGATTATTGTATCAGAAATTCATCAGAAAAATCAACTCCTAAAGAGGAGTACCTGATGAATTTAGTAAAAATCATGGAGAGATTCCCTGACCAAGAGAGTTGTATTGACCATCTTGAGGGAATACGTTGAGGTAATAAACCCCGTTGTCCGAAATGTGAGGGTCCGAACCTGAAACGCAAAAAAGAGAACGGCATAGGTAGAATAGGACGGTGGCATTGTTCTGATTGTGGTGCATCATTCAAGGTTACCAGCGGGACACTCTTTGCTGGAACAAAAATACCGCTACAAAAGTGGTTTTTAGCGATCTCACTGATGGCAAACGCAAAGAAAGGTATCTCATCTTGTCAGTTGGCGAGAAATTTAGGATTGAAACAAAAGGCTGCATGGTCTATAATGATGAAGATACGAACTGAAATGGCAAAGAAGTCTTCTCTTTTGTCGGGAATCGTTGAAGCTGATGAAACTTATGTCGGTGGTAGAGACAAGAAAGACTATGACCGAACAGTAGATGAACCTCGCAAGCGTGGTCGCGGAACAATGAAAGACGCTGTTATCGGTGCAGTTTCAAGAACTGGACATGTAATTGCTCAATTGGTGCCTGATATCACTGGAGAAACGATTGCTAACTTCATTCGTGATAACGTAGATACAGAGAATTCCAAACTCTATACCGACCAGTTTACAGGATACAACACTATCGGTAAAGAGATAGAGCATGAAACCCTAAACCGAAGTAAAAAGTGGGAGAAAGGTGGCATGCATACCAACACCATTGAAGGATTTTGGTCATTCATCAAGCGTGCATGGTATGGAACACACCACCACTACCCAACAAGATACACGCCACTGTATCTCGCAGAGGCGTGCTACAAGTATAACTATAGGAACATTGACATTTTCAATAAGTTTGTCAATGATAGTATAAGATGAATATCCCAAAACGACTAAGTCCGAAAGTTTTTGTAGTAGGTCTTGTAGTTTCTGAAGGGAATCTGATGATGTGTTTTGATCTTGTTGCATAGCGTGGGACCCTTCCAATGATATTAGATTTTGCTTAGTTTAGCATGATCTTGGTATGATGTCAAGAAAAAGAAGAACCCTAAAAAACACTTGACATATCTTCATAAAAGCAGGTATAATACTGATATGTCGGCGTATGATAAGATTTTTAAACATATTGCGGGGGAGTTCCCGCAAGACATAGCAGTGTTAGCACTGAAGACATCGGAGGTGGAAGTCACTGATCGGTTGAACACAGAACATATCACGATTAAGACACATCAGAGCGATATGATATATCAAGTCCGTTTGCCGGATGAGGAGGCGATATTACATATAGAAGCACAAACCGACGACAGCACGTATAAACCGATGCATTTACGGATGCTTGCTTATTCAAGTGTTCTTTATTTGGAATATGAAAAGAACGTCTATTCAACGGTGCTATATTTCCGTCCTCCCGCAGGTCGAAACGATCCTGGTTTCTATGCGTATGGAAACGAAGATCGAGGCGGCGGCGTATTCCGCTATAACGTTATACGTATCTATGAGTTAGAGGGTGCAGCGTTCCTGGATCCCGCTGTTTTAGGGGTGTTACCTTTCACGGCTCTGATGGATCCGCCATCGGACATGACACGTAACGCTTGGACTGAGAAATGTATTGAGACGATCCGGACAGTTGATGTTGATGTCAAGATGCGGGGGACGCTTCTGTTTGCGCTCTCGCTTTTCGGGAGTTTTGTCCAATCCACCGAACTATTTAAGGACGCTTCATTGGAGGCAATTATGCAACAATCACCTTTTTACGATCATGTGATACAACGAGGTATTGAACAAGGTATTGAACAAGGTATTGAACAAGGTATTGAACAAGGTGAACGTAATAATACTGTTGAGAGTATTTTAGAGTTGCTCTCTATCCGTTTCACAATTGACATGACAGAAGCAATAAAGTCTGATATTGAGAGCATTGACAGTTTAGAACGTCTTAAACAGTTGCGTCGTGCTGCGGCCGAGGTGCGAGATTTTGCTGCTTTCATGCACATACTTCAGAATGGTGCCGAACTTGTGTAACAAAAAAAGTCGTCATTCTACTCTTTCTGCTTATGTAACAGTTTCGCTTTAGTGTTCCCATTTTTGTGCAACTCACAACATCGAGGTCAGAACTACCATACCACCACGGAAAAAGCAACTTTAGGATGAATATTGATGGCAAATTCGGTTTATTCAGTTCAAGCTAGAGTTGAGATAAGGTCAGGGTGTAAATTTTCGGAATTAGTCGTTTTGGGATTAAGTAAAATCGCTATAAACATAGATTTAGACTGAATTTATCGCTTGTTTTAATTGCTAATTCATGATACAATATATAGATAAGTATTAGGGGGCTACAAACCCCCTAATGAACACTAAAAAGCGAGTTGCTTTTTCTGATATTCAAGCTTATTTGATTATTGTATCAGAAATTCATCGACCGAACAGTAGATGAACCTCGCAAGCGTGGTCGCGGAACAATGAAAGACGCTGTTATCGGTGCAGTTTCAAGAACTGGACATGTAATTGCTCAATTGGTGCCTGATATCACTGGAGAAACGATTGCTAACTTCATTCGTGATAACGTAGATACGGAGAACTCTAAACTCTACACGGATCAGTCCAAAGGATACAACACTATCGGTAAAGAGATAGAGCATGAAACCCTAAACCGAAGTAAAAAGTGGGAGAAAGGTGGCATGCATACCAACACCATTGAAGGATTTTGGTCATTCATCAAGCGTGCATGGTATGGAACACACCACCACTACCCAACAAGATACACGCCACTGTATCTCGCAGAGGCGTGCTACAAGTATAACTATAGGAACATTGACATTTTCAATAAGTTTGTCAATGATAGTATAAAGATGAATATCCCAAAACGACTAAGTCCGAAAGTTTTTGTAGTAGGTCTTGTAGTTTCTGAAGGGAATCTGATGATGTGTTTTGATCTTGTTGCATAGCGTGGGACCCTTCCAATGATATTAGATTTTGCTTAGTTTAGCATGATTTTGGTATGATGTCAAGAAAAAGAAGAACCCTAAAAAACACTTGACATATCTTCATAAAAGCAGGTATAATACTGATATGTCGGCGTATGATAAGATTTTTAAACATATTGCGGGGGAGTTCCCGCAAGACATAGCAGTGTTAGCACTGAAGACATCGGAGGTGGAAGTCACTGATCGGTTGAACACAGAACATATCACGATTAAGACACATCAGAGCGATATGATATATCAAGTCCGTTTGCCGGATGAGGAGGCGATATTACATATAGAAGCACAAACCGACGACAGCACGTATAAACCGATGCATTTACGGATGCTTGCTTATTCAAGTGTTCTTTATTTGGAATATGAAAAGAACGTCTATTCAACGGTGCTATATTTCCGTCCTCCCGCAGGTCGAAACGATCCTGGTTTCTATGAGTATGGAAACGAAGATCGGGGCGGTGGCGTATTCCGCTATAACGTTATACGTATCTATGAGTTAGAGGGTGAAGCGTTCCTGGATCCTGCTGTTTTAGGGGTGTTACCTTTCACGGCTCTGATGGATCCGCCATCGGACATGACACGTAACGCTTGGACTGAGAAATGTATTGAGACGATCCGGACAGTTGATGTTGATGTCAAGATGCGGGGGACGCTTCTGTTTGCGCTCTCGCTTTTCGGGAGTTTTGTCCAATCCACCGAACTATTTAAGGACGCTTCATTGGAGGCAATTATGCAACAATCACCTTTTTACGATCATGTGATACAACGAGGTATTGAACAAGGTATTGAACAAGGTATTGAACAAGGTATTGAACAAGGTATTGAACAAGGTATTGAACAAGGTGAACGTAATAATACTGTTGAGAGTATTTTAGAGTTGCTCTCTATCCGTTTCACAATTGACATGACAGAAGCAATAAAGTCTGATATTGAGAGCATTGACAGTTTAGAACGTCTTAAACAGTTGCGTCGTGCTGCGGCCGAGGTGCGAGATTTTGCTGCTTTCATGCACATACTTCAGAATGGTGCCGAACTTGTATAACAAAAAAAGTCGTCATTCTACTCTTTCTGCTTATGTAACAGTTTCGCTTTAGTGTTCCCATTTTTGTGCAACTCACAACATCGAGGTCAGAACTACCATACCACCACGGAAAAAGCAACTTTAGGATGAATATTGATGGCAAATTCGGTTTATTCAGTTCAAGCTAGAGTTGAGATAAGGTCAGGGTGTAAATTTTCGGAATTAGTCGTTTTGGGATTAAGTAAAATCGCTATAAACATAGATTTAGACTGAATTTATCGCTTGTTTTAATTGCTAATTCATGATACAATATATAGATAAGTATTAGGGGGCTACAAACCCCCTAATGAACACTAAAAAGCGAGTTGCTTTTTCTGATATTCAAGCTTATTTGATTATTGTATCAGAAATTCATCGACCGAACAGTAGATGAACCTCACAAGCGTGGTCGCGGAACAAAAAGACGCTGTTATCGGTGCAGTTTCAAGAACTGGACATGTAATTGCTCAATTGGCACCTGATATCACTGGAGAAACAATTGCTAACTTCATTCGTGATAACGTAGATACGGAGAACTCTAAACTCTACACGGATCAGTTCAAAGGATACAACACTATCGGTAAAGAGATAGAGCATGAAACCCTAAACCGAAGTAAAAAGTGGGAGAAAGGTGGCATGCATACCAATACGATTGAAGGATTTTGGTCTTTCATCAAGCGTGCATGGTATGGAACACACCACCACTACTCAACAGAATACACGCCACTGTATCTCGCAGAGGCGTGCTACAAGTATAACTATAGGAACATTGACATTTTCAATAAGTTTGTCAATGATAGTATAAGATGAATATCCCAAAACGACTAAGTCAGAACATCTAAAACGATACAAATGTTAAACGAGGGTATCGCTCGTAGGCTCGTTTGTACTCTGTTTGAAGTAGTGGCAGGATGCAACGCAAAGTGCGTTGCACAAACAGTCCCGCCAACGAGCTTGCGGTATGCATCTCGTCTCACATTCGCTTAGTACCCTCGCTGATTGCCCTTACAAACTCAGCCCCATCTTCATCTCGTATCATTTTAAGCCATTCTATGAGTTTCGGGTTACGTGGCATAGAATCTAAGATTGTGTCTTGCAGAGAGAACTGACTAGGAAGGTCTCTATCTCTCTGAAGTATGCGTCCAGAATTTATTACTTCAAAGGCATCTCTATAGTGTATACACTCTATGGGTAATTGCGTACCATAATCGCAATGGGCAACTGCATTAACAATAGACTCGTCAACAGCGATACGTGGAAATTCACTTCCTTCGGAATAGAAATTCACTTCCTTCGGAATAGGCATAATGTTACCCGCATTGTTTTGTTCACAATATGAGAGTTAGTTAACAAATAGCATATAATGACCTTGTAATACAAACTACTTTTTGGTTGTTGAACGTAAGATAGTTTACTATTAAATTGAGTTCTTATGCAACTTTTGTTTGTTAGTTTTTCAAAAACTCAATATACTAGTAAATCAGTATTCCTTCATAAATCCTACACCTCATTAAGCAAACCACCGTTTTTCCATTCAACTATCCTTATGCAATTGTTGAATATCATCCCGACTCACAGAAGTTTAACACAATCTTTTTGAAATTCCACTGTTCGCTATCGGCATTCCATTCCTCATGGATCCGTTTACTTCAGTCCGGTGGCAAGTCGTTTCGCCGCGATACTGCGCGCAAATTTCACTGACTACCTTTTGAAACTTTTTGAGCCGACGTATCTTCAGGTTTTTACTTCTTGAACACATGACAAATATGCCAAGTAATTCTCACTTAACACTATGAACATATCGTCCCTCAGCAAGTTTGAATATTAAATATGCAGGTGGCACGTTGATGACAGGCGGGGAAACCCCGCCCCTACGGGTTCGGTGTCTGCAGGAGAATCTGAAAATTGATAATTCATTACACAATTTTGTTCCCTATTTGAAGTCCAAACAAGATTAAACTGTCCTAACTATAGTATTTCTAATGAAAATGCCTCAATACTGTCCCACAATCTGCCAGATTGTGCCGTTCTCCGTTTCAGTTCCAGAAAGTCGGTCCTGATAGAAAATCTAATAGAAATGGTATTACTTTCGTATCAACAACTTGCGTGTCGCGACAAAATCGCCTGCCCGCAGCGTATAGAAATACAAACCACTTGCGACAAACTCAC
Organism: Candidatus Poribacteria bacterium; assembly: GCA_965208245.1. Classification (GTDB taxonomy): domain Bacteria; phylum Poribacteria; class WGA-4E; order WGA-4E; family WGA-3G; genus MSPOR6. Next base: position 348,605 of record OZ242325.1, read on the forward strand.
CATGTTGGTTTTTGCCATCCCAATGTGCAGCACGGTTACGACTGATATAGACACCCACAGCTTTCATTCCTAAATCCAACTTTCGAACCACAACACCGTGAACATCGTAAATCGTCAAAGTGACCAGAGCCGGTTTAGATAACTGATAAGGTATCCATGTTTCCGGATTGAACGGGTTAGGGTAGTTGGGGAAAAGCGATGTTGACTTATGAACAACAATAGCAGAAGGGGCTTCGCCTTCATCGTCAAATTTGCATAAGTTTTTACCACGACTACCAAATTCTATATGCGGATATTCTTCTTTGATGCTATTAAAAGTTGCCTTGGTCATGCAATTATGCATAAGAGGTACTTTTTTCAATGATGTCAGCCCATCAAAAATACCTTTTGGTAATCCAGTCAATTCGTTATCCACAAGGTTCAGCGTTTGCAGGGATGTCAACCCACTGAATGAGGATGAGGGTAAAGATTCAAAAATGTTACCGCTCAAGTCCAGCGTTTGCAGGGATGTCAGCCCACTGAGTGAGGGAAGAGATTGTAAAAAGTTCTTGCTCAAGTCCAGCGTTTGCAGGGATGTCAACCCACTGAGTGAGGGAAGAGATTGTAAAAAGTTCTTGCTCAAGTCCAGCGTTTGCAGGGATGTCAGCCCATTAAAAATATCTGATGGTAAATCCACTACTAACCAATCCACATCCTCCACATCTACATTGTCCGGATCGTCCGTTCCTATTGAACGACCGCCGAGTTTATTATTGCTCAAGTCCAGCGTTTGCAGCGATGTCAACCCACTAAAATCACCAGATTGTAATGATGTCCCAGCCCTATTCACTTCGAGCGTTGTAATACTTGCAAGATGTTCTTCCGTCACATCTCTTGCCTTATTCACATCTGGGACAGCTCTAAGAATAGCATTCTTCACTTTTTGTGAGCGATCTTTGACTGGGACTGGTGTTATCTGGACTTCCGAGACATCTATGTTGAGCGGGATATCAGGCGGGGTATTGCTCGGGGTCTGGTCTTCGTTATCATTGCGGGGATCATTGCGGGGATCGGCACATTGTGCTATGTTGCCGCGGTTGCGCGGGGTATCGTCCTCAGTGGACTCTGGGTCAACGTTAGAAGACGTTACATCTGTTATCTGGTCTTCGTTAGCATTGTCGAGATCGGCACATTGTGCTATGTTGCCGCGGTTGCGCGGGGTATCGTCCTCAGTGGACTCTGGGTCAACGTTAGAAGGCGTTTCATCTAATTCCGTGATGTTAATCGTAACGGGGGATGTCACATTGATTGTGACAGTGATGCTATCGGTACCACCCCTGCCATCAGAAACTAAAATAATGACCGTATAAGAGTTCTTGGTTTCATGGTCTAATGCAGCTTTTGTGAGGAGTTGTCCATTGGTGCTGTCAATACTAAATGAGGATGCATCTGTTCCATTCATTCCTTCTACTAATGCGTACATCAACGTATCTGCTGTGTCAGGGTCCGTCGCAGACACAGGATCACCGATGTTGATACCGGAAGGCGTGTTCTCAACAGGTGCTTTCTCAACATGCGCGTCCTCAACAATATCGGTATCGGAAGCCATCATCTTATCAGCAATTGAACGTGTCGTGGTGCTACTCGCAAACCGAGGAGCTTCGTTGACATCTGTCACACTGATTGTAACGGTGATGCTATCGGAGAGACTGCCATCAGAAACTGAAATAGTAACCACATAGGAGTTCTTGGTTTCATAGTCTAATGCAGATTTTGTTTTCAATTGTCTGGTAGCCTTATCAAAATCGAATGACGCGGCATCCGTGCCACCTAATGTATAGGTGAGTTGTGGACTATCAACATCGGTTGCAGCAGCTATCGGACTCCCAATGTTGGTATTTGCTGCTGTGTTTTCTGCAATACTACGTGTCGTGGTGCTACTCGCAAACTCAGGAGCTTCGTTGACATCTGTCACACTGATTGTAACGGTGATGCTATCGGAGAGACTGCCATCAGAAACTGAAATAGTAACCACATAGGAGTTCTTGGTTTCATAGTCCAATGCAACTTTGGTTTTCAGTTGTCCTGTTGTGCTGTCAATACTAAATGAGGATGCATCTGTCCCACCTAATGTATAAATCAAATTATCTGCTGTGTCAGGGTCCGTCGCAGACACAGCAGCACCAATGTTGGTATCGGAAGCCGTGTTCTCAGCAATTGAACGTGTCGTGCTTGTGCCATCAGTGAAAACTGGTGCACGGTTCTCAACAACCTCTGTCACATTGATTGTAACGGTGATGCTATCGGAGAGACTGCCATCAGAAACTGAAATAGTAACCACATAAGAGTTCTTGATTGCATAGTCCAATGCAACTTTTGTGCGGAGTTGTCCTGTTGTGCTGTCAATACCAAATGATGCCGCATCTGTTCCACCTAATGTATAAGTCAACGTATCTGCTGTGTCAGGGTCCGTCGCAGACACAGCAGCACCAATGTTGGTATTTGCTGCTGTGTTTTCTGCAATACTACGTGTCGTGGTGCTACTCGCAAACTCAGGAGCTTCGTTGACATCTGTCACACTGATTGTAACGGTGATGCTATCGGTGAGAATGCCATCAGAAACTGAAATAGTAACCACATAGGAGTTCTTGGTTTCATAGTCTAATGCAGATTTTGTTTTCAATTGTCTGGTAGCCTTATCAAAATCGAATGACGCGGCATCCGTGCCACCTAATGTATAGGTGAGTTGTGGACTATCAACATCGGTTGCAGCAGCTATCGGACTCCCAATGTTGGTATTTGCTGCTGTGTTTTCTGCAATACTACGTGTCGTGGTGCTACTCGCAAACTCAGGAGCTTCGTTGACATCTGTCACACTGATTGTAACGGTGATGCTATCGGAGAGACTGCCATCAGAAACTGAAATAGTAACCACATAGGAGTTCTTGGTTTCATAGTCCAATGCAACTTTGGTTTTCAGTTGTCCTGTTGTGCTGTCAATACTAAATGAGGATGCATCTGTCCCACCTAATGTATAAATCAAATTATCTGCTGTGTCAGGGTCCGTCGCAGACACAGCAGCACCAATGTTGGTATCGGAAGCCGTGTTCTCAGCAATTGAACGTGTCGTGCTTGTGCCATCAGTGAAAACTGGTGCACGGTTCTCAACAACCTCTGTCACATTGATTGTAACGGTGATGCTATCGGAGAGACTGCCATCAGAAACTGAAATAGTAACCACATAAGAGTTCTTGATTGCATAGTCCAATGCAACTTTTGTGCGGAGTTGTCCTGTTGTGCTGTCAATACCAAATGATGCCGCATCTGTTCCACCTAATGTATAAGTCAACGTATCTGCTGTGTCAGGGTCCGTCGCAGACACAGCAGCACCAATGTTGGTATTTGCTGCTGTGTTTTCTGCAATACTACGTGTCGTGGTGCTACTCGCAAACCGAGGAGCTTCGTTGACATCTGTCACACTGATTGTAACGGTGATGCTATCGGAGAGACTGCCATCAGAAACTGAAATAGTAACCACATAGGAGTTCTTGGTTTCATAGTCTAATGCAGATTTTGTTTTCAATTGTCTGGTAGCCTTATCAAAATCGAATGACGCGGCATCCGTGCCACCCAATGTATAGGTGAGTTGTGGACTATCAACATCGGTTGCAGCAGCTATCGGACTCCCAATGTTGGTATTTGCTGCTGTGTTTTCTGCAATACTACGTGTCGTGGTGCTACTCGCAAACTCAGGAGCTTCGTTGACCTCTGTCACACTGATTGTAACGGTGATGCTATCGGAGAGACTGCCATCAGAAACTGAAATAGTAACCACATAGGAGTTCTTGGTTTCATAGTCCAATGCAACTTTGGTTTTCAGTTGTCCTGTTGTGCTGTCAATACTAAATGAGGATGCATCTGTCCCACCTAATGTATAAATCAAATTATCTGCTGTGTCAGGGTCCGTCGCAGACACAGCAGCACCAATGTTGGTATCGGAAGCCGTGTTCTCAGCAATTGAACGTGTCGTGCTTGTGCCATCAGTGAAAACTGGTGCACGGTTCTCAACAACCTCTGTCACATTGATTGTAACGGTGATGCTATCGGAGAGACTGCCATCAGAAACTGAAATAGTAACCACATAAGAGTTCTTGATTGCATAGTCCAATGCAACTTTTGTGCGGAGTTGTCCTGTTGTGCTGTCAATACCAAATGATGCCGCATCTGTTCCACCTAATGTATAAGTCAACGTATCTGCTGTGTCAGGGTCCGTCGCAGACACAGCAGCACCAATGTTGGTATTTGCTGCTGTGTTTTCTGCAATACTACGTGTCGTGGTGCTACTCGCAAACTCAGGAGCTTCGTTGACATCTGTCACACTGATTGTAACGGTGATGCTATCGGTGAGAATGCCATCAGAAACTGAAATAGTAACCACATAGGAGTTCTTGGTTTCATAGTCCAATGCAGCTTTTGTGCGGAGTTGCCCATTGGTGCTATTGATGCTAAATGATGCCGCATCTGTTCCACCTAATGTATAAGTCAAATTATCTCCTATGTCAGGGTCCGTTGCAGACACAGCAGCACCGATGTTGGTATCGGAAGCCGTGTTCTCAACAATTGAACGTATCGTGCTTGTGCCATCAGTGAAGACTGGTGCAGTGAAGACTGGTGCAATGAAGACTGGTGCAGTGAAAACTGGTGCGCGGTTCTCAACAACCTCAACAACATCTGTCACATTGATTGTAACGGTGATGCTATCGGTGAGAATGCCATCAGAAACTGAAATAGTGACCACATAGGAGTTCTTGGTTGCATAGTCCAATGCAGCTTTTGTGCGGAGTTGCCCATTGGTGCTATTGATGCTAAATGATGCCGCATCTGTTCCACCTAATGTATAAGTCAAATTATCTCCTATGTCAGGGTCCGTTGCAGACACAGCAGCACCGATGTTGGTATCGGAAGCCGTGTTCTCAGCAATACTACGTGTCGTGGTACTATCCGCAAACTGAGGAGCTTCGTTGACATCTGTCACATTGACTGTAACGGTGATGCTATCACTGAGACTGCCATCAGAAACTGACAGCGTTACCGTATAAGATGTTTTTGTCTCATAGTCGAGTGGTGAACTTGTCCGGATCTGCCCAGAACTACTATCAATACTAAACGAGACACCGTCTATGCCGCCCAGACTATAAGACAACGGGTCCGCATCTGGATCGGTTGCAGACACAGCCACGCCAATGTCTGCACCAGACCTCGTTTTTTCAGCAACTGAAAGCGTTGTGTTGTCATCGTCAAACGCTGGTGCCCTATTTTCAGGTGCTTCCTCTTCCTCTACGTCCGTGACGTTAATTGTGACCGAGATGCTATCGGTGAGAATGCCATCAGAGACCGTGACGGTCACCGCATAAGATGTTTTCGTTTCATAGTCAAGCTCAGCCTTTGTCTTGAGTTGTCCTGTCGCACTATCCACATTAAAAGTATCCGCATCAGGACCACCAAGTATGTAGGTCAAGGTATTCTCTCTGTCAACATCTGTCACAGTAACGGGGTCTCCGATGTCCGTGCCTGCTTTCATATTTTCTGCTACAGTTCTGATAGTGTCTATGCCTTCCGTAAAGATAGGTGGATTGTTGATGGCAGCAAGCACCTCTAAAGGTAACTGTTTGGAAGGGACAAAACTATACCCAGTATGTGTTTCGGGTATCATCGGCAATGGCAAGACAATCGCTGCGGTCACAGCATCCCAGGTGCCTACTGTCCGGGTGATCGTCAGTGGAAGACTCTCGGTTACACCTTGTGGGATTGTAACGACAGGCTCGGTTACACCCGTGTCTGCTACCTCCCCATTGCGGATCCGTATCATCAGACGCAGCGGAAAAGGCGCACCATGCGGCAGAACCGCCTTAAACTCAGAAGCGCCAACCTTCTCCAAAAATACAGGCAACGCAAAATCTACCGGGTTCCCTGACAGATGAAGTTCACGTAACTCACCTAACCCCTCAAAAATGCCAGCAGGCAAAGAGACAAGAGCGTTATCCGCTAAAAGAAGACGTTGAAGCGAATAAAGACCCGAAAAATCATCTGACCTCAGCACCCTCAAATCCTGACCGCTCAGATCTAAAGTCCTAACCCACGCAAGATCAACTTCTGTGACAACGTTACAGTCCTCTACACCCAGCGACTCCGTAAGTGCAGCTGCCACTTCCGGGGTGCGCTTACATACCTCAGAAAGCGAAAACATATAGCCATAATGACCTAAAGGTAAACTAGGCAACGCACTGATATGAACTGTCGGATTAACAGTGGCACCGCCGGTGCCACGCACAATAAAAGAATCACTACTAGTATGACCAACAGGAATCTTTACGATAGAAACATCATCTAAAAGATGTCCATTCTCTACTCGAATCGGGAGCAGCATGTCAAACGGCGCACCTATCGGTATCACCACCCTAAATTCTGACACATCAACTTGCTGTAACCCTACAAAAAGTAGCATCGGATCAACCGCATTGCCACCCAGACGTACCTTAGCCAACTGCGTCAGTCCATCAAAAATACCCGGCGGTAAACCAGAGAGTTGGTTACCATGTAGGTTCAAACTCGTCAACCCCACAAGTCCAGAAAAATCACCTATTTTCAGAGAGGTAATCCCCTCCATACGCAGATTGAGATGTGTTATACTCGCAAGATGTGTCTCAGTCACCTGCACCGCATCTATTATCCCAGGCACTGCCGCAACAATTGCATCACGCACAGCAGGCGTGCGGTCAACAACAGGAACAACACCTACAGCGATAACGGTATCACTCACCTCAATCACACGGATAATTACCCGTATGGTATCGGATAACTTTCCATCTGATACAGTGAGAGTAACCGAATAAGCACCCATGGTTTCGTAATCAAGCGGGACTTTCGTCTTGAGCTGCCCTATTGCGCTATCAATATCAAACGCTGCAGCATCAACGCCACCAAGCATCCAAGCCAGTGTGTCATCCTCAGCATCTGTGGCAAATACCGGAACACCGATGCTCGTGCCTATAGCTACGTTTTCTACGACAGCACGCACAGTACGCACCCCTTCAATAAAAGTCGGTGCCGTGTTCAGTGTATCCACAGGCACTACCTCGTCTACATCTATAACATTGATTGTCACCGTAATACTATCGGTACCACCCCTGCCATCAAAGACAGAAACAATAACCGAATAAGATGCCCTATTTTCATAATCCAACTCAGCCTTTGTTTGCAGCTGCCCATCAGTACTATCCACAATCAAAGCATCTGCATCGGTGCCGCTCAACGTGTAGGTTAATGTATCTCCATCCGCATCTGTCGCAGCAATCGGTGTACCAATGTTCACCGACGCATCGGTGTTCTCTGCTATTGCACGGGTGGCAGTAGTACCATCCGTGAATATAGGCGCAGCGTTCAACCCAGCAATAACGGTTAACGGTCCGGTATCAGATTTGACAAGGGCATAACCGTAATGATTGTTCGGGAGGCCCGGTAAACTGCCAATGTCTACAGTGACAGCTGCCCGTGTACCAACAGTGCGGGCGACCGTAAGGATGCCACTCTCTGTCCTACCATGAGGAATAGTGAGGGCGTCCCCCCCCCCTTTTTTGACGCTACCATTAGAAACAGTCAGCGGTAACACAAAATCAAAACTTGCACCCGTAGCAGCAACTGCCTTAAATTCCCCTTCTGCAACCTTTTCTAACGATACAGACAAAGGAAGGGGATCCACAGCGTTACCCCCTAAGCGTAACGTCGTCAACGACGACAACCCTTCAAAAATGCCAGAAGGTAAGCCAGAGAGTTCGTTATTGAATAGGTTGAGATTGGTCAATCCCACAAGCCCAGAAAAATCACCTGCTTTCAATGCCTTTATCCCAGCATTTCTCAAGTTGAGACTTGTGATCGCCGCAAGCTGCTCAACCGTAATATCAGACGCATCTACAACACCAGGCACCGCAGCAACAATTGCATCACGCACCGCTGCTGTCCGATCTGAAATAGGCGTAACTGCCGAAGCAACAACCTCGGCACATGAAGGACCAGATGTATTCACAACACTAATATATACACACAGAATTAGTAAAAACACTAATAAAAACAAATTCATATTCTTATGCATAACAAGCATTTCCTTTTTTGCTATCTATAACTCAAACTGTTACTTGAGTAGCAACTTGAGTTATAGATCAACGGAATTAGTCGTTTTGGGATTAAGTAAAATCGCTATAAACATAGATGGAGACTAGATTTATCGCTTGTTTTAATTGCTAATTCATGATACAATATAGATAGGTTTTAGGGGGTTATGAACCCCCTAAATGAACAAGAAAAGACGAGTTGTTTTTTCTGATGTTCGGTTTATTTGATTATTGTATCAGAAATTCATCAGAAAAATCAACTCCTAAAGAGGAGTACCTGATGAATTTAGTAAAAATCATGGAGAGATTCCCTGACCAAGAGAGTTGTATTGACCATCTTGAGGGAATACGTTGGGGTAATAAACCCCGTTGTCCGAAATGTGAGGGTCCGAACCTGAAACGCAAAAAAGAGAACGGCATAGGTAGAATAGGACGGTGGCATTGTTCTGATTGTGGTGCATCATTCAAGGTTACCAGCGGGACACTCTTTGCTGGAACAAAAATACCGCTACAAAAGTGGTTTTTAGCGATCTCACTGATGGCAAACGCAAAGAAAGGTATCTCATCTTGTCAGTTGGCGAGAGATTTAGGATTGAAACAAAAGGCTGCATGGTCTATAATGATGAAGATACGAACTGAAATGGCAAAAAAATCTTCTCTTTTGTCGGGAATCGTTGAAGCTGATGAAACTTATGTCGGTGGTAGAGACAAGAAAGACTATGACCGAACAGTAGATGAACCTCGCAAGCGTGGTCGCGGAACAATGAAAGACGCTGTTATCGGTGCAGTTTCAAGAACTGGACATGTAATTGCTCAATTGATACCTGATATCACTGGAGAAACAATTGCTAACTTCATTCGTGATAACGTAGATACGGAGAACTCTAAACTCTACACGGATCAGTCCAAAGGATACAACACTATCGGTAAAGAGATAGAGCATGAAACCCTAAACCGAAGTAAGAAGTGGGAGAAAGGTGGCATGCATACCAACACCATTGAAGGATTTTGGTCATTCATCAAGCGTGCATGGTATGGAACACACCACCACTACCCAACAAGATACACGCCACTGTATCTCGCAGAGGCGTGCTACAAGTATAACTATAGGAACATTGACATTTTCAATAAGTTTGTCAATGATAGTATAAAGATGAATATCCCAAAACGACTAAGTCCGAAAGTTTTTGTAGTAGGTCTTGTAGTTTCTGAAGGGAATCTGATGATGTGTTTTGATCTTGTTGCATAGCGTGGGACCCTTCCAATGATATTAGATTTTGCTTAGTTTAGCATGATCTTGGTATGATGTCAAGAAAAAGAAGAACCCTAAAAAACACTTGACATATCTTCATAAAAGCAGGTATAATACTGATATGTCGGCGTATGATAAGATCTTTAAACATATTGCGGGGGAGTTCCCGCAAGACATAGCAGTGTTAGCACTGAAGACATCGGAGGTAGAAGTCACTGATCGGTTGAACACAGAACATATCACGATTAAGACACATCAGAGCGATATGATATATCAAGTCCGTTTGCCGGATGAGGAGGCGATATTACATATAGAAGCACAAACCGACGACAGCACGTATAAACCGATGCATTTACGGATGCTTGCTTATTCAAGTGTTCTTTATTTGGAATATGAAAAGAACGTCTATTCAACGGTGCTATATTTCCGTCCTCCCGCAGGTCGAAACGATCCTGGTTTCTATGCGTATGGAAACGAAGATCGAGGCGGCGGCGTATTCCGCTATAACGTTATACGTATCTATGAGTTAGAGGGTGAAGCGTTCCTGGATCCTGCTGTTTTAGGGGTGTTACCTTTCACGGCTCTGATGGATCCGCCATCGGACATGACACGTAACGCTTGGACTGAGAAATGTATTGAGACGATCCGGACAGTTGATGTTGATGTCAAGATGCGGGGGACGCTTCTGTTTGCGCTCTCGCTTTTCGGGAGTTTTGTCCAATCCACCGAACTATTTAAGGACGCTTCATTGGAGGCAATTATGCAACAATCACCTTTTTACGATCATGTGATACAACGAGGTATTGAACAAGGTATTGAACAAGGTATTGAACAAGGTGAACGTAATAATACTGTTGAGAGTATTTTAGAGTTGCTCTCTATCCGTTTCACAATTGACATGACAGAAGCAATAAAGTCTGATATTGAGAGCATTGACAGTTTAGAACGTCTTAAGCAGTTGCGTCGTGCTGCGGCCGAGGTGCGAGATTTTGCTGCTTTCATGCACATACTTCAGAATGGTGCCGAACTTGTATAACAAAAAAAGTCGTCATTCTACTCTTTCTGCTTATGTAACAGTTTCGCTTTAGTGTTCCCATTTTTGTGCAACTCACAACATCGAGGTCAGAACTACCATACCACCACGGAAAAAGCAACTTTAGGATGAATATTGATGGCAAATTCGGTTTATTCAGTTCAAGCTAGAGTTGAGATAAGGTCAGGGTGTAAATTTTCGGAATTAGTCGTTTTGGGATTAAGTAAAATCGCTATAAACATAGATTTAGACTGAATTTATCGCTTGTTTTAATTGCTAATTCATGATACAATATATAGATAAGTATTAGGGGGCTACAAACCCCCTAATGAACACTAAAAAGCGAGTTGCTTTTTCTGATATTCAAGATTATTTGATTATTGTATCAGAAATTCATCGACCGAACAGTAGATGAACCTCGCAAGCGTGGTCGCGGAACAATGAAAGACGCTGTTATCGGTGCAGTTTCAAGAACTGGACATGTAATTGCTCAATTGGTGCCTGATATCACTGGAGAAACAATTGCTAACTTCATTCGTGATAACGTAGATACAGAGAATTCCAAACTCTACACGGATCAGTTCAAAGGATACAACACTATCGGTAAAGAGATAGAGCATGAAACCCTAAACCGAAGTAAAAAGTGGGAGAAAGGTGGCATGCATACCAATACGATTGAAGGATTTTGGTCATTCATCAAGCGTGCTTGGTATGGAACACACCACCACTACTCAACAGGATACACGCCGCTGTATCTCGCAGAGGCGTGCTACAAGTATAACTATAGGAACATTGACATTTTCAATAAGTTTGTCAATGATAGTATAAGATGAATATCCCAAAACGACTAAGTCCGATTTTTTTTGACATGACGTGTCACTTTGTGTTAAAATTCTACGATGGAGAAAATATAACACAGATTTCTCATATATGCATTAAATATTTTAAATTGAAGTGTTGGGTTAACCGAAGGTATCTGAGTAGGAGAACATGATCATGGAGAACCATAGTTATACACCGAGTGAAATTGAGCCGTATTGGCAAACTATCTGGCGTGAAAAGGAAGTCTTTAAGATACCCAACGACATTGAAACATTAGGACAGAAACCGAAATTTTACGTACTCGGCATGTTTCCATATACTTCAGGAGCAGGTCTTCACATCGGTCACGCGAAAAACTATGTTCCGACAGATGTCATTGCAAATTACAAGCGGATGCAAGGATTCCATGTCATGCACCCAATGGGGTGGGATGCTTTCGGTCTACCGACAGAACGCACTGCTGTACGTGAAAATGAACACCCAGCACATATAACAAAACGTAATACTGAGACGTTTCAACAACAGATACAACGCATCGGTCTTTCCTACGATTGGTCTCGCAAAATTGATACCTCACTCCCCGATTATTACCGATGGACACAGTGGATTTTTCTTCGTCTCTATGAGAAAGGTTTAGCATATCTTGCCGATGTACCTGTCAATTGGTGTCCAGCTCTGGGTACTGTGCTATCTAATGAAGAGGTAAAGGATGGAAAATATGTTGAAACAAGTGATCCCGTTGAGCGTAGGTTAATGAATCAATGGATGCTAAAAATCACGGTTTATGCTGAACGTCTCTTGGACGACTTGGAACTTTTAGATTGGCCCGATGGTCTAAAAGAGATGCAGAGAAATTGGATAGGTAAGTCAGAAGGTGCAGAGATAACATTTGGCATAAAGGATAGTGACGCAAACTTCACAGTTTTTACAACAAGACCAGATACGCTTTTCGGTGCAACCTATTGTGTGTTAGCACCTGAACATCCGCTTGTGTCAGAGATAACACAATCATCATTCGCGTCAGACGTTGATTCATACATCAATGAAGCAACAAGCAAATCTGACCTTCAACGCACTGACCTTGCAACTGAAAAGACAGGTGTGTTTACAGGCGCGTATGCAATCAATCCTTGCAACAACCAACCCATCCCAATATGGGTTGCTGACTATGTTCTCATGACCTACGGAACAGGGGCAATTATGGCTGTTCCAGGACACGATGAACGCGATCATGAATTTGCCTCCACGTTCGATATTCCTATCGTTGAAGTCATCAGCGGCGGAAACAGACCGATTGCCGAGGAAGCTTTTGAGGGAGACGGTGTCTGTGTTAACTCCGGTTTTCTGAATGGTCTGAAAACCGATGCAGCAAAAAAGCGGATGGTTGCGTGGCTTGAAAGTAAGAAAAAGGGTAAAGGGCAAATACAGTATCGTCTGCGAGATTGGTTATTTTCAAGACAACGATATTGGGGTGAACCTTTCCCGCTTGCACATCTTGATGATGGCACTATTGTTCAACTGCCAGATGAACACCTTCCAATTGAACTACCACCGATAGATGCTTATAAACCGACAGAAGATGGGAAACCCCCGCTTGCTCGCGCTGATGAGGCATGGTTAAAAGTGAGGTTGCCTGATGGCAGAATTGCTACACGAGAGACTAACATCATGCCGCAGTGGGCAGGATCATGCTGGTACTATCTCCGATACCTGGACGCACACAATACAACAGCACCTTTCGATTCTAAATTAGAACAATACTGGATGCCTGTTGACATCTATATGGGTGGAACTGAACACGCTGTGTTACATCTACTCTATGCACGATTTTGGCACAAAGTGTTATACGACTGCGGTTTAGTCTCTACGATTGAACCCTTTCAAGCACTGCTGAATCAAGGCACTATTCTGGCTGAGTCGTTCCAAGATGAATCTGGAAAATACTATTACCCACATGAAGTCAAACGTGAAAATGACAAAGCGACTGTAGCGGCTTCAGGAAAACCGTTGCATGTCCAGATGGAAAAGATGTCAAAATCACGTTTTAATGTTATCAATTCTAATGATGTTGTAGAAAAATATGGTGCGGATTCTCTGAGACTCTATCTACTCTTTATCGGACCAGTTACGAAAAGTGCACCGTGGCAGGATGCCGGTGTGGAGGGTGTATATAAGTTCCTACACCGTGTCTGGAGACTCGTTGTGAACCCTCACAATGGGGAACTAAATGAAAAGTTGAAAGACGTTGATGGCACTTCAGAATCAGAACTTTGGCGTGAATTGCATAAGACTATTAAACAGGTAACAGAAGATACTGAATCTATTGACAAGATGAACACCGCTATAAGTCAGATGATGATTTTCGTAAACACTGCAACGCAAACAGAAACACTTCCGATAGAGACAATGAAGACATTCCTTCATCTATTGGCACCTTATGCACCCCACATTTCTCAAGAGTTGTGGCATCGTCTGGGAGAAACCGGATTTATCGCACACAACACGTGGCCAAAACATGATGAGAGTATCCTTGAAACTGAAACTATGACGATAGTTGTTCAAGTCAACGGAAAACTCAGAAATAGGCTGCAACTTCCTGTTGATGCGCCAAAAGAACAGATTGAAGAAAGCGCACTTGCGGATGAAAGAGTCCAAAGGTTTATTGAAGGTAAAGAAATTCGGAAAGTTATTTATGTTCCAAATCGTCTTATCAATATTGTAGTGTAGGAAGGTTGGCAGATATGAAAATATACGTGAATTTACACGTTATATCTCTTGTAGGTATGTTCTTTCTGTTTTCTATCGTATTTCAGTTAGAGGCTGAAGAACACAGCGGGAAGTTCGTTGTGGCAATCCGAGAACCTTTACAGAACGAAGATGGATTCCGGGCAATTACACGCACCTTGGAGAGAGGACGAGGGACATCAAATTGGTGGGAATACTATCAGCACAATATCTGCTCAATGAATCCAGATGGAACAGACTTCCAACGTTTAACCGATGATGGTGTCTCTTACAACCCACGTTGGTCACCAGATAGAGAAATAATTGCCTATATATCTGGAATTGAAAGGTCGAAATCACTCTATGTGATGTCTGTAGATGGCACTGAGAGGGGGCAGTTGATTAAGAGAGCGTATGACATTCATGATTACTGGTGGTCTCCAAAAAGTGACGCAATTTTAGTGGTGGTGGAGATTGACCGACCAAAAGACCGATTGGAGAATTGGGAGGTAACACTTGAAGGAAAAATAAAACGTTGGCGAAGTGAACGGTGGGCAAAAGGTTGGTTACATTGGGATCAGAAGGGTGAAAAAGTTAAAGAACCGAATAGAAGATTGCTTGAGGTGCTTCCGAAAGGAATAAATTGGCCAGAGTGGTCACCGGACAGCAGATGGATCGCTTTTAAAACGGATGGTCTGCTTGCACTTGCAGAACCAAATGTTGTCAGTATGGGAAGATCCTGGTTTCTACAACTTGATGAACCGCCGTGTGGCAACATTGAAGAATGGTCACCAGATGGTAAGCACGTCCTATTTTATACATCAGGGGAGATATGCACGGTTTCTGTGGAAAAAGGAGAAATTCGAAACTATCGAAATCTCAGCCTATATCCTGGTCGTGAAGCGACCTGGTCACCTGATGGAAGTTACGTTGCCTTTATTGGCAGCGATTCAAACAGACGTAGGACCAGTGAGATTTGGACAATACATGTTGAAAGTGGAAAAATGGAACAGATAACATCAACTATCTATGACTTCATCAATCTTCACTGGAAATAGGGAAGACACACAACAAACATATAGTGATAGCGAAGAAATACTTATGACAAATTTAGAAAAGAATATTGGTGAACATGGGGGAAGTAATCTATCCATCATTCCATTAGGGGGGCTTGGTGAATTCGGACTCAATATGATGGTCTATGAAACCGATCAGGATATTATTGTAATTGATACAGGATTCATGCTACCGAATTCAGATATGCCTGGGGTAGATCTCATATTTCCAGATATCCACTATCTGGTTGAAAAACATGAAAAGGTACGCGGCATACTATTGACACACGGTCATGAAGATCACATAGGTGCTTTATCTTATGTGCTACAGCAGATTGATGCGCCTGTGTTCGGGACGCAGTTAACACTCTCGTTAGCAAGTGGCAGATTGAGAGAATACGGGGTATTGGATAAGGCGGAATTAAACGCTATTGCGCCGGGGGATAAAGTCCGTTTAGGAGATTTCTCGGCTGAGTTTATTCATGTCACGCACAGTATACCAGATTCGGTAGCAATTGCACTGCAAACCCCCGCAGGTGTTGTCGTCCATACAGGTGATTTCAAATTCGACGCAACCCCTATTGATGGTAAATTAACGGACATTCAGACTTTAGCACGACTTGGTACTGAAGGTGTACAATTACTGCTTTCCGATAGCACAAATGCTAACTGGCAGGGACAGACCCCTTCAGAACGTAGTATACTTGACTCAATTGACAGTATCTTCCAGAAGACTGAACAGAGGCTCTTTCTTTGCACTTTTTCATCAAGTCTACATCGCTTACAACAGTTTATTGATTTAGCAGTAAAACATCGCAGACTTGTTGCTGTAGCAGGACGTTCTATGATAAATAATATCCGTACCGCAACAGAATTGGGTCATCTCAAGATTAATGTAGATTATCTGATAGACGCACGAGATGCTTCCTTGTATAAACCCCATGAGATAGTAATTCTTTGCACTGGCAGCCAAGGTGAACCGCGCTCCGCTATGTCCTTAATTGCGCTTGACAATCATCCCTTCTTAAAGGTCGAACCGGATGACACCGTGGTAATCTCGGCGCGGATTATTCCTGGCAATGAAAAAACTGTAGGTAATGTCATTAACCATCTACTCAGACGTGGTGTAACTATTTATCACGAACGGAATGCAAATGTCCATGTGTCTGGGCACGGTTCAAGTGAAGACCTTAAACTCATGCTCAACCTACTTAGACCAAAGTTTTTCATTCCTATTCATGGTGAATATCAAAATTTAGTGAGACATGCCGAACTAGCAGAAACTGTAGGGATTGCAAGAAGTAATATCAAGGTGGTTGAAGACGGTGAACGTATCAGTCTTACGTCAGAGTCTTGTGAAGTATTTGAACGACAGGGAAGATCAGGCAGAGTTTTGGTTGATGGAATACCGGATATTGGACTTGAGGATATTGTTTTACGGGATCGTATCCAACTCTCTCAAGATGGGATGGTGATTCCAATAATCGTCTTACAGAGTGATGGTGGTGCAATAGCAACGGAGCCTGAGATAATCTCTCGTGGTTTTGTCTATATTGATGATTCGGAAGAACTTTTCACTGAAGCAAAGGATATCACAAGGCATGTCATTGCGAACCTAACGGATGAACAGAGACAGGAAACGGATACTGTCAAGGGTGAAGTTAGGAATGTGCTCCGCAAGTTCTTCTCTAAGCAGATGCAACGTAGTCCTTTAATATTACCTGTCGTAATGCGGGTTTAAGTCAATGCGATCCTTAAATGCTCTAATTATCCGATGTCAACGCTTGTGCGCGTTTCATAAAGACACCGTTATCCAAGGACCATTGTGTGTATCCGATGTTTCCGTTATCGGTGAGATAGTCAATCCTTTTATTCAGAAACTCAAGTAATTCCGTGTTTTCACGTGCAACAGAAAACCCGCCATATTCTACTAGTTCATCGAGAGCAGTAACAACGAAAGTTCCAGCAGATGCAGCCGCAGCATCTCGGTTACCGATTTCACCGCGTGCAAGTGCATCAATCCTATTTTCTTGTAGATTGCCAAGCAATATCAGTTCTTCTGTTAGTGTGATAAGTTTTCGTGGTATCAACGGATCAAAACCTTGATTGGGCATATTCACAGGATAATTGACTTGCGGCATATTGTCTGCCGATGGGTAGAGTGTAAACCTATTTTCTATATTCGGTGTCGATCCCGCCGCAGTAATCTTGTAATCCGCTGTGCCGTCTGCAATAACGGGGCCTGTGGGTGTGTCGATCCGTGTGCCTGCAGCAACAACGCCATTAGCGTCAACGATCCCTGTAATTTGAAGTAAACGTGCTTCACCGGTTGTCCCTCGTAGCACACCTACGCGAACATCACGCGTCAGATCTGTATAGTTTTGGATACGTCCTGCATCGTCAGCACGTACCAGAAGCGATTGACGAAACACAATGTGCGGTGTTGTGAATGTAACAAGCGGTGTGCCAGTTGCGTCCTTTGTCCGATCCTCAAGGATTGTGATGCCGCCACCGATAATATCATAGTTAGCAGTAGCAGCCAAAAGCCAGATGTTTTCCCATTGAGAGATCGGCCTCCTTGTAAAAGACAGGTCAGGGGTTTCCATGACTTCAAGGGCAGTCAGAAGGTCTGCTTCATAACCGTGATGTGTATGTGCTAAGCTGTAACTCACAGGTGAAAAAGCGTCATAAAACCCGACATTGAGAACACGTGTATGCTCTGACACTCGTGTATCATCAATGACATTTATAGCTTTTTGGTATTCACAGCCAATTGATAGCACGCAAAGTGCTAAGAAAACAATAAACAAATTTCTCAAAAGAAACCTTTCATTGGTATTTCACTTTCTGAAGATTCTTCAAAAATATCTTGAATATGGTCTAATAGCCTAAGAAATATATCTACCGAAAATGGGTTCGTCTGTAGATGCTTAACATTTGTTCTAACCTTCATACCTCCACCAATTTTTTCTTTAGTTGGGCTCCCTTCAAATCTAAGACCGGAAAAGCAAGTTCTTGGACCGAGTGACAGATCAAGATCTTGAAAACAATTAGAAATCGTGTTAGTTAATAGAATAGGAAGAAATTCCTCTATGTTTGTGCCAACATTGCAGCTGCAGGATTAATCTCAGTACCGCAAGCTGCCAAACCTAATAAGCCAGCTTCATAAAGTACGGTTCCACTTCCAACAAAAGGATCAAATATGACACAATTTGGATTAGAATACTTACTCAGAAGCACTTGAATCATCTGAGGGGAAAATTGACCTTTCCATCTCAAGGGATTACTACGGTACTTCTTAGAGATATTAAGGTCGGATTGCAATATTTCCGAGGTATCAAACGGTGTAGTAGCGTATATTCCACTCAAAGTTAACATTATTGATCACGCTTGATTTCTGTCTTATACATAAGTATAGACTTGTCTTTATTTATTCGATTAGCATTGCCATAAAAGCACCGAATGGTCTTCGCTACCACTTGCAATTATACTGCCATCAGGAGAATATGCTACACTGCGGACAGAACCGATATGTCCTTTCAAGATTTTCTGAACATCTCCTGTTTCAGCATCCACCAAATGGACTGCACCATCCCTTCCACCGATAGCAATTGTTTCACCATCAGGTGAATATGTAACGCCCCATACATAAAATTTGAAATCCACAAGCGTGGTTTTTCGTTTTGATGTGAATGCGTCCCACAATCGCACCGTCCCATCAGAGCTACCTGTGACAATTGTTCCACCATTGGGTGAAAATGCGACAGAATGGACGACATGTGTATGTCCTTTCATCGATGCTTTTGACTGACCTGTCTCAGCTTGCCAAAGCATAACCAACTCATCCGAACTTGCAGTTGCAATAGTACTTCCATCAGGTGAATATGCCAAACTTCTGATGGATCCCGAATGACCTTTCAGTGTTGCTTTCGGTTTTTCAGAAGCGACATCCCACAGAATGCCAGTATTATCTGCACCACCACTTGCAAGCGTGTTTCCATCGGGGGAATACGCTAATGCTCTCACATAATCTCTATGTTCAGAGAGCGTTGCTGTCGGAAGTCCTATAGAACTATCCCACAACCATATCTCTTCATAACTACCGGTAGCAACTATGTCACCATCAGGAGAATATGCTACACTCCACACATATTCTGTATGTCCTGCAAGGAGACTAACCTCTTCGCCACTCTGGACATCATATATCCAAGTTCCAATGTCTCCTGCCACAGCAAGGCGCGTGCCATCAGCAGAAAATGCGATATTCCCAATAATACTACTTTTTCCGAGTCGAAATTTTGCCCCTTCTGGAAGTTTTGAATGTGTACCTGTCTGTTCTTTTTCTGTGTTCATGAAATGTCCGATCCTTTCTTCGTTTGAAGCAAGTATAACACAAGAATCAAGTTTTTTCAATTCCTTACATATTCTGTTCCTCAATTTGATGAAGGGCTTCACTTATATATCTTTGCACCCATTCACTATCAGTCGTTTCTGTTAATGTGTTAAGGGCAGCTACTGCCTGCGGGTTACCTATTCTGCCTAACGCGACAACAGCAGCGGAACAGACCGACCGATCAGTATCTGTAATGCTACTAATGAGTGCTTCAATCACTTGAGTAGGTGGTGTCTGATTTCTCTCTTTTGTTAAACCTAATTCACCGAGTGCAACGACTGCCGCACATCGCATATCAGGTTCCTCATCTTGTAGGAAATGGATGAGTCCTTCTATTGCGCGGGCATCTCTAAGGTGTCCGAGGGAAGATATAGCGAACCGACGGACAGTTGTATCTTCGTCGGACAGTGAATTGAGCAACGGGGTAATAGCGTGGACATCACCAACCCCTCCTAATCCTTCAGCTGCGTATGCGCGGATATCAGCGGAGTTAGATCGCAACTTGCGGAGTAGAAATCGTGTCGGGAAGTATCTCCAATTTCTTAGCGGTCCGTGTTTGTGTGTCAAGATATGCACAAAACGACGGAACTTCTGTTGCTGTGATAAATCTGAAAATGAGTTGGAGGATTCGTTTGCCATACTTGTGCCTTCAAATAATGCAAATTAATCACATTATAACACAATCGCTGTATTGTGGCAAATTCTGCGGGGTTCTTCAGTTTTAAGAATTGTTAGTTTTTGCATATTACTAATAG
Source organism: Candidatus Poribacteria bacterium (assembly GCA_965208245.1). Taxonomy (GTDB): domain Bacteria; phylum Poribacteria; class WGA-4E; order WGA-4E; family WGA-3G; genus MSPOR6. Next base: position 368,786 of record OZ242325.1, read on the forward strand.
TGGACTTTGTAGGTCGGGTAGAGTTTGCGATCCCCGACAGAAGCTTGAGCGTGTCGCCAGTTAATATTTTAATGACGCTACGCTCTACCCGACCTACGGATAAATTCAATAAATTAACGTTTGTTGCGTAATTCTTCAAAATCACCGAAAACTGAATGGCCCCGGTCAAGCACTTTCCATATCCAAAGTTTGCCAGAATTTATTTTTCTTGTCTTGTATCCGATATAGTGCCACATCTCATCAAGTTCTAAAACAACAGAAGTTCCAGAGCGAAACGTGGGTTTTGGTGTTTGTTTTTTAGCGTAGTCCCGTATCCAGTTCAGCACAGTTGTCACAGAGACATCAAAAAGTTTTGAAATAGCGTTCATTGAAATGCCATGATAGGACAATATCACAGATAACCTTTTATGACTGTGTGGATGTCCTTTGGGGTCGTGTGCGTTCATTGATACTGACATTCTGGACATTTGTAGCGTTGTTTCTCGTTGACAAGTCCGTTTTTCACAAACTGTGAACTCTGACATCTTGGGCAACTTTTCATGAAATCCTCCGAGTAAAGTCAATTGTTATTACGGAGGATACAGAGTAACAACACCTAAGTCAATAAAAATTCGTTGAAATCAAAATTTTTATTGACACCCTTTTTTAAATCTGGTATAGTTTAAAATATTGGTTGCGGTGCGTCACAGTTTAGAGGGACTGTGGACTTTTGCATCATTATTTGGTTAACACCCTCGAAAAATGACGCACAAGTTATACTTGGGATTTTCTATCTTCATCATCCTCATTATTGGTGTTACTGTTTTTCAAGTGAGCAAAATTAGAAAAGAAATACACCAAATAAGAGATGATTTTACCAGAGTTAATACTCCATTGGAAAACCCAATTCTTTCCCTATTGTATAGACATCTTTATCACCACGACCCGATAGACAGACTGTGATGGTCTTGTCTGCTCCGAGATTCGGTGCAAGTTCACGAAGGTAGGCGATGGCATGCGCGGATTCTAACGCTGGACTGATACCTTCTGTCTCTGACAATAACTGAAAACCCTCTACCGCTTCAGCGTCGGTGACAGGAACATATTCTGCTCTGCCGGTTTCCTTGTAATAGCTATGCTCTGGTCCTACACCGGGATAGTCTAAACCAGCCGAGATTGAGTGTGCGGGTGTAATCTGTCCATCATCTTCTTGTAGTAGATAGCATTTTGCCCCGTGGAAAACACCGACACTTCCTGCAGTGAGTGGGGCTGCATGTCTTCCACTACGAATACTCTCACCTGCTGCTTCAACCCCGATAAGACGTACATTTTCATCGTGGTAGAACGGGTAGAACATACCGAGCGAATTACTGCCACCTCCGACACAAGCAACGACACAATCGGGTAGTTTTCCTTCCTGTTCTAAGACCTGCGCTCTTGCTTCATCCCCAATGACTGCCTGAAAATCTCGGACAATCATAGGATAAGGATGTGCTCCTACGACAGAACCGAGGAGTAGATATGTTGTTCGGACATTTGTAACCCAGTCGCGAAAACAGGCATTGATAGCGTCTTTAAGGGTGCGCGAACCGGAATCTACTGGTACAACTTTGGTTCCCATCAACTGCATGCGAAAGACGTTCAGTGCTTGTCTTTCAATATCTTCTTCACCCATATAGACATCACACTCCATATCAAATTTTGCTGCGACGGTAGCAGTTGCAACCCCGTGTTGTCCTGCCCCCGTTTCGGCTATGATACGTTTTTTACCCATCCAGCGCGCAAGCAGTATCTGACCTATTGCACTGTTTATTTTATGTGCGCCTGTATGATTCAGGTCTTCTCTTTTTAGGTATATCTTCGCGCCACCGAGTGTTTGTGTGAGACGTTCTGCGTAGTAAAGCGGATTAGGACGACCAACATATTCTCTGAGATAGTATTGAAATTCCTTTTGGAAATCAGGATTGTCTTTGAGTTCAGTATATGCGTCTTCTAATTCTATGAGTGCCGGCATGAGAGTTTCGGGGACATATCTCCCGCCAAACTGTCCGAAGTGTCCTATTGCATCAGGCAATTGTTGCATTTTAGTTTTCCAATTCTTTAGTAGATTAGCACATTATGGTCTGTCTAAAGTGTCTATTGTCGTAGCAATTCTGAGCGAAGGTTTGATCGGTTTAATACTGATGGATTTACGACAGTATCTGGCAGTTTACCGTTTAATACCTTCACAACGCATGTTGCTGCTTTAATCTGCAATTCAAGGATTGATTCTTCAGAAATAAAGGCTGCATGGGGTGTCATGATAACATTTTCAAGTTCTAACAACTTTTCATTCTGCTTGGGTGGTTCTGTTTCCAAGACATCTAATCCTGCTCCAGCCATTTCCTTGTTTTGTAATGCTGTGAAGAGTGCCTCTGTATCTAAAATCCCACCACGCGCAGTATTGATTAGATATGCAGTCGGTTTCATAGCACGAAATTCTGCTACACCGAACATGTGATGCGTTTCAGCTGTTAACGGTGCATGTATTGAGACATAGTCTGATGTCTTGAGTAATTCATCAAAAGTAACCTTATTAACACCATACGATTTGATGACTTGGGATCCTGTTCGTGGGGAATAGACATTCACTACAAGTCCGAATGCCTTTGCCTTTGGTATGAGTGATTTCGCGATGTTACCCATCCCAACGATTCCTAATGTTTTGCCGCGTAGTCTATACATCTTCTGTCCGATGTTCTGGTCCCAGGCACCGTCTTTCACGGCTTTATTGTAACGTATGATTTTTCGTGAGCAAGTGAGTATGAGTGCCATAGCATGGTCAGAGACTTCATCAACACAATACGTCGGGACATTCGTTACGATAATTCCGTTTTCTGTTGCAACATCAACATCTATGTTATCAAGACCGATACCGTATCGTGCGATAATTTGACACTGTAAAGCTGCGACGATTACAGGTTCACGGACCGGTTTCCAACACGTGAGTATGCCATCCACTATTGGTGCATGAGTCAGTAGTTCGGTTTCATCACCTGTCTCTGCTACGATTATCTCTGAACCAGCATTCGCCAAGACCTTTCGCTCTGGTTCAAGTGAACTCCATGCGTAATCTGTTATGAGTACTTTGAAGTTGTTTTGCATTCTCTGTTTATTCCTTCTAAGTAGATTCGGGTTGAGGGTTGCCGGATTGTTTAAGATGTTCAATTTCTAATCTTAACGCTTTAATTTCTGTTTGGAGATCTTCTTGATCTCGCTGCTTAACTGCTATGATGAGTTGTGGCAGTCCAATTGCACGATTAATATCATTATAGCGACTCAGAACGCTGTCATAAGATACGCTGTCATAAGATTCAGTCTAGCGTCAACACTCTTTTGTTTTGTGTTTATATGATCCTTCACGCGTGTTTCAGACTCATTTGTTGCAGATTTTGTCGATGTCTTTATATCTGATCGTACCGGTATTTTAGCATGAATTGTGAGTATTAGCAAGGGAAAATGAAGAGACTGTCTTAGACAGTTTAATCTGGAAATGTTACCTTCTCATAGATTTTTTCCAAAGACAATTCGCATGCAATTGAAGCAATCGGAATCTGCTGATTAATATCCTGAAAATTGGTATAACCCCATTCATCAGGTTTACGCAGGAAACGTTACACATTCACTTTATCCTGAGAGATGATGATATATTCTTGTAAGGATTCAATCTGACGGTAATGTGAAAATTTCTCACCCCTATCAAACGCTTCTGTGCTGGGAGAGAGTATCTGAATAATAACTATTGGATTGAGTAACGTATCAATACATCGTCTTCAAATTCTGGATCTTGGATACAACTAAGGAATGCTCAACAAAATTACCTTGAAAATAGTGAAAAAACATGACATAATGCTTATATAAGAAATTTAATCTATCTTGTGAGTTGATGTATTGTTGGCAGTAGATTACTGCACAAGAAAAAAGGAATGGATACACAATATGCCGTTTGGTAGGAAAATACGTTATGGAATGGTTGGTGGTGGACCGGATGCTTTCATCGGAGCAGTGCATCGGAAGGCTGCTGCCTTGGATGGTGAGATTGATCTGGTTGCCGGTGCTTTTTCATCGTCACCAGAAAAATCAAAACAGCAAGGTGCAGAACTCTTTCTTGATGATAACAGAACTTACGGATCATATAAGGAGATGGCAGAAAAAGAGAGTCAACTACCTGAAGGTGAACGCATCGACTTTGTCTCTATCGTCACACCTAATCACGTACATTATGATGTCGCAAAAACCTTCATAGAAGCCGGTTTCCACGTTGTCTGTGATAAGCCAATGACAACGACGGTTGAAGATGCTGAATCCCTCTGCAATTTAGTAAAATCAAATGATGTGGTCTTTGCATTAACACACAATTATACCGGTTACCCGATGGTTAAACAGGCGCGTGAACTTGTTAAAGCGGGTAAACTTGGCACATTACGAAAAATTGTCGTTGAATATCCACAAGGCTGGTTGTCAACATTCTTGGAAGACGAAGGTGCAAAACAAGCTGTCTGGCGGACAGACCCTAAACAAGCTGGCGCGTCGTCCTGTATTGGAGACATCGGTTCTCATGCTGAGAACTTGGCACACTACATCACCGGACTTGAAATGGAAGAGATATGTGCTGATATGACGACCTTCGTTGAAGGACGTTTGTTAGAAGATGATGGTAATATATTAGTTCATTATGAGAAGGGCGTCAGAGGAGTCTTATACGCATCACAGATATCAGTTGGAGAGGAAAACAATCTACGCATCCGTGTATATGGTACAGATGCTTCGTTAGAATGGCATCAGGAGAATCCGAACTATCTATCTGTCCGTTTCCCCGATGGTCCCGAACAGGTTTATAAACGCGGGAATGACTATCTTGCAGAAATCGTGCAACACAACTCAAGAATACCGTTCGGACATCCTGAAGCTTTTATTGAAGCTTTTGCAAACATCTATGTCAACGCTTCCCGCACAATAGCAGCGAAAATTGCAAGCGAAAGTCCCAGAGAATTTGACACCGATTTCCCAACTGTTCAGGATGGTGCACGCGGTGTCCATTTCATAAATACTGCTGTCGAAAGTGGTAAACAGCGCGGATGGGTTGATGCAAGTTATACACCACCTGCATAAGTTAGGATGAGTTGGAAGATTGGAAAAGGGTTATTACAGTAAAGTTAATAATTAATGAGACATTTCACCGTTTACGAAGACCACCCAGCGTAGTGGCAAGGTCTCCTTGTACGCTGTGGAGTGTATCATTAATTCTGATTTGCGATTTTACTGAAAATTATTGAGTAAATATAAAGGAGAATTATAATGGCAAGACCTGTCACACTGTTTACAGGACAATGGGCAGACCTAACACTTGAAGATTTAGCAAAGAAAGCAAGTGAATGGGGATATGACGGATTAGAACTCGCTTGCTGGGGAGACCATTTTGAGGTTGACAAAGCACTTTCTGACGATGCCTACTGTCAAGGGAGACATGACCTACTTGCAAAGTATGATCTGAAAGTCTGGTCAATTAGCAATCACCTTGTTGGACAAGCAGTCTGCGACAATATTGACGCACGGCATCAGTCTATTTTGTCGGAGGATATATGGGGTGACGGTGATCTAGAAGGTGTTCAAGAACGCGCAGCTGAAGAGATGAAAAACACTGCACGCGCTGCAGCAAAACTCGGTGTTGATGTCGTCAACGGTTTTACAGGAAGTTCTATCTGGCATCTGCTATATTCATTTCCACCTATAGACCCAGCACAGATTGATGCAGGTTTTGAAGATTTCGCTAATCGATGGAATCCTATTTTTGATGTCTTCGATGAAGTCAGTGTCAAATTCGGTCTTGAAGTCCATCCGACTGAAATAGCATTTGACATTGTCACGGCAGAAAGAGCCATTGCGGCAATTAACGGAAGGGAGACATTCGGTTTCAACTATGACCCTAGCCATCTCGGATACCAAGGTGTTGATTACGTTGCATTCATTGAACGACTCAGTGATAGAATCTATCACGTTCACATGAAGGATGTTTGGTGGGCAGACACACCCCGATTATCAGGTGTTTTTGGTGGTCATCTTAACTTTGGAGATTCAAAACGTTTTTGGGATTTCCGTTCTATTGGTCGTGGTAGCATCAATTTTGAAGAGATTATCCGGGCGTTAAACAATATAGGTTATGATGGACCCCTCTCAATTGAATGGGAAGATAGCGGGATGGATCGTGAACACGGTGCAAGTGAAGCGTGCATTGCTGTGAAGGGTTTTGATTTCGAACCTTCTGCTGTCGCATTTGATGCAGCCTTTGAAGAATAGTTTCTGAATATACCAACAAGATAGATATAATGGCAACATAATGGCAACACATAGGAGAATAAAATGCCAGTCGTAATACCCCGCCTTATTGTAGAGATTTTCCAGCATGTTAACTTTCGTGGTAGGATGGGATATGTCTTAGAACCGGTTCCCCATACGGGTAGAATTGGATTTCAGGACAATATTTCTTCTCTACGCGTTTTTAAAGGTCCGAATTTCTCAGGCAGTCCAAATTACAAAGTAAATCTATATCAGCACGCGAACTTTAAAGGTAAAAAGTTATCACTTGGACCTGGATTTTACCCCAATTTGCATGATGTTGCCTATAATTTTGCAGACAGAGTCTCCTCTATCAATTTCGGTTCATCCATTGACGTTGTCGGTCCAGAGTGGGGTACAATCCCTGTCATCGTTGACTGCTATGAACATACTGAATTTAGGGGCAGAAAGATTACAATACTACGGGATATAGCAAACTTACGTGATCCGCAAGGCGGTACCTGGTTTGAAGACAGGATTTCATCTATACGTATGTTTAAAGGTCCCGATTTTCCAGTCGAAGGAGCAGATATCATCTTCTATGAACACCCAGAGTTTGAAGGACAGAAACTACAAGTACGGATGGAACCTTCCGAATTCAAAAAAGAATTTCCGAACCTACATCTATTACCACAAAGTTTCGGTGATTCAATATCGGCTATAAAAATTGAGGGGTGGGCATCATCAGGTGAGTTTACAGAGATGGTGTTTGACGATGAATTCATCGGAAATGATATGCGTCCAGAATGGCGGTGGGAAGATCCACAAGGGGGAGGACGATGGGCAGAACGTCAAGGATACCTTGAAATGCGTACTGATCCAGGGCAAGACTTGTGGCACGGTCCAAACGGCCAGGGTGGTGATATGGATGCTCCCCGACTCCTAATGGAAGTATCAGAGGACTTCGCGATTGAAACACGTATGCGAATTTCACCACAACTTAGAGAGCATGGCGGTTTAATTGTGTGGAAAAATGCAAACCAGTTTCTCCGTTTAGAAAAGACTTCCGGTCCACATGCTTTTAGAGGAGATGTCCGTTTTGAAAGACACGTTAACCGACGGTTTGCTCTTGTTGCCCGCGGTGGAATGCGAAGAGTCAGGGAACTTTTCCTACGGCTAGAACGCCGAGGAAATCAATTCATGGCGTATGCGAGTCAGGATGGAATTCATTGGAGAGGTGTCGGCGTAACCCGCGTTGCAATGGGACCCCGAGTTCAAGTCGGACTCCATGCACTCTGTCCTGGAAATATCCCACCAACATTAACAAGATTTGACTATTTCAGACTCTTTAAACGTAGAAATGAAGTATCGCAATACCGTCCTATTGATGCATTTGCGGTTGACCAAGTCTCAGATGAGGAAAGAGAAGATGATCTTGCCGACCGGCGTCGCCGTGCAGCCAGAGATCTATATTAGAAATCTAGCAGATTGTTCAGCAATGTTTCAAGGTTACATAGACGAATGCCAATTCTACGATCAAGTTTTATCCGCAGCCAAAGTATAAAATAATATGGAAACTATAGGTCTTTATGTTGCTCCAACTTCAAAACCATCTGAGTGTTACATGGGCACACATAAAGTCGAGTAGAAGATAAATATTGACACTATTGGATAAGACGCATCCTAACGTTAAAAACATATATAAACTGAAAATAGGAGCGTCTGTGACACGCTCCTATTATATTGAATACAACACCGTGTTGACAACTGACTCGCTCTAATTTCTGTAACTAAACCCAAACAATTACCATGAATCTGTTCTGAATGGAGAGGCTGGCAATCCCTCCTTATTAATAAGATTCGGATCAGCAATTTGATTCCAACCGAACCGTACCGAGATAGGTGAATCAACTGCATCGCTTGATACTAAGACGGTATCACCATCAATTACTGCTACAGCATCAACAAACTCTTGGTCTTCACCAGCAATTTCAAACCAAGATAACGCTTCATCATGTCGTGCCGCTAAACCGCTGCCGACGTGGTCAAAACTTAGACGAATTGAATTCCCTTCTATCTTCATGGATTTGTATAGTGGCCCCGAATAAACGAGATCATCCTGACCGTAGGTTTTGGCGAGTGCCCAATAAGCAAGTCTCAAACCGACATCCTGTTTATTTCGTGGATGAATATCTTTAACGTTACCAATGTCCGTTGTCACAACCATACCAGTATTAGGCACAGACAACGTTGCTGTCTGTCCTTCCCACAACTGTGGAAGTTTCGTGTGGTCATTTTTATCATAACCACCCCACGGTGCAAGTTGAACAAAATAGAACGGAAAATCATCTTGATTCCAGATTTCACGCCAGCCATAGATCAGTGCCTTCATCTTCTCAAAGTACATTATCCCATCCCCCATGTTTGACTCACCTTGGTACCATAGCGCACCACGTATTGCAAATGGAACAATGGGATAGATCATCTTGTTATAGATTGCGGTTGGACGATTGTGGGGAGTTAAGGGATGCGGATTATCGGGTAATTCAAAAATAGTGCCACCATTTTCCAATGCCTCACGTGTTTCTGCTATCCAGTTTTCAATTTCACTAATCTTCTCTGGTAAACTCATACGATAGTTTTTGTCAATATCGTGAAGTTCCTCAGAAATGGATGACAGCGAGAGGACAGAATCAAACCCTATGGGTGCTGTCCATGCTTCAATACGTGTACCACCCCAAGACGTGTCAATCAAGCCTATCGGAACATCAAGCTCCTTGTAGACATGTTTACCGAAGTTGTAGGCAACAGCGGAGAAGTGGCGGATAGTATCAGGGGACGTTGGTCGCCACTCCGTATTCACGTTTTCTGATGGTAAGCCGGAAGATTGGAGCGGAATATGGCAGAGATGGATATTCGGATAGTTTGCCGCAGCGATCTCTTCCTGACTGTTGTTTGATTGTTTGACCGTCCACCCCATATTAGACTGTCCAGAACATACCCACACTTCACCAAAAAGTATATCCGTGAAGGTAACAGTGTTATTTCCAACGACCTTGAGTGTGTAAGGACCACCCGCCGGTCTAGCTTGTAGTTCGATTCGCCAGTTACCTTTTTCATCGGCTACCACTGTTTTTGTTTCAACCTCACTATTGGTGTTTCCATGCAAGCCAGTTAAATATAAATGGCAGCGTATTTCTGCCTCTGCATCTGCCCATCCCCAGATTGGTACAGGCATTTCACGCTGTAGCACCATGTTATCACCGAAAATACGGGGTAACTTTACCTCCGCAAATGCAAAACTGTGTGACATAAATAATGCACCTATCAGAACGATTACTGCTAATTTCATAAATATCTCCTTTTTTGTAAGTAGTTATGTGATTACGTTCTTAATTATCATCATGACGTAGGATGTTATCCTAATTTCTCACATATTTTAATCCAAGTTGTTACCTACAAGATTTAGACTTGGAAACACCAACTTTTGGCAAATATTTGTAGCGTCCACTCTCAATGTGCATTCTTTTTCGCCGATCTAACAGATTATGCTACATAGGTAGCAACTTGTGTTATTTTAGTCGTTCAGCAAGATAAGAATTTCGATTCATCACTCGATTATTGCGTACACATATTCCAAGTGCTTGTTTTGTTCCGACTATCACGACAAGTTCCTTTGCCCGTGTTATACCTGTGTAGAGAAGATTCCGTTGTAGCATGATATAATGCTGCGTATGTACAGGAATGACGACAGCAGGATATTCACTCCCTTGCGACTTGTGAATAGTTGTAGCGTATGCTAACACCAATTCATTTAGGTCAGCCATATCATAAACAACATCCTTTTCAGGAAACCGCACATTAACTTGCTTTTCAACAGAGTCAATGTCCAAAATTCTACCGATATCGCCATTATACACATCATAGTCGTAGTTATTCCGTATCTGCATCACCTTATCACCGCGTCTGAATGATTGCCATCCACGTATGATTTCTTCAGCATGTGGATTCAGTTTTTCCTGCAAACACTTGTTTAGGTTTTCCGAACCGAGAATCCCCCGCCGCATAGGACATAACAACTGTATATCGTCTATAGGATGCAGGTTAAAATGTTCGGGTAATCTCTTAGAAATCAGAGATATTATCTGTTCAGCACAAGATTCTGGTTCATCCTCTTCAATAAAGAAAAAATTCCTTTCAGTTGTCCCTGATGTCTTTGGGAATTCACCTGAATTAATTAAGTGTGCATTTGTAACGATCATGCTCTGCTGTGCTTGTCTGAATATCTCCGTAAGTTGAACAACGGGTACTCTTTCTGATTCAATTAGATTGTGCAGAACATTGCCCGCGCCAACAGATGGGAGTTGATCTGTATCCCCTATCAAAATAACGGTTGCACCTATTGGTATCGCTTGGATCAACCTATTCATTAAGACAAGATCTACCATAGACATCTCATCCACTATGACGACATCTGCTTCTAATGGATTATCTCTGTTACGCTTAAATCCGTTATCTTGAAAAGAGTATTCAAGTAGTCGATGAATAGTCTTCGCTTCCCGTCTAGTAGTTTCACTCAGTCGTTTTGCTGCACGACCCGTTGGTGCTGCCAACACAATTGTCCTCTTATCTTTCTCAAACAGATGAATCATGCCTATCGTAGTAGTCGTTTTCCCTGTACCTGGACCTCCTGTGAGAATCATCACGTTTTCTGAAAGTGCCGTTTGAATCGCTTCTCTTTGCTGTGGAGCAAATTCGATCTGCAATTCACTTCCTAATTGCTGCAAAGATGTGTTGATATCCAATTCAGTCGTTTCCCTTAGATTATTATACAACAGACGCATGAGTTGATTGGCAACGCCTATTTCTGCATAATAAAATGGAGACAGATATACTGCAGATTTTTCAATTGCTTTAGATGTTTCTTCAGATAGTTTTATCTCGGTAGAAACGTCATTATCGTCTACAGTCTCAATGTATCTATTTTCATTCTCAATTAATGATGTTGCTTTCGAACGACTGTTCAACCATTCGTTTATGATGTTGTGTTCTTTGATGAATTCAACCGTATTTTCTCCTGAAGATAGGACTATTTCCTCTTTTTGTGTCAGTACTACTATACCCAATTCTACCGTCTGAGCATGCTGTTCAAGCATCTCTTCACAAGCGGTGATCAATTCTTCGGGATGTTGAAAGACATGTCCTTCATCTGCTTTCTGACTAAGAACGTACTTGATACCCGATTGTATACGATGCGGATCATTTTTATCAATACCGAGTTTCTGTGCAATAGTATCAGCAGTAACAAAACCTATACCGTAAATGTCATCAGCAAGGCGATAAGGATTTTCAGTTACAATCGGGATCGCTTCATTTTGGTAAGTCTTGTATATCTTCGCTGCATGGGACGTACTAACATGATGAGATTGAAGAAAAAGCATGACGTTTTTGATTTCACGTTGATCGTCCCATGCTTGCTTAATCATTTTAACACGTTTCTGTCCAATTCCAGGTACACTCACAAGTTTCTGCGGTTGTTGCTCAATTACATCAATTGTATCCAATCCAAACCTACCAACAATACGATTCGCCATTTTAGGTCCAATACCTTTTATGAGTCCAGAACCTAAGTATTTCCGAATACCGAGTACATTTGCAGGTTGAATTGTCTCATACTTCTCAATCTGAAATTGTCTACCGTATTTCGGATTGTTGACCCATTTACCGCTCAGCAGCAGACTTTCTCCAGGATTAACAGAGACAAGGTTTCCAACGATAGTAATGAGTTCTGCATGCCCCCGTGCAGAAAACCTTCCGACTGTATACCCTGAATCAGGATTTTCATATACGATGCGTTCAAGAATACCGTTTAGTGTATCCATGTTCTCACTACTACCCAAAAAGCAGTTCTACTGCACAAGAAAAACCATGAATTACATCATCACCCGTAAGCATGTCTTCCCAAGTAAGGATTGTGATGTTAGTTTCAGAGCGATATACCGTTACGGTTTCAGATTTTGGATCAAGTACCCAGACACGACGTGTTCCGGCATTTAGATAAGCATGGACTTTTCCAACAACCCGAGATAGATTATCTGATGGAGAAACTACCTCTATAGCAAGATCGGGAGGAATAGGAAAACCTTTATCTTCATCTCCTGTCTTTCGTTCATTTGAAACATAAGCAACATCAGGTTTTAGCACTCGATCACCGACCTTAAACGATGTTTCTGCTGTATATAAGTGTCCAAGATTATTCTGATGTACATAAGGATCTAAATATCGGATGATTCTGATACTTATGGCACCATGTCTAATTGATGCAGCTGGCATCGGCACTAATTCTCCTTTAACATATTCAAATCCCTCTACATCCTTCTCAAGGAACTCGTCTATTGTCATCGTAACACGGATAGGCGAGGAGGTGTGTTGTCTAGGATTGTATTTTTCTTGATGTGTCATAGATTACTCCTCCGCGTATAACTACAAATTGAGGTACATTATACAAAATTATTCGATGTTCGTCATGTCGATGTTCGTCATGAGTTTCCGAAATGCATTCAGTTGCGGTGCAATTATATGGGGTTGATCCATTCTGCCCTCAATTGCCTCAATTGTCTTGAAACCATTCCCCGTAATTGCGACAACTGTGCTTTCATCACGACCAATGATGCCGTTATCTATTAATTTTTTCGTTACAGCAAGCGTAACACCACCAGCTGTCTCTGTGAAAATACCTTCTGTTGCAGCTAGTAGATTTATCGCTTCAACAATCTCATCATCTGTCGCATGTTCACCGACACCCCTCGATTTTCTTACGGTATCAACAGCATAGATTCCATCTGCAGGATTTCCAATGGCAAGGGACTTTGCAATCGTATCAGGTTTGACAGGTTTGACAAAATCACTATTCTCCTTGTATGTATTGACAATCGGTCCACATCCTTCTGCTTGAGCCACATGTATTTTTGTCTTCGGTTTTTCAATCAAATCTAATAGATGAAATTCTTTTATAGCTTTTCCTATTTTTGTTATGAGTGACCCTCCCGCAGCGGGAGCAACAATATGGTCAGGTGTTTCCCAATCGAGTTGTTCTATTATCTCAAAACATAGCGTCTTTGAACCTTCTGCATAGTATGGACGGATATTGATGTTAACGAATGCCCACGGATACACGCCTGCTATCTCACTGCATAGCCGATTAACATCGTCATAATTCCCCATAATGCCAACAACTGTAGGAGCAAAAACAAGGGAAGCAACCACTTTACCTGCTTCCAAGTCTGCTGGAATGAAGATATAACAATTGAGATTTGCAATCGCAGCATGCGCTGCAACAGCATTCGCCAAATTGCCGGTCGATGCGCATGATACCGTATCAAAATCAAATTCTTTAGACTTGCTCAAGGCAATTGAAACAACACGGTCTTTAAATGACAGTGTTGGATGACATACAGAATCGTCCTTAACATAGATTTCTGATACTCCAAGCGCATCTCCAAGATTCTTTGCGCGAATCAGGGGTGTAAAACCGGAATTAAGTCCATCCGTTGGATCACCATCAATAGGTAAGAGTTCTACATATCTCCACAAACTTTCAGGTCCCTGTTCTATTGAATGCCTTGAGATAGACTCTTTGATTTCATCGTAGTTGTAACTCACCTCTAAAGGGCCGAAACAGAACTCGCAAACATGAAGCGGTGCTTTCGGATATTCCCTTTTACACTCTCTACATTTTAAACCTAAGACTTTTGCCACATTCTCCTCCAAATAATTAGCAAAGGTATTATATCGTCAATACAATCTCAAATTCGTTAGGTCCTTGTTCTAAAGCGAGGCGGATAAACAGCAGATGCTCATCTATCCATTTTACATCTTTAGCGTTCGTACTCTCCAACTGTAGACCCAGATGATTACCCCATACTGCTATACCATAAGGCATTGATTTCGTAGATTCTACCGAAAAAACAATGTACAAGCGAGAACGCTTTCTGATAGGTCTGAAACCTGAAAGCTGTGGCAAATGAAACTCAATCCCATGCATAGACCCATAAACATGTGAAGAATCTCTCCCACGACGTTCAATGATCGTCGGTGAGATATAGTTGTTCATTTGAGTCGGTTCCATCTCACCTTCAACAAAAATGAATTGACATTCTGCATCATAATAATGTAATAGTTTCTTGTCCTCGTTTTCGTCAACATCATTCATTTCAACTGTTGCAGATGGATCCGCTCTATCAGTTGAAGACGCTACTTCTGCATCAGGCATATCAGTCACGATGAATGTCGGTTCAGTCTGTTGACAATTCGTCCAATAATCATCTACAATTTCTGATAGTGGTAGTACCTGAGTTACATCACTATTAGATACATGTTCAAAATATGTATCTAATTTATCCAATGATTCCTGTCCTAACAGTTTTACGTCCAACAAATTAACATGTTCAACAAAACTTAGCCATTTATTCCACTTCTGATTCTCTGAATAGATGTCATAGAAGTCTTGAATTCTATCTCCAATTAGGGATGCCCGCAAACTCATCTCTGTTTTCTGCAAATGTGCAGCACTATGATAAGGTATAGCAGCGATGCTTCCCGCTGCAGGTGTACTGAAATTATGTTGTTCTCCTGATGGATAGAAGCAGCCAAATGGACATCCTCGATCAGTTTCAGCATCTGTCCCGCGTGCATCATATTGATACCCCCATAGGCCTTTGAAACCGGTCAGCTCCAACGCAGTTACAAGGAGTTGATGTTTCCAATCAGACCCGACTATACTCGGTTCAACCCAATCCATTGCTTGTGCAATTTTCTTCCATTCTGTCCGGATATATTTCGGTAAAATTTCTCGCATGTTAACCAGATGTTCTGCTACTATTTCAGATGGAGCAAGGAATTCATCTGCCTCTATCATTAGTCCATTATCTATATCTTCACTGTCAGGCTCACCTTGACCCGTGAGTGATGACCAATTCTTCTTCCATACTCCTTTTATATCTAACTTGAGCAGCGGTTCATCACCGTATTTTGCATGCCATTCCGTTAAGTCTTTTGCAAAAAACTGTGCTGTATCTGCAGTAATTGCCCATGTAATCGGAATGTTGTGTTTATGCGCCAAATTTGCTAAAAGACGGGTACCCTCTTGCAAGTCTTGCCGATCTCCAGATATCGCTGTGCAAACCAAACCATAATACATCATTTCTTAGACTATTTATAGAAACTGCAACACCTATATCTGCTTATATGTTGCGCGTACACGGGTTCCCTACACATGTGAAGCATATTGACACCAAATGTATTATATCACATAAGCAGATTACATGCCAAAACTTTCACATTATCAGATACTATTATTGCAATTTGACAAAAAAAAAATGAATTGTGTTATTATGCATGCAAAGGCAATTTGACAATGGAGAAGAAAGTTATGAAAACAGGAAAACAGTTAAGTTCTGTCTATTGATTGTCGTATTGTGTTTGGTTTCGCTATCTTATGTCGGACAAACACAAGCATTAGAGGAATTTATTCATGTAGACATTGAACCCTATTCTAATACAAAATTAGTTTGGCTACGTATAGAGACCTATTTTGTGACTTCCATAACCTATCAAAAACAGTCTACTGTTAGGTTATTCTCCCAACATCATCATCTAAAATAATTGACTTTATACACCTTACATGTTATAATTATTTCATATCGCTTACATTTACACAGACTGCTTTAATACTATATGAGGAGGGTTTTTATGGCAGCAAAACAACTTATCTTTGACGAGGAAGCAAGGGTGGCTTTAAAACGTGGGGCAGATAAACTTGCAAACGCTGTAAAAGTAACACTCGGTCCCCGTGGGCGCAATGTAGTTATCCAGAAATCTTTTGGTGCGCCTCTGATAACATGTGACGGTGTGACCGTTGCAAAGGAGATAGAACTCCAAGATCCTTATGAAAATATAGGCGTGCAATTGTTGGAATCCATCGCAACAAAAACAAACGATGTTGCAGGAGATGGAACTACCACTGCAACGCTGTTAGGACAAGAAATTCTTCACGAAGGTCTGAAAAACGTGGCCGCAGGTGCTGACCCCATGCAACTGAAAATCGGTATTGACAGAGCCGTAGCAGCAGCAGTTGACGCAATTACATCTCAAAGTAGAGAAGTGAATACACATGAGGAAATCTCACAGGTAGCCTCTATCGCTGCAAATGATCCAGCAAATGATAGCGATATCGGAGAACTTATTGCAGATGCTATCGGTAAAGTAGGAAATGATGGGGCTATCACTGTTGAAGAAGGAAAAACATCAGAAACGACTGTGGACATCGTTGAAGGTATGCAGTTTGACAGAGGATTCCTGTCACCACACTTTGTCACAGATATGGAGACGCAGGTCGTTGAACTAGAGAATCCGTATATACTGATTAATTCCGATAAAATTAGCAGTGTGCATAATCTCATTCCAATTCTGGACAAAGTCATGCAACTGAACAGACCGCTCTTGATAATTGCCGAAGATGTTGAAGGAGAGGCGTTATCAACACTTGTCGTCAACAAATTACGTGGCACGCTACAGGTCGCCGCTGTCAAAGCTCCTGGATTCGGAGACAGACGTAAAGAAATGCTGGAAGATATAGCGGTATTGACAAGAGGACAGGTCATCTCAGAAGATACTGGCATCCGTTTAGAAAACATCGTCGTTGGGATGTTAGGTACAACGCAACGTGTACATATTGCTCAAGATAACACGACCATCGTTGGTGGAATAGGGGCAAAAGAAAACGTTGAAGGCAGAATTGGACAAATTCGTAGACAGATAGAAAATACCACATCCGACTACGATAGGGAAAAACTTGAAGAACGACTTGCCAAACTTGCTGGAGGCGTGGCTGTCGTAAATGTTGGTGCCGCAACAGAAGTAGAAATGAAAGAGAAAAAAGCACGGTGTGAGGACGCACTTGCAGCAACACGCGCAGCCGTTGATGAAGGCATTGTACCAGGTGGCGGCATATCATTACTACGGGCAATCAAGAATATTGACACACTTGAATTAGAAGGTGACCAAGAAACAGGTCGTAATATCGTTCGAGAAGCGTTAAGAGCACCCATCAAAGCAATTGCAGAAAACGCAGGATTAGAAGGTGCTGTGGTACTATCACAGGTCGAAAATGGAGAAGGAAACTACGGATTCAATGCCGCAACTGAAGAATACGGGGATATGATTGATTTCGGCGTGATTGACCCAACAAAAGTTGTCCGATCCGCACTACAGAACGCAAGCAGTATTGCAGGGTTACTACTGACAACTGAAACTCTCATAACAGAAATTGAAGAACCAGCAGATTTCTCAGATATGGGTGATCATGACAATTATATGCAGTAAACTAAAGTGCAGTTTATTTAATTGTATAATTGAAAAGGGAAGCGTGTCGTTCTAAGACACGCTTCCCTTTCGTTACACACGATAACGTGCAACCATCCCGCTATCCCAATCGCAATCCAAACAGAACATCTCTGTAGGACCAAGGTATTGTATATTATGACGATGACATTTTGGACATTCGGTGATTTTTTGTTTCATCTCTGCGTTTTCTGAACGTTGGAATATATTTAAATGATATACTTTCAAAATACCGGAATAACGGTGTCCCAGCGGACATCTAATTAGATTTGACTCCTCATTCTCAAATCGTTCAATTAATTCTCTAAGAAACTTTAACGGATGATGGCACATCGGACAAGGATTTGGTACCAGTTCCTTCACAACAACAATATCTGTATCATCTGATCGGACAGAAATAGGTAAACCGAGTTGTTGCTCAAGAGTTGATGTCTTTTCACTCTCATCCTTCAGAGATTCAAGATATTCTACCTCAACAACGGTGTAACTCTTGGGACTCAATATCACGGATGTTGGTACCATAGTACCACCTTTCAAACTAGAGATAAGTCTGTGGATACGTTCTAAAATGGTATGATACCTCCTAACCTAAAAAAACAAATAAGATATATCGGGAATGACTTACATTATCCATCTGTCCAGAAATTGCTTCTTACTAAAGTCTTATTCTAATCTGGAACTGCTTGTCTACCAATCTGACTCTCTGCAGATAGCAATTCTTCACGTGTTCGCGCTAAAGATGTAGTACCTCTCTGTGTTTTATAAGCCTCTACGGGTTGATTCCGGATGATAACAATATTGTCATCATCACGTTCAATAATATCACCTGCCATCAGAGGTGTTTCTAATTTTCTCATACTGGTAATGAAGTTTACTATTACTCGTCCCGAACCGAGTATGTTGATAGTCCAACCATTTTCTGTATTGACACGATTGAACGCCTGTGGAATATCTATGGATTGAACTTGCTTGAAGTTCAAGATCGCACCACTTTCAGGATAATCTCGTTCTACTTCTTCAGTAGTTTTTTCCATTAAATTTTCTTCTGTCATTTTGTCCCTCCGAAGAAAAATAGACTATTATATAATTTTACCTAAGCTAAGCGATATTTGTCAACCTATTTTATTATTAAGTTTTATTATTAAGGCACCCAATTTTGCGATCCGTTTATACACATCTTGACCACAATACCGTCCTTATGCTATAATCTATTTACACTTGAAAAATGAAAACGAAAGGAACATCTATGTCCGAAGAAACACGAGGACATCTTTTTGGTCCAACCGAATACACCAACCCCGGATTCAAAGCAACACTTGAATACATCCGCAAATTCGCCAAAACACAACATAAAAAAAGTGACCTTTTCGAACGATTAATGCTGAAATACTTCAGTGAAGACCCCGACTATAAAGAACAGTTCTCTAAAGTCTGGCTATGGAAACAGTGGGCACAACTCAGAACAGATTTTGATGCTACTGATATAGGCATAGACCTTGTTGCAGAAAAGCACGATGGATCATTCTGTGCTATTCAGTGTAAGTGTTATGCAGAAGACACAAGGATTTCAAAACTACACATAGATACGTTCTTATCTGCCTCAGCAGGTGATATATTCACCTCATGGATTTTCGTAAATACTGGCGGAGAATTTGGAGATAATGCTATTAGAACTATAGAGCCATTAGGCGAAAAGTTTCGCACTGTTCGCTTCAATGATCTTGAAAACAGTCCATTTGATTGGCCCGACCTCAGTATACAAGAACCCGAAACCCTTACCTATAAGCAGAGAAAGTATGATCTAAAAGACCATCAAAAAGACGCGTTCAACGACGTTATAAACGGATTCAAAACCTCTGACCGCGGCAAACTCATAATGGCATGCGGCACAGGTAAGACCTTTACTGCTCTCCGAATCGCTGAAGAAATTGCAGGAATTGAGGGAAAGGTGTTATATCTCGTGCCATCTATCGGTTTACTTTCACAGTCAATGCGGGAATGGTCAGACCAACGCGGCATAGACCATAGCTACATCGGTATCTGCTCCGATAGACGCGCAGGAGATACAACCGAGGACGCATCCATTCAGGAACTCAAAATCCCTGTTACCACTGACCCATTAGCAATCACACAAGCATTACAGAAGGCCGACACCAACAAAATGACAGTCGTTTTCTGCACCTATCAATCGCTTCCTCTCATAGAAAAAGCACAAGATGCAGGCGCACCGCAATTTGATATTATCCTATGCGATGAAGCACACAGAACCACCGGTATAGACAAACCCGGAGATAAGACCTCACCATTTATCCTTGTCCATGACCCAGAACGAATACGCGCAAACAAACGTCTCTATATGACAGCTACCCCTAAACTCTACACCGAAAACGCAAGAACAAAAGCAGCAGAATATAATGTTGACGTGTTCTCTATGGACGATGAAGAGAAATATGGACCGCAGTTTCACATACTCCCCTTCTCAAAAGCCGTTGAAATCGGTGAACTCTCCGACTACAAAGTTGCTATTTTCGGTATCTCTGAACAGGAAGTCAATTCAGTATTAGCAGGCGACACGGGCAGATACGGAAGCGAAATTAACATAAACGATGCCACACGAATTATCGGATGTTGGCGCGCATTACAGAATCCTGAAGATAAAGAAAAAGATGACCAAACACGTAAACCCTTAAGACGCGTGATCGCATTCACAAACAGAATTGACGAATCAAAAGCTCTGGCACACTATTGGAATGATATTATTGACGATGCAATTGTTCAACTACCGGAAGATGAAATCCCTGACGATTTTGAATGTGAAACCAGACACGTTGATGGAACAGTCCACGCACTCAATAGAAAGACACGTATTGATTGGCTGAAAGGTGGGACTGATGGTGTATGTCGTATCCTCTCCAACGCGAGATGTCTCTCCGAAGGTATTGATGTCCCCGCACTTGACGCTGTGATCTTCTATAAACCCCGAAAATCCCATATCGACGTTGTCCAAGCAGTCGGGCGCGTCATGCGCAAAGCAACCGGTAAACAGTTCGGTTACGTCATCCTGCCGGTCACAATTCCCGATGATAAAGATCCCGCCGCAGCATTAGATGACAATGAAAGATTTTCAAATGTCTGGAGTGTTCTAAACGCACTCCGTTCACACGATGATAGACTTGACGCAAAAATTAACAGTATTGACCTCAATCAAGAACTGCCTGATCCTATTGTTATCGGTGGAAGAGGCAATGGTGCAGCTGCCCACGGTTTGGATGCCGCGCAGCTTCCACTTCTGCCAATTGAAATTCCCATAGAGGCAATTATACCCAAAATTGTTGAAAAGTGTGGTGATAAGAGATACTGGGAAAACTGGGCAAAAGACGTTGCTGAAATCTTTGACAGACTTATTGATCGCATCAATAACCTATTGGAAAATCCTGAAAACACCGCTTTGACCAAAAAGTTTGAAAACTTCCACACCGAGTTGCAAGAAACAATTAACGACTCTATCACACGCACTAACGCCATTGACATGATAGCACAACACATTTTGACACGTCCTGTATTTGATGCACTCTTTGAGAATTATGACTTCTCATCCGGTAATCCAGTCGCAATTGCCTTGAACAGTCTGCAAAATGATTTTGCAGAATTCGGACTTGAAAGTGAAACGCGCGATCTGAAAGGTTTCTACGAAAGCGTTCAAAAACGTGCCAGCGGGATAAAAACATCCGAAGATAAGCAAAGGGTACTATCAGATTTATACGAGCAGTTCTTCAAAAAAGCATTGAAAAAAGAAGCAGACAGACTCGGTATTGCATACACCCCCATTGAACTTGTAGACTTCATTGTCCATAGTGTCAACGATGTCCTACAAGAGGAGTTCGGGAAAACGCTCAGTGATGAAGGTGTCCATATCCTTGATCCATTCACAGGTACCGGTACATTTCTCGTACAATTGCTGCAGTCTGGACTCATCCAACCAGAAGACCTTGAACGCAAATACCACAAGGAACTCCATGCAAATGAAATTCTCCTACTTGCCTACTACATCGCATCTGTCAATATTGAAGAAACGTACCGAGGACAACGTGGCGGAGATAGCGATTACGAACCATTTGAAGGCATTATCCTAACAGATACCTTTAACCTGAACAAATTCAAAGAAGCGGAACAATATACACTGCTTCCGGATGAACAGCGAATGATAGAAAACAACAAACGGATAGAACGCCAACAAAACCTTCCGATAGAGGTCATCATCGGCAATCCGCCTTGGTCTGCAAAACAGAAAAGTTCTGCTGATGATAACCGAAACGTAGAATATCCTGAGCTTGAAAATCGCATTAGTGAAACTTACGCTGAGCACACAACGGCGACTTTGAAGAATAGTCTTTACGACACCTACAAGATGGCGATTCGATGGGCAACCGACAGACTGTATGAAGAAACAAAAGAACAAGGAATCGTTGCATTTGTCACTCCTGCTACATGGATTACCGGAAACGTTGACGCTGGAATACGCGGATGCTTGGCAGAGGAGATCAATTCAATTTATGTATTAAACCTTAAAGGTAATGCTAAAATATACGGCGAGCAGGGGAAGTTAGAAGGAGAAGGTGTTTTTGGTAGTACTACACAGTCACCTGTCGCTATCACAATCCTTGTTAAAAACCCAAACGTTACACATGAAAGGTGTCATATCCACTACAGAGAAATTGGCAACACACTTAAACGCAAGGAGAAACTGAATTCATTGAGCGAAGCTAAATCAATGTCAGGTTTCCCCGATTGGGAAATAATCAACCCAAATAAACATTACGATTGGATAGAACAACGTAACGGTGCTTTTACAGAATTTTATCCAATGGGATCAAAAGAAACGAAAGCAGGTAAATTGGACAATGCTGTTTTTGTGTTGTATTCAAGAGGATTAGCAACAAGCAGAGATAAGTATGTCTACAATTTTTCACGTGACGCGTGTACAGAGAATGCTTTGCGTATGACGCAAGACTATCTCAACGCACTTTCTGAACTTGAGGAAAATCCTGATCTTGATGTAAGAGAAGTAGCACACCAACATACAGCAAATGTGCAATGGGATCGTGAACTTGAAAACAATCTAAGACGGAAGAAAACAACCAAATTTGATGTGCATTACATCCGGAAGGCTGCATACCGGCCTTATATGAAAGCCAATTGTTATGCAGACTATACATTTACAAATTGTAAGTACCAACAAGATCAGATTTTCCCAGATAGTTCAAGTGAAAATCGGGTGATATGTGTTCCCGGTATCTCTAGCAAAAAGTCGTTTTCTGCTCTTATGACAGATATAATACCAGATCTCAATATTAACGATGCAGGCACACAATGTTTTCCACGGTGGCGATATCCTAAATCCGCTAACGCACACCAAATAACAAGCGGAATTGAACCAGAACGCATAGACAACATATCAGATACAGCACTGCATGCCTTCCAAGAACACTACGACGATGACACTATTACAAAGGATGACATATTTGACTATGTTTACGGTATCCTACATGCCCCTAGTTATCGAGAGCAGTTCGCCAATGATCTATCAAAAATGTTACCACACATTCCGTATGCCCCAGACTTCCGAGCTTTTGCAGCTGGAGGGAAAGCACTTGCGGCCCTCCACCTTAATTACGAGAACTGTAAACAGTATCCAGGACTGAAAGTTAAACCCATCAAAACCCAACTGTTTTGGGAAGAGAAACCAGAGCATCTCCTGTTAGGCACAAAACCGATGAAATGGAAAAATAAAACCACGAAAGACATCCTCATCATCAATGAGCATGTCCTGTTAACAGGTATCCCAGAAGAAGCACATCACTATGTCGTCAACGGCAGAACCCCATTGGAGTGGTTTATCAACCGATACAAAATCACACCACCGGAGAAGAACAACGGCATCCTCAACGATGCAAACGCTTGGTTTGATACCCCTCGTGACCTCATCACTGCAATAGAACGCATCGTTTATGTCAGTGTGGAATCTGCTCGGATTATTGATAACTTGCCTACTGAAATTACTGAGGAGTAAGGTTTTTTCAGTTCCAGAAAATAATACAGAGTTAATTTCAATTCAAGGAGGACCAAATGAACTCAAAAACACCAACCGACAATAAACTTGAAAACACAAGCCGAATCGCTTACAAAAGACTTGCGTTGTCAAATCATCATGGACTACCCTGAAATCTATTTACACAAGCAACTAAAAAGATTATTCCAAACTATGCAACCAAATTACACAATTGTATCAGACTTCTTAACTTTCAGTCTAACGGATCTTTCTTTCAATAGTGCTTTTTTCACTGTTTACCAAGACACCTAGCGTAGGGGGCGTAGGGGCAAGGTCTCCTCGCCCGTTGTGGCGTGTTTCATTAATTCTATAGTTTAACGTGAGTTTGAAAAAAGATTAGAAGTTAAAAAGCATAGGTAAATCGTTGATTTTCTCAAGTTTTTTCTGGTTCGCCTTCACCGAGGGTTTGTTCTCCAAAAGTTGGTAAGCAATCAAAGCGGACACCACATTCACTTGAAAGTTGACAATACTTCTATGTCGACAAGAAAAAGCCCGTTTCCATTCCAGATTGGTGCGATTACTTGAAAGTTGACAATACTTCTATGTCGACTGTGTTCATTGTCTGTGTTTTGAGTTCCTCGATTACTGATTCAATGATGACACGTTTTTTCAGCAACTCCTTATCCGAAGCAGATAACGGTTCGGGTTTCATGTTTTTGTGAACTTTGTAGATGCAAGTTGATATCTCACTAGCGAAGCGTCTCCCGCAGGTCTTTGGAGATATATCCCCTATCTGCATAGAGAGACCCATGCAGCCCCACCACTAAATCGGGTAAGGGTTTCCTGTCATCTGTGTTGCCCGGTGTCCGTTGAACTCCTAAAAGTTTGCCTCTCTCATTGATGGCTAGGTGAAGTTTAAAGCCATAGAACTACCCCATAGAGGTTTTTGAACGTCCCGCATATTCAGCGAAGACGTGATGTGCTGAAATCTGCTTATTATCACACACCCTCAGGATTATATTGTAGGGATGCCGTTTTTTCGACATGTCTTGCGTTGCAATCGGGCAGGGAGACCCCGCCCCTACGGATGGCTACAATCGGGCAGGGAAACACCGCCCCTACGGATGGCTACAATCCGGGCAGGGAAACACCGCCCCTACGGATGGCTATAAGGTAGTTAGTTATCTTTTGTTCCCGCGTTGATCCAGTCAATAATAAGTTGAATTTGGTTTGCGTCAAGATAGGGACCATCAGGTGGCATCTTACGTTTGACAACTTCCTCAACTATTTCACTTTCCTTTGCATTTCCTTCAAGATATAAAGGACCGTGTCCTCCTCCCTTTTGAAGTGTACCTGATATTTCTCAATATCAGAAAGAACTTTTCAGAGTCTTCAAAAAACATTGACTTTTAGATTTAATTAGGGTATACTTTATTTACAATGGTGTGATAGGGAAATCGCACCTACCGGGGATGAGACGGTGCGATAAGGAAATCGCACCTACCGGAGATGAGAGTGTAATTCTTAGGGAATAAAAGACGCATGAGACATCATTTTTCATATCAGAAACCGCTTGCACTACTATTTTGTTGTATCTTTATACTAATTACGAGTATCCAACCTGCTGATGCGGGAAAAGGTAACCGGACTTTTGCAATCACAATGCTTGTATCGGGATTAGGTTTACAAGTCGGTAGCACGTTCCTAAATGCATCTGCTGAGAATAGGTATGAAGACTATCTCTCTGCTGTGATCCAATCCGAAATTCAAAGTCAAAAGAGCGATGTTGTAACTTTCAAAAATGCCAGTGTATCAATGTCTCGTGTAGGTTATGGATTTATCGGACTCGCCGTGATTATATCTATTCTTGACCAAATAAGCGAGAGTTCAATAGATACGGAGGCTATACCACAACAAGAAGTAAGCACTTTGTCAGGAAGAATCGAACAGAATAGTTTTAGTTCTTCAAGACGTTCGTACTTAAACGAATCTTTTCCATATTCAGAGGGAGTTGGATTGTCTTCCTCTTATACTATTTCTTATGACTATGAAAAGCAGCGGACAAACCTACAATTCACGTTCCGTTTTTAGGGTAACTTAGATATATACTCAGATAAATCTTCAAGAGGACATTTCAATGTTTAAAGGACGGATGAGTTCATTCCAGACTATTGCTCAAATCTTCACTCTGAAAACTGCATCACTGATATCCCTCCCTATTCTTCTTATTGTTGCTGTATTTGCTGGTTGTACCAATAGTGAAGACTTTGCCAACCCATTGGATTCCGATAACTTGAGAACAGCAGGTGCACCTGAATTGGAACTATATTCGGGAGATAAACAAGTTAGAGTCACATGGATAGATACTGAACAAGAAGGAATAAAGGCATATAAGATATATAGACGTTCAATAAGCAACTCAGATGAACCGTTTGGGTTAATTGCTATAGTGGATGCACCAGCTAACGAGTTTATTGACACAGATAACATAGAAAATGACCGCCTTGACGAGTTCGGACGATCGCTTGCGTATGAATATCGTATCTCTTATGTTGACACTAACGATGTTGAAACTCCTGATCCGACTAATCCTCCGGACCCGAATCAGGAACCTTTCCGACATTGGCAAACAGCCACGGTAAAGCCGAGTATTGCACCACCTGTACCCGTTGTCACACTTGGTGAACCGGTAGACCTTACTGTGAATCTATTTTGGATCGACTACGAGTTACCTAATGACTTTGATACTTTTCGTGTATACGCTGCAATAGATGATGGAAATACTGAACACCTCGTCTTTAGACAGATCGCTGAAATAGGACGTGATGAGTTGGGTTACGCTGACGAAAATTTCCGTGAGGATGGTATAACAAAGATATATCGTGTCGCTGCTGTGGATATATTTGGTGTTGAAGGAATTACCACGTTTCCTGTGACATCTCCTAATCTACCTCCTGCGCCTCCATCAAATGTTAGGGTAGTATATATACCACGTTCACTGTTTAACACCAAGTATGATGCTACGATTTCTTGGACTGCAAATACAGAACCAGATCTTGCTGGATACCAGATCTACACGGAAGATGCAGAGGGTAATTTGTTCACACGTGGAACAGCGAACCGTTATGAAACAGAAATCACTTTTCCCGGTGAAGACCCGCCGCCGGGAGGTGAAGCTCCTGTTCGAACCTATTATATATCCGCGTATGACAATACACCTGGACCTGATGGGAAACGCGACCATAGCGAAATAGTAATGGCAGAAATAGAATTGGAAGAATAATATTATATAATTGCTTTGTGAGATTAGATTAGTAAAAAGGATGCGGGGAGGATATAAAATGCACTTAAATTTTCGCCTTTTATTTGGATTAGTGATCGTTGGACTATTAGCAAGTTCACCCCCTAAGTGTTATTTTTCTGCACAAACTGTCCCTATTTCGCAGTTAACGACGATACAGACAGCGGAACCGATAGGCAAAGGTGGTTCAATCACCTCGCTCGGGTTCTTTCAACATTCTGTTGAAAGAGTGCGACCCGATCCTATTCAAAACGTTGAAATTGGCGGTTTTGAGAAATCTCACCACGTTTCACTTGAAGTTGAGACCTATCTTCTACCTGTCCGGTTTATTTACGGATTAAGCGACCACCTTGATCTAAATCTTGGTGCGACTGTTTCTATTGGTGATGTGCATAAAATAGTCCACAATTTCTATGATACTGTAGACCCTGAACTCGCTTCCGACCGCGTTTACGACCAACCAGTCTATGATGGTATGATTGGACTAAAGTATAACTTAAAACCTGAACGAAATGATGGGTTTCCAAGCATATCTATAGGTGGAAATTTCTTTTCAGGATTCACGGCTGATGATAGACTTAATTCTGACAGGGAATTTCTTGATCATAGTCCAATTGATGGGTATCCTTATGCTGCTATGAATGCATATTGCGTCGGTACGCAAAGGTTTCGTAAGTATTTCAAATTCCATGCGGGTGCTGGGGTATACTTATCTTCAAAATCCGTTAGAACGACAGATTCCTTTCTGCTGACTTACCAGTTGGGAGGAGAGATCGCAATTTCGGACAACATATGGTTTACTGCAGATTACACAAACATCATTCACCATGCAGGCATACATATCTCAAATATTATCGGTTTGGCATTCCGTTATCAAACGTCCAAATCATTGGCATTTCAAATTGGTCTTAACAACCGACCCGGATTTCATTTCAGTCTGACGTTAGGCGGAGAAAAAGCACAAGAAGTTGAGGGGAACAAATTACTCTTTTGAAGTGGCACAATCTATTAGATTGTGCCAAATTTAGACACAACAATCTTTGTAGAAGCCCATTTTATATAATCGGCATAATATGAGAGCAGTTATACAACGTGTCAAATCAGCAAGTGTGAAGGTAGATGGTGAACTCGTTTCTGAAATCGGAGCGGGTTTACTTATTTTTCTCGGCATTGCACATGATGACAGTCAAGCAGAGATAGATTATATCGCAAACAAAACAGCATATTTGCGTATCTTTGAGGATGCTGATGGGAAAATGAATTGTTCACTTCTTGAATCCGGCGGTTCAGCACTCGTTGTATCCCAATTTACGTTATATGGGGACTGCCGCAAAGGTAGACGTCCAAGTTTTATCAATGCTGCACGTCCTGAAGTCGCAAACGCACTTTATGAGAAGTTTATAGCTGCCCTAAAACAGCAAAACATAGAGACGTATGGCGGCACTTTTCAAGCGATGATGGATGTGGAACTGATTAACGATGGACCGGTTACAATTCTTTTGGATAGCGATAAGCAGTTTTGAACTAAACAAGAGCAATGCTTAAAAACACAAACATAAAATGGAACATCATGAGTACATTAATACAATCAAACAAGGCGACTGTATTGAGTTGATGTCTGAATTACCGACTGAATGCGTTGATCTTGTCATAACAGATCCACCTTTTGCGATTGATTTTAAAGCAACCCGGGGCAACTACAATCGCACGGAGAATCGCGTGCTTCAAGGTTACAATGAGATAAAAGGAGATGACTATCTCACTTTTACACTTGATTGGCTTTCAGAGGCAACAAGAGTATTAAAAGAATCTGGGAGTATGTATATTTTTTCAGGTTGGAATTACCTTAAAGATCTCTTGATTGCGATTGATGCGTGTAAACTTACAACGGTCAATCACATAATTTGGAAATACCAGTTTGGAGTTGTCACGAAGCGTAAGTATGTAACGTCTCACTACCACTGTCTATTCTTATGTAAAAACGACAAAAAACGGCAATTTTATCCGTATCGACGTTTTGATAAAGATACAAAAACTGAAACTGGTGGTTCTGCACATTATAAAGACAAAGAGGATGTCTGGGAAATAAAGAGAGAATACTGGCAAGGTGCTATGAAAACACCGACTAAGTTACCTGCTGAACTCATTGAGAAAATACTCGATTATTCAAGTCAAAAAGGTGATGTTGTCTTAGATCCTTTTTTAGGTTCTGGACAGGTTGCAGTCGTCAGCGAAATGAAGGGGCGGCATTATATAGGTTTTGAGATTGTACCGGAATATTATGAATTTGCACGCGATAGACTTGATACAGGCAAATACTTGATTCATAAACCAATTGATGAACCTTCTTTGTTCAGAGAGGAAGAATAGATGTTAGATAGAAAGATCATGGACACGGTAAGTAAATTGCAGATTGCTTCGCGGAATATACCAGAGGTTTGGGATAGTAGAGAAGCAATCCTTGAAATGAAAGAAGCAGGATCAAGACAGTGGAGGCAAATGGAATGGATGGGTTTTTATTTTGAGTTTTTGTGCTATCGGAATTTTGCTAACATCATTGATATACCCGGAAAGAAGTATTGATCATAATCCAGCAGCCCTATTCCTGCGGCAAGATGTCCAGCCTCACCGTCCCGATCGGAATCTTTCACATGTGCAAGGATAATGTCTTCTCCCAAGAGCATAAATGCCTCATCCAGAATATCCTGCACCTGTGGTAATTCACCTTTATGGAATATGTTTGCACCATCCATCACAACCTTCAGGTAAGGTGATTGCATTTCATCAAGCAAACGACGTGCTTTTTTTGCGGAGTCAATCACATTTGAAACTTCAGGTTCTATTGCTAACGTAATCCCATATTCTTCAGCAATCTCTAACGCTTTCTCCATAGATTGAACAAGATCATGCCATGCGTCTACTGAGCTGTTATCAGGATGAGCACGCCACATACTGTGTGGATCGCGTGAACCCGTACACAACGTTATCACTGATGTTCCAAGTGGTTTACACTGTCCAGCAACATAGCGTAACTTATCTAAACCCGCTTCCCTTTTTTGCACAGTTGGGTCAATCATATTGTATGTCCTGGAAAGTGCAATGATCTTGATTTGCCTATCATCTATTGCTTTACGAATCTCTGTTGTAGATGGTCCGCTTTTTGAGATATGATACTGTAAGAAAAAAATATCGTGTGCTACCACTGCATCAAGTGTTTCTTCCAATGTTTTTCTATGAATAGTTCCTTCCATGAGACCGATGTGCATAGGTTTCTCCAAATTTTGTTGATATGTCAAAATAGCAGGTTTGGAATCTTTCTGCATCTACGTTTTAACATTACAAGAGAGTGATGTTCCCTTGATTATACATTACGATTAATCAAAAGACAAGCACAGTGTCCATAAACATAAATAGTCTAAGAAATTGACGGTGTGAAGTAATTGTGATAGAATTCCACTTATGAAGATAATCGTTGCCCCTGATTCATTCAAAGGAAGTGTCACGGCACTGGAAGCAGCGAAGTCAATTGAACAAGGACTTCGACGTGTACTTCCAGATGCAATCATAGATAAAATCCCAATGGCTGATGGGGGTGAAGGCACTGTTCAATCCCTTGTTGATGCTACTAGTGGGCAATTCCGCACTGAACGTGTTCTTGATCCTTTCGGTAACGAGATTGAAGCACAATACGGATTACTATCGGATGGTGTCAGTTCATATAACTGTGCTGTCATTGAGATGGCATCTGCCTCCGGTTTAACACTCGTTCCAACCGAGAAACGAAACCCGCTACTTACAACAACCTACGGTACAGGACAACTTATACGTTCCGCATTAGAAGCGGGATGTAGGAAATTAATTATTGGGATTGGTGGCAGTGCGACAAACGATGCAGGTGCTGGTATGGCTGAAGCGCTCGGTGTAAGATTCTTGAAAACAGATGGAAATCTGACAGAACGCGGCGGTGGAGGACTAGCAGAATTAGCATCTATAGATATTGAGGGTATCCATTCAGCAATATCTGAAACTGAGACAGTTGTTGCATGTGATGTCAACAATCCTTTGACTGGTCCTGATGGCGCATCTCACGTCTATGGACCGCAGAAGGGTGCAACACCAAAGATGGTGAAAACACTTGATGACAATCTATCCCACTTCAATGACATACTAATACAAACACTTGGACAATCTTATGATAGCATTCCCGGTGCGGGGGCTGCGGGAGGATTGGGTGCTGGTCTTATGGCGTTCCTCAATGCCAAATTAAAACTCGGTATTGATATTATGATTGAGGCTGTTAATCTGAGGGAACGCATGAAAGGTGCATCACTAGTGATTACAGGAGAGGGACAGATAGATTTTCAGACGGCGTTTGGGAAGACTCCTGTTGGCGTTGCTAAGGTCGCAAAAGAAGCCAATATTCCTGTCATAGCGATTGCGGGAGGTATCGGTGAAGGAGCTGAGGCTGTTTATGCAAAAGGTATTGATAGTATGTTAGGTATCGTCCACGCACCGATGTCTCTTGAAGATGCAGTTGAAGATGCACTGCAACTGATTGCAGATACTGCTGAGCAAGTTGTGAAATTAGTTATGATTGGAAAACATCTCCATCAGGGATAGTGTAGATTGGATTTCACCTAAAACGAAACCCAACCCACAAGAGGATAAAACTGTCTGTTTACAACAGTACTGGGACATCCTTCATGAAATCATCAGTCTCGTTCTGCCACTTTTTGAGTTCATCGGCTAATGACTGAATTCGTTCCGCATGTTCAGGATGTTCGGCAAGGTTATTCATTTCCCACGGGTCAGCTTCTAAGTCGAACAGTTGGATATAGTCAGTTCCTTCACTTGTTTCTTTAGAAACATAATGTCGGATGAGTTTCCATTTTCCGTTGCTGACAGTGCGGTGAATGTTTTTGTATGCAGCGAAAACTGAATCGCGAACTTTGTCGACACAACCTTCCATCAACGGAACTAAGCTGATGCCTTCAACTGTATCTGGACAGTCAACGTTTGTCAGGTCACATACTGTTGGGAACAAGTCGTATAGATAGGTCAAAGCATCTACGGTGTGCCCTTCAGGAACACCCGGTCCAGCGAATATTGATGGTACACGTATACTGTGATCGTAGACGTTCTGCTTACCAAACAACCCGTGTTGCCCCACAGCGAGGCCGTGGTCAGCAGTATAGATGACGATGGTGTTATCAAGATGTCCTTGATCTTCCAGTGTCTGTATCACACGTCCCATTTCAGAATCCTGATGGGAAATCATACCGTAGTAATCTGCAATGTGTTGCTGCACGATTTCTGGTGTGCGTGGGAACGGTGCCAATACTTCATCACGAATCCGCATTTCACCGTTATCGAACGGATGTTCAGGAAGAAAGTTCTCTGGTAGAGGAATGTCTTCTGGTGGATACATTGTCGCATATTCTCCTGGTGGTGTTCTCGGATCGTGTGGTGAGGTGAAGGAGAGATAAGCGAAAAATGGTTCAGTGCGGTCATAAGTTTCTATGAATTCGACTACTGGATCCGTAAACAGTGTCGTAGAGAACTTATCTCCGATGTATTTGGCATCAGCTGGGTATTTACCTGTTGAGTCAAAATCGAAGACATTGACTTTATATTGGTTACTCATACCACCGAAGAAGATTTTTGCACCACCATCAAAGCTGTTTGTAAACGTATTTCTGTCATTGTGCCACTTGCCGGCAAAGAACGTGTTGTATCCCGACTCACGCATGGTTTGTGGCCAAACAGCTAAATCAGGGTTAAGCTGGTTATCACCGCTTCGGAATAGGTTTGCACTTGTAAGAACAGCGGCACGACTTGGTACACAGACTGCCCCGACAAGGGATCCCATAATATGTGTCTGTCGGAACGTTGTGCCCCGTTCCATCAGTGAATCCATTGTTGGTGTTTTGACGGTTGGATCGCCCATCCCACCGATGGCATCCCATCTGTGGTCGTCAGCGATAATAAATAGAACATTAGGTTGTGATGACATATTTCCTCCTAATAAGGCCTTAGACCACCGGTTTCCGATTTGAAACGTAAGGTGGCTCAAGCATCAATTTCTGATCTTCTTCTTTCATCCAATTCAGCAAGTTCATCTTTTTGTAAAACACCTTCGATATTGACATATCCCCACAGGTCAAATAGATATTTCTCTTCAGCATTCATACAACATCTCCCCAGTCTGTGCTATATCACTTATTGATGTGGTGAGCGCGAGGTCGGTTCTAAACGCGTAACGACGATCTTGGATCGGTCAATAAGTTCACCGACCCGTGCTGAGATTTCGTTTACCCATCGGTCATCTTCATAGACAGCAGCGTAGAGTCGTTCCCGTTGTTCTTCACTTTCAAACCGACGGATCCAGACGTAAAGATCGTCCTCTTCTTCACCGATGAAACTACCAATAACGACCATTCCTTTAGAAATCTGGAATGGAATAACGGTTTCTTCCATGTATTTCACCCAGTTTTCATGTTGTCCGGGTTGTGTTCTATATTGCCGTAGTTCAAAAAATGCCATATAAATCTCCTTGTTAATAATCTTGAATTTTACCATTTTTATGGAAGATCACAAATTCAGTCTTTTGGTTTTGACTGACTTCTTGTCCGTACTTCACGTCTTCTTTTTTAGTAGAGAAATGCCTTAATGTTTTTGTAGCTCTGCCACGTTTCACATCCCACTCTCCGTTATCGTTTGGAATAACATAATGGGTATCTTCAGTCAAACCGTAGACAACTGCTTCAACTGCATGCTGAATTTCGCTTTTTAGTAAGGTTTCCTCTTTTGGGAGGATCCTTTATAGTTCTTGTTCTTGCCACTTTAATCACCACCTTTAACATGTTTGGATAGACGATTCTTTTTTGTCTGCAACCATTCTACAACCATCCAAGTATAATCATTGAAAATCAGATTATTTGCATCTAACTGCCGTATTTGAGCCATTTTGGTATGCGTAAATCCTGTTAGTTTTTCCAACACTACCATTCGATTTTCAGGCTCACATCGGAACCATCATTCCATCTTGGAATCTCCGATCAGGACCTTGCTTTGCCTCCTCAAGGATGTGTGTTGCCAATGCAATACCGGCTCTTTTATCTATTTTGTTGTCTGCGTTGCTGGTATTGTAATTTTTGGCAGGCTCAACGCAATTCTGACATCCGGAACGGCATTTACAGTCCTCCGCAACTTCAATGCCTTTCTTCAAGACTTCCTGCCAAACACTGAAAAGTTTTTTAGCAACACCTATACCGCCAGAGTAATTCTCATAATAATAAGTAGTCGGTGCATCACCGATTTTTGAATAGGTACTTGTATCAAACCGGTCAGCTGGGATGACGAACATTCCTCCGACACGGATGATGTGCTCCAGTGCAGCGATTCCATCAGTGGTAGGTTCACTTGGTGGAACATTTATCCAAAACGCATGTAGATTGTTTTGGTAATATGCATCATTTGTTTGGTGCAGTTCCCTTGGCTCCCCTGTGCGCTCGTCTACTATTCTGTAGCCTGCGAAGTTCATCTGGAGATCTACTGCTCCATAAGTACACCTGAATTTCACCATAAGCAACCCCTTCAATAATATTTGCTGGAGTTAGGATTGTGAAGAAACTTGGATCAGTTCTAAAATTATGCTCAGTTTCAGTTAATACGACAGCATCAACTTCGTGAGAATGCACAGAGTACTTTCGTCCAAAGAAAGTGAAAATGGCACCGATGTAAGCTTCCCGAAACCGTCGCACCTCCGATATTTGTCCTAGTTTTTCGTTCCCTCGCTTCAACTCAAAAGACTGGCCAATATTCCCACGAATGTTCAAATTATGATGCGGCTTGAAACCCTTTGGAACTGTTCCGGTATTCGTCTGAAATATATCAAAAAATTCACTACCAAGAATGTACTCCTCATAAGAAGACAACTGTCCATCTGTTTCATAGGTGAGTGATGGAAGGTGTTTCCGAATGAGTTCTTCGTTGGAAGGATCAATGACTAATTCATCCAAAGGTTTTTTTAAGAAAACTTCCAAGTTCCCCACGAAAAAGCGATCTATCGGATCATTCATTGCATAGAACAGCACAAAGGCCTCTTTGTTCCAACCACGTCCTGCTCGTCCAATCTGTTGCCAAGCAGACATAATATTGGAGGGAAATCCTGCAAGTATGACCCCATCCAACCCACCAATATCCAATCCCAATTCTAAGGCATTGGTTGTGAATACAATACGAATTTCGCCATCTTTAATTTTTTGCTGTATTTCCCGCCGATCATCACTTTTCATATCAGCGTGAAACGGCGATATCTCATCTGGGTTGAGTCCTTGTTCTTCGGTTTTACGTTTACAATTTCTAAGGGCATCTTCAAGGAATCGCTTTGTTGGACAAAATACAAGGGCTTGCAACTGACACTCAAGAATGCTTAATGCTGCTTGCTCAATTCGTAGTCTAAAAATTTCTCTGTACTTGAAATCAGGAATTTCGGGATTGACGAAAATGAAATGGCGTTTTGGCCGGAACGTATCCCTTGCTGATACTACCTCAACGTCTCTCCCCGTGAGATTTTTAGCATGTTCCACAGGGTTAGCACAAGTTGCCGTTGATAAGAATACACGCGGATTTACCTCGATACGGTTCAATTGCAGAAAAAAGCGCCGTAGTAAAAGTGCCATGTTAGCACCGAAAAAACCGCGATATTCATGCATTTCATCAATAATGACATACCGTAACTTACGCAAAAACCCTTCCCACTGTTCCTTATAAGCTAAGA
Organism: Candidatus Poribacteria bacterium; assembly: GCA_965208245.1. GTDB lineage: Bacteria > Poribacteria > WGA-4E > WGA-4E > WGA-3G > MSPOR6. The sequence continues at coordinate 404,612 of OZ242325.1, forward strand.
ATGACATGTTCAAGTATTCGGGGTTAGTCAACAGAATTGGTATTGGATGCTTCCGAAGTAGATTTCTATGCACCGGATCTGTGTCTCCATCATAAGGAAATGATTCTATTGAAAGCGGTTCGCAAAGTTGTTCAATCTGTGTCCTTTGGTCAAAGGCTAATGCCTTCATTGGATAAATCATAAGTGCATGAGAACCTGGATTGCGTACCAAAGCGTCAAGCATCGGTGCCGCGAATGCCGCGGTCTTACCACTAGCGGTTGGAGATTCCAAAACTATATCTGCTCCATTTAGCGATTTACTAATTGCCTCTGCTTGGTGTTTGTAGGGAGTAGTGATGCCTGAATGGATAAGGGCATTGCGTACGGAATGGTGTAATTCAGATGGCCATTCGTCGGCGTACTTGGGTTCAATGCTCTCAACGGTACCCGTTTGTATCTCATCATTGTCACGCAATGCATCATATTCCTTTAGTTGGGTCTGAAATCTTTCAATATCAATCATAATATTTCCTCTTATCCAGCGAATTGAATAGCCAAGGCAGTCTTTTTCAATCTAACACTGTGCCTATTTTGTGTGCCTATTTTGCACCTTCATGCTTCAATTCACTTTGATGTTCAGCAGGAACAGACTGCCCAACGGGTTCTTTTTTCCAACGTCTCTGTATAGCATGAACATGAAGGTAATTACCTAATTCCTTTCAAACTATGTACCTGTGTATTATAGTATTACATGCTACAACCGCTCATAGCCATAACCTTTCCCTGTAATCTCATAGAGTGCAGAAGCGGCTTGGAAATGGATGTCCGCGTCTGAGTCTTTTAAGAGCGTTTCAAGCAACTGTATAGAACTATTACTTTTTGCGTCTCCTAACGCTTGTATTATATTTAGTCGAAATGCACGATCTGCTTGATCAGCATGCAACTCTGTGAGTTTAGCAACAAGTGCAGTTACAGCTTTTTGATTGCCGATTTTTCCGAGTGAACGGGATGCATCTCTCCGAATTTCAATGTGATTCTCAACGCTGTTCATTATTTGGATAAGATCATCGGTTGTAGAAGGATCCGATAGTTCACCTAAAGCCTGCGTTGCCAATCTTCTAACGTCTTTATTCCGTTCGTTTTCTCCGTTTGCAACGAGGACGAGGTCAGGTATTAATGCAATCGTTCCAGTTTCTCCAATTTTGCGTGCAGTATCTTTGCGAGTGTCTACATTTGTATCGGCAAGTGCTTCCCTGAGTTCATTCACATCAAGAGAACGTGTCCGTCCCAATATAATTGATGCAGCGTTTCTAATTGGTGATCCTTCCCATGTGTCGTCAACTCGTGCCTGCATTTTTTCTGCAATGCCAGATTCCACTTTTAACGGCGGCAGCTTATGTCTTTTCGCAGCATTGACAATGATTCGCCAACTCCAGTTGCGTTTCCGATCATTCAACGCTAAATTACGTCTGTTTTCATCATCTTCCAATGCAATGATGTATTCGGTATCGTCAATGAGTCGATGAGAGAGTGCGTTTACTGCTGCTTCTCCTCCGATTTGACCGAGTGCTATCGCAGCTTTCATACGGGGTGAGGCATTTGCTAAGGCAGCAGTACTTGCATCTAAAGGAATCCTTTTGTCTTCTAAGATTGAAATTAACAACGGGACAGCAACTGTGCTTTCAAGTTTACCAAGGGCAAGTATAGCGTTGTTTCTGATGTTGCCGATTCTATTGTCAAGCACGTGTATGAGTAGGTCTTCAGAACTCTTATCGCCAATATTACCCAATGCAGTAACTGCTGTCGCGCGGATTGCATCCGTTTCTAACCGGTTTTCGACTATTTCACTTAGTTTGGCAACAGATTTGGCATCCCTTATACTGCTCAGTGCAGCAATGGCTTGAAGACGGATAGTACTGTTTTCATCGTTAAGTGCCTGTCGGAGTGCGGGTGCTGCGCTTTCATCGCGAAGTGCGTTTAGAGAAGCCACTGCAGCAGCACGGATGGATACCATTTCCTCTTTGTTCTGAAGAATCCCTATTAGCGTGTTCACCGTCTTTCTATCTTTGAAGCCACCGAGTCGAGTAACGACCTCTTTGCGAATAACATAGCTCTGACTTTCCAACTCAGCAAGCATTGTATCTAACGCTGAACTGCTGTGAATGACACCCAGCATATATATCATTGCCCAGCGGGTCCATTCATCGTCTACAATTTTCAGTGCGTCAAGCAGGAATCCTGTTGTTGTTTCATTCCCGTTTGTCAATAATGCGCCGATTACCTCATTTTGTACAGATTGAACTTCATGACCGTCATCGAAACTTCCTCGTCCTTTCCTGACGATGTCAACAAGGCCTTTATCAACCACAGTGGGATTAATTTCCCTGAGAGCTCTCGCTGCCTCAAGTCGTGCGGTTTCATACTTATCTGTTCTGATAATATTGAGTAAAGGTTCAGCACTTTTGACCGATTTGATTGTACCTAATGCGATTGCGGTTTCTTGCCTGACGACACCTTGTTTGTCCTTTTCCAGTGCAGTAATGAGTGCTTCAATTGCAGCATCACCTCCTACTCTACCGAGTGCCCATGCGGCACTGCGTCGCACCGTGGCTCGCTGGTCGTCTGCTAAAGCATTCACTAACGGTTCAACAACAACTTCACCCTTGAAAATTCCGAGTGCTCGTGCGACTTCGCTTCGGACAAGGCTTGGAATTGGCTTAAGTTCACCCCAAACACGGTATTCCTGCTGTGGATAATCTGCTGTCCATTCAATATTCAAGGAATCAAGTTGTGCTCTCAGTGCATCAAGTGTTTTGTATTCACGTTTCATGCGTCGTTGGAAGTCGGAGATTTCGTCATATTGCATGGATAGAACCCAGGAAAGTGCTGGGAGTGTTTCCGTATCCTTGATGCGGCTGAGGACTTTCACAGCGTTTGATCTGATGACAGCACTTGTTTCATCACTGAGCATAAGCAATAGCATCGGTTGGGTGGCATCTGATGGTTTCAACTGCCATAGCGCGTTGATTGCAGCGATTCGGACAGTTTCGCGTCTAAGTTTATCCATAGATATTGCGATTAATTTGCGAGTTGTTTCATCAGAGGACACATTTATTTTACCGAGTGCTTCGGCTGCCTGTGTGACAGTGGTGTCATCAAGATTAAGCGCGTCGGTCAATGCGGAAACTGCACTGTTTTCTGGGCCGCGTGCCCTCATATTACCGAGTGCCATCGCTGCGATTGCTTTTACCTCTTTGTTTGTCGTTCCGGTTAGCATGTCAATAAACGGTTGAATTGCGCGTCTATCGCCGATACTATTGAGTGCCTTTGCCGATTCAAGCTGCACAAGATATTCACCCGTTTGGAGTGCTTCTATAAGTGCTGGTACTGCAGTGCCTCTCATTGAGATGAGTGCGGCAAGTGCAGCTCCTTTCAGATCCTCGCTTCCCAATAGTTGTATTAGGGGAATGACCGCTTCTTCCACTCTAATTCTTCCCAACGTATTAATGGCTGCAGCTTGTGCTCTTAAACGGTACTTTTTCATCCAGGTGTCATCAATATACGCAGTTGCGATGTATTGGTATTGCTCAGACAGCAATAACATCTGGCTATCATCTACATCTGGAATGATGTTCCTCGCGCCGGTTTCAATGACTGCTAAAAGTGATGGTATGGCAGGTTCTCCGATTCTTTCAAGTGCCACGATAGCGGCTTCTTTCACATAACCGTTGGCGTCTGCTAAGAGTTTAATGAGTGCGTCAACAGCATCTTCGGATTGTAGTTTACCAAGTAGTTTTGCTGCATGCATTCGGACTTGCGCGTTGTTGTTTCTCGCTGCAAGTTGAAGGGTTGATACGATTTCGGCATTCGGTTTGAATGTGGGTTGGCAGAGGACCCCAACAGCAACTATTGCGCTATATGCTACTTCAGGTGCTTCATTCGTTTTAGTTAGGATTGTTCTATATGTCGGTATAAGATCGGCACTTTTCAGTTTACCTAATTCTTGGATTGCCGCACTGCGAATTTGTGGATCTCGGTTCTGTGTGGACTTAATTAGAAGCAGTGTGAAGTCAGATTCAATCTCCTCAGGTGTATTACGCAGTTTCTGCAGCAGATTATCAACGACTGTGTGAACTGCAGGTTGGTAGCATTTCCGTGCTTCTAATAATGCAGTAACGACAACTGCGTCTGATTTACTCGCTAAGTTCGTTAACAGGGATGGTTGTTTTTCAGATGCCATAGCGAGCATAGTCGCTATGAGACCTGAAATTGAATTGCGTGAACGTCTAAGTCGTTCCTGTCGGTTAAGATCGTCAGAATCGGGGTCATCAAGGAGTTGAATTGAATGTATTTCGATGTTCAATGTTTCAAGATGACTTAAGATCTGTGCAATGGCTTGGTGCCAATTGTCAGTATCTGTACTTTCCCGTAACTGAAACTGAAGCAATTGTTTAAGATAACGTGCTTCCTGATTATCCGTGTCATTAGAAAAGGCACTTTGTACAGACGATATAGCGGTAGCGTAATCGCCTTGAACAATCGCTTTCCTTGCAGAAAGGATTCCCTTGTCTTCTTTCTCACCACAGCCGATGAGAAAGCCGAAACAGAGAACGAGATAGATACAGATGAGAAAATACTGTTTCATTGCATATTACCTTTTGATGTTCATAAGATTGCGTCTATTCCCCTGCAATTACCAACTTCGTAAGGTCAACTATGGCGTATATACGTCGTGCAATGCGGTTGAGTAATGCTAATCTATTTTCACGGACTTCAGGTTCCTCTGCCATCACGAGAATATCATCAAAGAATTGGTCAATTGCTGGTTGCATGTTTGCCAATTGACCTAATAGTGTTGAATATGCCCGTTCTTGAATACTCTTCTCAATTTCAGGTTCTGCCTCTGTGATGCAATTGTAGAGTTCTTTTTCAGCATCATTTTTTAGCAGTGTGATATTTACATTTTCAGGGGCTACATTCTCTGGCACATCATCAGGTAATATACGTAGCACACGATTGAGTGCATTATATATCTCTTCAAAGTTACATGTCAAGCGAAAATCGGCAAATGCTCTTGCCCGTTCCAGTATATCCACTATGTCAACATCACCGATTGCTAAGACTGCATCGGCAGTGTCTGGTGCATATTCTTGTATTAGCAGAATACCGCGAAGACGTTCCTTGATGAAAGTCAGAACACTCTGTTTTGTATCTTCCACAAAACCTATTTCATACAAAGAGATGGCTTTTTCAATCACTGTATTTAATGACAAAGGTAACTCTGTTTCTTGAAGTATACGGATTGTACCGAGTGCATGTCGTCGTAGTGAATATGGATCTTGTGAACCTGTGGGCCGTTCCTCTATGCCGAAGTATCCAACGATTGTGTCAATTTTATCAGCAATAGCCAGAACTGATCCGATATCAGTTGCTGGTAACGGTGTCTCAGCTCCAAGTGGTTGGTAATGTTCAGCAATTGCTGCTGCAATAGGGTCGGGTTCACCAGAGTTTCTTGCATAGTAGCTTCCAGTAATACCTTGCAATGATGGGAATTCAATGACCATCTGAGTCGTCAAATCTGCCTTGCATAACCATGCTGCACGTTTGGCATGTTCTACGTCTGTTTCAGCCAACTTCAGCTCTTTACCAATAAACTCAACCAATGCCTTTAGACGATTTGCTTTGTCCAATAGTGAACCGAGTTTAGCATGAAAGACGACTGCACTTAAGAGTTCAACTTTATCAGCCAGCCTGGATTTCTGGTCTTCTCTATAGAAGAACTCCGCATCATTGAGTCGGGCATGTAGGACACGTTCATTACCGTGTCTAACACCGTCTATATTACCATCTGTGCCGTTAGAAATGGTGATGAATTTTGGTGCGAGTTCTGTCTCGTTTTTCCACATTGGAAAGTAGCGTTGATGTTTTTTCATTGCAGTAATCAGGACTTCAGATGGTATTTGCAGATGTGACTCACTGAAATTTCCGACAATCGGTTGCGGGTTTTCTACGAGATAGTTTACAGTGTCCAACAACTCTTCATCTAATGTGGGAAGGCACCCTTCATTATTTAAAATGGATCGGATATATTCTTCAATTGTATCTCTGCGTTCCTTTGGACTTACTATGACATCTGCATCTTGCAGTTTGTGGATATAGTCTTCCAGGTCCGCAGATAGCAACGTAATCGGATCGGGATGTAATGAACGGTGTCCGTAAGTAATCCGTCCGGCATTCACTCTACCATAAGAACACCTGACAATTTCAGTGCCAAGTACTGTGACGATCCATCTGATAGGTCTCGCGAAACGGGTCCGCCCAACATGCATTGATGCTGCTTCTGTATCCCCTGTTTCCCATCGCATTGTTTTAGGGAATCGAAGTGCTTCAATCCACTCAGGTATAAGTATCTTCAAGAGTTCTAAGGTTGGGATACCTTCATCACGTTTGGATATAGCTACATATTCCCCGCGTTCTGTTTCAACAATATGTAGATCAGAGATTTCAACACCTTGTGTTTTTGCGAAACCGATTGCTGCTCTTGTTGGTTCTCCATTGTCATCATAGGCGATAGTTTTGGGGGGTCCTATGACATCTGTCTCTCGGCTCTCCTGAAGTCTGTTTATATCTCTGATTGACAGTGTGATACGACGAGGCGTTCCGAAGGTCTGAATTTCCCCATAGGGAATTCTGTGTTCTAAGAGCGAATCTGATGCGATTTCACGGAGTTGTTCAAGAATAGGGGGCATATAACTTGCGGGAATTTCTTCGGTACCGATTTCAAATAGGAGTTCAGTGGTCTGTATGTCTTCGTTAGTTTCAGGGTGTAGCGATACCACATCTACAGTTGTGGTAGGTGAAGGTTTCTCTAAACGTCCCAGTAGCGGGTGTCCCATCTCCTCACGTTGTGTTACGTAGGCACGAACAATCTGTTGTGCAAGTCGTCTGACGCGTTCAATATAACTCACACGTTCTGTTACGCTGATAACACCGCGTGCGTCCAGCATATTAAACGTATGTGAACATTTCAAGACGTGGTCAGTTGCGGGGAGAACTAAACCGGCTTTTAGGCATGCCTGTGTTTCCTTTTCGTAGGTGTTAAACTGGTCAAATAGCATTTCAACATTTGCATGTTCAAAGTTGTAGGTTGAGTATTCTACTTCGCTTTGGTGGTGGACATCTCCGTAGTTGAAATGCTCGTTCCAGCGGATGTCAAAAAAAGTGTCAACATCTTGTAGGTAAAGTGCGATCCGTTCAAGTCCGTAGGTGATTTCAGCACATATTGGATCCAGATCAATGCTACCCATCTGTTGGAAGTATGTGAACTGTGTGACTTCTGCACCGTTCCACCAGACTTCCCAACCGAGTCCTGATGCGCCGAGGGTTGGTGATTCCCAGTCGTCTTCTACGAAACGGATATCGTTTTTACGAGGTGAGATTCCGAGATGATAAAGACTCTCAAGGTAGAGGGGTAGCACATTTTCAGGTGCTGGTTTAAGAATGACTTGATATTGGTAATATGCGCCAAGTCGGAAAGGGTTTTCTGCGTATCTGCCGTCTGTAGGTCTTCGGACCGGTTCTACGTAGGCTACATTCCAGGGTTCTGGTCCGAGGCATCGCAGGAATGTGGCTGGGTTAAATGTTCCTGCCCCTACTTCTATATCACATGGTTGTTGAATAATACATCCGTGTTCTGCCCAAAATTTCTCTAATGCTAATATAATTTCTTGAAATGTCATATCTGTTTGTTTGTTGTCTGCTCCGTTTGTGTTTGTTAGAATATCCTTTGAGTTAAGTTGATAATATTAGTGCTATTCCTGAAAAATCATCTTGAATCTTGATACGTTAATGTGGGTGGAGTTCAATAATTCCTATTGAGAATGAAATGTTGACATCAAAATGCTGTAGAAAATTCAAGCCTAACAGTCCTTCAACTATTGAATCTTCAGGTAGATCATGACATAAAACATCAATATTTTCTACAGTTTCTCCAATTGCTGTTAAATTGCGTACGGTGATGATTTTTGAAGTAATGGCTCCACTACTTGTTATAATACTAACTTCTTGCTTCGGATTTGACAGATCGTAACCTAAATCCGTAGCAACTTGTGATGGAATAGATGTGAGCGAAGCACCTATATCTAATCCAACAGATAAAGTTTGAACGGATGTTGTGTAAATGCCACCAACTTCAAGACTAAGAACCATTAAACTTCGTGCGCTATCAAATGAAATTCTTGCCACTACAATAGGTATCCTACACCAACTGGTGTTTTACGGGTAGAATGAACAGCAACTCGTCCTGTGAAGTCTATTGATAGCTCACGTATCTCCTTACGAGATTTACTATGCGCGACGAGTCTTCCTGATAGCAACTCGGTATTTTCACTAAGTTCATAATCAACGATAAGCAGCCATTCATCAGGGTATTTTTGCTCCATTTTTTCAATAGTCAAACGTTCATCTGTCATTGCTCTCTCCTTTTTAGGTAGTTGCATGCATATTAAACGCCATGTCTACCTATAGTATTAGATTACATTATACCACACTACTAACGATATATTCCTTAAAACTTCAGTCCCAAGCTGAGGCGATGTGCATTTTGTAGGTGTCCAAAATCAGCGTAGGCGTAATCAAGAGATACCATCGTCTTGCTGAACTTTAGATGTGTACCGAAACCGAGTGTAATACCCTCCTCATCATCAAGCCGATCAGGACCTAAACGTAGTTTGTATCCTGCTCGAATTGCCGCCATCTTTCTATACCAGTATTCAAGTCCGAAGTTTAGTCGTTCACTATTGTCATTCGGATGGTTTCCATCAAGCGCAATGGTCAACAAGTTCATTTCATTATCAATCAGATCGTAAGCAATACCGATTCTGAAATTAGTTGGGAGTGGGTATTCTATGGTCTCTAATTCTGCCTTCCTTGATGGATTGGTTGTATCTGGATAGGGGTGATAATCGGCGTATCGTTCATCTCCGGCTTCTTCTGCTCCAGTTTTAAGGTCAGGTCCGCTGAAACGCATCTCCGGACCGAAGTTTGAAAAAGACATACCGATCCGTAGGCTGCGCCATCCTGTATGGTATAAAGTGCCGACATCAATTGCAACACCGTTTGCACTTTCACGATGAATTTGTTGGTGAATATATTTCGTATTGATACCGATTAAAAGCCTTGCCCCCGATTCTTCATGATAGAGTTGTCTGGCATAAGCTAAAGATACGGCGGTGTCCCATGCTGAATACCAAAGTCCTGTTCCGTCGGGTTGTGCAAGTGTTGTTATTTCCGTGTCAGGAACATTGAGAAATGTAACACTAGCCCCCAATGTGCCGACATGTTTAATTGGTATTGCAAACGCGAGATAATTGTAACGGACATCCGCCAACCAACTTGTATGTGTATCAGAAAAACTTAGCCTTTCAAGCTGACTTAATCCTGCGGGGTTCCAGTAGATTGTCGTAACATCGTTTGCGATTGCACTAAACGCACCTCCTAAACTATCTACGCGTGCTCCTGGACCGATCTTGAGAAACTGTGCGCCAGCAGTTCCTACATTAGTGGTGGCATGACTCGGTATATTAAGAACAGACATGATTGTCGTTAAAACCAGTATGAGAAACAGTGGTGAACGACCTCCTACGTAGCTTGCAAATAGGTTATATCTGCCCATTCTGTTATTAAGATGGCTGTTCCTAAGATGTCTATCAATATTAATGTTGTGCATGAGTTTCTCCTAAAACGTAAGAGACGTTTTATAAAAGGACCTATTTTGTGTTATCGTATGATGGCAAACCTTCCGATCTTATTTCCGATGACATTTTTCTTATCGTCTTTTATTTCAACGGCTTCAACATGGTAGATATAAACCCCACTGGCAAGAGCTTGATTGTAACGATTGAGGAGGTTATATTCAGCAGTACCGCCTTTGTTTCCCTGAGCTAAACGTTCGTCTGGATTGAATGCGTCACTACTTATATGCTCAATTTTTTGAACCAATTGACCTGCTAACGTATAGATTCGTATTGTGCAGCGGGGTGGTAGATGTGTGAAAAAGACCTTGTCCGTTCCTTCTGAGGTCACTGCTTTGTTGGTCACAAAATAAGGATTGGGAACGACACGAATTTTCTCAAGATCATTTTTGATATTCTCAGTTTCAAGTGATTCTCCTATTGTCTTCAGTAGGGTTTCGTCTCCGTCTTGAGGTGCAGCTACACCCTCCATTTCGACCGTAAAAACATCGCCAGCAGAAATTTCGCCATTCGGATCAGAGATATAGACATAAGCACCACGAAGGAATATTCTAATAAATCCTGGTGTGTCCTCCGGAACATAAGCATCACTCCAACCTGCTGCTGTTAAGATAGCATATCCATCTGCTCGTTGGTCATTGAACTCTATTTCTTCACCGGTCGTTTCGTCTTCAACTCTAATTTGTGTATCGTCAATAAATGTGATTGAATACGTATGTGGTTGATAATATGTTATCCAGAAGATGTTTGGTCCGGTGGTAGTACTTCCACCGGTTGCTTCAGCTTGTATATCAACAGACCAACCTGGTACAGCACCTTTTGTGAGTTTAACATCTTTAATTGCGTTTGCGGTTGGACTATTGTAAGACACATCAACCCCTGTTAGTTTCAGCATGATCCCATCAAATATCGGGGTAAGGATTTCAACAGCCGTTCGATTATCGGGATCGTACCAGTCAAAGGTTTGCTTTTCAACTGCAATCTGATTCGTTGTTATGTTAATTATTTCATAGGCCGGTGGCTGGTACCCTGGACCTGTAATATATGCGCCATCATCTATCTGTTTTGCCCCATACCATACAATCTTATATTCATTATCCGTAACTTTTTCTGGTGCTAAAACCATTGGTTCAATCTTTACCGTGAGGTCAGACTGCATAACATCAACGGTAGGTTCTCTATATCCTGAAGGATGTGCCCGTGGGACAACATGAACCATTGTTTCAATCTGACTGCTTTCCATTGCAGGCAATCCTTTTTTGGGGTTTCCAGTATCATAGGAGGTAACAGCATAGGTATATTTAAGTCCGTTTGTTAATCCGGTGTCTGTAAAAAAGTTCTTGATACCAGCATCTTCACCGAGTGCAATTGATGGCGTTGAAATGACTCTGAATATATCCCCAACAACAGGTGGTCCCGAGGGTCCATCTGTAATCTTCACATAAAGTCCTCCGAAATAAATCTGTGCACCGGATCGGTACGTTCCATCTGGATACGGTTCACCTGTCTCAGGTTCTGTTATAACGTATCCCCCACCATCATCTGAAAATTCAGTATTATAGACTAAGACTTCCCAGAGTGTGGTATTTATCACCTCAAAACTAGTGCTGGAATTGAATTTGATAGCATACGTCGCATTTTTGAAGAAGTCAGCGAAACGTGAAACAGTACCTATGCTTTCAATGGTTGCATCAGACTGCTTTCCTACGTGTGCGACCGTGAAGAAATTGCCTGTAGCACTCGGTTTGTCGAATTCCATCAACAATTCCCAATCTTCAACAGGATTGCCGGTATTTTCATCATAAGCAGTATCCCGTCTGTATACTCTATATCCTTCAAAAACTTTCTCTGGGTCGGTTATGTCAACATACTCTTCAATACTCTTGTTAATGCCGTTATCAACCCATCTTCCTGTACTATCCCATAAGAGTGACACCTGTCCATCAGCGGGATATGCGGTAACTAGTGGTGAAGGCGGCGGTGCTGGGGCAACATAGGTGTCGTCGTACAACTTTTGTGCCCAGTCGGAAGCTGCTTGTAGACCCTCCAATCCTTCGCCGATAGCAACTGCAATGATGACATTGAAGGTCTCTTCGGGTGCAAGGGATTCAACCGGTCCATAAGATTGTATAAAACGTTGATCATCATAGTTTGCAGGAAGCGGCTCAACACCGGGGGTGCTGATGAGTGCATACATCTCCGCATCGGTTGTTGGGTCTGTGTCTATGGTAATGCGTTTGTGTGCTATAAATGGGATTTTCGCTGCTACATCTTGTGAGTCTTCACCAAAATAAGCATCCAACACACGAACACCAATGTATCCGGGGGCAGAAGCATTAGAAAATCCATAGGAAAGATAACGATTTGGATGCACATCAGGGTTAAGACTATCTGGTGTTTGATCGAGTGCCACAAAGTCGTCCGCTGAGTAACTTGCTGTTCCGGTTTCATTACTTGAGATATCTACATCATACCGAAACGCCATAAATACATCTTCAAGCGTATCAGTGCCAACATTCTGGATCTTGTATTCAAGGATAAAAAAGTCATAGAGCGGTGCATAACTCCATTGGAAACCGTTGACTTCAATCTCTAAACCGAGAATTAGGTCTTTATTGGCTTCAGCATTCGTGTCAGTACATTTGAAACCTATTGCCTGATTTGTCGGTGTGCCTTTGGTTGTTACCCCAGGTTTTTTGGAAAAGATATCAACCATTTCTCCTGTATCGGGATCTTCAATTGGGATTGGCCAAAGTTCGCTCCGCCTGCCATCTGCTTCAGCAACGCCGACCTCACCGTTTCTTTTAGCCCCGATCCAGATGTCCCCTTCATAGATGTATGAATCATTTGTGCCTGCGGGCCACCATCCTGATGGATTTGCCGTGGGATTACTGGGATACCCAACAACTGATGTATTGAATATGGCTGAGGATATGTTACCAACATCAAGTGCTTTCCACTCTACGCCTGCCTTTACCGGTAGTGCAGTGAATGCTAAGATCGTAAATAAAAGACTATATCGAAGTAATTTCATATTTTTTACCTCTATATTGCGGATTTGATAATAAATCACTTCCGCTAAAAAATGGTTTGAAATTCATGACGCGGCTTGTAATGGATAAGGCTGAATCAAAATATCCGCTGAAATTCCAAGACCTTTATGTAATTTCCGAATCATGTCCAAAGACAGAGTGCGTTTTCTATTCAAGATTTCTGATACCCCTGAACGTGAGCCGATATAAGGTTCAAGGTCTTGTTCAGAGAGCTCTTGACTCTCCATATAGTGAAGAATAGCATCAATAGGATCTGGTGGTGAAATAGGATAATGTTCATTTTCATAAGCATCCACTAGTGTCACAAGAACATCTAATTTATCACCTTCTGGTGAGCCGTAACTCGCGTCCCAAAGTTGTTCAATATTATTTAGAGCATTGTTATAATCTGTTTCAGTTTTGATTGGTTTAACTTCTATAATTATCACCTTCATAGGATTGATTTTGTCATTGCGTTTCCGTAATTTCATAGATACGATACTGCTGTTTATTTCCTTCACCAACATCTATCTCGTCTTCAATTATAAGTGGAAAATCGTATTCCTTATCTAATACTGAGAATAGATAAGGAATTGCTCCTTCTGCTTGCGCTTCCCTTGCTTGTCGGACGACATTTTGCAGTGCATTTGTGTCAGCAGTGGAAACAAGATATGTTGATCTATCCGCATAATACATCAGATCAAAATGTGCGCCGGTACGTGCTTCGTCAAGGAAAAAACATGCGTTCTCAGGGAATTCCTCCTGTATACGTTTCCCACTTTCTACATATAAAGGTATCTGTGCATTCCGTTCAGTGACCTTGTATGCTGCGTAGACATAACGTCCTGCAAGAAATAGAGAAATGACAAGTGCAACAATACGTAAACTTAACCAAATCCATTTTTGGGTTCTTTCTTCCCGTAATAATTGATAGAGTCCATACAATAATGCAAACAGTATCCCAAAACAGATAAGCTGCTCAATAATAACGAAATGTTTATGTATGAAAGGCGCGAATCCTTTTATAAAATCAAACTGAATAAACGCAAGACCTTTCCCACTCGCCTTACCTAATACCCACTTCCCGCTGTGAACAAGTGTACTTCCTATAGAGATAGCGGCAATTGACAGCATTGACGCACTCCAAATTGATGTCCAAAACCAATCCTTTCGCTTCCAGGCTCGACTGATGACTACAGCCATACATATTAACAAAGGGGGCACGGCAATCATCGTCGCTGAAGGTGTTTTTGTTTCTGCAAGTGTATGCGGAACAATTACACCGATACCCCACGCCAATACATACAGTTCTGGCAACTCCCAACGTCTTAATAATATCACAACCAGACATAATACGACAGCAAAGAGTGCAGCATAGAAGAATGGATAGAACAGTGGCATATATTCAAACAGTGGACGATCCCAAGACGCTGCCCAGTTTTCAACATTCGTATTCAGATGGTCAATGACACGTTTATGTTCCCATAAAAATTCTCTCGGATATTTTATTAGACAATAAACCACCCACGGTGCGGCTGTAGCAATGCCAACACCGAGCTGCACTGCAACATCTCTGAATCGGATTCGCATCTCGGGTTCATTCAATTGGTGATTGCCCGTTTCCGTTACCTCCTCTGTGTTAACTTGATCTATAGATGTTTTTTTAACCTTCTCTTTATACCACGCAACAAACCAAACGACAAGTGCAATACCGAAAGTTATCAACGCGAGATAACTCTTTGAGAGATAGGCTATCCCCATCGCTACACCCGATAAGATATAATTCCTCTGTTTCCCTGTCCGTACTGCACGCAGTAAGAACCAACACGAAACCTGCACCCATAATAGCAACGCAATGTCAATATGGTCGGAATAGCGATATCCGTGGACTGATGCGAACAGAAACGGATTGAATGCCTGAAGAAATGCTGCAATGAGCCCCGCACGTTTATCAAAAAGATCAGAGGCAATTCTAAAAGTTAACCAAACCGACAGGACAAGACTAATTGCCGATGGCAATCGGAGTGCAAAGGCGTTTATACCGAGAATAAAGTGTGATAGACATATTTGCCACATCGCTACAGGTGGTTTGTGTAGCCAGATGTGGTTTCCTCCCCAATTTTTATAGTCATATTCAAGCCACGGTTGATCATACAGCGTGAACTTCAACGGATGTTTCGTCAAATTTCGGGCTACAATTGCATGGAAACCTTCGTCCCAATAATGTATTTTGCTGTGTCCAAGATTGCGTAATATTAAAGCAAAAGAGGATATCAGGATACAAAATAGGATAACTTTTATTAGTACAGCTTCACTTTTTGCGTTTGCGTATTCAGAAATCATCTATTATGCCCTGAATGTCTGAGATGCTTGCACGCTCTGCAATACTACCTTCGGTTCAATCTCTATAGGGACAACATCAAACCCAGCTTTCCTAACATCAAAGAGGGCAGAACCGATGGCATCTTCTAACAACATTGCTTCACGGTGAAAGCGGATCTGCGGCATACCTGCAATAGTAGCAAGTGTCCCATCATCAAAAATGCTGTAAAGCCGATCCGATTCTTCTTCATTCGGTTCGATTGTTAAAATGAATGTGAATTCATGTGCTTTCATTATTAGTTCCTTGCATAAGTTTTTTCTTATTTCCTTTTATACCCATCCATCCTCAATCATCAGTGTCAATGGTGATTCCATCTCTTCCATAGGCAGACGAACCCTTTGCCGTTTTCGTGATGATTCATAAATAGCCATCAGAAGTTCAAGGGTAGCATATCCACAATGACCGCTTGAACGGTGTTCTCTGTCCTCTTCAATGGCAGCGATGAGGTCATGCACGGGAGTGACCCCTGATGGTAATTCGGGTGATTCCCATGCCCCACCTGTCTCTTGATTTCGGTAACGGATACCCGGTCCGCCTGGTGCAGCGAGTTCTATTTCACCTTCTGTTCCATAGCAGTAGATGTGATGATAGCCAGGGGCGGTGTCGTTTCCAGATTCTATGATGCCGCGGACATTATCTTCAAACTTGAAGTAACCGATCGCAAAGTCTTCTGAGTGCAGATCATATTTGGTGGGTGTGCCGATCCGTTCAATTTGTCCTATCACCCAACTGACAGGTTTATCTCCGTGTAGATATAGCATCAGATCGACGGTATGTGTCGCATTGTCCTTTAGGTCACCACCCCCACAGATACCGTGGATGCGGAAGAGATCGCCGATAACACCGTCTGCAATCATCTGTCTTGCTTTTTGATAGGGTGTACTAAAACGTACTTGATGGTCAATAGCCAATTTCACGTCGTTTTGCGCGCACGCCTCAAGCATCGCTTTCCCTTGCCCGAGGTTTTCAGCCATCGGTTTTTCTGAAAGAATGCCTTTGACTCCGTGTTTAGAGGTTTCTACTACGATAAGGGCATGATGTTTCGGACGTGTACAGACTGATACGAGATCAATATCTTCCGTTTTCAGCATTTCAATATAGTCTGTATAGCGTTTTTGGACTTCATACTTTTCACCAAAACCTTCCAGACATCCCTCGTCAAGATCGGCAATTGCTGTGATAGTTGTTCTTGGTTCGTGTACATACCATCCGGCGTGCATGTGTGAGATTCCACCGCAACCGATGACTGCAACATTATATTGTTTATCCATAGATGATTCCTTTTAGTGTAACTGCTGAGGCGGTTCAAAGTACAATTCCAACGCTTCTGTGAGATTATCCAAAGCTTCCTCTTCGCTTTCCCCTTGACTTGCAATGTCAACCTCTAAACATTGTGCAATAAACCAATTGTCCTCCTGCCATATACTTGCTGTAAAAGTTTGATTTTCCATTTTGTCTACCTTGTTTTTACGAATTATAATCCAGATTCGTTAATTTTGTTATAGATGTCTGTTCCCATATTGACTAATTTTTCTCGGATTTCATCCCAATCTTCTCGGTCATTCTTGCCTTTGTCAAGGACGGTGAAAGTCAGCGAAGCATATTGTAAACTGTCTTTATCTTTGTAATCATATTCTAATTCTTGAAATAACTCCTTGATCTTGTCACGGCGTACTAATCTGTTTTCTCCTTGAAGCCACAATCTCACACAGCATTGATTTTTATTTAAAATGAGACTTACCTCTATACCTCGAATTGTCTTTGAGATATAACCTTCGTTTCTGAGAAGTACAGGTTTTCCTTTAAATAGTTCACCGTATTCACCATTACGAATCGGTGCCCAGAATTCACTATAGCCAACATCAGTTTTCTTTTCAGTTTGTATATCTATTACAGGTCGTGCAACGTGATGAACTGATATTTCGTTGTGAGAATTTGCTTGTGCTTGAATCAAATGTTTGTGTTGAATATTTAGATTTTTTGCGTCATCCAGAACTTTTAGCAGGAATCGTAACGCATCATTTACGGCTTTATCGTTAGGAAAAGCAGCTGCTACCTCTGGATCAAGTTTTATTATATTCGTACCAGCAGCGTACCGTTCTGCATACTTTCTTTGCCCCTAAATCCCAAATATACCTATCAACAGCTCTAACAGAATGGTTTGCTTGTTTTGAAGATGCCTCCAAAAGCAAAATTAATTCGTTATCTGAAACATTTCGATCTATAATTTTAGATACATATCTCCTGACGTGTACATCAGGTTTGACAGTATCCGCTCTAAGAAGCATACGAAGATACTGAAAACCAGCGATCCCAAATCTTCTAATGTTCAATGTTTGATATTCTTCTGGTTTTGCTTGAATTGCCCAATTTTTAAGTGCTACTTCTTCCGAAACTTTTGGTTCATTTTCAACAATTTTACAAACAAATTCCACGACAGATTGGAGGGTATAAGCGAGTTCTTCATAATTGTAATTGAGTTCCTGCTGCATGAAAGTATGAGGTGTTGGAAAACTTGCAATGAGATCTGCTAATTCATGGACTGTCCTTGTCTCCAGATGTTTTGCAGCGAAATCCTCTAACCGAGGAAGAACAAAACTATGATAATTTCTGTTCAGCGAAAGAACACAGTGAATAACTCTAACTGCAGGAGGTTTGGAATCTTCAGGTCTATCAATTAAATGGATATGTTCTGCATGTTTTTCTATCCAGGCTGCTAATGCATCAATTTCGGTCTGTGTAATTTTGTTTTTTTTCATAGGATTGTCCCTCTAAAAATCTAAACTCAAACCTACTATAATCAAACGCGGAGAACTCCACGAAATAGGACCGGAATTTTTCTTATCGTCAAAAAAGTTGTCATCTTTCCGCTTGTCCCCTTTCAAAACTCGTCATTATTTTCCAATTTAGCTTTTTCTTCATCGTAGTTGTCATAAATACGCATTTCAGGACTTTCCCAATCTTCAGTAAAGCACGCTAAGCGAGCACGTAAATTTGCTGCTTGTGCTTTATCAACACCATGCTCACGTAAATCTATTGAACCTGGAGATAGGAAAGTTACGAAAACACGCACCCCATCACAAACATCACTGGGTGCTTCAGAGAGCTCAATTTTCCCGTTTTGGTATACGCCTTCAACAGTAGTGGACATGGGGTATTCCTCCTTATTTCGCTTTTTCAAAACAGACAAACCGTCGGGTTAATTTTCAAAAGTTTTCTTCCTTATGGCTTCCCAACTCCTTTTTAAGGGTGGGCATTTGGATCATCTACTAATAGTCCTTCAGCGATAGCTGCAGCATTGAGTGCCTTATCTGCAGAGAGAAAAGAAAGCGGTGGAATTCCACTGGCAATACAAACTGCCTGAACTTCACATGCCCCTGCAAGCTGCACCTCATCAAAACCGCGTAAACCATAAGTTTCAGCTAAGATCATCGCCCGATTCACCAATTGCTCAGTCATTTCAATGATCTGGTACTCGTTCAGTAAGTCATTCTTCAAGGTAGCAATTACCATCGCTGCGCCAGCAGAGATAATTTGTCTCATTCCGTTTCTGTCACGAGACAGCAGAAATAACCTCAACACCTATAATACGGACAATGTAAATTTCGTTTCCTGCAACAGGGTTAGTGATACTCAGCACCCATCCTGAACCAATTTCATTGACGTAACGTTTGACAAGACAACTACTATCCATAAAGTAGATCATCGTCTATTCCGATCCTCAATAATCGTTTCTGAGACTGGTTTCCCTTTGATCTCAATGAGTTGCCGTTCAGTCGTGGTAGTGCCATTAGGTTTCTTAACTTGTTTAACCAGGGTTTTTCAGTTTTAAGAATTGTTAGTTTTTGCATATTACTAATAGTGGACTTTGACTGAATAGTCCTGTTGTTTAACTAAACCTTGTGACAGTAGGATTTGATGAAATGCTGCGAATTTATCTACTTCGTCCTATTCTTTCAAAAGTTCCCGTAAGTGATACCGTTCAGTGGGACTTAACGTTTTTATAGCTTCTGCGATTTCTTGAATTCGCACTGTTTTGCTCCTTATTATCTACTTCGACTAAAAATCCAAACTCACACCCACCATCACTAAACGCGGGGAACTCCAGGATGCTGGACTGGTATGCTTCTGTGCAGTCAATGGAATCCCGTAGCGATCATAAGTAACCGCGTCAAGTATGTTATCTAAGTTTTTCGTGTTGAAGATGTTCCGAATATCCGCAAAGAAGGTGTATGTCATACCGCCAATACGACTCCGTTTACTCACAAGTGCGTCTACATTATATGTGGCTGGATAACGTTTTGAATTGACTGCTGGCTTTATCGGTGCTCTTGGATTCGGTGTATAAGGTAAACCGCTGGCATATCTACCAACGAAATTGACGGCAGAAGCAAAAGGTAGTTGAATGTCTAATGCTGCAGATACAATATGACGTTGATCCCACGATAACGGATGACTTTCCGTCACTTCAGGTTGTTGTCGGTAGTAGGTTAGGTATCCCAAATTCCGACTGGAACCTTTTCCCTTGGCAACGGAATAGGTATAACTTAGCATACCGGTAACCGGACTTCCTCCAGTACGCCACTTACGGATCGTAAGTTCAAATCCTTGAACGCGCCCATAGATGTCATTGATAAAATAACTGTAATCGTTGGTAATATCAACATGAACACTACTGACCAAGTTGTTAATGTCTTTTGTGAATCCGGTTATGTCAACGGTCAGGTCATCCGCAAATTGTTGTATAATCCCAACTTCGTAAGCGATGGTTTTCTCTGGTTCGAGGTCTGGATTTCCGCGTCTCCGTATTGCCCCTCGCATATCAAAGTTGAGATTTTCGTATAGGTCATCGGCTGGCGGCATCTGGTAATAATGTCCGTAAGTAAAATGGAACTTTGCTCGCTCTGTGATCGGAAAGGAAATGCCAAGACGTGGTGCGATCATGTGTTTCGTAGAAGCCTTCTTCCACTTATTGATGATGGGTAGTCCAACTTCCGGTAGACTATCAAACGAACCTTGAAGTTCATTCATGTATTTCTGAACGTTATCAGCAGAGCGTAACGTCTTTGCTTCAACTCCCTCACTATTCGTGTATAGGAATGTTCCATCTTCTTTTAGTACGAGCGGGTCTAATGGGTCTTCGGGAGAACCGCCATCCGGGTTATATTGGTCATATCGTAATCCAATGTTGACGATCATGCCCTCGTATTCCATCTTATCTTGAGCATAAAGACTGATGGATGTGGGAACTACATCGTAATATTCAACATAGAGGTTTGAACTACCGTAGTTTGTAGTGCCAAGATTGTATAGATGGTTTGATGAAAATTCAATGCCGGTCCGAATTTGATGATTCTCGGTTACTTGACTTGTAAAATCACCTTTAATAATAGTTGTCGTTGAGTTGCGTGTCGTCCAGAAGTTGTTATCTCCTGCGACATCGTAAGTGGTATCATTATATGCTTGTTGTGCTGGATTCCTTATACGTCCTTCTCTTTGATTCTGCATAAAGATAGCAGTTTGTATGTCTGGATACTGTTCTGCAATGTCAGGATCAATTTCTATATCAGGATCCCAAGCATTTTCCGCGAATGTTCTATTTAATGGATCCCACATTTTTCCGGGTTGGTGACTATTGGATGCTCTTTTAAATTGTCCCAACGTCAACGTATAGAATGTACCTGAGTTGATATTATGTGAGAGTTGGGCAGATAGACTCCGTCCGTCCCTATTTCCGACCTCAATTGCATTCGGAACAAAACGGAGGCTGCCACCATAGTAGTTGATTTCACGTTCATCGTAAAGACCGCTTGCGTGGAGTTTTATTTCAGGTGTGATTTCATACTTGAGTTTACCTTGTAATGTATAACCGCCACTATCATCATTTGGTAGATAACTTTCATCTCTTCTGAACTGGCTAGCGAAGGAAAAAGTGAATTTATTCCCGATTATTGGACCACTGAGCGCAAATTCTCCGATATGACTTGGAGATAAATTATAATCTTTGGTCACATTAAAGAACTCACTATACTGTTCAAGGTCAACTATGTATCCATCCAACAGTATTACCTTCTTACTTTCATAATCAATTACGGTGCCATCCGCGTCTTTGAATGGCTGTCGTTCCATGATGACTTCACTTGTTGCTTCGTCGACCATGGGTTCACCTGTTTCGGGGTCAATGATAGGCTGTAGCGGGTTATCAGTTCTATCAGCATATACACCGGGGAGAATCTCTGTAAAGATTACTTTTTCATCACCTTCTCTGTTTGCAAGTTCTTCTACTGTAACAGGATTACCACGATAGGGTGTTTGATAATCGTAAGGGGTTCCAATGAAGATGCCTCTGAAGGGTGAAAGTGCAACGGGGCGGAAATCGTTATCAGGATCAAACCACGGACCATATATCGGATCACCGTGGTGTTCACCCCATTGACCGACCCGGTATCTTATACGACCTTTGAATTTATGGGTTCCAGTTTTTGTAATGAGATTGATTATACCGGATTGTGCGTCGCCATGTTCTGCGTTGAATCCACCCGTGATAACTTCCATCTGTTCAATTGCGTTTGTGCTGATTTGAAGTCCTAAACCGCTAAACATTGGGTCATTCACAGGGATGCCATCAATAAGATATTTAATTTCCATCGACCTACCACCGCGAATATGAACTGAACCGGTAGCATTTAGCACTGCAACACCTGCTTGTGTCTGGAGTATACCGTTGACAGTATCTCGTGGCATGGATTCTATCTCATCTGCTTCAATGATACGTGTTGTCTGCGTAACATCTTTCTTGATGAGCGGTCTTGCTGCAGTTACTGTAATCCCTTCAAGCTCAACGACTTCAGACGGTTGTAAAGCAAAATTTATAGTTGTGGTAAGTCCCGCAAAAACCTTTGTTGCTTTAACGGTCTTTGAACGAAATCCGGTAAGCTCAACTATCACATCATATCCAGCTGGCGGGATGTTCGTCATAACATAATAACCTGAATCGTTTGTAGTCGTAGTTGTACTTGTACCGATAATTGTAACGTTAGCATTAACTAAAGGTTGTTGTGTGCCTTCAACAGTGACGATACCAGATATTTTACCGGTTGTAGCAGCAATGACATCGTGGATATTGACTGTCATTATGCACACCAAAATAATCAACATAAATAAACATAAAGAGAAGATATAATTTTTTTTCATTTTATCACTCCTTGTCTCATTTAAGCACGTAATTGAACATGCTTGGACGTTTGCAGACCTACACTTCTTACATACTGGGCAACACACTTTCTATGAATTTCAGACTTTTTAGGTTTCGTTCGGTGTGGTATCGGATAAAACTATTTAGGATAAGTTTTAGTTCACGATGATTAAGAGTTGATGCCCGAATTCGGTTTATTTTGTCCAGTTCCGCCAATTCTAACTGTCGTAAAGCTTTCAGTAGTTCACAACTTCCAGGAGTTATTGAATAGGCAGAGGTATCTCTATCCTGGCAATTGTTACAGAGTATACCGCCTTGTTGAACACTAAAGAGCATTCCTACTATTCCCTGCTTGTTTTTTAGATAAGGACGGGTAACATCTGAACGGCAGTTGGCGCAGTGTGAAAGCTGTGGTGCGTAACCTGCTAGGTCGAGAAACTTGATTTCAAAAGACCTTGCAAGCATTGCTACATCTTCAATATTTGTCAATACGTGGTATGTGTTTTGCAATAGGTAGAAAATCTCCGGATTTGCATCTCCTTCTGAGGCGATAGCATCAACTAATTCCGCTAAATAGCATCCATAAGTAATCCGAGTAAAATCATCGCGAATACCATCAAAACCTTCAATAAGTTCAAAACCGGAGAGACTTTGTAAATCCCTATTCTCGCGATAATTAAAGAGTAGCATACCGTGGTTAAGCAGTTCTAATCTACCACTAAGCTTACTTTTAGGACTTTTGACACCGTAAGCGACAGTTTTTACTCTTCCGAAATCGGGGGTATAGAATGTGATGATCTTATGAGCATCACGTAAGGGATAAGTGCGAAGGACAATTGCTTCTGTTTTTTGAGCAGGCATGTTTCGGACTTTCGTAAGCATGCAATAAAAGATGGTGGAAATCGGGGCGAGAGGATTTGAACCTCCGACCTCCTGCTCCCGAAGCAGGCGCGCTAGCCGGGCTGCGCTACGCCCCGTTCAAGTTCTTATAAAAACACTTAATTATAACTGAATGTCATCAGAATTGTCAAGTATTTATTTTGACCATAAAACAAGATCATTCAGTTTTAGATACTTTGTTTATAGTAAAACTAATAATTAATGAGATATTTCACCCCATACACCGATAACGCAGAACACCCAACGTAGGGGCGAGGTCACCTCGCCCGTTGTCAAGTGTTTCATTAATTCTAAAGTTCACTATATATCTTAATCTTCATCACCTCGTCCGTTGTGGATCCAGTTAATATTATTAATTTGTATCAATTCTGAAGTTCACGATATAACCGTTTCATAAAGTCTCAAAATAATGGTTCGGAGACTTTGCCAAGTGCTTTCGGTAACCAAAGACTTAAATCAGGAATATAGGTTACAAGAATTAAGGCTATTAGAAGTAGTCCGATGAACAGTAGGACAGATCTATAGAGTAAAACGACCGATTTCTTGAACTTCATGCTTGAGATGAATAGGTTCATGCCAATTGGAGGTGTGAGATACCCTATTTCAAGATTTGTTAATACGATGACACCGAGGTGTACCTTATCAATTCCTAACGCATCCGCCATAGGAAGAAGCAGTGGGACAATGATGACGATGGCTGAAAAGATGTCCATCAGGCAACCGACAATAAGTAGAAAAACATTGAGACCGATGAGCGTTATGATCTTATTATCTGTGATGGATGTTATCCAATCAAGCACCATATCAGGCACGCCGAGTGTAATTAGATAGTTTGTTAACGCTAATGCCATAGCAAGGATGATAAGGATCGCGCCGACAAGTACCATACTCTCTTTAACAAGTCGTGGCAATGCTTTGACTGAAAAGGATCTGTGAATACACATCTCTACAATAGAGACATAGATAACGGTCAATGCTGCAACTTCGTCAAGTGATACGAAACCTGACAGGATTCCACCTAATACAAGAAAGGGCAGGAGCAGTTCCCATTTTGCGTCCCGAAGTGTTCGGAGGAATTCTTTCCAGTTAAACGGAATTGTTTCTGTCCTTTTAATGAGACTCCAACCACTGCAATATGAACTGAGTATGACAAGGATAATTATTCCCGGGATAATGCCAGCGAAGAACATCACATCAATTGGTACTTCCGCGATGATTGCATATAGAATGAGGGGTATACTAGGAGGAAACAGTAGACCGATGCTTCCTGATGCAGTGATCAATCCAAGCGAAAAGTCTTCATTATAGGTCTGACGTAGAATGGGGTAGACTAAACCGCCGAGTGCAATGATCGTTACGCCGGACGCGCCTGTGAAAGTGGTGAAAAAAGCACATGTAACGAGGACAACGATAGCAATACCACCCGGCAACCAACCAACGCTCGCTCTGGCAAAGGCGACTAACCTTTGAGGTGCTTTCCCTTCTGCAATGATATATCCGGCAAGTGTAAAAAGCGGAATAATAATAATTGTAGTGTGTTTCGTGAACCGGTTGATATCAATGAGGATTGAGCCAAGTGTTTCATTGGCAGTTGCATATCCGATAATGGTCGCCCCACCGATCAGGACAAAGAGCGCACCTCCTAAAAGTGCAAACGCCAATAATCCAATACCGATGAGTATTCCCATCAGTCAGAGTCTCCTTCGGTGTCAGTAGTAACTGTATCATTACCTGTCAAACGGACTCCGAGTTGTAGCAGTAGGTGAATATCAATCACAACAAATCCCATGGGTATGATTGTCTTTGCCCACCATAAAGGTATTGTTCCGATGAGAGTTGCCTGCAACTTCTGTTCATCTATCAGGAACACAAACCCGTAGTAGACTAAGATACTTACGACAATTATGCTTAAAATGTCAATGAGATAATGGCAGTAGTGTTTGATTTTATCGGGTAAAATGTGATTGAGTACATCTATACTGATGTGTCGTTTTTCGGCAGTTGCCAGTGCAGCACCCAGAAAACATAACCAGAGCGTGAGGTTTTGAAGCATCACGGTTTTCCAGATCAGGCTAATACCGGGACCGTAACGTAAGACGATTTCAAGAATTGCAAGTCCAATCATTAAAGCAATAATTAGACACAACAGAACTGTTTCGATTTTGCTGAAGAAAGTGTTTATACGTTGTAATACCATCACTCGTTATTGTAATACTTGAATACCTGCTGCAGGAAGGATGGCAACTCTTGCGTTAGATGGAAGTTTCTCTGTCATGAGTCGTATTAACTGCTTTAAATCTCGGAAAAGAAGGGATGATGGATACTCTTTGTAGAAATCATCTCTATCAAAATGCTCAGACCAGACATGGAGTTGTGATTGTCTCCCCAGTTTTGGTTCAGGGGTCGATTTTGTGGGTAACCTTTCTATTTTCTGCCGTACATACTTCGGATAATCGAGGCGGTCGAACAGTCCGTGAAAACATGATCCATCGGTTGCTGGATAGAGTGCGATGGTGTATGCGTTTTCAAAATATGAGAATGCAGCCAATGCTTTATCAAGCTGAATGGCGTCTGCGTCGAGCGGATAACAGTTTATAACAACAAGGTCGCTTTGTGTGCGAGTTGTTTCGGATATTTTGGTTCTATAGGTATCCAAGGCAAAATGTGAACCTTTACGGTGTGCCTTAACGAAATCTCCCACGAAGAGTCCACATATTTCTCGGCGGCTATTGAGGACAACATTGGCGATAGCATCTAATCCGAGTGCAGCTGCTGCCATTTCGATCGTATCCCGTCTGTCGGGTTCATCGCTCTCACCTTCAATTATGGCGGGACCACGTCCATGTGGAAATTTATGGAAATAATACATGGTTGAAAACCCTGCGGTGCCGGGAACGATGAGTTTTGCTCCACCACTAAAACCGACTGAACTGTGTGGATAGAGTCCACCGAGACAGATTTTGAAATCTGCTTCTGCAACTGTGCGGTTGATATAGAGAGGTGTGCCGTTTTCAAGGTTTCCCAATGCGCGTAAATCTTTGCTTAAGAAATCATGGTTTGTCACCTCATATTCTGCTACGATGTCTGCTCCGAGTTTCTTCACCATCTCTTCATCGGAAATAGGGCGGTGTCCACCAACGCCGACAACAAATCGGATTTCTGATTTAGGTACACCTGCTGTGTTAAGTTCACGGAGCAGAAACGGAATAACTTGATAAGCGGGTGTAGGACGACTCATATCATCTACGATGATAGTTGCACTCTTTCTGTTATTGGCTAATTCAGAGATGGGTTCTGTGCCGATTGTTTCAGCGAAGGCTTTTTCGAGCTGTGCGTTGGAGAGTGCAGGGGCATCCCTAGGGTTCAGCATCTCTATATGCCAATCTGTTGGAAAACTGAGTGTGAGTTCGTTATCCCCGTACCATGCACCGGATCGGACTGTAGCAGTGTTCTTCATAGTTCACCCCCCTATTGGGTTGTCTACTCTTTCATTGTAGGTCGGGTAGAGTGCAGCGAAACCCGACCTACAAAATAAGACTTCATAGATCATCCTCTAATAATCAAGTTTCTGTTGTTGATACGTCAATACTGCTGCAATAAAATCTCTGAACAACGGATGGGGTGTGAGCGGTTTCGATTGAAATTCCGGATGGAATTGTGAACCTATCATCCATGGATGGTCAGTGACTTCAGCGATTTCAACGAGACTCCCATCAGGTGAAACGCCACTGAGCGTTAGTCCAGCATCTGCTAAGTGTAACCGGTAATCGTTGTTCACTTCATAACGGTGTCGATGTCGTTCTAAGATGATCGGTTGCTGATATGCGTTGTAACTGAGCGTATTCTCTTTTAGTACACAAGGATAATGTCCGAGCCGCATTGTCGCGCCTTTATCAGCGATTCCGCGTTGTTCTAACATCAGGTCTATGACAGGATAAGGTGTCTGTTCGTCTACCTCGGTGCTGTTTGCGTTCTTTAGGTTTGCAACATTTCGTGCAAATTCTATGACAAGACACTGCATGCCGAGACATAAACCGAAATAAGGGATACTGTTTTCACGAGCATATTTAGCCACCTTAATCATCCCTTCAATACCACGGTCACCGAACCCACCGGGTACCAAGATGCCGTCAACGTTTTGGAACAGTGCCTCTAAATCTGTCTGTTTAGTTACAGCTTCAGCTTCAATCCATTCTATATGGACTTCAGCGTAATTGGCGATTCCGCCGTGTTTTATTGCTTCTTGCACACTGATATATGCATCACATCCTGTCGTGTATTTTCCTACGATAGCGATATTGGTCTTGTGTTGTGGATTTTTCAGTTTATCCACCATTGCGATCCATTCAGCATCCAAGGTTGCGCGTCTTTCGAGTTTTAACTTTTTTGAGACGAGATGTCCCATCCCCTGTTCTTCAAAGTTGAGTGGTATTTCATCAACACATTTTGTGTCTAATCCTTCTAAAATGAAGTCTTCGCTGATACCACATAGGAGTGCAATTTTCCTGCGAATACTATCATCAATGTGTTGACTTGTTCTGCATAACAGTAGATCGGGATGCACACCCAATTCCTGAAGTTTGCGGATACTGTGTTGAGTTGGTTTACTCTTGCTTTCACCGTTTGGGAGTGTGTAGATGAGTGAAACGTGGAGGAATAACGTATTTTCTCTACCGACTTCAACAGCCGTTTGTCTGATAGCCTCAACATAAGGTAACATTTCAAAGTCACCGATTGTGCCGCCTATTTCCGTGATGACGATGTCAACATCGTTGTCTTTTCCGATCTGATAGATGCGTCTTTTGATTTCATCGGTAATATGTGGAATTAATTGAACCGTTTGTCCGAGATAATCGCCACGTCGTTCTTTTTCTATCACTTCAAGATAGACAGAACCGGTTGTAAAGTTTGATTGCTGATTTAGGTCAACACCGAGGAAACGTTCATAGTTCCCTACGTCCAGATCAGTTTCAGCACCGTCGTGTGTTACAAATACTTCCCCATGTTGGAATGGGTTCATTACACCTGCGTCTACATTCAAGTATGGGTCAATTTTGACGACATTTACTTTGAAACCACGGTTTATGAGGAGTCTTCCTAACGATGCGGTTGTTATGCCTTTTCCTATTCCCGATATAACGCCGCCTGTGACGAATATGTATTTTGTCATTTTATTTCCTTGCAAAGATGAGGGATTCTCTTTTCTAAAATCGCTTTTACTTTTTCTAAATCTGCGGGTACATCAACGCCGATAAGGGGTGTTTTGGTTTCGATCACATGAATTTTCGTCCCGTTTTCTAGCAGACGCAACTGTTCTAAATTCTCGAAAATTTCATAAGGTGTACGTTCCCAGATTGTGAAAGCGAGTAATTGTTCTTTTCGGAACGCGTATAATCCGATGTGTTTGAATACTGAAGTGTTTTCGCTAATGCTCGGTTCTGTGCTTGCGGGTGAACTTGGTATTGCCCCTCTTGAAAAGTATAACGCATCGCCTTGAAGATTAGTGACAACTTTTACGATGTTCCTATCCTTGTAATCTTCAATCGTATCTATCCGCTCTTTCAAAGTTGTGACCTGTATATCTGGTCTGTTAATAAAGGGTTGGAGCATGAGATCAATCTGTTGTGGTTCAAGGAGAGGTTCATCACCTTGTATATTGACAACAATATCACATGCTATTTTCTTTGCGACTATTGTCACACGGTCGGTTCCTGTGGGACAATTCGGGGTCATTTCTACGTTTCCACCGAATTTTTTAACAGCATTATAAATCCGTTGGTCATCTGTAGCGACAATGACTTTGTTCAGAAGTTTTGATTGAGATGCACGTTCATATACATGCTGCACCATCGGTTTTCCCAAAATATCTGCTAAAGGTTTCCCCTCAAACCGAGTTGAGGCATATCGGGCAGGTATTACTGCAATACTTTTCATTTATTTAATCTCTTTTCGCGTGGTAGATTCTTATACATGATAACCCCTGATATAATTGCTAATAATAGAAAGCTTAATCCTATAGTGGTAAAACCTAATAGTAGTTTACCAATACTGAATAGGAATGTGTAGATGAAGATGACACCGACTATCCAATTGACCAATGCTGGTGTTCTGGTTTCTACATAAGTTTGTTGTCTGTTAATATCGTCTGATTCCTCTTTAATTTCTGCTGCGATTAACATCCACCCTATTTTGCTGGGTTTCACCTTACTATAGAATTTGGTGAGAGTTTCTGTAGAAACAGGTTCAGTGATAAATGTAACGACCACCCATACCACTGTTGAGATTGGTACAATAATCAACATCTGTATTGCGAATTCATTGGTTTGCGGTAACGTGAACACAACAATAGATACGACTAAAGATGCTAACATTGCTGAGATTTCTGACCATGCGTTTATGCGCCACCAGTACCATCGTAGAATCTGGACAAGTCCGATACCTGCATTCAATGCCAAAAGAAATTTCCATGCACCTGCAATGGAATCCATAAATAGACTTGTCACACCGGCAACTATCATAATGAGCATGACAGCTAATCTGGAAATTGCGACATAGTGTTGTGGCTCTGCTTCAGGTTTAAAAAAGCGTTTATAAAAATCGTTAACGAGATAGGATGCCCCCCAATTAAGGTGTGTGTCAATTGTTGACATGAAGGCTGCTAAGAAGGCTGTTAACATCAATCCGAGGAGACCGATGGGTAAATATCGCAGCATTAGCAGTGGATAACCAGCTTCTGGGTCTTGTAGCATCGGATTTGCATGCTCAGGGTCTCCTAAGTTTGGGTAGACGACCATTGCGACCAATGCGACGAGTATCCAGGGCCAGGGACGGAGTGTATAATGTGCAATGTTGAACCATAACGTTGCCAGAAGTGTATGTCTCTCATTCTTTGCAGCAAACATACGTTGTGCAATGTATCCACTTCCATCTACGCCGTTTGATGCCCACCATTGCATGCCGAGATACACACCGAACGTTATGATAGCCATTTTGCCAGCACTAAAATCGGGTGTGAAGTTTAGTATCTGATTTTCTGCTCCATATATGTCAACTAGTTTTTCTTTTATCACACCGACTCCGCCGATTTTGTTGACAGCAATAATTGCAAGTGCAATTGAGCCTACCATCGCCATACCGAATTGGACGATGTCGGTCATCACAACACCCCAGAAACCTGATAACGCGCTGTAGATTCCTGCAATGAGGAGGCATGCCAAGACTACGATGACTTTTGTGGATGCAGTATCAGGTAAGTTCAGTGTAAGCACGACGATTTTCTGCATTGCAAGGATAACCCATCCCATCGTAATGCAGTTAATCGGTAATCCGATATAGAGTGCGCGGAACCCTCGGAGAAAACTTGCGGATGGACCGGAGTATCGGAGTTCGGTAAATTCGACATCGGTGATGATTTCTGACCGTCTCCAAAGCCGGGCAAACAAGAAGGTTGCCAACATGCCGCTGAGTACTGCGTTCCACCATAGCCAGTTCCCTGCAATCCCATCTTCAACGACAAGACCCGTCACTGCTAGAGGTGTGTCGGCGGCGAATGTGGTTGCTACCATAGAGGTGCCAGCTAACCACCATGGAAGATTTCGTCCTGATATAAAAAACTCGTTCATATCCTTACTAGCACGTTTGGAAAAATAGATACCGAGTCCGAGTGCAAATAGGATATATCCGATTATTATTGCCCAGTCAATGGCTGAGATCATGTGATTTTTATCCAAAGGAATTAAAACAATTTAGCGTAATTTTGGCAATAAATCAAGTAAAAAGTGTACGTATCAAAGCACTTCGTCATACATACAAGACGTAGACCAAAAAACACCATCTTTAATCAAAAAAGTACTGATAATTAACCAATATCTTAGCGCGTTTGCTCTTAGTTTGCGCCCTTATGACTCATTCTGGATGAAAATTGTGCTACTATTTATGGCAACTTAGATATGCAATATTATACACAATGCCCTGGTGAAATACAAGAGGCATTTTATAATTAGGGATATTCCTCTACTTTCATTGGCATGAGCAAAGCAAAAACGTTATACTAAATTGCTGTTGAAACGAATACAAATTAAGCAAATTATACATTGAAGGAGTAGAAAAATGAAACGTACTGTTTTTGTTTTCTTATGCATGTTTTTGTTAGCACAAATAAACGGACTGTATGCAGAGGTGTTGGATCCAGATCTGGTGCTTTATTTTGACTTTGAAGAGTTTAGTGGTAATAGGGTCCTCGAGAAATCTGGACGGGGTTACGATGGTGAAATAAATGGAAAAGTCACACAGTCTAACGATGGAAAGTTTGGTAAAGCAGCTGAGTTTACATCAGGGAGTTTTCTTGATTTAGACGGACCAAACATTAATCCTGACGATATACCGACTGAAGGGATGAGTGTCGTTGCTTGGATTAATGTTAATGCGATAGCGGATATGGCGATTTTCAATGCTCGTGCTCAGGATGGGACATGGTTGGTTCATCCTGAGGCGCGGGGTGATGGTAATTATCGTTGGCTCAATAGAGGTCCTAATCCAAATCGGACCATTTTTGATATCAAAAATGGTAAAAACAGAGCAAACGCATGGGTGCATTACGCAGGGACATACAGCCGGGAAGAGGGTGAAGCATTTCTCTATATTAACGGAGAACAGGTTGGTAATGAGAAAGCAAGATTGGACACACCTATCGCTGGAGACTGGGGTCAAGGCGCGCGTGTTGGTTACAATATTGATGATAACCGTCCTTTTGCTGGATTGATGGATGAACTGAATGTGTGGAAACGTGGTTTAACGCAGGAGGAGGTTAAATCTATCATGGAATTCGGTATGATTGAACATCTTGCTGTAGAAGCACGTGGAAAATTGACGACAACATGGGGTCGATTGAAGCGAGTAACGCGTTAAACCGATTGCATCCCGTCCCTACAATAAATAATGCAGACCTGAAGTCAAGAGGTTTGACTTCAGGTCTGCATTATTTAGATTGACGATAGACTTACTTCTTTGGCTTATTCGCCTCTGGTTTTGTCGTTTCAGTTGGTTTAGGTGATTGTGGCAGTTTAGGTTTATGAACGGGTCTAACCTCGGGTGGAGGCTTCGGCATAGTCCATGATTTGGTTCTACGCTTATTGTCCGCCTTGGTGTTCTGCCTTTTAGTGGTTTGGATTATTTGGTTTTTCCTTGCCATAATTCTAACCTCCGGTTAATTGTAGGGGACCAAATACTAACCAAATACTAACCAAATCGGAGTCAGTGACAAAAAACCCTCTTTAATATAATAGACCAAATACTAACCAAATACTAACCAAATACTAACCAAATACGAAAAAACAAGTATGCCCAATATAAATAAAAATATGGAGGAATAAATTAGTATGCCCCCAACTTTGTGCGATATACTCTGCTTTAAACGTGCTTCCTCAACATTTCTCAGGTAATAGTCTGCATTATATTCACTTTGTCTATAAAGACTTGATCGAATAAATATAAAAGAAACAATATTACTAATTATAGACAAAACAAAAGGAGCATAACTATAGAGCATATACTTAGTGTTATTGACAGTCTATATAAGCGGTCATTAATATCAATATAGATCCAGAAAAATATCTCATAGTTCTGTTAAGCTCTACATTATTGCTCAGCAAACTATCAAATATATTCTTTTCTTGTGCTAAGGTATAGTCCATATTTCTCTTTTTGTGTTTCTTCTATATCTTGTGTTTCTTCTGTTTTTTGCATATTTGTAGTATTCCTATTGTTATATGATGGCGACGGTGTCAGTCGTGGTAAGGGTTGATAAACAACCCGATTTTGCGTAACGCGCTGCAAGAATCATAAATTTATAGTGCAGCGCGGACGATGGATAAGTTTTCTTGCCTCCTACACACACCGCAGGGTGAAAAAAAGGGAGACGAAAACAAAAATCCAAACGAAAGAGAAGAACAAATAAGGGAAAAAAGATGCAAAATCTCTCAAGAAATGAGAGGTTGCGGTAGAGGTGCGTCCACAGCAACCGGTTATCGCAAGAATAAGGGTAATAGGCGTAGTATTTTCTCTTTTTTGTTGTGTGTGGTCATTTTCTATTTGACACAAGCGTGATAAGTGATTATTATTTGAGGGCAGATTTTACCTATTTTTCAACGGACATCAATATCCTTGTTGGTGTTCGTTGACTGTTTATAGAGGTGTGTCCGTAGTGGTTTTAGATGTCGGTGTGGTCAGATGGGTGCGTCTGAAACAATGGCATTGCTTAGAAATTATGAACTATAAGCTTCATTTGCTATCGTATATTCATTATGAGCAGCTTGCACTGGATCCTGTCCTGATTCTGCTATTGATGCATACTGCAATAAACTAAAAACAAGTAAAGCAAGTATGATTATGCACTTTCTAATCTTCATAATTATCTCCTTATTAATTCATTACATGTTGCAGAATACGCTTACGATGTTGTTGTTGCTCAAGAATTGGAAGACGATAAGTTTCATTTAATTCCTTGTCTTGCCTCATCAATTCTTTCGAAACTACCGAATAAGATTGCCTACTTATCACACCGGATTTCAGATCATCCAAAAGAGCTTGTCGTGCTTCCCTTATTGAACTACTTACTGTCTCATATTTATCATAAGCATTTGACAACTTTTTGTCAGCTTCATGTAAAAATACTGTAAGTTCGTCTTTACTGTGCATTGTAAGTTCAGCTTCTTTAGGCAATTTAACTGAAAAGTCCAATTCATCTAAACCGTTGTTTAAAACTTATACAAATCTAACAAATATGGTAAAATGTATTAGAATTTGGACATATCCATCAGTTTGCTGTTTAATTCCTGCTTCCGTCTCTCGTGCCTCCGATTGAGGTCGGACTTGGACTCCATAGGCGTGTATTTCCGTTCACAATATCAGTCGTTGCTTTATGGTGTGCATCGTCACGAATACACGCTATCCGATAAATGTCTTGTCCGAAGAAATTTTAGGTTTTGGTCCTTTGTGTCGTTTTGACAAATGGGGTTTATGGTGAAATTTGGAAATAAGTACACACTCTCATCCCCAGGTAGGTGGGATTTCCTTATCAATGCAGAATGCTAAACGCGCATTCTGCCGATGTTGACTGTATAATTAATTCCATATTCTACCATAATATGCTTGTTAAAATCCTTAAGCCTAACGTGTTTCGGAAGACCCGTTTTCAGTTGTTTTTCATTTGCGTCAGTCATAAGAGAACCTCTCAAAAAATAGATGAACATTTTTAAACTTCAATATCCTATAGTATAACATATTTGGAGGTTTTACTCAATATGACTTCTTACAAAAACTTTACACACCCTTATGGTTTTGGGTTAGCTGTGTGTTTGTAAACGTTGCAATTGTTCTCGGAGTCGTGCGACT
This sequence comes from Candidatus Poribacteria bacterium, assembly GCA_965208245.1. Classification (GTDB taxonomy): domain Bacteria; phylum Poribacteria; class WGA-4E; order WGA-4E; family WGA-3G; genus MSPOR6. The sequence goes on from OZ242325.1 coordinate 439,244, forward strand.
TCAGTTTCAGCGTTCTCAGCGCGTGCTGCTTCCTGTTTTGCAAGTGTTTCAGCACTCTCAGCGCGTGTTGCTTCCTGTTTTGCAAGTGTTTCAGCGTTCGCAGCACGGGATGCTTCTTGTTCAGCGCGTGCTTCGGCTGCTTCGGTTGGGGTCTGCAGCCATGCACCCGCAACAGGATCATAGAAACCTAAACCTTCATCATCCACATGGAAATCTAAACTGAGAACATCAGAATGTAAACCACCATCTGCATGCTCAGATACAGGAACATAAACACCATCAACTAATGTCCAACCCATCAGTTGAGATGCCAAAAATAAACCTTCCGCATCATATAAAAAGTAATCTTGGATACCTAAAGAAGCATAGAGGTCCATTTTTTTCCCTAAATCTTCAGCATAAGTGGTTTTGCTACTGAACTCCATCACAAAATCAGGCAGTTTACCTTCCACCCAAACAAGATACGTATTCCGCCTTTTTTTATCTAATCCGAAAGAGACTAACACATCCGGGGCAACGACTCGGTGCGGGACACCTTTCACGTAATACATCAGTATATCACCAGAAACATAAACATCCGGTCGTTGTGCGTAATGTGCCTTAAGTGTTTCTAGTGTACAATTGAGTATATCTCTGTGCAGGTCGCTCGCAGCCATGGGTTTACCATCCGTATCAGGGTAATATATCGGTGTGTCTGTTGGAACAGAAGATATTTTCTGCTTAGCTGTATAGGTTGTCATCGGTGTTTCTCCTTAACTGACAATCTCTTAAAACTGAAGAACCCTGCCGAACTACGAAGAAGACTTGACAAGGTATTAGTTACAAAAACTTTACACACCCTTATGGGTTTGGGTTAGCTATGTGTTTGTAAACGTTGCAATTGTTCTCGGAGTCGTGCGACTTCAGTTTCAGCCGCCTCAGCACGGGATGCTTCCTGTTTTGCAAGTGTTTCAGCGTTCTCAGCACGGGATGCCTCTTGTTCAGCACGGGCTGCCTCTTGTTCAGCAAGTGTTTCAGCGTTCTCAGCGCGGGATGCTTCCTGTTTTGCAAGTGTTTCAGCGTTCTCAGCGCGTGCTGCTTCCTGTTTAGCAAGTGTTTCAGCGTTCTCAGCACGGGATGCTTCCTGTTTAGCACGGGCTTCGGCTGCTTCGGTTGGGGTCTGCAGCCATGCACCCGCAACAGGATCATAGAAACCTAAACCTTCATCATCCACATGGAAATCTAAACTGAGAACATCAGAATGTAAACCACCATCTGCATGCTCAGATACAGGAACATAAACACCATCAACTAATGTCCAACCCATCAGTTGAGATGCCAAAAATAAACCTTCCGCATCATATAAAAAGTAATCTTGGATACCTAAAGAAGCATAGAGGTCCATTTTTTTCCCTAAATCTTCAGCATAAGTGGTTTTGCTACTGAACTCCATCACAAAATCAGGCAGTTTACCTTCCACCCAAACAAGATACGTATTCCGCCTTTTTTTATCTAATCCGAAAGAGACTAACACATCCGGGGCAACGACTCGGTGCGGGACACCTTTCACGTAATACATCAGTATATCACCAGAAACATAAACATCCGGTCGTTGTGCGTAATGTGCCTTAAGTGTATCTATTGTGCAATTGAGTATATCTCTGTGCAGGTCGCTCGCAGCCATGGGTTTACCATCCGTATCAGGGTAATATATCGGTGTGTCTGTTGGAGCAGAAGATATTTTCTGCTTAGCTGTATAGGTTGTCATCGGTGTTTCTCCTTTTAGTCAAATACATGAAAGTATTCTAATACTTGAACCGTGGAGACTGCTTTTGCTAATTATAACTGAGAATCGATAAAAATAACAAGCACTTTAAAGTCCTATGCTAAAAATATGATTTTATCAGTCCGTAGGTCCGGTAGAGGGTAGCGTCATTAAAATATTAACTGGCGACACGATCAAACTTCTGTCGGGGGTCGCTACACTCAAACCAAACTACAAAGTCCACTATTAGTCCTACACAAAAACTGACAATCTCTTAAAACTGAAGAACCCTGCCGAACTACGAAGAAAACTTGACAAGGTATTAGCTTACAAAAACTTTACACACCCTTATGGTTTTGGGTTAGCTATGTGTTTGTAAACGTTGCAATTGTTCTCGGAGTCGTGCGACTTCAGTTTCAGCCGCCTCAGCACGGGCTGCCTCCTGTTCAGCAAGTGTTTCAGCGTTCTCAGCACGGGCTGCTTCTTGTTCAGCAAGTGTTTCAGCGTTCTCAGCACGGGATGCCTCCTGTTTTGCAAGTGTTTCAGCGTTCTCAGCACGGGATGCTTCCTGTTCAGCACGGGCTGCTTCCTGTTCAGCACGGGCTTCGGCTGCTTCGGTTGGGGTCTGCAGCCATGCACCCGCAACAGGATCATAGAAACCTAAACCTTCATCATCCACATGGAAATCTAAACTGAGAACATCAGAATGTAAACCACCATCTGCATGCTCAGATACAGGAACATAAACACCATCAACTAATGTCCAACCCATCAGTTGAGATGCCAAAAATAAACCTTCCGCATCATATAAAAAGTAATCTTGGATACCTAAAGAAGCATAGAGGTCCATTTTTTTCCCTAAATCTTCAGCATAAGTGGTTTTGCTACTGAACTCCATCACAAAATCAGGCAGTTTACCTTCCACCCAAACAAGATACGTATTCCGCCTTTTTTTATCTAATCCGAAAGAGACTAACACATCCGGGGCAACGACTCGGTGCGGGACACCTTTCACGTAATACATCAGTATATCACCAGAAACATAAACATCCGGTCGTTGTGCGTAATGTGCCTTAAGTGTTTCTAGTGTGCAATTGAGTATATCTCTGTGCAGGTCGCTCGCAGCCATGGGTTTACCATCCGTATCAGGGTAATATATCGGTGTGTCTGTTGGAGCAGAAGATATTTTCTGCTTATCTGTATAGGTTGTCATCGGTGTTTCTCCTTTTAGTCAAATACATGAAAGTATTCTAATACTTGAACCGTGGAGACTGCTTTTGCTAATTATAACTGAGAATCGATAAAAATAACAAGCACTTTAAAGTCCTATGCTAAAAATATGATTTTATCAGTCCGTAGGTCCGGTAGAGGGTAGCGTCATTAAAATATTAACTAGCGACACGATCAAACTTCTGTCGGGGGTCGCTACACTCAAACCAAACTACAAAGTCTACTATTAGCCCTACACAAAAACTGACAATCTCTTAAAACTGAAGAACCCTGCCGAACTACGAAGAAAACTTGACAAGGTATTAGCTTACAAAAACTTTACACACCCTTATGGTTTTGGGTTAGCTATGTGTTTGTAAACGTTGCAATTGTTCTCGGAGTCGTGCGACTTCAGTTTCAGCCGCCTCAGCACGGGATGCTTCCTGTTCAGCAAGTGTTTCAGCGTTCTCAGCACGGGCTGCCTCCTGTTCAGCACGGGCTGCTTCCTGTTCAGCACGGGCTGCCTCTTGTTCAGCAAGTGTTTCAGCGTTCTCAGCGCGGGCTGCTTCTTGTTCAGCAAGTGTTTCAGCGTTCTCAGCACGGGATGCCTCCTGTTTTGCAAGTGTTTCAGCGTTCTCAGCACGGGCTGCCTCCTGTTCAGCACGGGCTGCTTCCTGTTCAGCACGGGCTTCGGCTGCTTCGGTTGGGGTCTGCAGCCATGCACCCGCAACAGGATCATAGAAACCTAAACCTTCATCATCCACATGGAAATCTAAACTGAGAACATCAGAATGTAAACCACCATCTGCATGCTCAGATACAGGAACATAAACACCATCAACTAATGTCCAACCCATCAGTTGAGATGCCAAAAATAAACCTTCCGCATCATATAAAAAGTAATCTTGGATACCTAAAGAAGCATAGAGGTCCATTTTTTTCCCTAAATCTTCAGCATAAGTGGTTTTGCTACTGAACTCCATCACAAAGTCAGGCAGTTTACCTTCCACCCAAACAAGATACGTATTCCGCCTTTTTTTATCTAATCCGAAAGAGACTAACACATCCGGGGCAACGACTCGGTGCGGGGCACCTTTCACATAATACATCAGTATATCACCAGAAACATAAACATCCGGTCGTTGTGCGTAATGTGCCTTAAGTGTATCTATTGTGCAATTGAGTATATCTCTGTGCAGGTCGCTCGCAGCCATGGGTTTACCATCCGTATCAGGGTAATATATCGGTGTGTCTGTTGGAACAGAAAATATTTTCTGCTTATCTGTATAGGTTATCATCGGTGTTTCTCCTTTTAGTCAAATACATGAAAGTATTCTAATACTTGAACCGTGGAGACTGCTTTTGCTAATTATAACTGAGAATCGATAAAAATAACAAGCACTTTAAAGTCCTATGCTAAAAATATGATTTTATCAGTCCGTAGGTCCGGTAGAGGGTAGCGTCATTAAAATATTAACTGGCGACACGATCAAACTTCTGTCGGGGGTCGCTACACTCAAACCAAACTACAAAGTCCACTATTAGTCCTACACAAAAACTGACAATCTCTTAAAACTGAAGAACCCTGCCGAACTACGAAGAAAACTTGACAAGGTATTAGTTACAAAAACTTTACACACCCTTATGGTTTTGGGTTAGCTATGTGTTTGTAAACGTTGCAATTGTTCTCGGAGTCGTGCGACTTCAGTTTCAGCCGCCTCAGCACGGGATGCTTCCTGTTTTGCAAGTGTTTCAGCACTCTCAGCACGGGATGCCTCCTGTTCAGCACGGGATGCCTCCTGTTCAGCACGGGCTGCCTCTTGTTCAGCAAGTGTTTCAGCGTTCTCAGCACGGGATGCCTCCTGTTCAGCACGGGCTGCCTCTTGTTCAGCAAGTGTTTCAGCGTTCTCAGCACGGGATGCCTCCTGTTTTGCAAGTGTTTCAGCGTTCTCAGCACGGGATGCCTCCTGTTTTGCAAGTGTTTCAGCGTTCTCAGCACGGGCTGCTTCCTGTTCAGCACGGGCTGCTTCCTGTTCAGCACGGGCTTCGGCTGCTTCGGTTGGGGTCTGCAGCCATGCACCCGCAACAGGATCATAGAAACCTAAACCTTCATCATCCACATGGAAATCTAAACTGAGAACATCAGAATGTAAACCACCATCTGCATGCTCAGATACAGGAACATAAACACCATCAACTAATGTCCAACCCATCAGTTGAGATGCCAAAAATAAACCTTCCGCATCATATAAAAAGTAATCTTGGATACCTAAAGAAGCATAGAGGTCCATTTTTTTCCCTAAATCTTCAGCATAAGTGGTTTTGCTACTGAACTCCATCACAAAGTCAGGCAGTTTACCTTCCACCCAAACAAGATACGTATTCCGCCTTTTTTTATCTAATCCGAAAGAGACTAACACATCCGGGGCAACGACTCGGTGCGGGACACCTTTCACGTAATACATCAGTATATCACCAGAAACATAAACATCCGGTCGTTGTGCGTAATGTGCCTTAAGTGTTTCTAGTGTACAATTGAGTATATCTCTGTGCAGATCGCTCGCAGCCATGGGTTTACCATCCGTATCAGGGTAATATATCGGTGTGTCTGTTGGAGCAGAAGATATTTTCTGCTTATCTGTATAGGTTGTCATCGGTGTTTCTCCTTTTAGTCAAATACATGAAAGTATTCTAATACTTGAACCGTGGAGACTGCTTTTGCTAATTATAACTGAGAATCGATAAAAATAACAAGCACTTTAAAGTCCTATGCTAAAAATATGATTTTATCAGTCCGTAGGTCGGGTAGAGGGTAGCGTCATTAAAATATTAACTAGCGACACGATCAAACTTCTGTCGGGGGTCGCTACACTCAAACCAAACTACAAAGTCCACTATTAGTCCTACACAAAAACTGACAATCTCTTAAAACTGAAGAACCCTGCCGAACTACGAAGAAAACTTGACAAGGTATTAGCTTACAAAAACTTTACACACCCTTATGGGTTTGGGTTAGCTATGTGTTTGTAAACGTTGCAATTGTTCTCGGAGTCGTGCGACTTCAGTTTCAGCCGCCTCAGCACGGGATGCTTCCTGTTTTGCAAGTGTTTCAGCGTTCTCAGCACGGGATGCCTCTTGTTCAGCAAGTGTTTCAGCACTCTCAGCACGGGCTGCCTCCTGTTCAGCACGGGCTGCTTCTTGTTCAGCAAGTGTTTCAGCGTTCTCAGCACGGGATGCTTCCTGTTCAGCACGGGCTGCCTCTTGTTCAGCAAGTGTTTCAGCGTTCTCAGCACGGGATGCTTCCTGTTTAGCACGGGCTGCCTCTTGTTCAGCAAGTGTTTCAGCGTTCTCAGCACGGGATGCTTCCTGTTTTGCAAGTGTTTCAGCGTTCTCAGCACGGGATGCTTCCTGTTCAGCACGGGCTTCGGCTGCTTCGGTTGGGGTCTGCAGCCATGCACCCGCAACAGGATCATAGAAACCTAAACCTTCATCATCCACATGGAAATCTAAACTGAGAACATCAGAATGTAAACCACCATCTGCATGCTCAGATACAGGAACATAAACACCATCAACTAATGTCCAACCCATCAGTTGAGATGCCAAAAATAAACCTTCCGCATCATATAAAAAGTAATCTTGGATACCTAAAGAAGCATAGAGGTCCATTTTTTTCCCTAAATCTTCAGCATAAGTGGTTTTGCTACTGAACTCCATCACAAAATCAGGCAGTTTACCTTCCACCCAAACAAGATACGTATTCCGCCTTTTTTTATCTAATCCGAAAGAGACTAACACATCCGGGGCAACGACTCGGTGCGGGACACCTTTCACGTAATACATCAGTATATCACCAGAAACATAAACATCCGGTCGTTGTGCGTAATGTGCCTTAAGTGTTTCTAGTGTACAATTGAGTATATCTCTGTGCAGATCGCTCGCAGCCATGGGTTTACCATCCGTATCAGGGTAATATATCGGTGTGTCTGTTGGAACAGAAAATATTTTCTGCTTAGCTGTATAGGTTGTCATCGGTGTTTCTCCTTTTAGTCAAATACATGAAAGTATTCTAATACTTGAACCGTGGAGACTGCTTTTGCTAATTATAACTGAGAATCGATAAAAATAACAAGCACTTTAAAGTCCTATGCTAAAAATATGATTTTATCAGTCCGTAGGTCGGGTAGAGGGTAGCGTCATTAAAATATTAACTAGCGACACGATCAAACTTCTGTCGGGGGTCGCTACACTCAAACCAAACTACAAAGTCTACTATTAGCCCTACACAAAAACTGACAGTCTCTTAAAACTGAAGAACCCTGCCGACCTACGAAGAAAACTTGACAAGGTATTAGTTACAAAAACTTTACACACCCTTATGGTTTTGGGTTAGCTATGTGTTTGTAAACGTTGCAATTGTTCTCGGAGTCGTGCGACTTCAGTTTCAGCCGCCTCAGCGCGGGATGCTTCCTGTTCAACACGTATTTCAGCACTCTCAGCACGGGATGCCTCTTGTTCAGCACGGGCTGCTTCCTGTTTTGCAAGTGTTTCAGCGTTCTCAGCACGGGATGCTTCTTGTTCAGCACGGGCTGCCTCTTGTTCAGCAAGTGTTTCAGCGTTCTCAGCACGGGCTGCCTCCTGTTCAGCACGGGCTGCTTCTTGTTCAGCAAGTGTTTCAGCGTTCTCAGCACGGGATGCTTCCTGTTCAGCACGGGCTGCCTCTTGTTCAGCAAGTGTTTCAGCGTTCTCAGCGCGTGCTGCTTCCTGTTTAGCAAGTGTTTCAGCGTTCTCAGCACGGGATGCTTCCTGTTTAGCACGGGCTTCGGCTGCTTCGGTTGGGGTCTGCAGCCATGCACCCGCAACAGGATCATAGAAACCTAAACCTTCATCATCCACATGGAAATCTAAACTGAGAACATCAGAATGTAAACCACCATCTGCATGCTCAGATACAGGAACATAAACACCATCAACTAATGTCCAACCCATCAGTTGAGATGCCAAAAATAAACCTTCCGCATCATATAAAAAGTAATCTTGGATACCTAAAGAAGCATAGAGGTCCATTTTTTTCCCTAAATCTTCAGCATAAGTGGTTTTGCTACTGAACTCCATCACAAAATCAGGCAGTTTACCTTCCACCCAAACAAGATACGTATTCCGCCTTTTTTTATCTAATCCGAAAGAGACTAACACATCCGGGGCAACGACTCGGTGCGGGACACCTTTCACGTAATACATCAGTATATCACCAGAAACATAAACATCCGGTCGTTGTGCGTAATGTGCCTTAAGTGTTTCTAGTGTACAATTGAGTATATCTCTGTGCAGGTCGCTCGCAGCCATGGGTTTACCATCCGTATCAGGGTAATATATCGGTATGTCTGTTGGAGCAGAAGATATTTTCTGCTTATCTGTATAGGTTGTCATCGGTGTTTCTCCTTTTAGTCAAATACATGAAAGTATTTTAATACTTGAACCGTGGAGACTGCTTTTGCTAATTATAACTGAGAATCGATAAAAATAACAAGCACTTTAAAGTCCTATGCTAAAAATATGATTCGGAATTAGTCGTTTTGGGATTAAGTAAAATCGCTATAAACATAGATTTAGGCTGAATTTATCGCTTGTTTTAATTGCTAATTCATGATACAATATATAGATAAGTATTAGGGGGTTATGAACCCCCTAAATGAACAAGAAAAGACGAGTTGTTTTTTCTGATGTTCGGTTTATTTGATTATTGTATCAGAAATTCATCAGAAAAATCAACTCCTAAAGAGGAGTACCTGATGAATTTAGTTGAAATTATGGAGCGATACCCTACACAAGAGGCGTGTATTGAACATCTTGAGGGAATACGTTGGGGTGATAAACCCCGTTGTCCGAAATGTGAGGGTCCGAACCTGAAACGCAAAAAAGAGAACGGCATAGGTAGAATAGGACGGTGGCATTGTTCTGATTGTGGTGCATCATTCAAGGTTACCAGCGGGACACTCTTTGCTGGAACAAAAATACCGCTACAAAAGTGGTTTTTAGCGATCTCATTGATGGCAAACGCAAAGAAAGGTATCTCATCTTGTCAGTTGGCGAGAGATTTAGGATTGAAACAAAAGGCTGCATGGTCTATAATGATGAAGATACGAACTGAAATGGCAAAGAAGTCTTCTCTTTTGTCGGGAATCGTTGAAGCTGATGAAACTTATGTCGGTGGTAGAGACAAGAAAGACTATGACCGAACAGTAGATGAACCTCGCAAGCGTGGTCGCGGAACAATGAAAGACGCTGTTATCGGTGCAGTTTCAAGAACTGGACATGTAATTGCTCAATTGGTGCCTGATATCACTGGAGAAACGATTGCTAACTTCATCCGTGATAACGTAGATACAGAGAATTCCAAACTCTATACCGACCAGTTTACAGGATACAATACCATCGGTAAGGAGATGGAACACGAGACGTTGAACCGAAGTAAAAAGTGGGAGAAAGGTGGCATGCATACCAATACGATTGAAGGATTCTGGTCTTTCATCAAGCGTGCCTGGTATGGAACACACCACCACTACTCAACAGAATACACGCCACTGTATCTCGCAGAGGCGTGCTACAAGTATAACTATAGGAACATTGACATTTTCAATAAGTTTGTCAATGATAGTATAAGATGAATATCCCAAAACGACTAAGTCAGAACATCTAAAACGATACAAATGTTAAACGAGGGTATCACTTGTAGGCTCGTTTGTACTCTGTTTGAAGTAGTGGCAGGATGCAACGCAAAGTGCGTTGCACAAACAGTCCTGCCAACGAGCTTATGGATAGTATAACATGGGTGAAAACTGACTGTCAAATTAAAAAATGTTTAATCCCAAAACGACTAATTCCGATATGATTTTATCAGTCCGTAGGTCGGGTAGAGGGTAGCGTCATTAAAATATTAACTGGCGACACGATCAAACTTCTGTCGGGGGTCGCTACACTCAAACCAAACTACAAAGTCCACTATTAGTCCTACACAAAAACTGACAATCTCTTAAAACTGAAGAACCCTGCCGACCTACGAAGAAAACTTGACAAGGTATTAGCTTACAAAAACTTTACACACCCTTATGGGTTTGGGTTAGCTGAGGGGTGTGCATAATTGACATTAGTCAGGATAAGGGTTATACTCTAATTTAAAATCTTTTTTTTAAGGAGTATTTACCATGAGTTATCCTGACATGAGATATTATATCACATTTTTTTCTTATTGCTACAAAGATTTTGAGAAATCCATCCGTTCCAATGCGTCTAAACCTAAAGGAAGACCTAAAGTGCATCCTGATAGTTCACTGATTATCTTTTTTGCCATTATGATACTGAAAGGTATTCATCCGTTTAAAGCACAGCATGCTTTTCTTCTTGAACACCCAGATTGGGTGAAAAAACTCAAGTTCAAAAGTATTCCGGATCGCACAACTCTATCCCGTCGCTACAAACACCTCACAACCAGAATCGAACAGTTCGTTGAATATCTCGGAGATTTAGGTATTGCATTGGATACAGATACACCTCAAGATGTTGTCTTTGTTGACAAAAGCCTCTACAAAGCACAAGGGAATGTGTGGCATCAAAAAGACCGAAAAGCACATCACATTCCCGATGGTTTACGCAACCTTGATACAGATGCAAGTTGGTCAAAAAGCAAGTATCGTGGATGGGTTTATGGCTATGGACTACATCTGATAACTACTGCCAACGGGTTTCCAATGTTTGCCGATGTCTACACTGCTTCTGTGAGAGAAAAAACAGCGTTTGAGCAAAAGACCGACGCACTTCTGGCGAGACATATCAAGTATGTCATTGCAGATGCTGGCTATACAGACTTTACGCGTATTCAAACACTCGCAAAAGATAGGCTATTCCTTTTGACACCCATAACAGGGGCTAAAGCACCTGAAAAGGTAGCTTATCTACAAGCGATTGAAACATCACCGCAGCTACAGACTTATCAACAACAACGCAAGACAACTATTGAACCGGTTTTTAATCTGTTGAGCGACCTGACAGGAACAAAAACTAATCAGAAGCAACTGCCAATAGCTCGTCTTGAAAATGTGAGAACCTTTCTGATGTTGACAATTGTATTGCTACAAATAGCAATGTTGGTCAACTCAATTTGGAACTTGCCAAGCAGAGAAGTTTCAAGAATGAAAACCATATTTCAATAGAAAACTCAGAATAACATTTACTATTATGTTATACGCATTTATGCACACCCCTCGGTTAGCTATGTGTTTGTAAACGTTGCAATTGTTCTCGGAGTCGTGCGACTTCAGTTTCAGCCGCCTCAGCACGGGATGCTTCCTGTTTTGCAAGTGTTTCAGCACTCTCAGCACGGGCTGCCTCCTGTTCAGCACGGGCTGCCTCCTGTTCAGCACGGGCTGCCTCTTGTTCAGCAAGTGTTTCAGCGTTCTCAGCGCGTGTTGCTTCCTGTTCAGCGCGTGTTGCTTCCTGTTCAGCGCGTGTTGCTTCCTGTTCAGCACGGGCTTCGGCTGCTTCGGTTGGGGTCTGCAGCCATGCACCCGCAACAGGATCATAGAAACCTAAACCTTCATCATCCACATGGAAATCTAAACTGAGAACATCAGAATGTAAACCACCATCTGCATGCTCAGATACAGGAACATAAACACCATCAACTAATGTCCAACCCATCAGTTGAGATGCCAAAAATAAACCTTCCGCATCATATAAAAAGTAATCTTGGATACCTAAAGAAGCATAGAGGTCCATTTTTTTCCCTAAATCTTCAGCATAAGTGGTTTTGCTACTGAACTCCATCACAAAGTCAGGCAGTTTACCTTCCACCCAAACAAGATACGTATTCCGCCTTTTTTTATCTAATCCGAAAGAGACTAACACATCCGGGGCAACGGCTCGGCGCGGATCACCCTCCACATAATACATCAGTATATCACCAGAAACATAAACATCCGGTCGTTGTGTGTAATGTGCCTTAAGTGTATCTATTGTGCAATTGAGTATATCTCTGTGCAGATCGCTCGCAGCCATGGGTTTACCATCCGTATCAGGGTAATATATCGGTGTGTCTGTTGGAGCAGAAGATATTTTCTGCTTATCTGTATAGGTTGTCATCGGTGTTTCTCCTTTTAGTCAAATACATGAAAGTATTTTAATACTTGAACCGTGGAGACTGCTTTTGCTAATTATAACTGAGAATCGATAAAAATAACAAGCACTTTAAAGTCCTATGCTAAAAATATGATTTTATCAGTCCGTAGGTCGGGTAGAGGGTAGCGTCATTAAAATATTAACTGGCGACACGATCAAACTTCTGTCGGGTTTCGCTTCGCTCTACCCAAACTACAAAGTCCACTATTAGTCCTACACAAAAACTGACAATCTCTTAAAACTGAAAAACCCTGGTTTTCCTTGACAAAATAAGGATATTTGGTAAAATATCTTCAATTACAGTTTTTTAACTTGAAATGGACGCAATTTCAGAAAGTATAAATGGACACTGCAGCGCAGCAAATAGACTCAATTCGTATCGGTGATCTTCAACCCGGTATGTCTCTGATAGATAAATATCAAAAGAGAGAATGTGTGATACAACAAGTTCAAACGCATGATTCATCTGTGCGGATCTATTTTGAAAATGATATTGAACCGTTTACTTGTTCTTTTGAAGAATTCCGATCACGGTTTGAAATTGTATCAGATGCTTTTCAAGCAGATGCGAATTTAGTAAGGTTAGTAGCTGAGGCGCATCGGTTACGTCATGCTTATTTATTCAATCCGTTTTTTGCAACGGAAACATCGCTAATTGATCCGCTACCACATCAGTTCATTGCAGTCTATGACCATCTATTGAAACATCTCCCACTCCGTTTTCTGTTGGCTGATGATGCTGGTGCTGGTAAGACGATTATGACAGGCCTCTATATTCAAGAGTTGTTACTACGGCAGCAGGTTGAACGTGTGTTGATTGTACCGCCGGCAGGTCTGATTGGAAACTGGAAACGCGAATTACGAGTCTGTTTCCGACTCCAATTTTCTATACTGACAAGTGCTGATGCTACAAACGCAAATCCATTTCTTGATAAACTAAATCGTTTAGCTATTGTGAGTCTTGATACGTTAAGACAAGATCGGATGCAAGAATGTCTTTTTGAAGCGCACCCTTATGATCTAATTGTATTTGATGAAGCGCACAAATTATCTGCAAATTATGAGGCGGATGGGACGGTTAGGAAATCAAAACGGTACCAACTTGCAGAAAAGATTGCAGCACAGGAAAAAAACTTATTACTGCTTACAGCAACACCCCACATGGGGAAAGATGATGCCTACTATTTTTTATGGCGGTTGCTATTGCCTGAACACCTTGCTGCACAAAAGGCTTTTGGGCGGATGTCAGACAGTGAGAAATCAAATCACTTACTCAGACGTATGAAGGAGGAGATGGTCAATTTTGAAGGGAAACCTATCTACCCGCCACGATATAGTCGAACTATTGCTTATCCACTGAAGCAGGGAGAAATAAGCGAACAATCCTTATACGATGCAGTGACGGAGTATTGTGAAACCTATTTCGATCTCGCTGGACAATACAACAGGATGGCGGCAAAGATGGCAATGATGGTACTACAGAGACGACTCGCTAGTTCAACGTTTGCACTGTTGCAGAGCCTTATCAGACGTGAGGAAAAACTTCAGACCACACTTCGTGAACTTCTTGATGGCAGGTTGTCAGGAGATGAATTAGAAAAAGCACAAGCACAACTTTCAAATATTGACATTAGAGATGAAAAAACAGGGGATGAGGAAGAAAGTGTTGATGGGAAGGAAGAAGCAGAACAGGTTGATGAAGATCTTGAACAGGCAACAGCTGCGCGTTCAATTAACGATCTTGAAAGTGAAATCTCCCATGTTAATAAACTCGTTGAACATGCAAAAGAAGTTTTCAACCTGAAATTTGAAAGTAAGTTTGAAAAACTGTGGGAGGCATTAACGGAGTATCAAGACGAAAAAGTTCTGATTTTTACTGAACATCGCGACACAATGAATTTTGTCATCGGAAGATTAGAGGCTTTAGGTTTTACTGACAAAGTTGCCCAAATCCACGGTGGCATGAAATATAGTGAACGTGAAGAAGAGGTTGCGTTTTTTCGGGACCCAGATGGTGCGCGATATCTCGTGGCAACGGATGCTGCTGGCGAAGGTATTAACTTACAATTCTGTTGGCTCATGGTGAACTACGATATTCCTTGGAACCCCGCTCGACTTGAACAGCGAATGGGACGGATTCACCGTTATAAGCAGAAGCGCACAGTAGTTTTGCTAAATCTCGTTGCTGAAGATACTCGTGAAGGGCGTGTATTGAAAGTGTTACTGGATAAATTGGAAAAGATGCGTGAAGAATTGGATGATGATAAGGTTTTTGATGTGATTGGACAGCAATTTAACGAAATTTCTCTGTCTGAACTCATCACAAAAGCCATCATAGAAAATCAAGTCGATGCCTCAATTCATACCATTAACAACCGATTAACGCTGGAAAACATACAAAATCAGATTGAAGGACAGCAAAAATTGGTCACCAATAGCGAAGTGAAACGGTTACTTGACAACGTTCAGCAGCAAAGAGAATCTGCTGAGACACTTCGTATGCTACCCGCTTACGTTAGAGGATTCTTTGAAGATGCAGCACCGTTACTCGACTATCAAATTGAAGGTGATATAGAAACAACTTTTGATCTAAAACCTTGTCCGGATTTTGTGAAGGATGTTATTGAAAAATATCCTGGTGATCAAGGTCAACTAACATTCTCACGGGAACTTGCCCTACCCGATGGATCTGAAAAACCTGCAGCAATTTTCGTTCATCCCGGTGAACCAATTTTCGATGCAATCCGTACTCGATTTTTGGAGAAATACAACGTAGAAGGCGACCGTGGTGCAATCTATTTCGATCCGCAAACCGATGAACCTTATCTATTCTATTTGGTCAGAGTACCTATCGTGCAAAAGACTGAAGAAACCACTCAGATTATTGAGGATATGCTCTTAGGGATTAAACGTTATGCAGATGGAAATTGTGAAGAAATACCTGCACATCTGTTGTTGACGCTAATACCTAAAACAACAAAGCAGGATGTTCCTACGACTTTATCCTCTGAATGTGTTAACTTAGCAGAGGAAGTGGAATCTGTTAAAACTTACGTAAAGGATAACTTTGGTATACCAAAACTTCCCCGTATCCGTGCCGATTTTCAGTCCGAGTTGGAATATAAGAAAAAACAGATCCAAATTTCAAGTAATTTACGAAAATCAGAACTGCTCGAACAAAGACGAAAACTCAAAGATGCTGTTGACAGAGGGGTTCCTGCAGCGCAAACAAAACTGAATAACTGTGAGTATGAACTCGAAGAATTGGATTCGAAACGCCAGGAAACCGAAACGAGACTTATTGAGGAAATCGAAAACACACAATTGGGACCTGTAACAATCTATGTTCGTGCCTTTGTAACGCCATCCCCTGTTCCCGATGTGCCAACGAGAACACTGCGGGATGCCGAAACTATTGCTATCAGGATAGCCCTTGAATATGAACAGAACAGTGGTGCAGAGGTTAGAGATGTTTCCAGTCCAAACCTTAAGAAAGGATTTGATTTGCTGTCCAGATACCCAAACGGTGAGGTCCGTTACATTGAAGTAAAAGGACGTACAGGAATTACGAGTATTGAATTGACAGCAAATGAATGGCGGCAAGCCGCAAATCATGGGGACCGCTATTGGCTCTATGTAGTCTATCATTGTGATACTGAACCGCAGTTATACCGATGCTGTGATCCATTTGGTAATCTGATTGCGAAAGCCACTGGAACCATGAGAATCAACGCTAATGATATTCTAACAAAATCGGAGGCGGCGGAAAATTCCTTCAACAAGTGATAATTAGATGCCTTTAAATTGAGACCGTAAAACCTTGACTAGTCTCACAAAGTCTAATATAATAGTGACAACTTAATCTGAATAATGTAGTCTATTACTTTATTTTGTCGTCAAACTCCTGCTGAACTATGAAAAAGGATAAAACAGATGTTTCTCAAATCGATCCGTCTTAACAACATCAAGTGTTTTTCTGATATTTTCTTATCCTTTGAAAACGAGAATGGTGATATCCGGAAATGGACACTACTTCTAGCTGACAATGGAACAGGTAAAAGCACACTTTTGAAAGCCATTGCGTTAGTGACCAGCGGCAGCGACGCGATAGCCGATTTGTTGGAGGAACCCTCAGATTGGATCCGGTATAAAGCACAAAATTGTGAAATATCTGCCGTTTTGGTTACCAAAGAAAAAGAGGAACGAAAGATAAATTTACGGATTCAATCTGGAGATAGTCGGGCAGATGTCATCGTGAGGAACAAAAAGAGTCTCGCGTGGTTTGATGATGCACTTACCCGGAAAAGCAGAGACTATTTTGTTCTCGGTTTCGGAACATCACGACGACTCAGTCCAGTAAAGAACCGAAGATCAAAGACTTCAGCATTCAGTAATAACAAGGCACAGTGTGTTGCTACGCTTTTTGATCCTGACGCAGCCACTACGTCAATTGATTCATGGGCTATGGACCTTGATTATCTCAAAAACCGAGCGGGTTCAGAAATTGTCCGACAGGTACTCAGCAATTTGTTACCAGACATCAAATTTTATAGCATTGATAAACAGAAGGGACAATTGCTGTTTGATACGCCAGATGGTATTGTGCCGTTACACAACCTTAGCGATGGGTACATTGCAATGGCAGCTTGGATGGGTGATCTGTTATTCCAGCTTTTAGAAAATTTTGAGGGTTTAGGAGAACAGCCGCTTACTGCAAGTGGCCTGCTCCTCATTGATGAAGTCGATCTACATCTTCACCCAAAACGTCAACGCGAACTATTCTCGTTTCTTAAAGAATGGTTGCCAAATTTTCAGTTTGTTGTGACATCACATTCTCCCTTTACAGCTCAACAAGCAGACCGAGGGGAACTGCACTGTTTGGTGCGCGAAGCAAAGAATATCCATATCTATCCATTCTCGGGTAATCCTAAAACACTCCTCTTACACCAACTGGCAATGTCACCCGCGTTCGGATTAAATACCGATGAGTCGAAAAAGGTCGAGGACATGAAGCAGCAATACCGGACTCTCCGAGACAAAGCGGATCTGTCGGTTAAGGAGCAAGCAGAATTGGATAAACTAACTACAGCCATTACTGAACTGCCCCTTGGCGGTAGAGCAAGTATGATACTTTCTGAAGAACATGAACAGCTCCTGCGAAAAATTGAACAAGAATTGCAAGAGGGTAGAAGGTGATACGGTTAAGAAGGAGTCGGTTGAAAACAGACATCCACGCCAACTTTCACGGCGAAAAAAAGAGGATGTTTGAGATGGAATTGTTGTTCAACCAGCGACACATCAAGCGCGGTGAGATTCAAAAACACACTTTCAACAGCAACCTTTGGAAACTCGCGAAGGAACAACTCTTCGTTGAAACAGGTGATAAATGTGCCTACTGTGAAACACCAACTTCTGTGGTTTCCTTTGGAGACGTAGAACATTATCGTCCCAAAAGCATCTATTGGTGGCTTGCCTATTGCTATGATAATTTTCTTGTAGCATGTCAAATTTGTAATCAGAGGTTCAAGAAAGATATTTTTCCATTACAAAATCAAAAAATGCTGGCCCCAGTAATTCTTTGTAACACAACGGATGTGTGTATAGCCTTTAAAGCTGGAACAATTGCCCCTAATCCGCTAAATCAAGATGAAATCAATGATTTCATTCGAGCACATAAAAAGGAACGCCCACTCCTGCTTAACCCTTATTTTGATGATCCGTCTGACTATTTTGCATGGCGCGCCGATGATGTACTGAGAGAAGTTGAAGTTACACCTAATTCTGAAAATCTCCTTGTTAGTGTTATCGTTAACACCGAAAACCCTGAAGTTGAATCTATTGCATTGGCATCTATTGAGTATTATGGATTGAATCGTATGGAACTCAGGGCCGAAAGATACAAAGTCTATAACTTATATCGTGTATTCAGAACTACCCTTGAAGATGATCAGACCCGTCCGAAAACTCGGTACCTTAACAGAAACGCTATAGAAAAAATGAAAGCACCGAGTTCACCATTTGCGGGAATGATCCGTTATTTCGACGCTATTGCAACGGAGTATCCCTAACTGTAATTAACATTGCACGAAAAGTGAAATAGATTACTAACATGAAGCTACGCAAAGGAAAAACAAAAAATATACTTGAAGGTTCAATTAATGCTGCTTTGTTAGCAGTTGAAGTCTACAACAAACCTAGGACAACATTTCGCAGCCAAGCATATATAATTTTGATGATTATTGCTTGGACGCGTCTGTTCCATGCTTACTTCAACAAAACGATAGGCAATAAATATTACCACAAAAAGAAAAACGGACGCTATAAGATAATTGATGGAGAACGAAAAGCGTGGGAACTCAAAACTTGTATTAAAGAATACGGGAAACTTAATGAACCTATAAAAGAAAATCTTGAGTTTTTTATAGGCTTAAGAAATAAAATAGAACATCATAACGTAACTGAGGGGTGTGCATAAATGCGTATAACATAATAGTAAATGTTATTCTGAGTTTTCTATTGAAATATGGTTTTCATTCTTGAAACTTCTCTGCTTGGCAAGTTCCAAATTGAGTTGACCAACATTGCTATTTGTAGCAATACAATTGTCAACATCAGAAAGGTTCTCACATTTTCAAGACGAGCTATTGGCAGTTGCTTCTGATTAGTTTTTGTTCCTGTCAGGTCGCTCAACAGATTAAAAACCGGTTCAATAGTTGTCTTGCGTTGTTGTTGATAAGTCTGTAGCTGCGGTGATGTTTCAATCGCTTGTAGATAAGCTACCTTTTCAGGTGCTTTAGCCCCTGTTATGGGTGTCAAAAGGAATAGCCTATCTTTTGCGAGTGTTTGAATACGCGTAAAGTCTGTATAGCCAGCATCTGCAATGACATACTTGATATGTCTCGCCAGAAGTGCGTCGGTCTTTTGCTCAAACGCTGTTTTTTCTCTCACAGAAGCAGTGTAGACATCGGCAAACATTGGAAACCCGTTGGCAGTAGTTATCAGATGTAGTCCATAGCCATAAACCCATCCACGATACTTGCTTTTTGACCAACTTGCATCTGTATCAAGGTTGCGTAAACCATCGGGAATGTGATGTGCTTTTCGGTCTTTTTGATGCCACACATTCCCTTGTGCTTTGTAGAGGCTTTTGTCAACAAAGACAACATCTTGAGGTGTATCTGTATCCAATGCAATACCTAAATCTCCGAGATATTCAACGAACTGTTCGATTCTGGTTGTGAGGTGTTTGTAGCGACGGGATAGAGTTGTGCGATCCGGAATACTTTTGAACTTGAGTTTTTTCACCCAATCTGGGTGTTCAAGAAGAAAAGCATGCTGTGCTTTAAACGGATGAATACCTTTCAGTATCATAATGGCAAAAAAGATAATCAGTGAACTATCAGGATGCACTTTAGGTCTTCCTTTAGGTTTAGACGCATTGGAACGGATGGATTTCTCAAAATCTTTGTAGCAATAAGAAAAAAATGTGATATAATATCTCATGTCAGGATAACTCATGGTAAATACTCCTTAAAAAAAAGATTTTAAATTAGAGTATAACCCTTATCCTGACTAATGTCAATTATGCACACCCCTCACGTAACTGAGAGGGAAGTTGATGTTTTAATTTTTGGGGAATGCCAATCTCTTCTCTATAACTATGAGAACCTCTTAATAGAGATTTTTGGTGAAGAGTATGCATTAAACGAAAGCTTAGCCTTTTCACTTCAGTTTTCATATATGCGTACTGGGGAGCAAAGGCAAGCAAATAGAAGTGTCTTATCTGCTGAGCTACGAGAAGTCCGGAGCTACATTGAAAACTACCGGTCCAATCTTAGCGAGGATATCTTTAATTCACAAGAATATAGCGTCAAACTTATTCAGGTCCCTATAGTCTCCAATACTAATCGAAACGACATAGCCATAGATTTTGTCCGATGGGACGAACTTGACTCGGCATCCAAAGAGAGATACCAACAAATTGTTACCCTTATTAAAGACAGGAAAGAGTGGAACGAGGGGAAAAATGTTGGTAGACTTCTACCGGGCAAAGTCGTGGAAAAAGTAAAAGCAATGACTCATCTTAATTTTAACTTTCACCACCATAGGTATATTTATACCATATTCTCAGTTAGACCTCCTGGGAGAGATCCAAATCCGGGTGAAACCAACACTAAGTACTGTCATTATGATTTTGCTAATGAAAATTATGCCTATCAGGAGAGTTGGGTGGACTTCATTGTGAAACTTTTTGAAGTGTACCGTCTCACGATAGAAGAAATACATCTCGCCTACAAAATAGGTGAGAAATGGGATATCAATCAATACTCTTGAAATCGCGTAATGCTCTAAAACCATACTAAGAAGGAACAAAAATTGCCACGTAGACTTATTGAGGAAGCATTCCCATTGGAAAAAGTTTCAGAGGCCTCAACTCATGAACAGAAAGTTAGTCGGGGGAAACCTAATAGCTTACATTATTGGCCGGCTAGACGTCCTATCTCTGCTTGTAGAGCTGTAACCATCGCAACATTGCTCCCAGATCCTGCAGATGCTTCTCCGAATTTGAAGGCAGAATACACGAGACTTTCCGGATCGCGCTTGCCTGAGAAACAACGGGAGTATCTTGGAAATCTAATCGGATCACTAACTCCATGGGGTGCTGAAAACGGTCAAGGTGATTGGAACGAGAAAGATCAGAAAGGGCGTTGGCTTAATAAACTCCGAATTGCCAGAGAGCTCATCCAATTGGCTTACAATGGGTGCCCACCGAAAGTCTTGGATATGTTTGCAGGTGGGGGTGCGATTCCACTTGAAGCACTACGTCTCGGTTGTGAAACTACTGCAAGTGATTATAACCCAGTTGCATGGTTTATCCTCAAATGCACGCTTGAATACCCGCAGCGTCTTGCTGGAGAAACCACACCACTCCCCGAGTTAAACCTTGATAAACGTTCTGATTTAATAAAAGAAGATCTTGCTGATCATGTCCATTTGTGGGGACAATGGGTTTGGGAAAATGCTCGCAAAGAACTTATGCAATATTATCCAGTGATTGATAACAAACCAACGATTGCCTATTTCTGGGCACAAACTATTCCATGTCAAGACCAAAAAAAGTGTGGGGCGACAATACCATTGCTCAAAACACTGTGGTTATGCAAGAAAGCAGAAAAAACCCTTCAAGACACGCCAGACAATCGAAATCGCCCTGATTTTCTCCGTCTGAAGAAGCAAAAAAAGAAAACAAAAGTCATCATTAATGCTAAACGTGCCCTCAAGCTCTGTCCAAATCCTCAGACAAAGCGGGTCCAATTTGAAATTATCACACCGAGTAATGCTGACGATGTCGGCAGTCCGACAATGTCACATAAAGCAGCGACAGCAACCTGTCCATTTTGCGGTTTACAGCAACCCGATGAATACATCAAACGGTGTGGGCATGAGGACAAATTCAATGCACAAATGACAGCCGTCGTTTATCAAGAAGAATACGGCAAGGAGTACCGTTCACCAACACTGTCAGAAATTGAAATCGCAGAAGAAATACCAGAGAATGCTTTGGAAGCAATTGCACATGAGATTCCCTATGGGATACCTGATGAGCCAATGCCCGGTCCTGGAACTCTTGGATTTTCTATTCCGCTCTACGGTTTCAAAAAATGGTCAGATCTCTACACAAATCGGCAATTGTTAGCGTTGATGACATTTGTGAAGTGGACGCGATTAGCGAAGGTTGAGATGAAAAAGTTCAAATATCCTCTAAAGTGGATAGAATCGGTATCGGCATACCTCGCTCTTTTGATTAACAAAGCAGTGGATTATAATTGCACTTGTGCAATTTGGCAATCAAAAGATGAAGCGGTTGGAAATTTGTTTGTGGCTGCAAGGGTCTCAATGACTTGGGATTACGTTGAAACGAACATAATTGGCGAATCAGTTAGCTCATATCAGA
This sequence comes from Candidatus Poribacteria bacterium, assembly GCA_965208245.1. Classification (GTDB taxonomy): domain Bacteria; phylum Poribacteria; class WGA-4E; order WGA-4E; family WGA-3G; genus MSPOR6. Next base: position 461,326 of record OZ242325.1, read on the forward strand.
GTCACCGAACACTGCAGCGTGAGGTCCTGTCCCGCTTATTTTACTGGCCGCACATCGGAGATCCTCTTGTCTCAATAAACTGTGAAGATGTTCTTGGGGCAACACTCCCGACTAATGTAGATCTAATTGTCACAGATCCACCATACTATGATATAATTCCATATGCAGATACTTCCGACTTTTTCTTTGTCTGGAATAAGAGGAATGGTTTTATCCCTGAAACATTTGATTCAAACGCTGCCGATTCACTCGTACCTAAGGAGAAAGAATTAATTCAACATGCTGCTCGTTTTGAAGGATCCCAAGAAAAAGCTAAAGCGTATTACACGCTTGGTATGACAAAAGCATTTGAGAAAGCACACAATGCTATGTCTGAGGAGGCACTTTTCGTTATAGTCTTTGCCCACAAAGAGCCAGAGGCGTGGGAGACATTGTTGCAAGCGATTATTAAAGCAGGTTTTACCGTAACTGCATCATGGCCTATTGATACGGAAAAACCAAACAGAGCACGAGGTATAGGTGCTGCCTCTCTATCAACTTCATTATGGCTAGTATGTAGAAAATGCCCCGCAAACGCAAAAACAGGACATTACAGTAAAGTCAAAAATGAAATGCAAGAACGTGTAACGGAACGTCTACGTTATTTCTGGGACGTGGGAATTCGAGGACCTGATTTTGTCTGGGCAGCAATCGGACCTGCATTGGAAAGTTATTCAAGTTACAAAGAGGTCCGACGACAGACTGGGAATGCATTCACAGTAACTGAGTTTCTCACGGAGGTACGACGTGTTGTTACTGACTTTGCATTGGGACAGATTTTGGACGGTGCCAGTACGGAAGCGTTGGACGAATGGACACGTTATTATCTGATGCACAAGGACTATTTCGGATCAAAGGATGCACCTGTAGGCGAGTGCATACTATTGGCGCAAGGATATGGGGTCTCACTTGATGATTTAAGGTCAAATTATATCGGCATTTTAAAAAAGGCACGCTCAGGTAGTGCGCTCAAACTACTTGGGCACACCGAACGAACTTCTGATCGGATCGGTTATGCACACACTTCGGGAAGAATTCCGATGATAGACATGATCCACAGAATCATGAAACTCTGGGACGAAGGTGAAAGAGCACACATCAACGCCTACTTCCATGAGCATGGATTGCAAGAAAACGCGCTTTTCAAGGCAGTCGTTCAAGCACTTATTGAAACAAATTCTCAAGGTTCCAGTGAAAAGTCGCTTTTGGAAGCACTCATCAAGTACGAACCGGGGGAACCGATTAACGGGATTTCCAGTTCCGGGCGACCAGAACCCGATGCAGTTCAGCTACCGCTTCTGCATGAAGATAGTTCAACTGAATCATCACCTAATTAGCACGCGCAATAAACTGTATGCTACAACAATAGGAGTTAGTTTATGGATGAGAATGCATGGCACAAAAAATGTATATTGAGAGATGATGTGCGACAGGGAACGCTTGAACTTTCAGAATTTGCTGCAGACCTTTATGCGGTGCGAATGGAGAACGCACCAGATGTCTATCAATTACCCAATCCTTTTTTTGACCGTACCTATCCTACCTACAATCTCAAAACGTTAGTACGAGATGTTCTGAGACGTTTAGCAGGACAAGACGGTAACCCTGTCATTACTGTTCAAGTCGCTTACGGTGGCGGAAAGACCCATGCACTGATTGCACTCTTACACTTGGCTGAACGAGGTTATGAATTCCAAACACATCCGACTGTGCAAGAGTTTATGGGGTTTAGCGATTTAGACACACTACCCCGCGCAAGAGTTGCACTCCTTCCTTTTGATAAATTTGATGTGAAGAACGGACTTTCAGTGATAGGTCCGGGTGGTAAATCACGACAAGTAAAAACACCGTGGGGAGCTTTGGCATACCAACTTGCCGGCGATGTAGGATTTGCAGTGGTCGCTGAACATGATGCAGATTACATCAATCCTGCTGAGCAAACACTTGTGGAGCTTATCAAAACACCGCAGAAGGATAATCTCTCCACACTCATTTTACTTGATGAAGCATTGATGTATACACGTGCTGCTGTGAATGATGATCCAAATAGGTTCGGTATCCTTCAAGATTTCTTTCAGGCACTTACGCAAGCAGTTGATAAGGTTAACGGTGCTTCAATCGTAGCAAGTCTTATCACCTCCGATATTATTGCTAACGATCCGACCGGTATTCGAGTCTTAGATATGTTGGAGAATGTATTTCATCGTATGGATCAACCTTATGAACCCGTAATTCGTGAAGATGTATCAGAATTGCTTCGGCGACGGTTGTTTGAAAATGTGCTCCCAGAGAATGAACGCCGCGCCATTGTGGATCGCCTTGTTGCATCGAGACAGAAACTTCCACTCCGCAGTGAACAGAAGGATCAAGAGTCTTATGATGAACTTGTGAAATCCTATCCGTTTCATCCCCAGATCATTGAAGTCTTCTATCAAAAATGGACACAGCTGGATAAATTCCAAGGAGCTCGCGGTACATTTCGGACATTTGCCCTTCTGCTAAGAGAAGCAGAAGGAAAAGACGATGCAGCGTTTGTAGGACCGAGTGCACTGCTTGGGGCAGATGACAAACTTTCGGAGGCTATTCAAGAACTTATTAGAGCGTGTGACGAAGGCAATCAATGGACACCAATTCTTACAGGAGAACTTGAAAGAGCACGGACCATTCAGAAATCATTGCCCTTACTCAAGTACCGTGAAATTGAAACCGCAGTTATTTCTACATTCTTGCACTCACAACCCATGGGACATAAGGCAGAAGAGTCAGATCTGTACCTACTTCTTGCACATCAAAACATTGACCCCGTATCAACAGCAGATGGATTATTGCAGTGGCGAAAAGTTTCATGGTTTCTCAAAGAAAACAACGATAGTTGGGCTTTAGGAACAACACCTAATTTAACACGGATACATGATAGAGCGATGGGAAGAATCACTGATGAACAAATCAATGATAATTTGACAAATCGGATAAGAAATTCCAGACTCGGTCAAAATTCTGATGGCGTAGATATCCACACTTTACCACACTCATCTTCAGATATTCCTGACAATCCTGAACTCCACTTCGTGATTGTCGGTCCCGAGTGGACAGCAGTCCCAGGTGAAAAAGTGTCTGAACATCTTGCCGAATTCTACAATAGAACCTACCGGAACAACGTCATCGCTCTTGCCCCTGAAAACTCGCTATTAGTAGGTTTGCGGCAACGGATTCGTAGAATCATGGGATGGGAAAATATTGAAAGTGGGGACGATAAAAATCTGCTAAATGGACCTCAGAAGGCATTGTTCATGCAGCGCAAACAAGAGGATGGAACCGGTATTTCAGATTCAGTTAAATCCGCTTACAGCGTGCTGATCGCTTTAGACGAAGATGGGGACATTAGAGCACATGCGTTATCACCTGGTCCAGAATCTCCCTTTGATCGGATGAAAGCATTTTTGGTAGGAGAGGATAGACTATTAACAACTTCGCTTGATCCAGATTTACTGACACCAGAAAGTTATTTTGAGTTGTGGGGAGAAGATGAAACTGCTAAGTCAGTGAAAGGATTATACAGTATGTTTGCCAGTCTTTCTCGACTTCCTCGGATGTTGAACCGACACGTATTTATTGACACACTTCGGCGCGGCGTTACGGAGGGAAAGATTGTGCTACGGACTGTACGTCCAGATAGATCTCAGCAGACTTTCTGGTGTGAAGCACCCACTGATGACCAAGAACTCTGGAAAAAAGAAATGGAAATCGTCCCGATTGAACATGCAGAACTCCATAATCTAAATCCCGATCTATTGAGGCCTGGACATTTGTCAGAAATATGGCAGAATAATGTTCCGACAACATTAGGTGCGATTCATGGTTTTTTTGATGGAGATGCGGCACCGAAACTAAAATCAGACAAGGTTCTACTGGATGCAATCATATCTGCAATTCAAAACGGTTTATTGATGGCACGTCATGCAGGCAAAGCATATCTTAAAGAGAGCGTTCCTGACGTGGAAATAACAGAAGATTTAGAATTGCTCGCTCCGTTAGAACCGATTAGTGGTTCGGAAATCAGTCATACAGCCTTGCCTGAGGCATGGGAAAATGAAACTACATCCGTTTCCAAAGTCATGGACACATTAGCAGTAAGCAAAGGCACACCGATTCCGTGGTCATTGATTCTCAATGCTGTCACTGATGGTGTGTCCAGAAACCTATTTGCGTTTACAGAAGGAAGTCCTAAATGGCCCTGTCCTGTAGACGAAGCGGATAAAGTCGGTTTAAAGGTTTCAGAAGCACCTGTGAAGATAATGCCAGAAGATATTATTGGAAACGACGCGAAATCTGCTTGGGATTCTGGACAACCTACACTTGGGTTAATTAAAGAGGCACTTGAGGCAAAAAAAGGAATTTTTATTACTAATGAAGTGTTTCGTGCTGCTGTTACACAAGCAACTGCAAAAGGATTTATTACCTATGATGGTTCGTCAACCGAGGATTATTACAATACTACTGTGCGGCAACCATCTTGGATGAAACTTACTGAATCGGTTCTTACAGAAACAGAAATTCAAGATCTTCCTGACACGGTTAGTGATTTGATAAAAATTGCTCCTGAACTTGATTTTAGATATCGCATTACAATTACTGCTGAGGGGGATCAACCGTCAGAAGAAGTGTTAAAAGAGATTAATGACGCACTTCAGAATGTTACGGATAAACTGAAGTTTGATTAAACCATGACACAAGCACCTCTAGTCCAAATGCGAGGTATCAGCAAACGATTTGGTAATGTTCGCGCCAATGATGCTGTCCATTTCACACTCCAGCGCGGTGAAATACATGCAATAGTCGGAGAGAACGGTGCCGGCAAATCTACGTTGATGAAAATCCTCTACGGTCTATATCAACCTGATACGGGTGAGATATATGTCAACGATCAGATTGTCAAAATATCTTCCCCACGTGATGCGATGCGGCTTGGTCTGGGAATGATACAGCAACACTTTACATTAATCCCCGCATTCACTAGTCTTCAGAATATTATACTGGGAAAAGAAACGTGTAAATTCCGTACATTCATTGATTATCAGAAAGCAGAAACAGTTATCACCGAACTTGCTGAACAATTAGGGTTTGATGTGCCTTTAAACACACCCATTGAGTCTCTACCAATTGGCACACAGCAACACACTGAAATCCTAAAGGTACTTTATCACGGTGCGGACATTCTGATAATGGATGAACCCACAGCTGTGCTTGTGCCGCAGGAAATTGAGGGTCTGTTTGCATGTATGCGGGGTCTCAAACGAGATGGAAAAAGTATTATCATTATCACACACAAACTGGATGAAGTTATGGAGATCGCTGATACTGTCACAGTTATGCGTGGTGGAAAAATGATCGCTACTTTTCCAATTACCGAGACGCATCCACAGCAATTGGCTGAACTTATGATAGGTGAACCTATTTCTCAAGATACGATTGAACGGAAGGAAATCACACATCACACACCTATATTGCAATTAGAGGATGTAACGACAAAATCAGAAGTTGGCACATTAGACAGTTTCTTTGGCGGACTTGACAGCATCAACCTTGACATCTTTTCTGGTGAGATCGTTGGGATTGCGGGGGTAGAGGGAAACGGACAAACGGAACTCATTGAAGTACTTACGGGATTAAGACAGATTCAGCGTGGCAGAATTACATTAAACGGTGAATCCATGGTCGGTTACTCAACTGCAGAATTCAGAGAGAAACTGGTGGCACATCTCCCCGCCGATAGACATCGGCACGGGGTTAGTCTGAATAGCAGAATTGATGAGAACTTTATCGTCGGTAAACACAAACAGAGTCTGTTTTCGCGTAATGCACTGTTGCGAAAGAAGAACATCCGACAATTTGCCCTGAATGCACTTGATAAATATCAGATCCGACTCGGTAGTATTTCAGACAAAATGAAAACGCTGTCTGGTGGAAATCAACAGAAGGTTGTAGTGGCAAGAGAACTATCCGGCGATCCAACACTAATTATCGCCGCACATCCGACCCGCGGCTTGGACGTGCATGCTGCGAAGTTTGTCCATGAACGTCTCATACAAGCACGAAACCGAGAGAAAGCAGTGATACTTGTTTCCTCAGAATTGGAGGAACTCTTTTATCTTTGTGATAGAATTGTAGCGATGTCCAAAGGTCAGATTGCTGGTATCGTTAAACCCGAAGAAACAAACCAACAGGAATTAGGAGCATTAATGATCGGAGTAAAAGAAAATGATAATTGACTCACATACACGTGCCTAAGTAAAAATAGATTTGACTCTAATAAATACATTATGTGATATAATATATGGTTTAAGAACTTTAAAAACAACCACCAAAAACCATGTAACAGATGGAATCAGAATGTCCATAATACGCTTAAGAAATGCGTATTAATCAGGTCACCGATGAGGAGTGCGTAATCAAGGCTGAATTTCTTTAATTGGATACCGATGCCGCTCGTCATGCGACTATCTCGGTATCCAAGCCGTAATGCCAACGGAGAACTGATCTGATACTCTATTCCTAAATGTGTCTGTCCGTTATAACGTTCCTGCCATTGATAGGAAAGGATGAATGTTCTATTGAAGATGTAATCATTGAAGTATGTTATGCCAAAATTCAGATTAGTCGGGATTGATTCTGTGGCAGCAGGCACAGTATTCCATGTTAATGTTGTCTGAGAAATATCCTGTAGATTGACACCTAAAGCAAAACCACCAAAGTTTTCTAACCCGAAAATTGCATTCAGATCAGGCAGTCGTGCAAGTAACCCGGCATCAAAACCGAATCCCCGACTCCCATAAGTAGAGAAAATACTAGTCGCTTCGTCAAGGTCATCTCCGCCGTTCAGGTTTTGGAATATTCCTTTTATATTGACACCGAACATGAAATCTGGCGGTTCGGAATCTCTACCGAAATTATCCCACCACGCTTGACTGATAGCAATTCGAGTAGCAAGGGATAGCACATAAGCGTTTTCATTGTCACTCAGATAACCTGATGGAACGAAGTCATCATCTCTGGGTCTGTATGTTGGGTCATGTTTTCGCTGATCAGCACTGATAGAAGGGTCAAATGCTGGTACATCATAGTAAATAGGAATGTCATCAATACCTGCACGAATCCAAGACAGACCTAACGTCATGTAGGGAAACACATTTCCTATTGCACTCACATAACTGAATGCCCCCAAACCTGAGCGTCGTGTCGCATGCATCATACAGACTTGGTACTTTTGAGATACTGCAGCAATGCCTGCTGGATTCCAATATGTTGCAGTTGCATCGTCAGCAACACTAACATAAGCACCGCCTAACCCAAGTGCTCGTGCACCAACACCGTTCGTCAGAAAATCACCTGCATAGTTTTCTGCAGATGCAGAGGATACAACCAACAAGCAACACGAAAAAAACATTAAGAACTTTAGTTTAGTCAACGATTTTGTTCCTTAAATTAGACAATATTGAGATTCATATCGTGCCAATAATATTGATACGTTTTTGATGTCCATTCTTTATAGATTTCATCCCACGGCATTCGGTCAAAATGTGGCAGTAACGAACCTTGCGTCACGGGTTGAGAACTCCCCTGATACCGATAATCAACGGACAGACGAATCCTGTCGGATGTTTGGTTTGGGAGTGCCTTATGGACTGTATGGCTATGGAAGAAAAGAGCATCCCCAATGTCAAAGTCTACCCCAACCCAACGTAAACCGTTTGCTTCCAATTGTGCCGTATCTATGCCGAGTCCTCCCGCGCCAAATGCTGGTTTCACTGGATAAATACCATTTTGATGTGAACCAGATAATACCGTTAATCCTCCCAAATGCTGTGGACAATCCCCAAGTGGAATCCAAGCGGTATAGGTTTCCTCTGTTCCTCTGATGTGGATAAAATCTTGATGTGCGGGTGTTGTATATTTTGTGTTCTCTGGAAACATAATTCTTCCAATATTCCGAGGATGAACCAATGTTTTTTCACCGAAAAACTTATTACACATATCCAAAATTGCAGGATGATGGGCAAATGTATGAAAGGATTCAAGACTTTGGAATTCGTCTAACACTGGCCAATATCCTTCATCACCCTCCATAAAGGGTCCAAAGGGTCCTCCGATGCAAATGCCATCTATCAATGTTGATCCACCTTCTACCCATCCATGACGATGGCATATCTCTAGGAAGTCACAACGTAGGTTCAGGATAGATTCTTCATCAATTAACTGTTTAAAATAGAGATACCCATCTTGTTGTGCCTGCTCGCGTAGATTATTAGGATGTTCTAACAACGTATTTGATACATTAAAAGGTTGAATTTTTCTCATAACGCTTCATCACCCTCAATATGAAATCCTGAAGTAATACACAAAAACTTGCAAATATGATTGTCCATTATACCAAGAAAAGAGACGGTATGTCAAGGAAGTGTAAAGTTTTGGTTATAAACCGCATAAATACTTTGTAAGCAGGCACTCCGGTACCCCGATAGGTAGCGTTTCGGAGATCGATCCTACCAGTTCTATCTGCATTTTTCTATAAAAATTTTACACACCCCCTGCTTAAACAGAACTTACGCAAAAGATTGGATTTCACAACAAATTGAACTTATAGTGAACATTAGCATTAATGAGACATTTCACAACGGGCGAGGTGAGACATTTCACAACGGGCGAGGTGACCTCGCCCCTACGCTGGGGATGCTTCATCATCTGTGTATAAGGTGAAATGTCTCATTCATTTGTCACTTTACTATATTTAGCAAAGAACGGGCAATAAATGGTTTCCCTTGGTGAATGCGCGTTTGGCATTCACATTAAACGCTCGAACGTCTGATAACGAGCAAAATGCGTAAGTCCTACGTTAAAAATAAACTTGACATTAATTGTATTTGAATAGTATAATCATCCTTGATGAAGATTGAATAGAGATTTAGGTAATCCAATCCATAAGAATGATCGTAGGAATTGGGTTTCCCAGACCACACATAACCCAATTAGAATCTAAATCTTCATTAAGTAGAATCCCAACAGAAAAGGACGTTAGAATGTCCTTTAGTATTCAATCTTAGATATTCTCTTTTGAGTAGAAACAATGAAAAAATCGACAAAAAAACCATCAGTTTGTCCAAATAATAGCACTAGTTGCCTATTGTCTGTGTGTGCAGATTGGATTGGTGTCCTGCTTGGAACTTTTGCTTTAACATCGGTTTTGAGTCCCCCCCCCCCCCCCCCCCCCCCCTTCCAACGTTACCGTTAACATTAACAACACAAGACGACAAAAAAACTTTGAAAGTCCTGATAGTTCTGTCGCTGCTGTGCCCGCACGTCCAATTTGGGTCGTTGTGGGTTTTTGTTGTTACATTTGGATTTGCGGGATACGGGATAGTCATAGTTTTCGTCTAAGAGTATCAAGATTAAATTGGTATGAATGTATTATTTTTAATCTAAAGGAGGAATTAGAGTCATGAGATCGGTCATAAAATCAGGATTAATTTCACATGATTTCCAAGTCCCTTCGCTTACGTTTTACCATCGAAACCTTTGCAATATGTTCAGAAATATCTTACTTTTTACGCTGGTGTTCGCAATGATACCGTTTGCACTATCAGAAGACTTTACGGATGGATTAGTATTTTATCATGCATATAATGAAGGAGAGGGTAATACAGCGAAAGACCTTAGCGGCAATGGACATGATGGTGTTATTGAGAAACCCAATTGGGTTGATGGTAAGTATGGAAAAGCATTGGAGTTTGCAGGTTCAGGTAGCGGAACTTACGTAACTATTGAAAATACAGATACGCTGAATGTTGATACCTGTACATTTATGGCATGGGTCTATTCAGAAACATGGGATGGTACTCGTCAGATTGTAGGCAAATCTGTTCACGGTGGATGTAGTGGGAGAGGACAATTCGGTTTGTTCAGTGAAGGTGGTAACTTTAGACTCCGCTTTGAAACAGAAGCGGGGCGTTCTGATATAACGACAACGTTACCCGCAACGAATCAGTGGATCCACGTTGCGTTCACTAACGATGGATCCACCGGAACAATTTATATAGATGGAAAAGAGGACATAACTGGGAATGTCCTTGGTAAACTCAAAACGAACACTGACCCGTTGAGAATATCCGAAGACTGTGACAGACCAAATAACGTGTTTGATGGAGTAATTGATGAAGTCCGTCTCTGGAACCGAGCCCTGAGTGCAAACGAGATTACTTCTTATATGAACAAAGGTGCTGCTGGCGTACTAGCAGTTAATGCGTCAGGAAAAATAACAACGACATGGGGATTCCTAAAGAGAATTCCGTATTAAAATTAAGGAGACTAACAATCATGAAAATCTTTTTTTATTCTTCACTGATCATAGCACTCTTAGTGTTATTACCACTGTTCGTTTCTGCTGACTATTCTGAAGGACTTGTCCTGAACTTTTCATTTGATGAAGGTTCGGGGGATGTCGCTGAAGATACAAGCGGACATGGACACAATGGTGTTATAGATAATCCAACTTGGGTTGATGGTAAGTTTGGAAAAGCGTTGAAATTCGCGGGTGCAGGAAGTGGAACCTGGGTTACCGTAGAAAGTACTGACGCACTTAACGTCAATGAATGTACCTTCATGGCTTGGATTTATTCAGAAACATGGGATGGTACTCGTCAGATTGTAGGCAAATCTGTTCATGGTGGTTGTAGTGGTAGAGGACAGTACGGCTTGTTCAGTGAAGGCAGCACTTTCAAACTTCGTTTTGAAACCCAAGAAGGCAGAGCTGATATCAATGCCGACCTCCCCGCAACGAATGAGTGGCTACACGTAGCATTCACAAACGATGGTGAAATGGCATCACTCTATATCAATGGTGAAATTGTTGCTGAAGGTGAAATTCCTGGCGCATTAAATACTATTGACGATCCATTAAGGATAGCACAAGATTGTGACAGACCTAACAATGTCTTCATGGGAATGATTGATGAAGTCCGTCTATGGAACCGTGCCCTCAGCACTGATGAAATCAATGTCCTGAAAGACTTAGATGCGGCTGCTACACCCGTTGATCCGTTAGGCAAGTTATCAACCACATGGGGAAGTCTGAAATCTAAGCTCTGAGTTATAGAATAGTCTATACATAAGAAACTGTTCCAGTTGATTATTGACTGGGACAGTTTCTTATTCTGTATACATCTCATCCACAATCTCACAAATATCAACTGCTTCAGCAAGATAGTTTTTTCTTGAGGGTTTTCGGTTTTTTAATAATGATTTCGTCTCAATTCTAAAACGCGGGTCCCTGATAGTCTAAGTTCTCAATTCTAAAATGGCATATACCATTACTTAGCCGAAAACTCTCTCTTATTCTGTATACATCTCATCCAAAATATCACATATATCTTCAGCATTATCCAAATAGAATTCTTTAACACGTTCTACAAACGCATCAGGAATTCCGTGCATCGCTTCTGCTATAGGACCAGCAATTGCAGCAAGTGTATCAGCATCACCACCTAAAGAGATCGCATTCCGAATGGCATCTTCATAACTCACAGATTCCAATGCACACGTTAACGCTTGAGGAACTGTTTTTTGACAAGTCTCATCAAAACAGTAGTCTGGACGAATATCGTCAACTGTCTTTGTTAGGTCATATCCGTATTCAGTAGAGATGATTTCTCGGATTGTATCAGGTTTTTCATCTTGAAATGCAAGCCAAATTGCATGTGTCGTTGCGCGCGCTCCTTTCATCCCTTCAGGATGATTATGCGTAATTTCAGTTACTTTGTCTGATGCAGCCAAAGCATCCGCAAGTTTTTCACGATTCAAGAATGCTGCAGGTGAAACACGCATCGCTGCCCCGTTTCCGTAACTATTGTACGGCTTAGGTGGTTCATCATAGATCCAACCTGCAAACATCCCACCGTAGCTTCTATTCGGAAACCTTCTGCACCATTTCTGCATTGTTTCTGCGGGTGGCAAGTCATGCAACAGTATATCCGCAACAGCCACAGTACATACAGAATCGTCTGTAAAAAAACATTTGGTTACTAAGAATGGAAATTCCTTCATTTTGATATGATCCCATTCATAGATTGAACCAACAATATCACCTATTATTGCACCTATCAATTTCTCTCTCCTAACTATACTGTTTTTGTTGTGTGATTTGGACAAACATGGAAGTGTCAATCAGGATAGGGTAACGAAGAGTTTATCGCCATCCTACTCTTATGATTATATCATATAATGAACCATTTTTCTAATTGATATTAGTATAAGGAGTGTGTAAAGTAACCCTAATCAGTCCAAGATCACTTCCGTGTCCTCCGTGTCCTCCGCGTAATCCGCGATTCTGACAAAAAATGGGACAATAACATTCCACACGTTGTATATCTAATGTTCTTACAACACAACATCTGGACCTAGGACTTGTCTCCTGAAGGGAACATCAGTAACAAACGATTGCTAATCCAGTTTCCAGATTTCGGTATGGACGGGATGCGGTGTGATATTGATGGCAATATCTATGTAACGCGACACGGGAAAGGTACCGTCGACAAACTTTCACCGGACGGTAAAGTGCTATTAGAGGTAGAATTGGCAGGGAAACATTGCACAAACATCGCTTTTGGAGGAGATGATGGACGTACCTGTTATGTTACGTTGGCAGACCGCGGTAATGTTGAAGTATTCCGCGCTGACCGTCCCGGTAGAAGTTGGCAACTGTTTCAAAGATAATACGTCTTGACAGGTGTTATGTGTCATGGTATGATACATACACTATACTTTCAGTGTTAGCATAATCATTAATATGGAACAGAAGTGTCAAGCGTTGAAAGCAAGGCACAATATAGTAAACTGACAATGTAAACGTCTATGCCAGAAACTACCAAGAAATCGTTTGCAGCAAAACTGAGCAATTTTGTTGAAACACTCAATAAATATGTAAGCACCGTTGATGGACAGTGGACGGTAAAAGGATTTATTGATATCTATCGTCAGATTTATACGATTTCATCAGACACGAAAATTGTCTCTAAACTGTTAGAAATTCATTTATTTCCTCAATTACTGAAATTTGCCGAAGATAATGGTTATGAACTTATCACAGCAGAAAAGCAGAATTATTATCCTGATATTACATTGGTTCAGCACGGTGAGAATCATAAGTTTGCCCTTGATTTTAAAACTACGTACAGAACACTTGAAAATCCCGAATTCTGTAATGGTTTTACCCTCGGTTCGCATGGTAGTTATTTCATAGACAGAAACAAAAGTAAGAATATTCAATTTCCATATAATGAATACACCGGACATTTCTGTTTAGGAATCATTTATTCCCGTATTAGTTCTACATCTGTAGATGAAACAAAGACATTTACTCTTGCTCAATTAGAATCGATTCCATCTGTCATTTCAGATTTGCAGTTTTTTGCCGCAGAAAAATGGACGATTGCAAGTGATAAAAGTGGAAGTGGAAATACCGCTAACATAGGTAGCATTAATAAAATTGCGGATATATTGTCTGGCAATGGTATGTTCAGTTTGTTGGGAGAAGAATGGTTTGATGATTATTGGATGAATTATGGTAAGATTACTGTGCAGGACGAAACTGGTGAAACTATGCAGATTAAGAATTTGCATGATTTTGTAACATACAGAGGCGGAGACATAGATCTTATTGTTCCAAAATCTACTCGCAGGAAAATAAACGAAAAATGAAAGTTTTCATTCCACCGATAAAATGTCAAGGTATCAAGAGCAAGTTAGTCAAATGGATTGCAGAGACTGTGCAATGGGAAGGTAAAGGTATTTGGATTGAACCATTTATGGGATCAGGAGTAGTAGGCTTCAACTTAAAACCAAACAGAGCCATTTTTGGTGATACAAACCCGCATCTCATCGGTTTTTATCAGAATATAAATAATGGGTCAATAAATCCGAATATCACGCGGGAATTCCTTGTATCAGAAGGAAAGAAGCTAGAGAAACATGGTCAGGAATACTATTATGAAGTCAGGCAGAGGTTTAATGAAGAAAAAGCACCGCTTGATTTTCTGTTTTTAAACAGAGCTTGCTTTAATGGACTTATACGTTTCAATAGAAAAGGAGAGTTTAATGTTCCATTTGGTCACAAACCGAAACGTTTCTCTAAATCGTACATCACAAAGATAGTCAATCAAGTTGATTGGGTTGCTAAACTTGCTAGTATGAGTGACTGGACGTTTTTACATCAAGATTTTCGCGAAACTTTATCTGGTGCCAACGAAACAGATTTCATTTACTGTGATCCTCCCTATGCCGGACGACATACTGATTACTATAACAGTTGGGATAGTACGCATGAAGAACTTCTATATGAAAACCTGAGAACAACCAAGGCAGGTTTTATTCTCTCTACGTGGCATAGCAATCAACATAGAGAGAATCATACCATTCAAACACTATGGTCAGATTTTAATGTCCTTACAAGGGAACATTTCTATCATGTCGGTGCAAATGAAGAAAATAGAAAACCTATGTTAGAAGCACTTGTTACTAATTTTATTCCATTGATAGTAGATGAGAAAGAGGATCGCATGAGTACTAATTACCGTGGGGAAGATAGTCAACAACTAACACTCTTTGAAAAAAGACGATTTGCCAATTTCAACAAATAAAGGTTATCCACAATTTCACCGCAAACAAAACTCTCAGATAAATCTAGACGTTTCACTGAATCTGTTATTCGTGGGATGACGCAGCTATGCCTAAAACATAATGCGATCAATCTTTCACAGGGAACCCCCGCATATCAACCACCTGATGAAGTGAAGCATGATGCGATTCAAGCTATTCAGGATGGCTACAACCAATATAGCATCACATGGGGTGCACCGACGTTTCGCAAAGCAATCGCTCGGAAGATGACAACTTTCAACAACATCCCAACAGATGCTGACAAGAATGTTACCGTTACCTGTGGTTCTACTGAAGGCATGTTCTCAACACTACTTGCAATTATCAACCCAGGGGACGAAGTCATCATCTTTGAACCTTATTATGAAAACTATGGTCCAGATACCATTATTTCAGGGGCAAAACCGGTCTATGTAGCACTTCGGGAAACATACACAGAAGATGGTGAATTGTCTTTTACCTATGATGCTTCTGAACTACAAAATGCATTTACGACCAACACAAAAGCAATTATCATAAATACACCGAATAATCCTCTGGGTAAAGTTTTCACTTTGGATGAACTGAAACAGATCGCTAACATAATTTGTGAATATGATTGTATCGCGATAACGGATGAAATATATGAACACATGATCTATGACAATAAACAGCATATCAGCATCGGGTCTCTACCTGAGATACAGGATAGAACTATTACCGTGTCAGGCTTGAGTAAGACATATTCTATGACAGGATGGCGATTAGGCTATGTGGTTGCACCGGAGACACTGACAAATGCAATACGGAAGATGCATGATTTTATCACAGTCGGTGCACCACATCCGCTACAACGCGCAGGTGTTGCTGCCTTAAACCTACCAGAAAGTTATTATCAAGAATTGATAGAGAAATATAACAAAAACCGCATGCGACTCGTTAATATACTAAAGGAAGCTGGTTTTCATTGCCATCCACCAGAAGGGGCATATTATATCATGACGGATATAACCGATTTCGGATTTCCAGATGGCACGATTTTTGCTCAGTGGTTGGTAAAGGAGATAGGTGTCGGTGGGGTACCTGGTTCAAGCTTCTACAAGTCGTCCCAATCTTGGTAAAACTAAGTTTAGGTTTATGTTCAGTATAGCAGATCAGGTTCTTACTGAAGCGGGTGAAAGATTGATGAAAATCAAAACGAAAATTTGAATGATCTTTTATGTGTATTGAGATAGACGTATTAGGAATAACACAATGGATGCAGTTCTTGAAAATGAAACGCTTGAGATCTTCAAAGCAGAAATAGTAGCACTTATTCAGCAAGATTCTAAGTATATTTCCATTAGTCCCGATCAACTTGATGCAATTGTCAAAGCTTTTGACTTTACGTTAAAAAATGGACGAGAAAAAGTTAGAGCGCAAATGCTGTATGATCTCGTCCAAGAAAAAAGAGGGAACTGACAGTGCTTTTGGAACGTGTGAGACTCAAGACATTCGGGTGCTTCCAACAGAGAGATTTTGAGCTTTCTAAGGGTATCAATCTAATTTTTGGACCCAATTTCAGTGGTAAGAGCACCCTCGTCAATGCAATCTTTTTCACCTTAACAGGTAAACCGATAGTACCTCGGGTGGATGCTGCTGCAATTAAAAGTGCTAAGGCGTTCAGTGGTACTGCCGGACTACAATTCGTCGTCAATGACAAAACATATCTGCTCTGGCGTGGAACACGCAGACGTTTCCAACTCAGACAGAAACAGAATGAAACGTGGCACATAGTCTTTGATGATAAACGTGTGAAAGTTGTTGAGGATATGTTGAAGGAAAAATTTGGTATCATGCACGACAGACTTGCTTTGACAGCGTTTCTACGTGAAGGAGAAATTTTTGAATTCCTTGCACGTCAACCTTCTACCCGCCGTGATATACTATATACGATCCTCGGTATTGATAAACTCATCGGGGTAAGGGAGAGATTTATTGATGCACGCCGACTTGCAAAGCGCGAACGGAGTAGGATACAATCACACCAAAACAGTATGCGATATAACGCACGGAATCCGAACAAAACTGAAATTGAGAATATAGAGACCAGATTAAAAAAACTTGAAACGGCATACAGTATGGAAACAGGAGATGCCGAATTAATCGCTGAATGGAAAAAGAACAGAGAACAATTACAGAAACAGGTTGACACGCTTACCATAGAATCGTCAGAAACACTAAGTGGATTCAAAGACATTCCCCATCTACAAGAAATGATTAAGACGATTGAAGAGGCAGTTGAAAAAGCAAAAGGGATTGAAAAAGAACGCGAAATGCTCATACAGAAAATTGGGAGTCATCATTCACAGATTACAGCGATAACGAATGTCTGCAACACACTTAAAACATTACTTGAAAATGGTGATGGACACTGTCCAACATGTCAACAGAAAATTGAACGCAAAGTTGTAGAGAAGATAATACAGGAAAAGGATACGGATAAAGTACATCTCACCAAAGAATTGCAAACGTTTAAGAAAACGTTATCTGAGCAAACAGACGATTTAGAGAGTCGTAAAAAACTTGAACAACGGCTTCAGATATTAAAAACATGTGCGACCCGGTTAGAACAGA
Organism: Candidatus Poribacteria bacterium; assembly: GCA_965208245.1. Taxonomy (GTDB): domain Bacteria; phylum Poribacteria; class WGA-4E; order WGA-4E; family WGA-3G; genus MSPOR6. Next base: position 478,663 of record OZ242325.1, read on the forward strand.
TCGCACATGAAATCGACAAGTATAAAACTGAAATAACAGAACTAACAACACAGTTAAACAATAAAGGTATGTCAGAAAGTACTACAGAGACGCACTCAGATGAATCATTCACACAATTAGATAAAATCCAGTTGAAAAAGCAGATAGACGCAGAAAGAAAGAAACTTGAAAAACTAAGACAGGATGAAGCGGTTCAATTGGATAGACTTGAACGACTGCAGAAAGTAAATCTTGAAGCAGAACAAGTTGAAAGTACAACACTGAGTTTAGAGCTTGCATGTGCTGGTATGGAGAAGACTATAGACACACTACAACGTCAGATCCTCAAACCCGCTGAAAAAGAACTCCATCACTGGCTTGAAGAAATGAAACTTTTTCAGAAAGGACGTATAGATTTACAACGCCAACACCTTCTTCCTTCAATCCAGATAGATGGTGAAGACAGAAGTTTGATGTTACTAAGCGGCAGTGAAAAGATGTTCCTTTATCTCTGTTTCAAGGTTGCTTTGTCAAAGGTCTTAGGGAACACCGGTTTCTTTGTGTTAGATGATCCGACACTTCACCTGGATGGAGAACGTAAAGCATTGATGGTAGATTTCATTCGTCAACTTGCAGAAGAACATCAGGTTATTATGACCAGCTATGATGAAGATGTCCGCATAGGTTTAGAAGGTGCAAACCTGATTGAGATGAAACGCGAACAATAATTGGTGAAACAATGAGACGTTTTGGAACGCAAGGTCGTGTTTATCTAGATAAGCATTATGTTGTGCGTCGACATGAAGAGATCTCTGATTTCTTAACACGCGTAGAGGAAGGACGGTATATCGTTCTTTTCGCACCACGTCAGACAGGAAAAACGACCTTTTTCAGATTAGCACTTGAAACTCTTAGCGAATATTCACAAATCTATCTTCCAATTCAACTCAATTTTGAGGCATACCAAAACCTGACTCGTTCTGAATTTTATGAAGCATTCTGCAATAAAGTTATTAGAGATATCCGACGAGTTTATCAAAATCGGAATATAGAACTTTCTGAATCCCTCTCTGCTTTTCTTGACAACACGAAAATAACAAACCATATCTCCATGATGGATTTCTTTGAAGATTTATCAAGTATCCTCATAGAGACTTTTGGTAACCAAAAGGTTGTCATTATAATTGACGAGTTTGATGGAATTCCCCAAGTTGTTCTGATTGATTTCCTACATTCACTTCGCGAAATATACTTATCAGATCATAGCCGTTGTCCACATAGTGTTGGTATAGTTGGAGTCAAAAGCATTGCCCAACTTAACTATGACAGGTCAATCTCTCCCTTTAATATTCAGGATGAGTTCTTCCTGCATAACTTCAGTCTTCAACAGGTGCAGGAACTGATGGTACAATACACAGCTGAAACTGGACAATCCTTCTCATCAGATGTAATTGAAGCAATTCATAAACAGACTGCTGGTCAACCATTTCTTGTAAACCGATTTGGACAGATTCTGACCGAAGAATTAGAGATTCCTAAGACTGATACAATTACGATGTCACATTTTTCTACGGCACTTGCAATACTGCTTGAAGAGGATAATGTTAATATTCGCCACATACTTACAAATATACGAAGAGACCCTCGCTTTGAAAACTTACTCATGAATATTGTATCTTATGAGAGAGGGGTACAGTTCAATCAACGTAACGAAATAATTGACCGACTTTCGACCTACGGTGTGATTGCAAAGGGTGCAGACGGCATGTGTGAAATTGCGAATCCAATATATAAGCATTGCATTTTTCGGTCTTATCTACCTTTGATAAATGGCGTAGAATCGCACTATTTTGACGATGATTCCACAATAGATTTCGAGGATTACCTTACATGTGATGGAAAAATAGAGATGGATCTACTTCTGAATAATTTCAAGGATTTCATTGCACGCGCAGGTTTTAAAATCTTAAATATCCCCGACACACCACGGGAGTTTGTTGGACAAAATCTTCTATATGCGTATCTCGACCAATTTGTGAGAATTGTCGGCGCAGTCATGTATCTTGAAGTCCAAACGGGTCGTGGAAGAATAGATTTACTCATACTACATAATTCACAGAAATATGTCGTTGAAACAAAGATATGGGAAAACGAACGTCGCTATCAGTATGGAAAACGACAACTTGCAACGTATCTCAACTTGGAAAATGTGAATGAGGGATACTATGTTGTTTTCGACCATCGCACAAACACAGAATCCTTGGTAGAGACAGAGACAATCGATGGGTTCCGAATCAAAAGTTATGTTATTCCTGTTGTTCAAGAACGCCCCTCATCCGTTTAAGGTAGTTTGAGGAACTTCATCTCGCGATTAACCGCTGAATCTCTTCAACTATTCTATCCAATGGCACATCTTGCTGTTCTCTACTCGACATATCCCGAATAGCAGCATTACCAGTTTCCAACTCATCTGAGCCGAGAATGACTGCATAAGGAATACCTTTCGTATCAGCATATTTCATCTGTGTACTGAGTTTTCCGGGGCGATGATAGACTTCTGTCCGGATACCCCCTTGACGTAAACGCGTCGCTAATTTTAGCGATTCAGACATTAACGCATCATCAAACGCGGTCATCAAAACCTGAGTCACCGTCTTACTCACAGTGGATGGATACATTTCCTGGGCATTCATCAGATCAATAATCCTTTCAATACCGAAACTTGTACCTGTGGCTGGGAATCCCTGTTTACTAAAACTCCCGATGAGTTCATCATACCTACCGCCACCCGTAATGCTACCGATACTTGCATCCTGCACTGTTTCATAAATCGGACCTGTATAATATTCCAAGCCACGCACCATTGAAACATTTATCTGATAGGATGTCTCCGGAATACCGAGTGTATCCATAAATCTGATTAATTTCTTTAATTCTGAGATACCTTCATGTGCAATTTCATATTCACCAAGTTGGTCCTCCAGATTGCTGAGAACTGACCCAGAATCCCCTTTAATCTGCAACAGTGTCAATAACTTGGCTATGACATCTTCAGGAATTTCATTTTCTCGGAGTTCCGTTGTAACACCATCAAGACCGATTTTATCCAATTTGTCTATGGAACGATACAGACCACCGAGTTGTTCTGATGGCACACCAGAGAATAGTCCTATACCTGTAATAACTTTCCTATCGTTCAGGTGAATCTGAAAGTCTTTGAAACCTAAGCGAGATAAGACTTGATAAATAAGGCTAACATTTTCTGCATCCGCTAACATACTCTCGCTTCCGACAGTATCCGCATCGCACTGAAAGAACTGACGGTAGCGACCTTTCTGTGGACGTTCTGCTCGCCATACGGGATCAATCTGGTACCGCTTAAAAGGTTTCGGCAGTTGAGGATACATTGCTACCACACGACAGAGCGGAACAGATAGATCATATCGTAGAGATATGTCCTCTTTACCATCTATATGTCCTGCTTGATATATCATTTTTTCTGCATCCGGCCCGTATTTACCGGTAAGGATTTCTGATAACTCCATAGCGGGGGTCTGCAACGGTTCAAACCCATGTTCTTCAAAGACATTACGGATCACCTCAATCACATATTGTCTACGGATCATCTGATCAGGTAGAATATCACGCATGCCGCGAGGGACGCGTGGCTTAATATACTGTGCCATAGTTCTGCTCCTTAAATGTGACCGGGAAGTGCTTGACTTCTCCTTCTACGTAGACCTTTTTCTAAGGTCTGTTTCAGTTCTTCAATCTTCTCTCGTTTCCAAGGATCCCTTAAAGATTTTGGATTGGCAATTAGCGTAGATTCAGACTCCCTTAGGACCTCAACAATCTTAAGATGGTTAGCCTTAAGTGTTCTCGCGGAACTGCAATTGTCTATGATTGCGTCTGCTTCCTCAGGGGGTTTGCCTTCTGTCGCACCGAATGACAACATCAACGTAATCGGTGACTGGTATGACCCGAGTGTGTTCAGGCGTTTCCATGGCGTTAAAATGGCAGGGGCAATGCGGTTTTGGGTCTTCTCAAGAATATACTTCTCAGCAATGTTCAGATATTCTGTTGATATACGTATGTTCCGATCAGCAAGATTTACCAAATCCATAAAGGAATTGATATCTGATCGTTCTTCTCTCACAGCGAGAATAATGCTGACGAATCCGTAATCCAGCGGTAAAATCTCCTCAACATCAGCATCGGTTTCCTCAACCCAATCTTGACCCGTAATTCCCAAATCATAGAAATCATCTTTCCCGACATAGACAGGAATCTCCTGTGGTCTTGAGATCTTAATCTGAAAAGCGTCTTCATTTGTGAAGTTTGCCCGGTATGACCTATCAGTAGATTTATATCCATCTATATCATAGTCCGCGCGCTGGAACGTTTCAAGCGTTTCAGATTGTATCGTGCCTTTTGGCAAGAGTAAATTTAACGTTTTTTCTGTTTGCATCAATCCTTCCTCTTGGATATAAGTAGTAAGATAACTCTCATCCAATTTAAAGATCGTTTACGGTAACTTCTTCTATCTTATCAGTTTTTAAGTCAATTCTACACATCGGATTATTTGCGGTTAAACGGAGCAGATAAGTGTAGTTCCTATTAACCGCGTATTCAAATTGTCCCTGCATACCGCGATCCATCAGATCCACCTCTGCTGTTTTTCCAGACCGTCTTAACGTGTCAGCGAGTTTTTGTGCTTCGGTGTGAAGATCAGGGGAAGCAGTCGCGATAAAGTAATCCTTATCAATCTGCATCACATCTTCTTGTGTTTCGCTGAAGGCTTGCATGAGCGAGTCAAATTGGAAGGCAAACCCCGCACCTGGAAGGAATGGTCCACCGAAACTCTCAATCAGGTAATCATACCTACCCCCACCACAGATTGTCAAATTCTTTGCCTGATATTCAATCTGAAAGACAGTACCCGTATAGAAATCAAAACCTCGCGTAATACCAAGATTTAGCTCATAGTCTGTTATCTGGCTGTTTTCCAAACAATCACAGAGATCTATAAGTTCTTGACGAAGATGTTGTCCGATATCTCCAAGGTGCGCATCCCATGCAGTTATAACAGTATCCTTATCGCCGCTGATTTTTGATATATCAATACAACGTTGTGCAATCTCTTCAGAAAGATTGAGATTTCTTTCCCAACTTGACATATAGGTTTCCTCAGCAGCCATTGGTAGTTTTTTTATCCATTCAGATCTGTTATTTTCTGTCAATGCTTGAATATCCTCTGCGTTAATCTTATGTTCACCGTGATAATCAACACCTTGTGTGCGTCGTAACATATTGAGTTCATTGCGGAGTCTTTCTACATTGAGATTCTCGGCATCTACTCTCAGTCGAGAAAGATAGTCAATGTCAAAAATCACTTCACTTTGGTCTTTTGCATCAAGTGGGAGTTGTTTGAATATCTCACGAAAAACACCTGTATTACCGATTTTCAACTTGATATTGGGTATGTTCAATTTCTCAAGAACCCTTACGGGCAGGGTGATAATCTCCGCGTCAGCATATACCGAAGTCGGTCCGATAAGCTCAATGCCAGCTTGTCGGAATTCATATTTTGCATCTACACTATCAGCTCTGGGTTCCTTTCGTACACACTGTCCAATGTAATAGAGTTTATAGGGAAAAGGTAAATGTCCTAAGTCACCATTAGCAATAATTCTGCAGACGGGTGCAGTGAGTTCAGGTCTAAGTGCATAATCTACCCTATCAGGACCTACAAACGTGAACATCTTATGCCGTATCTCTTCACCCGCTTGTGCAGATAGCAGTGCAAATGACTCAAACAGTGGAGTCTGAATCTGTGTATAACCGAAGTTTTCAAAAGTCTCACGAACAGTTTTTTCAACATAATTTCTCATTATCATCTGTTCAGGTAGAAAATCGTCTGTGCCTGTAGGTTTCGTAAACATCTCCATAATCCTTCTCCTATCAGTTAAGTTCTAACGGCAATTCAACCGTTAACAAATGTATAAGCAGTATTAAATAATGAATTATCAATTTTCCGATAATCCTGCAGGTGCCGAACCCGTAGGGGCAGGGTCTCCCCGCCCGTCATCAACGGGCAACCTGCATATTTAATATTCAAACTTGCTTATATTAAACAAAAAACCCAGCAAACACGTTGCCCATAAACCCATCGTGCTGAATTCCTAGCACGAAAGTGAGCGGTTAGTTTACCAGGATAGTAGCAAGCCAAGATCGTAGCAAGTCTTGCTTTATGTCCATTGTAATATATAGAATAATCACCTTATCATTCTAATCCGCCCTCTTAGGTATGGACAGAATGATGATGAATAAACAATTTAAGCGTTAACATGAGTCGATTACAACATTAAACATAATAGTATTTTACTAGAGATTATACTGCGTTTATGCGCGAAAGTCAAATTTATTTAGTTTTTACCTTGTTAAACCAAGGAATTCATAAATTACACCAGGAATAGATGAGATCATTATTTGTTAACTGAAAGCGAATTTAGGCGTTACCGATAGCGCGCAGTCTATTTTAGACGAGGGCGATGGTGTCAGTCGTGCTAAGGGTTGATAAACAACCGGATTTTGCGTAACGCTATGCAAGAGTCATAATTATTTTCGGTTCGGTATAAGTGTTATTGGATGTGTGCGTCTGAACCGATGGAATTGTGTGTGAAAAAGTTTGTCGATTCGGTAGAGGTTTAGAGTGGGTATAAAGAGATAGGCAGATACCCAAAACGGATACCTGCCTATAGTTTCAAAAACCTACAGTTCCGGCAGTCTAGATTAGAGGGTTTTCGGTTTAATAATGATTTCGTCTCAATTCTAAAACGCGAGTCCCTGACAGTTTAAGTTCTCAATCCTAAAATGGCATATACCATTACTTAACCGAAAACCTCCTTTAATGATATGTCTCTTTAATGATATGTCTCTTTAATGATATGTCTCTTTAATGATATGTCTCTTTAATGATATGTCTCTTTAATGATATGTCTCTTTAATGATATGTCTCTTTAATGATATGTCTCTTTAATGATATGTCTCTTTAATGATATGTCTCTTTAATGATATGTCTCTTTAATGATATGTCTCTTTAATGATATGTCTCTTTAATGATATGTCTCTTTAATGATATGTCTCTTTAATGATATGTCTCTTTAATGATATGTCTCTTTAATGATATGTCTCTTTAATGATATGTCTCTTTAATGATATGTCTCTTTAATGATATGTCTCTTTAATGATATGTCTCTTTAATGATATGTCTCTTTAATGATATGTCTCTTTAATGATATGTCTCTTTAATGATATGTCTCTTTAATGATATGTCTCTTTAATGATATGTCTCTTTAATGATATGTCTCTTTAATGATATGTCTCTTTAATTTTTAACTTTACTATATAATTATTTTAAGGTCTTGCAGAGACAACGACCTTTATCCATTCACTATATGCCGATCCTGCTGAGTTTATCGCCTCAATTCTGAAACTTCTGGTCTGCGCTCTTCTCACCGTGCCACTGATGACACCATTGATAAGTGATGTTCCTGAGGGTATCCCACCGTCCCTGCTTCCATTGCGTCTTAATATAGATACGATTAAGCACGAAGAAGCGACTGCTTGTATCCCACCGTCCCTGCTTCCATTGCGTCGCCATGGATATACCTACCATCCGAGCAGCCAGCTGTGTATCCCACCGTCTCTGCTCCCATTGCGCCTGCGCGTGAGAGTTGGACTGCCTGTAACATAACTATTCAGGTCTAAATAAAAACTATCACCGACTGTGAGATTGTAAGGATCGGGTATATCACTCCAGATAGGTACTACCACCGGTGCTGCGGGTGTTGTCGTTTCGGTGGTAGTCGGTAGAGAGACAGTGACGGTGTAACTCGGTTCATAAGCCGTTGTGCCATTGTTATCATACACAATAGCGGCGATACGATATTCACCACTCACACCACTCGGGAATGTGTAATTTAGCGATGAGTTTGTCTTGCTACCATCACCATTTTCCGTATCTACATTAGATCCTATGCCAGCCGGAGTAGTGACATACCAATACACCACAGAATAAGGACTATTCATCGAATAGTTAGCCGTATGACTATCACCCGCCTCCGCAGTATAAACGCCATCTGATGAGACTAAGGAATACGAAAGCGTGTCTTCATTTTCGTTGTCACCCTCTTGCTGCGGCGCGGACGTAGACGCTTCTGGACTAATAGATTGCTCTGTTGTGGTCGTCGTAGACGAAGATTGATCCGGTAAGGTATAAGGAGTAGAGTAGACAGTGCCGTCTTTCGGCGGCCATTTTGCAAGAACTTGATGTTGAAGAACGTAACGAACCTTCAAACGGAACAAACAAAAGGACAAGTAGTAAAAGAAATGATAAATATCTCCTTTATTTCAGACGTGAAAGTGCTTCTTGTGCAAGTATTTTAGGATAAACCATTTGCGTTGTAGGATTTTCTATTGCCGCAATTTCTTCAAATCTCGGAATAATGATGTGTTCTGTAATACCGCCCAAATCCTCTCTATACTTTACCGCTATCTCACCTAAAGGGCCAACAGCTCCTGCAGTATTATCATCTAATAAGTATGGGATAAGGTATGGCACAGCAGGCGGTCCTATCGCAACTAATGCATCCCTTGGGTCTGTGCCTCCGATAATACCTTCACAATAATAAGTTGCAACGGCTTCAGCTGCGCGTGGGTCTCCTGACCAAGCGAGTTCTCCGAGTAAGTTGATCGTATCTTCTGCATCATCGTGTGCTTTGGGGCCTGAAAATCTACCGGGCGGTGGCATGAGCATGTCTATCAGTTCCACCGCACGCGCGGATGGCACACCGCCCCATTCCCAAATGTTATTCGCAATGTAATCCAGGCGTTCCCACGCTGCTTTGACTTCTGGATCCGTGATACCCTCGGGTATCTGCACACGGGTCGGTTCATAGTCACGTGAAACAGGTATTTTTACAACCTTTTCTACAACATCAATACGTTCATCTGGTGTTATCGGCACTTCCTGCGAGTGATCACCATGCTGCACCATCTCGTGACCTTCTCTTGTGACCGGCGGGGTATCTTTCATCTGATTTGCCTTAGCTTCTGCTTTCTTTGCTTCGGTTTCCAACTGCTTAATTTGTACATGCTGGTTGATCATGACAAGCACAAAAACACCGATGAATAAGACAATGAAGACACCGAGTCCCCAGTAAACTTTGTTTCTCATGAGATTTTACTCCTTCTCAGTTATGAGAGTTATCCCTTTACTTTGTTCAGTCCAGTGAATAGGGTGGTTTAGTAGAGGGTTTAGATATTCCGCATTACACCCAGTGCATGTGCCACCTGAGCCACATTGATGTGTCTCATCTTGTGTTGCGTCTGTGCCAAGTATGAGGACACCGATAATAGCAGAGAAAATAATAAGGGGTATGAGAATAACTTTGTAGTCCAGTCTCCTCTTGTGCCTCCTATAACACCTTATGCAAAGTCTATAACACTTCAATTTTATGTCAATAGACAAAGTGATCTATTGATCTATTGAGTGATCTATGACATACTAAAACTACTATAACACTTTTTTATTCTGTTTGCAACACTTTTTTCATGGTCACTTACCCCCATTTTTTCATGAACACTTCTGTGTCGGGGGTTTGGTGAAAGAAATGCTGTCCAAGTAGGTGGTTTCATTCCAAAAACTTTACACACACAGAAAGCCTAAAAGAAAATAGGTAGGACAATAAAAAAGGCAGATACCAATAGAGGGACCTGCCTATTCGGTTCTGAATTGTGATGTCTAACTATAATTATGGTGAACTTCAGCATTAATGATACACGCCACAGCGGGCGAGGAGACCTCGCCCCTACGCTGGGTGATCATCGTAAACGTTGATATGTCTCTTTAATTTTTAACTTTACTATATAATTATTTTTTTAAGGTTTTGCAGAGACAACGACCTTTATCCATTCACTATATGCCGATCCTGCTGAGTTTATTGCCTCAATTCTGAAACTTCTGGTCTGCACTTTTTTCACCGTTCCACTGATGACACCATCAATAAGTGATGTCCCTGAGGGTATCCCACCGTCTCTGCTCCCATTGCGCCTGCGCGTGAGAGTTGGACTGCCTGTAACATAACTATTCAGGTCTAAATAAAAACTATCACCGACTGTGAGATTGTAAGGATCGGGTATATCACTCCAGATAGGTACTACCACCGGTGCTGCGGGTGTTGTCGTTTCGGTGGTAGTCGGTAGAGAGACAGTGACGGTGTAACTCGGTTCATAAGCCGTTGTGCCATTGTTATCATACACAATAGCGGCGATACGATATTCACCACTCACACCACTCGGGAATGTGTAATTTAGCGACGAGTTTGTCTTGCTATCATCACCATTTTCCGTATCTACATTAGATCCTATGCCAGCCGGAGTAGTGACATACCAATACACCACAGAATAAGGACTATTCATCGAATAGTTAGCCGTATGACTATCACCCGCCTCCGCAGTATAAACGCCATCTGATGAGACTAAGGAATACGAAAGCGTGTCTTCATTTTCGTTGTCACCCTCTTGCGGCGCGGACGTAGACGCTTCTGGACTAATAGATTGCTCTGTTGTGGTCGTCGTAGACGAAGATTGATCCGGTAAGGTATAAGGAGTAGAGTAGACAGTGCCGTCTTTCGGCGGCCATTTTGCAAGAACTTGATGTTGAAGAACGTAACGAACCTTCAAACGGAACAAACAAAAGGACAAGTAGTAAAAGAAATGATAAATATCTCATGTCTAATCTCCTTTATTTCAGACGTGAAAGTGCTTCTTGTGCAAGTATTTTAGGATAAACCATTTGCGTTGTAGGATTTTCTATTGCCGCAATTTCTTCAAATCTCGGAATAATGATGTGTTCTGTAATACCGCCCAAATCCTCTCTATACTTTACCGCTATTTCACCTAAAGGATCAACAGCTCTTGATGGAACTGCAGTATTATCATCTAATAAGTATGGAATAAGGTATGGCACAGCAGGAGGACCTATCGCAACTAAGGCATTCTTTGGGTCGTTACCCCCGATAATACCTTCACAAAGATAAGTTGCAACGGTTTCAGCTGCGCGTGGGTCTCCTGACCAAGCGAGTTCTCCGAGTAAGTTGATCGTATCTTCTGCATCATCGTGTGCTTTGGGGCCTGAAAATCTACCGGGCGGTGGCATGAGCATGTCTATCAGTTCCACCGCACGCGCGGATGGCACACCGCCCCATTCCCAAATGTTATTCGCAATGTAATCCAGTCGTTCCCACGCTGCTTTGACTTCTGGATCCGTGATACCCTCGGGTATCTGCACACGGGTCGGTTCATAGTCACGTGAAATAGGCATTTTTACAACCTTTTCTACAACATCAATACGTTCATCTGGTGTTATCGGCACTTCATGCGAGTGATCACCATGCGGCACCATCTCGTGACCGTCTCTTGCGACCGGTGGGGTATCTTTCATCTGATTTGCCTTAGCTTCTGCTTTCTTTGCTTCGGCTTCCAACTGCTTAATTTGTGCATACTGGTTGATCATGACAAGCACAAAAGCACCGATGAGTAGGATGATGAGGACACCGAGTCCCCAATAAACTTTGTTTCTCATGAGATTTTACTCCTTCTCAGTTATGAGAGTTATCCGTTTACTTTGTTCAGTCCAGCGAATAAAGTGGTTTAATAGAGGGTTTAGATATATCCGCATTACACCCAGTGCATGTGCCACCTGAGCCACATTGATGTGTCTCATCTTGTGTTGCGTCTGTGCCAAGTATGAGGGCACCGATAATAGCAGAGAAAATAATAGAGGATTTTCGGCTAAGTAATGGTATATGCCATTTTAGGATTGAGAACTTAGACTGTCAGGGACTCGCGTTTTAGAATTGAGACGAATCATTATTAAACCAAAAACCTTCCTTTGATAAGCTGCTTCAAATAACGTTCCCCACACTACGCCCGCATCAACCATAATCTGTGCATCTTCACTCATACCTTCACGTGCTGCTTTTACCAGCGCAATATCGAAATCTTCATCGTATTGTCCTATCGGTCCCCATCCAAATTTTGCAGCACGATAACCTTGTTTTTTCAATTCGGCTGCTATGCTATACGTGTCTTCTGGTGTATCACCCAAAGAGTACTGAAGCGTAGGGTAATTTTGGATGGGGGATGTCTGAGGAACGTGTTATATCCGCAAGGATACTGTATATAGGTTTCTCTAAATGTTTGCCAAGTATGTCCCATAGCGCAATTTCTGCGCCGCTATATGCATGTTGTATCTGTTGAATGTCCAACGCATTACGTAGCACCTTTTCGCTCAATCTGATAACATCATCTGGACCATCAAGTGTCTCACCAATCAGTGATGTGTTTATGTTGATGATGTTTCCATGCGACATCGGACAACAGTAAACCGCTATACTTACCAAAGGAGATGCATCACATTCACCCCATCCTTCAAGACCAGAATCGGTACGAATTCTGATTAAGAGAGTATCTTGTGTTCCATCTGCGGCAGTTGATATGTTCGGCATTCTCAGATAAAACGGATCAACAGAAATTATTTTCATGGCAATATTCAGATATAAATTAGTCAGCTGCTTCAATATCTTCAGAATCGATCTGTTCTAAAGTTTGTTCTTGTTCTTTTACTGAAACAGCGATTGCACGCATGACAGAAATAGTGAACCAACTAACTAATCCTACGGCAGCACCTGCACAAACTGCAATCGCTGCACCTCTCGGAGAAGTGAACTCATATAAAGTTTCTTGATCAACGGAACATTTAAGATTGTTGATATTCTTTATTGCAACACTACGCGAGTCACCATGTTCCACATATTCCACGGAGGGTGGATTCTCCGCTTCAAGAGAAACATTAGCATTCCATTGACCTGTATCTACATCAACACTACGTTGTCCAGATTTACCAACCCAACTCGCTTTAATGCCTTTAACCCCTTCATCGTTCCGAATAGGTTCTACCCGAGTGCTTGAAAGTGCCTGCGCAAGAAAATTGAGTGTGATATCCTTAGATTTTGTTAGTGCAATGCGAAATTTCTTACTATTCATGTCTGACCTCCTAAAAATCACTAAATTTAATTAGCATCACGATTACTTTTGACAAAAACCACTTAATTCATTAAAATGTATGATAACGTCAAATATATATTATATCATTAAAACGTTGATATACCATATTTGTTAACACAACTTTACAACTTTAGGTAAAATCATTACATCTATTTCTGGTGATGTTCTTGTGGATCAACACGAAAAAGTAAAAGGTATCTTCGTCACTGGTACTGATACAGAGATTGGAAAAACAGTAATTGCTGGTGGACTTGCTGCTGTACTCAAACAAGCAGGTGCAAACGTTGGTGTCATGAAACCGATCAGTACAGGTGATATGACTGATGCCGAATATCTTAAACACGCTGCACAGGTTGATGATCCATTGCATCTGATTAATCCCGTAAGTCTACAGCACCCATTGGCACCATCCGTATCTGCGAATATAGAGGGTAAACAGGTTGACATGTCACAAATCAGTAAAGCATACTCTATATTACAACAAAAATACGATTATTTTATTGTTGAAGGTGTTGGAGGGATTGCAGTGCCAATTAATGATGACAAACTGGTTGTAGACCTGATAAAATATCTGGGATTACCAATAATAATTGTGGCTAATGCAGGATTAGGTACCATAAATCATACGATATTAACCGTAGAATATGCCAGACAACATGAGATCACCATCTTAGGCATTGTATTGAATATGTTTCAATCAGAGAAGGCAAGTTTAGCTGAATTGACTAACCCTAAAAAGATTGAACGCGTTACACAGATACCAGTTCTGGGTGTGGTACCATTTGATGAGAAGATAGACACACCTAAACCCGATTCTGACTTTCTTGCTGACTTTATCAGTAAACATATAGAATTGGATTTTCTAAATTTTATGTAATTAATCAATACCTTTTATCCTGAAAATCTTGGTTCAGACTTAAACAGAGTTAAGCAGTAATATTATGAAGAATGCAATTATCTTAGCGGCAGGTTTGGGACGCAAAGTTTGGCCTTATGGAGAATTCCGTCAGAAATGCACAATTCCTGTCGCAAATAAACCGATAATTCGACGTTTAGTTGAAAACCTTATTGAAGTCGGTTGTTCAAGAATCATTGTCGTTGTTGGACACTATGCACAACAGGTTCGTGGTGCCGTTGCAGATTTTCCGAATGTTGATTTCGTCACGCAGCATCCGCTTGAAGGAACAGCTCATGCAGTTTTGTCCGCATCAGAGAAACTAAACAGTGAAGATTTTCTTGTTATTTACGGAGATGTTGTAACCACATCCCAAAACTTTCGTAACATAGTAAAGGCGTTTAATATCCAAAATGTACAAGCCGCGGCATTAATTCAACCATTAGGTGATGAGAATGCATCCAATTGGATCTGTGTGAAAACCAGAGAAGATTGTGTGACTGTGATTGAAAGGATAGAAGGACACCCACAAGGCGGTTCGCATCGTCTGTGCGGAATATACGCTTTTAAAGCTGAGTCAATACGGTATCTCTTGAGAAACGCCGGTATTTTAACACAAGTGCCAGTAGGAGGCATGCCACCACCAGAATCTGAAGTTGCCCAATCCCTGCAACTTATGATTGACGAAAATATTGATGTGTTGGCAGTTGAAACTGTAGACTTTTTGGTTGATGTTGATAAACCCTGGCATGTGTTAGAAGCGAATGGTAGGTTAGTAGATTATCTCTCAAGGCAGATTGACGAAAATCAGATTGCTGATGGGGTTAAAATCTCTGATGCAGCAGATATACATGGTAAACTGATTTTAGGTGAAAACACTGAAATTGGTCCGCGTGTCACCGTAAATGGCAATCTAATTGCTGGTGCAAATAACAGAATAACCAACGGTGCAATTCTGAAAGGTAACACTTTCATCGGAGATCGGTGTCGTATCAGTGATTATTGTGAAATTAAAACCAGCACAATCGGTAATAGATGCATCGTAGGACACGGGGCAGAAATGTCCGGTGTCCTCTTTGATAAAGTTTATCTATATCACTATTGTGAAATGGTTGGGGTCTTTGGTTCAGCTACAGATATAGGAGCTGCAACAGTGTGTGGAACACTTAGGTTCGACAACCGTGATACACACATTCGGGTAGATGGACGGTTCGAAGTACCGACCTACGGTGCTAACGCCACTTACATGGGTGATTATTGTAGGACAGGTGTCAATGCAATAATTATGCCGGGTAGACGTATCGGATCATATAGCATTGTTGGACCCGGTGTTATTCTTTACGAAGATGTCCCAGGCAAAACCATAATTACTGTAAAACAAGAACTCATAAAAAGACCTTGGGGTCCTGAAAAGTATGGGTGGTGATAACAAAAGGGAATAAGAGACGCGTGTTCAGTTTAGTTAACCTTCAAGTAACTCCTTCAGTAATGAGGTGAGTTCGTCGTTGCCTTCTGCAAGTTCAAAAGCACGTTTCTTTTTCCCTTCTAACGAATCTGTATCATTGTCATTTGAACCAGGTTCCCAAAGAACTTCAAGGTCTTTAGGATTTAAACGGTCATAAGTAACTTTCACAAGAGAGTACGGATAGTTATCTGGAATTAGGACGATCCAATCAATAGTTTCACCACGTTCTGAATACTTCCTATCGACAGTTAGGTTGGAATCCTGATATGGCACATTTTTCTTAACCCACTGTTTCCGATCAAACACGTCAACTTCAAATGTGCCTACCTCAAGCCAATTGCGTCCTGCTCCATTAGGTTTTGTTGTAACTTCAATTCGTTTCATATCTGTATATCCCGGTTGCGGCTCAGTTGTAGCCAATTGTAGAATCTGGAACGTTATCGTCAACTTTTAGTCATGTTTGCACTGTATAAGAGAATTCTATCACAAAAAAGTGGATTTTTCAAGTCAATGCACAACCTATATTGATAAATTTGACAACTATTTCAGAATGTGTTACACTGAAAAACAGTAAAAAGGCATCTGAACTTAACATGTTCAGTCATTTACAAATTGCAATTGATTATAGTAAAGTCAATAATTAATGAAACATTTACGTATTTACAAAGATCACCCCTCGTAGGGGAGAGGTTTCCTCCTCCGCTGTAAAGTGTATCATTAATGCTGAAGTCTACTATTATTATATATTGAGATTTAGGAAATTTCATGATGCAAGTTGATATGCGATATGGTTATAGCACAGTTCCTATAGATATTCCTAATGAGAACCTAGTAGGTGTTCTTGATACAGAGCAAACTGTACCATTAGCCAATACAGAGAAGGCAATTTTCGATGCCATATCAAAACCAATTGCATCAGATGCATTAGCAGATATTGCGGCAGGTCGTGAAACCGCATGCATAGTTATCTCTGATATAACCCGTCCTGTTCCTAATAAAGTGATTCTTCCCCCGGTTTTGGAGACTCTTGAACAGTCAGGAATTTCACGAGAGAAGATAACGATTCTCATAGCAACAGGAATTCATCGTCCCAACGAAGGTAAAGAACTTGAGGAAATGGTTGGTCGTTCGATAATGAATACCTATCGTATCGTCAATCATTTCTCTCAAAACCCGGAAACACATACATTTCTCGGTGAGACCCATAAGGGAACACCTGTATACATTGATAAGACGTACCTCAATGCCGACCTAAAAATAGTTACAGGTCTGATTGAACCACACTTAATGGCTGGATATTCTGGGGGGAGAAAAGCAATCTGTCCAGGACTTGCATCAATAGAAACCATGAAGGTGATGCACGGACCCAAATTGATGGAACACCCTAAATCCGCTGTAGGAATAATAGATGGAAATCCATTTCACACCGAAGCAGTTGAAATTGCAAAAATGGCAGGTGTAGATTTCAATCTAAATGTCTCAATTGACAAGAACCGTCAAATTATAGGGATTTTTGCTGGAGATATCGTTGAATCGCATATAGTCGGTACAAAATTTGTTGAACAAAACGCTAAAGTTACAATTCCTCAACCCGTAGATGCAGTAGTCGTCTCCAGTGCAGGATATCCATTAGATGCTACATTTTATCAAGCCATAAAAGGATTACTGACTGCTTATGAAATAGTAAAGCAAGGTGGTACTATTTTGCTTGTAGCAGCTTGCAATGAAGGGATTGGTAGCAAACCTTTTACGGATCTACTGCTAAAGACCGATGACCTAACTGCTTTTGTTAAGGGACTATACAATCCAGCGAATTTTGTTATCGATCAATGGCAGTTGGAGGAATTAGCGAAAGTCACACGTAAAGTTGATATTATGTTCTATACTGATGGAATTACATTTCAACAACTTGCAAAATTGTTCGTTTACCCATTACGGAATCCACAGGATGGAATTGAGGAAATACGAAAACGTTATGGAGACGAAGCAACTATAGCAGCTATACCAGAAGGTCCCTATGTTCTCGCTAAGATTGAAAATGACAAGTAGTAAACATACATAGTCTAATTTGTCTTACATTTTATACATTTTATATTATCCAAATGAGGATTAAAAAAATATTGGGGTAATCCAATGCATCAAAACGGTCGTAGGGGCGGGGTTTCTCCGATCGTGTATTACCCAATTAAAATCTAAATCTTCATAAGGATAATTTGATTGAAGAGTCGTAATTAATGGATAACGCAATCGTAAAACTTAGAGGATATAAGGATGGTTTGCATCTAATTATCAATCCCAAAGTCTCTCTCAATGAAGTGGAAACAGCCATTCATGAACTATTAAGTGAGATGAATCAGTCTTTATCTGGAACTTCTATACAGATTGATATGGTGACATCACCCTTAACATCTGACAATCTAAGTGAATTAGCAACACATCTAACAGAAACATACAATCTTGTTGTGAGTGGTGTTAATGTTTTGGATGAGAAGGATGAATCTCCAATTCTTGCTGCCCCAACAACACACAGTTTATCTCAAGAATTATCTTTAGACACACCAGTGCATGTTGAAAACGCTCAGGTCGTTCGTCAAACGATTCGATCAGGACAAACGATATCGAGCCTGACAGGGAGTGTTATCTTATATGGAGATGTCAATCCTGGCGGTGAAGTAATTGCATCTGGCGATATAGTCGTCCTCGGTGCTTTGCGTGGAAATGCCCATGCGGGTGCAAATGGGAGACTCTCATCAGTCATTATTGCTATGGATTTGGTACCTTTACAACTTCAAATTGGCACCTATGTAAATAGACCTCCACTCGGTCAAAAGCCGAGGGGATACCCAGAGATTGCACGTGTTGGTGCCGAAGACATTATTATCGTAGAGGAATTCATCAAATTTTAAAATAAGGAAGGCTCAATTATGGGAAAGGTAATCGTAATTACATCTGGAAAAGGGGGAGTCGGGAAAACTACTTCAACGGCAAACCTCGGTACAGCATTAGCAATGATAGAAAAAACAGTTGTGATTGTAGATGCAGATGTTGGCTTACGGAATCTTGATGTCGTGATGGGGTTAGAAAGCCGTGTCGTTTTTACCTCTATGGATGTCATAGAAAAAAGGTGTGAATTGGCTAAAGCACTTGTAAAGGACAGACGCGTAGAACACCTTATGTTACTTGCTGCATCTCAAAGAAACAGAAAAGACGATATCAGACCGGAACAAATGCAGGATATATGTGAGAAACTAAAAGAGGAATATGATTTTGTTCTTATTGACTCACCTGCTGGAATAGAACAAGGTTTTCACAACGCTGCCGCTGGTGCAGATGAAGCGATCCTCGTTACAACACCAGACCTTTCTGCAATTCGGGATGCTGACAGAATAATCGGACTGCTGCAAAATCAGAGGATTGAACCTATAAATCTAGTATTGAACCGTCTGTCTCCAACCCTTGTCCGAAAAGGAAATATGATCAGCAAAAATGATGTCTTAGATATACTCAACATTGATCTACTAGGAGTAATTCCTGAAGATACAGGCGTAATCGCTTCAACAAATCGGGGGGTACCACTCGTACACAATGACAGATCCCCTGGTGCCGAGGCTTACATGCGAATTGCACGCAGAATGATAGGTCAAAGAATACCAATCCCAGATATGCGAGAAGATAGTTTTCTGGAGCAAATCGCAAACTGGTTCTCAAGAAAGAAATAAGAGGAAAATATGAATTTTAGAAGTTTATTCACACGCAAATCAAAATCAAGCACTCTTGCTACACAACGTTTACAACTGATTCTCACTCAAGACCGGTTTGAAGTGAGTGAAGATTCAATGAAAAAACTTCAGTTAGAATTGACTGAAGTATTAGCAAAGTACTTTGAATTTACAATGAATTCAGTCAGCATGTCAATAAAACGAGAAGGTAACTCTTATGTATTGATGGCAGATTTTCCTTACAGTAAGACCAATAAAATTCGTCAATAGTCCTCTTTGCATTTCTCAATACCAATGGAACGAGAGACATGCCAAGTACATTAGAGCAATAGTTCAAAAATCGCTTTTGCAACACCATCCTCGTCGTTACTTGATGTAATGTAATCTGCACAGTTTTTTACTTGCTGGACACTGTTTCTCATTGCAATACCGATTCCTGCTGTCTTGATCAAACTCTCATCGTTGTAACTATCACCAAACGCTGCTGTCTCCTGGATAGGTATATTTAACCGTTCTACAAGTGCTGTCAACGCTCTACCCTTTGAAACAACGGGATTCATGAATTCTATGTATTCAGGTTGAGTCTGCGTAACATAGAGTTTTCCCGAATATGTAGATTTAAACTGAGTTAATAGTCTCTGAAGTTTTTTTGGGGGATGTATAATCAGTAGTTTTGTCGGTTCTTCACCTGATAACTTCTGTAAATCGCCAACCTCTGTTGCTGAAACACCTGTTCTAACTTCATACAACTCACTCCATTTGTTTTTGTTTGCAACATAAAGTGCATCATTCAGACAAAAGTTTAAGTGCAAATCTTGTTCTTTACAGTCTCTGACAATTGCACCTGCATACGCAGCGGGCATAGGTGTATGATATAAGACTCTATCAGAAACAGCATGCTTGACCATGCCACCATTATAGGAAATAATTGGGTTTTCCAATCCGATGAAATCGCTGATCGGTTTCATGGATTGGTGCATCCTCCCCGACACTAAGATGACAAGAATTTCGTTTGCTATAAGTTGATGCAACGCCTTGAGATTCTCACCTGAAACTTCGTGATTGCTATTCAATAACGTCCCATCTAAATCAAAGGCTGCCAAACGGCACGGTATTCTCAATCTATTAACCCTATCTCAATAAACTGTTGTTTCCATGGTAAAAATACGTTTGTAGTAGGGCAATGCATTGCCCGTAATGCCAAGGAGTGTTCCGATATTATTTTATTTCACTATAATTACCAGATCGACATTTCTGTATCACGGTCAAATAGGTGCATCTGTTTATCATCAAAGTCTAACCACACTTTCTCACCAATATCGATTTTGAAAATTGGATGTGTTCTAACTCTCAATACTATCGATTCCTGTGTTTCAGGATGTATTCCAAGGCTGAGATCAACGATGTTAACTGCACCGAGTGGTTCAATTAAGTGAACATTTGATGTGATTTCACGACCAATAGGTTCTCTTGACACTCTTACATGCTCAGGTCTAACACCTATGACATATCCATTCTTCTCTTGATTCGCGTTTAACTTTGACTTTTGTTCATGTGAAAGATCTAAAACCACATCGGTATGATCTATCTGTAGTACTGTGTTTCCACTATCTGATGTTAATTGTGTATCTAGTAGATTCATTGATGGCATCCCCATAAAACCTGCAACAAATAGGTTTTTCGGTTTGTTGTACACTTCATAAGGTGTTCCAATTTGTTGTAATACACCCTGATGCATAACAACAATTCTATCTGCAAGAGACATAGCTTCTACCTGATCATGCGTTACAAAGACGGTCGTTGCCCCTATATCGTGGTGAAGATGTTTGATTTCCGCTCGGGTATCAATACGAAGTTTTGCGTCCAAATTCGCCATAGGTTCATCAAGCAGATAGACCTTAGGTTGACGAACCATTGCACGACCCAGTGCAACACGCTGCATTTCACCACCACTGAGTACACTCGGTTTCCTATCTAATACCTCAGTAATCTGCAGTATCTGTGCTACTTTTCTGACTCTATCATCTATTTCAGGTTTAGTAACTTTTACGGCTTTCAGTGGAAAAGCAATGTTCTCATAGACAGTCAAATGCGGATAAAGCGCATAGAACTGAAACACAAACGCAATATCTCTGTCTGCAGGGGACATATCGTTTACGCAATGCCCATCTATAAGGATATCACCAATTTCTGGGTGTTCTAAGCCAGCGATAAGTCGTAATGTTGTGGTTTTTCCACAACCTGACGGTCCAAGAAAAACAACAAACTCCTTATCCTGTATTTCTAAGTTAAAGTTCCTGACTGCAAAGACATTGCCGAAACGTTTTACTACGTTCTTAAGTTGAATATGTGCCATAGGGTGATTTAATCTAACGTGTTAAATCTATATATATACGTATTTTCTTAAATTCCGCAATCTGTGCCGTACATTTCGCAGATATGCCCGTTCCTGCACCTGCGCCAATGATGGGTTTTCCAACTTCAATGTTGGATCGTAAAGTCCCTAAAATCACGTCACGTTCGAATTTCATTTTCTTGCCTTTTCTGACTTCTAAATTGCATGATATATTGATTTTTGAATTATATCAAATTTTTCATATATTTGTCATGTTTTTTGCACTATTTTATCAGAAATAATTTGACATAGATTAAGTAAACATGGTATTCTAACTAAATGATGAGACAGAACTTACGCAAAAGATTGGATTTCACAACAAATTGAACTTATAGTGAACATTAGAATTAATGAAACATTTCACAACGTGTGAGGTCACCTCGCCCCTACGCTGGGGATGCTTCATCATCTGTGTATAGGGTGAAATGTCTCATTCATTTGTCACTTTACTATATTTAGCAAAGAACGGGCAATAAATGGTTTCCCTTGGTGAATGCGCGTTTGGCATTCACATTAAACGCTCGAACTTCTGATAACGAGCAAAATGCGTAAGTCTTGTGAGAATACAATTATGGTGAAATTTAAATCGAATCTTAGAAAGGACGCATTCTAAAGAATGAAAGGAATTAGTCATGAAACCAATTTTTAAAACCATAATCATAATCGTTACAGCACTACTCTTTGTTTCCTTTATCGGCTGCAGCGAAAATGATGAAGATAATATGAAAGACGATGTTGCTATTGACTTCGTTGACACTACTTGGCAGGTTGTTTCAATTAATGGTCTGATGTTTGAAAAACTTTTCTCCTTTGATGAAGCAGAATTTGAAACTGATTTTATGCTTGGTGCAAACAGTTGGACTTTTGGTACAGACGGTTCGTTCACAGGTTCTTTGAAGTTCATAATAACAGAGAAATACACTGAACCTATATCTTCAATGACACAGGAAATTGACATCAATTCAGCAGGTGATTACACTGTAGATGGAACAACCATGACAGTCACAAAACATGATCTGGTAGTTGATGTAGATGTAACACTTGAACCTAAAGAAGTATGGGAACAGCAACTTGAACTTGCAGAAATAACAGTAGAAGAGTTAGAAGATGATATGGCAGCAGAAACCAAATTAGGATTTACACCTACTGTTTTAGGTGCTTTATTTAGAGAAGGAACTGAATACACGTGGAGTCATGAAGAAGAATCCTTAACATTCTCCAACCTTACTCAGTCAATCGTGTTAGAACGCAGCGATGAATAGCAAAACGCAGTGTGAAACAAAGAAAAATACTGATTATCTGCCTAGATGCTAGAAGCCATGATTACTTAGAAGCAAGTGATGTGCTGACTAACAGAAGTTGCTTCGGTAACCTTATTATAATTATAAACAGTCTACACAGATAAACAAAGGAGTTTTCTATGGCGAATAAACAAAACAGCGGTTGGGTTACACTCTTTGATGGTGAGACATTGAACGGATGGGGGGCAACCGGTAAAGACGAAGGTTGGGACGTTGATGATGGTAGTATACTCTGCACTGTTAAAGGTGGACAATATCTATATACTGAAGATCAATTTGAAAACTTCGTACTATCTCTTGAATATAAGAGTGAACCGAGAGTGAACAGCGGTGTTTTTATCAGATGGGAAGATCTAAAGCGACCTGTACAGACCGGACTTGAGATACAGATTTTAGATACACACGGTAAAGAGCCTGCAACCAAACACTGTTGTGGTTCACTCTACGATGCACTTGAGCCAAACCGAAACGTCTGTAAACCTGCAGGCGAATGGAATGAGATGATAATCACCTGTGACAGTAGTATCGTTGCAGTTGAAATGAATGGCGAAGGAATCGTCCGTGCGGATTTAGACGAGTGGGACACACCACATAAGAATCCTGATGGAAGCAGAAACAAATTCGGGATTGCACTCAAAGATTTTCCCCGGAAAGGACATATCGGACTTCAAGACCACGGTGGCAAACTCTGGTTTCGTAATATAAAAATACGAACACTGTAAAGGATTTCTATAGCAAAACATCACCAAATTGTGTTATACTATTAACAACATGTCAAAACAACTCCAATACATTCGTAATTTCTGCATCTTAGGCCATATTGATCACGGAAAAAGCACACTCAGTGATAGACTCTTAGAACATACGAACACGCTTGCGGAAAGAGAAATGCGCGATCAGGTCCTTGATCTAATGGATTTAGAACGTGAACGCGGTATTACTATCAAGGCAACAGCAGTAAAATTGCATTATAGAACCAAAGATGATTCCGGCTATGAACTGAATCTAATTGATACACCTGGACATGTTGATTTTACGTATGAGGTGTCGCGGAGTCTTGCCGCATGTGAAGGAGCGATATTGATCGTTGATGCTGCACAAGGTGTTGAAGCACAGACATTAGCAAACGCATATCTTGCAATCGAAAATGAACTTGAGATCATTCCTATTATTAATAAAATAGACCTACCTGCAGCACAACCCGATGAAGTAAAACGACAAATTGAGGAAATCGTTGGAATACCCGCAGATGAAGCACTGCTTGTGAGCGCAAAGGAAGCTATCGGTATACCTGCATTGTTAAATGCAATTGTTAAGCGTATTCCGCCACCAGATGGAAATACTGATGCCCCCTTAAAGGCACTTGTTGTAGATTCTGTCTACAACAATTATCGTGGTGTCATCATGTATACACGTGTGTTTGATGGAAGTATTGTACCGGGTGATAAAATACAACTGATGCAATCCGGACGTTCTTATGAAGTTGAAGAAGTCGGTATTTTTACACCAAAAATGCAACCCACAACAGAACTAAAAACGGGGACAGTTGGCTATCTTGTCGCTGGAATTCGTGAAATTGAACATGCAAAAATCGGCGATACACTCACACACCACTTACACCCAACATCACAACCACTACCCGGATATCAGGCAATAAAACCACTCGTATTTAGCGGATTATATCCTTCCGATACAAATCAGTTCCGTACATTACGGGAAGCACTTGAAAAACTTAGGCTAAATGATTCATCCTTTACTTTTGAACCTGAGACATCTGTTGCTCTCGGATACGGATTCAGATGCGGTTTCTTGGGTTTATTACACATGGAGATTATTCATGAACGGTTAGAGCGAGAATTTGAACTATCACTCGTTAGAACAGCACCAAGTGTAATGTATCGTGTTTATCTTAAAACGGGTGAGCATGTATTAGTTGACAACCCCGTGCATCTCCCCGATGCTAATAAGATAGAACGAATTGAGGAACCTTATGTCAATATAGATATAATCGTTCCGCGTGAATACATCGGAAATGCAATGGAACTTTGTCAGAATCGACGGGGTATATACAAACGGATGAACCAATTAGATGTTTCACGTGTTCAACTGCTATATGAACTCCCATTGAGCGAAATGCTTACCGACTTTTATCCAAAACTCAAATCTTTAACACGTGGTTACGCTTCCTTAGAATATGACAATGCAGAATATAAAGAAGAGGATCTTGTTAGATTAGATATATTACTCAACGGCAAACCTATTGATGCACTTTCTACAATTTTGCCACGGGAAATGGCAGAAACACGAGGAAAGAATCTCATCAGCAAATTACGAGAACTCATCCCAAGACAGATGTTTGAGATACCGGTTCAAGCCACAATAGGAAATAAAGTTGTTGGCAGAGAAACAGTGAGAGCATTAAGAAAAAATGTAACCGCGAAATGCTACGGTGGAGACATAACAAGAAAACGGAAATTAATAGAAAAGCAGAAGCAAGGCAAAAAGAGACTAAAACAAATTGGAAACGTTGATGTCCCACAGGAAGCTTTTAGTGCAATGCTCGCAACCGATATCTAAATGTAGCGCAAACTTTCCAGTTTGCATAGATGTGCTACAAACTGAAAGTTCGTGCTACAATTCACTATATTGAGATGTTTTGTCTGACTTGATATATAAAAGGAGAAATCCGTAAAATTACTGCGGTTAAATTACATAATGGCAACAGAGACCCAACCATCTCTATGGCAAAAACTCAGAAACACGGTTATATGGGAATATATACAAGTAATCGCTGTTGCACTCATACTCGTATTCGGATTCATAAGACCATTTGTCGTAGAGGCATTTAAGATACCATCCGGTTCCATGGAGGATACACTACACATAGGAGACCGTATACTCGTATGTAAATTTATCTACGGTTTCAAAATCCCAGGCACAAAAATAAAGGTCTTTGATTTTCACAAGCCCACAAGGGGAGATGTTTTTGTTTTCATTCCGTTGCACGAAAAAGAAAAAAATTATATCAAAAGAATTGTCGCTGTAGAGGGAGATACGGTACGGACAGATGGGAAGACTCTATATGTAAATGGAAATCCTGTAAATGATATTCGATTTACAAAACATGTTGAAAACCCTTATGTAAGAAAAAAGGACTTTCCACCATTTCAAAAACCTGAAAAGTTTATGCAAAACAGTAAAATCTATAAAGATTTTATTTTGACAGACACACAATTTAAACGAAAGTTCCCTGAGGGTAAACCTTTCACAGTACCTAAAGACCATGTCTTTGCAATGGGCGACAATAGAAACCTAAGTCTTGACAGTCGTTCATGGGGACCTGTTCCAATTGATAGGATAAAAGGGCAAGCATTTATGGTATATTGGTCCTCTGCCATTAAAGAGTCAAGTGACTATCAGGAGACAAGGATATGGGAGGTATGGAATCACATCCGAAATATACGATTTAATCGTATTGGTAAAATCATCCATTCATATCCTGGAAGCGAAAAATGACACAGGATAGACGCCATCTCATAATAGGCACCGCCGGACATGTGGATCACGGGAAAACTGCTTTAGTCGCTGCTCTGACAGGGATAGAAACAGACAGACTTAAGGAGGAACGCGAACGAGGACTGTCTATTGAATTAGGATTCGCATATTTCGATCTACCTGACAACTCACGAGCAGGGATTGTTGATGTGCCCGGTCACGAGAAATTTATTCGTAATATGCTCTCAGGCGCATATGGGATGGATATTGTCCTTTTTGTCGTTGATGCAAAAGAAGGGGTTCAGGAACAGACACTTGAACATTTGGCTATTTTAGACCTGTTAGGTATATCAAACGGTATCCTCGTGATGACAAAATCTGATCTTGCATCAAAAGATGAACTAACTGAAGTTACCGAAATGACCCAAGAGATGTTAGAAGGCACCACGCTTGAAGGAATACCCGCAATCAGTGTATCATCTATCACCGGCGCAGGAATTGATTCGCTTAAACAGATGATTGTGCAACAAGTCAATTTAGCCACAAAAGCACAAGAACAGAATGGAATTCCAAGATTATATATTGACCGCATCTTTACAGTTGAAGGTTTTGGTGCTGTTGTCACTGGAACACTCATCGGTGGATCAATCAATAGAGAACAGAGAATGATCATTCTGCCCCATGGTGATGTCGTTAGGGTACGTGGTATACAAGTACATAACGAACATGCAGATGTCGCACAAGCGGGACAAAGAACAGCTCTGAATCTTTCTAGCATAACTGCCGATAAGATAGAACGAGGTGATGTGTTGTGTCCCATAGAATTTTCACAAGTAACGGATAATATTAATGTATCCTTGCAAGTACTCTCATCATTTCCACGCATGCTTGAACATTGGGGACGTTTTCGTCTATATCTCGGTACAAGAGAACTATTCTGTAGACTGATTCTGTTAGTTGACGAAGCAATATTACCGGGTGAAAATGTCCAGGTGCAGTTGCGATTGGAGCAACCTATATTGACTTTCAGAGGAGACCGAGTCATTCTACGAGACTTTTCCGCACAACACACTGTCGGAGGCGGAGAAGTAATAAATCCTTTTGCACCAAAACACAAACGGTTTACACAAGAAACCATCGCAACATTGACACGATGGCAAGAAGCTGATGATACACAAGTTGTAAACACACTTCTGCAGAACAGTAGCACACTTTGTGTTGCAGAGTCCTTTCTGTACTACTATCTACCTTATTCAAAAGCAGAAGTAAAAACCATTCTTAACACATTAGAATCAGATGGAAAAATCGTTAGATGGGACACTTCTAAAAGAATACCCTTAATCTCCGATACAACGCGTACAGAAGAGACCACGGATAGGATACTTTCCTCTCTGTCTAAATTTCATGCAGACCAACCACTTCTTAACGGACAGAATGCATCGCAACTCTGTCGTGATCTAGAGATAGATGAATTGGCTTTTGAGAAAATCACTGATAGCCTAATCAGGTCTAAACATATTGTAAAAGATGGGAATTTGCTTCGTTTGTCTTCACATGAGATACAGTTTTCTGAAGAGGAGTTAAGTGCTAAGGAACTACTTGAAAAAATATATTATGACGCTGGTATCAATTCACCCAATCTCAACGAATTAAGCACACTTCTACCAGACCTTGCACCACAGCTTATAGAATCAACCTTTTATGCACTGATGAACCTTGGACAGATTATTAAAACCTATGATAACTTATATATACATAAGGAAAAATTTGATGAACTAAAACGTAAACTAATTGAATTTCTGCGAGAGAATAAGACTATCTCTGTAGGTGAGTTTCGGGAATTAGCTGGCACAACACGAAAATATGCAGTCCCATTCTTAGAATACTGTGACACTGAAAACGTTACTGTTCGTGATGGCAATGTCCGAAAATTGTCATCAAAGCAAGAAAAGTGAAATCAAGATTGTAGCACATTCTGCCAGATTGTGTGAATGGATACAAATTTCAACGGAAGGGTTATTCACACATTTATAAATGGGGGAGGATAGGGTCCGGTGGCCCTACCGGTCTTCAAAACCGGATTGTCCATACAAGTGGATGGGTGGGTTCGACTCCCACCCTCTCCCGCCACATAGTACCTCTCGTGTCTACCAATGCCTCGGAATTCAGCATGAGCATATCATTACCAATCGTAACACAGCAGACAAACAGTCCCAGCCAACCATTTCGAAGACACCCACCTTGGATAAAAGCACGAATTCCAAGTGGAGGTAATTACGTAGAACTAAAGCATCTCATGCGGGATTTGCAGCTGCATACAGTGTGTGAAGAAGCAAAGTGTCCAAACATTGGGGAATGCTGGAATAACAGAACCGCTACATTTATGATCTTAGGGGATGTTTGCACCAGACGCTGCATGTTCTGTGCAGTTACGAAAGGTAATCCAGACGGATCAGTAGACACCGATGAAGCACGAAGACTCGGCGAGGCAGTCGCATATCTAAAACTAAACCATGTTGTCATTACTTCTGTGAACCGAGACGACCTAAAAGACGGTGGCGCAGGAATCTTTGCTGACTGCATCACTGAGGCAAGACTGCAACGACCCACATGCACCGTAGAAGTCTTAATTCCTGACCTTGAGGGAAATTGGGAAGCCTTAAAAGTCATCATCAATGCCGCACCTGAAGTGCTAAATCATAATACAGAGACTGTCCAACGTCTTTACCGACGCACAAGACCTTATGCTGATTACCAACAGTCCTTATCCCTGCTAAGAACTGCAAAAGAAATGAAATCAGATATGTTAACTAAATCTGGACTCATGGTCGGTTTAGGTGAAACAGTCATTGAACTTTTGGAGGCAATGCAGGATATTCGGGATATGGACTGTGATATACTCACAATTGGTCAATATTTATCTCCCTCTTCTCGACACCTTCCTATCCAAAGATACTATACACCAGAAGAATTCGACGAACTGAAAGAGACAGGATATGAGATGGGTTTTCGGCATGTAGAATCCGGTCCGTTAGTTCGCAGTTCCTACCATGCATCTAAACAGGTAAAAAACTGAAATTCTACATTCTCAAAAAAAAAAAACAAAAAAGTTGTTGACATATTTTTGATTTTTTGTATAATGCTTTCTACCTTCCAACATCTCCTTTGTGGTCTGTCACAATCAAATATTCTATACGAAAATATCGTATAGATGAATGTTAGAACATTTACAAGAAATAAAGGAGAATTTCTCATGATAGTTATTCGTAATAGCAAATTATACGTTCTTATTGCACTCTATTGTTATCTATAGCAACTTTAGGGAACGCAATAGGATGGGTTGCCATTGTTGGTCTAATAGGAGCAGGTGTTACCATCGGTATCGGTATCGTTCAGACTATTAAGTGGATAGAGGAAGCTATAAAAACTAAGGAAGAGAAACTTGCCGACCTGAAAAAAGACCTTGAGAAGGCAAATAAGAAAAGGGGTGACAACGCTGACAAAGATGAAGAACTGGATAGATTGATCGGCATGTATAACCGTTTAAGAGGTCAAGCACAAGCAAAGTTGGATGAGGCAATACCAGAATATGAAGCAGCAAAAACCGCTTATGATACAGCAAAAGAGAATTATGACAAGTATTCCAAAGAATACAGTCAGCTACTGAGATTATATATGGATCATACAGGTGCATGCTATTATTGTGATGCGAATAATAGGTGTTATGAAGGCACATCGCTTGAACAACGGATGTCCAGGGCATGGAAATCTTCACGGAAATGGAAAGTCAAGCATGGCAATGCCAAGAGCACGTTAAGAAGCAAGATGTCCGAGAAATATAAATGGACATACTATGTCCGTAAGTATACTCGTAAACGAGACGATTATCAGGAGGACAAGGACGAACTTGCAGAATCCCACGTGACCTTGTTAAAAAAGATTAAGACCTTAAAGAAGGATATACCCGTGAAAGAAAAGGAAATAGAAGCGGCTAAGGTGGATCTTAATACGGTAAAAGCAGCGAAAAATGAGTATCCGGGGTATTTAAAGCGTTTAGAAAAAGCGGATGAACAAGGAAAAAATATGAGACAGTGGATAATCAATAATCCACCCCCTGGAAATTTTGAGGAATATCTTGAAAAATACCACGAATGACAATCTGATCCTTGATAACTTTGAAGAATAGTCTGAGTCAGCATACGCAGGTATGCTGACTATACCTAAATTATTCTGTAAAACTTGCCACGAAAAAAGGAGGTACATCATGAAAAAACTATTTCTCATCAGCGGAATTGCACTAGTATTGTTGACAAGTGGCGTGCTGCTTACGATACATCGCTACCGAAAAAGCACTGTCTCACAGACAGTGCCGCATGACAACTCAATCCTGAAAACGGGGGGAAACGATATGGACGCTTTAATTGCTTCTTTATCCGAAACAGATCGTGAATATTTTGAAATGATGCAGAATGACATCCGTGAAGCGAAAGCGATAGGCGATGAAGAATGGGCAGCGGAATTAGAAAAGGACTTGGCGAAAGACATTCAAGAGATTCTGAACCCACCAGAACTTCCCGATGGTGATGATCATGAATGGGTGCAACACTATGAACAGGAGATACAAAAGGCAAGAGAAGAAGGGGAAAGTGAGGAATTTATCTCAGATTTACAAGAAATGCGAGATTTACACCTTAAGTTCATTGCTGAAAACGAAGAAATAGAACGGCAACAACTGGAAGAAGAAGCGAGATTTGAAGCAATGAGCACTCCTGAAGAACATCTTGCTTACTATGAGAAAGAACTTCAGGAAGCAGAAGAATCACTGCGTCTTGCCAAAGAAAAGGGTGATCCAACAGATATTAGATTCCATGAAATTGACGTAGAAATTGTTACTAAAGCCATTGATCACTACAATAGAGAAATTGCTTGGATACCTGTTCAAAAAGAATTAGATGAACTTCATAAATGGGTAGAAGAGCAGGAACCTGTGTGGATAGAAAAGTATCGTCCGTATCTTCACATTGAAGTTGTTAATGGTAAAGAGACTATTGTTGGTTTTCGTTCACACGATGAGATCAAGCAGATTTCTAAGAACCTATCTATACGAGAGGATGCTCTTGATACGACTCTGTCTGTGCCAGCAACGCCTTCAAAGGCAACTCCTGATCATTCCATAGACTCACAAGCGACTGAGTTGCAGCCTTCACCCGATGAGAAGTCACCTCCTTCCGTTACGCAAGATATTGCGATGGACACTATCGGCAACGCTCAAACACAATTCAGGGCATGGCGTGATAATATAGATAAATCCTATGTAGATGTGCTTTTGTCTCGCTATATGACATCACAAGAGATTGACACGTATTTCCCCACGTCAGTAGACCGAGAACGCCTTCGGTCTCGCACAACCGAGCTGCAAAAGTTAGTCGTTTCTCAAGTTCGCAAATTTGTGTCTGATGTCAAGGGTGCAACCGCAGAGCAAAAACACTCACTCGCAAGGGAACTGGTGAATCAAAACTTTGATAAGGATTTTGCAAAATCCATCTTATCAGAGTTAGAAAAAGAGACAGAATAACACGTAAACCTATCTATTCACATCACAGGCAGGTATATTACTTATACCTGCCTTTTTCGCGTAGAGTGAGGTAATGACCATTCCCGTTGATTTTTCTTGATGGGCACAAATGTATTAACACTCCCCAAGAAAAAAGTCGTAAATTTCACAGAAACGTGTTATAATATCCATTAAAAAACCCCTTATAACTTATAATTAGATACCCACAAACGGAGAAAACGATGAAAACCAGATCAGACTTTGACATCAAACAGCGAAAATATATGCCCGTTTTTCCAATGGCAACGGGTAAAACGACTGTTTATATTGAAGGTTATCCGTATGAGGATGATGAACCCATGGCAGCTACAGGATTTCACGGTGTGCAAAATTATGTCTTTTATGACCAACTCTCAAAATATTTCGCTAATGAACAGATTTACGTCGGATTTGACAGTTTTATCTATTACAGTAAAGGGGACATTACAAAGGTCGTTGCACCTGATATTTACGTTGTCTTTGGTGTTAGAACAGACAAGGAACGTCGTAGTTTTTATACGTGGTCAGAAGGCGCAGTTCCTGCAGCAGCATTTGAGTTTCTTTCAGATTCAACTGCAAATAAGGATCGGCATGAAAAAGTTGAACTGTATTTAAAGAATATAGGCATTCAAGAATACTTTATTCATCAACCGGACATGGAGAGTCCGGCGGAGTTTCGCGGATGGAAACGAAGTCCATCTGGTGAGATTGTTGAGATGGTACCAGATGCAGAAGGTGGTTTGTGCAGCGAAAAGTTAAATCTCCTGTTTCTATGGGAGGAACAGTCCAACGATGTTAGACTCCTACGCGCATTTCTACCTGATGGCACGCCGATTGCAACATCTATGGAAGAGAAACATCTTAAAGAGGATGCGTTGGAACGATTAGAAGAAGAAACACTTCTGAGAAAAATAGAAACACAACGCAGACAGGAAGCAGAAGCACGGGCAGCAGCAGAAGCAGAACGCAGACAGGAAGCAGAAGCAGAGATAGAACGACTCCATGCACAACTTGCGAACCGACAAAACGATAAGAGATGAACGGAAATACGACACATCAAAAACTCATGAGTTTACTATAATTAACATTCATCATAATAAAATAAGGAAAGACAATGATAAATATCACAATAAATGGTGCATGTGGAAGAATGGGATGCCTTATCATCCAAGGCGTTACAGAACAGGACGGTGTGACACTTGTTGGCGCAATAGAATTCCCACAACATCCTGAAATAGGAAGCGATGCAGGGGTTGTCGCAGGAATAGGTGAGATTGGAGTCCTGATTTCAGCAAAACTGTCGGATGTCATATCAGAATCAGATGTCATCATAGAATTTTCAAAACCTGAAGCAACATTACAACATATCAGACAGGTAGTAGAAGCAGATAAAGCAATGGTTATCGCCACCACTGGATTTAGTAACGAGCAATTAGATGAAGTAAAAGACTTAGCGTCAAAAATCCGTTGTGTGATGGCACCAAATATGAGCCTCGGTGTAAACGTCATGATACGCGCACTTGAATTAATCGCTAAATCACTCGGTGATGATTACGATATTGAGATAATAGAAGCACACCATAACCATAAAGCGGATTCACCCAGCGGAACAGCACTCAGATTAGCCGAAACAGTCACCACTGCACTTGAACGGGATTTGGACGAAGTGTGTGTCTATGGACGGCACGGTATCATAGGACCCCGACCCGAAAAACAGATCGGAATACATGCAATGCGTGGCGGAGACATAGCCGGTGACCACACTGTGATGTTCGCAACACAAGGAGAACAACTCAGTGTCGTCCATCGTGCACACAGTCCAGAGGCATTTGCAAAAGGTGCTATCCGAGCAGCAAAATGGGTAGTCAACGCATCCAGAGGATTACATGATGTTAGCGAAGTGCTTTTTGAGAACGCACAATAGACACAATCTGTTATGTCTTTGATCCATATGCTCTTCATAGTAGCAGGCACACTCCGTGTGCCGTTCTTTGAGGCAATCTAAAGATGCTTCGATCAATATGTTCGCTTTTATTAATTCCACTACTTCTTACCCTCGGCTGTTCGGATACCGCAAAACAAACAAGAGGTGAATGGAAAACTGTATTGAAAGGAGACTGGCGCGCACATCTCAACGATGTTCATTTTATCTCGGAAACACACGGATGGACAGTGGGAAATTCTACCGGGGTGGCAGCTTCAGACAACGTTGACGATGATAAGCAAACTTATGCGCAAGGATCAGAAAGTATCATTTTGCATACCACCGATGGTGGTAAGAACTGGAAAAAGCAGAACAGTGGAATATTCGGAAAACCGCTGAATAAAGTCCATTTTCAAGATAACTATCACGGATGGAGTGTTGGTGAAGAAGGTACCCTAATCCACACAGATGACGGCGGTAAAACGTGGAAAAAATTAGATACATCTACAAAAAACAACCTACACAGTTTACATTTTATAGATAACATCGGTTGGATAGTAGGAGATTGGGGAACAGTCCTAAAGTCAATTGATGGCGGTAAGACATTCACATTAGAGAATGGAGAAGTCTTCAATAGACAATCACTCAAAGATATCTATTTTATCAACAAACAGATTGGTTGGGTTGTTACATACAGCAATCCTAATGATAGGGAAAAAACAGGCTATATCTATAGGACAACAGATGGTGGAACATCTTGGCAGGTACAATTCTCTACTACGTCTGCACTTTTCGGCATTAAGTTTATTGACGAAAAAACAGGGTGGGTCGTCGGAGACCAACGTAGTATCTATAATACAACAAACGGTGGTGAAGACTGGAAGTCACTCACTGAAGGAAGCAATGAACGTCACAAGCAGGAATACGGACAACCCGAATATCTCGGTAATGAACCATTACACACATTTACACTGTACGATCTTGACTTCACTGATAGACAGAATGGTTGGATAGTCGGTGATTTAGGTGTTATACTACATGCAACACATGGCACAGACAGGAACGAGAAAATCGTATGGAAACATCAACGTGGCGGCCCACGTTTTCATAACAGTGCCGATGGGTTGTTATTAGGAGTAGACTTCATATCAAAAACACTCGGTTGGGCAGTCGGAGAAAACGGAACGATCCTCCATACACGAAACGGAGGAGTGAAGTGGAACGCACAATCACATCCTACACATCTTCTCTATGATGTCTGTCTAACAATGCAGAATCACGCTTATGTTGTCGGAGATAGAGGCGCGATCATGCAATCTGTTGATGACGGAGCAAACTGGAAAGCACAAGACAGTCGCACTGCGGAGTGTTTTAGTGCCACACATTTTGTGTCCCACGAAGAAGGATGGGCAGCCGCTGAAACTGGAGTCATTCTACACACCATCCACAGCGGCGAAATCTGGCTACCCCAAGAATCCAACACACAACAAGACCTTCTCGCTATTTTCTTTGTAGATAAAGACTACGGATGGGCAGCTGGAAGCGCAGGAGAAATAGTCCATACAATCAACGGAGGAATGACGTGGACACCTCAAAAAAGTGGTGTTTCTGTTAATCTCTTTGATATACATTTTACGTCTAAAAGTCAAGGATGGGTGGTCGGTCTGTTCGGGACACTCTTGTTCACCCTTGATGGCGGGGAAAACTGGTATGAATCTTCATTGAGTCAACAGTTATCCAAAAAGGACAAAGGCATTAATATCTGGTTCAAGGCAGTCCATTTTGTTTCTCCCAGAATTGGGTGGGTCGTCGGTGGAGATGGATATATCTTCAATACTGTAGATGGTGGAAAGACCTGGTCCCAGCAGAAAAGTCATACCCAGTTGTTTTTATACGATGTTTTCTTTATCAATAAGGATAAGGGTTGGGTCGTAGGAAAGAACGGTCTTGTCCTTCACACTAGTGATGGAGGGCAAAACTGGAGACCACAACGAACCGATACAACAGTAGATTTGACATCAATACAGATGACCAATGCAAATACAGGTCTGATATCAGGACAGTCCGGAACCGTATTAAAGTATGAAGTCGTTGAATTGCAATAATAAAGCTTAAATTAATAATCCAGTAATTTTGATTACCTCAGGCCGGCAGGTATGATATCCGTATCACACCAGTCTGTCCAATTTACTTGCTAACAAAACCACCCTATGTTAAAATTGAGGTGAAGGAGTAATTTCTTGTTTTATAGTAAACATTGAAACACTGATACAAAATTCTGAAGGAGGAAATATGAACCACATATAATATCTAATATCCAAAATTATATCGGAGGAAACCATGTAACATGCATCCATCGTTGAATACCTAGCACCCCACGCTCACGAACAAGGAGTATACACTATTTTGATAACTTTAGCAGAACGTTTACAGAAACTTCCTCCCTACCTATTCGTAGATCTGCGACAGAAAATGGCAGCAGCAAAAGAAAAAGGTGTTGATGTGATTAGCCTCGGTATAGGTGACCCTGATTTTCCAACACCTGATGCAGTCGTCAACACGTTGTGCAATGCAATACAAGACACTGATGACCCTGATAGACATCGCTACGGTTGTGATAATCCCGTTGTAGAATTCCCCCAAGCAGTTAAGGAATTCTACAAGAGACGCTTCGGTGTTCCTCTATCTGATGAACAAATTGTTACAACGCTCGGTAGCAAAGATGCTATCGTGAAATTGGCGTTAGGGATACTTAATCCGGGTGATGTTGGGATAGCAGCAAGTCCAGGTTATCCTACCTATAATATCGGTCATGTTTTTGCAAGTGCAACGACATATTATGCTCCGCTACTAAGGGAGAACAATTTCTTTGTAGATTTTGATGCCATCCCAGATGATGTCCAAAGACTTGCAAAAGTTCTGTGGATAAACTACCCTAACAATCCGACTACCGCAGTCGCTGACCTTGACTTTTTTAAACGTGCAATTGCGTTCGGACATGAAAATAACATACTTATTGCACACGACAACGCATATAGTGAAAATACCTATGATGGTTATATTTCACCCAGTATCTTAGAGGTCGATGGTGCAGCTGAAGTGGCAGTAGAGTTTTTCTCGCTAAGCAAAGCATTTAACATGACAGGTTGGAGGTTAGGCTTTGTTGTTGGAAATGAAAATGTCGTCAATGCTGTAAAAAAAGTAAAGGATAATATTGACAACGGTTCACTACGTGCATTACAATTTGCCGGGGCAAAAGCACTTTCACTTGCACATGAATTCACCCACCAATTAAACAGCATTTATCAAGAACGAAGAGATATGGTCGTAGATGCATTAAGAAAAAGTGGATGGAATATTGAGAAACCGAAAGCAACCATGTATGTCTGGGCACCCGTACCGGAGAAATTCAATGGATCAAGTCGTGACTTTGCGACGGTTCTGCTTGATGAAGTAGGCGTTGTCATTACACCCGGACTTGGGTACGGACAGTGGAGCGAAGGATACTTCAGAATATCACTAACCTATCCTAACAATGTAATCAAAAAGGCAATTGAACGTATACAAACTTTCTCCACATAAACCGTTATGAATTTTATAAAGAATATTGTTTACACCATCACTGTATGTTTAAGTATGAGTATCGCTATTCCCTCAGCAGCACTTGAGCAGATGAGAACATATACTGTTGCTGATGGACTCGTTGGACCGATAGTACCCGTTATCTATCAAGATAGTAGAGGCATACTATGGTTTGGATCTGACAGGGGGGGTGTCTCTCGCTATGATGGCAGTAATTTTGAAACTTTTACCCAAGATGATGATGTACTACGCGGAAGAACAACCGCAATCACGGAGGACAAATGGGGACATATCCTGATTCTAAGCAAACACCCATCAGAAGGTATTGGAGTCATCAGTAAATACAATGGAGAAACATTTGAATTCTTTGATAATGGGAACTGTATGACCGTCGATAACGAAGGGGATATCTGGGTCGGAAGCAACAATTCTATCACACGGCATACATCATCGAGTAGTCAAGAACCTTTGCAAGAATATCAGATCGCTATCGGTGATACGACAGTAGCAAAGATAAATGTCATATTTCAGAGTAGAAATGGAACAATCTGGATAGCTGGAAATGATGCACAAGGTGTCCTAATTATACAATTGAAAGGCAACTTGGATGTTTGGCAAACAGCACCATTAAAACGCATAGAAAACCTACCTAATATACCAACAGACCGATCAATCCATGCAATTGCACAAGATGCTGATGACCACATCTGGTTTGGGGGACAGTCATTACTCATTCGTTACAATGGAAGCGACTTTGAGACAATCTATAATACACCTGATAGAACAAGAACACAAACCGGAACATCTGAACAGCTTAATTTCTTAGAAAAAGGTGATTTATCTGTAA
Source organism: Candidatus Poribacteria bacterium (assembly GCA_965208245.1). Lineage (GTDB taxonomy): Bacteria > Poribacteria > WGA-4E > WGA-4E > WGA-3G > MSPOR6. Next base: position 516,989 of record OZ242325.1, read on the forward strand.
AAAATGATACTCATGGCAGGATATGGTTTAGTGATAATTCACAATTGAGCTGGTGGGATGGAGACAAACTCAATTCTCTAAGACACTTAAATGTTGATACAAACCAAAGTCGATACCTAAAAGCTGTTTTTGAAGTTGAAGATGCATGGAATAATCTATGGTTTGCAAGCGAAACGGGCGCGCACCTATATGAGAACATATATTTTGAAAATAACATAGCTTTCTTTGAATTAGATACATCTCTGAATGATGAAGCAGGCATACCGCACAAAATCTACGGCGTTGATGATGGACTCGGAAGTGATAAAATCCAAACAATTTTTGAGGCTATTGATGGAAAGATATGGTTTGGACATGACAACGGGGTGACTGTATTTGAACCGCAACCCGCTATCGTAAATCATACTTCACGCACAATCTTAGGAAGCAATAGTGTCAGAAAAATGTATACGGATCGTTCAGGAAATCTGTGGCTTAACATACCAGGTGGCGTTGCACAGTTTATAGATGAACAGGAAAAACTCAATCAGTTTCCATTATCAACAGACATAACTCCGGAAAATAGCAACAACGATCTAAGTAGATACGCAAGAAAGCGAACTGAGATAATCCAAACATTTGAAGTAGACAACGACATCTGGTTCTTAGATAAACCTTTTCTTGACCAGTTTGGAAACACACTTTACACTTTTTATCGGCATAAGAACAGTACTTTTGAAGGTATGTGGATACAAATTCAACCAACCTATAGCCCAGGTGGAGGTCCAATTGTTAACAGTGAATTAACCCCGAAAATAACCTCAAACCGTAATCCATGGATCACAATAGGTGGATACTTGTGTAAACCAACTGATGCAGGATTAACCCTAATTACGCCTGAGGGTAGTACAAAGAGGTTCTATTTTGAAAATTTCGACGCTATACTAAATCCGCCTACAACTGCAATAACATCCCTCCATCTGGATACACAAAACCGACTATGGTGCTATTACGATACGGGTGAAGTCCGACGTTTTACAAATCTTGGAAATACGAATAGACAATTACATACGGAACTCATGCAAATTAGTTCCGTAATACCTATACTCACTATCAATGAAAACAAATTCGTCAAATGGTTTTACAACATCATCAGTGGACAGTTGATGTACTGGGAAAACCTTGACAACGCAAGTACGATAACAGAACTTCCGGGTACAGCAAGCGGAATCCCCCTATACGCAGTACATTCTACTACGTCAAGCCAAGATAACCAGCAGACCGATGAAACTAATCAAGAAAATAATCAGATAGAGACGATAACGTTTATATTTCGGAATGGAATCAAGACTTTTCGCGGCATAGAATTAATAAATACTGTTTCTATTGAACTTGATCAAGTCAAAGGTGTGCTGTTAGCAGAAAATGGTAACTTGTGGTTAGCAACTTCACAAGGTGCAGTCATGTATGATGGGGAAAATGCTACTACGTATACAGCAGAGGATGAATTCCTTGTTGATGATCTGAGAGATGTGCATGAAGACAATTGGGGAAATATATGGTTCGCTACATGGGGTGGTGGCGTAGTGAGATACGATGGCGAATCCTTCCAATCCATAACAACAAAAGATGGACTCATCCATAATAACGTTTCCGATATACATGTGACAGATAACAAGGATATCTGGTTTGGTACTGAAGGGGGAGCAACACAATATCGTGCAAGCCTCGGTGCACTCCCCTTCTGTCGCATCCTCTCGGTTGATGCCAGTAAAACCTATGAAGAACAATTTGCAGCAGAAACTGGAAAACGAACTTTCAGTCAAATAGACGAACTCTTACCCGCACGACAAAAGAGTCTCACTATAAAGTTCCAAGGCATCAGTCCGTTGCGAGATGATGTCGAATACAAATTCAGATTGATAGGCATAAATAACAACGTATGGACGACTGTCTCTTCAGACCTCAAACAGATCAATGAAACGATTTTCGGGGACACCGTTGTGCAAACCTATCAACCGCAAACAGAAGGAGAAGCAAAAACACCTGATCAAATCCGTTATGAAGGACTAAAGTCGGGGAAATATACGTTTTTAATAAAAGCATTCAGACAAGGATGGCCCTATACACAACAACCCGCTGTCCTAAATTTTACGATAGATCAACCCCTCTGGAGTCGATGGCGTAATTATCTGCCAACCCTAATCCTATTCGCTGCTGCAGGATCACTATTATACCGATTGATAATTAATCGGAGACAGACCGCACAACTCAGAATAGAAATGCAAGAAAAAGAAGAAGCAGAGATGGAACGAATCCGAGCAGAACTAAATGAAGCTCAGAATATACAAATGGGACTTCTCCCAACTGAACCACCATGTACCGCAGACTTTGATATTGCTGGTATGTCTTTACCCGCAACACAAGTCGGAGGAGATTTTTTCGATTATCTGACCGTACAAAACGGGCAAACCGCCATAGCAGTCGCCGACGCAGCGGGAAAAGGAATACGAGGTGCTATGAATGCAGTGTTGACCAATGGAATGCTACATGAAGTCGCACGATTTAAATCTGATGTTGATATCATACTGACAGACCTTAACGCAGGTTTAGCGCCAAGAATGTATGGACCTAGCTTCATCGCTCTTAACTTAGCTGTGCTTTATGAAGATGAAAAGAAGGTCGATTACGCAAACGGAGGACAACCTTATCCACTCATCAAAAGAGGAGATGTCATTATAGAATTAGAAAATAGTGACTTGCCACTCGGAAGTATGAAAAACGTACAATACGAATCCGTGACTTTCGACCTACAATATGGAGATTTTCTGATATTCCATACCGACGGTCTCATCGAAGCACTTAATGAAGAACAAGAAATGTATGGATCAGAACGTCTCAATGATATAACAGCAAATATACCTGTCACTAGCAGTTCTGAAGAGGTAATACAGCACATCGTTAATGACGTGAAAGATTTCGTTAAGGAGGCAGAACAGTATGATGATTTGACAATCGTTGTCCTTAAACTCGTCTCTAAATCTGAATAGTCTTTGATAAATAGTGGTCTGTCCAGCCTTGTTTTGTAGGTCGGGTAGAGTGCAGCGAAGCCCGGCTTTCCTGTATAATGAGGGATTACAAGAGTAGATACTCTAATAGATCTACCCCGGAGTCAACCTATATGAGCAGAAAAACTGATAAACCAAACGTCCTTTTTATAATGTCTGACCAACATCGGTATGACTATGTAGAAACACATGAAAATGCACCAGAAGCTCTCAAAACACCAAACTTACGTAGACTGACAGAAATGGGAGTTAATTTTCCTAACTGCACCGTGAACGCACCTGTCTGTGCACCGTCACGGATAGGTTTAGCGTCCGGTATACAACCCTCTCGTTTGGGGTCATTAGGTAACGGGAGTTTCTATCCTACCGCAATACCTACATACTATCAACAACTGCGAGACCACGGCTATCGCGTTGGATGTGTTGGTAAACTTGACCTTGCAAAACCTGACGGCTATAACGGACGCTACGGCGATCGTCCATGTGTTTACGGATGGGGATTCACATATCCCGAAGAATGTGAAGGTAAAATGCATGCAGGCAAATCAGCTACGCCAATCGGTCCCTACACAAATTACCTTCAAGAAAAAGGATTGTTAGTGAAATTTCATCAGGATTACAGAAATAGAAGTTCATCTGGTGGGTGGATAAAAAACGGTTCTTACGACTCCGTACTTGAAACTGAAGACTTTGAGGACACTTATATCGGTAGACGTTCAACGGAATTTATTGAAAATATCCCTGATGATTTCCCATGGCATTTATTCGTCAGTTTCGTTGGTCCACATGATCCATTTGATCCGCCAACAGAATACGGAGATATGTATAGACAAGTCGATATGCCTGCACCTATCGCTGACGACATGAATGGAAAACCCGAGTGGGTCAAGAAGCGGACCGTTGATATTACACCGGAGCAAGTAAAGATCACACGACAACAGTATTGTGCCGCAACGCAACTAATTGATGACCAAATCGGCAACATGTTAAACGCACTTGAGAAACGCGGGATGCTCAAAAATACGTATATCATCTATTCAAGTGACCACGGGGAGATGCTCGGAGACCACAGATTATATACCAAAAGCGTTCCTTATGAAGCATCCCTAAGAGTGCCACTCATCATCGCCGGTCCAGGGATCAACGGTCAACGCACGTCAGACAGTCTGGTTGAACTCATAGACATAAATCCGACAATCTGTGATCTGGTCGATGTTCCAGTCTTAGAAAACATAGATGGACAGTCAGTAGTACCAGTTCTACACGAGGACACCGAATCCCATCGTGATAATACAGTGAGTAGACTACAAAACTTCACCTGTATTCGCACTGACATGCATAAACTCATTGAAAGCAGAGATGGATTCATTGAATTGTATGATCTCCAAAACGATCCAGATGAATTAGTCAATATCGCTGATGACAATCCGCAGCTTGTTGAAGAATTAACCTCTGTGATGAATAGTCGTTATGGTCCATCACTTGTATAACTTGAGTTTGATATATAGGAAATTCTAAATTTACATGGAAATTATCGTAGGAATTAGGTTTCCTAATCCCTACGGACGAGATGACCTTATCCCTACAAGAATTACAACATCTTGCTTTGCTAAACTCACGTCTGTATAAGAAATTGAGAAAAAACAGATGGTTACAGGTGCTATTTTAGCCGGTGGTAAGAGTCGGAGAATGAGAGTAAACAAAGCATTCCTCCAACTCGGTAACCGCACGCTTATTGAGCATGGTATTCACGGAATCCAACCCATCGCTGATGAACTCCTCATTATCACAAACACCCCCAATGAATATAAGCATCTTGGAGTAGAGACAAAAGCAGATATAATCCCAAATTCAGGGACATTAGGCGGAATCCATTCTGCCTTGACCCATGCAACCAACGACGCTGTCCTATGTGTTGGCTGCGATAATCCTTTTATAGACACAAACCTACTACTGTATCTTATCTCTGTGTTGGGAAAATATGACGCGGTAATACCCTACACGTGCAGTGAAAAAGGACAGATGACCCTACAAACCCTTTGTGCTGTATATTCGAAACGTTGCTTACCGATTATTGAAAAGATGCTCAAGGATGCTGAATACCGCGTACATGCACTAAAATGGCACGCCGATATCAATCTAATCATACCAGAAACTTGGAAAAAAAATGACCCTGATGGATATTCGTTTCTCAACATTAATACACCAGATGATTTTGAAATAGCGCAGACTCTTTATGATACTTTATATCGGAAGACTGCTTAGAATTTCTTGACGTGCGTTAATTTTTTGAGTATGCTTGAGCATTATTGTAGTATTCCCATATTATACACCTTTGCGTTTAAAGCGAGACAGAATATTTAAAAAAAGTTTGAATTACCAGAAAACCTTACTGAGAACATCATGCAGTGGATTCAGATGAATGAACCCGGCGTTGCTGCTTCGGTCAGTACATTATCAAAAACATCGGATGGGACAATCTATGCAGTGATGGGTTATAAGAACATCTACAAATTACCTGCGGATCAAAATGAATGGCAACCCGTTAACACGGATTTTTTCCCTGAAAAGACCGAAGGTAGTATTCCTATTGCTGAACACAATGGAACGGTTTATATTATTCCGTCTCATGAAATGTTTGCCTCAAACGATGGTGGCAAGACTTGGGATTTTGTCTGTCCTTGTCCAAAGGGACATGTCCAAGAATTGCTTATCACAGATGGACATTTTTACGTAACTCTTAATGATGGTGTTTTTCGATCCGACGATGGTGGCAGGTCCTGGAAAAAGATGAACAATGGATTAGAAAGTACTTTGAAAGAAAAACATGGCATTAGATCATTGAGGATATGTCAAAACACGCTGTTTGTCGGAACATCTAAGGGGTATGCCGATATAATGAGAACAAATGGGAACATCTTCAACTACCAATTGGCACTCCTATTAGCATCTGTTCATTGGTAGTCAGTGACAACAAGATTTATGTAGCAGTTGTTGTAAATATTTTGGAAGGTGCCGGTACACCTTCAGAGAATTACCTTCAGTTGGGGAAAGAAGGAAAACAATCCTAGTGGGTATTATGCTCAACAGATAATGGCAATTCATGGACCGATATAACGCCAACAGATGTTCGTGAGATAATGAAGACATGACCCGAAATAAAACTGCTTGCATCTGGAAACACACTTTTTACTAATAGGTGGAAAAGAAGGTATTGTAGCTCGGACAATAGATTCTGGGAAAACTTGGAAAACCGAAAAGCCATCTGGCATCACACCTACTCAGTTTAGTGTTAACTGTTCTGCATCCTTAGATGAAAACACTTTTTATACTGGGGGAATTACGGGTATTCATCGTTCCACAGATGGTGGAAGAACTTGGCATAGATTCAACACAAGGTTTGAGTGTTGCGTTGATAATCTCATCAGTATCAAAGCAGATAATGCTGACAAAAACTCCATTACGCTATATGCAATGGTTTCTGGGAGTTTGGTCAAGTCATTAGACGAAGGTATTTCGTGGGAAGCTGTTGACATATTCTTAAAAAGAGGCACTGAGACAATTCCAGAATTAAGTGTAAAAACAAAATTTAGAGAATGTACACCGAAAATTGTCCAAATTTCTAAGCAGGATGGATATCTATATGCAAAAGTCATACGTCGTAATAATGAAACTGCATATTATCGTATCGCTCCAGATGAACCGTACTTACTTCCACTTGACGGCTTTATACCAGATGACGAAAAGATTCCTTCATTAGATTCAGGTACATTAATGTGGCATGTGTTTGGAAATGTTACTTTTGCATTTGAAGGTGATAGGATTCCAGGTCAAAACGTGCTAATCACTTCCTCAACGCATCCTTGGAGTGAACCAGATGCATTAACAAAACAGGAAATTTTGTCAGATCCTAAGTTTGGTGCAGAAGTCTTTTTAAATCGACTAGAGCACATGGATAATGATTATCAACTCGCTTATGGATTGATGTTGGAAGGTTTATACGGTAGCTTTGCAGTGAGTAGTGAAACTTTCTACATGGAATACAACTATAAGCTCTACCGATGGGAATCAGGTAACTCTTGGTGGGTTGATACTGGCGTTGAAGAAACTTGTGAACTCACCCGTGAAAATATGGCGAAAAGTTTTAAAATCGCAGCATCTGGTGAAACAGTATACGTCGGTAAGCGAGATGGACAACTCTTCCAATCTCTTGATGGTGGTGAAAATTGGAACGATATTACGTCGAACCTACCGAAGTCGATAGAACACTTCAATCAGATTGTCCTTACCAATACAACGGTTTATGTGGCAACCAACAAAGGGGTCTTCAACTCAATAGATGGCGTTGTCTGGCATGCAATCACCGATAAGAAAGGGAAGGAACTAACCATAAAGTCGTTAGCAACTGAAGATGATGTAGTTTACGACGCGAACAATGACGGTATCTATCAATTTGAAAACAAAAAAGGAATTTGGAAACAGATTGTCCCCCAAATTCCAGATACGATAACTTCTCTTGTCGTTGATGGAGAAACCTTCTTCGTTGGCACTGAACAACGTGGCGTGCATCGTTTTGAACGTTCTGAGTCATAGTTTCTATTGTTTGTCCAGTTTCATTTTGTAGGTCGGGTAGAGCGTAGCGAAACCCGACAAATACCAACATATCGATTATAACTGTAGCACATTCTGTTGTTAGATTGTGTCGTAGCACATTCATCCTTGATTGTGCTTCTTTGAACAACGTTCATCATTTGTATAATATATAGGACTTACGCATTTTGCTCGTTATCAGAAGTTCGAGCGTTTAATGTGAATGCCAAACGCGCATTCACCAAGGGAAACCATTTATTGCCCATTCTTTGCCAAATATAGTAAAGTGACAAATGAATGAGACATTTCACCCTATACACAGATGATGAAGCATCCCCAGCGTAGGGGCGAGGTGACCTCACACGTTGTGAAATGTTTCACCTTTTGCACGTTGTGAAATGTCTCACCTCGCCCGTTGTGAAATGTCTCATTCATTCTAATGTTCACTATAAGTTCAATTTGTTGTGAAATCCAATCTTTTGCGTAAGTTCTGATACAAAAACTACTCTTAAGAGGTGTAATAATGATCAAACGATACAGTTGGAAAGATTTGGCAATAGCCTGCGGCTTGACCATCGTCCTATGTGGATGATGACAATGTTATTCATGAGATACCATCTCATGACCCAGACAAGGAATCATTCTTTTTACATAAAGGCAATTCAATCATTATAGATTAGCAAGATGTCGTTGAACTTTAACCTATCGAAAAAACGCGTACCCCACCTGACTCGTCACCAACTGCAATATATTGGTCATTCGGGGACCAAACGAGGTTTGTGATCCCTGCTGTCAGTTCGACTTCATGAACCGCCCGAGAACGGAGGTTGCCTCGTAATTGCCAGACGTAGACCAGACCGTCGGCACCGCCTGAGGCAAGCAGTTTTCCGCTATGTTGAAAACGCACAACACTGAGAAAATCCTGATGTCCAGAAAGTGTAACGGGTTTGGTACCCTCCGGTCCACTACCGGAACAATCCCACACTGTAACATCTGGACCGCCTCCCGTAGCCAAGTATCGACTTGTGGCATTCCACGAGAGTTCTCGCACTTTCGTCGGATAACCATACATTTGCAAGTCTACACCGGTAGACATAATCCAGAAATGTACGGTAGAATCTTGATCTCCGGTGGCAATGTGTTTTCCATCAGGACTCCATGCAATCACTAGTGATGAACCTTTCCATTCAAATCGTCGGACAGCTTCCGTCTGTTGCGGGTCCCACAGTCTGACACCGCCGTAGGCGATTGAGGCAAGTTGCCTTCTATGCGGTTTCCACTGGATTCCAGAAATCGTGCTCTGATGATCAGAATATTCACGAACAAGATCGCCGACAACGTTCCAGAGTTTCAACTTACGACCAGCGGCAGACGCGAGTAATGGTTTGTTGCCGTTACTCCAAGCCACGTGCTCAACCCATGCTGCGCCCCCGTCAAGCGAATGGGTTGCCTCACCACTTGTCATATCCCACAACCGAATTTTCCCATCCTGCCCTGCGCTGGCAAGCGTCTTGCTGTCTGGATGCCACGCGATTGACATTGTACCGAATTCATGCCCTTCAAAGACATGGATAACCGTTCCACGACGACTATCAAAAATTGTCACCGGACCATGAACCGACGCGGCAGCGACGTATCTCCCATCAGGGGACCACGCCAGATCAATGACGTGGTCGCTGATGGTCGCTGTCCAATTTTCGCTCAGTTGAGACGGTTGGACAAAGCGATTACTCAGGTTGTTTAAGCGAGACATGCTTCAAACCCCTCAGTCAATTCTACCCGGTCGAGGTTGCGTCCGATGAAAATGAGGCTATTGTAGCGCGGTTCAGCGCCCCACGGGCGGTCAGGACGACCATCAAAGAGCATATGAACACCTTGAAAGACGAATCGGTTCGACTCACCCTTGATGCTCAGAATACCTTTCATGCGGAAGATGTCAACACCTTTTGTCCGAAGTAGGTCACCAATCCAATTGTTCAACCGGTCGGGGTCAAGGTCACCGGGGGTTGTGATGCCGACCGATGTGACTTCGTCGTCATGTTCGTGATCTGGCTTAAATTCGCGTTCAACAAGCGGCTTGACAAGTGTGCCGCCGCCAAAGAATTGCGTTTGAAATTCGTCGGGATGATGCTCGGTAAACAGCGCGTAATCACCGGGACGGTCGATTTGCACGTCAAAACGTAATTCATCCGCTGTGAGATTCAACGCAATCAGTTGTCCTCCCGGTCGAAGGGTACCTCCTGCCGAAAGATCATGTGCATCATCCGAGAAAACCATAACGACTGGCTCAACAGCATCCTCCAAAGCTTCATCTGTCGACGCATTTACAGGCACCCACGCGACGTTCATCGTCGGGTCAGGACCTTCTTGAAGAACCAGTTCATGTGTGTCTGCCGAAAGGTTATAGATACCAGCCCATTCAAAGGGATACTCTGGCTCCATAAACTGAGGATCAACCTCCAACGCCCGGTCCAGATCGAATCCCCCGACATTGAGAATCTTGTCCATTTCAACCACGGTGTTTTTCGTTCGATAAATCTTCGCTGCAGCGTTCATACTACGAATTCTGGTTTCCAGTTGATCTAACTCTTCCTCGGCCACAAGGTCAATCTTGTTCAACAAAATGACATCGGCAAAGGCAATCTGTTCACGCGCCTCGTCGCTGTCATCAATGTGCTGCCAGATGTGTTTAGCATCCACCAGCGTCGTGACGGAATCCAGTTGCAGTTTCTCCTGCATTTCGGTGTCCATGAAGAACGTCTGAGCAACTGGCCCGGGGTCCGCAAGACCTGTGGTTTCGACCATAATGTAGTCGAACTTATCACGACGCTTCATCAGATTCCCCAAAATACGGATGAGATCACCGCGCACCGTACAACAGATGCAACCGTTGTTCATCTCGAATATCTCTTCTTCCGCACCGATGACCAAATCATTATCGACACCGATCTCGCCAAACTCGTTTTCAATCACAGCGATACGTTTGCCATGGTTTTCAGTGAGAATGCGGTTGAGAAGCGTGGTTTTACCAGACCCTAAAAAGCCCGTCAACACGGTGACGGGGACTTGAGTGTTTAGCATAGCTGTGTTCATCTTTCTCTCCTTATTAAATTTAGCCAGCGGTCAAGCTAACAATGTCCGTCTGCTTGACCTCCGCCAGCGGTTTGTGAATCTTGTATTGCCGGGGCTTTCCCGGTGTCTCCATGATTACAATGACCGTTTCAATAGGCGGGCAGCCTTCCTCGGTGCATTGCAACTGAGTAATCATTACGGAGACATCATCTGATAGATCAAAAACTTGGGAGACCCACGATTTGACTTGGACAAGCTGCCGTGGGTCACTCTTTAGTTGTGAATTGAAAAAATTCTGCACTGTTTTATAGCCTCCTTTAAAACGTTATTCTATTATCTGAACGTGATGTCTATCACTTGCTTTCAAGCTGTGAAAGCAAGTATTCAACGAGTTCATGCCACTTTGCAGCCATCTCGTGTGCAGGAATACGTTTCTTCTTCCACGCGTCTGTACACCGTTGACGATAGTCAAGTCCGTATTCAGAAATAATCCACCGCTCGTAGTTGCCTATCCATTTAAGACCTTGGGTGAGCAAACTAAAAACGCGATGCCACGCTTCCACATCACATGGCTGTGTAAGTTCTGGGAGTTGACCCAAATTCCATATCGGCAACGAAAAATCGACCGATGCTGTCTGTTTAGGCGCGAATTTGTAACGCCGTAAGAAAATCCCTCTTTGTCCCCCATCGCCGTAGAAAAACCCGAATCCCCATAAAATAACTCTGCTTCTACCAGAACCGCGCCACTCATAAGCAGGACTTCCGTGCTTGCCTTCCGGCGGTCGATGTCTGGTAAAACCGTAAGCGAGCAGCGCATTGCCATCTGCCCGGCGAATGTCCTGTCCCCAACACCACAACTGTTGGTCCAACAGCGTCGTCCCAATCTTCCGGATCTTATTCAAGGCACCTAACCAACGCACAGATTCGTCTTCATTTCTGCCATGCATGAATTATTCCCCTATAAGAAGCCGCGTAGCAACGCTTATACAACAGGACCTGCCCCCGTGAACGCTTGCCACTGTGAAGCATTGTAACGCACGGTTCGTTCATTTTTTTTGAAACCCGAACAAGAGAGATCGAAACCGATCAAAACGGTGACTATCAAAGGTTGAAGGCAATGGAAGTAGTGCATCTTTTCGTGCAACAGTTTCCGCCCAATCCACGAGTCGCGCATAGTCTTTATGGCGTTTTATCTGTCCTAACCACACGACACCGCTCGGTGATGTGATACAGATTACATTGGCAAGATCGCACGGACCGAGACAGCCTTCGCTGATTGTCAATGTTATTGAAGTGGACAGCCGCCTGTGCCGCCACTCCCTTTTGAGCCATTCAACCGGTACGGACGGTTTCCGTTTCTCTGTCACGCCACAACAACAACCCTTACAAACTATTATATGCATTAAGACACGCCGCCTTGATGCCAACTTGGGTGACGATTCGATTCCATCTACCCACATACCCTTTTCCTGCATACTGTTCAAATCTCCACTTGGTGTTGATGATGTTATTCCTCTAAGGCACAGTTCGCGTTTACAATCGTCTCTAATTTCTCAGTTTGCCTGTGTGTTACTCTCCTGCGAATATACAGATTCATCACTACCCAATGACTTTAAAGGGTAGTGATGAATCTGTATTGGTAGTGATAAATTTTTTCGGTACTTATTTCAAAATAATCATCCGCCTCATCTGATCGAAAGACGACGTGGACAATCGATAGAAATAAACACCACTTGAAACTCGCTCACCTACATCATTTAGACCATCCCAATAGGCAGCACGTGACCGGTCTTGATAGAAACCCGCTGACTTAAAACCAAGCGAAATTGTTCGCACCAGTCCCCCTGTTATATCGTAAATTGATAAAGTCACAGAAGCTGAATCCGAAAGGCGATAAGGTATCCACGTTTCGGGATTGAACGGGTTGGGATAATTCTGCAACACAAGACTCTGCTTCGGTATGCCAATTCCCTTAAGTGAAATAGGAAGAACAGCGTTTGCAAGCGTTTCTGGTGTCACTACGAAATTCAGTTTCTCCGAAGCAATCTCTCCGGTTACATCCGCAACGGTGACCTCCAGCCTGTCGCCAACTCGGACGACGCTCTGGTGAGAGGGATCGGCAGTCGCTGCTGCAAAGTAACCATCCCGCACACGATTCGTCATAATAGCGTTCGTCCGCATGTTTCGTACAGTGACCAGATAACCATCAAGGTTCTGCACACCTTCTAATTGTCCACTGACAACGAAAGCCCAAGTACTATTTGACGTGTCAAGTGATCTTGCCATTGGTGCCGCAGCAACCTGAGGAAGATTTGTCCACGGTGCCCCGACAAAGGCAACCTCTCGGGCGTGCGGCAGGTTGACGATGTAACCCTTTGCCCCTTCAATCGCGAACCCGTTGTCTGGTGCATCCGGTGTCCAGCCAACATACTTTTGGTTGACATCATCAAACCTAATTACCATCGTTGCACCAACCAACTCCGACAGTGACCGAGCGTTCATCGGCGTGCGAGGTTCCAGCGGTAAAGACATCATGTTCAAACCTTCGGAGAGAGAAGCGTAGTAGACATGGCTGAAATCGTCTACCTCGGTGACCGGTTCATCATGGCTGTGATCATCGTCACCTGCTGGCGCAGGTCCCAGTGGTGCAACCCAATTCAAGGCTGTCATATTCAATGGATGCCCCGCAACAGAAAATGTCCTGCTGATTGTTACTGTGTCAAGGTCAACCTCAAGAATTGCACTAGCATTCGGATTGCTGACATAAGCGAACCCACTACCGACAGTAAGCGCAGGTCGGAGACCTTCCGCCCCACTGAAATCTTCAACCACTTGTACTGATCCGAGTAACGTCCAATCGCTTGGGTTGAACACCTGCAACAGACCGTCAACGGTCAGTACTGCTAACTTATCCCCATGTTCCTTCTCAAAACCGAAACCCCTATAGTCTGCTGGCAGTTGCTGAATGTCGTTCGGATCAAGCATGGTAGAATCAGGGTGGATACGGACGAGGGCCCTGTAGCCCGGATCCGGTCTGCTACCGTAATTACCGATGGCAAACGGCTGGGCGTGATGAGATCTGAGGATGCTCGTTCGCAGGCCGTCAGGATAAGCAATCTTGTGTACGGAGAACAGACCGGTTACCGGGTCATGGGTCATCACGAAAATGCCACCATCACCTGTGCCATCCTCACGTTTCTCATTGCAGCCGGCTATGAAGTGTTCACCGACTATCGTTTCACCGTGGATACCGAGACAGGATGCTTGGAAATCTTCCTTGTCAGCGAACGTTTGAACGACATTTCCTTGTTCGTCAAGGACAGAAAAGCCGAACGGAAGTGAGCCGAACTCCCGATCAGGATCGGGTTCCGAGAAAATTATCTTTCCGCCATGCACCGGTGCTCCGACACCATGCTGCTGCGCAGAGGTAATTATCAGCGTGTCTGGGTTGGGTAAGAACAGATCTTCCTCGCGCACGGTGACGTTCTTTGAATCTACACCCTCACCAAAGTTGCCATCGAAGTGGATGTTAACGCGCCCATCGTGTGAAACAAAATGAATGGGTCTTTGCGAGTTTGCAAGTTCGCCGGTCAGGTTGAACGGCAGCAAGCTCGGCATGCCTTTCTCCTTATCGAAATGATCGCCGTGCGCTTCCAAGTACAGACCGGAGTCTATGAAATTGACGCTATTGGCACCGGCTTGAACAGCAGCTGCAATGCGACCACTTTCGGTCGTGTAAACACGCGCAGCCCCTTCTACCATAAAGGTTGCTATCACTTCTCCACTCTCAAGTTCAATAAGTTGGAGTAAACCCGTTTCGCCATCTGCAACAAGTAACCGACCAAGCGGTTCATCATCATCATAGTCTTGCGCAATGGCTTGCATTGAGATGATCGAACAGAATATCAAAAACATAAACAGAGCCAGTTTGGCTCTCCTACAAGTAGGCATAACTGTAAATTCCTTTCAATTTATATTGTTTTAAGATTCAGCATGAATCTATATATCACGTCTCTCCAAATTATACACAAACAATTCAGAAAACTGTATTGCAAGAAACCACGCTTGTTACAGCAGGCTGCGATACAACGCCAAAATCCTTTAATACCTTGTAGGAGACGTGACTAATATTAACGGATTTGACTTACGCCACATACTTAAGCAAGAACTATGCCAAGCGGTGAAATCGTGATATCTATCCCTGTCATAACTCTGTCTGTCAAGGCGGTACAAGGATCCATACCGCACGTGATGTAATCGGGTTAATTAAAAGTTGTTTTTTGTTGAATGTTTCAATATGAAGCACGTTTAGAATCAGTATGGGTTGCGAATCCCTTGATGAAGCGAGTTTCAGCGTGTTGCATTTCAGAATGAAACAGTGTTTCATTCTGAGAAAACATTTTTTGATAGTAGATCATATTTCTCCAATTTCCGATAAAGTGTGGTTCTACCGATACCCAACTGCTGTGCGGCATAGGACATATTACCGTCTGTCACTTTGAGCGCGTGGACGATGGCTCTCCGTTCAACTTCCTCAAGCGGCACAATAACACTGGTATCCATTGGGTCACTTGTAGCGACTTGTGAACTCTCTTGTGTTAGGCATACAGGGAGGCTTTGGAGTTGCAGCAGATCTGTCGTCTCATATAAAACCGAACTTGCAATAATATTTTCCAGTTCGCGCACGTTGCCTGGGAAGTCGTGCTGCTTCAGCACTTGTAAGGCATCAGTAGAAATGTCACGAATGGATTTCTCTGCATCTGCGGCATATTTTCTTAGGAAGTGATCTGCCAAGATAGGGATATCTTCGCGCCGTTTTCTGAGTGGTGGAACCGTGATGTGGAATGCCGAGAGTCTATAGAACAGATCCTTACGGAAATATCCATTTCTGATAGCATCCTTTAAATCCTGATTCGTAGCAGCCAGAATCCGAAGGTCAATGGAGATGGTGCTTGTGCCACCAAGCCTTTGACACTCTCGTTCTTGTAGGACACGCAGTAACTTCGCTTGCAAAGTGAGTGGCATATCCCAAATTTCATCAAGAAAAAGTGTGCCGGTGTTCGCTTGTTCAAACTTTCCGATTCGTTGATGGGTCGCTCCAGTGAAAGCCCCGCGTTCATGACCAAATAATTCACTTTCAATCAAGTCGGTTGGTATTGCAGCACAATTGATGGCAACGAAAGGGCCTACGCTTCGTGAGCTGTTAACGTGTATTGATTTTGCGATTAATTCTTTGCCGGTCCCGGTTTCACCTTGAATTAGGACAGTAATATCCCCTGCTGCCGCTGTTTTAATCTGGGTGAAAACTTGTTGCATTTTTTTGCCATCCCCTACGATTTTTGGGCCGATGATTTCGCCAGAGGAAGGGTCTGTTTCAAGTTTGGTCTGTAATGCCATGATACCCCTTTCATAAAAATTAACGTGAGTCGGATATACCGAACATCTCTCGGATCTTCGCTGCCTCCTTTAGGGATCGCCTACCGAACTTGATAGAAACCCGCTGGCTGAAAGCCAACAAGTTATAACTCCGATTCCCCAATCAAAGCATGGACAATCGTATCAATATTATGTCGGATCATCCCCATGTAGGTACCTTCAGGTGTTCCCTCGCTTCCCATAGCATCTGTGAAGAGCACCCCACCAATCTTCACATCAAATCCTTTTGACTTGACAGCGGCTTTTACCGCTTCCAGACTCTGTGAAGAGACAGATGACTCTACAAAAATAGCTAGGATCCCCCGTTCCACAATAAACGTCGCTAATTCTTGTATATCAGCAATACCGATTTCTGACGTAGTACTAATACCTTGTAAACCGCGTACCTCAAACCCGTACGCCTGTCCGAAGTAATTAAAACAGTCGTGCGCCGTCACAAGGACACGTTGCTGAGATGGCACACGTTCCACTTGCGATTTTACGTATTCATCAAGTTCCATGAGTTTCGTGAGGTACCGCTCAGCGTTGCTTCGGTACAGGACAGTATTATCAACATCGAATTCACTCAGGACATCGCGCACCTTTCCGACCACTTGCATCCAAAGCTTCACGTCAAACCATAAGTGAGGATCGTAGAGTCCCTCGTATTCTGGCGGTGTTAGCAGTAGATTCCGATCTACACCGTCTGTAACAGCAACTGTCAACGTATCCCCCGACATGCTCCCAAGGACATCAGCCATTTTTGCTTCAAGATGCAGCCCGTTATAAAAGATGATATGTGCTGAACCGAGCGTTTGAACATCTTTAGGTGTCGGATTGTAAAAGTGTGGGTCTACGCCATGTTCCACTATCCCTGTCACTTCAACGGGCGTACCACCAACATTTCTAACAATATCAGTAATCATACCGATCGTGGTAACAACGCGAAGTTTATCACCTATGGCAGCATCTGGTTGTCCCTTCGGATCACAACCAGACCATAACAATATACCTATTAGACATACTGAAATGTATATTCTCTGCATAATTCTCCCCTGCATAGTTTAAAAGATCTTTTCATTTTTTCTCCTTAGTAAATTAAGGATGGGGCGATATGATAGACATTATCGCCCGCGTCCTACAGTTTTTAAAAATTAAGTTTATACAAGAGTTTCACATTCCGTCCCGGCTCCGGCATTGCTGATTTGATGCGGGACAGGTGTTCACGGTACGTTATATCAAAAAGATTTTCAATCTCGAAAACGACCATGTTCTCAAACTGCCACCGCGAAAAATTGAAATAAGTTCCGATATCATAGACGAGATAACCGTCTGTCGGTTCCTCAAATTCACCGAGACGGGTCTGACTGCCTGAGAAACGGGACGCAACATACAGATGCCACGGAGAAGGATTGTAACTGATGACGAATTTACCGTTAAGAGGTGGAACACGCTCCAATGGCCGTCCATTGGCTTGAATTGTTCCGTTGACGTAACTCATATTGAACTGAAGATGAACCTGAGGCAGCACCTCACCACCTATTTGGATTTCAGCCCCATCCATCACAACGTCGTTTCCCATGTATTGATAAATCCACAACCATCCTGCTGCGCCGCTACCCCACTCTTTCTCACCGCTGTTTGTCGGAACGAGATAGTTCTGTATCTGATTCCTGAAAAGAGCAAGATTGAGTCTGAATCTGTCGTCTGCGTATTTGAGAAAGAGTTCAGTGCCGTATCCGTTTTCGGGTCCCAGTTTTGCATTACCGATTTCGTAGGAATAGACAGCCAAGTGGGGACCATCGCTGAAAAGTTCCTCAATACCCGGTGCGCGAAACGTCTTCATCAGGCTAACCCCGGTGCTCAGTCTATCTGTCCAATGGTAAATTCCAGAGGTGGCACCAGAGAAACCGTTGAAATCGCGACGTTGGACGGTTCCTGCTCGAACAACTGCCCCAGGCCTAAACGGTTCCGAACGCCTAAGATCGTAGCGGATTGCCCCTTGTAAGGTCAATTTGTCAAAGTTGAGTTGGTTTAGATAAAATCCTGCCAACGCCAATTCACGGGTGTGCGGGGTCCAGTAAAATCCGTCTGTGGCATGGTCTCGGTATTCCCACCAAACACCTGCAATCGCGTTGTCAAATAGATGAGCCATCACTGAAACGTTGTAGGTTAACAAACCGAATTCAACACCCAGTCTCCCATTGGACTCGTACTCTTGATGCTGATAACGCGTATAGGCAGTTTGGAGTTTTACTCTTTCAAGCACTGCTGTATTGAAGCGGTACTCCATCTGTCCTTCATAACGTTGCTTGTCAAGTTCTATGTTAACCCCGCTAATATGTCCCTCTGGTGAACCGGGAACCCCGTAATCTGAGCGATAACTGCTGCCAGATGCACCGATGAAACCCCACGGCTTAATCAGCGAAGTACCGCCAGAAAAATTAACATTTGAAAGTGCGGTGTTTTTGAGTACACCTATCGGCGTCTGTATGTCAGATGCAAGACGTCGATTCCATTCTATATTCCCCGCAAAATCACCAATTGGGAACGTAAAACTTGTTGTTCCAGTCAAACCTGAGTTTACAGATTCACCTTGGAACGTTAGATGCATGTCAAGCTGTCTCGGTAGAATCTGCGGTATGTGATTGCTTTTGACATTAATAACACCGCCCAACGTACTTGAACCGTAAATGAGCGATGCGGGACCGCGCGTAATTTCAACCCCTTCGGCAGTCGTCGGATCGATGGATACGGCATGGTCGGCACTGGATCCGGATTTATCCCCTGTGCGTTCGCCGTTTTCAAGAATTAGCAGCCTGTCACCCCCCAATCCCCGAATGACAGGACGCGAAATCGCACGACCCATCATCCGTTGGGAAACACCCATCTCATCTGCCAACGTGTTCGCCAAGGTCATCCCTAACCGTCTTTGGAGTTCTGTTTCATCCAACGCTAAGTCGGTTGTTGCCTCAAACTGTGAAAGAGATCGCTTTGAACCAAGTACCGTGACGGTTTGCAGTTGAAACGCCAATGTCTCCAATTCAATTTTAAGATAAGGAGAAGAGACATTCACATCAACTACCTGTTCAAACCTTTGATAACCAACTTTCATGCACTCCAGCGTCTGATGTCCTTCCGGCACGGTATCAAACTTAAACCGACCGTTGGAATCCGTTCGGACATGCTTCTCAAGTCCCTTAATACGGACCGTAACCCCCTCAAGTCGGTTATTGCTCCGTGTTTCAACAACCTCTCCTTCCAGAGGGCACGTTGTATTTGAAGCACTTTGGGAATCCTTGAGATAGCAAAATAGACAAACTATTATCCCAGACACCAGCACGAATAGGTAGGGACGCTTTCTAAGCATCCCTACAGCAGGAAACCTATCCGAACAAGCACAAGTGCTTAACATGGAGTACCCCTTATTTAACAGTGACCGGTATCGCCAGGTGCGCAGTGTAATCGGGATGATCTCCGTGAAGCAGTTGGAGTTTGATTTCCGTTGTGCCTGCCTTCAATCCTTCAAGTCCAAACGGTAACTCATCACCGTGATCATCGTGATCATCATCGTGATCATCATCGTGATCATCATCGTGATCATCATCGTGATCATCATCGTGATCGTGGTCATTGTGGTCCAGATGAATCTCAATAATATCGGAATCATACCCTGTCAAGCCCAAGCTGAATTCTTCCTCATGTCCATGTTCATCCACGGCTTCTACTTCATGCAGGTGGGCTTCCTCCTTGTGGTCATCAAGAAATACGACATGCACCTCAATCTCTTCACCTACGTTGACCGTGAGGCCTCCGCTATGTGTGCCTTGAAACTGACGATAGACCTCCGCATCTCCGACTTCCAAAATGAAACCGTCAACATCGGCGTGAATGGGGGAATCATGGTCATGGTCATGGTCATTGTCATCAACAATTGGGTTGTCATCCTCACCACAACCACCGAAAAATGGTAGCATGGCTACTATAAAGATTAAAATGATTTGAGACACATTAAATGAATTGTCGCGAGCATAAAAACTATTGAACATTATATTCTCCTAATATAATCGCTGTAGATATGAATATACAGCAGCACAGTCTTATACCAATTTCATAACAGAATTGGCAAGACATACAAAATTAAAAATTAATATCAATAATCTAAGAAACAGATGCCGAATCTCTAAAATAGAACTGTAGACTGAGACTCATGACACAGTGTCAATTATCTATTTCTATAACTTTATTTCTGAAATGTATAAGTGGATTATAGAATTACCTGAACACGCTGATCTATGTGTTTTAGCGGACCGAACAGATTACGCCTGTTGTAGCACAACCTGCCTGAAGATTGAATAAATACTTCGGTAATACATCTGATACGCCTCATTGTAGTAGCAATGTTTCGTAGGGGTAATGCTCTGTAATGCAGTTCAATGACATCAAACCCGCTCATTGTAGTAGCAATGTTTCGTAGGGGCGGGGTTTCCCCGTCCGCATATTACCCAATTAATAACTTAATCTTCATTTAGGTAACGTTCCGTTTCTGCACAACTTGACAAGTTATGTTACAGAAAGGTCCAAGTAACTATATGGTTTAAGATTTATATTCTAATTGACGTAAATTGGGGGAGCACGACTATGAATGTTACGGGTAGGTATTATATCAATGAAACATATCTCAGAAACTGGAACCTTACCATTGCAAGGTCTATTGTATGAGAAGGTGTTAGATTGATACGCAAATGTGAACTGGGTGTTGATAAAAGCACAAGCTGCACAATTCCCATCAGTATGAGAGTTCTGTTCCTCTTCATTTTCCTGATCACAATGATTTTCCTGATCACAGTGATTTTCCTGATCACAATGTTTATGTTCATGGTCATGGACATAGCAACTATGCGCATAGCAAGTATGTTTATGCAATAACGGCGCAGAACATAATAAGACTATATAATAACAGAGTAATCCAGATAAGATAAAGAATTTTGTGCTTAGTTTATCGAATTTCATGAAACTGAATTAGTGGTGTTGACAAAGTCTCCTAATATAGTAGTTTCTTATGTTTCAACACTTTACTGTTAAACAACCTTAACAACTCATGGTATATTATACATTGCATTTCTGTACTTTACAAATATTTTTGAAGAATTGAGTATGTAAAGTTTCGGTTACTTGTCTGAACCAGGATTTACCAAATCAACGGTATGAATGCCATTTAGGCATTCCCCGGGATTTCAGGATTGCCAGGATAAGAATGTGTGAACGGCAAAAGACCAAGCACTAGCGGTGCGACAGGTGTGTAGATAGTCCCTGATGAAGATTAAATAAATATTCGGGTAATCCAATTCATCAAAACAATCGTAGGTCCTGTCCGGTTAGACGATGATACTTCTCAACAAGTGATGTGTGTTTTGATCGGAGTTGTGTCAGGTATGCGCGAGCATCAGTCAGCAGTTGCTTGTGTTCAGTAACGATTTCTTGTAATTGCAAAGCAGTTTCCTCCAGTTTCGCTTTTTCTTCGTGTGATTTTCTACTTTTTTCTTTTGATGGTTTAAATGCCTCCGCTTCCTCAGCATCTAACTCATTGAAGATGGCTGAAAGTTCTACTTGCTCTTGCTTTGTTAGAATTCCTTCATCTTCACGGAGTCTTAGTTGTTCTAACCTATGCTGTCTATTTGTACGTTTCCTGAGTGTGTTCTCCTAAGGGTGATATTTAGTATTGAGTTAGTTTTTCAATGTCTTAAATTTACCCCTTTTAATCAGCAGGTATTGTCTCTAAAGGTGGGAGTTCGGGATAATTACCGCGAGCATTTCGCCATGCAATTACACCTTCAGCAATCATCCAAAACTGCAATCCCTCAACAACTAATCCGAAAACAAAAAGCAGATACTTACCCTCAAACAGCCATCCAGTTTCAAGATTGAACATCTGGTGTAACATTGCCCAAGCAGGCATAAGAAGCATAACAATCATCGGAAGGAAGGCAAACCATATAGGTTTATTTCGACGTATAAGATAGAACACAATCACCATAAATGCTAATCCAGCAAGCAGTTGATTTGTTGCACCGAAGAGGGGCCAAAGCGTTAGTCCGCCACTACCCGGTCCGCTCGGACCCTGGAGAAGGGCAACAGCAGCAGCAAGGATAAGAGCAAACGCAGTCGCTATATAACGGTTCATCAAAGGTTTAAAGTTAACAGTCTGCGCGAGTTCATGTATCACATAACGTTGTAATCTGGTAGCAGTATCCAAAGTTGTAGCAGCAAAACTTGCCACAAGCACCGCCATAATTGCTATTCCCATTTTCAACGGAATACCGAGTGCTGCAAGGAAATTACCACCACCCTCAACAAACGCACCGACCTTCTTACCCAAAGTATGACTTTCCCAACCACCTTCAACAGATGTAGTGCCATCTTCGTTATTCTGCGTAGATGTAGTAGCATATCTCTCTCGCCATGCATCATGTTTCGTTACTGCTTCTGAACTCCCTTCCATCAGTACAGGTTGGAATCTATAACCTCCTGCACTTGCAAGGTCTGGTGTGCGAGTGAAAATACCCATACCTATCCCCGCACAACATGCAATAATCACAACAACAGCAAGTCCACCTTCAAGAAGCATCGCACCGTATCCAACGTATTGTGCGTCTTCTTCCGAAGCCATCTGTTTACTTGAAGTACCTGAACTCACCATACAGTGAAAACCGCTCACTGCACCACAAGCAATTGTTATGAATAGGAAAGGCCAAATCGGTGGTGCATCAGGCGGGATATCTTTCGCTATCGCTGGGGCAGAAGAGAATAGGTCTGCTTCTCCAGTAAATCCTGCAACAGCAAGTCCAAGCACCAATAAGGCAAGTGCTAAAACCAATTGATGACTGTTAATAAAATCACGAGGTTGTAGAAGAGTCCAAACGGGAAGAACGGATGCAATAAAACAGTAAACGAACAGCACTAACGTCCATATTACCACTACGTTCATAAAGGAAGAACTGAAGAGTTTAATTCCAAACCATTTACTTAAGTCTATCGGAAAGACATAAGCACCAACAACTATTGCAATATACATTATGCCAAGCGCAATGATGGAAGGAATAAGAATATTACCCCCACGACGATAAATCCAGATACCGATGGCAACAGCAAGTGGGATTTCAATCCAAACAGATAGAACGGATTCAGGATAGATTGAGAAAATTAATGCTATGACTAAGCCAAAAATAGCGAGGACAATCGTCAATCCCATAAAGAGGACGATCAGAAATAGGAATTTCGCACGCGGACCAATCATTCTACCCGCAACTTCACCGACACTTTGTCCCCGATTGCGAAGCGAAACGACAAGAGCACCGAAGTCGTGAACAGCACCGATAAAAACAGAACCGAGCACTACCCACAGAAGGGCAGGTAACCAACCCCAGAAAACAGCAATCGCAGGACCTACAATAGGACCTGTTCCAGCAATGCTCGTGAAATGATGACCAAAGATTATCTCTTTCTTGGTAGGAACGTAATCAACGCCATCTTTCAGTTCTTGACTCGGTACTTTCGCTTCAGAATCTAAACCGAAAATCTTCCTTGCCAACCACTTACCGTAAGTATTGTAAGCAACAATGAAACCGATGAAACTTAGAACAGCAATAATCAGAGTACTCATCTGGGATGCTCCAACATTCTAATCAACTGTCCATATTTATTCTGTAGGTCGGGTAGAGGAACGAAACCCGACACGTATTGATTATGTCTATCATGTCGCCAGTTAATATTTTAATGGCACTTCGCTCTACCCGACCTACAATATAAGAGTAGACAGTCAGTTAGTGATATGACAACAATATGCATCTCCTATCTAACGCCAGTAAGAATTTCAAATGTGAGTTGATCTAACTTTTCGTATCCAAGACCTTTCTTGGCAATGGTGTCCGGTTGAAAATCTATTTTTCTCAATTTTTCTAAACTATCTCTGCTATACGCCGCCATGAGTGTCTCAAGTTCAGGATCACGTGCACGCAGTTCAGAAATGATACCCTGGATTTCAGCATCTTCATTGAACCTATCTGCTTTCTCCTTTAGTATCAGATAACTGCGCATACATCCCGCTGCGAAGTCCCAAACACCTTGTTCATCTTCTGTTCGGTAAGCATGTGCGTCAAAGTGTCTGTTACCATCCCAACTGACATCTTCAAGAAACTTGACAAGGAAAAATGCACTCTTAATGTTTTCAGAACCGAATCGTAAGTCTTGATCAAATCTACTCATCTTCTGGTCGTTGAGATCTATGTGGAAGAGTTTCCCCGCCTCATACGCCTGTGCAACACCGTGCAAAAAACTTAATCCAGCCATCGTTTCATGCGCGAATTCTGGGTTAACACCAACCATTTCAGGATGATCAAGCGTCTCAATGAAATGCAACATGTGTCCAGTCGTGGGTAAATAGATGTCACCGCGGGGTTCATTCGGTTTCGCTTCTAATGCAAACTTAAGATCGTAGTTTTGATCTTTGACATAGTGTGTGAAGAAATTCATCGCCTCACGATTCCATTTCACTGTATCCGGACCATCTTTCGCAGCATCAACTTCCGCGCCTTCACGGCCACCCCAGAATACATAGACCTTTGCCCCAAGTTCCACGCCGAGATCTATCGCGTTTAAGGTCTTCTGAATAGCAAACGCTCTAACTTTTGGATCGTTAGAGGTAAATGCACCGTCTTTGAATACCGGGTGATAGAATAGATTGGTAGTCGCCATTGGCACTTTCATATTGTGATCAGAAAGAGCCTTCTTGAATTCACTGACAATTGCGTCACGCGCTTTCGCAGAAGCTTCAAATGGAACGAGATCGTTGTCGTGTAAATTGACACCATAAGCACCTAATTCGCTAAGTTTTTGCACACTATAGGTAGGTTTTAAGGGGGGTCTTACAATATCTCCGAATGGATCACGTCCTGGATTCCCCACTGTCCACAACCCAAAAGTAAACTTATGCTCCGGTTTAGGCTGATACTGATCTGCCATGCATATTCTCCTATCGTTTTCAAATTTTTTAGGATTATAACATAAAATACGATAAAATTCAAGTCATTTACCTACATTTGTTTATTTGTGTTGTAGTCTCTAAATCCAAAACGGTTACAGTAAAGAGGTATTATCAATTGGAAATGGCATTAGATATGATGTTATCTGGTTGACCTCATATGGAGATAATAGGCTGAACATGCTAAAACAATTTCGGCTGACAACATCCAAACCCTACAAAGTAGTGCAATCAGCGTCGCTTGGGATAGAGACATATAATTTCCTAATAAGAGACTGAGCAATCCTTCTCGTACACCTAAACCTCCAGGAGTAAGAAAACTTAAAAAACCAACTATCCAGGCAAAGGCGTAACAAGCAGACAGAACGCCGACGTTTTTCCAATCTACAGAAGCAAGACTTCTGACAAAGAGGAAAAAGGCGAAAGTTTGGCAGAACCAGAGTAGAACGTGACCTATAAAAAGGTAAATCCACTGTTCCCGATAAGACTTTTGAAAAAGGGGTTTACCTGTTTCACGAAGAACTTTTAGGAATTGCTGCGCGTGTTTTGACACTGATGGAAACAGGAACACAAGACCTATCAAGATACCGATGCAGGCTAAAGCAAAAAGTGCCGCGTGTCCCGATATTTTGCGGACGAATACTTGTCCAGTGTCTTGCAGCTCCTTTGAAAAAATCAATGACAGTGCTATGAATCCACCGATTGTTGTTTCTATTCCAACATGCAAGGTAAGACTTGCCCCAACAGCGGTTTTGCGAAGTCTAAACCGTTCACTAAGCGTAAGGAGTCTAACAAAACCCCAAATTCGACCCGGTAAGTATCGGGTGATGTTAGCGAGATGAAACAACCTAAAAGCATTGAGAAAAGTGATATTTTTCTGTGTGATCCCTTTTAGTATATTTGTGAAGGGTAAAACATATACGGTCCAATATAGGAGTATGAGGAAAAATGAGGAGAGGAACCACTTCCATTCAATCTGAAAAGTGACATCTTTCAATTCGGAATGCGTCTGCACAAAGGATTTGATGAGAAAAAGGAATAGCGTCGCTGCAATCAGAATACCAAGGTATTGGCGCAAGGTTTTCATGACTTATCACGCTGATTGTCCGTTAAAAAAAGGGCGACAATCAATTCCCCTAAGAGTCCGACTGAAAACAGCATGAAACTGGTGAGGATGCAGAGAACACCTGACAACCAAAACGGTATAAGCGAATATTCTATGTCAGTGAAGAAATGTCCAATGGAAAGTGCTACAAACACACCGATTCCGCAAAGTCCAAACAAACTGCCGATACCAGCAAAAAAATGCATGGGACGCTTTTTGTATCTCGTGAGAAAAAGCACTGTGAGCAAATCAAAAAAACCTTTCGGAATTCGTTTAAATCCGTATTTAGATACCCCAAACTGCCGAGGATGATGTTTGACCTTAACTTCACGGACAGAAAAACCTGTCGCATGTGCAAATACCGGGATATACCTATGCAGTTCACCGTAGAGTTTAAGTTCCTTAATAACTTCAGATCGATATGCTTTAAACCCACAGTTCATGTCGTGAAGTTTGACACCCGTGAGCACTGAAGTAACTCGGTTAAAGACAAAAGAAAACATACGTTTTTCAATTGGATCCTTGCGTGGATATTTCCAACCTGAAACGAGGTCTACGTTTTTTTGTTCAAGTACAGCAATCAACTTTGAGATTTCATAGGGGTCATCCTGGCCATCTGCATCCATTGTAATTATGACATCACCTGAGGCTTTTTGAAAACCTGCGGTAAGTGCCTCCGCTTTACCACGGTTGTGTGTAAAATGAATAACGTGAATTGTGAGTGATAATTGTATCGTGAGCGTGTTTAAGACATTGGTCGTGGCATCCGTGCTACCATCATTGATAACGATGACTTCAGCGGAATACTCTTGTGTTTTTAGTGCGTCCTGAATGTCTGCTAACAAGATAGGCAATGACTCGGCTTCGTTATACGCAGGAATGATTATAGAGATTTTGTTCATTAGTTTTCTATGCGGTAAATCCAGACGTGGTCTATACCATTGAGCGTGATAACCTTCTCAAGCTCACCGTTGAGTGTGCCGGACTGTGGAACACGGCCAATTTGTGAATCTCGGATATAGACAACTTCGTAGGCAGGTTTTTCTGTCGTACGTCTATCAGCACGAAAAGCCTGACCATGAAAATAATATCTTACAAATTCAGTTGCTAACGGTGAGACCTGCACCAGCATCTTATTGGCATTCGGTTTTTGATTGAGATAGTTCGCTGCAATATCCAAACCTGATGCCTCTCCTACAGTGATTATCTTTGTAATGTCTGTCGCTTTCCAGAATAGGTTGAAATAAGTACCGTAGTAAGGATGTAAAAGGAGAACTGGCAGTATCTGAATAAGAAAGAAACAGAGGCATGCAACACCAGCAAGGGCAAGTTTAAGACCGATTGTCTTAATCTTAAAACGCGTATAGCACCAGCGAATTAACGCCACAAACCCAACGGCAGCGAGAATCTCCAAAATCGGAAATACAGGTAGTAAGTAACGACTGAACTTCTTACTTGTAAATGTAAGGCACAGAGTAAATAGGACAACGACACCTACCATTGCAAGCACAAGTTTGAATTGTTGTGTTGTTTCTGCAGAATTATTCCGATATATCCAAACGAGGAAACAGGCAAAGCATGCAAGTGGTAGCATTAAGGGTGTGCTTTTGATAGCCAACACAAAAGGATAAAAAAGCCAACCCGGGTCGTGAGCGACTTTTCCCAAAAAGAAGTGTTCTACTTCGTGGGGGGTTGTAACTGCCCATCCGACACTATCAAGAATAAACCAGACAGTTTGGGTTGCACGCACGCCGACGAGAAACAACCCAGCACTTGCTATTGCCATGAGCGCGAAAGGACAATGTTCATTTTCTATTGACTTGTGTAAAACATAAGTCAAACCTAAAAGACATAGTGCCATGATGCCAAAAACAGGTGTCCAAAAAACAGGCCAGGCAGCAATTACCGTGAGCAACGTACAGTTGAGAAAACTGATGACTTCGGCAATGTGTATAGAGAAACGTCTTTTGTTCTCTTGTTGATATGACCGAAATAGAAAAAGACAAAACGGCATCCATGCGAATAAAATGAGGGCGTAACTCTTGCTTAAGACTGCTAATCCAAAGGCGATCCCCGAACAGAGGAGATAACCAACACGTTGTCGGTTTATACAGTATAATAAGAGGAGTAGGACAGTTAATAGAATGAAAACGGTTGCAAGTGCATCTGTGTGCACTCGTCGTGTTTGTGCTAAGAAAAGTGGAGAATAGGCAAGACAAGCGAAACTGACAAGTGCTATCCATCGACCTAATAGCTGATAAAGTAAAAGGCAGGCAATGCCTATGCCTGCCCATACGAAAATGCCAATGAACCACCGAGCACTGATTAGATGAATGAACCATCGTTCGCGAGTTTGGTTTGGTACATCTAAACTCGTATCCTTTTGAAAAGTCCGAAGGCCAGATACCCACATCGTCATCACGCCAGGGTGGTAAGTGATGAGGGTTTCAGTGAAATGTTTTTGTTGAATTACAGACATAAACATCCCACTGCGATTTAGCCACAACACCTCATCACTGGACCAATGCGCGTCTAACGATAACAATCTTGGAATACTTGCAAGAGTAAAAAGACATAACCCAAAAAGAATCCATACGAAAGTCTTTTTATAGTCCTCCAATCTATAACAGAGTTGATTCAACGTAGGCTTTTCCATTGAAAATGAAAGTCGTCTAACAAAACATTATCAAATTGTTATGTGAAATGTTAGGATGATGTTCCAGCATTATCACAAACTGTCCCACCTATTAAAAAGTAGGGATGATATAGTGCTTCTGAGACATCGCCATGTTCTATTGAACTATCAGCGTTTTCTAAAAAGCCGTTGCACCATGCATAGACATGATAAGATGGAGCATGCCAATCATCTAGATAAGCTGCTCTACCAATTATAGTTGCTTTTGGTTTCGATTTTCCTCTTTCTTTATAAACACCTAAAATCTCACCAACAGCCGACATTCCACTAGTTTCACTTAGATCACCGATCGCTATTTGACCCCAAATCTCTTGATATTGTACGTTCTTTGAAACAATGTCTCTACCTTGGGTAATAAAAATCACACTTTCTATTCTTTCTTCATGAGTGGCACCTCGTGCTTCTCCAGAATAAAGCAGTTTTTCGTGATCTAGTGTAACATTTGCCATATTGGCAAAATGTGGAATAACTGTTACATAGGAATGAACACCACCTCCACTTACACATGCCATAGCCTCAACCCAAGGTAATGGCGGCGATAAATCAGATCTAACTTCGGTGGTATTAATGAATTGCAAAGTAATGATTGTTAATAGGAAAATGCTTAACAAATAAGGCACTTTCCGTGTTAGGAATGTTCTAATTAGGACCATTTGATCCTCCTTTTTTAAATTAACTTAGATTTATTAAATGCAAGGGACCATCCTCTTGCATTTAACGAACAATGTCTGTTCGTTCTGTTTCTGCGCTTGTCACAGATAACTCTTTGTTTGAAGAAACCTCTTCTGGCTTTTCGTTGAGCCATTGGTGCATCATTTGGTTTATTCTCTTCTGTTTCTTATCACAACATGCACAAGGTTTCTTCTTTAACGCTTGTTTAGACTTTACCGTGTATGCCGATTTTTGAGGAGTATTCATCAGTGCTGGAACTAATGAGGGACTGAAGCTGTATAATAGCATCCCCACAACCACAATGACAACAATACCGTATAAGATAGACGTGCTTCTCATAAAGTTACTCCTTTTGCAAGTTTGTAGAGTCTACGGGTTGGGAACTTTTTGGTGCTACTTTTTTCGGATTTCTGAGAAAGTACTTTGCAAGTTCCGGATCGTCCTTTACGAGTCTACGTAACCCCTCTTTTGGTCCGTGACGTTCCAAAGTTTGCATCGCCTTTTCATAACGTTCTGAGGTTAAAGGTTTAGGGGTGATCATTTCACGAAGTGCCTCTTCAAGACTTTCCTCAGTTTGAAGATCTGGAAACATCTGATTGAGTAGCTGCTTTTCGATCTCGGCAGCGATTTCTGCATCCGACATCGTTGCGAATTTTTCAAGTTGTCGGACCTTCTGCATGAACTTTTCAAATTCTACTTGGGCAACTTCATCTAGTTTTGCGAATTCTTCTCTGGCACGCTGTCTTCGGATTTCCAATTCAGTATCTATACTTTCATTTTCTGTTGGTAAGAACTTTTCAATGTCTTCAGGGTCTGGTACAGGTGCTTCCTTGTCCCACCACTCTTCAGGAGGAGGTTTTTCACCTTCTTTCATTATATTTCGTACTGTTTCTCGGGTAATGGGTTCAGGTTTATCTGAAAGTTGATTACCCATTTCATCAATGTAAATGATCTCAATTCCTTCAGGTTCAATACCTCTGAAATTTAGGTTGAACCGTTGTAATGGACTAAGGAGTGTACCGTAATAGCGTGTAGAAGTTGAATTTTCGATACGTTGCACATAGACAACTTCTCGGTTTTTATAAAACGGTAGAACTTTATCCCCTATGTTGACACCTCCCGTGACAGGTTCACCTACTGTGCGCTCCATATCGTTTTTTCGCTTTAGAAAAAGAAGATGATTTTCAAGATATACTTCTTTTATTTTTTCTTTGTTTGATACGGGAATTCCATAAAGCTCAGATTTTTCCCGAAGTCTACCTGGGTTTTTATCAAAGATATCTGTTCTCACTCGCGCATCCATATACTGAGCATATTCTCCAAAATTCAGAATGGTGAATCCTTTATCAAGCAAATGCTGCAGCCACTGTTCCGGAGGATGTCTTTTATCAATTTTTCTCCGCCAATCATTTTGCAGGTACGCTACCTGATACGAATCCATGAGATCTTTAACAGTTTGTGCCCCTTGATGCCATGTCATCATTGCAACCCACATATCCTGTTCTGTCAATTTAGGAATTGTAGTACCTTCAAAGTAGGTCCCAGCTGCATCAGGTTTCGTAGAATTCTTTTCGATTTTCTTTGCAATATTGTTTTTCGGTGGAGTGTATATCTCTACCTCCCCATTTGGTAAGATTCTTCCCGCTACATTGTTTTTTGGGAGCTTGTTTTTATATAAATAAGGGGATACTATCGCATCAAAGATAAGGAAAGCACCAATTATAAAAATCATACCTCCAATAATTAGTCCGCCAATAAATAAACCTTTAGGACGACGTTTCATTTCATTATCTCCTTGTTTAAGATTTCTCTGTTTGCAGTTTATATATAAATGTCACAAGTTAACACGTCTTTGGTTTAAGATAAACACATTTTCTAAATCTTGTGTTTCTATACGCAATAACCCCCGCAACAAAAAAGAGTCTAAATGAAGCACGCGCAAAAATACGGTGCAACCATGAAGACTCTCTATGCTGTTTAGAAATAAAATGACTAACGAATGTGAAGTGTGTTCGGGGGGGGGGGGGCACAATTTAAAATAAACACAACTAAGTGTTGCAACTTGGCAACCTGCGCAAATGACAAATGCTTTAGATGTTTATTCTTGAATAACAATGTGCTTTTCATTTCGTCCCTATAATGTAAAATTAATCCGAATAGTATGTATTATACAATGTTTTACAAACATTGTCAAGTTTTTTTGAAAGTAATCCCGATATTGACCTTATTGCACCATCACTAGGCTATTATACACGAAGAATTTGAAAATGTCAAATTTATTTTCAAGGTGGGTGTGTAAAGTTTTTATCACTATATGATTCTGGTACATAAATTTCTCCTCCAATAGAGATGTGAAATTAGCAATCTCCTCTGTCTTTAGAGTGCAGAGCACCTGATGGTTGTAATAAAACCTAAAATCACCAAAACCCCTTCCGCAACTGAGGAAATAACAGACACGGATTTTGCTGACTGTGTTGAGTCTGAAGAACGAATAGGGTACGTGAGAATATAACCTGATACAATAAACAGAGGGTTTTCGGTTTAATAATGATTTCGTCTCAATTCTAAAACGCGAGTCCCTGACAGTCTAAGTTCTCAATCCTAAAATGGCATATACCATTACTTAGCCGAAAACCCTCTTCAGTTTTCAGTGTGATTTCCTAATCAGATCACATTTTGATAAGTTCCATAGATAAGTTCCATAAAGGTTTTCGCGTAGGATCCGGTACGATAAGGAAATCGCACCTACCGGACTGGGAACATCTATAAATTGTCGCAATGTAACCAAAATTTTACACACCCGACCCCTAACATATAATTGACATTTCTCAACAATTTGTGTTATCCTACTCTAAGAGTAACTGAAACAAGAGGAACACATGACAGAAAAGCATGAAATCCTGAATAGAGAAAACATTAAGAATCTATTCAGAACAGATATTGGACATTTTGATGACAAGAGTATCAGATTCTTGTTCAAACATATTGAACATTTACGCGGTTTAATACAATTTTTATCGGATGAACTAACGGAACATCTCGACTTCAGTCATGCAAAGCGAGGAAAGCGGAGTTATATTGACACAACGTTGCAAGACAGTATCTCAGATATAGTTTTCACTGTACCATTTAGAGATGCTCCTAATGTTGATGAGGTGACCATCTACATTCTCATAGAACATCAATCCACGGTGGACCGTATGATGGGACTTAGGTTGCACGCCTATATGTGTCAGATATGGAAAGATCAACTTGAGGAACAACGGAAGGCAAAAGTACCGGCAAGTCAGCAACGTTTATCTCCGATACTGCCCATTGTATTCTATACAGGGGACAGACGATGGGAAATACCGCTCACGCTCAACGCGGTGATGGATGTGCCTGAACTCTTGACAAGGTACGTGCCGACATTTGAGACACTCTTTCTGGCACTTAAGCACACCGATATAGAAGCGTTATTAGAACAGAATCATCCTTTCGGTTGGTTGATGTCGGTCACACAACAGGTTTCAACGGATGAAAAACCTATAGATGAAACGTTGCTGGAAGCACTTACAAGACTGGACACTTTATCACCCGAAGAGTCACCACTCCATGCACATGCACTTATATATCTGTCTCATCTCGTGGTATCCAAAAGACCACAGGCTGAAAGGGAACATCTGATAGAACATATTTTGATACATAATAGAGATACGGAGGTTGAAAATATTATTATGACTGGTGCAGAGGCTTTAGTTCAACAAGGACATAAACAAGGCAAAGCAGAAGGACTTGAACAAGGCAAAGCAGAAGGACTTGAACAAGGTAGAATTGATGGGAAACGGACAGCCGTTCTCAAAGTAATACGTCATAAGTTTGCTGACTTCTCAGACGTTGTTTGCAATGAGATCACCGGGATAGATGACCTTGTCTATCTTGATGATCTGTTTGACCAAGTCCTCACCGCAGAATCGTTTGATGACATTGACCTTTCTAAGAACGGTAAGTAGTATCTGCCTACCTATATTTCACTGCGCTCTGTAGCACAATCAAGGATGAATGTGCTACAGAGGCAATCAATATGAATGTTGTGCAAGAGAAGCACAATCACGGAATCACCAGAAGTGCGAAAGGTGTATCACAATCCATACGTATCAAATTGATGATTATGGTGACAAAAACTTTACACACCCGACAATAACAGATCGCATTTTCATAACGATATCTATTCTAAGTGCTGATAGTTATTAGTTTCAAATGATAATGAGAAATATCAGTTGGATAATTCATTTCTTACAGTTCAGCAAGTTTTAAAATTTTAGCCTTCGAAAAAACAGCCTACAACACCTTACAGGGACTGGATTAACAGACAAAACACAAAAATGTACGCCCGTGACAAATTTGTTACGAATTCGTGACTTTTTGGAAAAGTCAAATGTCAAAATGAGATTCATAAAACCCACTGTCTGGCTCATCTTTATACTATCAGGTGCAAGTGCACTCATCTATGAAGTGATATGGATGCGGCAACTGACACTTGTCTTCGGCAGCACCGTCTTCGCGACAAGTACCGTGCTGACAGCTTTCATGGCAGGACTGGCACTCGGCAGCTACTACTTCGGTAGAAAAATAGATGAAAGTAATATGTCTCCACTGAAACTCTATGCAATTCTGGAAGTCGGTATCGGAGGTTTCTGTATTATTTGGCCACTCTTACTAAGTGTACTTACGGCTATCTATGTGCTTATCTACCGCAATATCACGACAGAGTTTTATACACTATCACTGATAAGATTTGTCTTAACCTTTGGTATCCTGTTAGTTCCTTCAACACTGATGGGTGGCACTTTACCCGTTCTGACAAGGTTTTTTGTCAAAAGACTAGAACAGTTGGGTACTAACATCGGAATTCTATATGCACTGAACACATTCGGTGCTGTCATCGGAACAGTCGCTGCTGGATTTATTCTAATTGAAGCATTCGGTATTACTTGGTCATTACGCGTGGCAATAATCATAAATTTGGGGGTTGCGTTAGTCGCATGGTTACTGACACTTCTGGCACACAATATTGAGGAAGATGCAGAAACCACAATAGTGAACGAAACAACCGACTCTGACGAACCAACTGAACGACCTCGTCTGATAAGAATTGGCACGTGGCATATACAGGAAAAGACTTTCGTATTATTGGCGATCGGTATATCAGGTTTCTGCGCATTAGCGTATGAAGTGTTGTGGACACGTATCCTCGTATTTTTTCTGGGTAGTACCACCTATGCTTTTGCAACGATGCTTGCAGCGTTTCTGTTCGGTATCGCTTTAGGAAGTATGGTCTTCTCACGATGGGTCGATCGCATACGACAACCGCTGATCGCTTTCGGTATTGTGCAACTGGGTATCGGTCTATTCTCACTTGTTCTGATGCCAGTTTTTGAGAGTCTGTACGGCATAACTTACGCTTTACAGTCAACATTTGGGGGTAGTAGATTCTGGACATTCTTTTCCTGTTTCCTTGTGATGAGTCTCCCTACGTTTCTGATGGGTGCAAGTTTTCCACTCGTCACAAAAATCTATACCGGGGACACACGTCAACTCGGTAGAAGTATCGGTAATGTCTATGCTGTGAACACAGTCGGCAGCATATTAGGCGCATTTTGTGCAGGGTTCATACTGATTCCGCTGCTGAATATCCGTCCAAGTATAATTTTAGCAGTCATGCTGAACACCACAATCGGTTTTCTGCTTGTGATGACTGGATGGCAAGTTGCCAAGACTCAAAAGACAACTACGGTGAAACAGGTTACACAAGGAATCGGTATCGGCGTGTCGATTCTCAATATTGGCTTTGCCATAATCCTATTGCTGACACTAAACCAACCCCTCTTTTTGAAGAGTACGATTTTCAAAACACAACGACCAGGTGATACGGTTGTTGACTATAAAGAAGAGATAGACGCAACGGTAACGACACTAAAAGATGAAGAGAATGTCTATCGTCTTTATGTAGATGCTAATCAGGCTGCGGATGCTTCCCGTTGGGATTCACCATCACATCGCGTCATTGCACATCTACCGTTGCTATTGCATCCGAATCCGAGACGTGCACTCGTTGTCGGGTTTGGAATGGGGTTAACATCATACTCCATAACACAACACGGTGTGCAGGTTGATGCGATCGAACTGTCTAAGGGAGTCATTTCAGCTGCAAGAGAACATTTTGCACATGTCAATGGAAACATATTTGAAAACCGCTTGTTCAATTATTCAATAAATGATGGGCGAAACCACATCTTAATGACAGAGAAGAAGTATGATATGATCTCAACAGGAATAATTCATCCGCTTGTCAGTGCTGGGAGTTCAAATATCTATACAGCCGATTTCTATCGTCTGTGCAGAAGAATACTCACCGAAGACGGTATCATGTGTCAATGGGTGCCGCTGCATCGTCTACCCGAAGCACATTTTAAGATGATAGTCCGTACATTCATTCACGTGTTTCCAGAAACAACTTTATGGTATAAGTATACACCTGATTTTGTAATTCTGATCGGCACGCTTGAACCTTTGACTATTAATTACAACGATTTTATAGAACGATCTAAGCAAATGGCAATTCGAGAGGGACTCGCTGCAGATGACCTGGACGGTTTATCATTGCTTGATTCATTCATGATGAGATCAAATAGGAAGGGAGCAAACAGGAAGGGAACAAAAGATATCTTAGATTATGTGGGTTCAGGGCCGATACACACTGATGACCGACCCCGATTGGAATTTTTCAAAGCAACAGACCTGACAAATTCAACGGCACAGAATGTCATCGGATTGCAGGAATTTAGACAAAATGTCATTCCTCTTCTAAAAAATTATGGTACGACTAACATAGAACAGAAAAAAGTAAAAGAAACGCTCAAGACATACTTTGATGCGACGCAAAAACTGATCGCAGGACAGATCGAATATGCCAATGCACAATCTGCACTGATTGAGGGGAATACAAAAGAATTCAATTCGTTAATGCACAGTGCAGAATCTTGGATGCGCGAAGCGGTACAGGAGAATGAAAATGACAAAACAATACAATACAACTATGGGGTCGTAAGCGGTATAATTCGAGAAGATGAGCTAAATGACCTTAAAAGAACGGAACAAGAGACTTTAGAGATGCTACGCCAGAACCCTAACAACGTTCAAGCTCACGTTAACTTAGGGATAGTATATCAAATGCAAGGAAAAATTGAAGAAGCAATAACTGCTTTTGAAAAATCGCTGCAGCTGCAACCAAAACGCTTTGATATATATATGCTCTTAGGCCCCCTCTATGAACATAAGGACAAATATAAAGAAGCACTTCGTACTTATCATCGATATGAACAAATTGAACCGAACTTACCAGCAACGATCTATGCCGCACTGGCGGGTGTACACCTCCACTTAAACAATGTTGAGGAAGCTAAGAATTATGCAACAAAAGGTATTCAAACGGATAGTAATTCGTGGCGTTCACACTATCTACTCGGTAGAGCTTATAGTAAACTGAACGATCAAAAAAAGCAGCTTGAACATTATCAAGAAGCTGTGAAAATCATAGATAGAATTATTGAACTTTCACCAATTCTTGAACTTACACAATCAGAGACAGATGATCTATTAAGCAATCGAAACGTTATTCAGAATGAAATTAATGCAATACAATAAATTCAATATTAGGAGGATAACAGATATACATTATGTCCCAAGAACCTTCTCTAAAACGCACACATTATTGTGGTGACCTGCGATTGCGCGACGCGGGTTCAGCCGCTCAACTCAACGGGTGGGTTAGACGTAGACGTGACCACGGAGGAGTCATTTTCGTTGATTTACGGGATAGAACCGGCATTACACAAGTCGTTTTTGATCCGCAAATTGATGAAAAGGCACATGCACTTGCTGAAAGTGTCCGAAGTGAATATGTACTGAACGTCAGTGGTACTGTCCGTGAACGTGCACCCGGTGATATTCTCATAAACACCGATGCAACGTTTCAGGATGAACTCACTGACGATGATACGTTATCACCCGAATTTCGGTCTCTTTTCTCGGACTTAGATACGAAGTATACGCTTTCTAAAGAGATTAGCATTGATATGCGAGAGGATGGCAAACATTGGCTACTCACAGATATACTCAATAACAGGACCTACGATATCATCCGTGAAGACTACGCACTTAACATCTATCAAGGCACTGTGAATCCAGAACTCGCTACTGGAGAAATTGAAGTTGCAGTCGAGTCGCTACATATTCTCAATACTGCCAAGACACCACCGTTCCCTGTGGAAGACGATATTGATGTATCGGAAGATATACGGATGCGCTATCGGTTCATTGATCTACGCCGTCCAGAGATGCAGAAGACACTTGAAATGCGTCATAAAGCAACACTCTCGACACGCAACTATATGAGTGAAAATGGATTCTTGGAAATTGAGACCCCAATATTGATGAACAGTACACCAGAGGGCGCACGAGATGTCCTTGTTCCGAGCCGTCTAAATCCTGCCAAATTCTATGCACTACCGCAATCACCACAGCAATTTAAACAGATTCTGATGATGAGCGGTGTTGACCGTTACTTCCAAATTGCTCGCTGTTTCCGTGACGAAGATACACGCGCTGACAGACAGTTGGAGTTCACACAGATTGATCTTGAGATGTCCTTTGCAAATGCTGATGATGTGTTTGATGTCACTGAAGGATTGATAAAACGGATATTTAAGGAAGCAGGTGGAATCCCAGTGCAAACGCCCTTCCTACGTCTACCTTACCATGAATCAATGACAAGATTCGGGAATGATAAACCGGATACGCGTTTTGATATGGAGTTAACGGACCTGTCTGATGTCATGGCTGACTGCGATTTTCAGGTCTTTACAAATGCTATTGGTGCTGGTGGACAGGTAAAGGGTATCGCTGTTCCAGGGGGGGCAGATTTCTCAAGAAAAAACATTGAGGACCTCACCGATTATGTGGCGACCTATCGCGCAAAAGGATTGGCATGGGTTAAGGTTACACCTGAAGGATTTTCTTCCGGTATCATCAAGTTTTTTAAAACAGAACACCTTGAAACTGCACAGAAAAGAACGAGTGCCAAACCTGGAGACATCATGTTCTTTGTCGCTGACAGACCGAAAGTTGTCGCAGACGCACTCGGTAATCTTCGCCTACATCTCGGACGAAAACTAAACCTGATTGACAAAACACAATACGATTTCATCTGGATCGTAGATTATCCACTGTTTGAATGGAACGATGAAGAGAATAGATTTGAACCATTTCACCACCTGTTTACGGGGGCAACTGAAGAGACACGCCACCTATTAGACACAGACCCTAGTAAAGTTCAAAGTCAGCATTACGATCTTGTGTGTAATGGTTCTGAAATCTGTAGCGGAAGTGTTAGGATTCACCAATGGGATGTCCAACAGAGAATCTTTGATATATTGAATATATCGGCAGAAGAAGTCAAAAACAGATTTGGTTATTTTATTGATGCATTGGCTTATGGTACGCCTCCTCATGCCGGTATAGCTCCCGGTTTAGACCGAATCGTCATGTTAATGCGGAATGAGGAAAATATCCGTGAAGTCATCGCATTTCCAAAGTCACAACAAGGTCAATGTCTCCTTACAAACGCGCCATCAACTGTTACAGAAGAACAACTTGATGAATTATCCATTCGCGTGGATGTAAATGAATAGAAACAGTGGTAAAACTCCACCTACAAAAGTACAAAAGGAAGAATCTATGAATCATAATGGAAATGGCACCAGTAAGAGTGAACTCGTGAATCTAGAGATAACATTGACGCTCCTGTGACTACTTGAGGATAATTAGATATTAATATTAACCCATGCATGTAGGTGCGATACCCATATCATTTCATAGGTGTCAATGTATGGATATCGCACCTATTTATTAGTTGATAGTATTGTACGCATTACGTAACGTAAGCAGAATATTTGCGTTAAAATATTACCTTTTCAAACAATTGATTGTTTAATATTATCATATCACATCAAAAAAGATGAACTCACAAAACGATACGAACCACAGACGGAATGGAATATCGGGTGAATCTACGCTGGCAATAATTAGCGTGGCACTAGCGGCATTCTGGATAGCATTTGCATTCTACAAGGGTGGAGGTCCCGATGAGAATGGCAACAGAATTATGCTATTGCATCCGCTCATTCCTATTGCGCTCATCGGTTTACTGATGCGTGTCTACCGTTGGGTAGGGATAAAATTTGTCGTTCAACTTGAGATCATTTTGATCGGTGTTTGGATCCTTATCAGGATGCTTGGTATCTTGATGCCGTTCATACTCGGTTTCGGGTTTGCCTATCTCTTCCGTTTTCTGTGGAAAGCACTGCCTTTAAATAAGATATATCAACGCGTAATTGCAACTGTATTGATCATTCTTATCTGCAGTGGTGCACTTATCCTTACTGGATTTGGGGTGAGACAACAGATTGAACAG
Organism: Candidatus Poribacteria bacterium; assembly: GCA_965208245.1. GTDB lineage: Bacteria > Poribacteria > WGA-4E > WGA-4E > WGA-3G > MSPOR6. The sequence goes on from OZ242325.1 coordinate 557,138, forward strand.
ATGGCACGCGGACTGCAAAAATTCTATCATGAGTCTTTGCTGCCTTTAGTAGTAGGCGAAGAGTTTACTGATTTCACAAGTTATATCTCAAATGGAACAGAAACGCTATTTCTCGGGACGAATCACGGGATATATATCCTCGTTGAGAAAGAAGAAAAGAAAGAAGATAAAGAAGAAAATGCAGAAAAAGATAAGGAAGAAAATGGGAAGACGAATAAAAACCTTAAAAGAGTAGGTATTACAAACGGGGAACTTCTTGGCAAGCATATTCATTGTATTGCTGTTAGTGATAAGTACATTTATGCTGGCACACAAGGCGGTATATACCGATGTAGTAGAAAAATTGTCGATCTGGCAAAAGGTGCAGGTTCATTAATAAAACCTGACGACGACCAAATTTGGAAAAAAATGACTGCTACACGATTTAATGACCGTTCCATTGTTGACATAAATATACCTTCATGGAATAACGCATTAATTTATGTCGGTACAGAGATGGGACTGTTTAAAGGTGTATACTCTGATGACGATGTTGTTGAACAGTGGGAACATGTGGACATTGACAACATTACTGAAAGACCTATCGTCAGTATTAGTTCAATTGAGAGATTCGTTGGAACCAGAAAAAAACAGATGATCTATCTGGTTAGTAAGAAAGTTGAGAAAGCACAAGAAGATGAACAGAATGATACTCAGGAAAACATCGCGTCACAACTGTTCAATCAACTCATGCAAATGTCACAACAAACACCTAATGAATTAAATGATACAGATGAAACGTCAGAGGTTACAGAAACGAATACCGTAACTGCTACTGTCTTACATGAACTTAAACATACGGCAGAATTTGTTCCGCATGAATGGATAAATAAACCAATGAACATTGATATGCCTGAAATTAAATCCTTTACAGCGACTGACAAGAGCACCATTGACCTTTATGCAGGTACTATAAACGGTTTATATGAACGGAATGATGTTGAAAAATGGAAGAAAATGCCTTCTTCGGATCGTCTACCGAAGAATATATCCTTATTTGCATCTGTTTCTTCAGGACTGTATGCAGGAAACAGCAACGTCTTACATTATAGTCACGCTAGTAAGAATAATTGGCGGAAATTTACATCAAAAAAACCGGGAATCTTGATGTACAGGGATGATCCTTATGTAAAACAACTTCAGGCGTATCTAACCGAAAAAATACCAGGGTGGACCGCAAGTGGAGGTGCATTCATAAGATGGTTATCCGGTTTGGCTGGGTCTATCGCTTTTCAATTTGGTGGATTTATCGTGACCCTATTCTTGGCATTCATCGTTTTCGTATATGCAAGCCAAGGGTTTGATAAATACTTCCACGGTTTCATCAGCCTCATACCAGAAAAACATCAAGAAACGACCAGAGCATATTTCAGAGAAATTGACAATAACATGCATCAGTTCCTCAAAGGACAATTCACCGTAATTGTTATCATCACAATTATATCCTGTATCGTCTACCGTTTGATCGGTGTGCCCTTCGCGCTTCTAGTCGGTATTTTGGCTGGTATCTGTAATGCTATCCCAACTTTCGGTCCTTTTATCGGTGGTGGATTCGCTACTATCGCCATGTTGATGGGACTCGCTGCAGGAGAATTTAGTAGTACTACTAGTTTTGCAATCCGATGCCTTTGTGTATTAGGAGCAATCCTTGGAATTCAGGCAATAGACAACTCAATCATCTCACCTAAAGTGATGAGTAATGCTGTTGATGTTGATCCGCTATTGATCATGTTTTCAGTTATAGTTGGTGCATCCATACTCGGTTTTTGGGGAGTATTATTGGCAATTCCAATCATTGTTGTGATAAAATCTATTATCACAGTTTCAAAAGCAAACGGTAATGGCGCGGAAATCCATACTACATAGGAACAAACCTAATGCTAAAGCAACTCCCTATCGTCGCAATTATTGGTAGACCCAATGTAGGAAAATCATCCATCTTCAATCGCATAGCAGCTGAAGCCAGATTAAGTTCATCCCATCCAAAGCAGGTTGCAGTCGTAAACGATCAACCCGGCGTTACAAGAGATCGAAACTACGCTGATGTCAACTGGGAAAATACAGCATTTACGATTGTTGACACCGGCGGGATAGATGTCGATCCAGATGATCCGCTCATAGATAATGTTCAAATGCAGGTTGACCAAGCACTGGAAGAAGCGGCACTTATCCTATTCGTCGTTGATGTCCGTACAGGTGTGATGCCGCATGATTCTATCGTAGCAGATAAATTAAGAACCTCAGGTAAAGACATCATCCTTGTAATCAATAAGGCAGATAGCCACAACCTTGAAATGCAAACTGCAGAATTCTATTCATTCGGACTCAACGAACCGGTATTAACTTCATGTGTTCAAAACAAGGGTATACACCAACTCCTTGACGATGTTATCACACGACTTCCTGTAACTGAGGAAACTGAGGAAGATGCCACTGATCCAATAAAAATGTCTATTGTCGGTAGACCCAATGTAGGAAAATCATCACTGCTCAATTCTTTGTTAGGTGAAGAACGTATGATCGTTGACAATCGTCCAGGTACAACCCGTGATGCTGTTAACATCAGTTTCATCTATCAGAATATCCCCTTTGAACTTGTTGATACTGCCGGGATACGGCGAAAATCTTCAATCAAGGACGAATTAGAATCTGAAACTATCCGACGTGCGATCCAGAGCATCCGGCAAAGTGATATTGCCGCCTTGGTATTAGATGTAACACAAACAGTCGCGCAACAGGATAAGACAATAGCAGCATTCATTGCACGACAGGGAAAAGCATCCGTTTTAGTTCTCAATAAATGGGACCTTATCGAAAAAGATAACACAACACATACGGAATATATGACCCGTTTAACTACCGAAGTGCCACAGTTAGATTATGTTCCTAAAATATTCGTCTCTGCTGTAACAGGACAACGTGTTACAAACATCCTTGATGTCGCACTTGAGGTGTATCGTGAGTATTGTACCCGGATTCCAACGCCAGCACTGAATGACCTATTGTTTGAATTACGCACACAACACCCACCACCCCGTGTTAAAGGTACACGTCCAGCACTCAAATACATCACGCAGGTGGAAACACAACCACCGACTTTCCTAGTATTTGGTAGAAATACACACAGAATTCGTCAACCCTATACAGCATATTTGATAAACAATATTCGTGATACTTTTGGATTTCACGGGACACCTATCCGAGTGTTTTACCGACGGAATTAAACCATACGTTTGAAGAATACGATTGCAGGTAGTTTACCCCGCCAAAACCTATAATTCGGAAGTGCAACAATACAAACGTGAATGAAATTGGCAACAATGGCAATGAGAATTTGTTTGCTGGATTGAGTGGAGAACGGTTGCTTTATGGTGTAGTACAACCGTCTTGATAGACGTTTTTTGGCAGGAATAAATCAAAATGAAAAAAGAGACCTTGAAGGTATTACCAAGATTGCCGTAAAAGGATTTAAATCAATCGTTGAGGAACAGAAGATTGAGATCCCTTGACGATCCTTGCGGGTGCAAATAGTTCAGGGAAGTCGAGCATAATGCAACCACTCCTGATGCTGAAGCAGACCCTTGAGGGACCGTATGATCCTGGCCCACTATGGATTGATGGACCAAATGTCAAATTTACATCTGCAGATCAATTCTTTTCAATTAATAGTGAGGAGTCTTTGCGTTTTCATATTCAGAAGTGGCAGGAAAAAGAGGCACAACAACTGAAGACAGTAGTTAAAAAGCGGTGATCCTCAGACATATACAAAAAATTGCAGAGAAGGGAATTCAATTTGGCGCGTTTAGAAGAACTTAAACAAGGTTGCATTGTTAAAGGCATATTACCGAATGAACAGGTCACAGTCGTAGCGGCTAAACCGTTAGGCACGGTTGGAATAGAACTCACCTATAAAAAGCCAGATGGATCCCTCCATAGCCAACTTCTTTATAGGCATGATGAATCCTCTCTTGAAATTCTTACAGCAGGTTTACCGTGGAGTTTTGATGGAGACGGTGACATGTTTCGCCTTGCATCCGAGGCTTACCGTATCCGATTAGCACATCTCTTTGATATACGACTTGCAGTCCACACGTCAAGCGTAGACCCATTACCACATCAGATTACTGCAGTCTATGAAGAAATGCTACCGCGTCAACCGTTGCGTTATCTACTTGCTGATGATCCGGGAGCAGGTAAAACAATTATGACGGGTTTGTATCTAAAAGAACTTCTTGTGAGAGGAGATTTGAAACGGTGTATGATTGTATGTCCCGGTAGCCTTGTGGAGCAATGGCAAGGGGAACTTGACCAACGATTCCAACTCCCCTTTGAAATTCTTACCCGTGAGAGAATTAACAGTTCACGTACAGGCAATCCGTTCCAAGAACATAACTTATTTATCTGCCGACTTGATCAACTGAGCCGAAATGATGATATTCAGGAAAAGTTAAAACATACGGATTGGGATATTATTGTATGTGATGAGGCGCACAAGATGTCTGCTTCCTTTTTTGGAGGAGACGTTCGCGCTACAAAACGGTATAGGCTTGGGCAGCTACTAGGTAAAATTACCCGTCACTTTTTATTGTTAACTGCAACACCTCATAACGGTAAAGAGGAAGATTTCCAACTGTTCATGGCGTTACTGGATGCTGATCGGTTTGAGGGACGTTTTCGAGGGGGTGTTAACCCTGTAGACACATCCGATCTGATGCGCCGAATGGTCAAAGAGGATCTGTTGAAATTTAATGGCACGCGTTTATTCCCTGAACGTTATGCCTCAACCCTGAACTACGAACTCTCTGAATTAGAAGCACATCTATATGAGGAAGTTACCAGTTACGTCCGAGAAGAGATGAACCGTGCTGATAATATTGAAGGACAACGTGGAAACCGGGTCGGATTTGCTCTCACTATCTTACAACGACGTTTAGCCTCATCCCCAGAGGCAATCTACCGATCTATTCAACGCCGCAGGGAACGTTTGAAGGATCGACTTTCGGAAGAGAAAAATAACAGATCTCATGCGTCAATCCGGTTAGATATACCGATAGACAGCGATGTACCAACAGACCCAGAGGAGGTAGACAACTTTTATGATGAATCGACTGCTGAAGAAGTAGAAGAAATAGAAGAAGAAGTCATTGCACAAGCATCAGCAGCCCGAACGATCTCTGAACTTGAAGCGGAGATACAGACGCTTGTCCGTTTAGAAAAATTAGCACAAAAGGTGCGTAATAGTAATACCGATAAAAAATGGGAAGAACTCTCTAATCTTTTACAAAAAGAGGGTAATGCCACTGAATCCAGAAGATTATTTGACTTAGAGGGACACCGTCGTAAACTTATTATCTTCACCGAACATCGCGATACACTTCAATACCTAACTGAAAAGATCCAAACGTTAATAGGTCGATCCGAAGCAGTTGTAACGATTTATGGTAGTATGCAACGGAAAAAACGTCAAGAAGCACAAGAAGCGTTTACGCAGGACCCGGAGGTACAAATCCTAATCGCTACCGATGCTGCTGGTGAGGGTATCAACTTGCAACGGGCACACTTGATGGTAAACTATGACCTACCGTGGAACCCAAATCGCATTGAACAGAGGTTCGGGAGAATACACAGAATCGGACAGACTGAGGTGTGTCATCTCTGGAATCTCGTTGCACCAAAAACACGAGAGGGAGAAGTGTTCAATACCTTACTTCATAAACTTAATCAACAGCGCAGTTCTTTAGGGGGTGCTGTATTTGATGTGTTGGGCAAGTGTTTTACAAGTAAATCTCTAAGGAATCTCCTTATAGAAGCGATCCGCAAAGGAGACACACCTGAAGTCAGGGCAGAATTAACAGAAGTAATTGACGGCGCATTAGGCCACGATCGTCTCCGAAACTTAATCAGAGAGAATAGTTTGGTTCATGGGACAATTGATACGAGTCGTCTCAACGATATCCGTGAAAATATGGAGCGCGCAGAGGCGAAACGTTTGCAACCCCACTTTATCGCTTCGTTTTTCCGAGAAGCGTTTGCACAACTCGGTGGGACGCTACGTGAACGTGAGTCTAAACGTTATGAAATCCGCAACGTTCCAGCGATAATTCGTAAACGAGACGTTGCAATTGGTGTCGGCACACCGGTGCTAAAACAGTATGAACGTATTACCTTTGAAAAAGATTATATTAATGTTCAGGGGAAACCATTGGCGGAATTTGTCTGTCCCGGTCATTCGTTACTTGATGCAACACTCGATTTAGTCATGGAACAACACCGTCCACTGCTTAAACAGGGAACAGTTTTGGTTGATCCAAATGCAACGGATGAGCAGGTTCGTGTTCTGTTCTACCTTGAACACGCAATTCAAGATGGACGGACACTTAAAGATGGAAATAGACAAACAGTTTCACGTCAAATGCAGTTCGTAGAAATTTATAAGGATGAAACGGTAAGAACACCCGGATATGCCCCCTACTTGGATTATCGATCAATCACCGATGACGAACAATCACAAGTATCTACATTACGGGAAGCAGAATGGCTACGGAACGGTGAGGCATTAGAATCTCGGATTATTGCCTATGCGGCAGAACACCTTATTCCGCCACACCTTGACGAAGTGAAAAAACATAAAGATGAATTGGTAGAGAAAACGAGACGAGCGGTTCACGAACGACTCACGAAGGAGATTTATTATTGGGATAATCGGGCAAGCCATTTGAAACGCCAGGAGGAAGCGGGAAAACCGATGGCAAGGATCAACGCAGACAAGGCACAAAGACATGCAAACGAGTTAGAGGAACGGCTTGAAAAGCGTATGGAAGAATTAGCGCAGGAACAGCATATTTCCCCAATGGCACCAATTGTCATTGGGGGTGCCCTCATCGTGCCACAATCCCTTTTGGAAACCACCGACGGTGACACTGACAGCACAGTTCTGATTGCACAAGCTGACCGAGATAGGATTGATAGACTTGCAGTCGCTGCAGTGATGGAAACGGAGCGAAAACTTGGACGTGTACCAATAGAGATGCCACATCATAACCAAGGCTATGATATTGAGTCAAAAGATCCAAAAAGTAACAGCCTACTGTTCATTGAGGTAAAAGGAAAATCGCCTGGAGCGACAAGCGTTACCGTTTCAAAAACACAGATTTTCACTGCTTTCAACAAACCGGAGGGTTTTATTCTCGCTATTGTTGAAGTAGAGGGAAATACAGCAAAAGAACCGTGGTATATCCGCAAGCCGTTTCAGAAGGAACCGGATTTCGGCGCAAACAGCGTCAATTACGATCTCAATGAACTCCTTGCGCGTTCGGAAGCACCAAGTTAAGAAAAATACAGTCCAATTGATTTGAGGATATAGGGAATCATGGCAAACGTTCAGACATACTTCAATAAGTTTGATGAAAAGATCAGAAGAAGTTACGATGATAATAGTACTTTGCGAGAGAAAAGAGATTTGCTTTTAAGGGACTTACGGGATGGGTTAGGAAGATATTCGCAAAATCACAACGTAAGAATCCCAAGATTTGGTTATTTTAATCAGGGAAGTTACGCGATAGGCACAGGTGTTGAACCGTTCCCCGGCGAAGATTATGATATTGATGTCGGATTGAATTTCCATCTTTTAAAAGATAACTATGCTCCTGTACAGGTCAAACAGTGGGTTTACGAGGCTTTGAATACTGGAAATAGAACAGTGGAATTCAAACGTCCGTGCGTTAGAGTCCAGTATCATCGGGCAGGTAGTGAAGTTTATCATGTAGATTTGGCAGTTTATTCAGAAAATCCCTCTAATTGGGATAATCAAATATATCTGGCGAAAGGTTTTCCCGGATCCATACCAGAAAATCGTATATGGGAAGTCGCTGAACCCAAGAGATTGATAGAAATCTTTCAACAAAAATTTCAGCATCAGGGCGACCGAGATCAATTCAGGCGGATCATCCGATTTCTGAAGCGATGGAAAGATGTTACCTTTTCTGCAAATGGTAACGAGCGACCCACTGGAATTGCCATATCCGCATGTGCATTGAAATGGTTCCAGGTTGGAAGTGTTTATAACTTCATAGATGGAAAAAATTATTATGACGATTTGACAGCACTCAAATATCTTACCGAGTCAATCATCAATTATTTTAATTTTGGGAGTCGAATTACTGTATCTTTGCCTGTTCCACCTTACAACAACCTTTTTGAGAAAATGAGCGACAAGCAGATGTCGAATTTTAAAGTAAAACTTGTAGTACTCAGGGCTGAGTTGATTCGGGTTGAAGAAGCTCATAATACTCTGAGAGCTTGTCAAAACTTACAAGGTGTCTTTGGTAGCGATTTTCCAACACAATAATTGGTTTCAAACCTATGAATACGAAAGAGAAATCAAAACCAGAAATTAAAGACAGAAATGTGCCACAACATACTCGCTTGAAATTATGGGTTAAGGCAGCGGGCAGGTGTGAGTTTCGCGGATGTAACGAACCTGTCTGGCAGAATAACCTGACGTTAAGTGACGGAAATTTCGGTGAAGTGGCACATATTATCGGAAAAAGTAAAGATGGCCCCCGAGGGGGCGAAGAATCAGCAGATTTGTGAATTGCTTATTCCAACCTCATGCTTTTATGTCAACAATGTCACAAGGAAATTGATGACGACCCAGATAAATACACTATGGAGTTACTACGTCAGTGGAAACAGGAGCATGAAAAGAGAATTGAAAATCAGACAAATAATTCGAAAGATATTCATAAGTCTACGGTTGTGCTGTTCACGGTAAGGATCAAACTCACGTTACAATAAAGAAGCATTATCAATTGGAAATGGTATAAGATTGAAAATAGTTCAATGTGGTGTTTCTGATCGTAAGGAATCACAATGTCTGATCGCAAAAAATTAATTGAAGTCGCTTTACCATTAGATGATATCAACCGAGAATCTGCACGCGAAAAATCTGGCGGACCTTCCCGAGGACATCCTGTCAAGCTGCACCAATGGTGGGCTAGACGTCCCTTAAAAGCGTGTAGGGCAGTGTTATTTGCCTCTCTTGTTGACGATCCTTCCAGTCCTCATCTTGCTGACAAGTTTCCAACAGAAAAGGACCAAGAAGATGAACGTGAACATTTATTCAGAATTATCAGAGATTTGGTAGAATGGGAAAATGGTAATAATGAAGATATCTTAGAAGAAGCACGTGCCGAAATCCTCAAGTCAACAGAGGGTGATCCACCGCCTATGTTAGACCCATTTTGTGGTAGAGGTTCAATTCCGTTAGAAGCACAGCGACTTGGTTTAGAAGCACACGGTAGTGATCTCAATCCTGTCGCGGTTCTTATCACTAAAGCAACGATCGATATCCCATCTCGGTTTAGGGGCTGCCCCCCAGTTAACCATGGCGTACAGGATACTTTGGGGCAGATCAAAACATGGAAGGGTGCCTCTGGATTGGCAGAAGATGTGCGCTACTACGGAGAGTGGATTCGGAAAGAAACTGAAAAGAGAATTGGACATCTATATCCGAAAGTGAAATTACCAAAGGAATATGGAGACAAAAAAGCTACAGTCATCGCCTGGGTTTGGGCAAGAACAGCTAAATGTCATAATCCTGCTTGTAAGGCGAAGATGCCGCTCGTTACCTCTTTTTGGCTATCAAAGGCAAAAGGAAAGAAAGCATGGATCGAACCGCTGGTCAATAAAGTAAGTAAGGAAGTAGAGTTTGAGGTGAAAATGGGCGAAGGAATGCCTCCTGAACCTACGAAAATAGGGAGAGGTGCCCGTTTCCGTTGTCTTGTGTGCTATCAAGACAGTCCTGAGCAATACATCAAAAATGAAAGTATGGAAGGACGGATAGATACACAACTGATGGCAATTGTTGCTGAAGGGAAACGTGGACGAATTTATCTCTCACCCTCAAAAGAACATGAGGAAATTGCAAAATCCGCAAAACCGAAATGGTCACCTGAACTTCAGATGAACCGTGACACCTCAAATTTAGTTAGTGGACGTGGCTACGGTTTCTTTACATGGGCGGATCTATTTACACAGCGTCAATTGACTGCTCTATCTACTTTTACCGATCTGTTGAATGACGCAAAAGATCAAATCATGGAAGATGCAATTGAAGCGGATTATGAAGACCCTCAAAATTATACGGGAGCCATATTGACCTACTTGGCATTTGCTCTTGATAGAGTTGCAATGGCATGTAATACATTTGCTCGATGGAGATCTGGGACTCAAACAATACAGATGGCTTTTGGAAAACAAGTTTTAGCAATGATTTGGGATTTTGGAGAAACTAATGTTCTTGCCACCGCAACAGGAAGTTGGTCGAAAGCTATAGAACATACAGTAGACGCTCTACCGTTTTTAGGTAACGATCAAAACGGTTTCGCCTATCAATCGGATGCCACTTCAACTTCAACAAATATAAAAAAATCTCAGTACCTTGTATCCACTGACCCACCATACTATGACAATGTAGGTTACGCTGATTTATCAGACTTTTTCTATGTATGGCTACGGAGAAGTTTGAGACATATCTATCCCGATCTATTTAAGTTAATACTTGTTCCAAAAAACGAAGAATTAGTTGCTGCACACCATCGTTTTGATGGAGATAAGTCAAAAAGTAACGAACACTTCTCGGAGGGATTAGGCAAAGCTTTTCAGCATATAAGGGATTGTGCTCACCTCGATTATCCAATGACCATCTATTATGCTTTCAGACAATCTGAAACCGATAAGGAAGGTGGCAGTGCTGCTTCAACGGGATGGGAAACGATGCTTGAGGGACTACTCAAAGCAGAATTTCAGATTACAGGAACATGGCCGATTGAAACCGAAACACGAACTCGTCAAGTGGCAATTGGGACAAACGCCCTCGCTTCTTCAATTGTCCTTGTCTGTCGTCCACGTCCTGATGATGCAAGGACGATTGGACGTAGAGATTTCATTTCAGAACTCCGTAGAGAACTACCTAAGGCGCTACAAAATTTACAGTCAGGTAGCATTGCACCCGTTGATCTAGCACAAGCAGCTATCGGCCCTGGCATGGCAGTATTCTCACGTTATAGCAACGTCCTTGAAAGGAAGGGGAGTCCAATGCGAGTCCGCACAGCACTGCAAATCATCAATGCTGAACTTGATGCGTATTTCACGGAGCAGGAAGGCGATCTTGATACTGATACCCGTTTCTGTGTATCGTGGTTTGAACAGTACGGTATGGGAGAAGCAGGTTACGGGGAGGCTGATGTACTTGCTCGTGCCAGGGACACGAGCATAGAAGGTATAGCGGAATCAGGTGTTCTCTATGCACGGGCTGGAAGAGTCCGTTTGCTAAACCGGGACGAGTATCCGGACGAATGGGATCCGACTGCGGATAGCAATCTCAATACATGGAAATGCACGCAATACCTTATTCGAGCACTTGACCAGGGTGGTGAAACCGAAACAGCAAGATTAGTGTTTCAGCTGGGGAGTGAACAGAGTGAAAATGCACGTGAGTTAGCTTACCGATTATATGCTATCTGTGACCGAAATGGATGGGCACAAGAGGCGATTCCTTACAACACACTCGTCACCTCATGGGCAAATATTCAGGCGGAACGAAGGGATATAGCAGAGGTGCCTGAACAACAAGTACTTTTACCTGAGGAATCTTGAAATCAATAAAGTTATTCAATAGAGAACTTGGAATTGGAGGTATACTGTGGCATTGAAACCGTGGAGAGAAGTTGTTACCCCGCATCCTGATGTTGCTGAAGGACGTTACCATAATGCGGAGTTTGCTGTTAACTTGGCAGAGGTTGTCACAGGTAGAGCAGACACAGAATATCAGGACCCGATAGAATTTTTTGAACGCACTTACTTAACGGATGGCATGCGACAACTCCTTGTCTCTGCTGTTGAACGAGTAACGGGCAAAGGTGGGGAACCGATCATCCAACTAAAAACAGCGTTTGGTGGCGGTAAAACGCATAGCATGTTAGCGTTATACCATCTTCTCAGTGGGAAGGTAACACCTGACCAAATGGAAGGGGTAGAGCACATCCTCACTGAAGCACAAGTAAGTGAAGTGCCTGATGCACGAATTTCCGTTATTGTAGGAACAGATCTTAATCCGGCTGTGACACGGGATGTCAATGGCGTTAATGTCCGGACGCTTTGGGGTGATATTGCTGCACAACTCGGTGGTCAGGAAGGCTATGCGATTGTGAAGGAGGCTGATGAGAAAAGCGTTGCCCCTGGTGCCAATGACCTAACCACGCTTCTTAACCAATTCGGGCCCGCTGTCATCTTAATTGATGAATTGGTGGCTTATGCGCGCAATATCTACGTTGATAATGACCTCCCTGCTGGCACATTTGACTCTAATTTAACCTTTGTGCACTCCTTAACGGAAGCCGTCAAACGTTCGGATCGTAGTCAACTCATTGCATCAATTCCAGAGTCTGATATTGAAATCGGCGGTGATGCAGGACAAGCGACGTTAGAGCGAATTGAAGCAATTGTCGGCAGACTCGAAAATATATGGAGACCTGTTGGTGCAAACGAAGGATTTGAGATTGTTCGACGACGACTTTTCTCACAAGTGAAAGACACAGCCGCACGCGATAAGGTATGTCGCGCATTCATCAAGTTATACGATGACAACCCTTCCGATTTTCCATCTGAATGCCGCGAAACAACTTATCTCGATAGACTTCGTCAGGCATATCCAATACACCCGGAACTCTTTGACAGACTCTATGATGATTGGTCACCCCTTGATACTTTTCAGAAAACCCGTGGTGTATTGCGTCTCATGGCAGCAGTTATTCATCATTTATGGACGAACAATGATCATTCAGGACTGATATTACCGGGTTCAATTCCGTTGAGTGAACGTAATGTGCGAGAAGAGTTGCTCCGTTATCTAGTTGATGGGTGGAACGCTGTTGTAGACAAAGACGTTGACGGTCCGAATTCCGAAACACGCGCAATTGACAAAGGAAACACACGTTTTGGTAAACACGCTGCAGCACAAAATGTTGCACGTGCAATCTTTATGGGCAGCGCACCGCATGCCAGCGATCAGAATGTGCGCGGTATTGAGGAGATACGGATAAATCTCGGCGTTGCACACCCCGATGAGTCTGTCTCTGTATTTATTGATGCTAAGAAACACATGGAAAATCGGCTAACACATCTTTATTCACGCGCGCAACGATACTGGTATGATACGCATCCTAACCTGCGCCGAACAATGGAAGATCGCGCTGCAAAGTTAGAGCCTGAGAAGGTGGAAGCAGAGATAATCCGTCGCTTACGACAGATACGGGACCGAGGGGATTTCAAAGCTGTCCACACTTGTCCAACATCAATCGAGGTGCCAGATGAACAGGAAACAAGATTGGTAATTCTATCACCTGCAAGTGGACATAAAACAAGACAGCAAAATTCAGATGCAATCAGAGCCGCAACAGAGATTTTAAACAAACGCGGTGATAGTCCAAGAAACTACAGTAACATGCTTATCTTCGTTGCAATAGATGATGGTGAATGGGAGTCGCTTGGTAAGGAAACACGTCGGTATATTGCATGGGATTCAATTGTTCAGGATGCAGATGCACTAAATCTTGATGCAAATCAACGACGCGAAGCGATCGAAGGAAAAAATCAGTGCAACGAAACCGTTGCTATGCGACTCAATGATGCATATAGATGGCTGCTTGTACCAACACAAGAAGACACAGACCCAGTAGAATGGGAAGTTGTCCGCATTTCCGGTGCAGAGGAAAATCCTGCTACCAAAACCGTTAAGAAAGTCCTAAGCGATGAGCAGTTAATCACCAAATGGTCCCCGGCACTGCTACAAATGGAACTGAATCGTTGGTTCTGGAAAGAAGACGTGCCTCATGTTAGGTTCAAGGAAGTCCGGGATTGTCTTGCGAAGTATTTATATATGCCTCGTCTACGTGATTCTGATGTCCTGCTTGATACTGTCAGAGAGGGACTTAAAACAACAGAGTGGTTCGGATATGCAGATAGCGTTGATGACGATGGTAAGTATAAAGGATTGCAATTCGGTAGAGTCAGTCGTTCTGTATATATTAATGAAGCGAGTGTGCTGATAAAACCGGACGTGGCAGCGGCGCAACTTGCAGCAGAACAAGAAAATGATGAATCAAAAAATGGACAAGATTTAAAAGAATCTGAAAAAGATAGACGCGATCAAGACTCTGCTGATTCAGAAGGTGAAACAGGGGATAGAACTGGAACCGATACTGACAAGAGTTTGCCTCCGAAACGTTTTTACGGCACCGTTACCCTTGATCCGATACGAGCAGCCAGAGATGCACAACAGATTATAGATGAAGTGGTGCAGCACCTGACTAGCCTTACAGGAGCGAAAGTTGATATAACGATGGATATTCAAGCGAACGTGTCGGATGGCGTGCCAGAAAATGTAGTTGTTATTGTGTCGGAAAATTGTAAAACCTTAAAGTTTACTGCACAGGGATTTGAGGAAGAATAATTACCCTATTGACTATCAGTTAATCGTTTGGTATATCTCCTTTAGAATTATTTATTGACTGTATTTCCCATCTAACTCACGAGCTTTGTTTTCCAATTCTTCTACCTGCCGTTGTGCAAAGTCGGCAAAAATAAAGGCATCATTCCCATTAAAACCATTCTCATTGACTTTTTGAAAATATAGCTTAAGGCGTTGCAAAGAATAATCAAGGTAGTCATAGATATATGATTCGTCTGGTTCTCCCCGTTCTTTTAGAAGATTCTTAAACTTCTCAATAGATTCTGAGATTCTATCAACGTAACTTTCAGCAAGTTCAGCATGTGCTGACTGTGAGTTGATCACTACATCAAATATTTTTTCAAGGGGATACGCTGTATCCTGAAAAACGTTAATTAGTTTTTTATCAGCAAATTTTTTACGATGCTCCTTTTCTTCTTTCCTCAAAGTTTCAATGATGTCCACAAGAACATTACAAATAGCATCTTTTTGCTTCTCAATTAATTCAGGAATATCTATATCTTTGAATTCGGTTTCAGTGTTATCAGGATACGTTGTCATTAATTGAAATCTTTGAAACTCAATGGTTGCCCGTGAAATAAAGTTAAATGCTGCACCTTTTCCTTCCCTTCGTTTTGTTGGATGTCCGACACTATCATTGTAAATATCCCGAATTTCACTTAGTTTGTCATTGACAGTGTATGATATTTTGAGAGATTCACACAAATTCTTTACACCCTCTTGCTGAAGAAAAAGTGCCTGTAAAGCACCATAGACAATTAAGTACTTAATACCCTCATTAGATCCATTGAGTTCTGCTGCAGTTAGAGCATCTAAGCCAAGCTCTGTATCCTCAATAATATCTAAGCTGCTGCACATCATATTCCACAAGACACTATCCTCTAACAATGCTGCCTGCTTTCGAGGACTATTGATTAAATCTCGAATTTCATTAGTTCGTTCACAAAGAATTCCATTCATTTTTTATCCCTCCAGCTACAATAGAATTATACACTGATTTACCCATATTATAGTAGTCGTTTTTTTTCAATTGGGAATTGAGAAGAAGGTTTCAGCTATTCGTTGTAGTACTATCGTGCAACTCTCATTTAGTCTTTTTTCTTATCCTTGTGGATCGCAAGTCAAGTTTATCAAGTGTCTTTACAGCTAATGCTTTATCAAAAAGCGTATCAAGTGTGGAAAGATTCTGTATAGATTTAATCTCGTTAGCAACGGATTCAGGAACGGATTCAAAACGTGACTCCAGCACTTTAATAATATCTTCCTGTTTTGTTTGTATTTGCCCCTGTTCAATAAGGTTTTTAGCCATTGAATATACCCAGGGTTCTATGTCTGTTTCATGAATATGTTGTTTTAGTAGAACGATCAATTCTTCATGTTCATCTTTTGGACGACGATGTAAAATCAACGCGAGTAAATAAATTATTGACCGTTCTCTAAGTTGTCGTTGTTCTTTGCTAAGAACATTGATATGAGGTATCGTTTCAAGTAAAGCACTGCTAAATGTATCTTTGTCTGCCTTTTCCATTTGAAGAACAAATAGTAACCACCCAATCAGATGATCCGTTGCAGTTAAGATCGATTTCTCTGCCTCTTTTACATTTAGGAATAGAATTTCGAATGTAGGCACATGCTCAGAGAACTTATTTTGGATAAGCATTTCTGTCTTGAGATCTACTGGTAGATTCCACTTTTGCTCTCCTGTGTACAGTATAATTGGAATTATTGGGTAAAAACGCTGTTGACTTTTCGGAACCCCATTCGTTCTCCATTCTCTCCGTTGGGCATTCCAAATCTGGGTCATATAAGAGAGAATCCGAAATCCCATTATCGTATCAACCGTTGATTGATGTTCAATAAGAATATAAACTATCTGTTCACCCGATTCGGAATCACTATGAAATGGCACACTAAAAACAAGATCAGCCTGCTGTTCTTGAAGAGTGTTGGAAATAGCGTCTCTTTTATGTGGTGTAAGCTGGTTGAAATCGAGCTGTCCTACGTGTTCACATGCGACGATTTCTAACAATCCATTAACATTTTCCTTATCTTCAAACAACCATTGAATACTTCGATCTGGGAAATGGTGAATTGGAGCGTTATCAAAGATATTTTGTATTTCTGTTTCTTGTGCCATATTCGCATATATTTTCATACATACTAAAGATATCGCTTTAGTAAAAGCACATGTGGTCATTAAATTGGCAAGTCCATATTCACAAGTGTCTGCATGATAGCATAAAGTGCATGTAAAATCAAACGGAATTAGTCGTTTTGGGATTAAACATTTTTTAATTTGACAGTCAGTTTTCATCCATGTTATACTATCCATAAGCTCGTTGGCAGAACTGTTTGTGCAACGCACTTTGCGTTGCATCCTGCCCACTACTTCAAACAGAGTACAAACGAGCCTACGAGCGATACCCTCGTTTAACATTTGTATCGTTTTAGATGTTCGGACTTAGTCGTTTTGGGATATTCATCTTATACTATCATTGACAAACTTATTGAAAATGTCAATGTTCCTATAGTTATACTTGTAGCACGCCTCTGCGAGATACAGTGGCGCGTATCCTGTTGAGTAGTGGTGGTGTGTTCCGTACCAGGCACGCTTGATGAAAGACCAGAATCCTTCAATCGTATTGGTATGCATGCCACCTTTCTCCCACTT
Organism: Candidatus Poribacteria bacterium; assembly: GCA_965208245.1. GTDB lineage: Bacteria > Poribacteria > WGA-4E > WGA-4E > WGA-3G > MSPOR6. Next base: position 574,378 of record OZ242325.1, read on the forward strand.
TTTACTTCGGTTCAACGTCTCGTGTTCCATCTCCTTACCGATGGTGTTGTATCCTGTAAACTGGTCGGTATAGAGTTTGGAATTCTCTGTATCTACGTTATCACGAATGAAGTTAGCAATCGTTTCTCCAGTGATATCAGGCACCAATTGAGCAATTACATGTCCAGTTCTTGAAACTGCACCGATAACAGCGTCTTTCATTGTTCCGCGACCACGCTTGCAAGGTTCATCTACTGTTCGGTCATAGTCTTTCTTGTCTCTACCACCGACATAAGTTTCATCAGCTTCAACGATTCCCGACAAAAGAGAAGACTTCTTTGCCATTTCAGTTCGTATCTTCATCATTATAGACCAAGCAGCCTTTTGTTTCAATCCTAAATCTCTCGCCAACTGACAAGATGAGATACCTTTCTTTGCGTTTGCCATCAATGAGATCGCTAAAAACCACTTTTGTAGCGGTATTTTTGTTCCAGCAAAGAGTGTCCCGCTGGTAACCTTGAATGATGCACCACAATCAGAACAATGCCACCGTCCTATTCTACCTATGCCGTTCTCTTTTTTGCGTTTCAGGTTCGGACCCTCACATTTCGGACAACGGGGTTTATTACCCCAACGTATTCCCTCAAGATGGTCAATACAACTCTCTTGGTCAGGGAATCTCTCCATGATTTCAACTAAATTCATCAGGTACTCCTCTTTAGGAGTTGATTTTTCTGATGAATTTCTGATACAATAATCAAATAAGCTTGAATATCAGAAAAAACAACTCGTCTTTTCTTGTTCATTTAGGGGGTTCATAGCCCCTAAAACCTATCTATATTGTATCATGAATTAGTAATTAAAACAAGCGATAAATTCAGTCTAAATCTATGTTTATAGCGATTTTACTTAATCCCAAAACGACTAATTCCGTTTCTTTTTGTTTGAATCGGGATTTTCAGGATAAGAGGTATTTAGTGTGTATTGAACGGATATAGTGGAATTGTTCTCATGTCTTGATGCCCGGGGCTTATCCTGGTAATCTTGAAATGCTGAAATACTTGGTTCAGACAAAGAGAAACATACTATACACTTATGGTAAGGAGAGTTGAACAAAAGTCTTAACAATGTTTTTACAAAAACTTTACACATCTGCTGATATGCAAAAAAAGATTTGACAGAAAATTGATTTTGTGGTAAATTTATTTAAATAGTTGAGTAACTTTTGCTTGGAGATATTCTAATATGATAAATATCTATGTTGGCAGTGTACCTTATGCCGCTACAGAAACCGACTTGGAAGAACTTTTTGAACCGCACGGTCCACTTCGGGCTGTGACAATCATCCGTGATCGTTATGATGGACGATCTAAGGGTTACGGTTTTGTTGAAATGGAAAACCAGGAGGATGGCAAACGAGCGATAGAAGCATTGGATGGTCATGAATTGATGGGGCGACCGTTGAAAGTTAATCCTGCACGTCCTCGCGGAGACCGAAAGAATGAACGCCAAGACCGAAAGAATAAAAAAGGACCTACGTCAAAAAACATCAGTTCAAAATCTAAGACGTCATCTGACGGTTCATTCCACAATCCATATGCCTTTGTGCCTTCGCCTCCGCGTGAAAAGGCAATAAAACACGGTGGGTTTGCTGGTGATTTTAATCCATTGAAACATGATCCCCCTCTTGACCATGCTTCTCTCAAACCGGACTTATGGACAGGACATATCCCTATCAAGATTACAACGGTTACCCCTTTAGTATTACTCAAAGATGATGGCAGAGAGCGAAAACCTGCAGTACATCAAGTATATGATGTCCATTCCCGCATCCCAGAACCCTCATTGCGTGGGATGTTGCGGAATGCATATGAGGTAATAACAAATTCGCGCTATAGTTGTTTTCGCAATGATGAAAAGTTAAAATATCGTATGGGTAGAGAGAAAAGAACATACGAAAAAAGTCCTGTAGAATTATTGGCTTGTTCGTTGAAACCTGCATCTAAGTTAAATGAATTGTCACCTGTAGATCGATTGTTCGGATGGACTCCTCAGGAGGACGGTAATGAAGATGGTTATAAATCCCGTATTAGAGTTGTCTGTGATGGTAATACAACCGATACTTTAGATGAATTTGACAATACATTACCATTAGCAATCCTTGGCGAACCAAAACCAGCACAGGGACGCTTTTATGTTGCTGAAGATGGCCAAGGTACTCCGCAAGCAGATGGGCTTAGTAAGGGAGAAGCAGGCTACAGTGAGGGCAAAGGCTTACGCGGGCGTAAACATTACTGGCACCACAAAGGATTGGAGGAAAAGAATGCCCCAGACTATTGGAAATTGCCTGCAGAAGATCGTACCCAAAAGAAAACAAATGGTCGATTTCAGGAATATCGTCGTCCTAATAAATATAATAATCAAACGCAACAAATGGAAAAGCAAATTGACTCACAAAATCGATCCATTAAAGGATGGATAAAACCTAATAAAGAGTTCAAAGCCTCTTTATATGTGCAGAATCTACAATCTAAAGAAGTGGGTGCGTTGCTCTGGTTATTAACGCGTCCTAAAGACCAATATTACAAACTTGGATATGGAAAACCTTTGGGATTCGGTAGTGTGAGACTTGAGGTCGAGAGTGGACCTCTGCCACTTGCGACCGGTGCTGCTTGGAAAAAGTACTATGCTGCATTTGAGACACTTCCACCTATAGAACTAGATGAGAATCAACGAAGTATATGTATTCAAGCTTTCAAGGCAAGTATGGAATCAGCATACAAAGAACATCCAAGTTTTAAAAACCTGCCTTTCATCTCCGATTTCTTACAAATCTTAAAAGGTCCAATTGATGATGTTCCGATTCATTATCCACGCCTAGATCAAAAGCCGACTCCAGAAGGCAAAAACTTTGAATGGTTTGTGCAGAATGAGAGAGGAAAGAAGCGAGCACTTCCCGATGTTAATGACGAAAACGGCTTGCCATACAGACCATAATCATTCACACATACAAAGGAATTTATTTTCATGGCAACACAACTTATAATGACTGTTGGGACGAATGCGTTGCCCGTTTGGGTAGCGTGGTATCATTTGAAGGATAAACTTGATGATGATGTTAGTGTTCGATTTATTTATACAACTGCCACAAAAAACGAAAGAATCCTATTAGAAAAGTATTGCAGCAATGCTAATTTTGGTGCCCATATTCAAACCTCGTCAGGTAATCCAGGCACTGTACGAGGAGACATCAGAACAAAAATATTGAACGGTTTAGATGAAAATACGCCACATCTTCATGTGCATTATACTGGTGGAACTAAAGTAATGGGTGTTGAAACAGTTTCTGCAATTGAAAACAGATTACCTAATAATGCCCGTTTAGATACAACCTATTTAGATCCTCGAGGTGATAGTGGTCCTTGTCTCATAAGTCGTAGTACCATCCTTGTGAAGGATACTCGTAAGGGAATTGAACCAAATCTTAAACGTATAGCACTTCTTAATGGGTTTACACTTGCCTCTTTTGTTCACGAATACTGGGATAGAAACGCTAATGGATATAAGAAGGAAGAGAAGCCAGAACCTGCAATACTTGATCAGAACCAACAAAACAGTGGCACGCAAATGTTAGATGACATTAGTAAAAGAGATCACAGTAGAATTACCCCTACAAATTTTGAGTATGCTGTATATGTCGCAATGAAGATGGCGTTGAACAGAATTCATGAAGATAATTCAAATAGATCTAATTTTGAAATCTACCATAAGGTTTTTGTTCGACGGACAGGTGCTAACCAGCGAGATGGGATTTTTGAACTAGATGTCGTAGTATTATTAGGATATCAACTTATTGTTATATCATGCACTCTTAAAACAGGAAACGCGGCAATTAAAGAAAAAGGAATGGAAGTAATCATGCGGGCACGACAACTTGGTGGAGACGAAGCACAAACTATCGTGTTATGTAAAGCCAATCACGATACCGCTCGACGTGTTGAAAAGGAATTGCACAACGAAGTCGGTAGTGGAAGTTTACCTTTGCAAGTATGGGGAAAGGATAAGTGGGGAAACCTCCAAAATCATTTTAAAGAATACTTAATAAATGATCTGCATTGGCGATAAGAGATTGAGGTAATTATGTCAACAAAATGCATAACAGTACTTGGTGCTGTGAGTGTTCAGAGATATATCTTTCAGAGCAACCGGTTGAAGGAAATTATTGGCGCGTCCTACTTGGCAAAACATTGGTTTGATAAAGGTTTAATTCAAACGATACAGCAAACAAATTATTCTTTAGACAACGGTGCATGGGAGTCATACATAGAGGACCCATCAATACCTCAATCTGATGTGGTGGAAAACACTGACGCGGATGTCAAAGTCATCTACATTGGCGGAGGTAATGCCGCACTCCTCTGTAAAAGCAAGGATATTGCCCATAAGATAGTAGAACGATGGAGTCGTAGATTACTCAAAAACGCACCTAAACTCCGTGTGGCTGTAGGGCATGCTGTTGTCAACGAATCTTATCTATTAGCATATAATAAAGCAATGAATGAATTAAAACAGTGTGAAGAATCTCTTCCGTACGGAGCAGAATTGGGTAGTTTGCCTGTTGTTCGTTCCTGTGCAACTACTAGTTTACCAGCAAGCAAAATTAGTAAAGAGGATAATAATCAAGAACAATGGATTTCACAAGCCGCATCAAGAAAAAGAGAACAAGTTGGGACAATAAAAAATTCTGGAAAAGCGCGAAAAGAGATCACAGAAGAATTCGAAGCGGTTCTTAAAGAAAACCAACGATTTGCAATTGAACTCGAAAAGTTAGGCGGGGCCGAAGGGCAATCCTATATGGCGGTAGTGCATGCAGATGGTAATGAAATGGGCAAACTACTTCATAAAGCAGTTCAGGATGCTGAAGCGGATAACAATTTATTCCTACACTACATTCGGCAATTTTCTGCTTCCGTTTCACAACTATCAAAAAACGCTTTTGAGAAAACACTGCAAAATTACCAGGATTTATTACCATCATTGAATGCTGTCACTCAACATAAAAATATCTTTCCAATACGGCCTATTGTATATGGAGGAGATGATTTAACTTTTGTCTGTGACGGACGGGTGGGACTATACCTGACTGAACTATACCTTAAGGAATTTGCAAATGAAAAAATAAAGTTCAAGGATGAAGAAGAGCCTGTTAATGCTTGTGCTGGTGTTGCTATTGTGCATACAAAGTTTCCAATTGCACAAGCCTATCAATTTGCAGATGAACTCTGCGGGTTAGCGAAATCGCATCGTCGTGATCCTGAAAAAGGGAATTCACAAGGGAGTTGGTTAGACTTTCATATCATTCAAGCAGGTGCAACAGGATCAGTTGACACAATCAGAAAAACACAATACCGAAGCCTCAAGGGACAAAAGTTACATCAACGTCCTTATCAAGTGACAGATACTTGGGGTTCTTTTATAGACATTTTACGCGGGTTCCAATCAGAACAGTGGCCTCGGAACCGATCGAAAAAACTAATGCAGGCACTCACGATGGGCCCTTCAGTAACAAAACGTTTTGTTGAAGCTGCTAAATGGCGCGACATATCATTACCTGATTCAGGTGTCAGTGACACAGGATGGACAGGCGGAGACGATGATAAATGCACTACGCCTTATTTTGACCCACTTGAGGCACTTGATTTCTATCTGAAAGAACTTTTAGATCAGAAAACAAACGGCGTTAACCCAGAAGTGGAGGAAACCAAATGACACATTATGTATTAGAGATTAAGTTGGAAGTACCATTAACTTCCGCTGCGGGGGAAGGTCGTGTCGGTTTAGTGGACCGGGATATTGCTTTTGACAACTTAGGGTTACCTATCTTCCCGGGAAGACGAATCAAAGGTTTGTGGCGAGATGCATATCGTGATGTGGTTGATGCATGGCAACAGTGTGGACATAAACATAACACAACTTCAGTAGAACAGATATTTGGTGACTCAGGACAGGGACCTAATGATGGAGATGCTTGTATTCATATTGCAAATGCTGAGTTAAAAAATACTGAGTCTTTGAAGGAATGGTTAGAATATTTACAACACGATAGAATACAGAAACTCCACACGGATGACGTGGTGCAACACTATGCAACTGTCCGCTCACAGACAGCTATTGAACGTCTGACCGGTTCAGCAAAGGAAAATACGCTTCGCCTCACGCGAACATTGAAATCAGGATTAGTATTCTGGGCGCGGGTAAACTTTAATGAAATAACTCCTGATCTTGAATTACTAAATGCATTAGCACTTGGTGCTGTTTCGCTCAAATACATGGGAACAGCACGTACACGTGGATTAGGGAAAGTTCGATGTCGTTTTCTTGAAGTTGATGCAAATAAACAAGAAAATGATCTTACACCTCCATTGAGCAATAACGGACTCCCTTCAATTAATAGTTCAGTTTCTACTCGATCTATACCATGTTCCATAACACGAACCACTGGTACACCGCTGGGAAGCACTAGTAATCCGACACACATGTTGAGTTATCGCCTTAAATTAAAAACAGCAACTGTTCTATCCGCATCTGATGGGGACCCCAATACGGTCGTGAGTCGTCAGGATATCCCTGGGAGTCATTTATGGGGTATAGCTGCATGGTGTTATCTGAACCAAGGAAATCATACTGCGGCAGATCCAGTGTTTCGTAACCTTTTTCTTCATGGTGGTTTATATTTCTTAACTGCTTATCCGGAAGCAATAGATAATCAGCAACGGTTGATACCAATTCCGCATTCTATCCGTAAATCCAAAATAGATGATCGACCTTATGACTTAGTAAAAGATGACTTAGTACAAGGAAAACCTGATAACGAACCTACAAAACGGTTTGATCGACGTTTTGCGAAAATAAGTACAAGTGGTATAGAGACACAATCTATCAAAACGGAACGCAATTATCACCATGCGCGTGCTACAAATGACCGTCGTATGGGACGTGCACTTGGAGCAGAAACACCAAATGGCGGCGCACTCTTTACATACCAAGCGATTCAACCAAAACAAACATTTCAAGGTGCTGTCTTAGGTTCAGAAAATGACTTGAAGAAATTGCAAACGTGGCTACAAAGTCCTAAAGTTGTTTCCATCGGTAGATCGCGAAGCGCGCAATACGGGGAGGCAGAATTTGAATGGATAAACGATGTTCCAGAGGAACTGACCAATATTGTTGAATGGGATGGATTTACCACATCACAAGTACCTACTAACCTTAAAAAACGCTTAATCATTACGACTTTATCTCCGTTATTAGCGATCAATGAAAAAGGACACCCGGATACGTGTTTCCCAGAGCACGAGTTAGCCAGTGTCTTGGGACTGTCAGATACCTCAGCACCAAAACTTATATCCAGTTTCACACGAACGGAAGTAATTGGTGGTTATCACACACATCTACGTTTACCACGACAACAGTGGCAAGTTATCGCTGCAGGTAGTGTTTTTAGATTCGAGTTAAAACAAGATCTCACTGAAGATAAAGAAGATAAACTTTTGGAATTGGAGCAAAACGGATTAGGACTTCGTAAAGAGGAAGGATTTGGTCGTATTGCTGTTAATCGACAGAATAGCCTATATTTAGGTAGTGAAGAAAAGCAACTTGACGATCCCGATAACGTAAATCATCCGGATAAACCTGATTCCAATATTCCCTCGGATCTTTTAGAAATACTAAAACGGATAATACAAACGTATTGTGTAGAAGAAATGCAAAAATACGCAAGAGAAATTGCATCACAGTTGGCAAATTCAAAGAAGATTCCAAGCAATTCAAAGAAGATTCCAAGCAATTCAAAGAAGATTCCAAGCAATTCTTTGTTAGGGCGGTTGCGATTGTTTTTACAACATGAAAAGCCAATTGATAGTTTAGAGAAGCTGCGGAAACCAGCGATGGAACAACTGACGAACCATCAGATTGACATGAGGGAGTGTAATTTCTTTGAGTTACCAAGCGAACAGACTTTGTTTGACATATTTAAAAATGTCTGGACACAGCCCAAATTGTTTACAAAGAATATGATTAAAAATAGAATTGTTAATGAACTAGAAGACGTATTTGATGAGGAGATACGCGACGATATGTTTCAATCGTTGGTAGATAAACACAGTACAAAGTTGTGTAATGATTTTCTTGACTATCTGATTTCTGTTCTACGGATCAGTCGTTCAAAGCCTTCAAGATAAAAAGAATAGAGAGATATTTATGACAAACACACAAAAGCCAATACCGCACGATGCCGTTGTCCGAAGACTATACGCACAAGGTAGATGGAGATTAGAGAGCGTAGCACACTTCGGCGGTGATGAAACAGGCATAGCAGATATGTGTCTCCTAAAGGATGGGGATGGTAAACCTTTTATTCCGGGATCCTCCATCGCCGGGTCCGCACGGAGTTTCTTAGCCCGACAGCATTTGGAGTGGGCGGATTATTCACATAAAGATGGGATCAAGAATGAACAAGGAAAACTCAAAAGTTTCTTCGGTGGACCGGAAAAAGGGGAAACCGTAAAGGATTCGGACCCAATGAGTGCCTTGATCGTCGCTGATGCTATGTGTGTTCCCAATACAGAAAATACTTCCATTAGAGACGGTGTCCGCATTGTTCCTAAAAGTGGAGTTGCCGCTGACGGTGAAAAATATGATGTGGAGGTCGTTGAACGTGGCACTGAGTTTAACTTAGAATTCGTATGTATTATCCGTAAAGGAGACAACCAATCTGAATTAGTAGAACTTTTTTTAGCAATGCTATATGGATTTCAAGAAGGAGAGATCCAACTCGGTGCACGGACACGACGTGGATATGGACAAGGTAAGGTGAAATCTTGGGATATACGCGATTTGCATATGGACAATCAAAAGGATGTCATGGCATGGTTACGCGATGATCCCTGGTCTCAACCCAATAGTGACTTAACACCAGAACCGTTACCGAAAGACCAACGAAGATTTTTCCGAATAGAAGCAGATTTCCAACTCCGCACATCTCTACTCATCCGCAGTTCGTCAGGAAACCCCAAGGCCCCAGACATGGTGCATCTACATTCAGATGGTAAGCCCGTTATTCCCGGTACTTCCTTTGCTGGTGCATTCCGCCATCGTGTCACCTTAATAGCGAAGACTATTGGTTTGTCAGAAAAAGTCGTTGATCAAATGTTTGGTTACGTCTATGAGAAAGGTAACGGGAGACAAGAAGCGGATGCAAGAGCAGGTCGAGTATGGATTGAAGAACATTTGGTAACGAATGTCGAAACGCAATGGCAAGACCGCATTGCAATTGATCGGTTCACGGGTGGCAGTCTGCAAAGTGCACTGTTCAACCAAAAGCCAGTCTATCCATGTCGTATCAATTCAGAACCTATAGTGAATGTACGTCTCAGACTTACATTGGAGGAACCTGAGAATGAGAAAGCAGAGATCGGTTTACTGCTTTTGACATTACGTGATTTCTGGTATGGGCACGCTGCCCTCGGTGGAGAAACCAGCAATGGACGCGGCGCTCTCCAAGGCATCACAGCGAAATTGATATATAAAGATGATCCTAATCCAGACAAGACAAAAGAATGGAAATTGGAACAAAAAGAGAAAAGTATGACGATAGAAAGTGGTGATGCAAGTTTTCTCCAAAGTTATGTTGATAAGGCACAAAATAATAAGGAACGTCCTGAAGCATCACGACGACCACATACGGAGAATAGCGAGGAGAAAACGGATGCCGAATAAGTGTCAAATACAACTGAATGAAAAATGGGTATGCGATCATTTGTCAGGTGTAACTGGGGAAGAGATGGCATGGGTATTAATCCAGGAACCCGGATTTATCGGTTTTGGCGTGGTACAGCCAAATGAAATCTGTTGGCCGCCTTATAAACCGTCGGACTGGCAGCCAGATTGGGAACTCATGAGTGATCTCCGTTTATTCGGTGAGAAAGGTGAATGGCACGTCTGGCGTGATTGGGATGGTAAACACTATGCACGTTTGCAGAAGTTGGAGGATATAGACGATGCTCTCACTGAATACCATGCACTCTGGGGAACAGAAATAAAGAAGACTAACAAACACCATTGGATAAAGGTTGTAGAGAAACGGGGCACGGAAATATGGTTACCGTTGGCGAAATCAGAATTAGGCAAACCGGATCTACCGTTGCGTCTTAAAATCAAACAGATTGTAGGTTACGATCCAAAGTACCATTTAGCAGGCATTACTGATGCTGTACTTATCGGACTCACTACATCTGATAAAAAACCATTGCAACTACCCTCCGATATGTCTGCTGGTTCGTAACCATGCTCCAAAACTTCCGCTTCACCCGTTACCGCTTCACCTATACCGTACAAGAACCGCTGAAGATGCCAACCCACACTGGCAACGTTTTTCGCAGCAGATTTGGATATATCCTACGTTATATCTCCTGTATCGGCACTAAAAACGAGTGTGAAAAAGCATGTCAATATCCCAATAAATGCGTCTACTCCAGATGCTTTGAGACACCTATTCCAGAAGATAGCCATATCTTACGCGATCAACCTTATGCCCCGCATCCGTTCATCCTGCAACCGCCACACACAGGGAAATTGGACTATGCACCGGGGGATACGTTCACTTGCGATATGACACTCATCGGTGATGCTATCAATTTGTTGCCGTGGGTTGTTCTCACCTTTTTTGAAATGGGAAAGAGACGTATCGGTCTACAAGGTAGACGCGGACTCTGCCAACTTGAGAAGGTTGAAAGTCTGTCAGCATACGAGAACGATCGAATAGAGACAATCTTCACTGCAGATACCGAGATGTTAACGGGTGAAGGGTTGATCCTTCGTCTTGATGATGTGATGCAAGCGACGCCTGGCAGCACAGTTGGGATTGAACTTGAGTTTCTCACACCGACTAGTATTAAGGTTGACGGAACATGGACGATTCAGTTAACGTTTGAACATCTCATCCGTAATCTGCTACGACGTATCCGTTTTCTGAGTTATTTTCATTGTGGCGAGGATTTGGATGTAGATGCTCACGGTTTAATTGAGGCTTCTGCTGATGTTAAACATGCTTCTTGTCTGAATTGGCTCAGAAAGGATCGGTACTCTTATCGTGCGGAGAAGTCTGTTCCGATGGGTGGGTTTGTCGGGATAATCCATTTTTCGGGAGAAATAGAGTCGTTTTTGCCGTTTATCTATCTTGGTGAGTATTTGCATATCGGACATCATACGGCATTTGGGTTTGGACAGTATCGTATCATTTCTACATCTATTGTGTAGTTTTGAAGAATGATCACTAACGATTGAGGAATATGGTGATATCCTCAAAAATCCACTTGCGAACCGTATCCCGAATTTCATCGAGCAGTTACTGAACCTGGCGGAAGGTCACCACCCGGAAACTGCTATCATGCTCTATCAAGAACTCATAGAACAAGTTCTAACCTCACAGAAACGCATGGATTATAAAACAGTTCAGCACTACCTCACTGAAGTACAGGAACTCTATCAGCACCTCAACCAGGAAAATCAGTGGAAGACTTATCTGGAAATGCTTGGAGATCGACATCACCGCAAAAGGGTGTTCCTTGAAATGCTTGAATCACCACATTTTATGAATTAGTTTGCTGTACTTTCCCCAATTGCCTCCCTTGCTTCTAAGACCTTTTCTACTACTGTTTTCACATCTTCTTCGTCAACAAACGGTGATAGGATATAGGATTTTAAGGCGACGATCGGTTCGCCGTAGTCGGTATGCCGGTAGCAATCCGTTGTAGAGATGAAAACACCTCGTCCCTGCATTGCTTCGGAATTGACGTATTGAAAGATCTGTTTGTTATATGTGTTGTTAGCTATTAAGCTATCTTTGTTAGCAACATCTTCAAATTCTTGACGTTGTATTTCAAAGGTATCCACTCCGACGGGGTATACTCGGAAAAGTGTCACGGTTCCGAAGTTGCTTCTATTTAGCACAGTTGTTCCTTCTCTTCCATCTAGATGTTCACGTAGGAGTTGTGTCATCTGTACGATGTGTCCGAGAATAGTACGGAGTCCTTCAACGCCAAATAGTCGAAGGTTAGCAAGTGCTGCGAGGGGTCCTGTGCCAGCGCGTGAGGTTTCAAGTGTCCACATCCCTGGTCGGTATTGTCCGAAGTGGTATAGGTAAGGCATCTGTTCGGGTGCGCGTTTAAGTAGGTCAATGTCTGCCTGATCTTTGACAAGGACGAGACTTGATATATAAGATGCGAAACCTGTTTTATGGAAGTCGATTCCCACTGAATCTGCAAGGTGTAAATGCTGTATACGTCGACATGCTCCTGCTAAAGCGCGGACTGTCCTTGGTCTAAAATCTAGCGTATTCTCCTCAAAATCATAGTCATTAAACACTGACCATGCCCATCCGATGACAGCATCTGCATGGATATGGGGTTGATAATCTAGTTTATATTCCTCTACAAGTGAGTTCCGCAATGCGGTGATCTTTAATAGATTATCCAATCCGAATGCATCAGTTGTGCCTAATGTCGCGATGATACAAGCAATTTTCTTGCCCTCTGTGAGTGCCTTACGGAACTCAGTCTCTAATATTTCAAGATCGATTTCGTTTCGGAATTAGTCGTTTTGGGATTAAGTAAAATCGCTATAAACATAGATTTAGACTGAATTTATCGCTTGTTTTAATTGCTAATTCATGATACAATATAGATAAGTATTAGGGTAGATAAGTATTAGGGTAGATAAGTATTAGGGTAGATAAGTATTAGGGTAGATAAGTATTAGGGTAGATAAGTATTAGGGGGCTACAAACCCCCTAATGAACACTAAAAAGCAAGTTGCTTTTTGTCTGACTATTGTATCAGAATTCATCAGAAAAAAGCAACTCCTAAAATGGAGTATCTGATGAATTTAGTAAAAATCATGGAGAGATTCCCTGACCAAGAGAGTTGTATTGACCATCTTGAGGGAATACGTTGGGGTAATAAACCCCGTTGTCCGAAATGTGAGGGTCCGAACCTGAAACGCAAAAAAGAGAACGGCATAGGTAGAATAGGACGGTGGCATTGTTTCTGATTGTGGTGCATCATTCAAGGTTACCAGCGGGACACTCTTTGCTGGAACAAAAATACCGCTACAAAAGTGGTTTTTAGCGATCTCATTGATGGCAAACGCAAAGAAAGGTATCTCATCTTGTCAGTTGGCGAGAGATTTAGGATTGAAACAAAAGGCTGCTTGGTCTATAATGATGAAGATACGAACTGAAATGGCAAAGAAGTCTTCTCTTTTGTCGGGAATCGTTGAAGCTGATGAAACTTATGTCGGTGGTAGAGACAAGAAAGACTATGACCGAACAGTAGATGAACCTCGCAAGCGTGGTCGCGGAACAATGAAAGACGCTGTTATCGGTGCAGTTTCAAGAACTGGACATGTAATTGCTCAATTGGTGCCTGATATCACTGGAGAAACGATTGCTAACTTCATCCGTGATAACGTAGATACAGAGAATTCCAAACTCTATACCGACCAGTTTACAGGATACAATACCATCGGTAAGGAGATGGAACACGAGACGTTGAACCGAAGTAAAAAGTGGGAGAAAGGTGGCATGCATACCAATACGATTGAAGGATTCTGGTCTTTCATCAAGCGTGCATGGTATGGAACACACCACCACTACTCAACAGAATACACGCCACTGTATCTCGCAGAGGCGTGCTACAAGTATAACTATAGGAACATTGACATTTTCAATAAGTTTGTCAATGATAGTATAAGATGAATATCCCAAAACGACTAAGTCAGAACATCTAAAACGATACAAATGTTAAACGAGGGTATCACTTGTAGGCTCGTTTGTACTCTGTTTGAAGTAGTGGCAGGATGCAACGCAAAGTGCGTTGCACAAACAGTCCCGCCAACGAGCTTATGGATAGTATAACATGGATGAAAACTGACTGTCAAATTAAAAAATGTTTAATCCCAAAACGACTAATTCCGAAATCAAATTACAACCAAAGATTCAGATGACATAACAAAAACATTGACCTTATGTTGAAAATCTGATACGCTAATTGATAGTTCACAATCGCACACAAAAATAGACTTGTGGAGACGGACATGTCAACAAACGCTGAACTGATTGCCAATTGGCGTGATGAACCCGCACCATTACTAAGTGTATTCCATGCATTCCATGATAGAGATGGATTTATCTCCGAAGAAGTATTACGCGATATTTCTGTTGGGTTGCGCATTCCGCTTGCTGAACTGTTCGGCACATTGACATTCTATCACCACTTTTCCCGTGAAGCCCCCGGACAAAGCTCACCACGCGTCTGTACTGGTCCTGTCTGTAGGCTGCAAGGAGGCATAGAAATCCGAAATGCCTTATTAGATGAGGGAGCAACCGAAATGCCGTGTGCCGGTAGATGTGATGATTGCGTGCCTGTGATAAAAGGACATCAGGTATTTACTGGTAAAAACGCAGATAATCTATCAGTTCAACCTACACCATTACCACCGAAATATCCTGGGAATAAAGAGGAATGTATCTTTGCAGACATACGCGAACAGAACGGAAACACAATAGAAGGTTATCAGAATACGGGAGGATACGGCGCACTCAGAAAAGCCATCACATCTCTGACACCTCAGCACGTTATTCAAACACTCAAGGATAGCCAGCTTGCTGGTAGGGGCGGAGCAGGTTTCCCAACTGGCGTAAAATGGGAATCGGTTCTAAATGCTCCTGGAGAACCAAAAACTATCGTCTGCAATGCCGATGAAGGTGAACCGGGATGCTTCAAGGATAGAGTCATCCTTGACTATGCACCTCACACAATAATTGAAGGGATGACACTTGCAGCTTATGCAACAAGTGCAACACGAGGATTTATCTATCTACGTTATGAGTATCCTGAAACCTTAAGAATACTTGAAACTGCAATTGCAGAAGCAGAAAAAGAAAACGTGTTAGGTAAGGATATCCTCAATACACAATTCAACTTTGATATATACATACGACGCGGGGCAGGTGCTTATGTCTGTGGAGAAGAAGGTTCGTTACTAAACAGCTTACAAGGAGAACACCCGTTCCCAAGAAACCGGCCTCCATATCCTGTCACCCACGGTTTTGAAAACCTACCAACAGTGGTAAACAATGTTGAGACTCTTGCAGCTGCAACACAAATACTCAGAAAAGGGGCAGCTTGGTACAGAAGTTTGAGCTATAACCCCGACCTTTCAGGAACAAAAATCATCAGTCTATCAGGAGACATCCAAAAACCAGGTAATTACGAAGTACCCTTCGGACTACCCCTTAAATCATTACTATATGAATGGGCAGGTGGACCATTACCTGGAAGAAAAATCCAAGCGATCACATCTGCCGGGTTATCAGGAGGATTCATCGGAGAGAATGACCTTGACATAAACATTGATGAACCTAGTTTCCAGAACGTTGGCGCGATGCTCGGTGCAGGCGGCATCATGGTCTTTGATGACACGCGAGATATGCTTGATGCCGCGCACAATGCTATGGAATTTTTTGCAGAGGAATCTTGTGGAAAATGTTTTCCCTGCCGAATCGGCACACATAGACTTACCGAGTTACTATCTAAACCATTAAACCAGAAATCTAAAGATATAATTGCTGAAATTGGGTCCGTAATGAAGGCAACAAGTGCTTGTGGACTTGGAACCGCCGCACCCAATATAACAGATAGTCTCATGAGATTAATGCCGTAGATAAAGTTTGATATTGACAAGGGAAACCACTATAATATGAACACATGGTTTGATGTGAACTGATGTGGACGCGCAGTTTCATATCTCTCTGTTGCGTCGTGTTTGTTATATAACCTATAAACTGTGGCATTCAAGCACACATTAGAAAGGAACGACTATGATTATTGCTGAACTTGATTTAGAAAATACTGAACATCTTGAGTTAACAGAAGCACAATGGCGGTTTGCTGCTGGACTCGTTCCAGGTGAACCCAATGGTGGACTAGTTGACCAGATGCCTGAATCACCTGCGCGTCTTGCTGACTATGACGATACCGGTTGGGATATTTGCGAAAATATTCAAGCGATAGTATTAACAGGATTATGTTTTGGTTGGTATCGGATCATAGTTACTATTCCTGAAACTGTAGATGGAAAATCTGTTGCTGGTTCAAAAGTGTGGTTTCATACGTGTATTGACGACTACGGGGAAGTATGGGTCAACGGGGATATTGACTTGGCTTTCGGTGAGTCGGGACGTGGTGCCGCATCCGGATTCAATGCCCCCCAACGCGTCGTTGTTACTGAAAATGCGGAACCGGGGACAAAGCATGTTATCGCTTGCTTAGCCATCAATGGACCACTGGCAAAACCAGGTGGAGGTATCTTCCTCCGTTTTGCTAAACTGGAATTTGAGCAGGAATAGTTTATCACTTATAGTGAACTTTAGAATTAATGAAACACTTGACAACGGGCGAGGAAACCTCAACGGGCGAGGAAACCTCAACGGGCGAGGAAACCTCAACGGGCGAGGAAACCTCAACGGGCGAGGAAACCTCGCCCCTACAATGGGTGTTCTTCGTCATCGTTGTATGGATTGAAATGTCTCAATAATTATTCACTTTATTATATACGGGACGGTGATTTGCCGTCCCAACAAAGATTATTACTTACCTTGGCAGGATCAGATTTTGCAGCCTCATATAGATAAGAACAGCCATCATAAAAAAAGATCTGTCGTGTTACTCAGTGGAGGATTAGACTCAACGACAACCTTAGCTATTGCACTCTCGGAAGGTTTTGAAGTTTATGCCATGAGTTTTCGGTATGGTCAACGAAATAAAGTTGAGTTGGATCACGCGAAACATAACACGCGAGAATTGGGTGCAAAACAACACATAATCATAGACATTGACTTACGAATCTTCGGAGCGTCAGCACTAACAACTGACATTGAAGTGCCAAAGAACCGTTCAGATATTGATATAAGTGATGGAATCCCCATTACCTATGTTCCTGCCAGAAACACTATCTTTCTGTCTTATGCTGTTGCATGGGCAGAGGTGCTCTCATCGGACACGATTTTCATTGGGGTTAATGCTATTGACTACAGCGGGTATCCTGATTGTCGTCCTGAATATATCCACGCTTACCAAACAATGGCTAATCTCGCCACACAAACTGGCGTTGAAGGTAAAACAGAACTCAAGATCCGAACACCTTTGATTGACAAATCCAAAGCAGATATAATCAAGACTGGTACAGCACTCGGTGTTGATTATACACACACGCTCAGCTGTTACGATCCAGATAAAGATGGAAGGGCATGTGGCAGATGTGATAGTTGTAAACTAAGAAAAAAGGGGTTTGCAGAGGCAGGTATACCAGACCCAACCCTGTATATCTAAAGTCTAAAGTGAGATGCGTATGATAAAAGCTATATTCTTTGATTTCTATTATACGTTAGGCGTATGGGATCAACCCCTGAAAGATATAATCCAAAAAATCGCTGATCGATATGAATTTGATGTTGATTGGGAACGATTTGCAGCAGCCGAACCGAATTTATATACTGATGCTTCAGGCTCAGATCCTAAGAAACATGCAATTCTTGGTACAATGCAAAAGATCGTAGAGAGTTATGGAGAGTTTATCAGACAACTCGGTGTTGAAGAACATGTTGACCAGATAACTTGGGAACTATTGCAGTCCGAACATTCGCTCTTTGCAGCAAATAATGCAACACTGTATTCTGATACAATGCCAACACTGTGTCAACTAAAACGTGACGGATATAAGTTGGCGATAGTCTCAAACTGGGACACACCTTTGTTTCCGCTGTTAGAACGACTGGGAATAGCACATCTCTTTGATACCATTACAGCATCACATGATGTGCATGTCCGTTCCGCCAAACCTGATGCACACATTTTTGAGTACACCCTCAAAAAATTAGGGGTTTCTGCAGAAGAAACTGTCCACGTCGGTGATACTTACGAAGCGGACATTATTGGCGCACAAGCGGTCGGTATCCGTCCGATACTAATTGATAGGGGTAACGTACGCCCCGGTAAATGGCATGAAACCATCAGCAGTCTAACCGAATTACCTGACTTACTAAATGAGTCTACTAAACGACAGCCTATGTAGAACCTGTCAATGACTTCAACCGATCAACTTCTTCTCGGAGCAGTAACAACTCTTCTTCAGCGCGTTGTCTTGCTACAGATTCTTGTTCAACAAGCGACTGTGCTTTTTCTGCTTTGATCTGTGCTTTTTCTGCTTTGATCTGTGCTTTTTCGACGGGTGTTAATAGTACCTTATCCGTATCTGGATCATAAAAGTCTATATCTTCATCGTGCAATCGTAACTTTAAACCTAAAGTCTCCGACAGAGCGTTCCCATCTGTATCAACTAGAATTGACACATATTCTCCATCAACAAGTCTATATCCTATCAGAGGGATAGGTAAATATAAACCTTCAAGGTCACACAGGAAATATTCCTTTATACCTATCTCTGCATACAGAGGAACTTTTTTGCGTAGATCATCTCTATATGTTCCTTGGCTTGAAAATTCTATTATGAAATCTGGTGGTTTCCCTTCATCCCAAAAACGATAAATCCGTCTACGTCTTTTTCCTACACCAAATGAAACATATACATCCGGTGATATTGACTTTTTAGGGTTTCCTTCCTCGTAATACATCATCATATTCCCCGAAACACAAACATCTGGGACATCCTCAAAATATGCAATAAGTGTCTGAAGCGTTTTAATGATTGCATCTCGATGGATTTCAGTCTCAGCCATAGGTTCTCCATCGGATTCTGGATAATCAATATCCATTCTATCTGTGGGAGCATAACGTGTTTTATAGGCGTATTCTTCTATCAAATCATCTGCAAGTTTAACTGCCATCATTGCAACTCCTTTGTAATTGTAATTGTAATTGTACTGTTTTAACTTTAATCTTTCTACATTTTACATTAAAAACTAGCTTTAAGCAAGAAAATGACAAATAGGTGTACTGCCATCGAATATTTAGACCACTACCTAAGATAAGATTGTGATATAATTACAATCAAATCAGAAGGAGAAAATTGATGGAGAACCAAACAAAGAAGATTCACCCCAGAGTTTAAAGCTGAAGTTGTAATTGAGGCACTGTGTGATCAAAGTTCACATCAAATGCAGATATTAGAAACAAAGCCAAATTTTCTGTCCCTTGACGTTTCTAAAAAAGGGTATCTGGCAAGGGTATATCGGAACGTAAAAATCGGAAAAGAACCGTTGGTTGTTCAACTTGAAAAAGGATTTGCAATTAAAGGAACAAGTGCTTTGGGCAGATACAGGCATACTTGTACAGAATGTTTTAGTGTCAAGATCATGGTATCCATGGGGAATTAAGGACTTATGACATGTCGCTAACTTTAGATCGTTTTGAAACTGAAACCGATGCACAAGGCAATTTTGCGTTCTCAAATCTGACTCAAGAACGTTATCAACTACTTATCCGTACTGTCCAAACGGTGTTTGAAAAAGAGACTGAAACATATCAACGGGTTCATATTCACAAGCAAGTTACACTTCCAACTAGTAGTGATGAGATTTATCCTATCTATATTGGAAAGGCTGATGGCACGGCATTTTAGAGATAGCGTGTATAATTTCAACATGTTTGTTGAAGGTAAAGGTAAAACATTGCAGCAAATTATTAAAGAATCGCTAATTGTCTGTATCTGGATCAGTTTCTTCACACTGATACTTTGGGGAACAGACAGATTCGGACTTCTTTCGTCCATCCCTTATATTGCAAGTAGCACCTCCCTGCAAGTCGATTTCCCCACAGTCTATCAGATATGGAAAAAAGGGGATGCAATTTTCGTAGACGCGCGTTCCGCTGCCAACTTCAAACGAGGGCATATCCCAGGAGCAATAAATGTCCCGGTAAATCGCGTGAAACACGAATTAAGTATATTACCAGAAAATAAGGATACACTTTTAATCACATATTGTGGAAATGTTGAATGTCCTAACGCCTATCAACTGCTCAATGCTCTATTAGCACACGACTACCGAAATGTGAAAATGTTTCCACAAGGACTAAAGGGTTGGCAAGCATCGGGATACCCATTGGAAGCAGAATGAAAATTCCATTAATATTGGTAACACTTTTAAGAGTAATCCTTGGTGCCATCCTGCTTTTTGCTGGAATTACTAAACTTATGGGTTTCAGCATTTTTACTATAAATGTAGATAGTTATCAGATTTTACCTATAGGGTTAGTAAAACTTATAAGTTATCTCATAGTTTCTGCAGAAATTACATTAGGCATAGTTCTGATCATCGGATACTTTTCAAGAGGCGCGGGAATATTATCAATGTTCCTTTTTCTGGTATTTGCCGTTGCATTAACAAATGCGTTGTGGCAAGAACTTATTATAACAGATTGTGGTTGTGGCAATTTTCTATTTAGTCTATTAAACCTTATGGGACTTACAATTTCAAATGAACCCAATTGGAAAATAGTATTTGTGGATATCGTATTAGCGGTATCCTGTTTAGGTGTCGTATCTTCATCACAGCAAGCGTATGGATTGGATTCGTTTATCCGGAAGGAACAACATAATTGAACCTTGTATGTGGAATAGGCATTCTATAATACAACTATAAAGACTTTGACAGTTTTTCTGATCAGTTTGTTAATGAGAGTGTGAGATGAACGAATTGCGTTTTCTTATTATGAAGTTCTACCCAAAATTCCTTTTATGTGCCATATTGCTACTTGCCTTCTGGATTCGCGTTCAAGGTGTAGCGAGACTTCCTGACAGTCAGCTTACTTCTAAAAAATGAACTTGTTATATTCGCGACGCTTGGATGGTTTCTCTTTTCTCTTATGGGTAGGACTATCACGGAGTGCTATACGAAGTGATTTCTTTGTTGGCATGCCGCTCGCTTATGGTACCGCATGGATCCTATTGATCTCTCCCGCGCACCTCATACAAAAACTCAAAGACAAGACGCGAACAGAAACACCGATCGGGACACCGCACCGAATGCAATCACGAGATAAAGAATGTCTTTTGTCTTTCATTGATATTTCGCGTCCTACATCTGAAACGTTAGCGATAATAGCAAAATTTAGAAACGAAAGCGATACAAATGAATTTACAACTGCAACTACAATCCAAAAACTTGATGAACGTCAGGAAAAAACCCCTAACACAACTGTCCAGAACGTGTGGGATGTGTAAAGTTTTGGTTAGTTGCCTGAACTGAGGTTTGCAGGATTTCAAGATTACTAGGATTAGGAACGTGTGAACAGCAAAATACTTACACGTCCCTCATTCTGTTATTTAATGAGGAAAGTAGGTAACGTCAATAGTTACCTACTTTCTAAAACAAGTTCAACATTTATAGTTGCAAGTTCACCACAAGGTCTATTCACCTTTCTTGATAGTCAGACGGTAGTGTTCTCCTATTTTCTTCGTATCAAGAATCTCATGTCCATCGTTTGTCAGGCTCTTCGGCACGTTTTCAATCGGTTCACCGTCATCGATAGTAATTTCTAAGAGTTGGCCGGTTTCCATCGTTTCCAACTTAACCTTGGCTTGGACATAGTTGAAGGGACATGCAACACCCTTCAGATCAAGACTGTCGGTGATTTCCTCAATAGGTTTTGCTTTTTTGACAGATCTCGGTTTTGGAGCGGGACGTGATCCGCGTGTCTTCCGTTTACTCGCTTCCTCTTTTTCCTGTTTGATTCGCATCCGATTGTACACGTTATGGGATTCTTCTACGAAAAGTGTAGCTTCCTCGACTCGATGGTGTGTCTTTTCCTGATCGAAAGTTGAAGTGTCTTCTTCCGTAGCCTTAAACAGATGTGCTCCGAATCCTGCAAAGAAGTTACCTGCATCAAAGAAGTGTTTGCGAAATTCACTGACTGTCGTTGCATCGTCAATATATTGTAGACCTACTGTCGTCAAGAGCCCATCAGCAGCTCTAATCATTGCATCAAATGCCTTTTGTGCAGAATCAGTGTAAGTACCGTTTTCCAAACTTAATCCAGCTTCATAGATAAGACGGTCAGCTTCTTCCAACTTCATTGAAACAAGCGTTACTAATTTACCTGCACATTCACCAACACCTATCTTAAGTTGGAAATCCTTTGTATCACCGGTGTCAACATAGAATTCAGGTGCTTCCTCGTAAGGTGGAATCTTATCGTATTTTGACAGGATTGTCTTGATTTCCGCTTTACCGAGGCGGTTGACATAGTCTGTAAAAGTTTCCTCTTCACCGCGTTCTGTTGTATACATCCCAGTTAACTCTTCAATAAATTCAGGGATATACTTTGTGTGGATTTTACCAGTCGCGAGACCATAAGAATTGGCGTTTTCAATCATGTGTCCACCTAGTAGGACAAGGTAGAGTGGCGCGATATGTTTACCTATGCGTCTAGATGAACCGAAGAACCCAATATTTGCAATATGGTGCTGTCCGCATGAGTTCGGACAACCGCTAATTTTTATGCGAAAGTCTTTGATGTCCTCTTGAAGTCCGTGTTCAAGGAAATGACCACGCAGATGCGCTGCTAAACCACGGGATGAAGAGACACCAAGTTTGCATGAGTCAGTACCGGGACAAGCGGTAATATCTACTAGTGATTCGGCCCCCGGATCACCTAAACCGATAGTTTTAAGATCGCGATAGAGTGCAGGTAAATCTGTCATTGTTACCCAACGCAGTACGACGTTCTGTTCAACAGTAGCACGAATCGTATCCTTGACATACTTACGAGATATGTCAGCTAACGCGCGAGTCTGATCCGCTGTTAAATCTCCAAGTGGGAGTGTTAGCGTGACAAACGCGTAACCGGGTTGACGTTGTAAGCGGATATTAGATTTGTACCACTCGTCAAAACCTTCTGGTTTAGCAGCTCCGTTCAGTTGAGTTGGTGGTTTGAGTGGATTTTCATCATAAGCATCAAGGTTGTCAAGGTATTCTGTCCAAGCAGGGTCATGTCTGAGTGTCGCGCGATCTTTAAGTACTAACCTACGGAATTCTTCAATGCCGTGTTTGGCAATAACAAACTTCAATCTCGCTTTATTCCTGTTTTTGCGTTCACCTAAACGTGTAAACACTCGGCAGATAGACTGAGCAATCGGTAGAAGTTCCTCAGCGGGGACAAAGTCATCAAGGATTTTTGCTTGATGTGGTACTGCACCCAATCCACCACCTACATATAGTTTGAATCCCTTTTTGACTTCACCATCAATTTCTTTAACAGCAGCAACAGCACCGATGTCGTGCATATTTGCTAAACCGCATGCATGTTCTTCACAACCAGAAAATGCGATTTTGAACTTACGGCCAAAATCTTGTGCATCTGGGTGTCCTAATAGGAATGCGGACAGTGCCTTTGAATATGGTGTAACGTCAAATGTTTCATCCTGACACACACCACTGATAGGACATGCTGTGACGTTTCGGACAACATTCCCACAAGCTTCTTTCGTCGTGATTCCGACGCTTGCTAACCGTCGCATCAATTCAGGTGTGTTATTGATGTCGACGTAGTGATATTGGACATCTTGTCGTGTTGTGATGTGTATAATGTTATCAGAAAATTCTTCGGCTATATCTGCTAACATCTCAAGTTGGTCAGCAGTCATGCCACCGAAAGGAATTTTGACCCGAATCATCTGTGATCTACCATCACGTTGACTGTAGACACCATGTCTTAGTCTAAATTCTGTCCATATATCCACTTCAACTTGGTCTGCTTGTGCACGACCAAGTTGGATTTCATATTCCTCAATTTCGCGGGCAACATCAGCAGGGATAGTTGACGAATCATAGGCTCCCTCCCCGCGATCTATGCTATCAATAGCCATTCTGTACTCCTTCTAACCCATTATCTCCGTTGTAAGTTGATTGATCTCCGGTATTTTACGCATGTGATATTCTTCTATGATGATAGTTCAGGGGGGTACTTTAATTTGTAAACTTCTCTCTTAAATTACTAATTATATCCTAAAATGCAATTAAAAGCAAGCATAATGTAAACTTTACATACCCAAAAACCTAACCTTTACACAATATCCTGACCTAATGCTAAACGATATGCTTTTACTGCTACATATAATCCAAAATAGAGTGCATCCGCCATCAGATGATGTCCGATTGATACTTCAAGAAGTCCAGGCAATTTCTGCATAAGAGGAAGGTTTTCAAGATTGAGATCATGTCCAGCGTTCACACCGAGCCTAACATCAAGTGCCCGTTCAGCTGCTGTTCTTAGCAGATCAAATTCTCGATTTATTTTTGGTTTTGTCTTTGCTATTGCATAAGGAGCGGTGTAAAGTTCTATTCTATCTGCTCCGATATCAACTGTCCTTTCAATTTGGTGAATGTTGGTTCCACTGAATAGGCTTACACGTATACCTGCTTTTTTCAAAGCGGAGATTATTGGTTTCAACATCTCACCCTCTTTTTCTATATTCCATACAGTGTAGCTTGTGATTTCACCACTAACAACAGGGACAAGTGTGCATTGCGTAGGACAGACATCTAAGACCATCTCGATAAGTTCTGGACGCGGGTCGCCTTCTATATTGTATTCTATTTCGTTGTTTCTTTTTGCATTGATTTCTTTTAGTCTATCTGCGATTTCATAGACATCTGAAGGTTTAATGTGTCGATGATCTTCACGTGGATGTACTGTTATGCCTTGTGCACCTGCATTGATACAAGTATCCACAGCAGTAAGGATTTTTGGGATATCACCACCTCTTGAATTTCGTAGGGTTGCGACTTTGTTTACATTGACACTCAAATTGATCATTTTTTTTCCTTTATTTTCTTGCAGTGCTTATGTTATAAGGTATGGGGGAATAGTCTGTAATACTACGGAAAAATGCCGAGTTGCATATAGGATTGTGCGATCTTGTGAATAGCTTTGATGTATGCAGCAGTTCTGATATCTATCTTATCTTTTCCATGCTCTAATTGGATTTCACGAATTTCTTGATATGCGTTGACCATTGTATCTTGGAGTCCGGAATTGACCAGAGCTTGTTCATCAGCACCATGTACAGGGCCACGTTCTGCATCCGTTAATTGATAACCGGTTGCCTGCTCAATAAAGTGGAGCATTGCATTGAATGCGCTTTCTTCATAACGTCTACCTAGTCTTCCAAATCCAACGTGTGATAGATTACGGAGCCATTCAAAATAGGAAACAGTTACACCGCCAGCGTTAAGATAAGTGTCAGGAATTATCATGATCCCACGTTCTCGTAGGATTTCGTTTGCTTCAGCTGTTGTAGGTCCGTTTGCAGCTTCAGCAACGATTCGTGCTTTGACACGCCGTGCATTCTCTGCGGTTAACTGGTTTTCAAGTGCAGCTGGAATGAGAATGTTGCATTCCAATTCCAGGCAGTCATTCGGATTTTCAATAAATGTTGCATCAGGAAAGTGTTGTATTGAACCGTTTTCAGTTTGGAACGTATCGACTTTGTCAAAATCTAATCCATTAGGATTATAGATAGCACCATCTGCCTCTGCAATGCAAATGATATTCGCTTCATATTCACTCAAGTATTTTGCAGCATTGTAACCGACATTTCCAAACCCTTGCAGCACAACGGTTTTACCTCGCAGTCCAGGGGAAAGTCCAGTCAGTTTCATATCTTCTTCGTAGCTGCAGACTTCTTCTAAACCGAAGACAACACCGCGTCCAGTAGCCTCTCTTCGTCCTTGAATTCCGTTTTGTTCAATTGGTTTCCCTGTCACACATGCGATTGCATCAAGTTTGTCTGGGGCCATCGTGAGGTAGGTATCTAGTATCCAAGCCATCTCTTGTTCACTTGTCCCGAAGTCAGGAGCTGGTACATCTATACCTGGACCAATGTAGTTTTTCTGGATGAGTTCATACGTATAACGGCGTGTAATCCGTTCTAATTCACTTTCAGAATAATCACTTCTATCTAGTTGGATACCACCCTTTGCCCCCCCGAAGGGTATATCAACGACAGCACATTTGTATGTCATCAAGGCTGCAAGAGCCATGATTTCATCTTCATTAACCAACGTACTGTAACGAATACCACCTTTAGTTGGCAGGTTATGATGACTATGTTGTGCTCGCCACCCATGAATAGTCATTATGGTGCCATCATCACGTTTAACAGGGAAGGTGAAATGACATGAACTATTGCAGACTTTTATCTGCTCTAATAGTCCTTTTGGATAGTTGGTGTAACGAGCAGCCTTATCAAAATTCAGATTCACTTTATCGAAAAATGAGAGGTATTTTGTCATTGATATCCCCCTTTCATAAGAACAAAAGTAGATCGAAAACACATCATAGATTATCGTTGTCTGATGAACTTTTGTAGTCTTGCATCCGCTTGCACTTCTCCTACATAAACATCACCATGTGAATCAGTCCAAATACCGTGTGGACATGCCAGAAATTCACTTGGTACTGTGTTACTCCGTTCATTTCCCCATTGAGACACGACTTCGCCATCCAAAGTCATAATGGTAATACGTTGATCGAGTTCAGCTATATAGACATGTTCATCTTCGTCTATGAAGATCGTATCTGGATGTAATAGGTCAGTCCATTCTTGCATGAATTCTCTGTCCAATGTAAAGATCTGAATACTGCCACAGCAGGAATCCAACCGAATTCCCATTTATCAGGTAAAGTCCACCAATTTTCTTGTATTGTATACTGATGAGTCCCTTGTCCAAAAAAACATTTCTTACTCATAAACTCATAAGGATAGTGAGTCATTTTAACAGATTGGAGGTATAATATCAAGCGTATTTGCCTTGATGGGTGTGTATAGCGAATCATAAGTGCCGAATTACGTCACATAATTAGGGATCTGTATGTCGCCATGTGTATCGAATAGCATTGAGTTTTGATTCGCCGCCACGGGGTGATAGGATTGGGTTTCCGATATATAGTGAAACCAATTTGAATTCTGTTCCATTGGATTGTAGGAATTCACTATCATCGTGTTCTACCATGATACGTGCATAGGCGTATAGTTTTTTGCCACCTTTTTTTATGTCCTTTTGTTTCGGTTCTATGCCGTTCTCCTCAGTTTCACTGTCTACACACCGTTTTCCTACGAACTTATCCTTTACGGAAAATTTCAAGAACAAGTCTTGGCAGTGTTACTCATAGTATACTGCTATCGCACACGATACGCGATAGTGAGACATACATTCGTGTTTTTACACAGACTGCTATGGGCTTCAGCAGAACTCTGGGTGGGAGCTGATAGAAACGGAACTCGGAGATAGAGACTATACTGTTTTTGCTGGACACCATCACAACCTGACACGCTATGACCGTAATGATAGAAGGTACTTCGTATTAGGTGCTACAAGTGCAGGTTTCTTCCGCGAGAATCAATGAAAGTCATAAAAGATTGGATGCTACTTGGATCTTTTGACTCAGGATTGAAAAACAGACCAGCAGATGCCTCAAAAATACCGAAGAACTTTCAAGCAATTCAATTGCCCGATACCGATTTGGAAAAACCCTATAATGGACAATCAGGTAAAATCTCTTGGATAGAACACCATACTATACCCGATAGCATTGAACTTCGGAAGTTATTCGGAGATGCTGAATTGACTTACGGATTTGGCAGGACTTACATTAAAAGTCCAGAAGCAAGAAGTGTATTTGCCCAGGTTAAATGGGGTGGAAATCTCGGAAAAGTATATCTAAATGGCATTGAGATTCCGACCGCAAGGATCCCAAATATAGTGGACTTCAGTATTAATGATACACTCCACAGCATTAATGATACACTCCACAGCATTAATGATACACTCCACAGCATTAATGATACACTCCATAGCGGGCGAGGAGACCTCGCCCCTACGCCGGGTGGTCATCGTAAACGTTGATATGTCTCTTTAATTTTTAGTTTTAGTATAAACACCTCTACGGGTGGTGGGTACACTTTGCGTTGCCGCTGAAGAAGGGATGGAATACTTTCACATTCCTGACTGCCGATTATAATGGATATTGGGACTTCCGCTTGGAGGTAGCCGATTTTGACGATGTCCTTGAATTTAGATCTAATAGTTCCCTTTCAGAGTCACACTTACGATATTATGGTTGTAATCAAGAAAACTGAGTATCTCATTCAATTCATTCGTGTCATTATGAATAAATTGATAATCCGCGTTCAACGACAAGTTAGATGTAAATCTATAGTTCATAGATGCATTAAGACCATATTGTGTATCCTTTCGGATTCCTGCATTTTCTATGATTCTTCCATTTGCGTTCCTTAGGTTTCTGCCTTCAAAATTAACCCATAGGTGGAACAAGCGAAGCCTTATTGATTTACCCATATCAAGTTTATAATAAGCACTCAATGCAGTTTCTGTACTGTTGAAATTGAAGTAATCTATGTTTGATTGGTTGAGAAATAGGTTGACTTCTTGTTGAAAGACATACCGGTCAGCAGCAGTTTGCAGTAACTTAACAGTACCGAAATGTCTCCAATCTGTTCTCTGTTGATCATCTGCTATGTTTGCTGCCCCTAAGATGAACGTATTCAGATTGGTTTGGTAACTGCCATGTTCCATTGCATATTCTGCTTTGCCAATCATCTGCTTAAGTAGACCTAATTCTAAGCGGGTTGTAACCTTATGGTTTGTTGAACCGATGAGTAAGAAATCTTCTCTTTTTCTTTCATCATCATCAAAGTATTGTAGTCTGAAATTATATTCTAAGAATTGTCCAATACGTATGCCGCTTTGATATTCATTGTTATTGTACACACTTAGAGAACGTGATAGTCGTTTTAATTGTTGAGACAGTGCAATTTCGGGTAAGTTTGTAAAGGGTCGATAGCGCAGTTCAGTCAAGAGAAAATTGCTTGCTGCATCAAATTCGTTGAGTTTTCCTTCTGCTCCTGTATAGTTTTCATATTGTGGTGTGTATTGTAGTTTGAGATAGAGTTTCTTATTTATAATTGGTAATTCGCCACGTAGGTTAATACCGAACTGGTTAATCATACCTTGCAGTTGTGGGTTTTCTTGTCCAGCAAGGCTACTGATGTATGGATCGACACTCAACCCAAATTCGATATGGTCGTTATATGTGTTTGATATGTGTGTATCAATTGTGAAAGTAGGTGGATTCGTTATATTCTTTTTAGGTTCGGGAAGGATCAGTTCTTGACCGAATTCTGGTGGCAACTGAGCAGAAACTTTTGGTATAGTAAATAGGAGAATTAAGCCAAACAGTAGTATTAACGTAAGAAAACAGAATCGTTTCACGGATCGTCGTAAAATCAATGGATACATTGTGAGTGTTTTTCCCCTTTATTCTCATTGATATGTTGCTGTTATAGTTTAGCATAGATTCACCTTAGGGACAACTGAATTGTGTCCGCATATAGAGTTCTTCAGTTTTAAGAATTGTCAGTTTTTGTGTAGGACTAACAGTGGACTTTGTAGGTTGGGTTTCGCTTCGCTCTACCCGACAGAAGTTTGAGCGTGTCGCCAGTTAATATTTTAATGACGCTTCGCTCTACCCGACCTACGGACAAATTCAATAAATTAACGTTTGTTGCGTAATTCTTCAGAATTACCTAAAATTGAATAACCCTGGTCCGCATATGGAGTGTTAAGTTATTGTTATCCTCTTTGTCAGAATCGCGGAAAGCGCGTGTGTCAGAATCGCGGAAAGCGCGGATGTCACGGAAGGGGTTTTGTACATCTATGGTTTACTTTCACAAAGTGCGTAGATGTTAACATAAGACATCTTCTCCGCGTCCTCTGTGTTCTCGGTGTAATCCGCGATTCTGACAAAAAGAGGGCAAAATATTTACACACCCAACCTAGATGTTCATTTGCCTTTAGTTTTAGAATCGGCAACTAATGACAAATGAATTGCCCCATTACAAACAGATGGGGTTGTAATAGGGCAATTTTTCACATGTCAAGAAATCAGGGAATGAGAATCTGAATCTTAATATAGTTTTTGTAACTATTGCAACAACTTAGGTTTATCAGTGCATTGCGGGGCTGCACCTTCTGGGAGTGGTGGCACATCTATACCGGCTTTTGGCAGTGTACCAGCGAGTTCCTGTTTCCAATGATCAACATTTCCTGCGGGTCCGTAGCAATAGACCATCTTCATCGGTGTATCGCTTGTGTTCGTCAGCTGATGGAAAACCCATGATGGAATGAACACAGTTTGGCCAGAAGAAATCGTTTGACGTTCCTCACTGAGACACATTTCACCTTCACCTTCAACGATAAAGTAAATTTCTTCCTGTTTGTGATTGTGCCACGGGACTTGTCCACCGTTAGGTTCTAAGACGACGAATCCCATACAGAATTCGTCTATCTGTATAGGGGATACGCCACCGACAAGGTTTCTGGTTAATCTACGTGCGGGATATGTGCAACCTTCCATTTCATTTACATCTGCAATTAACATTATACATGTCCTTTCTCAAAATACCTCTTATGTTTGAATATTACTCAAAAAGTTCTGCGACTTGACAAGAGAATCCTTCAACTACCTCTTCGCCGCTAAGCGTGTCATTGTGTTTGAGAGTCGTGATGTCTGTTGGGGATAGGTACTCTTGTTTGTAATGATAAATGTCTTGTGAATTCATGTAATTTTCTCTAGTGTAAATCTGGGGTACAGTTTATCTTCAATGTAATCATAATTTACCATGTTATGCTGATATATTTGAGGGGTGTGCATAAATGCGTATAACATAATAGTAAATGTTATTCTGAGTTTTCTATTGAAATATGGTTTTCATTCTTGAAACTTCTCTGCTTGGCAAGTTCCAAATTGAGTTGACCAACATTGCTATTTGTAGCAATACAATTGTCAACATCAGAAAGGTTCTCACATTTTCAAGACGAGCTATTGGCAGTTGTTTCTGATTAGTTTTTGTTCCTGTCAGGTCGCTCAACAGATTAAAAACCGGTTCAATAGTTGTCTTGCGTTGTTGTTGATAAGTCTGTAGCTGCGGTGATGTTTCAATCGCTTGTAGATAAGCTACCTTTTCAGGTGCTTTAGCCCCTGTTATGGGTGTCAAAAGGAATAGCCTATCTTTTGCGAGTGTTTGAATACGCGTAAAGTCTGTATAGCCAGCATCTGCAATGACATACTTGATATGTCTCGCCAGAAGTGCGTCGGTCTTTTGCTCAAACGCTGTTTTTTCTCTCACAGAAGCAGTGTAGACATCGGCAAACATTGGAAACCCGTTGGCAGTAGTTATCAGATGTAGTCCATAGCCATAAACCCATCCACGATACTTGCTTTTTGACCAACTTGCATCTGTATCAAGGTTGCGTAAACCATCGGGAATGTGATGTGCTTTTCGGTCTTTTTGATGCCACACATTCCCTTGTGCTTTGTAGAGGCTTTTGTCAACAAAGACAACATCTTGAGGTGTATCTGTATCCAATGCAATACCTAAATCTCCGAGATATTCAACGAACTGTTCGATTCTGGTTGTGAGGTGTTTGTAGCGACGGGATAGAGTTGTGCGATCCGGAATACTTTTGAACTTGAGTTTTTTCACCCAATCTGGGTGTTCAAGAAGAAAAGCATGCTGTGCTTTAAACGGATGAATGCCTTTCAGTATCATAATGGCAAAAAAGATAATCAGTGAACTATCAGGATGCACTTTAGGTCTTCCTTTAGGTTTAGACGCATTGGAACGGATGGATTTCTCAAAATCTTTGTAGCAATAAGAAAAAAATGTGATATAATATCTCATGTCAGGATAACTCATGGTAAATACTCCTTAAAAAAAAGATTTTAAATTAGAGTATAACCCTTATCCTGACTAATGTCAATTATGCACACCCCTCATATATTTCAACTGCTTTATATTATGGATTGTATTGAAAAAGATAAATGTGTGTATGCAGAACACACATACACACATAAGAAAAAACTAAACAAGAAAATACAAGTTACGTTTTTGCTTCAATGGCAGCCTGCGCCGCAGCTAGACGTGCTATTGGCACACGGAATGGAGAACAGGATACATAATCAAACCCTAAGCCGTAGCAGAACTTAATAGAACTCGGTTCACCCCCATGTTCACCACAGATTCCTATTTTCAGATCAGGGCGTGCGGAACGCCCTTTTTCGTTTCCTATCTGTAATAGAGTACCGACACCTTCTTGGTCTAATACTTGGAACGGATCATATTCAAGAACACCGTTCTCAACGTAGTCATCAAGGAATTTCACTGCATCATCACGACTCATGCCGAATGTTGTCTGTGTTAGGTCGTTAGTACCATAGGAGAAGAATTCTGCTTCCGTTGCGATTTTGTCCGCAGTGAGTGCTGCACGAGGGAGCTCTATCATCGTACCTACGAGGTATTTAACACGAGTTCCTGTTTCATTAAATACATCCTCAGCAGTATCCATAACAACCTTCCGTTGCAGCGAGAATTCATTAATGTGTCCGACAAGCGGAATCATAATCTCAGGTAAAATCTTGATACCGCGTTTTGCGACATCAACAGCAGCTTCAAAAATGGCGCGTGCCTGCATCTCTGTAATTTCTGGATAGACAATACCGAGTCTACATCCTCTATGGCCGAGCATGGGGTTGAATTCGTGCAGTTCTTCCACGCGTTCACGAAGTTTCTGTGCGGGGACGTTAATTCTTCCGGAGAGTTCATTGATCTCAGTTTCATTTTTCGGTAAGAACTCGTGTAATGGTGGATCCAGTGTCCGTATCGTTACAGGGTAACCAGCCATTGCTTCAAAGATCCCGATAAAATCTGATCGTTGATATTTGAGGAGTTTACCTAATGCATGTTTACGTTCAATTGTATCATCTGCAAGTATCATCTCACGAACAGCGTCGATACCCGTTCCAAAGAACATGTGTTCAGTACGACAAAGTCCGATTCCTTCTGCGCCAAATTCTCGGGCAGTTTTTGTATCTTCTGGTGTATCTGCGTTCGTTCGCACATCTAGTGTTTGCACTTCATCTGCCCATTCCATCAGGATACCGAATTGTCCACTCAGTTCGGGTTGAATGAGAGAAACTTGTCCTTTGAGTACATCTCCCGTGGAACCGTTAAGTGTGATAAAGTCACCTTCAGCATAGCGATTTCCTGTGGCATAGAATTCCAATTTCCCCTCATTTATAAACAGCTCAGAACATCCAGCGACACAGCATTTACCCATACCGCGTGCGACGACAGCTGCGTGGCTTGTCATACCGCCACGTGCAGTGAGGATTCCTTGTGCAGCATCCATACCGCCGATGTCTTCTGGTGAGGTCTCTGATCGGACGAGTATAATTTTTTCACCTTTTGCTGCAAGTTCTACGGCGCGTAACGCTGTGAAAACGACTTTGCCAACAGCGGCACCTGGTGACGCTGGTAATCCTTGAGCAATTATTTCAACAGATGCGTCTGGGTCAACACTCGGATGCAATAACTGATCAAGATCGTTTGCAGGAACACGTGTCAAGGCAGTATCTTTATCAATCAAACCTTCTTGAACCATCTCAACTGCTATTCTGACTGCAGCTTGACCAGTACGTTTTCCATTTCTGGTTTGCAACATATAAAGAGTACCATCTTGGATCGTAAATTCTACATCCTGCATATCACGATAGTGTTTCTCAAGTTGCAAACCAATTTCAACCAATTCATCATAAGCATCAGGTTGGATGTTTCGCAGTTCTGATATTGGTAAGGGTGTTCGAATACCGGCTACCACATCTTCTCCCTGAGCATTCATCAGGAATTCTCCATAGAACACATTTGCTCCTGTGGATGGGTTTCGTGTAAATGCGACTCCTGTTCCTGAGCTGCCGCCCATGTTCCCATATACCATCGCTTGTATATTGACTGCGGTACGTCCGAGTTCGTCTGAAATATCGTTAAGCCGACGATATGTAATGGCGCGTGGGTTCCCAGAAGATGCAAACACAGCATCACGTGCCATGTCTAACTGTCGTCGGGGTTCATCCGGGAAATCGCTACCGGTCTTCTGCTTGATGACATTTTTGAATTCTTTGACAAGTTCCAACAACTCTGGTGCTTCTAATTCCGTATCTAATGTAACTCCTTTATCAGTTTTCTTCTTTTCAAGTAAATGTTCAAATTCGTCATGATTGACATGCAGTACTACGTTACCGAACATCTGAATAAACCTACGGTATGCATCATAGGCAAACCGTTCGTTTTCAGATTTCGCGATGAGTCCTTGAACAGCGTCATCATTCAAACCGAGGTTAAGAATTGTATCCATCATTCCTGGCATAGACACCGCAGCTCCTGAACGAACAGAAATAAGGAGTGGGTTTTCAGTATCTCCGAATTTTTCGCCAAGTGCGTTTTCTAATTTCTGTAGGTTTTCGGTAATTTGCTGGTCAAGGCCGCTGGGGTACTTTTTGTCATTCTCATAGTAGAATTTGCATACTTCAGTGGAGATTGTGAAACCTGGGGGGACAGGAACACCAAGATTCGTCATCTCAGCAAGATTTGCCCCTTTACCACCGAGTAGAGTTCGCATGGTCGCGTTGCCTTCGCCTTCACCGGATCCAAAGAAGTAAACATACTTCGGTTGTGTCATTAAAATTCTCCTCATGTGAGATTGTTATTTTCTTATTATTGCTGCCATTGATTAATGCTATAATTCATCATCCAATTTCAATACATCACTTAAATTATATATCGCTATCCCGCAAAAGTCAAAGAATTAGGTTAAATAAACATAAATCAGATTGAAAATCGGTGGGAATCCAATTGTTTTCTTGACGGTTGAACCGTTCAATGAGAATCTTGTCTTGTGCAACAAGGATGTATTCCTGTAAAGATGGTAGATCTCGGTAGTGCCTAAATTTTTCACCGCGATTATAAACCTCTGTTGATGGTGACAAGACTTCTATCAGAGGAGTATATCAAAGACATCATCTTCAAAACGGGGTTCTCCACAAACCAGGGTTCTTCAGTTTTAAGAATTGTCAGTTTTTGCGTAGGACTAATAGTGGACTTTGTATGTCGGGTAGCGCTTGCAAAACCCGACAGAAGCGTGAACGTGTCGCCAGTTAATATTTTAATGACGCTACGCTCTACCCGACCTACGGATAAATTCAATACATTAACGTTTGTTGCGTAATTCTTCAAAATTACCGAAAACTGAATAGCCCTATTCACAAACGACAACGACAATAATATATTCTTCAGGTGTGAGGATTGTTTGTGCTGGAGAGGTTGCCCTAACCTAAGTTCACCTGCTGTAAAATTAAATTGAATAAACCATTCGACTGGCTTCTTCAAATTCCGGTTTGAGCGGGTCTGTAGACAGATATAATTTCTGATAAGGTTCATATAGTTGGATATAACTCCAATTGACTCCACACAGCACTTTACCGTTATTGACGAGTTTGATAAATCTACCCCGGAACTTTGCACGTGTGTTCTCAGGAGGTGAATGCATTGCCTTGCGGATGTGTGAGTTGTCTAGTATTCTTTCTATTAAACCGCGTTTTTCAGCTTTATAGAAGATGCCTAAATCCTGACGGATATTATGGTACTCTAAATCTAATCGTTTAACCTCAGCAGAATCCCACTTTAATGATCGGTGTTTTACATACGTTTCAATACACTTTCTTTTGATGACCCAATCTAATTCACGGTCAAGTTGCATCGGATCTTGTTCTAATCGTGTCATCACATATTCCCAACGTTTCATTACTTCATCCGTAGTTGGGTCAGATTCAGTTTGTTCAAGGTATTTTTTAGCACATTCAAAGTATCGCCATTGAAGTTCTATTGCTGATAATCGTTTACCGTTATCAAGTTCAATCAGTCTTTTACAAGTTATATCTGCAGAAATATCATGAATGGCTTGTACCGAACTTCGTAGAGCGAAATGTTCATTAATGAAGTGGTCTTCAATCATTCGAAGGATGATTCCGGTTATGCCAACCTTTAGAAGGGTTGAGTATTCCGACATATTAGAATCCCCTACGATGACGTGTAGGCGTCTATATTTTTCTCTATCAGCGTGTGGTTCATCACGGGTGTTGATGATTCCGCGTGCGGTTGTTGTTGCTATTGAGATTTCTTCTCGGATATGTTGGGCGCGTTGTGATATTTCGTAGAAACCTTGGTCACTTCGTTTTACTTTCCCTGCGCCAGTGTATATTTGTCGTGTGACAAAAAAGGGGATGAGTTGTGATGCGAGTTGTCGAAAACTGACTGTTTCACGTTGCATCAGATAGTTTTCATGACAACCGTAAGTATTGCCGACTGTATCTAAGTTGTTTTTGAATATAGAGATTTTTCCTCTGAAACCGTCCGCTTTCATCCTGCGTTCAGCAGTTGTTGCCAGTCGGGTTACGATTCGTTCTCCTGCTTTATCATGTGCGACTAAATCGATCACATCATCACATTCAGGGGTAGCGTATTCTGGATGACATCCGATATCTTGATAGAATCGTGCGCCGTTTTCCAAGAAAACATCTGGATACATTCGTCCAGAGATGATTTCACGGAACAAGTACATCACGACATTCTGTACAGTGAGTTTCTTACCTCTGTTTTTGTCTGGTGTACAGATGATACCGTATTCCGTTTCTAACCCATAAATTCTACGATGCATGGCTTAAAATCTCAGTTATTTCTTCACTAGAAAACCTGCGAAATTTACGTCTACCAGCAGTAGTATCTAAGCATGCAACTTCTATTGTTTGTGGTGTAATCTGATACGGTTCGGACTCTTCGGATTCTACTTTTTTGAAGGTTTGAGACGCAAGTTGCAAGGCAGTGGACAACTGTAAATCAGATGAATAATCTTCTTGAAGAATTTTTACAATGGTTTCTGCTCTTCCCCCGATGACTGCAAAGTTTTCCTCCTCACGGTATGTCCCATCAAAATCTATGTAATATATCTGGCTTTCCACTGATGGGTCCTCATCTACCTCACATACAAGTAGTTCAATCTCAAGAGGCTTTGCATCCCATGTTTGTGATACGGCCCCCATATGCTGTGAATAGAGAGTGGTCAACCACTTAGCGGTAACATCTTCTCGAAAATATGTGTAGCCTTTAAGTTCTGATTCGCGAATTCCTGCTACACGTAGTGCTTCATATTCAGCAATACGACCTGTTGATGCAAGTGCTATCTTGTCATATATCTCGGATATTTTATAGGTAGCTCTACGTGGGTTCTCCGCTACCATCAAGAGTCCGTTTTTATATCCTAATACAACTACCTCTTTTGCTTGTTCAATACCGCGTCGGACAAAATCTCTTTTATCTTCCCATATCTGTTCAGGGGAAACATAATAAGGTGTTGACATTAAAGCTCCATATCGGTTTTAGGTAAATCTACGCAATGAATAGACCTACGTTTGTTCCAAACGGGAAATCAGTTCTCGGAACAACTCAGCTACGGTGTCATCCGGGAGAGCGGTTACACCTTCATTTGTAATAGTTGTTAATGTTGGAAAGATATTCCTGATAAGGTCTGGACCGGCAGTGGCGATATCCTCATCTGCTGCATCCCATAGTGCTTCGGTAACAGCATTCAAGGCTGTTATCTCTGACATTTGTGGACGATACAACTTCTTTAAAGTTGCGCGGGCATCTTTACCACCGGAACCGATAGCATAATAGGTGTTTTCCTCATATCTTCCACCCAATGTATCGTACTTGAAAATCCTGCCTTTCCCAAGTTTTTTATCGTATCCAGCAAAAATCGGCAGCACGATTAATCCCTGCATAGCCAATGCTATGTTTGAGCGAACAAGTGTTGACAGATAGTTGGCTTGTCCATCCAAGCTTAGGGACATACCTTCAATTTTTTCATAGTATTCCACTTGAACTTGAAAGAGTTTTGCTGTTTCAATACAAGGACCTGCAACACCAGCGACAGCAACAGCAGAATGCCGATCAATTTTGTACACTTTTTGGATACGTCGTTCTCCGACTTGGTAACCTTCTGTTGCTTGTCTATCACCTGCGATGATAACACCGTCGTCGTAGACGAGTGCGAGTACAGTCGTACCTTCCAGGTAATTGTGCGCCAGATGATTGTTCGAATGACTATCATTTTTACTGTTCAGTTGTGTCCAGTCACTTAATTGATCGGGGTGTCGGTTCTTTAGAATTTGTAGAAAATTGTTTGTTCCATATTCATGGAGTTTGATCAATCCTACTGTCCTCCTCTCTGGATATAATTTTCGACGAATTCTTTTGAGTCTTCCTCCAGAATCTCATCAATTTCGTCGAGTAGTGCATTGAGGTCTTCTGTTAACTCGTCAACATTTTCATTGAGTTCAGGGTTTGGATAGATTTCCTCATTTTCTTTGATGGCGTTATCTTTGTATTCTTGCTGTTTTTCGCTTGGCATGTCGTACTCCTCATTAGGATTTAAGGTTACGGAATTCCGTATACCTATGTAGCCTTATATAACCAACTATAATCAACCCTATTTACATCATTAAACAAGATCATTTACAGTTGTCACGAATTTGGTTCACGAGTTCGTCAACTGTGCACTTGTTGAGCATTTCACCGACTATCTCTTGTGTTCCAAAGTGGGGTCGTTCCATCATAATTTTTTCAAAACCTGAAGGTCCGTTGAAAATAATAGAATTCCAACTTACGCTATGGATGTGACTTGTAAATCTGCGTAAACAGGTTCCTCGAAAATAGGCGCGTGTATCTAATGGTGGATGTTGAATTGCATGTACGACCTCTTCATGGGTTAAGATACGTTCTACATGTCCATTTTTTTGTAGTCGTAGGTATAATCCCTTATCTGGTCTTAGATCGTGATATTGCAGATCGAGCATTCTAACTTGAGGATCTGTCCACTTAAATCTGTGGCGTGCAATATACGCATCAATGAGTTTTTTCTTGATAATCCAATCCAAGTGTCTTCCCAAAGACATCGGGTTCTTTTGTAGTCTATTTAACACAAAATCCCATTTCTGCATTACATCGTCGACAATCGGTGTTTTTTCATCATCTGACAGATATTTTTGTGCGAGGTTAAGATATGCACGTTGAATTTCAATTGCTGTCAAGTTGCGTCCATCTTTTAGTTCAATTTTCTGATTGCACATCAAATCCCTTGATACTGCCTTGATTGCTGCGACAGGTTCATTTAATGTGAACTGATCACGAATAACACGTTTTTCAATTAATTGTAAGGCTATTGCCGTAATACCGACTTTCAGATAGATTGTAAACTCTGACATATTAGAATCGCCGACGATTACATGCAAGCGTCTATAGCGAGTTGAATCAGCGTGTGGTTCATCCCTCGTATTAATTATAGGTCTTTCCACCATTGTGCTCAGTCCGACCTCTTTTTCAAAAAAGTCTGCCCGTTGAGAGATCTGAAAATCCGTTTCGTCTGCTCCGTTTTCAGTACCTACCTTACCGCTGCCGGCTATGATTTGACGTGTCACAATAAATGGTGTTAAGCCATCAACTATGTCGGAGAAATCTATTTTACGTGACATCAAATAGTTTTCATGTGAACCGTAGCTATGTCCTTTATAGTCAGTATTGTTTTTATAGATGATAATTTCTTGATTATCGAGTAGCAGTTGTTCAGCGGCAAGTCTACTAAGATCTAAGATTAATTCTCCTGCTTTTTCATACTTTACAAGGTCTCTTGCATTTGAGCATTCAGGCGTACAGTATTCGGGGTGTGCATGGTCTACATAATAACGTCCTCCGTTTACTAGTATATCATTTATGACACTGTATGTATTCTTTTCAACGATTGGTTTCTGACTTTCATCAATGAAACCGCGAGCGTCCATTAGCGGGCTTTCTTGTGCATAATCCCATGAAATAGTCGGCATAGTGCGATTTCTATATGCATTAACAACCAATGTTGAAGCTGCAATTGGGTCTTGTTTTTTTGCGTTTTTTACCGAAACACCAAATTCTGTTTCTGTTCCGATTATCGTTGGTGTAGACATGTTATTTTTTGGAGTGCAATACTGACGTAAAGTTATTGTATATGACATACTCCCCCAGCCTAAAGGCTGGGGTTTCTTACCTGCTTATAGCAGGCTTCTTCGGGTTTAAACCGAGGCGGCTGAGGTGACAGTTGAATCTGACACCAAGGGGACTGCCAGGATCCCGACTAACAGGGGTATTTATCACCCCAGATACTTTTTTATGGATGTTTATCGCACCGATACCATCTCTATGATATTTGAAATTGCATTGTTTGCAGTGATAGTTTCGGTTGCTTGGTTTCTTTCTATGTCCACATTTTGGACACGTTTGTGAGGTATATGCTTCTGTTTCAGAAATAACTTTGATACCAGAAAGTTCGGCTTTGTAGCGTATTTTGTCTGCTATTCTTGAGAAAGCCCGCTGGTGCAACTTCTGATTAGACTTTTTAGAATACTTGATATTCTCTCGGATCCCGTTTAGGTTTCCGAACACAATCGTATCCGCCTTCGCTCTGTGGCAGTCGGATATAAAGCGTGATGTGATTTTATGTTCAGCATCATTGAGTTGTGCGTCAAGTTTTTCTAAAGTCCTGCGTTTTACTTTCAGAAGTCTAAACCATTTCCGAGATCGTTTCTTGCATGTTTCCATTTTAGATTGAAACTCCGCCTTGATCTTCTCTCTATAGCGTTTGATACTTCGGACAAAACGACCATTATAGATGGTAGTTTGTTTACCATCAAAACTGACAATGTATAAAGAGTACATCATAAATATTACTAAATGTCAAATCTTTTTGACACTACAGAGGGATGAGCCCGCTTACATCCCACTGCCTAAAGGCAGGGACTTTAGCGGGAAGATCGGTAATTTTACTCATATCTGCATAAACATGATATTTTAAAGGTACGATCCGCCTTTGCTGACTCTCATCTCAGGTTTCTTACGTGTTTCTGGTTTATTGATGAGTGCGCGAATATCGACAATTTTTTCACCTTTTCTACCGGAAATCTTTGCCCAATCATCAGGATTAGTGGTGTTAGGCAGGTCTTCATTTTCTCTGTATTCTTCTCGGATAGCAATCTTCAGATCATTGAGAGAGATACCTTTATCTTTCCCTTCAGAATTGATGAGGCGTTTAATTGCCATTTTTTTTGCCCGCGAAACGATGTTTCTAATCATTGCTCCGCTGACAAAGTCTTTGAAGAAGAGCGTTTCACGTTCACCGCGTGTATACGTTACCTCAATAAATCTGTTTCCTTCAGTCGTGGCATACATTTCCTCAACTGCTTCATTGATAAGGTGTTCTACCACCTTATCCGCATCTTCATTAAATTGTTCAGTAATGTTTTTGGCGAAAGGGAGTTCAGGTGTCAAATAAATAGCAAATATGTCCTTGGCACCATCAATGTTAGGACGATCAATCTTTATTTTTATGTCAAGTCTGCCGGGTCTCAAAACTGCCGGATCAAGTAAATCCTGTCGATTACTTGCCCCGATGACAATCACGTCGCGCATGTTATCTACGCCATCAATTTCTGCTAGGAATTGCGGTACTAGTGTAGACTCCATATCAGATGAAATACCTATACCTCGGGAACGGAATAGTGAATCCATTTCATCAAAGAAAATGACGACTGGATATCCTTCTCTTGACTTATCCCGTGCTTTTTGAAAAACTTCCCTTATTTTTCGTTCTGTTTCCCCGACATACTTATTGAGAAGTTCAGGTCCTTTAATGTTAATAAAATATCCTCTGATATCTTCTCTATCGTATTTTTTCCGTATTCGTTCAGCGAGACAGTTCGCTACGGCCCGTGCAATTAATGTTTTCCCACATCCTGGCGGTCCGTACAGTAGTACACCTTTAGGGGGTGTTAGGTCGAACTCTTTATACTCATCAGGATAGAGATATGGCATCTCAATTGCGTCTCGTATTGCTTCAATCTGAGTATCTAACCCACCTATGTCTGTGTAATTTATATCAGGTACTTCTTCAAGCAATAGGTCATCGAGTTCGCGCTTTGGTAGTTTCTCGAGTAGCATACCGCTGCTATGGTTTAGCAGGACAGGGTCTCCTGTTTTTAAGGTCTCATCTTTCAATGCCGAAGAAACCCGTACGACTTGTTCTTCATCTGTTCGAAGGCTAACGATTGCGCGTCCGGATTCGAGTATTTCCTTAATTTTTACGACATCGCCGTGTTTTTCAGGTGGTTTGACAGCAATGACATTTAACCCGCTATTAACAATTACTTCTTGTCCAACATCTATTTGATCAACGGTGATTCCTGGGTCGAGATTGACCCGCCATTTCTTTCCTCCGATGTCAACATCAATCGTATTGTCAACGTTTTTACCGAGAAATATCCCATAGTTATTCGGAGGTGCGCTCAGTTGCTTAACCTTCTCCTTTAATAATTCAAGTTTTTCTCTTGCTTCCTGAAGGGTTCCTGTAAGTTTGCGATTACGTCTGTGTGCTTGCATTAATTCGCGAGTCATTTCATACAAACGAGCGTCAACATCTTCTTCGGGTGAAGATCTAAGTTGTCTTCTCAGATCAGACACCTCATTCTCAAGCATTTCTATCTGCCAATTTAACTCACGAACCATCTGAGGATAATCAACTTTATCTGTAGCAGTATCTTCCATATCGGAACTTTTCCATAATTCAGATGGCGTGTTTCTTTTAGTTGCCATACAAGATTTTCTCATTTTCTGTTGAAAAGATTGATGAAATAGTCATTTTATACTGATCTGAGTGTCTACAAGTATATCATGTTGCGGTTTTAACTTCAAGGTAACTGATGCATGGCATGTGCAATAATTGTCGGTGAATTAACACAAGCAGTACGGCACACGGTGTGTGCCTATTTCTGTTAAGGGTGTTGCGATCAAGAAGAGGTATTCTCAAATTCAGCATCTATTTCTTCAGCAACAACATCAACGTCAGGGTGATCTCCATCAAGGGAGTCTGACTGAACGATTGGACTTAAATTTTCACGAATCTTTTTCTCTAGTTCAGCAGTAATATTGGAATTCTGTTCTAAGTAGGTTTTGACATTGTTTCGTCCTTGTCCAATTCTCTCATTGTTGTATGAGAACCATGAACCTCTTTTCTGAATATAACCGACCTCAACGGCGATGTCTAGCAGGTTGCCTTCTTTTGAGATGCCTTTACCGAATGTTATATCAAACTCAGCTTCTCTGAAAGGGGGAGCGACCTTATTCTTCACGACCTTTACAAGTAGTCTATTTCCGAGTACATCCTGTCCCTCTTTTATTTGTGTTGTCCTTTTAATCTCCAACCTAACGGATGCATGAAATTTTAGGGCGAGTCCCCCCGGTGTTGTGTCTGGATTTCCAAACATAATACCTATTTTCTGTCGTATTTGGTTTGTAAAAATTACACATGTCTTGGACTTGTTTGTAACACCAGACAATTTACGTAGTGCTTTTGACATTAACCGTGGTAATAAGCCGACATGTGCATCACCCATTTCACCTTCAACTTCAGCTTGTGGTGTTAGTGCAGCGACAGAATCGATTATAACCGCATCAATTGCTCCGCTTCGGATAAGCGTTTCAACGATCTCTAGTGCTTGTTCACCTGAATCCGGTTGAGAAATCAATAAATTCTCAAGATTTACGCCGATATTTCGTGCATACGTAGTGTCCAGGGCGTGTTCTACATCAATAAATGCAGCGATTCCTCCCCTTTTCTGTGCTTCAGCAACGATGTGTAATGCTAACGTTGTCTTCCCTGTTCCTTCATGTCCAAAGACTTCGATGATTCTACCGCGTGGAACACCACCAACACCTAATGCCAAATCAAGTGCAAGTGCACCAGTAGGTATAACCTCCATCGGAACAACTTCGTCCCCTGTTAAACGCATGATGGCACCTTTTCCATATGTACGTTCAACTTGAGAAATAGCTTGGTCTACAGCTTTCCTCTTCTCTGCTGCATTTTTCTGTTCTTCAGAGCTTAGTTCATTGTCCACATTTGTTCTATCATCTTTCGCCATATTTTTTTTACTCCTTACTCAAATGAAATCTACGAATTGGCGTATAAATTGCTCCATTTGGGTGTAATTCACTCTTGACAAGTGTAATCTCATTTACTGTCATAGATGTATTCTGTATTGTCTGATATTCCTCAAAGAGTTCAATGTATCCTCTCAAGTTCGCATATTTTTTCAGTCTTGCTAATGTTACGTGTGGATGAAATCTTTCATTACTCTTAACATCACAGTAAAACAGTGCGTTGTTAATGTATCTACTTAAACTTGTCGTTATTTTTCCTCCTTGTTTTAATCCTATCCATAATACGCGTGGGCGTGACAAATTCGGGAATGTGCCAATACC
The DNA here is from genome assembly GCA_965208245.1 of Candidatus Poribacteria bacterium. Classification (GTDB taxonomy): domain Bacteria; phylum Poribacteria; class WGA-4E; order WGA-4E; family WGA-3G; genus MSPOR6. The sequence continues at coordinate 618,748 of OZ242325.1, forward strand.
ACCAAATTCCAGAGAAAAAGGTATCTGTTTTATTGTGGTTTTATCTAAAGCATTACAGACATCAGAAATAGTATCTTTTTTTACATTCCCGAGGAACTTCAAAGTCAAATGGAAGTTTCCGTTTTTTGTCCAAGATGCTTTTTCAATTTTTGTTTTCAATTCATTCTGAATTTTCTCAAAAACCCTTTGAACGTGGATTGGAATCTGAATAGCAACAAAGCATCTGCCGTAAATATTTTCATTAGCAGTTTTCATTCCATTAGTTTTCATTCCATTTTTCCAACAAAACTAACCTATGTTTTAACAGAAAATACTTTACGGTTTCCGTATAAAAATTCAATTCCAGATGTAACAGTTAGAACAACCGGTAGAAGCATCATAAAAAAAATCGGACCATACTTTTGTATAACAAACTCTGAGTCTGGAAAGAATATTAGTAGAATTAAACTGATAGTAATAATAGTCAGTTGTGTGGCCGTCTTATATTTCCCCCACTTATTTGCAGATATAACATTTCCATTTTTAGCAACGGCAAAAATGCGAACTGCAGTTATGACGAACTCACGGCATAGTATAACCACTACCATCCATATAGGAATAAGTCTTGCCTTACCTGCTAAAAGATTGTGTTGAAATAGACAGAAACTAATCAGTGCTGTTGCCACTAATACCTTATCAACAATAGAGTCCATGAAACTACCGAATTCTGTTATTCCCTCTTTTCGTGCAATTTTCCCATCTAATAGGTCGGTTATAGCTGCCAAACCGAAACAGACTGCTGAATGTAGCATCATTTTCTCATGAAAGAAGAAGAAAAAAGGAACAGTTAGCAATAAACGTGTAAAAGTCAGAAGATTAGCCAAACGAAAATATTGATGAGAACTCATAAATGTCTATTTTTCCGAAAAATCAATTACCTCTGCCTCTTCTGGTACGTTGAACTTAAATACATCTGAGGACAATTCTTGGTCTCGTTTTATCTTAGAGAGTGATGTGATCACGCTTCGACGGCTCTTATCAGGGAACTCTATTACATAACCAAACTGGACAGGCAGCCAATCTTTCTCTTGAACCCAAATCTCAAGTGTCTCTTTTTCTGTATTTTCATCAGATGTCTTATTATTTGTTCTATTTAACAGATGTGGTTTAGGTGTCAGTCTTATTTGAAATACTCCTTTTGCATTTGCGGCTTCATCTGGTACCAACTCCATATCCCAATTTTTTGATACATCTTCAAGAGATGCTCCGATACCCGGTAGAATCTCACGGCGTTCAGAAGTATCCCATTTTCTTTTATTTACTTGTTTGTATAAAGGTACATAAGACCATGCGTAGGAACCGTCTAAAACGATAACTTTTACGATTTGTTTAGGATTTTTTGGTGAGACAAATTCCTTTCGCAGCAAATTTGGTTTGCCGAATGTAAAGTGTCCAGTTGTCACATTTTTGTGTGTCTTATAAAGTGTGGTTTCCTGGAATTCTGCGCTGAAGTTTTTTGACTTATTGTAAGCCGTTTTGAAATTTTCAAAAATCTCGTCTACCGTAAAGCTGTATCCGTTGACAACAATTACAAAATTTAGACAAAATACAATCAGCAAATATCGCAGATGTTTCACTCTGAATCTCCTATGATGTCAAATGAGGAACACTATTTGTTAGTAAAGTAGTATATCACAACCAATTGTGCATGTCAATCATATTTTTCTGCTTTCTCGTTTTGCACAACTTCAGAAAACTCGGCATCTGAGGCGAGTAATCGTGTCCAATCCGTTAGTTTTACTTCAAGATTAATTGCGTCATCTAATGCAAAATAGACAAGTCTTTCTAAAGTCTCTGCAAGGTGTGTATTTCGAAAAAGTGCTTGAAACCATATACTGAAGGATTTTATCGCATCTGCTGATTCTGAGAATACCCATAAAATCACTCTACAGAAATCTAGTCCTTCGTCAACCGATTGCTGTGAAATCCACACGTCCTCTGGAAATCCACGAAACAGCGGTAATAGGTCTGCTACGACAACAACCCTATCATGGTTAAGGTATGATATCTCTGGTGATATGTCAAATTGGATAGCGTATTTATGCGTAAGAAGTTCAATATTATCTTTTTTCAATATTAACTATCTCCTGTATAACGATACTAATGGGTGTGTAAAATTTTTGTAGGACCCCTTTCAGTGTAACGCGGTTAAAAAATTGTGTAACGTGGTTAAAATGTAACCAAAACTTTACACACCTTTTCGTAGGTCGGGTATGGGAACGAAACCCGACACGTAATGATTGTGTCTATTAGGTTGCCAGTTAATATTTTAATGGTACTTCGCTCTACCCGACCTACAATATAAGAGTAGACAGTCTATTAGAGTGAATGTCCTGCCCCCGATGATGGCATATATAGATTCAATGCAAAACTGATCAGACTCAAAACACTTCTCGGAATAAAGTCACCTAATACCAAACCGAGAAAGAAAGGAATTGCTTTACGATAGGTATGCCATCCAGAGAATCGTAGGATCATGAATTTGAGAAACCAGCTTACCATCACAGGAAACCAGAAATAGATCAGTCCACCCCATGAAGCACCCGAGAGAACATAACCTGATGGATGCAAAGTCCACCATAGTAGACGAGTCCGCAGAAAATGCAACAGGAAGACAAAACCGAACCCTCCGCTCATAAAGGCGATAGAGCTAACATTCGCTTCTCTGGGATGCTGTAACCAACTTTGAAGCGGATTGAAACTTTCCCAACCAAAGTGACCGACATGGCCTTGGCATCCTGCCAGTACACCGTAATGATATGCAACATGTAGATATGTCCAAAATGTAGCAACTGCACCGACACCGATAGCAAGTACCATGCTCAGAACCAATGTCTTACCGGGGATACGTGCTTGGTCTCCAATCCGCAAGGATTCTATCTGGTTTGGCATTGGATGTGAACGGTTGCAACGGTTAAAAGCGTATAGAAAAGTCATGACAGTAAGATTCGGTGCCCCCAAAACTCGTGTCCCGATGGTATTGACCATGATCTGGCGTGGATTGATACCGATGACTTCATGGTATGGGGGACCTAACTCCGCACGAACACGGCTAATTGCTAATGCAAACGCGATGAATAGTACATAGAAAACTGTGATGATCCATAGCGACATTCCGGCAAAATAGCAGAAACCAAATACACCACCGACACTCAGAATGGTTAGAATTGCTGTTGTCCGATATGTCAAAGGTTCATTTGCATCATCACCTCGTTCAAGACCTATAGCATGTCTGAGAAACCTTAATATATGTTTTCGTCCCATCCAAAGTGTTAGTGCTGCGATTCCGATCCATGCCCCGGATGCGCGGTCATTGAGTCCAAGTCTACTGATATTGGTTACCCCGACAGCACTTGCGATTACCCGTTCTGCCCGCGTAAGCCAGAAGAAAAACCATGTTGAGAACGACAGATCAAGCGGCATAAAGTATGTCAATCCGACAATTGCAAGGTTGAAGGACATTGAGACATATCCCACAGCACTCCAAGGACGTTCCGTTATGTGTCCATCAAGTCTGTAACTTGATGGAAATGCGGGTATCACAGGAAACAGGTCGTGTAAACCTGCTAACACACGTAACAATGCGGCGATACCGAAACCTATCCAGAGTGAACGTAATTTGAAAAACCTACGGTTTGTTGTCATCTGTAGCGGTAATTGGGTTAATGGAAAGCTTAATTTTTCGCGTTCCATCCACTGTTTGCGAAGTAGCAGTCCCAAGCAGAGTAAAGATCCGTATAGGATAAAGATGAAACCGGACCAGATCAGAATTGGTTTTATCCATACGGTTAGATGTTCTGACAGATAGAAACTGGATTCACCTTCATAATAGCCTGCTAACCGTTCTGGGTCATGTACTGTTAACCAATCGGGAATATGGTGTAAAAAGAGTTGTGCCCATTCGTTTTCAGCATTTTCGAACCAGAACGGATGTGCCAATGTTCCCATCAGGATTGCCATCATTGCATGACCTGAGATCGTAGAGACCATCGTCACCATGATGTAGATCAACAGCAATTCAGCACGCGTAAAAGCAGCCCGCTGTGATATTTTTCCTAAGACGAAGTTCAGTGCGAGAAGGGTGACTAATGTAAAAACAGCATTAGAAAAAGGGGAGACAAGTGTATAAACTGCGTACCAAAGTTCACTTGCGATACCGACCCAGTACGCATTAACGATGACAAGGACTAAACCGACTATTATTGCTTTTTTGGAGATTACCTCATTGGACGTTGGGGGTGGATGCATTGATAAAACTACCCTTACGAACCCACATTAGGAGCATCTATCCTGAAATGTCTGTTAATGATTGCAGTGCTGTTCCTAAATGATCCATTATATCATCAAGTGTTTTATATAATTGAAGTGTATCTCCGATCTTTTCAGACTTGATGATACGAATTGCTTCTTGTAGTTGTGTGTCGTGTTTCAAATTTACGATCTGTTCAATGCCGACATTGAGATTAAATAGTTGTTCTGCCCGATACGTTAACCATTGCAAACTCACACGGAAACCATCAGCGGCAAGTTCCTGTTTAAATTGCGGTAACGTTGCTTCAAGGCGGGTAAAATCCATTGGTAATTCGTTAGTGCGTTTAGTTTCATCCTCAACCCAGTCAGTTACATAATTTTCAATAGCATTTTTTTCTGCAACAAGACGTTGCATGACTTGTTCAATTCTATCAGGTGATTCAGTATATATAGGTATATGTGGGGTAATTCCCGATTTGTCTATAGACGTTCCGTTTGGGGTATAATAGGATGAAATTGTGAGTGACACTGCCCCGATTCCGTTGATAGGATATCGTTTCTGAACGACCCCTTTTCCATAGGTTTTCTCTCCGATGAGGATCCCTCTACTGGTATCTTTAATTGCCCCTGCAACGATTTCGGAAGCGCTTGCACTATATTCATCTACGAGGACTACAAGCGGAATATCTGTATCACATAAAACATCTGAATGTGCAGGATATTGTTCGTTAAAGGTATTGTTTCTACCCTTAGTTGAGACGATGACTCCATTGTCAATAAAAGCGTCCGCAATATGGTAAGCTGCATCAAGTAAACCGCCGTGATTGTTTCTCAGATCAAGGATCAGTGTCTGCATTCCTGCCTTATTGTGTGATGCTAGGGCTTTGTTGAACTCTTCTTCTGTGCCGCCTGCGCGATCGGTGCCGATAAATTTTGATATTCTGATGTAACCGATACCATCATCTAGCATAGTAGAGGTAACGCTTGGTATAGAAATCTTAGCACGTTTTAACTGAATATCAAAGGGTTCAAGATATTTGCGTTGCACCGTAATGGTTACATCGGTATTCACACGACCGCGTAGCAGATCCACGACATCGTCAAGTGTCATACCTGTTCTTTCACCCAGATATATCTGCTTACCATTGACTTTTGTAATATAGTCACCTGCTTGAAGTTGTGCGGATTCGGCTGGTGTTCCCGGCATCGGTTTGGAGATTTTGACGAAACCGCGATGGTCTGGATAGATACTCACACCGAGTCCACCGAATTGTGCGTTGTATAGATTCTCCACGGAACGTTTATGATCACGTTCAGACAGTAGATATGTGTAAGGGTCGTCAAGGGCGAGTAATGCACCTTTAATTGCGCCGTGGTACATTGCATTTTTGTCTATAGGTTTATAGTAGTTTTTTTCAGCAGTTTTGATAGCCTTTTCGAGTGCATCATTCAATTCCTTAAGTGTTATATGGACATTATCACTTGTTTCAAATTTTTCACTTGAATTAATTATTAGCAACGGGAGACCTATTGTGATGATCAGAACGATGATTGATAGAGTAAATCTTTTCATGTGAGTACCCCAATACAGATAAATTGTATTTTACTTCGGTATCTGTTTATTTTCTCTCATTAATTCTATCACGAATCCTATATTCATGCAACGGTAATTTGACTGATTTACCTTCAGTTTTTTCAGGGTTAGAATTTGATTCTATCACGATTGTTAATATTTAAAATGATTACAGTGAACGTTGCACATCAGCGAAGCCGTTAATTGCTTTTTGTATTTCGATGTCTGTGTGTGTTGCCATGACGGTAACACGCAGTCGACTTGTTTCTGCAGGTACTGCGGGGGGACGGATTGCGGGTGCATAAACACCCTTTAACAGCAATGCTTCAGCGATCTCTGTAGTGTGCTGTGGTTTCCCTAACAGGACCGGTAGAATCTGCGTTTGGCTCGGTAGCAATGTATATCCGAAGTCAATTAACGCTGCTTTCAAGGTTTCAGCATTTTTCAGTAGTCGTTGCTGCAATTCCGGTGTAGAACGCATGACTTTAAGTGCTGCATCTGCTGCTGCTAATGTACCGGGCGGAAGTCCTGTGGTAAAGATAAAACCGCGGGCTCGGTTGATTAGCAAATCAATTAACGTTCGTCTACCCGCGACATACCCTCCCAAACCACCGATTGCCTTACTGAGGGTACCCATCTGGATAATATCCTCTCCTTGAAGTCCGGTGTGTGTGATGGTACCACTGCCGTTTTTTCCCAGAACTCCGAAACCATGTGCATCATCTACTAGCAACATTGCATCATGATTCATTGCAACCTTGTAAATATCAGATAGTGGTGCGATATTCCCATCCATGCTGAAAACGCCATCCGTTATTATAAGACGACGTCTAAAATCTGACGATTCTGTCAAAAGGTTTTGTAAGTGTTCCACATCGCAATGTCTATATATTCTTTTTGTTGCACGGCTCAAACGACATCCATCAATGATACTTGCGTGATTAAGTTCATCACTTAAGATAAGGTCATTTTCTCCAGCAAGCACAGGGATGGTGCTGGTATTTGCAGCATACCCCGAGCTGAAAACAAGTGCGGTTTCTGTTCCTTTTGTTTCTGCTAAGTTGGTTTCTAGGCTTGTGTATAGTTTGCTATTTCCTGTAATCAGTCGTGAACCGCTTGAACCTGTACCAAATTCCTCTGTTGCTGTCACGGCAGCAGCAATGACCTGTGGGTGGGTGCTTAAACCTAGATAGTTATTTGACCCAAGCAGTATAACTTCGCGCCCATCAAGATTAATTGTACCTGATGGTGCACTCATCACAGTGCGGAGGTGACGATACAATCCCGTATTTTTAAGTTCGGTGTATTCTGTTTGCAGCCAGTTTTCCGTGTGCATCTTATCACCCGATGAACTGTCTTAGGCAGAACTTACGCAAAAGATTGGATTTCACAACAAATTGAACTTATAGTGAACATTAGCATTAATGAAACATTTCACAACGGGCGAGGTGAAACATTTCACAACGGGCGAGGTAACCTCGCCCCTACGCTGGGGATGTTTCATCATCTGTGTATAGGGTGAAATGTCTCATTCATTTGTCACTTTACTATATTTGGCAAAGAACGGGCAATAAATGGTTTCCCTTGGTGAATGCGCGTTTGGCATTCACATTAAACGCTCGAACTTCTGATAACGAGCAAAATGCGTAAGTCCTGTTAGGAAAAGATGCCCTCGTCTTAAAGTGCGCTGTTGTGTCTCCAAAGTTGCTTCATAGGCATGATCTTCTACCTCAACACAGATTTAAATCGTTGCAAATTTGATGACCTCCTCAAGTGATTGGTCAGGTAAAATTGCACTTACAAATCCAAGTGTGATATAAAAAATTCCTCTATTTACAACTATCCATTTACCTTATCCTAATTGACAACTATTCTTGAGTCTATAACTACTGATTACGTCAATTTTTTGTTGGAGTTCCAGAATTTTACTGTCAAATCCTCACTGAAGTCACTTACGGTGTGGAGTTTTTCTGTATAACCTCCTTTGCTGCCTGAAAGACAGAATCAATAGCACCAAAGAGGACAAGTAAATTATCTACGCTAAAGCTTGTTCGATTTTGGGTGAAGGTTTCACCGACAAGGTGTCCAATCTGCCAGAACGTTCCGTCACTGACGATGCCGTATACTGGATTTTCCATATTTTCGTTGATCTTTTGTGCAGCAACTAACTCGGCTAAACATTGTCCCCAGCCTACCTCAAAATCATTCTTCTTTGCTTCAACTAACATAATCAATGGCGTGCCAACAACGAGTTTCCCCAATTCAGATCGTGTTGAAATAAAATAATCTGGTGTGCCGCTCAGTACTTCATCATAGGCAATCGTTTTTTTTATCCAAAGTGCGTAGTCCTCGGCATATCCTTTGTAGATTTCCCGTAAGACAGGAAAGATAATTGCTTCACACCGTGCACCTTCTGAAGTGAGAATATTAAAATAAAACGAAAGATTCGAAGATTTTGGAACAAGGTTATACTACAACTTGTGCTAATTGACTATATGTAACATATCTAACGACTTGTGCCAAATAACTATATATGAAAATTTGTATTACAAAAGAATATTTTTATAGTGAAATACAAAAATATATGCACACTTTTGGTACGTGGGACCTAAACCGACAAGTTGGACTGTGCTGTAGCACAAACTTTATGAAGATTAAAAAAATATTTGGGTAATCCAATCTATCAGAACCATTGTAGGGGCTGGGTTTCCCAGACCGCATATTACCGGTTTCCCCGCCCGCGTATTACCCAATTAATAACTTAATCTTCATTTAGTTTGTGCAGTCCTATTGGGTAGTATCCTTCTCAAACCTTGATGCAAAGGTCTTATCGTCTTATCGGGGTGTGTAAAATTATTATCACTCTTTTTGTTCAGAATCGCTAGGTTTTTCTGTCGGAATCGCAAGGGATGAATATTGACCATATTTACTTGCTAATATCAGAACCCTACGTTGAATCAGACTGTCAAGCAATTGACACATCAACGTATCTGTAGTATACTACTGCTAACACCACAGGAAAGGACGTATATGTATGGCAATAAAGAAATCACAACTCTACGCATCGCTCTGGCAAAGCTGTGATGAACTCCGCGGCGGGATGGATGCCTCACAATATAAAGACTATATCCTCACGCTCCTGTTCATGAAATATGTATCCGACAAGGCAGAAAGAAATCCTTATGAGGTCATTCAAGTACCGGATGGCGGTAGTTTCACTGATATGGTGGCACTGAGAGGCGATCCAGAGATCGGTGATAAAATTAACAAGATTATCGCAAAATTTGCTGAGGCTAACGAACTTGACAACTTTCTCGCACAGGCAGACTTTAACGATGCCAGTAAACTCGGCAGAGGTAAAGAGATGGTAGATCGTCTCACTAAATTGGTCGCTATTTTCAACGACCTGGACCTCGGTACAAACAGAGCAGAAGGTGATGACCTATTAGGTGATGCTTACGAATATCTGATGCGTCATTTTGCTACCGAATCGGGTAAAAGTAAAGGACAGTTCTATACACCCGCAGAAGTTTCACGCATTATGGCGAAAGTCATCGGTATCGGTTCAGAAACCAGAAAGAACCATACAATATACGACCCAACGTGCGGCTCCGGATCGCTTCTTATCAAAGCAGTGGATGAAGCACCACGTGGACTTACCGTCTATGGACAGGAGAAGGACAATGCAACGTACGCGCTTGCACGGATGAACATGATTCTCCACGATAATCCAACAGCAGAGATATGGCACGATAACACACTCTCTGCTCCTTACTTCAAAGGTGATGATAACAGCCTCAAACGCTTTGACTTTGCCGTAGCTAATCCTCCTTTTTCTGATAAAGCGTGGATGACAGGATTTAATCCGGATAAGGACGAATATAATCGTTTTGAGGACGGCACCCCACCTGCCAAGAATGGTGATTATGCGTTCCTGCTACACTTCATCACATCGCTCAAAAGCATGGGTAAGGGGGCAATCATCCTGCCACACGGTGTGTTGTTCCGTGGCAACAAGGAAGCGGACATCCGTAGAAAACTCATTAAACGCGGATATATCAAGGGCATCATCGGATTACCCGCTAATCTGTTTTACGGTACCGGCATCCCAGCGTGTATTATCGTGATTGACAAGGAGAACGCTGATCACCGCACCGGCATCTTTATGATAGACGCAAGTAAGGGGTTCCTCAAAGACGGTAACAAGAACCGCTTGCGCGCACAAGACATCCATAGAATTGTGTATGTCTTCAACAATCAGACCGAAACCGACGGTTATTCCCGCATGGTGCCGACATCCGAAATTTCGGACACTGCCAACGACTACAACCTCAATATCCCGCGTTATATTGACAACAGCGAACCCGAAGACCTTCACGATCTCAACGCACACCTAAATGGTGGCATCCCCGATACCGATATTGACGCGCTTAAGCCGTATTGGGATCAGTTTCCCACACTCCGACAAGAGTTGTTCAAGGCAAACGGTAGACCCGGTTATAGCGACCCACAAGTAGACACACAGCAGATAAAAACAACTATCCTCTCACATAACGCGTTCACGGATTATCAACAACGTATTACTGCTGTCTATGAGATATGGCAAAATACACATGCCGCACTACTAGACGGTATTGATGACAGTACCAAACCGAGGGATATTATTGATGCACTCTCTGAAGACCTACTGACACAATTTAAAGATCTTCCACTGCTTGACCCTTACGATGTTTATCAGAAACTGATGGACTATTGGGAAGATGTGATGCAGGACGATGTGTATCTCATCACCACAGATGGATGGGTAAAGGCATCGCAACCGCGCGATATTATTCAAGAGAAGAACCTTAAGGAAGCCCCTGACCTCACCATCAAGAAAAAGAAATACAAGATGGATCTGATTCCACCGTCATTGATTGTTGCACGTTACTATGCCGATGAACAGGCAGAAATTGACGCATTACAAACCGTGCTGGAGACTGCTGAAATAGCACTTGCGGAATATATTGAGGAACACACTGGTGAAGAGGGATTGTTCTCAGAGGTCGTCAACGACAGTGGTAACGTCACAAAGACTAGTGTGAACGCACGGATCAAAGAACTCGCTCCCAACCTGATGACACACAACGAGACGCAAGACAACGATGAGGAACAGGAAGCACTTGAACACTGCCTATCGCTAATTGATGCCAAATCTAAAGCGGACAAGGCAGTAAAAGAGGCACAACTTGCACTAGACGAACAGGTAGTGGCGCGTTACGGCACACTCACCGAGGCGGAAATCAAGCGACTCGTGATAGACGATAAATGGTTCGCCACAATCCAAGCCGCAGTTACGGGGGAGGTGCAGCAATTGACGCAAAACCTCACCGAGCGCGTCAAGGTGTTAGAGGAACGTTATGCACAACCGTTACCATCTCTGATGCAAGACGTACAGAAGTTTAGTATAAAGGTTGATAAGCATCTGTTGAATATGGGGGTGGAGTGGCATGAATAATGAGCAAAGATTTAGTGGTGAGTGGGAAACGAAGCGGTTGGGAGATATTGGTGAAATTTCCGGTGCAGGTGTCAACAAAAAAATCATTGTTAATGAGGAATCTGTTAGACTTGTGAATTATCTTGATGTTTACAACAAGTCATTTCTTTATTCAAAAGATTTGACGCATGAAGTGACAGCAAAACCGGATCAGATTCGACGTTGTGCTGTTGAAAAAGGTGATGTTTTCTTTACACCTTCATCGGAAGTACCTGATGATATAGGTTGTTCTGCAGTTGCTATGGAGGATATACCTGATGGTGTTTACAGTTATCATGTTGTGCGTCTGCGGTTAAAAACGGATTGGGACATCATTTTTCGTGCTTACGTTTTTAACACAAAGGAATTCCTTGACCAAGCAAGTAGACAATGTGATGGTAGTGGGACACGTTACGTCATAAGTCTACCTAAATTCCGAGATATGACTGTCCGATTTCCGCCAACTATAGAAGAACAACAGGCCATCGCCGAAGTTCTGTCAGATGTGGATGGGTTAATCAACGCATTGGACGCACTCATCGCCAAGAAGCGTGCCATCAAGCAAGCCACCATGCAGCAACTGCTCACTGGTAAGAGGCGCCTGCCGGGGTTTAGCGGGGAATGGGAGGCGAAGCGGTTGGGGGATATATTTTCAATTCGTGCAGGCTCTTCTAAAAGTCAATACGTCACCCAAGGGGGTAGATATATTATTGTCGACATGGGATCTGTTGCAACTGACGGTCAATTGATTATTTCAAAGTTCACAGACTATGAAGGAGATTTTCTCAAAGAGGGTGATTTAGTGATGCCCAAAGATGATATCGGTGGGGGTAAGATTATAGGCAAAGTAGCATACATTGATGCTAACGACTTGTATGTTTTAGGTGACCATGTATATGCGCTAAGACTTATAGGAGGTTTTCCCAAGTTCTTTTCTTATCTCATCAATGGATATGAAACAAATAGTTCGCTGAGAAGAAAAGTAGGAGGTTCTGCACAGCTCGGTTTGTCTCGGAAGGCAGTAGAGGATCAAGAAGTTCCAATTCCAAATTTCGACGAACAACGTGCCATCGCCACTGTCTTCACCGATATGGATACCGCGATCACCGCATTGGAGCAACGTAGAGATAAAACCATCGCTATCAAACAAGGCATGATGCAGCAGCTGCTTGCGGGTAAGGTGCGATTGGTGAAATGAGAAACATAAAACGCCAGTCACATGATGGGCATTGAGGGTATTTTAACGCAATGACGGGGATAAACTTAGATTATTGTTGGAGATTTGGCTCTAGTGTCCAGCCGTTTTTAGTGGCAAGTCTAGCAAGCGCAATTTGTAACAGACTAAATGCTTTTTTCTGCTTGTTCTGTGAACCAAATAATTCGGGTTTAACAATATTTAACAATAATAATTGCATGAGCAGGATTATCATAGGTTGGATCCGGTATAACGTCTACAGCGTGTTCGGCTATAACTTTATTCTACTTTGGTAACTTTCCCAGTAGTTGGTTGGAGAAAATTCTGGTTCTTGTGTCGTCGGATCAACAAGGTAAGATAATTTCGAAGTTACAATCGGAATATTGAACATTTTATGATTGGGACCTTCCTATTGCGTCTCGTAGGGTATCGGTAATACTCCACTCAAAGATGTTTCGCTCATGTCGCTTGAATAAGTCACACTTCGCCAAGACCTCATCTATTTCTCCTATATTACGGTCATAAAAGCAATCAATGTCAATTACATACGATTCCTCATTAGCGACGTTCTTTTGACCAAATCTTCCAGAGACTTGAGACAGAGTATGCGTCACATTTGCTTTTATTTGATTATCATCAGAATTGAGAGATTGTTTGTAGTCTTGAGACATCCTTTGCCATTGGTGTCTTTAATAGCGGAAAAATATATCCAGGGATAAGAGATCTAACATTCACTTCTTGTAAATCAGGCAGTATTGTCCCATTTACCATGTTTCGGTACATAAGACCGATACGAGTGAAGTAAGAAGGTTGGTAGATATTATTGAATATTCGCAATACCGTTTCTAATTTTTCTTCAAATTAAAAAATGTTTAATCCCAAAACGACTAAGTCCGTATATATATGAGAATTTCATATTCGTCTGGCATGACCTGCTTGAATCATAGCTTTACCGATATTAAGGTTATCTGATTTTCGCCAAACTGTAGCAATTATTCTACCGTATCTATCTGTTGCACGTGATTCGTAGATAATTTCTCGGTGTTCTATTAAATGTCTGAGATATCTTGTGGCTTCTGCGCCACTAATAGTATTAGCCTCAGGTGCATTTATGCCTGCTATTCATATGCGATTATGTCTTGTTTTGAATGTATCTCCATCAATGACATGAGTCACATACGCGGTATATTTAGTCATTGGATTTCTCCTTCGTTGTTATCCAAAATTGGAGACGGTTTTTTATTACATCACAGTAATAAGGGTTTATTTCGAAAGCGATGCAATGCCTATTGTTGTATAGACATGCTTCAATTGTTGTTCCTGAACCTACGAATGGGTCTAATACAGTGCCATTTTCAGGGGAGCTGGATTTGACCATTCGCTCAACAATTTCTAATGGTTTTTGTGTAGGGTGATCTTGACGTTCTTTATGTTGTTTGTGGAGTCTTGAGACACTCCACACATCTTTGGGGTTATATCCTTGCTCAAGCCATTTTTGACCAACGAAAATAGAACGTGTGCGTGCTTTCTTAGTCTTGGGGTCGTAAGGAATTCTAACAGGGTCTAAATCAAAGTAGTATTTTTTGGTTTTGGCGAAAAATCCGATAGTATCATGAACAGATGAAAACCTACGGGTTGAACCGCCTTGACTTGGCACTCTACGGTCCCAAATGATTTCGTTAAGCATAATCATCTGAGTTTTGATAAATGAAAAGATTTCAGGTGAGTATTGCCAAGTGGTGAATATGTATAAACTACCAGTATCTTTGAGTTTTGGTATTGCTGTATTCAACCATGATTGTGTCCATTCAAGGAATTCATTAGGTTTTAGTTTATCAGAGTCGTTTCCAAAATCTTTGCCAAGTCCGTAAGGTGGATCGGCAACGATTAAATCAATAGAATTGTCATCTATACGATGGACACCTTGTAAGAAGTCTTCATTGTAAAGTGTGTATTTCATAGTAGCGTGATACTCGTTGAATTGTGTTGTAAAAGTGTTAAAAATTCTTCTCGGCTTCGTTCTTCAATAGGTTCGTAGTAATAGGCTTGAATCTTGTCATTACGTGGATTGACATAGATAGGTAGAAATTGAACCGAGAATGTATGGATACTATCTTGTATGAAATGAATCCGAGTATTGTTGAAACGGAACTTAAAAACAGCGTAAATGAGGCGATAATTAGGATTAGATTGATACTGCATATATAACTTTTCAACGGCTGCTATATCGTTCTTATTCTGTCTTGTAGCACTTGTAATCTTTATGTTGACATGGTATTTAACAGAATCGTTTTGAATAACGATGCAGTCGTGCAGAGAGGTATCAGGTAAATCAAAATCAACATCTACCACACCCAGTTGTTGTGCATTGAACTTTGCTTGTTGAACGATAACCTATTCTACGATCCAACTTACTGAACGTGTATGTGGTTTTAACCCGTAAGGTAAAATTTTTGGATCGGTAATGTCAAAGTCAGGGACTATCTGTATAACTCTCGTGAAAAAGTCTTTCATAACTAGCAGATCTTCTTTGACAAGATCAATATCAGATGTAGGTTCTTGAATCATGTTGTTCTCCTTAATGTTGTTCACCAATGTCATTTGGTTTGGTAGGAACTGCCTCAAGTGAGGCAGATGACATTTCCTACCGAACAACACTAAGGTTAAGTATACAGAAAAGACGTTTGAAAAGTCAAGGGATCTTTGCAAGTCCAAAACTACTTATTGCGTAGATAAGTATTAGGGGGCTACAAACCCCCTAATGAACACTAAAAAGCAAGTTGCTTTTTCTGATATTCAACCTTGTCTGACTATTGTATCAGAATTCATCAGAAAAAAGCAACTCCTAAAATGGAGTATCTGATGAATTGAGTTGAAATTATGGAGCGATACCCTACACAAGAGGCGTGTATTGAACATCTTGAGAGGATACGTTGGGGTGATAACCCCCAGTGTCCGAAGTGTGAGGGTCCCGAACCTGAAACGCAAAAAAGAGAACGGCATAGGTAGAATAGGACGGTGGCATTGTTCTGATTGTGGTGCATCATTCAAGGTTACCAGCGGGACACTCTTTGCTGGAACAAAAATACCGCTACAAAAGTGGTTTTTAGCGATCTCATTGATGGCAAACGCAAAGAAAGGTATCTCATCTTGTCAGTTGGCGAGAGATTTAGGATTGAAACAAAAGGCTGCTTGGTCTATAATGATGAAGATACGAACTGAAATGGCAAAAAAGTCTTCTCTTTTGTCGGGAATCGTTGAAGCTGATGAAACTTATGTCGGTGGTAGAGACAAGAAAGACTATGACCGAACAGTAGATGAACCTCGCAAGCGTGGTCGCGGAACAATGAAAGACGCTGTTATCGGTGCAGTTTCAAGAACTGGACATGTAATTGCTCAATTGATACCTGATATCACTGGAGAAACAATTGCTAACTTCATCCGTGATAACGTAGATACGGAGAACTCTAAACTCTACACGGATCAGTCCAAAGGATACAACACTATCGGTAAAGAGATAGAGCATGAAACCCTAAACCGAAGTAAGAAGTGGGAGAAAGGTGGCATGCATACCAACACCATTGAAGGATTTTGGTCATTCATCAAGCGTGCATGGTATGGAACGCACCACCATTACTCAACAAAATACACGCCACTGTATCTCGCAGAGGCGTGCTACAAGTATAACTATAGGAACATTGACATTTTCAATAAGTTTGTCAATGATAGTATAAGATGAATATCCCAAAACGACTAAGTCCGAAAAGAAATACAAGATGGATCTGATTCCACCATCATTGATTGTTGCACGTTACTATGCCGATGAACAGGCAGAAATTGACGCATTACAAACCGTGCTGGAGACTGCTGAAATAGCACTTGCGGAATATATTGAGGAACACATTGGTGAAGAGGGATTGTTCTCAGAGGTCGTCAACGACAGCGGAAACGTCACAAAGACTAGTGTGAACGCACGGATCAAAGAACTCGCTCCCAATCTGATGACACACAACGAGACGCAAGATAACGATGAGGAACAGGAAGCACTTGAACACTGCCTATCGCTAATTGATGCCAAATCTAAAGCGGACAAGGCAGTAAAAGAGGCACAACTTGCACTAGACGAACAGGTAGTGGCGCGTTACGGCACACTCACCGAGGTAGAAATCAAGCAACTCGTGATAGACGATAAATGGTTCGCCACAATCCAAGCCGCAGTTACGGGTGAGGTGCAGCAATTGACGCAAAACCTCACAGAACGCGTCAAGGAATTAGAGGAACGTTATGCGCAACCGTTGCCATCTCTGATGCAAGACGTACAGAAGTTTAGTATAAAGGTTGATAAGCATCTGTTGAATATGGGGGTGGAGTGGCATGAATAATGAGCAAAGATTTAGTGGTGAGTGGGAAACGAAGCGGTTGGGAGATATTGGTGAAATTTCCGGTGCAGGTGTCAACAAAAAAATCATTGTTAATGAGGAATCTGTTAGACTTGTGAATTATCTTGATGTTTACAACAAGTCATTTCTTTATTCAAAAGATTTGACGCATGAAGTGACAGCAAAACCGGATCAGATTCGACGTTGTGCTGTTGAAAGAGGTGATGTTTTCTTTACACCTTCATCGGAAGTACCTGATGATATAGGTTGTTCTGCAGTTGCTATGGAGGATATACCTGATGGTGTTTACAGTTATCATGTTGTGCGTCTGCGGTTAAAAACGGATTGGGACATCATTTTTCGTGCTTACGTTTTTAACACAAAGGAATTCCTTGACCAAGCAAGTAGACAATGTGATGGTAGTGGAACACGTTACGTCATAAGTCTACCTAAATTCCGAGATATGACTGTCCGATTTCCGCCAACTATAGAAGAACAACAGGCCATCGCCGAAGTTCTGTCAGATGTGGATGGGTTAATCAACGCATTGGACGCACTCATCGCCAAGAAGCGCGCCATCAAGCAAGCCACCATGCAGCAACTCCTCACTGGCAAGAGGCGCCTGCCTGGGTTTAGCGGGGAATGGGAGGCGAAGCGGTTGGGAGATATTGGTGA
The DNA here is from genome assembly GCA_965208245.1 of Candidatus Poribacteria bacterium. Classification (GTDB taxonomy): domain Bacteria; phylum Poribacteria; class WGA-4E; order WGA-4E; family WGA-3G; genus MSPOR6. Next base: position 636,375 of record OZ242325.1, read on the forward strand.
AATTTCCGGTGCAGGTGTCAACAAAAAAATCATTGTTAATGAGGAATCTGTTAGGCTTGTGAATTATCTTGATGTTTACAACAAATCATTTCTTTACTCAAAAGATTTGACGCATGAAGTAACAGCAAGACCTGATCAGATTCGACGTTGTGCTGTTGAAAGAGGTGATGTTTTCTTTACACCTTCATCGGAAGTGCCTGATGATATAGGTTGTTCTGCGGTTGCTATGGAGGATATACTTGACGGTGTTTACAGCTATCATGTTGTGCGTCTGCGGTTAAAAACGGATTGGGACATCAATTTTCGTGCTTATATTTTTAACACAAAGGAATTCCTTGACCAAGCAAGCAGGCAATGTGATGGTAGTGGGACACGTTACGTCATAAGTCTACCTAAATTCCGAGATATGACTGTCCGATTTCCGCTAACCATAGAAGAACAACGTGCCATCGGTGCTGTCCTCTCCGATATGGATGCCGAGATCGTTGCTTTGGAGCAACGTAGAGACAAAACCATCGCCATCAAACAAGGGATGATGCAGCAGCTTCTTACGGGTAAGGTGCGATTGGTGAAATGAGAAACATAAAACGCCAGTCACATGATGGGCATTGAGGGTATTTTAACGCAATGACGGGGATAAACTTAGATTATTGTTGGAGATTTGGCTCTAGTGTCCAGCCGTTTTTAGTGGCAAGTCTAGCAAGCGCAATTTGTAACAGACTAAATGCTTTTTTCTGCTTGTTCTGTGAACCAAATAATTCGGGTTTAACAATAATAATTGCATGAGCAGGATTATCATAGGTTGGATCCGGTATAACGTCTACAGCGTGTTCGGCTATAACTTTATTCTCATGTTTTGTTTTTACAGTTCCTATTGCGCGGACATCACCCGCATTTATGCTAACAATTCCATTTGTCTTAGATAATAAAACCGAAGAAGGATCGAAATTTCTTAACTTCGCCCTATCTACAGAAGGATTTTTATGGTCAGGTATTTTAGCAGGATCCCAAAAGGCATGTGGCTCAATTATGAGTTTTCCGTCTTGAATAGAATATTCTTTATCTTCTAATTTTCCTCGCACATTTCGATAGAGTTCCTCATCATCTTGCACGGGATCGTGACTATTCATCAATTAACCATTCCCAAAGTGTCAAATAATTATCAGGTATTAGAAAATCTACTTCCATCTCTGTATCAATGTTTGTGCCCCAAACTTTGAAGTAATCCACCTCATGTTCACTGATTTGAAAGTGTATTTGCCGTTCGCCCTTGTACCATGCTGCAGTTACGTCCCCGTCTCCATCGCTAGAGATAGTTGGAGTGTTGCATTGATAGCCAGCGGAAGTGACAGTATTTATATATGCATCTATTACCTCTCTTGCATGTGCTAAGGTTAATTTAGTCGGTTTTAGTGATCCTCGCTCATCCCAATTATCTTCTCGTTGTGATAGGATGTCAAATTGCTCTGATATTTCAAACGTTTGTTTTTCAATCTGATGCTTGTGAAGTTGTGTGAAGTGCGTTATTGCCGTTCCGACTTCTGTGAGAGTGAAAACTACATCTGTATCTGATTGTGGAACTATGATAGTACTATGCAAATATGATCCGTGAGGATATTCTTTTATTTCTACTGCTTCGTTAATGGGTTGAAATAAGTTATGCTCTGGAAAAGCGGAATCGGATGCTACATGACCTAGATTTTCTACTTGTCTTTGGCGAGTTTCCCTATAGTTAGAACCTGTATCTGCAAGATCAAGAACAACATCAACATTTGATAACAACGTCACACGCGTATTATGCGAAAATGCTCCCTGAATATCTTCCTTAATCCTTACCGTTTCACCAACCCGGCGAAAATTCGCATTTTTGTAACTTAGGTTCTCAATTTGACTTTGGATGGTATCCCAGGCGTTAGTTATACTTTTGGCATGATCTATAATTTCATATATATCTAAAAGAGAAGGCACGTAAGTATAACACGAATATAATGAAGGATCATCTTCCTTAATCTGTTCTGTTCCACTGACGTGTTGAATTGAATCAGGTTTCCAAAGGCGAACAATGGCATCAGCATAGCTTAAATTCTTTATTCTACTTTGGTAACTTTCCCAGTAGTTGGTTGGAGAAAATTCTGGTTCTTGTGTCGTCGGATCAACAAGGTAAGATAATTTCGAAGTTACAATCGGAATATTGAACATTTTATGATTGGGACCTTCCTATTGCGTCTCGTAGGGTATCGGTAATACTCCACTCAAAGATGTTTCGCTCATGTCGCTTGAATAAGTCACACTTCGCCAAGACCTCATCTATTTCTCCTATATTACGGTCATAAAAGCAATCAATGTCAATTACATACGATTCCTCATTAGCGACGTTCTTTTGACCAAATCTTCCAGAGACTTGAGACAGAGTATGCGTCACATTTGCTTTTATTTGATTATCATCGAATTGAGAGATTGTTTGTAGTTTTGAGACATCCTTTGCCATTGGTGTCTTTAATAGCGGAAAAATATATCCAGGGATAAGAGATCTAACATTCACTTCTTGTAAATCAGGCAGTATTGTCCCATTTACCATGTTGCGGTACATAAGACCGATACGAGTGAAGTAAGAAGGTTGGTAGATATTATTGAATATTCGCAATACCGTTTCTAATTTTTCTTTAAATTCATTGTAATTCCTGTAATTTCCGTGACAATTTAACGCAATAACACCTTGTCCTAAAATAACTTCCCAGTCTTTGTGTTCGGTCAGGAAATGGAATTGTCTACTAGTATCTAACACTTGGTTAGGTATTATACCTGGCAGATCTGCTGGAATACTATGTTCTATTTCCGTATACCCTACTTTTCTAATGGCATCCTGAAATTTAATTGGAACTTCGTGTAGAATTCTCATAATTTCGGGAAAACGAGCTTGAAAAATAACACGAAATAAGATATTCTGTTTATATTGAATAGGTTCATGATTTTTAAAGTGCATATTGCATACAAACCTCTCGTAGACTTTAAAAATTATTATAGCATAGTACCAAAAAAAAATCAAAAGATTCTTACTAATCTGATATTTCTCAATATCATTCTGAACCTAATATCCACCAGCATTTAGAATGGATATCGTTATGAAAATGTGATCTGTTATTTTAGATTCTACTTGACTTTTTGTGCATGAGAAGCCGGACTAAATAGTAAAATACTATTTTTATTTTTTTGGAGGCAATCTCATGCAACACTATGTTATCAAATCTGTTATGTTTTTTAAGGTGCGATTGTCTGAATCGCACCCGTTACATAGATAGGCACGGATGACGCAGATTAAGACGGATTTTAAGCACCTTATTAGGATTGACGGTTTTGGTAAGTGTTGGGGTTTCCGTTTTCTAACGCGTATACACATAATCTGTCCTTCTGTGAAGGACAATTTGATAAATCAGAGTCAAAATCCGTGCAATCTGTGAAATCCGTGATAATCCGCGATTCAGACAATACACAGCGCGGTTGAGAATACAGGCGGAATGGATAAGCAATGTCAATTAAAAGCACCAGAGATGCAAATTATATTATACCTTCTCAAGATTAAGCAATATATGTTCTATTTTAATAATACCATCTGTTACTTCATTTTTCTTTAATACTTCTTTAATTGTTGCCTTGTATTGACGACTGATAGTTGCATTTATAATGGCATAGTTAGCATCTTTCTGAATATATCCTTTGATTGGTCCATCGTCTGTTTGTATTTCAAACCTTTTAGTGACAAGAGACAAACCGATTAAATTGCCAATAATAGTAAAAGGGTTTTCTTGTTCTTCCTCAATTACTTTAAGTGTCTCTACAAATATAGGTATTTCTTGTTTTAATAAAGACACCACTTCGTCTTCACTTTCACTTGGGGATGTCCAAGACAATGTTACATCAGTTTCTAATTTATTAAGCGATATAAGCAGTTTTCTATATTCGTTTGTAGTTCTTATTCCTAGCTTTGTTAATATACCTTTTAAATTAGGTTTATTATTTTTTGATTTAAGAAGGTTGAAGAAATCAGATATTGCGGCTTTTTGTTCAGAATGCATTTGATCAGTATTCGTGTCAAATAATCCCAATTGTAACGCGCTACCTTCTTTGTTTGATGCCAGTTTAATATCAAAAGAGCCTGGTTGAGAAACTAATGTGTAAAATTGCATCTTATTTTTTATGTGTGGAGTAACCTGACGATATCCTAACCTATCCATTTCAATAACATTCATAGTAGTTTGAAAAGAAGTTAAAACGTTTCCTAGCTTTAAAGCAGGAGCCTCCGCGTTATATTCTTGGTTAGAGTTAAAATTAAAACTTATTATTTCTCTACCTTGTGCCTTTGCAATCTCAACCGAATTTGTTTGCGGCATAAGAGGCGTATTTTTTGGAACGAGGAATTTATCAATAGGTGGAAACACATTTTCGTTAAGTTCTTCTGGGGGAACATATTTAGAATTAAACTCTGTAGAGTTATTCTTTGGAATTCTTGCTTTTAGTAGACGTCCCATTTCAGGTTTTGCAAAAACGTCGTGAACATTAATTACCCCAGAGCGTAAAAGATTAAGACGTTTAAGGGATACCTCTGTATAAAGCCACATGTCATGCTCAGGCAAGTCTTCCGCACATAAAACTATATAAAAGGAACCTACTAAATTTTTGCATGAAAAAAGTAGCGGCATATTAAAATATTCATAGACTTCTATGATTTCAAGTTCACCTAATTGCGGATTATTAAGAGTATTATACATAAGGCTTTCCTTTTGTGTTAAATTGGCTTAAATAAATCCCATATTTTAACATCTTTAAATACCCATAATGTATGATGAGATTCTTTATTTTCTCTTGGAGTACTTTTAATATATCCACAAACCGAAGTTAATTCTCCTACTGCAAGTTTCCAATTCTTAAAAAAATTGAATTCCTCTTTAATTTTTAATGCCTCTGTTTGATCTGTAAACACCGAAATTCCGTGCGTTTCACAATGCCAAGTATCCGGATCGAATCCTAAAGGAACACTTTTTACAGACTCTGGATGCCTTATAACTTTCGGTTCAAAATCTGTTTCTATAGGTGGATTATGCTTAACAAGATAATATACCGTCCCGCTTGCAGGTTGGGCATCGTCCGGAGGACAATTCTTTAAGTTAGAGTCTATGTACTGCCATTTGTTATCTGCCATATAAAAAATCCAAATATGTAACCTAATATGAAATAATTTCGCTTTATTTGGTTTAATCTATTGTGCCATAAAGTATTGTAACATATAACTAAGATTTGCACAAGTTTTTTCACAGTTTTATGATAACCTACAATACAACGTGGTTATGTAACGCAAATTTGTAAAATGAAAATAGAAAAGGCATGCACAACAATTTTTTATTGCTGCAGGTGCTTTGCTCACGGTATAATACGCATAAGCATTTCTACTATAAACCCTTGCTACATTTAACCATGTTTTAAAGCAAGTGGTTTAACGTGGTGAGCTAAAGTATATAACTATTCGGACTTAGTCGTTTTGGGATTAAGTAAAATCGCTATAAACATAGATGGAGAGTACATTTATCGCTTGTTTTAATTGCTAATTCATGATACAATATAGATAAGTATTAGGGGGCTACAAACCCCCTAATGAACACTAAAAAGCGAGTTGCTTTTTCTGATATTCAAGCTTGTCTGATTATTGTATCAGAATTCATCAGAAAAAAGCAACTCCTAAAATGGAGTATCTGATGAATTTAGTTGAAATTATGGAGCGATACACACACCACCACTACTCAACAAGATACACGCCACTGTATCTTGCAGAGGCGTGCTACAAGTATAACTATAGGAACATTGACATTTTCAATAAGTTTGTCAATGATAGTATAAGATGAATATCCCAAAACGACTAAGTCCGAAAAGAAATACAAGATGGATCTGATTCCACCGTCATTGATTGTTGCACGCTACTTTGCCGATGAATAGGCAGAAATTGACGCATTACAAACCGTGCTGGAGACTGCTGAAATAGCACTTGCGGAATATATTGAGGAACACACTAGTGAAGAGGGATTGTTCTCAGAGGTCGTCAACGACAGCGGAAACGTCACAAAGACTAGTGTGAACGCACGGATCAAAGAACTCGCTCCCAACCTGATGACACACAACGAGACGCAAGACAACGATGAGGAACAAGAAGCACTTGAACACTGCCTATCGCTAATTGATGCCAAATCTAAAGCGGACAAGGCAGTAAAAGATGCACAACTTGCACTAGACGAACAAGTGCTGGCGCGTTACGGCACACTCACCGAGGCGGAAATCAAGCGACTCGTGATAGACGATAAATGGTTCGCCACAATCCAAGCCGCAGTTACGGGTGAGGTGCAGCGGTTGACGCAAAACCTCACAGAACGCGTCAAGGTGTTAGAGGAACGTTATGCACAACCGTTACCATCTCTGATGCAAGACGTACAGAAGTTTAGTATAAAGGTTGATAAGCATCTGTTGAATATGGGGGTGGAGTGGCATGAATAATGAGCAAAGATTTAGTGGTGAGTGGGAAACGAAGCGGTTGGGAGATATTGGTGAAATTTCCGGTGCAGGTGTCAACAAAAAAATCATTGTTAATGAGGAATCTGTTAGACTTGTGAATTATCTTGATGTTTACAACAAGTCATTTCTTTATTCAAAAGATTTGACGCATGAAGTGACAGCAAAACCGGATCAGATTCGACGTTGTGCTGTTGAAAGAGGTGATGTTTTCTTTACACCTTCATCGGAAGTACCTGATGATATAGGTTGTTCTGCAGTTGCTATGGAGGATATACCTGATGGTGTTTACAGTTATCATGTTGTGCGTCTGCGGTTAAAAACGGATTGGGACATCATTTTTCGTGCTTACGTTTTTAACACAAAGGAATTCCTTGACCAAGCAAGTAGACAATGTGATGGTAGTGGAACACGTTACGTCATAAGTCTACCTAAATTCCGAGATATGACTGTCCGATTTCCGCCAACTATAGAAGAACAACAGGCCATCGCCGAAGTTCTGTCAGATGTGGATGGGTTAATCAACGCATTGGACGCACTCATCGCCAAGAAGCGCGCCATCAAGCAAGCCACCATGCAGCAACTCCTCACTGGCAAGAGGCGCCTGCCTGGGTTTAGCGGGGAATGGGAGGCGAAGCGGTTGGGGGATATTGCTTCATTCTTCAAAGGGTCAAGTCTTTTCAAAAAAACGGATATGTCTATTGATGGAAAAAGACGATGTATCCACTACGGAGAATTGTTTACAACCTACGGAGAGAGTATTTCTGAAGTTCTGCATGGAACTGATAGAGAAGGATCGTATTTTTATTCTGAGAGTAATGATGTATTGATGCCAGCATCAGATGTTACACCTAATGGTCTTGCCACAGCAAGTTGTATATCTGGATCCAACGTAATCCTTGGCGGGGATATACTTATCATAAGAGTAGCAGCGGGAATTCTTAATGGTATATTTCTCGCTTATGCAATTAAGATTAATCGTAATCAGGTGATGAAACTTATCACAGGAACAACAGTTTATCACTTGTATGGTCGTGATATGGCGAACTTTAAATTTGATCTACCAAGTGTTCAAGAACAGAACGCAATTATCCGTGTCCTCTCCGATATGGATGCTGAAATCGCCGCATTGGAGCAACGTAGAGACAAAACCATCGCCATCAAGCAGGGGATGATGCAGCAGCTTCTTACGGGTAAGGTGCGATTGGTGAAATCAGAACAATGACATAAAAAGCACATTTTTTCTTTACTACACCCTTTACACCTAAATACTGTGTCATTAATGCTGAAACTAATCTATATGGAGGTGTAGACTTTTAGATTACAAAAATATGTCAGAAAATCCTGGCCAAAAAACGATTTGATGGAGGATTAGGACATGAACTTATTTGCCAAATCTCTCTTAGTGTTAAATAGGCAGAACTTACGCAAAAGATTGGATTTCACAACAAATTGAACTTATAGTGAACATTAGCATTAATGAAACATTTCACAACGGGCGAGGTGAAACATTTCACAACGGGCGAGGTGACCTCGCCCCTACGCTGGGGATGCTTCATCATCTGTGTATAGGGTGAAATGTCTCATTCATTTGTCACTTTACTATATTTGGCAAAGAACGGACAATAAATGGTTTCCCCTTGGTGAATGCGCGTTTGGCATTCACATTAAACGCTCGAACTTCTGATAACGAGCAGAATGCGTAAGTCCTGACAGGGATTGATGCAGCAGCTCCTCATAGGCAAAGTCTACTTGTTGAAATCTGAATAAATTATGAGTATAATATTTACAAATCAGGAAATCACAACCCTAATAAAAGAACGCAAGGTATTACCAAGTAACTGGAGTAGGAACCTTAGAAAAAGACAATTGAAAATGAAGTGGTGACGGGTTTTCACATTCACACAGCGACAGAGCGATATCAAGTGAATAGTGTTAGGGAGGAAGATTATGCTGAACCAACAAAACGTTATGCTGATGTCAACGGTGCTTTGAAATGTCTTTTTGCGGATGCAAATTTTGAAGACCCTAATGGGTTACATGACACATTATTTTAGGAGAGGTTAAGCAATGTCGATTAAATTCATAGAACAAGACTTTATTAAAAAAGTCTCGGAGAAGATTAGGGTTATACCTGATGGCAAAGATCGATTTCGTGTGTTTACTCCTTTCAGATTTGATGATGGTGATCACATAGCCATTGTTCTTAAAAAAGAACAAGACCGTTGGTTGCTCTCAGATGGAGGACATACCTATATGCACCTTACCTACGATATTGATGAGAGGAGATTATTTAGCGGCACACGCGAGAGAATTATTTCAAATGCTCTGTCTACATTTAAAGTTAAAGACCGTTTTGGAGAATTAATTCTTGAAGTCAAAGATGCGCGCTTTGGTGATGCGTTATACGCTTTTGCCCAGGCACTGATAAAAATGGGAGACGTGTTGTGCTTGTCAAAGGAATATGTTCAACCTACGTTTATGGACGACTTTCATGCACTGTTGAATGAACATGTTCCGGTATCGCGAATTGATCCAAATTGGTATAGCGAAGAACTCGATTCTCATGGAAAATATACAGTAGATTGTAGAATTAATGGTATGTCACAACCACTGTTCATATACGCTCTTTCTAATGATGATAGAATCCGAGATGCAACGATAGCACTACAAAAGTTCTTGTCGTGGGACTTCAAATTCAGTCCAATGGGTATCTTTAAAGACAGAGAGAATACGAACAGTAAAGTCAGAGCACGTTTTGACGATGTATGTGAAGTTCAGTTTCCTAACATGGAAGTGAACCGGAACGAAATCATTGACTACATAACAAAACGGATCTAATCTGTTTCAACTAAATTTAGTTTGGAGAATAAAATGCTCCTTACGATTTGAAAATCAGAGTCAAAAATCCGCGCAATCTGTGAAATCCGTGATAATCCGCGATTCAGACAATATACGGCTATGCTTTTGTGAATGCTGATATTACATACAGTCATTTGACACAACTCGTGAAAAATACAGCGGATTAACCTAACATATTCCTGTAAAACCTTACGCAATAAACAACCCCTGACATAATCATATTTCCTATGATTCTTATATCATTCACTAATGGAATTGTCGATTAGTTGCATTACTGTGCAAAATTGACTTGACAACAACAGTATGACCATGCTATAACTTCAAAACGTTAGCCCAGTGACTGTATTGATCAATTGCACTGTATTGATAGAAGTTGCATGTAACTAATAATCAGGGTTTGCCCGAAAGTTTGTGGTGATGCCTGTCTCAGATTTCTAACTATAAATCACAAAAACTTCAAGGTGAATATCTTTATGAATTCTGAATATGAAATTGATGAGAGAACGTTTAATACCTATATTGAAATGCAGAAAGAGGTATCTAAGCGAGAGTTGTCGCTTTATGAGCAAGTTGACAAATATTTATTCACACTTTCAAGTGCTGGTCTAGGTTTTTCTATTGCATTTATTAAAGGTATTATCAATTTTATCAGCATCATCAAGTAATTGGGTGCTGTTTGGTTCATGGTTTTGTTTTATGACTGCAATTATTCTAAATCTGATATCGTATTCACCTGCAAAAAAGGCATTGCAATTCCAGAGAAAACGTATTGAAAAATATTACTTGCTAGGAGATACCGATGCATTAGGTGAAAAAAAAAAATTATCTTCATTATGTGTTGATCGTCTTAGATTTTTTTCAGTCCTACTCTATATTGTTGCACTTATACTAACTTCGGTATTTATTATATTAAATCAGAATAATTTTATTAATTTAGATCAAGTAAATGGAGGTTAATTATGAGAAATCAGAAACTAAATCGCAGTTCACGAGTGGTTGCACCCAAGAAGAATAATTCTAGGGTTCCAGATACGGGTAAAAAATCAACAAATCCGCCTGAAATTATAGTCTTACCAGATAATATCTTGCCTGATAATAAGCCTAAACCGAGCAAACTTGTTGAATCACCATCTCAAGATAAACCGAGTGGTGAAAAACCGCCTGATAAGAAATAAGTATTTTGTTTCTTATAATAACATTCATTTAGATTATCTGCATGACCAAACTACTTATTACTAAGACAATAGCGGTGAGTTTAATCTCATCGCTATTGTCTTATCAGCAGGGTTATTCAGTTTTCGGTGATTCTGAAGAATTACGCAACAAACGTTAATTTATTGAATTTATCCGTAGGTCGGGTAGAGCGAAGCGTCATTAAAATATTAACTGGCGACACGATCACGCTTCTGTCGGGTTTCGCTTCGCTCTACCCGACCTACAAAGTCCAATATTAGTCCTACGCAAAAACTAACAATTCTTAAAACTGAAGAACCCTGTCTTATCAGGACTTACACATTTTTGTAAAATAGTGTATACTATTATGACTACATTTACACAATTTGAAAAGAAGGAAAACCTATTTTTCGATTGTACTGCCATTGAAAATTTGGTCTTTTTGATGCCACACATTCCCTTGTGCTTTGTAGAGGCTTTTGTCAACAAAGACAACATCTTGAGGTGTATCTGTATCCAATGCAATACCTAAATCTCCGAGATATTCAACGAACTGTTCGATTCTGGTTGTGAGGTGTTTGTAGCGACGGGATAGAGTTGTGCGATCCGGAATACTTTTGAACTTGAGTTTTTTCACCCAATCTGGGTGTCCAAGAAGAAAAGCATGCTGTGCTTTAAACGGATGAATGCCTTTCAATATCATAACGGCAAAAAAGATAATCAGTGAACTATCAGGATGCACTTTAGGTCTTCCTTTAGGTTTAGACGCATTGGAACGGATGGATTTCTCAAAATCTTTGTAGCAATAAGAAAAAAATGTGATATAATATCTCATGTCAGGATAACTCATGGTAAATACTCCTTAAAAAAATGATTTTAAATTAGAGTATAACCCTTATCCTGACTCATGTCAATTATGCACACCCCTCATATACATTGCCTCTACAAAAAACTTGGGGCAAATCAGTACAAATTTAAACTTGACATAAAAAAATAGATGTGTTATAATACAACTTACGAAAAGATAATAAAGAGAATACAATGAAAATTCAAAAAAATCAAGTATTTCGAATTGGACTTCAGCAGCAAGAAAACGTAAAACATATTTGACATTTCATTTTTTACAATTTGCTCAAATTGCCCAAAAATAAAAAAATTAACATGCGGAAAAACAGCCTACAACACCTTACACAGACTGGTGTAAAAGACAATTTACCAGTGTTACGAACTGTAAGAAATTCGTAACATTTTTGTGACTTTTAAAAAAAACAAAATGTCCGGTAAAATCAACGAAAACACAAAGATTAAGAGTCTTATGCCACACAAAATATAGTCCATAAAAATGCAACATCAGCATCGGAGATGCGACAGATATATAGAGTTAGCAACGCGTGCAGCTTCAGCACCAGCGGTGTGAAAGGTATATAGTAAAAGGATATATATATATAACCCATGATTGAGAGACGTTTAGAAGAACTCGGGAGAAATTTGCAAGGCAAGAAACCACATCTACCTCATTTTCTGTCAGCAATCCGTTTGGATGGTATACGTGGATTCAATAACCTAAGAGTTCCATTTGATTACCCCGTAAGTGTAATCGCTGGTGGAAATACGACTGGCAAGTCAACGGTACTTTTTGCTACAGCGTGTGCTTATAAGGTGCCGGGCGCGGGGGTTAAGGAATTCGTTCCGTCCACACTCTTTCCCGATTATCGTCCTAAACTTGGTAGATATCAAGATATGCAGCAAAAGGTCACGTTGGAGTTCTCTTACCAGACTCCTGAAGGGGATGCTTCCATGCGATGGCGACGGGGTAAAGGGTGGAATCGGAGTTTTTTTGGTCGTAAGAACGCCAGTCAACCGGAACGGCAAATCTACCTCAGAACACTCAGCAATTTAAGCAATCCCTCAGAAGTTCGTGATGTCCTCAGCATGTTGCGTTTGAAATCTGAACCACCGGAAGAAACACCTCTAAACGCATCACAGATTGAATTTGCTCATCAGATGCTTCCTTTCAGATATTCGGAGGTGGTGAGTCTGGTCAGCGGGAACAAAAACCTGTTGTTTGCTGCACAAGAAGGTGGAGCGGCTTATTCAGAACTACACATGGCAGCTGGAGAACGTGCAATCCTGCGGTTGTCTAAAGAGATTACGCAACTCGACGGTGCACTCGTTCTAATTGACGAGGTAGAAGCCGGACTGCATCCGTGGGTGCAGCAACTTCTCATGTTACATCTACAGCAACTTGCCTTACGCAACGATCTTCAAATTATCGTAACCTCACACAGTCCGGTAGTTCTCGACTCGGTGCCACTCAACGGCAGAATTTTTCTTGACCGAGACGACGCGTCAGGTGAGGTCGTTGTGCGTCCAGCATATCGTGACTTAATTCAGAACGCACTCTACGGACGCACCAGCGATATGCTCAAACTGCTCTGTGAAGATGACATCGCTGAAGGTATCTTAGAAGGTATATTTGACTTTTTACTTCCAAATGAAGGAATGAATAGGAAAGCAATCCGGATTGGAAGAGATACAGGGGCAAGTCAATTTCCGATACACGCTGAGACGTTAAGAAAATTTGGTCAGATTCAAAATACTGTTTTCGTTCTTGATGGTGACCAGCGGAATGGTGATATCGCGCTTAAAATACAGAACGCTGCAAAATATACTGTGTCCATACTATTTCTCCCCGGTAATGGATCCCCGGAAAGTTGGGTATGGGATCGGTTAAAATACATTTCTGACTCAGAAATCGAACGACTCGGAAACACACGGGCAGGTCTGTCTAACTTAATAAACCGGTTGGATGTGATATACAGTTCAGCATCCGATTCGCCATCAGAGATTGCTAAAAACAAATTTCGAAGTCTCTCCGAAAACTTGCGTAGAGAGGCATCGGAGATCTGCCGAATCGTCTCCCGCTTAGAGGCGGACCAAAGAGAGAGTGACATTCGACCCCTTGCGGATGAACTACAGGGGATTTTAAGGCAGTGGCGAGAGTAGTCACAGAACAAACACGATAATTATGAACACTATACGCATTTTTATTAGCAGTGTCCAAAGAGAATTTGCACAGGAGCGGAATGCACTGCGCGATTTTCTGCAGAACGACCCGTTGATGCGGCGATTTTTTGATGTATTTCTGTTTGAAGATGTGCCTGCTTCAGATCGTCGTCCCGATTCACTCTATCTGGATGAGGTAGAACAGTCCGATCTCTATATAGGACTGTTCGGCAACGACTACGGGTTTGAGGATACAGAAGGCATATCGCCAACTGAACGGGAGTTCGATCAAGCAACCGTTTCTGGTGTTCACCGTCTGATTTTCGTGAAAGGTACCGATGACAACGCACGACATCCAAAGATGCGGTCACTTATCCGTAAAGCACAAGCCGGACTCATCCGAAAACGATTCAACACGGTTGAAGAATTAGTACCGGCTCTCTATGCAGCTTTGGTTGAATACCTTGATAGCAAGTACCTTATCCGTTCCGGACCTTTTGACGCTGCACCGTGTTTGAAAGCATCTTTAGACGATCTTGATTTTGATCAAATGACTCGGTTTATCCGAATAGCACGCGGCGCAAGGTCGTTCCCGCTATCTGAAGATACTTCACCAGAAGAATTATTGGGGCACCTTAACCTACTAAACGATGGACTTCCAACGAACGCTGCGATGTTAGCATTCGGTAAGGCACCACAGCGTTTTCTGATTTCCTCTGCGGTTAAATGTGCACACTTCCACGGAACACAGGTTGCAAAACCGATACCTTCTTACCAAGTCTACAACGGAACAGCATTTCAACTCGTTGATCAAGCAGCGGATTTCGTACTTAGCAAGATCAATCTATGGGTAGGGACCCGCGCAGAAAGCGTGCAAGCACCTGTCGCCTACGAAATACCAAAAGAAGTTGTAACAGAAGCGATTGTCAACGCCGTAGCACATCGGGACTATACTAGTAATGGCAGCGTCCAGGTGATGCTGTTCACGGACCGACTTGAGGTATTGAATCCCGGTAGATTGCCACCCTCTTTGACTCTAGAACAACTACGAGAAACACACCAATCAGTGCCCATTAATCGATTACTTGCGCGCTGCTTGTACCTCAACCGATACATTGAAGAGATGGGGACAGGGACGTTAGACATGATACGCCGGTGCCGTGATGCTGGCTTACCCGAACCGGAATTCAACGACAGCAGCGGATTTAAAATAACGATTTGGCGTGCTAAACCTACTGAACAAATTCAGGTGCAGCCAGAGTCATTTTCTGGAGATCTTAAATCAAGAATCCTAAACTTATTAGCAAATGCTCCGATGTCAAGATCCGAATTATCTAAGAAATTAGGACAGAAAGAAGTCTCCGGTCAGCTTAAAAAGGTTTCCCGCGATCTTCTAACTAACAAAATGATAGAGTTCACCCTACCAGATACTCCTAGGAGTCCAAAACAGAAGTTCCAATTGACAGAAAATGGAAAAAGAGAACTAATGAATCTGAAATCAAGAAAAACTGCTTGAGCTGCAACATATACTGCAACATGGGCTGCAGCCCATGTTGCAGTATATGTTGCAGCTCATGTGGATTGGTATATGAACAAAACCAAATAATCGTTCGGTGAGAGGAAAGGTATGCACATCATTCGCGAAACAGAAAAAGATACGCAAAAACGCGTCATAGAATTCTTCAAAGATGTCCTGAATTATACCTACCTCGGCAACTGGACAGATAGCGTTGACGAAAACAGCAATATAATCCCCGAAGACCTTGCTGCCTGGCTACGTAAACAAAACCACGATTCCAATATCATTAACAAAGCGGTGTTCCAACTACAACAAACAGCGAAAATCGGTGGAAGCAGAACACTTTATGATGCAAACTTTGAAGTCTATGAACTCCTACGCTACGGGGTGAAGGTACTACCGGAAATCGGTGAACAACATCAAACCGTCTGGCTTATAGATTGGAACAATCCGGAAAACAACGACTTCGGTATTGCAGAGGAGGTCATGATCAGAGGTAGAAACAACAAACGTCCCGATCTTGTGCTATATATCAACGGCATCGCAATTGGCGTGTTAGAGCTGAAACGATCCATCGTCTCTGTTTCTGAAGGTATTCGTCAAAATCTCGCAAATCAAGATGCGGCGTTTATAGAATGGTTTTTCAGCACAGTGCAGCTGGTGATGGCAGGGAATGATACGGAAGGGATGCGTTACAGCGTTATTAAGACTCCTGAAAAACATTGGTTGCGATGGAAAGAGAAACACACACAGCCAGATGCCGAACCCAATCCGTTACTCAGAGAACTCAGTCAATTTTGTAACAAGGAACGGTTGCTTGAAGTCCTGCACGACTTCATTGTATTTGATACTGGGATAAAGAAAATCTGTAGACATAATCAATACTACGGTGTGAAAGCATCCCAAGAACGCGTCAAGAGCAGAGAAGGTGGCATTATCTGGCACACACAAGGCAGCGGGAAAAGTTTGGTGATGGTTTGGTTAGCAAAATGGATTCTGGAAAACTACGCTGACGCACGGATTCTCATCATCACTGACCGTACAGAATTGGACAACCAAATAGAAGGTGTCTTTAAAGGTGTCCATGAGGACATCAGGCGCACACAGAGTTGTGAACATTTATTCATAGTCCTCAGCGATTCATCTGTCCGATTAACCTGTTCCCTTGTCCATAAGTTCCGTAAAAACGATGAAGAAAGTGAACCCAACTATGATGGTTATACTGCGGACTTCAAAAGCAATCTACCAGATGATTTTCACGTAGAGGACAATTTCTTTGTTTTCGTAGACGAATGCCACCGCACACAGTCCGGTAAACTGCACAAAGCAATGACGACACTACTAAACAATGCTATGCTAATTGGCTTTACAGGCACCCCGTTGCTCACAAGTGACAAAAGGCGGAGTATTGAGACTTTCGGTAGATATATCGACACCTACAAATATGACGAAGCAGTTGATGATGGTGTCGTGCTCGACCTGCGATATGAGGCACGCGACATTGATCAAGAACTCACTTCACAGGAACGCATTGACCAATTCTTTGATACCAAAACACATGGATTAAACGACGTAGCAAAAGCACGGCTCAAGGAACGTTGGGGAACGATGCTAAATGTGGAAAGTTCAATGAATCGGTTGCGGAAAATTGTTGCTGATATTGTATTGGATATGGACAGATATGATCGGTTGAAAAGTGGTAAAGGAAACGCGCTGCTCGTGGCAAATAGTATCCTCTCTGCTTGTCGACTCTATACTTTTTTTCAAGAGACAACACTGCGCGGAAAATGTGCTGTCATCACATCCTACAGACCAACGCCAGAATCCATCAGACTTGAAGAAACGGGAGAGGGACTTACGGGTAATCAGGTTAAATACAACACCTATAAAGATATGCTTGCAGCACATTTTGACGAAGATCCGGATACGGCAATACACAAGGTTGATCAATTTGAACGTGAGGTCCAAAGACGTTTCATTGATGAACCCGCACAGATGAAACTCCTCATCGTTGTGGACAAATTGCTGACAGGTTTTGACGCACCACCAGCTACCTACCTCTACATAGACAAAAGCATGCAAGATCACGGATTGTTTCAAGCAATTTGTCGCGTTAATCGCATTCATACTGAAGATAAGGAATTCGGGTACATCATCGATTACAAAGACCTATTTATGTCTCTGGAGCAGGCAATCACGGACTACACAGGTGGCGCGTTTGATAGTTTTGATAAGGGAGATGTTGAAGGATTATTGAAAGATAGACTGGAAAAAGGTAGAGAACAATTAGAGGAAGCACGTGAAGCGATTAAGGCGTTATGTGAACTAGTTGACCCTCCGAAACAGATTCAGGATTATGTCCGTTATTTCTGTGGTGTGGAAAGTGGAAACAACGAACAGATAAAAGCCAATGAACAAAAACGTATAAAACTCTATAAATTCACCGCAGCACTGGTACGTGCGTATGCTAACCTTGCAAACGAGATGGAGGAGGCTGGCTATACAGCAACGGAAGCAAGAAACATCAGAGAAGAGGTGAAAGACTACGAATATGTCCGGCATCAAGTGAAGCTGACAAGTGGCGACTACATTGACCTAAAAATGTATGAACCTGATATGCGACATCTGTTAGATAATTATGTCCAGGCTGATGATAGTGAGTTACTCACCGATTTTGATAACGTCCCGCTTGTACAACTGATTGTCAAAAATGGTGCTGAGGCGGCTGCTCAAAACCTACCTGAAGGTATCCGTACAGACCAAGAGGCAATGTCAGCAGCAATCGATAACAACATTCGTCGTGTTATCGTGGACAAAACTGAGGTAAACCCCAAGTATTATGAAGAGATGTCCCGACTGCTTGATGAATTAATACAACAGCGCAGACAGGATAAAATTGATTATCAGGAATACCTATCCAAAGTTACAGCGTTAAGCAAACAGGTCATCCATCCGCCAACCGAAGCCTATCCACTCAGCATTGGGACAGCAGCACAGCAAGCATTTTTTGATAACTTAGGAGACAATATTCTTGATGATCATAAGGTAGAGATAGCGACAGCGATAGATGAGTCTATAAAAGATGAAAGAAGTGATGCGTGGAGAGGTAATAGAATCAAAGAACTTGAAGTGCGGAATGCAATAGAAAAGGTCTCCGATAAATATCCAGACATAACCATTGACGTTGACAAAATTTTCAGTATCGCAGAGAAGCAAGATGCATACTAAAACGGACAGTTATCACATAGAAATAAGCGGATTTTCTATAGAAGTCGTCCGAAAAGACATCAAACATTTCTATATCGGTGTTCATCCACCCAATGGACAGATACGCGTGTCTGCACCGCTGCGACTTGATGATGATGCTGTACGGATGGCTATTATTTCACGTTTAGGATGGATTAAACGGAAACATGCATCGTTTGCAAAACAGGAACGCCAGTCACAACGTGAATATGTGTCTGGTGAAAGCCACTATTTTGCGGGGAGACGGTACAGACTGAAAGTCAACGAACAGGATTGTCCGCCTAAAGTTAAATTACTGAACAACACCAGAATTGGACTGACCGTGCGTCCAGGAACAGATCGGAACAAACGTGAGTCGGTACTTTATGAATGGTATCGTGAGCATCTCCGTGCACAAATTCCACCGCTACTCACCAAATGGGAACCAAAGATGAACGTATCTGTCAATGAGGTGCGTATCAAGAAGATGAAAACGCTCTGGGGTTCCTGTAATATTGAGGCAAAACGTATCTGGCTTAATCTTGAACTGGCAAAAAAACCGCAGTCATGTTTGATATATGTATTGGTTCACGAGATGACGCATCTCCTTGAACGTCATCATAATGATCGTTTTCGAGAATTGATGGATACTTTTTTGCCGAAATGGCGTACCTATCGAGATGAACTGAACAAAGCACCGCTTGCCCACGAAAACTGGCTATATTAAGTGGAGGTCTATGAATGTCTAAACGAGGATACAAGTCAATTATTGTTTGTTTGATATGCCTTTTTCTACTACCATTTTCTGTAATTACAATGTGTATAGCATCAAAACAATGAAAAAGCTATCCCACAAGAGCGAATGCCGCTGTCTCTGAGATTGCTAAAACCGCAAACCTATTTGAAAAATGGATCCCAAAGTATCTGGAAAAGATTGAAAGAAACCCAAACGATACCAACACAAGACAGACCCTCGCAGCAACCTATGAAACTACCAAACAAAACGTATTAGCTGTTGAGATGAATAATAGTTTTATCTTGAAATTTTCAATATGACCTGTTATTATTTATTTAGTATGGATACACAAAATTCTCCCCTCAACGTGAATATCGGTGGGATTCGGATGCGGAATCCGGTCATGACTGCTTCAGGTACTTTCGGATATGGCAGTGAATACGCAAACTTCGTTGACCTAAACAGACTCGGTGCGGTTGTTGTTAAAGGTGTTACAAGCGTCCCCTGGCAAGGCAATCCGATGAACCGAATTATGGAAACCCCATCCGGTATGCTCAATGCAATTGGATTACAAAATGTCGGTGTAGATGGCTTTATCGCAGAGAAGTTACCCTATCTACGCGATTTTGATGTCCCTGTCATAGTCAACGTCTGCGGTAAGACGGTGTCCGAATACCTGATAGTTGTTGAGAAGTTAAGCGAAGCGGAGGGTGTCGATGGCGTAGAACTCAACATCTCATGTCCAAATCTGGATTGTGGCGGTATGAGTTTCGGTGTAGACCCAACTTTAGCACATCAACTTATAAAAGAGGTAAAAGCAGAAACACATCTACCGTTATTGGTAAAACTATCACCGAATGTCACGGATATCACCGTCATTGCACGTGCCGTTGAAGATGCTGGGGCAGATGCGCTTTCCGCAATAAACACCTTACTCGGCATGGCAATCAATGCAGAGACACGAAAACCGGAACTTGCTAACGTCACAGGGGGTCTATCGGGTCCCGCCATCAAACCTATCGCTTTACGATTGGTATGGGAGGTCTATAAAAACGTTTCTATTCCGATTGTCGGGATGGGTGGTATTGTGAATGCAACAGATGCCCTGGAGTTTTTCATTGCTGGTGCATCCGCAGTTGCAGTCGGTACCGCCAATTTTGTCAACCCGAAAGCATCAATGGAAGTGGTGGAAGGTATCCAAACCTATCTTGAAAAAACGGGTATGAGATCAATAAAAGCGTTGGTTGGAAGTTTGCAGGTAGATACGAGCCTTTAGATATTATCATCGTTCGACTTTCCCTTACATAGGAGGCATTGCCATGAGATGTAAAGTTTCCCCAAAAATCACCATCGGTCTTATTGTATTCATCGCTTTTTGCTTCTCAGGACAAATTGCTTTTGCGGAAGAGATAGAAAAAACAGAATTCAGTGTTGAATCTTTCATGCGTGGGCCCCAGAATGATAGCATGGCAGATTTTGTGATAACCCTTAATAAAAACGTCATTGCTGGAAGTTCGCTTTATACTGATTTACCAGACGATGCGATTCAGATTACACCTGCACTTCAAGGAAAAGCGAGATGGATAGCACGTAATCAGATCGGGATCTTTTTAGAAAGCGCATTGGCGCCGGGTGTTAATTATACATTTGAACTCTCAGAAAAACTACACCCATCAGCAAATTTTACGCTTGCCAGCTTACGAAAGTTTACCTATCCAACATCACCCTTTAAGGTGGAAAAAGCTGAGATCGGTTTCCAATATGATAAAGAACTCAAAAAAGCGAAGGCTATCGGTACCATTACTTTCAACTATGCTGTCGCCATTGCCGGTTTAGAGAAACATCTTTCAATACTATCAGGCAGAGGGGATGAAATACCTTACAGTTTCCAAGAACAGAGTCCAACGACAAGAACTGTGTTAATAGAAATCGAAGATATACCACCACTACTTGAAGGACGTTTTCTACAGGTCAAAATCGCAGAAGGATTTAAATGCTCTGGCACGGAAATTGGACTAAAAGAACCGAGTGTTGCCCCCATACAACTAGGAGATATAAGAGAACTTCGGATTGAACGATCAGATTTTCAACAGCGGGATGGCAAACTGTTTATCAATATACGTTTCTCTTCACGGATAACCCTTGAGATGTTTCAAGAAAACATAAGTATTGAACCAGAGATTCCGTTTCAGTTGGCGGTCAACTATCGTGATTTAGAAATACATGCAGATTACAAACATCGCACCAATTATACAGTAAATATCAAAAACGGCATTGCATCTGAAGATGGGAATATATTGAGAGACACTTTTGTGAAGAGATTAACAGTGCCAGACCTTTATCGCGGAATCCGTTTTACAGATAACACATTTTTCCTACCGAGAAAGGGAGCATTGAAACTCAACTTTGCAACGACGAATCTGGAACGCGTCGGAATCGGAATCGCAAAGGTGCATCTTTCCAGTTTACCCACACTGATACATCAAGGTGAACTGATTGTCGAGTCAAAACTAAACGAAGAGATCATCACACCTCTATCGCTAAAGGATTATCTGAAGGATAACCACGCTGGTATTTTTAAGGTGGTCGTCCATGCTGATAGTGGTAGGTCAGGTTACGCTGAGCAATTGGTTGTCGCCACAGACCTCGGTATCGTTGCGAAAGGAATTGGCAAGGAATTATATGTTTGGGTCAATTCACTTGATTCTTTAGAGCCGATCCAGAAGGTGAAGATTCAACTCATAAATAATCGCGATAAGAAGACACTGCTCACCGGAGAAACCGATGATGCGGGTTTCACTAAACTCACCATAGAACCAGAGATGTTCAAAGATAACCCAGAATTCCTGGTGACTGCTGAGAAGGGAGACGATTTCTCTTTATTACAACTACAGCGGCACTACATGTCAACACACAGTTTCAATGTTGGAGGTGTCCCCTATTTAGTTGCGGGACATGAGGCGTATCTTTACACCGAGCGTGGGGTTTATCGTCCTGGAGAAACGGCGCATCTCATCGGAATTGTCCGGGGAAAAAACAGCACAACTCCAAAGTCGCTACCCGTACGGATTGAAATTGTTAATCCACAGTATGCCACACTCAAGGAGTATCAAGAACAGACTGATGATGAAGGGACGTGTGAAGTTGAGATTCCACTACCCGCCTATACACCAACAGGTCGGTATACTGTTAAAATGTGGTCAGAAGACAAACAAATTGGAACCGCTAATTTTCAGGTTGAGGAATTTATACCAGACCGCATGAAAGTTTCGGTAGAAGCAGATAAAGAATCCTATATGTTAGAGGATGAGGTTACAATAGATGTGAAGGCTGAAAACCTTTTCGGTACACCAGCAGTTGAAAGAAAAGTTAACGGTTATTACAGTCTTCAAGAATCGCGTTATAGTCCACCCGAGGCGTGGGATTCGTTCACCTTCTACGATCCAAATCGCACTTTCAGTTTTGATACCGTAAACTTTGACCAAGCAGTAACGGACATTGATGGCATAGCAATCTATCAGTTCACGTTACCGGAAGGTCTCAAGCCATCATCTTCGCTGAGTGGTTATGTTATGGCAACTGTTCAAGAACTCGGAGGACGGTCAGTTACCGCCTCAAAAGGGTTCACTGTCCATCCCTACTCCCACTATGTCGGTATCAAACGACCCGAATCAGGAACGGTAAAACGAAATGAAGAGGTGGTATTCAACTATATTGCTCTTGATGTTGATGGAGAACCGACAGCCGGTAGAACCTTGAAAGCAACAATCTATACTATTTCGAATTGGCATAGATGGCGTAGACAAAACAAATCTGAAGCAACTGAACTGAAAACCTTTACATTAGAATCGGAAGACGAGATCGCTGATTTCAGTTATACACCCGTTGCCTACGGTGTCCATCGCGTAGATATTGAAGATGTTAATAGTGGGGCAAAAACTTCTATGCAATTCTATGTCTCTGAATGGGGGGGTGTGCCGTGGTCATTAGAAAATCCTGACACATTGGATATAACACTTGATAAGGATGCCTATCGTCCCGGTGAGAAGGCAAGACTACAGATCAAACCCCCATTCCCCGGTAAAGTGTTGCTAACGATTGAACGGGAAAAGGTGTTGAGTCATCAAACAATCACGGTTAAAGAGAACACAGAAACATTGACAATTCCTGTTGAGGATGGTTACGCGCCTAACGTCTATCTCTCTGCGATGCTCATACGTTCTACGACACATTTAGAGAAGGACGCACCTGCACGCGCATTCGGTGTTATTCCGTTGAAAATTGATGCTGAAACACATCAGCTAAAGGTAGAACTTGATGTCCCTGAACAGATACGACCGAATCGTGAAGTGGACATAAAGTATCGGGTGACAGGTGAGAGGAAGGGGAAACCCTATAGAATTACAATTGCTGCTATTGATGAAGGAATCCTCCAATTGACAGGTATGCAAACCCCGGATCCACATGCACGTTTCTATCAACAGAGAAGACTTAGCACTATCTCTTATGAATTCCATAATGCGATTACAAGGGATAATAGGTTTCCTATTAAACCGATTGAATCCCTTGCCGATTTGATGGAGGTGGTAACGACTACGCCAAGGAATGAGTCGCGAGGACAGTTGATAGAACAGGAAGCGTTAGTTGAGAGAATTTCTGATTTTTCTGCTTATAGAGCGGCTGATACGGCAGTGCTGAGTAGAAGCGCACCCCAGACTAGTTTTGCACGTCTCGGTACCGTAGTACCAGAATCACTCGCAGCGAAAAGGCGAAGTCGGTTGAATACGGATTCCGTTGTTCGGGTGATGTCCGTATCTCTCTGGTCAGGTATGATGGAAACGGATGCAGATGGGACTGGGAGTGTCCGTTTCAAGATACCACAATTCAACGGTTCACTACGTATAATGGCAGTCGCATTTGCTGGGGCAGATTTTGGTTCAGCCGCGAAAGAGATCAAAGTGCGTGCTCCGGTAATTCTGACACCGACGTTTCCGCGCTTTCTCACTGGCGGGGATCAGATTCGCGTTCCTGTTTCTATCTATAACGGCACTGATAACACTAGTGAATTCAATGTGAAACTACAAGTATCCGGACCTATAAAACTCATAATGGAAAACGATTCCAACAATCGCACGGTTCTTGTTCAAGGATCTGCCTTACAGATACAGATACAGGTTGCAGCGGGTAAGGAGGGGCACGTATTTTTTGATGTCGTTGCACAGGATGCAGTCGGTATCGCTACGTTTAATTTATCCGCATCCGGTAATGGTGAGGAGATAACATTTGCACCGATGCGTTTACCACTCCGTTCTGCATCACCCCCGATAACAAAAACAGGACAAGGTATCGTTCGAGAGGGTGAACCAGCAGACTTCATCTTTCCTTCAAACATTAGACCTGATACATCTGAATTCATGCTGACGGTGTCTCCGCTGCCTACACTTAAATTCGCGGGTGGACTCCGCTATCTGATACAATACCCACACGGCTGTTTAGAACAGACGACAAGTCGGGTTTTTCCACTGCTCTATCTTAGTGACCTTGCACGCATCGTTGAACCGATGCTGGCAGAGGAAGGAAAAATAGACGAATACATCAATGCGGGTATTACAAAGTTGGAGGATATGCTACTACCGGAACATCATTTTGCATATTGGCAAGGCAGAACACAAATCAACAATTGGAGCAGTATCTACGCATCTCACTTCCTTGTTGAAGCACGAAAAGCAGGTTACAAGGTGCCCGACTTGGTTTATTACAGAATGTTAGAAGGATTGAGGCGTCAAGCCAGAAACGGGGGAAGTCTCAACAGCCCGAATCAGAAAACGGATAGGTATAGGTTAAGTCAAGCCGTCTATGCCTGTTATGTGCTTGCGGCAGCAGGCGCACCCGAAAAATCTGTGATGTACTACCTGAAGAACACTAGACTCAGTGAACTCAACGATTACACGCAATTTCAACTTGCAGGTGCATTCGCGCTGAGCGGTAATATGGAGATGGCGATCTCAATGCTGCCTGAAGCAGTAGAAATTGATAAGATAGATCAGAGACGTGATACAGGTCGCAATTTTGACTCACCTATTCGCGCGCAAGCCATCATGCTGGATGTACTAATTGAAGTTATGGACGATCATCCCGCAATCACGCCACTCGTTGAAAGTTTGACCGATGCATCCTCAAGACAACACCGTTGGACGAATACACAAGACAACGCGTTCGCGTTCCTTGCACTCGGTAAGTACCTGAAAAAGCAACCCAATCAGAAATATACCGGAACAATCACCCGAAACGATGCTCATATGGCTAACTTCGATGCGACCGGGACACAATATAACGGTTCGGATTGGGATGGCACACAGATAAAACTTACAGTCAAAGGAAAAGGCACATGCTACTATTTCTGGGGAGCATTCGGTATCGGACGCGATTCCTATATTGAGGAATACGGACGCGAATTGCAAGTCAACCGACGGTATCTCACACCAGATGGTTCACGAGTCAAGAGCGTCTTCCAACAAGGTGAGTTAGTCATCGCTGAGATTAGCGTGAAGGCACTCACGAGCCATCTCCAAAATGTAGTCGTTGTTGATATGTTACCTGCAGGATTTGAAATTGAAAATCCCAGATTGGCAACTCGTTATAGAGCACCCTGGACAGAAAGGCGTGACTACACACCTGATTACATAGATATTCGGGATGATAGACTCATCTTCTTCGGTGCGTTTAGTTTCCAACAGGAGCAGAAGTTCTATTATCCATTAAAAGTCGTAACAGAGGGAACGTTTACAGTGCCCCCTGTCTCTGCCGAAGCGATGTATGCTCCAACAAAATCAGCAGTCGCATCAAGCGGAACAATACAGGTGGTTAGGTAATATCATTTCAAATTAATTGTATCGCATCCTTTCGTAGGTCCAAGTCAACTATTTGAAAAATCAATGTCTTCAAAGGACTCTGCGGAGAGGGCTTGATCAAACAAATTATCAAGACATGCGTTGAATAAGAACTTCTATACCATTAAAAATTGTCAAAGTACCGCCATCTCTATATTGTCAAAATTGCGGCGGTAGTATTTCATGTATTGCACCTTTTTTTCAAGTGCCTCAATGACAGCAATGTTGAAATTGACTTTCTCAAACTTCTGTGCGCTCCCTAATCCCCCAGGACTAAACACATTAATCTCCATGAGTTTGTCCCCGACGATGTCTAATCCTACGAGGAACATCCCGTCCTGAACTAATTTAGGACGCACCATATCAACGAGTTCTAACGCGGTATCTGTCATCGTTGCCTGGTGAACTTCTCCGCCGACATGGATGTTACTTCTCATATCGTCACCCATACGGACACGACGGAAGGCTGCATATCTACCTCGGTAACGCAACGGTTTGCCATTAAGTACAAACAGACGCATGTCCCCTTCAGCCGCTGCAATCAGGTATTCTTGTGCAATGACATATCCATCTCGGCTCACAGCATCAATCATCTGATTAATGTTAGGCAGGTCATCAGGTCTAACGAGGAAGACATTTTTCCCACCAGAACCTTGAAGCGGTTTGAGGACGATCGTACCACCTTGTTCTTTAGCAAATGCTTTTATTTCATGATGGCTCCTTGTGATAAGGGTTTTAGGTCGGACTTCTTCGGGAAAATCTTGGAAATACATTTTATTGAGTGCTTTTGCAAGTCCATTTGGGTCGTTGAGAACAATCACACCGTGCCGCATTGCGACTCTTCCGAAGATAAGTCCAGCGTTTTGTGCCCAAGGTCTGTTAATTGCATCATCTGCTGGATTGTTCCGTAGGAGCAAAATATCTAGTTCATCAATGGTGATACGTTCAATTTTTGCCCGATCACTTTGTATGTCTTTAAAGTAGGTTGTGTGTGATTTGTAATTGCATCGCGGGACCATACGCGCTGTTGCACGGATATACTCATCAGGGTCGTAAGATAAATCACTCACAGAGATTACCCACGCTTCATGTCCCATATTTATTGCCTGCATTGCCATACGGGTTGTTGTGTATGCTGGTAGTTCAGTTTTCAGGTCATTGACGACAAACCCTATTTTCATTTCTCTCCTTTATTAATATGTCAGTATCATTTATCAATGCAAAGCGCACCAAGCGCAAGCGTATCCTATTCAGTAAATTTTGATTGAAAGAAAAAAAGTTGTAGTATATGGATTACCTGCGGTATAAACAAGTAAGTAATGCCTGCAAGAGGAGTTAGTAACGTTTAATTTAATTATATCATTTTTTATATCACATTGACGAGTCTATTTTAGGTTTAAATGTAGATGGAGGGAATTAGCATATATTCTTTTTGCGACTTTACAGATAATATTACATTTTTGTAAAGGTTAGGAATATTGAAATGTGCAACTGCGCCAAGATCAAGTCCACCTGTACACTCTTTTGTCCAACCGGCGATTGCGACTGTACCTTCAAACGCCATACTCCGAATTGCATCGTCAAGTGCGTTGTAGTTCACGCTTGTTTCAACTGCAACATCAAGTTCGAGTCCACTTGTTGCTTCCTTACCGACACACATATTTCCGAGTCCATGCGGAAATCCTGCACCTCTGAGACCGTAATACATCGTCATTTCTGTGCCGCGTTTCGGTGCACCGAATTCGATTTTTACTCTGACGTGTCCTTCTTGAATAGGTACATCTTCATATTCTCTTAAAACAGGTTCACGTGGGGCAACTGCAACTAATTCTTTTGGCATATTTTCTCCTTGAATGATGGTGATTGTTTTATCTAGGCTCTGATTGTAGGTCACTTAGAGAGTCTCATATATAATAGCATAAATACAAAACAAAACTTGATATTACTGAAGAACCCTAAAATCCTCATTGACTTCTGGGTTCTCAGATGATATATTATGCATTGGTATCCTCTCTGAAAAATATAATGCTACCGAGAAATAGTCCATCTTCTTCAAGAATTGCAAAACCCACTTGAAGAATCAAACACCGTATGAAGCGAGTTCTATTTTGAATTGCTTTGACACATTTACCGAAATCTGGTAACCTATTTGTAGAATGGCAAACTTCTCTTGTGCGGGTAATGCTAAAACGTTATGGGATGCAAGAAAATGTCCGCCGCGCACTAATGACGAATTACCTGACAGGGGTGTGGTCAGGACTAGTGAGTTCACTTTATGAAAGAAAAAAACAAGATTTACTCCGTATTAAAGAGTACCGAAAATGACAAGAGGAAATAAAACTCTGGATTGACAACTTTGTAGATGGTTTAGAAAAAGAGATTGAACGGGCAAAAGTTGATGAAGAAAGAGAGTCTTAGAACTTTCTCATAATAAAACACCCACTCCCTCCAAAACTGATAACTGAAAACTAACAACTAACCATTGAATGGAGAACCAACATGCAAAACAAACCAAATGTCATCTTTGTTCTAACAGACGACCAAGGACCCTGGGCAATGGGGTGTAGCGGAAACGATGAACTCCGAACACCCTATATTGACAAACTTGCAGCAGAAGGCACACGTTTCCCTAACTTCTTCTGCACCAGTCCTGTCTGCTCACCCGCACGCGCAAGCCTCATGACAGGACGCATACCATCCGCACACGGAGTCCACGACTGGATCCGCGACGGAAACATGCCACCTAACGGATCAAAGTATCTCGAAGGATTGACCTGCTACACAGATGTCCTTGCAGAAAACAACTATACCGTAGGATTAAGTGGCAAATGGCACCTCGGTGATAGTGTAACACCACAACACGGATTCAGTCACTGGTTCGCTTTACCAACAGGTGGTAGCACATACAACGATGCAAATATGATCCGCGATGGACAGGTAGAGATGCAACCCGGATACCTTACCGATGTCATCACAGATGATGCGTTAAATTTCATCTCAGCCAATAAAGACGGACCTTTCTATCTCAGCGTCAACTATAACGCACCGCATACACCCTTCACAGGACACCCACAAGATATAGTAGACTCCTACGACGATTGTCCCTTCAAAACATGTCCTCAAGAATCATTACATCCATGGGCAATTCAAGGCTCAGCAGTGCACATGGGAAATCGGGAGTCTCTGAAAGGGTATTACGCTGCAATAACAGCACTTGACCTAAACGTCGGACGCATATTAGACAGACTCACAGAATTAGGTATCCGTGAAAACACCCTTTTTGTCTTCAGTAGTGATAACGGTTACTCCTGCGGACATAACGGTTTTTGGCACAAAGGCAACGGCACATTTCCACTGAATATGTATGAAAATTCTGTCAAAGTCCCCTTCGTCATCAGTCAACCCGGTAGCATCCCTGAAGGACGCGTTAGTGAAGCGATGGTCAGTCAATACGATTTCATGCCGACCCTACTAGATTATCTCGGTCTACCTGACCCGAATGATGATATGTCCCCCGGCAAAAGTTTTGTCTCTGCGCTCAATGGCGAAACAAACGATGCACAGAACAAGATCGTCGTCTTTGATGAATACGGACCTGTCCGCATGATACGCACACAAGAGTGGAAATATGTTCACCGCTATCCTTACGGACCCCATGAACTCTACGATCTTAAAAATGACCCGAAAGAACGCAAGAATCTGATAGATGAGAATGAAAACAACGCACTTATTTCTGAGATGCGTCAACAGATGGGAGCATGGTTTGAACGTTACGTCGTCCCAGAATTGGATGGTGCAAGATGTTCAGTCACAGGTGGTGGACAGGCATCCAAATTGGGGGATGGGAATTATGGTGAAGATTCCTTCCATCCAAGATACGCACCGCCACGTAGGAATGTATAGATAGTTGTTACTATCAATCGAGGAAACTAATGGACAGTTATTCTCTAACAGGTTTCGTTCCGGATGTTAAATACACAACATTTATGCATAAAGAGAAGTTAAATATCTATGATTTTGATGATTTTAACATTAATACTGCTCAAAAGTCCGGTTTGATTAACTTAGGAATACCTGGAGACTTTATAGCATATTCAAAATGGATTACTCCAAAACGAACCCGGACATATCCTTATCGGGGCATTTACAATACTTTTTCCTCTAATGCTAAAAGGATCGCAATTATTCCGATTATCAAAGATGAAGGCAAAGATGGGGATAATGATAGAATTAACGGAATCACATTGTCATGGATGAATCTTATCAACGTCTATATAATTTTGGGTTGGTATGAAGATGCGGATTTGAACCAAAAAAATCCAAAGAAGAAGGACAAAATCACCAATCAACGTCTAAATGTTGAATATGTGCAAGAGAAATTGTTTGAGATTAGTAAATACCAAGCAACTGCGTTGCACTGGAATACCAGTCATTTTAAAACGGATTTTGAGAAAGTATATCTAAATGCAGTCGCAAGTTATCAAAAGATTTCTCGTGAAAAAAATGTTATGATGCACAATTCTAAAAATCACCTGGATATGCTTGAAAAATTTAAGGTTGACAACTAGTTTTCAATTGAGGCATTTAAAAAGGAAACCTTACGCAGATCATTAGGTGCTGCTCATAGAGAATCTGTGACCGAACATGAACTTGAGTCTTTAAGTGAAGGGGTTAAAGGTGTATTCTATATTTCGAATTATTTAGGCGGAGAATACCACTTGTCTGCTGATGAAATTTATTGGCAAGATGAACAATTAGTCATACAAGAGTCCAAAAATACGACTACAGAAAAACTTCCATCTGACGTTGACATCAGAGATGGATTATTCAAACTTATTCTATTTAAGAATATGCAAAACGTAGGGTTTGGCGATAATGTAAATGTACCTTTCATCATACGACTAAAACTGACAGGTGATCTTATAGGAAATCTTAACCTACCATGTTCTAATGATCTTGTTTCTGACTTTTGCGATGAAAATGAGCTCAAACCAGCTAAACGAAAAACAATCAGCCTGTTAAACCAAGAAGCTGCTGAAAACAATTTACAAATTTTGATTACAAAAAATTAATGACAAAAAAAAATTAAAAGCCCTTTGCGATACCCAGGAGGAAAATCTAGGGCAATCAAACAGATTCTTCCACTTATCCCAACAAAGATTGACGAGTTCAGAGAACCTTTCGTCGGTGGTGGTTCTGTGTACCTTGCAATCCGAAGTATTTTTAAAGGAAACATAAAATCATATTGGATCAACGATCTCAACTATGACCTTTACTGTTTCTGGAAGCAAGCAAGAGATAACGTCACTGAACTCGTAGATGAACTGACAAAAATACATAGTACGACTAAAGATGGACGCACCTTGTTTAAAGAACTGACAAAGAACAAAGATTTGTTTTGCAAAGATAAACATTTATTATCTGAATTTGACCGATCTGTGCGTTTTTTTGTATTGAACCGTATTACCTTTTCAGGGGTAGTAGATTCAGGTGGCTATTCTCAAAGTGCTTATGAAAAACGTTTTACACCCTCCGCTATCGAACGTGTTAAACTAATTTCGTCGGCACTCACTGGTGTAGAAATAACAAATGAGGATTACACAATAAACCTTTTTGATAAGAACGACAATGTCTTTATATTCCTTGACCCACCCTATTGGAAATCAACTGAATCTAAGTTATACGGAACAAGAGGTGCGTTACACACATCATTTGACCATAAATCGTTTGCTGAAAATATGAAAAAGTGTCGTCATAAATGGCTAATCACCTATGACGACTCACCTATGGTCCGTAAGTTATTTGGCTTTGCTGATATTAGTGAATGGTCACTACAATACGGTATGAATAATTACAAAAAAGATTCAGCTGCAACAGGAAAAGAGTTGTTTATTAAGAATTACTAATGGTTTGGAGATTCCTAACTTTGCTTGCAATGAATGTAAGAGTAATCCGAGAATCTACTATAACTTCAAACAGTATTGATTGTGTCTATGATGTCGGGTTTCGCTTCGCTCTACCCGACCTACAAAATAAAACTGGACAGAACACTAGTCTGAATAAATTGCATGTTACAGACAGCATTTTTGCAATTATAGTAAAGTCAATAATTAATGAGACATTTACGCATTTACAAAAATCACCCCGCGTAGGGGCGAGGTCTCCTCGCCCGCTGTAGAATGTATCATTAATTCTGAAGTCCACTATAATAGTCCAAGGAGAAGTTTCTTATGAAACATGTTTTCTTGCCAAGTCTACTGATCTGTTTTATGCTATTTGCATGTACATCTGAAAAGATCAATCAAGATTCATTGCAATGGAACTTACCCGAAGGTGCAAAAGCGCGTCTCGGTAAGGGAAGTATAAACGAAATAAGGGACATAAAGATTCAGTTGATAGTGTAACATTCAGTCCAGATGGAAAGACACTTGCAAGCGGAAGTTCGGATGGCGCGGTGTTATTGTGGGAACTTGCACCTTCATCAATAGAATAAAAAAATAGAGAACGTCAAACCTGCTAACGAATTACAAAATCAATGTCAGAATCGAAAATAATATGCGCTTTTTCTCATTACAAACGCTAAAAACATAGTGATAACCATGTCAGATCAGGACAGAAAAAAAAGTACCAATATATCGCGCCGAAACTTCTTGAAAAATGTTGGCACGGGAACTGTTGCTGCAACGGTTGCTCCAACAATCCTAATCGGGGACGCACAATCAGGAGATACAAACATGCAAAACAGACCGAACGTTATTTTTATCTTGACAGATGACCAGGGACCTTGGGCAGCCGGTTGTTGCGGAAACGATGAAGTCCGAACACCTTTCATCGACCAACTCGCCTCAGAAGGGACTCGGTTTCCAAATTTTTTCTGTACAACTCCCGTTTGTTCACCGGCACGCGCAAGTTTGATGACTGGACGCATCCCCTCAGCACACGGCGTGCATGATTTTTGCCGAATCGGTAGTATGCCGCCAAACGCTGAACGTTATCTTGAAGGACTAACCTGCTATACCGACATCCTCGCTGAAAATGACTACACCGTCGGATTAAGCGGTAAGTGGCATCTCGGCGATAGTCTAACACCACAACACGGATTTGGCCACTGGTTTGTTCTCCCATTAGGCGGAAGCAGTTACAATAACGCTGACATGATTAGAGATGGACAGGTGCAAAGACAACCGGGATATCTCACCGACGTAATCACAGACGACGCATTAGACTTTATCTCCGCTAATAGCGACGGTCCCTTCTACCTGAGTGTTAACTACAACGCACCCCATACACCGTTTAACGGACATCCACAAGACATCGTAGATTCCTATGACGACTGTCCATTCAAAACATGTCCACAAGAAGCGTTACACCCGTGGGCAGGAAGGGGAACAGCACAACACATGGGAAATCGCGAATCTTTAAAGGGATATTTTGCAGCGATCACAGCAATGGACCTAAATGTCGGACGCATTTTAGAGCGACTGAGTGATTTAGGCATCAGAGACAACACGCTTGTCGTCTTCAGCAGTGATAACGGATATTCATGCGGACATCACGGATTTTGGCACAAAGGCAACGGAACGTTCCCGCTCAATATGTACGAGAACTCGGTCAAAGTACCATTCATCATGAGTCAACCCGGCACAATTCCAGAAG
This sequence comes from Candidatus Poribacteria bacterium, assembly GCA_965208245.1. Taxonomy (GTDB): domain Bacteria; phylum Poribacteria; class WGA-4E; order WGA-4E; family WGA-3G; genus MSPOR6. The sequence goes on from OZ242325.1 coordinate 669,994, forward strand.
GAAAGACCAGCGATGCAATGGTCAGTCAATACGATTTCATGCCGACACTGCTGGACTACCTCGATCTCCCCGACCCAAATGACGATATGTCCCCTGGCAGAAGTTTCGTCCCAGCACTTACCAGAAAAACAAACGACGCTCAAGATGAAGTGGTCGTTTTTGACGAATATGGACCTGTCCGCATGATACGCACGCAAGAATGGAAATATATTCACCGCTACCCTTACGGTCCACATGAACTGTATGATTTAGTAAAAGACCCAGATGAACGGAAAAACCTGATGGGAGATAAGTCTCATAACGCACTGATAAAGGGTATGCGTCAACAGATGGGAGCATGGTTTGAACGATATGTAATTCCACGATTAGACGCTTCAAGGTTTCCAGTCACCGGTAGAGGACAAAGAGCAAAGATCAGAAATGGTGTGTACGGTGAAGATGCCTTCAATGAAAGGGACTCCGAACCTCGCAGAAATAGAAGATAAGTGTAATCACAAGATTTACCAATTCAGATGTATGTAAGAATATCCAGATAATACAAGGAGAATATAAATATAATAATGACTAAACAACTCAAACGAGCCTTTTCAGAAGCATCTAAACTTTCACCTGAAGAACAAAACATCTTGGCTGAATGGTTGCTTACTGAACTGTCATTCGAAAAACGCTGGTCAAAACTTTTTGCAAATTCACAAGATGTTTTGGCTACGATGGGACAAAAAGCCCGTGATGAACATCGAAAAGGTAAAACACAAGAATTGGATCCGGAGAAGATTTGAATTCGAAGTTGCTTAGACGAATTTGAACTAATTCTATTCTCCAACTAATTGTTGTAAGAGAATTAGAACTTAAGACTACTAATACCATTTCTAAGAAATGATGTTGCATTTTAAAGAAGAAAGGAGTGAAATGGCACAAGCGTTTGCCCCAGGCAACATCTCATGTGTATTTAAAATCATTGCACATACCGACCCAGCACGGATGCATTCTCTCGGAATGGGATTCACTGTCCAAGAGGGTGTAGAGGTTACCGTTTCTGACCACCCTCAAACAACAGTATACTTTAACAAACAGAGAATCAATTTTCCAACCGTCCGCGCTGTTGTGAATCACCTAACACAAAATATAGGTATCAGAGGAATAAAGGTCCATCTTACTTCACCACTTCCACTCGGTTGCGGATTCGGGTTGAGTGGTGCTGCCTCCCTCGCTACAGCTTACGCAATAAACGAACTGATAGACCTAAAGCAAGCCAGTGAAAAACTTGCCATGATTGCACATGTCGCTGAAGTGGAAAATCGCACAGGATTAGGGGATGTCTGCTCGCAGTACCACGGCGGATGTCTCGTTAAACTAAAGGAAGGTGCGCCGCTGGTTGCAGATACTTTACCAATTCCAGAACAACCTATCTATTATCGCTACTTCGGTCCAATCCAAACAAGTAAAGTCCTCAGAAATACCGAGCAGACGAAACGCATCAATCACGCTGCCGATACCGCATTAACCGCTCTAAAAAAACTGACAAATACCCAAATCAATCCTGAGATGTTAAACGACTGTTTCGCTGTAGCGAAGCAATTCTCAGTGGAAAGTGGATTGTTATCGGACAAACGTGTTATTGATACCATAGCGCACGTTGAAACGTCCGGAGGTGTTGCCTCAATGATTATGCTGGGTAACGGCATCTTCAGTACCCATGCATTTGATGGAGCAACGGAAACACAACTCTCAAAAAACCCAGCACGGATCATCTAAAACACTGTTTCACTCAAAATACCGCACGAACAAATGCAATCAACAGCTATACTCCTCTTATTCCTCATAACAGTTTTACCTACCTTTTCAGAAATCGTTTTTGAGGATGTTTCTTTGGGTTTCAACGATGGATATAAGAAAAGAAAATGGGCACCGTTGAATATAACTATTCGTAGTCAGAATGAACCCAATACCTTCACTGGAAAACTCACAGTTGATGTCCGAAATCTCAATTCCGATAAATCCATTTACCAATATGCAACACCTTTGCAGCTAAGTAAAACAGATCGGCAACATAAAAAACTCTATATCTATTGTCCTAAGAACCGTATAAAACTAAGTGTTCACCTTGTTCCGAGGAATAGTTCTGAACAAGGTATCCAAACACCCAATTCAGATGCACTTGTGAAGTATGAATTGACACCACAAATACCAATTGAAAACAGAGATTATTTTGTATTAGTATTGGCACCAAGTGGAGACAAGATCGCTAAATTTGCTGATAAAATGAAACTAAACCTAAATAAAACACAAGACGAGGATGAAACACGAGCACATGTTAGATATCTCCCTAATTCACGTGCAATGCCAACACAGTGGGCAGGATATAGTGCCGTTGACCTCCTAATAATTAGGGGGGTATCCTTAACCGACAGACGTATCTCTACATCACAGCAGAACGCACTCCTAAATTGGGTGCAACAAGGAGGAACGCTTCTCTTATCAGGTGGCGGTAATTATCAATACCTACAAGGAAGTTTCCTTGAACAATATCTACCAGTAAAGCTCATCCGTGATCAAACTAAGGATTCAGTTCCACCGATTCTAAAACAGCAATTCGGACTTGATACAACGTCTAAACCTAATGACGTACACACCCCTTACAAGAATATCTATTTTGAGCCGAAAAAGGGATGCCAAACGTTAATCGGGACAGATGATCAGATATACATTGCAAAACGAAACTTCGGCAGCGGTCAAATTATATGCTTGGCTTTTGATTACAATGCACCACCATTTTCAAACCTAAAAGCAGGTGAAACCTTCTGGCGATGGTGCCTCACAACGCACGGAAAATCTCCTAAACGATTTGCTGACAAATACGCCCCCTATCGGGAACACGAGGAAAAAATAAATGAACTTTTTCTGGCAAAAATGCCAACACAAGTCCCACTCATTAAACTCTTAGTTATTATATTGCCACTCTATCTAATCGGTTGCGGTGGAATTGTCTTCTATGTTGGCAGACGCAATTCTTCACCACGTAAGAGGATACGTAGGTATTGGATCGGTACATTAATAATCGTCCTCGTGTCAGTTAGTGCAATAGGATTTGCACCGATAGTTTTACCAAAAGACGTAGAAATAGACCTGTTTTCTATACTAACGATCTATCCAGAAAAGAAAAACGCGCCTAGTCTTCTATGTTGGCAAACGTATATTTCTCTCAGGAGCTTTGCGTTCACAAAGACATCTATTACTTTATATCAGGACGATGTTATTCGTCCCTTACTTAACGAAAGCAGAACACAACCTGCTGAGTTTTATCAAAGTACACAAACCTATTTGGAAGAAATTGTCGTGGAACCTTGGAGTCCAAGTACTTATGTGTACGATCATTTTTTCACTGCAGACACACAACTAAATGAGATGACACTTGAGAATGCCTGGATAATAAACGGTGAAAAAGCAGTCAAGTTAGGTACAATCACAATCGGAAAGGATAACAGACTACCACAAGAACTCCTAAATGAAATTGTAAAGAAGATACCTCCTACCGAAGAACTTGCTGGGAAACGTGAAAAATTCGCCAAAATATTGCAGCAGGAAGGTCTGTTCTTATATCTTTCTAAACCTGAAAACCTATTTAATACTGACGATATAGAAACCCAAACTATACTAATTGGCTGGCATCAAGGAACAACTCCAATAAGTCAAGAAGGTAGTCATAAAACTGTAGAGAGCGAAACATTCGTTATAGTGTATCTTCATGATGAAAAAACAGGTTCCAAATCACACTTATAGATGCATCACAGGTGTGTAAATGAAGATTAATCGAGTTGAAAAACATGCAGATATCACAGATTATTAAAGCAAGTGTATTAATCCTATACCTACTTGTTTATTCACCGGTATTGTTCCATAACGTTGAGGAACATTATAAACTCAATCCATCCGATGTTGCCCGTATACAAAACGGTGATTTCGATTTTAACGTTGGCGAACTGTTGACAATCCTGAATCAGTTGAACCGTGACGTTGAGATTTGTATCACACCTTCAGGTAAAAAAGGTGGACACATTCGAGTCGTTGCTACTTAGTAATCTATTCTCCCGCTCTATCTCATGTCAAATCGCTGCCAAACCATTTCTACTCCCTCATTCGCATCTGACGAAATAAACGCATCACACCTTGATATCATCACAAACACTGCCGAAAGCAATTGACAACAACAACTGTGAAAATGTATAATATCAACAAAAATATAGGATGAGGTAATACCAAAACTGTATCGCCGAAATTCGGATACGGGAATGAAAAGTAAATAGATAGAAAAACGAAATCTGAAGGTGAACTGATGGACGTGTTATCACTCGGAATTTTCGTGGTTGATGTCCTTGCCAAACCGATAGATGCCTTCCCCGAAAAAGGGAAATTAACACTATTTGACCAATTGGAAATTCATACCGGCGGGTGTGCCAACAACACCGCAATTGCATTGTCACGCCTTGGCGTTTCTGTGGGAGTTATGGGTAAAATCGGAAATGACCATTTCGGAGATCTACTCCTACAAACACTTGATGAAAATCGGGTCGACACCACCGGTATCCAACAGGATGATAGTACGAATACATCCTTTACTTTCGTAGCAGTCGCTTCAGATGGCGAACGGAGTTTCTGCCACTACATCGGCGCAAATGGAGAACTTAGCGAAAACGACATGGCGTGGGATATAATTAAAACAGCAAAAATACTACACATCGCTGGTGCTCTCGTCATGCCAAAATTTGATGGACAACCGATGGCGAACGTTCTCAAAAAAGCAAAAACGTTAGGTATAAAGACCTCACTCGATACTGCTTGGGACGCTACAGGAAAATGGTTAGAAACGCTGGAACCCTGTTTACCCTATGTTGACATCTTTCTACCTAGTTTAGATGAAGCACAACAACTCACAGGAACATCCGAACCTAACGAAATCTCTAAATTCTTACACGATTACGGCATCAACACCATCGGAATTAAAATGGGGGAGAACGGCAGCTACGTCTCAACGGTGGAAGAAGCATTCCATGCACCCGCATATCCCGTTGACATCGTTGATACTACCGGGGCAGGCGATGCTTATGTTGCAGGATTCCTGGCCGGTATAATTAACGGATGGGACCTAAAATCTACAACTGAATTAGCATCAACTATAGGTGCTGCGTGCGTAACTGCTATCGGAACAACAGCAGGAATCCAAAACCTTGAAGAAACAATCAGAATCAGCAAAGACAGTAAAACAAAATAAACGGTTCAATGGCAATTCATTGCCCGTCGTGCCAAGAAGAACCCTGATGTCTTTAGGCAACATTACAAATAAACAAAAACACGGACACAGAATATGAAGGATACCGCAATCGTTCAAACACAAAACCTGTCAAAATGGTATGGCGAAGTCATGGGAGTGAATGATGTCACATTAACCGTTCAACACGGCATTACTGGACTCCTTGGACCCAACGGAGCGGGTAAAACAAGCCTTCTCAAATTAATGACAGGGCAACTAAAACCAAACAAGGGGCACATCACAGTCCTAAACGAACCTATTTGGAACAACTTTCTCCTAACCAAAAGAATCGGTTACTGTCCAGACATAGAATTAGCATATCAATTTATGACCGGTTTTGAGTTCGTAGAATTTTTCGCCACATTAAATGGATATGAGAAAGAAGAGATCAGAAATCGCACTATAAAGGCACTTGAAACAGTGGATATGAGTTCCGCCGGAAACAAACAGATCGGTTCTTATAGTAAAGGGATGCGGCAACGTATAAAACTGGCACAAGCATTGGTGCATGATCCAGAACTGCTTTTCCTTGATGAACCACTCACTGGACTTGACCCGATCGGCAGACGGCATATTATAAACCTTCTTGCAGAACTCACAGAACAAGGCATCAGCATAGTTGTATCAAGCCATATCCTATATGAAATAGAAGCGATGACCGAAACCATCCTGCTCATCCATCAAGGACAGATTCTGGCAGAAGGGACTATTTCCGATATCCGAGAACTGATTGATGAACATCCACATAAGGTCTACCTCAATGCTGACGAACCGCGGCGTTTAGCACAAACCTGTCTACCGTTTCAAGACATACTCAGTGTCACCTTTGGCGATCAAGAGGGTGATGTTATTATTGAAACAGCAAAACCTGATGTCTTTTATGATCGTCTACCCAAAATACTCATTGAAAACGGATTAAAAGTGTCTCAACTCTACTCACCCGATGACAACCTTTCTGCTGTCTTTAAGTATCTTGTCGGATAGGTTGTCCTAACTTCACCAACGCTGCAATGTCAGGTTCGTCAGTTGACAAAGAAGCAAATCTACCATCATATATAGCACGTCGAACCCCACGCATCAGACTGACATAGAAATGCAGGTTATGCAGTGTGTGCAGCTGTGAGCCGAGAATCTCATTTTCAATATGTAAGTGGCGCAAATAAGCACGTGTGAAATTTTGGCAAGTATAACAACGACACGCCGGGTCCAAAGGACTAAAATCATGCGTATATTTAGCATTCTTAATGCGGACAATGCCTTCAGAGGTAAACAGTGAACCGTTGCGCGCATTCCGAGTCGGCATCACACAATCAAACATATCAATACCACAGCGCACGCCATACACTAAATCTTCTGGTGTACCAACACCCATCAAGTAACGCGGCTTATTCTTCGGTAGCAGCGGTGCAGTAAATGTCAACATATCATACATCAAATCCTTATCTTCACCAACGCTCAACCCACCGATAGCATATCCAGGGAAACCAAGTGAAACCGTCCCCGCAACGCTTGCTTGACGCAGCTCGCGTGCCATTCCACCCTGTACAATCCCGAATAACAGTTGTTGCGGGTTCTGATGTGCATTCTTACTCCGTTCCGCCCAACGTAAGGTCATCTCCATAGAATCCTTGAGATACGTATAATCATTCGGCAGAGCAGGACACTCGTCAAAAATCATAATGATATCCGCCCCAAGGGCATTCTGAATCTCAATGGAACGTTCAGGACTGATAAACCGTTCCGTACCATCTATCGGAGAACGGAACGAGACACCCTCCTCCGTTATCTTCCGAAGCGGTCCGAGACTAAAGACCTGAAAACCACCACTATCAGTTAAAATTGGTTTATCCCATCCCATAAATTGATGCAACCCCCCCGCTGCTTTAACAACTTCATGTCCAGGACGGAGATACAGATGGTAGGTATTTGTGAGGATGATCTCCGCCTTAATCTGATCAGATAACGTCTGCGGGGTGCAAGCCTTCACAGTACCGCGAGTGCCAACAGGCATAAAGATAGGTGTATTAACAACACCGTGTGTTGTCCAAAGTTCACCAACCCGCGCTTCGGTTTCAGTGTCCTTATGGATAAGCGTATAAGTTTCTTGTACATCTTTCATTGTCAATATTCTATCACATCTCTTATTCTATATGTGAGGAATTCGCTCATATTGTTGTTGATTCTTATAAAAAAATCTGCTAAAATAACCCAAAATTCTTGTGAGGATTCAAATAGATGGAATGTATCTTTTGTGCAATTGCTGAAGGCAAAATTCCCTCTGTAAAAGTGTATGAAGACGAGGATGTGTTCGCTTTTATGGACATTGTTCCAGCGAACCCAGGACATTTAGTAGTTATACCCAAACAACACTATCGGAATATCTATGATATACCCGCAGAAGTTGCCGGTAAAATTATGAAAGTTGCAGTGCTACTCGCTGCAGCGATCCGTAAGGCGTTAAATCCAGACGGTCTCAACCTAATCCAAAACAACGAACCCGTTGGATTTCAGACAGTTTTCCATTTTCATCTACACCTCATTCCGCGGTGGGAAGCAGATTCGTTGCAGCCGCTTTGGCAACCGAGAAGTGAAGGAAACATTGAAGAAATTAGTAACGTTGCGTCGAAAATCCGAGAGTCTTTAGTCTTTATAGAACAAATCTAACAATCCAAATCTAAGAAAAACCAATGAACGTCTTGATTACCTCAGCAGTTTCAGAATTGGTCTGAAATCTACTATAATCATAGAATGGTTTGCAACCCACGATAATCTATGTTAAACTTGTGATATATTAACATCCTATTTGATACGATTTGCAGTCTTAACGGCCAAACACATTGGAGGAACCAGGATGGCTACCGTTGATATACCTATAGAACCAAAAGCCGAACATTTACTGAAAGGATTATGTGAATATTGCAGAACACCTGACAATATCTCTACCCCTTCTTTTCATTGTGAACATATCGTTCCTCAAGCAATTGAATATGAACAGTCCACAGCAGAAAAATTTACGTAGAGCATTGCTTAGTATTGGAGAGCATCCAGCAGAGACTGTATGACCAATTGACTATGGACATTAAACTCCTTGCACACCGTGGTGGTATGGGACGCGCCCCCGAAAATACACTGGTATCATTCAAGCGAGCATTCACTGATGGGGCAGATGGATTCGAAGTTGATGTCTGCCTAACGCAAGACAAAGAACCCGTACTCATTCACGTTGATTTCAATCGTAGTGATATACGAATAGCAACCGGATGCACGACTCCTCTCAATCAACTAAAATGGAAAGACGTTCAAAAAATCAATATGTTAAACTCTCAGGAACCTGTCCCCCATCTTGATGACGCACTCAGGTTTGCAAAAGAAAACCACTTCCCCTGCTTTGTTGAACCCAAAACTGACATACCCGACATCCTACCCATCATCATAGAACGTATCCATCACTTTGATGTTGTCGACCTTGTCAGCATTCTCACATTTTACCGTTGGAAACATCTACTCGTTGAAGTAAAACAATTAGAACCAAGACTCACAACTAGTGCGATTCTGATTAACCCGATGGCAAACTTCCTAAAAGCAGCAACCGAGATAAATGTCAACCGTATCATCCTCGGTTGGCATAGATTCAATCATTTTGCTCTATACAATTCACTGACAAGGTCTATCCCATGTCAGGTGAAGAAACTACAAACCAACGGATTTATCGTAGACGCTGGTTTTATTCTCGCTTACAAGGATGTAGCGTGGGCAATCAAGAACAACATCCAAGGTCTATGGGTAGACAACGTGCCTTATATCAGAGATTGTGTAAAACAGCTTATCAATGATACCCGAACATAGAGGCGTGGTCTCCGCGTCCGCTGTAAAAACATGAACGTCACTATCTGCAATCCACTTCTCAGAACACCGATCTCTCTTATCGTTGACGATTCGTGTCCTGTCATCAATCTAACCTACTATTGGATACAACAAAGACACGCGTGGAAAGCCGAACATCAACCGAACATCCCTTCGAAACGATGGAAGGGAAATGCCGCACAGCATAAGAAAATGCCAAAAACAATCCCCGCCGATTTTGCATGGGAGTGGGCTGAATGGTGTTGGGAAAACGGCGTGAAAGGCAAATTCAGTCTCATCCCATATCCTGCGGGGATAGGGCGTGTAGATGAAGGGTTTCCAAAGTTTCCTAAGGATGAATATCACTCGTGGTTACGAATTTATCGCGAGATTATTTGGCCCAACTTCGACCTAACACCTGAAATGTTAACACACACTGCTGTCGCTGATCTAAAAACATTGAAACTAACCGACGAGTGGGAACAAGTTGAATGGGTTAACCCGCCTATTGATAAACTGACAGATTATATTGTCACAGCGATGGAAATGCTTAATAATGTCGGTATCCCGTGTGAAGGCGTGACCAGCCCCGGTGCATTCGGAAAACGACAAGAGGCTGCTTATGCAAAAGCCGTTTTAACCGCATCACAAGAGATTAACAACGATCCACGTCCCTTCTATTTTCTCTGGCTTAAACATGATGAACTTCCAGATGTACCTATCTACCACGTCGAAAAAGAGAAAGGAATCGCTATTGCAAGCATTGTTGCATGTGCAGGAAACTGGTTCGGCGGGTGGACAGGGCACGACTTAGGTGATCCTGACCAATTTATCACCGATGATGGACAAGGCGGAAGACTACCACCTATCCTTGAAAAAGAACTCCCATGTGTACTTGTTGGACATTGGCCCGGATTCTATTTCAACGGTGAAAAACTCGGGTTTGATGTGTTGAAAACTGTAAAATCACGACTAGATGATTACGACCCGGATTGCACGAAAACTATCTGGATGAAAAACTCAGAAATCGGACACTATTGGATGGCGCGCGAACTTACCAATATTACAGTACTTGAAGAAGAACGAAAGATAAGACTCTCCACACAGTTTCCAACAGCAAATTTTACCTTGTCTATTGCCAAGTCTATTGCCAAGTCTATTGCCAAGTCTATTGAAAGTCCAATACGGCATATCAAAACTAAGGGGTGGGATTTACGTGAAGTACATTCTCTACGCGATTTTCAGAGAGATACGTTCCTCCGTGAAGGAAAACAGACTTTCGTCGCCATTGATTTGGCAATTGGAGAAACAGAACTCACACTTAAGGTATAAGAATCCTGCCTCCACTCGCAATTATTGTAGTATCTGTGATATAACTGGACTCTTCACTTAATGTCACCCTCAGCAACCATTTTGTTCACTGAGCTTCTATCAGATATATCAACTTGAAAAGACAATGCTCTTTGTCGATGTTTACTATAGATTTCAGCACAGACATCTTTCGCTTTAGCACTTGAACGTGCATAGTGGACAGCAACAGTTGCACCTTCAGTCGCAAGTTTGAAAGCAGTTTCCCTGCCAATCCCGCGGCTACCGCCTGTACAAGTGCTACCTTTCCCTGAAATCTCATCAACGTCTCCCCCTGGTAATTACAAAAAATCTAATGAATTTTATTCGTTAACTGGAATGCTTTCATCTACATCAGGTGTAACAGGATCATCAATCTCCAGCATTCTGTACCATGATTCGAAATCAAGTTCCGGTTGTCCCCACTGAAAATGATATTCAAAAGAGAACGGTACCGCATATCGTTTTTCAAGTAGTTTTTTTACAACTGAAATCCTCTCACCGTTGATATGAAGGTACACATCAGCAACCGTTCGTCCTACGAAAGAACCGAAATCGGGGTTTCGAATTTCTATAGTGAACGGAAATTCGTCAACGACAGATTTTTCAACGAGACTTCTTAGATAATCCCGTGCTTCAAAACCGCGTTCCTTTGCACGATCACGTTCACCTTCGGGATAATTACTTGACCTTCTAACTTCTGCTGCATCAATTCCACGAATACGAATGTTTGTATTGATATAGATGCCATCTTCACGCTTCTGTAAACCAGGCCAAGCATCAAGATCCCCCGGCATAGGTCCAGAACCATATTCATGAAATAGAATCAATACCTTATTGATGGTATCAGCATCGTACACATCCTCTATGTGGGCAATGCTTCCATAGTAAATAGGTTCACCCTCTTCGTAGTCTATTTTTGAGAAAGTCTTACAAGTCAGATAGATCGCAGTTTCATCTTCAGTGAGTGTACACTGATTACTATTGTAGTAGACATTTCTACCAAAAACGGTTGCATCGTTACAACTGATAAACGAAACTACACTGAAAATAGCGATGATTAACAACAAACGATTACTCCGATAACTTCGCTCAAAGAAAGCCCTATTCTTCATCTTTAATTTTCCCTAATTCTTCCCACACCTTCTCAACAATAGAGGATGTAGCAGCAGCGAAATTTTGCTCCATTTCTAACGCGCCATCCTTCGCTATTACCGGATCCATATTTGAGGGATCGTGCGCTAAGCAGACATCGAGATAATCTGTACCTAACAGACTAAGGCTATTTTCAACACTACGTCGTGTACCAGAAGCACTGTAATCACCCCGCCATTTTGGATGTGTGCATGTTTTCGTGGCAAGGTATATCTTTTCACGCCATCCATCAGCAAGGGCGAGTCCAATTCGTCTCTCACTTTCGCCATACAGCGGAGATGTGTCAAGATAGTTAATCCCCAAAGTAATTGCCCGACGTACCGCTTCAACAGCTTCAACGTCAGAAACGTCATTACCCCCGATACGCGCACCCCCCATCCCAAGACAGGTGCCCCCCAATTCAGTCCGTCCCAGTCTCCGTTTTGGTAATAAAATATTCAATGTTACCATATCTCTACCTAATGACCTTCACCAAGCCCATAAATCCGTTTGTAGGGGCTGGGTTTCCCATCCCGCAGCAATTCACGGTTTCCCATCCCGCAGCAATTCACGGTTTCCCATCCCGCAGCAATTCACGGTTTCCCAGCCCGCAGCAATTCACGGTTTCCCTCGTACCAAGAAACACACTGATATTTTTGGTTTCGCGAAAAATCCATTAGATAACACCGATATCCTTCAAATGCTGTAACGAATCCGCGACGCGAGCCTGAACGCCTGCCTCATCAAGGTTCTCACCTTCAATACCCTCCAATTCCATCGTAAAGGGACCGTAGAACCCAGCATCATTCAACGTTTGAAATACGACTTTGTAATCAACCACACCTTCACCCAACGCTGGAAAATGCCAAGTACGATATCCACCGTTTGTATCCTTCAGATGAACAGCACCGACATAATCAATAATCTTCTCTACTTCTGTGACAGCATTGACATCATGATTATAGTAGTAGACATTTCCCGTATCAAAATTGATGCGGATATTGGGATGATTAATATCCTTCATCGTTTCAAGAGCAATATCCCCGTTATGTGCCATATCTGGATGTGTCTCTAAACAGACCTTAACATCTAAAGGTTCAGCATTTTCACCAATTGTGCGGAGACGTTCATATACCACACTCTTATCAGTCTCTCCAGCGTGGACGCTAACAAAGATAACCTTCACATCCATCTCATTGGCTATGTTCAGTGTCCTCTGAAAGTCCGTAACAACTGTCTCAGACTGGACATCACATCTACCGAGTAAGCTGGTAGCGGTCAGTCCATGTGCCTTCAAATCCGCCTGCAATTTATCAACCGCATCAGCAGCAGGCACACCAATTTCAACATTCGTTAAACCGATTTCTGCTAAATGTGTATAGGCATTCGCGCCAAATTGTCTATAACTACCTAAGTTACATGCAATGATGTTTTTCATTATATCTCCTTCAATATAGAAATTTAAATAGGTTACGGAATTTTCCGCAGCACCGTATTATGCAATAAAACTTCAAGTCCAAACAGGAGCGCAGCGGGTATCAAAAAATACACTGCCATCTCTTTTTCTTCAGTATAATCAACAACCTTAAATTCTGTTTTTTCAAGTTGATCAATCTCAGTATAAACATGCCTTAGTGCTTGTACATCTGTTGCTCGAAAATATTTGCCGCCGGTAACGTTAGCAATCAGCTTAAGTGTCCCTTCATCAAGATAGGTTTTTACTTCTCGGTATCGTTTCCCAAATGTCGTATCTTCATAAGGGATAAGTGTCCCTCCTTCTTTACCCATACCGATAGTATAAACCTTAATTTCAAGGGACTGTGCTAACGACGCAGCTGTTCCAGGATCAATTGAGCCTGAGTTGTTCTCACCATCTGTCAATAGGATTACGATCCTGCTAGTTGATACTGTTTTCGTCGTTTCCGATACTTGCAACCGATGTGTAGTCGTTGCAATTGCATCACCGATAGCTGTGCCATCTCTCAATTGACCACCTAAGGCGACCTCTACCCCATCAAGTAATTCTATTAGCACTGTATAGTCCAATGTGAGAGGACATAACGTATAACTTTCACCAGAAAACACGACTAACCCAATCCGATCACTTTCACGATGTCTTAGGAAATCACGTATAACCGATTTCGCTGTTTCAAGTCGATTAGCATCCTTCACATCCTCTGCACGCATACTTTCTGAAATATCAAGTGCCAAAATTATATCTATACCTTCAGCAAAACGACGTTCCTGACTTTGTGATAGTTGAGGTCTTGCAAGGGCAATAATCAGAAGGGATATGACAACAAACCTCAGTATCTTGAGCGATGGGAGTAGTCTAACAGATAGTGATCTTGGGATTTTCCGAACATGCTGAATCTCACCGATACGTATAGCAGGTGCACTTGAACGTTGCCACCGAAGATAGACCGATAATAAAGGTAATATAGCAAACAGAACTAAAAAAAACGGAGATTCAAGATGCATTGTTGCGAACTCTCTCAGACCAATGGATGTTTTTACTAAAACTTTGTGTTGACAATGCCTTAATGATTGATAGTATGCAAAGTCCTACGCCGACGACATTGAAAAGAAGGAACGTCACCCAGTCAGCATGCGGTATCTCGGTCGCCATGAAGTACGGGATAAATCCAAAAATCACAGCAAGCGGTTTCAACCTACCAGCAAGAAGTGTGCTACCGAGTGTATAAAATATTGCAGCCTTACCACATATAGCAAGTGGAACCAAAAGGCAAAGACATAATATCAATAGCGGGAAACCTACAATAGAGAGTATGATTACCCAGATAGCTGCTGGGATAACGATAAACATAAGCAGACTAAATAGAATGCTATCGATCGGTCTCTCTACCAACATTGAACTTACCGCATAGATAGGCTTACGAAAAGTCAGTGCCATCAATAGATATGTCAAGAGCAGAAGCCCAAATTTCAAGGTCGTAAACCTAAAATTTCGGTGTTTCCTAATATCCCAGACAGTATGCGGATGCATCAGTAGATGTGCTGCGGCAGGAAAAATCCGCCAACCGTTGCTTACGATATGATTCTCATCCGGCGTAAAATCTCCCGTTATATTTCCACCGACGACCTGTACCATTCCTTTTATCTGTGCATCTTTGGAAAGTACAATATCTCCACCGATAACCAATACATTTCCAGTTACTGTACCATGTATAGTCGCATCACCTGAAACCATAATCACCATTGTAACGACTTCATCAGTTTCTAAATAATAGTCATTAACAAGCTTGAAAATACGTCTGGTGCCTTCCCACTTATACGGAATAGTATCTATTTCATCAACGTGGTCTTCATTTTCACCTTCTTCTGTGATGGGTGTTGTATTCTCATTGTCATTATCATCTTCCCCTTCCTCCTCTGTAATAGGTGTCACTTTCTCATTGTCATTATCATCAGGCCAGTTAATTAAGAGGTCTTCAGTTGTAACGGGTTCAGGGTTTTGGTCTTCAACTTCCAGATCCGCATCATCTTCTGATGCAACTGGCGTTTCTGGAATCTCCAATTCAGGATCTTGTGCATCGTTTTCCACAACCTGTTCTTCAGAGGATGTTTCAGTAGATTCAGACTCAGTATCTGGTGACTGACCAGATACAATCTGCCCCCCAAACACGATAGTAATTAAAAAAATAAGTGCTATCTGCTTCATTTTCATATCGCTTAAAAATAAAGTAAGGTATTATAGTAAAGTCAATAATTAATGATGCATTTTCACCGTTTACGAAACCATCCAGCGTAGGGGCGAGGTCACCTCGCCCGTTGCAGAGTGTTTCATTAATTCTGAAATTCACTATATAATAGGTCTTGAACAATAACCCTATCTATTATAGGTAGAAAAACTGTTGATGTCAACTTTTTTCAGACTTGTAAAATCCTGATTGAGACAAAAAAATACTAATAAGTATGTATTTACTTGACACCCGACAATCTAAATGTTATAATATATTTTACAACACATGAAGAGAGAAATTATACATGCAAATTTCCAATTGCAGCAGGAAAACTCATCATAACCGAAAACTATTATGAGGCGATACTTGCACTCAAACTGCTCTTGATGTATGATACAAAAAGCAAGGAACAAGAAGAAGCCCTATGGCTTGCACACACACTTTTGGTCAAATGGGAAAAAGAGATTATAGAAAACAATTTGCGGGAACAAAACACAGATCAAAAAATAGAAATCCTGAATAAATTGGGCGAGAATTTTGATAATATTGAGATAAACTGGGATTATAGATACGGTTTTCTGCATCGGTTGAAAGAATCCTATCCGAATACACTGAAACAGCCTATCGTTGAGTATGCACTCATAAAATCGGGGTACCCTGTGCTACAAGATGAGGACATTCACCTATCTCTCGGCTATTTTTTTAGTTTTTCCCAACCGCCTCTAAACGAGGATCCAAACCAATATCAATCTGAATTTGGACTGTATCCTAACATCTTCTTTTCCTCCTTCAGCGTCTATTTCTAAGCAATATATACAATTGCATTCTTACCATCAAATGTGATACTATATTAATCATAAATGTTCTAATTACAGTTTGAAACAAGGTAGAAACAAATGGACAATTGTTGTCACGATAAATCCACTGAACTTGACAATCTCCGAGAAAGACAATCCAAAACGCTCTGGATAGTCTTAGCAATAAACGGTGTCATGTTTGGTTTAGAATTAATCGTAGGTCTCCTTGCAGGTTCAGTTGCATTGCAAGCCGATTCTCTTGATATGCTGAGTGATACGCTTGTTTACGGTTTCAGTCTCTATACAATTGGCAAAAGCAGTCATTGGCGTGCGGGGTCAGCATTGCTCAAAGGTAGCATCATGGCACTCTTTGGCATCGGTGTCTTGCTGCAAAGCGGTTACAGGTTTTTTGTCGGTGGTGTTCCCGAGTCAAACTATATGTTCTTTATGAGTCTTCTTGCTTTGGCTGCAAATGCAAGTTGTCTCTTCTTCTTATCAAGACACAAATCAGACGATATAAACATGCGGTCAACATGGTTATGTTCCCGTAATGATATCATCGCCAACACAAGTGTATTCTTCGCTGCAGTCCTCGTCGCCCTGACACATTCCAAATTACCAGACTTGATAGTCGGATTACTCATAACGATGATCTTTCTCAAATCCGCCATATCTGTCCTCAGAGATTCCATTAAGGAATTACGTCTACCGGTCATAGAACCGATAAAAGAGTTCTGTAAAGCAGGTATCTGTCCAGCAAATGCATGTGTTTGTAGCACATTCTGTTAGAATGATAAGATCTACTTTTTCAAAATGCCCCCGTATCTGTTGCTGTGTCATCCGTGTTTTCGACTTTCGTGGAGGCACTGGATTTTCCTGCAATGAAGAGGAACCAAAATGTTAACCCGATGGCAATGATAATCCATAAGAAACCCCAGAATTCTGTCGGCAGTGGTGTCACCTCTGATAGCATCCGAGCGTCAGATGGTAATTCCGAACGATCCAAAACATCACTCTTAATATCAAGAATAGCATAAAGGCAGCTGGTTAAACCGATGACGCGTAATAGCCAATCATTCACCTTCTCCGGCAGGAAAAAACCGATAAGGATTAGCACCACCCCAAAACCAATACCGAACAGATAGGTAAACATATCAGTTCCAAAACCGATAGAGATCGCTACCATACCGACTCCTATCAGCACGCTTATGACTTTATCGTAATGTGTCATCGACGCTAGTAACAAGATAAACCCACCCCATAGTAGACTACCGAGATAACCTGCGGTGAGAATCCAGAAACGCGAACCTCCCCGTGTCATTGCCAATCCACCTTCATGCTGATTGACATTGAGACTGACTATTTCTCCACCAGTAGCAATTGCTGCAACGCCATGACTAACCTCGTGCATAAACACCACGAAGATTTTGAGGGGATACATTACAACGGTATTCCACAACAGCGCAACAGCAATAAATATCAGAATGAAGGCGATATATCGTTTAAAAAGTTCCATTATCTCTCCTATTAGTAACCCCAGAAATGTGTAGGTGTTACAGCAGGGATTAGGCACACTTGTCAGCAGAACAGACAACCACAGTCTACCATCAAATTGCTTGCAAGTTTATTGGTATTCTGGTATAGTATAGCATAATAGGAGTTAAATATACACCCTAAACGCAATAGTCCATCTATCGGAACAGGAAATAATGAATACTTTCGGTCATCTTTTTCGGATTACAACATGGGGAGAATCGCACGGTGGTGCTGTGGGAGTCGTCGTTGATGGATGTCCCCCGCAGATTGATATTGATATATCCGCAATACAATATGAACTTAATCGTAGGAGACCCGGACAAAGCCACCTAACAACACCACGCCGGGAGGAGGATGCCGTCGAAATACTCTCCGGTGTGTTTGAAGGTAAAACGCTCGGCACGCCTATCTCTATGCTGGTGTGGAATAAAGACGCACAACCTCATGCTTATGACCACCTAAAAGACCTATATCGTCCCTCACACGCGGATTATACATATCAACAAAAATACGGTATCCGAAACTGGCAAGGGGGTGGTAGAGCAAGTGCAAGGGAAACCATCGGACGCGTTGCAGCGGGTGCAATAGCAAAGCAAATCCTCTGTGAAAGATGTCAAACCGAAACACTCGCTTTCGTTAAACAGATACATACGCTTGAAGCAACCGTAAATACTGACACCGTAACACATGACGATATAGAAGCAAGTCCCGTACGATGTCCTGACTCAATTGTGAGTCCAAAAATGGCTGAACGGATTGATCAAGCAAGGCGGGATAGAGATTCACTTGGAGGGATAATAGAATCTGTAGCACGCAACGTCCCAGTCGGTCTCGGTGAACCAGTTTTTGATAAACTCAAAGCGGATTTAGCGAAAGCGATGATGTCATTACCCGCAACCATGGGATTTCAAATCGGTTCCGGATTCGATGGTATAACGATGACAGGTTCCGAACATAATGACGCATTCTATAACGAGACAGGACAAATCCGAACCCGAACGAACAATTCTGGTGGCACACAAGGAGGTATATCAAACGGCGAAAATATCGTATTTAAAATCGCTTTTAAACCGACAGCAACAATTGGAAAACCACAGCAAACAGTTGATATGGATGGAAACGAGGTGACATTAGAGGCAAGTGGACGACATGACCCGTGTGTGTTAATACGCGCACCTGCAATCGTGGAAGCGATGTCTGCTCTTGTCCTGACAGATCATCTCCTACGTCAACAGGCAAAGACGTAGTACTTAGTCAAGTGTTTTCTTGATGGCACTCGTAATATCATCGCTAAAACACATTCAGCAGACATTGCCAGATGGTTTCCGAATCTCCGATACGAAGAAAAGAACAACCTATTCACAATTGTCTAATCACACTACAATCATGGTGTCCAAAAATGTCTACAGCAATAGAAATCAAAGGGATCAGCCCAGACAAAACATTAGAAACTTGTGCACGCCTAATTATCGTGGGATATTTCCGAGAAATGATGTCGCATCAAGCAGGAGCAAGCGAAGGCGTAGACATTGAATTCGTCCACGATATGCGTGTAGCATCTCGACGTTTACGGGCAGCGATGGACAACTTCGTTACATGTTTTGAGAAGGAACCTTTCAAAAAACACTATAAACAGGTGCGAACAATCACGCGGACAATGGGAGCAGTCCGAGACCTTGATGTCCTCATCGCTCGCTTTGAAAGCTATAACCGGGAACTCAATGCCTTATCAGCAGCCAGAGAGAATACTGAAGGACAGAGAGATATCCAAGGGTTAATACAGCATTTGCAATACGAACGGGAAAATGCACGTAAACCGATGTTAAAACTTTTTGCTAAACTTGATAATAGCGAATTCGAAACACGATTTCTGACGTTCTTTAAAGTATCCGATTGAAATGGCAAAACCCAAAAAAGTAGTAGACATCAATCCGAAACAGAGTTTTCACGAAAGTGCACGCATACTACTTCCACAAAAGGTAGCAGAAGTATATAGTTGGGAGCAATTTATTCATGACCCAGAAAAACGCCAAGAATTACACAACATGCGTATCTCTATTAAGAGGCTACGGTACACGATGGAGTTTTTCTCAGTAAATTACGATACACCCAGCAAATATGAAGAATGGACCGGTTTTATCGATACAATTATTGAGTTACAGGACCTACTCGGTGATGTACACGATAATGATGTCGTCTTAGAAACTTTAACAGAATATAAAAACAATCACCCATCTACTGATATGGTCGGGATTGAAACGCTTATGACACGGACTCGTGAAAAACGCAATACCGAATATGAAAGTTTTCTAAAAAGGTGGGAACACCTGACAACAATAGGCTTTAAACGGAAACTTCTTGATACTATTGCATCATAGAGAAATCTCGTATCAAGAATCCGTACTGGCAAGGAAAATTTATGAAAACATTTGTACTATTACCTATCAATCTATTACTGCTGGGGCTGTCCAGTTCCGTACCAAAGACCAAATTGACGGCAACATACTGAAAGTTGAGGACGGCGTGTTTAACACGCGAAAATACACAGGAATGTTCCAACTTACCGACCACTAACGAAAACACAAGTGCCTATGAGGCACAGCTTGATATAGAATCTCGTTTAGCACATGAAATGGAACCCGTCTCAGAAATTCATTTTACACTAGGTAACCCATTAAACTTGCAAGCTGGAATCAGTTTTCAATGCTAATGAGTGTACCATTGAAAAAGGAAATAAAATGAGCAGCAATGTTGTTGGAGTAGATATGGGTGGGACAAAGACCCTCGCCGCTGTCGTTGATGCTGATGGTAATATACTCAGTACAGCAAAGATACAAACGCAAGCAAAAAGTAAGACATCTGTCGTAATTGACCGGATCGCAGAATGTATACGAGAAGCGATAGACGAAGCACCCGTTGATACCAACTCAATCGAGGCAATCGGAATTGGTGCCCCTGGACCCCTTGACCCAAATACAGGGATTGTTATCTTTGCTCCAAATCTGGGTTGGAAAAATGTGCCTCTAAAAACTGAACTTGAAACACGCATAGATATACCAACCTACGTCGACAATGATGTAAACGTAGGAACGCTCGGTGAACACACCTTCGGGGCAGGACGGAGTGTCAAAGATTTAGTCGGTATCTTTGTCGGCACCGGAATTGGTGGCGGCATAATATTAAACGGCAAACTGTACCACGGTGCGAGTAAGACAGCTGGTGAAATCGGACATATCATCGTGAAAGCAGGAGGACCTAAGTGCGGATGCGGAAACCGCGGATGTCTAGAAGCATTAGCAAGCCGTACTGCAATGACAAAAGAATTTAAAAAAGCAATTCAGAAAAAAGGGAAAAAAAGTATCCTCTCAAATCTAACAGATGGTGACCTTGGATTAATTCGTAGCGGTGTATTAGCAAAGGCACTCCACAGCAACGACAAACTAACACGAAAAGTTTTTAAAAACACCACAAAATATCTCGGTATAGGCATAGGTTCAATTGTGAATTTTTTAAATCCTGAGATGATTGTCCTCGGCGGCGGCGTTGTAGAAGCAGTCGGCGATAAGTTTATAGACGATATACGTAAAACTGCTAAAAAGTACGCACTACCCGATACGTTAAAAGATGTTGAAATTGTCGGAGCACAATTGGGAGATAATGCAGGTGTACTCGGTGCAGCTGCCCTGTCAAGACAAAGACTCAAATCAGGTTAGTCCTTAAGTTCAGCCAAGCAAGTCTGTCAAAAACATAACTAGCAGGGAGAAGAGACATGTTAGTTGATGATAACAGAGAAGAACATCGGATGATAATTTTCGGCAACGATAGTCGTCCCGTACAAGAACGGTTAATCGTTGACAACAAATGCAACGAAAGCGGGATATTAGCGCAAAAGGTTCATGAAGAATCCTATACCGTGACCTTATATGCGTTGCTAAAGGATTACGGTCTCACTCCTGTTTTTCGGATCAAACCGCGTATCCGTTTTCATCGATCTAACTACGACAATCTCTCCTCAAGTGCCCCCCTCCAATATAGCCTTAATGACATCATTCACTTTGCGGAACTTAAACGTGGCACCGTCTTGATGGAAAAAGTTGATGATACCAAGTTGGCGGAAATTCTTGGAGATGCACCTACAATCGCAGGCATGACTGATGACCCAGCATTACAACTCGTTTCACAACGGGATGTATCTCTCCGCAATCCACCCTTTAAAACGAAAACAAAGGTTTTCGGTAAAAGTGAGGATGAAGGTGTAGAAGAGGCAGGTATACCGATTGGTTCATTCCTGGATGCGCTTAATCAACCACGACACACTGAAGAAATCTTCAAAAAATTCACCCGTGGAAGTGAATTCTCTCACGATTTACGGAAAGCACTAGAAAACTACGAAGAATACGAATTTCAATTCGGGCTCTATTCACGTTATGAACGTAGAGATTGTGTCTTAGCAGGAGGAGATATTGAAACAAGCGGCTACTATCGCGCGACCTTTGATCCGTGGACCGCGCTCGGATATATCCGCCCCCGCGATGATAGTCAGCAGTTTCAAATATTAGTGCATGAACGCGGCACACGCTGGGAACATAAGGTCATGTTGGAATTACTTGACACCGATACACTTGAACGACTCGCCACAGAAATACCGGCACTCAGAAGTGAATATCTCATCGGACGCGTCTTATCTAAAAGTCAGACCGCATTAACACGTCTTGCCCAACTCCGCAAATCACAACTTAACCTCACACCAGACCTGAAAACAGGATATACACTTCAGTTGGATATACCGATGTCTGAGAAGCGATTCTCCGTGATTGATCACCGCAGAAAATTACGGGCGGTTTTCAATGGGAACGGAAATTATCGCCTACACCCACTAAACGGAGAGTTCGTTGAAGAACATCTAAACTTAGCAAAAGGTCTGCGAAACGGTGTTGTATGGACACTTGATAACGTTGATCTACTAATAGGTCCTCCCCCGCTGAATCCCAAAATTAATGACTGTGATGAAGAATTTGTGATAAGAAAAACCTTAAATCAGAATAGGTTTGTAGTCCGTTCTGCAAAAGAACTACGGGAACGTTTACCCAAAAACGGGTTTGAGAAGTGCTGGAACGAATCTATTGACAAAGGTGGGTATACCGTATTGAACCATGCAACAGGCAGAGTTTACACAGTGAGTTATGGACGTCAGATTACCGGCAATATCCGTCAAGGTGAAATTAGAAAAGAGGAAATAGAACACTATCTCTCAATTGAATACTTAGGAATAGACCCATCCCAAGCAGAAACTTCACATTCTGAAGTTAAGACTGGTTTTGGTCCAACAGAAGCACAACAAAGTTTCTTTGACAGACTTTTTAGAAGAGAACCTGTCCCACCATTCTATAGTCAACTCATGCGGACGGAGTCACAAGTTATTGAAGAGATGAAAACACTAGCACGGCATTGTAAAGTCAAGTTGAAGATTCCGTAGGTGTTTAGATTTCAAGTGGAGAGTTATCCCTGAGATGTGCTATAATCATTTTAATCTATTTTGGGTTTCTGAAAGTTGATTGCATTGGAATTTGAAAATCGAAAGGGAGTTAAAAACACATGATACGATACCTTGAAGTTAAGGAACTTAATAACAAACTTAGCCAACCATTTGAGTTCAATGAAGATCTAAACATTTTTACAGGACCCAACGGTTCAGGAAAAACAACATTGCTGAAGTTAATATGGCACCTTATCAGCGTTGGAATCCTTGAAGTGAATTTACGTCCTGCTGGCGGGAGGGATAAATTACTCCAGATTTACAAACGCAGAAGTGAATTTTCTCAAGTGCTTGTTGCATTCATCGCGGATCAGGATATGTGGTTGTTTTCAGGGATTGAGCCGGGGTACAAAGATGTCATTTGGACGAGTGGATACAGTATTGAAAACGACTTGTATTCAGATGCTAATTTGGAAAGTTTGTTAGATGAAAACGAAACAGCGGAACATCAACTAATCTTGGATTCTATCAGTACGTGGTTTGCATTTGCAGTTCCGATATGAATGACATCACAGCAGACAATTATCATAAAATGCACCGTGCACTCGGCGCATACTTGAGTGTTCGCGATCAAGTACAACTCTTTGTCAAAAGCATTGAGACAGAGAATATTGAAGACGAAAACGGTATACCGTTCCAGATATTCTACGGCATCAGCGACAATTCACATAAATTTTGGAGTATCGCAAACGCACGGAAGGTGATTGGCTACGCACCCGAAGACAATAGCGCATTCCGTTTTGCTGAACGTATTGCAGAAATCCTCAAAGAAGCAGAAGATGAATAACACTAAAAATATTTCAAAACTTATAGCTAAATTTATCAATGAGCAGATTGCCGGAAAGGTATTTCCCGGTGCTGTCGTAGCAATACTTGAGAAAGATAAAGTGCTCTATCACGCAGCATTCGGACAACGGATTATAACACCAAAGCAGGCACCGATGCTTAACGACACGTTGTTTGACCTTGCTTCCTTGACAAAACCTATCGTCATCGGAACACTGACCGTACAACTCGTTGAATCCGATATGATAACATTAAGTGGAGCAGTACAGGAGTACCTGCCTGAATTCAATCAACCCGACATCACTTGTATAGACCTGCTTACGCATACCTCCGGATTACCCGCTTGGAAGCCCCTCTATATAGAAACAGAGTCACCCGAAAATATAGTAGAACATTTGGGGAATATGCCACTTGAATCTGTCCCTGGTGAGAAAGTCACCTACAGTTGCTTAGGCTATATCCTTATGGGGAAGATACTCACAGCCATCACAGAAAAACCTTTAGACACATTAGCTTATGAGAACATCTTCAAGCCACTCGGTATGAACCGTACCTACTATAATCCACCAGCGCAATTGCCTGATAACTGTGCAGCGACAGAAGATTCAAATAGTTTTGAACGCCGTATGATTAATTCTGGTCAACATGGTCGATACTATAAAGGACATACCTGGCGAGATGGTGTAATTATTGGCGAGGTACACGATGAAAATGCAAACTATTTGGGAGGTGTATCTGGGAATGCGGGTCTTTTCTCCAATGCCAGAGACCTTATCACCTTTTGCCAAATGATACTCAACTATGGACCGCTCCTTTTGTCTGCAGAGAGTATACAGAAACTTTCAATACCGCTAACCCCTAACGATGCTACAGAACAAAGGAGTATCGGTTGGCATATCCTCCCTGATGGAGCAATGTATCATACAGGTTTCACAGGCACTTCAATCCGTATTGACCTTGAGATGGGAATCGCAGCGATCCTTTTGACAAATCGGGTTCATCCGGATGTACAAAGTACAGGTATCATTGAATGCCGCAATCAGTTTCATAGGATAATCTTCGGATGATAACACTCGGTATAACACGTCTATTGACAGAACATCAGGAATGGATTGAAGGTAAATCTGTCGGTTTGCTAACAAATCACACAGGTGTTGATGGAAACTTGATACACACGATTGAACTGTTGACGTCAGTGACATATTTAACTGGCAATCTGGTCGCGCTTTTCTCACCTGAACACGGGTTGTGGGGAGCAGCACAGGATGGTGTGAAGATAACGGACACCCAGTACCGTCAGAATTTAGAAGGGGGGCAGGATGAAACAGACAACTTATGTAACAGGCCAACACTACAGGTTTATAGCCTTTACGGTTCAACACCACTTAATTGGACAGAGATACTTGAAAACATTGATGTCATCATTTACGATATACAGGATGTAGGTGTGCGATACTATACCTATCTCGGCACGTTGTTTGAGACCATGGAAGCACTTGAAAACGTAATAGAGATAGGAAAATGTGTTGAATGCATTGTTGCAGATCGTCCAAATCCCATCGGTGGTATCCATATAGAGGGTCCGATGTTAGACCCATCCTACGCATCCCTTGTTGGCCTCTATCCCATACCTGTGCGGTACGGATTGACGATAGGTGAAGTTGCCAAACTATTTCATGCAGAACAGCGGTTTACCTTTCCACTTAAGATTGCTCAAATGATCGGATGGGATCGGGGTATGTGGTTTGACGAAACAGGACTCCTCTGGATACCACCTTCACCCAATATGCCGACACTTGAGACAGTAACTCTCTATCCAGGCACATGTCTATTTGAAGGCAGTAACTTGAGCGAAGGTCGCGGAACAACAAAACCTTTTGAACATATCGGCGCACCGTGGATAGACAATCAGAAGTGGTTAATACGACTGAACGAGAAACAATTTCCGGGTATCCTTTTCCGTCCGATAGTATTTACACCACAGTTTTCCAAATATGGGGGAGAAGTATGCAACGGTGTTGCGATACATATTACTGACAAAAAACAAGTTAGTCCCATTGAACTTACAGTTTGGATGTTAAGCACATTGAGTGATGAATTCCCTTATGACTTTAAACTATGGGAAGCACATTTTGATAGATTAGCGGGTAGTGATGCACTTCGTAATGCGCTTTTGGCGGGTATGACTGTTGAGAAAATCACAGAAGAATGGTCTGCGGGAATAAGGGAATTCCGAGAACGACGAGAACCTTATCTATTTTATTAGTACTGCTTTCGTTACCCAAAATTGAAAAAATGACATGAACCCATTTTACACTTTACGTCAAAAAGACAAAAAGGCTGTTATCGGCCTAATGAGTGGAACATCTGCTGATGGTGTTGATGTTGCACTAGTTGATATTACAGGATCAGGATTGACTACGGAAATTGAGTTGATTGTATTTGAGACAATCCTGTATAAACCTGAAATTCGCACGAGAATCTTTGATCTATTTAACGTTGAAACAGCGCGGGTTGATGAAATCTGTGAAATGAATTTTGTGATGGGAAGACTATTTGCTGAGAGCACATTGGCGGTATTAGAAAAACTTGGTGTGTCGCCGACACAAGTTGATCTCATCGGTTCACACGGTCAAACAATTCACCACATGCCGTCCGCGTCAACACCTGCAACGCTACAAATAGGTGAACCTGCGGTGATAGCACATGAAACAGGTATTCCAACCATTGCCGATTTCCGTGTTGCAGACATTGCTGCGGGCGGTGAAGGTGCACCGCTAATTGCCTATCCTGATTACCTATTATTTCATAGTCTTACACAAACAATTGGATTGCTAAACATCGGGGGCATTGCAAATCTGACAGTATTACCCGCAGGTAAAGGTATTGAAGCAGTTCATGCCTCGGACACAGGTCCTGGTAATATGATTCTGGATGCATGTGTTGAAAAAATAACAGCTAGTGCCAGTTATGATCGAATATGGCAGTATGACGAAAATGGGGAGCTTGCAAGAAAAGGCACAGTGTGTAAAGAACTTTTAGATAATTGGCTTACGCATCCGTTTATGGCATTAACACCGCCGAAAACTACGGGGCGCGAGACCTTCGGGACCACTTTTGCAGATGATTGTTTGCACCAGATCCGCACAAGAAGTCGTGAGAATATGATAGTAGATTTTGATGGGCTCGCTACGCTTACAGCATTTACAGTAGAAAGCATTTCACGTTACTATACGGATTTCATTGCTGGTAATACACCCTTAGATATCCTATATGTTAGTGGTGGCGGTGCGCAAAATCCTCTCATAATGGAAGGTCTCGTTCAGAAGTTCCACCCTATCCCAGTTGTTGATATTGCAGAAAAAGGAATCTTAGGAGATGCAAAAGAGGCAATCGGTTTTGCTATTCTGGCAAACGAAGCGGTGCATGGGAATTTTGCCAATGTGCAGAATGCAACAGGCGCAACATGTCGGAAGGTGTTAGGGAAGTTCGTATGTCCATAAACTACCATCCTAAAACTTAACCCTCAGAGAAAGTCGGTTGCTGATGCCTAAATCCGGTTGGCTCTGATAGGCGTAGTCAACATGAAATGCTGCCCCCGTCACAAAACGGAGTTGGAGACCGGCACCAGCGGTGAAATACATTGCACGGGAAGTGCCATTCCTACCATCAAGTCCACAACGCAACGCTAACAGCTCAAATAGAACGTATTCTGCACCCGTATGGAATTCATAATCATTACGAGTGTCTACATCGGCAACTAATGTGAACCTACTGTTAACATTAAATAAATTTGGGGCAAGTTTCTGATGATAGGCGATACCGAATTTCAGACGCGGTAAAAGCGTTTCTGTGTGAGGCGATTTTCCTTGGTTTTCGGGTGGGGTGTTCCAATAGAGTTTAGTTGTAAGGAAGTCGCTCGCAACGATACCAAGGGAGAAAGCAGTAGCTTTAACTGGGTTCGTTTTCACGAGAATACCAAGATCAGTCCCACCACCTACAGCATTCGTATTACGATACGTATCAATATACAGCAGTTTCAGACTAGTGCCGACATCAATAGTAATATCTTGAGGTAAAGTAATGAGATGTCCTGCACCACTCAGCAGTATTGCATTACTTGTATTGCTAAAGGTACCGATGACGAAAGGACGGTTGTTTGGACCGATCGCTTTGGTGGTGACAGGTATCCCTGTTATCGGGATATCGTCTACACCGACGCGGAGCCAACTGATGCCGAAGGTCATTTTTTGGGCATATTTTCTTGGTTTATTATACTTAAGCGGATATATATAACTTGCGACATTGTATGAGGCAAGGTCGGCAAGTGTGGCGTGCATAAAATTGAATTCGTGGTGTGTCAGCTGCGCGATCCCTGCCGGATTGTAGTAAGTTGTGCTTGCCTCATCAGCAATCGCGGTGAATGCGTTACCCATTCCTAAAGGACGCGCGCCAGTACCGAATGTTAGGAAATCTGCTGTATACGTCTCCGCAGAAACCTTAGGCATAACTCCCAATATAAAAAGGAAACAGAATAGGGCGTGTATTTTTTTCATATTTTATCTAAAATCAACCTACTTCAATTTCATCATCTTCAGAATATGGGTCTGGTCATCTTCGTCATCAAAGCTTTTAACGATCATCTTACCGTAATAGACACCGTTTGCGACTTCGTTCCCATCGTCATCTTTACCATCCCACTTAAGTTTGATAAATCCTGAAGGGGCTCCACTCTCTAGGTCCCGAATTAACCTACCGGTAAGGGTGTATATTTTGACTGTAAGCGACTCAGCAGGTTTTGTTAACTCACAAGTTATTGTGGTATCTCGCGTAAACGGATTGGGATAATTTAGCGGTTCCACTAACTGCAGGGCACTATGGACTTGAAAACTAATCTCGCTCTCACCTTTATTACCATCAAGGTCGCTCGCTACCAATCGCAACTGATACTCACCAGATTCAAGTTCAGGAGAATTATACGTCAATACCACCTGATTTGACCCTGGATGCTGTGTCATTTTATAGTCGGTTTCAGCAATAGGTTCAAACGCATCAAAACGTCCCAAGGCAAGTTGAACGGGGCGGGTGAGATAATCTATGCCGCGTGGGTCAGTGAGTATTGCTTGAATAAGAGGTGCGGCATCTACCGATGAACCAGAAATAAAGTGCTGTTGGTCACCAATTGTCAACTGTATGTTTGGTGGCACCGTATCCTCACTATAAAGACAAGTGAGAGTCCCTAAATAGTAGGTATTCGCTTGGACTGTGCCAACCTTAGCAGTATTAAACAGGAATCGGTCACCTGCCCTAAAAGCATCCGGACCTTGTGTTATCAGTAGAGTCAATCCGTAATCTTTATATTCAAAAGGTGTACCGACTGTGCCATAGATAGGCGTTCCATTCTGTGTCAACACACCACTATTTTCGCCTTCAATCTGAAATTGTGTTGGAGAAACAAAGAGGATTAGCCAAGTATCCTGTGGCATAGATGTCTCAACATCCAAGTCAAGATACTGAATTGTTCCATTTCCAGCGTTCCTGCTTGTATAATAGGAAGTATAATATGAGGTATCTTGTTCACCCGATCCTTGAACTCGCGACATTCTAAAACCCAATTTATCGCCAAAACCGAACGGGGTATCTCCACTTCTAATATCAACAGTAAATCCAAGATTGCTGAGAAAACTTGTCTGTATGTTATTATAGCTGATAATCTGCATATCTCTCGCTATTTCCTCTAATTTCGGCAAAGCTAGAGATGTAGAAGGGCTATTGCCAAAATTATCTGAAGATACCCCAATTGTGCCATCATCAGAAACCTGAGGTATAAATAGGAGTCTGTAAGTATGCGGTGTCTCAAATAAAATCAACCAGGTTCCTACGTTAACTTCACTGGATGTAATATCAACTTTGTCAATTGCGCCATCCCCTACGTTATCGGTACGAATTTTAGCTACCTGTGTTGATGTATATATACTGCCGTTAGTCTGTTTCTTGATTTCAGAATCAAGGCGAACCCAGTTTGCTATCGTATTGAGCCAGAGATATATCCCGATGTTGTTTGAGCGTTCTTCTAAAGCAGTGCTAATGGTTGTCTCCATACTTTGCGTTTCGGTGGACAAATCTGTATCTGTCCCAAAAAGTTCCTTTACCACGTTCTGTTGAAGTGCAGTCCAATCAAAATCAAGTTCAACGGTTACTGGTGTTTGAAGTTTGAACATAGGACTTGCTATTGCATCCTGATTTCTAACTGACCGTTGTCCTGCGGTTTCTCTTGTGTCTAAGTGCAAACTATAACCTAATAAAGCGTTTTGCGTCGGCAATGTTACGGGGAGCAGTGATCCTTCTGTTTGCTCGCTACTGATATTTGTAAACGGTAGGCGTGACGCAGTGCTGTTGTTATATAAAGATGGCACCTCATCTGTTCCACCAAGGTAATAGGCACCAAAATTATTAGCTGGTGGGTTCGTCGTTTCTGATACAATAGGTAAAACGGTAAGCACTAAGGGGCTGTCTTCCCGGTTAACAATATTGGACCCTACTGACGTTAATATCCGTGCACCGCCATCAACACTTTTCACTTTCAACGGCACGTTGCCAATAATGTCGCCTGAAACAGTAAGTTGTCTGTATCCGATGTTATCCTGTTCTTCATTTTCTAGCACAAGACCATATAAAGACGTACTGGGTTCTTCAGGCTCGTTAAATACGGGATCAACATATACAAACACGTCATGGATACCATTGCGTAGAGATATAGGAATAGAAACAGTCGCAATCGGGTTGACATTAAGGGGTTCAGGTTCATAGGCATTAGACTGTTGAACAAGGGGATTTTGCACGATCCAATTGTCTGGAGATATTTCTGTACTGCCAAGTAGATGTGCATCCGGGTCGACAATACTGTTCTCATCTATATCCGGATTCCCGCTAAAAAATGCCACTTCGATTTTAACATCGGAAAGTCCTACCTTTTCAAGCAGATCAGCCATTAAAATATTTGGATAGGCAACGGTTTCATTCCCGGTCCCAGCGGTAGCAGTCAATTCAATATCAACTGTAAGAAAACGTTTGAGCGAACCATCATCGGCTGCATCCGTGGTATAGTTGATCTCATGAAAATCTGAGAAACGTCTATTATAGACTACAGAAAGGTTCGGGTACACATAAGGATAGAACCGAAAATAATCAGAAGTAACAACATGACCGTCCGCATCCGTAACCTGTATATCATATCGAAATACGGATCCGTCGGCTGTTACGGGTATAGGTTGCGGTAACTTCCACCATCTAGCAGTTGTTGATGCAGCCGTTGCTATTTTAGAAAATGCTGATTCTGGGACTGTTTCAGTAGGTTCAAGGAATACTTGATTATTTCCCGGGTTCATTGTATTCCGCCATTCTAACATCACAGAAACCGTTTCGCTGCTATCGTCAGAAACATACGCAAAAATATCAATCACATCTTGGTCGGCTGGCTTGGTGATCACCTGTGGTATAATGTCAAGTATCTTTGGTACTTCAACCGTGAAACCATCGCCACCGACAGCGATTTCAGTTACGTTTTCAGCATAATACTCTACATGTGCATCCCCTTGTGAGATGTTAACTGGCACGTCAATTTCAACTTCTGGATAACTCCCGCGTTGCACCTTTAACGTTTCAGTTACGATTACATCACCGGAGTAGTATTCTCGTTGTGTGCCAGTTTTGTCAACGCCGATAGATTGTTGACCGGGAAAACTCACTTTAACTGTTAGGTCCCCGTCAAAATTGGTATTCCGGGTAAAAACCTTCTTACCAAGTGCATAATCATAACGTGCAGTTTGAACGTAGCCAGGTGCAATTTTGAGTGTATCACCTGCTTTAACGGTCTTGGTTTGAATTACGGGCAGGATTTCATATTCTGCCATAGCGATACGCAACGCGGGATCGCCAAATAACGTATATTCAAGCATAATATCCAGTTGAGATGTACCTTCTGTTAATAAGTACTCGAGTTTAGAATCGAAACTAAGCGGACCGAGTTGCCGGATATCCCGCTGGAATAACATATCAAATATGATCCTGTTAAGGTCCTCGTTTCCACTACCGTAGGTCAGTCGCGTTGCGCTAAGCATGCCGATAATTCCGCCTCTCTCCTTCCGTAGCATTTTCTCCGCCATACTCGGTTCGCCGGGGGCATCAAAATACCCATTATAGCAACTCAACACAAGCATAAAAGGTATCTGTTCAGTTTCTTGTACCTTATCTACAGATGCATTACCGAAAATGGCTTCGTGTGTCCAAACAATTCTTCCCCCATGACCAGCATATTGTGCAATAGCTGCGCCTTCACCTAATGCCTTGATGATCCGATCTCTGGCAACGTGTCGTGGCAGGGCACCAGAGAATTCCTCAGGGTTTGCCTCAACTTCATCTATCACATCCTCAAGATAAATTTCAACGGTCTCATACCCAAGCCGTGTATGATCTTTTGCGATTTCGTTAAGACTTTTCTTGAAAATATGATCCCCAGGGTTGCTTACTTCATCATCAGCAACAGATATAATTCGCCGTCTCCATGCCCCGTTAGGTCGTTGTCCTTCATAATTGATAATCTTGTCTACAACGATATCCGCTTCCTCCACAGTTTCAACACTGAGTCTACCGACGTAGAAATCTACAAATTCATCATGTCCAGAGACCGTAGCATACCAATGATCAGCGGAAGTTCTGCCAAACGAGTCTGTTGTAATATAGTGAGGTGGTATATAACCTGCAACTTCTGGTGGTTCAGAATGTACCTGCTTATCTATACCGCGAAAATCGTAGGTTCCATCTCCTAAAAATACAAGATATGAGAGTGCGGGGGGTGTCCAATTATTGTATGCATAGGTGAGGAAGTTTTTTATCCAGACGGGATGAACTTTCCCATCTCCAAAAGTGTTGTATATATCATTGAGGTCAACAACCTTTGTGCGGTATCCACCGCCTTGTGGCGTGGAACGCCAGTTTGCCAACCTGTCAGCTGTCTCACGAAACCTTGCATGTGCTATGATTATATAATCTGCACCGTTGAGTGTACTGCGTAAGTTATAACTGGCACTCGATGGAACGGTCTCAATCTGCACAGGAATACGAA
This sequence comes from Candidatus Poribacteria bacterium, assembly GCA_965208245.1. Taxonomy (GTDB): domain Bacteria; phylum Poribacteria; class WGA-4E; order WGA-4E; family WGA-3G; genus MSPOR6. The sequence continues at coordinate 703,109 of OZ242325.1, forward strand.
GTCTAGCATCTGACACGGCTATAAACTCAGTTGTCCGGGTGTCCGGCAACTGGAAAGTCACAGTGTATGTGCTGTTCGGCACAGCTCGTAGATCTCCAGAATTTAACGATCTAAGTCGTGACCGCATCTCCTCATCGGTTGCATGACGGGTTACATCTACACCTTGAAGTTTAGCAGTGAGTGTGTTTCCATCTGTTTCAAAAACAGATATATCGGGATTAAGAAACGCATCAATACGGAATTGATTTATAACACCTTTCTTTTCTTCCCTATTCTTATAATTGGGTCCTGTCTTGATAGGTGTTCCAAAGCGAAGTTCATCATCCACTGCTAAAAAGAGACGCGTATAGTCAACCCAGAACCTATTGAGATAGATGTGATACGGATAACGGGTTGTATCATCTTCAATAGTTGTATCAATCCGTGTTAGGGAGAGAACATTCGTTTCACCTTGTGCTGCATCCTTAAGGTTATTCCAGACTCGTAAGTTCTTTGAAAGTGTCACCTGCGCCTGACTATCCCATATAGCATGGTCAATTCGCACGCTATTCACGGCAGCATAGATTTCATGTGTTTCGGGTGTTCCGCCTTGTAAAACAACTTGTATCTGTGGTGGGTCAAAACTTTTCGCGATGTCATAGAGTGGAAATTCAAGGCGCAACTCACCAATCTCGCTTGAGTTTTTGATACCGTCCCAGAACCAAAAGTCCAACGCATCAAACCACTTGTGTTTCTGTCCTCCTGAAACGATATCCGGATGGACAAACTCCAAGTTGTTTGTAAGGTGATCTTCCTCAAAAACGACACGCGATCGGAAGGTCGGCACCTGAACAGCAGTTGCATTGCTTGGACTTGCATCAATCTGTGCCACTCGACTATTTTGCTGGCGTGACGGATCTTGTCCGCCTGATGATACGCTTAACCAGTAGATATTCCATATTGTATAAGCGTTCTTTTTATGGGGACTCTCAGGATCAGTGGAACTGTGCGCCAAGAAATAAATCGCATCTTCCACGTCAAAACGCAGATCCCCAGCACCACTTACATAGATAGGTATTTCCTGCTCACCATGGGTAAGACGTAGCCCCCGGGGGTCAACACCTATTAGGTCAATACCCCAGTCCGTTTTCAGAGACGCTGCAGTTACTTTGTAGATTCCTGTTTCATCAATATAGAGTTTATATCGTGTCTGTTGGCTTTCGTTAGACAAGCCTGGGGCAGATGGTGCAGCCCTGAGTGAACCTATATTTGCACGTGCCCCCTCACTTATTCCCATACCCGCATTAAAAATTCTACGGTAATCCGAATAATTGAGGATGTACCGCGCAAAAGTCTTTTCGAAAGGAGATGTCATGCTCTGTAGTCGACGTTGTGTTTCTATGTCCGTAACTGGCGCAGGAATCGTGTTTATGGCAGCACCGATACCTTGTACAGGCATTCGTGTACGATAAAGAATGGAAACGGTGAGACTACTATATGAACGAAGTTCACGGGTAACACTATTATACTGGACTGGATGTAAAACTACGGTGATCACACGTTGGGAACGGATGTACCCATCCATCTCTATCCGTGCAAGAACTGCTGGATAAAAGTCGGAATCGGAATGCCTATTATACAAACTATCTTTCTGACTGTGAAATAACCGCACACCGTTCTGCTTTTGCAACGCGCCAGCGTTTACTACTATATTCTTATCGTTCAATTCCACGTCTGGTGGAACAGCTAAAAGCACCCGTGTAACCGGTAATTTTGGATACCCTGGTTCTTGGACCCAACCACATGCAGCATAAACTACGTTGTGATATATACCTTGCTGTGCTGTGTTTCCTTCAGGTTCAACTGCTTTAACCTCAAGTTGTGGTAGTTTGAAATTAAGGGTAATCTTGTTTGCAGTGGTTATTTGCGTGACATCCGCAACCGCAACAACACTAAAGCAGAACAAGACTATTACCAATATAGTACAATGGATATACGATACGGTTACTGGTGATATTCCGAGAATATCTTTTAAATTACGTTTTAATGTGTATAACATCCTAAACGTATTGTGTTTACACAATACGACTCATCTCCTATTCCAATGTTTATATTATTCCAATGTTTATATTTAGTTGTTAACTGATTTACTTTTCTTCACAATTCATCTAATAAAGAATAAAGCGTTAAGAATTTTATCATAAATGATTCCATTCTGCCAAGTATTGTTATAAGAATTATTTATTTATCGACATGCGGAAGACAACGTTGAGATGTATGGCGTGTGCCGACACACATATACTCAACAAACCGTTTGATGATTACTATATCGGAGTGGTAGCGAATGCTAAAATCCTTTTAGGTGCGTGGACCGATGGAAAGTCCGGTATCTATGTGGCAGAAATTATCAAGGTTTACCAACTTTTTCCTAAGAATCTCGTCTAATCGAACAGAAATGATACGTGATTAGAATTAAAATAGTCCTTAGGAGAATACTGATGTCAAAAACCGTTCGAAAGACATTGCCGCGTCATTTTAATCCTGTAAAGGCAAAATTGGCATATATGGACGAATGTTTTAGTCAACTACATAACGGTTTGCCAGCGGACAAAAACGCCTATGTAGAGGCTGATAAACTCACTCATTCTTACATCAAAAGTTGCTTTCTGATGATTGTGCAACGCGCTGTAGACATCAACAACGCGATCATAGAATTTAGCGGTCAAACGCCACCATATCAAAAACACCAAGGCTTTCGTGCTGTCCAAGAGAGTGGAGCAATTGATGTTGAGACATTAGATTTCTTTGAACACGCCATAACTTGTTATCAGAAAATATCAAACCCTTATGAGGGATTACCACCCGCCGAACTCTACGATGTATCTTCACAACTGCTACATCACGGTAAGTCTTACACGCGTCAAATCAACGCGTTCTTTGAAGATACTGCTTGTTCAATAGATACTGAATTATAAAGTACAAAAAACATTGGGACCCGGTTTGACAGATGGACATAAAATAAGTCGGGTTGAAGTGGTAACTTCAACCCGACTTTGGATTTAGGCATCGACATCAAAAAATGGTGGTGCTAATCATATTTAACAATCCCACCTGTTCCTTTGAGTTGGAAGTCCGGTTTTAATAAGATTTTATCTTGAGGTTCTTCATCAAATCCGCTGGGATATAGCATATAGGAAATGCGCCACGGTAAGTGTTTTCCTAAATCGGCGAACATTTCCTCAGGTTGCTTAAATATCATCATATTACTCATTTGGGTCTGGTATGCAAACCAATACTTGAGATTAGAGTGGATTTCATTATTATAGATCATACGACCTGTTTTTACATCAATAATCTTGACACGAACTTTACTGCTTGCCACCTGCCGTGTAGTGATGTAAGTAGATGTTCCTGAAATTCCGGTCTGTCGTCCCAAACGTTGGTGATGTTGGTCATTATCTTTCTGTTCCAACTTTGGCTTTGTAACCTTACCTGTGATAATCCAGTCCGCACCAAGTGATTCTCCTACTCTCGCTGCTAATGCGGGGTCATCAAAAACATCATTTAGTGTAATGCCAAGTTCATCTATTTTTTCCCTCACAGGACGAATTTTATCCGATATGTCATAGACCCACTCAATGTCTTTTAATATAATTTCAAATCGGTTAGATAGATTAACACTAATGCGGCTCCCAAGAGCCTTTGCTTCTTCTTTGTCAGCGAAGAAGGGTGTAACAGCAATTTTATTTACCTCGGTAAATAACGGTATTGTCTTTATACCACCGTCACCAAAGCATCCCACAAATGAAACAAGAAGAAGGGATATTAGTAAAAAACAAAATAAACGCATAATAGTGATTGCCTCCTTGATAATACTTATCAACCTATATTATCCTTGTGTTTATATGATTCTGATAGGTTGATTAGAGAATAGAGTTCAAACTACAACGACTCTATGTTCCGAACAGGTCACGATGCTGTAAACTTGATTAGAGAATAGAGTTCAAACTACAACCCATCTGTCAAAGAGTGTATCATGAATCCTAGAAATGAGTCAAGTAACTTATTTACTATAGTTTCCTTAGTCTTTTGACAGTTGCACGTATTAGGTAAAGTATGACACTATTGGGATTTAGATCAATCGCTTACGAAGCCGTGCCTCTTTGATTAAATTTCGATTGATTTCAAGAAGTTTCGGAAGTGTTCTATCCTTTTTTCCTCTAAACGACGATAAGCAAAGGTTTCCACTATGTCATGAGACACGCTTGTGACACCACGGTACATAAAACCTTCGTGTTCACCATCATCACCTAATTCTGAAACCCACTGTATAAAATCAGCTAACTTCTCTATCTTCATAGTTGTTCTTCTATCACCGTTTCCTCGCCGAGCATGCTAACGATTTTCACAGCAACGCGTGCCTCCGGTCTCGGTAACTCTACCTTGTATTCCGCTTTGATGAAGTCTTCCTTTTTCTTTGGCACATCGTGTTCTACTACAGAGAAGATGTCACCAGTGAAGTCGGTATCTATCTGCACGTAATCAATAAAAGAGCGAAAGTCGTCAATGTCCTCAAGAAACAGCGTTTGGTTGTTTTCCAAATAAGCTGCAATAGCAGGATTGGTATATTCGGTGATAATGATCTTCACGCTGTCCTGCTCTCGCATGAAATCAACTTCTGCTTCGGGCTTAGAGTCAGTAATGAAACCGTCACGTGTGATGTCCGTTACATAGAACTTGTTAATAGGATGCCTTTTGTTTTCGGCTTCGATTTCTTCCTCAATATCACTATTGGCACCGTAACAAAATATCTTGATGTTGCGAGATTCATCTGGACGTTTTTCAAGCTCGTCTTTGATCACTTGAATATCCAACGGATTAAGAGCCTTTGTCAAGTTAATGATTTTCACTAGTCTCCCATCCAGGGTACCATCAAAAAATATGTCTTTCCTATCGGTTTCTACGCCATATTTTTTGATGACGAACTTACTCCGCTCCTCGTGAGTGGTTGCTTCATAGTTATTGATGCGATAGTGAGCGATGCCTCGGTCCACATTGGGTAAAGTCTGAAGTCGCTTTATTGTCGTTTGTATTGCCCCTTTGTTCAGGTCTGCTACGATCCACCGTCTACCAAGTCTTTCCGATACTGCAGCAGTGGTTCCGCTTCCTACAAAGCAGTCGAGAACGATGGAATTCTTGTTGCTTGAGGCTTTAATGATGCGTTCTAGAAGTGCTTCAGGTTTTTGTGTAGGGTAACATACACTTTCTTTACCCGCAACTGCGACATAATTAAATGATAAAATGTCTTTCCATATATCAGTTAATGGTTCTCCTTTATCATCTTTCAAATACAATTTATTGCCTCTTCTTGTTATTCTAAAACGACCATTTTCATCTTCATCTTTGTAATTTTTTTCAATAAATTTGTCATCTCTTGGTATATATTGTTTATTAAAAATGTACTCCATAGGATTTTTTCTGTAATACAGAATATTCCCTGTTGCGTAAATCCATTTATTTGCTTGTCCTTTGAACCCCGCAACGTTTATGGAAGCAGTATCCCAGGTAATTTCACTGACGAAATTATCCTTCCCAAAAACTTCATCCATAATTAACTTTAGATAATGGCTAAAAGTCTGATCAAGATGTAGATAGATAGAGCCTTTATCTGACAAGAGTTCACGCATGAGTATAAGCCGTTCATACATAAATTGTAAGTAGTTATCATTCGCCCAAATGTCGTTGTATTGTATTTGTTCGGTGACAGAGTGTCCTTCGGTATTCAATTTATCAATACTACCACGTAACTTTACCTTCCGAACATAATCTGCCCCACTGGCGAAAGGTGGATCAATGTAAATAAGATCTACTTTACCTCGGAAGCCTTGAACCAATAGTGACGAGAGGATTTCCTTGTTATCACCCTGAAAAACAAGGTTCGGGCCGGATTTAAAATACTCATAGTCAGGTTCTTCTTTCCGTTCTTCCACGTTTATAGATTCTATAAGTTGAGGTGGATAGTATTCCACTTTTTCTATTGGGCGTTTACCTACCCAAGTCAGCATAGGTCTCCCTTTTACTGCCTTAACATCATTCATTATGTTTCTCCTGTAAAATGTTTGCGTCAGAATTATTCTGAGAGGTTTCACTACCGTAAATCCATTCTTGAATAGTCCTCAAATCATCAGAGTTGTCTGTGAAAAGTGCATCTTCGGTATAGGTCACTTTATAGTCAAAGTGCTTATCTGACTGTAAATTGACCAACTGCATTACAGCTTTCTTCTTTGCCTCAACATTAGGATCATTTTTCCTACTTTCTTCTTTTATCTCAACGATATAGAATTCCCCGTTCTTCTTAACGATCACGAAGTCTGGAAAATACTGATGATAGTTCCCATCGGTTCCTTTGTATTCAAAGTGAAAATCAGTTTTTCTGCTATTCGCTATTCCGCCAGTGAACAAGAATGCTTCTACGTTATCAATGGAATGGTTAAGTGTAGCCAAGATATTCTCAAAAAAACTTCGTTATGGACTGCTATCAAAATCGTAAGGTGTATAATGAAAACTAACGTTATGGGTTTCGTCCAAATCTTCTTTCTGACGTAAAAGGTTAACTCTATTTTTCCGCAAACGCACCGTGTGAAAGTAGTAACCGTTCTCATCATCTCTTTCAAAAAGAAGATTACCTTCTTTATCATGGAGACGTATAAGTGCAAGAACCTCAGTCACTTTCTCTTTTTCTATTTTGTAATTTTTCTGCTGACTTTCTACCTGTTTGCATAGTACATCAAAGTGTTTGTCCGGAATTTCACCTTCGGGATAGAGACGTTTCAATTTGTTAAGTATCTCTATAAAAGGTAGATGGTAGTTAGTCGAAAGCCGCTTTGCTATCATGTAGCAGCCTATTTTACGGTTCTCAATATAAATTTCTTCTTGTTCACCCAATCCCGTCAGTGGAGCCCCCTCTTTCTGCATAAAATTGGGTGTTAGAATGCTGCGGAAAACAGAAGGGGCGTTTTCCACATCTGATGGGACTTGCAACTCAATGTTCGTTGAGCCATTCTGTATTGGAACAACATGGTGAATAAATCGTGTGATTTTCAACTTCGGTAAAACCGGTTTACAGATACGTATTTGAACGTCTTCTGTTTCCGAGTCTAGTGTTCGTAGTTCGGTAAGCGTAGTGCCGAAGTTTTCTTTCAGTTCTTTATCCAAAATCCCTCTGTTCGCCGTATCTATAAAGATTCTGGCAGGATGCAAGTTGCCTTCTTTCTGACGAAGACATCGGGTCGCAGCTTGTAAAATAAAGTTACTGCTTCTTGACTGCTCTTTTATAAGGGCACAAGCGAACAAGCTTGGACAATCCCAACCTTCAACACCTTTACCGATAAGAAGTATGACACGCTTATTGCTTTTAGTGTCATTTAGACTGTCAAACTCCGCTACTTCTTCCTTGCTGGAAAGCTGCGTGTTTTGAAGTATCAGATCAATGCTTTCTCCTCTTGCCAACAGAGCGTTTTCAATGTGATCGCGTGATATTTCTAAATGAGTTTGTGTTTTAAAGTAGAAAGCAATTTTCGCTTTTGCACCATCAGACAGGTGCACGTCTCCATATTTATCAAAAAAGTCATCAATGATATTCCCGAACAGCGTTCTGTCTGGCAAAGTTCCAACTGGGTAGTCAACAACGCCTTGAAGAAGACTCTTAAGAATATTATCTCTTATCCCTTCACCGAGACTATACCACGTGACGACTTCTCGGAGCATTTGTCGTTTAGCGTAAGGGGTGCCAGTCGTATTAATAACTGCAATCAGGTTTGTTTTCTCATTTATGTAGTTAACCGTATCTCTTACCCGCTTAAGATCTTTGTCAATTTTGTTCCCGTAGGTATGATGTGCTTCATCTGAAAAAATCCCTAAGCAAGACAAGCTCGTAATCGTTTGTAGACGAAGGTTTGCGACTAACTGTATTTGCTCGTTTTTTTTATCAAAATCAAGTTCTGTCTGATTACTCCTTCGTTTTGCGTCTGCACGTAGACTAATTTTTTCTGTGTTGGTGACGATAATATTGTAAGTGCTATTCTGTTGAACAGGTATATTTGGGGTACCGTCTGGTGGATAGGTAATCTTTAGGTTCGCCAGAAATTCTCTGTCCACACCGGGTGGTAAAATTAGGTCATAAGGAATTTCGCTAATTTTCCGTAGACTCTTAATAATGGTTGTGCCTGGAGCAAAAACAAGAGCATTTTTCATAAAAACTTCGCCAGGATGCCGAAGTGCCATAGCGAATTCAGTTGCTATGATTGTACCAATAAGGTGTGTTTTTCCTGTGCCCATCGTGAGTGCAAAGATATAACTCGGATATGCAAGTGTTACAGCTTCGTAAAGTGGATCTATTTGCAACTGTTTCACGAAATCCTGGTTGTTTTTAACCAAATCTATGACTTCATCCACAGTCTTAATAATTGTCCGTTGTCCTGGCGTGATAGGAATTCCCATGGCTTTACAGAACTCGTCCACGTTGTCTCCGTAGTAGTGCTTGTAAAGATCGATAATGTGTGGTGTATCTCGCTTCAGTCTCAAGAACCAGTAAAGTTCTAAAGATTGAAATTGTGGTTTTCGAAGGTATTTGAGAGTAATCCCTTCGTTTATGTCACCTTCAAACTGCCATCGGAGTATTTCACCAATAAGTGGATAGTCTGGGCATGGATACCCCTCTTCGCGCCAGGATTTCGCACCGTTGCGTAATTTTTCAAATAAATGTGTCATTTGATCTCCAGACTCCTCCAATCGCTTTTATCCGTTCCTCTAAAATTATCAGTATTTGGTTATGGGTTCATTTAGTATTCCTTCATCAATCACCCTGTCAGATATGTCACCGACACCCCGTTTAATCGTCCATTTTACCTTTTCTGTTGCTATATCAGGTTTGAGATTGAAAACGTACCTGTAAATGTTATATCCTGGGGCAGTTTTCTCATTTTCAAGATATATCATCGGTTTTGCATCAAGTAGTTTACGATTTTGATATGTCAACGTTACAGTGAAGGCATACACAGCCGCAGGTTCATTTGCCAGTGGCATATCTGGCTGTGCAATTATTTCCCAATAGTTTGGATGTATCGGGTTCGGAAGTACGTGTGTGGTGTAAGTACCTAAATTACCTTCAAAAATACTATAATTGTAAGTTATAGTCTGTTGTGCAAAACTTGAATTCTCAACTTGTAGACTCGGTATCACCATCAGTCGTTGAATATCAGTTCCGAATGTAGGTACGTCCAATGCCGCTGTGCCATCAACATTTCTAAAAGGCACTTTTCCAACGACTATCTCACCTGACGTGTGCAAATAAGTTGCCTTTACATCTATAATTGCCAGTGACATATTTAACTGACGTTGTGTTGATAATCCGAGTGTTAAACCTGACTGGTCAACTGTTGCTACTTTACATTCTATAGCATGTGCACTAAAATTTGCGAGTCTTCTATTTTTACTATTAGCAGGATAACTCACATGTTCAAATTGAGGTTGAATTGTCAATACGATTGAATTATACAGATAAGGGGCTTCAACAGTGCCAAGAGTTAACCATGTCGTTAGATAATTCGCCACTTTCCAATCTGAAAATATATCAGAAAATGACTTATTTATGCCCTGTGTTTTTAACGTTTGTGTAATACTAGGTATTCCATCTAATGGATTTTTGACAAGTGCAGCTACAGTCTCTGTTCCCCCGTAGTGATCATGAAAATATAACATGAACAGAAAAGCAGCACCGTAGTGTGCAAGTAAATTTGTTTCTGTCTGCTGAGTCCAGTCTATAAGAGAAGTATTCGGTGCTTTTTGAAAAGCATTCACATGCTGGTAGAGGTTAAAACCGCATTGAAATGCTGCGTAATCAGCACATCCTTCGTCAATCCAAATTTCCTCGTTTGGGGAATGGTGCCAATGGATCAGATGTTGGAGTTCATGTGCAATTACAGACTGCAAGCTAGACATGTCACTAGCACTAGTGTTAGGAGGATGCCTTCTTGAGTTGATATAGATAATATCCGCTTCGTTGCTATGAAGTGGACCAAGGGTTGGATGATGCAGGCGACCACGATACTGGTCAATCGGCATGAAATATCCAGCAGTGGAATACCTTGTATTTCTGTCAAGGATATTGAGAAGAAGGATAATGACTTTACCGTTCTTATCAACATCCGGAGGCGAACCGAAATCTTCCGTTAATATGTCGTATATACCACGTTGTGGGTCTGCGGGTGTAACGGAATCAAACGATCTTTGAACAGACTGGACTGTTGATGTTGTAATGTGTGTTTGCCACTCTGAATCTTCTACGAAGATATAACAGTGGGTTCCACTTGCGCGTAATGTAGCATTGATGGAATACTGCTGTTTTCTTGCAAAATCAATCGCAAAAAAAGACCTTTGGAATCCGACGGTAAGTGTTGGTGCTGCGGGGTGCCTTGGCGCAGTTCCTAGATCATGTGAAGGTGGTAACACTAAGCCTTCTTTAAGGAATGGCCCCTTTATAATATGATAATGGCAGCGGAATGCATAACTGAACTGCACGGCAAAATTCATAGCCAATGGTATAGCAAGGGACAACGTTAGGAGTAGAACCTTGACGATGATTTTTCGCATTTGTTTTTTCTTCTTAAACCTATTGGCTATTGACTATTCGCTGAGACGCTCCTTTATTTCAGCATTTTCCGGTTCAATAGTTTGTGCTTCCCGCCAAACATCACGTGCTTTATCAGGTTCATTATTCTTTAGGTAAGCATCCCCCAGATGTATCAATATTATGACATTCTTCGGTGATTGTTGTATTGCATTTTCCAGCGTAGTAACAGCTTCCGCAAACCGTCCTTGTTTAAAGAATACCCACCCGAGGCTATCAAGATATTCACCTTTCTCTGGTGACTTTTCAAGTGCACGCTTTATTAAAGCCTCAGCCTCATCAAGTTTTGTCCCCTTCTCAGCGTATAGATACCCTAGCGAGTTGAGTGCATATTCATGTGCGGGTTCGAGTGAAAGTGTCTTACGCAGATACGCTTCTGCGTTGTCAAAGTCACCCATAGATTGATAGGCAGAGGCAATTCCGTATATCGCTCCGATATGTTTATCGTCGTTTGCAAGAAGTTGTGTAAAAGTCTCCTCAGCTTTTTCATATTTTTCAAACAGCAGATAGACGTACCCTAAAGCATATTGTGCCTTAACGGCTAATTCTCTGTAGGTAGCCTGTCTCCGCACGTTGTCAGTACGGTTTACGATTGCTAAGGACAAGGATATTGCCCGTCCAAGATACTTTTCTGCGTCAGTGATGAGTTTCTGTCCTTCATTATATTTGGCAATAAGTTCATTCTGCGCCGTCAAATTATCCTCAGCTTGTATAAGATATGCAAGTTCCTGTTTTACTAAGCCTAACCCCAAGTTACTTCTCACGTCCTGCGGTGCTAAAGTCAAACTTTGCTCAAAGGTCTTCTGTGCCTCTTCTAAATGTCCACTATTAAGACTAAGAAATCCCAGATTCGTAAGTGCTTCTATATCGTCCGGCTTAATTCTAATAATGCGCTTGTATGCTTCAACAGCTTCGGGTGTTCTTTCTAAATTCTTATAAATATCGCCAAGTTTTTTATGAAAAGAAGGCTCAAAAGGCATAATACGAGTTAATGCTTTGAATGCCTTTTCCGCAGTCGTGTACTCACCAAGTTGGTACGATAAATCTCCTAGCATCTGTTGTGCCATAAAATGTGTCGGGTCCAACTCAGTCACTCTTTTAACAGTATCCAATACTTTTGTAACATTTTTTCCTCTTTCATAATATGCCCGGTGTGCCAGAATCTGAGCAAGTTGCCATGTTGCAAGTATATTAGCGTCATCGATTTCAAGTGCCTTCTCCATATCTTTCTCAGCACCACGTACATTCTGCATCTTGTAACGAAGTTGTCCTCGTTTATACCAAACATAAGCGAACCCCGGAGCCAGTTCTACCAACTGATCGTATAGGTTCATAACCCTTGTCAAATCTGTATCAAAACGTTGCAGGTAGACTACATGCATCAATTTCGCATAAGTCTGCTTTGCTGTTTGAGATTCTTCGGTGAGTGGGACATGTTCATCAAGTTCTGCTGTAGTTACCTCTTGTGCATCTGTTATCAATACTATTAAAAAAAGGGACAGTACACTAAACAGCATCGTTACCCTTTTTATAATAGATAGCGTTGTTTTTGTCCATAACTTATTGTCCATCATTATCTCCTTTTCTAATTCATTCAACAATTTACTCTATGTCCTACTATAACACATTCAGCCTTTATGCACGTTTCTATATGGACTCGGCATCAGAAATCTTGGCAACGTCAACCAGCGTTTCGCCATCATTTAAACTCATAAGCCTTACTCCTTGTGTTGTCCTGCCTATTGAACGAATGTCGCTGACTGCCATACGCGTGATATATCCGGTAGAACTAATAAGTACAAGTTGATCTGACCTTCTAACGAGTTTTGCAGAAACAACCGCTCCATTTCTACTTGAACGTTTAATTGCAGCCACCCCAACGCCCCCCCGTTTCTGGGCACGATAAGCTGCTAAACTTGTGCGTTTACCGTATCCGTTTTCTGTAACAATTAGAAGCGAATCATTTTCATCTGAAGAACATGCCATACCTACGACAAAATCCTCTTCACCAAGACGGATACCTCGCACTCCGCGCGTACGACGTCCCATGCTTCTAACATCCGATTCATGGAAGCGGATGGAGTGTCCGTTGTGACTCACTAGAATTACATCATAGGAACCATCGGTAGGTTGAGCTCCGATGAGTTGGTCATCTGTATCCAAATTGACCGCAATAATTCCACTAGAGATAGGATTTCGGAAATCTCGCAGTGGACTTTTCTTTACAATACCGTATTTTGTTGCCATAAGGATATAGTGATCCTCTTTAAACTCCCGCACAGGTAAAAGGGCAGTGATGGTCTCCGATTCACTTAATTTTAGTATGTTTACCGCTGCCCGTCCAACTGCGGTACGCGATCCTTCAGGTATCTCATAAACTTTCAGTAGAAAACACTTACCAAGACTTGTAAAAAAGAGGAGCGGTTGATGAGCAGTTGCAATAATCAACTGTTCCAAGAAATCTCCATCTTTAGGATTACCGCCTTTGATGCCAACACCACCACGATTTTGTGTGCGATAAGTATCCATCGGAATCCGTTTTAAATAGCCAGAATGCGTTACTGTTACCACCATCTCATCATCAGCAATGAGATCTTCCATCTCAAAACTCTTGACTTCATCAACGATCTCAGTAAGACGTTCATCTCCATGTTCCTCTTTCAAACCCTCTAATTCTTCACGGATGATGTTGGTAACGAGTTCTTCACTATCAAGGATCGCTTTGAGTTCTGCAATCCGTTCAACAAGATTACTATATTCATCGTTGATACGTTGCCGTTCTAAACCTGTTAACTGACGCAAGGTTAACCCAAGTACCTCGTTAGCTTGCAGTTCAGTAAGTTCGTATTGCGTTTGCAACTGCTCTCTGGCATCCTGCGGGGTATCAGCAGTTTGCACAATCTCAATAACTTCTTCTAAATGCTCCAGTGCAATACGGTACCCCTCCAAGACATGCGCGCGGCGTTCACACCGTGCTAAATCAAACTGTGTACGTCGACGAATCACATCCCGACGATGTGCTAAATAGTGCTGCAAAATCTCAGGAAGTGTTAAAATTTTAGGCAACCCCTCCACAAGACAGAGCAGAATAGCATTATAATTAACCTGCATCTGTGTATGTTTATAGAGTTGATTTAAGACAACCTGTGGCACTTCGCCTTGCTTGAGTTCAATAACCACCCGTATATCCTCATCAGATTCGTCTCGGATATCTCGAATTCCGGTTATCGTGTTACTATTTACAAGCTCTGTCATACGTTCACAGAGTCTATTTTTCTTAATCTGATACGGAATTTCAGTGACGATAATCTGTTCACGATCTCCCCGAACTTTACCATGTGTTACCGGTTCAATATCCACCTTTGCCCGAATCGTCATATTCCCTTTACCGGTAGCATACATATCCCTGATCGGTCTTTCTCCAACGATAATTGCACCAGTAGGAAAGTCGGGACCGGGGATCAATTCCATCAACTCAGATACTGACGTTTCTGGAAAATCCAGCATAAGCAAAAGAGCATCAACGACTTCGTTAAGATTATGCGGTGGAAGTTCTGTCGCATAACCTACACCTATACCAGTAGTGCCATTGACGAGTAGATTCGGAAGAAGACCAGGTAAAACAACCGGTTCTTCCATAGAATCCTTATAATTCGGTTGAAAGTCAACCGTGTCCATTTTTATGTCGCGAAGGAGGTTATCGGATATCTTGGCAAGACGACACTCTGTATAACGCATTGCGCCAGCAGGATCATCGTCAATAGACCCAAAATTACCTTGTCCATCAATCAATGGATAACGCGTGCTGAATTCCTGGGCAAGTCCTACAAGCGTACCGTAAATAGGACCGTCCCCGTGAGGATGGAAGTTCTTCATCACTTCACCTACTACCGCAGCACATTTGTCATAAGGACGGTCGTTCGTTAGGTTGAGTTCACCCATTGCATAGATTATCCGGCGTGCACTCGGTTTCAAACCATCCCGGACGTCAGGGATTGCCCTATTGGTATTGACACTCATCGCGTAGGTAAGGACGGATGTTTGTAACTCGGTATCGATTGATCGTCTAATGATATTTTCTTCTTGCATTTGCTTCTCTTATTTCTGTTGTAAGTAAACTACCGTTTTTAGCTATTTTCAGGAAACGATGATCGTCTCTTTTTTAACTATGCCCCATAAACATCAAGTTCAACTTGCGTTCCATAACGTTCTATAAAAGCCCGACGCGGTCCTACAGAATCCCCCATCAGTAGCGTGAACATCCGTTCAGCTTGAACAGCATCTTCAATGGTTACTTGTAATAGAACACGTGCATCTATCTGCATCGTTGTCTCACGCAATTGCTTCGTATTCATTTCCGCAAGACCTTTGAATCGCGTAAGCGTTGTTCCACTATTAGCACTTGTCCTGAGAATGGAAAGAAGTTCTCTAACAGACAATGCATCCTGATGTTCCTCCGATTTATTTACAATACTAAACACAGGAGTCCCCTCTTCTGATGTCTTAGTATCAAAATCTTCAGGTTGAATTCCAAACTTTTTAACACACTGAATATGAGGTGAAAGTTCCGCATGTATTGAAGCCGTAGATACTACGTTGCGTTGTAACATAGTGTCAAGTGAAGGATCTGCTGAAGTACTCTCAACATCCTCGCTATTTTCGTCAGAAGTATCCTCAATCTCAAGTGGAAGTTCAGTTTGTTCACCGCCATCTGTTTGTGCTTGAAGAATATCAAGAACAGTATCTACCGGATCTGCTTTCCGGTCAGACAAATTGGCATCTGCTATAGTTGCTTCAGATGTCTCTTGATCTTCAATCGGTTCCCATAGAAACGCAATAAGTTCTTGACGGGATCGATTCCCGCGTACGGTTAAATCTGAAAGTCGTTTTTCAATACTGGAAAGTGCCTTAACACAAGCGATAGCCTCTTCTTCTGTATAGGCGTTATCCTGTCCCTTTTTTTTAATCTCCAAATTTTTGGCTGCTGATTCTAAAAGATATTCTTCCAGTGCATTTTCATCTTGAAGATATCTTGAACTCCGTCCCCTCCTAATTTGGAAAAGAGGAGGCTGAGCAATGTATAAATGTCCTTCATGAATTAACTGCGGCATCTGGCGAAAAAAGAACGTCAAAAGGAGTGATCGAATGTGTGCCCCATCCACATCAGCATCCGCCATAATGATGACCTTGCCATAACGCAATTTTTCAAGTGAAAAATCCTCCACACCAATACCGGTACCGAGCGCAGTAACGATGTCTACTATCTGAGCATTTTTTAGTATCTTGTCTAGTCGTGCCTTATCAACATTAATACCTTTACCCTTTAAAGGAAGCACTGCTTGAAAGATACGATCGCGCCCCTGTTTTGCGGGGCCACCAGCTGAATCACCCTCAACAAGAAAAATCTCTGTTTTGCTTGCATCGCGTTCAGAGCAATCCGCAAGTTTACCCGGCATTGAAGCAGAATCGAGGACACCTTTTCTTCGGATAAGATCGCGTTGTTGCCGCGCTGCTTCGCGTGCTTCCGCTGCACGGATACTTTTTTGGACTATCCGCTTTGCGAGTGCTGGCTGTTCTTCCAAATACTCTTTCAAATGCTGGTTCACAATACTCATTACGATACCTTCCACCTCAGTGTTACCTAGCTTAGACTTGGTTTGTCCTTCGAACTGTGGCTCTGGAACCTTGACACTGATAACAGCCACAATACCTTCGCGAATGTCCTCACCGGTAGGTGTAATCTTTTCACCTTTCAGCATTCCATTATCTTTACTATACGCATTAAATGTGCGAGTTAAAGCACTTTTAAACCCGCTCTCATGAAATCCTCCCTCTGTCGTCCGGATATTGTTTGCATAAGAAAAGATATTCTCAGAATAACCTATGTTAAATTGAATTGCAATCTCAACTCGTACATTGTCTGCCACACCTTCAAAATATATCGGAGTATTATGGAATACCTCTTTATTCTCATTTTGGTAGATAACAAAAGAAGCGATTCCGCCTTCATAGTGATAAACGGTTTCCACTTCATCCTCTAGAACTTCTCTCAAATCCCTGAATTTGATGCAAACCCCACGGTTCAAAAAAGCAAGTTCCCGGAGACGCTCTTTTAGGGATCTCCCCTCAAAATCAAGCGTATCAAAAATTTCATGGTCAGGCATAAACGTAGTTTCTGTACCTTTGCCAATCGTTTTAGAAGTCGTATTACCGACAACTTCTACTGCCTTCGTCGGTATGCCGCGTTTATAACTTTGTTCGTAAAGTTGTCCATCTTGAGCAACTTGCACTTTAAGCCATTCAGATAGTGCATTCACACACGAAGCACCTACACCGTGCAAACCACCAGCTGTCTGATATCCGACATCTCCCCGTCCATCAAATTTACCCCCAGCATGCAATGTAGTCATGACGACCTCAAGAGCTGATACACCTATTTGATGTTCCCCAACAGGAATACCACGGCCGTCATCCCCAACAGTAACACTACCATCTGCATTAAGTGTTACCCTGATCTCAGATCCATGTCCCGCACCAAACTCATCAATAGAATTATCAACCAATTCCATGACAAGATGATGGAGCCCTGCAGGACCCGTACTCCCTATATACATACCCGGACGTTTTCGGACAGCTTCTAAACCCTCTAATATCTGTATAGACGACGCAGTATAATCATTAACCATTAAGTATAAATCCTCATTTTCAGGTTCGATCTAAATCAATCTAATCGTAAATATTATAACAAATTGTTAAAAAATATTGATTCTATTGACTCTTTACATCTCTTAAAATAGTATTCAATGATTTCAGTCGGTATTCACTACAAAAACCTATATTTTCTAATTTATTCTAACATATAATCAAGTTTTATGCAACCTATTTTTTATCAATTTCAGGGTTTTTTAGATTTAAGAATATCCCATAATTGGGATTTACTAAAAGTTAATAGAAAAAACGGAAGGTGTGATCCCTTAATCAATGCAAAATACCAAACACGTATTCTGCCAGATCCAGGACAGAACAGCTAGGTGCAATATCCTTATCACACCAGATCCGATAAAAAACAATTCATTATTTTTTTAATTAATTCTCATTCTGCGGTTTATCATGAGAACATTGGGTTAAAAAAAGGGATCTGAAAGTATCACGTAATTCAGCATCTGCTATAACTGAAACAGTAGTTTCAATATGGTTCTCCATCTCAGGTGAAACAGATTTAAAAACCTTTTCATTTTCAGGTGTCCCTATGTTCGACTCAACAACACTACGTGTGGATTTCTGCCCAAAATTATTTTTGCGAAAATCCGGATTGAAACGGAATTGGATGTCAATGATATTAACGTTGGCAGAAGATTTATGTCCACTTATATTTTGATTCCGCTGTTGGGATGTAAGTTTTTTCATTAAATGATCTTTCATCAAAGACAGTTCCTGGGCATAAATAGGATGGGATACTTCAACTCGTAATATGCCTCTTGATAAGGATATCGGTTGACTATGTTGTGTCATTCCCTTACCAGCAATCGAGTCCCAGAGAGTAAAAATACGTCTTTCATCAAATTTACCAAACCAGCCTCTATTACGTATAACAGCATCCAAAACACCTTGAGCTTTAAGAGTGCCACTTGGCTTATGTGAACTACGTCTGTGCCATTTTCTAAACCGCATCGTTCTGTCCTGCTGATCTACACCTATAGGTCTTTATACATCATTTACAACAGCACCATCTTCAACCATTACCAAGTGAACATCTGACAATTCATCTCCCATCACATCTTTATCAGTTGCAGTTATTACAGTCTGTGCTGAAACACCTTGTAGGTAGGTTAATAGGTACATCCGTCTTTTTAAATCTAATTCAGATAACACGTCGTCCAACAAGAAAAGCGGAGCGAAACCTGTAGACTCTCTGATAAACTCTAATTCTGATAGTTTTAGTGCTAGTACGATGGTCCTATGCTGTCCTTGTGACCCATAAGTACGTGCAGTTTCACGGAATATCACGTCATCACCATTCAACGTCTCCAAAGCCAATGTAAAATCATCTCGATGAGGTCCGACCAATGTTACCCCACGGCGCACTTCATCTCTTTGCACTTGTGCCAATGAATCCCGAAAACAATCTGAAAGATTAGAAATATCAGAACTGACATCTGCAACACCACCCGGTACATACTGCAGCAAAAGGCGTTCCCGTCCACCCGTTAACGATAGGTGAGTCGTTTCTAAAACAGGACTTATACAAGATAAAGCTGCTTGTCTTGCCGTAATTAAAGCAACACCCGATTCAACAAGTAGTCCATCCCAAACCGATATTTCGCTAACAGACCCTTTTCCAATACTTATTCGCTTCAATAAAGCATTACGATGTTGCAATATTTCACGATAACGTTGAAACTCTTCCAGATACTCTCTACTCAACTGTAATAACAGTAGATCAAGCCATCGTCTACGGGAGGTAGGAGAGCCTTTAACAATATCCAAAGATTCAGGTGAAAATACAACTACATGGAACTGTCCAATCCAGTCTGACCGCCGACGTTGCAAAACACCATCAGTTTTAAGACGATACGCACCTTGACACGGTTTTACCGCCTCAAGTTTTACTAAAGCATTAGACTTCTTTCTACTTCGTAAATAACCTGTAACCGCAAATCCTTCAGAAGTATGTCTAATTAAATCCGAAGTAGAAGTTGCCCGGTGTGATTCACCTGTGCAAAGGAAATAAAGTGCTTCCAGTAAACTCGTCTTTCCCATTGCATTTCTACCGACAACCAACGTTACTGGCGCATTAAATGATACCTCACACTCTCTGTAATTTCTAAAATTCCGGAGACATAAACGTTCCAAGTACATCTGTATCTCACAATCACTATTGATTATTTTGTTCATACGGGATGTTGTTCTGAATTAGATATTAAAGTATATGAAAATTACGTTATCAAAACTTTCTGATAACCTCAACTCTAAAAATGAATCTTTTTGCCAATTGATTTGGATGCTCTAATTATATTATTAATTACGTTTTTTAAATTAAAATTGTAATTTAGTAGAAGTAGTAGTAATGATAATATGGTAATAACTGCTCTAAAGCTATATTATTATTGCTGTGAACACTGATAATAACATGATAACAATTTTTCTTCTTATTATCAAGTTATCAATTAGCATAAAAACGATTAAAGTTATTATCAAGTTATAAACATTAAAAGTGGACTTGTTATCTATTTATTATCAACTTATTATCAACTTATTATCAGTATTATAGTGATAAGTGTATGGACAATTAAGTCAGTTCATCCATAAAATTCTGTATAAGTTTTTTTGTTTCATTGTCTTCAAGCAACTCTTCAATTTGTTCACAAGCATAGGAAATGGTTCTATGGTTCTGTCTATTAAATGCGTCAGCAATATCTAATAGAGAAAGTTGGGTTAACTCTCTACACAAGTACATAGCGATTTGTCTTGGATACACTAAAACCTTTGTCCGTCTTGCTGAAGTAAGGTCACCGCTTTTCAACTGAAAATGATCTGCCACGGTTTTTTGTATTGTTTTTGCGGTAATGATTTTTTGCTGTGATCTTCTCGTAAATGAGGATGTATCATTTAGTGCCTTGCGTGCAAAGTCTATGTCTAACTTCACACCATAAATAGAAGCTTGTGTATAAAGACGAAGTAGCGTTCCCTCTAATTGTCTAATGTTTGCTGTCACTATTTCGGCAATATAATTTAGTACTTCATCGTCCACATCTTCTAATCCTTGTTCTTGACACTTACCCTTTAAAATGGCATAACGCAACTCAAAATTGGGTTTGTCTATCTCTGCAACCATTCCCCATTCAAATCGTGAACTTAACCTCTCTTCAAGGTTTTCAAGCATGTGGGGTGAACGATCACAGGAAATCACAATCTGGTTTGAATTCTTGTGTAATTCATTGAAAGTGTTAAAAAACTCCTCTTGTGTTCCTTCTTTGCGTTGTAAAAATTGAATATCATCAATCAGTAGTAGGTCCGTTTCTCTGTATTTTGTGCGGAATCCTTGTGCAGATTCCCGGTTGACAATTGATTCAATGTATTCGTTCATAAACGTTTCGGAGGTAACGTAAAGTACCTTTTCTTGGGGAGTTTTCTGATGGACGCGATTGCCGATAGCATGAAGAAGATGTGTTTTTCCAAGGCCGACACCACCATAGATAAAAAGTGGATTATAATCACTACCTAGATTTTCAGAGACCGAAAGTGCTGTTGCATGACAAATCCGATTACTCGGTCCAACACGAAAACTATCAAAGATATAACTTGGATTTAAACCTGTCGGTTCACTGTTGTTTTTATTTTGTGGGGAGACAGAACCATTTCCATCAGGTTCAGGATTTTTCACTAGAGAAGTTTCAACAGATATTTTCACCATGCAATCCGGACTAATTCGATTCGCCAACACCCTATTGATGTCCCTGACAAAACGATTTTCAATCTCGGCTTGTGTATAATTAGAAGGCACTGCAAGGTTTAAGGACGAATTGGTTAGCGAACGAGGAGTGACTTGACGTAGATAGACATCACTATCGGCTGATTCATCAAGTTCCGCAAGTATTTCTAACCAGAGTGTATCGGCGGTGTGTTGCATGAGAGTATTCCTAAACTGTGGTTAACAGCCAAAATATTTTGTTAAAATGTTTCTGCATTTATACAAAAATGTTAACGACGCGAATGTGAATTATAGCATTTTTGATTTTTAGTTAGCAAGTTAAAACAAGGTAATTTTAAGGGGTATTCAGTTGTCAATTCTTAAGATTTTAGTCGTTAATTTTTTATTTAAATTTTTAAAGAAAAATAGGAATTTTAATTGCTAAAATGAACTTATTCTATACTATTTATTAACGTCATTTTTTGGCAATAGATACTATTCTGAGATTAATGTAGAAATATTTGACAAAGCGAGGAAAATCATGTATTATTTTAAAAATGTTATTGGAGAGAATTTACACTATTTCGGTGGGTACTGCTTGCAGTTCAAGGAATAGAAAGGAAGAACATTATGAAACGTACCTATCAGCCGCATAGACGAAAAAGGAAAAATAAGCTTGGATTTCGGAAACGGATGTCTACCCGATATGGAAGGAAAATCCTTGCGCGCCGAAGGGCTAAGGGTAGAAAAGTTCTCAGTGCCTAAAGACGTTTGGGAACAATTCAGAGATGCCCCGTACTTTTAATATACCACGTTTTTATGAGAGTCCAATTATCTCAACTGTAAAGGCATCGCGGCGGAGTATGGACACACGTAAGCGCGATCTTTCACCCTCCGTTTTAGATTTCGGTCCCGTTCGCTTTAAAATTGCGCGCCACTTCGGATTCTGTTATGGCGTTGAAAATGCTGTTGAAATAGCATATCGTGCCCTTGAAGAAAACCCAAACAAGCGAATTTTCTTGCTATCTGAAATTATTCATAACCCGCGTGTCAACGAAAATCTAAGACATAACGGTGTGCAGTTCCTCTCTGATACTGAGGGAAATCCGTTATTACCTTTTGATGTCTTAGTGCCAGAGGATGTTGTCATTGTTCCCGCTTTTGGCACAACTCTGGAAGTTGAAAAGGAACTTAACGCTCGCGGTGTTACCCTTTCGTCTTACAATACAACATGTCCATTTGTTGAAAAGGTATGGAAGCGGAGCCAAGAAATTGGCAAGCAAGATTATACCGTTGTTGTACATGGTAAGCGATACCATGAGGAGACACGCGCCACGTTTTCTCATGCACAAGCGGAAGCACCCGTCGTTGTTGTTCGGGACCTCTCGGAAGCTGAAGAACTTGCAAAAGTAATTCGTGACGAAGCGGATGCCGACTTCTTCTTTGAAAAGTTTGAAGACAGGTATACAGAAGGTTTCCATCCAGATACCCATCTCAAACGTATCGGTGTAGTTAACCAGACCACAATGCTTGCAACAGAGACGCAAGCCATTGCTGACCTATTGCGGCAGGCGATCATTGCAAGGTATGGTGAAGAAAATATAACGGATCATTTCGCTGATACTAAGGATACGCTCTGCTATGCCACTAAAGAGAATCAGGACGCTACTCTTGCACTCATCGCTGAAGGGGGTGATGTTGCAGTTGTTGTCGGTGGCTATAATTCATCTAACACGAGTCATCTTGTGGATCTGTGTGAACATAGTCTGTCAACTTATTTTGTTAGAGATGCTGAGGAACTGCTTAGTCCGAAACGGATACGTCATTTGTCGATTGAAACAAAACAGGTGCAAATCACAGAAGGTTGGCTGCCGGTTCAGCATCCTAATGGGAATCCAATTGACATTGTTTTGACTGCTGGTGCCTCGTGTCCGGATATTCTCCTTGATGAAGTGTTGCGGAAAATTGTCAAGTGGTTTCCCGATACACGTTCAGTTGACGAAGTGCTTGTACCGTTTGTGTAGGTGCCCAATTTTGTGGTTTAGAAAGGTTGATGAACAAGGTAGACATTATCGGGATCATAGGCCAAATAGGGTTCGCCAACATTTTGACGAAACAAAAGGTATTGCTTTAGCAGATGTCTGGTCAGATTATAGTTTAGAGGATTACTAATGAACGAACGCTATTTCTCTGATCTACACGAAAGGCTACACATTATTCGAACGGATTATCAGACGTTCTCACCTTAATTGCCGCTGGTGTTAATGCACCGATCGGTTTTTCGTCTTTCAATACCCGTTCAAAATCGTCAACAATCATATCAGCAACCCGTAAGTTTGCATCCTTTGTCCTGCCAGCAATATGCGGTGTATGTACAACGTTATCTCTGTTCCGCAATTCATCGTCGATTGGCAGGGGTTCTCTGTCATAAACATCAAACGCGCCAGCCAGTTCATCTTTGACAATCCGTTCGCGAAGGGCAGCCATATCAACAGCATGTGCACGTGTGATAATAACAACTAACGCTCCTTTACGAAGACGGTAGATACGTTCACGATTTAACAGATGGCGTGCAGATGGAGTCGGTGGTACGGATACAAACACAATATCTGCTCGATCAACAAGTGTGTCCATATTAACACGTTCCACATCCCATTCTCGTAGACTTTCATCATGGACGAAAGGATCATATCCCATAACGGTAGCACCGAACACCCGACACCACTTTGCGATTTTTCCGCCAATCTGTCCACATCCGATAACGCCGATCTGTTTCGTGCCGAGGTCTCCGTTCACAAAATCGGGGTCGTCACAGAATTGGTGTGCAACCGGCAGTTTCCCAGGTCCCCATATTGGGTCGTTCCAATTCCACAACTTTTCACCTTGTGCCATCTGCATGTGCCACTGTGCTGTCCGCCGGAGTGACGACAAAGCGAGTCCGAAAGCGCACTCCGCAACAGATTGTGCCCATGCACGGGTGGATTCAATCACAGGAATACCACGTTCTTGACATTTAGCGTAAGGGATACCGTGTCCGGTGTTGTCTGTCATCGTTCCGAGTACTTTGAGTTTCGGCGCAGTGTCAATACAAGTCTCTGTTAGACTGCCTCCCCAATGTGAGATGCCGATAACCTCACTCAAGTCTATCTGTTCGTGGATAGGGTCTTTGCTGGTGGTATTGAGAACGAGTGTTACGCCTAACTTCTCAAGCCGTTTTACCATCTGTTCGTGGACGAAGGGCCAAGAACCCTCTAAACCGGGGTTCCGTGTAAATAGCCAAATAGTATTATTGGAGAATGCTGCCATTCAATAATTCCTCCTGATTATGAAATGAGCCTGATTAGATAATGAAAATATGCGGTGCTGTCGGATATCTACCATGACGATTACCGTAGAGTGATAATCCACCTCTATTTTCTGCGTTGCCTTTGACTTCATAACGTACAGTGAGTGTATCCGCAGAACCACCGTTCAGACAGATCTCTTTATCTAACGGGACACGACATAAGTAACCGTAGTTCCCAAGGTTCTGATGAATATAGGTCAGCACACCGCGGGCATCTGCAGGACAGTCAAGTAGAGTCAACGTCTCCATCTCTTTACCGTTGACCGATATTGTAACATCGGATGGATATTTTTCAGGCTCTGTCTGTCTTGAACCGCCATTTGATGATGATGCTTCAAATACAAGCTCCATTTTGGTTATATCATCAAAGTTGATGTCTTGTGGCAACTTCATCTGGTATTCAACGTATCCAGTACCTTGTGCTGTAAGAAGTTGTTCTGTTATTTCTGATTCAGCATCCCATTTACTGATGGATATGTTTCCCGGTAGGTGACTAAGCGGTGTTTCCGTTTCAGAGAATATCTCAAAATTGATATAATTCCGCGCAACAACAGCACTACTCTCATTGGATACCCATACATGTAAAGTGCCAACGGCATTGTCAATATTAGGAATAGTGAGTTTTAGTTGATGAACTTGTTCAACCTGATACTGTGGGAAGGGAATGTCTACGTTCCCGCTTACACGTGCACGTGTCAATTCGCCATCCTGACCGAGCGTATCCAGTTGCCAATGAAGTGTTGTGCCTTCTATCGTTTTGTGTGAGAAGTGACTGGCATAGATATCCGCCTTTACACTATCACCAGGAGCAACCGTTGTGCCCGGTGGATAATCCATAGCAATAAAGTCAAGTGTGTTGATATCGTTATAATTGTATCCGAATTCTTTAACTGTACGGTCATAGTTCATAAAACCGTTATGTTCCCACTCAATGTCTTGTAGTTCGGTATAGATATATCCGCAGATTTTCGGGTGTAGTCGCAATTCATTTGTCAGATACTTAAAACACCATGCGACATCTTTATCGCCTGCTCCTGCACTGATTCCACCATATTCGCTATTGATCAAGGGGACATCCGTTTGGACGTTATCGCCAGCATAATTGAACTTTGAACCCGGGTATGTCTGCTCAACCACGTTAGCGATATGATCTTTCGCGTGTCTGTAATCGTTGATATAGAAATGCCAGGAATTGATATCGGTTTCAACATGGTCATAAAGGCAAGGCGAGTTGTCTTCAATAAGCCGAGTAGGATCGAGTTTTTTAGCTAGGTGATACATCTCTTGCACCCATTCTTGACACGCCTTATTTTCCTTGTAACCGCCGCCCCCAAGTCCCCATGTTTCATTGAAATTACACCAGGAAATGATGGATGGATGATTGAAGTCACGTTCAATGTTGCCATGGAGAGTCTGTATAAATCTTGCTTTTGCTTTATCCGTATAACGTCCAAAGTTGGGAATGTCGCACATAAAGAGCATCCCTAATTTGTCTGCCCAGTAGTAAAGTCGTGGTTCATCAACTTTTATGTGGAGACGTAGGAAGTTGAAACCGAATTCTTTTGCCCGTTCAACATCCGTTTTGATCGCCTCATCGGTAAGGAAGGTGTATACGCCTTCTGGGTTAAACGACTGATTGAGCGCACCTAACAGATATGTCGGGCGGTTGTTGAGGTAGATGTAGTTGTAGTCGCCTCCCGGTGCCTTTTCAATAGAAACTTTCCGCATACCGAAGTAGGTGTAAATCCTATCAACAATAGATTCATCAGAGACCAATTTCATCGTAACATCGTAAAGGTTTGGTGTATCTACATCCCAAAGTTGAAGTTTATCTGCTGGAATATTGACGGTGACTTCTGTTTTTTCTGCTGCAGCAACACTGCTATTCATGCCATCACATTCCCAGTGCAGTTCAGTACCTGACGCAATTTCACCATCAACTGTAACATCAAAAGTAGCAGTACTATTGTCAATGTCCGGGGTGATAAGACACTGCTTGATGTAAGTGGCGTTTCTGGGTTCAAGGTAGACTGTCTGCCAAATGCCACTGGTACGGGTGTACCAACCTATCTGTTTGCCAGCTAGTTGTTCCCCATGGTCTTGTGCATCGTAGGCACGGATGATAATTGTAGCGGGTTCTCCTGGGATAAGCGTATCTGTGATGTCTAATTCGAACGGCAGATAACCGTTTCCATATCCACCGATTGTTTTACCGTTGACCCATACAGTTGTTTCCCAATCGACAGCACAGAACTTTAAAATTATGCGTTTGTCGTGCCAATTTTCGGGAATGGAGATAGTTCTCCGATACCAGCCGATAGTGTGTCGTGGTTCACCCCGGTAATTCCCTTCTCGTGAAAGACCACCACATGTGATTTCTTCAGGTTTAAGATATGCTTTTGTGCTAAGGTAGTTTTCACTATCAGCGTGGTCTTCTTCTCCCCATGCTGCAAGGCTTTCCCACGGATATGGTACGCGTATTTGAAGGGGGAAGTCTGTGTCATTTGATGAAAACCATTTCTCTTTTTCACCGACATCATCAGGGTCAAAGGCAAATTCCCATGTGCCGTTTAGATTTATCCAGTCAATCCCCTCGGATGTACCTCGTTGAAAGTCGGGGCGAGGATATTCTGGACGCGGTAATTCTATTCTTGTCACTATCGGTCCGTCCTTATTTGTGCGGTACACCGCTGCAGGATATGTTCTTACTATACGCTGTCTTTCAAATGATTGTAATGTAACGCCTGGTATTCATTATAAGCAATACGGTGATTTTATTCAAATTAAAAACTGAACTAGGATTCTTTAAAAACTGAACTAGGATTCTCAGGGTTTCCGGATTTCCAAGATTTTCCTCATCAGATCAACAGAAAAAGTTAACATCTATAGTGTTTTGCCAAGTTTTCTTTGTAGGTTGGGTAGAGCGAAGCGAAACCCGACATGATAGACACAATCAATATCCGACGCATTGTAGATTTATGTTTATTTGTGGTTACATCTGACGCGAAATCTTGCAAATAAAGCGACTGTCGAGTTGACCATTTCCACACTTTTTGAAACGATAATAGACTTACACTACTGTCGCCGGAAATTCGGGCCACTCTCTAAGACAAGATTGTGGTATAATATTTATCTACTTGAAAGGAGTATCCGATGGCAAAACGAAAACGAAGAACCTTCACTCCTATGATAAGGAAACAGATTGACTATTCGTTATGAATGCCTTATACTTAATCAGGCTTACAATCAGACGGAGGAAACACAATGAAAAACGTTTTATTATTCTCAGTAATCTTCTGCACAATAACACTACCGACTCTCGCTGACTTAACGCCTGAAGACCTTAATCAGATCCGCTTGATTGTCAAAGAGGAAATAGAAGAAGTGATCAAGCCAATAAAAACCGATATAAATGCCATAAAAACTGAAATCGGTTCTGTAAAAGAGAATGTTGCCTCACTAAACGGCCGGGTAGGGGGACTCGAAAAGCAAATGATCTTTTTAATGGCAATTATTGTTGTCGCCGTAGGTATTCCACAAATCATTATCGCCTGGCACACTAAAAGGGAACGGGCTCAGGAGAAACAGATTGAAACACTTATAAGAGAAGTAGAAACGTTGAAGCAACAACGTATAGTAAATCCTTAAGATCCAAAACATTGTATGTAAATTTTAACTACAAGAGAAAACACAATGAAAATCACCTCTATCAAAGGTCGCCCCATGCTGCATTGGGTCGGCAGTCGGCAAACGCACAATTGACACAGTCAACGCCTACCCTGCACAATTAGTCGAAACCTACAACGTCAAAAACCCAGGAAAAGAACCGAATTATGCAATAGAAGCCAAGTTGGCATGCAAGAGGAACTTGACCTGGACAACCGAATTCATCCGATCAACAAAATCATCGTGCAGGATATTCAACGGGACGGCATCACTACCTATGATATGTTGTCCCCGAAAGCTCGAAGAAATCCGCGTAATCCGTGTCCTCTGTGAAAATTGGCGATTCTGAAAAAAGCAGGACAATAATTGGACACATCCACGTGGATATGATAAGGAAACATATTGACTATTCGTTATGAATGTTTTATACTTAATTAGAATCCAGACCAACTATATCTATACTGATTACAAGGAGAAATAACAGTGGCTAAAAATATATTGAGGGCGGACAAAGAGACCCTCTCAAAAGATATAAGCGGAAACGTTTATATTGTAACAGGGGCTAACTCCGGTGTCGGACTTGAAACCACAAGGCAATTGATCACACAAGGTGGACATGTCATAATGGCTTGCAGAAGACCAGAAGCAGCACAGGAAGTTGCTAACACTTTTAATGGATTAAACGGCACTTATGCAATCATGAAATTAGACCTCGCCGACCTTCAGTCTGTTAGGGATTTTGTTGCCGAGTTCCTAAAGCAATATGATAAACTTGATGGGTTAGTCTGCAACGCGGGGCTCGTGACCATGGGCAACAAAGTAGAACACACCAAAGATGGATTTGAGTTTGCAATAGGCGTGAGTTATTTCGGTCATTTCCTTCTTACCGAATTACTCCTTGACTTGTTGAAGAAAAGTGCACCATCGAGAATGGTTATCCTCTCATCTGTTGTTCACGCTGGAAGTGAAAAAAAACGGCCTAATGTGCATTTGGAAGACCTCAATTTTAACGCCCGGAAATTCAATAATTTTGCGGCTTATGCCGAAGCGAAAGTTGCGGTTACACTGTATGCCATGGAGCTTGCAAAGAGACTTGAAGGCATAGGTGTCACAGCCGTTTCTGTTCATCCAGGGTGGGCACGATCAAACTTTGGCGGTAAAGGCTTGATAATGAGAATCATGAGAGTGGTAATGCTACCGCTGCACCCTTTTATCACCGAAAGCAACGAGGAAGCCGCCCAGACATCACTTCATTGTCTGCTCTCTGACGATGTGCCAAAACATTCAGGCGCGTATTTTAGTCAAAGAAGTGTGCTTTACAGGGACAAAGCGTGTAAAAACGGTGGTTGGCCCATGACATCGCCAAATCCAAATGCCAAAAATATGGATACCGCGAAAAAATTAGTCAATCTCAGTTATAAATTGGTCGGATTGACAGAGTAGTGCTCAGTCAAGTTCTATTTTGTAGGTTGGGTTTCGCTACGCTCTACCCGACCTACAATCTCCAAATAGACATCCTACTATGCTAAAGTATACCATTAACAACCAAACATTTCACTATATAAACACTGTTATCATTTTAGCGTTTTTTATTTTCCGCTACACAAGCTGCGGTTCTCTTTCGGTATGATTGTCTCCCCTTCTGCTTGCATATAATCCCCTTGACATCTAAGACAAAAATAGGTATCATTAAAACTAAAAGCATAGACAAAAAACAAAGGAACTCCATGATAACAAAACCTCAAATAAAATTCAGATATCTACATCTGACACTACCTGCTACCATCTTTACAATTCTACTCTGTCTCTTTAGTTACACTGCTTCTGCAGTTGAATTCATCCAATTAGAGCGAGAATTCTCTGGGAAAGGTTCATCTGGAGGTGCTTTTAGCAAAGATATTCATCTTGCATTTAAAACGAATGTATATGTCAGTGATACTGAGAACAGACTTATCCAGAAACTATCTCCAACAGGAACATTTCTACTTCAAATTCCAACTAATCCAGAATCTCCTGATAACATCCTGCGTAAACCGGGACACCTTACAGTTGATGGTCTTGGGAATATCTATGTAGCAGATGTAACCGCTCATCACATGGCAGATACTTCTGATCCGAGAATCTATGTTTTTGCACCATGTGTGCATAAACTAAGCTCAATAGGTGAACTCTTACACACATATTTTGTGGATCCTGTTGATGAACGTCCGGGGGTCGTATTACCTGCACAACTGATAATTGATGAAAATGGCAAAACAGCATTCGCTGTCCAACCCACAGGACACGACCGTGCATTACGAGTCGCTGTTAACGCAGAGAACCATCTTTATGTCTTAGATGCTAAACGGGGCCGTATTCACAAATTCGACACAGACGGTAAAAAGACACTAACTTTTGGTAGATATGGTGCAGGTGATGGTGAATTTGATAAGGATGCATCCGATATTGCTATTGATGCACGAGGCAATGTGTTCATCACAGATACAGGTAACCACCGTATTGTGAAGTTTAGTGGTGATGGAAAATTTGTGCTTAGTTTCGGTAAGAGAGGACGAAATAGGAGTGAATTTGTAAAACCGATGTCACTTGTCACGCTACCAACAGGTGAGATTTTAGTGAAGGATGAAAGTCGTTTCCGTAGAAAAATAGGTGGTTTACCGGAAGTCATTGCGCTTTCACCGACTTTGACACAACTGACCGAAAGCACCCCCACGCAAGCGAACCTTGCCGATACTATCACAAATGCAACACGACCCGAATATGGACCTTTTGCACAAAATCCTTTAGAAGCGGTTGACACTGTTTCTCTTAATCGGCGTCTGCGCCTGCTTGAAGAGGCGGAATATCGTAGGTACTATGACTATGATGAAAATACCGAAGAAGATGAAGAACTTGCCGAAGAACTTAAACGCGCTGATATACGACTAACACTCTTCCACAACATAATCTCACGCGTTCAGAAATTTGACAACAACGGTAATTATGTTGACAGGATCATCTACGAAACTGATCAGTTGAGTGAAGAGAAACACGACCTTACGTTTCTTGATTTCGATTCATCAGGATATCTTTATCTAAGAGATACAAGTGACTTCACCATAGCGCAGTATTCTATAACTGGGTTTACAATAAAACCTTCACACATGAACGGGTTTTATAGTGCACGTGTTGCGAATTTCTCAAATGACTATTTAGAGGACTATGAAGACATTGATTTCTCAACAGATGTGCAAGATGAACTCAACCAATTAGAGCTGAAGAATCTTGTTGGATGGACCTATAGTCTCACTGAACGATGGCACTTTACATTTCTTGATGAATTGACCTACAGTGAACAGGATGAACGTTATGTCACCCCGCCGAAACTTGAAGATAGTTTCAATTTTGACACACAAGCATTAGAAAACGCGTTCGTTGCTAATTTGAAGTATATAACAGATCCGAATCCGTATCGGTATAAGGAGTTCAACATTTCAATTGGACGTATAGATGGTACTTCTGACCTGACACAGGATGCGCTATTTCCTAAACAGAACAGACAGCGAAGGGTTGATACGGGGGATGCAGACGCTACGGTATTTGAGATTAATTGGGACTTGTGGGCACGCACCAATTTCTGGTTCCGTTATGCTGATCTTAATCCTGCTGAGACCAGTCGGAACTATGTCCGTAGATTTTACGATGTCGGTGGGGATCTCTATGAAGTCTTTGGTAGTCGTAATCAGGCCCGTCAGTTTCTCAGTGAGTTGACAATTAAGTTCTAATGGAACAGTTTAGGTATGGAATTTCGCTCACTTGCTCCTGAAGAATTTGATGCATGGCTTGATCATGTAGCACACGTCTTTTCGGGAAATCGCCAATACTTCTCAAACCATTGGTATAACGATCCGTGGAAGGATTTTGAGGTAATTCGCGTTGCAGTTGATGCTGGAAAGATCGTTAGCACCGTACGAGTCTTTATTAGAAAGATGTACTTGCACGGTCAACCTATTTCTGTCGGAGGTATTGGAGAAGTTAGCACACGTCACGAATACAGAAAACGTGGACTCGCCACACAACTCCTCAAAGATTCAATCCAATTTATGGAAGATCGGAACATTGCCATCTCCATGCTTCATGGGAATCAACGTATCTATTCGGGTGAAGGATGGGAAAGTGTTCCACGATACTATGCCAAGAAGACACTCTTCGCTGCAAATCAGCAGGCATGGAAAGTCCGTCCTGTCAATTTTAAAGACGCGGACGAAGTCAGTCAACTCGCTTCACTCTACCACGCTTATTCTCAGAAATTCAACGGCACATTTGTCAGAGATGATATGAAATACTGGACTGACTGGGTTCAGGCAGAATCGCCGAGTTTATGGGTTGCTCAACGACATAATCGAATTGATGGATATGTATCTATCAGAGCTCGGGATGGGGCATTAGGTGTCAAAGAGTTCGCCGTATCAGAGGATTTATTTACAGAGAACGGTGCAACAGATTTTTTTGACGTGGTGTTGTCAGATGTAATCACACAGATGGGTGAGGTAAAACTTGAAGTAGCGTATCCTGCTCCGATTGCTGATGGTTTCAATGCTCCGAAGGTTGAGGCTTACGGAAGCACAATGTATCGTGTCATAGAACCTAAAGCCTTTCCATCTAACTTGCAGAAAGAACTCAAAACTTCACTCCCGGACTTACTCCATAGTCAGGCGAAGGTATTGTCACAAGACATCCGCTCCCATCACGTCTTTTGGCAGACTGATGGGTTTTAATGGCTACTTTCTGAAACTTAAACAATAAAGGAGTACACAATGAGACACAACAAAATATGGTTTTGGCATTGCTTATGTTTAGCAATTTTCCTGTTTTGTGGAATGACTGCTGCATATTCCCAAAGTCCATAACAAATTGCTAAAAAGGCATTGGCATCAACAGTGCTTTTGGTCATGGAAGATGCCAACGGTCAACCGCTTTCACTCGGCAGTGGATTCTTTATCCACAATGGTCAGGTTGCAACAAATCTTCATGTTGTTAAAGGTGCTTCTCGAGGGTACGCGAAATTAGTAGATCAGAAAACGAAGTATGATATTGAAGGAATCACAGCAGTTGATGCAGAACGCGATCTGGTCATTCTAAAAACTTCAGTTCCAAATGTGCAGGTAATCCCACTTGGTGATAGTGATGAAGTTCAAGTTGGCGCGCCAATTTATGCTGTGGGTAACCCACGGGGATTAGAAGGCACGTTCTCACAGGGAATTATCAGTAGCATTAGAAAGGTCGGAACGGATAAGATTCTCCAACTTACTGCCCCGATTTCTCCAGGGAGTAGTGGTGGACCTGTGCTTAATGATAAGGGACAAGTTATTGGCGTTTCTGTTGCAACTTTCCGCGGAGGACAAAATCTAAATTTTGCTATTCCATCCAACTATCTTAAGAAATTGATGGAGCAGATAGGACCCGCGAAACCGTTGTCAAAAGTGAAACCTGACGTATCAAAACGATCTATCTTGGATAAGTTCGGAGGTAAAAGCGCTGAGGGAGTAACTGGAGGCAAATTAATATGGGAGTTCCCTGGTGCACAGATCGGTTACTATTCGTTTTCACTACGGAACCAACTACGCGAAAACGTAAGAAATGTCTATTGTTTTGTGATTTTTTATGATTCTCAAGGTGATCCACTTGATGTAGATATCGTACACCTTCGTGAACCGATACCAGCGGGTTTGGCAAAGCGAGTAAAGAGTGAGGTTGATAGCAGTGTCCAAGAATTGACAACACGTGATGGTTCGAAAGTTCCTCATTCAAAGGTAGAGTTTAGAGTCCTTGATTTTGAAATTATGGAGTAGTAGTATTTGACAATGGATTTCTATAAATACGTTCCTGCAGAACGAATTGATATTTTGCAGAATTGCTTAATTCGATTTACGCAACCTCGCGCGCTGAATGATCCGTTTGAAGGACAACCGGATTTCTACGCACTTGGATCAAAAAAGGAATTCGCGAAACACTATGCCGAGGCAATTAGAAGGTTCATATACCGTGTTTGGGCTGACTACTGTAGAGCGTTGGGAAACGATCCAGGAAGGTTTGCATTAGCAAAGAAAGTTCAGAAGAACCCCGACTATGCTGAATGGTTATACAAAAACCTCCATAAGCGAGACCCAGAAGAACTTCTGCCTAACTTACGGGAAAGAAGTAATAATCTACATAACAATTTTGGTGTTCTATCTCTCTCCGAAATACCTGATAATTTGCTTATGTGGGCACATTATGCTGCAGGACACACCGGTTTTGTCCTTGTATTAGATGGTTCTCATGGTTTTTTCGAGGGAACTGTTTCTTTACCAGGATTTGACAAACCTGAAAGTGTTGAATACAGATTAGAACGTCCGCGAATGGCATTTGAAGAAACAAGTAGAGAGACGGCTATACAAGAGATATTTTTCGTTAAAGGTTCTGACTGGAAATATGAAAAAGAGTGGCGATATTTGAAGAATTTGAATGCTGCCGACAAAAAAAATTAGAGATATCAATAGTCATGATGTACATCTCTTCAGACTGCCTTCAAAATGTATAAAAGGTGTTATTCTTGGGTGTTATAGTTCTGAAGAATTGAAGAACAAAATCCTTGACCTACGATGTGATAATGCTGAATTTGGACATCTGCAAATCCAGCAAGCGCACACATCTCAAACGGACTACGGTCTTGAGATAAAGGAAATAAAGATTTAACACCTTAAGGATTTTCAATTACTCAATGCCTACGATATTGGATAGAAATTCCCTATTTGCGTTTTTTGTATTCTCGTCCAATCCATATTATAGGTGGCAGTTTCTCTTGTTTCAACAAAGCATCCATCAAACCATGAATTTGTCCTAAACGTTCAAGTTGACCTTGTATTGTTTCTTGCTTACTTGCAATCCAGGTTAATACTTGACTGACATGGTATACATTTTCTACAGGGGTAAACAACCCAGGGACTTCACCAATCGGTTCAACTTTTATAAAACGCGCATTTCTACTTTCCCATATATCTTTTGCTACATCTGTTTCAACAATTTGTTGCCCTGTGTTTCCATACTCCAATGTGCTACTGAAAACAGACATACTTTCTGCCTTCTTGACACAAGCACAGTAAGTGCCAACAATATCAAATTTCTCTAACTCAAGTGGTCCTCTACCTAATCGGATACTTTCAAAGTTATCGTAAGGAAAGTCTACGAAGAGTCTTGCTTGTGCTTGTGGATGTTTAGGGGTGAGTATATCGGGAATTTCCTCCGCGGCTTTAGGAATACGATAAGCTTCATTAACTTCAACGTCGATTCCTGTCTTTGCAATGTGGTAAGCCCTCACAGCAGTTGAACCTTGCCATTTATTCGCGACGGTTTTATTCAACCATTTCACAACTGAATTCCAGTCAAGTTTCGTTTCATACCACTTCTTATATAAACTTTCTTCCTTTGAGAACCTGCGAAATTGATTCGCAAAGACTTCTTTAATTTTATTAGTTTTGAATGATTTCGTGTGGTACCATTTTTCGCTTCTGCCTATCATTTCGGTATCAGATTCTTCACGGTACCAAGATAGATCAAGCCGGATTGCTATGCTTTTATCCACCGAATTTAGACAATTAACTTTCAACACAATAGGATAGGCATCTCCTGGATCGAATTCGTAATTTGGTAAAAGAAATTTCATCCACATCCGAGCACCATATTTAGAAAGCCACAATTCCGCCTTAAGAGAATGTGGATCCTCAACAAAGCCCCCTAATGCTGACAAAACAGTATTAATTACTTCATGATGTTCAACGAAGCCATATTCCTTGGAAACCGCAGCGACTGGTACATAACCACTACTTTCAAGATGTGGTTCACGTGTGATAACATCTAAGTATTCGTTTTCAAAATCTGGGTCAGTGCAGAAAGGATACCTTCCAAATTTAGGTATCTTTTTAAGAAGATCACTAATTGAACCAGTGTGTATATGGACTTCCCGTCCGTGCCATGTGCGTTCCATATTTTCTCCTTACATTCAGTATTAATCCAAGTTATTAGGATGACCCTTCACACGGAAAAGGCATGTCTATCACGATGTCGTTCTTTAATGCGCGTGCTGCATAGCCAAGGACAGCACGAATACTTTCTTCAGTTAGATCTGGATAGTCAGCAATAATCTCTTCGTTTGTCATTCCGTTTGCCAATAGTCCCAACACATGTTCAACGCTTATGCGTGTGCCTTCAATTACAGGTTTTCCACCAAGGATTCCCGGATTAGTAATAATTCTAACCATAATTATTTCTCTCCATTATGAGGTTTTTTAACCAATAGATATTTTACCAAAGTCTTGGTATTATATCAAACCGTTTATTTCCATATTGATACATAAGGATATGTGCTTATTAACGATGGAGGTGCGACCATTCATCAGGGAGATTCAGTGAAATCTGTTGAAGCACCTCCATGGGATGTTGTCGGTATACCTGCAGGCGTTCAAGAGTTGGTACGGCTTGTTGCTGAAGGCGGAGAACCCGTCTCTCCTGGTACTGAAGGATATAAGGTTGTTCAGATAATCATGGGTTTCTTGAAATCGCAACAGGAAGACAATGGGAAAGTAATGCTGTAGTTTTGGTGACACCTAAAAATATCATTACACTTCTTAGCAAGACGGGCAATGAATTGCTGCGGGCTGGGTAACCCAGCCCCTACTACAAACGGGTGTCTGATGAGTAAGTGTATGTTTAATTCTAAGTTTACTATAGTTTGCATGTAGTCAAGTGCGATCATTTCTCAAGACAATTGCATTCTCAGCTGCCCATTGAACATAGACCGTATCACCGCGTGTGAATTTAGATGCATCTTTTCCTGCCGTTCCGCCCCTATCATCATTTATTTGCTCATCATTTGTCGGTATACCTTCTTTTCCTCGCCATTGCTGATTTACGATAATAGGTGTTGGATAATCGGTCTGTACGGTGTATTGCACATTCATACCAAGATAACTTTCGTCCTGTATCACACCACACAACGTGTTGGGCAAATCAGCATTCTGTTCTGTTGCTATATCAATTCTCTCAGGTCGAACAGCTAATGTAACGGGTGTATCTATTGAAATGTCTTCATCACATAGACATACAAACGTAAAGGATGGTTCGGAATCTGTAACAACTTCAGCTGTGTCATTACCAAGTCTTGCGATTGTACCTTCAATGAAGTTTGAAGTCCCTATGAAATCAGCGACAAAACTGTTCTGTGGTGCATCGTATATTTCGGATGGCGATCCGACCTGCAGAATCTTTCCTTCATTCATCACAGCGATCCTATCGGAGAGTGCCAGTGCCTCGCCTTGATCATGTGTAACATAAACAAACGTTATGCCGACTTTACGTTGTAACGCCTTCAGTTCAACTTGCATCTGTTTTCTGAGTTTTTGATCAAGTGCAGAGAGTGGTTCATCTAACAGCAGTATAGAGGGTTCATTAACCAGTGCGCGTGCTAGTGCGACTCGCTGTCGTTCGCCACCTGAGAGTTCGTTAGGTTTGCGTTCACCGTAATTGGGTAACTGAATTAAATCAAGGGAACGATCTATCGCATCATCGATGACAGATTTTGAATGCTTCTTCATCTGGAGTCCAAATGCGATGTTCTGTGCGACAGTCTTGTGGGGAAAGAGTGCGTAGTTTTGAAAAACGGTATTGACAGGACGGCGATATGGAGGCGTTTCACCCATCAGTTCATCGTTGATATAGACATCACCAGTAGTTGGGTAATCAAACCCCCCGATAATACGAAGTGTTGTTGTTTTACCGCATCCACTCGGTCCGAGTAAAGAGAAGAACTCACCGTCCTCTATCTGCAACGAAATGTCGTCAACAGCGAGTGTATCTCCAAACTTCTTTGTAACAGATGATAGTATAATCTGACCTAAGGACATGTCTGTGTTGTTCTCTGGCAAATAACTATGTTTTCTTCATTCATAGTGGTTGATGTTTGTCCTGCAACGTTGGTCGGACTGTTCTTTTTAGGCATGCGTTTATTAGGTATGTTTCTGACAATAGTCTCCTTATGCGAAAACCCATGCTTACCAAATGCATAGACAACAAATTCATCTGTCGGTAGTGTTACATCTTTAACCCTACGGTTCCCAACGACATAACATACAGTAGAATGTCGTGAAAGCATCTTTGCAACTGTATCTATACTGTTTTTCAGATCAATGTAAAATGCGTTAACCTCATCTGCACGTTTAGGGTCAATTGAATTAATTTTATTGATTGCGTTTGAAATTGGTGAATTCTGTAATGTTTGGCTTGTACGTTGTCCACCCATAGCAATTTTATCAATTTTCCGTGCATCTGGCAATCCGATCCACTCCGCTGATAGTCGAGAAAACTGTCCATACGCTACCGTCGTTTGCGAATCACCATAGGGAGGAGAAGTAATCACCAGACGATAGCCACCGATCGGACGTGGTATCGGTTGGTCTCCATTTGCAGTATTGGTATTGCAAATTGATGTTTCCACATCTTTGCGTTTCTCAAGATATGCAACTATACCTTGTCTATTTCTGTGAAGTTTTTTCCGAAAGACACCGAAAACATCGGGGTTGAAATTCTCAAGTTTCTCTGCGGACATACGGTGCAGTTTAAATGCACTGGTGCGAGTATAGGATACTTCACGAACTGTCTCAGAAAACGCCACCAATATGAAATTCTTTACTTCTTGATTCTCTACTTTACTTATACAATTCAGTAGGTATGTTAAGTATTTGATGATCTCTGCAGAGAACCAATAATCCAGATTAGGTATTTCAGGGGTTGATAGGTCAGGTATTTTATCTACTTGGAATTCAACTTTAAAGAGAGCATCGCTTAGTTTATTCAGTTCACTGTCAAGTGTTTTCAAATCAATTGGTGTCAATTTGGACTTTGCAATCAAGCTCACGAGAGGATTAATGTCGCATCCAACACTATGCATGCCAAACAGTGATGCCTCAACGAGGGAAGTGCCGGTGCCACAGTAGGGATCAAAAAGCCATTCCCCTTCTACACCATACTGGTTAAGGAGTTTTCTTGCGATCTGCGGAATCATCATTGCGGGATAGGTATGGAAGCAGTGTGTGTATTCTTTGGTATCTGCTGTTCTGAAGTCCCAGGATTCATCTTTCAGTTTAAGTTCTTTCTTAGCCATTTATCACTCCAGATCACATCCAATGAAATTCCGTCCTTTTTTGAGTGCTGC
Source organism: Candidatus Poribacteria bacterium (assembly GCA_965208245.1). Classification (GTDB taxonomy): domain Bacteria; phylum Poribacteria; class WGA-4E; order WGA-4E; family WGA-3G; genus MSPOR6. The sequence continues at coordinate 742,425 of OZ242325.1, forward strand.
TTCCATGACAGAGAACGAACCGGCTGCAGGATCAATTACATAATCGCCTTCGTTGCTAACAGCTGCTATGAGTTCCGCTTGTAATCCAACTGGTTTCTGATGCGGATGTTCCTTTGTTTCTGTTCGCTCAAGCCATACATCGCGGATGTTGTGTATCTTCCATACACCTTTTGCCCGTCTCGGATACTTCTGAAGGACGACACAATATTCACTGACGCGTCTGGAACGGTATCCCATGCCAAATCTGTCCTTATTCCAAACGATTAGGTCCACAATGTCTAACTGTGTAGCATCAAACCAAGTTTTGAATCCTTGACATAGATGCAACTTGTCCATCCATAAGAACAGATGTCCAGATGGGATTAACACCTTATCAATACTCTGGAGAAATTTGGCAATCAACTCCTCTGACATTTGCATCAATGCAGACCTGCGTTTCTCTCGGCTTTTTCCCTCATTTCCGTAATTCATTTTATCAAGCACACCCCTATACTGTGGGTCAAGAAATGCTACAGGAATAGATGCTGTTGGCAGATGTGATAGAAACTTTCGACCGTCCATCTTTAACCTTGTATTGGGTTTCAGACAATCGGGTAAATCTATAGGCGGACTCTTGACATCCCGCTCAGTGGAGAATACATTTTTATTGCTCGTATCCGTTTCAGAAAAGAGTGTGAGATTATCGTCAGTGTGGGTTACTTTTTTCATAATTATCCTAAAGAGTCTCAGCAATTTACATACATCTTCAATCGGTTGACAAGACCTGTGTCAGAATCTGATTTACGAGTTGCGGATTTGCTTTGCCTTGTGTTGCTTTCATGACTTGTCCAACAAGGAATCCGATTGCTTTTTTTCTGCCATCCCTATAGTCTTGTGCGGGACCTGGGTTTTCTTCAACAACTTGCATCACGATGGCTTCAATCTCGGATGTGTCAGTTATCTGTGCTAATCCTTTATCTTCAACGATCTGTTTTGGCATTTTACCTATTTCAAAGGCATCGTCTAACACAGATTTGGCGATCTTTCCGCTGATGGTATTGTTATTTATCAATGTTATAAGTTCACTGAGATGGGATGGCGTGACTTTAGAGTCTATCAGTTCTATTTCTGCTGTATTGAGTAAACGTGATAGGTCTCCCATAATCCAATTTGCACAGATTGTAGGTTCGTCGCTGCGTTTGGCTGCTTCTTCAAAGAAGTCTGCCATTTGTCTGGTGGCAGTTAGATATTCAGCGTTTGCAGGTGATATTCCGTAGTCTTCAACAAAACGTGTGCGTCGTGATGCTGGGAGCTCAGGGAGTGTTGGTTGGATTCCTTGAATCCATTCATCATCTATTTGCACGTGGACAAGGTCTGGTTCTGGAAAATAGCGATAGTCATCCGCTTCTTCTTTACCTCGCATTGCTACTGTCTTTCCTGTATTGGTGTCAAACAGAAGTGTTTCCTGAACGACTTCTCCACCTGAATCGAGGATACGCGCTTGCCGTTGAACTTCGTACTCCATAGCAACTAGTAGTTCCTGGAACGAGTTCTTATTTTTTATCTCTGTACGAGTTCCTAATTTCTTACTACCACGTGGACGCAGTGAGATATTCGGTTCACAACGTAGACTCCCTTCTTCCATGTTACAGTCGCTCACCTCAATGTATTCTAATATTTCTTTGACAGCGCGACAGTAGGCGATCGCTTCTTCAGGAGAATGGATTTCAGGTTCACTTACGATTTCCATGAGTGGAACACCCGCACGATTAAAATCCATAAAACTTCGGGTTGGGTCGCCTGTGGCTTCTGCATGGATAGACTTACCGGCATCTTCTTCCAGATGGATCCTTCGGAGTGTGACTTTTTTTGTTTCTCCATCCATAAGATATGTAACTGCACCATTTCTGCACAAGGGTAGGTCGTATTGTGATATCTGATAATTCTTTGGCAGATCCGGGTAGAAATAGTTCTTTCTATCAAATTTGCTATAAGCGGTGATTTCACAATTCATTGCTAAACCGGCGCAAACAGCAAACTCTAATGCGCGTTGATTGATAACGGGTAATGTTCCTGGCATTCCTAAACAGATTGGACAGGTGCAGTCATTTGCGGATGCGCCAAATGTATAGGTACAGTTACAGAACAATTTGCTCTGTGTGCATAATTCAACGTGTATCTCTAAACCGATGACTATTTCGTATTTTTCCATGCTTTTACCTTTATAGTAAAACCTAAAAATTTCAGATCACTTCTTGACACTACGGACAATGAATTGCTTACGGGCTGGGAAACCCAGCCCCTACAAATATATCATAGCAAATAGCGCAAGTATCTGCCCTGCCAACATTCTTTATCTTTAAATGTCAAGCAGACATCTCGCGCTACAATTAGTCTATTTTACCTTACACACCATTCTCCGAGATTTCATTAACAACTGCTACGTTTGCGAGTACCTCTTCACGAGAAGTCATACCGATTGTCATTGCATGGACACAAGGTAATCCCATGACAAATTCAATTGCATCACGTTGACTTTCAGGGTTTTTTGCCAGTTTCCCCATGCCTAAGACTTTCATCCCATAGATTCCTTTTCCCGCGAAAGCCATCTGTTCCATCGTGTGAATAACATCTGGTGGAGACGCGTCCATTTGAACACCTGCATGATTAATACGTGCTAACACGATCTCAACCCAATCTGTCATTGCAGAAGTTTGGAATGCCCCGAAATCGTGACAGGAAACGCCGTGAGCTCGTATTAGTCCTTGTTCTTTACAACGTGTCAGTGCTTCCATAGCATCCGGATACCGTCTTGGCCAATCGACCTGCGTAAGACAGTGGAGTAGCACAATATCTACATAATCGGAGCCGATTTCTTTGAGGAATCGCTTAATATCTTCTTCAACAGATTCGCGAGTCCGTGAAACTGTCTTTGTGGTAATCGTAACAGATTCACGAGGCAGTTCTTTTAGTGTTTCCTTTATATGTGGATGACTACCGTATTGATCAGCAGAATCCCAGAAAGTAACACCTTGTTCGTGAGCAAACAACAAGAGGTCACGAAACGCCTCAAATCCTAAATCCGTTTGATTGGAGCGGCCGTTCCACCCATTTGAGCCAGTTCCAATTGAGAGGCGTGAAACATCTAACCCGGTTTTACCAAAAGAAACAACTTCCATCACAATTCTCCTTCGTGTTTGTAATATGTAAGGTAAGTATAACACAATATGGACAATCTGACAACATAAACTTAAATCGCTACACAACATTTTGCTTGACTTATACGGCTATAGAGATATAATAAATATGTCCATACCCTTGATAGAAGTTACAGAGGCCTTTACATCTACGGTGTTTAGGAGAAGAAATGTCAAAATACACAAAAGGTTCAATTCATCCATCGGAATTGAGAGAATTTAAGGATCAAGAGACAGGTGCACACATCTATCAGCTTACCAATGATGAGACGATCAACCATAATCTATATTTCCTTACCTCGTCCTTTACACCTGATCAGAATTACCTTATCTTTACGTCCTACCGTTCAGGTAAAGCGAATTTCTATAAACTCGGTTTTCCAGACGGTGATATTTTACAATTGACTGCTGGTGACGAAGTTCACGGATATTCTGGAGTCATATCAAAGGATGGCACTAAACTCTTTTATACAGAAGGTGATGTCATTAAAGATGTCCATTTTGATACTTTTGCTGAACGCGTATTAGCGGAATTTCCTGAAGGTAGTCTCGGTGAATGTAGTTTAAGTGCTGATGAACGTTACATCGTAACCGCAATGAAACATGACGGTAAATCTCACATCACTGTAACTGCTACAGATGGAAGTGGGGGTGAGATTATTTATACTTCACCGGATCAAACGATTATCCATCCTCAATTTCATCCGAGAGATGCTGATCTGATTGCATATTCTGGTGATCCCGCACCACGCATGTGGACGATAAGACGTGACGGGACAGAAAATCGCATGTTATACGAACACGGTAACAACGAGTTCCTTGTTCATGAGACATTTCTTGGTGCACAAGACGACCTGATTGTCACACATTGGCCTTATGCGTTACGACGTATATCATTGGACACACTTGAGATGGAGACAATTTCAGATTTTAATGCTTGGCACATCACAAGCAACCGTGATGGGACAAAGGTGTTGTGTGACACTGTTCACCCTGATATTGGTTTACGGTTGGTTGATGTAGAAACAGGGAAACATGTTCCGATCTGCTATCCGCATAGTTCATCAAGTGGGAGTCAATGGAAAAAGGATCGGTATGCAGTTGCTGAGGATTGGGCAGCAGCACAGCAAGCAGGGGATAGGGAAAAATCATTAAGTTGGATGGAGATGAAGGTAGACACCGTCTATGGTCCTCAGTGGACGCATCCACATCCTTCGTTTAGTCCTGATGAAACGGCAGTCGTGTATACATCTGATGTATCTGGACACTCACAGGTTTATGTGGCTAAAATTCCTTAGAAACATATTAGTAAGAGTTGAGAATCCGTAGACGATATTATGGTAGTTTCGGAACAATATGTAATAGTGCGTCTTCGTTTTGTGCGTATTCTCTCAAGTCTGGGTCAAGGTCTACTGCTTGTTTTAGTGAATCTAATGCGTTTTGAGGATTGTCAGTTAGTGCGTAAGCACATGCAAGGTTATAGTGCAAGAGTGCATACATGGGAAAATCTTGGAGCGCGTCAATGCAAATTGCATAAGCACTCTTTGGATCGTTCAGGCTGAGGAAAACAGTTGCTAAATTGACATATCCTTCTGGTTTATCTGGTGCCATCTGTATGACACTTCTAAAGGTTGCTATGGCTTGGGGGTACTGTTCTGCGGACATATACGCTTGACCGAGGTTATTATATGCGGTTGGTGCATTTTTGAAGAAGAGAGTTCTATTTTTGTTCTTAATGGCTTTTTGGTAGGCTTCGATTGCTTTGGTTGGTTCACCGTTCCGCAAATGGAATAATGCTTCTCTATAGTTGTCATTGTACTGTGATTGATGATGCCAGACCCATATAAACAGTACTGTCACAGCAAGACAGAAGGTCATACAACCGATTCTGAAGCCTCTGTTTGTTGGTGCTTCTTCAGTGTCAGTATCTACGGTTGACTCATGCTCTTGTTTTGGATCGTATTTTTCATCAAGGACTTGGTTAGTTTCTTTCATTTGAGATATGTTTTCTTCAGATGTCATAATTTATATCCTATATCAAACATTATATAGCAAAAGTTGAAATAAGGAAAGTTAAATAAATGAAAACTTACGGATTTGGTATCATTGGTTGCGGCATGATCTCTGATTTTCACGCCGCTGCAATATCGGAATTAGAACGCGGTGAATTAGTTGGTGTGAGTTCACGTAGTGCTGACAATGCTAAGCGACTCACAGATAAATATAACGTTGATGGTTATTCTGACTACAACGAATTGCTCAAAAGGGGTGACCTTGATATAGTCTGTGTATGCACTCCAAGTGGTGCCCATCTTGAATCTGCTATCGCTGCAGCAGAAGCAGGAAAACATGTAGTCGTTGAAAAGCCTCTTGAAATTACGCTGCAAAGGTGTGATGAAATCATTCAAGCTTGTGATGAAGCCGATGTCCAATTATGCGCTATTTTTAATTCTCGTTTTACCGAAGGTGCTGAACTCGTAAAATCAACGATTGCGAGTGGCAGATTCGGTAAGTTAACTTTAGGTGATGCCTACATCAAATGGTATCGTTCCCAAGAATACTATGATAGCGGTGGATGGCGTGGCACATGGAACCTTGATGGTGGTGGCGCGTTGATGAATCAATCTATCCATGCAATTGACCTCCTTCAGTATTTTATGGGTCCTGTAAAGTCTGTTCAAGCATTTACCGATACATTAGCACACGAACGTATTGAAGTTGAAGATGTTGCGGTTGCTGCGCTTCGCTTTGAAAATGGCGCGTTGGGTGTCATTGAAGGCACAACCGCTGTCTATCCCGGTATGTTCAAGAAAACCGAAATCTGTGGCACAAAAGGCACTGTGATCTTAGAGGAAGAAGACATCGTAAAATGGGAATTTGACCCTGAACTTCCTCAAGACAGTGAGATACGAGAGAAATTTGTGCAACAGACAGATACGGGGGGCGGTGCTTCTGACCCATGTGCTATCAATCATACCAACCACAGACATCAATTGGAAAACTTGATAAACGGTCTGGAAAACGATGCATCCATTCTGGTTGATGGTCGTGAAGGACGTAAAGCGGTTGAGATAATCCTTGCAATTTATCAGTCAAGTCGTGAAGGTCGTATTGTTGAATTACCTTTTCAATAATCTAACACTATTTTAATAGTCTCATTTTTCTTGTGCAGTGCCATTTCAAACCCTTTCTGTACTTCTGTGAACGGTAGATGATGTGTAATAATCGGGGAAACATCAATTCGACCTTGTGCGATCATATCCATTGCTAATGGGAAATCGTTCTGCACATCTGGACCGACAGATCCGATAAATTGGATATTCTTTTTGAAGAATTCCGTGAAGTGGAAATCGTATACTTCGTCATCTGGCACGCCGAATGCCAGAAGTATCCCTTCACGTTTCAGTAACTTTAGGCACGTATTTATAGTTTCTGTCTGATGTCCTACTACTTCAACAACAAGGTCAGCCATTCTACTGTCGGTAATATCTCTAACTTGCTCAACAAGGTTTTCCGTTTCGGCGTTTATTGTGTGTGTTGCATGCATCCGTTTTGACACGTCAAGTCTGAAGTCAAATAGGTCGGTGGTAATCACAGTTTTTGCTCCGAGATTGCTTAGCATAGATGCGATAAGTAATCCCATTGGACCTTGTCCAATAACGACCGTATCTAAGTTTATCAAATTACCTAATTTACGACATGCCCATACAACAGTTCCTAACGGTTGTGCCATGAGGATACAATCTTTTTGATCATATTCTACTAACGGGATAGTAACATCTTCGTTAGACAGGAAGTATTCTGCACATGCGCCTATATGTTTTGGAAGTGCTAGAACTTCATCACCCACTTTGAATTTATCAGATTTACTTTCTGTAATAACACCGATTGCTTCGTGTATAGAAAGTCCGTGTCCGAGCGGGTATCGTTCAGGTAGGTTTTCAAGTACGAAATGGGGCATATCACTGCCACAAATTGCACTGTGAATTGTCTTAATCATAACGGTACCTTCAGGATAGTCTGATATTTTCGGTTTCTTGATATCAATTATTTCAATATGATGTGGTGCGACAATTTGCCCCGCTTTCATAATAACTCCTTTATTGTTCAAAATTGATAGGACTTGCTATATAGTAGCAGTTACAGATGAGGAATCAGGATGTAGGATGCCGTTTGTAACGGCACACGGAGTGTGTCTACTATTTTTAATCATCTATACCCTTTAGTTGCAGATAATACCTTTGGATGTAAAGTTCCGTTTGTAGCAACTATACCGCGGTTATTTTTCATACGTCTTCCACTGACAAAACTGAGTGGCATACCATTTGCATCCGTAACTTTTCCGCCTGCTTCTTCTACGACAATCTTACCTGCGGCATGATCCCAGATACATTCTCTATAGTCTGAGTATTTCGGATTTGGCAGACGAATGTAAAGTGATGCTTCTCCTCTTGCAACAATGCCATATTTTGCTTGACTATCCATTTTTAGTGGTTCTTGATGAAGTCCGATCTTCTTTGCTATTTTGGCATGCGTAATACTATCCCCGTGTTCAGATTCAAAGCTCTCGGTTACTCGTGATGCATTATCTGAAACTTGAGCTGTACCCAACTTTTCTCCACTTAAATCATAGATATTGGTTCCTTGTCCGCGGACTGCGACAAAGAGACATCCGCGATTAGATTGGGTTTCATCTAACTGATGTGGTAGATTTGGACATGCTAAGATACCGAGTTGAACTTCACCATTTTCGATCCATGCTAATGCAATAGCATATTGGTTTTTTCTCAGGAATCCTTTTGTACCGTCAATTGGATCAAGTGTCCAGAAACGATCCTTAATCTCACCTTTTCCGTGATCAATCCATTCACATACTTTATGGGTTGAGCCGTGTGCTTTCAGGTTTGAATCTAAAGACTGATTAACATAATTGGTGACTCGTTCTGCGAGTGTAGGATTCTGCCTGAGTGAATCTGCATCTTCTTCAGCAACGATGACATCATCAGCATAAGCGTCTTTTATCACTTGACAGATCAACGCTTGTGATCCATAGTCAGCTATCGTCACTGGACTGCGATCATTTTTCTCAACAGTATCTGAAGATACCATCTTTTTCTGAACGTGTTGACATAGTTTTGAAGCACTTAACACAGCAGAAATTGCAGTTTGTTTTCTTGTTTTCATGTCATTTATGGTCGGCTATATAATTACTTATACATTCTGCAGCGGTGCAATTAGGAAATCACACCTAGCAGGGGATGTAAGCATATAATTGTTTTCATATACTTCTATAGTATTTCTTTCATTTACCTTGCGTTCCACCTGAAGTTTCTGTGAATTTGATATTGGCATGTACCAATGAATCTGTTGCGGCAATAGTTATTCGATAGATGGGTTTGTCCCAAGTATATTTGTATTCACTTCCATAGGCAGATAGACTGACAGGCAGATAGTTTTCTGGAACATGTATGAATATATTACCTTCAGTTTCATGTGGTGGTTGACATATAAGTAGATAGCTTTGACTATGTTCATCCCAACCAGCAGATAGGATCTCTATACTACCTTGTGTATAGTGCATGTCTGTTGATAGGAGTTGAGGTACGGTTTGTTCTTCTCGTAGGCATAGGAGTTTTGCGGAACGTGGTATAATATTTAGCAGTGTGACATTTTTTGAGACTATCCCTAAGTATTGTCGCATCCAAAAGTCATGAACAAGATAATCTTTATTTGAGTTAAGGCCGACTTTATCTAAGTTTAGATGAATATCGTCTTGTTGGTCTTTCCAATTAAATACGCCTAACAGATGCCAAGTTTCATCATCTGTTGTTACAGGTAGATGCCAAATTTGGGGTAACATTTTATCGTACATATCAATAACTGTTGCTTCGTTTGTGGTAAGAGGAGATATTTTTCCGATCAATTCAGCTCTTATTTTAGATAGCGTTGCGGGTGTATTTGTACAGAATATAGGTGTACCACTTAATGCTGCGGCTGTCAATTCAACAATAGTTTCATTTATTGGGCGCGGTTCGTCGACGGATAGATCACCATACACGGTCTGCCACATACCGTTGTGTGTGCTGAGATATCCTGCATATCTACTCAGTCTATGTTTTGTACCATTCTGCTGATGCCATGATTCACTACTATCAACATGCTTCTGACGCAGTAGTGGAAAAATGACTTTGAAGTACCCAATACTAACACTTTCTATTATATTGTATCCTGCGAGAATAACATCTTTTTCTGTATTTGATGTGGTTTCAGTAAGTAATCGGACAGCTTGTCTGTAAAGTTCAGTTGATGTGAGTGAGCTGTCATGCCATCGTATATTATGTTTGACAGACATCATCCCGCTTGTATAGCTGGATAAATCGATCTTGATCAAGTCAAATTCCCATTCATCTATCAACTGTTTCATTAACTTACGGATGTGTTTCTGTGTCTGTGGGTGTGATGCATCTAAGATAGCATAAACTTTCTGTCTACCTGGCAGGTGGACTTCAATAGGTGTTCCTTTCTTTGCGGTTTTCTGTCCATTTTTTTCTCTATCTTTGACTAATAGACAGATATCTGGGAATTTTTGTAGTAATTCCGATTTTTGTTCAATGCAAAAAGGGTCTATCCTAATTCCTGCTTTGAAACCTAATTCGTGTATCTGATTAACAGCAGATGCCATACCTTGAGGGAAGCAGTCTGGGTTGAGTGAAAGATAGCCGGGGGTTTTTTGCCATCCAGATTCTAAGTTAATATAGTCTGATTTTTCGACGTGAATAGATGTCAAGAAAGGATTTTTGACGACAGATTTCACTTGTTCAGCAATTGTGTTAGCAGTAAGTTTGCCAACTGTGTTGTCAGAAGTAATGTTCCATCCGGCAACGCTCTTTTTCTTATCTGTTTGCGTTGTGAAAACACCTTTAGTATCATGAGTTAACTTTGGCAATACCCTGTTTTGCGTAGCGAGACGTTCGGTATACCTATCGTAAGATGTAGATATATCATCTGAAAAGTCAAGGTACCCTACCTCAGAAAACGTCTCTTCGCCTGATTGACATGTTTTGTTCTCACAATCATGATAAAGTGCCCATGTCGTTAATCCTTGTTGTGTTTTGCGTTTTGATGTCTGATATCCGATCTGCATCCGTGCCCACCACTTATTCGCTGTAATAAATCCGAACAGGAATGAGTTTTTATTCTCTACATCATACAGGATACCGTCTTGGCAAGGTTGTGTGGTGTTATCTTGGTTTAGTTGAAACCCATCATATATTTTTCTATGTGTACTGGCACAAGGTGAGATGGGAGGTATTTTTAGATAGAGATGGTATTGTGAAGGATGACTGCCTAACTGCACCGTTCCTTGCTTTGTTGAAATATCAATGAGCGTTATATTTGACAAACTGATAGGGTTGGCAGTACAGTTTTCTACGCTAACTTTCAATAGGATATAGGGATGTTCAATATAGCAGGTAAGATATGTGTGTATTCGAACAACGTCATTAATAGAATAGGTAGTATTTGACACTTTACTTGCATCTGTTGTATTTTCTGCATTAGTTTGCTTGGTATCCTTTGTGTGATAAGAAAACTTTAGGGTTTGATAGTATCCATATTCATCCTTTTGGATAGAATCTATGTAGAATTCTCGGAAACCTGCATCACTGGTCTTTAATGTGGTTTTGTCATCCAAGTTTATCAGTGTGATTGCGTTCTTAATAACTGTTTTTCGGTTTTTATTGCTATAGTTCCATGTTCCTTTTGATAGATTATATTCAATGTTGTAATGTTTATGTTCAATGACGACAAGTTTTCCATGTCTTGATATGTTTAGATCCTCGTTCTTCATGCACGTTTTCCTTGGACTATTTTTCGAAACCCTTATGCCGGTAGAAAGATATTCTTTTCTCTCCGTATCTGTTCTGTCTATCACATCTTAACGTACCGGTATCAAGTGGTAGTTGAGTGTTGTGATGATGTTCAATTAGAAGTAATCCCTTAGTTTCAAGTATCCTTTTGTCTGATATCTGTGTGATGCAACGTTTGTAAATCCTTGAATTATAGGGTGGATCAAAATAGATTAGTTCATAAGTCATTCTATGTTTTGATAGGATGCTAATTCCTTTTGATGCATCACTCCGCATTATCTGAATCTGTGGATTCTGTCTATTCAGTCCGCATCTCTCAAGATTCTGTTCAATTAATCGGATACTTTGCGGGTCTTCGTCTAAAAAAGTTGCCTGTTTTGCCCCTTGACTGAGTGCCTCAATACCGATGTTCCCGCTTCCGGCACATAGATCAAGAAAATTTGCCTCTGTAACTTTTTTTCGGATAATACTGAAAACTGACTCTTTGACTCTATCAGAAGTAGGTCGGACTTTAAGGTTTTTAAGGGTATTTAATTTTCTGCCCTTATATTTTCCTGCGATCACTCGCATGTATCTGTTAGCGTGGCGTGTTTATCGATGTTGTTACAATGTTCAACAACATCGATAGACATTCCGCGGTAATTCCTTTTATACAAACAGTTTCTCTATGACAGTACCTTCATTAACAACGCGTATTGGACGTCCGGAACGGGACATATTCTCTTCTTGATAATCGATTCCGAGTGCAAAGCAGAGCGAAGCGAATAGGTCTGGTACTCCGACAGCACCGTTTGTGACTTTTGTTCCATCTTCGTTAGTGCTTCCGATGACTTGTCCGCCGCGTGTTCCGCCACCAGCGATAACAGCTGACCATCCGTTTGGGTGATGGTCTCGACCGTCATTGTTGTTAATTCTTGGTGTTCGTCCAAATTCTCCAAGCCATAACACAATAGTTTCATCAAGTAGGTCTCGGTCACTGAGGTCCTTGATCAACATTGCGTAGGCAGGATCAACGATTTCCAAGAGTTCTTTAGTTCGTTCAAAGTTGTTTTCATGGGTGTCCCATCCATCTAGTGTGATCTCCACAAATTTTACACCTGATTCGATGAGTCGTCTTGCCATCAAACAGCCTTGTCCGAATCGGTTCATTCCGTAAGCCTGTCGGATTTCTGTAGGTTCTTCGTTCAGTTCGAAGGCTTTTATATTTGGCGAATTGATGAGTTTATCCGCTTTTTTATAGATTGCTTCATGTGCTTCTGTGCTGTGACTTGAGCGTTTTGAGATGAAATCCTCTTGAAGGTTTCTGAGCATTTTCAATCTCTCATGGAATCTGTGTGTATCCATCTGTGCTGGATAATCTATGTCTTCAACTTTTTTCAATGGATTACTCACAACAAATGGGTCGTGTGCAGCACCGAGGAATCCGCCAGAATATGTTGGTGAATTAATATTCACGCTACTTGGTAAGTGAGATTCGTCGTTATCAAGATAATAGGAAGTTAACGATCCTAAAGTTGGGTGTCTGACGGCACCTCCTGGCGCGTATCCTGTATGGAGGAGATAGCGTGCACGTTCATGATTACCTTCACGAGAAACCATTGATCGCACAACTGAAAGGTGATGTGCTTGTTCAGCGACCATTGGTAGATGTTCTGAGAATTCAATACCTTTGACACTTGTCTGAATGATTTTGAATGGACCGCTGGTTTCTACATCCGGTTTTTTTGGGTCAAAAGTATCTAATTGACTTGGTCCGCCACTCATAAACATTACGATACACTGTTTAGCTCTTGGTATAACCTCAGAAAGTTGAGATGCGTTAGATGTGCCGAAATGTTGCATCGCCACAAGCCCAAGAAAACTACTTACACCGTATTTGAAGAAGCTGCGTCTTGAGATTTCATGATGCCAGAGTTCTGGTGTATCATATTCGGGGATCCATAATCCTGATCTCATCGTTTATTCTGCATTCATTGTTCAAGCATATCACTTGTGAATACATCTCCTATGTTTTACCCGCGACATACACTTGTCGTAATATCTACACTTGCGGGTAAAGTGTTTTATATTACATTATTTATGTGTAAAGTCTATCTGAATTTCCGTTAGCAATTTAGGTGTGGAGTCGTTACTTGTAAATATAATATCATATCTAACATAAGTATGCAAGGGAAAATTGTATTTTTGGGGTGTGTAAAGTTCCGGTCATCTATTTTTTGAAAGTTGGTAAGCAATCAAAGCGGACACCACATTCACTTGAAAGTTGACAATACTTCTATGTCGACTGTGTTCATTGTCTGTGTTTTGAGTTCCTTGATTACTGATTCAATGATGACACGTTTTTTCAGCAACTTCTCATCCGAAGCAGATAGTGGTTCGGGTTTCATGTTTTTGTGAACTTTGTAGATCAAGTTGATATCTTGCTGGCGAAGCGTCTCTCGCAGGTCTTTGGAGATATATCCCCTATCTGCGTAGAGAGACCCATGCAACTCCACCACATAAACCCTGCATTTTTCAGTTGCATGACATATCCTTTTATGGTATCCTATAAGTCCATCCTTATCCTCCGTTTTTTATGTATAATTATACATGGAAGCATAAGGATGGAAAAAAGTAAAGAAAAAATTAATATATTTGTTTATATGAACCTAAGATTTACTAAAAGCAATTAGCGCAAGTTGTTATGTTAAGGAAGTAGATAATATAAACGAGCGATGTAATGAAACCTTTTAAGTTTGCATTTATCACCGATACACACCTATATCCAGATGCACAGCAAAACTTTGCAAGTGGGTTACAACAACAGATAAATAGTCTTGCGCTATATGAAAAATTAGTTGAACAACTAAACGTCTATGATCCGGATTTTGTAATTCATGGTGGTGATATAGTCTCTGGCGGACAGAGTTTTGATATGTCTGCCGAGGAATATGTAGTAGCTCTCAATACAGCGAAAGCTCTCGGTGAACGGATAAATGCTCCTTGCTATTATATTCCTGGTAACCACGATCTTGACCCTGAAACGGGTTCAAAAATTTCGTATCTGGATCGATTTGGCATCAATGGCAGAGGGTCTACTAGTTTCGTCAAGGAGAATATCCGCTTTATCCTCATTGATGCGCAAGAAGTACCAGAAGATTTGACCCATGGATATGTTAGCACGAATCAACTCGCTTGGATTGAACGTGAAATGAAAAAAGCTGTGAATTACGACGAGGAAATCATCTTCTTTTCACATCAGTTACCTTTTTCAAACGTAGAATTCCAGGGGGTTGGATCAAGAATCGCCAACTCAGCAGAGATACTTGAAATCGTTGCCCCCTTTGAGAAACAGATTTTAGCATTTTTTTGTGGACATCAACACTTAAATCGCGTCTTCCGAGAACAGGGTCTGTTATGCATTGTAACCTCTGGAATTATCTGTTATCCAATGATGTGGCGACAAGTCAATATTTATCCTGATAGGCTTAAAATAAATTCTGTTCCTATTGACTTGCCTGACGTGCTTGCAGAATCAGAATCTGTTAATCCAGATAACAATCTATATCTTTCTGGACGTCCACGTGATCAGGAATTTTCTATTCCTCGTAACTATAGTGCTTTGGGGTAAGATGTAACGTGCTAAAACAACTAATACTGCAACCCACAATGTATCTTGTTCACTGATACCTGCCAATTGAAAATTAATTCACCTATGATCAAAGTCCAAAACCTGTCAAAAAACTACGGTCCATTTCAGGCATTGCAGGAAATATCCTTTAGTGTAGGTAACGGACAAATCGTTGGATTTCTTGGTCCTAACGGAGCAGGAAAGACAACAACGATGCGAATACTGACATGTTTCATGCCTGCAAGTAGCGGAAAGGTGTCCATTGCAGGCTATGACGTTTTCAAACAATCGCGTGAAGTACGAAAACGTATCGGATATCTCCCTGAAAACATTCCACTATACACTGAAATGACCGTCTCAAGATATCTTACTTACATGGCGAAAATACGTGATGTCCCGCGTCAGCAGATCAAAGATAGGTTAGACATTGTCATAGAATCCTGTGGTTTAGTTGATCGGAGAAATCAGATAATCGGTCAACTCTCTCGAGGATTCCGACAACGAGTTGGTTTAGCACAAGCTATGGTACATGACCCTCAGGTTCTGATTCTTGATGAACCGACATCGGGGTTAGACCCCAGACAGATTGTTGAAATCCGAGATTTGATTAAAACACTCGGAAAAGAACGCACCATACTTTTTAGCACACACATCCTTTCTGAAGCGAGCATGACGTGTGAAAGACTGCTTATTATCAATAAAGGTAAAATCACTGGAGATGTGTTTTTATCAGATGGTCGAGCTGTCTCAAATCCACCATTTAGGACAAACGACTCGGTTTCAATTTCAAACAACATAGAAAAAGAT
This sequence comes from Candidatus Poribacteria bacterium, assembly GCA_965208245.1. Taxonomy (GTDB): domain Bacteria; phylum Poribacteria; class WGA-4E; order WGA-4E; family WGA-3G; genus MSPOR6. The sequence continues at coordinate 757,886 of OZ242325.1, forward strand.
GATACTTCAGTAACAACACTTGCAGTCAAGGTATCTGGTGCTACAACTGATAAAATATTAGATGTGCTCAGAGATATTCCTCAAGTCATCTCCGTTGAATATACCTCTACACACTCTGATGACAAATTCCAAATCTGCTATAATGCAGAGGTAGATATTCGTGTGAATGTTGCAAAGGCAATCATTGAACGGGGATGGGATCTTCTTGAAATGCGTCCAGACGAAATGAGTTTAGAAGAATTGTTCCTTAATTTGACTACTGAATCCTCTGTACAACAAAATGACTCGACTTCGTAGAACACTGTATGAGCGTGAGTTTGATAAAAGTGGGATGTTGGGTTTTGCTACTGCTATTTAGGCAGAAAGTGCCTTGAAAAACGGCATATTTGTTGAAAATATAAAGTTTTTCGTGTGTATTTACCGCTCTGCCCAACCTACAGATTTATTTTCAAATTCACGTTAATATAACTCTCGTTATTGTTAATCGTATTCCAACTTTTACCTTGACTTTTTTTGTATATTTTGATAACATATTTTAAAGAAGAAATAGGTCAATCAGCGAACTTTTCTAAACGAAGGAGATTTCATGTTGAATAAGAATTTGGAGGCGAAAAAGGTAGTGGCGGTCAGAAAAATCCTGTCAGAAGTGCCTGCAGTTTCACAATATTCCCCCGTAACTGATGCAGTGGAAAGGGCGACGGTGTTGGGGGAAGAAAAAATAGCAGCAGCACTTACAAACGTCATCTCAATGCCGCAATCCACAAATGTCTTTGCCAATCCCGTGTTACACAAGTCTGCCGTGAACTGCGGGGAAACGCAAATCACACTTAATATCAGGAGTTTTGGGATTCGCGGCGTTGTTACAGAAAGTGAAATAATCGCAAACCGACTCTCACCCGCCTATGTTATTTTTGCAGGCCTCTTTGGCAGAAGACCTGAAGAAGATTCTGATGGATTAGAAGAGGAAGCGGTCTTATCAGATTTAATAGACAAAAAGTTTTACCGTATTACTGAACTTCGAAGAGATGGTCTCTCAGGAAACCAACGCATCATCAATCAGATCGCAGAATTCGTTAAATCTTTCCCAGATGCTGGACCTGAAGCAGTTATACAACATTTTTCTACACTACGTAAACTTAGCATTCCACACCAGAAAGGGGTTAAGGGAACACGAAAACCGGGTGCTCTTTTGATGGAACTCATCAGCACGCACATGGAGAATGTTGCGTTGGGTACAATTTCTGGCTACATGCGACATCAATTGAGAGGAAGCAGCGCATTACACCCGCAGGTTCTTGCAATGCGAGCGAATGACCTGATTGTGCAACACAAGAAAGATGAAAAAACAGCATTTCAAACATGTTACAGTCTCCTATTAGGTAGAGAAGCAACTTCTGTTGAAGCGCATATTTTAGAACGGATGGGAGTGATACAGACGCACCACGGTTCAGCAGGATCAAACGTCGTTGCACGTTATCTTGCAACACTATACGCAGGGGCAGTCTCCGATTTCTTTGTTGCATCACAGATGGCTTTAGATGGTGACCGACATTTCGGTGCGATACACGACATGACAGCATTTATCAATGAAATTGAACCACTTGATACTGATGCAAGAGAAACTGCTATTCGTGATCGGATGTGCACTGCACTCCCAACATTCGGACATCCCATGATCGCTGCTGCTGGTAGATCCGATGAAATTCAGCAAGACCCCAGACCCGCAATATATTTCAACCCGTTCATAGAGGCTGTTGAAAAGGGTGAGATTCAACTCAACGTTAGACAGAAAGAACGATTAGCAATTATGCAACGTCTATATCAGATCGCTTTTGTTGAAGGAATTGTGCGGCCCGGACGTGAAGACGAACCCCCACTCCGCCTAACACCTAATACCGATTTCGGGGGATGGGCAGTTCAAGAAGGGCTGGACATCTATGAAAGCGACAGGACTTTCCTTACATATATCTTCCGCGGATTTGGGTGGATTATGGATGCTCGGGAACAACTCCAACTGAAAATTATCCGACCCGTCATCCCCCCAAACCCCGATATTATTCCTAAACCTTCCGACGATCTCACAATCTCAAACGAAGTCGTTGCTTTACACAACAAAATGGCAGGAATAGGTGTTTTTGACTGATAAACTTTCGTTGTTTCTACCTTCCAAAAAAGCCGAAGTGTGAAAGTATCCCATAAAGTGTCTGTGTAAACAAGAGAGGAATCCCAGTGATTGAATTTGAACAATTGACAATCCCAACAGCGGGCGAAAGAATAGAATCTGCAGATGGACAAAAGGTTGTTCCAGATAATCCGATTATCCCTGTCATAGAAGGTGACGGTATCGGACGAGACATTATGAAAACTACCCGGCGTGTTGTTGATGCCGCTGTCCAGACTGCTTATGATGGAAAAAGAAAGATTGTTTGGTTTGATGTATACGCCGGTGAAAACGCCCAGTCAAAATATGACGAATGGTTACCGCAAGATACATTCAATGCAATTGAACATTTCAAAGTTGCATTGAAAGGCCCTTTAACAACACCTGTCGGTGGTGGTTTTCGCAGTCTGAATGTGACACTGCGACAGGTACTTGAACTCTATGCTTGTGTACGACCTGTCCGATATTTCCAAGGTGTCCCTGCTCCCGTTACACACCCAGAAAAGATGGACGTTGTCATCTTTCGTGAGAATACTGAAGATGTATATGCAGGGATTGAATGGGAACAAGGTACACCAGAGGTTAAAAAGGTAATTGATCTGCTGCGCACAGAAATGGGAGTGGAAATACGTGAGGACTCTGGTGTTGGCATAAAACCCATTAGTATCTTTGGCACGAAACGTCTGGCACGGATGGCAATACAATACGCAATAGACCACAACAGACAGAGTGTCACCTTTGTCCACAAAGGCAATATCATGAAGTTTACTGAGGGAGCGTTCTGTGCATGGGGATATGAACTCGCTAAAGAAGAGTTTGCTGACACTACCATCACGGAAGCAGAACTCTATGACGAATATGATGGGAACGTCCCCGATGGTAAAATCATCATCAATGACAGGATCGCGGATAGCATGCTACAGCAGATATTGACCCGTACCGATGAATACGATGTGATTGTTACACCGAATCTGAATGGAGATTATCTCTCTGATGCTGCAGCAGCCCAAGTCGGTGGCATCGGCATGGCACCGGGTGGCAATCTCAACGATGAAGTTGCCCTTTTTGAAGCAACACACGGCACCGCGCCGAAATATGCTGATCAGGATGTCGTCAATCCGAGTTCACTTATTCTCTCTGCAGTGATGATGTTAGATCATCTCGGTTGGCAAGACGCTTCGGATCTGATTATTGCGGGACTTGAGAAGACTATTCTACAGAAAAAAGTAACCTATGATCTGGAAAGATTGATGGCGGGCGCGACAAAAGTCCGCACATCAGAATACGGTGAAACAATTATTGAGAATTTTTCGTAGAAGCATTCTGTAATTTCAGGAATTTAATCTGGTGGCATTCTGCATGATTTGTAGCAGCACAATTCATTGTGCGTCTTTGACCATGTGGACGGCACACGGAGTGTGCCTGCTACTTTTAAGCATAGACTATGAGATTGAATTCTTTATGCCTACCCTTCAGGTAACTGGTTGTCTTGATAGAATTTATGCAAATTGAAACCTATAGAAAAAGAACATGATAATTGCTAACCACCACAGATTCTATATAGACAAGTATGTTAGATGATTTACAAACACTATTCAATTCTGATGGAAAAGGGACACAAGGCATCCAATTACCTCCTGAAGGTTACAAGGGATATGCTGGATTCCACAAGTATTGGGGGAAAAAACCTGTTGAGGTATGGCAGTTTCTAATAGAAAAATTGACAGTCCCTGATGATACCGTCTTAGATCCCTTCATTGGTTCGGGATTGATCGCAAGAGAATGTGTATATAACAATTGCCGGTTCATCGGTTATGATGTTAACCCAATTAGCATAGAGTTAACAAAACTCTTTTTACACCCTCCAAATTATATTGATTTGGCAAAGACAATTTACGGAATGGAAAGGACTATCAAATCACAAATCAATTCAATGTATGAATTATCAGATGGAATTATAGCGACACATTTCTTATGGCACAATGAGCAGATAACGCGAATTTGGACAAAAAGCAGAAGGAAAAGAGTTGAACTAACACTAACTAAGTTAGAAATTGAAAATCTCCAAAATATAGAAGAATACCAACCTGAAAGAATTAGAGAACTCCAGTTGTTTGATAATTCAAGAATAAATTCAAAAAAAGCATTCTCTATAAAAACACTCTTTACGCCAAGGGCTTTGAGAGCAATTGACATAATTAAAGGTGAGATAGAAAAGTATTCTGGGGATTTAAAAAGGGCGTTGTTGCTAATATTATCAGCGTCAATAGGTCAAATGTCAAAAATGGTTTTTGCAGTCTCAAACAGAGGGAAGACCAAGGATATTGAAACAGACAATGTTGAGATAGGGAGTTGGGTAGTTGGATACTGGTGTCCAGGACAGCACTTTGAGATAAACGCATGGAATTGTTTCATCACAAAAGCTAACAAATTGCTAAAAGCTGTTGAAGCAGGTAGATACATAAAATTTGTACCGATTTCAGAATCTCTGAATGATTTTATAGATAAAAAAGAAACCGCTTATGTCAAGCAAGGTGATTCTGAACAACTTCTAAAAAAAATACCATCAGCGTCCATAAACGTTGTATTGACAGACCCACCACATGGAGACAGAATTCCCTATTTAGAACTTAGCGAGATGTGGAACAGCATATTATGTTTGGATTCTAACTATGAAGACGAGCTCGTTGTTTCAAATGCAAAGGAGCGTGGAAAAGATGTCAAATCGTATAATGAAAAATTATCTGCCATTTTTTACCAATGTGCTCGTGTTCTGAAAAAAGACGGAATAATGGCAATTCTGTTTAACACGCGATCTGAGTGTCATTGGCAAAGTTTCCGAGAATTGGAGGAAAATACAGTACTAACATATATTGGATGTTATCCAAGCGCATATTCCGCTGGGTCTATCCTACAAGATAATAGAAAAGGTGGATTAAAATCAGATTTCGTTCTATTGTATGGAAATAAGATGAACGAGGAGAAGCGGATCAAAACTGTAAATGCTTTCAACGATGTTAAAGATTGGACATCCCAATATCCTCTGGAAAGTAATTAAAATGTTGAATTTTAATACTGCCACAAGTCTGTTCAAGAACGATAGAATTCGTGAACTCTCATCAACAGATGAAGGAATGCGCTTTTTGAAACTCCGTTCACTTTCGCGAAAAGAACACCTTGATTACCTTATCAATAAATTTGAAATGGATATAGGGAGAAGTAAGTCAAATAATGAAAAATTGAAATTTATATTTGAGTCAAATCTTGATTACGACAAGATTAATGCAACTATCCAAGAACTGTTTGAAAAAGGAAGAAAAACGCGGTGTGATACGGAACAACATTTGATTAATGAACTGTATAAAGTTCGATCTTTTGAATGGGGAGGCCTACATCAGAACAGTTTAGAAACAACTATCGTTAACAGGTATGTGAAGAAAATTACTTCTTACGAGGCATTGTATGATACAATAGAAGGAGAACTTCACAATAGTTTACGCGCTTACGTAATAGCGTCATGGTACAACAATTGGACTTCTATCATTATTGAGGACATTTTTAAAGAACATGCAAACGTGGTTCCAGCAATTGGACAGATAAAGAAAATTGACTTTTTTGTTCATGATAAACCCTTCGATTTAAAAGTAACATACCTACCAGAGAGTTACATTAAAGAATATAGAAAGATGAATGGATTACGTCCGGAGTTGACGTTGATGAAATCCTTAGCCAGAGATTTAGAAATTGGTTTTGACAATTCTGTTCCAGATTCTGCCCTAATTCCTGATTTATGGCGTAAACTTGATGACAACCCAAGTAATAGAGCAGAAGAATTGATAAGTGAACTTCAAACATGTAGGGAAAGGTTATTAGACAACTCTATCGCGAATCCTGAATTGTTAGGACGATGGTTTTATGAAAATCAGGGTGAACGGCGTTTTGACGCGTCAAACCGAATGTTCTTAGTGTTGGTAGACAAAACTAACTTTTTTGAATCTTGGAAATTAAAAATAAAAAGAGCAAGACCTTTGATAGTGCAATATGTAAACGATTATCTGAATAGAGTGAATATAGATGCAGGTTTTCCAATTGACTTTAATTGGAAAGAAGAAACTTACTCAACTGAAGCAGATATGATATTTGTCATCAAGCAATAACGTAAAAAGGTCTAAGGAATCAGAAAGGAACATCACGTGTCTTTAAAAACAAAAATTGTTCTTGGAGTTAGTTTGTTAGCAGGCATCGGTTTTTTGATGGTGTATGTGATATATTATCTTCACAAACGTATTTTGGAAGAAGTTATTGCAATTCGTGAGCATATAGAGAGGTAGAGAAAATGGGCCCCCATTTGCTTCTTGATAAGTCTGTTTTACAGTCTCTCTCCGATGAGGAAATCTTATGTCTGAACAACTACTATTTAGTTGTTTATGCACCGGTCCAATTCGTTGATATTCTTCAATACAAAGAGAAAAGCAAAATAGCAAACATTGCGCATAAGATTCAACCCACTAACCCCTGCTATACAATGCATTATCGGATTTCTATTGCACTCAACCTGCTTGATAGAAACTTCCCTGAGAGGATTCCATCCCTTATTGATGCCAAGATCTCAGGTAAGAAGGAATTACCTTATGCACCCCATCCAGAGAAGGAAGTGCTGCGATGTTGGAAATCAGGTAAATATGCTACTACCAAACAAGTATTATCCGAAAGGTTCCGCTCTTCAACACGGTCTATTGACTTAGATAAGTTACGAAAAGACTACAATTTTCCCTCTGTAACTTCACTTACAGAGCTAAAATCCGCTACATTAGCGTTTTGCGAAAACACTGCCCCGCATCAACAGTCTGCAAGCTTTGAATTCTTATTAGATGAAGCAGATCTTATGCATATTGCGGAACCAATTCGGAACAGATGGTATGAATGTGACAAACCATCTTTAAGAGATTATGCTCCCTATGCCTACTACTGTCTTACAGTTTTCGTTGCATTTTATACCGCAATCGCAAATGGATTGATTGATCCTAATATAGATCGCGTATCTTTGGAATATCTACTTTACCTTCCGTTTTGTCAAGTATTCTGTTCAGATGACTCGTTCCACAAGCAGTTTGTCCCCCTTTTTCTGGGAGACATCAGAAAACAGCAAGACTTTGTGAATAGTCTCGAGTTGACACAAGACCTAAACAACATTTATGTTTATTGGCAATCGGTTTCAGATGTAGAACGCAAGACATATCAGGAGAAATATACATATTATCCACCTATATTAGCGGATTCAATTACGGTGCAATTATGGGAGAAATATATGCCTCCTAGAACAGAGAGAAAAAAAACTCGAAAAGAGTGGGAGGATATTCTATCAGATTTTCACAAAGCATTCGCTGGCAAATCTGAAGAGGAATTGATACGTGAAATTAACGAGGTTATTGCAGAGGTTAGGCGTGATCGAAAATGAGCATTGGATGCGCGTTTATTACGCAACACTTGATACCAATATTTTCATTAGGTCTATTATTCGAATGGAAAACCTTGCAAACAAATTGATCTCACTTTGGTATAATGAGAAATACAATCTCGTGTTACCACAAGCAGCTGTTAATGAAATACAGAATGTTCTAACACGCAGAGACTTGATCCGAAAATATCAATATCCGCATAGAAGAGTCATAAATTTGATTCACAGACTTAACCAAGACGCACAAATTGTTGATATTCCTTCATCATTTGGATTTTGTCGAGACCCGAAAGATAACCCGTTAGTCGATTGTGCAATACAGGAAAAGGTGCAATTTTTAGTATCTTATGACAAAGACATATTGGATGATCCTGAACTCAAACGAAAGCTCTTTGAATATGGTGTTGAAATCGTTGAACCATCGGTCTTCCTTGATATACTCAGGGATGCAGAAATAAACACTACAAATCAAACATTAACATAGATTAATTTGAAATGAATATTCTGAATTATAAATGAATAGATATTTTATAGTAAATCAACCAAAACGGAGGAAGAAGTGGCAAGAAAGAAAATAAGTGTAATAGGCGCAGGAAACGTCGGCGCAACAGCATCATTTCTGATAGCACAGAAGCAACTCGGTGATGTCGTCATGATTGACATCGTTGATGGTGTCCCACAAGGTAAAGCGTTAGACATGGCAGAGATGGGACCAGTAGAACTGTTTGACGCATCAATTAGCGGAGACCTTGACTATTCTGCAACGGCAGACTCGGATTTAGTGATTATCACATCAGGTTCTCCACGGAAACCTGGCATGACGCGTGAAGACCTTTTACAGACGAATGCCAATATCGTTGGCAGCGTCACAGAAAATGTAGTAAAACACTCGCCAGACACTATTATCATGATGCTCACCAACCCACTTGACATCATGACCTACCATGCGTGGAAGGTATCAGGATTTCCTTCACACCGAGTTGTCGGACAAGCAGGTGTATTGGATTCAGCTCGGTTTCGCTATTTTATCTCATTGGAACTGAGTGTATCCGTAGAAGACATCCATGCGCTCGTTCTTGGCGGACACGGTGATACCATGGTTCCCTTACCGCGTTATACGACCGTCAACGGCATCCCAATCCCGCAATTGATAACAGATGAACGGATTGAAGCGATGGCGCAGCGAACCCGCGACGGTGGTGCTGAAGTCGTAAATCTCCTCAAGACCAGCGGTTATTATGCCGCAGGTGCATCATTAGCACAGATGGCAGAAGCAATCGTATTGGACAAGAAACGACTACTCCCCTGTTCTGCACATCTTACAGGACAGTACGGTATCATTGATCTTTATATCGGTGTCCCAATTAAACTCGGAGCAAATGGTGTTGAAGAGATCATTGAGATTGACTTGACAGATGACGAGTTAAGTGCTTTACAAACATCCGCACAGACGTATCGTGAAGGGATTGCGTTGTTGGGGTATTAACCAATCTTACGTCCTTTTAGTAATTCAGGTATGCAGTTTCTTTACACGTTCCAACGAAATTCAGGAATTGAAAATTCCTTGTATCTTTCGATTATGTCATGTTATGATAATTGCAAGGAGAAAAAACATGGAAAGAATCTATACTGCCCAAATTCAACACCGTGGTGAATGGTGGATCGGATGGGTACGCGAAATCCCTGGAGTGAATTGCCAAGAAAGAACGCGAGAAGAACTATTAGAAACACTGCGAATTACGCTTCGTGAAGCTTTAGAATTTGAAGCAGAGGATGCATTATACCAAAGCGAAGATAACTATGAGGTAGTCAAAATCGCTGTATGAAACTTAGACAGTTGATTCGACACCTCAAGAAACATGGATGCTACTTGATTCGTGAAGGTAGTAAACATTCATGGTGGGGTAATGCAGATACAGGTAACCGCACTGCTGTCCCAAGACATACTGAGATTGACAATAATCTTGCTAAGAAGATTTGTAAAGATTTAGGTATTCCACGACTATAACACGGTTTGACCCTGATGTAGGTAGGATAGTAACCCACTATCAAGAGATGCAGGAACAGATGCAGCGGTCTGGTAAATATAAATTCGCAGATTTACCAAGTAAAAATCCAAAACTCTCAAAATTATGGATACTAAAGTTGTTAATTAAGTGAGGGGTGTGCATAAATGCGTATAACATAATAGTAAATGTTATTCTGAGTTTTCTATTGAAATATGGTTTTCATTCTTGAAACTTCTCTGCTTGGCAAGTTCCAAATTGAGTTGACCAACATTGCTATTTGTAGCAATACAATTGTCAACATCAGAAAGGTTCTCACATTTTCAAGACGAGCTATTGGCAGTTGTTTCTGATTAGTTTTTGTTCCTGTCAGGTCGCTCAACAGATTAAAAACCGGTTCAATAGTTGTCTTGCGTTGTTGTTGATAAGTCTGTAGCTGCGGTGATGTTTCAATCGCTTGTAGATAAGCTACCTTTTCAGGTGCTTTAGCCCCTGTTATGGGTGTCAAAAGGAATAGCCTATCTTTTGCGAGTGTTTGAATACGCGTAAAGTCTGTATAGCCAGCATCTGCAATGACATACTTGATATGTCTCGCCAGAAGTGCGTCGGTCTTTTGCTCAAACGCTGTTTTTTCTCTCACAGAAGCAGTGTAGACATCGGCAAACATTGGAAACCCGTTGGCAGTAGTTATCAGATGTAGTCCATAGCCATAAACCCATCCACGATACTTGCTTTTTGACCAACTTGCATCTGTATCAAGGTTGCGTAAACCATCGGGAATGTGATGTGCTTTTCGGTCTTTTTGATGCCACACATTCCCTTGTGCTTTGTAGAGGCTTTTGTCAACAAAGACAACATCTTGAGGTGTATCTGTATCCAATGCAATACCTAAATCTCCGAGATATTCAACGAACTGTTCGATTCTGGTTGTGAGGTGTTTGTAGCGACGGGATAGAGTTGTGCGATCCGGAATACTTTTGAACTTGAGTTTTTTCACCCAATCTGGGTGTTCAAGAAGAAAAGCATGCTGTGCTTTAAACGGATGAATACCTTTCAGTATCATAATGGCAAAAAAGATAATCAGTGAACTATCAGGATGCACTTTAGGTCTTCCTTTAGGTTTAGACGCATTGGAACGGATGGATTTCTCAAAATCTTTGTAGCAATAAGAAAAAAATGTGATATAATATCTCATGTCAGGATAACTCATGGTAAATACTCCTTAAAAAAAAGATTTTAAATTAGAGTATAACCCTTATCCTGACTAATGTCAATTATGCACACCCCTCAATTAAGTCTTCGTTAGGAACTTTGCAGACTTCTGCACAGACGTATCGTGAAGGGATTGCGTTGTTAGGGAATTAAGTTTGCACTTTAAGTTAATATAAATGAAGTTTTGATAGGTAGAACAATGTCAAATTATCTTACGAAATCAAAGTACTTGAGCGGTCTACAGTGTCATAAACGTCTCTGGAATGAAGAAAAACAACCAGATAGGGCTGCAAAAATTTCCATATCACAACAACGAAAATTTGATCAGAGTAAAGAAGTTGGAATATTAGCTCGTGACTATTTTCCAGAGGGAATACTGATTGATGCTATAGACCCACTGGTCTCGGTGAAACAAACCGAAGAAGCTATAAAACGTGGGGAATCCTGTATTTTCGAAGCTTCTTTCATTTTTAATGATGTTTTGGTTAAATGTGACATCCTTCAAAAGACCTCAAACTCCTGGAATATTATTGAAGTGAAGGCATCAACAGTTAATCAAACAGTTAAGAAATCAAAAATAGACAAAGAAGAATATTTACACGATTTGGCAATCCAAAAGTATGTCTTGATGGGAAATGGATTATCTATCTCTGGAACGCAATTGATGCTCATAAATAGTAAGGAGTGTTTTTATCCAGATCTGTCTAATTTGTTTAAAATTGAGGATGCAACGGATCAAGTAAATCAGTTGATGGACGATGTTCCTAACAATGTAGAAATATTCAAAAATACAATCAATAGCAATGATGAACCACAAGTTTTAATCGGAAAGCAGTGTGTAAAGCCTTATCTTTGTCCGTTTAAGGAAACGTATTGTTGGAAGGATGTTCCTGAAAAATCCATATTCTCTATTCCGAATCTTCTTTGGCCTAATAAGAGCGTCACTTACCCCCATTTTTATTTTGTTTTGTTCCATTATCAAAATGAGTGCCTGTTGCTTTGCACGCTTTGAACGCCACACTTCCTGTGCCACATAAGCCAACACTGCTTGCATCACATCCCGACAGGGAAAGGGTGTGTCAAGGAAACGCAGCACCCTTTTTTGCTTAGATTTCTCTTTTGCAACATCTATCGGTAAACAAGAAGCGATCGCGTTGATACGAAAGGTTTTTGAGACGCTAACTGCAAGGAGCGTCAACAAGAAGTTCCGTTGGTTCGTTTTTTTTACCGACACTTGCTTGAAAACCTTTTGGAAACCTGCTATAATCTTTCTCGGATTCGCCCGTTTTCGGGTGTAACGCATCAGAATACCTACTTTTTGTATTCTTAAAGGATATTTATTCTAAAGGAGGTATTCTACCATAAACCATCTACTTGGACAGCATTTCTTTTACCAAACACCCAACACAGAAAACTTCATGAAAAAATGGGGGCAAGTGACATTTTAGATGTAATAAATCAAGTCCAAACCGATTTTTTAATTAGGTTTAGACTTGATTCTTTTGCACAAAAGATAGGATTTTTTCGAATGAAATGACATAAGCCATAAGCCCAAAACTACTCATTGCGAAATTTTATCATTCATTAACGGATCTAAACACACAACCGTTAACGTAACTTCAAAATATTGCTATTGAACCGGCAAACACAGACAATTCGACCTTTAATTGTTCACTTAATACACAAACCTCATTGAGTTTAGCAAGAAAATTATTAATTTTCGTCACAATGCGGCGTTGATCTGATAGGGATGGGAGATTGACTGAAATCGGTAGAAGGTGCTTTGATTTCAATTCAGTTTTGATTCCGCTGGGTAAAGTTCGGAATAGAATATGCTGAAATTTTGCACTCCTAAACAACCACCACAAAAATGTTACGTCCGCTCGTTCTGGATTAACAGCGTATGCACTGTAGTGTATAGTTGCCGAGGCTGGCTTTTCTTCATTATCTGGGTAAATCGCAATTGCCCCCTTAGCAGCATTAATTCCAGAAAAAACCAAGTCTCCAGGATGAAACTGTATCATTTTGGTGTTTGTAGCAGTGCTGTCCCTAAATTCCAGTTTGCCTGTATTAAAACTAATTTTTGAGACGATACGAATTTCACTTGTCTCCAATGCGAGAGGATCTGGAACTTCTGTGCGTTCTATAAGAACATCCCTAAGTTGAACCTTTTCCCACTTTGCTATTTTATTTGTACTTTCTAAGAATTCCGTTAGAGATTCCGCTTGAATTTTTTCCATCAATTCCAGCATTTTCTGCTCCTTATGAATGATGCTATTCGCAATTTCAACCGGGGGCAAATTTGCAAGAGCTTCCGCGCTGTTTGGATTCTTGATGTCCAAATTGACAGAAATAATTTTACCTTCATCATTGTATTCCAAGACATCCTCAACGTTAACCTTCCATGTATACTCACTCTCTTGTCGTTCTGCGATTGGATAGAACCAACTGATACAATCTGAAAACTCCTCAAATTTCATTGGCTTGGTTTTGGAATAACTTTTCCAGCCATCCGGAAGTGGAGTCTCATAAAACCATATTTCCTGGGTCGGATGGGAACGATCAAAAAAGAGCAAATTTGTTGGAATGCCGGTATATGGAGCGAAAACCCCTTTCGATAATCGAACAATCGTATGAAGATTGAAATTGGTAAGGAGTTCTTCCTTGATACGAGCACAGACTCCATCTTCAAAAAGCGTGCCGTTTGGTACGACAACAGCCGCACGTCCTGGTTTTCCCTTATTACGTTCGGGACGTTTGAGTCTTCGCATGATAATCTGAAGAAATAGCAACGCGGTTTCTGCAGTTTGCATATTGGTTGGGAAATAGTTTTTAACGCTAACCTCTTCTTCACCACCAAAGGGTGGATTGGTAAGGATAACATCGTATCGGTCACTGTCACCAATTTCGTTGTATCTCTTGATAGTCAGAGAGTTTCCAAACTCAATCTGTGGATTTTCCAACCCATGCAAAAGTAGATTCATCTGACCGAGAAGATAAGACATCGGTTTAGCTTCTATCCCATAGATAGTCGATTCCTGGAGCGTTTGCCGGTCAGCAATGGTTTGGCACTGTTTTTCAAGATGTGCAAAAGCCTCAACGAGAAAGCCGCCAGTACCGCAAGCAGGATCAAGCACAGTTTCACCGAGTTGAAGATCGGTTACAGTCACGATAAATTTGACAACGGGACGAGGTGTATAGAATTCACCCGATCCTTTAGCTGCGTCACGCATTTCCCGAAGCATCGTTTCATAGAATCTGCTTAGTGTATGCATCTCCTCAGAAGCATCAAAATGGATGCTGTTGACTTTGTTCACTACATCTCTGAGTAGGTATCCGGATTGGATCCGATTAATGATCCCCTTGAAAACAGTTGCAATGACATCTTCACGTCCCTTCCCATCTGCAGATCGAAGGTTACGCAAATAGTGGAAAAGTCCTTGTCCTTTCGTGCCATCTGGTAGATTTGCTTCTTCAAGGTTGATAAAGTTTATTAGATCGTTCCCAGTGATACCACCTTCATCCGCTGCCCAATCTCGCCAGCGGTATGGTTCTTCAATAAGTGAATGAAAATCTTTGCCCGCAAGTTCAGCTTCCGATTCCCGAATATGTTCCATGTCATCAAGGAATTTAAGGAACATAATCCAAGTTAGCATTGGAATGCGGTCTAACTCACCACTTAGTCCTTTGTCTTTACGCATGATGTCGCGGGCAGACTTGATAAGGGTACTTAACTCCTGAGCTGTTGTTTGCGAGTTTTCTAATTTCTCTAAAAGTTTCAACTGTTTTGGGTTTTGTGTCATACTATTTTCCTTTCACTGCACATATTATCCTTCATAAATTAACTTCTGAAGTTCCGTAACGGCATTTCGGATCCGGTCTGCGCCTCCGAAAGACGTAGCGATTTCAGCAACATTACCATGCTCAGAAATAGGTGGTACATTTAATGCACCAGGGATTTTCAGCTCGTCGGGTCCGTGTTGACTATATTTATCAAGTAACACCCCCATTATATACTGTCCAAAAACATTATAGCGTTTAAAAAAGTCAGTATTCATCTGTACTCGTTGCGCTCGCTGCTCTCTTGTCTGAAGGTCAGTTCCGAAAGCGACATGGCAAAACAAATCGAATGCATCAGCACCGGGAAATTTTAATTCTTTTGCCAATTGTTCCACTTCAATACCGATCTTTTTTAACTCTTCAATAATTTCACTCCGCGATTTCTGGTCAATCCATTTTTCACGAAATTCTGATTCAGATTTGTACAGCGTATAGACTTTTCCACCAACATATTCTACATAAGTTTTATGTTGTTGACTTCCATCAGGATTCATAATAAGAACCCCATCTTCAGCAATTGTCACAGTACCTTCATCAACATAGAACTTTTGCCCCCTTGATGGTTGAACAATAGTGCCATTTTTTTTACCCCTTTTATCTTTATCATCAGTATTTGTTTCAATAAAATCTTCATCTTCGTCTATTGGTTCACCATCAAAATCAGGATCTGCGAAATGCTTAAACGAAGTTCCTGTGTAATCAATAATATTAAAAGTAAATTTTTCGCATTCCTCACAGACACGAGTGCCTCTACCCATCATCTGCTTAAATTCAACCATTGAACCAACACCCCGGGCAATAGCAATATTTTTCACTGTCGGTGCATCAACACTAGTAGTGAGGAGTTTGGAGGTAGTTACAATAATAACAGAATCATCCTCAATATCTTGGAATTGGCTGAGAAGTTCACGGCCAAAGTCACCTTCGTCAGCGGTAATGCGGCTTACGTAGTTGGGGTGCGTCTTGACATGCTTAGTGTTGAGATTAGAGAGGATTTCCCGCATGGTGCCTGCATGTTCTTGGTCAACACAGAACACAATAGTCTTGGCATAAGGATCAGATTCCAATAAACCTGTCAAATGTTCAGCAATCGCTTCCGTACGCGGTCTTAAAGCAAGCGTATTTTCAAAGTCTTCAGTGTTGTACTCTTTTTCAGGTATTAATTTACCGTGTCGATCAGTTTGTCCTGGTTCAGGTTGCCAACCCTCCGCATCTGCTGTAGTCTGAACGTGCCGAACACGATAAGGCGCGAGAAACCCGTCTTCAATTCCTTGTTTAAGCGTATAGATATAGACAGGATTTCCAAAATATTGATAGGTGTTTCGCGTTTCTTCATTATAGGGTGTCGCAGTCATACCGAGTTGCACTGCAGGTTCAAAGTATTCCAGAACTGCGCGCCACAAACTATCATCTTTAGCAGAACCACGGTGACATTCATCCACAATAATAAGATCAAAGAAATCCTTTGCGTATTCGCGATAGATGCCAGGACTATTCTCTCTGGGACCGATAGACTGATAAAGCGCGAAATAGGTGCCTCGGCTTTTGACAACTTCTCCATGTTCTAAACGGTGTCGTGCCTCACCAAAAGCAGCAAATTCTTTGTTCATTGGGTCATCAACGAGGATTTTTCTATCGGATAGGTAGAGAATTTTGGGTTGACGTAGGTTCCTCTTGAGATTCCAACGCTGCTGCCAAAGTTTCCAACATATTTGGAAAGCAGTAGTGGTTTTTCCTGTTCCCGTTGCCATTGTCAAAAGAATTCGTTTTTGATCTTTGACAATGGTTGAGATGACATTATTAATTGCAATTTGTTGATAGTATCGGGGAATTTTGCCACCAGTAAGGTCAAATGGTGAAAGAATAAGGTCTTCTTGTTGTGAAGTAAAACCTTCATGCTCTTTTAGACGTTTCCAAAGTTCTGACGGCGAAGGTATTATGTATAATTTCTTTTCTTTACCCGTTATGAAATCATGCTCTACAAAAAGTTCGCCATTTGTAGAGTATGCAAACTTAAGCCCTAATATTTGAGCGTAGGTTTTTGCTTGTTGGAAGCCATCCGTTGGACTTTTATAGATTGCTTTTGCCTCAACAACTGCTATAGGAAAATGGGGTTGCCGGTAGTAGAGGATATAATCGGCACGTCTTGCTTTACCGCGTATACCTTCACCTTTTATTTTACCATCCGTGAAATAGTGTTCCCGTTTAAAAGATGGTACGTCCGGGTTGTTTGAATCACGCCAACCGGATTCTCTAAGCATTGGATCAATGTTCTTGATACGCGTTTCTTTTTCATTCATTAATCAACTCAATAGTAGGCAACCTTTTTATCGATTTATCACGACCTTTTGCGTGATGATGATTTTAAAATTTCCCCCAATGGATCCATAACGCCAATTGTTGTATCCTTGTAATGTTCCAATGCAGCCTCAGTAGCTACATCATCTGCTCCTGCCACGTAGACAAGACGATTAAATCCCTGAAGCTGTCGGGCAGCATCCCCAATTGTATCAATTGTTTCCACCTCAACGACTTGACTCGGGGTTTGAACAGGGTTTTTCAGTTTTAAGAATTGTCAAGTTTTGGTATTAACTAATAGTTTAGATTTAGGAGTGTATATTCCATTTTTTAGCGACATTCGGTTTTTTTCCCATTTTAAATACAAGGACTGCCGAATTTTGCCCATTGCAGATATTTTTTGACATAGGCAGGTCTCGGACAAGCGAAATCCCTTCTCAAAGTTGGTTATTTGCATCCGAAAAGTGTTTTCAGTTCTGAGTTTTTATATGGTTTTAGAGTATCATGTTATATGCAACTTTAGGTCTTGAAACTAAATATCTCATCATATCCTTTATACGCGTCATTCCTTTAGTTCGTAGGACAGATAATGCGGTATTTTGCAATGCAGTCATGATCTGTGGCATACCACCACATCGGACAGATGATGCGTCTTCTCCAAGCAGCGTATCCCGCATCCAGTGGGACGTGTTCTCTATTGACCAATGTCCACGCTTGATAGTGAGTAAGCGGTGTGCTGATGCTTCTTCAGGACTTAGACTTGTTATACCATTAATGAGAAGTGCTAAGATTGACACCAACGAATATCGTTTTCCTAAGGTTTTAGGTGAAGTATAGCAGATATAGCGAAATAAATCACGCTATATCTGCTTATTTTTAAATATTAACGATTGTGATAGAAAATAGGCAAAATACCTAAAACTGAAAAACCCTGCCTTTTGCGTTGCGCGGGTCTTCAATCTCTGATAAAATAGATAATAAGGAGAGAAAGATTTCCTTAAACGGATGAATGCCTTTCAGTATCATAATGGCAAAAAAGATAATCAGTGAACTATCAGGATGCACTTTATGTCTTCCTTTAGGTTTAGACGCATTGGAACGGATGGATTTCTCAAAATCTTTGTAGCGATAAGAAAAAAATGTGATATAATATCTCATGTCAGGATAACTCATGGTAAATACTCCTTAAAAAAAAGATTTTAAATTAGAGTATAACCCTTATCCTGACTCATGTCAATTATGCACACCCCTCAATTATCTAATGTGCGTTGTCTCTATGATGTTGAAGACGTTGTTGCACGCTATATCACACCTTCTGTGCCACCATGCTGGTAAGGATACCGAGGATCCTATCACACCGCTCAATCGTGTAGATTACCATATCGATGTGCAAATACTTTCCCTCCAATTTGAGGAATTGCCAATCTATTCCAGTTGTGGCGGCACCGTAAATGCAAGGGATATCATTTCCCCTTTCTGCATTGAAGCGTTGGGCGGCGAGCATCTCCGCGACGCACTGTCCAAGTCCTAGTTTTAAGTCAAGATTCTTTGCTTCAACAAGCGCGATGATAGGTGACTCCAAATAAAATTGTTCAGGTGACAGACTCACTAAAAAATCACACACACCCGTTAAGCCTGCTTCGGCATCAACGTTGAATTCAATACCAGAAAAGAAACTAATGCGATAATCAAAGTGTTCAAGGAGTTCAACTATCACATCGGCGACAATCAGCTCTGACCGTACTTTCTCTGTACCGATGGCAGTTGCCAATGGTGCCTTTTTCTCTAACCCCGTGGTGAGATAAGCACTTGGCATAACCGGTTCAATTTCAGAAAAAAGCCCTTTAGACCGGACCGTGTCTAATTGAAACGTTTTCTGCACGGTTTCTAATGTAAAGTTGCTATATGCCATGTAAGAGTTCCTCCATATTGTGAGATGTAATCTATTACACTTTGTATTATTTATGCCTTCTGTAACACCATGCTAGAGAAGATACCGAGGATCCTGTTGCATTGGGCAATTTGGTAGGTTTCCATATCAAGTTGCAAGCACTTGCCTTCCAATTTGAGAAACAACCAATCAACGCCAGTTGTACTTGCGCCATAAACGCAAGAGATGTCATTCCCTTTTTCAGCATTAAAACGTTGGGCTGCAAGCATCTCTGCGGCGCATTGTCCAAGTCCAACTTTCAAGTCAAGGTTTTTTGCTTCAACAAGCGCGATGATAGGTGCTTCTACATAAGATTGCCGAGGCGACAAACTCACCAGAAAATCGCACACACCAGTTAATCCACTTTCAACGTCAACGTTGAAGTCTATACCAGAAAATAGACTAATCTTACGATCAAAGTGTTCACGTAGTTCAACGAGAACATTAGAGACAATAAGTTCTGATCGAGCTTTCTCGGTGTTTATAGTAGTGGCTAAAGGCACATTTCTTGCCAATGTATTTGTAAGTTCCGCACTGAGACTCACTGGTTCTATTTCTGCAAAGATGCCAGATTGCTCAACAAAATCAAGTTCAAAATTTTCTTCCACTGTTTGCAGTGTAAACTCGCTATAAGCCATATCGGTTTTCTTCAGAATTGCGCAACAGCCTTAAAGTGATTATTCCTTCTTTTCTTCATCCTCATCAACGACTTCGTATTCAGCATCAACGACATCGCCTTCAGGAACGTTTTCAGAACGGGTATCATCAGGTGGCGTTTCCTGTTCCGCATCCGCAGCTTGTTGATAAAGTTTTGCAGACGCCTCATGCCATATCTGCATCAGGTCATCCGTAGCAGACTTTATCTCAGCATTGTTATTCGCTTCTAGTGCTTGCTTCACACGTTCAACACTAGCGTTAACTTTCTCTTTCGTCGCATCGTCTACCTTGTCACCAAACTCTTGCAAGTTCTTCTCAGTTTCGTAGACTAATGAATCAGCACGGTTACGGGTTTCAACTTCTTCGCGTTTCTGCTTATCTTCTTCAGCGTGTGCTTCAGCGTCTTTTACCATCTGTTCTATTTCAGCATCAGTGAGACCTGAGGAGGCAGTGATTGTAATTTTCTGTTCTTTGCCTGTGGCAGTGTCCTTAGCAGAGACGTTGAGGATGCCGTTTGCATCAATATCAAACGTAACCTCAATCTGCGGAACACCTCTGGGAGCTGGCGGAATATCACCAAGGCGGAAACGACCAATTGTCTTGTTGTAGACAGCCTGTTCACGTTCCCCTTGAAGCACGTGAACATCAACAGCTGTCTGATTATTTTCAGCAGTCGTGAATTTTTCGGACTTCTTTGTGGGAATAGTTGTGTTCTTTTCTATCAACCGTGTAAACATGCCGCCAAGTGTTTCAATACCGAGCGAGAGAGGGGTTACATCAAGCAAGAGAATATCTTTAACCTCTTCATCACCCGCGAGAACACCACCCTGAATAGCAGCACCGACCGCAACGACTTCATCAGGATTCACACCCTTGTGCGGTTCTTTTCCAAAGAGTTCCTTTACTGCCTCTTGTACTTTCGGCATCCGTGTCTGTCCACCGACGAGAATAACTTCATCAATTTCAGAGGATTGTATCTCAGAATCCGTAAGAGCTTGCCGGCACGGTTCAAGGGACTGTTGAACGAGTTCATCCGTAATCTGTTCCAACTTTGCTCGGGTAAGCGTCAAGTTAAGGTGCTTCGGTCCGCTGGCATCAACAGTAATAAACGGCAGGTTAATATCTGTCTGTAATGTAGTGGAAAGTTCACATTTTGCTGTTTCCGCTGCCTCTTTTAGACGTTGCAATGCCATTTGATCATTACGGAGATCAATACCTTGTCTACTGAGGAATTCCTGTGCCATCCAATCAATGATAGTTTGGTCAAAATCATCGCCACCAAGATGTGTATCTCCATTTGTGCTTTTCACTTCAAAGACACCATCACCGATTTCCAGTATAGAGATATCAAACGTTCCACCACCGAGGTCATAAACAGCGATCTTTTTGTCACCTTCATTTTGTAGTCCATAAGCAAGCGATGCAGCAGTAGGTTCATTGATAATCCGCAAGACTTCCAAACCCGCGATTTTACCAGCATCCGCAGTTGCTTGCCGTTGCGAATCATTGAAATAGGCAGGTACGGTGATAACAGCTTGCGTAACTTCTTCTCCAAGATACGCTTCCGCGGTTTCCTTCATTTTCCGCAATACCATTGCTGAAATCTCAGGTGGAGAGTATTCTTTACCTTCAATATTTACGGTAACATCACCATCTTTATCGCTTTTTAGTTCATAAGGTACTCGGGAAGCATCATCACCGAGTTCGTTGAATTTTCGCCCCATGAATCGCTTAATGGAAAAAATTGTATTTTCAGGATTTGTTATCGCTTGTCTTTTGGCAACTTGCCCGACAGGTCGTTCTCCCTCTTTGGTAAAGCCGACTACAGAAGGTGTTGTCCGATTACCTTCCGCGTTTTCAATAACCTTTGCATCACCACTCTCTAAAACCGCAACACATGAATTAGTTGTTCCTAAATCAATTCCAATTACTTTAGACATTTCAATCTCCATTTTATATGTATCATTTATAGTGAAATCTATAATTACTTGCACATAATTGTAGCGTAAACTTTTAGTTTGCGTCACACAGGCACAATCTAAATGAAGATTAAGTTATTAATCGGGTAATATGCGGAAGGGGAAACCGGCACCATGCGGTCTGGGAAACCCAGCCCCTACGATGATTCTGATGCATTGGATTACCCAATTATTTTTTTAATCTTCATACAGATTGTGCTACAAGGTGGCAACTTAGGTTAAAATATAAGTGCCATACATAAGATTCAGGAGCAATATATATGCCAAGATATATCAGCATATTAAGCTGCATTCAGTAAAAAGTGTGTCAATTTGGCAGTTTTAAATAGAATAGACTATTGACGGCTAATGTCAATTTGGCACGAGTGGAATAATCAAAAGGCTTTAAGGTGTGCCCATGTAGTGGTTAGTTTCTCGGATGGTTCAACGGCTAATAAAGTTTCAATACCTGCCTGAATTTTTCTGATTTCTTTTTGGGTAAGCCCGCGGTTAAACAGAGCGAACTCATCCATATCACTGTTATAGTAGCGGTTTAAACTGAGCGGTTCTTCAGTACCAAGTAGCAGTGGTGATTCAACATGAACTAATTTTGCATTCTGTTTTGGATGATTAATTAGCACCTCACCATCAAGGTAAACTGCCCACCATTCGCCTCTCTGAAACGAAACGGCAACATGCTGCCATTTATCTTTTGCAATCTTGTTGAGACTTTTCTGAGGAACTATACGTCCATCTGAGAGATTCCATCCCATCCAGATAAAACCATCTGGATGGAGGAGTATTTCGAAAAACTCATCTACATCAGGTCCCTTTGCTGTTATGAGTTGCCATTCACCTGGACCTCATTAACCAAGTGATTCTAAAGGTTGTGAATGACCGAAAACTGGTTTTGGAGCATCACCAAGTGCTGCCCAGCGTGCTGCGTTTGCAATTACCTGACGCACATTTTTATCATAATAGATCGGATACGTTTCGTGACCGGGACGGAAATAGAATATTTTTCCTTTACCACGGTAGTAGCAACAACCGCTACGGAATACCTCACCGCCAGGGAACCAACTAATAAAAATAAGCGTATCGGGTTCTGGAATGTCAAACGGTTCACCATACATCTCGGTTTTTTCTATCTCAAAATACTCACTGAGTCCTTCCACAATCGGATGTCCGTGTTCTATCACCCAGATACGTTCCTTCTCTGCAGCCTCACGCCATTTCAGGCTGCACGATGTCCCCATCAAACGGGTAAAGGGTTTAGAATAGTGTCCAGAATGTAGCACAATCAGTCCCATACCTTGTAATACGCGTGCCTTTACCTTATCAGCGATGGCATCTTCAACGGCACCGTGTGCAGCATGTCCCCACCATATTAAGACATCCGTTTTGTCCAACACTTCGT
The DNA here is from genome assembly GCA_965208245.1 of Candidatus Poribacteria bacterium. Taxonomy (GTDB): domain Bacteria; phylum Poribacteria; class WGA-4E; order WGA-4E; family WGA-3G; genus MSPOR6. Next base: position 780,823 of record OZ242325.1, read on the forward strand.
CAGTTAGACCGTGTTCAGGTTCATCTAACGTAGCGGTCAACGATTCTATACCGTGTTCGCTTAGACCATCAGCGATAGCGGAGTGAATACCTTCTGGATATAGTTTCTTGATAAATTCATTCGTTTTTTCGTGTCTAAATTCGTTCCAAACTGTAACTAAAGGTTGTGACATAAGTATCTCCTTATTTTCAGAAGTCTTTTGTAATTTGACCATATAAAGTCTTATTCAACAGCAACAACATATTCAGTCAAAACAGATCTTCTCTCTTTAGCTCGCTTGGCAGCATCAATGAATTCGCGTAACGCAGTAATCAATTCGTCTGCTGTCTCCGGTGTGAATGAGGCTTCACCATCAACTGGACAAACCCAAGCGTACACATTCGGGATACGGATTGAAATACCATCTTCGTTATACGAGAAAACAGTTTGTTGCCACTCTTTTTTTATGTTGTGTTGTCCACATATTGGGGGTGGTTTTGGTGTCATAAGTTAACTCCTTCTATGTCCCAAACGGGAGAAGGGAGGAAATTGCCATTCAGTTTCATCAGGAATATAGGCAGTCACAAATTCAATGTGTATCGGTTCTACATATTCACAGACAACATGTAAATAGACAGTTATGTTCTCCGCAAGAGTAGAACGACCACAGATTAGAACACGCTGAACTTAAGGATATGTTTCAATTATTTTTCCGTTAAGGATTGATTCTACCATGTGTTTAACTTCAAAACCTTCCTTTTGAGCGTGCAGAATTGCATGCCTTTTAACAAGATAGTCATCATTCTGGACTCGCTCATGTATGCTTTGTAAATCCACATCTTATCATCCCGATTCTAACATGGTATCTGTTTCCAAAACAAGTCTATCATTCTCCGAATGTAATTTCAGTCTCCACGGCTTCAGCATAGTCAACCCCTTCTACCTCAAATCCGAAGAGGTTTCGGAACCGATGTCTGTAACCAGCATAATCAGAGAGTTCATGGAAATTGTCAGTATTAATTCTATCCCAACGTTCTGTGACCGCTTCGGTCACATCTTGTCGTAGTTCCCTGTCATCAAGTCGTATGTACCGTTCACTATCAAGTGTCGGCGTTAGTCCGGGACCAAGATGTTCTGAGAACAACCTGTGCATCTGGTCGATCGGTGCCTCATTGATATCCTTCTCGTTCATAATATCGTAGAGGGTACTAATGTAAAGCGGAACAACAGGTATTGCAGCGGAGGCTTGTGTAACAACTGCCTTATTAACCGATATGTAGGCATTGCCTCCGAACTGATCTGAGAGTTTTTCATCAAGTGCGTCAACGCGTGTCTTCAGGTCATCCTTTGCCTTACCGATGGTGCCGTCTTTATATATTTGCCAAGTTAGTGCGTTACCGATATAGGTATAAGCGACAACCGTTACCTCTGGAGCGAGCAAATCGGCATCTGTTAATGCCGAGACCCACATCTCAAGGTCTTCTCCACCCATCACAGCGATTGTATCCGCAATTTCCTGATCAGTTGCAGGTTCAATTGTTACGGGAGCGACAACTTCTCGGTTGAGATCGATGGTTTTTCCCGTATACGGTTCACCTATCGGTTTCAGCACAGAATTATGCGTTACGCCAGTGTGTGGATGTATACGACGTGGTGAAGCAATACTATAGACAAGTATATCTACTTTCCCAAACTTAGTTTTGAGTTGCTCGATTGCCTTCTCTTTTACCGCATCCGAAAAGGCATCTCCATTCAGACTTTCTGCCAAAAAACCGTCACGTGTCGCTTCCTGATGAAACGCAACGGTGTTGTAATATCCTGCAGTTGCCGTGCGTCTTTCATCCGCAGGTCGTTCATACAAGAGACCTAATGTGCTAGCACCGTATCCCCATGTCAAGGCAATACGAGAGGCAAGTCCATAACCCGTTGAAGCACCAACCACCAGAGCATTCAAACCTGAATCATTTTTTATAGCATTCTCTTTAATCAACGCTATCTGGTTTTGAACGTTGGTACGACAGCCAACAGGATGGGAGTTTGTGCAGATAAAACCGCGTATGCGAGGCTTAACAATTTGAACTGCCATTATATCCTTCTTTTTTCTAACGATATTAGTCTTCTATTTCAACGACCATTTCAACTTCAACCGGAATACCACCGGGTAATTGGGACATACCAACTGCTGAACGTGTGTGTTTACCTTTATCACCAAATACTTCAACAAAGAGATCTGATGCACCATTGACAACAGCAGGTTGATCAATAAAATCTGCGGACGAGTTCACGAAACCGACTACCTTCACGACTCGTTTTATTCGATTCAGATCACCCAAGGCGTGTTTCAGTGTGCTAATCAACCCGAGAGCCACTTGTCTGGCAGATTCATATCCTTCCTCAATTGTCGCGTCTGTCCCGAGTTGGCCTTTATAGATTTTACCCTCACCATCGCCAGGACCGTGTCCGGATGTCCAGACAAGATTTCCTGTCCGCACTGTTGTAACGTAATTTGCTACGGGCGTAGCAGGAGGCGGCAATTCTATTCCTAATTCTTCAAGTCGTTTCTCAATATTCATGTCCTTTAATATCTCCCATATAGTTTTATAATTGACGTGCTGTCAGCGTAGTGCCATTTTAGTGACCTACATAATTAAATATGTTATCACGGTTTTTGTCAAGGAAAATTGTGTCTTGTGTGTGTAAAGTTTTGTGGAACCGTTGATCTTGTTTTCTTTCTCATAGGTTTATTGTGTTTTTCTTTTGTCTGAACCAGGATTTTCAGGATTATAGGATTTTCGGGATAAGAGGTTTGTGGTGTCTATCAAACACATTACTTGTCATTTGCCATTTCTTGTGTTATAATTACTTTAGAATTACATTGAGGGGTGCTCTTTAACGATCTTACCGTCAAATCCCCATGCTTTAGCTTGTGGGATGTAGACGGCTCATCGGTTTTTTTTTATCAAAAAACTTGACAATCTAACAAATATATGGTATAATATACTATACACTTCTCTATAAAGATAAGATGTTATGCCGCTCAAAATCTCTAATAAAAAACGCGATTACCGAACAACTAACAAGACAATCTATAGTTGTCAATATCATGTTATCTGGTGCACAAAATATAGGCGTAAGGTTTTGGATACACAGATACAATGTCGCTTGAAACAGCTAATCCGTGAAAAACAGGACGACTCTGGTTACCAAATCAGAGAAGTTGAGACTCAACCCGAACATATCCATTTGCTTATAGAGTCCCCGTCCAATGCATTCTGTGGATAAAGTTGTTGGTAAAATCAAAGGTTACACTTCCAAAGTTTTGCGTGAAGAATATCCATCTTTGAAAAGTCGTCTACCTTCACTTTGGACGCGTTGCAAGTTCGTAAGTTCCTGTGGTGGTGTAACGCTTCAAGTGATAAAAGACTATATTGAAATGCAAAGCGGACAATGAGAAAGACATATAAATATAAGATACAAAATCAATCTAACACTATCAAGTTAGGCAATATGCTTGACGATATGTGGCACATCCATGTGCATATCATGACCTTGCAGCGTCGTTATTACCGCAGGTATAAAAAGAACATATCGGCATATAGCATGAATGCCCATGTTGCGAAGTTGAAAAAGCGGACGAAACCACATTGGAAGCAACTGCCGAGTCAAGTTGTGCAAGATGTTGTGTTGCGATATGGAAAGGCATACGATGCTTTCTTTAGAAATATCAAAGAACGTGAAGCAGGTTTGAGAGTGCGTAAAGTAGGCAAACCGAAAATCAAACCGCGTCATAAATATAAATCTATGACCTTTACACAAGCAGGTTACAAACTTGAAGGAAACCGTATCAAGATCAATTGTATAGATACATGGTTTTCCTTTCATAAACATCGTGAAATTTTGGGTGATATCAAAACAATCACCATCAAACGAGACAATTGTGGAGATTATTGGCTATGCTTTAGTTGTTATAATGTTGACGATTCAGAACCTTTTGCCGAGACGGGTAAGAGTGCAGGTTTTGATTTTGGATTGAAAACATTTTTGACAAGCAGTGGTGGTGAGAAGCTAGAATCCCCGCAGTTTCTGAAGAAGTCCTTGAATAAGTTGCGTTCACTCAGCAAAGCATTTTCACGCAAAATCAAAGGTTCAGGCAACTGGTATCGTGCGTTGTGTGCGTTGCGTAGACAGTATCGCGATATTGCTAACCAGCGACTTGACTGGCAGTGGAAACTTGCCACACATCTGTGTCGTGAATACGATGTGCTTGTCTTTGAGAACCTAAATATAGATGGTATGAAAAGGCTTTGGGGGCGCAAAGTATCCGATTTGTCTTTTGCACAGTTCTTGCTGATAATGGAACAGAAATGTGCCAAACATGGCAAGGCGTTCAAACAAGTGGGCAAGTGGACTGCTACAACTAAACCTTGTAGCAACTGTGGATACACAAACGACACCCTAACTCTTATCGATAGGTATTGGATATGTCCTCAGTGTGAGACACATCACGACAGAGACATAAACGCTGCTATCAATATCAAACAGGCTGGCTTAGCAGCCTAAAGTGGAGATGACGGAAGACGGGTTATCTCTTAGAGATAAACGCTGTTGTCTACGAAGCACAAGCCCCTACCTTTAGGTAGGGGGTACTATGACAGAGCTGAGAAAACACCCTTTGAACCTGATCTGGGTCATACCAGCGTAGGGAATATGAGAGCAACATCTTCTATATTATAAGACGTTAAGCCGCTTCTATTTTTGCACTACTGAGACAGTAGAAATTAGCGGGTATGTTCCCTACACCGAAAATGGAAAACGGCTTTTTGCTGTTAAGAGAACCGATGCGGTTGTTCCTCAAATATGTTTTACCAGTTCTTATTTTTTTAGGTATATTATTTATTTGGGAGTATATTGTATTTCTAATAGATATACCACGTTATATCTTGCCTGCACCATCAAGAATCATGGTGACACTGTTTGTAGAACGGATCCAATTGATGCATCATTCGTTTGTAACGTTTCAAGAGATGTTGTTTGGCTTCTTACTTGCAGTATGCTTTGGCATACCATTAGCAATTCTAATGTTTGAGTTTCCAGTTTTAGAAAGAGCATTCTATCCTTATGTAATTGGTTCACAGACTGTACCTGTTTTTGCAATCGCGCCACTTTTAGGCGTATGGTTTGGACTTGGTATTGCATCAAAAGTAATAATGGCAGCGATCATCGTTTTCTTTGCAATTGTGTTAAATACTCTGGATGGCTTGAAGTCAACAGACCCGGATATGATAAGTCTTTTTCGGATTCACCGTGTAACCCGTTGGCAGATTCTATGGAAAGTCCGGATACCCGCTGCGCTTCCATTTATTTTTTCTGGTGCGAAAATAGGTATCTCAATTTCTACGATAGGAGCGATAATTGGGGAATTGGTAGGTGCTAAAGCAGGACTTGGGTTTCTCATGTTATATGCAAACTCACAATTACAAGTTTCACTTGTATTTGCATCTATTCTCTGTTTAACTGCCTTAGGTTTAGGTTTATTTGGATTCATGACTTTACTTGAGAAATTAGCAATGCCGTGGCGCAGGTATCAAACGAACTCTTCAAATATCAGATAAACTGTTCTTACACTTAGATTTATAGTGAATTTTAGAATTAATGAGACACTTCACAACGGGCGAGGTGACCTCGCCTCTGCGCTGGGAGTTCTTCGTCATCGGTGTATGGGGTGAAATATCTCTTTAGCTATTCACTTTACTATATATGAAGGAGAATTAACATGAAAAAACTATTACGAATTATGTTTGGCATCAGTTGTATTATGATTCTGTTTGGTCCCATTAATGGCTGTGACGATGCACATCTGAAATCAGAAAAAGAAAAAGTAACATTACTTCTCGATTGGTTTCCCAATGTAGATCACACACCACTCTATGTGGCACAAGAAAATGGCACCTTTGCAAAGTATGGATTATCAGTTGAACTGCTTTGGGGAAATGATCCTGATGCACCGATAAAATTGGTTGCAGCGGGTAAATATCCATTTGCAGTAAGCTACCAACAGAGTGTAACGATCGCACGTGCAAGTGTGGAGGAACTACCCGTAAAGTCTATTGGGTTACTCGTTGAGCATCCACTGAACACAATTACATTTCTCAAAAAATCGGGAATTAAGACACCCGCAGATTTCAAAGGAAAGAAGATAGGATATACTGTTGCCCCTTTGGATGTGCTTCTATTCAATGCAATCGCTGAAAATGCTGGTTTGAAGAAAGATGACTACGAGTTGATAAACATCGGTACCAATATAATTGCACCATTACTCAGTGGTCAGATAGATGCTGTTATTGGACCTTTCCGTAATTACGAGATAAACATGTTAAAACTTGAGGGAGCAGAAGCGGATTTTTTCGCGCTTGAGAAACACGGAATCCCGGATTATTATGAGTTAGTCATTATCACTAACGATTCATACTTAGAGGAAAATAAAGAGACCGCAAAGAATCTTATTTTAGCAATCAAAGAAGCAATTTCATTTACTAAGAAGAATCCAGAAAAAGCGTTGCAATTGTTCCTGAAAGCAAATCCTGACTCACGAAAAGAATTAGAGGAGCTTGCTTTTCGGGACACATTAGAATTCTTTGCAACAACTCAGGTACAAATGAAAGAGAAGTGGGAAGCATTCACCAAATTTGCAGTTGAGAGAGGATTGATATCCAAAACCGTTAAGGTTGAGGACCTATTCATCAATTTGTTTGAAGATAAACCTTCCACTCGTGAGTAAGCATGGTAAATAGGAACGTAATCATCATTGGTGGTGGTGTGATGGGTCTTGGCATAGGGTGGCAACTTGCTAGAGCAGGTCTGTCAGTCAGTTTATTCGAACGGGATCGTGTAGGTCGGGCTGCATCGTGGGCTGCTGCAGGAATGCTTGCACCTTTTTCTGAAGCACATACTGAAGAACCTGAGCTATTAGCGTTAGGATGTGAGAGTTTAGCACTTTACCCAAAATGGGTTGAAGCGTTACAGGTAGATTCAGGAACTTTAATCGGTTATAGAGTTGATGGAACGCTCATTGTTGGTATAGAACAAGACGACACCGATCAACTTCAGCACCTACATAAAGCACAGCAGTTCTTAGGGGTAGATGTTCAGTGGTTAACAGGGAGAAAAGCACGCGATATTGAACCTTCTCTGTCCCCTAGAGTCTCTTGTGCAATCCACTGTCCAACCGATTACCAAGTTGACAATCGATTGATGGTTAAGGCACTCAAACGTGCCTATCAGGCGTTTGGTGGTACGTTATATGAGAAATGCAGCGTTAAGAGCATTGAGATAGAAGATGGGGTTGCAACTGGCATTCATACAGAGCGTGAATACCGTGATGCAGACATAATAATCCTTGCTGCTGGTTGCTGGTCGACACAGATCGCTGGAATTCCTGACAATATACGACCCCTTGTTCGTCCTGTTAAAGGACAGATGTTGGCACTGCAAATGGAAGCTGGTATTGAACTAAACACAGTTATCAGAACTATCAGGGCACGGTACCCGACATCAGTATATCTCGTACCGAGAGTTGATGGTAGACTTATTGTAGGCGCAACAACTGAAGAGATGGGGTTTGATACACGATTAACTGTCGGGGGCATGTTTGAATTGCTCCGTGGGGCATGGGAAGTTGTACCAGGGGTTTATGAGTTACCGATTATTGAGACTTGGACAGGATTGCGTCCCGGAAGTAGGGACAATGCACCTATTCTTGGTACGACACCAATTGAGCAGCTCATATATGCAACGGGTCATTATCGGAACGGCATTTTGCTTACGCCAATTACGGCTTATGCAATAACGGAACTTATTTTGACAGGTGAAACTCCGGATACAATTAAACCCTTCAAGGTTGATAGATTCTTGAAATAGTATTAAGGTATAGGAAATGCAAATACGTCTAAACGGAAAAGAGAAAAGCGTAGAAGCACAGATAAACATCCGTGACCTACTGATTGAATTAGAACTGGATCCAGAACAATCTGGTATTGCGGTGGCGATTAATAGAGAAGTCGTCCCAAAGACTCTGTGGAAAGAGACAGAAATTTGTGAAAACAGTGAAGTGGAAATCATTAGGGCAGTGCAAGGTGGATAATTCCTGAAAGACATCTTGCACCTTGATAAAGTAAATTGTAATCCTGACTTTGTTGAACAGATTAATCGGAACGGTGTCGTATTTTATATAAGGCAAACTTAAGACAACATGCAAGAATTTAAAATCGCAGATCAAACATATCAATCAAGACTTCTAATTGGCACAGCAGGATATCCGAGCTTCCACATCATGACTGAAGCGATTGCAGCATGCGGGGCAGAAATCGCCACAGTGGCAATGCGGCGCGTGAGCCAATATTATTTAACGTCAGATACAACGGAGGAGAATCTCTTCTCGATTCTGCGTGAACTCAATATGACGATATTACCAAATACGGCTGGATGTTTCACTGCTAAAGATGCAATTTTTACAGCTCAACTTGCTCGAGAAGCACTCGAAACATCACTCATCAAGTTAGAAGTTATAGGTGATGAACAGACCCTGTACCCAGATGTTGAGCAGTTGATCAATGCAGCGGAACAACTTGTGGAAGATGGTTTCACTGTGCTACCGTATTGTAATGACGATCCCATCACCTGCAAGAAATTAGAGGATATAGGTTGTGTAGCGGTAATGCCTTTAGGTGCTCCTATCGGTTCAGGAATGGGGATACGCAATCCATATAATATCCAGATAATCCGAGACCTTGTACAAATACCTCTCATCATTGATGCAGGTGTAGGAACAGCGTCTGATGCTGCAATTGCAATGGAATTAGGATGTGATGGGGTTCTACTCAATACTGCTGTAGCAAAATCACATCGACCTATATTGATGGCGGAAGCAATGAAGAAGGCTGTTGAAGCAGGACGGGCAGCCTATTTGGCAGGAAGAATACCACGAAAACTATATGCTACTGCTTCAAGTCCAATAGATGGGATCATTGATTGATGTAAAAGGTTCGGACTGATTTGAATAGATAAAATTAGGGCCAAAAATTATACATCGGTTGTTGTGTTATGACACTGATAAGGCTCCATATCCCACCAATTGTAAAATCACCTAACATCAATCCAACGGCGAACATGACCAGCTGCTGAGTTGCTTGCGGTCCACCGATCTTCAGAACTGTGTATTTCACAACCGAACTGACCAACATACAACTCCATAAATATCGCATCCCCCAATCGCTTGATACAACAAAACCTATCGGATGGAAGGGCCACCAAAAGAATCGTGCACGCATAAACATCAATAACGTTGAGAAGAGAAGACCGACAACAATACCACCTGTCGCATAGAAATTCGGTTCGGTTGGATAGTAAAGCCAACGTTGAAGTCCGCTGAAGACGCGTTCACCAAAACCTATGTTCCAACTGCTACTGCCACTCATGTTCAACGCGCCATGCTTGTAGTAAAGATAAAGTATAACACTGAAAACCATGATAGATGCAAAAGCAGAAATACCCAATAATGAGAAGAATAACCGTCTCGGCGCAATGTCAGTACGTTCTGATAGTTTGAATCCCTCTAACTGGTGTGGCATAGGGTTACTCGTATAACTTCTATTGAACCAACTAAAAAGCGATAAGGTGACAAGATTGTTTGTTCCCAACATCCGCGTACCGAAACTATCAATAAGGATGTGATGATTTGGCATGTTCTCCATTGCATGAACTGGAAAACCTTGTTCAGCACGCATACGTGTTAACACTAATACGATGATGAAATAGATAGCGAAAAACAGTGGGATAAGCCATAACGACATGCCGATCTGTTTAGAGAATATGAAGAGTATAGCAATTCCACCAACGATTCCCCAGAGTGCAAGTCGGTATGGCATAGGTTCTTCGGTATCTTCTCCTGTTCTATGTCTAACTATGCGGAACACTCCTCGAAAATGTTGCAGGTTCAATACTATCACTGAAACGAATATCCCGATGGCTGCACCAAAGCACTGCCGGTCAATGTATGGAAATCCGGGTAGACTTGAGAGTCCAACTGCACTTGAAAATACTAACTGTGCCTTATAGAAAAAGAAGAAAAACCAGCTTGAAAACGATAGATCAAGTGGCATTAACAGTCCTAATCCTATGACAAACGGATAGTATGACATACTGATACCACCGATGGCACTCCACGGTTTTTCTGTGAACAGATGCCCGAATCCTCGCCATCCTCCGATACGTTTTATCGGTAAATAGGGAATTGTTGGGTACAGAAAACTAAATCCGTTGATAATCGCTATGGAAGCAGCAATACCGAATCCGATCCAAGTGATCCGGTTGGTAAACAACGATTTAGTGTTATGTGTGAGTTGGAATGCGATCTGCGTTATTGGATATGCTAACCGCTCGCGTTCTACCCACTGTTTACGTAGGATGACGTTGATACACAACATAACCAAGATAAGTGCAGTTACGAATAGAGTCCAAGAGAATATAGGGCCTATCCACACACCAACGATTTCCAGTTTTGTCAGATTTGATGCCCCCGTATAGTATCCTGCAAGTGCTTTCTGGTCGTCAACAAGGATCCATTTTGGCAAGTAATCCCAAAAAAGCTGCTTCCACTCATTCTCTGGTGTGGCAAACCAGAAAGCATGTCCGATAGTTGTGACGAGGATCGTCATCAAAGTAATAGATGGAAAGGCACATGCCGTACTAAGTAATATGTAGATGGTAAGGAGTTCTGAGTTGGTGAGAATGCGGGTGCGGGTGATATATCGACAGACGAGATTAATTATTGTGAAGGAGAAAACTACGAAAACGACATTATAGAACGGAACAGCATAAGTATTGAGTGCATACCCAACAAGACCTACTTCTCCTGCGATGATCCAGTAGAAATTAAACGGAATCAACACAAGTGTTATGCCAACAGCTTTCCATGTGACTCCGCCTGATTTCAACTGTCCATCTTCCTTCATGACACCTTATGTCTTGTTTAAAAAATTAATGAAAGTTTCCAGTTCTTTTGAGAAACTCTCAAAGATTTCTCCCACCAGTTTTGCTTGTTCTTCAACCGTTGCGTAAATCAATTCATCACCATATATGTTGTTAACTCTATGGCGAAAATCTAATAGACTTTTTAATTTGTTTTGCATTATTTCAGTTACGACCTGAGGGCGTTCTGGCTTATGTTCAGCCATTTGTGTTAGCAGTTTATTATGCCAACGACTTTCACTTGGCGTGTGTTTATCAATACATCTGTTATAGGAAACTCCCCAGACAACGATATCAATATCGGAATACTTACAGAACCGCAGAAAGAGACTGCGATCTGTTGCGTTCCACGATATTTTACAGAAAGGGCAGCACCTGCTGCGATCGGAATTCCTGCACCGACAACACTATTTGCCCCCAGAATTCCGGTCTCTTTATCGGCAATGTGCATAGATCCACCTTTTCCTTTACAGTAACCCGTTGTGCGAGCAAATAATTCAGCCATCATCCGGTCGCGTTTGCTACCCTTTGCGATGAGATGTCCATGTCCCCGGTGTGTGCTTGTGATATAATCATCATCTTTTAGATGTGTGCAGACACCGACAGCAGTCGCTTCTTCACCGATGTATAGGTGAAGAAAACCGGGGAGTTGTCCGCTTTGATACAACGTTCCTGCTGCTTCCTCAAATTGACGGATTTCAACCATCTTGCGATACATAAACAGCATCTGCTCTTTAGTTGGTTTTGACATAAATGTTTCCATAATGCGTATCTTCAGAGGATTAGAATAAAGTTCCTACTGTTTCTTCTTCCGTGATTTCTTGTATATACGACAACGGTTTGATACATTCAGGTGAATCATTTGCGGGACGATTAACATACCTTGATACTGGATACGCCTCCATCTCTTCACCAGAATAGGGTTTAAGAAGTGGTTGGAGCACATCCGGTGTTAATTCATCAGGTGTGAGCCACTGGTCATAAGAATCTTGTGGCAGAATCACAGGCATTCTATGATGTAGGCTTTCTAATGTTTTGTTCGGTGGACAGGTGATAATCGTACAAGATCGCAGCGGTGTTTCCATCCCCTCTCTGTCTGAAGTTGCCTGCCATTCTTCCCACAACCCCGCAAAGGCAAATGGCTTTTGTGATTTAAGGCGAATATACACAGGTTGTTTTGATTTCTCACCTTCAATTTTTTGCCATTCGTAGTACCCATCTGCTAAGACAAGACATCGTCTTCGTTTGTAGGCTGCGCGAAAAGAAGGTTTTTCTGACAGTGTTTCTGAGCGAGCATTAATCATCCTACTTCCAATTTTTGCATCTTTTGCCCACGATGGGATGAGTCCCCATTGGAAGAAGTCGTAACTTTTCTGATCCTGTCGTCTATCAGGATTAGGTTGCCTATTGGAGATGACTGCAACATCCTGTGTTGGCGTGATGTTATAACGTGGGTTAAACGTTAACCAGAAATTCCTATCTTCCAAATAATTGGCTCCGAAGGTATCATGGAGTGCATTGAGTTCGCTTGTGAGTGTAAAACGTCCACACATTATATATCTCCTTTCTACCGAATGCGTTTTGGATGGAGGATCCGTCTACAATTATCATTTCGGTTTCGGCACCAGAATGTTGTCTCTCCAACGGAGTCGGAAGGATGGACGTACCAATGCCTCTGGTGATTGGAGTGTTAAGCCGCCATCTGCTGTCAATACGATACCTGTGACGAAGTCTGCTTCATCAGATGCTAAGAAGAGCGCAACGTTTGCAATATCTTCAGGTTTTCCGTATCTACCGATGGGATAACAATCACGAGATGCTTCATCCTCTAATGCATCTGCTGCGAGTGATACTTCCCCGCGTTCCCCGACGATCTGTCCAGGTGCTATTGCATTTGCGCGTATACCTTCTCGACCATAGTCGAGTGCAATGCTGCGTGTTAAAGCGTTTAATCCACCTTTCCCAGCACCGTAGAGTCCGAAGCCAGGGTTGGTAATCGTTGCATTGACTGTAGAGATGAAGACGATGTTACCGCCACCGATCTTTATCATTTCTGGAATACAGTATTTTGCGCCAAGCCAGGGACCGCCAAGCGTTACACCAAGGCTTTCGTTCCATTCTTCAGGGGTGAATTCAATTGCTTTTTTTGTATATGAGTGTGCAGCACTATGAACCAACGTCGTTATTTTTCCAAAATTTGTTATTGCTGCATCAACAAGTGTTTCCCAAGTTTTTTCATCTGCGACATCCCCCATAACAGCAACTGCTTCACCGCCAGCATCTTCAATATGTTGGACGGTCTCAGCAAGTTTTTCTTCTCTACGGCGTGTGTTGACAACAACTTTCGCTCCTTCACATGCAAACCGATATGCGGTTGCTGCACCGATTCCTCCCCAAGCGGCACCAGCGATAATTGCGACTTTTTCTTCCAACCTCATAGTTTATTCCTTCTTTGCTTCAGAATCAAGTTTGACAGGGTCTTCACAGGCGTGTTGTATCTCGTTCGGTATGCCCTACCACGACATTTCTCAAGTTGACTGAGTCAGTCTTAATAGGATATCACAAAACAATCTAAAAGTCAACCTGGGGTGTGTAAATTCAGGGTTCTTCAGTTTTAAGAATTGTCAGTTTTTGTGTAGGACTAATAGTGGGCTTTGTAGTTTGATTTGAGTGTAGCGACCCCCGACAGAAGTTTGATCGTGTTGGGTAGATCGAAGCGACCCCTGACCTACGGACAAATTCAATAAATTAACGTTTGTTGCGTAATTCTTCAGAATCACCTAAAACAAACTGAATAACCCTATTTTTTACCGAAACTTGCTTGAAAACCTTTTGGGAACCTGCTATAATTTTTCTCGGATTCGCCCGTTTTCGGGTGTAACTCATCAGAATGCCTCCTTTTTGTATTCTGGCTCATGTATAAAGTCAATGCAAACGCTTTGGCGAAGTTAATAAGCACACAGCTTAAATCTTCCTAATGCACTTATTCATGATCCGTATTCTTTAAGGATATTTTATCTAAGGTCTAAGGAGGTATTCTACCATAAACCGCATACTTGGACAGCATTTCTTTCACCAAACACCCAACACAGAAGCGTTCATGAAAAAATAGAGGTAAGTGACGCATAAGGGTGTCGTGTAAACCCAACTTCTGCTTTTCCGTTTTAATGGAAAATATAAAACTTGAAATCATGGAGTATACACTTTTGAAGCCAAATCCTAAAATCTGTTTGCTGTTTTCTGTCGTGCTTTCCATAGTTTTGATTGCGGTACCTGCCTTCACCGCTGATAAGGATGAAACAACTACCCCCCCCCAACAGGATACGACACCTATTTCTGAAACTGAGAATTCATTTAACAAGCAGCCCAAAAAAGATCCGTGGTTCCTGCCAAAACCTGAGACTATACCAGATGATTCATCGATTACTGAAGGCGAAAATTTAGATATACCTGCGCGACGTCATGTCTTGATACCATACTTAGAGACATTAAGACGTTGGAGATATGTTCCTGAATTGGGTGATCTTTCAGCACTTTACGATTGGAGGCCTCGCAATCTTCAAGTAGAGGGAGAGGATACAAGAGGGGTTGATCTACCCATGGACTCGAACCTACAGATTACAGGTTTTCAATCCGTCACTGTTGAAGTTAACAAAACACATTACTTTGGTGAGGGTGATTTGAACCGGTATGGCGGTTTCGGTTACGGTAGTTATGGCGGCTACGGTTCTGGTCTTGATCTGGGTCTAAGTTCCTCTTATGGATATGAAGATTTCGGTTATAGCAGCGGGTTCGGGGATGGATATGACAGTTTCGGGACAGGTTATGGGGGTGGTTACAGTAGTTATGGTGGTGTTCCTCGCTCAACAGGTATTAACATCAGGCAACAACAACAGATAGGATTACACGGTCGGGTGGGAGAACGAACACATATTGCAGTAGACTACAATGCAGGTGATACTTTTGGTGGTGGATATGGTGGTGGATATGGTGGATTTGGTGGTCTTGGGGGTGCGAAAGAACAGAAAATAAAAATCTGGTATGAGGGAAAACCTGATAGTTTTATCGAAACGATCTCT
Source organism: Candidatus Poribacteria bacterium (assembly GCA_965208245.1). Classification (GTDB taxonomy): domain Bacteria; phylum Poribacteria; class WGA-4E; order WGA-4E; family WGA-3G; genus MSPOR6. The sequence goes on from OZ242325.1 coordinate 795,906, forward strand.
TTCGGAGACATCACGCTGAGTTTACCCAACACACGTTTTTTGAACATAAATCGGAATCTGTTTGGACTTGAAGGTGTTTTTCAATATAAGAACGCCCGTATCACTGCTTTTGGTTCAAGAAGCAAAGGTGTGCGTGAAGTCAGGACATTTCGTGGACAATCTCGCAGAGCTAGTTTTGGATATGGACCGAGAGGGATTCAGATTGCAGATGCGAATTATGTAAAAAATAGGTTTTATTTAATTCACACGGATGCGGATGGTTTGCTGCACGACGCATACCTACCGATCAGACAGGGAAGTGTAGAAATCTATATTGATGATAACGTCGTCGGTAACAACCAAGGCGGACAACGTACCAGTCAAGGCTATTTTAATCCACAGTTTCCTGGACAAGATTATAATATTAACTATGAGACAGGGGAAATAGAATTCCTTACCTCTATTGCAACAAGTTATACCATCGTCGTTGCTTACGAATATCTCGGTGATGGAGGCGGCAGTGTTGGCAATCCGGGAAACGTCTTTGCAGATGAAAACGGAGATGGTTCAATAGATGAAGAGGGTGAAGAAATCGGTTATGTTGTTTTAAAGGAGAAAGGATTTCGGGGCACAGCAGCATCACACGTTTATAGTCTCGGTAACCGAAATATCAATCCACGTGATTTTCAACTTACTATTATACGTCAGGGTGGGCTTCAAACAGATGGGGAGACCTATCAGACGGATACCGGACTTGTCCCATTTATTGAGATATTCGGATTAGACCGGAATGGAGATGGCATTGTTGATCCTGAATTCATAGATTATGACAGAGGTATCCTACGTTTTCCGTATTTTAACCCGTTCTATATTACGGATCCTGAGCATCCATACTATCGCTATAGAGATTCCATCAATAACGAAGCGATATATCTTGAAATCCTTCGAAGTACTGATCATGTCTACACTATCGTCGCTGACTATTCGTATCAATCCGAATACTATACTGTCGGTCCATTCGTGATACCGGATAGCGAAACTGTTCGTGTCAATGGGCGACTCGTAACTCGTGGTACAGATTACATGATGACTTATGAGGTAGGATCGATAAATTTTTTCATGGCGATTGATGAATTTGATGAGATCGTTGTTGAATTTGAAAGAACCCCTTTCGGGGGTGGTTCACAACAAGCCGTCGCTGGTTTGTGGTTAGAATATACACATAAACCGAAACCGAAGTCAGAAAGAGAACAGAACCTTGAGGACAGATTCAATCGTTTAGGTGGTATGCGTCTTCAACAGATTGGATTGGATACGAATACCCTTAACAATAGAGATCAATTTTCGGGTGGTTTTCCGCAATTCGGTTCCCGTTCAGGTTTTGGAAGAAGCAATGCAGGTTTTGGCTCCAGTTTTGGCGGAGACTTTGGAGACGGATATAGCAGTTATGGCAGTTTAGGTGGACGTTCACGCATCGGTTCAAATTATTATGGCGGGTATGGAAGTAGCATGAACTATTTCAATCCTGTCTACCAAAAAGGATTCAATATATCCACTGGGTACATTATTACGACAGGACAGAGAATAGTTGAGATACCGAATGTCAACGAAGTGCCGAACCGGTTGCAAGCCTTCAATATCAACACAAGTTTCGGTAGAGAGTTTGATATGTCTTGGTTGGTAAATCCTCTCCCGTTTGTAAATTTGCAGAGATTCCCTATTTCTGTTGACTTTAGTGGAGAAACCGCCTATTCCCATAACAACCCAAATAGCATCGGTGTAGCACTGATTGATAGCATGGAAGGTGTCCGTGAAACGACAACAGTCCCGACAATAAAGTATAGATGGAATCCGAGTAGCGTCCCGTATATTCCTGATGCAACACAAACAGAAGCGTCTATACATGATTATTATGCAATACCGACACAAGAGAATAGGGTTCTCTTTAAGGTAGCATTGAGAGATAGGGATGAGTCCGAGGCGGTTGGGAACTACATGCGTAACCGAGATGTACCTGCGTCATCCATACAGTCTTTATCCCTTTCAACTGAGGAACGTCTGATAATGGAGATCGGTTATGAATTGACAGATGTGGTGGCGGAATGGGGTGGGTTCTCGAACGGTATATCAAAATCTGGTGTTGATTTTTCGGAACGTGGGTTTGTAGAGATGTGGTTACGTGTTCAGGGGGATGATGACATTACACTGTACCTTAACCTTGGTGCTGTCAGTGAAGATGCAGATGCGGATGATAGACTGGATAGTGAAGACCTACCCCAATCCTTATTAGATTCCAATAAGGATAGTATTGTTGACGCGCTTGATCTTGATTTGGAAAACTTGCCTGCCAACATACAAAATGTGCAACGGCATGCTGGTAACGGAAAACTGGAGACAGATGAGGACGTTGGCTGGCATTATGATGGTCCTATTCAATCTGAATCGTTTGGTGCAGACAACCAGATTTTGGATAGTGAAGATTTGAACGGGGATGGTGTTTTGGATACCGTTGATGCATATTTTCAGGTCGCGATCCCTCTGAATGAGATTCCCAAGGCATGGATTAAAGGTCAGAACAGTAATGGTTGGACGTTTCTTAGCATTCCTATAACAGAATTTTTAGCGGAAGGGACTCGTATACCGAGTTTAGTGTTCGTCCAGCATGTCCGGTTCTGGCTGATGAAGAACCGTCCCGGTAACGTATCGGGTACATTTCAATGGGCATCGATTGAAATAGTTGGAAATAGATGGCAACAAGGAATAATTACGCACTCCCCTTCAGCATCAACCTTAGGTCTTGCTGATCAACGGATTGTTGATGACACACTTGAGAGATTTATTGTTGGTACAAAAGATAATTTCAGTTATGATGACTATCAGACTGCCTATAACGAAATTGAAGATGATGGGCTCTTTAGAAAATTGCACCCGTACACGGCAGAAGCGGTCGGTTTTCAGACACAGCAACAACGTGAACAGACCTTAAGTCTTGAATACTATCTCTATCCGGGTTCACACGGTATCACCTCAAAGCAGTTGAAGGGTTTCACACAGAGTGAAGGTCAGGATTTTAGTCAACACGATACGTTACGTCTATGGCTATACGGTGATAAGAGTGATACGACTTTTGTGCTACAACTTGCTCCCAGCGTAGTTACAGGTTACCGAAGCACGTTCTTCAGTTCAGATCCGTTTCTCAATCAAGCACTACCAGAAGAGGATGTGAATGTTTTTGAGAATTTGACAGACTATTATGAATATACCGTACCGATAGATTTTGATGGCTGGAAACTTATAGAGATAGACCTGAGAGACAACAATTTAAATGAATATCCTGATAGGGTTGATAATCAGAACGATGAAATAGGTACACCGAATCAAGAATCCGTTCCAACGTCTACCTCTAACGAACCGGATGGACATCCGGATGGTTTTACTGTCAGAGGGACAGGATCGAGCAGGACACAACTCACCGTAAAGAACATAGGTGGTATACTGCTTGGTATCCGTAACGACACAGATCAGGAAATCAGCGGAGAAGTGTGGGTGAACGAAATCCATCTCGGTGATCCGCTCATACGCGCGGGATGGGCGCGTCGGGGTAATATGTCTGTCTCACTTGGTAGCATCGTGCGACTACGTGGTGGTTATGCAAGTCAAGATAAAGATTTTGAAAGCGGTGCCGGTGAAATTGGACGGCAACGTTTATCATCACGCGGTTATAGCACGACAAACAACGATTATAATATTGATGCGGATATCACTATCTTTCGGTGGTTACCCATCAGGTATTCCATCAAAGAGCAGGAATCGGAAACGGAGGTGCTACGTGGTAGTTACACATCCTTTCAAAGCGGTAGAAGTGAGACGTTGAGACGGGATGTCTCTGTGCAATTTAATAGAAACCCGTATCCAAATTTGGGGTTTGCTTATAACTATCAGGATTTTTGGAACGAACGACGAGGAACACAGATCAGTCATTTATATGCAGGTAGTTTCCGATACGACATCGGTTCAAAACTCGGTTTCAATGTGCAATATCGGCATGAGGACATTATTGCAAAGCCTGAAACGGCAACGGATACCTCCCCAGGTGTTTCTTCCTACTATAGTTACGGCTATGGTAGGAATCGTGACGAAAAAACAGATAGCGGATCAATAAAACTTAACATCAGTCCGATAAACGCATTTAGTCTCAGTCCGACTTATGATGTGAGTAGAACACATGAGAAACGGGATCCAAATCGCTTTAACTCATCCTTCTCTTTTGGAGGGTTTTCTAATACATCCTCTGTAGAAGAAGATGAAACCGATCTTGAATGGACGATTGCTGAACGGGAGCATCGTCTTTCCCTGACACCACGCCTGAACCGTGAGCTTATCGGACTAAGACCTACAGCAACAAGTCGAGTTAGTTTCAGAGAAAACTGGTTTAACGAAACGAAAGACGCGTCGCTTAATGGGAATGTCAATTTCGGTTTGAACCTACGTATTCAGAAGTGGTTCGGTTGGCTCAAAAATATCGATACTGTGCCTCAAAATGCTGTAAAGAAGGCGCACCCTACGCCGCAAGGATCAGATAACGGTGCAAGGAATTTGTTAAATGCGCGGACAGTGGAAACACCCGATACACAAATAGAAATGGAACAGACTCTTCAAGAGTTGCGCGAGAACGGTGTTGATGAGGCGGATATCCAAGAATTTCTGGAAAATCAGAACGATTGGATTAACCGGGATAAGGCAGAGATCATGACGAATACCAAGAGCGTATTCGTCCAAGCACAAAATACCTCCTCAACATCAGTAAAGGCGGGTCTTCTGTACCGCATCATCGATACATTTACGATCAATACCAATGCAAACTTCACTGCTACAGATTCGTTTCGGCAACTGCCCCCCGGTAAATCGCTGTTAGAAATCTGGCGACTTGAACAGGATGCGGGAGAACGGACGAATTCCCGGCAAAGCAGCCGCTATACCGTTCGTACCTCTATAGAACCGTGGAAGTGGTTATCATTCGGAACAAACCTTAGTTTTGCCGATAGTTTTCGTAAAAGTTACAGCAGTACTTATACGTCCCACGCTGAAACTTATGAGGGGGATATTAAGATCAATTCACGACAAGTTTCTAGTTTCCAACTAAGGTATAGTTTTACTGTCCGTCAAAACGCTAACCTTGATGTAACACTAAGCGATAGTTCGTCACATACACCTTCCTTGAGTTGGATACACAAATGGGGTCAAGAGACGAGAACGTCATTAGGGATTCGGACAACCATCCGTGATCATCTCCGTAGTGGAATTGAGAGTGAAGCGTTCATCGTCACCCCCAACTTTAGTATAGACTATCGCTATCGTACAGAAGGTGGTATCCGTGTGCCATTTTTCGGTAGGATTCCACTGAAGCACGATCTTGACTTGACGAACACAGTCTCTATGGCAATCCGTAGAGAGACCTACGGTGTCAATAGGGAGGAACGTTCTGAAAGGTATGAGACAACATTACGGGCAGGATATAAACTCAGTAATCATCTCACAGCAAATCTACATTTAGGACTGAGTTACAACCACGATAGGGTTGAGGAGGGTAGAGATTATCTCTCTATTGCAAGTGCGCTTACAGTGAGAGGCGAATTTCAGTAAATAGTAGGGTATCTACTTATTTGTGTTCTCACAGGCACAATCTAAATCTAATTGGGTAAAATGCGGATGGGGGAACCGGTAATATGCGGTCTGGGAAACCCAGCCCCTACGATCGTTTTGATGGATTGAATTACCTGAATATTTATTTAATCTTCATATTCGGTTAGTTTAGAACGATTGCATTGACAGGATTAACAATTAAGGATGGTAGAATGCCAAGTAGTAAGACACCGATTGCTGCGAGAACGAGTCCGATAACTAAGGTTGCGGGATATGGGTTGTACTCTAATTCATCTTCAGGTTCATGCATATACATCGTTACGACGACGCGTAGGTAGTAGAACGCTGAGATAGCGGTGTTGATAGTGCCGACGATTACGAGCCAGATATGTCCAGCTCCAACAGCAGATTTGAAGATATAGAACTTACTGACGAACCCAGCAGTTGGTGGAAATCCGGCAAGAGACAGTAGCATCAGTGACATAAACATGCCGAGTAAGGGTTTTTTGAAACTGAGTCCTGCATAATCGGAGATTATCAGGCTTTCCCCGTCGGCAGTTCTTGCTAGTATCACTGCCCCGAATGCCCCGATATTCATAACGCAATATACGAGGAGATAGATTATTGCACTTGAAACACCGTCATCTCTTATAGCTTCGTCTGTACTACTTGCTGCTGCTAAACCAATTAATATATATCCAGCGTGAGCGATACTTGAATATGCCAGCATTCGCTTGATATTTGTTTGTGCAATAGCAATAACATTCCCAATCGTCATTGTCAGCATTGCTAACAAGATAATAATCCAACTCCAATCGGTGAGTGTATTTGGCAACGCCTCTACAAAAATTCTTAGGAACGCTGCAAATCCTGCAGCTTTTGGTCCTGCGGAGATGAAGGCAGCGATTGTGGTAGGTGCTCCTTCATAAACATCAGGTGCCCATTGATGGAACGGAACAATTGCCATCTTGAATCCGAAGCCAACGACGAGTAGAAATACACCGGCCAAAAGCAGTGGAGACTCGCTTGTAGTGTTGAGGTCACCTTGCCCGGACAAGTTTTCGGCAATTCCCGGAATGCTCGTGGTACCAGTCGCTCCGTAAATTAAGGCGATACCGTATAGGAAAAACGCACTTGCGAATGCACCAAGCAATAGGTATTTCATTCCCGCTTCACTTGAGTCAGGATTGTCCCGGAAATATCCTGCTAATACATACAACGATAACGACATCAATTCTAAGCCGAGGAAAACGATAATCAGTTCATTACCTGCAGCCATCAGCATCATACCGAGTGTTGCCAGTAAGATGAGAAGGTAGTAGGGTCCCTGCTTTCTATCGTCTTTTCCCAAATAACTGAGCGATATGAGTACGACCAGAATGGCTGAAATGAGGAAGATGATGTTAAAGAACAGTGAATAACCATCAATCCTGAACATGTTATTGAACTGTGTTTCATTTGTGCCAACTTGTAACAGCTGAATGGATACTACTAAGGCAATCCCTGTTCCGACGATAGTTATCAAGCCAAGGACCTTTTTTGATATTGCGTCAAAAAGATCGAAGATTAGGACAATAAGCATCGTTGAAACGATGACAAGTGATGGCATTATGAGTGACCAATCAATTTCAGGTGTATTAATCTCAGATGGCATTCAAAACCTCCCCAGTATTAAAATGTAAGGACAGACTGTAGGATTTAAGCTTGTCTATTGCAGGAACACAAAAGTAACAATAACAAAAAGTGGGCATAAAATGACGATTGACCATAGCATATAGCCGAAGAAACTCGGCATACGGATACCACTCTGTTCAGCAATGGCTTTTACCATGAAATTGGGGGCATTGCCGATATAGGTATTCGCCCCCATGAAAACCGCGCCGACAGATATAGCAGTAAGTAATCTCACAAACATTTGATGACTTTCAACTGTTAACTGATCATAAGGTGTTGACAAGATCGTTGGCACTAATTCATCAGAGATACCTAATTTTCCAAGTGAAGTCGTGAAGAATGTCAAATAGGTCGGTGCATTGTCTAAGAAACTTGAAAGGACGCCGGTAATCCAAAAATAGTGAAAGGGTTCTTTCATAACACCGATTAACCCTGCAAGGGCACCGTCGTTACCGGCTTTTAGGATCGCCAATGCTGGAATAATCGTTATAAAGATTCCAGCGAAGATTTTCGCGACTTCTTCTATTGGTTCCCATGAAAATTCATTGGTTTGCCGTAGTTCTCCTTTGAAAGGTGCATAAACGAGAGAGAGCACCCCCATAAGGACAATCAATAGTTCACGTGTGATATTTTGCCAATATACATGGACACCGAGGATGTTTACTTCACCCCATTTGAAGGTACCGCTCATTAACACCGCACCAATAATTCCGAATAGGAAAACAAGATTGAAGAGACCATCTACCCGTAACGGTTCTTTTGTTCCATCTTCAGGAACAACCCCACCTTCCCGCTTGAACATAATTGTGTCTATAACAAAGAACAGTGCTATCAGTATCACACTGATAAATAACATGTGTGGTAAGAGGGCAGTAGTTGTCCAGAAGAACGGCACACCTTTGAGGAATCCAAGGAATAAGGGTGGGTCTCCTATGGGTGTTAGTGAACCCCCGATATTACTTACGAGGAAAATGAAAAAGACAATTAGGTGAACTTTGTTTTTCCTATACGCATTGGCTCGGATTAAGGGACGGATCAAGAGCATTGAAGCACCCGTTGTTCCTACCCATGACGCTATCACAGTACCAAATAACAACATCAATGTATTGACGGTTGGTGTGCCCCGTAACGAACCACGCACAAGGATACCTCCTGCTACTGTGAACAATCCCCACAGTAGAATAATGAACGGAATATAATCTAATAGGTAAATGTGAAGAATATCATAGAATGCTTTTCCACCAAAAACAGCGAGATATGGTATTGCAAATACTAAACCCCAAACCAATGACATCTTTCCACCGTGGTGTACCAGAAAATGTGAATCAAACACGAGCGGGAGAATTGCTATGGACAACAAAATACCAACAAACGGGATAATGCTCCAGATCGGTAATTTTTTTCCATCTACACCGTGATGTACAACTTCGCCGTTCTGTGTCTCATCAGCTCCGAAGACATTTAGTGTAGTAGAAAGTGTAAGTGCCAAAATGACAAACAGTATAAGACAAGATACCAGAAAGTATCTTTTTTGGGTTGATTTCACTACTTTGTCTGTGCCTCCTCTGCAATCAGTTTTGTGTTTTCAATGTCGCGTTTCAGTAATGCTTCTTGTGTTTCTCCGCGGGTATTGACCTGTCCAATTTTTGGAGAATTAGAAGCTGCTTGAACTTTTGCAGCAACTTTCCCCACAGAGGTCTCCATCGGTTTCAGGAACGTATTCGGAAAAACACCGATCCAAACGATGAAGACTAATATTGGCACTAAGACAGCGATTTCACGGGAGTTTAGGTCAGGTAGAGTTTCGTTTGTTTTATCTAGTTTTCCGAACATCACCCGTTGGAACATCCACAGCATGTAAACTGCCGCCAAGATTACCCCTGTTGTTGCAAAGACGACGTACCATCTTGAAAAAGCACCTTTATCAAAACTACCGAGTAGGATCATAAATTCACCTATGAACCCGTTTAGGCCTGGTAATCCTATGGAGGATAGCGTTACGATGAGGAAGATTGCTGCAAAGATAGGCATTCGTTTTGCTAATCCCCCAAAATCAACAATCATTCGGCTGTGCCTTCGTTCATATATCATGCCGACTAATAGGAACAACGCACCGGTACTGAGTCCGTGATTTACCATCTGTAAAACACTTCCCTGAATAGCATCATGACTTTGCGAAAAGAGTCCTAGCACAACAAATCCAAGGTGACTTACACTTGAATATGCGACTAACTTCTTCAGGTCTGGTTGCACCATTGCGACTAATGCTCCATAGATAATACCGATTACCGCGAGTGTAACAATCCAAGGTGTATGCTGCGCTGCTGCCTCTGGAAAGAGTGGTAAACAGAAACGGACTATTCCATAAGTACCCATTTTAAGTAGCACACCCGCAAGGATGACACTGCCAACTGTAGGTGCTTCAACGTGTGCATCAGGTAACCAAGTATGGAATGGAAAGAGGGGGACTTTTATGGCAAATGCGATGAAGAAGGCAAGGAATAATAGACGGTCATGATCAAATTGACCACTTAATGTCGTATAATCAAAACTATTACTATTTTGGAAGTATAGTGCTAAAATGCCGACCAACATTAATGCGCTACCAGCCATTGTATAAAGCACGAACTTGATAGTGGCATAAATCCGGCGTTCTCCACCCCAAATTCCGATAAGGAAATACATCGGGATCAGCATAGACTCCCAGAATACAAAAAAGAGGAATAGGTCTAACGAGCAGAAGACACCTAACATGCCGGTTTCCAGTGCAAGAAGCGACATCATAAAGCCGTTCAGTCCTTTCTTAACTGAATTCCACGCTGCAAGGATACATACGGGTGTGAGGAATGTTGTGAGTAGGATTAACCACAACGAAATACCGTCAATTCCAATGTGATAATTGATACCTAAACCGGGAATCCAATCCCGATCTTCAACAAGTTGGTATGCGGCACCTGTCCCTGTTTCATCATATCCTGTGTAAAGTCCTATTGAGACAACAAATGTGAGTAGGCTGATGACAAAGGCAATGCCTTTTACAACAGATGGTCCCATCCCCCTGAGCACTGCAATCGCTATTACACCGAGGAGTGGTAAAAAAATAACTATTGAGAGTAGCAAATAGAAACTCCTTTAATGTATGTGGTACTACCTTGCACCTTTTAGTGTTTATCTGAAATTGCTTTTAAAATCTCAGTGGAATATTTACGAGAATTCTTTTATTTTTTGATCATACATGGTATTTACCTAAGAGTAGTCTAAAGTACTTATCTAATCTTGTCACTATCTGATTCTTCTCTATTGGTTCTATTTGAAAATGCTCCTGCAGATATGGATGATGTCGAATAGTATCACTGATGAAACAGTTCTTATGTTTTTTGAATAGAATATCATCTATCGGAGCATCACAGTTCCCAAAATAGAATGGAAGTCTATCAAGATTCCTTTTGAATACATCTACATAAGCATAATATTCTAATTTTCTCTTATCAATTACGATAGTATTAGGACTATAGTCTTGGACGAGTGTCCGATTCCTTCTTAGTGCGTTAATATCCCGCATTGTCCAGAAAAATACGGAATTATATAGGTATCGGTTGACGATTTTTATATGGATACTTGTTAATATAATTTGTAATATAATCAAAGTTGTTTAGATAGAAGTGTGGTCCGTCAAGTACCCTGAATGGAAAAGAACAGATGAAACTATAATCCATTTCCAACCAATCACGACGGTAAAGTGCGATTATGATTGGAAATGGTGTAAGTTTCGCTGATTCTCTGAATTCTCCACTGCTAATAAGAACGCCATCTATTAGTCTATAATTTTTCGTGAATTCCTTTAATAGCCTAAAATTCGCTTGTTTAATCAAATATGATAAAGGATGCAAAACACAGATCAGGTCTGCTTCAAGTTTATTGTAGGAACGTAGAAATGAAATTCCTAAATCACGACTTGCTATATCTTTATCAATTTCAAAATCATCACGTTTAATATTCTGACGAATACGCGATGTTCTATCATTATAAGGTGGATTTCCCGCAACAATCAGTCTTTTAGTCTCATCGGGTATACCAAGTTTTTGTCTTGAAACGTTGTTCAATGCGTTTGTTTGTAAAAACAACACCTTATCCTTATTCTTCTTTGCTCTATCTATTGCATCTTTATCTATATCACATCCTATTGTAAGTGCCTGTCCGACATCCTTCAAAAAATCTCCGTATCCACATGCATTGTCAATGATTGTAGCATTTGAATCTACATAGGCTTCTATTAGTTCATAAGCTAAGTCGACTATTTTAGGGGGCGTATAATAACTACCTAAGTTAACTCTATCTGCATAGCCTAAATGTGTTTGACTCATTATCTGTTTTTGAATCTTGTTTTATGTTCGGTTTTCTTGTCCGAATTTGCTCCGGGTTCGTTATGGAAAGTAATTCTCTATAATTCCATTATAACACGAAACAATCAATTAGCAAAGAACAAGTAACAGGGTAACAGGGTTATTCAGTTTTAGGTGATTCTGAAGAATTACGCAACAAACGTTAATTTATTGAATTTGTCCGTAGTTTGGTTAGAGCGTAGCGACCCCCGACACGTTCACGCTTCTGTCGGGTTTCGCTTCGATCTACCCAAACTACAAAGTCCACTATTAGTCCTACACAAAAACTGACAATTCTTAAAACTGAAGAACCCTGAACAAGTAATAGGCAAGGAATAAGACTATTCCAATGACCATTGACAGAATATAAGCTTGAACAACTCCTGTTTGCAGTCGCCTAAACAATCCTCCAATCACTCGTATAAGTGCTGCGACACCGTTGACAATCCCATCAATAATACCAACATCAAAAAGTTTCCACAATAAGAAGTGTGATGCGTTTTTGATCGGTTGAACGATAAAGGTATTATAAATCTCATCAACATAGAATTTGTTGTCGACAAGTTTTTGTAATGCGTTGATTGGTTCATCAGAAGGTACACGATCTTTGTATTGTGTCCATGCATAAGCGATTCCAAGTATTCCAACAATCGATGAAATTATCATAAACGGAATTGCACTTCCTTCTGGTGCTTCACCTTTAAAACCTGTTACATTCTCTGTAAAGTGATGGAACCAACTATAGTGTCCTCTGATGCCTAACAGTAAACCGATAAGAGCAGCTGGTATTGCCAATATTACTAGTGGTAACCACATCACTGCTGGTGATTCATGGACGTGTGGTGCTATTTCTGGTTCAACGCGAGATTTTCCGTAGAAGGTTACGAATATGAGACGGAACATGTAGAACGCAGTCAGGAACGCCGCTGCTAATCCGATGATGTATATTATTTTTGAACTCCCCCATGCGCTGTGCAGGATTTCGTCTTTACTCCAGAATCCACTGAGGAAGGGTGCCCCCGCAATTGCCAATGCGCCGACTAAGAATGTAGCATGCGTAATTGGCAGTTTGTTACGTAACCCTCCCATTTTTCGTATGTCTAATTCGTTTGCCATTGCGTGCATGACACTACCGGCTGTTAGGAACATGAGTCCTTTGAAGCATGCATGTGTTACCAAGTGGAAAATACCGGAAGCGTAGGCACCGATGCCGACACCAACAAACATATAACCGAGTTGACTAACGGTAGAATATGCAAGGATGCGTTTGATGTCGTTCTGTTTGACGGCAATGATTGCGGCGAATAACGCGGTAAGGACACCGATCCAAGCGACAACCATTCCTGTTTCTGCAAGATTATAAAGTACTGCGGAACGTGCTATCATATAGACACCGGCAGTTACCATCGTAGCAGCGTGTATTAATGCACTGACAGGTGTAGGACCTTCCATGGCATCAGGTAACCAGACATAGAGAGGAATCTGTGCTGATTTACCAATTGCACCGATGAATAGGAGCAAAGTTGCAACTGTGAGAGTAACTTTTGTAGTTTCTCCAAAAACTATATTAATGGTACCAGCTTCTGCTTTGTCAAATATGGTTACAAAATCAAGGTTACCGAACGCTGCAAACAGCGTAAACATCCCTAACAGGAAACCGAAATCACCGATTCTGTTGACAATGAACGCTTTCTTGCCTGCATCTGTCGTGGATTGTTTCTCATACCAAAAACCGATCAACAGATAAGAGCAGAGACCAACACCTTCCCATCCGACAAACATCATTAGATAGTTGTTGCCGAGAACGAGGATGAGCATTGCAAACACAAATAGGTTGAGATATGCGAAATAGCGGGTATAACCTTCATCACCATGCATGTAGCCGATGGAATATACGTGAATGAGAAATCCAACACTTGTGATGACCAACAACATCACCGTTGTGAATGCATCAACATGAAATCCGATGTCAACACTGAATTCCTCACCGGAAATCCATCTATAGACGACTCCTTCTTCTCCCTCAAGTGTTCCTATACTTTCCATGTTGATAGCAATGAAGACAATAATTGAGCAGATTAGAGAGATAAGCACCGAAAGTGCGCCAATTGTTCCGCTAAGTTTCTCGTTACCTTTTAGCCATTTGCCGAACAACCCGTTAATCAGAAATCCAACAAGTGGTGAAATTAATAAGATAATAATCAATAATTTAAAATTATCTTTTAGTAAATTAATTAAAAAATCAATTGGCATGCTTTACCCTTTCAGCGAATTAACTTCATCCACGTTGATTGTTTCACGATGCTTGAAGACACTCACAATAATTGCTAATCCGATTGCGACTTCGGCGGCAGCGACAGCCATGACAAAAAAGACGAACAGTTGTCCCTCTGCTTGTCCAAGGTGTTGACTGATTGCTACAAAGGCGAGATTTGCTGCGTTTAGCATCAGTTCAATACACATAAAAATTATGATTGCGTTTCTACGGATGAGGACACCGATAACGCCTATTGTAAATAGGAGTGCGCTTAAAACGAGATAATATTCTAATGATAATGACATATAAAACCTTCTCTATAATCCCATAAATGCCATCTTAGTATTTTTGGGTTGAGTTCTTTCTAATTTTCTGGTTGTTTATCACGTTTCACTAAGACGATTACACCGATTAATGCTGCTAGCAGAATCAGTGAGGTAACTTCAAAAGGTAAAAGGTATTTACTAAACAAAAGATTACCAATATGACCAACATCATAAGTTTCAATCGGATTATTTTGAAGAGCAGCTGCAGCATTTTCTGCCACTTTTAATCCAACTTCAGTATTGTTGAGTGCCCTTAGTGCAATGTAGACACCTTCTACAGCCAATAGGATACCCAAAATAATCGCTACACCTTTTAGTTTACCCGTTAGTGCTCCTTTTGCTGAGAGTGTGCCAAGATTGAGTAGCATAATCACGAAAAGGAACAGCACCATAATTGCCCCAGCATACACAATGACTTGCACAGCAGCGACGAAGTGCGCGCCTAACAAGACAAATAATCCTGCTTGAGAGAAAAAAGTTACAATCAACGATAGTGCGCTATAGATAGGATGACGAAACGAAATAACAGCGATTGCACCGATAATTGAGACAGTGCCAAAAATGATAAATACAATTAGTTCTCCATTCAATATATTAACTGGCATTTGTTCGTCTCCTATTCTATCGCTTCTAAACCTCGTAGGGGCGGGGTTTCCCCGCCCGCAACTGCAGTAGTGTCTTGTGCAGCCTTACTGTTATTGTCTATGGCAAGCATCCCGGCAACGATAGAAACAACGATAAACGCTGCAACCGTATTGCCAATACCTATCCAAACAAGGTTACCATCTGTTGCTATATAGAGTGTGCCGGTTACAACAATAGAAGTTAATGCAACGGGTAATAAGAACTTCCATCCGAAATTCATCAGTTGATCGTAACGGAATCGTGGGAGTGTCCAACGCACCCATATAAACACGAAGAGGAAAATCCCGGTCTTAATAAAGAAGATTGCAAAGGAGATAATGCCGCTCCATATCGGTTCACCTATTGTCTCTAAGCCAAAGAAATGCCATCCACCTAAGAAAAGCGTCACAACAACTGCCGAACCGACGATCATGTTCATGTATTCTGCCATGAAGAATATCGCGAATTTCATACTGCTGTATTCCGTGTGATACCCCGCGACGAGTTCTTGTTCCGCTTCGGCAAGGTCAAACGGCAATCGGTTTGTTTCTGCAAACATTGCGGTTGTAAACGCAAGAAATGCGGGGAAGTGTATGAGAAAGTTCCATCTCCACGGATATGATCCCTGTTCTTCTGCTATTTCATGAAGACTCAGTGATTCGGAAAGCATGAGTACACCGATGATTGCCAACCCTAATGTCAGTTCATAACTTATCATCTGTGCAGAAGAACGCAGACCGCCTAAAAGTGAGTATTTGTTATTTGAAGCCCACGCACCGATAACAACACCGTAAACACCCAGTGAAGTGATCGCTAATATGTATAGAATGCCGATGTTGATATCTGCGATTTGAAGAGATATAGGATTGTCAAGTCCTTCTATCGTGATACTGCTACCGAAAGGTACCACGGCAATAGCAATCATCGCAGGTATCAGGAGCATAGCAGGCGCAAGCACGTAAAGCGGTTTATCTACATGATTTGGGATGAGGTCCTCTTTAAAGAGGAACTTAATACCATCTGCGATAGGTTGGAGGAGTCCTTGCGGTCCGACACGATTCGGTCCGAGCCGGTCTTGTATCCATCCACTCACTCTACGTTCAGACCAAATCATTACCATCACACCGATAATTAACAGGTGGACAATAAAGAGGATTTTTATGATGGGAATCACTATGTGTTCTAATATATTTATCTCCATGAATTCTCCTTCTTGATGGCGCGTCTAATTGTAGCACAATCTGTTAGATTGTGTCTTAAGTTTACGCTAACTTAGCCCCAGCATCTCCTATTTTTTGATGTGTTGCGTCACCGTACCCCTCAACATTCTCTGCTATTGCTATTGCAATTTCACCAGCGAAGTTATATTCGAACTCTCCGCCAAGTTGTTTTGCAACCTGCTGTGTTATGAGCCAATCCGCTTGTGCTTCTCCCGGTGGATCAATCGTTTTGCGTATCCGTTGGACCCATCTTGTTGAGTTCGTGAAGGTCCCATCTTTTTCTGCAAATGTTGTTCCCGGTAAAACTACATCAGCCAATTCTGTAACATCTGATGGCAATATATCTTGCACGATGAGGAAATGGACCTTATCCAACGCTTCTTTTTCTGTTTCGTCAAGTGCACGTTCAGGTGCCCCACTCACGAGATATACGACTTTTGCACCAGCGACTTTTTCCCAAAGCGTCTCACCTTCTAATACCGCATTGCCGTTTGCTGAACCGAGTATTTTTCGTGCGCCTGCGGTATTAGGATTCTTATCTGCTTCAATGGTGAATTGGGGGAATTTGTGCTCTTCACCCGGTAGTTGTCCGAAAAGTCCTAATTGGGTTGTTTTTAGAACTTCATGTGCAAACTGCTGTAAGACGAAGTTGTCTTCATTCGTTGCTTGTGCAGAGCCGATAACGACAACATCGTCAGGCTCTACTTCAGTGAGTTTTTCAGTAATAAGTGATAGTGCGTCTGCCCACTGCGTTGTAACGAGTTCATCCTCGACGCGTTTTTGCGGGAGTTGGAGACGGTCATCACTGTTGACATAGTGGTACCCAAGACGGCCATCATCACACATCCAATGCTGGTTTATATCTTCATGGAAGCGAGGTTTAATCCTATATAGACCATCTTCCTTATATTCTACCCTGATGTTACAACCGACACTACAGCCCGAACAGATGCTGCTTTCCTTTTTAAGAAACCAGGGACGAGATTTGAATAGGAAATCCTTACTAATCAACGCGCCGACGGGACATATATCAACGACGTTACCCGCAAGTTTGTTGTCAAGGAGTTGTATTGGGGTGCCGTTATGACTTCTGGGAATGTCAATTTCGTCATGGGAACCGCGATTGATTAGTCCAAGTTCACCAGTACCCGACACCTCATCACAGAATCGAATACAACGTGTGCAGACGATACAACGCGTGGTATAGAGCAGAACATCTGCCCCTAGATCTTTCTTAGGTGGTACGTTTTTGACTTCTACATACCGGCTTTTATCGTGTCCATGCCGATAACTGAAGTCTTGTAGATCGCACTCGCCTGCCTGGTCACAGACAGGGCAGTCAAGCGGATGATGGACTAAGAGAAACTCAAGGATATCCTCTCGTGCCTTTATGACACGGGGGCTATCTGTCCGAACGATGACATCATATTTACCATCTATTTTTCTATCTGGCGGTGAGGACCGTACAGTCGTTGTGCAGCCCGTCGCTAATTGCCTTTCTGGCATCTCTGAACTTCTCAGGTAAAGGTCAATGAGACACATTCTGCAATTAGCAGGACGACTTAACCCAGGGTGGTAGCAATAGTGAGGGACTTCAATGCCGTGTTGTCTTGCTGCCTCAACTATATTCGTTCCATCTTCGACCTCTATTTCAAGGTCGTCAAGTTTAATAAATGCCATAAATGTTACTCCAATTCTATAATAACCCAAGTTGCTACCTATAAGATTTTAGACGTAGAAATACCGTTTTTACAGGACTTACGCAGCTTTTCTTAAAGTCCCACTGATAAGGAGACCTCGCCCCTACGCGGGGTGATTCTTGTAATTGCGTAAATGTCTCATTAATTATTGACTTTACTTTAGTATGTCCTTTACGGTTTTTAAGTTTATGTTTCAACAATTCAGAGTAACCTCTCACTGTACCGTCTACATAACCTATAGTTTTACATATAGGTGTTAGTGTTTTATTTATTAAACCTTGATTACTGTTAATGGGTTTAAAATCCATGACACCCGCCTCTGGTAGTTTTTGTCTTCTTTTTCTATTTTCCTTTACTGCTGTTATACAAGCGATACTTAATGCAGATATTAAAACGCTCTTTGTAATATTCTTATTTCTCTGTTGTAGTGATAAATAATCAAGTTTAGTCATATTTGCTGAACCACAAGAGCGGTTTAAAGAACTATCTTCAAAAATAATATTATTTATATTGTCAACTAATGATGGACTACTTTCAACCGAAACTATATGACTTAGATCCCTACCCTTTAAAAAGCATAACATATTTTTTTCGTGTTGTAGTTTTAATATATTAGGCATTTTACAGTCATAAAGTAGATTAGGATCAATACTTCCTCTTCTATTATTTAAAGTACTTTTTACAAGTGGTAGATTATCTAAAGTTTTCAAGCTGCTAACTATCATTCATATCTCCTTTATGTGTGAATTGTTCCAACTTCTGTCCTGATTTTTTTAAATTCTTCAGGTGTAATGTAGTGGGATAGTTTCAATATTCTGTCAGTTTCTGGACTGGGAAAATTAGTTCTATAGGTCAGCAAACTCCTTTGGAATAAACCGTTGTTGATACGCGTAATTTTCTTCTGGTGGTACCGTCGCCTCCGCAACAGGTAGGGTGACCAGTTTACCTTCACGGATAGCAGCTTCAAATTCAGGTCGGAACTTCCGCATATAACTGACTGCGGGCCAAGAAACAGCGATGCCAAACACACAGATCGTATTCCATGTCATTGTATCCACGTTAGCAATGTTGTTCGCTACCTCTTCAAGTAGATCAAGGTCTTCGTAGATTTCTTCAGTTTCCGCTGTATCCCCCCATCTACCACTTTCGGTAACCCCGAATTTCGGTCGTGTGATAGTGGTTTGTCTACCTTCCCCATCAGCAATACGTTGCACAATATCACGGACCCACGGTGTTCCCCATCGGCATGGTGTGCATTGTCCACACGATTCATGCGCGTAGAACTTCATGATATTGAGTAAGCAGTCTACGATGTTACGTGTCTCATTCATAACGATAATGCCGCCCGATCCGAGCATTGATTTTGCAAGTGTGAGCGATGTAAAATCGAGTCGTGTATCCAACTCGTAATGCGTCAGGATCGGTGCGGAACTACCGCCAGGGATAACTGCTTTAACCTCTTCACCACGTAAACCGCCTGCTACTTCAATAAGTTCAGTGCATGTCAATCCGAGTTCCAATTCATATACACCTGGTTCGTTGACATCTCCGCTGATACAGTAGAGTTTTGTGCCTGTGTTCGGATCAGGTTTCGGTGGGTCTTCTCGCGTATCAGCATACGTCGGTCCCATCTCTGTATACCATTCCACGCCATTACCCACGATGAAAGGTAAGTTACACAAGGTTTCCACATTCTGTACGACAGTAGGTTTCATAAACACACCTTCAACAGCGGGGAAAGGTGGTTTGTTTCGGGGTTGTCCCCGTTTTCCTTCAAGTGATTCAATCAGACCTGTCTCTTCACCGCAGATATATGCGCCTGCTCCTGGATGTGTATAGATATTGACGTTTAGACCCGTGTCGCGAATGTTTTCACCAAGGTACCCCTGTTCATAAGCCTCTTTGATAGCAGCATCCAACATCTGCTTACCGAGTGTGAATTCACCACGAATGTAGACATAAGTGGTTTCAATCCCCATAGCATAGCAGCAGATTAAGATACCTTCAATTAGCAGATGCGGGTTTTTTTCTAACACATAACGGTTACTGAATGTGCCAGGTTCACTCTCGTCAGCGTTGCAACAGAGGTAACGCGGTTCAATATCTTTTGGGACGAAGCTCCATTTTAACCCAGTAGAAAAACCTGCACCGCCTCTACCCTTTAATCCAGAATCCATCACCATTTTAGCGATGTCGTCCGGTTGATATTCGGCAAGTGCCTTTTCGAAACGGGTGTAACCATCGTATTGTCGATAAACATCAAAAGTGTTTATATCGGGTACATTTAGATGCTCGTAGAGAATCCTTTTTTCTTGAACCATATTATACCTTTACATTAATTAGGAAGTTGTTCTAATAGTTCATCAATTTTCTCTGGCGTCAGATTCTTATACAAATCGTCATTTACCATGATCACGGGTGCGACATCACAAGATGCAAGGCATTCAACTTTCATCAAGGTGAACTTACCATCATCAGTTGTTCCCTTTGCCAAATTCGTCTCCGAAGCCACGTCAGTACCGAGTTTTGCTTTGAGATGATCTAAAACCACCTTACAGTCGCGTAGTGCACAAGGTAACGTATGACAGATGCGGATAACATACTTGCCAACCGGTTCCTCAAAGAACATCGGATAGAAGGTAACTACGTCTTTTACCTTCATTACCGTGACCTCTAACAACTCCGCAACGTGCTTCATGACAGCAGGGGTAATATAACCCTCTTGCTTTTGTGCGAGGTGAAGGGTCGGCAACATTGCTGCTTCTTTTATGGGGTACCGACCAATCAATTCATCGAATTCCCTTCTATTTTCTTCGTTGAATTGAAATGGTGTTTCTATCTGTATTATTTCATCTGCCATCTATGTTTATTCCTTCAAATCAACGCCGAATGCCTCCTGGACCTTGTGAGGCAGTTCAACAAAAATGAAATAAGAATCGGGATATAAGTAATCTTCCTGAGATTCATCAATGACTCGTAAGTATCCTTCAGTTGTCGCTTTTTCATCAGGGAGAATTTGGTAAAATTTTCGTTTCTCTAAATCTTCACAACCGTGGTTTTCTATACAGAGTGCATATTTGGTATCTAACAGTTTCTTTTCCATAACTTTAGTCCATAAATCGTTTGATCTTCATCTTTTTCTTACCAATTCCATGAGCTTCATACCAATGAATTTCAGCTCTACGAATACTACCATTTGTCAATTGAATATCGGCAATACCTTTAAGTTTTCGCCATCTCCCAGAACCAAATTGTTTACGAAACTTCTAAAAGTAAGAATCCAAAGATGAAAGCACCAACTACACATGAGATTCCAATAATCATTCCCCGTTGTAAATTCTTGCTTTTTTTGCCAACAACTTGATTTAGCGGTGAAGCAAAAGTAAGCCCATCGTTAACATTCTGTCCTTGCAATATGATCCTAATAGGTCCAGGGCTATAGTGATAATACTGCACCCAATCAGTAGAAACACCGCTTGGTAATGAACTTGCTTCAAAACTATGGTGAAAAATATCATAAGCAGTATACTCTTTTTGATACATTTCATCTAAAATAAATGCCCTTGTGTCCGCTCGTTGTGCTGCAATATTAGCAGCAAGAATATCGCCAAAAAATGTTGAACTTGTACGAATTGGTTTCTTGAGTTCCTCAAGCATTCCTAATTGGGATGCCTCCCGCATTCTTCCACCATATAGTTTGAATATTACTTCTTCGCGTGTCAATTTTTTTCCGAGTGTTTGGGATGCATTTATCATTTGAACCGGATCGGCATCTAATATCAGGGTTCCATTCGACTTATTCTGACATCTCACAACTACAGCAATCAGTGTTTTAGGGTGTTTAGTTACTTCCGGTAATTCTAAAACAGGATCATATACCTTAACCACTTTGCGAAGATCTGTTACAATAATATCATAATCAAATTGTCCATCTTTTAATGTGCCAACTTCTGGAACGTCGTTTCCAAGTCCTTGGACTTGCCACGCGGTAGGTTCCCAACTTGATCGCGTTGTAGGGGCACAACCTACCACTATTGCTGCCATCACCATTGTTAAAGATATTATATACGGTTTCATGTTTCTTCTCTAATACAACTGTCATTGACTTTAAGAAAACATATAGACATATCCATAGTGTTAGTTTATAGTAGGTCTGACAATACCGCTATAAATTGACCTCAAAAAATTACCTGACAGAATACTTTTAATGTTCCGAATGTAGGTAAATTTGAAACCCTTTTCTTTCGCATCCCACTCATTCGCAATTACCATAATATTTTTGTTTCCAAGAGGCGTTGTTTCAATAAATGTTAAGAAATCATCATCTTTGACCAATTCTACTTTTGCGGTACCAAGGTTTCCTGACATTATTGCGTTATTCAGACCTGTAATCAAAAACACTATTTCACCATTACGAAAATCATTGGCTTTTGTGCTTTCAAGTAGTTTTCCGCTTTCAATGTTGAAACTCTTGAAGTTACCATCTTGAGCAAAGACAGAGAAAATTCTTGTCTCCTGAAGAGAAGGATCTGTTAGAATTGCTCTTCTTGGCGGCTTATATTGTAAAGTTGGCTTCGCAATTCCTATATAGATAGATCTGACATTCGTCCCAAACTCACCTGTGATATTGCGGGTATAAGTGAACTTGAAACCTTTTTCTTTTACATCCCATTTATCTTCAATAATCATAATATGTTTATTTCTAACAGGTGTTGTTTCAATAAATGTCACTGCATTAGTATCTTTGACATACTCAACTTCTGATATACCAGTGTTCGCAGAAAAAATCGCACTTTTTGGACCAGTAATTATATACAGTAATTCACCATCACGAAAATCCTTAACTTCTTCACTTTTAACCATTTTTCCAGATTGATTGAAGGTTTGGAGGTTTCCTTTCTCGGCATAGATGAGAAAAGTCTTAGCCCCATGTATTGAAGGAAGATCATCTGATTTTTTCAATAATCCCTGGGCATACGTATGTGTGAATGCTGTCGAAATGAAAAACATCGTTATAACGGTCAATAATCTAAGGCATATATTCTTAGGCATGAGTTTTTCCTTATGTGGCATACCCGAGGATTGATGGCACTTCAACCCAATATCCACCCTCTTCAGCTTCATGAATGACTACTTTCAGTTTCATGGTACTTACTCCAATTCTTTCAAATTATTTTATCTGTTTTTGTGAGAAAGCACAAGATTAATATCTTCCCCCAAACTGGATTCGGTTTTTCTCAGGGTCTCTGATATCAAAAATCCCATAACCACCATCATTTTCCAAAGGTCTCAAACGCAACCCTTTTGACTTTAAATGTTGATGCATTGCACTCACACTTTCAACATGAAGCATTAACTTCTGTCTCCCCTCATTCGGTTTACTTGCACTATGGAGACACAGTTTACACTGACCTGTATCAAACCGGTAAAAGCGATGCTCTGGAAAGGGTTGATCTTCATCCGGCGTCAATCCGATTACATCTCTATAAAACGCGATTACCTTTTTCATGTCTTTCACAAAAAGCATGACTCCACCAAGACTCACTTTTATTTCTGACATCTCTAATCCTCTTTGTATATCATGTCCAACTCTATAGTACATCTAAGATATATAATTGTCCGTCACTCCACCTATAGACATTCAAGTTCAGCTAAAGCCTTAGCGAGTTCTGCCTCAAGATTCTGCCGTGCTTTTATCTCTTGTTGTATACGGGCTTCAGATTCTTCTGCCCGTGCTCTGATTTCTTTTATCTCTTCTAGGGGTGGTTGCAGCCATTGTAATGTGTCGGGGTTATAGAGTCTCAACTCACCCTCATGTTCACCTAATTCCAAACCTAATACCGTTGAGGGCAAACGCTCATCAGTAAATTCTATCTCTTGATAAACACCATCAATAGGTCTGTATCCGACAAAACTCGGCACGATTTGACCAAGCGGGTCGTATATATAGTATTCTTTAACCGCAAGCACAGAAGCGTAGAGTTCCTTCTTATCCTCCATATCTTTTTTAAAGGTTTTAGGACTTGCTACCTCTAACACGAAATCGGGTGTATTTCCTTCAATCCACGTTTGAAAAGTGCGCCGCTGTTCTTTTCTACACCGAAAACAACGAACACATCGGGAGCTATAACTTTTCTCGGATTACCTTCTTCATAATACAAGAATAGGTTGCCAGACACATAGACATCATTCACATTCTCAAAATGCTGTTTTAGCATCTGAATGAAATCTGTCATCAAGTCTCTGTGTTTATCTGTTTCTGCCATAGGTTTACCGTCTGATTCCGGATAGAATATTGTCGGTGCAGCCTGTATCTTTTTCCGCATCTTGTCATCTCTCAGCATCAAACTATTCTTGGACTATCAATAACCCAAGTTGCTACCTACAAGCAAGACTTAGACTTGGGAACACCATCTTTTTAGCATTATTGTAGCGTAAACTTTCCAGTTTGCACACTTGTAGGCACAATCTAACAGATTATGCTACCAGGTGGCAACTTAGATGATCAATAATCTATTCTGTTGGAGAAACCCACGAACAGGTGTGTTTCTGTTGAGTTTCGCGTGAGCTCAATCCAACCTACAAATTACAAAAACCCTTAGCAGGGCAACCTTAAATCTTTATTTACAAAAGAATGTTATCCGAATTACGTAAAACCGAAGCGAGTTTCTCAAGTTGACATGCAACTTCTTCAGGATCCACTGCCAATCCTTGAAGAATCAGTTGATAAGTGAGATCTGCCCAGTTTTGATATCCTGTCCATGCCCGCTTACAGATTGCCAACCAAACGTCAAAGGGAAGAGGTAGCAACAAAGGATAGGTTTTATCAAAACGAATACCCGCCGAAATACTGAGTGCCTCTCTCATTGACTTATTCTCCTTAAGAACGAGATTAACGACATTATCACTTTCTGTTGCCGCGAAACTACCTGTCTCTATAATTGCTATAGCTAATAACCATTGATCTTCTTCGTTTTCAAGTTTAAGGATTTGTGCCCCTTGTGTAATACCGATTTGTCCTTCGTCAATTTTCCACTGAATGCCTGCTGGTAGTTGAAAGAAACGATGTCGAACACTCCAGAAACTACCTGACTTACCAAACTCTTGTGCAATTAACGTATAAGTGCCGAATGTTTGATATAAAACATCTACAGCCGCTCCGATTTCCGATGGCTTCTTTCCTGTATGGTTTGTTAAAATTTCTCTTGCAGTTTTTTCATCCATCAATAAATTGTTCACCTCTTCGTTAGAGTCTCTGCTATCATATGACCTATAATCTCGGTTTCATCTTTCAATCCCTTTTCTTCGCCCCATTCTAGCAATGCATCATACCGTTCCGGTGGAATCTCACACTGCACAACGCGTCTGGATTCCTTGTTTTTTTGCATTACCTCAGCATTCAGATCATCAATAGAGGCTTTATGACCTAACTTTTTTAAAGCACCAACAGCATGATCCCTACTGTCTCTATCAAGACTAAGAATCCATGAAGCCCGTTCTTTCATTGCTTGTTGGGACTCGTCATGACGATTCGCATCATAAGTAAAGAGTACAATTGGGCTCGCAAATTTTTGCGGAAGAGTTCCTGTATCTACCATATCCATAACAGATTCAGGCAGCACGGATAAGCGATAATATCTCATAACAGTCTCGACTCCTACACCGAGATACTTCGCGGCAAGTTTAATAGATTCTTCTGACGTATGTCCATCTCCGCTGTAACGCTTGTAAATCCTTTCTGCCCAGTATGTTTTGTCACTTTGTGCCAGATCTCCGCGTATTTCGTTTTCAAGCCATGACCTTCGAATTGCTTCATCATCATTCAGTTCAAGAACAAAAGCAGGAATCTCTTCTAAACCGAGTTCTAAACATGCCTTCAACCGGCATTGCCCCGTAACATTCTCATAGTCGTATTTAGACTGAGAATCGGGGTGGAGTCGAATGATAATAGGTTGGTCTGGCCAATAACCGTGTTCCTGGATAGAGACTTTCACTTTTTCAACGTTTTCTTTCACATCCTGTCGGCGCACATTGATCGAACTATCCGGGTCTATACGTTTTATATCAATTATCTCAACTGTACTCATAATTTACTCCTTACATTATAAGAATAGCAAGATCTTCATATCCTAATGTAAATGATTTACCGATCCAATTCCCCAGCAATCACGTTCAAACTTCCCAACACTGCCACGGTATCCGATACCATACCACCTTCTAACATGTGTGGTAGTGCTTGGAAATGGAAGAAACTTGGTGGACGAATTCTGATACGATATGCAGTACCACTCCCATCACTCACAATATAGAATCCTAACTCTCCGTTAGGAGATTCTGTTGCACAATACTGGTCTCCGAGCGGTGGTTGCACACCGTGTCCATCCATGACAATCTTGAAATGATGGATCAACCCTTCAATATGACCGTAAGCGTCCGACTTATCAGGCATCATGATTTTATTGTCTTCAAGGCTAAACGGTCCATCTGGTAGATTATCCAATGCTTGTTTGATTATGCCACAACTCTGTATCATCTCTTCCATGCGGACTAAATATCGGTCGTACGCATCCCCATTTGTGCCGACTGGCACCTCAAATTTCATTTCGTTGTAAGAGGAATACGGTTCGGCTTTGCGAAGGTCATGTGCTACACCGGTCGCGCGCAGACAGGGACCGGTTAACCCGTAATCGATTGCATCTTCAGAAGAAATTGGACCGATGCCTTTTGTTCTATCCATCCAAATTCGGTTTCGTGTCAACAATGTATGTGTTTCTTTTAGTGCTTTTGGGAAGTTGGTAATAAAATCGCGGGTATCAGTCTCAAATCCGTCATAGAGGTCGCGAAAAACACCGCCGACACGGGTATAACTTGTTGTCAATCGTGCACCAGTTGTCTTTTCAAAGATGCTGTATAGTTTTTCGCGTTCACGGAAACTGTAGAGAAAAACTGAAAACGCGCCTAAATCTAATGCCGCTGTTCCAAGCCATAACAGATGGTCAGCCATGCGAGAGAGTTCTGCCATCAGAATTCGGATGTATTGACACCGCTTCGGCACCTCAATACCGAGTAGTTGTTCCACTGCAAGCACATACCCGAAGTTGTTAGAGAGTGGTGACAGGTAATTCATCCTATCGGTCACAACGATGTATTGGTTGTAATCTAAATGTTCTCCAAGTTTTTCAAATCCGGTATGTAAATACCCTGCGTGAGGTGTTGCCTTTAAAATGGTTTCGCCATCTAGTTCTAAAACAATGCGAAGTGTGCCGTGCGTCGCAGGATGTTGCGGTCCAAAGTTGAGGACCATCTTTTCACCTGTCGTCCGTTCCATCTCATCTGGCATAGATTACTTCTCCTTTAATATTGGCGTTGGCTACAACTATTCAACTAATTCGATAACACCGCACCCAATACGAGATCCTGCATTCCCAGAAGGTTGGGAAACGAAGTCGTCTGCACCTGAATGGACGATAATGCCTTTTCCAACAACATCTATATTAGAACCTGTGCCGATTTCCCAGAGTTCTGTCGTTAATTCAATAGAACCAGTGCCATCTTCTCCGACCTCTATATTACCAATATCTCCAAGATGAAACTCACCTACCCCCCATTTTCCGTGTGCGACGTTAGTCGGATTCCAATGTCCACCTGCTGATGTTCCATCAGGTGCACTGCAATCGCCATTTTCATGGATGTGAACAGCACGTTGTCCAGGGGACATGTTCTTAACTTCAATGTGTACCATGACAGCCGGTCCCATCTGTGTGAAAGTTGCCTTTCCTGTTACGCCACTGTCGTTCGCCGGATTTATTATCGCAATTGCTTGTTTTGATGAACCTGTTGGCATTCCTGTCCTGTCTATGTATTCACAACCTGCTAACACAATAAAAACAGCAGCAAATAGTATACATACAGCATCAATGCGGTTTATGAAATAGTTCTTCTTCAATTTTCAATCCTCCATACATTATTAATAATAGGGTGAAACAACATCAGTTTATTTAGGGTCTTGTTAGACATTCTGTTTTTCAAAATTAAAACTTTCACGCTCACCCCGTCCCCGTAGTGGATAATCCTTTTGGAGTGGGTGTCCTTCAAAATCGTCCGGCATGAGAATACGCCGGAGGTCGGGATGTCCTTCAAAGTCTATACCGAACATATCGTAAGTTTCCCGTTCAAGCCAGTTTGCACCTTTCCATAAATCCGTCACCGATTGGATTTTCAGATCTTTTTCATTCACAGGTACTTTAACGCGAAGACGTGGTGTTTCACCTTGATATGTGTAGAGGTGATAGACAACCATGAATCGCGCATAGTCAAACTTCATCAACTCTGATTCTAAATTAGAGTTATCAACAGCGGTGACATCTACGAGGAAAGAATAGGCAAGTTCTGTTTTTAGATATTCTAAGAGTGGGTAACTCTTTTCTTTATTTACGACAACAACGACACCGTTCTCTGATTCTGCATCTTCCAAGAGTGCATCACCGAACTTTTCTTTTAACTGTTCAAGGACGCGTGGTATCGTTTCTTCCGTAATCTTTTTTTCTTCTTCACTCATTATGCCACCTCAGCACCTTTGGGTAACTCACCTTTATGTATCTGTCGTTGCACTTGCATCACAGCATCAATCAGGTCTTCGGGTCTTGGGGGACAACCAGGGATATAAACATCAACGGGTAGAAATTGGTCGACACCTTGTATTAAGGTATACGTATCAAAAACGCCTCCACAGGAAGCACATGCCCCCATTGATATAATCCATTTCGGGTCAGGCATTTGGTCGTAAATCCGTTTGAGGACAGGCATCATTTTGATTGAAATTCTACCTGAGACGATAAGTAGGTCAGATTGCCGTGGTGAGAATCGGATTGCCTCAGACCCGAATCGAGAAAGGTCAAATTTTGATGCCAAAGTTGCCATCATTTCAATTGCGCAGCAAGCGGTTCCGAACGGCATTGGCCACAGCGAATTCTTGCGTCCCCAATTTACGACTTTATCAATAGTGGTTGTGACGAAATTGCCTTCGCTTTGGTCCGCTCTAAGTCCAAAATCTAATCCCATGTTAAACCTCCTTTTTTCCAAGCATAGATGTAACCCAGAAGGAGAATGCCGATAAATACCAGCATCTCAACTAAAATAAACATACCATTATCGGCTGAAAATCTTTTGAAGACCACCGCCCACGGATACAGAAAGACAACCTCAATATCAAAGATGATAAAGAGCATCGCTATAAGGTCGAATCGGATAGTGAACCTTTGTCTTGCATCACCGACAGGTTGCACACCAGATTCGTAGACAGAGAGTTTGACTTTTGTGGGTTTTTTGGGTCCGAGAAGATGCGTCAAGCCAAGATTAATGCCTGCAAAAAGAACTGCAAAGAGTCCTAAGAATACAATCGGAAGATAATCCATTAATATTTACTCTATTCTATTTTAGCATCCAACAGCAACTGAAAAATAACAGACTGTAAAATACTTCTGTATTGGTGTAATTCTTACGTTGCCAATTATGTAATTTGCGTATAAATTCCAAATAATTTGAAATACGTTCTTATAATTTTACATATTCAGAGAAAAGTGTCAAGTATTTTTCAATAAATATTACGATTTTTTTGAAATAAAGTTGAAATATTATTTTCTAATTGGCATGGAGAAAATGCCACAACTCTCAGTAAGAACATAGAACGTATTGCCGCTGATAAGAATTTGACGAACATCGTCTGGTAGTGGTTGAGAGATACGTTTCCATTGTTGCTTATTCTTTTCTAAACGATACAAACCGTCATTATTAACACCGTATATGTTATCTATACCTTCACATAATACATCTAAGGTGATATTTCGTCCGGCTACATCTGATATTAATCGCCAGTTCGTGGGTTTTAGGGTGATAATGTTTCTATCGTCCAGTTTCCATCCTCTATCAAAGTATAGCGTATTCTATCATGCAGCCGACTTGGACTTCCCTGCCAAAACTCAAACATAGTTGGCATGAGTCTATATCCTCCCCAGTGTGTAGGTCGGGGTATGTGCTTATCAGCATAAGTCAGTTTCGCTTTCTTGAAGTTTTTCTCAAGGTGTTCTCGTCCAGAAATCACAACAGTTTGACGTTCTGTCCATACTGCGAGTTGACTATCTCTGGGACGACTTGCGAAATATGCGTCCGATTCGGAATCAGTCATCTTCACAATTGTCCCTGTAATTCGCACCTGTCGATCTAGTTCTCGCCAATAGAAAACTGCAGCAGCGTGCGGATTCGCAGCCAATTCGCTCCCTTTTTGACTATCATGGTCGGTATAGAAACAGACCCCTTTTTTGTCAAAACCTCTGAGGACAACCATCCGTGCAGAGGGAATGCCATCAGCGGTTGCAGTCGCTAACGTCATCGCATCAGGCAGGTCAATGTTTGCTTCTATAGCGGTATTAAACCATTTTTCAAATTGATCAAAAGGGTTATCTGTTGCATCAGTTTTGGTCAAGCCACCATATTGTTGATATTCTCTACGTAGGTTGTCGGTATTCATGTTATTTTTTCCAATAATCCGGAGAAAAGAGAATTAGTACAGTATATATTTCCAACCGTCCCAATAGCATGCAAAACGTTAGGATAAATTTACCTATAGAGGGGATATTAGCATAATTGTCAATAGGTCCTACATCACCCAGGCCTGGACCGATATTTCCCATTGTAGCAATTGTGCACCCTGCAGCGGTAATTAAGTCTAATCCTAGTGTCGCCATGATACATGTAACGATTGCGAAAATGCCGATAAAAAAGAAGAAGAAACCCAATATATGTGTAAGGACTTCAGGAGGAACTACCCTGTCATTGACACGTACAGGAAGCACAGCATGTGGAAAGATTAGTCTTTTGATTTCTGCTCCGCTCTGTTTAATTAGCAGTAGGAAGCGAAGTTGTTTCATACCACCACCTGTTGAACCAGCACACCCACCATAGAACATGAGCGTTACCAAGATAAATTGCGATAGGGCGGGCCACATTTCAAAATCAGCTGTGCCGTAACCTGTTGTTGTCGTGATGGATAGAACTTGGAATGTTCCATGACGGATTGAATTCCAGACAGAATCGTATGGGACCTTTTCATCAATATGTTCAAACCTGAAAATGTTCCAAGATACGAGAAGAATGCTGATGAGGATCACCACACAATAAAATCTGAATTCTGTGTCTTTAAAGTACCCTTTAACATCGCCTCGTAGTGCACGGTAGTGTAGAGCAAAATTAGTTCCTGCAATAAACATAAAAACAGTGATAACCGTTTCAATATAGACACTATCAAAATGAGCAATGCTGTCGTTTTTGGTTGAGAATCCACCTGTTGCCATCGTGCCAAACGTATGGCACAACGCATCGAAGAGAGTCATGCCGCCAAACAAAAGCAGAACCGTTTCAACAGCTGATAGCAGGATATAGACACCCCACAGTAATTTTGCGGTCTGTGCAATACGTGGTGTGAGTCTGTCTGTTTGTGGTCCGGGTGCTTCTGCTCGAAATAGCTGCATGCCGCCAACACCGAGCATCGGGAGAATTGCGACCGCAAGCACAACAATCCCCATTCCCCCAAGCCAATGGCTGAAGCTACGCCAAAACAGCATCGCTTTGGATAAGGGTTCAATTTCTGTTAACACTGTGGATCCTGTGGTTGAAAAACCGGACATAGATTCAAAATAGCAGAACGCAAATTCAGTCAGAGGAGAACGATTATCTGCTGCAAAAACATCAGCGAATAGATAGGGGAACGAACCGAAGAGAGCGACAACGATCCAACCTAACGTTACGATGGCAAAACCTTCCCGTATACCGAGATCCGGTTCAGGGGGTTGGACTGTAAAGCGGAGAATCATGCCGACAGTGAAAGTTATGATAGTTGCGTAAACGAACGCGGGTAGATTAGATTTTCCCGCGTCTGGATTGAAATAGTAGTATACTGCAATACCTAATGGCAACAGCATTGTACCGGAAAGGCAGATGAGTAAATTTCCAAGCGTGTGAAAAACGAGTTTTCGACTCATATAGCCATTACACTCTCCGTGCAGCAAACATATCCTCTACAATCGGTATAGCATCTGGCATACTGAACACAATTACGCGGTCAGCGGGTTGAATAACGGTGTTGCCGTGGGGAACAATATGATTTTCGCGACGGAGTATAGTACCGATAAACGCATGCTCGGGGAATTTTGTTTTTAATGAACTGAGTTCTTTGTGAACAATTTTCGAATTTACACCAGCGACGAGTTCTATCACTTCCGCTTCAATCTCATGAAGAGAAGCAACAGAGACAATATTGCCGCGCCGGATAAGTCTCAGCAGGTTGCTAACAACGGTCAAGTGTCTGCTAACAGCTCCATCTAAACGGTGGATACGTGCCAGTAACGGAAGATAACGTGGTTGCTGAATTAGACTGAGAACACGTTGTGCGCCGTGTTCCTTAGCGGTCATGCAAGCCATTATATCGTTTTCATCATCACCTGTTACCGATACAAATCCGTTTACTTCTTTGATACCCGCTTCTTCCAACAGTTGAAACTGTAGGTAATCGCCGTGTAGAACTGTCGTCCGTCTGAGTGTTTGTGAAGCGAGATCAGCAAGTTTACTGTCCACTTCAATTAGTTTAACATCTGTACCGTTATTTTCAAGAGAACGGGCAAGTTCAATACCGATAACACTTGCGCCAACGATGATGACACGGTCAAGGTGGGTGTTAATTATAATTCCGAAAAGACGAAATAATTGTTCTATTGCAATTGTGCTGCCGATAACAAATACGTCTTCACCTTGTCGTAGTCTATCATCTCCTTTGGGGATAATAACATTCTCAGAACCGTGTCTTTTTATTGCAGCGAATCGGATACCTGAAATAACCCCATCCGCGTCTAATTCTGCAAGTGATTTTCCTATGAAAGGGTTGTTCGGTTTTATGCGTAAAGCAGCAAGTTGGATACTGTTGTCTTCAAACTCGACGATTTCTCTTGCTTCCGGGATTTTTAAGAGGCGGATAAATTCTTCAACGCATAAATGTTCGGGATTAACAAGGAGGTCGATACCAAAATCGTTTGTGGTTAAACCGCTTTCATCTGAGAAGTAATCTGGATTTGATACGCGCGCAATTTTCGTTTCTACTCCATAACGATTCGCAATTTGGCAGGCAAGCATATTAATTTCATCGCTGTTGGTAACTGCGATGATAAGTTCGGCATCACTAATACCTGCATCTTTCAGTAGCATAGGTGAAGCACCTGAGCCGCAGAGCGTTTGTAAATCTAACTGTTCGTTGACCCGTTGACAAGCTTCTTCAGATTCATCGATTAAGACGACATCGTTATTTTCTGTTGTCAACAGTTTAGCAGTGTGAAATCCGACTTCTCCTGCGCCGATGATTATTGCTTTCATATTTTAACTATTCTACCATGTTTTGCCGGTTCAATGGAAAGTGTAAGTTTCCTTTATACATCTTAATAAGATCACCGATCAATGTCATTGATGCAGACAAGGGATGATTTTTATCGTCACTGACACTATAGATTAAATCGTCCATGATTTCTGAAAATTGTTGATACTCGGTTTCCGTAATTACAGCACGACTAAGGTTTTGGTTCCGATTCACAACACCCATGAATATGTCCAATAAACTGATGAACCGCTGTGCAGCACTTTCTGGGTAAGGTGTAACATTTATAAATTCTTTGGTGAGAGGTGATGTCAACGCAAATGGTGTCCGATCTGACAAAACGTGTGCGCTTAAGACAGGGGGGACAAAAGGCACAAAAGTTGACAATATATTTTTCGGAATAGACATTTCAGTTAACATGGTATGTTACCTTTTTTTGTTTCATGTCAAGCACGGCGGGTACCAATTCTGTAGGAATCGCCATCAATGTGCTGGACTTATCCTGAAATGCAGCCTCATCTTCATCGACAGTTTCATCCTCTGTCTGTTGTTCGTAATGTATAATGATACTTTGTGCGCGGTTTTCATCCCACCCAGGCGGAAATTTATTTTGCGTCATCGTCTGTTCCCTCTTTAGATTATTATAACGGACATTAAGTCCAGATCGCAAATCGTTTTGATACACAAATTTCTTGAATTCACTCAAGTAAATGTGGTATACTCCATAAAAAACAAGCAGATTTTCAGAATAAACGATGTCATAAAGCAGTGGTAACGGCACACGGAGTGTGCCTACTATTATGCATGTTCAGAATAAGCAAGGTCATTATACAATGAACATTTTCTGCACTGGTATCAGTTGTTCAGGACGCAAAGAACTCCTCAAAGACTTTGAAGCACTCTGTATACAGAGACAACTCAACATCGGTTTCTTCAACGTAGGCGATTATATGCACAGAGTCGCAGCAGAAGCACGCGTCCATTTCACAGAAAAAGTCCTCGACTCTGATCCAGCAGTTCTATCATTAGCACGTCGAACCGCATTCTACGAAATCGCAAGAGACGCGAAATCTTACGAACATGCAATCATAGGACTACATGCATGCTTCCGATGGCGAGGAAGTCTCCTTGAAGGATTTTCATTCAAAGACATTGAAATCATACCGCCAGACATGTTCATCAACGTAGTGGACAATATCGCTGACATCTATGCACGGATGGAAAGAAGCACACAATGGTCTAGTATTAGAAAGGCTGCACTAAATGTCTGGTTAGACGAGGAGGAATTTCTCACCAGACAACTCGCGCATCTATCAGATAAACCGCATTTCACCGTTGCAAGACAACATGACCTTGCGAATTTCGCTGAGCTACTCTTTTCAAATAAACCGAAGTTCTATCTCAGTTATCCGATAACACTGCTAAGAGATACACCAGAAGAGATACAGAAAATACGCAAATTGGGTGAAATACTATCGCAAAAGTATATCTGCTTTGATCCACTAACGATTAAGGATATGGCACTCGTTACCTCTTCAAAAGCAGATGGTAATGACGAGATGTTAAATGTCCCAGAAACAATGAGCGAATTGGATGATGACGTAATTGAACAGATCAAAACACGAACCATCTCACGAGACTATCAGTTTGTCCACCAAAGCGATTTTGTCGTTGTCATATATCCTACAGACAAATTATCGCCAGGAGTCTTAAGCGAAATGAATTACGCCACCCGACATAATAAACCTGTCTATGCTGTTTATAGGGAAACACGAAGCATCTTCTTTGAGAACTTGTGTGATAAGATATTTGATACATTTGAGGAGTTAGAAGAGTTTTTGAAAGCAACATATCAAAAATGATAATACTTAAAACTAAGTTCTTATTCCTGAAACTGATAACTGAATACTCTCTTTCTTATGAACATTATTATCCTCTCCCGCGGACCTGATAACCATTCTACCCGTAGACTCACTGAAGCAACTGCAAGAGCAGGTCATATTGCCAAAGTCCACGACCCGTTCGGTTTCTACCTTCAGATAGGTGGTAACAGTACACGTATCACTTATGACGGTATCCCAACAGAAAACATTGATGTCGTGATACCCCGTCTCAGCAGTGCAACAGCAAGGTATGGTGGTGAGGTAGTATCCCATTTTGAATGGCTCGGTATTCCAACAGTCAATTCGGCAGATGCTATTTCAGATGCACGACACAAATTCCGGTCTCTGCGAATCCTTGCACAACACGGATTACCCATACCTCCGAGTCTGACTGTCGGTTCTGCTACATTCTTACAAGAGGCTGTTCTGCAATTAGGTGAATATCCATATATCCTTAAGCCCTTCTACGGTACACATGGCATCGGTGTCATGCTGTTAGACACACCGACATCCCTATCATCAGCAGTCGAGACGATGTGTGATTTGCATAGAGATTATGTCATCCAATCCTTTATTGCAGAGTCTTCAGGTGTTGACATTAGAGTCCTTGTCGTTGATGGAAAAGCCATTGCAGCGATGAAAAGGTCAGCTATTCAAGGGGAATTCAGATCAAATATACATCAAGGTGCAAACGGTGAGATGTTAACACTATCAGATGAATACAAGAACATCGCTGTAGATGCAGCAAATGCACTTAACCTGGGAATCGCTGGCGTGGATATCCTTGAGACGAAAAATGGACCCGTCATCTTAGAAGTCAATCCGTCACCAGGATTTGAGGAGCTGGAGTCTGTCACAAGAATAGACATTGCAAGAACAATGATTGAATATGCGGTGCGATTAGCAGAAAATCATTTCCAAGAAGGTATAGGTAATTAATTGACTTCCCAACAATTGAAAATCTTAATGTTCAATCATGAGTTTCCCCCGATTGGGGGTGGAGGTGGACAGGTAAGTTATTTCTTAGGTAAACACTTTGCAGCAGCAGGACATGATATACATCTGATTACATCACAATTTCAGGATTGTGTGCGACGTGAAATAGTAGACGGTATAAATGTGCATCGCATACGAGCACTACGTAAGAGTCCAAATGTCTGTGCAGTTCACGAAATGTTGACTTATGCAATAAGTTCAAGTTTCTATGGGCTGAAATTTGCAAAACATTTCAATCCCGATATTGTTCAAGTCTTTTTTGGTATACCTGCAGGCGGTGGAGCATACCTCCTACAGAAACGTAGAAACATACCCTACACCATATTTTTGGGAGGTAGAGATGTCCCACGTCCCGACCCAGATCCACCTTACTACCGTTGGTTATATCTGCTCCTAAAACCTATCATTTGTGCAATCTGGGACAACGCTGCTGTAGTTGTTTCATGTAGTGATGGTTTACGTGATTTAGCGCATGAAACAGCCCCGGATCTAAACATTGCGGTAATTCCTGACGGTGTAGATTTAGAAACTTTTGCACCAACACAGCGAAAGACAAATCTTGGCGTAGTGCGTTGTCTCGCTATCGGACGCCTCATTCCACGTAAGGGATTTCAATTCCTTATTCGTGCACTACCGAAAGTACTTGATGCGGTCTCACACAAGTTTGTGTTGGAAATAGTCGGAGATGGACCGTATAAGAGTGAACTAGTAGGATTAGCAGAAAGTATCGGGGTATTGTCATACATCCATTTTGCTGGGACGGTGCCCTATTCAGCAATCTCACAACATGTCCCGACAGATGAAATTTTGTTACCACAAAAATATCGTGAAGCAGACATTTTCATACTACCCTCGTTAACTGAAGGTATGCCACTTGTCGTTTTAGAGGCAATGGGTACAGGACTCCCGATCATTGCAAGCAGGGTGCAAGGTATCGGTGAACTTGTTGAAGAAAATGTCAACGGTGCTGTGTTTGAGCCGGGTAATGTTGATGAACTTGCAGAATGTCTGATAACGCTAATAAACGCAGGTGAAAAACGTATTGAAATGGGTAAGGCAAGCATCAAAAAGGTAAAGTCTTACGACTGGAAAAACATAGCAGATGCGTATCTCAAACTGTATGAGGATATACTATCATAGACTAATAAGACATACCTTTCCAAAGTTTTCACGTAATTCCAACAGTTGGTGTGCCACGGATGCCTTATCTAAAGGTAGTGTTCTATCTATAATGGGGACTAACTTCCCTTGTTCAGCCAAATGTACTAATGTCCTAAGTTCTGCTGTTGTGCCTAATGCTGATCCCATTAGGGTGAGCTGCTTTTGATACATCTTACGGATGTTGATTTCACCAATATTCCCCGTTGTTACACCACAAGAGACAAGTCTACCGTTTTTGGCAAGGCTTCTGATACTCTTTTCCCAAGTGGCGGCACCGACATGTTCCAAAACAACATCAACACCACGTCCGTTTGTTTCCTCAAGTATTATATCTGAAAAATCTACATCGGCATAGTTTATCGTAATATCAGCACCGTGTTCTTTTGCTTGTGTAAGTTTTTCGTTTGTGCTTGCTGTAGCGAAGATTCGTGCTCCGAGGAGTTTGGCTATCTGTAACCCTGCGCTGCCGACACTTCCGCCTGCACCGAGGATCAGTATATCTTCACCGGCGCGGAGTTGTGCGCGTGTGATGAGCATGTGCCATGCAGTGAGATAGGCGATAGGGAGGGTAGATGCTTCTGAATATGAGAGTGTATCTGCAATGGGGACTGCATTTTTGATGGGTGCCTTTACGAATTCGGCATACCCGCCGTCAGTATGGAATCCGAGTAGCTGCTGTGTATCACATAGGTTTTCATACCCATTGATGCAGTCGCTACAGACACCACACGGAATGCATGGGGCAAGAAGTATGCGTTGTCCGATAGTGAGATATGGATGATTTCCAGATATGTCCGCAATCTCACCTGTGATGTCGGAGCCTAATATGTGGGGTTTACCGGTTTCTTCAAGTTTCTTTTTTATTTCGGGTCGGTTGCGTCTTGCGTGGATGTCAAGGTAGTTCACCGCACAAGATTTGACTTTTACAAGGACTTCATCGATGTCAAGGGAAGGAGTGGGAACTTCTTGATACTGTAGTACGTCAATTTCACCTTGTTCGGTGAACGCAATTGCTTTCATTTCATTTCACTTCACTTTTTGTTTTTTCGTCAGAGTAGGTGCGCCAAATTGAATCTGCAAGACGACTTCCCGCGCCTACTAACCGTGCTAAAACACCAATCTGTTCTTTATAGAATATACTGTCAGTTTGTTCAGGATAGTTTATCAAGCGATCTATTTCGCCCCAGACCTCTTCAAAAAGGGTTCTCACCTGAATTTCGCAAGAAATTGGTGAATTCTCTCTCGGTTTAATGACGTAGTGAATGCTGGTGTATAAACGCTCTTTTACCTCAACGTTCAAATTATGTGAAGTAAAGAAAACTTGAGATTCTGGGTCCCAAGTATACGCTTTTGGATGTTCATAAAGAACCCAATCTTGACTATTCAACTTTTGGTTGATCACAGCGTGAATTTTAGTGAATTGTGTTTGACAAAGATGTAGGACGCGAACGCCTGCTATGTCAGTTATCCGATCAAAAATATTTTCTGGTGTAATTGGATCTTCGGTTGACGATTTACTGCTGGTGTGGGAGGGTTTAGTGATATTTTTCAGATGTGTTTGGCAGTTTTGATAGTCCTATGTCGTAGATAGGACAAGCCTCCCTACGACTTAGAACAACATTCTCTATCCCCCCATTGCAGCATGGACGATGATGCCGAGAGAGATAATGACACCCGCGACAGCAATCCCTGCGGCTACGTTGTTTTCCTCAGCAATTTGTCGGTTGAGATCATAAGGTGTTGCAAGATCAAAGACCTTATATCCGATCATGAGTATGATTAACCCGACGATGCTGAAGATTGCTACCAGAATAATATCTTTTGTAATTAATTTCCAGTTGAATAGTGCGGTGTCTTCTGCCCCATCTATTGCCTCTTGTGCTATTGCATTTGTGGCAATTATAGCAAAGGCGATGATGGACATCATAACTAATGCAAATGTGAGTGATACGATTCTCTTAACTTTCATGGTTCCTCCTAAGGGTAAGATGTCCCTTTGATGAGAGTTAATTCGTGATTAGGTTTGGATCAATATCTATACGTGTCTATCGTAATTTAACGCTTTACGAAAATTCATTAAAAATTCATTAAATAAATCAACACTATTTTTTGAGTTGAAACTGCATATCAGTTGTGGTGTGTATCTGTTTAATCAGAATTGCATCTTTTTCTGGAATATATCGCCATCCTGATGTGACATCTTCTAAACCGTCGACTTGTGGAATCTCAAATTCTGGCGTATCGGTTTCATTACCCTTGGTTCCGCGTGCGGTGATAGTTGATGGTGGTTTATCATAACCTACGATCAGCGTGTAGCTTGTTTCATTTTCAGCATAGTTCAGAGACCAATTGATTGTTCCGTTCCGAGAAGTTGAGACGGCATCAGGTATTGCCCCAGAACTCAGATGGATAGAACCTGCAATTACAGTCTTAACACCTGGGTCGAGCCCCCGTAGTGAGTAGACATTAACCATAATATCTTCTGGATTAAGATGCGGACCTTTACCTTCAGTACAGAACCCGTAGAATCCATCGGGATATGTTCCTTTTAACTCACTAGTTGTCCACTGCTGATACATTGCACTAGTGGTAATCCCTTCAGCGATTTTCTGCCATTTGTCGTCTTTTGCGTATTGATTGAGCCGTTGTAGATAGTATGCATAGACTAATCCGTTCCATTGAACTGGGACACCGAACCATGGGTGTGTGTAAAATGTTGTTCCAAAAACAGGTATTGAAGCGTAGAGCATTCCCGGACGATCCGGTAGATGCCAATGATAGAGGAAAGGGAGTCCCGCATTCGCCCAATATTCTGCACGTCTTAGATACGATTTATTACGTGTTAATTGATGTGCTTCCACATAAGCCCCCACTGCATGTGCAGCTGCAAGAAGATCGGGCTGATACAAGGGACATTCCCATACTTGTGCGCCGCGGGGAACAGAAAATCGGTCCATAAAAGAGAGTGCTTTTCTACCAGCATCAAGAGAGGTGTTGTGCCGTGTGATACGTGCATGTTTGAGCAGTTTTAGGGCGTTCGCTGCACATGTTCCGAGGACAGCATCACCAGTTTTTCCGAGACTTTTTGTTCTCTCGGAAGCGGGTTGAAAACTCCAACTACCGTCCTCAGCTTGCGATTCAAGTAGTGGCTGGACTTCGTCTTCATAACGTGTTAAAGCTGCATCTAAATGTCCATAATAGAACGGGAACTCACCACCGAGGATATGACATGAACCACGTCCAGCTAAACCACTGGCACCACTATCTGCAATTGTTTTTTCAGCTATTTCAGTCACACGGAGTTGGACATCTTCAGATTGTGTTACAAGGTAATCGTACCAGAGCAAAGTAGCGAAACTCGGTTCGTTATGTGGAGCCCAATCTACACAGTGTCTGGATTGCCTTTTCTCTGCATTCCAGACAGTGTGCATAAAACCGTGTCGTGAAAGTTCAATTTCCTCTATATCATCCCGTGGGGGTTTAAGTGTTTCAGGGATACCGTAGGCAGCAGTCCAATGTGAAATTGATTCGAGGATTGAAGCATTCCCATCTGCTATAATTTCACATTGAAGTGAGATGGGACGTTCTAGTGTCATCTGATATGCGTTTTCAGCGACCTGTTCATTCTCATTAACCCAATTTGGTATAGTGGGTAGAAATAGTCCCATCAGGTGGTTTCTCTGATGATGATACCAGTTGGGAGAAGCAAAAATCGCGGACAGATTCTGTTCGTGACTGTCCCAACTTTTCATAGGATCCCAAACGATCCCAACTACAGACTTTTGCATCTCAACTGCCATCACAGGAATAGTGATTTTATAGGGATGCGGAACTAACCTATTGTTTATGGGTGCTGCAGCATCACGTGTATTTGATGAAGGTTCGTCTTCCTGAATGAATTCCAGTCCGGGGAATAGTGCTGCAGTTTTCTTTTCGCGAGTACTCTTGTGTCCAACATATATTTCTGTTCCATGGAATGCAAGAAGTTCCCGTTCAGCATCAACCTGCAAATTGTATGTCGCTTTGATTCTTTTTGCTTCCTCCGCAAGAACGAATTGTAGCTGCAATTTCCAGGTTACGCCGTCTATGTCTTTATGTTCTCCGGATAAGTTGATGATGGCTTCTCCACGGCTATTCCCAGACAGTTGGATGTTATCAGGAACAAATTGTAGATTATGCTTAGTTCCATCTGATATGTAAGTCACCATTGCGATCATTTTAGATGTTGCTACCTGCTGATATGTACTTCCTTTTGCCACATATATTGCATAAAACTCGTATCCCGTTTCTTGTCTTTCTGGTAGGTTCTTTTTTGGTTTTCTATTGATGGATTGAAATATGTCACCACTATGGACAAGCACGACTCTGAGATACTTATTCCCGATAACCGCATGTTCTCTATGCATATAAGTATGTAATTCGGTCTCTACTTGTGCTTCAAGTTTTGGTACTGCTGGTCGAATTTCAATGCTTCCTTCTTTTTTCCCTTTACCTTGGACATGACGAGATTTGAGTGAGACGTTAAAATTGAACGTGGTTGGTCGTGAAACACCACGTGCGTACCAGACAAGAGTAGTTGTCTCACCTGGATCGAGTGATTTAACGTTTTGTGATGATCTACCCCTCCGTAACTTTATACCGCTGATACTTAGTCGCGTCTTCTTGCCCGTTAAAAGAGGTCCTGCCCCGATGTTTCTGATTGTGCATTGGACTTCAAACGCTTCTCCCGTACTGACAATGGCTGCTGTCGTTCCTACGCTGACGATCTCTAATTTCGGTTGTGCTACATAGAGTGTTATTTCGGTAGGTTCTACTTCTAATTCTTGCTGGATCATAACCATTATTTCGTGTGCTGGCATCAACTTATCTGTACTGAATTCGCACAGAGCAGTACGTTCTTCAGGCAAAGTTGCAAAAGCGAATCCACATTGGATTACTGCAGGATGTTCATGTTGTCCATCAGGTCCTGTGAGTTTGATAAGTTTTGGGTGTCCCCACAATCCCCATGCGTAGTTGCTATTACCTTCAACATTGCATTCAGTCATAAGGGAGATCTGAACTTTCTGTCCAGCGAAGCGTGTAATATCTACGTTATATGGTATCCACTGACATTCTGTGGATACCGACTCAAAACACTTTTCATCGTCGACCTCAATAGAGAATTTGACACCGCCAGGTTGTCTTTTCGTATCATCAAATATAACACCATCTCTAA
This sequence comes from Candidatus Poribacteria bacterium, assembly GCA_965208245.1. Lineage (GTDB taxonomy): Bacteria > Poribacteria > WGA-4E > WGA-4E > WGA-3G > MSPOR6. Next base: position 838,381 of record OZ242325.1, read on the forward strand.
GACCAATATTGAAATATAGGTGGAGATTCTCGTTTTCTTCGGTCGAGGGTAGATCTAATTCATAGGTGATGCGCGACACGTCGTTTGAAGGTGGATGTTCAAGGATAGCAGGTTTTGTGATACCACCAGATGAATCTGCCATGTTGACAGAAATGTGTTCTGAACCGGTGTATTCACTTTCCTTGAACGTCGCCACAAAATCATACAATTCTTCACTTTCGCCGAGAGAAAACTGTATATGTTGTCCAGTCGGTTCTGTTATTTCTTGAATTTCCTCAACTGTTTCGTCCATTTCGGATGTCCCTTCTATTACGGTTGCTTCTTCAATATCTGGTATTGGAGCAATTTCAGATATTGTTATTTCTTCTGTCATGTCCTGTGTAGCAGTTGTCTGTTCAGCATCGGTTGTCTGTTCAGCTACAGAAGAATCTTCATCCGTATTCTGAGGAGTTTCTCCTATTTCTTTAGCAGATTCCAATATTTCGTCTGCCTCGGCGGTTTCATTAGGATGTTCTTCTTTATCTGGTACTAGTGGTTCATCATACTGAGAGTCAGATTCGGGAACATCTTGGGATGTTTCTTCAGGTACTGTTTCTGCTTCATCCGTTATCTGTGTGTCATCATAAGTATCCGCATCTATATTCTTTTCGTCAGTTTCTTCAGTAGTTGAATTTGGTGTTTCATGTGAATGTTCAGACTCTGGTTTGTCCTGATCATCTATCTTCTCACCATTCTGTGTATTTTCTTCCATTTTATCGATAAGAGAATGTTGGAAAAATGTCTGCATCTTAAATCTCCTCTGCTCAATTTAATGTAGCACAGCGACATCTATTGCCTGTCATGTTGACTGTCCTGCCCCTGTTTTTTCTTTTCGTTTCATTTCATCATTTAGAACAAGGTTTGGGAATGGTGTTTGGTTTGCTTTGTCAAAAATCCAATTGCCATCTGTATCTTTTTGGACAAGTTTGCGTTTTCCAATTGAAATTCTGTCACTACTGATTCTAAAGTGAAATTACTATATGCCATCTTGGCTCATGTATGAAATAAGTGCAAATTAAACTTTTTACCCTTATTCTTATTGACTCCGCAAAACAAACGCACATATATTATACATGAGCCGTCATCTTTTATGCTTCCAAAACAACATTCATCTTCTCCAACCCCATCCGTGCACCTTCTGCGGTGTCCTCCTCATCGTCCAGAAATTGTGGGTGTTATGCAATTCGCTGGTGTTAGCTGAATAGAGCAATAAGTGCTATGATTACTGCTGCAATAGCAGCACCAGTACTGAAGACAACTAATATTCTGCCACTACTTTCTTGTTTGCCTTCCAGTTTTCCCTTGATCCATCCAACATCACGGTCTACTCCGCCAACTCGCGTCTCAATAGTCTCAAGGCGTTTCTCTAAGCGGTCATTGTTTTCTTTCGCTTGTGCCTCAATAGTCTCAAGGCGTTTCTCTAAGCGGTCATTGTTTTCTTTCGCTTGTGTCTCAATAGTCTCAAGGCGTTTCTCTAAGCGGTCATTGTTTTCTTTCGCTTGTGTCTCAATAGTCTCAAGGTGTTTCTCTAAGCGGTCATAGCGTTCTTTTCCCTGTTCCTTAATGTCTGCTAGAGTAGCAAAGAGCATTTCTCTGAACTCGTGATCTGTCATTATTTATCACCTCACGGAAAAGTATTAGCGTTACAAGTTTATTCACGAAGTGTAGTATAACACAGCTCGCACGTCAATGCCAACCGTAAACCAAAACACCCATCAAGTCTGTAACACAGATTTCATTTTTTCTAATCCAATTCGTGCAACTTCTGTGGGATCTTCCTCCCAATAACTGGGATTGAAGAGTTCTAACGAGATTACACCTTTGTAGTTTGCGTCCTGCAAAATAGGGATCATTCTCTTTAGATCCAAAATGCCATCACCTGGATAAACTCTATCCGCATCGGTTTGTTCTTCACGTGCAGGTTTGGCGGGTGCATCGTTAAAGTGGAACACTGCGATTTTATCGCCGGGAATGCCTACCATATCCTCAATCTCTCCGCCACCCCGATAGATATGGAATGGGTCAAGGACAATCGTGCTGTCTGGATGATCAGCGACTTTTATGACTTTCCACGCATGTTTCACCTGATGGACACCATCAACGAAACCGAGGAATTCCATTGCAGGTTTCACACCGAATTCACGACCAAGCTCAAGCAGTTTACGATAGTTTTCACCCCCTAATTGTAGGTCAGCTACTTCGCGCGGTGGACTTGAGATGATATAGGTTGCACCGACAGCGGCAGCTTGTGCCATACGTTTTTTGGCATCCTCCAATGCATTTTGAAGTTCAACACCGGTGGCATTGAACCATCCATGCAAGGCAATAACGGTAGGAACTGAAAGTCCATGATCGTCAAGTGCTTTCTGGACATCAGTGAGTGAACCGCCCTGATCTTCGTAATCTGTCAGATCGTTGTTCCACAACTCTATAGCGGAATATCCTGTTTCTGCAGCAATCCGAATTTTATCCATCAGATTAGCTGGACGGATTGTGCTTGTATTTAACCCTAACTGAAATTGTCCCATACTATCTCCTTATTTTTTCATCAAACTCCGAATAAATCTTACATCTACACGGGCGAGATCAATCACACTATCAACAGGTTCCCCACTGTATTCACTATGAAAACTGACAGGACCTGAAAAATCCATTGACTTTAATGTGTTAAGAGTTGTCTCCCAATCAACAAATCCTTTCCCCATCCGGACGACTTTTCCGCCACGCATCCCAGGTGTGCGTGCAAGGTCTTTGAAGGCGATGACAGCAAGGTGTGATCGTACAATATCAAGTGCCATGTTGATCGGTTCACCGACAATTGACAGGTGTCCGGTATCAGCAAATACACCGACATGTTGTGGGTCAAACCCTTTCACCAGATTCATCACTGCACATGAGTTTAAACCCATTGAAGTTCCTGAATGATTGTGGATGCAGGTTCGTGGTCCATGTTTTTCAGAGAGTTTCGAAAAACCGTCGAGTTGATTTCTGATGGCATCGACCTGAGACCAGTAACCCCCATTATCTGTGTGCCAATGCCAATAACCGAGTTTGATATTCTCTACTCCTGCTTCACCTGCAGCAGCATAGACTCGTTCTGTTTCGTCTTTTGATGGGTTTAAAAAATCACCTGGTGTAGTGACAAGCGGAATAGACAAACCAACTTCCGCAAACATTTTCGATGCTGCGGGTAGTTCTTTCTCTGCGTTTTCAGGGTTTACAGGATATCCGGGACGCACACAAAGGTCAGCACCTTCAACTTCAATTGCCTGTAATGCAGTGATAATTTCTGATAGTTCTAACCCTTGTAGATGTTTTGTGAACATTATAAATTTCATGATAGATATTCTTTCAGTTGTTAGTGTTCTATCAATTCCTATTTTGTAGGTCGGGTAGAGCGTAGCGAAACCCGATATGATACACACAATCAATACGTGTCGCCAGTTAATATTTTAACATGATTACCTTTTTATCATCTTAGATGCTCTGGTTTTTATAATAACATTGCACTGATATTTTGTCAATCTGTTTTTGTGTTGTGTATTCTTGGTGCCAAAAATTTTACACACTCCAAAGGACCAAAGCCTAAAATTTCTTCGGACAAGACATTTAATTACATCCTTTATGTTTGGGTATTACTATTACATTTACGACTTACGTACAAAGCATTCCCAGGAGTTGAAAATACCGAAGGATTTAAGACCTGCAGGTAGAGATTGGATGCGTAACGGAAAATATATTGTATTCAGTGCTGCAAAGCGAAAACTAAAAACACACATTATTGAGGATAGTGCTTATAATATCTATAAGAAGTACAATATCAGAAGCAAGGAGATAACGCAGTTGACACATTATACATTGCCAGCGGCCCCTAAACCTTTCACTTCCTACGGGGCAGCTTCTCTGGATTGGATAAGCGATCACGCGCATGCAGTGTCACCTTCAGGTAAAGAAACTGTGCAATGGGGACAGTTAAAGACGTTCATAAATTCCCGCTATAGAACACTCAAGTCATTATCAAGCGTCTTATGGTATTTCTTCCTACAATATTAACGCACTAAAGTTGCAACAGTATGAGTGGAGGTGCTTTTATCTGTTGGTAGGTTTCTTCTGTGACAGGGTCAGAGAAAAATGGCGCGAAGAATATGTCTGCAATTTCTAAAAACTCCGGTAAGTTTATTCCCATATAGTTGCTTGCCATATCACCACTTTCAACGACAACTTGTCGCAGCTTACTACGTCCAGCGGTTGAGAGTGTGCGTAAGGGTCGCAGCATCCGCATGTGGTATTTTATGAGAGAAGCAGACACCTGAATCAACCCTTGCAGAAACAGACGATATGTGCCCTCTGTACGATGCCATGTCCCTTCCCATGCTTCGTGTGCTTCCCACCAATAAGCGAAATTGTAGAGATCAACCCCGTACAAGTAATCCTCATTCTGTCGCCACATTTCTGGTTGCAGCAGGTTCTCATCGTGTTCTTCCTCTGGACCATAACTATGTCCCAGCGGGTCACGAATCGGATGCGGTGTAACACCCGGAAGATGTCTATAAGGCGGAAATGCTATATGTGGACAATACCGATGCCAATTTGCATCAAAAGGTTCGGGTTGTTTGTGATTTTCCATATTCACAATTCCAAATTATCTGCCAACACCGATGTAATAGAAACCAGCACTTCTCGCTTCTTGTGGCGTAAAGACGTTGCGTCCATCAATAAGTATCGGTGTCTTCATCTGTTTAGCAAGTCTACGGAGTTCTAATTTGTGATAAGGTTCCCATTCTGTTACAAGTACTAACGCATCCGCATCATAAGAGAGTTGGTAAACGTCTTCTACAAAGTTAACCTGAATATCGTGCAGGGATTTATGCGCGTTCGACATTGCGATAGGGTCGTGAGCCGTAACTTTCGCACCTTCAGCAACGAGTTGATGGATGATATCAAGCGAAGGTGCTTCCCGTATGTCATCTGTGTTAGGTTTAAATGCAAGTCCGAGAATACCGATTCTTTTTCCATTTAACGTTTTTAGAACTGACCGCAATTTTTGGACGATGCGTTTCCGTTGTTGAAAGTTGACTGTTCGTGCGGCTACTGTTATTGGCATTTCGTATCCAGTTTGTGCAGCAACACCTAAGAGTGCAGCAGTATCTTTTGGGTAGCAACTACCACCCCATCCCAAACCTGCTCGGAGAAAACGGTGTCCAATCCGGGAGTCGAGTCCAATACCGCGTGCTACCTCTGTCACATCTGCCTCTACCTCCTCACAGAGTCCTGCAATTTCATTGATAAAACTGATTTTAAGTGCAAGAAAAGTGTTGGCGGCGTACTTTATCATCTCTGCACTGTTTGGGTCAGTGGTCATCATAGGGGGTAGATGGTAAGACGGTGGACGTGGTAACCAAGAGGGGGGATCAAAGGTCTGTTCTAAAATTGGTTTATACAGTCGACGCAGTACCTCAACGGCATTATCGCTGTTTGCGCCAACGACGATCCTGTCAGGATAGAATGCTCCTTGCAGTGCTAAACCTTCCTGCAGGAACTCTGGATTAGATGTGATTGAAACATCTCCCTGTATCTTACGTTGTGAAAAGACTTCACTAACGACTTCCGCTACACGTCTGTTCGTTCCAATAGGCACAGTAGATTTTATCACAAGCGTATAATGTTTATCTGTGGCACATACTTCTGCAACCTCTTTTGCGGCAGCTTCTACGTGGCGTGTATCCGCCTCTCCACTCTTCTTTGGCGGTGTACCGACAGCAATCATGATAAGTTCTGCGTCTGGAACAACTTCGTCAAACCGTGTTGTGAAACGAATTGTATGTCCGACGTTGTCTAGAAGGGCTTGTATACCGGGTTCGTGAATAGGACTTTTACCTATGTGCAATAGGTTGAGTTTGTTACTGTCTTTATCAACAGCGGCGACATCGTGGTTTAGATATGCAAGAACTACTGCCGTAGTCAACCCCACATATCCTGTGCCAATAATTGCAACTTTCATATTCTCCTCAAATGGATAGTGTTCCGTGTCTATTATATCATATTTTCCAACGAAAATAAACGGGTGTGTAAAGTTTTTGACAGTGACAAAACTTTACACACCTCAGGTAAATCTTAACCTTGACAACTCCACTAAGATATGGTATAATTTTCTATTATAATGGCGCGCGGGTGTAGCTCAGCGGTAGAGCATCAGCTTCCCAAACTGAGGGTTGCGGGTTCAATTCCTGTCGCCCGCTTGAACGTTAATCATAATCCAAAAGAGGACATCATGGCAAAAAATAAACGACTGACCAAAGCAGAAATCCAAGAAGATAAATTTATTAATCTTGTCCTGCTATGTTACGGGTTCTTAAAAGACAATGTAAGAACCATAAGTATCACCTTAGCAGTAGTGATCATCACGGTCGCTGCGTATACTATCTATACACAAAATCAGGAAAGAGAGTATGCTGAAGCATCTGCAGATTTCAATGCCGCAAGAAAAATATCTAAAGAAGCTGAAACGAACTTTTTTGATACGACTTCTCTTAAGGATACCGAAGATGCCGAGGGTACTGAAGATGCCGAGGGTACTGAAGATGCCGAGGGTACTGAAGATGACACGGATGCCTCGGAAAAAGAGAAAGCATCTTTTGAAGATTCAGAAGAAAAACTGAAGGCATTTTTAGATAAATATCCCAATGTTTCTTATGCTGATAAAGCAAGATATAGTTATGCTAAAAATCTCTATTATCAAGGAAAATATCCCGAAGCACGGGCAGAATTTAAGACAGTGATTGAAACACATCAACCGGAGAATGAGATATACGCATTTTATGCACAGAAGGCTGTCGGCAACTGCTACGAGCAGGAAGGGAAATACGAAGAAGCAATCGCCGCTTATGAAGAACGTGAATTTCCAAAAACGATGCAACTGCCACAGGAAATACGGCAATATGTGCTTTCAAACGCAAAACTGAATCAAGCTCTCTGTTATGAAAAAATAGATGCTACGGAAGACGCAAAGACCGCATATCAAGAAATTTTAGATGATTTTAAGCAGTCACTTGAAATCGCAATCCAGAAAAAAAGTCAAGACTTGATCAAAGAAGCAAAAGAGGTACTCAAAATCATTGAGGAACCGCTTAATCTTCAAAGATCCGAAGCACTAGAATCAGAACAACTCTACTATAAAGCACTTGTTGAATACACCGATACAATTCGAACCTATAAAGTCCAGAAAGATATAAAAGGTGGATTATCGGAAGATGTCCGAGAACGTATCAGAAGTTTTGAAGATGTGACATTGACTTTTATGTCAAATATACAAGATGCCCGAAACTATGAGAAATCTGACTCTGTAAATTATGCACTGACTAGCTATAGTACTGCTATAGAATTTGAAAAGTTCGGATTCAGCAGCGAACTTTATGTGAAGGCTCTCCTTAATTATAATCGTCTTGCAGTTACTATAATTGGAGGATCGGATGAATAATGACAAAACCTTTGAATCCCCTTCTAACGCTCGTATTACATACAAACTGATCTGTTCACTGTTCGGTATACTGTTCGTTACCGTTTTTCTGCCTATTACTGTAGCAGCGCAGCTTCAAGGACGGATTGCTTATGCAGTATCGGGCTTTAACGAAAAATTCGGTAGATTAGATTTTAGTCTATACATGACAACTTTTACTGAAAAGGAAGATTTTGAGACAGTTGCGTTGAACCATTCGGGGATCTATGCTGTGTGGGGACCTAAAGATAACACGTTATACTTTGTACAATATGTTGGCACTGAATCCCATATTTTTTCTATTGATGTGACCAAACCGAAACAAAAAACACAACTTACTGCCATTGGTGGCACCTATCGCTTTCTCTCCGTTTCACCTGATGGTAAAAAACTTGCCTTCAACGGATGGACAAATCAACAACTACAACAAGACAACCAAATTTGGATACTTGATCTTATTACCGGTGAAATGCAAACGGTTACCGCTATTCCACATTTTGGGAGAACTTTTTTCTTTTCCGGTATATCTTGGGGTCCGCAAAGTAAGAGATTGGTGTTTTCATTGGAAAGGTCCGGCGGTTTAGACCAACTTTACCTTTTGGACATTGAAACACAAGAAATAGAAGTATTGACTGAATTCAATATAGATTATTATCCCGTGTGGTCGCCAAATGGAGAAGAAATTTTGTTTCGAAGGTGGAACAGAGAATTTGACACACTGCTTACAATTGATGTTGAAACAAGAGCAATTTCTCCACTATTCACTGTAGATAAAAACACGTCAGTGTGGACAGACTGGTCATTTGATGGACAATCGATTATCTATTCGCGATGGGGAGTATTCTACCTATATGATATTGAATCTGGTAAAACAGAAGAACTCTTTCAAGTAGAGGGTGAAATTTTTGCAATTTCTTGGTGGCGTCAGGATGTGCTACTTGTAGAACCTAAACAGAAGTTGTCGACAACGTGGGGAGATGTCAAGAACAACTCCAGGTAATACGATAAACAACGGTTAAACTGATGCTGTTTAATGTAGAAAAAACCTTAGAATACGATAAAATCAAAGAGCATCTAATCAAGTATACCGCTTCTCAGCTAGGCAAGGCGCGGGTTGATAAACTCGCGCCTTACGATACACTTGATGCCGTTCAGTACCAACTCAAGTTGTGCTCGGAGGTAAAATTATTTCATCAACAGTGCGGAGGGATACCATTAGAAGGTCTTATGGATGTCAGTAGCCAACTACAGCAAGCGTCCAAAACAGGGTCTATCTTAACCCCCAAGGAATTGTTAAATGTTGCGAAAGTAGCTAAACTTCCATCCCTCATCAGAAAGAAATTCAAACGTGAGAATTGTGAGGAACTTAACAGATTACGACAGATAATAGAATCTTTGCCAGTATTTGACCAGCTTGTTGAATCTATCTGTGACTGTATCGGTCCAGAAGGCGCAGTACTTGACCGTGCAAGTTCAAACTTACGTTCTATCCGTTGCAAACTCATAAAAATTCGTGACGATATACATAAGAAATTAGAAGCAATCCTCCGTTCTCCTGATCACGAAAAATCGATACAAGAATTGGTCATCACTTCCAGAAATAACCGTTTTGTGATACCGATCAAACAGGATGCAAAAGCCTTTTTCAAAGGTGTCGTTCAGGGACAATCTACTAGTGGGGCAACCTACTTTATGGAGCCGCTGTCAATAGTTGAGATGAACAATGCACTCCATGAAGCAACAGAAACAGAACAACGCGAGATTCGAAGGATACTCTTAGATTTAACCAATCAACTTCGTGAAGAGCTTACCTTTTTTGAACTTGCCCTTAACATTCTGGCGGAACTTGATTTCCTAAAGGCAAAAGCACTGTTGAGCATAGACCTAAACGCTGTTGAAGCGAAATTAAATACAGAGGGAACCCTTAATCTATTAAAAGCACGACATCCGCTGCTTGTATTCCAAATGCGGGCAAATAAAGAGTGCAATAAACAGAATATAGACGCACTTGATAACAGAGAACACCCTACAAAGGTCGTTCCTACAGATGTTTATGTCGGCGATGAATTCAAGACGCTCGTTATCACAGGACCAAATACGGGAGGTAAAACAGTTGTCCTTAAGACGGTAGGATTATTGAGTTTGATGACACAGTCAGGTTTGCATATACCTGCAGCACACGGCAGTGAACTCCCTATTTTCCATAACGTTTTTGCGGATATTGGTGATGGCCAGAACATTGAACAGAATCTCAGCACATTTTCCTCACATGTTACAAAAATCAGCAGGATGTTAAACACGATTGAAGATGATGAAACGTTGCACACATTGGTACTATTAGATGAAATCGGTGCAGGAACTGACCCGACAGAAGGAACAGCACTCGGTATCGCTATCCTATCATGGCTAAGCGAAAGGAATGTCAGTACCATCGTTACAACGCATTACGGTGCACTTAAGGCTTGGACGCATACACAGAATAGGATGGAAAACGCTTCTATGGAATTTGATTGGAGTACGTTACGTCCAACTTACCGACTGAAGATAGGTGTTCCTGGCAGTAGTAATGCTATAAAGATCGCCGAACAACTCGGACTTCCCCGTTCAATTCTTACCGATGCAGAGGATCAATTGGGTCGTGACAATCTGGCAGTGGAAGACCTGCTAATTGAATTGCAACGCACACAACATAAATTAGACGCTGAACGTGAACAACTCAAAGAACAGACACGACAGACTGAAATAGAACAGAATAGGTATAAACAACTTATTGATACATTTGAGGCAGAACAGGAAACACGCCAACAGACCGCAGAAGATGAAGCATTTGAAATCATATCCACGGCACGACGTACAGTAGACAACGTTGTCGCTGATATACGAAGAGAACAAGCCTCCAAAGCAAGTATCCGAGAAGCATTTTCCAAAATAGAGAACGCAAAACAGGAACTCAGACCTGAACCTCCCCCTGAAAAACCGAAGAAAACGGAACCCATTGTTAATGTTAATGTTAATGTAGGAGACAAAGTGCGGATTATACAGATAAATCGGTTCGGTCAAGTTACGGCTATCCATAAACAGAGCAAAACCCCCTTACAGGTACGTGTTGGCACAATGCAGATGCAACTCTCCTACGATAAAATTGATAAAGTGATACCGAAAAAAGAATCGCAACACATTGCCGACTCTGTGTTAGAAATTCAATACAACAAAGCGAGTTCTGTCAAAGAGGAGCTCTCTATTCACGGCATGCTTGTTAAAGAAGGGGTTGATATTGCAGATAAATATTTGGATGATGCCTATCTTGCGGGATTATTAAGTGTCCGGATTCTGCATGGTAAAGGAACGGGTGTTTTGCGTAGTGCAGTCCATAAAACATTGGCAGCGAATCCTCACGTCATAGATTTTCGGTATGCACCGCATCATGAAGGTGGTGAAGGTGTAACAGTCGTTAAATTCAAGGAATAGTTTTCCTGCTGATAATTTGTATCTACAATGGACAATTGATGTATTGATTTAAGGGTAATCGTATGGCAGCCAAGCATTATATTCCCCCAGAAATAATTGAAGAGGTCCGGAGTCGTAACAATATCGTTGACGTGATATCTGAGTGTGGCGTTGCGCTGACGCGAGTTGGTACTAACTATAAGTCGTTATGTCCATTTCACGAAGAAAAGACTCCTTCTTTTTCTGTGTCATCAGAAATGCAAATATTCAACTGTTTTGGATGTCAAACTGGTGGTAATGTCATCCACTTTTTGCAAAAACATGAGGGCAAAAGTTTCATTGAATCCATTGAATGGTTGGCAAATAGAGCAAATATCACGTTGCCAGCGTGGGACGCAAAGGACATTGTTCGTCGGAAGTCTATCAATAACCTCAGTGAACTCAACACGTTTGCTGTCAAATACTATCACGAACTCCTATGTACTGGTCAGCACAGTCAGCATGCCCGGGAATATCTCAAAAATCGCGGGATTGTCGCCAAAACGACTAACCTATTCCAACTCGGTTATGCAAAAGCGCAACGGAATGACATCGTAAAAGCTGCACAGCATGAGGGGTGGACAGTTGAGCAGTTAGTTGATGTAGGATTGATAAAGAACGAGGATAAAGGTCTACAAGACCGATTTTGGAACCGTCTCCTATTCCCGATTCATAATGAAAGAGGCGTTCCTGTCGGTTTTGGTGGACGCGCACTCTCTGACGAACATCAACCGAAATATCTAAACTCACCCGGCACTGACTTATATAATAAGAGCAGGATTCTATATAATCTGGACAAAGCGCGACAATCTATAGTCAGAAAAAAGTCCGCCATTCTTGTAGAGGGATATATGGATGTGTTGATGCTCTACCAACACGGCATAGAAAATGTAATAGCAGCATCTGGCACATCATTAAGCGAAGAACATGCGGCATTGCTGAAACGTTACACCCCTGAAGTTGTCATCGTCTTTGATGGAGACGTATCCGGTTTGCAGGCAGCACAACGGGGATTGAATAGACTCATTACAGAAGAAATTCGGGTCCGTATAGCATTGATGCCAAAGGGAGATGATCCGGATTCTTTCGTTAAAGAGAATGGTGTGGATGCTTTTACCGAACGCATTGATAGGTCCATTAACCTGATAGAGTTCCAAATTCAAGCTGCTGTTCAAGAAAAGAATATCAGACGTCCCGATGTCATAACCCGTGTCGTTAGAGATGTAAGTGAACTACTTGTCAATATCAAGCACAGAGTAGAACGTGCAGAGTATGTAAAATACGCGGCCAGGGAACTCACTGTGGATGAAGGATTAATCTGGAGGGAATTGCAAGATTTAGGATTGAAAGAAACTCCTGTTGTAAGTCGCAAGACATCTGCCAAAAAAATGACTGCACGCGAACAAATTGAACTCCATTTTATCCAATCTTTACTACAATCCCCTGAACATATTGCTGCTGTTAAATCGAAGTTTGATTGTAACGATATTACGCAACCTCACCTTGCAAAAATTGCCGAAATGCTTTGGCAGGAGAGCGAAAATGGTGGGACTGTTGAAATTCAACATATTCTTGATAATTGTGAGGACGAGAAACTTAAAAGTGCAATTTCCAGGCTACTTATAAGGGGTCTAAGTGTGCGAGCAAACGCAAACCACACTACAATAATTGAAGAATCTCTCAAAAAACTGAGAAATTATATATACCAAGATGTTGAACAACGTGTTCGTGCTAACGCCTTTTCTGATGGAGACGACGATCTTGAAAAATTTAAAGAACTTTTGGAACTATCAAATCAAAGAAGCACCTATGCTCGGAAACAGGTAATCCAACTGAAACAGAATACAGAACATACCGATGCAGCAACAGATACATCCACAATTGCTAAAGACTTCAAATAGGAGAACTAACATAATGAATATGGCACATACAGACATATCCACTATCGAGTTTATAGATATTCAGCGGAATATCAATAGGCGTGAACGAGAGGTATCACGCCTATTGAAGCAACATGGCATACCCGCGGAATGGTTTGATGCAGAATTCAGACCTGAAACTTACAATTTTAGGACAGATGCTGTGAAGGATGCTTATACCACTATTGTCCGTTATCAACAAGAGATCTATCAATATATTGATGCGTTCTGTATATCACGCAATAGTTTAAAATCTGTTAGAGGAGAGATTGATGCCCGTGTTGTAGAAGCGCATGATGCCAAGATGGCGATCGTCACTGCACACCTCTGGTTGGTTGTTAAGATCGCTAAGCGTTTTAGGAAGAAGGTACATGGTGTCGAATTTTTTGATATAATTCAGGAAGGCACTATTGCTCTGATAAAGGCAATTGATAATTTTGATTATAAAAGCGGATACAAGTTTAGAACTTATGTCACTTGGTGGATACGTCAAGGTATTGCACGTGCCATGACGAAACAGGAAAACACGTCAAATAGCGAAGAATAGCGAACGGAAAGTGCATAAGGTAATATAAAACCGTCAAATCAAAAAGGAGAGTTTACTTGTGGACTTTGGAAATACGCACCCATCCGAATTTAATGAAGTCGACGAGATGGATCAAGTTGAATTTGATGAATTAATTGATTTACCCCCCGGAGAAATCAGTGAACGTGAAGATTCAATTAAAGTCTATTTGCGCAACATAGGCAAAATTCCGTTGCTGGACAAAGATGAAGAGATCGAATTGTCTCAGCAGATAGAACTGGGTTTGCGTCAAGCGCAAGAAGCAACATTTGCAACACGTTTAGCGGTCGTTGAAGTACGCAAACTGCTATATAAAATCATTATCGCGAAAAAACGGGCATCTGATATTGTTGATATGGTTGTTAAAAGCAATTCAACGCGTGATAAGGAACGGAAACTTCGGGATAAAGTCGAAAAGACAATGCACGTCATAGAATCTTTAGAATTGGAATATCTGACGACACTGAAAGAATTCAGAAAAGGTGATACGAAGAAAGACGCTACGTTTGTAGAAATTCAAACTGTCGGGACACATGCAACTTTTATCAAGCATCTTGAGCAGTTGAAAATTGACAGGGAAGAAATTAGTAAAATTTCTGGTCTGGTCAAAGAAGTTGATCGCAATATTAGTAATAGAGAAAAAGAGATTGAACGACTTCAGAAACAACATAATCTACCAGCGTCGTGCTTCAACGGCATGCACAACCCGAAAAACTGTAAGTTCAAAAACGGTGCAGCCAAACAGGCATATATAGATATCATCCGTTACCAACGTGAAATTCAGCAATATATCAAAACCATTGGTATGCCACGTGATACGCTTCAATCTATTACAAAGCAGATTTCTATCGGTGAAGACAATGCTGAAGCTGCCAAAAAAGCAATTGTTGAAGCGAATCTACGTTTAGTCGTTAGCATCGCTAAAAAGTATCGTAATCAAGCACCGGGGCTTGATTACCTTGATCTTATTCAAGAAGGCAGCATTGGATTGATGCGAGCGGTTGATAAGTTTGATTATCAGCGAGGTTATAAGTTCAGTACCTATGCAACATGGTGGATACGACAGAGTATCACACGGGCAATAGCGGACCAAGGACGCACAATCCGTATTCCTGTCCACATGCATGAAAGGATGAATAAACTCAGACGCACCGAACGTTCACTACTTCAAGAATTAGGTCGGAGACCAACGCCAGAAGAGATTGCTGAAGATATAGGAATCCAACCAGAGAAAATTAGAGAAGTACTACGGAATGTTCCGGAAACTGTATCATTAGAAACCCCTATCGGATGCAATGACGATGATAGTCAATTAGGCGATTTTATTGAAGATGTTAGTGTTGTATCACCTGCCGCAGAAGCCGAACTTAGCTTACTCAAAGAACGTATCCAAGAAGCACTTGATGACCTATCCGAGCGGGAACGTGAAGTGATCGTGCTGCGATTCGGTATTGAAGACGATTCCGTGGATCCGTTGTTATCTGAAACAACCCGGAATAGGATTGTTGAGCTATGTATTAGAACCGGTTACCCTAAAACGCTTGAAGAGGTGGGCATCGTCTTTGATGTAACTCGGGAACGTATTCGGCAGATTGAATCAAAAGCCCTCCGCAAACTCCGCCATCCAATACGGAGTCACCTTCTACGAGGCTTTATGGAATGAGCGTTCTAAATGCTAATACTGTGTGCTGTCAAATGAAATAGCTACTCATCTGCCGTTGTTGTGAGTTCAATTGTAGTACCCGTTTCGGAGGATTTTAAACCAGCAAGCAGAATCTCAGTGACATGTCGTGCCGCGTAAACATTGGAAAGAGGCGGTTGTGTCCCGGCACGGATATGTTCAGCGAAATGTGCGTGCATCCCATTCGGGGCAGTGTCGCTACAGTCTATCGCTTTCGTATCCACAGGTGCATGTTCTCGTGTATAGGATGTAGGTGTCCACTGTGTGAGAGTTGCGCCATCTTTTCCGGGCATCGTGAACTTACCAGCAGTACCGTGAATACTTGATTCACTTGTTCGTGCAGGATCACACCAACTGGTTTCAGCTGTAACGATTCCACCCGATCGCATCTCAAGCACAAGTGTTGCGACATCTTCTAATTCTGTCGGTTTGTCGAATGTGGATACGAAACCTGTCACGCGTTTGAAAGTACCGAGCATAGCAACAAGACCGGAGACAGCATAAACACCCATATCAAAAAGTGCACCAACGTTTGCTTGTTTTGCATCGAAAAACCACAGGTTGTCCCTCGATTCACCGAAAATATCACGGATTTCGGCATAGTAAATCTCAGGACCACCGTGGCTACTTCGCATTCTTGCGCCAGACACGCGTCCGATGGCTTCTTCCGCAATCAGTTGATGGACTTTATAGATGGCAGCACTGAAATGTGGTAGACACATGACTGTTTTCCCATTTGCTTCGGTAGCAGCAACAAATTGATTTGCTTCGTCCATTTCGCCGCAGAGCGGTTTTTGCATCAACACATGTTTGCCTGCTTCCAACGCTTTAACACCCCATGAAACATGTAATGGGTGTGTGGTGCCAACGAGAATTGCATCAAGTGTGTCATCTGCAATAATTGTATCGTAATCTTGTGTCCAACGCGGTATATCAAATTCTTGACATTGATGTTTTAAGCGGTGTTCGCGTCTGCCACCAATGACAACGACCTCAAAATCTTCTCCTCTTTTCAAATCAGGTAGATGCATGCGGCAGACGATACCGCCGGCACCAATAACACCGAGTTTAAATTTGTCCATAGTTCTTATGATTCCTTCTAAATGAAACAGTTACGTAATAAAGCACTTAAACAGTTTTTAAGACAGTCAGGTTCTCCATCAGTTGAACTTGTATTTGTTCTACAAGATGTTGAGGACCCGGTTAACGTAGGTGCAACCTTCAGAATTGCCGATGCTTGTGGTGTGCATGAAATCGTGTTAGCGGGTATTAGTGCACATCCACCTGATCCGACGATCGCGGGTATTGGACGCGGGACACATCGGCGTGTTCCGTGGTACACAACAAAATACGCTGCGGATGCTATTGAAGCATACAAAAAGGAAGGATACCTTGCATGTGCATTAGAGGTAACGATGGATGCCGTGCCGTATCATACAGTGCAATATCCAGAGAAAGTGTGCTTGATTGTCGGCAACGAATTTCGTGGTATTTCACGACGCACCTTTGAAGTCTGCAATATAGCGATATACCTACCGATGTATGGCAAAGTCGGATCCTTGAATGTCCATGTGGCATTAGCGGTTGCATCATACCATATTTTGCACCAATGCTGATCGCTTATGTTAACACTGCCAGATGCCCCCTCTTTTTGAATATATTAGCAATTTGAAGGGACAGTGTCAACAACTTTACCTACCATAGGTGTCAATTTTCTGTAGCACATTCTAACAGAATGCCTATTATTAGCGAAGGTATTGCTATAGAAATGGTATTACTTTTTCGGATTAAAAAGTTTTGGGTCAATGTCAACGTTTAAACGAATGTTGGAAATATATAGCTCATTATGTGATTCGTTCTTGAAAATGATTTGATGCGCGATTTTGATACCATCTACTTCCTTATACTGCTTGAAAGACTGAACTGTATCTACGCGTCCGTCACTATATACATACTGCACAATAAGATGCGTCTTTTCACTGATGAAGATTTTTAATGGTTTACCAGAAGGTTGACGAACACGTAACACCGAAGTTGGCACGCCGTTCACGTTCTCTGGTCCGACATACTGTATAGGAATCTCGTTTTGAACGAGTTTTATCAATAGCCATATCGGTTCACTGAATATTGTATCCTTGTAACGATTAATTGTAAATTTAACTTCTTCATGGGGTAACTGCTGAAGTTTATCATTTTCTGATTCATAGAGTGAAGTACCGTCAAATAGTCGAATAAATCGTTCACCTTCATCTGTCCGGAATTCTGTCCGGAATTTATCTGGAAAATGGTAGACTCTACCGTATCCCTCTATCTCAGAAGTGCCATCGGGGAAGTATTCAAAAAGTCTTACATTCATCACAATGTTCTCTACTGCTTGTAGTTTCTCTAATTCCCCGTGTGCTTCAACAGACTTTGCAATAATCGCTTCTGTTCTCTGATCATCATAAGTGGCAAGGTTCTCCTTCACTAATTCATCAATTGCTTTATCAAGCGATTCCACGTCAGACTGCGTTTCTCGGACAACACCATGACTATCCAATAGAAAGAGAGCGGGTAGGTAGCGTATCTGATACATATCGGCTATTTTCCCGTGTGTATCCTGGGAATGCATCCATGTGTTACCTTTAGGTTCAACAAGTTTCACGATAGGATTTTCAGATATACCTGGGTTCACAGAGATGAGCTGAAACTTCTTGTCTTTATATCTATCATGAATCTTTTTCAGATTTGGATTCTGTGTATCCGTTTTGTCATAATAGAGCAATACTATCTGTCCTTCGTATTGATTTAAACTAACCCTTTGACGACTATCAGTTCCTTGTTGCATCCGGAAATTAGGGGCAGTCAGTCCTATCCAGGCATTGTGGAACTGTTTGACTTCACTTGTCCGACGAGGGTTATCAATTTCAAGCATCCTCCTTGCAATTCGTGCTGGTGATCCATCTGCAAGGATAGAATGCATGATCAGTTTTTTGTAAACAGCATCAGCCTTATCGTGTGTCTTCTGTTTATCATACGCTAATCCCAATTCCAGCAAACCGCGTTCATAAGGTTTCCATCTTAACGCATCCGCCGATCCATCTGAATAACGTGTCACGGCAATATGATCATGTGAGACATTCGCAATTAGTTTTTCAAAAATAGAAATACCTCTTTCTACTTGTCCGAGTTGCGTTAGTGCTTTGCCGTAGTAATAGTAGACTTCACCAATACGTTCAGATGATGGATACTTTTTGATAAAATCATCTGACAATTTAACCAATTTCTCTAATGTATCAGTATCGTTTGGATCAGTAAGATGTTTCATAAACCCGAGTATCGCTGTTGACGAAATTTCCTTATACGTTTCATCCATTGCGCGAATATCAGGTTTCCTCAGAGGCACACTTGCGCCTGAACGCGACTGCTGCGCATAAGAATTACTAACACAAAAAACTGTAAACAATACCGCTACACTGCATATCCAGAAACCAAATTGTGTATGTTTTCGAAAGAACATTGTAGACCTCCATAATTCAAATTATATTATCATGATGTTTGTATTGAATAGGAGACATTTTCTTCATGAAAATCAAGCATCAATCGGTGTCAAAACAACGTTGCGGTAAGCAACATGACCGTGGTCGCCTCGCAAGAGTCAGGGACCCGTAGCGGCTTCCTCATTTAGCATTGCCCCACGCGTAACCCAAAGCCATAATAGAACCTTCCAATCTTCCCCCTTCCCCTATTTCAAAAACCTTTCGTATCAACGAGATCGCTTCATGTTTACCGATTATATACGAAATAGGTGTGTCTGAAAAACTTGGACTTTTTCATCACATACAGACAGATTTTCTCACACATAAACCATACAAACACAACCATAGAACAAAACAATTTAAAAATGGGGTAAGTGACATAACATTTATACCTTGACAAATATCGTAAAATGACATATTTTTAAAGGAATGAAAATATATAAGACGGTGTTATATGAAACAAACATTCTTATTTTTAACATTATCCCTACTGATGGGAACACTTGTTGTTTTCATAATTACGACAATTGCATCGGATACAACAGAGACAAAGACTAGCACCTCAAAGAACCTAAAAACGCCTTTTGTTGAAGGATGTAATAAGTGCCATGGAGATGAAGATGCCTATAAAGAATGGACACAAGCTGGACATTCACATGCACTTGTTAACCTGCTTGAAGGTCCCTATGAGGTTAAGACATCTTGTTTGAGTTGTCATTCCTCTGGATATACTCTGTTCGCCGAGAGAGGGATTCCTGGACATCCGTATAACGAAAAAACAGCGGTCAATGCGGTTGCTTGTTCCTCTTGTCATTCACATGCTAGTAAAGAGGAACATCTATTGGTAATACCGGCAAAAAAACTATGTGTCACTTGTCATAAGATGGATTGCGGATGTGCTGGGGCAGGTATTATCCACGAATCACAATCGGAGATGTTCTTAGGTCGTGAAGGCACGGGAGTTAAACGGATGCCGTCACCTCACGTGCGCGCCATGAAAAAGCGGTGTGTCCACTGCCACATGGCAAAAGTCGAACAGAAAGAGGAAACCCAAGAAAATGTGGCACAAGGAAATGTTACTCAGGATAATGTAGTCAGGCACGGAGGACATACCTTTAAAGCTGACTTCTCAACTTGTGGCAACGCAGGATGTCACGACAGTGCTGACAACGATATGTCTAAAAGGCTACCGGTGTATCGTGCTGAGATAGAAGAAAAAATGAAGACAGTGAAGACGATGCTGGATAGTGCAGCAGATAAGACTTCACAAGCATATAAAGACGCTAAACTAAACTACGACATGGTGAAAGGAGACAGCGGTTACGGTTTACACAATATCCCCTATGCCCGCGCGCTATTAGAGTATAGCCTCTCACTAGAATCAGAGATAAATGCTACCGAAGGGCAGTAAATGTTCTAGATCTGTTCTCAGTCTGGAATGTTCTATAACTGTTCCTAGTCCGGTAGGTGCGATAAGGATATCGTATCATAAGCGTCAATTTAAGGAAATACGAAGTGATAATCCCCATGCCGGTAAGTGCAATAAGGATATCGCATCGGATTTGTCCAATTCGCTTTATTGTAAGGTTTCCGCGTAGGATCCGGTGCAATAGGGAAATTGCACTTACCGGACCGGGAAAATCACTAAAATGACGCATAAGGATCGATTAGAAAATCACTCCTACCGGGGTTGAAGAGACAGGACTTTAGGTCCGAACACTTAGTATTTTTTTTAACGGGACATCTTTCTCTTGCGGGATATAGAAACTCATTGCATCGTCAACAACGCCGAGTAATTGTTTCTGAATCGGATTACATTTCTCAACTAACTCATCAGGCATCGTGATATAATCCATCGGTTTGATCCAGCGGTATGCATATCCCATAAAGATAGTTTTACGTGGTATTCCTGACCAATTGTGTCCGATGCCGTGATATGTGCGTTGTTCAAAGAGGAAAGCATCACCAGCATTCACGTTCATTTGGATTGCGCCGCGTGCCCAACCTGTTTCGGGGTCTTTTGCTGGAAAACCGGTTAATCGGTTGCTTCCCGGTACTAAAACCGTCGCACCAGATGCAGGATCAGACTGATCACTAATAGCATAAGCGATTTTAAGAAGGATTCGTGGATGGGGTTCTTGCATCTCACGAAATGACGATCCACCATCACGGTGTAGTCCAATATGGTGTTTTACCTTATCAGGCGGTTCCTCTTTTGAGGGGAGAACGATCAAATGTGATGTAATCATCTGAATGTTCCAGTTCAGTACACCGCAGGCAAGTGGAAAAGTTTTGTGCCAGTCAAGAAGTTGAAGAAACGCTTCATGGTGCGTGATGCAATTGCGTAGGTTCAGTTTACCGTTACCTTCCAGATTGCCGGCTGCCTCCTCTTTAGTATAAACTTCGTCAACTGCTGCGTTAATTTTTGCGACAACATCTGGGGGTAAAGCGTTCTTAATTAAGATGTAACCATTGTCTTCCACAAACTGTTTTTGTTCAGTCGAAAGGACTGCTGTTTCAGCAATATCACTAATCGGTTCCATGTTTTCATCCTTTATTTGACATGTGCATGTTCAATCTATGTGACTACTATTTTGGACGTTGGCACGTATCTATAGAATTAAAGTATACAAGAATTTACTGAAAATCTCAAGAAAATTTTGAATTTTGCATTTATACATCGGCATTATATACAGCATTATATACAGCATTATATACAGCATTATATACAGCAGAAAGTTCTATATTAGATTTGATACCTACAAATTCGCGCCAAGCAACACAACTCTCAACAAGCGGTCGAGAACCTGTACCGTCTACGTTTACGATCCAGAAACGTCAACACTTCGGTGCTACATGGCGGGCGATTCTAATCGGCACACTACTCACTATTCCAAACGTCTATTGGATTTTGGATTCAGCGGGACAAGGTTATCCTACCACAATTTCACTCTATTTCAATGTCATCTTTTGTATTTTTGTGCTTACCGGTGGAAATCTCGTCCTGTCATGGACGATGCCGAGAGTTGCATTTCAACAAGGTGAACTGTTGACTATCTATGTCATGCTTGCTATTGCCTCTTCTCTGGCAGGTCATGATGTTCTCCGTGTTTTAATACCGATGATTCCTTACGCTTTCTGGTACGCTACACCGGAAAACGATTGGACACATCTGTTCCACCGTTATGTTCCTGATTGGATAGCAGTTAAAGATAAAACCTTTTTAGCAGAATACTACCGTGGTGAATCTAGTTTATATCGTTGGGAAATCATTGAAGGCTGGCTTATGACTACCTTAACTTGGGGTAGTTTTTTGTGTGCACTTGTACTGGCTATGGTATTCATCAACACCCTTGTGCGTAAGCAGTGGACAGAACATGAGAAACTGAGTTATCCAATTATTCAGCTCCCGCTTGAATTGACAAACGTCAGCAAGACAAAACTATTGACAAGTAGGATGATGTGGATCGGATTTGCGATTGCTGGAACAATTGATATCCTCAACGGATTGCATTATCTGTTTCCATCTGTACCGAGTCTGGGTGGACGACTTTACGACATGCGTCCATTTTTTACCCAGAAACCGTGGAGTGCAATTGGTTGGACTCCGATTGCAGTATTCCCGTTTGCTGTCGGTATGACATTCTTTATTCCGCTGGACTTGTCATTTTCCTGCTGGTTTTTCTATCTGTTTTGGAAGGCAGAACGTATCTTTGGCGATGCTTTGGGTATCAGAGGCATGCCGAACTTTCCATTTACGGATGAACAATCATTTGGTGCGTATATCGGTTTATTCGTTCTTGCGGTTGTTGCAACGCGAAAACACCTTGCACAGGTGGGACGCAAACTCTTTACGCAGCGCAAAGGAGAAGATCCTGATGAGCCGATGTCCTATCGTGGTATGGTCATCTGCTTAATAGCGAGTCTGTTATACCTTGTCATCTTCTGCAACGCTGCTGGGATGTCAGTGTGGGTGATTCTGGTATTTTTCGGTATCTACTATGCGATATCCACTGCTGTCACTCGGATGCGTGCTGAACTCGGTTCACCTGTACACGATTTACATTTCATCGGTCCTGACGAGATGATGCCTCGTATGTTTGGAACCCGTTTTCTCGGTCCACGAAACTTAACGATGTTAGCGTATCTCTTCTCTATCAACCGGGCGTATCGTGGACATCCGATGCCGCATATCCTTGAAGGTTTCAAACTCGCTGAAAGGACACGGATTTCTAACCACAGGTTACTTATTGCAATGTGTGTCGCGATAGTCATCGGCACATTCGGCTCATTTTGGGGGTTCTATCATATTTCTTACATTGAAGGGGCGCGTGATTGGTTTGCTAGCAGACCCTTTAACCGACTTCAGAGTTGGTTAACGTCTCCAAGAGTGCCCGATATACCAGCGGTTGTCGCGATGTGTGTCGGTTTTCTGATAACAGGTTTTTTGATGTTTATGCGGGTAAAACTATTCTGGTGGCCCTTTCATCCTGCGGGGTTTGCCATTTCCAGTAGTTGGTCAATGAATGTATTTTGGTTTTCAATTTTTGTCAGTTCAGTCATCAAATGGATCATCCTAAAGCAGGGAGGCGTGAGTCTGCACCGCAAACTCATACCGTTCTTCCTCGGTCTGATCCTGGGAGAGTTTATTGTAGGTGGTGTTTGGAGTCTTATTGGGATAACGTTAGATAGACCGATGTATCGGTTCCTGTTTTAGGTGTGACAACGCTTAATCTTACAAAGTATTATACCACATAAGATCCTGATTTCAAAAGAGGAATCTACTTGTAATCCGCTTATATCGTGGGTGCTAATACTAGTGCGCTTCGGGCAGGGGCATAGAGTTGAATTGACTGTGTTTGTCCGCTTGTTACCACCTCTTGCCATGGGTATTGTGAGTTTTCTACCGCATCATATCCACCATATTCTTTGTCATCAGTATTAAAAATAAGCTTGTAGTCCCTCTTTTCAAGGACAAGAATTCGCTAATCCGTGACAGATTCTGTCGGATGGAGGTTGAAAGCAAAGACAAGTCCACCACGCGAATAGACAACCTGTTTTGCATCCTCGTGAATAAATAACAACTGTATGCCCGTATCTGTCAGGATATGATACTTGACATCGAAGCATAAGGTTTTAGCAGAGGGTCTGATTTAATGAGACGTGTGGCATTAGGTCGGTGTTTTGACATAAGGTAAGTTTCCGGTGACAATATGCAGAAATAGGTATCCTTTCAGAAACAACTATCATCTGAAAGGAAATAAAATAGATATACTTCTCTGGTTACAACATATAATATCAGGTTTTTGTTTTTTATTTAACAGAAAACATTGTGTTTTTCCACGTGTTCATCTTTGGGTTTATTGCAAACGGAAACACTAGCACTCTAATAGGTCTTCATCGATCAAGTCTTCACAGACAAGATATGGGTCTCTTCCGAAGTTTCTATCTCAAGGTAAGCAATATTAAATAATGAATTATCATTTTTTCGATAATCCTACAGGCACCGAACCCGTAGGGGCGGGGTCTCCCCGCCCGTCATCAACGCGCCAACTGCATATTTAATATTCAAACTTGCTTAAATGGGTGCGGATAGGTTTGCAACACACATGATATGTAGGATTCAAAAAGTGTTTGCTATCTGGGTATGTTTTTACTATAATATGCTCTTAAAAGTGGCAGACACACTCCGTGTGCTGTCCGAAACTTAAAAGTAGCAGGCACACTCATGAAGATTAAGAATTAAATTGGGTAATACGCGGACAGGGCTTTTAACAAATTGGCGATAACATTCGGTCTGGGAAACGACTTAGAAACTATAGCGACAGGTATATCCCTTTAGAAAATTGGCGATAACATTCGGTCTGGGAAACCCATCCCCTACGATTGTTTTGATGGAGGGTTTTCGGCTAAGTAATGGTATATGCCATTTTAGTATTGAGAACTTAGACTGTCAGGGACTCGCGTTTTAGAATTGAGACAAAATCATTATTAAACCGAAAACCCTCAACGGTTCAGATCAATAAAATGATTGAAAATTGTAAATTCCACTTTAAGATGGATATATGTCTAATGCTGCCTGCCATTTTGTCAACTGTGAAACACGTTCATCAGAATCAATTGGCACTTCAAGCGGTCTACCGCGCGTATCAATCACGAGTCCTACCACACCCCCTACTACCTCTTTTTCTATAGTAGTCCCGTGTCCCGCGCCGAGATCAAATCGTCGGGTTGGATGCAGCTTAAGGGATGCTTTTTCACCTAACGCAAGCGGATAAAGTCTTAACTCCCCGAAAGGCACCTCTTCATTGATAATAGGTTTATCTGAAGAATGGATTTCTACGGCAAGACATGTATCACCCTCTCTTCCGTTACCAATCGGTGCAACACAAGTGCCGAGGTGTATAAGACAATCGCGTTCAAAGACTTGCGTTGCAGCTTCTGCGTTCACTTGTGCGAGAACACCGAGTTGTGGCATCATAAAGATACTATCTACTGCAAGATGTGTCACGCCTTCTGGCTCAAAAGCGTCAATCATCATGAGCATGGATTGCTGGCGACGTGGGGCATGTGATAGCACACCGCCACTACCGACTAACATATCTAATGAAAGCAGGTTGACGAGGGTTTGTCCACTTTCTGCTTGACTGAAGGCTTCTGAGATGGTTCGCTGCTGCTGGACACCACGTAATTCTACTGCTAACTGCTTGTGTTGTTCAAATGCTAATCTGAGTGCCTCGCGGGCAATAGCCTGTTCAAGAACCAATTCTTGTAAAGTCTGTGGAATTGTGGTGGGACGAATCATCTTGTTTTTGACACGATTTCTAAGGTCTCCGACTTCAATGTCAAAAGGTACCCATCGTAAGACGTTTTCTATACCCGCCTCAGCGAGAACGTTGGAAACACTATAACTCATGCCGAGGTTAGCACTGACGGTGCGGTTGAAGATCGCTTCATCTTCTCTGTTTTTGAACACTGAGAAGACATCTGTTGTCGCTCCGCCGATATCAACGCCTACAACCTGAATATCCTGTTGTGATGATACTGTTTGGATGATCTCTCCCACAGCACCAGGTGTTGGCATGATGGGAGCATCAGTCCAGTCAATAAGCGTTTTGTAACCCGGTGCTTGTGCCATTACGTGTTCAAGGAATTGCTGTTGGATTTTGTGTCGGGTCGGCATTAAGTCTTCACGTTCTAATATAGGTCGGAGATTATCAACGATTTCTAAAGCCATGACACTTTTTAAACGTTCCCGAATAAGTTCACGAGCATCCTTGTTTCCTGCGAAGATGAGTGGTAGTTGATATGCAATGCCGAGTCGTGGTTGTGGACGTGCAGCGGCGATAATCTCTGCTAATTCAACGACGTGTGAAGTTGTGCCACCATCAATCCCACCTGACAGCAGAAACATATCGGGTCGTAATTGTCGTATCCGCTCTATTCTTTCATGGGGTAGCCGTTTGTCGTTTGATGCGATAACATCCATGACAATTGCCCCCGCACCGAGTGCTGCACGTTCTGCGCTCTCCGCAGTCATATTACGGACAACACCAGCCACCATCATCTGCAGTCCACCCCCAGCACTACTTGTTGATATATAGATGTCAACACCTTCATCACCCCCCTTTTTTTGAATGTGCGGTTTGATGATAACGCCATTGTCAAGGAGTTTACGTCCAGCGAGTTCCTCAACTTCTGTGATTGCATTGATAACGCCGGCTGTGACATCTTCAACGGGTGCTTCAACAGTCGTGGGTGCTTCTCCGCGCACGATAAGCTGATATTCATCATCACGCTTCTCAATAAGTATTGCCTTGGTGGTTGTGCTACCACAATCTGTGGCGAGAATAGAGCGGAGTTCACCCGCCGATTCATTCATGTCTTTTGTCTCCTAATTGGTATTAGATTGTCTTATCCTATTCATTGAATAATCTGACTCCGATTTTCTGCCAGTATTTTAGTTTCAAGTTCTTGAATTTTCTCACGAAGCACTTTTAGTTTTTCATCCTGTCGAGAACGGAATTTGAGATACTGATATATGACATACTCCCCCAGCCTAAAGGCTGGGGTTTCTTACCTGCTTATAGCAGGCTTCCTCGGGTTTAAGTCGAGTCGACTGAGGTGCCAGTTGAATCTGACACCAAGGGGACTGCCAGGATCCCGACTAACAGGGGTATTTATCACCCCAGATACTTTTTTATGGATGTTTATCGCACCGATACCATATCTTCGGTAATTAATCCCATCGGCACACTAACAAAGCCAATAATTGATACGATCAGTGCTATCATGAGCGTGCCGAGGTAGTCCAAGCGTTTTCCTTGTGCTGCCAAGACATCTGAGAAATGTTTGCCCTGATCTGTAATTTTTTCATTTATCACTTTAACTTCATCAGTAAAACGTTTATTCATCCGTTCTTCAAGTCTGTCTAAGAGTTTTTGTATCTTCTCTAAATCGTCAACGGTTAACTCCGCGAACGCTAAATACATTGGAGAAAACAATTCCAGTCAGTAAAACAAACAGAAAAAGTCTTTTCATAACCTTGCTCCTTAAGTAAACATTAATATCCCAATTGCCTCAGATATTCCCGATTCACTGTCATCCTCTCTTCATCTGTGCGGTCTTCTACTGTACCTGGACATGCAGTAATCCAACGTTCATAGTTGAGTTCTTCCAATGTAGACAAAATTCCGGGAAAATCTATCATATCTCCGCCACCTACATCAACCCAATCCACATTATAATTGCTACCATCTCCGCCAGTGTAACCAGAATAGTCCTGAAGGTGAACGTAAACGAGGACATCTCTATACCGGCGTATGGATTGAATAGGGTCAAATCCCCACAGTGCAGCGTGTGATACATCTATACAGAGTTTACACTTGCGTAGCAGGCTCATATATTTTGCCCAATCCTCAATAGAATTCGCTGTCGTATTCGTATAGATATGATAACAGACATCCAATGCGTATCGTGATGCGTAGTCAGCCCATTCTTCGGAAACATCTGCAAGTTTTGCGAGGTCAGAATCATCTATGGGTTGGTCACTCGGTTTTGCTGCTCCCATGAACATGAAACAGTCCGCGCCGACCTCCGCTGCGAAGTCTATTCTTCGTTTATTGATTTCCATCTGTTCGTAGTTCTTATCAATAGGTAACCCACGTGCTGTGACTGCTGTGATAGGCATGTCAACGTTCTCACACATCCGTCGAATACGTCTCGGTGTCCCTGTCCAGTCTAAGGACTGCCGCATTTCCCAACCATCCCAACCTGCTCTCTTGAGTTGTGTTAAAAGCTCTTCAAAATTAGGTTCTTTCCAGCGTAAAGTGCTATATCCAAATTTAAATCCCATTCTGTCTACTCCTCTTTCCAGATTATCAACTTATGAGTCTAAATTGTAACAACCCAATTATAACAGATATTCAAATTACTTGCAATAAAGGTTACTTTCTGCTAAACTATAAAAAATTTACGGACCACATCTTATTGGAACGTCCGTTATGATCTATTTTTAAGGAGATAGTATGGACAAAGTTAAACTCGGTTTTATCGGTACAGGTGGCATGGCAGGCGCGCACATGCGTAACCTAAAAGAGAACTTTGAAGATGTTGAGTTCTGTGCGATGTGTGATATTTCTGAAGAGCGTGCAAAGGGACGCGCAGAAGAATATGGCGGGAACGCTTACACTGATTATCGCGTGATGTATGATAAAGAGGATTTAGATGCTGTATACATCTGTACACCTCCGTTTGCACACGGTGAACAAGAACGAATTGCTTGCGAAAAAGGTATCGCGATGTTTATTGAAAAGCCGATCCATTCTGAATTGGAACCCGCTATTATCATCAATGACTACGTTGAACAGACTGGCGTGATAACAAGTGTCGGTTATCACTGGCGTTATGGTGGCAATGCACAGAACGCCAAGAAAATGCTTGCGGAGCAACCGCAAATACTCGGTGCACTCGGATACTGGATGGGTGGCATGCCAGGAACGCCTTGGTGGCGTGTAAGAGCACAATCTGGCGGACAACACGTTGAGCAGACAACACATATTTTCGATCTCTGCCGTTTCCTCGTTGGAAGCGATGGTAAAACCGTCCACGGCGTTGCAAATAGCGGTAGTATGACCCATATTGAAAACTATGACGTTGATGACATCAGCATGGTGAACATTGAGTTTGAGAATGGTGCTGTTGCTAACATCGTTTCCGCATGTGCTTTACAAGGTTTCGGACGTGTGCATCTTGAAGTATTCACACGTGGACTTGTCGTCACCGTCGGGGGCCCCAATAATGTTAACCGTGAAGGAGAAACTGAACCGCTTTCAGGTCAAGGTGGCGAGGACCGAGATCGTGTCTTTATTGATGCAGTCAAGAGTGGAGATGACTCCGAGATCCTATCACCGTATAGTGACGCATTGCAGACACTACGTATCATGCTTGCTGCAAGTACATCTTTCGTAACTGGTAAAACTGTTGACCTATAATACCAGATTAACTTGATTCATAATGGTAGGTGCGATTTCCTTATTGCACCTATTCTTCAATCAAACGGGATAAATCTGTTAAGTTAAACCATTTATATAGAAAAGAGAGAGAAATATGCCAATAAATCAATCTATCTGCTTTGGCGGTTTCCGGCGTGACAGAGATCCGGAAGATGTCATTAAAAAAGCAGCTGAAATCGGTTACAAATCTGTTGAGATGTTACCTGCTGATCTCTGGCCCGTTGTGCAAGATCACGGGATGCGGGTAGCGATTATCGTGGGACATTCGTCCCTTCCATCTGGCTTGAACAATCCTGACAATCACGACAGAATTGAGGATGAATTACTGAAAAACATTGACATTGCAGCGGAAAACGACATCCCCGGTCTCATCTGTTTTTCTGGGAACCGAGAAGGCAGGTCCGATGAGGAGGGACGTGATAACACGATAGCCGGTCTATCGCGTGTAACAAAGGCTGCCGAGGAGAAAGGTGTTAACTTGTGTATTGAACTACTCAATAGCAAAGTGGACCATCCCGATTATCAGTGTGATAAGACTGTCTGGGGAGTTGAAGTTTGCAAGGGAGTAGACTCACCACGTGCCCTGCTTCTCCACGACATCTACCACATGCAGATTATGGAAGGTGACCTCATTCGCAACATTACCGACTACATTGAGTACATCGGACACTTCCATACAGCAGGCAATCCGGGTCGTCGTGATCTGGATGATGAACAGGAAATCTACTATCCTGCGGTAATGCGTGCAATCGCTAATACGGACTATGACCTATATGTCGGACACGAGTTTAGTCCTAAAGGTGATGCGTTTGATGCAATGCAGCATGCTTATGATGTGTGTAATGTGTAGGTAATTTGACATTGATGGATGGGTCTCTGTACCCATCCATTCTAAATTTATCTGAAATGACACCTGAAGTCGAAGCGCGCCGGACCATAGATAGCATGCTGGAAGCGTCTGGATGGCAGATACAAGACCGTTATGTTGTAGCAGAAGATCAGATTCGCACAGTTATTCAAACTTTCAAAGATGTACTTTTCACAGAACTCTTTCCGAGCAGAGATACAGTTCCCAAAACACTTATTTTTGCAAAAGACGACTCACATGCTGAGGATATCGTTATTGGAGTACGAGAAGTATTTAACAAAGGGGATGATTTTTGCCAAAAGATTACATATAGAAGTGATAAACCTGAGGATCTTATCAGGCAATTTCGCACACAATTCAATCCACGCATAGCAGTAACTGTTGATATGATTTCTACAAGTACTGATATAAAACCACTTGAGTGTTTAGTCTTTATGCGTGCTGTGCGGTCATGGGGCTATTTTGAACAAATGATCGGGCGCGGGGTGCGGACAATTAGTCCAGATGATCTACGAACTGTTACAAGTGATGCAACTGCCAAAACACACTTCATTATTGTTGATGCTGTCGGTGTCTATGAATCAGTAAGAACCGATTCACAACCACAACCAGGTGAACCATCAACGAGTGAACCAAACGGACCAAGAGATCGTAATCAACTGCTTGATGGTGTAAGTGTTGACCAAGTCATTGAAACAGGATTTGAACCTGAGAGTTTCGCACAAACAGCTACCGGTATTCGCGACTTTAAGCGGTTTATCAATGAAAATGTAGATGAATTACCAGCGTTACAAATCTTGTGTGAACGTCCCGGAGCGCAAGTTACATTGACTGAAGAAAACATAAAAGAGTTGGAAGAAGCATTGCAGCAACATTCAAGCAGTTTGAGCCGTGAGTCATTATGGTTGGCTTATAAGGGGGCAGTCATCAGAAAGCGTCCATGGAGCTACAGCACAGCGGACAGACCTCATATCCTTGATTCGATTTGCTATGGGATACTATATTTTTCTGGAGCCGTTTTGTGTAATAGTTAACCGAAATTTTGAAGAATGGTTAGACGGTAGAGATTTTAACGAAGAACAGCGTCAATGGCTTAAAATGATAAGAGAACATATCGCTGCCTCGCTTGAGATTCGGGTATCCGATTTTGAGTATACACCATTCACAGAAAACGGAGGTTTAACAAAAACCTCTAAACTCTTCGGTGATGATTTAGAGGAAATACTAACAGATCTTACAGAGAAATTGGTCTCCTAATTTCGTCTTTGTAGAAGCGATTACTGGTAACGATCATCTGTCCAAAACACTTGAATCCAACATACAGTTTGTGCTAAAATTAAGACCGTACGGTGTCTGCTTTACCGCAATTTTGAAATACGTCAAAGAAGGATCTAAAATGCCAACACCAAAAGATGTTTTTGATGACCCTTTAGAGTATCTTGATTTTCTACAATCTTCTGATTTTGAGGGACAGTATTTTGACCGCAAAGAAGTTCGCATTGATACCAACAATCAGATCAACACACTGAAGGAGAAAATTAAGCAATGCATTTCTGCTTTTGCGAACAGCAATAGAGCAGGTGGACTTTTAGCACTCGGAATCGCCGATGATGGTACTATTAAAGGTACACAGGCTATTGACGAACAGACAATGAATAGTATATTACAAGTCACACAGGTTGTGCGTAACCATGCAACCCAAGTAGAAGATGTGGAGTTAGCAAATTCGGATGGAAAACGATTATACCTTCTTTATACACCGTGGGCACCGAATGCGATTTGTGAAACATTAGGAAATTTTCCTAAGGCCTGGAAAAGAGTTGGTGCACAGTGCCTTGCTCTAACTGAAGAAGATAGGGAACTGTTTAAACGAGAAAAAAGGATAGTCGATTTTGAAACGTCTTATTGCTGTCCTTATGATCCTGATGAACTTGACAAAAAGGTAGTCAAAGAGTTTAAAACAGCTTTCCTTGCAAACAGAGGCGCGCAAGATGATTATACAACTGAAGAGATATTATACAAAGCAGGAGCATTAAAGAAAGAGAATGACGAGTACATATTTACCAATGCGGGTTTTCTATTTTTTGCCTCAAATCCCCGTAGGCTATTTGCCAGGCCGTACGTAAGAGTCTTACGTTTTGAGGTTGACGTTGAAAAAGCACAGGATCGAGGCGTAACAACATTTGATAAGGATTTTGATGGTGCCCTACCAAGTATCATTCGTAAACTGCAATCCTTTTTCAAAGATTCCGCTCTTTTTCGGACTATTATAAGGCGTAGTTCTCACAGCGGCTTCATTGAGGACCCTGAGTATCCACTCCTTACAGTTGATGAGGCACTCGTTAATGCAGTGATTCATAGAGACTATGGAACTACTACACCGATTCACTGTATTGCGTATCGGAATGGTTTGGTGGTGGAAAATCCGGGGGGTATCCCTCAAATAGTTCCACAACACTTTAACCTTGCAAATACAAACCTTGATTCTGTTCCTCGCAATCCGAGAATTGTTGACTGGATGCGTCTCATTAAAGATGAACGCGGACAGCCTTTAGTACGTGCTTTGAGGGAAGGCACCAAAAGAATGCTTCAAGAGATGCAAAAATTGGGACTACCGCCTCCATCTTATGAAACGACTTTTACGAAAACTTCTGTGACACTTTATAATCTCCATGAAGAAAGATTTGAACCTCATATACATACAAAAAACACACAAAACAATGAACCTTCAACATCGCCTACCCTTGACGACATGGGAAAGTCGTCAAGTTTCATAGGATGGAGTCCTGCCCAAACTGGATATAGCAAGAACAAAATTGACAAGGGTTTATCTGATTTGCCATACGGATGGGAATGGACAACACTTCAAGAGGTTTGCTCTGCCCCGCAATATGGATGGACCACAAAAGCTACCCAAAACGGTACCCTTCGCCTGCTCAGAACAACTGATATTACCGATGGAAACGTCAATTGGGAAACGGTGCCATTTTGTCTGGAAGAACCACCAGATAAAGAAAAGTATTTGTTAAAAACAGGGGATATTGTCATTTCACGATCGGGTTCTGTTGGTTACAGTTATCTGGTTAAAAATCCGCAAAATGCAGTGTTTGCTTCGTACCTGATACGTTTCAAACCATCATCTGTTATTGATGAAAACTACCTTGTATTTTTCTTAAAAAGTCCGAATTACTGGAAAATCATCTTAAAAGAAAAAGCGGGAATTGCTCTTGTGAATGTGAACGCTACGAAACTTAAGCGTATTGAGATACCGCTACCACCACTTGCAGAGCAACACCGTATCGTAGCGAAGTTAGAGACGTTATTTTCACAATTAGACGCAGCAGTTGATAACCTTAAAAGATCTCAAACGCAGTTGCAACGGTATCGTCAAGCGGTACTGAAAGCTGCATTTGAAGGTGAGTTGACAAGGAAGTGGCGTGAAGGATATTCAGAGAAGTTGGAACCGATGTCGGTTTCAGAAATTTATGAGATGGACAATTTGCCTGAGCTGCCTGACAGTTGGGTGTGGACAAAGATCGAGGATATATCGGAATTCATTCGTGGAGTGTCCTATAAGAAAAATCAGTCTTCCAAAACTTCAATAGATGGTTATGCCCCCATACTGCGTGCAAACAATATCAATACACAACTTAATTATGAAAACCTTGTTTATGTACCGCGAGAAAAGGTAAAAGATGAGCAATTTGTCAAAGCATTAGACATCGTTATCGCTATGTCAAGCGGAAGTAAACATCTCGTCGGAAAAGCAGCACAAGCACATCAAGATTTTGAAGGTGGTTTTGGGACTTTTTGTGGATTGGTTAGAGTTTCAAAAGATGTTAATCAAAAATTCATAGGTTTATTTTTCCAAAGTCCTATTTACAGGAATGAAATATCCCGTCTTTCTATTGGGATAAACATCAATAATCTACGGAGCGAAAACATAGAGACAATGTTTATACCACTGCCACCACTTATCGAACAGGAACAGATTGTCTCTGAACTTGAGCATTACCTTTCAATCGCGGACGAAACAGGCACTATCCTTGAGGCAGAACTTAAACGCGTGGAACGCTTGCGACAGTCTATCCTCAAGCATGCATTTTCTGGTAAGCTTGTCCCGCAAGACCCAGACGATGAACCGGCAAGTGTCCTATTGGAGAATATCCGAGATGAAAAAGAACATCAACAACCTAAGCGGAAAAAGACTACGACTAAAATGAAAAATCCATCTTTGGTACAACAATTGCCTTTGTCATTTGACTAAAAGATGTCTTTTATTTAACTAATGTTATAATTGTTTGCTTTTTCTTGAGATATGTGTTAAAATATGATATATTAGGAACTTTCTTAAACTTTAAGGGTAAGATATAATGGAAAATTTGGAAAAGAAACTTGATTTTGAAAGACCTCCTATAGATGAAGTGGTGTTAAGTGTCCTTTTTCAATCTCTTGACAATCTGCTTTCACCTCATCTTGGATATATCTGGCAGGAATTTAAGGCAGACGGCTTCGTGCACATTGAGGAGCAACCACCGTTTAATCGAATAGTGGAGGAATTTTCATCTCGTATTTCTGAACCCCAGATACAAATTCTTCGCGCCCCTGAGTTGGCGCGAATTTGGTTCACCCTTGAAGATAGAAGTCAAATTTTGCAGGTGCAACGCGACAGATTCACATTCAATTGGTGTAAAACCAAACCGAGTCAGCAATATCCAGGTTTCTCTTTTATTTGTGGTAAATTTGAAGGATTTTTTAAACGCTTTTGCAAAATCATGAAAGACATGAAGATTGGTGAAGTAACTCCTTTGCAGTACGAATTAACTTACATTGATCAAATCAGACAAAAAGATGGTTGGGATAGGCTGAATGATATTGGAAACATTTATAACTTGTTCGTTGATTCTCAAAATTTGGATTCGTTTTGGTCAGGGGTAGAGACTTTGATATTGCGAACCTCATTTACGCTTCCTGATTTACATAGTCGTTTACATCTTACTATCAGCAATCGTGTAAAGATGCCTGAAGAAAACCAAACACTACAAACTGATTTTACATTACGCGGTTTTCCAGAAAACACTGACTGCACAATGATCGATTGGTTTAAGTCTGCTCGTGAACAGATTCGGGAAAAATTCGTTTCTCTCTTTACAGAAAGTATCCAAACAGAAATATGGGGACGTAAATAATATGATAAAAACAAGGAGTCCTCTCTTACACCGTAAGAATCTTTAAAACGAAACGGAGTCAAATTTTATGGTTACTCCTAATATTTCACTCTCAATACCTTATTATCGAATTTTACAGACCCAAGATTATCGGCTTTTGAAAGCATCTGATGAACCAATGTATAATACATCTTCTGTTGCAGATATAGATTTCATCGGACTATATGAGGGGGAACGGCAATTATTAGAGGTTTATCAAAAAGTCAAAGAAACTCGTAAGTTGGATAGCGAAATTGACCTTGATGAATCAAGGCATAGTATGTCTTCTGCGGCAGATATCGACTTTTCTTGGTTAACTGATGCCAAACAACAATTACGAGAGGTATACCAGGAAGTTATGGATGAGCTGGCATTAGATAGCGAAATAGATCTTGTTCCAGACACTGCTTATCAAGATGCGTTTCAGTTATTGGAATTCCTTGATTATAACAATGTACCTATGCCTGACATCGGTTGGTTAATGGATGGCGGAATTGGGTTTGAGTGGCGTTCAATGGATAGTAAAGGCATAGGGACAATGAGCATATACGGCGATAATCTGGTCATTTATGGGACATCATTAGAAAATGGACGTAAAGACAAAGGAACATGTAAATTAACTGATTTTGTCAAACTTGTCCTCTTCTTTCCAATGTTAAAGACCTTATGCTCTCAATAAAGGACTTGGTATGAACGTTCCACCATATGAAAAGTTGACTCGGTTTATTTCTTCTAAAAGTGGTTTTTCTATTCAAAATAAGACAGTCAGTTATAGATCATTTATCCCTCCGAAGAGGAATCCACAAGAACTTTCTGTGTATCGCATCTCTACCCTAACTGAGAATAAAGTTTGGGAAATTGGGAAAGAATATGTTCAAGGAGAAAATGAGATAAAAGCAAGGGCAGACTTTTTGGCTCAGGTTGTTTACGAGAATAACCTTATAGTAATTGCAGACGCGCAAGTTCATGAACTACACGTGAATATTATGCCTCTCCCAATAAACAGAGAAGATCGGGATGAGATTTTAAGGGAACTTGCTCTCGCCAGTGAGTTAGTAGCAACACCGACAGAATAGACTTCTTACTAACATTCATAAGGATAACATACTATGGAAACCAGACAGAATGCACATGAACTCCCGCTACCGCCTGTAGACAAAATACTGTATCGGAAACAAGTGCAGCGCGAATTAGACGAAATCCGACAAGAAATTGAGAAACAGTCATGCCAAACGAATCAGCAACAATCGTCCAAAAACTATGGAATTTCTGTAATGTCCTTCGAGATGATGGGGTCAGTTACGGAGATTACGTAGAACAACTCACATATCTGCTATTTCTTAAACTCGCCGACGAACAGAGCAAACTACCTACTAACACATCATCTAAAATTCCCTCTGGTTTAGATTGGGAAAGTCTGCGTAAAGAGAGTGGTGCTGCGTTAGAAAAACAATATGTCAAAATCCTTCAAGAATTAAGTAATGAGCAGGGATTACTTGGTGTTATTTTCAGAAAATCGCAAAATCGCATTCAGACACCCGCGCACTTACAACGGCTTATCAAACTCATTGATACCGAAAACTGGAGCGGGATGACTGCCGATATCAAGGGCACAATTTACGAAGGACTTCTGCAGAAAAATGCTGAAGATACGAAAAGCGGTGCAGGACAGTACTTCACCCCCAGACCTCTTATCAAAGCAATCGTAGAGGTGATGCAACCGAAACCGATGAAAACGATCTGTGATCCAGCATGTGGCACAGGTGGCTTTTTTCTTGCGGCTTATGAGTACATAGCTGAAAATTACCGCACTACATTAACTCGCGATCAGAAAAAGTTCCTCAGATTTGATACGTTCGCTGGCACAGACATCGTTGACAACGTTGTCCGTCTCTGTGTTATGAATCTATATCTACACGGTATTGATGGTGCAGAGAGTCCCATTACAACCAACGATAGTCTTGGCAAGGATCCTGGAAATCGTTACAATATGGTCTTGACAAATCCACCTTTTGGCACCAAAAGCAGTGTTACTATCACTACCGATGGTGGAAAACGGAGCACCGCATCCCTAACGTACGAGCGCGATGATTTTTGGGCAACAACATCAAATAAACAATTCAACTTCCTACAACATATCAAAACGATATTGAAAGAAGATGGTCGTGCC
The DNA here is from genome assembly GCA_965208245.1 of Candidatus Poribacteria bacterium. Classification (GTDB taxonomy): domain Bacteria; phylum Poribacteria; class WGA-4E; order WGA-4E; family WGA-3G; genus MSPOR6. The sequence continues at coordinate 875,843 of OZ242325.1, forward strand.
GCAGTGGTACTCCCCGATAATGTTCTCTTTGAACGAGGCGCGGGTGAAACAATTCGTAGGCAACTGCTAAAACTCTTTGATGTCCATACACTGTTGCGATTGCCTACCGGTCTCTTTTATGCACAAGGTGTAAAGGCAAACGTACTCTTTTTTGACAAACGTCCTGCACGCGAAGAACCGTGGACACAAAAGATGTGGATTTATGACCTACGGACAAACAAAAGGTTTACCCTTAAGACAAATCCCCTTTGCGATGCTGATCTACAAGATTTTATCAATGTCTACAATCCAGAGAACCGTCATCAACGTGTTGAAACGGAACGTTTTCGTGCCTTCAGCTATGAGGAACTTACCAAACGGGAACATGCTAACCTCGACATCTTTTGGCTCAGAGAAGATGCTCTTGAGGATTTAGAAAACCTACCATCCCCTGAAGTATTAGCAAGCCAAATCACACAAAACTTGGAAACTGCTTTGGAGTTGTTTCAGAATATACAAGCAGAATTAGGTGATAACGTTTAAAACGCCTTTACGCTACGAATTCTTGCAAAACATGTAGATTTATGGTAAAACACCAATGTAAAGCATTTGTACAATTTTTTCATCACAAGTTTTAGTATGTGTCTATTCAACTACCTGACAAAAAATTCATAAGGGGAGAGAAAATGCGTATACGAATATTATTTACACTCATCACACTTGCAATTGTAGTATGTTTCGGTTCAACGGTAAGTGCTGGTATAGATGATGGATTAATAGTCTATTACCCGTTTGATGAATCTACGGGTGATACTGCCTCTGATGCAAGTAAGAATAACAATGATGCAAAACTTACGGGTAGCGCAAAGTGGGAACCGAATAGCGGGAGAATCGGTGGTGCCTTAAGACTTGATGGAACGGGGAGTTCCGCTGAGGATGATAACGGCGGAGACTATATCAACGGTCTTGAAACCTTTACCATCGCTGTCTGGGTAAAATCTGATACAGTTGGACACGACAGAGGTATCATCCACGGTGTTGATCCTGATGGCGGAGATAATGTTTTTACGCTACGTTACGATGCCGCAAGTTGGGCAACGACAGGTGGAACAAATCTTGTCAAGGGTACCATTACTACCTCTGGCGGTGGACAGACGTATGAAGGAAAGAGTGAAGTCCAAACAACTGAATGGCAACACCTCGCGTTTCTATGGAGCAGCGGTGAAAAACTCCAACTCTATATTGATGGTGAACTTGATGATAACCCGACACACAATGACGATGGTAAAACTGGATCAATCACAGGAGCTACCAAGTTTATTGTCGGTAAGGGAGCAAAGGATGCATCCGCATCGTGGCCCGGACTTATTGATGATGTTCGTATCTACGATAGAGTGTTGTCAGAAAGCGAAATTGCTGAACTTGCTTCCGGTGTGCTCGCTGTAGAAGCGGACGGTAAGTTAGCAACAACTTGGGCTGACCTGAAACAGAAGCATAATTGATTAGTCCATTTGTCCAGAAAGAACACAAGACGTGTCTCAATATTTCAATTTACACTGATACCCGTCTACACTTTCTTTTTGCCTTCTATCGTCTTAATATGCTAAAATTGAAAAGAATCAAAGATTTTCTATACATACAATACATACATAGGTAACTATTATGTCAGTTCAACAAAAGGATATTGCCTTTAATCACCCCCACGAACTTCATGCCAATATCACACCTTTTCCATTAGACAGGAAGGAACGTACTGCTCTTGCCAGAAGACTTGCAGTAGTAAGTAGATTAGAAATCATGCCATTAGAAGACACTGATCCTGATACTTAATACAACATACAGGAGTGTTCAAACAAGAGTTATACGGTAAACTACTGTTCTGTCCAATTTTGTTTTGTAGGTCGGGTAGAGCAAAGCGAAACCCGACAATGCCACGCGCGCATTTGGCGTTGATTTGGACATGTAACCTCTCATTATACAGGAAAGTCGCCAGTTAAATATTCAGAACTTATGCAAAAGATTGGATTTCACAACAAATTGAACTTAACAAATTGAACTTATAGTGAACATTAGCATTAATGAAACATTTCACAACGGGCGAGGTGACCTCGCCCCTACGCTGGGTATGCTTCATCATCTGTGTATAGGGTGAAATGTCTCATTAATTTGTCACTTTACTATATTTGGCAAAGAACGGGCAATAAATGGTTTCGCTTGGTGAATGCGCGTTTGGCATTCACATTAAACGTTCGAACTTCTGATAACGAGCAAAATGCGTAAGTCCTGATATTTTAATGACACTACACTCTACTTGACCTACAATATAGAATAGGAATGACCAAATGAAAAATGACGCGCAAACATTCACAGCGCGCGTATCAGAAAATACAGCACACATTCTTGAAAACCTCCTCGGCTGCAAGCTTGAAGATGTAACTAAGGGAATGGATTTCAAACCCGACTCCTTAGATACCCGCCTTAACGCAATCCCAATAGACTCCCTTGAAAAATACTTGACACCGCAATGGGTAATTCTCGCTGCTGGAAAAGGCACTCGCATTGACCCTACGGGACGAATCAGCAAGACGCTTGATGTCATGTTCGGTGAACAGAATATGCTACAACTGTCAAGACGCTTCCTGCCGGGTAACCTGCCACATATCATCGTCATCAATCCGCAGATGGCACAACGGATTGCTGAAAGTGAAGCACCTGAACAACTGTTAGGTACAAATGCCATCACTTGTATCCAAAAAGAGATGAATGGAACAGGAGGGGCATTAAAAGTTGCATTACCAGAACTTCGTCCATCTGACGCAGAGTGGATCGGTGTAGCATTCGGAGATGAACCGTTCCTGGAGAAAAAAATCTTTGCACAAACGCTGCTATCCCATTTTATGACCGGCGCAGATGTAACTTTATGCGGTAAGATACCCGAAACAATCATAGATAAGGGTGGACTTTTCTATGATGCAGGAGGAAACTTTGTCGGGACAAAAGAATGGTATGATATGACTTCTGATGAAAAAGAAGAGATGTGGAGACGATTAGAACGAGGGGAAGCATATACTAATATAGGAATTACTATCATCCGAAAAAGCGCAATGCTGGAACGCATAAATCAGTTACAACCCCACCCAAACCGAAAAGGCGAACTCCATCACGTTGACCTAATCCGACACTGCTATGAAGATGGATTGAAAACTAACGCTTTTATCTATCGTGGTAATGTGTTATCCGGTGTGAATCGCTGGTCAAATGTGCTATCGGGTGAAACCGTTCTATACCAAAAAACACGAGATTTACTCGTTCAGAAAGGAATCCGAGTTGATCCTGCTGCACAGATAACATTAGAAAATGAAAATATGGAAATCGGGACAGCCTGTTATCTTATCGGAAGAATACACATCGGAAGAGATGTAAAAATAGGGGATTATTGTAGACTCGAAAATGCAACATTAACAGGCAAGACTTCCATAGGGAATTCAGTCGGTATACAAAATGTATCCGCGCATGATACGACAATAGCATCTAATATTCTACCAGAAACGCTGTCGGAACCTATCATCGGCATTGCCACCGAAAGCACTATCATAAATAGCACTTTCGACTCTGTCGTAGTCGGTTCTGCGGTTCAACTGTCGTATATTCAAGCACACGCGACTGTGATTCCTTCAGAAATAAAACTTTCAAATCAAAAGATCGGTGTTCCATGCCAGCAAGCACCTATTGGTGTGCAACGTTCACTTTTCAGTCAAATTGTCCCTTCGGATTATAGACCCGGTGTCTATACCTTTGGAGATAAGAAGGGTTTGCCTGATTGGGATAACTTGCGAGAGCATGTCAGTTCACATAGTGCATCAGAATTGATACCGCGTGCCACACGTAATGAGCAATGGCAAGCGGATGTCTCTGAAGCAGTGAATACGTTGTTAGACATGCGTCGTTCAAATGGTGATTACCTTATTGAATCGTTGACTCCGGAAGAGCTGTGGGGTAGCATCTTTGAGATGGTAAAAATACAGACTGGCAATCTAAATCCATACCATGACGACAAACTGAAGGCGCGTAGAACAGCACTTGAACTCTTACCAGAATTTTGGAATAACGATTGGTTGACACGGTTGAAACTCGTTGTTGCGGGGAATGTTATAGACTACAGTAGCGCGCGAGTTGTGGAAAAGGTAAATGCTAATCCTGACTATTTTTCTGAGGCATTACGTGCAGCTGTTGAGACACCTTTTGCGATTGATTGTTATGCATTGTTCAGAGAGGTGGTCATTGATTCGCAACCAAAACATATCGTTTGGATGGCTGACAACGATGGTGAAATCATCTTTGATGTCGCTTTCGTTCAGGAACTAGTGGAATGTGGTCATCAACTCTGTATTGTGGGAAAAGTGGATAACGCCAGCAACGATGTGACGCTTGCAGATTTGCATGATATTATCAAATATCCACAATTCCGAACCCTTCAAAAAGCAGTCCAAGATGGCGTTGTAACGCTCATGTCATCAGGCGCAAAGACGATCGGAACAAATCTATATAACGCTACACCCGAATTTATCAATTTGCTATTAGATACTGACCTTGTAATCTCAAAGGGACAGGGTAACTTTTTTACGACACCGGGTTGGTATAAAGACACTTTCTATCTGTTTATGTCTAAAGGCTTGACCGCAGAACAATGCACAGGTGTTGTCGCGGATCGGAATCTACCGGTTGATGGACTCATTTTGGCGTATCTACCGGGTGGAACGAAACGTGATGTTTTATTGAAAGACATGTGCAATTCATAATATATCCCTGCATTGGCCCAATGCTATCGTCTTCTGGCCGGATCAATATGTGGAGAATATCCCGGTGGGAACTGATCACTTGCGGAACGTCCGTCTTGGAAGAGTTGGTCTGCGTCCGGATTTTCAGGTTCAAAGGGTGGAGGAAATTCCTTCCAACGATTGCCATCAAGTGGTTGTTCGTAACCATCTTCGCGGAACCAATTGATCAATTGTTCCCGATATTCTCTAAGTGTACTGCTGTAAGCGTGATTACCAGCGAGACTCCGTTCATCCAGTCTTCCCGCCAACCGTCTAAATAACCACTCTTTTCTGTCTGCAGCGGAATAGATATATTTATAGTCAGAAGTAATAAGCGTATACAGACCTCTGCCTTCACTTGCCAATTGCCCGACAATTGCATCGCGTTCGGTATTGCCAGATGCAATGTCAGCGAGGTCAACACCACTATGTTCGTCATGCGGTGTCAATCCTGCTGCCTTGAGACTTGTAGGAAGCACATCAACAAGACTCGTTGGTGTAGGACATTGGACATCAGGGTCAAATCGTTCTGGATAACGAACCAGCAGCGGAATACGTGCGGCTGCGTCAAGGAAAGAGCGTTTCCCATAACAGTCATAATCCCCAAGTAGTTCTCCGTGGTCAGATGTGAAAATGATGAGAGTGTTATCCAACTCCCCTTCCATTTCAAGGTATTCCAAGATACGCCCAACCTGATAGTCTATGAAGGATATAGTGGCGTAATAGGCAGCCCGCATTGTCCGAAGTAGGTTCATATCTCTGCCTTGGTCACGATATTTGTATCTATTTTGATGCCGGTTCCAGTAGGTATGTAGATGCTCATAGTCTGGTGGCAAAAATGGTAACGGCATCTCTACTGTTCGGTATAGTCTGTTCCATGGTATAGGTGATTCAAAAGGAGGGTGTGGTTTAATGAAACTGCTCCAGCATAGAAATGGACGGTACGTATTGCGTTGTGAAAGGAACTTAAGCGTTCCATCACCGATCCACTGTGTATGGTGTAGACGTGCAGGCAATTGCGATTGCTGTGGTATGTAGTAATACTCACTCCGTTCACCGTGCGGTGCGATGATATGGTCATATCCATTTTCGTGTATGAACTCCGTATAATCATCTGGTCCGGCACCCTCTTCAGAGAAATCTCTGGTTTCATACCCCCACATTTTTCGTGATTGTGGCGTAAAGTGCATTTTACCGATTCCGTGGGTTTGATATCCGACTGCGTTCAGCAATTCCATCACTGAAGGTCGGTCCTGTGGCATCCCTGAATTAGTCGTGCATCCAGTTTCATGGGGCCACTGTCCGAGTAGAAAACTACATCGCGATGCGACACATACGGGAGAAGGACAATATGCGGAGGTAAAACTTGTACCTTCACCTACAAGCCGATCAAGTGCTGGCGTCTGAATGATCGGATTTCCAAGCGATCGGACAGTGTCGAATCGCTGCTGATCTGTCATGAGAAATAAGATATTCGGTTGGTTTGCCATAGGGGTTACAATTCCTTTCGTTGGAGATGATCATTATTTGTTTCCTCCAACTGCTTTGCAACAATATATTTCAGAAGTTGGACAATCTGTTCTGCATCCCATATTCCGTTGTAATCGGGTGAAAATTCGATCGTGAGTGTCGGTTTGTCGGTCTCAATGTCGCTGACGACACTGCGTATGAATACCCAACTGTCATTGACCGTGTAGCATCCGAAGATTTCTTGATTGGGATTAGGGACTCTTTCCCAATTGAGGCGTGCAGCGGCAAGTATCTCTCCGTAGAGTTGAAATTGCGGGTCTTGTGCATGAATACCACGTTTCGCTTCATGCACAATAAGATAAGGTGGATGGATACGTCCACCGATGGAAGGTGCAAGAGCACCATCTACCTTACCTTCCAATTCAAACGTTAGGTATGCGGTTTTCAACGGAACGCTACTCCACGCTTGAATATGTCCTTGTTCTGCTAGCATCAACATCGGATAAATTGCACGTGCCCAGAGTGTCGACGCGTTCAGGGAGGCCAGATGTCGTCGATATAAGGTCGATTTGATATCTTCGAGCCGTCTACACTCCTCTGGCATGAGAGCAACTTGCATTTTCTCCCATTCTTCTGGAGCAATATACTTTTCGTTCAAGTTTACAAGTGTCTTGAGTATTTCTTCAGTGAGTTGTGAGAATGTGTATGTGACCATTGTTCTAATCCTTGACCTCATGTTTAAGTTCAAATTTTGATGAATATAGTATAACAGATTTCAAAATTAATCTCAATTTTCTGCTGTCCGATTCTCTAATTTGACTTCGGCATAGTAAGTCGTGTATAATCTAAAAAAGCAGTTGTAATCTGTGTGATTATCATGTGTCGTCCGTTTTGCATATTTCATGAGCAGGACTTACGCATTTCCCCTTGATAAGGGGTAAGGGGGGTTAGAAAATCTAATTTCAATGGTATTTTAGTGATTCACCCCCCTAAGTCCCCTTATCAGGGGGACTTTAAGAGAAACTGCGTAAGTCCTGATAAATAATAAGGTAATTTTGATTCCACAAGACTGGTAGGTGTGATTTCCATATCGCACCTAACGACTGAGAAAAATCTGAACCATGCAATTCCTCTGCACCAGATGCAACACCTTATACAAAGAATCACCCCTACGTTACCAATGTGACTGCGGTGCTCCATTATCCATCCGAAAACACCCATCAACACGGTATCCAGTAGATTCCATCACCCGGTCAACCACTATGTCCCTGTGGCGATACCGATCAACCTTTCCAATTAATGCAGATACACCCCCTATCACGCTCAATGAAGGCATAACACCCATCCTCCCGCTATACCCATCTGATGCATCACACTACGTCAAATTAGATTATCTCTGTCCAACAGGTTCATACAAAGACCGTGGTGCATCTGTCCTCATCACGTATCTCAAATCACTTGATGTCACCGAAATCGTGGAAGACTCATCCGGCAATGCAGGTGCAGCCCTTGCAGCCTATGCTGCAAGAGCAGGCATCCGATGTACCATCTACTGTCCAGAAACCACATCAAAAAGCAAATTAAACCAGATTTCCGCTTACGGAGCGGAATTAGAGCTGATACTAGGCAATCGTATGGCAACAACAGAGGCAGTAAAAAAAGTAGCCCAAAACACCTGTTACGCCTCGCACAATTGGCATCCTGTATTCTTAGAAGGCACAAAAACGATCGCTTTTGAGATCATTGAGCAGTTACATGGATTGTCCCCAACACATGTTATCTGTCCAGTAGGGTTTGGCAGCATCTATCTCGGTTTATATATCGGATTCAAAGAACTTTACGATGCGGGGATCATTGAACATCTTCCTCGGTTACTCGGCGTGCAGCCCGAAACTTGTTGTCCGATATACAACGCCTATCGCAACAGGACCCCCACCATCACAAGAATGTCCCAAACAGCACCCACCCTTGCCGAGGGAATTACTGCGGAGCTCCCAATCCGCGCGGATCAGATATTAGACACAATCCGCAATACAAACGGCGCATTCACCACAGTCAACGACACCGACATCAGAACAGGACAAAAAGAACTTGCAGAAAGAGGCATCTACGTTGAACCCACCTCAGCAGTCATTATAAAAGCATATCAAAAATTTCAACAAGAAGGCATCATCAACAGTGGAGGAACAACCGTATCTATCCTTACCGGTAGTGGACTGAAGGCGACCACATCGTAATAATTGAAACAGGTGTTCAAAATCATCGTTTTTTCAGGACATTGTGCATGTCAATTAAAAAAAATCAAGAATATTTATAAGAAAATTGTTGTTAAAAGTGCTTGTTATTTTATCAATTCTCAGTTATAATTAGCAAAAGCAGTCTCCACGGTTCAAGTATTAACAATATTTTCATGTATTTGACTAAAAGGAGAAACACCAATGACAACCTATACAGATGAACGGAAAATATTTTCTGTTCCAACAGACACACCACTATATTACCCTGATACGGATGGTAAACCCATGGCTGCAAGCGACCTGCACAGACGTATTCTCATTCACACACTAGAAACACTTGAAGCACATTATGCACAACAACCGGATGTTTATGTTTCTGGTGATATACTGATGTATTATGTGGAGGGTGATCCGCGCCGAGTCGTTGCCCCGGATGTGTTAGTCTCTTTCGGATTAGAGAAAAAAGAACGACTTACGTATCTTGTCTGGGTGGAAGGTAAAACGCCTGATTTTGTGATGGAGTTCAGTAGCAAAACCACTTATAATGAAGATTTGGGACGTAAAATGGATCGCTATGCCTCTTTAAGGATTCAAGATTACTTTTTATATGATGCGGAAGGGCTATTCTTGCCATCTCAGCTGATGGGTTACACATTAGTTGATGGTGTTTATGTTCCGGTATCTGAGCATGCAGATGGTGGTTTACATTCTGATGTTCTCAGTTTAGATTTCCATGTGGATGATGAAGGTTTAGGTCTCTATGATCCTGTTGCGGGTGCATGGCTGCAGACCCCAACCGAAGCAGCCGAAGCCCGCGCTGAACAGGAAGCATCCCGCGCTGAACAAGAAGCAGCACGCGCTGAACAAGAAGCAGCACGCGCTGAGAACGCTGAAACACTTGCAAAACAGGAAGCAACACGCGCTGAACAGGAAGCAACACGCGCTGAACAAGAAGCAACACGCGCTGAACAAGAAGCAACACGCGCTGAACAAGAAGCAGCACGCGCTGAACAAGAAGCAGCACGCGCTGAGAACGCTGAAACTGAAGTCGCACGACTCCGAGAACAATTGCAACGTTTACAAACACACAGCTAACCCAAAACTATAAGGGTGTGTGAAGTTTGTGTAACTAATACCTTGTCAAGTCTTCTTTGTAGGTCGGGTAGAGTGAAGTGCCCTTAAAGTATTAACTAGCGACAGGATAAACACAATCCATACGTGTCGCCAGTTAATATTTTATCAACAAACATCCTCATAAAACCTTATCACATTCATCTTGATTGTGCTATAGACTGATAAAATCATATTCTCAGCATAGGACTTTAAAGTGCTTGTTATTTTTATCGATTCTCAGTTATAATTAGCAAAAGCAGTCTCCACGGTTCAAGTATTAAAATACTTTCATGTATTTGACTAAAAGGAGAAACACCGATGACAACCTATACAGATAAGCAGAAAATATTTTCTGTTCCAACAGACACACCGATATATTACCCTGATACGGATGGTAAACCCATGGCTGCAAGCGACCTGCACAGAGATATACTCAATTGCACAATAGATACACTTAAGGCACATTACACACAACAACCGGATGTTTATGTTTCTGGTGATATACTGATGTATTATGTGGAGGGTGATCCGCGCCGAGTCGTTGCCCCGGATGTGTTAGTCTCTTTCGGATTAGATAAAAAAAGGCGGAATACGTATCTTGTTTGGGTGGAAGGTAAACTGCCTGACTTTGTGATGGAGTTCAGTAGCAAAACCACTTATGCTGAAGATTTAGGGAAAAAAATGGACCTCTATACCTCTTTAGGTATCCAAGATTACTTTTTATATGATGCGGAAGGGCTATTCTTGCCATCTCAACTGATGGGTTACACATTAGTTGGTGGTGTTTATGTTCCGGTATCTGAGCATGCAGATGGGGGTTTACATTCTGATGTTCTCAGTTTAGATTTCCATGTGGATGATGAAGGTTTAGGTCTCTATGATCCTGTTGCGGGTGCATGGCTGCAGACCCCAACCGAATCAGCCGAAGCCCGTGCTGAACAGGAAGCAGCCCGCGCTGAGAACGCTGAAGCACTTGCAAAACAGGAAGCAGCCCGCGCTGAACAGGAAGCAGCACGCGCTGAACAGGAAGCAGCACGCGCTGAACAAGAAGCAGCACGCGCTGAACAAGAAGCAGCACGCGCTAAAGCGGCTGAAACTAAAGTCGCACAACTCCGAGAACAATTGCAACGTTTACAAACACACAGCTAACCCAAAGCCATAATAGAACCTTCCAACCTTCCATTCCTTGAAAGCAGTGTATTTTTGTCACTTACCCCCATTTTTTCATGAAGTTTTAGGACTTCTTTATTGTACCACAATCTGTCAGATTGTGCCTTTCTACGTTTCATTTCTAACAATCGGTAATGATGCAAAATCTAATAGAAATGGTATTATATCATAAACTTGTTTTCTGGGTGGAACTTTCTACTGAATATGCCCATCATTTTATATTGACAATCAAGTGAATATATGGTTTACTGTATCCGAAATGAGATACACAGTAAAAAGATACACAGTGAAAAATATCCTCGTCCTCTCTATATTCTTTTGTGTAATCGATCTATCTGCTATGGGGCAGTTAACGGATACGGACATAGATAAAATTCAACTGATTGTCAATGACGCAGAAGAACGTATCCAAGAGGAAATCAAACCTATAAAAACTGGTATCGTAACACTACAAGTTGATGGATTAGTGTTAAAAACGGAAGTCACAAATCTAAAAGAAGTTGTCAAAAAGGACTCTGATACCATTCAAAAGAATTTTGACAGACAGAATAACATAATCATTGCATGCATTGGTATCCCTTTGCGATTCTCATGCTCGGGGCAACTGTATAGTGTATATTAGCACATAAACAGAGCAGGAAAGATCAGACACTTCAAAATCAAATTGAGACACTCACCCAGTGAAATAGAAATGCTGAAGCAACAACACATTATCAGCAACTGAGTTCGTAGACTATACGTTGCCTTATACTATCAAAATAAGCAAAAACTGATGTGTGTATCAGGATCGGAGTAGCAGAATGAAACAAGTATTGACAATCGCTGGATCGGACTCAGGCGGAGGTGCTGGGATACAGGCTGACATCAAGGCGATTTCTGCAAATGGAGGGTTTGCAATGTCGGTCATCACATCCGTTACTGCACAGAATACTGTTGCTGTTACAGATGCTTATGATCTACCGATACCTTTAATTGAGTCCCAGTTAGATGCTGTTTTTTCAGACTTTGATGTTGCAAGTGTAAAAACAGGTATGCTCTCATCTCAAACGATTGTGGAAACGGTTGCACGTAAACTGAAGACATATAACCCCCAAGTAATTGTCGTTGATCCGGTAATGATTTCAAAAAGCAAGTTTCCGTTGTTGAAAGCGGAAGCCATTGATAGTTTGAAAAAATCCATCATTCCATTAGCAACACTACTAACACCTAATATTTACGAGACAGAACTGTTGACAGGTAAAGAGATACAGACAATTGATGATGCTAAGTCTGCAGCAAAAACAATTTCGGAATTAGGGTGTGAGGCAGTCCTTGTTAAGGGTGGACACCTTGACAATGAAAACGCAATAGACGTTCTGTTCTGGGAAGGTAAATGGTCATATTTTGAAGCACTGTGGATTGAGACAAAGAATACACACGGAACAGGCTGCACTTATGCCTCAGCAATAGCGACACATCTTGCAGACGGTAAGAATTTAGACGAAGCGATTCATGCTTCAAAAATATATATAACCGATGCCATTAAACATGCAAGAGATATAGGAAATGGGAATGGTCCGACTCACCATTTCTATTTTATGAACTTACCAATAGTATGATACATGTTCTAATGTCTATGATGATTATAGTTTTTCAAGTGATTGTCGTCCATCATATCCGCTATCAGTTTCGTGCCAATATCCTATCTCCTTTTCACCATATCGCCAACATAGATATACTTCTCTTCCATCGCGCATGTGTGGGAATAGGATCGATTTCCTTATCAATGCGGGTGGTAGAATGCCATACGCGCATTCTACCACCCGCATTCTGCCGTTGTTGACTGTGTAAGTAACTCCATATTCTACCATAAAAGATTGGAAGGTCAGAAGTTGTAACATTGGAAGGATGGAAAATTGGAAGGATGGATGAAGTTCTGATGCACTATAATCTATCTCTTATGTCACATGGAAGAAAATGAACAGATTACCTCAACGGAACAGAACCAGAACGTTGTTCGAGCTGCGGCGATTGTTAGTTTAGCAGTGATGGGTTCACGTTTGCTTGGTCTTGCGCGTGAAATGGCAATCTTTTACTATTTTAAGACGAAACTTGCCGCACCTGCCTTTCATCTTGCATTCCGCATCCCTAATTTTCTGCGAGATATGTTCGGTGAAGGGATTCTAAGCAAAGCCTTTATCACTACCTTCATCGCTACTGAAACAGAGGAGGGTGAAGTAGCAGCTTGGAACCTTGCAAATCGTATTTTTAATCTGATCGTAATTGTCCTAACCGGTAGTGTTGTCTTAGGTATTGTGTTTGCCCCTGCTATAGTTGATGTTTTAGCACGTGAAGACTTTGATGAGGTATTAGATTCGAGAAAACACTACGGGTTTGATACTAAAGTTGAGTTGACGATCTATCTAACCCAATTGATGTTCCCTTATCTTCTGTTTGTATCCCTTGCTGCTATTGCCATGGGACTTCTTAACAGTAAAGATAGGTTTGGTATACCTGCTTGTGCCTCCTCGTTTTTCAACCTGAGTTCACTTGTTATCGGCATTAGCGGATATTATCTATTTCAACGTATAGATATACACCCGACAACGGGGATGGCAGTTGGTGTTCTTGTTGGGGGTATGCTTCAATTTCTTATACAAGTTCCATCAATGTACCGGGTCGGATATCGGTATAGACCGCTGCTGAGTTGGACAGAACCGCGAGTCGTCCAAGTTCTCAAATTAGTGGGACCGGCTATTTTAGGCGTTGCTGCAGTCCCGATTAATCAACTGACAAATACGTGGTTTATCACATCTGGTGATGAATGGTTAGCCTGGATTCAAGGTGCATATCGCATTATGCACTTCCCACTCGGTATATTTAGTGTGGCAATATCTACAGTCATTTTGCCGCAACTTGCTAAGTATGCACATTCAGACAGTTTGGCAGAGTTCCGCGATTCGTTATCTTATGCTTTACGTTTAATGCTTACAGTCATTTTGCCAGCGTCAATTGGCCTGATGATATTGGCAGAACCGATCTGCAGATTACTCTATGAACGTGGTGAATTTACGGATACAGATACAGTCGCAACAGCACATGTTCTCTTCGTTTATGCATTCGGCTTGTGTGGTTTTTCTGCACTGAAAATCGTTACGGACGGTTTTTATGCTTTCAAAGACATACGTGCACCTGTAATTGTTAGTCTATGTGGTGTCGTTCTTAATATCTGTATGAACTACATGTTTATATTTCAAGGGTTTTGGTTGGATGAACGTGCAATAGTGCTTTCTACTGTGACAACTGTGACACTGAACAGTGCCGTTTTGTTGTTTCTACTGAGACGTAGAATCAATAAAATAGGGTTTAATTTAATGTTTAATGTCACATTGAAAGTACTATGTGCATCTGTGGTGATGGGGGTAGTATGTTGGGTATCCCATGGGTTTATACAGAAGAATTGGCTTGGAACAGAGGGATTAGTGTCGCGAACTCTAAATGTATTCCTCCCGATTGGATTTAGTGTCTTGACGCTTGCGGGGATGTATAAAGCGTTAAAAGTATCGGAGTTTGATGACATATTGAACATTGTTAAACAGAGATTTCAAAAGCAAATGAGTTGAGGGGAAAATGTTAACAAAACGAATAATTCCATGTTTAGATGTCCGCGCTGGCAAGGTTACCAAAGGTATTGCCTTTAAAGGAAATGTAGATGTTGGTGATCCTATTGAAATGGCGCGGTTTTACTATGAGAGTGGAGCAGACGAACTTGTCTTTTACGACATCACTGCTAGCAACGAAGGACGAAACATCATGGTCGATGTTGTATCTTCTGTTGCAGCAGAAATATTCATACCGTTTTCTGTCGGTGGCGGTTTGCGGACGCTTGAAGACATGCGGCGAGTCTTACTAGCGGGAGCAGAGAAGGTCAGTATAGATTCAGGAGCAGTGCGGAATCCTCAGATAATTGCTGAGGGGGCACATGCATTCGGAAGTCAATGTGTTGTCTTGAGTATGCAAGTGAAAAAAGTTCCAAAACATGAAAAAATACCGAGTGGGTATGAAATTTTTATTGACGGTGGACGAACACCAGTCGGTTGGGACGCGTTAGCGTGGTCGGTACATGGTGTTGAATTAGGGGCAGGTGAAATCGTGGTAAATAGTATTGATGCTGATGGCACAAAAACTGGATATGAATTGACGTTAACAGGTGCTATTGCTGACCTTGTGACGGTACCGGTTATTGCATCCGGGGGAGCTGGGAATCCTCAGCACCTTCGTGATGTATTTGTTGAAGGTAACGCAGATGCGGCAATTGTTGCATCAATTACACATTATGGAGAATTCACCATTGCAGGAATTAAAGACTACCTAAAGTCTCACAACGTCAGTATACGCGATACATGGTAATCAGTAAAATGCAACGACATTTAAGCAATATTTAAATAATGAATTATCAATTTTCCGATTTATCAGATATTGATGACCCACGCAACGATATAGGAAAACGACATCCATTGCCATCAATCTTGGCACTTCTCATTATAGGATTGCTGTGTGGTCTTAAAGGATACACACCCATAGTAAAATCGGCGCGTCGACAGAAAGAACTGACAAGAAAACTCGGTTGGACACATAAACTAACGCCTTGTGCAGCAACATTTCACGATATACTGAAAAGAGTAAATGTTGATGAGATAGAAAAAGCATTGACAAACCTGAATGCCTATCTTGACTGGCCCGGTGTAGCACAAGTGACGCAATTTCGGTATACAAGCAAGAACCTAAAAATAGGTGAAGAAACAGACAGCGTCTATTATGGTATGACAAGTCTAAGCTACGAAAAAGCATCAGCAGAACGCTTACTTGCTATAAAGCGTGGACATTGGTCAATAGAAAACAAGTCCCACTATGTGCGGGATACGCGCCTTGGAGAAGATGCTTCACCTGTCCGATGTGGTGATATACCACAAATCATGGCTGCTTTTAGAAATACGGCATTATCTGTATTACGACTCACAGGAATAACCCGTATATCAGACGAAATGAATTTTTTAGTTTGAAGACCAATGCTTGCAGCTAACATGATAATGTGAGACGCTGGAAAAACTAATGACGAGTAGTTGATTCATTTGAAATTATTATCTTAATGTGGTATTATAATGTTTCAAGTTTACCGTGTATCCATTTAGCACCTAAATCATGAATTAATTGGAGGTAGAAAGATGGGTTTTGGTCCCGGAGAATTGCTGATTCTTTTGGCATTTACAATTGTCTTATTTGGGTTTTCCCCTGGTCCCGGAGAATTGCTGATTCTTTTAGCAATTGTATTAGTCTTATTTGGTGCAAAAAAGTTACCCGAATTAGCGCGCGGCATTGGCAAGAGTGTTACAAGTTTCAAGACAGGACTTAATGAAGGATCCGATGAGGAATCAGAAGTTGCTGCTCAGCAGGAAAGAGAAACTACACAGAAAGAGGAAATAGGTTAATTCTAATTCACAATGAAAGAAAAATTACCCGATTTTCTTCAAGACGTTATAGAAGAGTATCCTGATGTCTGGAAGGCATATCAGTCTTTAGGTGAAGTTTGTGGTAACGCAGGATCACTTGACTCTAAGACTATTCGTCTGGTTAAACTTGCGTTGGCTATCGGCGCGAAGTCCGAAGGTGCAGTGCATTCCCACACTCGTCGTGCACTACGAGAAGGTATTTCACGAGAGGAGATACAACAGGTAGCATTGCTTGCGATCACTTCAATTGGGTGGTCATCAAGTATGGCTGCATTGTCGTGGATTAAGGATATCCTAGATAAACAACCGAAAACAGATTGGGTACATTAAAACATGGAAGTTGATCAAAAACGTTGGCACATTACGCTTGCAGAAATTGCTGTCTTCTCTATGATTATCTCTACTCTATTGTTAATGTCTTCTGTTGGAAGAACTGATTCTGTATCAGAGATGCAGCAAGGTGTTGAATATGTCCGACTTCGTCTCTATCCACAAGCAGTTGATTCCTTTAAATCGGTTCTGTCCCGGAATCCTACTGATGTCCATGCACTTTTTCACCTGGGAAATGTCTACAAATTACAAGATGAATTGGAATTAGCGATAGAGACGTATAAGAAAATACTCTCAAATGCTGTTATGAAGCATAGAACCGTAAACGCGCAATTATACGGATGGACACATCTTGCACTTGCAGAGATATACTGCAAACAGAGTCAATTGAAGGTTGCAGAACAACATGCAATTGAGGCAGATCAGACCTTGTCAAATTCTGCTGAAACACAATACCGACTCGGTTACATCTACACACATCAGGCAAAGTTTGATAAAGCACTTGTTGCTTTTAATAAGACGTTGCTTTTAATAAGACACTAGCACACAAACCTGATTTTGCTGAGGTATATGAATGGCTCGGGTTAATTGCGCTCATGCAACAGAAACCTCAGGAAGCGATAAGCAACTATAAAATTGCTATCCAGAAGAAACCTTATGTTCAGAGTGCATATTATAATTTGGCGAAGGCATACCGACTTCTTGGTGATATGGAATCTGCCAAAACACACCTTAAGTTGTTCCAGAAGATGAAGGCATACTATGATCAGACATACACCATTGAAGGTGCTTTAGCGAAAGACCCAAAGAACACTGCACTCAGATTGGAATTAGCTGAGACACATTTAGAGCACAAAAACATACCGGCAGCAGTTACAACTTACCAAATACTGCTTCGGTTCAATCCTGAATATGTTAATGGATATGACAAACTCGGTAGACTATACATGGAACTAAACATACGCAACCGAGCAATTCCGATGTTTCAAAAGGTGATAGAGTTGAACCCAGATGTCCATGGAGGCACATGTTCGGTTGGGGTGGCTCTATTCAAACCAGAAAGTGTATGATAAAGCGGAATTCCACTTAAAAAAGGTAATAGAAAAGATGCCAAAACATACATTGGCGTATCACGGTTTAGCAGAAGTCTATGTGAAGCAACAACGCATTGAAAAAGCAGTGAATGTTTACCAGAAAATCACAGCACTTGATCCAGACGACAAAGATGCACGAACCGCATTAAAAAATTTAGGACGTAAAGTAAAGGGAGAACAGACGAAACGGTAGTAAATACTGCATTTGTTGACACTACCTTAATAATGCAAAAGATCAACCTTAACAACCTTCACGGTTTCTTTTTTTGTCTCCTCATTATAGTTGGTATTTTATGCTTTCTTCAATGTAGTAGTGCCGTTTTTGCAGAATCTATTTTTATTGATGCTACTGAATCTGCAGGGATTACATTTGAGCATACGGATGGACGAAGCGGTCTAAGACTGTTCAATGAATTTCTCGGATCTGGTGGGGGTTTCTTCGATTATGATGGTGATGGAGACCTTGATATATACCTTGTTAACGGGGCAATTCAAACCGACAATCAGAATGGAATAATACCGCATAACGTCCTATACCGGAATAACGGAGACAGCACTTTTACTGATGTGACGGAAATTGCAGGTGTTGGTAGCACCGAATACGGTACAGGTGCAGCATCCGGTGATTATGATAACGACGGAGACATTGATCTATATGTTACCAATTTCGGTGAAGACCAACTCTATCAGAATAATGGAGATGGTACTTTTACAGATGTAACGAAAAAAGCAAAAGTTGGTAATCAGAAATGGGGTACGAGTGCTGCTTTTGCTGATGTTGATAACGACGGTTTCTTAGATATATATGTAGCGAATTATGCGGATTATGATCCGAAAAAAGATATAAAGTGTGAAGAACGCGGCGTTCATGTCTATTGTGGTCCTCATGCATACCCTGCAGTGCATGATACTTTTTTTAAGAACATTGGTGATGGGACGTTTACCGATGTTTCGGAATTGTATCGTCCTTCAGACCTGATACCGATGCACGGATTAGGTGTAACATTCGGTGATTACGATGGAGACGGTGATATAGATTTATATGTTGCGAACGATCAAGACCCAAATTTTCTGTTTCAGAACGATGCAAAAAAAAAGATTTTTAGAGATTGCATTAATTTCGGGAGTTTGCTATAATGATATGGGAAAAGAAGAAGCGGGTATGGGAAACCGATTTCGGTGACTATAATAACGATGCACAACTTGACCTAACTGTCAGCAACTACCAGACTGAAACGAACACGGTTTACCAAAATCACGATAAGGATTTTTTTGTTGACAATACGATTACATCAGGAATAGCAGAGGTGACACACGGGTATCTCGGTTGGGGTATCAAGTTTTTTGATTATGACAATGACGGTTACCAAGACATCTTTGTTGCCAATGGACATCTGATGGATAACATAGCGATACTTGAAAAGCATGTCAGTTATCCGCAAAGAAACCTCTTGTTTCGGAACTTAGGTGATGGCACTTATGCAAATGTAATCTCGGATACAGACGGCTTAAGTTTGAAGAAGGTTAGTCGCGGGGCTGCTTTCGGTGATTATGATAATGATGGTGACCTGGATATCCTTGTTACGAACTGCAATCAACGTCCAGATCTATTAGAGAACGTTGTTGGCAATAGAAATAATTGGATACAGATACAGGTCATCGGAAAAAAGAGTAACCGTTCCGGTATTGGTACAAAAATAAAGGTTGTTACCGGCGATCTCTCACAATTTCGCGAAATTCAGAGTGGAGGGAGTTATCTCTCATTCCACGATCTACGGGCACATTTTGGTGTTGGAAAAGCAGAACAGATTGATCTTATTGAGATCCAGTGGACATCAGGTCAAATAGACAAATCAGTAAACCTTCCTGTGAATCAGAGATTATTAGCCGTGGAAGGTGAAAAAATCGTTACAATAGACGAATTGACTTCAGAATAACATAACCTGAAAGTAGGTTAAGCAAGTTTGAATATTAAATTTGCAGGTAGCACGCTGATGACAGGTGGGGAAACCTCGTCCCTATAGGTTTGGAAACCTGCAGGAGAATCTGAAAATTGATAATTCATTATTTAATATTGCTTAGTAAGGTGAAAAATATGAAACACTTTTCTATGATATGTGTCCTTATCATGTTTGCATTACCTCTCGCATTTGCAGCGAATGAACTAGAGGATTCACTTATCCTTTACATGTCTTTTGATACGGTTGATGGGAAACAGATGAACGACCATTCAAAATATGAAAATCATGGTGAATTGAAGGGAGGTCCAGAACACGTTGCTGGTAGATTTGGCAAAGCACTCAAATTCAACGGTCAGGATACCTATGTGGAGATACCTCACCATGAATCCCTCACGGTGGAGCAGGATTTCACCATCATGGCTTGGATTCATACGGTTAGGCATGAAGGGCCTGATAATGGTCGATGGCAAGGTATCATGGCGAAGGGAAACAGTCCACGTTCCTATAGTCTCTGGACTGAGTCGAACAGTAAGTGTCTACATCTAAGCGTAGGTCCACCAAATGGTGGCGGTAGTGTTTGCGATGGTGAAGTTGCGCTAAACACATGGCAACATGTTGCGGCACAGTTTAATGATGGCATGCACCGTTATTGGATAAACGGACAGAAGGTTGGAGAAATCGGCAACAAACCGAAACCGCCTGGGTTAGCGGATACCAATCCAGTTGTTGTAGGCACAGCAGGTGGCGGGAATATCCGATGGTTTCTCGGTATGATAGATGAAGTCCGTATCTGGAACAGAGCACTTTCGGAAGAAGAGGTTAATGAACAGATGAATAAAGGACATTTTGAGATTTTTGCTGTTGATCCTGCCCAAAAGTTATCTACCACATGGGGTAGCATAAAGTCTGAATTCAGATAATACTGACGAGGATACGTATTCGTCATGACATAGATTCCTGTATTATATCACGCTGATTGATATAGACATGCACAATAATTAATACTAATGGAGGAAAAAATGAAACATATAATAGTTTTAACGGAGTGAATGCCGGTACAAGTGGGAATAAGCCGAAGCCACCGGGCAATGCAGATACATCCGCTGTCTTTATCGGAACTACCGCGGAAGGTGCCGATCGTTTATTCCTCGGTTTAATTGACGAAGTGCGTATCTGGAACCGCGCACTCAGTGAAGATGAAATCCGCACTGAAATGGAAACCGGATACCAACCTGGAACAGCTGTTGATCCACGTCAGAAATTATCAATTACATGGGGTACAATAAAGTCAAGTAAGTAACGACTTACATTTGCAACGTACTTCTTCTTGCAGGTGAGCGATAACACACTCACCTGCAATATTTTAACTTTCATGATAAGGAGTGGATAGCGTAACGTGAAAGGGAAATTTATACAATCTCAGGAAGTAGAACGTGACCATCGGGACTGGGGTGTCATCGGATGGCTGAGTCGCCCAGAAACGACTAGCGGGAAGGATATAGTCGCTATGGAAGTCAGTCTTTCCCCCGGATACGGACACGATTTTCATAAACATCCTGAACAGGAAGAAGTCATCTACGTTATTGAAGGGAGCGTAGAACAGTGGCTTGAAGATAAGAAGCAGACACTCAATGCAGGAGACGCTGTCTTCATTGCAGCAGATGTTGTCCATGCATCATTTAACGTCTCCTCAGGACCCGCAAAACTGTTCGTGACACTGAGTCCTAGCAAAGGGGATGAAGGGTATCAACTCGTTGATGTCTATGAAGAAGCACCGTGGAACACGCTTCGATCATAACTATGAAAACGACCTATTGATTTGTCTATTCTGTTAATTTAATCTTCATACAGATTGTGCTACAAGGTGAAAACATGCATGGAACGTCAGTACCTGAAACATCGCTGCACCTCCGTCAGCGCATGCGAAAGTTCTACGAAACATCACAGACATATAAAAATCTATTAGATGCACATGATGAAAACTATCTCCGGCACTATGTGGATTTGGTTATCCGTTTTGCGCCAAAAGATTCTAAAATCTTGGACCTCGGTTGTGGCAACGGCATATCCTCTCGATTATTAAATAAAGCAGGTTTTGATGTTGTTGGAACTGACATTTCTCCGCTTTTTCTTGAAGATGCACGGAATTGGGAGAGTTTACACGATAAGCCAAAACTACGCTATCAGGTCTGTGATGTTTTAGAATTGCCACTTGAAGACGAATCGTTTGATGTTGTCTGTTCAAATGAGTTGATAGAACACCTGCCAGACGTAGAAACAGCATTGAAGGAGATGGTTCGCGTTGTGCGACAGGATGGTAGAATCGTGCTTTCAGGACCAAACCTCTGTTCACCGTTGACATCACTATTTGATTGGACTCGTCTTATGTGTGGCAAATCTGGGCGACCTGTTTGGGGGGAAACAAAACAGCAAGCATGGCAACAGTTTAATCGGAACTGCGGCCTATATTTGAGAAAAAGATTCTTCTCAAAAAAACAGTCTAAACAGTCTATTAACTTTATTTATCGCAATCCAGATTTACAGGATAATGCTATCGGCGGGGATGCAGACAGTGCCTATTTGGCTAATCCGATTGATCTTGTTCAGTTCTTCAAACAGAATGGGTTCTGCATTGTCAAAAAGGCTGTCGGTTTCGGTATAAAAGGTAGAATTGTAGCAAACCTATTTCCGTATCTCAGTCCTTACATCACGATGGTTGTGCAGAAATGAACATTCGTCCAGACGACTTTGTTTTAGAGATCGGGAGTGGTCACAACCCAAAAACGAGATCGGATGTCTTATGTGATAAGTTCATTGATGATGACGGAGAACGGGGTGGGAAGTTAGTTGTAGACCGGCCTATTGTAGAAGCTGATGGACAATATCTGCCTTTTGCTGAGAATGCATTTGACTATGTTATCTGTTCACACGTTTTAGAGCATGTTGAAGCCCCAGAGTTGCTGATCTCCGAATTGATGCGTGTAGCACAACGTGGTTATATTGAAACACCTTCAGAGATCGGTGAGCGGATTTACGGTTGGCAATATCACAACTGGATCGTCAATTTAATTGATGGATGTCTGGTATTACAGAGGAACGATAAACGCGCAGAATTTGGATTACTATTCCATACATTAGCAGAGACAGATACACACTGGCGACGTTTTCATATCGGACACCATCATCTTTTCCTCGTCCAATATGAATGGGATGGAAAAATTGAATACCAAATAGTAGACGAGGATCAACCACCGCTGCCGGGTACTTTTTTAGACTTGCAGTGTCCAGAGACTATTGTTGAACTTCTAACATCAAAAAACGCAAAGCAGAATCGGAATAGGTTACTGCTCACACTGAAAAGTATAATACCGTGCAGTTTCGTTGCTTATATCAAGTCTCTTTTAGTAAAAACCAGAAAACAACACACGAAAACATTGGATGTCAAATCACTGTATGACATCCTTGTATGTCCAAAATGTAAAGGTGAAGTAACCTTTAATGAGCAGAATATACACTGCATAGCATGTAAATCTCGGTATCCCATTGTTGATGGAATACCGAGATTTACATAAGCAAAGATATGGAAATATGAACACAAATAACATTGAAGAACGAAACATAGTTATAATTGGAGGCGGCACTGCTGGATTTGCTGCCGGAGTCTATACATCTCGTGCTATGTTGGAACCTGTGCTTATTACAGGGAACGCACTCGGGGGACAACTTTCTTTAACGCTTGACCTTGAGAATTATCCAGGTTTTTTTGGGCATGAGGCATCTGTCTTTATCCAAGGCATGCAGGAACAAGCGGAAAAGTTTGGCACTGAGGTAAAATTTGATACAGTAACTGAAGTTGATTTTGAAAAACATCCGTTCGTCGTGAAAACCTATGGTAAAGCATATCATGCTAAATCTGTGATAATTTGCACAGGTGCTTCACCGCGAACACTCAACATACCGGGGGAAGAGGGTTACGGTGGACGTGGAGTCTCTTACTGTGCTACCTGTGATGGTTTTTTCTTTCAAGATCAACGACTTATCGTTGTTGGTGGTGGGGATGCAGCGCTTGAGGAGGGAATCTTTCTAACGAAGTATGCATCTGAGGTATATATCGTTCACCGACGAGATCAGTTCCGAGCAAGTCAGATAATGCAGGAACGCGCTTTCAAAAACGATAAAATAAAGTTTATATGGGATACCATCGTTGAAGAGATTTGTGGAGATGCGGATAAGGTAACGGGTGCTAAACTCAAGAATGTTAAGACAGGGGAGGATGAACTATTCCCAATTGACGGTGTGTTTATTTTTATAGGACATATTCCGAATACGGAACTCTTTACGGATGTGATTAATATGGATGATCAAGGATATATCATAGTTGACGATATGCAACGGACAAACATTGATGGTGTTTTTGCAGCGGGTGATGTACATGACCGCGTTTTTCGTCAAGCGATTACGGCTGCAGGTGCAGGTGCAGCAGCAGCAATTGCATCAGAGAAGTTCATCGCTGAAATAGAGAACCGGACATATCCAGGGAACTGATCAGAATGATAGGAGAATAGAAAAGAACATTGTCAGTCATTTATAAACCCAACTATGAAATTCTACTATATGATACTCTAAAACCATATAAAAACTCAGAACTGAAAAACCCTGAATCAGATATAAATTCAGTTGAATTTTCAACGCAAATAGGTTATAATCTAATTATCTGCTACACATAGATTCATATTAAACCTTTTACATGATTTACATGATAGGAGTTAGAGGATAACATGTTTGCTTTTTTTGATCCTATGTACTTTGTATTCCTTGCACCTGGACTTGCACTATCCTTATATGCAACATGGAAGACAAAAACTACTTTTTCAAAGTATTCTAAAGTCGGGTCGCGAAATAGGATGACGGGGGCACAAGCAGCAACGTTGATGTTAGAGAGAAGTGGGATACGTGATGTCAAAATTGAACGCACGGGTGGATGGTTAAGTGACCATTATGATCCTCGTAAAAAGGTGCTTCGGTTGTCAGACGATGTGTATTCAAGCAATTCTTTGTCAGCAATTGGAGTAGCATGCCATGAAGCGGGACATGCTATGCAAGACTCCCACGGATATGCAATGCTAAGTTTACGCAGTGCGCTTGTACCAGCAACTAATTTCAGTTCTATTTTTTCCTATATTGTGATGATTGGTGGATTCTTGCTCCAGTCAGATCCATTAATGCTGGTAGGCGTATGTCTATTCTCGGTCTGTGTCGTATTCTCTCTCGTAACACTACCTGTTGAATGGGATGCCAGTCGACGTGCCAAAGTTGCTATGGATGAGGTAGGAATGCTTTCACCCGAAGAAAATCGGCATGCAAGTAAAGTGTTAAACGCGGCTTTCATGACATATCTCGCTGCAGCGATTACAAGTCTATTGACACTGCTCTATTATCTTTTCCGATTGGGTCTTTTAGGTGGTGATGAGTAAACAAGGTGGATGGCGCGGTACGAAACCGCTCCGACAGGATACAGGCAAGGTTGTTGGCTAGGTAGTGTTTACATTTAAAAAGTACAGGACTTACGCAGCAGATTGGATTTCACAACAAATTGAACTTATAGTGAACTTTCAAATTACTGGGACACTTTGATAAACGTGCCTCAGGAACATTACTCACAACAAAAGTTGTAGCACAAACTTTTAGTTTGTGCCGATGAGACGCAAACTATATATTGCAAAGAACGGGCAATAAATGGTTTCCCTACTGCAAACATTCTAACTTCTGATAACGAGCAAACTGCGTAAGTCCTGATTAATTCTAATGTTCACTATACATTAGGACTTACGCAGTTTCTCTTAAAGCCCCCTGATAAGGGGATTTAGGGGGTAAATCACTCAAATACCATTGAAATTACGACTTTCTAACCCTCCTAACCCCTTATCAAGAGAAATGCGTAAGGTCCCCCTGATACATATAGAATAAGCAACGCTATAAAACATCTTGTGCATCTCAAAAGTGTGTTGAATGTCAATCTGAACATTTATTTTGATATTATCAAAATAAATGTTGACAAAAAAATAAAAAAGTTTTAGCATACAAAATACGACTAATGTATAACTCAACATGGGTAACCTTTTTCTAAAATTACATTTTGGAGTTATGCTTTAGTCGGCAGGGTTACCCGCCTTCATTTAAAAATGGGAAATCCTACCACTAATGCAAATAATTAGGAAACCCATAAACAACTAACCTGCTTCTGATATAATCGAGGAAGCACAACATGTATATTACAACACTTTTCGCTGGACGCAGCGGAAGGATAACTCCTTATTAATAAGGAGATCATTATGAAACGTAGCATGTATTGGGGATTAGTTATCCTCATCATCCTTGCACTCGGTATTGGGACATTCTTGTTATTCTACAAACCCGACACCGATCCGATTATTATTTACAAAGGCGATACAACACCTACGCAAAAGGTTATAGATAAAGATAATGTAGATAAGGATAATAGCATTGGATCAGACGAAGTATCTGGTGATGCTATTAACAAAGATGCAACATCCGATCCGGATACCGCTAAGCCAAAAAAGGATACGAAATATGCAACAGAAGTTAAGGGATACGAGAAGGAAGGCGTTGAAGGTCTGTATGTCACACACATTCCTCGTGATCCTGATCGTTTTGCTCATTTACCTCCGCCCCCTTTGCCACCCTCTGCGGTGCCAGAAGATATTCCTGAACATCTTAAACTTCCAGAAGAATTGATGGAAATATAAGACAGTTAACCACGCTTCTTGTTATGACGAACTGCTGCCTTAATAAGCGGTGAAAGTCGCATTATTTTACCTAAAGAACCGGAGATACCGATCTCACGGGTCGTGATAGCACCCATAACATTGAGTTCTCCTGTCCAGAATTTGTGTGCTACATTCCCTGTCATAGTGAGTTCAACATCGGGAGTCGAATTATCACCTGCATCACGAGAAATCGCGTATTCACCATCTGATATAGTTAGTGTCATAATACAATCAGGCATGGTATAATTGAATCTAACGCTTAACGTCAAAAATTCAAGTGCTGCTTGTGCTTCAGGTAAAGCGGCAAGTTCTTCAAACAGTTCACTCATGTAACTATAGAGTTGTTCTGATGTTTCAAAAATAGCCATAGGTACGAAATCCAACTTGATTTCTGATATGGGTTTGATATGGGTTTCATGTCGCCAGTTAATATTTTTGATGGCACTACACTCTACCTGACCTACAAATAGGTTTGATGTTTCATAAAATAGCCATAGTATGCGATATAGCATACCTTAAAAATCAAGGGAAGGTCAAATAAAAAATGAACAAGAGACTTTTTAAAACAGTTGTTGACATTGATGAAAGAGATTTGGACTCTAACGATATAGAAGAGATGTCTAAACTTGTAGCGACTTTTTATGGTCAAGAAAATTTCAGATATGATCTAAATACCGGACATATAGATATTATTCAAAAGCATTCTCATATTTCGGAGATATTTTTCAACGACGATTCAAGGTTTTTTGAGCCGCCATCCACACCACGGACAGATCTGCTAAAAAAGACAAAAGAGATCTTGGATCGATATTTTGAGGGTAAGTCTGTAGATTTTAGAGAAATCTCGGTTAATATAGAGGACGGAACACTGTTTCAGAAGTTGGTGTGGGAAACTATTCATCAAATTCCTCACGGTGAGGTGCGCAGCTACAAATGGATAGCAGAAAAGATTGGAAGACCGAAATCAGTACGTGCTGTCGGAAATGCTACTGGAAGTAATCCAATTACAATCATCATTCCGTGCCATCGGGTAATAGGAAGCAACGGGAATTTAGGTGGTTATGGTGGTGGACTAGAACGAAAACGACAATTGCTATCACTTGAAGGTTACCCGGTCAAGGAATTAAAATCAACGTGAAAGGTTTCTTCAAAGTGACGAATAAAAAATATCTGGGAAAATCCACTGAGGCAATTCATGCTGGGGAAACGGTGTTAGAACGAACAACTGACACATTGGACAATCCCTCCGGAAAAACGGGAATTCCGTTATTACCACCGATTTATCAGAACAGCACTTTTAGCTTTCAAACGACAGAAGAGTGCGCATCAGCGTTTATAGACGAAGCGAGCGGCTATGTCTACACTCGGTGGGGTAATCCTACACAGGAAGCATTAGAACGAAAACTCGCTGTTCTTGAAGCGGGAGAAGCTGCATTAGCAACCGCTTCTGGCATGGGAGCAATTAGCACGGCACTACTGACCGCTTTAGTTGATGGGGGACATGTCGTCGCAATGGACAACCTCTATTCAGCAACATACAATCTGCTAAATGATGAACTTTGTCGAATGGGAGTTGAAACCACATTTGTAAATGCAACGGATACCAACGAAGTAGCAAACGCTATTCGTCCTGATACAAGAGTGCTTTATCTTGAAAGTCCTACCAATCCATTGTTGAAGCTTATTGACCTATCAGCATGTGCTGAGATTGCAAAATCGTATGAAATCACGTCAATCATTGATAATACGTTTGCCACGCCTTGCAGTCAACAACCGATTTCTCTCGGTATTGATGTCGTCCTACACAGTATGACGAAATACTTGAGTGGAAACGGTGCAGTAATCGCTGGCGCAATAGTGGGAAAAAAAGAATTCATTGAACGTGCACAGAAAGTTACTTTAAGAAACTTCGGGGCAGCCATCAGTCCATTCAACGCGTGGTTAACGCTGCTCGGAATCCCGACATTACCTTTAAGGTTTACACGTCACTGTGAGAACGCCTTAGAAATCGCATCTTTTCTTGAAACACATCCGGCAGTTGCGTGGGTGCGTTATCCTGGTTTGGTCAGTCACCCGCAACATGACCTTGCCAACAGACAGATGAACGGGTATGGTGGGATGATAACAATAGAACTTGAAGGAGGCAGTGCAGCGGGTGAACAATTGGTAAATCATCTTCAAATCTGCACGCTAGCAGTGAGTTTAGGCGACGTGCGGACATTAGTTTGTCATCCCGCATCAACCACACACTCACACGTCCCGAAGGATGTCAGACAGAAGACCGGTATAACAGATGGTTTGGTCAGGTTTTCAATAGGTTTAGAGGACAAAGAAGATATTATCGCAGACCTACAACAGGCATTAGATAAACTTCCTTCGTGATAATCACATCATTTTAAAAGCATTCTGTTCTTTATGAAACATAAGGTTGTTCTAATATTCCTTCTCATCTTAGTTGTGTTTGGATTCATTGGCGAAGCAGTAGCACAAGACAGTGAAACTATTCCCGACAAACTTGTGCTGAAATTAAACGAAGCGAATTCTGAAGCAGACTCATCAGTTTATCCTTGGAAGTATCATCCGGGTGATAATCCAGAATGGGCAAGTCCAACTTTTGATGATACCGAATGGGAATCCATTTTCACACTTGGCACACTGCTGACCCAAGATAAATTATCCGATAGCGAATGGGACGGAATAGGTTGGTTCAGACTACACGTGTCTGTTCCTGATAAGCAGCTCTGGGATACCCCGCTGGCACTCTGGATGATATATCATGCAGGAGCATCTGAAATCTATCTTGATGGTGAGTTGATTTATGAATTTGGGACAGTAGGTACACGCAAAGAAGAAGAGAAACCTTATTGGGAACGAGACCCACTGGTCATCTCGTTTTCCGGTAAAACCGACTATGTCATTGCAGTTCGGTATTCCAACTTTACGTCTTCTCAATCAATACCTGTCCGCGGTTTTTGGCTTGTAGTTGCCCCGCTGAATGAAAGCATTAAAGGGCGTGTCAACACGCTTCGCCATGGCACCACTTTACAGATGGTATGGACAGCGATTTCCGTTTTTCTGATGTTGCAGCATTTACTGCTGTTTTTCTTTTATCCTCGTGCAAGGGAAAACCTCTATTTCGCAATATCAACAGGAAGCATCGGAGCATTTATTTTTCTCACATTCCAATTTATCTTGTGGGCAACAAGTAGCACACATATTCTGCTTCTACTTCGGTTACTTGCCTGCGTATATGTATTAATGTTTGTGTCGGGAATGTTATTTCTTTATACACTCTTTTATCCGAAGCTGCCCAAACTGTTTTGGCCCTTTCTCACAGGATGGATTATCACCATCTGTTTAAGCATGTTTGACAGTGGGGTGGGATTTGCGATTCTACTCATACTTCTATTTACAGGCTTAACGTTTTTAGAGATGATCCGAGTGATAATTGTCGCCGTTTTTAAGAAAAAAGATGGCGCGTGGATATTTGGGATCGGTTCGATCGCGCCTTTTGTGCTACCGTTCATACTTGGTGTCTTTCTCTCACAAACAAAATTTGCAATTAACTGGCAATTGGGAGTGTTATCAATAATCCTCATACCACTTTTTTCTATGTCGGTATATCTTGCCCGCAACGTCTCCAGAACCAGACAAAAACTTGATACTGAGGAACTTGAACGTCGACTCTTGGAGGTCGAAAACACGCGCAAAACAGAGGAATTGGAAGATGCACGTGAACTTCAAATTTCAATGCTACCAGATGCTCCGCCTGAACTTCCGAATCTTGATGTGGTTTTTGAGATGCGCCCCGCGACAGAGGTCGGTGGGGACTATTACGACTTCAATCTCACTGAAGAAGATCAACTCACTATTGCAATTGGAGATGCTACAGGTCATGGTATGAATGCGGGCCTTGTGGTTTCCGCTGTCAAGAGTCTTTTCAAAACATCCGCACCCGATGCAGGAAACCTTGCCACACTTGAACGTATCTCACAAGGCATAAAGAGTATGAATCTTAAAAGACTCTACATGGCAATGACGCTCGCTACATTCAATGATAATAAACTAACGCTTGCCTCCGCGGGAATGCCGCCAACTCTCATCTATCGATCCGAAAATGACATGGTAGAGGAGATACTGCTTGAAGGGATGCCTTTGGGGGGCGTTATCGGAACTGAACGACAAGAAACATCTTTTAAACTCCAGTCTGGTGATACTATCTTAATGATGAGCGATGGTCTACCCGAAATGTTGAATCCTGAAAACGAAATGTTAGACTATCCAAAAACGAAGAAACTTTTTACAGAAGTTGCAGATGAATCTCCAAAAGCAATTATCAGACACATGTTTGAAGCGAGCACTTTGTGGGCGAAGGGAAAACCGCAGGAAGACGATATAACGCTTGTTGTTATCAAAGTAAAGTAACCCACCCTTCCATCTAAATTACATTGACATCCATAGGATAACAGGATATACTTAACCGGTGCTATTCAGCATTTCACGATTTTGCCCGGTTGTCTAATCGGCAGGACACATGACTCTGGATCATGGTGTGAAGGTTCGAGTCCTTCCCGGGCAGTATTCTTTGCACGAGCAAATCTAGTGTTTTGTCAAGGACTATTTTGTAGGTCGGGTAGAGCAAAGCGAAACCCGACATGTATTGATTGGGGGTATCATGTCGCCAGTTAATATTTTAATGACGCTTCGCTCTACCCGACCTACAATGTAAGAGTAGACATTCCACTAACTAGTAAACAACACTAAAGGAAATAAGATGGAACAGGTAGAAACTTTACCTGAAGAATATATCAACAGTCAAGAACAAGACATCAAAACAGTTTTGCAGGAACTCCACACACTAATCAAGACTGCTTTACCGGGACAAGCCATCTGTATGTGGGAGGGGATTTTCTGGGGTGGTAGTGAACAGAGAATTATCGGCTACGGAAACTTCTCATACACACGTTCCGATAAGAAACATGTCGAATGGTTCCTCATAGGATTAACCCGACAGAAAAACTACTTCAGCGTTTATGTTAACGCTGTTGAAGGTAGAAAGTACTTGGCTGAAATCTATAAGTCCCAACTCGGTAAAGTCAAGACAGGAAAGAGTAGTATTAGTTTTAATAAACTTGAGGATGTCAATCTTGATACATTACGTGAAATGATTGAACATGCAGGTAGACTCACCACGGAGAAAATGGAATGAACGACTCACCTAAACATACAAACCGTCTAATTCACGAAACAAGTCCCTATCTACTTCAACATGCACACAACCCTGTTGATTGGTATCCATGGGGTGCAGAAGCGTTGGAACGCGCAAAGCATGAACAGAAACCGCTTCTACTCAGTATCGGCTACTCTGCCTGTCACTGGTGTCACGTTATGGAGCGTGAGTCCTTTGAGAATGAGGAAATCGCTGCAATCATGAACGAACTGTTCGTCAATATAAAGGTTGACAGAGAGGAACGTCCGGATTTGGATGAAATCTACATGAACGCAGTCCAGATTCTGACGCGTCAAGGGGGGTGGCCCATGACAGTATTCCTTACACCTGAGCTGAAACCTTTCTTCGGTGGCACCTACTATCCACCGGAAGACAGATACGGTAGACCCGGTTTTCCAAAGGTAATGTACGCAGTGATAGAGGCATACAACGATAAAAGCGACCAAGTTCTGGAACAAGCAGATCAGATCACTGCGCAGCTTAATCAGATGAGTAATCTTGTGGATTCCCATGAACATGAATTGACAGAAGAACTCATGACAAAAGCGTTCCAACACTATCGATCCCAATTTGATTCACGCTACGGTGGTTTCGGCAATGCACCGAAATTTCCGCCAAGTATGGGGTTGCCTTTTCTCTTGCGGTATTGGCATCATAGCGGTAATGCGAATGCTTTAGAGATGGTAGAACTCACACTGCAAAAAATGGCACGCGGTGGAATGTATGACCAACTCGGGGGTGGTTTTCACCGTTATTCTACAGATGCACGTTGGCTTGTCCCTCATTTTGAAAAAATGCTCTACGACAATGCTCAGCTCGTTGTCGCCTATTTTGAGGCGTATCAAGCAACACAGAATAGTTTTTACTTGGACATTGCCACAGAGACATTAGATTATGTCCTGCGTGAAATGTACGATGCTGAAAATGGTGGTTTCTATTCCACACAAGATGCTGATAGTGAAGGTGTTGAGGGTAAATTCTTTGTCTGGGAACCTTCTGAAGTGGAAAACATTATCGGAGAAGAGAACGCTGAAATCTTCTGCGAATTTTACGACATCACCCCACACGGAAACTTTGAAGGAGAAAGCATCCTACATATACAGACGCCATCTGATGTCTTTGCCCGAAAATTGGGAATGGAGCAAGAAGCATTAGACACACTCCTAACAGACTGCAAACAGAAACTATTTACGGAAAGAGAGAAGCGGATTAAACCCGGACTTGATGACAAAATCCTAACGAGTTGGAACGGTATCATGATACGCGGTATGGCGATGGGGTATCAACTAACAGGCAAACTTGAATATTTGACTGCATGCGAAAAATCTGCTGAGTTTGTGTTGACAACGCTTTCACAAGAGGATGGTCTACTCTTGCGGACATACCGAGAAGGTAAAAGTCATTTGAATGCCTACCTTGAGGACTATTCATACTTCATCGCGGGTTTAGTTGCGTTATACGAAGCGAGTTTTGATGCGAAATGGTTTACTGAAGCGGAACGACTTGCCAATATCATGATAGAGCAGTTTGCAGATGATAATGGAGAAGGTTTCTTTTTCACAGGCAAAGCACATGAATCCCTCATCGTTCAATCCAAATCCGCTTACGATGGTGCCACACCCGCAGGTGCGTCTATGGCAATCCATGGTCTGTTACGTCTTGCTAAACATCTGGACAAACCTGAATTCCACGACAAGGCAGTGAGTACATTAAAACTCTATTTTCATCAGATGGACGTGATGCCATCCGGATCGGGGCAGCTGCTGTGTGAGTTAGCGTTTCTGCTTTCAACACCGAAAGAGATTGCTATCGTTGGTAACAGAGAGGATGCAAAAACGGGAGCGATGTTAGCAGCATTACACGGCATGTATCTACCGAATAAGATCGTTGCATTAAGTGAATCCTCAGACGAATCTACACTCCCACTGCTCGCGAACAAATCACGCATAGATGATAGCACAACTGCTTATGTCTGTGAGAATTATGTTTGCCAAGAACCGACAACTGACGTTGATGCCTTTGTTGAGATGTTATGATATAGTAAAGTTTAGAATTATGCATACATTTACCCGTAAGCAAATATCGGTTCGTAGTAGGGCAATTCATTGCCCGTAATGTCAAGAAGTGTCATGTTATTTTAGGTTTCACTATAAAGGAGTCCAATTTTATGAGTCTATCTGATAATCAGCAAATCGTTAATGACCTTCGTGGACAAAACGTCCTCAGACGTATCTTTTTTCAGGGAACACATGCAACCTTATTGTCTAATACTATGGGAGTTGATCCACAATCTTATGTCATGGAAGATGTTAGGATTTTATGTATATATCAAGGATTTTATCAGTGGAAAAAGTAGTGTATTCAACTTATTTATTGAAATATTTGGAGAATATAGGATAATTTAGAATAAATAAGTTTAATTTTATACTTGAAAAACAACTTATTTTTTTATTAACAATTTTTGCACAATTTTGTATAATGCTTTTTAGACATTAAAAATTCACAGAATTGCCAATTGCGTGGATTATGTCGGAGGGTGCTTATTACATGCACCGACAGTGCTGAAGACACTGCCGATGCGTAGCACTGACGTAACTGAACTACGACAGAGCTGGTGTCTATCATATCAAATAATGGCTTTTATGTCATGTATAATGGATACTAGCAACCTCTACAGAGATTGCAATTATATCTCATTACCTGCCAATTTCTGTAGTCTGTCTAAACAACTAACCTGCTTTTTGATATAATGAAAGAAGCATAACATGAGACTGGACTACAAAATCTTTCTCATTTCTCAATTGTTATATAACATCTCTTTTCGCTACACAGCGGAAGGACAATTCCTATCTATAGGAGGAATTTATTGTGAAAAGTAGAATGAAATGGGGATTAGCTATCCTCATCCTCGCACTCGGTATTGGGACATTCTTGTTATTCTACAAACCCGACACCGATCCGACTATTATTTACAAAGGCGATACAAAACCTACACAAAAGGTTACAGATCAAGATGATGTCCATAAGGATAATAGCATTGTTCCAGACGAAGTATCCGGTGATGCTATTACCGAAGGGACACCATCCAACCCGAATATCGCTAAGTCCAAAACGGATACGAAATATGCAACAGAAGTTGAGGGCTACGAAAAGGAAGGCGTTGAAGGTCTGTATGTCACACATATCCCACGTGATCCTGATCGTTTTGCTCACCTACCACCGCCCCCTTTGCCACCCTCTGCAGTGCCAGAGGATATTCCTGAACATCTTAAACTTCCAGAAGAATGGATAGATGGCGTGTATCGGAATATAGAACCGAATCCGCATGATGATCACTGGTCTGATGATGTTCTCATACAATTTGAGAAAATTGTTGCAGAGATTGTGCGTGATCACAACCCGAAACGCCCTTATGCTGAAATATGGGATCAGTTCATTGAATATGAAAGGATGTATCGCGCCTATGGGGAGTATGAATTAGGTTATACACCGAGTGGTGTGGTGCCAGGATCCAACCGGATGGATTGGCTGTATGAACAAACGTGGGCGTTTCCTGAATTGATGGAATTGGCATTGACAACAACCAATACTATTGTGAACGGTGTTGTGCTACCTCCCCCTTATGGTGAAGACAATCGTTTCTGTGTAGCTCATGAGATTGGCATAGGATTGTTGGATCCTGTCTGGAACAAAATCACACTCAAGGATGGTCGCGATTTCTTTGCTAAAGGCGATACGCTTTATGAGTTTGTGTATCATGGCGTAACGGCAGAAGGAAACGAGTGGAGGAACACTACAAAATATAGCCGAACCCGTGTGACAGAGAGCACACCTGTTATTACGATTGATGTGTATAATACTTCTGACGAAGAACTAAAAGGCTATATGGGGTGGGATTACAGTATAAATCCCCTAACGCTGCAACCGATGGATCAAGATAGTTCACATGTTACGGTCTACCCTCGTCTTATGGGGGCAGATTGAATCCATATTTTATGGGTTATTACTTATTTTTTAAGGAGTTTCAAAATGACATATTTCAAATCGTTGGTATGTGTTTTTATCTTGCTTTCTGGCGTGTTATTTCAAATTTGTGACGTTTCAGGTAAGTGGGTAAACATCAAGAATCATACTTCTGCTTATTTTTAAATATTAACGATTGTGATAGAAAATGGGCAAAATACCTAAAACTGAAAAACACTGTGACCTACGAAGAAGACTTGACAAGGTATTAGTTACAAAAACTTTACACACCCTTATGGTTTTGGGTTAGCTGTGTGTTTGTAAACGTTGCAATTGTTCTCGGAGTTGTGCGACTTCAGTTTCAGCGTTCTCAGCGCGTGCTGCTTCCTGTTTTGCAAGTGTTTCAGCGTTCTCAGCGCGTGTTGCTTCTTGTTCAGCGCGTGCTGCTTCTTGTTCAGCGCGTGCTGCTTCTTGTTCAGCGCGTGTTGCTTCTTGTTCAGCGCGTGTTGCTTCCTGTTCAGCGCGTGTTGTTTCCTGTTTTGCAAGTGTTTCAGCGTTCTCAGCGCGTGTTGCTTCTTGTTCAGCGCGTGTTGCTTCTTGTTCAGCGCGTGTTGTTTCCTGTTTTGCAAGTGTTTCAGCGTTCTCAGCGCGTGTTGCTTCTTGTTCAGCGCGTGTTGCTTCTTGTTCAGCGCGTGTTGCTTCTTGTTCAGCGCGTGTTGCTTCCTGTTCAGCGCGTGTTGCTTCCTGTTCAGCGCGTGTTGCTTCCTGTTCAGCACGGGCTTCGGCTGCTTCAGTTGGGGTCTGCAGCCATGCACCCGCAACAGGATCATAGAGACCTAAACCTTCATCATCCACATGGAAATCTAAACTGAGAACATCAGAATGTAGACCCCCATCTGCATGCTCAGATACCGGAACATAAACACCATCAACTAATGTCCAACCCATCAGTTGAGATGCCAAAAATAACCCTTCCGCATCATATAAAAAGTAATCTTGAATCCTTAAAGAAGCATAGCGATCCATTTTACGCCCCAAATCCTCATTATAAGTGGTTTTGCTACTGAACTCCATCACAAAATCAGGCGTTTTACCCTCCACCCAGACAAGATACGTAAGCCGTTCTTTTTTCTCTAATCCGAAAGATACTAACACATCCGGTGCGACGACTTGGCGCGGATCACCCTTCACATAATACATCAGTATATCACCAGAAACATAAACATCCGGTTGTTGTGCGTAATGTGCTTCAAGTGTTTCTATTGTGCGAAAGAGAATCCGTCTGTGCAGGTCGCTTGCAGCCATGGGTTTACCATCCGTATCAGGGTAATATAGTGGTGTGTCTGTTGGAACAGAAGATATTTTCTGCTTATCTGTATAGGTTGTCATCGGTGTTTCTCCTTTTAGTCAAATACATGAAAGTATTTTAATACTTGAACCGTGGAGACATCTTTTGCTAATTATAACTGAGAATTGATAAAAATAACAAGCACTTTATTAGGGTAGGATACCAAATACGGACATTCTATGCAAGAACTCTATTCATTTTCCATGCCAAAAACTTTACACACCCCCAAGTTGCTACCTACAAGATTTAGACTTGGAAACATTAGTATTTTAGCAAGTATTTGTAGCGTCCACTGTCAGTTTGCGTTCTTGTAGCACAATCTAACAGATTATGTGCCATAGGTGGCAACTTGGGTTACAATAGGTTCAACACTAATCCTGTTGCCATCTTTGGATAGAAATAGGTTGATTTTTGTGGCATCACAGAGCCTTCCATTGCTACATTTAAGACTTGTTCAATA
Organism: Candidatus Poribacteria bacterium; assembly: GCA_965208245.1. Taxonomy (GTDB): domain Bacteria; phylum Poribacteria; class WGA-4E; order WGA-4E; family WGA-3G; genus MSPOR6. Next base: position 913,292 of record OZ242325.1, read on the forward strand.
GGTGTTGGGTTCATCAACAGTGCGACACGGTTACCCTTGTTTTTTACATGTGCCACAGCATCAGAATCATACGCAGTATAACGGATATGGTCTGCTATTGTCTCAATTCTAAACGATTTGTTAATAATTGTCTCCTGAACAAATGTAACATCCAATTCCCCTGGAACCGGTGAACGTGGAACTAATAGTCGGTATCTATCATCTGGTGTATACATGCCGACTGCTGTTTTTTTTTCTCTGAGAGTGTTCAATTTCGACATAAGGTCATTTAATGATGTAGTTTCTATCACCTCAAACATCTCTGGTAGGTTTGCAGTTGCTTGATTGATCTGTTCAGAAGTGAGGTCACTGAGTAAACGGTGAATTGCCATAACTGCTAATCCTGAGGATTCCATCCGGACAAGATTCATCATTATATAGTTGTAACCTGACAGTGTATTCTTTTCATGATTGTTTTCAATTTCATCACGAAATGTTAGTGCCGTTTCATAGCGATGGTGTCCATCTGCTATCAGGAGTTGTTTTGTTGCAAATAAGTTCTGTATTTTACGGTTGGATTCAGGTTTATCTATACGCCACAATTGGTGTGTACTTCCGAATACTTCCTTACAGTCAACTTCTGGAGGTTTCCCATCAGTATGTTGTTCCATTATATGCTCAATATCTCCATCAGGGTCCTGGTATATAAGGAATATTGGACTTAGGTTGGCATGGCAGGCATGCATCAGATTAAGTCTGTCTATTTTCGGTCCAGCGTGTGTCTTTTCATGAGGCAGGATTACTTTGTTCTCAAAAGGTTCAAGTTTTCCCAAGCCGATTAGAGCACGGCGGGTATAATACTTTCCATCTGGTGCATGAAAGGATTGATCGTAGATATAATAATTGGGTGAGGAGTCTTGGATTAAAGTTTGGTCAGTAATCCATTGCTTCAAAAGCGTTGCAGCGCGCGTGTATTGATTCTCTGTTTCAGTGTCATCGGTCTTAGGTTGGCTTAGTATTAAACGGACGATATTTGATGGATGTTTCTTTTCTAAAGCAATGCGTTCATCAGATTTGATAACATCATAAGGTGGCGCGATTACATCGGTAATGTCCCCTACTTTATCAACATTGTACCGTAACCCATTAAAAGGCATAACTGTTGTATCCATAGAACTCCAATTTTGAAAAACAGATGAATAGTTTGCTAGTAGTTGTTCTGAGTATGTGAACTTAATCCCAAAGTCTCATGCTAAAAATATCTTTCGCCAATGTCATTAAATACAGTGATGATTATTCCGTGTTGTATCTCTTGTGCAAGTTTGTATGCACCGTAAAGATAACCGCCTGATGATGTTCCTACGAACCAACCAATTTCTGCCAGACGGTTGCACATTTCGTGTGCGTCTTCGATAGATGCAGGGATTCGGTAATCAATAACACTCTCATCAAGAATTTCTGGCACAATATCATCAGGATTTCCAAGAGGTTTTAACCCTTCGATGTCGAGGAACTCCTCTGGCACAATAGAGCAGATCTCGATGTTCGGGTTATAGTCTTTTAATCTTCTACCTACCCCGGTGATGGTTCCTCCAGTTCCTATGCCATCGACAAAGTGTGTAACTTTCGTATCTGTCTGTTGTAATATTTCTACACTTGTTGTATCGTAGTGTGCCCGCCAATTATTTTCATTATCATATTGTGATTTGAAGAAATATTTCTCTGGATTTGCTTTGTATCTTCTATCTACCTCTCTCAGAGCTTCATCATATCCGAGGATCGTGTCAGTGTAAATCACGCGTGCGCCGTGTGAAAGGATCCGTTTTTTCCGTTCATCACTTGCATTATCTGGTATAACAAGTTCAACTTTATATCCCAATGCTGCACCGATCATTGCATAAGCGATACCTGCGTTTCCTGAGCTTGAATCTAATATAGTTTTTTCGCGTGTGAGTTCACCTGTAACGATTGCGTCAATTAGCATCCGTAGGACGGGTCGGTCCTTTATAGAGCCTCCTGGATTGTATGTTTCTACTTTTGCATATATTTCCACCTTAGGGAGTTCACTCTTGAATAGGTCAATTTTTGTGAGGGGGGTTTGGCCGATAAGTTGAAGTAGTGGAAAATCTGTGAGATTCACTTTTGAACTATACTGTTTGTCCATGTAGTGTAATGTAACCTTCCCAATTATTGGACTCGTTGATTGGGAATTGCGAGTCGCTTTTTTATTAACTGTTCCATAAAATCTTTCGCGTCATTGCCTGTTAATGTTCCGTTTAGAATAGGCGTAACCTCAAATTCGGCAAGTCTCAGTGTGGGATTAAGTCCGTGTTGCGTTGGTAACCAATCCCGAAAAGTATCAAAAAAAGCCCGTTGTGCTGCGCGTCCGTTGATATAAGGAAAATCAGCAGTAGGTCGTCTGAACCTGTCAGTTCCTTTTGCCAATGCTGCAATGTGCTGCTGACGACAGAATTCTATATAGACCTCTGTTTCATAAGCTAAGGGTATATTTTCAGGATAAAACTTGAACGTTTCTTTTCGGTATCGTGTAAAGTGCTGCAGTTCGTCAAATTCAAAGATGAAATTATACGGTTCTGAAAAATATGCGTCTGGCGTGAGATGTCCGTGTGATTTTTGCGATGTTCCGTTCCAGTCTCCTTTTAGATGGCGATATAGATCCATCAAAACGTCGTAGTATTCACCGAAATGCTTACGGGACGGTTTGTTACAGAGCCAATCAAATTGTGCTCTTCTTTCTGCTGGTTTCCCTATCACCTTTTCAAGCAATGCTATGATGCCGATTTCTAAGTGCATAGAATCTATAGACTCGCTTTTTTCTTTAGATGGGATCGGAATCCACATTTTTTAAGACAGCCTCGGTAATAGGTGTGGTCAGACTTGCAAGGAAATCTCTATCGCGTTGGAGAGCTTCCAATTTGTTATTTCCGTGTACGAATTCTACTTGGATATAACCGGCATAACCGACATGATTGAGTATCTCTATAATTTTACTATAATCGACTACTCCTTCTGCGATTGGACATGGCGTACCGGATTCGTCAAAGTTCTGTGCATGAACATTTACAATATGTTTTGCAAGTTGCTGTGCAGCTGAAATAGGTTCGTCAGCATCAGGTCGTGACAAGGGTTGAAAATATGTTTTTAAAGACTGCAATTTGATGTTGTCAATAATATCTAAGATACTCTCAGCTGAATCGGATAGATGATTGTTGTGCATTTCCATACCCATAGTAAGGCTTCGAAAACTTGCCCATTGTGCAAGACTTACCATACGGAACAGAATGAGACGTTTGTCAGCAGGTGGAATAGTTTTTGATGCGCCTCCACCTGTCCAAATTCTTACGAGATTGGTCCCCAGTTCGTGTGCAATATTAAAGGCATCTTCGAAATACTTTTGGTAGAGATGCATCGTTGGATCAACATAGGAACCGTAAGCTGAGATTACCAACCCCTTCTGATGTGTTAAATCACGTAGATTTTTTATATAAGTTTCATCATAATCAGTCGGCATGTGCGGTGGTTTACCCCAAACTTCGATACCGTCAAACCCATAGTCAGCTGCAATAGCAATCACCTCTTCCAAAGGTTGTTCCTGAAAAGCGATAGTGCACAAACCTAATTTCATTATATTATCCCCATTTGTGTGTGTGTTTATATAGATAGGATACCACATCAGTAGTTAGATTGCAAGGAAAGTTGAAAGTGCGTCAGCTATATTCAGTTGTCATGTATAGTAGTTTAGGTGTAGTCTACTCAACAATCCATGTATCACCCGCGTGGAGAAGTGCGTTGAGATCCCCTTTTCCTTTTTGCTGTTTTGCTGATGTGATCTGTTCTGTCATCAAATCTTCATAGCAGGGGTGTTGAACGCTACGGAAGATACCGATAGGATGCGGCATATCTGGCATGTCGCTCATGCGTGCAAGGAAGTTTGCTAAGGTAGTGTTCTCTGCGTACTGGTCATGCACAATGAGATTATCAGTTCCGTTTGATACGGTTGTGACTTCAGGTTGAAAGTTTTTTATTTGTATACCTTTATTACTTTCTAATCCGAAAATCAGGGGTTCACCGTGTTCGAGAAACACTGTATTGTCAGCTTTTGTTGTTTTTTCAGTGTATGGGAAGAAAGTGCCATCATTAAATATATTACAGTTCTGATAGATTTCTATGAAAGATGTTCCTTTATGTTCATACGCGTATTTGATGATAGACCGTAAGTGTTGTGGATCTCTATCGAGTGAGCGTGCAACAAATGTTGCTCCAGCGGAGAGTGCTAGACTGATGGGATTAAATGGCGTTTCAAGTGCCCCGAATGGACTTGACTTTGTGCTTTTTCCTTGCTCAGATGTAGGGGAGTATTGTCCTTTTGTTAATCCGTAGATTCGGTTATTGAATAGTAGGACATTGAGATCAAAATTGCGTCGCATGAGATGTATAAAATGATTTCCCCCGATAGATAGTGCGTCTCCATCACCTGTGATGACCCAAACAGACAGGTCTGGGTTTGCCATTTTAACGCCGGATGCAATTGTTGGGGCTCTGCCGTGTATTGTATGGAAACCGTAAGTGTTCATATAGTATGGAAATCGACTTGAACATCCTATCCCTGAGATGAACACGATATTCTCTCTCGGTATCCCCAGTTCCGGCATGATACGTCTTGTTTGCGCTAATATTGAATAATCACCACATCCAGGACACCACCTTGGATCTTGATCAGTGGTAAAATCTTTTTGTGTTAGAGTCGGCACTCCGAGTGGAATACCTGATAATCTTCTGTTTTTCATAAGTGTGACTACCTTTAGCACTTTACCGAGTTCCGAGTTTGCGGTATTCAAATTGGAACACGGTATATCCTAATTGTGGATATATTTATCTACTTCTGATTCCAATTCAAAAACGTGAAATGGTTGACCTTGAATTTTGTTGAGGCCGATGGCATCAATAAGATATTCGCTTCTGATGAGTTGTCGTAGATGGCCTGTATTGAGTTCTGGAATTAGTATTGTTTTATATTTTTTTAAGACATCACCTAAATCGTTTGGAAATGGATTTAGAAATCGCAGATGTAGGTGTCCGATTGCTTTACCTGCTGCAAATCTGTTTTCGACAACAGTGCGGATAGCACCGAAGGTACCTCCCCATCCGAGTATCAAGAGTTCACCTTCCTGTGCGCCAAAGACTTCTGTAGGGGGTATCTCATTTGCGATTCTTTTGACTTTTTCGGATCTTATTTCTACCATTTTTTCATGGTTTTCAGGATCGTAACTGACATTTCCTGTTATGTCTGATTTTTCCAATCCCCCGATTCTGTGTTCAAGTCCAGGTGTTCCGGGTTTTGCCCAGGGTCTGGCGAGTGTGTCTGGATCTCTCAGATATGGTTCAAACCCATCAATTTTTGTTTGGAATTCTGGTTCGATTTTTGGCAGGTCCACGATATCAGGTATTTTCCACGGTTCGGCACCGAGTGCAATGTATAATTCAGATAGAAAAATAACAGGTGTTCTATATTTTATTGCTATTCGACATGCTTCATATACGGTGTTGAAACAATCAATTGGTCGCGCAGCTGCAAGAATTGGTAGTGGTGACTCACCATTTCTGCCGTAGAGCATTTGTAATAGGTCTGCTTGTTCAGTTTTTGTTGGCATTCCAGTTGAGGGTCCTGCTCTCTGAATGTTGCATACAACGAGTGGTAATTCAGCGATCATGGCGAGATTTATTGCTTCCGATTTTAAAGCGAGTCCAGGACCGCTACTCCCTGTCACCCCGAGTGAACCGCTGAATGCGGCACCGATTGCGACTCCTACAGCGGCTATTTCATCCTCCATCTGCATTGTAACGATACCAAAGTTCTTATAGAGTGCTAATCCGTGGAGAATATCACTTGCAGGTGTAATAGGATAACTACCGTATACTAATTGCAGTCCAGATTGATGTGCAGCTGCAACGAGACCTAAGACAGTAGAAGTATTTCCTGCAATGTTGCGATATGTGCCGGGTGAAAACTTAGCAGGTTTTACTTGATATGTTGTTGTGAATTGATCAGTTGCTTCACAATAGATGTTTCCTGCTCGTAGTGTTAAGATATTCGGTTCAATTAGGTGAGGATATTTAAGTGCAAATTTTGTTTTAATCCATCTAATTGTGTAATCCATTGGGCGATTGTATAACCACAGGATCATCCCTAATGCAAAGAAGTTTTTACATTGGTCTTTATCACTTAAGTCAAGTTCTGCATGCTCAAGCGCATCACGGTTGAGTCTGGTCATTTCAACAGGAAAGATCTGATATTTCTCAAGGGATCCATCTTCTAAAGGGTTGTCAGCATAACCTGCTAGTCGAAGGTTTTTTGGTGCAAAATTATCTGAATTGACGATCAGAATGCCATTATCTTTTAGTTTGCTTAAATTGACTTTTAGCGCAGCGGGGTTCATTGCAACCAGGACATCACAAGTATCGCCGGGAGTATGTATTGTTTCACTGGAAAAATGTAATTGGAATCCTGAAACGCCGGCGAGCGATCCGGCGGGTGCTTTTATTTCTGCGGGATAGTCGGGTAATGTAGCGACATCGTTTCCGATCATGGCGGAGGTTTCAGTCATCTGAGTGCCTATTGTCTGGGAACCGTCGCCAGAGTCCCCAGCAAACAGAACTGTCGCTGCTGGAATTTGCTCTACTTGCTTGCGCATCAGCGTTCAACCTTTTCGTGTTCAATGATTTGTTGCATGTAACCTTTAATTCGGTTTATGTACGTTTTATCCTAATGTTAAGCACCTTCCCGTGCTTTGAACGCATCTCGTATCGGAGTTGGGGGTAGTGTCAATACCTCTTGCGGGAAAAACTCTATGAGATAAGATATAACATCACGTATGGAAACCATACCTATGGGATGTTGCCGTTCATCAACAATTGGTAAATGTCTAAACCCGCCGTGTGCCATATAGAGAATTGCCGTATCTAACATGTCATCAGGTTTTGCTGTTTTTGGGTCAACTTTCATGAATTGTGTAACGGGAATCTGTGTAAGATCGCCAACGTCTCTATTTAGGACTTTACGTAGAAGGTCGCGTTCCCCAAATATACCTCGTATTAGATCGTTTTCAACCACTGATGCAGCCCCAATATTGTTTTCTATGAGTATATCAATTGCTTCTTGTGTAGTTGTTGAAATGTCAATTGTAACACAAGCTCGCATGATGTGGCGTAATGGCACTTGTATCTCACTGACTTGCAACGATTTGTGAGATCTCTCTGCATCTTTATCCATCTGTGCTAATTCTTCATCAATTGCCATATCATACAACATTGTTATGGGGCTCCTTCATTACTTTCAATGAAAATGGCGACATGTTCTAAAATGTCTCGTGTTGATATCATTCCTACCGGGAATTCCTGTTGCTGTTCATCCCAAATACAGAGGGGTACATGACGAAAATGACCAAGATGCATGATATTCAATGCAAAAGCGATCGGATCACTTGCCCGTAAGGATTCTGGTTCTTCAGTCATGATCTCTTTAACCTTGATGGTTTCGGGGTCTAAGTTTTTACCACATATATGTACGAGTAGGTCACGATCAGTGAGGATACCGACTAATCTTTGATCTTCATCAACGACAAGAGCACATCCGAATCCTTCAATCTGCATAAGGTCAATGGCATCTGAGACAGGAGAACCGACCTGAACTGTTGCAGGTTGTTTGTAGTCTAATGTGCTGATTGGTAAAGATAATGTTTTGGCATCCATAGGAAATGTTCCTTGAAATTAATGTAAAAAAACTAGATTACGTTTCTCACTGTCATTAACTTAAAAGGATACACTATTTGCTATGTATTTGCAAGTATATTTTGCAGTCAATATTCTTTGAAAAAAGTATGCTAATCTTGATGTTATACCGTAGTCACGGAAAAAGCAACTGTGCTTCTTTTCTTTTCGGATATGGGTAAAATCTGAACGAATGATGGTGTTTGGAAAACCCTAAATTAACGTTTGTTGAGTAATTCTTCAGAATCACCTAAAACTGAATAACCCTGGTTGGAATCAAAAGTTTATTGACACCATTTTTTAAATCTGTTATAGTTTAAGATATCGGGTGTGATACATCACAATTTAGCAGGACTGTGGATTTTTGCATCATTATTTGGTTAACACCCTCAAAATTTGGTTAACACCTTCAAAAAGTTTTCGTAGAAACATAGGAGTAAGGTTTTTGCTGTTCACACCTTTTGGTATCCTTGATGAAGTAGTTGGATAATACCGCGTTTTACGTTATACTCATTTTTAATATATGCATTATATATGCATTGCAACTGCCTTATAGGTTTTAAATCACAAAGCGGAGGACATAATGGCACAAAAACGAAGAAGAAGAAAATTAACAGAAATCAAAGCGGCATACCTGAAACGCGGCGATATTTATAACAGACGAAGTGAGTTAGACAAAGCGAAAGCATCTTTTTTGAAAGCACTCGCGATAGATGCAGACGAAACAAAAACAGGAGAATAAATGAAATCTGTAACATTTCACGGTATAGTTGCTGCTAAACAGACAGTTTACAAATATTTAGATCCTACACCCTTAAGTTACTATCCAGAATTATCAGAGAAACTCGGTTTTCAAGCTTATGTAAAACATGAAAACCATTTACCAACCGGTAGTTTTAAAGTTCGCGGTGGTATAAATTTAATGCATAATCTCACAAAGAAACAGCGTGAACAAGGAGTTGTTACAGCGACACGTGGGAACCATGGACAATCTATCGCTTATGCTGCTGCCCAACTTGGTGTCAAAGCGACTATAGTCGTTCCGCACGGAAACAATCCAGAAAAAAACAGCGCAATGTGCGCTTATGGTGCTGAATTGATTGTACACGGTGCAGACTTTGACGAAGCTAGAGAACTGTGTGATACACTACAATCTGAATGCGGTCTCTATTATGTCCACCCTGGAATGGAGGCAGCACTTATACATGGTGTCGGTACCTACTCACTTGAGATATTTGAGAGCCTTCCCGATGTAAACACCATGATCGTGCCAATAGGTGGCGGTAGCGGAGTCTGCGGTGCAATTACTGTAGCAAAAGCCATTAACCCAAATGTCAATATCATCGGCGTTCAAGCAGAGAACGCGCCGGCAATATACCGTTCATGGAAGGCGGGTAGGCATATAGAGACCGATTCCTGTAGTACGATAGCAGACGGTCTAGCGATGCGTGTACCATTTCCTGTCCCCTTCTCCATTATCAAAGAAAACATACACGATATCGTCCTGCTTAGTGAAGAAGAGTTCCAAGAAGGAATCCGTATGGCAATACGGTGGACGCATAACTTAGCAGAGGGAGCGGGTGCTGCTTCGCTTGCTGCGGGTCATAAACTCTCTGATAGATTAGCTGGACAGAAAGTTGTGATGGTTATGACCGGTGCTAATATTGACAAAGATACGCTTCAAGCAGTATTTGTCTCACTTGATATACTAAACGAATGACATAAGTGCAGAAATTATCACATACTAGGATCATACCAATTGTGAATAACATACACGGGTGCGGAATCTTCACTTAATTTGATCTGTACCCATTCAGCTCCCTGAATGAACTCGTTTCGTAAAGCATTAGAGATGTCTGGATGGACATGGAACGTTGTTAAATCCCAGCGCAGATTTTGACTATTTTCAACGGTGACATCTGAATCTTCAGCAATTAGTGACACGCGTTGCAGACCACTGTTTTTTCGTTCAATCCGTACTTCAGACAACACATAGTGAATTGTCTGCAACGGATCCCGAATTTCAGCAATGTAGTCTATGTTGTCAAATTTTGTAAGGGTGTAACCAAAACGTAGTAGTTTGAGATTTCCCAGGAAGTGATCTGTCTCATATTCATTATTACGAGGCAGACCACCATAAATAATAATGTTATTGCTACGATAGGTATCTATTGCATATTCTACGGCTAACTGTCCATCAGTCATATCCTTATCCGTTTTACCTATCCACCTTTTAACAACCTTCCTTGCATTTATTAAGCAGTTAGCACCTGAGTCTAAGTCACCTATTAACACATCAGGTATAAAGTTAACTGAAAAATGTTTAATTAATTCGTCAAAAATGCGGATTCCACCATCCGCACATAAGAGTGGGAAGCCGTCTCGTACTGCATTTTCGATCTCCTGACGGTAAAAGTCTAGTCTGTGTAAATTGTAATGTCCGTTAAGGAATATGAGTGCTGTGTCCATAGATATTATAGGATGGAATTATCTGCTTTGGATGGTATGTGCGTTTCACACGTTTTAGATTCTCTAATCCTGAATCACTCATCGTATTTATCCACTTATAAGAGTTTGATAACTCTCTACAAAACTCGCGAAAGATGAATTGAGAAACTCCTTTTATACGTAGATCAGATATTTCAAAAAGTATGCAAAAAGTTTCACTGTTCAACTTATAACCGAATGTATAAGCACACAACTTTTCATCGGTTTTTACTGTTCTGCCTACCAAACCTAATGTTTTTGCAAAAGCGATTCCTATTCTGTGTGCACTTTTGGAATCATCAAGCATGGCTTGATAGATTGGGTCATCGTATCTTCTTGTGCGGGTTTTCCTCCATTTGTCATACAATTCAATGCATGCGTCTTTATCCGTTGATTGATAGGGTCCATACTGTATTGATTTATTATCTCGTAGAAAGGTGTTATATGCATGTCTTTGTTGTTTATATCTGTTCCCTTTCAGTTTACATAGATCCTGCGTCAAATAAGTGTATTCTGCCTCTTTTTGAATGTAGGTAAAGCCTTTGTCAATGAATGTATTCAGACACTCTTCTGGTACATTTTCAATGCGTGCGATCTCAGGGTTTCTATTGGATTCCAGCATGAACTGATATGCTTTGAAAACAGTATTGACATAACTACGGCTTGCGATCCGACACGGCAAAGGTAGAATCGGCATAAAATAGTCGTCACCCTGCTTTGCAAAAATACATAGATATGAATTGAAATCATTCTTATTGTCATGTTCCTTTGTTTGATGAACTGTATAGTAGAAATCAAAGAAATCGCGCCAAATGAAATGGTTTGCAAAGGCGTAACTGGATAAAGATTGCGTTGATTGGAGAATATATCGGCCAAATAGTGGTTTCTGGTCAAGTGTTAAGAGGTTTAAATGCATGACTCATAACCATAACTAAGTGTATGGAGAACCTTTACTGTATCTTGAAACTCACCAATAAGACTCCAATTTTCTAGAATCTGTGAACTGACATCCTCTGATTCAACATAGTCTATTACGAGTCTCAAATGCTGTTGAAACGATTCAAGCTCATAATGCTCTTCACTATACGGACACAACATATCCACGCCTAATACGACACTGTTTCTGTCCTGACTGAACATGATTGTGAACGGATATAGGCGGCAATCAAGGGGACGAGACGCATATATTTTGCAGTGATGTGTTTCCGGTTCAAAGAAAGGACATATATAATAATTTTCATGTGGGATGAGTGCTATCTGATTACTCTTACCATCTTCCTGATGTATGAATAGAGTCCTGTCTATGCCTTTAGATATCAAATGTCCAGTCTCATTTTCGGTAAAAATGGGGGTGAGCGGACTATACTTATCCAAGAAACGACAGCATACATCACACGATAGACAGACTTCTGTGGGGATGATTTGGTAGAGTTGTTGGAGAGACATGGCGGATTCTCTTATAACACGACATTCTGATATCATCAAGTATTCATGCCAAGATACGTTTGATGGTATTAATCACAATATGAACATCTGATTCAGTTAAGGCTGGATGGAGTGGAAGACTCACGACTTTTTCAAAGACTTGTTCAGCACATGGAAAATCACCAATACTGTAACCGTATTGCTTCTGATAAAAATCAAATAGATGTAAAGGAACATAGTGAACACTACACTCTATGTTCTCATCGCGCAATGTTTCAACAAATAGGTCTCTGTCAACATTATCAAGTTGGATAATGTAAAGATGCCATGCATGTTTAGACAATTCATCAGGTGCAGCAGGGACATTGATTTGTGGTATTCTTGATAGTTCATCATTATATATCTGTATAATGTTCTGACGACGTTCATGCATTTTGTTGATTTTCATGAGTTGGCACAGACCCATCGCTGCTTGTATGTCAGTCATATTATATTTATAGCCTTCGGTGGTGATGTCGTAACGCCATATACTACGTTTTGATCGCCTTGACCAGGCATCTTTATCAATCCCGTGTAGCCGCATAGTTTGCAATGTTTCAGAGTAGGCATCGCTGTTTGTTGTTATCATGCCGCCTTCAGCAGTCGTGATATTCTTATTTGCATAGAAACTGAAAGCGGTTAGGTCGCCAAGTGTCCCAATGGATTGTCCCTTATATTCAGCGGGAATTGCATGTGCAGCATCATCAATGAGTAACAGATTATGTTTCTGACATATATGATGCAACGGTCCCATTTCACATGGAAGTCCGGCGATGTGGACCGGCATGAGTGCTTTCGTTTTCTGTGTTATTGCTTTCTCAATCCTATTGACATCAATATTTAAGGTTTCAGGATTGATGTCAACAAAAACCGGTTTTGCTCCGACATACCTGATAGTTTCTGCAGTTGCTGTGAAGGTATAAGGAGTTGTGATGACTTCATCATCTATTCCGATACCTGTAACTACAAGGCTCAGGTGTAGTGCTGCTGTACAAGAGCTGACTGCAATTGCATGTTTTACGCCGATGCGTTCAGCAAATGCTCGTTCAAATTCTCTGACTCTCGCTCCTGTGCTGATCCATTTTGAAGCGAGCACTTCACAAACTGCTTCAATTTCTGTCTCGTCAATCCAGGGTCTACTAAAAGGTATAAACGGGTTTTGTTCCACAAACAATTCCCTTCAAACTATGTCTTTATGATCAGTTAATTTGGGTCCAAGGATATGTATCATTGCTTCAAGAGCTAAGATATAACTATATACACCAAATCCACTTATTACGCCAGCGGCAACACTTGAGACATAAGAGTAGTGTCGAAATTCTTCGCGTGCATATATGTTGGATAGGTGTATTTCAATTACGGGTAATCCGACAGTGGATAGTGCATCTCTTATTGCGACACTTGTGTGTGTATATGCTGCGGGATTTATCAATATACCGTCTGCCCAATCTATATGTTCACCGATAATAGACACTAGTTCACCTTCATGGTTTGACTGCAAAATCTTCAGTGTAACATCAAAGGGAGATGATGCTACAAATTGGTCCAGTGCAGTGTTGATGTCATTTAGGGTCTGATGTCCATAGATCTCAGGTTGCCGTTTACCTAAGAGATTTAGATTAGGTCCGTGTAGGACGAGGATGTTCATGCTTTATCCTTGTAGGCGGTACACGGCGTGTGCGTACTACTATTAAGTATGTTCTTATGATATGATGACTAATAAGAACGCTTTTACACTCGGTGTGTCAATTGCTGTGAGATGTAGTTCCATTTGTGTCATTTCAATATTATATCTTTTTTTTAGGAAACGTGTCAATCAGTTTTCATTATTTCCCAGGGTTCTTCAGGTTTACGAATTCTCAAGTTTTCGTATTAACTCAGAGTTTAGATTGTGGAGAATTTAACTTTTACTTTTCAAAGGAGTTTAGGAACTCCTCACGTGAAGTTTGGTTAATCTTCTTTTATAGCCTTTTCTGTGGAATAGTAAAAGAATAAGTCTGTTATTGATTTGACCAAAATAGATGTGATATCCATGGTCCAAAGTGTAGACGCAATTCAAAAAACACCTCCACCCACAGATTGGCAATCTCCAAAATTGCCATCTTCAAGCCGTTTAAGTCGTCTTTCTACTCTGTTTCGCATGTTTCTATCTCGAAGGGATTTAAACCATTCAATGAAAGGTTGCTTGCCGTTTCGGGAACGGTAGTATTGTATTTCTATAGAGTGTCCGTTTGCATTACCACTCGTTTTTTACCCGCCATGTAATGATAATATATATCCATTAATAAGCAATTATACCTGATTTTGTCTCAAAAATGCAAGGAGTATTGTAAGTGACAAGCGTAGAATGGCGTTGCAATCTTACCTTCATTCTGATTATACTATTCATTAACCAGATATCAGCCAGCACTATCACATATTGAAGACGCTCTCTTTCTTCCCGACCATTGTAGGGATAAAAGAATAGGAGCAATACTATGAGTTTGGACATGTACTATTTTGGAATCTGCTTCAGAGAGTTGACATTTAGCGATTATATTTATAACATATCTAATGTATAAATTATAGGAAAGAAATTAGGAAGTGAACTACAATGTCACAAGAAAACGTTTTCTTAGAGAACATTCATATTAAAAACTTCTTGAGTCTACAGGATGTTACATTGCCATTCAAACCCTTAACAGTTCTTGTTGGGCCAAATGCCAGCGGAAAATCGAATGTTTTGAAGGCATTGTCTCTTCTTAAAATGATGGTTCAGGAGAGATCGCCTTCAGAAAAAATGATCCAAGATACACTTTGGGCAGGCGGCGCAAATAAATTTGCTTTTGATTTACAGACAAAAGTAACAGAAAACCAAACCATATATAATTTGGAAATAGAAGCAAAACCCGGTTTTCCTTTCCAGGTAGAACAATTGTTGGTTAATGATGTATAAAGTAATTTCAATCCAGGGTGAACAAAGGGTCGTGCGGGATGAAAATAACAGACATGAGACAACATATAACTCAAACAAACTTGCTTTGGGGTCAGCCGGAAATTATGGAGACAAACCCATTACTCGTGTTCTAGCGGAGTTTATAAAGGAGTGGCAATTTTATAATTTTGACACAGACTTTATACGCATAAGTCTTACAGAATTCATGCCAGTTGATGACGAAATTGGCGAATTACCTAAACTAGACAGATATGGCAGGCATCTGCCGGAAGTTCTTTGGAACTGGCATAAGAATTCTTTAGAAAGTTTTCAAAACGTCAGTGATGCGCTTGCTGCGATTACGAATTTTGAAATAGATCAATGCATGATTGATGGACAGTACAAACTATGTTTATTAGAAGGATACAGAAAACCTATTCCATTGCATAATGCATCTGATGGTACACTGCGTCTAGTCGCATATAACATTTTACTCAATGAACCTGAATTGTCTCCGCTCATTGCTATTGAAGAACCAGAGCAGAATTTACACCCCGGTGCACTAACAGACATAGCAAATGTAATTGAGCATATTGCACAATATTCACAGGTTATTGTTACAACCCATAGTTCACAACTACTTGGTGCGTTCAATCCAGAAAGTTTGGGAGATACACTCGGTGTTTTACTGTTACGCAACCGTCCGGGTTTTGGCACAGAGTTGCTTAATTTTGAAGATTACCGTGACGAAAGGGAAGCACTTAAAGGTTGGATTGACGATTTTGGAATTGGTAGTGCTATTTTTGATAGTGAACTCCTGCAGGATGTAGTGGAGGGGACAGCCGAATGCCAAGTATAAGAATCTTGACTTTAGAGTCAAGTAGCGATGCAAAGGTAGTCAGGTGTCTGGCAAGTAAGTTAATGACATTTATGCAACTCACACCGATCACTATCTACACAGCTAGTGGACCTCAACCACAGCTCAGGAAGGTAATTCAGAATTACCTCAAACAGGACGACTATGTAATTATTGTCATTGATAATAACGGACAGATGACAAGATATAACAGATCACAACAATCGAATTCACTCAAGAATCAGAGTCTGGCAATTGTCAATGATAGTGATTTTGCAGATAGAGTTTTTCTCGTAGAAGCAGTACAAGAACTTGAAGCGTGGTTGCTTATAGATTGTAAAGATCAACGCAGAAACCTTGCAGCGCAACGATTCTCTCAAAAAACTCGGTGATATAATTGCACAATTTCAATAGAATCATCTTTTACCGGAACTTATGTGAGATAATCTTAGACATGCCCGCTTGTTCCATTGTCACACCATACATCACATCAGCTATTTCCACTGTTCGGTTGTTATGTGTGATAATTACAAACTGTGTGTTGTCGGCATAAGCGTTGATTAGATTTGAGAAACGTAGGACATTCGCTTCGTCAAGGGCAGCATCGACTTCATCAAGGACACAGAAAGGACTCGGTTTCAATTTGAAGACAGCAAATAATAATCCGATAGCAACGAGTGATCGTTCTCCTCCAGAGAGTTGTGTGATACTCTGTGGACGTTTCCCGGGCGGTCGTGCAATAATGTCAATTCCTGATTCAAGTATATCGGATTCGTCTGTTAGCCTTAATTCTGTTTCTCCGCCGCCAAAGAGTTGTGTGAATACTTCTTGGAAATTAACTTTTACCTTTTCAAAGGAGTTTAGGAACTCCTCACGTGAAGTTTGGTTAATTTTCTTTATAGCCTTTTCTGTGGATTGGATAGACTGAACAATGTCATCCCGTTGTTCTACTTGGAAGTCTAATCTCTTCTGATGGTCTTGATGTGCTTGTATAGCTTTGAGATTTACGGGTCCCATTGCGGCAATATCCGCTTTCAACTTCTCAATTTTGTCCATCAGGTCAATCTCATCAAGTTCCGATGTTGCAAGTGCGGAAGAGATACTTATTTCTTCTACATCTTGATCTTGTGTCTCCGGTATCTGTATTTGATCTATGGCGACCTGATATTTGTCAAGGATACGGTTTGTAATAGACTTAAGGTCCATCTCAAGCTGAGTTGTTCTTATTTCGAGTTTTCTCCTATCACGGTTCTGTTTTTCAAATTGACTTCGTGTTTTCCGCATCTCCTTTTGAAGAGATTCAATTTCTTGTAGTAGTGATTCACGTTTTTCTTTTAGAGTTTCTAATCTTGTTTCCGCTTCCGCGCGATCCCCTTCGATTTTTAGGAAGGCGCGTTGTGCTTCTTGTATTTCATCTGCAATTTCCTGTTTTTTCTGTTCATCAGAATCAATGATTGCTTGTTGTTCATCAATGATCTTTAGTACCTGCTGATGCTGTACATCAAAACCCTCAATTTCATTTGTCATATTCTCAGATTTTTGCCGTTGTCCTGCTAAGAATATTTCTACATTTTGACATCTTTTGGTTAAGTCCTCAAGTTTCCGGTTATCACTTTCCATCTGTTCGGAGATTCTTTGCATCCATTTCTCTTTATGATTTCGTTTTTTTGTCAGTTCCTCAATTTCAGTATTAAGTGTTTCCTTTTCCTCACGTGTCAGTTTAAACTTCTGCTGAAGTTCAGTGTTCTGTTTTTCAAACCCATCAAGTTCATTTTGAAGTCGTGCTATGTTCTTATCCGCTTGTTCGATGTCTTTGGTGATACCGGTTTTCTCTATCTGTTTATCTTGTAATTCACTGACGAGTCTTTGTCTAACAATCTGAGAATCAGCAATAATGGAAGCGTAAGATTTGCTTTCTCTGTCCTTCTGCTTAACAATCTGCTGTAATTCACCGATTTTATCTTTAAGTCCATCCAGTTCGTTTGCTCGACTCAGCAGTCCAGTTTTCTTTCTGTTGTTATAACCTCCCGTGATGTCTCCTAAAGTATTTATGAGTTCGCCTTCTAATGTCACCAATCTAGCATTGTGTCGGAATCTTTTGGTAAGTGCAATTGCGTCATCAAGGTTTTCAATGACGAGTGTGTTTCCTAATAGGTGTAGTATAGCGATTTCATAAATGTGCTCGTAGTCGACTAATTCTTCTGCTATGCCGATGACACCAGGTTCATCAAGCAGTCGATCATCAGAGAATGTTCTACTTCTCAGTGTATCCAGGGGTAGAAACGTAACGATACCAGCACGGTTCTTTTTCAGATAGTCTATCCCTCTTCGGACATCCATTGCTGTTTCAGTGATAACATTCTGGATACGACTGCCGAGTGTGACCTCTATTGCGACTTCAAATTCATTATCAGTTTGAATTAGTTCTGCGACAACGCCGCATATTCCGCTAAATTGGTCTGGATAGTGTTCTTTTGCCTGCATAATTGCCCGGACACCAGCATAGTATCCTTCATAGGTAGCTTGGAGTTGTTCCAGCGATCTGTATAGTGATGTGTTGCTTCCGAGTTTTTCTTGGTATCCCCGCATTTCGGATTCAACTTTCCGGAGTGCATTTTCGGCTTCTTTTATCTTCTCTTCAATCTTCTCCTTTTCAGTCTTAATGTGTATAATTTCTGCCTCTAACTTGGTTGCAGAACGTTGTACGATTTCTTTTTCATGAGTTGCTATCTGTAATTCTGTCTTGAATTTCTGTGTTTTTTCCTGAAGTTGACTGAGGTTGTCCTGAGAGTTTTTGACGGTATCCTCAATAGAGGCACGTTTGTTCTCTCGTTTTGACAAATCTATCGTCATTTCCTGCATTTCAGTCTGTGCTTGTTGCATAGAGTGGTTAGTTTTATTGATGCTTGACTTTAAGTTTTCTAGGACCTGTTTCCGTGCAGATAAACGACTGTCCTCAATTTTTAATGAAGAGTCGAGTTTTTTCTGTTCTTGTATACGTTGGCGTTTAAGTGTTTGCAGGTCAGCGAGTTCAGTATTTCTTTCTTCAAGTGCCTGTTGTGCTCTTTCCCGTTGTTGCTTTAGATTCAGTTGTTTTTCTTTGTGAAGGAATATTTTCCGTTCAACAACCTCATTTCTTTTTGCGATGTTTCTAATTTCTTCTTCTTCTGTAGTGATTTCAGTATCTAATTTCGATCTTTTCAAGGTGTCATTTTCGATTTTCTCGTCCGCTTCTTGCATAAGTTGATTTGCGTCTGACACTTCATTTTGCATAGCATCTAATTTCCTCTGCATTTCGTTGTAATCAGTTGCCAGTTTTGCGTAGTTACGATATGCTAATCCCAATTCTAACTGCTTTAATTCATCCTTTAGCGTCTGATTGTGTTGTGCTTGTGCTGCCTGTTCTTTTAGCGATTCGTTTTCTCTTTCTAATTCTTGTATGACATCATTGATTCGCACGAGGTTCTGTTTAGTTGCTTCTAATTTGTGTAAAGCTGTTTTCCGATTGTGTTTATATTTAGTTATTCCAGCGACTTCATCAAATAGGAATCGTCTTTCTTCGGGTCGCACGTTGAGTATCACATCAATTTTGTTTTGTTCCATGACAGAATAGGCATCGACCCCTACACCAGTATCCATGAAGAGTTCGCTTATATCACGGAGTCTACACGGTGTTTTATTTATCAGGTAACTGCTTTCTCCATCCCGTGTAAGTTGTCGTGAAACTTCTACTTCTGGGGTTTGAATTGATAGATTCTGTGATATATTCGTAAAAGCGAGTGTTACGCGTGCTCTTTGGGAGGGTTTGAAGTTTGCGCCTCCATTGAATAGTAGGTCTCGCATGTTGGTACATCGAAGTGCACGGGCACTCTGTTCACCAAGTACCCAACGTATAGCATCAGAGACGTTACTTTTACCGCACCCATTCGGACCGACAATTGCAGTTATGCCCGGTTCCAATACTAATTCGACCTCTTCAGCAAAACTCTTGAATCCTCTGATTTTGATGCTTTTTAAATACAAATTTCACCTCCAAGAAGACTATAGCAACTTATTGCTTATTCCCTTAACGGTATATTATCTTAGATTTAACTTACTATTTATTACGTAAATTGTGTGTTTAGGTTACAATCGAGTCATTGGTGTATGGGGGTGTCCGTGCAAGCGTTAGCACATCAATTTCAGTTGGGTCAGCTTCCCATAGGACATTGACTGCTTCTTGGATGGTAGCCCCCGTTGTAAAAACATCGTCAAACACGAGTAGTTTTTTGCCTTGGAGCTGCTCTCTCTTTTCTAAGTCGAAAGCACCAATTATGTTACTTTTACGTTTCTCTCTATCAAGACTACTTTGAGGGGAAGTGTTTTTTCTTCTAATCAACAGATCGGTTCTGACATCAACGTGGTCGTTCTCAGCGATTCCATTTGAAAGGATAATTGACTGGTTGAACCCTCGTTCATTCAAACGTATTTTATGTATGGGAATAGGAATGATGTAATCATATTCGGTCATTTTACAATTTGATGGTATATTTTCAATAAGCAATTGTATCAGGTATTTTGCTACATTTTTTCGTTTTTCGAATTTGAACTGGTGTATCGCTTGCTGCAACGCACCTTTGTATAGCGCAATAGTCCGTAGTTTTCCATAACGTGGCGGGTTCGTGTCACAATCTGTACAAGTTCCAGCAATGTTAGGTGTTCCACAGATTTCACAGAATGGTGGTTTGATAAAATCTATGCTATCCCAACAGACATTACATAAGAATGGCACTGCATATAGTCCAATCTGATTTTCACAGATTCTACACTGTGTGGGATATAAAAAATTGATTGCAGTGTTGAAGGTCTGCTGTAAGAAATCTAATCGTAGTTGCATTTGATTCCTTAATTATTTTATTTAATTGCTGAATTAGTTTAACACGCGTGGGAGAAGTTGTCAAGTAGGTTGATTCTGTTGTTACTTTGTTGCCAGGGTTATTCAGTTTTAGGTGTTTTTTTAGGTATTTTGTCCATTTTCTATCACAATCGTTAATATTTACTATAGATTGGACAGTTTTAATTTTTTTAATGACGAAATACCCGATATAACGGACAGAACAAAAATCAATCAAAGTATCATCACGGGCACCAGTTCGATGCTATCGGTTGGAGTACCCTGCAAAACACCTGAAGGTGTGCAGCTGTTTCCGTTCCACCGTGCTCGTAAACGCCTGCAGAAGGAGGAACCCACGGTCAGAGAGTTATGGGGTGGTCATAAAGGAGATATTATCAGTTTTTCGGTGTCAAACCCCATGCTTTAGTTTGTGGGATGTAGACACCGCCCAAGTGTTGTGTCAAGAAATATTGCTTGACAATTTTCAAAAATTTTGATACTTTAAACTACATCAGTGGTAGTTGTTGTAGCAACTGCCACACCACTACAATAGGATGTAGCATCTTTTCAGATGGATGTTTGGCAAAAATATATCATATAGTAAGATGTCCTCTCATTTAACAAAGTTGAAAAGAAGAACTAAGAAGTATTGGAATGAGTTGCCAAGTCAAGTAGCACAGAATGTTGTGAAACGAATAGGTGATAGTTATAGCCGCTTTTTTACTAATATCAAAGAGCGTAAGGAAGGTATAACAACACGTAAAGTAGGTAGACCGAAAATTAAACCTAATCATACATATAACTCTATGACGTTCACACAAGTGGGTTGGCAACTTGAAGGTAATAGAATAAAGATTAACTGTATAGACACGTGGTATAGTTTTCACAAACATCGTGAACTGAAAGGGACTATCAAGACAATAACGATAAAGCGTGATAGATGTGGAGACTATTGGATATGCTTTAGTTGTGATAATGTTGACGATTCAGAACTATTTGCCAAGATTAGGTAAGAGTGTAGACTTTGATTTTGGATTGAAAACATTCAAGTGGGCAAGTGGACTGCCACAATTAAACCTTGTAGCGACTGCGGATATAACAACAAGGACTTGACTCTCTTAGATAGACAGTGGATATGTTCTGAATATGAAACACGCCACGATAGAGACATAAACGCTGCTATCAATATCAAACAGGCAGGCTTAGCTGCCTAAAGTGGGGCAGATGTCCGACGTAGTTCAGATCGGCTGTCAGCCGGGGAAGCATAGGTTTCCCCTACCTTTAGGTAGTGGGTACTATGACGTTCAGGAGCAATTTATGAAGCGGCTGCGTGATCTAAACAATACCTTATCCAAAATAGTGTTTATCCTACTGATAATCACTCCACTATGTTCTGTAGCACAGGATATCCAAATAAAAAAGGATTTAGATATGGATAAACACAGAATTAAGATTTATAAAGAAAACTCGCGCTACTGGCAATACAAAGGCAAACCGATTCTTCTCATCGGCGGTTCGGTTGAAGATAATCTCTTTCAGATACCGAATCTCAGAGAGCATCTTGAGTTGATGAAGTCTGTCGGTGGCAACTATGTGCGATCAACGATGGGATGGAATGATGAAGGCAACATACCCCCCTTCAAAAAAGTCGGTGACAAATATGACTTGGAACAGTGGAACGAAGAATTTTGGAACCGTTTTCAAAACTTCATTAAGTGGACACACGAATTGGATATTATTGTGCAGATAGAAGTCTGGGCAACCTTTACCTATTACCGAGATTCATGGGCTGCCAATCCTTTCAATCCAAAAAACAACAGCAATTACACTGCAGAGGAAACAGGGTTACCCACTGTTGTTAATAGCCACCCCGTAGCAACGCAGAACAACTTTTTCTGGTCTGTGCCGAAAGAACGAAATCAGAAAACTGTGTTGAAATATCAGGAAAAGTATGTAAATAAACTCCTCGCTGAAACACTGCCGTATGGTCATATACTCTACTGCATGGACAACGAAACAGCCGTCACTGCTGCGTGGGGTGAGTATTGGGCAACTTACATACAGAAAAAAGCACAGGAAGCAGGACGGGACGTTGAAACCACTGAGATGTGGGATCCTTGGGATTTATCACATAAGAAACATCAAGCCACGTTTGACCATCCTGAGACCTATTCGTTTTGTGATATATCGCAGAATAATCACCAGAAACGACAACGCCATTGGGATAACGCACAGAAGATTCGTGCGACACTCTCACCTATCCGTCCCATCAATAACATAAAGATTTACGGTGCTGATGGGGGACGATTCGGCAGCACAAGAGATGGACTGGAAAGGTTTTGGCGAAACATCTTCGGAGGATTTGCATCTGCGCGATTCCACCGTCCCGATAGCGGTGTAGGATTAAGCGAAATCGCACAAGCACATCTCAAGAGTATGCAAATGATTACGGACGAGATGGATATCTTTACCTGTGAACCGAACAATGACCTACTTTCCAACAAAGAAGAAAACGAAGCGTATACCATCGCAAATCCGGGAAAGGAATATACAGTCTATTTTCCAAAAGGGGGTTCAGTAAATATTAACTTAGGTGTTGGCAAGAATTTAGATGCCGAAAAGGCAATAATCAGATGGCTAAACATTAATAAGAGTGAGTGGAAAAAGGAAGAGGAAATTTCGTATCGTGATAGCATCACATTAACCGCACCGACCGAGGCACATTGGGCAGTTTTGATTCTTATCAGATAAATAGAAATGACATACAAACATTAGAAACGTTTTAATTTGGTGGTTTTAACTCGGTCTGCACCGCTTGGCGCACCTTTTCACAGGTTTGCATGGCATTTTCAGCATCTGCAGCAGTCGGAGATTGACCTACATATCGCGTGTCCACTGCATGTTTCGATAAGACTGCAAGGGCACTTTTCCAGGAATGCCAAGATGGTATTGTCGATTAGAATCAAGTTTAACAATTCCTTTAAATTGTGTGTCCTTGGTACAGGGATGTTATGTTCTTGGATCCACGCCTTTAGATGTTTTTCTGCACACTGCTGAGCATGGAAACACATACCGTTCGGCATTGCAAGTTGTTCTCGTTGGATTAATCTTGCTATGGCATAGTCTTCCTCAGCTAATTCAACCCACTCCAAAGTTAAAGGATTCATATCAGTATTCTCTTTTTTATACGGTTTAAAATAAAAATCGTCGGATTCATATAGCACCTGACCTTTTTCGGTGACTTCTCGGAGAAACCAATCGTTATGTGAGATGCGATAGGCGATCTCTTCTGGTGAACGTACAAGTATGTCCATACTGAATCGACGTGGAATTCGTTGACGTATTTCTACTGCTTGGTCTCGCGTTTCCGATTTTGCTATCGGCATCACGACTAACAGGTCAACATCCGAATATTCAGACGGTGTCCCATACGCATAAGACCCAAAGAGAATTACCTGCAGCGGTGCAAATTCCCGGACAATATCATTACATGTGGTTTGAATGTCTTTGTGACTAACCATTTTTCACCTTTGTTCAGTTTGTGGTCTATACTTTGCTTGCAATTCATCTAAGGAATCGGTTTATCTCTGGTTGTATTAAATTATGCAATATATCTTTTACGCATGCAAGATAAATTTCCCGAAACGCAGAACTTACGCGCCCAATGCTGCAATAGACAAATATATCGGTAAACCAGTAAAGGGATTGTGTCATTATTTTTGCATTAACGTTAATCTTGTAGTATAATTTATACCGTTGCTTAGAGAGGAGATATGTCCCAACACCATTTTCATAATATCGGAGTAAACGTCATGGTACTGATACCTTTTCCTTTTAATAAACGACGGTTAGACCAGTTCAAACATGAAAATGTAGGGATGTTTGACCTCGCGTCAATTGGGATAACACTTGCTCTTGCTATTGTTATCGGTTATTTTGGTGGTAAGTGGATCGGTGGTAAATTAGGCAACGCCGATTTAGGATCAATCATCGGATTTGTACTCGGAGTCGCAGCTGGATTTATGGAGATGTTCCGCTCAATAGCGCGATGGAACCGAAAAATGGAACGCATGGAAAAACAACGGCGTGAGGCTGCACAACAAGCACAAGAAGATATAAGAGAATAGTTCTTAAAAAACGGGAAAAGGAGAAATAAAATTCGTAAATTATTGTGACAGCAAAGGAGTTGTTCATAATGCGGACTGTTTTGGATTTTAATGACCGGTCTATCCTGAATATTTATCTGTTTATATTGTTTCTTACAATAACTGTTATATTGGAAGCATGGATGACAGGTCAAGCTTCTACACTCCCGATTTTTCTGGTTGGATGTACTATTGGGTTCAGTCTATTCTGGGTTATTGAATTCGCAGCTCAGCGGGTTGTTCTTACTAGAAAAACTAACCAAACAAAGAACTTACCACGAATGATTTTTCTCGGTAGGTATACAGTTCTCGGAGGACTACTTTATTTCTTATTCAATTTCTTGTTTACTTCAGTCGGCATCATACTTGGCCTCTTAACATGCTTCACAATTTGCATAAGTTTCTTCGTAGGCAACTGGTTCAATAGCAAATCAAGTAACGCAAAAAGTGTTGCGAATGTAAAGATGTTCGACATCGCTTCGTACGGGTTAAACACTGTTCTCGCCTTTTGTATCGGTTATTTCATAGGTAGGTGGATCGGAAGGAATCTTGACGAGGTAGAAAGCGGTGAAAATTATGGGTTAGTTCTTGGAATCGTTGTTGCCATAATTGAGTCGTTGCGAATGGGTAAAAAACGTCGCTTAGCTGAGCAACAAGTACAAGAAAATAAAGAGGAAAATATCCTATTGAGAATGGAAAACGATCCTCCGATATCTTGACAAAGGAGACACCTAACTAAATGGGTCCCACACTTGAATTTGGTGACCGGTTTATCAAACACGTCTATATTCTAACAATCTGCCTTACCGTTGCGATAGTCGTAGTATTGTTAATCTTCAGACGGAATGCGACCCCCAGTTTCCTTATCGGTAGTGCGATTGGTCTCAGTCTGTTCTGGTCAATTGAGTTCATGATTCGCAGGTTGATTCGTCCCGGGAAAACGCAGAAAACAAAGTATCTTCTCGGTTTTATCGCGCTTAGTAAATATACATTACTCGGTGTGCTTATGTTTTTCCTGTTCAGAATGGAATGGTTGGATATTTATGCCTTCGGCGGTGGGATCGTTTTAGTTCAAGGGGCAATCATCATAAAAGCAGTTGGTCTGATGGTCACTATTCTCAGAAACAGAGACCCCGACCAACCTTAAAAAACATCACACGTCTTTTTAAAAACTGGAAGTATTTACAGCAAGAAAATATGAAAAAAATATCGTATATCTGCTTGGTCATTGGACTCTGCGTTTTATCAGTGCCAGGTGCATTTGCAGCTGATGACCATGGTTCCCGAAGTTTACTCTATTCAATATCACGAATTTTGCCTGATAACATTGTCCCTGAACCGAGTGGATGGCACCAGCCGGATCTCATTCCAAATACGTATTTTGCGGTAATCATTTTAGTTGTACTTTTCATTATTGCGACAAGGAAGTTGAAACGGGTTCCCGAAGGAAGAGGACAAACATTGTTAGAGATGTTTGTCGGGGGTATCATGGATTTCTTCGGTGGGATCCTCGGTGACCACGGCAAGAAATATGTTCCGTTTGTCGGTTCATTTTTTATATTCATTCTCTCCCTTAACTATCTCGGAATCATTCCGGGGCTTCAACCACCAACAGCAGATTTGAACACAACGCTCGCACTCGGTATTACGGCTATCTTAGGTGTTCAAATCATCGCTATTAAAGAAATCGGGTTCATCGGTTATCTGAAACACTTAGCAGGGAACCCTCCGTGGTTAGGCGTTTTGATGTTCCCACTTGAAGTTATTGCGCAGTTATCCCGTGCAGGTTCACTTGCAGTTCGACTTTTTGGGAATATCTTTGGTGAAAAATCAGTCGTTATTCAACTTACTGCACTTGGGATAGTCTCAATCGGCTCTTTCTATCTTCCGATACCCGTTCAGGTGCCGATGCTGTTTTTTGCTTTATTCGCAGGTTTTTTACAGGCATTCGTATTTACCATCTTAACATCTATCTATATTGTACTGTTCATTGAACACGATGATGAAGCGCATGAAGCGCATCATTAAATTTCTGCGGGACAAACGTCATTTTGTCCCTTTCTGTCCAAGGAGGACATTTTATGATTTACTTAGCAGTGTTGGCGTTTGGTGTAACGTTGGGTTTGCCAATCGCTGTCATTTTTGCTTCAAGAGCACAGGGAAGTGCAACAAGCACCGCTCTTGAAGGTATTGCTCGTCAACCTGAGTCAGCCGCTAAAATTCAGACTGCAATGATTATCGGTTTGGCACTCATCGAATCGCTTATCATCTATGCACTCTTAATGTTCTTTATGTTGTATGGAAAACTTCCTGAAGGTGAAATCCTCCAGAATATGATTGATGCATCAACAAAAAGTAGTCAGACCGAAACTGCTGGCGAATAACAACGAACATCACCCTAAACTTTTTGGGGCATGCAGGATATTGTCCCAAGAAAGTTTAGGATAACGGTACTATAGGGAATACAATGAGAAGAAAAATATTCGTCTGTTGTCTCATTCTGATGGGTAGCTGCCTTATCAACGTATTTGCTGCAGATACTCCCGATGATGGCGGTGGATTATTGAGTCTACTCGGTATTAATCCACAAGTCATTCTCAGTCAGATTCCTGCATTTCTAATCGTGCTTTTGGTACTCTGGAAGTTTGTTTTCGGTAAAGTCGGAGGAATGTTGGACGAACGTCGAACTGAAATTACGACGCAGTTAGAACAGTTGAAAACTGACCGAGAGGAATTAGATCGTCTCACCGTTGAAACACGGCAACGTTTAGGTGATATTGAAAATGAGGCGCAAGCCAAAATTCAAGCGGCGATTGATCAAGGGAACAGTGAACGGCAGCAGATCGTCGCACAAGCACGGCAGGAAGCTGAAGATGAAATCACACGCGCACGCGCAGAAATTCAACGCGAGAAAGACGATGCAATCTTAGAACTACGCGGTGTTGTCGCTGAACTCGCTGTTGATGCAGCCAGCAAAATCATTCGGGCAGAACTCAATACAGAGAGACATCAGAGTATTATTGACGCTTCTATTGGCAGATTGTCAGCAGAATAGGTATCAGTGTTTGCATGTCTAACATCTTATTGATAGCAATCCGAGTTAACTGAAAACTGACAACTGAAAACTATGATAAGGTAAAAAACTATGAGAGACATTCGGGTGGCAAAACCTTATGCTCGTGCTTTATACGAAGCGGCTATTGAACAGAATGCTTTGGATGTTATTACCGTTGATGTTGAAACGTTTCAAAAACTGATTGAACAGTCTGAGGAATTGAACCAGTTCATAAATACGCCGCTGTTGTCACCTCAATTTAAAAGCGACACATTTCAGCAGCTTTTCTCTGAATCAATGAATCCG
Organism: Candidatus Poribacteria bacterium; assembly: GCA_965208245.1. Lineage (GTDB taxonomy): Bacteria > Poribacteria > WGA-4E > WGA-4E > WGA-3G > MSPOR6. The sequence goes on from OZ242325.1 coordinate 941,159, forward strand.
CTAATGATTAACTTCTTTAAGCTGCTTGCCTTAAGACAACGTGAACGTTACCTTGTCAGCATATTGGATGTCTTCACGGCAATTGTTGATGAAGCGGCTGGTAGGGTTGTCGCCAAAGTAACCACAGTTGTGCCGCTTACACATAATCAAGAGCAACAACTCATTCAGCAATTAAGTGCATATTCAGGTAAACAGGTGCGATTGGAAACTGAAACCAATGAAGAAATTCAGGGAGGGTTTGTTGTTCAATTAGGCGACACCGTTTTTGATGCAAGTGTCACAACACAACTTCAACGTTTGAAACGACAACTCGCTAAGGGGTAAACTGCTGTACTTTGGAAAGTTCAGGCATTGATTAATTTCAAGTGAAACCTTACAATTATATTTTGGGAGTAGGGCGAAAGTAAATCAGCCTGCTATTGCTATTTTAAGAAATGGGTTGTGTAACGAATTGGATGTATGCTGGAATCTTGATTTTTTGTATATTTGCCTGGCCTCTATTTCTGATAGATACAGCCGACAGTGTGATTGTAGTTATATTGTTCGTTCCAAACAGTTTGATTGCTATAAATGCATGGTATCGATGTCATTCCAGTGAGTTAGGATTCTTTCAAGGATTCAGTTTAATTGCGACTCGTTTTATGTCAGGATGTGCTAATATCACAATACTATACTTGCCTTTTATATTGTTAGGGGTGTATTTTGCTTCGATCTATTATTCAATAGTTGGAATACTTTATGATAGAAAAGAGTCTCAAGAACGGTGGATCAGACTTGTCGTAAAATTGGTTGATTGGTGATATTGGTATTGCTACAATATACTTTGAAATTACAGTTTGTAGATTGGGAAAGTGAAAACAAAACCAAATTTATCTGTCCATTGTTATTTTCGTGTTCAACCTGAACTAGGGATTATGTTTGACATACAAAAGGTAAGTTATAATGTCCAACATTCCGTCGAATAGTGAGGATAATTTTTTCTCAACTCTGTGGCATTTCCGCGGAAGAGTAAGAAGAAAAACATTTTGGCTTGGGCAACTTTTCTTTGGCAGCGTTGCATTTTTGTTTTTGATTAGTGGAGAGATAATAGTATATTTATTTTACCAGTTTTTAGTGAGACCTGTGCTAGAAATACCGTTGTGTGCAAAACGTTGGCATGACCTCAATGCAAGTGGTTGGTTTGCGGTGCTCAACCTAATTCCATGTATTGATATAATTTTTGTGTTTGTGCTTGGATTTTGCAAAGGGACTTTTGGCCCAAACCGATATGGTTCGGATCCTTTAGAGTCCAACAAACAATCGGGCAAAGACAACTCATGCGAAAATAACTAAATCTTTAGTAAACAAGTCTAAATCCGTCATCTTAACCATTTTGTAGGTTGGTTGAACGGAATGAAAAGTTAACAATAAGGAGAAGAAAATGACATTTTCAAGAGCAACTAATAACAAATCTGAATTTAGTTTAGGAATGGATAAGTATTGGAAAAAGGATTATATAGGTGCAGTAGCACATTTTAATGAAGCCCTTCAAGAAGACTGTGAAAATTCAAATGCTTATTATTTCAGAGCACACTCACTATACCATCTTAATCGGAAATCGGAAGCAAACCGAGATTTTGCTAAAGCTGCTAAACTCAATTCTCAATTTGCTTGATCCGATGAGTAATCATTAATGGTCGTCACATATCTGAGATTTAAGATTTACAGTTCCCATTTAATACAAAAGGTCTCTTGAAGGTTTAACAACAGTAATCTATAGTAGGAAAACATCTAATCGCTTTTATTAGTAAAGATTGATGCAAGACGTATGCAAGTTCCCCATCTGAATGAAAGACAATTGTGCCCCATAGAGGATTGAAAATATGGCAAGAAAAGTCCGACCGGACGAAATATCAAATATACTAAAACAACAGCTGCAACAGTTCGATCAGGACGTGGATGTCTATGATTCCGGTACTGTTCTGGAGGTAGGTGATGGTATCGCACGGGTGCATGGGCTCGCTAACGCAATGGCGAGTGAAATGATTGAATTCCCGAACGATATCTACGGGATCGCTTTTAACCTTGAAGAAGACAACGTCGGTTGTGTGCTGTTCGGTGAAGACCAACTCATCCATGAAGGTGATACCGTAAGACGAACGGGTAGATTGGCAGAAGTCCCCGTCGGTGAAGCACTGCTCGGACGGATGGTTGATGCGCTCGGTGAACCCATTGATGGTTTAGGTGAAATCAACACAGTACATCGGCTGCCCGTTGAACAGAAAGGGTTAGGTATCGTTCAACGTCAACCTGTGAGTGAACCGCTCTACACTGGCTTGAAGGCTATTGACAGTCTAACACCTATCGGTAGAGGACAACGTGAACTGATTATCGGTGACCGCCGAACTGGCAAAACTGCAATAGCAATTGACGCTATTCTGAGTCAGAGGAATACTGATGTCTACTGCATCTATGTTGCGATTGGTCAAAAGGGGTCTACGCTTGCACAAGTTGCGAATACGCTTCGTGAACATAATGCAATGGACTATACGACAATTGTGTCAGCACCAGCAAGTGCGCCGTCTCCGCTACAATATCTCGCGCCTTATTCAGGCACATCCATGGCAGAATACTATCGGGATAACGGTAAGCACGCGCTCATCATATACGATGACTTGACAAAACACGCGTGGGCATATCGACAGATGTCACTACTTTCCCGTAGACCACCAGGACGTGAAGCGTATCCCGGTGATGTGTTCTATCTGCACTCACGTCTATTAGAACGTGCAGCAAAACTGAGTGACGAACTTGGAGGCGGATCCCTTACGGCACTACCGATTATTGAGATCTTTGAAGGTGATTTGACGACTTACATCCCAACGAATGTTATTTCCATCACGGATGGACAGATATACCTTACAACGGACCTATTCAACCAAGGGGTGAGACCCGCTATTGATGTCGGTACATCTGTTTCGCGTGTGGGGGGTGATGCACAGGTCAAAGCGATGAAATCTGACGAGGTAGCAGGTACGTTAAAACTCGACCTTGCAAGTTTCCGAGAGGTGGCGGCGTTTGCACAGTTCGGGTCGGATTTGGATGCGTCAACAAGATCACTATTGGATCGTGGCGAGCGACTCGTGGAATTGTTAAAGCAACCACAATATGAACCGATGCCTATAGAAAGAGAAGTTGCGTCTATCTTTTGTGGTACAAACGGCTATTTAGACGATGTTCCTGAATCTGAAGTCGCGCGATTTGAGTCTGAATTCCTACAATACCTTGACAGGAATCATGCAGAACTCCTCACAGAAATTGCTGAAACGGGTCTGTTAGGTGATGAAGTATTAGAAACCTTGCATGCTGCTGTCAAGACATTCAAAGCGAATTGGAGTGATACGCCACCTGAACAATCACAAGGAGCGGAAGTGAAGACAGAAGAAGCTTCACCAGCGGAAGAAGTTGCGACAGAAGGGACAGTGGAAACACCGAAATAAGGACAATAAAATGGTAAAGACCATTGATGAGAAAGTCAATACCGTTTTAGCGCAAAATACTTTCTGGTTTCAGGATAGAGTGTTTGAGGAACAGTACGAAACACATATTACCGTCCTAAAAGAAACCTTACTTGTATTGAGAAATGAAATTCAAAATCAAGGTCTGACCAAGAAACTGCTTGAAGACTTACTTTTGAAAAATGAAAACGGGTTAAAGGTTTTGTTGACACTCACGGGATTGTCTAACGAATCCTTTAAGCGGTTAGTTAGTTTTAATAAACTAAGTTTTAATAAACTATTTTAATAAACTAAAAGAACACGCGCCGACCGAGAAACGCACAATGGATTTTATCATTCCTAATCAAGAAAATCCGCAAATTATTATTGAGTCATCACACCTAACAACTACTTCTTCAGGACAAGGTGACAAAGCAAAAACTGAGAATCACATTAGAGACCTACTTAAAGCACATTATCCTAATGCTCGCTTTTGGGGATTTGTTGATGGTATCGGTTGGTATGTTCGGAAAAACGATTTGCGTAGAATGGTTGAAGCATTTGAAGATGTTTTTACTATGGAAGAATCAGAACTCAAACGTTTCCAACAATCACTAATTGTTGTTTTAAAATAATACTGTGGAGGTATCCTATGGAAAAATTGCTCAATCAGATCATTCACGGCGATTGTATAGAAACAATGCAACAGATTCCTTCAGATAGTATTGATGTTACATTTGCAGATCCGCCTTTCAATCTTAAAAAGAAGTATGGAACTTATAGAGACGAGAAGGACATAAATGATTATCTCAGTTGTTGCAAACAATGGATCCTTGAGATGGTAAGGATTACAAAACCGAGTGGGTCCATTTTTCTCCACAATATCCCTAAGTGGCTTACATATTATGCTGAGTTTCTAAACGAAGTTGCAGATTTTCGGCACTGGATTGCCTGGGACGCGCCAACAGCACCTATGGGTAAAACCCTATAGCCGTCACACTACGGCATTTTGTTTTATGCAAAAAATCAGCGAAAAAACAAGTTTTATGAAATCCGTTATCCACATAAACGGTGTCGGAAATGTGGATATTTGTTAAAAGACTATGGTGGGAAAAAGAACATTTTACACCCTTTTGGACCTCTTGTCTCTGATATATGGTCAGATATTCATCGTATTCGACATAATAAACATAGAGACCCGCATCCTTGTCAACTGCCAGTACATCTTTTAGAACGTATTCTTTTGATGAGCACAGATGAAGGTGACGTAGTTCTGGACCCGTTCATGGTCACTGGTACAACAGCAGTGGCAGCTGCAAGATTGGGAAGGAACGTTATTGGCATGGATATTGACTCTGAATATGTCCAAATCACTAAAAAGAAATTAGCACAAGAATCCCCAACATCTAAAATTGAGGATATCTGGGTAAGTTTCTATCTTGGGGAAATTGTTACAATTGCTAACAAAGACTGGGAAGCGTTGAAGTCATATTTCGTAATACCAGAAGACATGAGGCGTATTGACTTTGAAAAAATCAAAACCAATGGTGGGTTCGTTGCAACAGTTCCTAAATCTCTTCAACTTCCTTTAGATTTTAAGGAAGAAGAATGCAACTGTTATTATAAGGAAAATGGCAGTGACACACCGCAGCAGCACTGAAAGAAGGATGAATAACCGTGGCTACATTACGTGAGATACGTCGCCGTATCGCCAGTGTTAAGAACATAGAGCAGGTTACAGATGCCATGAGCGTTGTCGCTGCAGCGAGACTTCGCCGTGCCCAAGAGAATATCTTAGCAACCCGTCCCTACGCTGACAAACTAAAAACGATACTCGGTCACCTCATATCACAAATGGACATAGAGGAAGAAGCGTTGACACATCCTCTGCTTGAAGAACGTGATGTGGAGCATGTCTGTATCATTTCGGTCTCTGGGGATCGCGGACTATGCGGTAGTTTTAATAGTAACGTCATACGGACGACAACCGAACGTATAGAGCATTACGAAGAAGGCGGTGCAGATGTCACTCTCATCTGCATCGGCAGACGTACACAAGAGCATTTTGAGAGACGCGGTTACGATATCACTGACTCTTATATCAATATCTTTCGTCAGCTTGAATTCCAAATTGCCGTGGATGTCGTCCACGAGTTTGAACACCTTTATACCGACAAAACAATTGACAAGGTAGAGGTTATCTACAACAACTTCAAGTCTGCTATTCTTCAGACGGTGCTTGTTGAACAACTCTTACCTTTAGAGCCTATAGAACCCGAAGGTGATACGTTATTTTTAGATTATATCTACGAACCGAGGCAGGTAGAACTTTTTGAAATGCTACTGCATAAAGATCTAAACATGCAGATGTGGAAGGTGTTATTAGACTCAAATGCTGCGGAACAAGCTGCGCGAAGGGCAGCGATGCAGAATGCTACTGAAAAGGCAAGAGAACTCATTGATGAATTAATCTTACAACGTAACAGAGCACGCCAGACGCAAATCACAACAGAAATATCAGAAATCGTCAGCGGTGCAGCTGCTCTGGAAGGTTAAGGTAGTAGGCACACGCCGTGTGCCGTTTTAAAGGTAGTAGGCACACGCCGTGTGCCGTTTTAAAGGTAGTAGGCACACTCAGGAAGAATAACTTAAATTGGGTAATATGCGGAAGGGGCTTTTAACATATTGGCGGTAACATGCGGTCTGGGAAACCTAGCCCCTACGATCGTTTGATGAATTGGATTACCTAAATGTTTATTTGAACTTCATCCGTGTGCCGTCAGCGATTATAAGGAATCTCACATGAATCAAGGTAAAATATTAGAAGTTGTCGGTGCACGCGTAGACATAGATTTTTCGGAAGGCAAATTGCCAGATATCCTAAACGCTGTTAAAGTACAACGTTACAATGGAAGCGAGTTGGTGCTTGAAGTTCAGCAGCACTTAGGTGAAAATCGTGTGCGTGCAGTCGCTATGGATACAACCGATGGATTAGTCCGAGGTACAGTCGCAACCGATACAGGTGGTCCCATCACCGTCCCTGTCGGTGATGCAGTGCTCGGACGTGTTTTTGATGTTACAGGTCAACCCATTGATGAAAGAGGCGAAGTCGGTGAATCCGAACGGTATTCTATTCATAGACCACCACCTCCGCAAGCAGAACTTACAACAGTTACCGAAATGTTAGAAACAGGTATCAAGGTGATTGACTTAATCCAACCTGTTGTTCGGGGTGGAAAGGTCGGTTTCTTCGGTGGTGCTGGTGTCGGTAAAACCGTTCTGGTCGCCGAACTGATTTACAACATTGCTACACAACACGGTGGTTACTCTGTTTTTTGTGGTGTGGGTGAACGAACGCGCGAAGGAAACCAGTTCTGGCTTGAGCTTGATGATTACAACGTGATTGACAAAACAGCGATGGTATTTGGTCAGATGAATGAACCGCCAGGTGCACGTCTCCGTGTGGGACTTGCTGGTCTCTCTATGGCGGAGTATTTCCGCGACCAGCAAGGACAAGATGTTCTCATCTTTATTGACAACGTCTTCCGTTTCACGTTAGCAGGGGGTGAGGTGTCAGCACTTCTCGGTCGGATGCCTTCCGCTGTCGGATACCAACCAACACTTGCAACAGAAATGGGGGAGCTGCAGGAACGTATCACCTCTACCCAACACGGATCAATCACTTCATTCCAAGCAGTCTATGTTCCCGCTGATGATTACACCGACCCCGCTGTCGTTTCAGTGTTTGCACACCTTGACGCGGTAACACGATTGGAGCGAAGCATCGTTCAGAAAGGTAGATTCCCCGCAGTGGATCCACTCACTTCAAGTTCACGTATCCTATCACCAGAGGTTATCGGTGAAGAGCATTACCAAACTGCATTTAGAGTCAAGCAGGTGTTACAGGAATATGGCGACCTGCAGGACATTATTGCTATCCTCGGTGTGGATGAGTTATCGGACGATCAAAAGTTAGTCGTGAATAGAGCACGCAAGATAGAGATGTTCCTCACACAACCGATGTTTGTGGCTGAACGTTTCACAGGAACACCGGGTAAATATGTCAAAATTGAGGATACAGTGCAAGGGTGTCAAGCAATTCTTAACGGTGATTGCGATGATCTACCAGAACAGTCGCTACGTTACATTGGTACGATTGACGAAGCGTTTGAGCAAGTGAAAGAATCAGAATTAGAAGAAGCGGCGGATTAATTGTCTATATTGTGTTATAATAGTCTCAATATGAACATGAGATTAAACCATATAGGTAGTTTCCAAAGTACATCACGATATTGGTTCTGTTCTCAAGCGACTCTGAAGAGGTAACACATGAAACACACAACAAACATTGAATTGGCAAATCGGAAAGAATTGATTTTAGCCGAGGCGGGTATTATCAAGCCAGATGAGATTAGGCGAGTGACTGTTGATGACGCAGTCGTTGATACTAGCGCAACTCGATTGTCTTTACCCAAAACTCTTATTGAACAACTCGGTTTGACACCCGTTGGCAGTCGGAAAGCACGAACGACGAATGGCATCGTAGATAGGATTATCTATTCGGAAGTTAGATTTACAATTTTGGAACGAAGTGGTACTATTGAGGTAACAGATGTACCGGATAATGTACCAATCCTTGTAGGGCACATGATCTTGGAGATGCTTGATCTCTGTTTAGATATCAAAAAGGGATTAATCTATAACCCCGATCATGACGACGAATGGATTGAAGATCAGCTTTAGCAAACGCTTGGTAAAATGAAATGCTAAATAGAAGTTTTCACCTTGAAATACGTACACCAGAAAAAATGATATTTGATGGGGATGTTACAAGCATAACTGCTCCCGGAGTTGAAGGGAACTTTCAGATTTTTGCGGGACACATCCCCTTTCTCACCGCATTAGATGTCGGTGAAATCCGTGTAAACGAATCAGCGGACACAGCGCGTCATCTGGCAACGAGTGGCGGGGTTTTTGAGGTGCTACGGTCCGGTGTCACTGTATTGATTGAAACAGCTGAGTGGGCATCGGATATAGACGTTCCACGTGCTGAGAGTGCCCTTACCCGTGCCCAAAAACAACTTACATCAGATGCAACCGATCTAAATCGTCCCCAAGTAGAAGCTGCACTTGCCCGCGCGCAGAATCGGATTAAGGTTGCGGGTAATTCATAAGTATCACTCCGATCCTATTTCCAGATATAAGAAAATGATTCAGAATGACAAAGATCTCAAAGTAAGTCAAGAACGCATAGCGTATTTTCAAGATTTATTATTACAGCTGCGGGTTAAGGCAACACCTGAAGAATTCTCACTTATCTCAACTGGATATCGGACTAAAATTCTGAAAATGCAAGATGAAGTGCTTGAATACTTGACTCGACATTCCTGTGAACCGATACCTACAAGAGTAACTTCTGCGGAGATATCAGACGTTTCAACTCGCTAATCTCTGCTAAGCAGACCTTAACAATTTTTCAACATTCCATTTAATGGTTGGTGGCGGAAGTGCTTCGTTTTCCTGACGTGCAATCTGTATCCACTCATCAACAATCTCACACAGTTCGCTATATACCTCAACTTTACCATGACAGCACATTCCGATAATTCCTGGGCAGAACCCAATAAAACATTGATCCTCGTCTAACCATTTCACAATCATTTGCCAGGAAAATGAAATCGCCTTGCGTTTCACCATCTGTCCGTTTATACTATTAAGTTGTGCCTTGCGAAAATTGAATTTCTTGATGTTTTTTCTGTGATATGTTAAAATAGTAAAACTATCTGTACGCTTTAGAAATGGTATAACATAGGAGGAATCTGATGTCCAATACGCAAGCGAACCCTGAATCTGTACAGGAAATGCTGCCTCATCCTCCAATGACAATGGCGGAATTCCTTGACAACGATTTAGAGGGTTATGAATACGTAAAAGGGGAATTAGTGCCAATGGCAGCTGCAGCAATTGTCCATGGTGAAATAGGATCAAATGTTCACTTACTTTTAGGGTTGTACGTTCGAGAAAATAAACTGGGACGTTTATATTCTCTTGAAACGACATTCCAATTAGGTGATCGGGTAGTAAAACCGGATATTGCGTTTGTATCAACAGAACGGTTGTCAAAAGATAAATTAAAAGGTTTCGCTGATGCCCCTGACCTTGCTGTTGAAGTAGTTTCTCCGACAGATAAGCAATATGATGTTACCGAAAAAGCGTTAGCGTATCTGAAGGCAGGGACACGCCTTGTCTGGGTTCTTGAACCAATTTTGAAAACTGTAATGATTTATCGTTCTGAAACAGACTTTACGTTGCTCAACTATGAAGATACCTTAACAGGTGAGGATGTCGTACCAGGGTTTTCATGTCCAGTAGCAGAACTTTTTGAATAGTTTTTGCAGGGCGTTATATCAATTATAGTGAATATTGAAATTAATGATATAAAGTCCTTGTAGGAGCGATCTCCGAATCGCGACTTAAAGCATTGATCCTCGTCTGACCATTTCACAATCATTTGCAAGGAAAATGAAACCGCTTTGCGTTTCACCATTTATGTCCGCTTATGCATTCGTGATGCAGGCTATCAACCTACAAAACCTGGCACACCCACAGAATTAATTGGGAAGATACAGATGAAAGAGAATCTTGATACACAGACAGATCCTATCCTTGAGGAATGTTATCGAATGAAGGAAGAGTTCGCTGCAAAATTCAAAACACAGAAAGAACTCTATAATTATTTGCAGGCAGAAATCGGTAAAACGCAAAAAAGAGGGGTGGAAATATATCACCCTCCCCGTAGCAACTCCTCACAAGAAGAATTAACACGGGTTGGATCATCAATAAACAGAAAACGAATTCAACTCGCTAATCTCTGCATTTCTATCGGACCAAAGTTATTTACGGTAATGTAAGCGTTCACTGCTTCTTCTCCCATTGGCGATGGTTTGGAATCAATTAGATTATCAAGTAGCATCCACTATCCAAGGTTGGCTAAAAATTTCTTCCCAATAATCCTCTAAAAACTCTATCATTAAACTTTCTCCCAAATCTCTTCCCTCAAATAGCAAAGTGTATTTTATTGTGAGTTTCTCAAGCCACTTTATACAATCATCTAAGTCGTTGAATGTTGGTATCGTTTTCGGTGCTTTTCTGTTGTAGTGAGCGACCCTTTTATCCGCAAACTCCTCCAGTTTATCACCGTGTTTTTTCAGTTCATCCAGATCTTCCTGAACCAAGGTAGGATCAATATAATTATAATTTGTACATCCTCCCGTAAAATGACGATCGAAAGTTTTATTTCCAATATCAGCTGGGTCGGAGAAAAGTTGTCTCAGTCTATGAGGTAGATGCTCATCAAGCAACACGCGCATGAGCAAACTCCAGAGTCATCTGCAAATAAGCAACTGCCTGCTCACGTGTGACTGTCGGGAAATCATCAAGGAATACATCAAGTGAGTCCCCTGTGACGAGGTGTTGAATCAGACTTTCAACTGGCACGCGCGTGCCCGCAAAAACTAAGGTACCGTGCATCACGTTTGGATCTTGGGAGACAATTTCTTCTTTCTTCATTTTTGTTCTCCTCCTCATATCTTTTCTGAGAATAATTTGTCATGCAGTTTTAGCGTTTGGTTAACAATATGATAACCTATTCAATGGAGAATGTCAAGATGTAAAAACGCTTGTCATATACAAATTTTTCAGGTATATTAACCACAACTCGGTACCAAACGCACATCAAAATAGATTGCAACATAAACAAATACAACACCTATTATAAAGGAGAACCACCGATGGGAATTAAAAATACACGTCCACTCCATTATGCGCCGACAGACACGGCGAATATTTACTACCCCGAATCGGATGGATTGCCCATGGCTGAAACCGACCTCCATATAGATGAAATCTACCGTATGCGACATATCCTAAAAGCACATTTCGCTGAAAAAACGGATGTCTATGTCTCCGGGAATATCATGATGTACTACGAAGAGGGTGACAATCAATCATCTGTCTCACCCGATATACTTGTCTCTTTCGGTATTGGTAAAAAACGCCGCCGTACATATAAAACCTGGGAAGAAGGGAAGTCGCCTGATTTCGTAATGGAGTTCTCAAGTAGACGCACCTGGCGAGATGATTTAGATATTAAAAAAGAACTCTACGCCAGAATCGGAATATCGGAGTACTTCCTCTATGATGCTGAAAGACGCTATCTGCCATCACACTTAATGGGGTATCGCCTTGATGATGGTCGTTATGTTGATATTCCACAACAACCTGATGGTGGATTATTTTCAGAAACGTTGAACTTAACGATACATTTGCTAGATGACACTATCGGTTTATACAACCCTGGTACAGAGCAGTGGTTACAATCAGCAGAGGAAAGAGCTGAACAAGAAGCAAAGGCAAGACAAAAGGCTGAAGATGAAGTTCAAAAACTTCAAGCGGAACTAAAACATTTGAGAAACAGAACACAACGTAAACAAATACAACACCTATTATAAAGGAGAACCACCGATGGGAATTGAAAATACACGTCCACTCCATTATGCGCCGACAGACACGGCGAATATTTACTACCCCGAATCGGATGGATTACCCATGGCTGAAACCGACCTCCATATAGATGAAATCTACCGTATGCGACATATCCTAAAAGCACATTTCGCTGAAAAACCGGATGTCTATGTCTCCGGAAATATTATGATGTACTACGAAGAGAGCGACATTCAATCATCTGTCTCACCCGATATACTTGTTTCTTTCGGTATTGGTAAAAAACGCCGCCGTACATATAAAACCTGGGAAGAAGGGAAGTCGCCTGATTTCGTAATGGAGTTCTCAAGTAGACGCACCTGGCGAGATGATTTAGATATTAAAAAAGAACTCTACGCCAGAATAAGAATATCGGAGTACTTCCTCTATGATGCTGAAAGACGCTATTTGCCATCACACTTAATGGGGTATCGCCTTGATGATGGTCGTTATGTTGATATTCCACAACAACCTGATGGTGGATTATTTTCAGAAACGTTGAACTTAACGATACATTTGCTAGATGACACTATCGGTTTATACAACCCTGGTACAGAGCAGTGGTTACAATCAGCAGAGGAAAAAGCCGAACAGGAAACAGAGGCAAGACAGAAGGCTGAAGATAGAGCCGAACAGGAAACAGAGGCAAGACAGAAGGCTGAAGAAGAAGTTCAAAAACTTCAAGAGGAACTAAAACGTCTACAAAACACGCCTACACCGTCAACGTAACCTCATCCTGCTTCACAATCTCCTTGATATGTCTATACGGTGCAGATTTTACCAATTCCAACGTCTCAGGAGACAAGCGATCCAGAATAGGTTGCGGAAAATTATGTGTTCCAGAAAATTGTGGATAATAACGCAATACAAGAAACCTACGATCTCTATCCTCTGGCTTCCAACGTAAAACACCGTGCGTTAACAACTCTGAAATGATCACAATATCACCTGCTTTGGGCGTGATATTCACAAAAACTGGATCATCAATCGGATCAATTCCATCTGTCTCATCAAGTTTTAGGAGCTGCTTCGGACGATCAAATTTACTTTTATGTGAACCGGGGATGACAATGAGTCCTCCATCACCAGGATATACATCGGTAAAATAGGGAAAACAGACAAAGTTATCGCAGTAGATACGACCATTGTTAACTTCATACCTTGTGCTATACCGTCCGTAATCATCACGGGCACAATGTAGTCCACCCGGATTAACATGCGCGTTCTCTCCCGCTTTCCACAGATCATGTTTATCTTGCTTGAGCGAACCTCTTCCAAATCGCGGTTGATTGTCTGTCAACTCCTTGATAATAGGCCACAATGCAGCGTGCATCGTCAAACACTCAAGCGATTTATCAAAGGCAAACCCGTGCTGATGCAGTCCGCGCTGCTCAAATCCTGGTGGCAATTCATCGGGATGAGTCGTGATATATCTATCAACTGCCTCAGTAACTTCAGCCAATGCATCGCCAGTGATGACGTTTTTCAGGTGAAGGTAGCCCGTTACATCAAAAAGATAACGTTGTTTCGGTGTCATTACTACATTTCCCTCTAACAAGACATATCATTAATATGTCCATTGAATTGGATGACTGCGATGTCTACAACTCTTCAGATGCATATAAAACTTAGCATACTTTGTACCTTTAATATTGCATATTACAATGACATGCTAAACGATTTACCTGTTACATATCAACTTATAGTGAACATTAGCATTAATGAAACATTTCACAACGGGCGAGGTGACCTTGCCCCTACGCTGGGTATGCTTCATCATCTGTGTATAAGGTGAAATGTCTCATTAATTTGTCACTTTACTATACATAGGCATCCCGGAATAACGTCTGTCGTTTCGGTGGCATTCTTTCAATCAACGCTTGGAGTGGGAGTGAGAGTTTCCATCGTTTGTCAACCGAGTTGTATCCATTATACATTCCTTTCTTCTGGGTAAGGTTTTGAAACCCCGATTTTCATCAACTGGCATTAACTGGCAGTTCACTACAACAATAATGAACCGATTTAGCCTTTTTCTGCACAGAGTTCAGCAATCAATGCAGCGTTTTCACCAATCTGGTCTCCAAATTGCTGATACATACCGAGCAAGAGGATGTCGTTAGGTTTAGAATTCTCTATGGCAAATTTCAATTCTTCACGAATCTGCTGTGGACTTCCGAAACCTGGTCAGGGTTGTCATACCACACATAAGCCCAACTAAGACAAAACCAGTGCATCGTGCCACCTGAATCACGGTATAGTTGTAGGTTTGACATGGATCGTTCTGTTACGCTATTCTGCCAACCATTAATTCCTGCTTCCTCCGCTCTTTTGAGTGTTGCAACAACACGTTCCGGTGTGTGATACGCTTTCTGATGCTGTGAAAGCAGTTGATTAAAATGGGAATAACCATAAATCGGATTATCTCCAATTACTAGTTTGCTGATATGGTGATTACAAAATGAGACTTTCGGTAGGGTCGTTTCCAATGCGTTTCCTCCAAACAAAAAGTTGTTTCAAATGTGATTAACCGTAGTGGAATTCTTCCAAAACAGAGGCATCAATTTGTCGGACAAGCTGCATCGTTAAATCCAGTGCTGCGTTGTAGTCATCAATGTTGATGATTGAGACATGGCTATGGATGTACCGTGATGGCACACCGAGCACAACAGAAGGCACACCTCTACCGAATACATGGATAGCACCTCCATCTGTCCCACCGGATTGACGCACACCGAGTTGGTAAGGTATGTCATGCTGTTTTGCTGTTTCAACCACATAATCAGCGAGTTTCGGATTGACAACCATTGATGAATCAATGATGCGAATTTGCACGCCGTCCCCCAGTTTCCCTTGCGAATTTCCAACGCTTAGTCCTGGTGTATCGTCACCGGGGGGTCCCTCAAGAACAATAGCCAGATCAGGTTCTACACTGGCAGCCATTGTCTTCGCTCCCCGTAATCCGATCTCTTCCTGCACACTTCCCGCACCGATAACTGTGTTCGGATGTTCTTCAAGTCGTTGCAGTGCCTCTATTACAAGCGCGACACCGACGCGATTATCAAACGCTTTTGCGGTGAGTAACTTCTCATTTTTTAACCGCATAAAGGGACCGTAAGGTGCAATTGGACAACCAGGTAAGATACCGTATTCCTCCACTGCTTGTTCCTCACTCTCAGCACCAACATCAATAAAAAGGTCTTTAATCTCTAAGACTTTATCACGTGATCCTGATAATAGGTGCGGTGGTGTGGAACCGATCACGCCTGGTACTTTACCTAACTTCGTTTTGATATTAACGCGTTGTGCTAAGAGTGTATGTCCCCACCATCCACCGAGAGGTAGAAACTTGACGAATCCTTTATCCGTTACGTTCGTCACAACGAAACCGATTTCGTCTAAATGTGAATCAAGTACTATTCTCGGTTGTTCTGCAGTTCCAACGCGGGTGCAGAAAATACTGCCTAGTTTGTCGGTTTCTATTGGACCGACATCGGAGACAGCCTCACGAAAAACTTCTCGTACTTCTTCCTCATAACCAGGGATTCCATCTGCTTGGGTTAATGATTCTAACAATTCTATTGAGGTATCATTCATAGTTGTATTTCCTTCGGTTTACATGTTATAATTTAGATGAATTATAGCATGACAAACATTTTCTGCCAACTCTTAAGTTGATTTCAAGAACAACACAAGTTTTGTTTCCTTATTATCATTAAGTGGCGTTAACGATAATAAGACTTTTCCTTATTATCATTAAGTGGCGTTAACGATAATAAGACTTTTCCCTATTATCATTAAGTGGCGTTAACGATAATAAGACTTTTCCCTATTATCGTTAAGTGGACTAAAATGAATCCAGAAAACTTTAGAAAATCAAATGCAGGTAGATGTATACGTAGCATAGGTCAGCACTCATATTGGGCTTATGTTCCCAATCCGCTTCCTCCGAAAATCGAATTGGATTGGGATTTGGTGAATCTGCTCTCAGAAGCAAACATCAGACTTGGAGAATTGTCTGGTGCGGGACAACAACTACCAAATCCACACTTATTAATTGGTCCATTTATTCGACGTGAAGCGGTAATGAGTTCAAGAATTGAAAACACTCAATCTGGTCTGGACCAACTCTTTTTATTTGAAGCAGATAAAACAGAGGAACCGAGAATACCTGATGTGCAGGAACTTATCAATTATGTTAACGCCATGGAATATGGGATAAAAAGACTGGAGCACTTACCAGTAAGTTCAAGGTTACTCTGTGAAATCCACGAGGTTTTAATGAGAGGAGTCCGTGGTGAACACGCGACACCTGGATTGATGCGTACAACGCAAAATTGGATTGGAAAACCCGGATGTACTTTGACAGACGCGACTTTTGTTCCACCACCCGTGCCAGAGATGAAGGGGTGTTTTTCAGAACTAGAGAAGTATGTCCATTCCAACGCGAAAGAACCTCCTTTAATTCAAAATGCTTTGATTCATTATCAATTTGAGGCAATTCACCCATTCGTTGATGGAAATGGAAGAATCGGCAGAATCCTTATTATTCTCCAGTTAATTGAAAAAGGCGCACTATCACAACCACTGCTCTACCTTTCTGATTTTTTCGAGCGGTATAGAGATACCTACTATAAACTCCTATTGAATGTAAGCCAACAAGGTGATTGGAACTCTTGGCTCACATTTTTCTTACGGGGTATTTGCCAACAGTCAGAAGATGCCTTAACGACGATTCAAAAGTTACTTACGTTAAAAGATGAGTATAAGGAAATAGTAATAGGAAAAAGAGTACCAGCAACAGTAAACCTTTTAATTGAACATCTATTTGGAAGTCCAATTATTTCAATATCAGAATTGGCTAAGGCATGGGAATCAACATTTCCTAATGTCCAGCGAGGCGTAGATTACCTTGTCAACAAGGGTAAACTCAGGGAAATGACAGGTCAACAGCGCAACCGTTTATTCGTAGCAGACGAAATCCTTGATATAATCATGACAGAAAGAACAAAATCAGTCTCATTAATAGAGGATTAGACTCTACAAGAAAGTGTAAACCCTAATAACACTATCAACGTTAAGTGATAGAAATACTAACGGCATCTTGTTTGGTACCGACATTTTTTAGCATGCTTTATTAAATCAAAACAACAATGACACTCACACAGACATGTAATTAGCAATTATTGAAGAGAATTCCCAACTACCGGAAAAAGATCAGGCACGTTATCAACATCTGCTAGGTAAGTGTAAAAATAAGACAATATGCCTTGAAGAACTCGCTGAGTATAAAACACTCTCAAACCAATTGGAGACTTGCAACCTGAAACGGATTGAAGCACTTATAGCATTGGCTCAAGTCAAAGGAAGACACTATGGCAAGTCTTTACCAAACCATTTGTAAAAATTAAAATGAGAAAATGGCCAGTGCACGAGCGTTAATTAATGCGTAACTGTACACAAATAACTTTCATGTTCACTTGAAATCTATTATTCTGCAGGAATACTCTTTTCCAGAATTTCTTGAAGGTATACATTCAAGTTGAGATGTTTACGTGCGGCATTCAGAACAATTCGACGATGCAGTTCCGGTGTGGTTTGAATCTGAAGCTTGCCAGAATAAGGGACTTCAGGCACCTTTCCTTGTTCCCGACAAAATTCCAAGTAGGTTTCAATTGATTTTTTCATTTCTTCTCTGAGTTCGGTTACAGAGGCACCGTAGAATGTAATTACATCATTCGTATTGCAGACCGTTCCATGAAATGTGTCGATTTCAGAGTCATAGTCAACAACCCCAAGATATCCTTTATATTCAATCATAATGTTACTCCTGCATTGTCAAGAAATCTTCTTAAACCTCTGCCGCTGATTAGATATTTTATCAGGTATTTTCTATCCACACAACGATAAAGGAAACGGAAAAACAGAAATTGACAAATGTGTCAGGAATAGGTATAATACTTTTAGTCACGCAAATGCAGATACGGTATTCCAAATTTCATGAAAATACCAAATGCCGATATACCAAGACTGATAACTGCTTATCCAATATAAACTCAGGAGGAACACTGTGAAATCCAATTTTTTCAGTGATACAAATATTCGGAATAGCAAGCCATCATATCCACGGTGAACTGAACATTACTACTCTATAAAGTGTAAACAAATGACACAAAAAAGAAAGCATAAAGCCAACTTGAAGTGGGCAGAAAATCAAATAGATGATTTCCTAAGTTATCTTGCGGAACAGTGTCAACCCTATTTTGAAGAAATCGCATCTGACGACGCATCAAAATTCATGGCCCCGATGTGGTGGAGTGTTGGATATGTAATTCTACGTGGCATGGCGGATAAAAAAACCGTTTCCCCAGATGACACCGATACGCTTATTGATAGATCCATGTTGCTATTAGAACTATTGACACACAGTCAACACCCTATCTTCAATGAGATACTTGACAGATTTGTACTACCAATGGCGAAAGAGTTGAAAATTGCCAAAGATAATGATGCTATTAATGAACATATCTTTAAGTGTATAGCATTCATTGCGAACAAACTTAAAGAAGGGGAAACCTTATCAGTTCCAGCTTTAACCGGACCTGATGGAATCTTGATTAAAAGAGAACAAACTGCCGATGCGGTTTCTACAACAGAAGACAGACACGTACAAGGAGTTACACCCTAATTGTTTTGTAAGTTTACTAATCACCGACAAAACTACTAAATTCCCACTACTACGAGATATGATTTGAAGCAAAAGTTTTTCGTTTTCCTAAATTCGCTGCTTGTTATAGTTCTTGAAGCATTATATGTTTTCATTTATATTCTGTTGGGTTACGGTTTGACCCAACTTGTGAACTATACCATCGGTGCCAAATGGCCTCAAGTCATGGAATACATCAGATATGTAACTCTGATTGTCGTAAGTATAGTTGGGGCATTCCGTTTCATTGCAAAGACGGCGATTCGAACTTACCGAGAATTGAAAAAGGAGATAAGAGATGAAAATGATTGAGACTATTAAAGAAAATACGCTTTGGCTAATCGGGGCAGTCTTAATAACTATCCCACTTATAGTGTGTTATCCCATACTACTTTATATCGGACTGTCCGTAAAAATCGCGACAATCGTTACAGTGTGTTTATCAATCATAACCTACATTTTGTTAGTTACCCGTATTGAACCATTTTTAGGCAGAATGTTCCCGTTCTTGGGTCCCAAAACACAGGAAGAATTCACTTCAGCAAAATTGGAATTGGGTAGTATTGATATCCAAAAGGCACAAAGTCCTAATTCATTCTCCATAGAAATTGAGTTGAATATACTCAGCTCAAATAACACGATAAGAAATCTCAAAGGTAATTGGGTTCATTCATAAAGGAAAAGTTAATGACAAAAACCATTGAAAAAGTCCAAAAAACCACTACGACTCCCAACGAGGAAAGACTCAAAAAACTCAAACAACTCTATCCTGAATGTCTAATAGAAGGTGAAGTTGACATAGAAAAACTGAAAGATTTCTTGTCTCTTGAAGATAGGGAAGATAATGGCAACGAACGTTACAGTTTTTCATGGGCAGGAAAAAGTAAAGCTATCCTTCACCTCAACACTCCTACTGAGGCAACCCTAAAACCTTCCTACAATGACTCCGTAAATTTTGACACATCCCAAAACCTCTTTATTGAAGGCGACAACCTTGAAGTACTCAAACTTCTCTATAAACCTTATTTTGGTCGCATCAAAGCCATTTATATTGATCCGCCTTACAATACTGGTAATGACTTTGTGTACCATGATAATTACAAAAATCCGTTAGACACCTACCTTCAATTGACATGTCAAGTTGATTCAGAAGGCAATTTGCAAACAAGTAACCCAGAAACAAGCGGACGCTACCACTCCGCGTGGCTGTCTATGATGTATCCGCGCTTGTTTTACGCTCACAAATTGCTTGACAAGGATGGTATCATGTTTATTAGTATTGACGATCATGAGGTACATAATCTACGTTTTATGTTAAATGAAATTTTTGGTGAGGAAAATTTCATAGGCGGTTTTGTTTGGAGGAAGAAGGCAGGAGCGGGTGCTGATTCTAAATTGTTTTTTCGACAGCACGAACATATTCTAATGTATTCACGTAACATAGATGAAATTAAGGAACTTTTTCAACCCCTCACTGAGAAACAAAGAAATGAATACAAAAACCCTGATAATGACACCCGCGGTTTATGGGCATCAACAGACTTGACGAGAACAGGAGATAACGATCCAACGCGGATTTATGAAGTTGTATCACCTACGGGGAAAGAATTTACACATTGCTGGACATATACAAAATCCAACTTTCAAAAATTGATTGATGACAATCGGATTTGGTGGGGTAAAAACGGAAATTCAAAACCAAAAAGAAAACGTTTTTTGAATGAAAAGAAAGGGTTAACACCTCGTTCATGGGTAGACATTGCTCTAACTCAGGACGGTGGGGAAGACTTGAAAAAATTAGATCTTTCAGTCTTTGATTATCCAAAGCCAGTGAAACTTATTAAACTTTTCCTACAAATAGCAACAGACACTAACGATCTAATTTTGGATTTTTTTGCAGGCTCCTGTACCACAGCACAAGCAGTTTTGGAACTCAATCAAGAAGATGGCGGGAACCGACAATTTATCATGGTCCAGCTCCCCGAACGCACACCTGAAAAATCAGCAGCACGCGAAGCAGGATTTAAGACTATTGCCAAAATCGGTAAAGAACGAATCCGACGTGTTTGCCAAAACACCGAATCGTCCGGTTTCCGCGTTTTTAAACTTGCACCGTCTAATTATAAAACGGAAGATATTTCTCAAACCGATGACGCGCCGACTCTTTTCAGTGAATTAGAAGGGACACTTGACCCGCTTCAAGAAGGTTGGCAGAAAGAGGATGTCCTCTATGAAATTGCTCTTAAGGAAGGATACCCATTGGACAGCATAATTCAAAAAGTTCCAGAATTAGTACAGAATACAATTTATCGTATTACAATGCCCAACAAGACACAATCATGCCATGTCTGTTTGGATGAAGAATTGACAGAAACAGATATTGCACATTTGGATCTGTCAAAAGATTCTGTGTTTATCTGCCGTGATATTGCGTTAAATGATACGCTCGCTGCGAACTTTGCTTTGCAATGTCGTCTCAAAACAATCTGACTTTCTATAGTTTTTATATATGAGAGAAGTTACTTTCTATCGTACAGAATCGGGTAATTGCCCAATCGAACAATTTTTGGATTCCCTTACAGCCAGACAGAGTGTTAAAGTTACTTGGACATTAGGTTTGATTGAGGATTTAGATGTAGTACCTAAACAATACTTTAAGAAACTAACTGACACAGATGATATATGGGAGATAAGAGTTAAGGTTGGTAGGAATAACTTCAGAATTCTTTCCTTTTTTGATGGTCCAAGATTGGTTGTTCTAAATCATGCCTTTTCCAAACAGACACGCAAAATTCCAAAATCTGACATTCAGTTAGCTGAAAAAAGAAAACGAGATTATTTTAGGAGGAAAAAAAGTGAGTGATTTAAAACAGTACGTAGAAAAACGTAAAACGCAAGATTCAGAGTTTGCAGAGAACTACGAAAAAGGGTATTTAGAATTCAAACTCGGTGTCGTTCTCCGACAAGCTCGACAAGAAGCTGGACTAACGCAAGAAGATATGGCACTAAAGTTGAATACTAAGAAATCTGCTATTTCAAAAATTGAAAACCATGCTGAGAATGTTACGCTTTCAACTTTGAGAAAATATGCAGAAGTTGTCGGAAAGAAAATACACTTTTCGGTAGGATAATTAAGTAGACAAATCTGTAGCAAGTTTCGGAGTGCAAACTACGCAAAAAAAGGCAAAAATGAAATTTGAATTTGACGCTAACCAAGACTACCAACGTGACGCTATTGATGCCGTTGTCAAATTGTTTGAAGGACAAATCCTTGTTCGGACGACCCTGCAATTCAGTGGGGAATCAGACTTTTCAACTATACCCAACCGTCTTGATTTAGATTCTGAACAATTAGGTACTCGCCTAAAAGAAATTCAAGAAGCAAATGAAATAGAAACGGACGATTTTTCCTCAAACGGATTTCCAAACTTTTCTGTGGAGATGGAAACAGGTACGGGTAAAACCTACATCTATCTACGCACCGTGCTGGAACTCTTTCAAAACTACGGTCTGCGAAAGTTTATTGTTGTTGTGCCTTCCGTTGCAATTCGGGAAGGTGTACTAAAAACGCTCCAAATAACCGAATCGCATTTTAAAGAATTATATGACAACCTCCCATATCGTTATTGTGTTTACGATTCCGAGAAGTTGTCACAAGTTCGACAATTCGCACTATCGGATAGCATTGAGATTATGGTTATAACGATGGCATCGTTCAACACACCTTCAAAAAACGTGATTTACAAAAACAATGACCGATTACAAGGTGAAAAACCCATTGATTTCATCAAAGCAACCCGGCCGATTCTTATTTTAGACGAACCACAGCGGATGGAGAGCGACCTAAGCGTTAAAGCACTTTCCAATCTCTCTCCACTATTCGCCTTGAGGTATAGTGCGACACATAAAACCCCTTACAACCGAGTCTATTGCTTAACACCTTATGATGCTTACCGTGAAGGTTTAGTAAAAAGGATAGAAGTTGCAGGTATTGAGGAAAGTGCAAATACAAATATTGCTTTTGTTCATGTCAAGAGTGTGCAAAGTCAAAAGAGCCGAGTTACCGCAAGACTTGCAGTACATAAACTCATGAAAAATGGTACGGTAAAGCAAACAACACTTACGTTTAAGCAAGGTGATGATTTAGAAGATAAGACAAACCTGCCCCAGTATAAAGGCTATCGGATTAGAGAAATTGACGTTAGATGGGGAGAGGTATATTTTGATAATAATGTGGATTTAAAAACTGGGGAAACGCATGGAGCTGATAAAACAGCAATTTTTAAGGCACAAATTTACTATACAATTGAGGAGCACTTTCGTAAACAGGAAAAATTAAAAGACGCTAACCTTAAAGTGCTTTCTCTTTTCTTTATTGATAAGGTTGACAACTACATAGGAAAAGACCCAATCATCCGCAAACTCTTTGACGAATGCTTTGATGCGTTAAAGCAAGAAGAGAGGTACTCAGAATGGCAAGAGAAAAAATCCGAAGAAGTTCAAGCCTATTATTTCTCAAAAAGCCAAAAGGGAAACGAGGAACCCATTTACGAAGATAC
Source organism: Candidatus Poribacteria bacterium (assembly GCA_965208245.1). Lineage (GTDB taxonomy): Bacteria > Poribacteria > WGA-4E > WGA-4E > WGA-3G > MSPOR6. The sequence goes on from OZ242325.1 coordinate 964,438, forward strand.
CACAGGGGATGCAGAAAAGGAACGTGAGGTCTACCAACTAATTATGAAAGAAAAAGAACGTCTTCTATCTTTTGATGAAAAGAGATGTTTTATCTTTTCACACTCCGCCCTCCGTGAAGGGTGGGATAGTCCCAATGTCTTCCAGATTTGCACGCTGAACCAGACTGTCTCCGAGATGAAAAAACGGCAGGAAATTGGACGTGGTGTTCGCCTTGCTGTCAATCAAGAAGGAAAACGGGTGCATGATGAAAAACTTAATGTGCTTACTGTGGTTGCTAACGAAAGTTATACCAATTATGTTCGGCAGCTGCAAACTGAAGTAGAGGATGAGTTTGGAACTGCTGACAGTGTGCCAAAACCGAAAAATGCCAGGGAACGGGATAAAGCAAAACTCAAAAAAGCGATGATATTAACACAAGAATTTAAGAAACTCTGGAAACGGATAAAACATAAAACACGATACAAGGTGCGGATTGACACAGAAAAACTGATTCAAGAAGTCGTAGAAATATTAGATGACACTAACATCCAACCTTCCCAAATATCGATAGGGAAGGGAGAATTGAAAGTTATTGAAGATAACGCGTTTGAAGTTGAACTCGTTGCCGATGGCAGCTTGACATATCGATTATCGGGTAGAGCAAACGCGCTAAAGTCAATTGAACACCGTTTAGCACATACAACACCAGCAATGAAACTAACACGACGCACTCTCTTGGAAATACTGAAGCGTACCAAAAACCAGCAAGATGCTATAGAAAACCCACCCGAATTCGCTAAAGTCGTGGTTGAGAAAATCAGACAGAAAATCATAACGCAACTGATTAATGGCATAAAGTATGAAAAAATCGGTGAAGCATATCAGATGAGTCAATTTGACTGTGAATTAGAAAGCTGGAAGGATTGTATGATTCCCGCGCCACAAACGAAAAAATCTGTTTATGCGGGTGTAATATACGATTCTGATGTAGAAAAGACTTTCGTTGAGGGATTGGAGAAACGAAAGGATATTATACTTTACTTGAAACTACCTGCTTTCTTTACTGTTCCGACTCCTATTGGAAACTATAACCCAGATTGGGCAATCGTCAAAGATGATCTTGATGCACACGGTGAACCAATTGGTAAAGAAAAACTCTATCTTGTCAGAGAAACTAAAAGCACAACGGATTTGGATAATCTCAGACATAATGAGGATCGAAAAATAAGGTGTGGTGAGGTGCATTTTCGAGATGAGCTTGAAGTTGATTACAAGGTTGTTACCTCTGCAGAGGAAGTATAAATAACACATTTAAGCAAGAAAAATCGGCTCATGTATAAAGTCAATGCAAACGCTTTGGCGAAGTCAATAAGCACACGGCTTAAATCTTCCTAATGCACTTATTCTATACATGATCCGAAAAATCAAGGAAAAAATTATGAAAAACTACATCATTCTTACACTGCTAATGTTCACAACATTCTACGCATCAGCAGCAGACCTCAGCAAAGACCCAATCCGAACCCTACTGCCTTTTGACGCAATCCCTGCTATCACCAAACCGCAATTTGTATCTGCTATTGCGGCACGATTAGATGATGATGCTCCTGTGATTGGCGTAACTTTCAATGGTGAAAGTCATGCCTACTCACTCTATCTACTAAACGGTCACGAGATCGTGAACGATGTTGTCGGTGAAAAGAAAATCGCAACGACATGGTGACCACTCTGCAACACGGCTATCGTGTATAGTCGGGAACTTGAGGGTAAAACCTATACCTTCGGTGTCAGCGGAAAACTGTGGCGCGATGCACTGTTAATGTATGACCATCAAACCCGTTCTCTCTGGTCACATATCACTGGTGAAGCGATTCAGGGAAAACTCAAAGGCAAGAAACTGAAACCACTCGTCTCTATGCCACAAATTGCGTGGAAAACATGGAAAGAGAACTACCCTGATACAAAAGTACTTTCGGTTAGTTACAGAGGGAAAATGGTAGAAAGTCTAAGTCATGACGCTTATCAGAGGTATCATAAGAGCCAAGACACAGGTGTGAGTGGAACAGAATACACGGATAAAAGACTACCGAATAAACAACTTGTCATCGGAGTTCAAGTACAGCGAAAATATGGTGAGGGTGGATTAGCTGGTCAGGCCGGGGCTGATGGGCAAGCAGGTGCTGATGGAAAACCTGGTGATCCCGGTGCAGTTGACCAATATAGCACACAGCATCGCGCCTATCCGCTTACACAATTTACTAAAACCGCTATGCTCAACGATACAGTAAACGGTGTGCCTTTGTTAATCTTCCATGACATAGAGTCGTTTGCAACCGCTGTTTTTAAACGTATAGTAGACAATAAGGTGATTATTTTTACAGCCATAGACGGTCACTTCGCTCAAGATAATTCCGGCACAGAATGGAATCTCATTACAGGTAAAGCGACAAAAGGAAAACACAAAGGGAAACGTTTACAACGACTATCCTCCGTCAATATTTACTGGTTCGCGTGGGCACGTTTCTATCCTAAAACAACAATCTATAGGAAATAATCTGTCAATCGTCCGATTTGATTTCTAACGTGCAACTACTTCAGACCCTATATTCTCTTGAATCCAGGCGCGGAGGGGTACATCTTTGTCACCGGGAGGAGTATATCCCATTCCACCTGTGCTTTTGCCGAGAATCTGTTGACGGATTGGATCAGACTTATCCATATAATGTTGCACAGTCATGTCGTCTCGTGGTTGCAGCCACCGATAGCTCAGATTCAGTCAAACAGTGTTCTAAACATAATGGATCCATTTTTTTTTCACCAGTCAATTTTTTTCATTGAAGCATCAAGTGTACTTCTATTAATAAAATGATCTATTAATTCTTCAATTCTACGACTTCGCCTGCAAATTACTTTCTATCATCCCAAATCCAGCATTTGTACCCTAAAATGTTGTTTACACGTTAAAAGTTATAGGTGAAAACACTTTCAGATTGGAATAAGTCAAATATAATGGAGTTAAATGATGCAATTGAAAACTCTCGTAATGATTAGTATTGTAGTGATGATGTTAGGAAATGTAATGATAGCGGATGGTTCTTCCGGTATAGACCATCGTAATATTTTTGTAGGGGCAAGTGCACGTGCTGTTGGCATGGGAAGTGCGTTCACAGCCGGTCCATCAACAAATAACGGGTTTTTATGGAATCCATCTTCACTCGGGTATTTGAAAGGTATAGAGTTGAATCTGGATAGTATTCCTTTCTCAAATGCCGCTTCAGGACCGGATCAAGCATTTTCGTTAGCAGTAAGTCCTTACACACTCGGTATAACCGATAAAAATGTGGGAAATCTCTCTGTTGCAGCTTGGTTTAATGGATTGAATGGTAATAACAATGTTTCTACGCAGATTGCACTATTAGGGTATGGGTTAGCATTGGGTGATAATGTGTCGGCAGGTGCAAATGTGCGCTACTATCAGCGACATATAGCGGACGAAACGCGATACCTTTGGAGCACAGATGTTGGGATGCAGTTTACCTATCCTTTTGAAAGGTTCGGAGAATCTATTACGTTGGGGATGAATCTGGCAGAGTTAAGCAACGGAATCCGATATAGTGATGGTAAATTGATTGAACCTTTAGAGGAGAGTTTGCCATTAGTAACGCGTTTTGGCATGACGTATCGTCCAGACAAGGCAACTTTGCTATCTGCTGATTTTGCTATTCGGGGACAAAATGACAGAGATTGGGGTGAACGTGTTCGGTTGCACTTTGGAGCAGAAAGATGGGTGTTCAATAACCATTTTGGGGTGCGGGTTGGATATACCGCATTAACCACGTCTGATGAATTTGGAAATGGTCAATGGACACAAGGCATAAGTTTTCGTAATTCTTCTGGACAGTTGGATTATGCACATGTAAGTGGTGGGGAATTAGAACAGAATTTGCATTGGATTTCTGCTACGTTACGGTGGGGGGGTAGTAATATGAGTCCCACGCCAACAGAAGAACCACAAAATCCAGTCGAAGTAAAAGAACCAGAATGGACGGATACTTATGAGACGACTACAACGCCTAAGATTGTGATGCCGAAAACCCTTGATGTTAACACACAGAACGGATCAAACATAGGAGAATTGCAGCAAACTGAAAAAGCAATCTCTCCAAACAATGATGGACTTGCTGATTCTACTACGTTTAGTTTTAGAGTTAAAGCAGACGACAAATGGGAATTGACACTGAGTGATGTATATACCGAACAGATATGGAAGCAAACCGGCACCGGTACACCACAACAGGGTGTTACATGGAACGGAATGGGAAGCGATGGTAAATTGGTTTCCGATGGAGATTATGTGGCACAACTTCACATTGCTGATGCAGAAGGAACATTGCATATCACGAGTAGCAGTAAGGTTACTGTAGACGTAATCCCTGCAACGGTGGAGATATCTAAGAAAGCACCGGGAACTGTCGGTGTGCAGACGTGGGATATTAACCCGATTGCCAATTGGAAACTTGAGGTATTTGATGTGAATAACGTTCTGATTGAAGAGATCGAAGGTAAAGGTAAACCGCCAGAAACGGTAGTATTAAGCAAAGTGTCACAGTTACCTGAAAGAACATACAAATTTGCACTGAGTGTTCGAGACATAGCAGGAAATAAGAACACCAAGCAAACAGAGTTTAAATTTGGCAGAGCAACCACTATTAGTGGAAATCAGAATGTTGCACAAACTCGTAAGTTTACATTGATGGTAGGGTCTTTCTCTGAACGTAGAAATGCCGATCTGTTGGCTGAGAATCTACAGAATCTACATCCGAATGAAACGGTGAAAATCTACAGTGTGACAGTGTCTGGGAATACTATGCATCGAGTGACGATCGGAGAATTCACAGACCGGGATGCCGCAGTAACCCTCAAACAACAGATTCACGAATCGCAAGGTGTTGAACCCGTATTGATGACACTGCAATAGGTTCTTATTTTTGTGTTACATCTTATAGAAGTCCAAAGCATTCTGGTAAAAGAGCCGGTTTTTCTCAGCATCGGATGCATCATCAACTACCGAGAGGAGTACTTCAAACCACTCGGGATACTTGGCAGCCAAGGTGCATACGGGCCAATCACTACCAAACATGAGTCGGTTATATCCGAATATCTCAACAAGATGTTGAATGTATGGTTTGAGTTCTGCAGTTGACCAATTTTCGCTTGCAGTTGATACGATACCAGATACTTTGCAGTATACATTTTGAAAAGCGGCGAGTTTTTTCATGTAGGTCGCCCACGGTTCAAACTCGTCGTCTTTTATATTCGGACCACCACAGTGGTTGACCGCATGCATGATGTTAGGGGTTGCTTCGACTAATGTTCTGGCAGCTGGAAGTTGATCATGTTTAGCACAGAGTTCAAATGAAAGGTTATACTTTGCTAACAATCTCACACCATTAATCAGTTCGAGGGTTACGTAGAATTCGTTGTCAGGGTTATGCCATGCCATTCTGCGTATACCTACAACAAGACTATATGCAGCGAGTTTTTCAAGTGTTGTTTCTACATCAGGTTTTTCGAGCGGCGCAGCGGCTGCAATTGCACCTATCATCCCATCTGTTTCAGCAATCTGTGTTAGCCATTCCACCTCCTTGATAACATCTGTCTCAGCAGGATCGCCTTCAACGTGAACCGATTTGACAACGTTAATGTCACCTATAGCGTTCCGATAGTCTTGGGACGTGTATTTCTGTCGCAGAAGATCAAATCCATCTAGCCAAGGATATTCTAAATTGGATGTATCCCAAAGGTGTTGGTGTGTGTCAATGATTTTTTCCATCCGTGTCCTGCCATTTTTGATAAGTCTGTTTATCTTAAGTCGTTGTATCACATAGTATAGGTCTATTACAAATACATTCTCCGTTTCTACAAAGGACTCCCAGGGTTATTCAGTTTTAGGTGATTCTGAAGAATTACGCAACAAACGTTAATGTATTGAATTTGTCCGTAGGTCGGGTAGAGCGAAGCGTCATTAAAATATTAACTGGCGACACGTTCAAGCTTCTGTCGGGTTTCGCTTCGCTCTACCCGACCTACAAAGTCCACTATTAGTCCTACACAAAAACTGACAATTCTTAAAACTGAAAAACCCTGAAGAACTCCTTGCTATAGCTTAACTTTTGTGCAATAATTAGACAATACAAATGTTGAAACTGTGTGTACTGAAAATCCAGAATAGGTTGTGTGATGTATGAATACTAAAACTACAAAAACCATCACCCATGCACTTACTATTTCTATCGGGGTACATATCCTACTGATTTTCCTTATGATAGGATTACACAAGACCAAACCGATTCTGATTGAAGAGTTAACATTCCTTGAAATATCAGATATGCCTAAACAACGTGCAATACGTACCTTAAAACGAAAAAACATCTCCCCACCCACATTTACACCCATTAAGCAAGAACAGATTGAAAATGTCGTAAGTACCCCTATTACAGTCATTTCAAAAAGCACACAAATTATATACCAAAACCCATCAACACCTTTATGTGGATTTTCTCTACCACAACCACGCACTTTAGGTATGAACAACGCAGGTATAAACGCACGAGTGCTGTCAGTCAGTGAAGGCATTGCAAGTGGATATGGACACGGTCAATTCAAACCACAAACCGTAGTTTACAACGTGACGCGAAAATCTTTCATGCCACTTATGGGTGATACACTTGCAAGTATTGGAGACCTACCGCTGCCCAACGTCATTTTAGCAAGAATAGGACAGCACATCATAACAAACCGAACAAAAGATTTCGTTGACATCGTTTTCATCATAGATGGCAGTGGCAGTATGAAAGATAACATCAATGCTGTCAGAAACCATCTCAATCGAATGACAGACCTATTTGATGTTGCACAGCTTGATTTTACCATCGGAATTGTTATCTTCAGAAACAGTACCGCATATAGTATGTTGGGATGGGATTTTGAAGTTATTCCACAAACACGTTCTGTTCCTAAGATAAGAAGAGCACTCACACAAGTGAAGTGTCGTGGTGGAGAAAAAGCTGTAGATGCACTGATACGTGCTGCCGATGAAGTTCAATACAGAAAAAACGCCGATGTTCACTTCATTCTGGTTACGGATGAATACGTTAGCGGAGACTATTCTGCTAGCGATGTACTAAAGAAGATGAAAGCATGCAACATTAAGGTGGATGTTGTTGGTCTTGATGAGCCTTTCCAGAAATTCATTACCCGCACAACTGGAGGGATATGGCTTCCCATCACAAGTTTAGGCATACATTAGCACTTTTGAATGTTTTTTCAAGATTTTCTTCAATCTCTGCAACAAGAACCCAATGGATCTGATAGATCGGATCCACTTGATACAAGGCACTTTTTCCATGCTTTCTGGTTAACCATGGTTTTTCTAATCGTGTGCAGCTATGGTGCGATGCACCATGAAATGTGGCGCGATGAAATTCAAGCATGGTTATTAGCAAGAGATAGTACATCCATCTTTAATCTATTCGCGAATATGAAATATGAGGGGCATCCAGCACTATGGCACCTCTGCTTAATGCCGCTCAGTCGCCTCTCTGCTTCCCCCGTGATGATGCAGATATTCCATCTGCTGATTGCTGCAACAACTGTATTCCTCTTTACACGGTATGCACCTTTTCATTTACTCATTAAGTTTCTTTTTGCATTTGGTTACTTTTCCCTATATGAATATGCAATTGTAGCAAGAAATTATGCCATTGGCGTATTGCTTATCACCATCTTCTGCGTGCTCTATAAAGATCGTTATAAGCGTTTTGTATGGATCGGTTTCATCCTAATTCTGCTTGCACACACCAGCGTGCATGCCTTAATTGTTACAATTGCAATCGGTACTGCACTCTTATGTGAATTCCTCTACTTTCACTACTACAAAAAGGAAATGTCTATTGATAGTAGACAACGTGTGTGGTTCGGATTTGCCCTAATAGGATTCGGTATTCTTACGGCTGTCATTCAACTCAATCCACCAGCAGATAGTGGATTCGCGACAGCTTGGCATTTTAAGTTTGATTTTCAACGCGTTAACAACATCGTCAAAATCCTCACAAATGCATTCTTACCGATCCCAAGAGCCTCGATGGGATTTTGGAATAGTCACCAACTACACAGTTCTGCGTTCTTTCAGTTTATCCGATTACCCCTCTGTTATCTTCTCATATTCTGGTGTATCCTCCGTTTCCTAAAACGTCCGACAACCTTAATCATCTATTTGATAGCGACAGTAGGACTGCTGTCATTCTTCTATATCAAGTATGGTGGCAGTATGCGTCATCACGGATTCTTATTTATTACTTTTGTTTTCACGAGTTGGATATACCATGCATGTCCAGAGTTTAGATTTCCTTTTGACAAGGTCAGCACAGTAGCGCAGTCGTTCTCCGGTACTGTCTTCATCATAATCCTTGTATTTCACTTCCTTGGAGGCATAACTGCTCTTACTTCAGATGTTCAGTATGTATTTTCACACGGAAAGAGAACTGCTGAATACATAAAGGCACAAGGTATAGAAGATATGATGATGGTCGGGGACACAGATTTTGCTGTCAGTACCGTCGTTGGATATTTAAAAAAGAAGGAGGTATACTACGCAAAAGGTAGTCGATTCGGATCTTTTGTCAGATGGGACAAAGCCAGAACACACGGTGTTTCCAACGAAGAGATTATCAAAGAAGCGGTTGTGTTAAGCACGAAGTATATGCAGGATATACTCATAATCCTGAATCGTGCTTTGGAAGAGGAATTAGTTGAACAGTATCAACTGACTTTATTAACACAATTCACCGGTTCAACCATAAGCAATGAAGAATTTCATCTCTACATGCTTAGATTCCCTTAACTTTACCACGCTATAATTAGCCAAATTCTGTCTAAATTGGATTTGACATTTTCAAAAACTTAATGATATAATTCTGAAACAGATGCTGGATCTCAGATTTTAACACCTTCCGTCAAATCCCCATGCTTTAGCTTGTGGGATGTAGACGGCTCATCGGTTTTTTTATCAAAAAACTTGACAATCTAACAAATATATGGTATAATATACTATACACTTCTCTATAAAGATAAGATGTTATGCCGCTCAAAATCTCTAATAAAAAACGCGATTACCGAACAACTAACAAGACAATCTATAGTTGTCAATATCATGTTATCTGGTGCACAAAATATAGGCGTAAGGTTTTGGATACACAGATACAATGTCGCTTGAAACAGCTAATCCGTGAAAAACAGGACGACTCTGGTTACCAAATCAGAGAAGTTGAGACTCAACCCGAACATATCCATTTGCTTATAGAGTCCCCGTCCAATGCATTCTGTGGATAAAGTTGTTGGTAAAATCAAAGGTTACACTTCCAAAGTTTTGCGTGAAGAATATCCATCTTTGAAAAGTCGTCTACCTTCACTTTGGACGCGTTGCAAGTTCGTAAGTTCCTGTGGTGGTGTAACGCTTCAAGTGATAAAAGACTATATTGAAATGCAAAGCGGACAATGAGAAAGACATATAAATATAAGATACAAAATCAATCTAACACTATCAAGTTAGGCAATATGCTTGACGATATGTGGCACATCCATGTGCATATCATGACCTTGCAGCGTCGTTATTACCGCAGGTATAAAAAGAACATATCGGCATATAGCATGAATGCCCATGTTGCGAAGTTGAAAAAGCGGACGAAATCACATTGGAAGCAACTGCCGAGTCAAGTTGTGCAAGATGTTGTGTTGCGTATGGGCAAAGCTTATGATGCATTTTTCAGAAACATGCAAGATCGCAAAGCGGGGAAAACGATGAAGAAAGTCGGCAGACCGAAGATTAAACCGCGTCATAAATATAAATCTATGACCTTTACACAAGCAGGTTACAAACTTGAAGGAAACCGTATCAAGATCAATTGTATAGATACATGGTATTCCTTTCATAAACATCATGAAATTTCGGGTGATATCAAAACAATCACCATCAAACGAGACAATTGTGGAGATTATTGGCTATGCTTTAGTTGTGATAATGTTGACGATTCAGAACCTTTTGCCGAGACGGGTAAGAGTGCAGGCTTTGATTTTGGATTGAAAACATTTTTGACAAGCAGTGGTGGTGAGAAGCTAGAATCCCCGCAGTTTCTGAAGAAGTCCTTGAATAAGTTGCGTTCACTCAGCAAAGCATTTTCACGCAAAATCAAAGGTTCAGGCAACTGGTATCGTGCGTTGCGTGCGTTGTGTAGACAGTATCGCGATATTGCTAACCAGCGACTTGACTGGCAGTGGAAACTTGCCACACATCTGTGTCGTGAATACGATGTGCTTGTCTTTGAGAACCTAAATATAGATGGTATGAAAAGGCTTTGGGGGCGCAAAGTATCCGATTTGTCTTTTGCACAGTTCTTGCTGATAATGGAACAGAAATGTGCCAAACATGGCAAGGCGTTCAAACAAGTGGGCAAGTGGACTGCTACAACTAAACCTTGTAGCAACTGTGGATACACAAACGACACCCTAACTCTTATCGATAGGTATTGGATATGTCCTCAGTGTGAGACACATCACGACAGAGACATAAACGCTGCTATCAATATCAAACAGGCTGGCTTAGCAGCCTAAAGTGGAGATGACGGAAGACGGGTTATCTCTTAGAGATAAACGCTGTTGTCTACGAAGCACAAGCCCCTACCTTTAGGTAGGGGGTACTATGACAGGAATGTTAGATCAATCTTGTATGGCTTTTTTAGTGTTGACAGCTGAAGATGAGCAAACTGATGGCACGCTGCATGCCCGTGAGAATGTAATTCATGAAGCAGGACTATTTCAAGGCAGACTCGGATTTGAAAAAGCAATCATTTTGCTTGAAGAGGGTTGTGAAGAATTTAGCAACATTCACGGACTCGGTCAGATTCGGTTTCCGAAAAGGAATATAAAGGCAGTGTTTGAGGAGATCCGTGAAGTTTTAGAGCGCGAAGGAGTAATTTAATCCATTCAGTAGATTCTACTAAACCACGACAACTAATGCTATGTAAGGAAACCCCATGCCCACACTTGACTTCAAAGGCAAACAATTCATATACGCACACCACCTCACCGTACCCTGTCACGAACCGAAAATAGACGCAGAAAAATCCCACACAGGCGAAAATCCACCATCATTAGACGATAACCTTATCATTCACGGCGACAACCTGCATGCCTTAAAAGCTCTCCTGCCGATATACGCAGGCAAAATCAAGTGTATCTATATTGACCCGCCATACAACACTGGCAACGAAAATTGGGTTTACAATGATAACGTCAACAGTCCGATGATGCAGGCGTGGCTTGAGAAAAATAGCCCGATTGACGTTGAAGATTTAGAACGGCACGATAAGTGGTTGTGTATGATGTGGCCTCGGTTACACCTATTGCGTGAGTTGTTATCCGATGATGGAGTAATTTTTGTTTCTATTGATGATAATGAAGTGCATCATTTGCGTATGTTGATGGATGAGGTATTTGGAGAAGAGAGATTTGTGGCTCAGATCGTATGGCGAAAACGAGGTGACCCACCAAGCAATAAGAGACTTGCAAGCACAACAGAATATCTAATAATGTACGGTAATGAAGAGAAAATCAACTTGCGACAACGTGCAGAAGGAACGGGTAATTTCGCGAATCCTGACAACGATCCTCGTGGTGAATGGAGACATGAAAAGTTATTCATCAGCAACAAGGGAGGCAGAGAAACACAATCAATGATCTATCCTATCGTTAATCCCGCTGATGGAATAGAACATTGGCCTCCTGAAAACAATCGATGGGCTATATCAAAAGAAAAAGCTGAACAGTATGTAAAAGAAGGAAGGATAGTTTTTGGTAAAACTAGGCCTGTAAGGAAAAAATTCAAGTCAGAACTGCGCCAAGGAATCACGTGGTCAAACTTATGGACAACAGACAATCATGGCAAGTTTCCAATGAATAGAAACGCCAATGCCGAGATAGTTGAAGTTTTTGGGAACCAGTCATTTGAAACACCCAAACCAGTCGGTCTTATTGATCGTATTCTTCACATCGCTACCAGTCCAAAAGATATAGTTCTTGACTCTTTCGCTGGCAGCGGCACCACCGCCCATGCTGTGCTTGCACTCAACAAACAGGATGGTGGCAACCGAAAGTTTATCCTTGTTGAATGTGAAGACTATGCGGACAAAATCACTGCCGAACGCATCCGTCGCGTCATAGATGGCGTTGAAAATGCCAAAGATGAGAACTTGCAGAAAGGACTCGGTGGTTCCTTTACCTATTGCACACTCGGTAACACGATTGACGCTGAGGGGATGCTCACAGGTGATTCACTTCCTACATACGAAACCTTAGCGAACTATGTTGCTTATGCTGCTACCGGCAGTAAATTAGAGGTCAAAGCACAGCAGAAGAATTACTGCTTCGGTGAAACGAAGGATATCCGTTTCTATCTCATCTATGGACCGACACTTGATTTTTTAGAGAGCAACGAGTCCGCTTTAGATGTGAAACGTGCTGAGCAGATAGCCAAGGAATGCAAGGCAGTAGGCAAAAAAGCTTATGTCTACGCGTCGCATAAGTTTATGAGTCAAAAAGAACTTACACCGATGGGTATTACCTTCTGCCAACTCCCCTATAGTATCTACCAAATCGCAGAGAACTAAATGGAACTGAAAGTCTACCAACAACAAGCATTAGAAACTTTGGACCGCTACCTTGAGGAATTGAAAAAGGCGCGTCAGCAAGTAGAAGAATTTGCTGCAGTCGACCTTAGTACACTTCCACCAGTTTTGAGAGAACAATCTGCTGCCTTAACCAGCGCAGTTGCAGGTTTTCCTCGCGCCGCGTGGGAAAACCTTCACGAGAAATCAGGGTTGCCGGGAGTGCCAGACGAAAACGGTGAAAACCATATTCCAGAATATATTACACGTGAAACCGCTTCTGGTGAACCGATCCCGCATGTCTGCTTGAAAGTGCCAACAGGTGGCGGAAAGACGTTGTTAGGTGTTGAAGCCGTACGGCGACTCAAAATCGGCACAGGATTCCTACTCTGGATTGTGCCAACTAAAGCCATCTATTCACAAACGCGGGATGCATTTCGCAATCAAGAACATCCCTACCGACAGATCTTGGACCGCGCCTCTGGTGACCGCGTTAAACTCCTTGAAAAAAGCGATAGATGGACAAAGCAAGATGTTCAGAACCACCTCTGTGTCATGCTTTTGATGCTACCATCCGCAAACCGAGAGAAAAACAAAGAATTTCTAAAGATATTTCGTGATAGCAGCGGTTATGACTCCTTCTTTCCGATTGAAGACGCTATGAGGAAACATCAGGCATTATCGGAGGAACATCCAGACCTTGAGACTGTCCAACTCGATGAACCAGGACAGATGCGTGGTATGTTCGCTGCAAATCCCGCAGACAGACTGATCAAGCAGAGTCTCTTTAATGTGCTAAAGTTGATACGACCGACAGTGATTTTAGACGAAGCGCATAAGGCTTACGGGAGCAAAACAGCCGAAAACAATCGGGAGTTTGTAAAAGCAGTGAATCGTCTCAATCCGCGCTTTGTGTTGGAACTTTCTGCTACGCCACAACTCGGAATCAGTAACATCCTTGTCAACATCACCGGCACAGCACTTAAAGAGGAAGAGATGATTAAAATCCCGATTCAACTCCGCAACTTTCCAAATTCTGATTGGAAATATACACTCGCGGAAGCAAAGACGGAACGAGATAAATTGGAAGAAGCAGCAAAGAAGTTTCAGCAAGCAGAAAACCGCTATATTCGTCCTATTGCAGTGGTTCGGGTTGATCGCACCGGTAAAAAACAACGGGATGGAATAAAAGTGCATGCATTAGATGCTCGTGATGAACTCATCAAGGAACTCGGTGTACCAGAGGAACACATCAAGATAAAATCTTCTGAACAAGATGAACTCGCTGGTGTTGATCTGCTCAGTCCCTTTTGTCCTGTGCGCTACATTATCACAAAGGACGCACTAAAGGAAGGATGGGATTGTCCATTTGCTTATCAACTGGCACTGCTTGATAACACGACAGCAAAAACAGCCATGACGCAGCTAATCGGTAGAGTCATGCGTCAACCGCATGCCCGTGCAACGAATAGAACGGAATTAGATACTTGTTATATTTACTGTTTCAATCAGAAAGTCGGTGATGCTGTTGACAATGTTAAAAAGGGTTTAGAAGCAGAAGGGTTAACAGGACTTGCGGAATACGTTGAGATCACGGATGCGGATCGTAAAAAGAAAAGCATCCAACGTAGGAAGAAATATCGTAAGATGGATATTTTTCTACCACAAGTTTTACACAAACAAGGACGTAGTTGGGACCTGTTAAATTATGAGCGAGACATTCTCAGCGCGATTCATTGGAGTCAGCTCGGAGCAGTGGAACCAGTAAATTTAGATGACCATGAACTTTTGAAAGAAATTCGTGCCACCATCCATCTGCAAGACAATGAAGATCCTGAGAGAATCGTATTAGAGAATGTAACCCAAAAATTGGAAGTCTCGTTTTTCGTTCGCCGCTTGAATGATGTAATTCCAAACCCTTGGCAAGCGGCGCGTATCGTTAAAGCCACCCTCCAAACCTATAGAAAACAAGGTACTGATGACGACAAGTTATTTACAAACCGGTTATATCTCTCCGAAGTTTTGAAAAACAAACTCCGCACACAGATAGATACTCTCGCTGAATCTATTTTTCGAGAAAAACTACAGAATAATCAAATTAGGTTTAGTCTTGAAACAGATGTCGCGTTGAATTTTGAGTTGGAAAAAACGATTGAAGTTGTTATTTCAAAAGACGCAAAACGTCTAACCCGTTCAGATGCAAGTCCAGTGCAGCTTAACCTTTTTAACCCAGTATATGAGGCAGATTTCAACAATTTGGAGAAAGATTTCGCGCTTTATTTGGACAAAAAAGATGCAATTCAGTGGTGGCATCGCATCGCCGCAAGGCAAGGGTATTTCCTACAAGGCTGGCGACGCGACCGGGTTTATCCTGACTTTATCGCTTGTGTGCGAGGAGACAAGAAGGGACAACAACGGCTTTTGATCTGTGAAACAAAAGGGCAACATCTTGAAGGTAACAGCGACACCACATACAAACAGAACCTAATTAAAACGTTAGAAGAAGCGTATAAAAACGCCACAGAATACGGTACTATGGAAGCTGCCGGTCCTGATGCTAAACCCATGTCTTTTCGTATGCTGCTTGAAGACACTTGGCTCGAGACAGTTAATGAAGCAATAGATCGTGATTATGCGACTGACGAGTAGTTGACACATTCTATAGTTTCACGATGACATAACAATTCTATCTCAATATCTAAAATTGAAAAGAACGATTTTAAGACCAACGGTGATATGGAAAGTACCTACTTTATTTTATCTAAGATAATGTTCAAACATAGTAGAAGACGTGCTTTTGAAGTAGAGATTTTAATAGAAAAAGAAAACTATGCAGCAAAACAATAAACAAACCACTAGTAAACCTATGGTTGTATCAATTATATCGGAAGGAGTCGACAACGGAACTGGGTTTTTCGTTACTGAGAGTTCAATTGCAACAAATATCCACTGTATAGCAGGCGCAACATCAGTTTTAGCCAACCATTCACCCACGAATACCGAGTACGTTGTCAAAGGTATTGTAGCGTCTGATTCCAATAATGATCTTGTTATACTGAAAGTTGAAGGTCAAGGAATCCCTTTTCCAATCTGCAATAGCGATCTGGTTGAGAAAGGTGGGACCGTTAAAGTAATTGGGTGTCCTTTTGGAACGTATAGAATTTCAGAAGGTAAATTTCACAATTTATTGAACAAAGGACAATGGATGTTGTTAACAAAGGACAATGGATGTTAACAACAACTAAAACAGGTGATGGGTATAGTGGTGGACCCCTGTTAATTAAAAATGAAACAATGCAATATGAAATAAATTACCTTTTTAGACATAGTGAAATTGCCAAACTTCTAAATTGGTACTCTTTTGCAACAATGCAAAAAGAACTCTATGCTAAGGATAGAAATATGCTGCGTTTTTTGGAGAATAATACGTCAATAGTTATTTAAAAAATGGCCAACAAACTCCATCAAGACCTCACTAAAACCTTAACAAAAATCTATCACCCGCACCATACATATATAGAACATAATCCCAAAACTACTTATTGCGATTTTTTATGCATATTTCAACATGGAACGAATTTCTTACCGTTCAGGAAATTAAAAAAATTGAATCAGTCAGAAAACCCACGACAACCCCATACAGTAACTAACGCCACAACCAATGTACAAAAACATACCACGGTAAGAAATTTCTTACCGTATGGTACCTTTTTGAAAGGAGACACACCATGAAATTACAGGAACATCACAAAGAATTCGCCGTCAAATGCTTCGCAAAATACATGCAACGCAGTGATGTCGCTGACGCATTTATGCTCGAATTTGAACACGATTTACCAAAGCCACCACCCCCAGAACCTCCAAACTTTGAAAAAGAAATCGCTGGGGCAGAATACCAATTCAGCAAAAATGAATACGTCGAGGATAAAACGGGTCAAATCTGTTGGCGATATCTAATGATGTACAATATTGATGTAGATACACAATATCAGAAAGATGAAGCATACTATATTGAGAAATTCAAACTGGAGTTTGATAAAAAGTGGCAGAAAGAACGCGAAAAAATGTATGAGGAACAACTATCTGAATATCAGTTGATCCTTGACAAGCACTACATGCAAATCCATAAGGAACTCTCAAACCAATTACGACGACTGAACATCACGCATACACAATTCCCTGAAAAATACCGACAACTATTCAACGAATCACGCGATGCGTTTTTAAAAGGCAAAAGAGATGATAACATGACTGACGTTGGCTTAACGAATGACGATAACATTCAACAAGAGTTAGAAATCATCTTTGGTCACGTCAAAAACCTTATGTTCTTAGAGAAAGAACCGAAGGAGGTACTAAAACACGTAGACATGGCACACGGCATACTCAAAACTATCTCGTCTAACAATAAGCAAAAACGGGAAGACGCCAGTAAAGAATCACATAATACCGAAAATTGACACCAATGGTGACAACAACTTTAAACACCCATTTCAACTATTTTTCTTGACATAGAACGCTATTGATGTTAAGATAATAAAGATGTTTTTACTGTCCTATAGAAGAATTGGAATTTTCCCAGTTTATGACTTTACAGAAAAGGAAAAGCAACCTTCAGAATAAAGTATGGAAGAAATATCACGATTACCAAAAACAGAACCATTACAATTACGCTACTACGGCGACCCGGTCCTGCGAAAAAGAGCTGAACCCGTACAGGAAATTACAGACGTAGAACGACTACTCGCAGATGATATGTTAGAAACGCTCTACGCTTCATTCGGAATCGGTCTTGCTGCAACACAGGTCGGTATCTTAAAACGATTTATCATTGTAGATATAGGCGTAGTGGAAGATGAAGAAGAATTTGAACCTCTAAAACTATTCAACCCCGAAATAATCAGTGTTGAAGGGGAGTGTGTCCTTGAAGAGGGATGTCTAAGTATACCTGATTTACGGGCAGATGTGAAAAGACCTGTGCAAATTGTCGTAAACGCAATAAACATAGACAGTGAAGATGTTCAGATTGAAGCAGATGGACTCCTTGCACGCGTAATTCAACATGAAATAGACCATCTCAACGGTGTCCTTTTTATTGATAGGATCAGTGGTATAAAAAGACAACTGTTGAGAGACCATTTGAAGATAATACAGCAAGCGGAACGACCAGATTAACAACCTTTAGGATTTAAACAGATGTTACCCCAACTGCTACAAACAAAGGTAGATAGACTTTACGATCAATTGCAGGACTATGAAAAGGTTATCGTTGCTTTTTCTGGCGGCGTTGATAGTACCTTCCTTGCAGAAGCCGCACAAAACGCTTTAGGTGAAAACGCATTGGCTGTAACCGCAATCTCCGATTCATATCCCATAAGAGAAATGCATGCTGCACAAGATATCGCAAAACAGATCGGAATACGGCTTGAGACTGTTCATACAAAAGAATTAGATTTAGAAGGGTACGCAAGCAATCCTACGAATAGATGTTTTTTTTGTAAAACAGAATTATTTGATAGATTGCGATCCATCGCTGAAAAATATGATGTGGGAATCATTATCTACGGTGCTATTCCTGATGATGTCGGTGACCACCGCCCGGGAATGGATGCAGCTAAAAAGATGGGAATTCAGGCTCCCCTAATAGATGTCGACTTAACGAAAGCAGAGATACGCGAAATCTCAAAAGAATGGCAACTACCCACCTGGGATAAACCCGCGTTTGCTTGTTTATCGTCCCGGTTCCCTTACGGCATGCGTATCACGAAGAAACTGCTCCGACAGGTTGATGCAGCAGAACAGTTTCTATACGATTTAGGAATACGACAATTCCGCGTCAGGCACCACGGTGAATTCGCTCGTATAGAATTGGATGCAGAAGAAATAAATCTACTACGTCAGAAAGAAACAAGAAATCGAGTTAACCTACATTTTAAACAACTCGGATATGAACACGTCACGCTTGATTTGCAAGGGTATCGTTCTGGCAGCCTCAATGAAGGGATAACAAAAATCATCACTGGTTCGTAAAAAAGTCTAATATGCCCAACCAAGAACAGAAACAGCCCCTAAAAGGTATAGAGACATTCAGCTGGAAGAAATGGGACGCTTGCACACACTGTGGTCTTTGCCTTCCTACTTGTCCAACCTATCGCGAATTAGGATTAGAAACCGACTCTCCGAGAGGACGATTATATCTGATGGGGAGTGCCTTCAAACAACAAGATCCAACACCACTCACCAAGGAGTGGGAAGAATACATCTATAGGTGTTTAGACTGTAGAGCATGTGAGACCGCTTGTCCATCAGGTGTCCATTTCGGCGAACTCCTTGAAGAGGCACGCGCTATCTATGAAAGCAACGTACATCGACCCCTATCTTACCGTTTCTGGACAAATCTTGTATTCAAACAGATACTCACTAGCAAGGAAAGGTTAGACTGGATCTTTGAGTTGATGTGGCTCTATCAAAGACTCGGAATTCAATGGTTTGTGCAAAAAATAGGACTCCTAAGACTGATGGGAAATATTGGAAAAATGGAGGTTTTACTGCCAACAATACCCCATCCAAATCAGAAATATACAATACGTGATATTACACCTGCTGAAGGTGAAACCCGCTACCGAGTGGGGTTTATCCTTGGATGTATCATGAACCAGGTCTTCACTGAAACCAACTTGGCTACGATACGTGTTCTGACTGCAAACGGTTGCGAAGTTGTTACGTCACGAGATCAGACCTGCTGTGGTGCACTGCATTTACATAACGGTGTGCGTGATGTTGCATCAGAACTCGCTAAACAGAATATTGGCGCATTTGAGAAAGAGAATTTAGATGCTATTATCATCAGTTCAGCGGGATGTGGCGCAACACTGAAAGAGTATAAAGCACTCCTCAAAAGTGATGCTGATTACGCAGAAAAGGCAGAGAACTTTAGCAACAAAATGCAAGACATAAGCGAATTCTTAGCCGAAATTGAGATGGTAGCACCTAAAGGAGAAATACCGAAAAAAGTAACTTACGATGAACCGTGTCATCTCTTACACGGACAACGGATAAAATCACACCCCCGAAAAGTCTTGCAAACTATACCAGAACTTGAGTTGATCGAATTGGCTGAATCAGAATGGTGTTGCGGGAGCGCAGGTATTTACAATATCACACAACCCGAACTTTCACAGGAGATACTTGAACGCAAAATGACACATATTGCAGATACTGATGCTGATATTGTTGTAACTGGAAATCCAGGATGTTTACTCCACATACAGGTCGGAATTCAGAAGCACGGTTTAGACATGAAAGCGATGCATCCCGTCACCCTCCTCGACTACGCTTACCGTAATATCCCTCCAGGCGAATGGATTGAAAATAATTGAATATAGTCGAGTCACAAAAACATGACAACTTTCCAGATTAATGGTAATATTAAAATATGGTTTTATCAAATGTAGACATACTACGATATATGAATGAAGACAAAATAAGAATAACACCAAACCCTGATTTAGTTACCCAATTAGGGAGTTGCTCAATTGATTTCCGATTGGGGAACACATTTCAAGTTTTTGAACATAGCAAATATCCTTATATTGATCTGAAGACGAAGGTAGGGGTTGATGATTTGATGCGAAAAGTGGATGTCCCTAACGGTGAAGCATTTACAATGCAACCGGGAGAGTTCGTCCTTGCAGCAACACAGGAAAAACTGGAATTAGCAGACGATGTTATGGCGAGACTAGAAGGCAGAAGCAGCCTCGGTAGGCTTGGAATTATCGTTCACAGCACAGCAGGACTATTTGACCCAGGGTGGGTTGGGAACGCAACCTTAGAACTCGGTAATCTCGGACGCATGCCTGTAAAACTATATCCAGGGATGCGAATCTGTGCATTTACTTTTGAACCACTCTCTTCACCTTCCACTTTACCTTACAGAGAAAAACCTGCAAATAAATACGCAGGACAAGATGGTCCTGAAACGAGCAGATTTGCCGAAGACGTGGAGTTTCAATACGAAGATGAAGGATCAACATAATGGCTAATTCTGCTGAAATATTGGGCAATTCTATGCCTAATAATTTAGCAGAACATATAAGGTTTGTGTGTCATATATATAAATATCTATGTTGTCGTTATACAAATATCAACGTTTACCTTTACTACGTTGTCAAGGGTCTAGTTTGTAAGACGTTCTCAGTCATCGACCCAAAAATTGGCATAAACTTTGCGTAGTCTATTACGTGATTCTTGCCAAAAGCAATGAATACACATTCGATTTGACGAGACATCACGACTTAAAATTATGACATTTATTTCATTAGGAGGAAATGCAAATGACACCAAGTGAGGTAGTTGCACTTGCAAAGGAACAAAATGTTAAAATAGTCGATCTTAAATTCATGGACCTACCGGGGATGTGGCAACACTTCTCTATTATAGCTAATGAATTGAGCGAAGACTTATTCACTGAAGGTATTGGTTTTGATGGTTCAAGCATCCGAGGTTTTCAAGCCATCAATGAGAGTGATATGTTGCTCTTCCCTGATCCAGCAACAGCACTAGTTGATCCTGTTTGCAAAGTGCCAACATTAAGTATTACATGTAATATTAAAGACCCAATTACATTGGAGAATTACACACGCGATGTCCGACACATTGCCCAGAAAGCGGAGTCTTATCTACAGTCAACAGGAATAGCTGATATCAGTTATTGGGGACCCGAAGCAGAATTCTATCTCCTGAACGACATCCGATATGCACAAAATCAGCATTCCGGTTTCTATTTTGTTGACTCCATTGAAGGTAGTTGGAATTCTGGAAAGGAGGAAAACCCAAATCTTGGATATAAACCGCGATATAAAGAAGGATATTTCCCTGTTCCACCCTCAGATTCATTTCAAGACATTCGGTCCGAGATATGTTTGAAGTTGATTGAATCTGGCGTTGATGTAGAAGTTCACCACCATGAAGTTGGTACTGCCGGACAAGGTGAAATTGATATCCGATTTGATACACTTACAACCGTCGGTGACAAGATAGCTTTGTATAAGTACATCGTGAAGAATGTTGCCCGTTCACACAATCTGGTAGCGACTTTTATGCCTAAACCTCTATTCCAAGATAACGGTTCCGGTATGCACGTCCACCAAAGTTTATGGAAAGATGGAAAGAATGTATTCTTTGATCCACAAGGATATTCACTCTTGAGTGAAACAGCACTCTATTATATCGGTGGACTGCTCAAACATGCACGTTCGCTTTGTGCCATAATCGCACCCACCACGAATTCCTACAAGCGACTTGTTCCGGGTTATGAAGCACCTGTAAACATTGCTTATTCTCAAAGAAATAGAAGTGCGTGTGTCAGGATTCCGGTCTATTCTAAGAGTGAAAAAGCGAAACGTGTTGAATTCCGTACACCGGACCCTTCATGTAACCCTTATCTCGCGTTCAGCGCGTTGCTCATGGCTGGTCTTGACGGTATTCAGAACCGAATCCATCCAGGAGAGCCTCTGGATAAAGACCTTTACGACCTTGAACCAGAAGAACTGGATGAGATCGAATCCACCCCAGCTTCCCTTGGAGACGCACTTGATGCACTTGAAGATGACCATGAATATCTTCTCAAAGGCGATGTGTTTACTGAAGATGTGATCGATGTCTGGCTTGAATACAAACGTGAAAATGAGGTAGATGCGATTAATATGCGTCCACATCCTTACGAGTTCTTCCTCTATCACGATATATAGAAGTTGCTCACTATATCTTTTATGAAACCTTACGGCGAATCTCTGTATTCGCCAAGACAACCCTATCCAATTTGTGTAGGTATTAGGAGAAAATCCAATGGTAAAATTAGAGTGTATTATCAGACCCTTCAAACTAGAGGAAGTTAAAGAAGCTCTCAGCAATGTCGGTGTCCGGGGAATGACTGTCAGTGAAGTCCGCGGATTCGGACGGAGCCGTGGTCATACCGAACTCTATCGGGGAAGCGAATATACAATTGAGTTTGTCCCGAAGTTGAAGATCGAAATCGTCGTTGCAGAAGAAAACGTAGATAAAGTCGTTGAAGCAGTTCAACAAGCAGCATCGACAAGCAAAATCGGTGACGGGAAAATATTTGTCATACCCATTAGTGAGACAATCCGAATACGAACAGGTGAAAAAGGTCCCGCCGCCATCTAAGAATAATATTGTAAAACATAGCATTAATTTTGTAAGGACAGGTAATTATACTTGTCCTTACTTTTTAAAAAGACAAAAAATTAACCTTGACAAAATCCTTTAGATAGATTAAACTATATTAATATTCTACATCTTAAATGACAATGACAAACTTTTTCATTAGGACACATGCGGCGATGTTATTTAGTTTCGCTAAACAAATAAGTGTGGATCTTGGATTTGACTTGATTCCCAACAAGGAAAGCAGTAACATGCATATATAAAGGTTTGATAGTCAAAGTTAGAATGCTGCTGATACAGTAGTAAAAGCAGTGGTCTATTTCCACTCAAGGGAATTGCCAAACTGCTATTCAAAAACCGCGAGGACTCGCTACAACCGAGAACAATCGCGTTTTTTATTTATGGTAAAACTAACAATTAAGTAGACACTTTTCCTTTAACAAAGGGTTGTTCGTAGGGACGAGGTCCCCTCGCTTGTCTATCAAAACGTGACTTGCTATTTTTTGAGTTCACTATAATATAGGGCAAAATAATGATCGAAGACATAGAAACTAAAGTTGCAAAATTGTTAGAAACCTTCCTTAAAACAGAAGGATATGAATTAGTGGACGTAGAAACAGCAGGAGGTAACAGAATACTCAGACTGTTAATCCATAAAGATGGCGGCTTAACCGTTGACGACTGTAAGTATCTTGACCAAGCAGTTCGTCCAATAATGGAGGTACATCTAATATTAACCGAATATAAACAGTTAGAAATAGCTTCACCCGGACTTGACCGTCCATTGAAAACGGAAGCAGACTTCAACAGAAATATCGGTAGAAATGTTCAGATACAGACTACTTCAAAAAACGGTCTGATGAATAAAGTAGAAGGAAATATAACAGATGTCGTTGACAGTCATGTTGTTTTGGAAGAAACAACCGGTCAAACTGTGCAAATTAAAATCTCAAATATTTATAAAGGACACATTCAACTAGTCTGGTGACCAGAAGACACACAATGGTTAATATGTGTCATCTAAGTAGGAGAAATATGAAACATAAAACAGAACAAAAAAGAGAAAGTCTACAAAACTCTATTCGACAAATGATGGGACATACTGATCTACCTGAGGATGTTTTTGTCAAAGCAATAGAAGATGCTTTACGCGTAATTGCTCTAAGACATTACGGTCCAGAGGCGAAAGTAACAATCGATATTCAACTTGAGGAAGAAAAAATAAAATGTACCGTTCCGAAGAGGGTTGTAAACATTATGCGGGATTTCTCTACTGAGATTCCTATTGAGGAAGCACAGAAACTTGAACCGAAAGCAAAAATCGGGGATACGGTTGAAGTAGAAATCAATCCTGAAGAATTCGGACGGATCCAAGCACAATTGGGACGACAGATACTGCTCGGAAAACTGAGGGAAGCTGAACGCGAACAGGTATATAATGAATTTGAAGGACGTGAAGGCGACATCGTCGTCGGTTACCTACAAAGATATGATGGACCCAATGCGATCGTTGATTTAGAAAGGACAGATGTCCTACGCGCAGAAGCTCTTTTGCCAGCAAGTCAGATACCCCAAACACATCGTTATAATAGAGGGGAAGCAATACGTTGCCTCATTTTAGAGGTAAAGAACGAAGTCACAGGTGAACAGATCGTCGTCTCAAGAACACACCCTGACCTTATCACGATGTTATGTGAACAGGAAATACCAGAGGTATACGAAGGACAAGTAAGAGTCATGGCTGTTGCACGTGAACCCGGATACCGTGCAAAAGTCGCTGTCGTAGCAACCGAGGAAAGCATAGATGCAGTCGGCACATGCGTCGGGGTCAGAGGAAATCGCGTACGTGCCATGGTACAGGAACTAAAAAATGAAAAAATCGATTTCGTAGATTGGAACGAAGACCCGACAGTCTATATAACTAATTCACTAAAACCTGCAAAACAGATACGTAGAGTTGAACTAAACGAGGAAGACATGAGCGCAATCGTTGTTGTTGCAGATGAGGAATTATCACTCGCTATTGGAAGAAGAGGACAGAACGCGAGGCTTGTCGCAAAATTGACCGGATGGAACATAGATATAAAAAGCGAAACTGAAGCACCCGTAACATTGGATAACATTTTTAAAAGCGATTCCGATGATACACAGGATGACAATGAAGAAGATTCAACAGACGATGCTACAAACCATATAGAGGAAGAAGATCAGACTGAAGCAGATACAAATGCCTAGGTTAATTCAAACCTATCTGATGAATCTGAAGAGGGTTAAGATTGAAATCACACGCTGTGTGCTGTAATTGATTGAACGAACAATTCTACAAAACATAGCAGCAAATAAGGGTGTTAATATAACAATGCAAAAAACCAAAACGTCTATTCGCACATGTATTGGGTGTAGAAATAAATTTCCACAGAAAACACTAATCCGTTTTGTGTGTAACGCAGGTCAAATATTAGAAATTGAAGGATCAAAAAGACTCCCTGGAAGAAGTGCATATCTCTGTCATTCAAAATCTTGTATTGAGAACGCTTTAAAAATACCTAAGTTGATAAACACACTGTTACAAGTGCAACTGTCGAAATCGGCCATCTCCGAATTTCAACAGACACTTATGGAAAAGGAGAGAATCACTGATGAAAAAAAAGAAACAGCAAACCAAAACAACAGCAAGTCAGAATGTAAGAGTCTACGAATTAGCCAAACGACACGATATGAGTAGCAAGGAACTCATATCCTATCTCAACGACTTAGGGGTTGCAATTTCAAACCATATGAGCACGTTAGACCCGGAAACTATTATGTTGGTCGAATCCGAACTAAATCCGGAGGAAGATATTGTTAGACAACAGGAAAAAGAAATCGTAGAAAGAAAGACTCAAGAACAAAAACCGGCACAAGAACAGAAATCTAAAGATAAAATCAAGACAAGAGACGAAGCAATTTCAAAGGAAGATTTCGCTCCGGATGATACAACAGACGATGAAGGTACAGTTGATGATGGCTCTTTGAAAATTCAAGAAGGCACAACCGTAGGAGAACTCGCCTCCTTGCTCGGGCTGCAGCCTACACAGTTGATTATGCAGCTGATGAAACTGAAGATTATGGCAACCATTAATCAGAGTTTGGATTACCAAACATTGTTAGTCTTAGGTGAACAGTTTGACTTTAATGTAGAAAAAGAAAAAACACTTGAAGAGGAACTCCTGTTAGATGAGGAGGATCCACCGGAATTATTGGTGCCGCGTTCTCCCGTTATCACGATTATGGGACACGTTGACCACGGGAAGACATCGCTTTTAGACTGTATCCGAGAATCAAATGTTAGTGAATCCGAAGAGGGTAACATTACACAGCACATCGGCGCATATCACGTTGAATTAGAAAATGGAAACATCGTGTTTCTAGATACCCCCGGACATGCAGCATTCACTGCAATGCGGGCACGCGGAGCAGATGCTACTGACATCGTTGTACTAATCGTCGCTGCTGATGACGGGGTAATGCCACAAACTATAGAGGCAATAAGTCATGCCAAGGCTGCAAAAGTGCCTATCGTTGTCGCAATTAACAAAATGGATGTTCCCGGTGCACGTCCAGACTATGTGAAACAGCAGTTGGTTGAGAATGAACTTGTTCCAGAGGATTGGGGCGGTCAAACGATCTGTGTAGAAATATCCGCTGTAGAAGGAACAAGCATTGACTTATTGCTGGAAATGCTCCTGTTGGAAGCGGCATTATTGGAATTAAAGGCAAATCCACATAAACTTGCACGCGGGGTCGTTATTGAGGCACAAGTGGACAAAGAACGCGGACCCGTCGCAACCGTTTTGGTACAAAGCGGTACGCTTAGAGTCGGGGATTCCTTCGTTTCTGGTCGTTACTCGGGAAGAGTTAGAGCCATGATGAGTGATGATAGGAAACGGATTAAGGAAGCCGGACCATCTACACCTGTCGTCGTCCTCGGTTTTACAGGTGTACCAGAAGCTGGCGACATCTTCTATGCTCTGGAATCTGAAAAAGATGCACGTGCTATCAGTCAAGAACGACAAGACCAATACAGAATTTCAAAACTCGGTGCACATAGCCACGTTAGCCTGGACGACCTATTCCAACAGATTCAGGAAGGAGAAATAAAAGAGTTAAATGTTATCATAAAAGGTGATGTTCAAGGCTCTGTACAAGCCATTTCTGAATCATTACTAAAACTCAGTACAACAGAAGTGAAAATAAACATCATTCATGAAGCAACAGGCGGGATTACTGAAACTGACATTCTACTTGCATCCGCCTCTGATGCTATCGTCATCGGATTCAACGTACATCCAACAACAGAAGCTGTACAAGCCACAGAAACTGAAGGAATTGATGTCCGTACCTATACTGTGATTTACGATATACTCTCCGATATACGTTCAGCGATGGAAGGTTTATTAGAACCTGAAGTCAAGGAAGTAATCATTGGACGGGCAGAAGTCAGAGAGATATTCAAGGCACCACGTATCGGATCAGTTGCTGGCAGTTATGTCAACTGGGGAAAAATTACATTCAATCACCCCTTACGGGTGCTACGAGATAACCGCATGATTTACGAAGGTAAGGTCGACTCACTCAGACGTTTTAAAGATAACGTGAATGAAGTACAAGCGAATTATGAATGCGGAATCGGTATCAACGAATTTGATGACATTAAAGTTGGGGATGTACTGGAATGTTTCGTGCATGAACACGTAGCGCGAACACTTCAATAGAACTTCTAAGTCATACTTATTTACATCTAAAATCTCCCTTTTATCGTATCTTAAAGATAATTTCTGGCGTTGTTAAGATAAATCCTTTATGTCAACAATAGATGTCTTAATGGGGAGACAGGATTGTGCTACCTAGTCCATTCTGTTTTCCCAATCTGTTAGATCAAGCGCAACATGGATGGTGAACACGAATAGACTTACAAACTATGAGCCTTAGATAGAATTGTCAAAGAGAAATGCATATTGGTGTTTGCAGAGTTAAATTATATCTACCAGAGAGTCGATCCTTAAAAGATAAACGGCGGATTATCAAGAGTATTATCACGCGTCTCAGAAATAAATTTAATATTGCAATTGCCGAAATTGAGGCACAGGATATGCATCAATCTGCTATTTTAGCAGCGGTTTCTGTCGCAAATGAACAGAAGTTTGTAAGTCAAATCATCGCAAAAAGCGTTAGATTTATTGAAGAGAATACATCGGTAGTATTGCTTGATTACGAGACAGAGTTTTTTTTCTAACAAGAACGCACCAGAGTATACGAAATATTTACAAGACTGTCAATATACTGTATACAAAACTGACAGGATATAAGGTTGGAACATTACAGACAACAGTTTTAAGGGGATGTAATTTCAACCAAAATTGGAAGGATCAACGAACATGTTAGAGAACAGAAGACAGGATAGAGTCGGTGCACTTATTCAAAGAGAATTGAGTGAGATTATTCATCGTGTTGTAAAAGATCCGCGTATTGCCTTTTGTACCATCACACATGTTGATGTCTCCTCAGACCTAAAATATGTTGATGTAAACGTAAGCGTTATTGGTAATATTGAAGACAAAGAAGACACGCTCGTCGGATTGAAGAGTGCTTCAGGGTTCATTAGACGTGAAATTAGCCGTCGGTTAGCACTGAGATATTCGCCAGAACTCCGTTTTAATTTAGACGATTCCGTAGATCATCTCATGAAAATTGATGGACTCCTCAAACAGATTGAGGATGAAGATGTGTCGAACACTACCGTTCAAGAAACAAATTAGATGGATAGTTTTCGAGCACTCTTTACGCTTTTTCAACGACACGGAAAGTTTGCACTTTCTACACACGTCAATCCAGATGGAGATGCTATCGGATCGGAATTAGCGTTATCATTATTTCTCAGAAAATTAGGTAAAACTGTAAGGTTATTTAATACTGATCCGGTCCCAAAAAAGTATCAGTTTCTACCATATTGGGAAAACATAGAAAATGCAAAAACATCTGTGAACTTTCGTCCAGATGTATTTGTAATCTTAGACGCGAGTTCACGAGAACGTATAGGACCGTTCCTGAATAGCAGACTAGTAGCAAAACACGCTATCGTAAATATCGACCACCACATTACGGCGGAGACTTTTGGAGACTACAATATTATTCTACCATCCGTGTCATCTACATCAGAAATCATTTACAACTTTATCAAAACCACTAATATTGCAATTGATGAGGAAATTGCTATATGTTTATACACCGGTCTGATGTTTGATACCGGTTGTTTCCGATATAGCAATGCGACAGCTGAAACACACCGCATTGCCGCAGACTTGATAGAGATAGGTGACTTTGCGCCAGATGAAGTTTACAGCAATGTTTTTGAACATATCCCACTTGGGAAAATTCATTTATTGAACGAATCGTTACGCACATTAGCACTCACGACTGATGGCAAAATTGCTACAATATTTATTACACAATCAATGTTAGATAAGACAAAAACGACATTGGATGATGTAGAAGGATTTGTCAATCAGATTCAAGCAATAGAGAGTGTTGATGTGGCGATTTGTGTTTTTGAACTACCTGACGGTAATTCAAAAGTGAGTCTACGGAGCCAAGGACAGGTTGATGTTGCCGCTCTTGCAGCGGAATTCAATGGCGGTGGTCATGAACGTGCTTCAGGATGCCGAATCAACCGTCCTTATGACGACTCAATTAGGATGCTTGTTGAACGCGCAAAACATTATATAAAAGATTAGGGGTATATAAAAAACAAAGAATAATTGCCCCTGGAGAAGAATTGTGAAGACTTATTATAATTTGGAGTCCATGCCCAAATTAAACCGAGAATCAGTTCTTACGTTTGGTGTGTTTGATGGAATACATATCGGTCACAAAGAAGTTCTTGAAACTGTTCGCACCTGTGCAAAAACTGAGAATCTTATATCTGTTCTATTCGGGTTCTATCCACATCCTCTTGCATTGCTTGTCCCCGACAAGTGTCCGCCTGTATTAATGTGCTTGCCAAAACGCGTGGAAATCCTTGAACAGATAGGAATAGACATTGCAATATTTGTGAACTTTAACGAACGTATTGCAACAATGTCACCACACACTTTTGTGGATACGATATTATTGGATATCTGTCGCGCGAAACATGTGGTTGTTGGCTATGCATGTCAATTTGGAAAAGATAGGGAAGGCAATGCACAACTGTTAGAATCAATAGGAAAACAATTCCAGTTCGGTGTTACGGTTGTCCCTCCTACGGAGTTGAACGGTTTACCGGTTCATAGCACACGCATTCGGGAAGCAATTGCAAGGGGAGACCTCGGTTTAGCATCACAGTTATTAGGTAGAACCTACTCTTTGAGTGGTACTATCGTTCGTGGCGATGGTAGAGGAAGGCAACTCGGTTACCGAACTGCCAATATTGAGATAGGTGAACAACTCTGTCCACCGAATGGTGTCTATGCCATTCGCGCAAAGTTAGGGAAACGGTGGTTAAATGGCGTGTTAAATATTGGAATCCGACCTACCTTCAATGGAACCAAATTTCAGGTTGAAAGCCACCTATTCAATTTTGATGAGATGATTTATGGCGAAACTATTGAAGCGTTCTTTATAGAAAAAATTCGAAGTGAACGGAAATTTTCTAATATGAATGCACTTGTCAAGCAGATAAGTCGAGATATCACCGCGGCAGATGAAATACTGACACAGCAGCCGAAAACACTATTATAGCGATAACTGTATTGCTTTTGACAATACATCCACACATCAAAGTTGTTTACCAACCCACATAACCCCTCGGAGAATTATTTCCTGAAAACTCGGATTTTCAAGTACTGCCAAATCGTGTCCTAATGCAAAATAGAAAACCCGTCCCGCGCCATAATTATGGTGGAATGCCATGACGTGTGTTTCATCCTTAGTGTGGTCATAAGACGACAACAGATGATGTGAAGTTTCTGGATTGTGCTTCAGATAGTAGAGTTCATCTACAACCTCAAAATCTTGCAGACCTTGTGTAATCGGATGTTCAGTGTCCCCTATATTAACGGTAAAGGACATATAAGGGCTATGACCATTGAAGAAGCCGTTCAGCATCTCATGATACGGTTCTGATTCTCTGAAGGAAGCTGCAGCGGTGTGCAGTCCAAAGAATCCACCACCAGCTCGTATGTAATTTAGCAGACCTATCTCTTGTGTCTCTGTCAGTTCACCCACATCTGTATAGAAGAGGACAACGTGATATGCCTCAAGACCATCTGCAAGTACCCCATAATCCTGCAAAAAGTCAGCAGTAATAACATCTGTGTCATTTAGAATGGCAGTAACGAACTTTCCATTCCCCTCATGGTCGTGGTATTTACCTTCTGTACCAACAAATACAAGTGAATTAAGTTTCTCCATCTCTCCTCCATTAATTCCAACAAGCTAATCTGTATTCGGCTTGATGTATCTCCATCCATCAACAAGCACAGGGATTCCACGGATAATACACATGGCGACAGCGATATAGGCAATTATGACAGTCACCAATGTAAAGATGCTAATGATAGGTATATCTGGGTAAAGACTTGCTAGGATATCATTGTAGTAGTTCGTAAGGACATAAGCGATGGGGAGGAAGATAAACGTAATCATCTTAGTTAGTCCGTATAGTCCACGAGAGAAGCGGGAACTAGTCAATGCGCGTGACCATGCAGCAGAACTCATTTCGAAAGCTGTTTTGCCATCTGTGAGTGCAATGCTTCGGACACCATCTGTAAGGAAACCGCGTGCTGCTACAGCGATAGGTAGCCAGAACGAAATCCTATCATCAATCACTGCAAAGTATATCCAAAATACGTTTTCTACGATTCTGTCAGCAGCAATATCAAAAACGGCACCGAACGTAGATGTCTGGTTCTGTTTACGCGCAACTATACCGTCAACGGAATCAAGTATAAAAATAATAAGGATTGTTACGATGCACGCAATATCTATGTAAACATTACGTCTAAAAAGACCGATAACAATAAAAGTTAAAAAAAGACGAAAAAGCGTTATTGCGTTTGCTGCCATGCCTACGCATCTCCAGATTCTGTTTAGGCATAAGATTTGCGCGGTGTTGATTACCTTCCTTAATCGTTATGGAATAGGTAAAACATTAAGTACCGCAGTAATGTGTCGCCTATACGCTATTATTTTAGCAGAATCTGTTTTTCGTATCAAGGTTTTTCTTATTACATAGACTGAAAGTTTATGAGGGTTTTCGGTTTAATAATGATTTCGTCTCAATTCTAAAACGCGAGTCCCTGACAGTCTAAGTTCTCAATCCTAAAATGGCATATACCATTACTTAGCCGAAAACCCTCTGCAATGTTGCCATTCTTATGGTATTGGATCCAAGGATCATCCTTTTTGCCGTGAATGTAGTTTCCTTCACTTCGCTTCAATCCGCTTGCATAATATGTAATCCAATAACCGTGTTTCTTACCATCAACCATTTCGCCAGTTGTTCGTGAAGTAACCATAGGAGTTGTCCTATCTGAAAAAACCTGTTATAGGTTTGCGTCAAGGTAATCCTCAATTTTATCTAAAGTTTTCTTGCCAATACCTTTAAATCCTTTAAGTTTCCCATCATCAATTGCAGTTCTAAGTGAAGCAAGACTGACCACGTCAACATCTTCATAGAGTCGTTTTATGGTCTTTGCCCCAAGTCCCGGAATAGGAACAAGTTCTGCGATAGTCTGTGGGATGTCCCCCGCGTATTCCTGTATCTTTGAACAGGTTCCTGTTTTCAAGTATTGTGTGATGATAGTCTCAACGATTTCACCCACGCCCCCTATTTCCTCTATTAAGCGTCCTTGATCAACAAGATCTGCAACCGATTCAGGAAAACGTGATATAGAATGTGCTAAACGAGGGTATCGTGAGGCGTGGTCTTCGGGATAGTCTGCAATTATAAGAAAGGTGTGCAGCTCCAGTAATCTATTTGAGATTTCATCGTTGACGCACCATCGGGTACGTCCCTTTTCATCGGTATAAGATTCGTTATTATTATTCATAGCACATTCGTTAATTCTGAAGTTCACTATAAGTATGTGGGGTAAGGCATTTATACCTTACCCCACATCCGTGTTAGTATGTTCTATTCATACAATTCCGTAGCAGTTTCACCTTTGGCGAAACGGTGTGCAGTTTGCACAGCGGAATCGTTACCAGTACGTCTACGCACATCAGTTGCCCATCGTGCCAGTCCAACGATCAGTTGGTTTCTGGTGGGATGCGTATCACAGTAATGCCACTCTCTATCCACAATGTGAATAGTACTCAGTAGGTCTTCACCGTTGTCATCTTTGAGGATACATTGCCCCATTTCATAGATCAATTTCTCAGCTGAACATCCAGAATTTAAGTATTCACGGGTGCGTCTACCAATTTCCTGAATGCGGACAGATTCTATCCCATCAATAATTGTGTCAAGCGCAATTTTTTCATCAAGGACTTTAGTGGTAGTGGTTGTTTTTGCTTCTGAGATCGGTTGATGACGAATGTTTAGCCAGCGGTTAGCGTAGAAACGCCATCCACAATGGAAGAGTGCTCTTGCGGCAACTTTCGTTCCACCGAAGCGGAGAACCTTCCTTATATTAGCAGCTAATTCCATCTCCTCTTGTAGATCCCACCACCCTGGACTCATGTTGACTGGGGTCCTTGCCATCCTGTCAGCAGCAGTCATGACCATAGTTGTCGCAATTGCATCAATGGATACACCCGCAGTGATCACTTTGGCAATAGCATCAAAAATGGTGTCTATATCCCCACTGACGAGGTCTGCAGATAGTTCATCCTCGTCAAATTCAACATTCACATCAGGTGATTTTTCCTGTGGAAGTTCATCAAATATATGCTCAAGTTCTTCCACCTTTTGGATAGCTTCACGGAGACGTTCTCCAGGACGACCACGTCCCTGACCAAGTATCTTTGCACTAAGATTGCAAACTAACTCACCTATCAATTCCCAACCCCATTTTTCAAGTAATTCAGCCAGATGACACAGATCAATAAGGTTTCTAGAAGCGGCAAGAAAGAACCATTGCGAGGCACAATCCAAGAACAACGGTATGAACTTATCCTCGTGTCCACCTAAGTGTCGCGCTGTAATAAGGCATTTTTCTATACCTTCCCACTCTTTATCCACCGTGAATACTCTTATCCAGTTTTCAAGTTTTTCCCAACTCACCGGAGGAGGAAGCGGTTGACGGGCAGGACGGTCATTATGTCCACCTGCAGCATGCGTCGCCGCAATCATCAGTGGAATTAGACGGTCATCGGTTTCATACATGTTCGCGACCTTAATTCCGTGCATATATGTAGCAACACGCCCACCACCGCTTCGGAAGCCTTCTGCTGTTGTAATATGACGCACCATGTGCTTAACCATGATCTCTAATGTATCTTCTTCTGAGACACCTTTTGCTAACATAATAGCAATCGCTTTGGAAAGCGTCCAACTGTCGTGAGAGAACAACCCCTCCTTTAACAACAGAAAGTGTGCGTCATCACGTTTCTTTCCACCACTACTAACATCTACATAGATATCACCATTTTGAACATCAACGGGAAATGTAGCAAGGTCATCACATCCACCCGTGAAGCACCCACCACCTTCCATATCATAACTCCAACCGTGCCAATCACACGCTAATACACCACGTTTGACATGTCCTCTGATAAGCGGATATCCCATGTGTGGACATTGGTTGTCTGTTGCATAGATATTACCCTCATGTTCAAATAAGGCAATACTATGTCCTTCAACTCTCACTGCCCTCGGTTTCCCTTCTGCTATATCATTGCGGGCAGCGACTTTTACAAAATTTCCATTCTCTGATAACATTATATACTTCTCCTATCACATCAACGGAATACGCTACGCTCCAAGTACTAATCGGTCTGTTTCATCAGGAATTACGCCTCAAATACCTCAATAGTTGTTCTACCTTCGGCGAAATTCATCGCTGTCGTAGCTGCAGATTTGTTATCCGTATTAGAACGGATATCTGTGACATAACGTGCTAATCCTACCAGTAACTGTGGTTGTGCAGGATGTTCTTCAGCGTGTTTCCATTCGTCAAAAATGGTACGTATTGTCGGTAATACTTCACTACCAGTATCATCCCACAGAACTGAATGTCCAATCGCCAGCAGTAACTTCTCAGCAGAATAACCTGCATTCAAATATCCGAGTACCTGTGGTCCTACATCTTGTACATTCAGTGACTCAATAGTGTTAATGACAAGGTCAATACCTGCCTCTTCATTCACAACAGCAAGTTTCTCATCATTTAAGGGTTCACTCAGAAAACGCGTGGGAATGTTGATCCAACGATCTGCAAAGATTTGCCATGCAACGTGGAAAAGCCCTTTCGCTGCGACAAGTTCTCCACCGATCTGTTTGGCACTACGTAGAGACGATGCTAAGTTGAGCTCCATCGTTAAGTTCCACCACCCTGCATCTACGTTCACTGGCGTGTTCGCCATACGGTCCGCCGCAAGCAGAACAAGTGTGGTAATAACTTTATCTAACCTTACACCATCAACGATAACAGCTTGCACCTCTTCAAATGAACGTTGAAGGTCTACACTAGTAAGTGCTTCAACAAACGCATCTTCGTCTAATTTATGTGTCCGTTCTAATGCTGCGCTTTCGATCGTAGACTTCATTTCCTGAAGGATGTTAATTGCATCTCTACGATATCGTTCAGGATCCGCCGGATGATGTCCTATAAGGTCTGCACCGAGATAAAAAAACAGGTCTTTCGTCCTATCCCATCCAAATTCGTCAACTATTTCAGAAAGATAACTTACATAAAGCGGAATCTGCGGTTCGTCAATAAACTTGGGGTCAACAGCACACTCAAAAAGAAGTGGTCGCAATCTATCTTCATCACCCTTTTCATAAGCAGTAAACAAACATCTTTCAATTCGTCCTGCCTGACCTTCATACGAGAAAATACGAATCCATCGATCAATCTTTTCCCATGATATAGGTTCGGGAAGTGGTACGACTTCAAGCCGTTCTCGTGCTTCTCCAGCAGCGGAGCAGGCAGCAGTTGTTACAGCAATGAGTCTATCTTCACCCTCATATCTACTCCCAACTCGGAGACCGTTGATAAGTTTAGAAACATCTGCACCACCTTCTGACCCATGCGCTGATGGGATATGGCGCGCAACGTGTTCCAGAATCGAACCCATCACCTCTTCTTCTGGGATGCCTCCCTTAAGCAACAACGCTATTGCTTTGGACATTGTCCAACGGTCTTCACTCAAGAGACCCTCTCGCAGCAACTTCTTATGTTCTGCTGCGCGGCGGTATGTTAGATCACCGGGTTCAATCCATATCTCCTCTCCACGAATGTCAACCGTGAACACCCTCAGATCATCACACTCCACATGGAAACATCCACCACCTTCTAAATCAAAACTCCGACGGTGCCAATCACAAGTCAGAATTCCGTTCCGAATAGTACCGCGTGTTAAGGGATAGCCCATATGAGGACACTGATTGTCGGTAGCATATATTTTCCCTTCAACGTTAAAAAGAGCAATGCTTCGTCCTTCTCCCATCTTTATTGCCTTAGGCTGTCCTTCAGGCACTTCACTTAACTCAGCAACCTTCACCCATCCGGGTGTATTGTTTTGCATAGTCTTATTCCTTTCTGCATCATTGCCAATTCGCACGTTGGGTAGAGCATGGCGAAACCCAACAACAGTATTTCAAAGTCAGGTTTCGCTGTGCTCTACCCAACCTACATATTACTAAAATATCACCGTATCGCCGCGTCAATCTTTCGTCAAATAACTTTGTGATACTCACTATGGAAACCAAAGTCGTGTGCTTCTTTGAGCACATCAACTCTCCTATGTGATTCCTGTTTCCGTCTCTCGTGCCTCTTTCCCCAACAGTATGAGGTCTTACTCTGGCTCCACAAGCGTGAATTCCCATCTAGCCGACGGTATTTGTTGATTATTGAACGTTGCGGGAAGTAGAGGTTTTCTACATTAGTTAGTTATTCCGCAACGTTCTAACGTTCTAATGTTTTAAGTGATTTTGCACTAATACTACACACCTTTCCACGGGTGTGGGATAGGACCCACATTGAGTTTTATGTGGGGTGGAAACCCTATCCTAAAGTACTATGCGTAGTATACTACATATATGCGAAAAAGTCAATCTTTTTTTCTACGCCACTTACCCCCATTTTTATTTTGTTTTGTTCCATTGTTGTGTTTATATGGTTTATGTGTGAGAAAGTCTGTCTTTATGTGGTGAAAAAGTGCAAGTTTTTCAGACATGTCTGTTTGGTAAATAAGAGGAGTTCCTCCTTTGTCCACCACGCGTCAATGATCTTTTTGATGATCGTTATCACTGAATAGATCTTAACATGCTTGAAAACCTTTTGGAAACCTGCTATAATCTTTCTCGGATTCGCCCGTTTTCGGGTGTAACTCATCAGAATGCCTCCTTTTTGTATTCTTAAAGAATATTTATTCTATTATAAGGAGGTATTCTACCATAAACCACCTACTTGGACAGCATTTCTTTTACCAAACACCCAACACAGAAAACTTCATGAAAAAATGGGGGCAAGTGACTTTAAACAAACACTTCAAATGGTAACAACATTGCCAGAAACACGCTTATTCAACGCTGTATTTCCAACTAAAGCTAACGTGCATGCTTATGAAGCTTTACTTGTAAGTATCAACCGAGATTTACAACAACAAGATAGTTTTGCGATTTTAATTTGTGATGAGGGAAATGAAGCTATCTACACAAAATTAGTTAGACGCCTGCAATCGTTAAAGAATAGTGCAATTGATCGTATTCTTGAAGATCCGTTTTTTAAGCAGTCCGATCAGTCATATTTCATTCAGTTGTCTGATTTTTGTGCTTATGCCCTACTTCGCCAAGAACGTCCGATTGCATCTAAAACGAAGTACGGACTTGACAAGGCATTCAATTTGCTCAAGCCAATATCTGAAGAAATTATACGACCAGATACCTAAAACAATAAAATAAAAAAGCAGAACCTACACCCACCGCCGAGGGAGGGTTCAGCCCTGCACTATTAAATATTATACTACACTTTTCAACAAATGTCAATCTATCTTTACACTATAGTATAACATTCAAACATAAGATAAGTCAAATTATTATTGGGTTAAGAGTGAATTTGATCTCGCCATTGAAGACCACAACAGGGCAATACAACTCAAGTCCAACGTTGCCGAAGCATATAACAATCGCAGTCTTACTTACTTCACCAAGGGTGAGATTGAACGGACTATTGAAGACTTGAACAAAGCAATAGAACTTAAGCCTGATTATACTGAGGCATACTATAATCACGGTATGGTATGGTCACATCAGCAACAGTGGGAAAAAGCGAGGTTAGACCTGACTATTGCTAAAATCATAGGAAAAGACAGCATCAGATCATATCAACACGTTAACAAATGCGTCACCGACTTTGAGCAGAAACATAACGTAAAACTACCAGATGACATTGCCGCACTGCTAACATCCCCGCAAGCATAGCATTCCAGCAAAAGAACTGAAAATACCGGATTATAACTTTATCGGTATCATCAAAATCCTGAATAAAAAGGACGTTGTTGATATTGAAATAAGCGCGGATGAACAGATAATTACTGAAACTGAGCAAGATATAATGACACTGTGCATAATAGCAGGGAACGTTATCCCCAATGGATACGAGGCAGCTTTTTCTCTGACATTTATGCACATTCACAAAATTACAAATGAGATGGGAGCTTCTAAAGACGAGTTCATGGCAGCATTGGAAGAACTTGCAGCCGCGGGTTTACAGGACTACTATATAGACGATTTAGGGAACCTGACAGTCATACAGTATCCTTCAGGAAAACCCATACAGAACCATGAGCAACCTCGCCGTGAACAAGGTAAAGCGAGAAGACCCAGGCGACGCAAGAAGAGATAATAGCCCACCATTTTCCAGCTTCTTACCACGTTTTGCATCTAAACTTGAGAGGTAGGCTGTCAATTGTGTGTCTGCAATATTACCCAAAGCTTCGCCTTTCTCGGATAGGACTCATCCATTCGTAGTTTACCTTCATCTGTGAGTTGTAAATCATCGGTTTGGTTAATCACAACTAAGTTTTGCCTCGTTATTCTTGTTCCTCTTTACTTTAGATACCTATTCCGTGGACGTATTTGTGACGAAAACCGTCATAAGAACACAAAAAGTGAGGTGGTATCATGAAAAATAAAGTGGAAGAAAAGAACCACCACACAACCGCAGATAAAACAATTTTTATCTTAACGGTAATATGCATAGTTGTCCTGATGTTGGCATTCATATTCTTTGCTTTTATTTCGGTCAAGGCGTTACCTGACAAAGCAAAGTATGTGGCAACGCAAAAAGCGATTGAAAGGATTGAAATCGGTTTGGTATTATATTTTGTTGAGGTTGGGGAATACCCCTCTACAAAACAAGGTTTGGATGCTTTGTGGCGTCGTACGGATCCAACACCTAAAAATTGGTACGGTCCTTATGTCCTATATCCAATATCTACTGATCCTTGGGGTTTTCATTACGCCTACCGTAATCCAGGCACCCGTTTTGGCTATGAGTATGACCTCCTGTCTTTTGGTAGAGATGTCAAGTTAGGAGGAACGGGATTTGATGCTGACATCTGGGTAGGAGACACAACAAAAGAGGTTAAGGTGCAAAATATGGTAACAAGAAACGCAATTCTGGACCAGTTATCGCGAACGAGGTCAACACCTTGCAAAAAGTTGGGTGATAAACTGAAATTGCCACAGACAAACACGATTGGACAGGTGACAAAGGAATGTTCTAAACTGATCTATACTTTGCATCAGATGTGTGCTGAAGGTTTGATTGAGTGGATAGAAAGAGAAGGTATCATTCGGCGCGACTTTTGATAACCCCTTCGTCACATGACGAAGCCTATGATATTCAGTGAAATCCACAAGTTTAGAGAATTTGTGTGACGTGCCAATCGACTTTTGCGACTTACCAACACTGGATAGTCTCTCGCGAAACTTCACTATTTAATATAAATTAAAATTTAAACCTTTTAGATAAAAGTTTTAGGTGAAGTATAGCAGATATAGCGAAATAAATCACGCTATATCTGCATATTTTTAAATATTAACGATTGTGATAGAAAATGGGCAAAATACCTAAAACTGAAAAACCCTGCTTATTTCCTTTGTAACTTGCTAAAATCAGGAATTTGTGCTAATATTGCAGATGGATGACAAGATTATAATGTCATTTTCACCTCAAATGACTTGCCAATCTATTTCTTATAGAATAGAACATAAATGGAGGAATTATGAGCAACGAAAATAAGTGTCCGGTTATGCACTCTCAAGCACAGGGCACATTGGCAAATAAACGTTGGTGGCCAAATCAGTTAAATCTGAAGATGCTCCACCAAAATCCACCTCAGGCTGATCCTATGGGGACGGATTTTAACTACGCAGAAGAATTCAAGACAATTGACCTTGCCGAGTTGAAGGCAGATATAGATAAGGTGATGACAACATCACAGACATGGTGGCCCGCGGATTATGGCCACTATGGCCCCCTCTTCATTCGGATGGCGTGGCACAGCGCGGGGACATACAGAATAGGAGACGGACGTGGTGGTGCAGCTTCTGGTACGATGCGCTTCGCTCCTCTCAACAGTTGGCCCGATAATGCAAGTCTTGACAAGGCACGTCGATTGCTTTGGCCAATCAAACAGAAATACGGACGGAAACTCTCTTGGGCTGATCTGATGATTTTCACGGGAAACTGTGCTTTGGAGTCAATGGGACTTAAAACCTATGGATTTGCTGGTGGACGTGAGGACATCTGGGAACCGGAAGAGGATATCTATTGGGGTTCGGAAACGACATGGCTCGGTGATGAACGTTACACGGGGGATAGAGACCTTGAGAATCCGCTTGGTGCTGTTCAGATGGGACTCATCTATGTCAATCCACAGGGACCGAACGGGAATCCCGATCCAGTAGCCGCATCGATTGATATAAAAGAGACGTTTCGCCGGATGGCTATGAACGAT
Source organism: Candidatus Poribacteria bacterium (assembly GCA_965208245.1). Taxonomy (GTDB): domain Bacteria; phylum Poribacteria; class WGA-4E; order WGA-4E; family WGA-3G; genus MSPOR6. Next base: position 1,005,472 of record OZ242325.1, read on the forward strand.
GAAGAGACAGTTGCACTTATTGCAGGTGGACACACATTCGGTAAGACACACGGTGCAGCGGATGCAGATGAATACGTAGGACCCGAACCTGAAGGAGCTTCTCTTCAGGAACAGGGACTCGGTTGGAAGAATACATATCGTAGCGGCGTGGGTAGCGACACGATCACCAGCGGGTTAGAAGGTGCATGGACAGCTACACCAACACGATGGGACAACAGTTTCTTCTATAACCTATTCAACTACGAATGGGAATTGGAAAAAGGACCTGGCGGCGCGTGGCAGTGGACTCCCAAAGATGAATCTGCACAGAACACCGTCCCGGACGCACACGATCCGAATAAGAAACATGCACCCATGATGTTGACGACAGACTTGTCGATGAAAGCTGATCCTGATTATGAAAAGATTTCCAGACGCTTCTATGAGAATCCGGTAGAATTTGCGGAAGCCTTTGCTAAGGCGTGGTATAAGTTAACACATCGCGATATGGGACCCCGTACACGGTACCTGGGGCAATTAGTGCCTGAGGAAGCACTGTTATGGCAAGACCCGGTGCCTGATGTTGATCATGAATTGATAAATGAAGCAGACATCGCTAACCTCAAGAGCACGATACTTGAATCAGGTTTGTCGATTTCCGAGTTGGTTTCGACTGCTTGGGCATCTGCGGCTACATTTCGTGGCACAGACAAACGTGGTGGCGCGAACGGTGCTCGTATACGACTTGAACCGCAGAAGTATTGGGAAGTTAACAATCCTGCTGAACTCGGAAAAGTACTTGAGACTCTGGAGGAGATTCAGGATGGGTTTAACGAATCGCAATCCGATGGGAAGCGAGTTTCATTGGCAGACCTGATAGTCCTTGGCGGATGTGCAGGCGTTGAATCGGCTGCGAAAAATGCTGGAAGAACCGTAGAAGTTCCCTTCGCTCCCGGACGCACAGATGCGGTGCAGGAACTAACTGACGTGGAATCGTTTGCAGTGCTTGAACCGACTTCAGATGGATTTCGCAACTACCACGCGAACGGAGACGGTAGTTCAACTGAAGAACTGTTGGTGGATCGCGCACACAAACTAACACTCACAGTACCTGAGATGACAGTTCTCGTCGGTGGTATGCGTGTACTAAATGCAAACACCGGTCAGTCTGAACATGGTGTCTTCACTAAACGTCCTGAAACATTGACGACTGATTTCTTTGTGAACCTGCTTGATATGGACGTTGAATGGGAAGCTGCATCCGAATCAGAGGATGTGTTTGAGGGACGCGATCGGTTGACAGGTGACCTCAAGTGGACTGCTACACGCGTTGATCTCGTTTTCGGTTCAAACTCCCAACTGCGTGGCATCGCAGAAGTCTATGCATGTGATGATGCTAATGAAACTTTCGTAGATGACTTCATGGCTGCATGGAACAAAGTCATGAACCTTGATCGCTTTGATCTTGTTTAACCTTTTCAAATAATGATAGGAGAGCGTACAGACCTGTACGCTCTCCTATCATTACATCACTTTAGTGTTCTGTTTAGTTTATTTCTGTAGGTCGGGTAGAACTTGTGAAACCCGATAAATCATGACGAATACCAAACGCGTATTCGTCCACGTGCATTTGGGGTTGATTTGGACCCGTATTTATTGCACCTATCATGTCGGGTTTCGCTTCACTCAACCCGACCTACGATGTAAGAGTAGACAGTCTATTAGATAAGGACTGTGCAAAACAGAAAGAACATTCCACCCGATTCCTATTGCAGATTAGAGAACAATGAAAAACGATAAGAAATCTATCTTTGGCTGGTGCATGTACGACTGGGCAAATTCTGCTTATATTACCACTGTGCATGCGGCTCTGTTACCGATCTATTTTAGGGAAGGTATTGTTGGGGAATCGGGTGTTGTGATCTTCGGTCAAACAGTGAGTGCAACATCCCTATGGGGTTATATGGTTGGCATCGCTGCGCTTATTGTTTTCTTGTTTGCTCCGGTGCTTGGTGCGATTGCTGATTTTTCTTCAGCAAAGAAGCGGTTTCTTATCGGTTTTGCCTATTTCGGTAGTATGTTTGCGACGTTACTATTTTTCTGTGAGCCTGGATATGTGTGGTTGTCAGTTTTGCTCTATATCAGTTCACAGGTCTGCTTCGTTGGTGGTAATGTATTCTATGATGCATTTTTGCCGCAACTTGCATCTGAGGACAAGATGGATTCGGTTTCTGCCAGAGGATATGCATTCGGCTATGTTGGAGGATCAATACAGTTCGGTATTGCACTTGCGATTGTTGCACTGCACGACAGAATCGGGATAAGCCAACCGATGGCGGTGCGAATCAGTATGGCAATGACAGGTCTTTGGTGGGCAGGTTGGACGGTAATAACCCTCATCTTTTTAAAGGAGGATAGAACAGAACAGCAACTACCTGAGATTTACCACGATAGACCGAAGTTATCTGCTTATCTTTCATTGGGAATTAACCGGACTATCGCAACAGCAAAAAAGGTAGGACATTTCAAGCATCTCTCCCTTTTTGTAATTGCATATATGGTATACAATGATGGGGCACATACAGTTACAAGTATGGCAGCGATTTATGGCAGTGATGAGTTAGGGTTAGAAGCGACATCACTGATGATAACGCTGCTTATTGTCCAATTTGTTGCGGTCTTTGGTGCGTTGATATTTGGAGTAATTGCTAATCGTATCGGTGCTAAACGTGCTGTGATGGCTTCTCTAATTTTGTGGAGTGGCGTTGTTATTTACGGGTATTTCATTCAGACAGCAACAGAATTTTTTGTATTGGGAATAGTTGTCGGATTGGTTCTCGGTGGGACGCAGGCACTTAGCCGTTCTTTCTACGGTGCAATGATTCCTGAACAAGCGAGTGCGGAATTTTACGGATTCTTTTCTGTCTTTAGCAAGTTTTCTGCTATCTGGGGTCCCTTTACCTTTGGACTAATTAGACAAATTACTGGTACTTCCCGTTTAGCGATTATTTCATTGATGGTTTTCTTTATCGGGGGGTTGATCCTACTCTCATTTGTCAATATGGAGAAAGCAAAGGCAGAGAAAATGGCGTTTGATATAAGTAACGTCTAAGGGAGAACATCATGCAAGAGACATAATATAAGTTTGGATTGAATTTTAGTTAATTTCTGGCATAATAAAGAAAGTATTGCTATAGGGATTAGTTTACGAACAAATATGATGAACGGAGGAGGGAACAAGATTGGAAAAGTTTATTACCGACAATCTTTAGAGAACTATTAATACGTATCAATACAGTGATTATACAATATATGCGATTCTTGAACGTGAGTTTGGAATGCGGTAGGTGCGATTAGGAATCACACCTACCGGCATAGGACATTTTTTAACACCTTCCGTCAAATCCCCATGCTTTAGCTTGTGGGATGTAGACGGCTCATCGGTTTTTTTATCAAAAAACTTGACAATCTAACAAATATATGGTACAATATACTATACGCTTCTCTATAAAGATAAGATGTTATGCCGCTCAAAATCTCTAATAAAAAACGCGATTACCGAACAACTAACAAGACAATCTATAGTTGTCAATATCATGTTATCTGGTGCACAAAATATAGGCGTAAGGTTTTGGATACACAGATACAATGTCGCTTGAAACAGCTAATCCGTGAAAAACAGGACGACTCTGGTTACCAAATCAGAGAAGTTGAGACTCAACCCGAACATATCCATTTGCTTATAGAGTCCCCGTCCAATGCATTCTGTGGATAAAGTTGTTGGTAAAATCAAAGGTTACACTTCCAAAGTTTTGCGTGAAGAATATCCATCTTTGAAAAGTCGTCTACCTTCACTTTGGACGCGTTGCAAGTTCGTAAGTTCCTGTGGTGGCGTAACGCTTCAAGTGATAAAAGACTATATTGAAATGCAAAGCGGACAATGAGAAAGACATATAAATATAAGATACAAAATCAATCTAACACTATCAAGTTAGGCAATATGCTTGACGATATGTGGCACATCCATGTGCATATCATGACCTTGCAGCGTCGTTATTACCGCAGGTATAAAAAGAACATATCGGCATATAGCATGAATGCCCATGTTGCGAAGTTGAAAAAGCGGACGAAACCACATTGGAAGCAACTGCCGAGTCAAGTTGTGCAAGATGTTGTGTTGCGATATGGAAAGGCATACGATGCTTTCTTTAGAAATATCAAAGAACGCGAAGCAGGTTTGACAGTGCGTAAAGTAGGTAAACCGAAAATCAAACCGCGTCATAAATATAAATCTATGACCTTTACACAAGCAGGTTACAAACTTGAAGGAAACCGTATCAAGATCAATTGTATAGATACATGGTATTCCTTTCATAAACATCGTGAGATGACAGGTGAGATCAAAACTATCACGATCAAGCGTGATAGATGCGGGGACTATTGGCTATGCTTTAGTTGTGATAATGTTGACGGTTCAGAACCTTTTGCCGAGACGGGTAAGAGTGCAGGTTTTGATTTTGGATTGAAAACATTTTTGACAAGCAGTGGTGGTGAGAAGCTAGAATCCCCGCAGTTTCTGAAGAAGTCCTTGAATAAGTTGCGTTCACTCAACAAAGCATTTTCACGCAAAATCAAAGGTTCAGGCAACTGGTATCGTGCGTTGCGTGCGTTGTGTAGACAGTATCGCGATATTGCTAACCAGCGACTTGACTGGCAGTGGAAACTTGCCACACATCTGTGTCGTGAATACGATGTGCTTGTCTTTGAGAACCTAAATATAGATGGTATGAAAAGGCTTTGGGGGCGCAAAGTATCCGATTTGTCTTTTGCACAGTTCTTGCTGATAATGGAACAGAAATGTGCCAAACATGGCAAGGCGTTCAAACAAGTGGGCAAGTGGACTGCTACAACTAAACCTTGTAGCAACTGTGGATACACAAACGACACCCTAACTCTTATCGATAGGTATTGGATATGTCCTGAGTGTGAGACACATCACGACAGAGACATAAACGCTGCTATCAATATCAAACAGGCTGGCTTAGCAGCCTAAAGTGGAGATGACGGAAGACGGGTTATCTCTTAGAGATAAACGCTGTTGTCTACGAAGCACAAACCCCAACCTTTAGGTTGTGGGTACTATGACTTTACTAGTTCAAATACAACTGGAAGTTCAAGGCGTATACTGTTGCTTGCTTGTCCATCAGGGAATGGTGGATACGGTTCAGCATTTTGAACTGCTGCAAGTGCTGCGTTGTCCAATACACGTGATCCGGACGAATTTGAGACCTTCGGATTACGAATAGTACCATCTCTGAGGAGTGTAAAACGGATAGTTGTTGTGGATCCATCCTCTAAACTGCGAACATTTGGCGGTAAACGTTGTTCCTCTCTAATACGATCACGTACCTTTCTCAAGAATTCTGAGAACGACTCCTTTGTTTTACCAAAGTCTATTGCAGACAACCCAAGATCAGCAGTTTCACCAAAATCCATTACAGTTAAACTTGATCCCATATCCATTTGGGTTGATAATCCAGTCATTTCAAATTTTGGCATCTCAAACTTTGGCACAGTAGAAACGATTTTCACATGGCGTGTTGTTTCCATCATATCTTTACCTATGCCTAATACGTTAAATTGTATTGCGTTGTCTGACGGTGGGTCAGAGACCGGCATCGTAAAACTTGCGGGTCCCAATGAGAGGTTGGTATTCATTGATACAGTACTGTTCTTAGGCGCGCGGACCTGAACCGCTTTTGGTTTAGTCAGTTTCTGAGGTGCACGAGGTGGGGTTGTGCGTCTTGTTTGAGGAGGCGGCGCGTCTACGACTACAGCTTGGACTTTATCCTCATTCATCTGTAAAATTGTCTTTTGAACAAACCATACGGTTAGGACGACAAGTGCAACAGCGTGTAACCCAATTGCACACCCAAATGCAAACTTTCGTGCCTTTGCCTTCCATTTTATGCTTGCTTCTCGGTTCTCACGTTGTACATCTACAAAAGTGATTGAAACTTCTGCAGCTTTTTCAGATGCAACTCTTCTAGCAACATGTGGTGCTTTTACACCTAGTCTGTTACCGATTGCCTTTTTTCTTTTTAGTTTTTCTCTTTTCCGCTTTTTTGATGAATAAATAGAGAGTGCATGATTCATTCAGTTTAGTCCTCCTAGATTTTGGAATGGCATGGAATTTTGCCTTATTCGCCATTTTTAGTTCCGTGCACTTGTTGTCCAACCTATTGTCCAGTTGTTGGCTGGGTTTACACCACCGATAAAATTGACAGCATCAAAGAACCTATCTGATGGTGGGGTTGCTGGTGTGACGACAGATGAACCGGAACTGGATGTGAAATCAGGGTTATCTTTGTTGAATGGGTCAACAAGATTTGCGTCTGTTTCTACATTACCAAGTCCTTTTGCCCATCCGGCTTCGTCAAACCCGTCATCGTTACTTCCTTCACCTGTTTCATCCCCGAAGTTAGCGACTCCATTATCAAAGAAGGTGCTGTTTTTGACAATTAAGTTGCCATCATTTGCTTGCTTGTGTGAAGATTCATTATTGATATCAAGACCGACCTTGTTGAATCCTGTGACGATAAAGTTGGCATATATCCCAGCAGCACCTTCCCGAATCAACATGCCGTTATCGCTTTCGGGTCCATCGGGGTCTCCAACTAATGTGACATTGTATATCGTTGGAGCTGAACGTGGTGTTGCTTCATTGTTTTTGCTGCTGTTATCATTTTCGAAACCGTTGTCGGCATCGTTCCCGTATTGTTGTGCGACCCAGAATTGACCTTTACCAGTCCATCCATCTGTCCAGTCGAATGAATCATCGCGTGCCCCTGTTACGAGTATGTATTTAAGATTGACTGTCCCACCGAACATTTCGATGCCGTCGTCTTGGTTCATGTGTACCTGGACATATTCAATGACAGTACCGGATCCGACACCTTGCAATGTGATCCCGTTCAATTCGTTGTCAGGACTGAATTCTAAACCTGCGTATTCAACGCGCACATATCGTAATACACCACTATTATCATTAGGATCATCACCACCGAAATCGCCTGTATCTCCTTCTCCTGCGGTAACCCCTTGATTTGTCGGTGCTTTTCCGTTGATAATCAATCCGCCCCACTGTCCGCGGGCACGCTTTCCGATTTCTGCATCACTTGTCATGACGATAGGTGCTTCGGCAGTTCCTTCTGCCATGATTTTCCCGCCTTGTGCAACGATGAGTGTGCCCTTTTCTGCTTGTTCACCATAGATTGTGACACCGGGGTCTATTGTTAAAGTAGTACCATCTTCAACAAAAACAACACCCCGCAGCAGATAGTCATAATCCGCTGAAAGGGTTCTGTCTTCTGTTATTTTGCCTTGTAGGACAATCACTTCTCGTCCATCAACGATTAGTGTTTGCTCACCAACAGGATCGTCTCCATTCTCTTCGTCATCGCTACCGCATCCTAGAATAATCAAAAAGGATGTCAGACCGAAAACTACCATTATTTGAAACAACCATCTAAGATTGTCCTGTTTCCATGCAGATTTTAGGGTTGATAAAAGATTTGACATGAGCTTATCTAAACTCCTTTTGAAATTTTGTTCTTATCCGTTATCCTATTTTATTGGACCACAACTCACTGAATTACGGTCTTTCCTATCAAAATCTATCGTCTTAAATAATATTGGTTAAATGTTACAGAATACTGACAAGGTTTTGACTTTTTACCATCAATTTCGTTACCCTGACATACTGGATTCATTATCATAGGTTATAACTAATTCTGAGTGAGAATGACCTTCCTATCTTATAGCTGACAGATGTCTCATCTCCCTGCTTGAAATGCACATCTGGGTCAAGTAAATTCTTTCCAGAAATACTAAATTTGTATGAATTTGCGAACGTTCTGCTAAAGCTCATATCTAACTGTCCTCTCGGTTGTTCAAACACATCGGGTGCCCCGTGGTTGCCGACATCAGAGAGTCTTTTTCCATAGATGTTGTATGCGATTGAGCTTGAAATACCCCAGTTGGGTTCTTCGTATCCGATGGATATATTGATGATGTATGGACATTGTCCTTGCAATGGACGTTCAGAGGATGTTTGAATACCGACATCTTCAGGTAGTATGACTCTTGAAGAGATAAAGGCAGCATTTGTATTGATTGAAAATGCTCTTAATTTCGGTGTGATGACACCTAAGTTTTGCTTTATTTCAAGTTCTACCCCGTAGTTGTTTGCTCCTTCTGCGTTTTCATAGGTGATTCGGACTTCAGCTTGCGGTTGGATAATCTGTTCAATCGGTTTTTGGAATCTTTTATAGAAAGCACTGATTGCTACGACACCGCCCCCCGTTGTGCCTGGGAAAACTTCCCAACGTAAGTCGTAATTATCAATCAGCGTCCGTTCTAAGTCTGGGTTTCCGAGTATTGTTCTACCCCCAACAAAATCGGTAAATTCAAATGGTGCAAGTTCGCGAAAGTCGGGCCGTGTGACTGTACGTGAAACAGCCACCTTAAGATTCATCCGTTCCGTAAGTCGATAGGTTAGATTAGCTCCAGGCAAAATATCAAGTGTCGTTAAATCTGCTTTGATTGGCACCAGAACCGGAGAAAAAGGGTCATAGGTCGTAACAACCTGTTCAGAAGATTCCAAGCGTAATCCTGTCATCATCCGCCATTTCGCTGTTAGTGGCATATCAAGCATCAGATATCCTGAATAGGTATTATGGTCAGCGAGGTAATTATCGGTTGCAAGCGTGGATTCCCGTAACTCGAAAACGCGTGGTGCGATGTTCTTTGAATCAAATAACGTTTCAGGTGGTGAGGCGAGGTCTACAGTTGCGTCTATATTGTCTGATGGCAGGAACCTAAATCTTCGGACATCAAAAGATCTCGCCCTATCTCGCAGGAGACCCCCTAGTTTGAAGAAACCGTCTTGTCTAATAGGCATTGTTATGTCAGCACGAGCATTGTACTCGTGGTCTTCCAGATCAAAGAAGAATCTGCTACCGCTATGTGTTACATCTCGGAATGTGTATTGACCTTCCCTATCCTCATAGATTGTCTCTCGTGTATCGGGTTCATTACGTGCGGCACGTGAGTATGTTAGTCTCCATTCTACGGAAAGATCGTCCGTGTCATCGTCCATTTCAGCCTTTTCAATTACAGCATCATCAATAGTTTCCAAGTTTTGTTCCATAGAATCGGTTTTGAGTTGAGGTGTGCCGAAGTTGAATCCGTGTGTTCCTGCCAATTGTCCAGAGAAGAGTTGTCGTTCTACATAACGTAGCCGTGAGCTCTGCAAATCTGTATTTCTATCGGCGTTAAAACCTGTCCAAGTTCGAGCTTGGTCTTCTGCTGTATGTGTTGTAAATGTTCGCAAACTGAGGCTGTGATTTTGGGAGAACAGCAAACTTGCATTGACGACGCTTCCCCAATCCACTTTCTGATCGCTCTGCTCAATAGTATAATCGGTAACGGGTGAAAGCGTTTCATTTAGTCCGATCCGGAACGCTTTTCGTACTTGCGTATTGTAGCTATGACTATTACCGTAGGAGATAACACCGAGATACCCGAACTGTTTTCCAAATACTGTATTGCTGTTACCAAAACTGAATTTATACCCTTGGTTTACGGGGATGGTATGTCGGTCGGGTGACCATACGTTTGAGAAGGAACGTCCAAATTCCTGAATTTCTTCACTTGTGAATCCTTTTGTCGTAAAACGTCCACGTTCTCGGATCGGTATTTCTTCGGTTCTTTCTTGAATGAGTGCTGGAAGTTCTCGTGAACCATCGTCAAATCCTAGAAAGTCAAGAGAACCACCAGGATATGTCAATCCTTCTGTACCAGTTACCTGTGTGTTAAAGCCGGTTGACATAGACAGTGACATTGTCAATGCCTCAGGAAAATCCTTTGTGAAAACTTGGACTGATCCTCCTGCAAATCCTCCCGGTTGGTCCGGAGAAAAGGTCTTCACAGTTTGAAGGCTTGCAAGGAGACTTGCGGGGAATATGTCCATCGGCACAACGCGCCGATTAGGTTCTGGACTTGGTATTTCAACGTTGTTTAGTAGTGTATTACTATAACGTTCACCTAATCCACGGACAAAAACATATTTGCCACCTACGATACTCACGCCTGTTACACGTCTAATTGCTTGCGCGGCTGATGAGTCCGGTAAACGGCTGATCTCTTCAGTACTGATGCTGTCCTCAATTCGAGAACTCCGCATTCTCCTTTCAAGGAGACCACGTTCACTAGATTGACTCAACCGTACTTTCATCGTAATTGCGTCTAATGTGACAACTGTTGGTTCGAGCATAACTTGGATAGGTTCAATTGTCGTTCCGGCGTTGACTTTAATTTCTGATAAAACAGTAGCGGTATAAAACGGTGCAGACACTTGAAATACATAGTTTCCAGCAGGCAAATCTAAAGAAAATGCCCCTATATCATCTGTTTTTACCTTGATATTTGTGTCTACAACCATTATAGTTACATCAGGTAAAGGTGTGTCTGTATCAACATCAATGACGACACCCTTGATATTTACGGTCTGCTGTGATTCCTCGGCAATAGTATTTACAGTAGATAACAATCCTATACTCAATAGAATTAACAACGATCTGATGTAAAACCTTTTCATTTTTCCTCTTAAATTTAGTTTATTTGTTTGCTTTAAAATTATGTCCTTCATGCTTAAAGCAATTTCCAATGGTAATAGAATTTTAACCACAGAATGAAACAAAATTGTGATATTTCTTTGGCAAAGTTCAATATTTTGATGGCAAGAAATTAAATCAACGTGAGTTTGATAAATGTGTCGCAAACTTTCCAGTTTGTGAAGATGTGTCACAAACTACCATTATAATAAAATTGGTTGTGCTACTATTCAAGCATATCGGATACGAAAATGACGTGAGTGAACGCATCCGAATTGGAGAGACGTATTCAATGATCAAGGAACTTTTAAGGAAAACGACACACCTTGCGGGGTTCTTTATACCCTTAATATACATCGTGCTGGATAAGTCAACGATGATACTAATTGCAGGTGCTTTTGTAGGGATAGTAGTGATTGTTGAGCTTTTAAAATGGGTGTCTGAAAGTTTCAGGGAGTTGTTTTTTCGTTTTTTTGAATTTATTCTCCGTAGACACGAACGCAAGGGATCGATTACCGGAGCGACCTATTATATTATCGGTACATTTCTATGTATTGTCATTTTTGACAAGAATATTGCAATAGTGAGTATTTTCTTTATTGTTTTGGGGGATACTGCTGCTGCTTTAGTGGGTAAGGCGTGGGGTCGTATAAAACTCATGGGTCGTAAGAGTTTGGAGGGGAGTGCAGCTTGTTTTATTGTCTGTGCAGTGATTTCGGTGTTCTGGATTGACCCAGTTATCGGAATTACAGGTGCATTTGTTGCTACACTTGCTGAACTACTTCCGCTTCGCATTGATGATAACTTAACTGTGCCTTTGATTTCAGGTGCGGCGATGCAGCTGATGGTGGCATATATGTCTCTGTAATTATATCAGAATGTTAAAATGGTGTCTATTATTCCAACTTGTTACTTCCCTTGACAAGTCAATCAGAAAAACGTTAAACTATATAAACGCTTCCTCCATGTATCTATCTTATTAAGGGGATGCCAGAATGACTGATAAACACGATTTTAGCATTGAAAAAAATCAAGATTTCACCTGTTAATATTGATGTGAAAGATGAAGCAGGTATTAGAGAGACTATCTTGAAATTAGCACATGGTCACAAAAAAGGTGAAACAGAGATAGAAGTGTTTAAAAAATTCTCATCAATGTTGGAAGAGACATTTGGTGCACAAATGTCTACATTTAATCCTCCATCAGAAGACTATAAGCATTGGAGAGTACATCTTCCAAAAGATGGTAGTTTTGATGCCACACCTTCAAGGTTTTCTATATCTTTTCACATCAAACGCATTGAACGTTCATAAATAATCAAACATTACAGTTTCTATGATTCGCCAACTTCCAGGAATTTCGAAACCTAAAGATACAGACTTACTTTGGAAATACATGAGCTTTGAGAAGTTTGTAAGTCTTTTAGATACAAGGAGTTTATTCTTTGCAAGAGTTGACAAGTTTGAAGATCCTTTTGAAAGTTTTACGCCTCCATCTGTAACGAATTACTATAAACGTAACATCAAGAATAGTGCTACATTAGATATTATTCAAAAAAACTGGCACAAATATACTTTATGTAGTTGCTGGCACCAGGCACAGGAAGAGTCAATGGCGATGTGGGAGAAATACCATATGCACAATAGTGGTATTGTCATCAAAACAACCTATGATAATTTCAAGAATTGCTTTTTAGTTGATGATGATATTTTTATTGGTAAGATTGAATATATCAATCCTTATAAATATAATGTTCCACATAATCTGAACGAAATGAGTATGTTGTATACATGGTATTTCCATAAGAGAAAACCTTTCAGTTACAAACAAGAATTTAGAGCTATTATTGCCCAATTTCCTCTACTTCTGATAGATTTTATTGATATATCCACGGCAATTTAATTGATTCTGATTCTTCTTTAAAAAACATTGAATTCCCAGAATATTTTAAACATGGTAAGCATTTCAGTGTAGAAATTAATACATTAATTGGGGAAGTCATAACATCACCCTATAGTGAGAAATGGATTACAAATGCTGTCAGTTCAGTGGTTAAACAGTATGGATTTGATTTTATTGTTAATCCCTCCAAGATTTTAGACAATCCTACTGAAGATGAAAAACTACACGGCCTGCCTTCTACTCTTTAGTTTGACCCGCTATAGCTGATGCACGTGCCCCCACGCCGAGCACACCAAGGAAACCTTCAGAATCTGTGTGGTCAAAATCTCCAATATCTTCCATAGAAGATGTCTCCTCCGAATATAATGAATGCGGTACCCCACTTGCAGCGTGAAATGATACGTTCCCTTTGTAAAGCGCGACCGTTATGGTCCCAGTTGCTAAACGTGTCAACGGTTGAATTGATGCAAGCATCGCATGGGTAGCAGCATCAAACCAATACCCTTGATATACTTGCTCAGCGATGGTCGTGGAGATTGCGTCAAAATGTCTGCGCGCACGTCTATCTATGATGAGCTGGAGTAGGAATTCATAGCATGTGCCTAACAGTTCCATACCGGGTGATTCATAGACACCCCGACTCTTGATCCCAACAAATCTGTTTTCAACCGTATGTATGCCGATACCGACACCATTTCTTCCACCAATTCGGTTTGCTTCATTCATACTCATAAGTGGTGTGCATGGTGCACCGTTTATCTCTACTGGCGTTCCACGACTAAAAGTCACTGTAAAATGTTCCATGTCGTCAGGTGCATCTTTTGGATGGACTCCCATCCCGGGTGTAATAAATCCAGCAGGTGTCTTCAGTGATTCTAACCGACCTGCTTCGTGTGTCAATCCTAATAAATTTGCATCCGTAGAGTAAGGTTTTTCGTGTGTAGCCGTAATCGGTAAATTGTGTTCCTGACAGTAATCAATCATCTCTTTTCTACCACCGAATTTCGCGAGGAAATCAGGATCTCGCCATGGTGCGTAGACAGAAAAGTCAGGATTAAGCATGTTCGTTGCCAGTTGAAATCGGATTTGGTCGTTCCCGCGTCCTGTTGCGCCGTGCGTTAATATAGAGATGTCACGTTTCTCCATCTCCGGTAATAGTGCTTTCACAGTGACGTGACGTGCGATACCAGTTGTGTTCCAATATCCTCCTTCATACATCGCTTGCGTTTGGATTAGGCGGATACCCGCTTCGGCAAGTGTGTCCTTTGCATCAACCATCACTGCTTCTTTTGCGCCACATGCCATCATGCGTTCCCGGATTTCATCAACGTCCCGTTCATCAGGTTGTCCGAGATCCGCTGTGAAACAGACGACATTGACACCGTTATCTACTAACCATTTTGTGATTGTGCAACTATCAAGTCCACCAGAGACCGCAGTCCCAACAGTTTCACCTTGTAATGTTTTAATGTTCATAGATGAGATTATAGCATGATTTCACTATATTTGCAATCGGTGTTTCATCAAAAGAATATCAGAGAAATTAATTGCGTTTTTCGCAAAACTATGATAGAATAACGCAAACTTACAAACATTAGGAGGCATACATGAAATTTGTATTAGCTTTGATATATTTTCTTCTGTGTATCTTGAACTTAATCTACAATATATTTATTGAAAAGTACGCAAGTGGTCTTGAGGCTATTTTAGTTATGGGTATTACTGCAATTGGTATATGGTTGTCATGGACTGTGATAACGAGCAGTTTCAAAAAGTAGTTTGTATTGCTATCCGAAATTTAGACCACTACCTTAGACAAGATTGTGATATAAGGACAATTTAATTGAAGGAGAAATCCGATGGCAAAACGAAGAAAATTCACCCCAGAATATAAAAGTTGAAGTTGTAGAGACACTGTGTGGTAAAGGAAAAACTTATCTTAACTCAAGATGCCACCTATGTAGCACAGACTTTTAGTTTGTGTCAGATGGGCACCAACTGGAAAGTGGACGCTACAATATTGGTAAATTGTCAGCATTTTTCCATAAAAGACAGTGCTTCCATGTCTAATACCTATAGGTAGCAACTTGGGCTATCTTAACTACCACTGAATTCTGATCTAAAAAATCAATGGTACTCCCCTCCAGTACATTTGTTTGACTTGGGCGCAGGAAAGGTCTCATTATCTTGAGGACTTCTCCCTGTTACACCTTTTACAAAGCATCTGGCAGTTATCCTCGTCGGTCTTGCCACCCTCTGACCAGGGTGTGATATGGTCTGCTTCCATCTCTTTGATTGTGAATTTGTCCTTACACCTAACACAAATATCTGACTGTTTTTCGTAGACCTTTTGCTTCATGCTGTCTGTAAAGGCACGTATGTTCAGGTGCTTCTCCTCGCGAGTCAGAATATACGGGTATATACCCGATTTCCGTTGCACATCATCGTCAGATATAAGATTGGCGGTTTCCTCCTCAATCTCTTCAGCGTCAAGGTCTGTGTCTCCATAGTCGTTGTATAGTGAACCCCAATCTACGCCTTTCATGAATTTTGGTCTTTTAGTCGTGAAAGTGGATTCAACCCAATTGATCATCGATCTAAAATACTCCCATAAAGACTTCGCGTTTTCATCGTGCTGGTGCGTCCCCATGTAGTCTTCAATTGAGTCTTTGCTGATCCACTTTATGACTTTCTCCAAGTAATCTTGTCGGATTGGCGAACCATCAACATAGGAATTGCCGATTCTGTATGCAACGCAATCTCTCCGACTAAAATATCGCTTGGCATCTGACAACCAGGTTCCGGCGTAAACAGCGTTACGCAATTCTTGATTGGTCAACTTTTCTCCCGCAATATTAATTGTTTTGAACCACTCCAGTTTTTCGCTGTCTTTCCCCGTACACACGTAGACCATCAACGGGTAATTATATATCAATTCTTGCTTATCTAATGGGAGATTGTGGAAGTATTGCTTATTGAACGAAAAATCGCCTTCCACATACTGCGCTATGGAGATTGTGCGCTGCTGTCCGTCAATGATCTCATACGTGCCGTCTTCCCGGTCTGCCCAGTACATCACGTTCAGCGGGAATCCTTTCAGGATGGAGTCTATGACGGCGTTACGTTGCTTCTCTTTGTAGACAAACTCCCGCTGAAATGGTGGGCGTATATCCAATTTGCCGTCATACCCGGTTACGCCGCCTTCGTCATCGTCGTAGTAATCCTCAACGAGCTCTCGCACCGTGAGGTCTAATAACTCTATTTTCATTGCTGTATCCTTTTGTTGCGGATAATGATTCGTGCGTATATTCTTTTGCCGTTTATGTAGCCCCTATCAAGCTTACCTTGCCAATTTTTATCCACTAATTCTGGTAATAACCCTTGCTTTATTTCATAGTCAAAACCAACTATATCAAACTGATCAGGGTTGTACTTGTCCAAGAAGGTAATTGGCACGCCCATTTCTCCATCATAATCTACTGGGATATGCTCCGTTTTGTTCACGTTGATAGCGTCGTAATTATCGTATTTAGGATATTTATCAGGAGAGTATTTCTTGTAAAGGATTAGGTCTTCGTGCCGCTTCCTATGGTCAAGGTTAGTAAACCAAACACTTTGTGATCTGCCTTTTACAATCCCATCCACTATCTTATATGCACTCCCCTCCTTCTTGGTTTTAAGTAATTCTTGAGCATATTGTTCAGGGACATCAAACAACAGGTCTTGACTCATGGGGGTATTCCCGATCCATAATTTATCTACCTTGATTAAGGGAAATATTTCTTTGTATGATATCGCATTTTTGTTCCCAATGACGACAAATTTTTTGCCAAATTCGACCAGTTGCGCGATATACTCCCTGAACAATGAAAATGGCGGATTTGTAACCACGATGTCTGCCTGTTTAAGCAACGCAATACATTCCTGGCTCCTAAAATCGCCATCTTCCTCAAGTTGAAATACAGCGGGTTCTGTTCCATTGCCGACATACTCAAGTCCGACAGCGGTTTCCCTGTTATGTTCACTGAATAAGTTTGGATCCTGATTTTTGTAACAGGTAGTGATCAGTTTTTTGAGTCCAAGTTTCGCGAAATTCAGGTGAAAGTAGACAAAGAAATTACTGATGGTGGGGTCGTCACAATTGCAGTAAACAGTCTTACCACGAAAATGCTTCCTGTAATGCTTCAATTCATTCTCTATGTCAGGGAGTTGTGTGTAAAATTCATCATACTTTGCTCTATTCGCAGCGTGCAGAGACCTATTTCCTGCCATAATATATTTCCCTATAAACCCCTATTGTTCGGTCTCGGTGGAGGCGGATCGTTGAATTCTAAGCCTTTTTCGGTAGCAGTTTGTTTCCGTTTCTCCCAGTCGGCATACCATTCTTTGTAGACTCCTTCCCATTCATTGGTAACTTCTTCACGACCCTCTTCGCGACCCTGTTCAATTCCCTGTTTAATGAGTCTGTCTCTTATTAATGTGTAGCGTATCATGATGGCTCCTATTAATAACTCAAATGTCCCAATGACAACGATTAATGTATAACATAAACATATCGTCCCTACGGGATTAAAGATCGGGGGCAATGACGTTTTTCTATAAATATATTGTCCCTATGGGACTAATTGCTTTTTGTTATATAATTATTTAGATGCCGCAAGGCACTCCCATCATCCATGACGGATTGCACCCGCTTGATGACATCCTGAGGATCAGGACAAATTCCTAATAGATAATCCACCATTGCAGAATTGAGGAGTATTCTGTCATAAATATGTCCTTTCTCTCCGGATAGTGCTGCCATGCCTGCCTTTGCAAAAGCATCAGCACTTACAGACTCTGGACGCGGATTTAGTCTATAGTCAAACCCAAATTCTTTCGGATCTATATCCAGAGCAAAATCTTTTCGTTGATTGTCAACACGATGGAAACCTTGTGAATAATTGACTGCCATCCTATCCACTGTAGATGGTTTGCCGAGTCGCAGTGCGTAATGACTCGTCCCCTCCTCACCTTTCACGGCAATTGCAGCATTAAACCCACGATCCCATGCCAATTGCAACAGCGGATCCTCATAACCTATATGGTAATAACCCAAAACCATATAATTTGCCCTTTGTGCTGAAAAGAACTGTTGCGCTTTCTCTGTTGCTGCCCATGGTGGACGTTTCTTTATATGGACCCGCATCTCACGAACGCTGTACGCACCCGGTGAATACTCGCGTTGACTGATATAACCAAATCCTACATCCTTATCACTGATGAGGGATGCAGTCTGCTCAAGGTTTAGGTCCGTCTTTGCACCCAATGCAGATAAGATTGATTCTTCCGTAACACCATTCTTTGGCGGCATCAGATCAACACTATGTAAGAGTGAAGGTTCTCCTAACGCTGCACGGACTGCTGCGACAAATAGCGTAGGACGAAAATTGCGTGTTGCACCATCGTAGGGTTGACCGAAGTGTGTGAGTGTATCAACGTCAATCTGTCTAATGTCTTCAGGATTGAAATAAGCATAAAGATACCCTCGGATCTCTTGATATGTCTCTCTATTCATGCGTTGTCCGATAAGTGCCGCAGCCTTTAGTGCGGGTTTAACTTCGTCAGTAAGGAGCATCTCACACATCTGACGCGTCTCAGCATAACCCAGATGTTTTCCTCTGAGTATCTTCTCCAAAGCAGAAACAACAAGGAATTCTGATGGATTATTAGGTACATATCCAAGTTCAGGACGCATGATAAATTTAATCTCATCAGGCAGACGAGATACCAGAGCGGATTCGTACTTCTGAAAAGCTGCAGTTTCTGCTTCACTCCACTGTGTTGACGCAGGAAAATCTTTCCGGATTGTCATCGCGACGAAAAATGCTCCCATCTGTGCTTCAGAAACCGTTTCATCTTCAGGCAATTCCTCGTTAAGAGATCGCAATATCGTCTCTAAAACCGCATCAGGTTGGGGTCCGTCGTTGGATCTCTTGCCTAAAGGTCTTGTTTGGTGTGGACCTGTGCAGACTCTTGCTTGTACCTCAAGTAGTTCTTCGTTTGGTCCTGGAAATTCTGGGATATACATGCGTCCGTTCCTAATTTCTTGTATCGTTTTAGTTGGATTTAGTATATCACATGAGAATGATATCGTCAAATTTTACTGTATCGTAATAAACACATTCTTGCACTATTGTCTGACTTCTGCTATAATTGTAAAGACATTATGATTGCCTAGTATCCAATCCAACTATTTAGGAGAAACTGTTGACACACGAAAAGCGGACATCTTCAGATCACACACTGTCTATCTGTACGCTCGGCGCAGCACACCACGGGAAAACTACTTTGACTGCAGCTATTCAAAAGGTCGTTGCAAGAATTGGGGCAGTTCATTCAGATGCAAAAACCGAATTCATTCAGCAGATGCCTTCACACTATCCACTCCGAGAAGGCATCGGTATTACATATCGCGAAGTTGATTATGAAACCAGTGGGAAGTTCTATAGACAGATCGACTGTGATACACATTTAGATATTGTCAAAATGCTCGTGAGTCGATCATTCGATATACAGGGAGCAATATGGGTGGTCGACGCTTTTGAAGGTGTTACCGCTGAATCTGCAGAACACATCCGACTTGCACAACACATCCAACTGCCAAACATAATTTCATTTCTCAATACACATAATATCACTGAAGATGATGAATTACAGGATATCTGTCAACAAGAAATGTATGAATTACTTACCGAATACGGATGGGATGAAAACAACAACCCTATCATCGTAGGAGATGCAAATAGGGCTTTAAAGTATAAAGGAGATAGGACAGGATCCGAACAGTGGAAACCAATTGTCGATCTGATATTTGCGTTGAATCGATATATGCCTTCGCCTATAAACACTAATAACCTTCATCTCATTATGCCTGTCTATGAAATCGTTGAGGAAAAAAAAGAACAAGTGACTGTGCGGGGTGATGTGGTCCAAGGACATCTATCAGTCGGACAAGCAGTGGATATTGTCGGAAAAGGAGACCGAATCAAGACAAAGTGCCTCGGGACAAAAAATGGTGACGTAATGGTTGAATCTGAACCCGATTGGATCTCTGTTGGACAGGTCCTGTGTACACCAAAAACCATTAGGGCACACACGGATTTTGAGGCGATCCTCTATCTACTGACACAAGAGGAAAGTGGTACACATATACCTATCATTGAAAACGACAAACCTATGATACATCTATGGGGAATTGATGTTACTGCACATCTACATCTCCCATCCGATTTACCTATTATTTCACCTGGTGAGAATGTTCATGTATCCGTAAAACTTGAACTCCCGCTTGCTATGGAAGTTGGAACGCGTTTTGAGGTGAAAAAAATGGGGACATGTATCGGGATTGGGATTGTAACTTCTATTTGATAGCACTTTTTTAACGGGCAGCAGCAATCGCATCTTGCAAAGCAAGGTCACCCGTATATAATGCACGTCCGATGATTGCACCGCTTGCACCTATCTTCTTAAGTGCTTCAACATCACAAAGCGACGTGACTCCTCCAGAGGCGATAACATCTGCGGATATAGCATTGATCATCTCCGCAGTTGTTTCCACATTCGGTCCCTTTAGCATCCCATCACTCTTGATGTCCGTATAAATCACCGTTTGGACTCCCGTCATTTCAACAGCGAATTCCACAGCAGGTTTCTGTGAAACTTCTAACCATCCGTGTGTCGCAACCATACCGTCTTTAGCATCAATACCGACTGCGATACGTTTACCATGCTTCTCACAGGCTGCCTTTACCAAACTCGGTTGTCTAAGCGCAGCGGTACCTAAAATTATTCTGTCAACACCTATCGCTAATATGTGCTCAATCTGTTCAATACTGCGTATGCCACCACCGAGTTGAATAGGTATGGAAAGTTCAGTAACGATTTCACGCACAATGTCAAGGTTAGCTGAAACACCTTGAAACGCACCATCAAGATCAACAAGATGTAAGTATTCTGCACCTTCTGTTTGCCACCGTTTTGCCATATCAACGGGTGAATCGGAGAAAACGGTTTCCTGTTCGGCAATACCTTGAACAAGATTTACACACTTGCCACCACGTAGGTCAATTGCTGGAAGTATTTGCATCAATATCCTTTCTCATTCCTCTTTGAAAATCCCGAGGAGTCGTAGTTGTGCTATTGAGATAACCGCAATGATAATGAAAAGCACCCATCCGATTGTCGCTGCGTAACCGAGACGCATGAATTGAAAACCGTTCTTATACAGATACATCACGATTGTGGTGCCAGCATCAGCAGGTTCACCACCATTTGTGAGAATAAAAGGAAGATCAAAAAGTTGGAACGAACCAATCATGGATACAACGAATACGAATGCTATGACAGGCTTAAGAGAGGGTAACGTGATATGTATAAAGCACTGCCACCAATTTGCACCGTCAACGGCTGCTGCTTCATATAATTCCTGCCGAATTCCTTGTAATCCCGCCAAGAAATAGATCATATTGAAACCTGCCCACTGCCATACACCTGTCAGAATCACCGCTGGCATCACGTATCTCCCCTCGCTTAACCAACTGATCTCCTTGCCAAAAAACAGAAATTCGTTGTTAATTAACCCTGCACGTTGGTCAAATATCAGATTGAAGATAATAGCGACAAACACACCCGCAACGAGGACAGGAGCAAAGAACGCAAGTCGTAGGAAGTTTTTTCCTTTCACAAATTTTGAGTTGAGAAGAATCGCAAGAAACAGAGCAATCGGTAATTGCAATACAAGTGTTCCCAATGCGAAATAGGTTGTGTTCCACAGAGATTTCCAAAAGACCGGATCACGTAAAAGGTCTGTGAAGTTATCTAAACCAACGAATATCTTACTTTGGAAACCGCGCATCTCATAAAAACTCATGATAAGTGATGAGATAAGCGGATACCCCATAAAAACAATAAATAGCAGGAAAAACGGTGCAATAAACAGATAGGGGGCAATCTTCTGCTGTTGATTCCAGAAACGATGTCTAATTGATGTAGTTTGCATCTGTATATCCCGTGATAATCTTCTTGAAATTAAACCGTTTCCAATTGATAGTACATCCCTCTTCTGTAAGTCGGGTAGAGCGAAGCGAAACCCGACACGTAATGATTTAGGCTATCATGTCACCAGTTAATATTCAAATGGCGTTCCTCTACCCGACCGACGAAAGAATGACGACCTACTCTTTTGAAATTGTATTAGTTAGTACCCCACCGTTCTTGGTCTTTGGCAATAATAGAACGCACTTTGTCGGCAAGCTCCGTTAAAGCCTGATGTGGTGTCTGTTTTTCTGTAACAGCATTGAAAATTGCATCGTTCAAAAGATCCGCAGCTTCAGACCAATACGGGTTCTGATAACGTGGCGGTAAATCCGGGGCAAGATCAATAAACAACCTTCCAAGGGGTTGACCACCTAAGTATGCATCAGGTTCACTATAGATCGGATCATCCCACGCTGCCGTGAGTGGTGGTATAATACGAGTTGTTTCATAACGATTTATCAGACCAGCCTTGTCAAAATATGCAAATTTCAGAAATTCCCATGCTAAGTCTGGGTTCTGACACTGTTTTGTAATGCCAATCATCGTCCCACCTCTCGTCGTGGTTCTTCTTCCACCCAGCTCCCATGAAGGCATCGCAACTGCCTTCCACTTACCCGACATTTGTGGGACCTGACTCTTAAGGATACCGACATACCAATCTGGTGCCAGGATTGAGAGTATCCTTCCCTCTTGCATTGCTGCGAAGTTGCTCGGATCCCCATGCCATGTGCCGTAGACAGGGGTAGCGATCTTATGTTCGTTGAATAAAGAAGTAAAGAACGTTAATGTATCAATTGCAATATCGCTGTCAATAACAACATTTCCCTCACCATCAAAAAAGCCTGCACCTCTCTGCAATAGCAGATTAAAGTAATCACTTTCAGTGCGTCTATCCAGAACAATTGCGTATTGATCATTTTCACCGTCTCTATCCAGATCACGCGTCGCTTTCTTCCCCGCAATTATGAAGTCATCCCACGTCTCTATTTCGTTCATGTCAACACCAGCGGCTTTGAAAAGGTCGTCTCTATAAAGTAAGACGACAGGATGTAAATCGTGCGGTAACCCGTAAATCTTTCCACCGTAAGACCACGGGGTGAAACGACTTACGACCAGTCTATCCATCCAACCTTCACTTTCCAAACGTGGCTTCAGATCCACAAAACCTATCTCGTCAATAGCACCTTTCAGGAAACGACCAATGGATGTAATCTCTACTTCAACGATATCGGGGGCACCGAAATCAGAGAGCAACGCAGTCAACAATTTGTCGTGCATTGACCCGCCATAGTTTATCAGTTTAACATTGACACCCGGATGCAGTGCTTCAAAGATAGGCACACGCGCTTGATATTCCTCGTAATGTGTGTTAGCGAAAATCCAGAATTCAATACTCTCATCTTTCTCCTCGGTAGCTGAGAATATGAATACAGATGTAATGATGAAAAGTATCAGCATCACCATCGGACCTTTACCAAGTGGAAAACTATCGCTATCTATCTGAAAACGCATTACATACCTCTGCGTAAACGCATTGCGGAATTAAATATAGTGGAATTTACAATTAATGAAACACTCCTTAACGGGCGAGGTGACATCGCCCCTACGATAACGGGCAAGATGACATCGCCCCTATGATGGGTGGTCTTCGTCATCGGTGTATGGGGTGAGAAGTCTCATTAATTATCAACTTTACTATATATTAATTTTTACCTTGACATTTCGGATTTTAACTATTAAAATTTATCAGATTATCCTGATTTTTTCAACTAAGAAATGGAGGAATATGCTATATGCCAACGTATGACTATAGATGCCTTGAGTGTGAAGTTCAATTTGAAAAGTTTCAAGGCATCAATGAACCACACCTTGAAGAATGCCCGGAATGTAACGGAAAAGTTAAACGGCTTATCGGAGCGGGTGCGGGGTTAATCTTTAAAGGTTCCGGTTTCTATATCACGGACTATCGCAGTGAACGATATAAAGAGTCCGCAAAGAAAGAAGAAAAGGTTACGTCAGAAAAAAGCAACAAAGACAAGAAAAACAAGAAAGACAATAAAATAAAGCAAGATAAGAAAGGTGATACAAGCAGTCAAGCCAAAAGTTCATCTAAAGAATCTGACTGAACCTGCAAACCGTTTATCATCTTGTTCACCATTTTAAGGACATCCATTGCACAATCATAACCATCATCACGATCATGATGAAACGCAACCCCATAGCCATCAGAGACACCTTCAAGGGAAATTCAAAATTGCTATTTCAGTCACGTTTTGCGTCTTTCTTGGAGAGGTTATTGGCGGTATATGGACTGGTAGTCTCGCGTTGTTAAGTGATGCTGCGCATGTGCTATCTGATGTGTTTTCACTTCTCATAAGTTGGGTTGCGATTTACCTTTCAACGCGTCCTGCAACTTCATCTCGCACCTTCGGCTATCATCGGGCGGAGGTATTTGCTGCATTTATCAATGGAATCACCCTCATCGGAATCTCTGGCTGGATTTTCTATGAAGCATACCAACGCTATAGTTCACCAGAAGAGATACGGGTGACAGGTATGTTCGTTGTTGCCTGTCTCGGTTTGGTAGCGAACCTATTTATATTGTGGCAACTCCATGGAGAGAGCCATGGTAACCTTAACGTACGGAGTGCTGTGCTTCATGTGATAGGTGACACACTATCCTCTGTCGCTGTTGTTATCGGGGGGGCAATCATACTCTGGACGAAATGGTATCCGATAGATGCTATCCTGAGTTTCCTTATCGGCGCGATTATTCTTATCAGTGCAGTAAACGTAACGAAGGAGGCTGTTCATATCCTACTTGAGAACTCGCCACGAAATGCTGATGCTTTAACAGTGGCTAAACATCTATGTAATTTAGATGCTGTGAAAGATGTACACGATATGCACGTCTGGTCGTTATGTTCTAACTATAGTGCTTTGAGTGCACATATCGTCATTCAGGAAGATACATCCCTGTCCTATGACGAGATCCTCAAACAGATAAACAAGGAATTACAGACCCGCTTCGGAATCCACCACACAACCCTCCAATTAGAACAAGTTGCATGCACGCAAGAAGGTAACCTGCTATGCAACACACAACATACCTAACAACATACCTAATAAATGAATTATTTGAAAGGTCACCAATTTTACATAGATTGACCAACTATCAATAGAATCCAGTTACAAGGCTTTTACAGAACGGGATATTTGACAATAAATATTTTGTTGCACAAAAAATAAAAATTCTGATGCGCGATATGGTGAAATCGAGGCCACTATTGAGGAAAAGAAAGTTTATTTTGCACAAGTTGAGTTCGTAATGAAAACGGAAAAGGCGAAGTATGAAGCTGCAAAGCAAGCATACAGGAAAGTGATATATAGATTAAGTTATACTACAAGGAAAAATATGATCTCTCGTCTTACCTACCAAATCAATCGCTGTGATAGGGAAATAGTATCCTTAAAAAAGAAGATCGCGAAACTGCAACAGGATATTTTGGATGAACAAGAGCGTCGCAGACAGTTGGATGTAGACATAAAGGCAGAAGAAGAAAGGTATAAGGAACTTCAAAAAAAAGCCAAGCAACCTGGGCCACAAATATAGATTAAATCAGGAGGTGTGTTATGAGGAAACGATGGGTATGGACACTCACGGCAGTATGTGCGGTGATACTTTTATCAGCTGGAGCGTTTTATATGTTAGGAAATCAAAAACATCAACGTGTCAAACAACGTTATGATGCATACATGGCAGAGTATGATAAACTGGTGGCGAATGCAGGGTATCTTCCTCGTTTAGAAGAAGATACTGAATATAGTAATGCATTGGATAATCTCTTTGATAAAGCAGCGGAAGCCGAAAACTATCTGCAAAAGCATGCACCGCATCTGCTGAGAAAAGATGAAACGTCAAGCCAAAACGACTACATTACGAAACTACGCGAATCAGATTACCTGAAGAAACTGCGCGAAACAGACCCTGAAGCTGCCGCAAAGTTAGACGCTGAAATAGCAGAAATGGCGGCATGGAAGGAAAAGCTCAAATCGGGAGACTATACTTATGAAGAATATGTTGATAACCTACGAAAGAGAAATCCCGAAGCTGCTGCAGAGTTAGAATCTGCTTTAGCAGAAAATCAACGGGAATATGAAGCGGAAATGGCGGCACTCGATGCAGAGCTTGCCTCGTTTAAGCAAGAGTTGGTGGATCATCAAGCTGATATGGTAGCATTTGAAAAGCGTCGTGAGGAATGGAGACAGGCGCGCCGTGAGTTTGCGGAAAAATCTGCCGAAGAGAGTGCAAGGCTTGATGCGTTTATTGATAAGCTGCGTTCTCATCTGATTTTAGATGAGAATGGTAAAGCGATTGGTATCAAAGAATCGTCTATTTTTAATACTGCGCTTAGCGAAAGTGGTTCACCGAGTGCTCCAGCAGATTCTCCCTTACCTACTGATGTTCTACCAGAAAAAGAGGACATTGAGAACAGCAGTGAGGAATCCCGTGAAATTTCACCTACCCTTGCGGACGATCCGCGCGTGTTACAACAAGAGCTCGTGCGTGAAATGTCACGGCTTAACGTCGGTTTTTATGAAAAGTATCCCGATGTTGCGTTACAATCCCTACTCAGTGAGAAGGAGTTTACACGTCTTTTCCCGACAGAAGCAGATAGAAAAGAGTTGGCACAGCGTTCCAAAGTGCTACAATCCACTTATGCCAAAGAGATTGATGCATTCCTACAAAGGATACCAAGCAAAACACGGCACGCCCTATTGCAGCAGGTGCAAGACGATCTAACGCAGCAATGGGATCAGGATTTTGCTGAATCTGTCATCAAGCAGTTGCAGCAGAACGTGGAATAACGCTTCTCACCCGATAAAACCTTATAGGCAGGTATCAAAGCACCGATACCTGCCTATTTTTTCTCACACAGGATAAAGCTGGGGTTTGTAAATCCCAGTTTACCCTATATATGAAAGGATACATTATCATGGAAAGAGGACGCAAATTCACAATACTTCTATCTGTTGTTATCATCATTGTTACAGCTGTTATTCTAACCAATAACAATAACTTGCAATAGGACAACGCGGATACAAGGACACAAGGTGCGGAAAAGATAAATGAATCTGAAGGAGAATTTAACTTATACTTCCCAAATGAAGATGAAAAGAAATGGTTAGAGGGTCGTAAAAAGCGTATGCAAAACGAGGTCATCTCCGATGTTATGAAAATACTATCCTCAAAATCTTCCCAAAAGGAAATAGACATCGTGAAAGGGAACATTGCACGATTTTGGGATAAAGAGTTCGCTGAAACTATCATACAACAAGTGAAAAAAGACGCAGAATAATGGTATCCCTTGCTATCCATTCACACAAGCAGTAACCGATAACGGTTACCTGCCTAATTCACTAAGTGTGTTCCTCTTTCAAGCGGTATGCTTTACGGATAAGAGAGGTATCTTTAGCGAATCGCAATGTCGATTTCACTAGTCCATCTATATGCGATTCCATATCCCTTTCAACCTGGACGATGCGATTCATAAGGAATGGACGATCACTTTCTTTAATCGCTTGTCTAATAATAGAGAGTAAGTACATATAAATCGTATCCGCCTCACTTCCCTCTATAGAGATTGCTATTTCAAATGCTTCGTCTAATGAAATTCTTCCAGCTTCTATCCTTTTTTCGTGGAAGTCCAATGCATCAGTTATCTGCTGAACAGAAATATCTGGGATCGGTGCAATGAGTGAAGAAGTTTCCGTTGCGTTTCCTTGATGTAAAGGTGTATCCATATCGAATACCTCTATGCACAAAGTGCGTCCGAAATCTACGAGGATGTAATGCTGCCATTCCTCAGTACTCATCCGTTCCCAAAACTTCGCTATCCGTCCATCAACATCGCCTAAGATCAGTGAGAATGAGGCATATAACTTGGCTTGACGGAACTCAAGGTCTTTACAAAGATCAAATAGTTCTTCTAATGTCAATTTTGCTCCATTAAAAATGAAAGTGTACTACACATTGATATCTCTATCTATGCTCCTACATTTGAAGTGGCAAAGAAACTGCAGTGCCAGATGACACACTACGCGTAACCGCCTCGGTGAACTCCATATATTTTACACCCGTCTCAAAGTCAGTATGTGTTATTATTTCCTTGCCCCGGATAGCATTAACGAATTCCTCTTCCACTCTCCAACCTCCTTCCTCCGCCGAAGGTATATCTATCTCTTGTAGTTCGTTATCTTCTCTTTGTCCGCCGAAGAGTCTGTTTCCTGAAAACCGTACCGTCCCTTGACTGCCAAAAATAAGAGCTTCTGGTGCACCTGCTAATCCTGTAACAGCAGAGACTTGCATGTGAAGTTGTGCCCCACAAGCAAGGTCACCCATGACATCAATATGTTCAGGAATTCTGACAGATCGCATCATGCCATCAGAATCAGGACGCATTTTGACGAATGTTTTCCCCATAGCCATGATACGTGTTGCTTCTCCAACCCAACGCATTAATGCTTCGTACCATATCCCCATACTCATGATATTCATACCGCTGAGATCCAAATCTTGACGCCACTGGAGCGGTGAATCAGCGTCCAAAAATGCTCCACCTGCTCTTACCTCAACTGCTAAGACATCACCGAGATAACCGTCAGCGATGAGTCGCTTGATCGTCCTATCAACGCGTAATGTCATCGGAGAGGGGACTATTTGTGCAGTGAGATGTGTTTTCTGACGGGATAACATAAGCATCAAGTGTGCTTCTCGTGCGTTCATTGCCATGCGTGCTTCACACATGACGTGTTTATTCGCCATCAGGGCTGCGATTGTCGCACGGCAGTGCATATAGGGCCATGTCCCGATGACAATCGCGTCTGTGTCATTGTCTTTAATTACATCTTGCCAGTTGTCGTAGATTTTTGAAATACCGAATTCGTCAGCCACACTTTGTGATGATTCTCTACTCCGATTACAAACACCGATGATCTCAACCCCCTCAATTGCTTGTAATCCTGGGATATGTCTTGATTTTGTGTTTCTTCCTGCACCGATGATACCGACTCGGATTTTTTCTGATGCCGGTGGTGTGTGTCGTCTCTGTTCCATGTACTGGTCCTATAGAGGTTTACTTATCTGTCTATCGTAACAACTTCGTTTAGCTTTTTCTATAAGTGGCTCAAGACGACCAGTTTTGACATCTGCTTCGAATTGCTCATTCCATGATTCTTCTATCGTGACTAAAGTTTGATGCAGCGTATCGTGCAGTTCTTTTTGGACAATCTCTACTGTGTCACCCTCACATTTCACCTCGGGTAATTCTGGAATCCATCCAAGCCAGGAAACACCGTTCTGTTTTATGTACGCAGTGAATGTCTCATCAAATGTCTCATTATGAACAATATGCGTTAATGGATATCCTTCCTTGAATTCCATATTACACCTCATATCTTTAGATTTTACTGTATTATATACAACATCATTACGACATGTCAACATTATTTCAAATATGCCTCTGTGAAACGCGTAGATAGGACTTATATCCAATGCATTCCCAAAATGATTGAATAAATAGGGTTTTTGTCAAGACTATAGTATGAGTATTATACCATTCTCTGTCAAATCATAGTAGAATCTAAGGTACTTCAATTTTTGAAAACAGCTGCGTTATAATTGTCTCAGTATCAATACCTTCCGCTTCTGCTTCATAACTCAGAATGACACGATGTCGCAAAACATCCATGCCAATTGCCTGAATATCTTCTGGTGTAACATATCCACGCTCCGACAGGAAAGCATGCGCTCTTGCAGCAAGTGCAAGAAATATCGTAGCTCGCGGGGAAGCACCGTATTCAATCAACGTGCTTAGATCCTCTAATTGATAGGCATCTGGAGAACGGGTAGCACAGACGAGATCAACAATGTAATTTTCCAACGGCTCCGCCATATATATATCACACGTCAGTTCACGGAACCTGATAACATCTTCACACGAGACCACTTTCTTCACATCAGGAATCTTCTCACCTATCATACGCCGCAGAATCTGCAACTCCTCAGCGCGCGATGGATAGTCCACCTTTACCTTAAGCATAAATCTGTCAACTTGTGCTTCAGGTAACGGATAAGTGCCTTCATGCTCAATCGGATTCTGGGTTGCTAAGACAAGAAACGGATCATCAAGTGCGTGCGTAGTATCACCAATCGTCACCTGTCGTTCTTGCATCGCTTCAAGCAGGGCACTTTGTACTTTCGCCGGTGCCCGGTTTATCTCATCAGCAAGCACGACGTTTGCAAAAATAGGACCTAAATTCGTATAAAACTCCGCTTTCTGCTGATCGTATATTAACGTACCGATCAGATCCGCTGGAAGCAGATCAGGTGTAAATTGAATCCGTTGGAATGATGCATCAATCGTTCTTGCCAATACATCAATAGCTGTCGTCTTTGCAAGACCGGGGACACCTTCTAACAGAATGTGTCCATTGCAAAGTAAACCGATAACTAAACGTTCAAGTAACGTGCGTTGACCAACGATGATTTTACCCGCTTCATTCAAAATCTGCTGTATTTTGCTGCTATCTTCTTGGATGCGGGCATTCATCGCATCTAAATCGTAGTTCTGCATCTGTTATCCGGTGGTATTATGTAAAGAAAGGCTGCGTTTCCCCTTCCTGAAACGACTGTTCAAGCCATGGGTCCTTCGTCTTTTGTCTGAATTCAATCACCTTACGTCGCATTTGATTTGCTATATCTTGCAATGCCGCTTCATCAATCAGGTTATTAGATTCAGCTGGATCCTTTTCCATATCAAACAAGGCTTCACGGCTTTGATGGATAAAGTCCTCTCGCTGTCGTTCACCCAGTTTTTGTATGTTGTCATTTCGCACTGCTGTCCATGAGATAGAACGAAATAGATCGCTCGGTAAGGGTGTTTCTAACTGATATGCCAAATTACGAACATATTTATATCGGCGACCCCGTAATACACGATACGGATAGTAATTGGTTACTTCGTGGAAGCAGTGAGAGAAGTATGTTTCCTCCCATTGACCATCACCCGGATGAGAACTGTCATCTTCTAATATCGGAAGGATCGACCTGCCTGGGAGTGCTTCTGCTCCGCCGGGGTGTTCAACACCGCACCATTCTAGTATTGTCGGACAGAAATCAACCCAATTAACAAGTGCTTGATTCCGTATGCCACGTTTCTGTTGTGTTGGACTTGCAATAAGTAAGGGACAGTGGTGTCCACTATCAAAACTGGATGCTTTTGCACCAGGGAACGGCATTGCGTGGTCAGTCGTAACAAAAACTAGTGTTTCATCAGCGCGACCAGAAGCGTCAAGTGCATCTAATGCTGCACCAACGACAGCATCCCAACGGGACACACTTTCGTAATAGTCTGCAAGGTCATCACGGACTGCGGGGACATCTGGCAGGAAATTCGGAACAATAATCTCATCGGGTGCGTAAGATCCCGCTTCAATACCTGCATGCTCCCGATCATTTCCAAATCCCTTTCCAGCACGATGTGGATAGGTACTTCCAATATGCAAGTAAAAGGGTGTATCCACATTCTGTGAAAGGAATTCTTCTATCTTCTCAGCAACCGATACTGGACTTCTCGGATTGACACTTGGCTCGTAATCAAAAGGATAAACACTTTTGGGTTCAACGTGTTTTTTCCCGATACATGCTGTAGCAAATCCGTGTGATTTTAAAATCTTAGGTACTGATTGCATGTTTTCATGTGTCCTAAATCCATGAATTCCGTGACAGTGTCCATATTGTCCATGTGTATGGCTATGTTGTCCTGTTAGAATACATGCCCGACTGACAGCACAAGATGGACTTGTACAGAATCCGTAGTCAAAAACAACGCCGCGTTCAGCGAATTCGTCAATACGCGGTGTTCTGATGACATCATTACCGTAGCAGTTTGCGATACGACTCCAATCATCGGCTATAACAAACATCACACTCTTATAGTTTTTGTTCATCTATCTTCCTTCCACTTTAAAATGAAAACATCACCATTCATCAACCATCCAGAATATAGTATTATATAAAATATGACAGAAAAAAGCAAATTATTTGAGAAATTCCTATCTATCAGGATTTACGCAGTTTCTCTTAAAGTCCCCTTGATAAGGGGATTTAGGGGTTAAATCACTAAAATATTATTGAAATAAAGATTTTTAACCTCCCTAACCCTCCTTATCAAGGGGGAATGCGTAAGTCCTGTCTGAGTGTGTAAAGATTTGCTTGCTTGCCTAAACCATGATTTACAGGATTTCAAGAATACAAGGATAAGACGTGTGAACAACAAAAGCCGAAGTCCCATAAATTATGCCCCTGTGGAAGCAGGAAGAAATACAAAGAATGTCACTTTGATGAAGAACTATTTCTCAAACTTTACCTAAAGGAAAGTGATTCTTAATATGTATCAGACAATTAACCTTTTCTATCCATAGGTCTATTGACTGAGGTATTAGGAATTACAAGCGAAAACGCGCTTGAATCGATACAGACACTGTATGAGATGCTGTGTGCTGAGCCGAGTATCCACGGAGGAAAGCAGTCTAAATGTGATCTTGATGCGGAATTAGCGAAGCTTAAGAAGAAAGGGATCGCTTTTCCAAGTTGGTATAGCGGTGAGTAATATCAGGACCTACGCATCCCCTTGATATAAGGAAGGGTAGGGTTAAAAAGTCGCTATTTCGACGATATAAGTGTTTGCATGAAGTCTTCAAGACTCTCAGATCCTGGCACCGCAAGTAGCACTTTCCTTAAGGTTTCCAAATTATCTATAGTTTCAAGAACTGGTCTTAAGGCATCAATAGCATCTGTCTCAAAGCGCATGGACAGCAAGGCGAGGATACTTTCTATAGTGCCTCTCTTTTCACCTTTTTCAATGCCTTTTTCAATGCCTTTTTCAATGCCTTTTTCAATGCCTTTTTCAATGCCTTTTTCAATGCCTTGTTCCAAGTAATGTTCTGCCATGCTCTGCATGAGTTTTTCCTCCTCGTCTGAAAGACCTAAATAGGGATACGTTGCCGAAACTATGTTCGCTAATACTGGATGTTCCTTAGCAGAACGGCGATGGAAAATCAGTAGATATAGATAGTAAATGACCTGTTCCCACGAGGAACTTTCAACTTCATCAAGTTCCTCAAGATGATCTCGAAGTCGCTGCAGTGCCTCAACGAACACTGATGTATCAGACTGTTCGGCTTTCAGCACTGTCAGTAACCAACCAAACGGATGTTCTGACCTTAGCAGATTTTCATCAGGTTCACATTTGACATCCAGCAAAAGCACATCAAATCTCGGTAGAAAACGGCTCAATGCTTGTGGTAAATCTATCACTCTCTCCAGCGAAGGTGGACACAGCCATTGCTGTTCACCCGTATAAAAAATCATAGGGATGATCGGTTGAAACCGCCAGTCGCTCGGAGGCACCTCACCCTGCATATAGGCACGCCGCTGTGTGTTCCATATCTGACACATATACGACAACATCCGCAAGCCCATCAACGGGTCTACCGTGGATTGATGCTCTACCAGAATGTAAACCATCACGGTTTGCGGTGTGCCTGTCTTATCTTTGTCCCGGAAGGGTAACAGATAGACCAGATCAGACTCCTGTTGACGCAGATCGTCCGGGATAAACGTCGTATTCTGTATCTCGACCCGACTAAAATCGAGACGGTCAACGATGTCACTAGCAACGATTTCAAGGAGTCCTTTGAGGTTCTCGGTGTTCTCTAATAACCACTTTCCACTGCGATCATGAAACTGGTGGACGCGTGTATCTAAATCTCTAAGAAGTTTGATAAGGTCTAACATAAAGCAGGTTGTTTCTATGGTATTGACAAGAGTATAACATGTTTGACAATATGCGTCAAGGAAAACTCAGGGTTTTTCAGTTTTAAGAATTGTCAGTTTTTGCGTAGGACTAATAGTTTACTTCGTAGGTCGGGTAAAGCGAAGCGAAACCCTACAGAAGCCTGAACGTGTCGCCAGTTAATATTTTAATGACGCTACGCTCTACCCAACCTACGGATAAATTCAATAAATTAACGTTTGTTGAGTAATTCTTCAGAATCACCGAAAACTGAATAACCCTGATCGTTGCGCGGGTCATCAATCTCTGGTAAAATAGACAGTAAGGAGGAAAGGTTTTTCTTTTTCTCTTTTTCATACTTCACTTCACATAAAAATAATAACGATTGTGATAAATTCTGACCGAAATACCTAAGAACTGAATAACCCTGAGAAATTCCTATCTCTTAGGAGTTGCTTTTTTCTGATGGTTTCTGATACAATATCAGATAAGTTTGAACAACAGAAAAAGCAACTCGCTTTTAGTATTCATTAGACAGAAATCTATGTGTCCAGAAGCAGAAGAAATATATGCCAAATAGACGCGAAACGACTATCACAAACGAATTGGTGAACATCTTACGACACATGCGTTACGGATGGGAACTCGAAACAGCCGTTAATGCATTTATTAAGGGGAACAATGAACTTGATGCGATCGTCATTGAACACGGTAGAGAACCGGTCGGAATTGAAGCGAAGTTTGATACCACTACCAACGCCAAGAATCTCATAAAACAGGCAGAAACAAGACTTGTTTTGGATCTTGAGACAGAATACCACGTTGTTGGAAAAACGATCAATAACGTTATGGCAATCCTTTATCCTGAACGATTTAAGATGTTTGCAGGAAAGGACATCAATTCACAGTTACACGCTGCGGATGATCTACAATACAAGCTTGTCAACACTGTCGGTGATACCGTAGGACACTTCCCAGAAAACGGATGGGCAAAAGGCACCGTTAGCGACATCGCAAATGCTCTCCATGTCGGTGCAATGCCAAACTCTCAACTTGAAGCAGCAGCAGCAGAGATGGAGAAAAGTATCAACAAGGCAGCTTATCTACTTGAAGATGCTATCGTTGACCATCCTGCTATAGCCAAGAAGATTGAGACAATTCTGCACCAAGAGGTCTTCTCTAAAGACAATTCGGAAGCCATAGGAGCGATCTCCGAATCGCGACTCCCCTCGGCTGTAGGAGCGATCTCCGAATCGCGACTCCCTAACATTCAAACGCTCCGTATGGCAGCGTTGATTATCACCGATGCCTTTGTGTTTCAGAGTTCCCTTGCGGGTAAAACGGAGATGGAGTCTGTTCGCTCACTCCGACAACTCCTGCCGATAATTGATTATGAAAATGTTATTGAGGATTGGAACACGATTCTCAAGGTTAACTACCGTCCCATTTTTGAAGATGCTCGGAATCTTGTTGAAGCACTCGCTACGGATGACAGAGTTGTCAAGTATATCCTGAAACTTCTCTGTGAAGCTGCCAAAGACCTTGTTGATACCGGTATTGCACAGATTCACGAACTTGCGGGTATCGTGTTCCAAAAGTTAATCACCGATAGGAAATACGTCAAGGCGAACTACACGCTCCCAGAAAGCGCGGTGCTGCTCTCTACGCTTGTGATGCCTGAACTACCGAAAGGAAAACTCCCCAAAGTTGCAGACTTCGCTTGCGGCACAGGTGCGTTGCTTAATGGTGTCTATCAACGCATTCTGTCTCTGTATGAACAAGCGGGTGGTAGCGGCAGAGATATTCATCAGAAAATGTTAGAGGAAAATATTGGTGGTGTAGATATTATGCCGAATGCTACACATCTTACTGCTGCTGCACTTGCGAGTACGTATGCAAGTATCAAAATCGGTGGTACGCAAATAGTAACTGCACCTTACGGTATAATGGAAAATGGAGATTATGCCATCGGTTCATTGGAATTGCTTGATGATATAAAACTATTTGACACAGAGGCAGAACAAGTCGGCGGTGAAGAGAACACCTTAGTTAAACTTCAGCAGACGTTCCAGCATGATGGTGTTGATATTGTGATCCAGAATCCTCCGTTTACGAAACCAGGAACAGATCAGGGTAGTAGTGTCCCAAAAACGACCTTCCAAGGAAGCGATCGTCCAGAGGTAGATAAGAAGGCAATGCAAGCAGTGCTGAGAAGTAAAGCCTCTCGAATAGCACATGGACTGAGCGGACTCGCGTCCTACTTTGTAGACCTTGCAGACAGGAAACTTAAACGCGGCGGTACCATGGGCTTCATCTTGCCAGCAACAATCCTGACAGCATCTACTATGCAGAAAATGCGTGATATGCTGGTGTCAGAATACCATAGGGTTGTGGTCCTGACTATTGCTGAAGCAAAAGCAGAAGCCGCGGCGTTCTCTGCCGATACTGGCATAGCGGAATGCATTGTGATAGCAACGAAGGGGACAGACAAAACTAGTGGACGAGGGAAATTCGTGTGTCTGAACCAACGTCCTCAAAGCCTATTAGAAGCAATGACCATAGCGAAGTATATTATTCAAAATGACAGCACCCGGAGGTTAGAAGATGCCCCTAATGGTGGAGATATAATCAGAATTGGCAATGACATCGTTGGACAAATGTTAGACTGTCCACTCTTACTTGGTGAAGGTTGGGGAGCGTCGCGCGTAAAGTCAATGGCATTGATGCAGTCTGCTTATAGCATACAAAGAGGGACCCTATATCTACCGATGCAGACAACTAATGTTGAAGTGCCTATGTGTCGTGTAAAGGATGTAGCACAAGTTGGATGGCACCCAGAAAGTGTCTACGGGAAAAAGGGACCATTTGACATAATTAAAGGTGATACCAATGGTGATGGTTATCCTTGCTTGTGGAATTTGAATAGGGAAACGCAACGATCTATGCTTGTTAACCCTGATTCTATGGGTATTCCACGCAGAAATACAGAAGAGATTCTTCGAAAAATCTTAACCAAAAATAGTAGAGTTCATTACAATTTGTACTTGAGATTCACTGCTAATTCGACTCTGGCACTTGTAACCGAGAATCCCTCAGTTGGGGTTAACAGGATAACCAACGTAGCATTTGAAAATCCGCTCCATGAGACTGCTTTCACGTTGTGGTGCAACTCAACATTAGGCTTAATGTGCCATTGGATCCATAGTGGGAAGCAACAATCTGGTCGTGGTATTCTAACACTCAATACATTAGGAACTTTACCTACTTTGGATGTCCGTGAACTCTCCGATGAGGCGTTAGCAAACGCTGAGACAATTTTTGATCGTTTAAAATATAAACGGATGCTACCTGTCAATGAGTGCGCGCATGATCCTGGGCGTGAGGAATTGGATCGTTCTCTATTGACCGAAGTGTTGGGAATTACGAGTGATAACGTGCTTGAGTCCATGCAGACTCTGCGCGAGATGCTGTGCGCTGAGCCGAGTATCCACGGAGGAAAGCAGTCTAAATGTGATCTTGATGCGGAATTAGCGAAGCTTAAGAAGAAAGGGATCGCTTTTCCAAGTTGGTATAGCGGTGAGTAATATCAGGACCTACGCATCCCCTTGATATAAGGAAGGGTAGGGTTAAAAAGTCGCTATTTCGACGATATAAGTGTTTGCATGAAGTCTTCAAGACTCTCAGATCCTGGCACCGCAAGTAGCACTTTCCTTAAGGTTTCCAAATTATCTATAGTTTCAAGAACTGGTCTTAAGGCATCAATAGCATCTGTCTCAAAGCGCATGGACAGCAAGGCGAGGATACTTTCTATAGTGCCTCTCTTTTCACCTTTTTCAATGCCTCTCTTTTCACCTTTTTCAATGCCTTTTTCAATGCCTTTTTCAATGCCTTGTTCCAAGTAATGTTCTGCCATGCTCTGCATGAGTTTTTCCTCCTCGTCTGAAAGACCTAAATAGGGATACGTTGCCGAAACTATGTTCGCTAATACTGGATGTTCCTTAGCAGAACGGCGATGGAAAATCAGTAGATATAGATAGTAAATGACCTGTTCCCATGAGGAACTTTCAACTTCATCAAGTTCCTCAAGATGATCTCGAAGTCGCTGCAGTGCCTCAACGAACACTGATGTATCAGACTGTTCGGCTTTCAGCACTGTCAGTAACCAACCAAACGGATGTTCTGACCTTAGCAGATTTTCATCAGGTTCACATTTGACATCCAGCAAAAGCACATCAAATCTCGGTAGAAAACGGCTCAATGCTTGTGGTAAATCTATCACTCTCTCCAGCGAAGGTGGACACAGCCATTGCTGTTCACCCGTATAAAAAATCATAGGGATGATCGGTTGAAACCGCCAGTCGCTCGGAGGCACCTCACCCTGCATATAGGCACGCCGCTGTGTGTTCCATATCTGACACATATACGACAACATCCGCAAGCCCATCAACGGGTCTACCGTGGATTGATGCTCTACCAGAATGTAAACCATCACGGTTTGCGGTGTGCCTGTCTCATCTTTGTCCCGGAAGGGTAACAGATAGACCAGATCAGACTCCTGTTGACGCAGATCGTCCGGGATAAACGTCGTATTCTGTATCTCGACCCGACTAAAATCGAGACGGTCAACGATGTCACTAGCAACGATTTCAAGGAGTCCTTTGAGGTTCTCGGTGTTCTCTAATAACCACTTTCCACTGCGATCATGAAACTGGTGGACGCGTGTATCTAAATCTCTAAGAAGTTTGATAAGGTCTAACATAAAGCAGGTTGTTTCTATGGTATTGACAAGAGTATAACATGTTTGACAATATGCGTCAAGGAAAACTCAGGGTTTTTCAGTTTTAAGAATTGTCAGTTTTTGCGTAGGACTAATAGTTTACTTCGTAGGTCGGGTAAAGCGAAGCGAAACCCTACAGAAGCCTGAACGTGTCGCCAGTTAATATTTTAATGACGCTACGCTCTACCCAACCTACGGATAAATTCAATAAATTAACGTTTGTTGAGTAATTCTTCAGAATCACCGAAAACTGAATAACCCTGATCGTTGCGCGGGTCATCAATCTCTGGTAAAATAGACAGTAAGGAGGAAAGGTTTTTCTTTTTCTCTTTTTCATACTTCACTTCACATAAAAATAATAACGATTGTGATAAATTCTGACCGAAATACCTAAGAACTGAATAACCCTGAGAAATTCCTATCTCTTAGGAGTTGCTTTTTTCTGATGGTTTCTGATACAATATCAGATAAGTTTGAACAACAGAAAAAGCAACTCGCTTTTAGTATTCATTAGACAGAAATCTATGTGTCCAGAAGCAGAAGAAATATATGCCAAATAGACGCGAAACGACTATCACAAACGAATTGGTGAACATCTTACGACACATGCGTTACGGATGGGAACTCGAAACAGCCGTTAATGCATTTATTAAGGGGAACAATGAACTTGATGCGATCGTCATTGAACACGGTAGAGAACCGGTCGGAATTGAAGCGAAGTTTGATACCACTACCAACGCCAAGAATCTCATAAAACAGGCAGAAACAAGACTTGTTTTGGATCTTGAGACAGAATACCACGTTGTTGGAAAAACGATCAATAACGTTATGGCAATCCTTTATCCTGAACGATTTAAGATGTTTGCAGGAAAGGACATCAATTCACAGTTACGCGCTGCGGATGATCTACAATACAAGCTTGTCAACACTGTCGGTGATACCGTAGGACACTTCCCAGAAAACGGATGGGCAAAAGGCACCGTTAGCGACATCGCAAATGCTCTCCATGTCGGTGCAATGCCAAACTCTCAACTTGAAGCAGCAGCAGCAGAGATGGAGAAAAGTATCAACAAGGCAGCTTATCTACTTGAAGATGCTATCGTTGACCATCCTGCTATAGCCAAGAAGATTGAGACAATTCTGCACCAAGAGGTCTTCTCTAAAGACAATTCGGAAGCCATAGGAGCGATCTCCGAATCGCGACTCCCCTCGGCTGTAGGAGCGATCTCCGAATCGCGACTCCCTAACATTCAAACGCTCCGTATGGCAGCGTTGATTATCACCGATGCCTTTGTGTTTCAGAGTTCCCTTGCGGGTAAAACGGAGATGGAGTCTGTTCGCTCACTCCGACAACTCCTGCCGATAATTGATTATGAAAATGTTATTGAGGATTGGAACACGATTCTCAAGGTTAACTACCGTCCCATTTTTGAAGATGCTCGGAATCTTGTTGAAGCACTCGCTACGGATGACAGAGTTGTCAAGTATATCCTGAAATTTCTCTGTGAAGCTGCCAAAGACCTTGTTGATACCGGTATTGCACAGATTCACGAACTTGCGGGTATCGTGTTCCAAAAGTTAATCACCGATAGGAAATACGTCAAGGCGAACTACACGCTCCCAGAAAGCGCGGTGCTGCTCTCTACGCTTGTGATGCCTGAGCTGCCGAAAGGTGAGCTCCCCAAAGTTGCAGACTTCGCTTGCGGCACAGGTGCGTTGCTTAACGGTGTCTATCAACGCATTTTATCACTGTATGAACAAGCGGGTGGTAACGGCAGAGAAATCCATCAGAAAATGTTAGAGGATAATATTGGTGGTGTAGACATTATGCCGAATGCGACACATCTCACTGCCGCTGCACTTGCGAGTAGATATGCTGATATGAAACTGGGTGGAACACGGATTCTCACTGCCCCTTACGGTAAATTAGACGGTGATGATTACGCTGTTGGTTCACTTGAATTGCTTGATATGAAGTTATTTGATACGGAAGGTGAACAAGTTGGTGGTGAAGAAAATAGGATTGTCAATCTTCAAAAGGAGTTTCCTTATAAAAAATTTGATGTCGTTATTCAAAATCCACCGTTTACGAAACCGGGGGCAGATCCTGCTGGTATAGATGGTGCTAAATCCCCGTTCCAAGGCACTGACCGACCTCAAGAATATACAAAAATGATGCAGACAATACTAAATAAAAAAGTAACCCATGTGGCTGATGGACAAGCAGGACTTAGTTCATATTTTGTAGAACTTGCACATAGTATGCTTAAACCTAAAGGTGTAATGGGTTTTATCCTGCCAGCAACGGTGCTCGCTTCACCAACTTCCCAAAAACTGCGTGATATGTGGGCAACAGAATATCACGATGTGGTTGTAATAACTATTGCTGAGGCTAAAGGATTTGATTGTGCTTTCTCTGCTGATACGGATATGGCAGAGTGCATTATCATAGCAACAAAAGGAAAAGGGAATAATACGGGACGTGGAAAGTTTGTTTGCCTAAACCAACGTCCAAAAAGTTTACTTGAAGCTTTTGAGATTACAAACAGAATTATCCGAAGTAACGGAACGTACCGATTAGAAGATACGCCAAGTGGCGGCGATGCGCTGAGAGTCGGAGAGGAAACTCTCGGATATATGCTTGACTGTCCTCTACATCGTGGTGAAGGGTGGGTTGCTGTCCGTGTTAAATCAATGGCAGTACTGCAATCTGCCCGACGACTGAAGCAAGGTAGATTAGAATTACCATTACAAGATTTACAGGAAACAGTTACTGAGATTCCAATTTGCCAAGTCGGGGATATTGCAACCTTAGGGCTTGCAGAGGTTAGAGGTGTGTTTCATAAAGTGGAAGGTTTTCGACCCAACGAAGATGGGTACGCTTGCTTGTGGAATGCAAAGAGCGAAGTTCAGCGATCCATGCTTGTGCTCCCAGATTCACGCGCAATTCCCGTTCCGAATGCAGAAGCAAAAGTGCAAAATCGAGTAGATCGAAACAGCAGAACGCATTACAACATGGTTCCAAGATTCACAGCTTGTTCAATAATAGTTCTTTTTACTGAGCAGCCTGCTATCGGTCCAACATTGATAACGAACGTAGCATTCGAGAATCCAAGGCACGAGATTCCTTGGACACTTTGGTGTAATTCAACCTTAGGGCTTTTTTGTCACTGGCTACACAGTGGCAAACAAACTTCTGGACGCGGAAAATTATGGCTTACAACATTAGGAACTTTACCTACTTTGGATGTCCGTGAACTCTCCGATGAAGCGTTAGCAAACGCTGAGGCAATTTTTGAACGTTTGAAATATAAACGGATGCTGCCTGTCAATGAGTGCGCGCATGACCCAGGGCGTGCGGAATTAGATCGTTCTCTATTGACCGAAGTGTTGGGAATTACGAGTGATAACGTGCTTGAGTCCATGCAGACCTTGCGCGAGATGCTGTGCGCTGAGCCGAGTATCCACGGAGGAAAGCAGTCTAAATGTGATCTTGATGCGGAATTAGCGAAGCTTAAGAAGAAAGGGATCGCTTTTCCAAGTTGGTATAGCGGTGAGTAATATCAGGACCTACGCATCCCCTTGATATAAGGAAGGGTAGGGTTAAAAAGTCGCTATTTCGACGATATAAGTGTTTGCATGAAGTCTTCAAGACTCTCAGATCCTGGCACCGCAAGTAGCACTTTCCTTAAGGTTTCCAAATTATCTATAGTTTCAAGAACTGGTCTTAAGGCATCAATAGCATCTGTCTCAAAGCGCATGGACAGCAAGGCGAGGATACTTTCTATAGTGCCTCTCTTTTCACCTTTTTCAATGCCTTTTTCAATGCCTTTTTCAATGCCTTTTTCAATGCCTTGTTCCAAGTAATGTTCTGCCATGCTCTGCATGAGTTTTTCCTCCTCGTCTGAAAGACCTAAATAGGGATACGTTGCCGAAACTATGTTCGCTAATACTGGATGTTCCTTAGCAGAACGGCGATGGAAAATCAGTAGATATAGATAGTAAATGACCTGTTCCCATGAGGAACTTTCAACTTCATCAAGTTCCTCAAGATGATCTCGAAGTCGCTGCAGTGCCTCAACGAACACTGATGTATCAGACTGTTCGGCTTTCAGCACTGTCAGTAACCAACCAAACGGATGTTCTGACCTTAGCAGATTTTCATCAGGTTCACATTTGACATCCAGCAAAAGCACATCAAATCTCGGTAGAAAACGGCTCAATGCTTGTGGTAAATCTATCACTCTCTCCAGCGAAGGTGGACACAGCCATTGCTGTTCACCCGTATAAAAAATCATAGGGATGATCGGTTGAAACCGCCAGTCGCTCGGAGGCACCTCACCCTGCATATAGGCACGCCGCTGTGTGTTCCATATCTGACACATATACGACAACATCCGCAAGCCCATCAACGGGTCTACCGTGGATTGATGCTCTACCAGAATGTAAACCATCACGGTTTGCGGTGTGCCTGTCTCATCTTTGTCCCGGAAGGGTAACAGATAGACCAGATCAGACTCCTGTTGACGCAGATCGTCCGGGATAAACGTCGTATTCTGTATCTCGACCCGACTAAAATCGAGACGGTCAACGATGTCACTAGCAACGATTTCAAGGAGTCCTTTGAGGTTCTCGGTGTTCTCTAATAACCACTTTCCACTGCGATCATGAAACTGGTGGACGCGTGTATCTAAATCTCTAAGAAGTTTGATAAGGTCTAACATAAAGCAGGTTGTTTCTATGGTATTGACAAGAGTATAACATGTTTGACAATATGCGTCAAGGAAAACGCGTGAAACGCAGGGTTATTCAGTTTTATAAATTCTCAGGTTTTCGTGTTAACTTTGAGTTTAGGTTTGGGCGTTAGGTTTCCCATTTTATTGAGTATGTGTGCGATTCTTGGAATTTGCCATACAGATACTGCCGTATTTTGTGCCACGAAACTGATTTATGGCATAGCAGTGTCTCGGACAGGCGAAGTCCTTTCTTCAAGTGAAGTATTTCGCATCCAAAAAGGTTAGTTTATTTAGTTTCGGAATTAGTCGTTTTGGGATTAAGTAAAATCGCTATAAACATAGATGGAGACTATATTTATCGCTTGTTTTAATTGCTAATTCATGATACAATATATAGATAAGCATTAGGGGGCTACAAACCCCCTAATGAACACTAAAAAGCGAGTTGCTTTTTCTGATATTCAAGCTTGTCTGATTATTGTATCAGAATTCATCAGAAAAAAGTAACTCCTAAAATGGAGTATCTGATGAATTTAGTTGAAATTATGGATCGATA
This sequence comes from Candidatus Poribacteria bacterium, assembly GCA_965208245.1. Taxonomy (GTDB): domain Bacteria; phylum Poribacteria; class WGA-4E; order WGA-4E; family WGA-3G; genus MSPOR6. The sequence continues at coordinate 1,049,035 of OZ242325.1, forward strand.
CCCTACACAAGAGGCGTGTATTGAACATCTTGAGAGGATACGTTGGAGGTAACCCCCAGTGTCCGAAGTGTGAGGGTAAAGACCTAAAGCGTCCGAATGAGGACGGTACAGGAAGGATAGGACGGTGGCATTGTGCTGATTGTGGTGCTTCGTTCAAGGTTACCAGTGGCACAATCTTTGCTGGAACAAAGATGCCACTACAGAAATGGTTTCTGGCGATCTCGTTGATGATAAACGCAAAGAAAGGTTTATCATCTTGTCAGTTGGCAAGAGATTTAGGGTTGAAACAAAAAGCTGCATGGTCTATAATGATGAAGATACGAGCTGAAATGGCAAAGAAGTCTTCTCTTTTGTCGGGAATCGTTGAAGCTGATGAAACTTATGTCGGTGGTAGAGACAAGAAAGACTATGACCGAACAGTAGATGAACCTCGCAAGCGTGGTCGCGGAACAATGAAAGACGCTGTTATCGGTGCTGTCTCACGTGCTGGACACGTCATCGATCAATTGATACCTGACATCACTGGAGAAACGATTGCTAACTTCATTCGTGATAACGTAGATACGGAGAACTCTAAACTCTACACGGATCAGTCCAAAGGATACAACACTATCGGTAAAGAGATAGAGCATGAAACCCTAAACCGAAGTAAGAAGTGGGAGAAAGGTGGCATGCATACCAATACGATTGAAGGATTCTGGTCTTTCATCAAACGTGCTTGGTATGGAACACACCACCACTACTCAACAGGATACACGCCACTGTATCTCGCAGAGGCGTGCTACAAGTATAACTATAGGAACATTGACATTTTCAACAAGTTTGTCAATGATAGTATAAGATGAATATCCCAAAACGACTAAGTCCGATCTTTAAATCCTGTAAATCCTGGTTCAGACAGATAACTAAAACACTTACACACCCTTCCCCGAAAAACAAATTGCACTTTCAGATTGATTATGCTATAATTAGATTCAACTATAGAACCTATTCCTATTGAGAAGAAGATGGATTACATACAACTCCCACTACCACAACACCTAAAGGAAGAAATTCATCAGTTTCTATCTGAGGCTAATGAAAATGGATATGAATTTGATGATGATGCAATATACCGTAATCTCATTGAACTGACGACAGAAAATCCATACACACAGTACGCTTTTGCACACATTGCCATTTCTCTGCTAAACGCTTGCCTTAATGCACCAAATCCAGTTGCAGCATTAAACAATTTTTCACGTTTCGCTATGGTGACATTTAGTCGTAACTGGTTATATAAACTACTTCATGATGCACCTTTCCTAATGCCTACCATAATGCATATTTTTGGGGCATCTACATACTTGTCTGAAATCTTGATACGCAACCCAATATATCTATACGATGTCATTGATGCAAACGTTATGGAACATAAGAAAACAAGCCAATGCATGTACGCTGAACTTGCAACAACACTCAATCGGTTCAATGACATTAACCAAAAACTGCGAATTCTCCGACGTTATAAAAAGCGCGAAAGTCTGAGAATCGCAGTTCGTGACCTCTTAAATACTTCAGATGTTGAAACAACCACACTGGAGATGAGTAACTTAGCCGAAGCTACATTACAACACTGCTACGAAATAGGACAGAACCAAGTCATCATACCTAAGTTTGGAACACCACGTAACGAAGATGGCTCTGAACCGTGTCGTTTTGCTATTATAGGCATGGGTAAATTCGGCGGTTATGCGCTTAACTATAGTTCCGATATTGACCTAATATTTGTATACTCTGACGAAGGGAAGACGGATCAAGGAATTGACAACAGCGAATACTACGCACGATTGTGTGAGTTTATTATCAACGCAATGAGTGAAGTTACCTCTGATGGGTATGTATTTCGCGTAGATATCCGATTGCGACCTGAAAGTAGTGCCGGCGTCATAATCCGATCAATGGAAAGTTATGAAAGTTATTATGAAGGATGGGGAGACCTATGGGAACGGCAAGCTCTCATTAAAGCACGACCCGTCGCAGGAGACATAGAATTCGGAGATGAGTTTATTCGCATGATACACCCTTTTGTATATCAACGCTATTTAGATGGTGTAACATTGAACGAAATAAGGGTTGATATCAGGAAAACAAAAAAACGGATTGAACAACGTATCGTTAATGAGAAAACGGATATAGACAAGCACGTTAAACTTGGACCAGGAGGGATACGCGACATCGAATTTACAGTACAGTGTCTGCAGATGATACATGGCGGACGACTAAAATCATTGTGCACCCAGAATACATTGGAGATACTGCAAGCGTTGAAGATAAATGAACTCATGAACCCCCACGATGCTGATACCTTAACTAGTGCCTACAGGTTTCTCAGAAAGGTAGAAAACACAATACAGATTGAAGCTGACCAACAACGTTACGCAATTCCTGCAAGGGAGAATGAGGAGCTACAGTTAGCAAAAACTTTAGGTTATATGGACGAACCACTTGACGCATTTCGACAAAAATACACTGAACACACTTCAGAAGTCCGTCGTATTTTTGAGAAAGTCATGGATGTACAAGAACCTGATCAACTGGATATACCCGTACTTCTCAGTCAAGATGATTCTGAGGAAATACAGCAACAATTGGGTAAATTCGGTTTCGAAAACCCGCGTGATGCACAACGACTCTTGCGACACCTTGCAAATGGTCGTGATGGACAACAGTTCTCCCCATCTGTCAGACGCACATTCTTCAAACTTGCACCTATCCTATTGAACTGTCTTAGCAAAGCACCTGATCCAGACATGGCACTTCGTTATTTTGATGCATTTGCCGAGAAAGTTGGGGCAAGAAGCAGTTACTATACCATGTTCTTGGAACGGCAAAACATACTTGAAGCATTTACTAGTTTATGCGGTTCCAGTCTATACTTGGCAGATTTATTGATAGCAAGTCCAGAACTCTTTGATCTCTTAACAATCCCAACTTTCACTGAATCTACAAAGACGCTTGAAGAAAAAATTAATGAAGTCTCACATATCATCGAAAACACATCCGATGCTTATCTATTGGATTCACTTAGAAGGTATAAAAACGATGAAATCTGGCGAATAGCATTGAGAAACATATTAGGGAAATCTGACCTTCCTACGACAACCGAGGAACTCTCTGACTTAGCTGAGGCGATGCTACAATCTCTCTACCTTAAGATTGATTCACAGATGCAAATTGAAAACGGAATACCAAAAACACCGGATGGTAAACCCGTTACATTTGCAATAATCGCAATGGGTAAATTTGGGGGACGTGACCTGAACTTCAGCTCGGATTTGGATGTCATGTTTGTCTATACAGAAGATGGGGAAACGACAAAAGGTATACCTAATTCAGAATACTTTACATCACTAGGATTGGAATTAGTAAACCAGTTAGGGGGTACACACAGTATGAGTATATACGAACTGGACCTTCGTCTACGACCTTATGGCAATGGTGGTGCTATTGCATTACCGTTAGTTGGATATCAGCACTATTACGACACTGCAGCAGAAATCTGGGAACGGCAAGCACTAACACGGGCACGCGTAATTGCAGGTGATATTGATGGATTGGGTACGGAATATACAAAACTTGCAAACGACTTCTGCTATAGTAGACCCATTACAAAAGATGAAGTTGCAGAAATCGTACATACACGAAAACGCAAAGAACAGCAATCAACACGAAAAAGTATCTCCAAGAGAAGACGAAGTGCCACACGTACACAACGGAAATCAACAGATGTGAAATCTGGCTATGGTGGGTTAGTTGACATTGAATTTGCTGTCCAGACTCTGCAACTCATACATGGAACAGATGCAGATTCTGTTCGTGTACCGAACACATTAGATGCTATCGACAAACTTAACACAGTCGGTATCCTAACAGAGGAACAGAACTCAGGACTATCAGAAGCATATAAATTCCTCCGGCGAGTAGAAAACGCGCTAAGGATAGTTCATGACAGAGCGATGGATGCACTACCAACAAATCAGTCCGAATTAGCACAATTGGCACGGCGACTCGGTTACACGGACACCGAACACAACTCAAGCGTTGAGAAGTTCTCTCAAGACTACGGCATGTGGACAGAAAAAACACGGACACTGTTCAACAGTCTACTGGTTGAATGACAGACACTATAAGTAACGTAAGTTTTATAAAACAAGATGTTGTATTTCCTGTAGGGGCGAGGTCCCCTCGTCCGTAGGGATTAGGAAACCTAACCCCTACGAGTATTGTCATTATGTTTAGAATTTGCTATATATCAAATACACGTTATAGTAAATTCTCAAGATAAGCCTTTGCTTGTAGTGCCGAATCAGTTGCAGATACTATCCCAGACATCACAGCTACACCTGATGCCCCCGCGGAAATGCACTCCTTTACACGAGTAGGTGTGATTCCTCCCAGAGCGAACATAGGGATGTTCACATGACGCGCCAACGTCCCAAGTTTATCCAATCCTATAGGTTTACCTTTTATCCTATAGGTCCTATAGATAGGACTGTAGGTTATGAAATCAGCACCTTCAGTTTCTCGTTTCTTAGCAGTTAAGATACTGTGTGTAGAACATGCTACCATCAGTTCGTTCTGTGTCTTCTCTCTTACCTCTTGAACAGAGATGTCATTATCAGGCAAGTGAAGACCTGCAGCACCAACATCAATGGCAATCTGGACATTCGAGTTTATGAACAGATGTGCTTCATAGTTCTTACATAATCTTGATATAGGCAGTGCTATTCTTAGCAAATCCGTATCATTAAGATCCTTTTCCCGCAACTGAATAGTCTTAACCCCCGCATCTAAAACCTCTGATACGACTGAGACGATAGATTTCGGTTGACACAAGTTTCTGTTCGTTATGACATATAGCCTTGATGTTAACATAACGCTCTGTCAATTCCTATACTGTAGGTCGGGTAGAGCGAAGCGAAATCCGACTTTCAAAAGACGTGTTGCCAGTTAAGATTTTAATGGCACTTCGATCTACCCGACCTACAAAGAAGGCTTGACAATGCAACAGTAGTCTAAGGAGCACGGCGAAGTCTTGCAGCAAATGTACCGTCTATACCGTGTTCGTGTGGAAATGTATGTAGAAAACCTTCTGATGAAATCATACTCTTAGGCAGTTCTGGTAAAAACTCATAAGCATGTTCTATAGAAAACGTTGAAAAACGGTTTAAGAAACGACGGATTACTTCTTGATTCTCTGACGGTTCTATCGTACAGGTACTATAAACCAATATCCCACCGGGTTTAATATGAGGGGCAACATTCTTTAGCAGGCGGTACTGATAGTTTCTGAGACCAACAAGCTGCTTTGGTGTCTTATTCCAGACAATATCGGGATGCCGTCTGAGTGTACCGAACCCCGAGCAGGGAGCATCAATCAGAACAGCATCTGCAGCATGAACAAAACTCAAGGCATCATTTGTTATATCAGTTCTCCGTACCTCTACACTGTTGACACCCAGGCGTTTGCAGTTTTCAGTCAACAATTGCAGTTTCTTACCTGAAATATCAGAAGCAATTACGCTACCCGTATTCTTCATCAAACTGGCAAGGTGTGATGTTTTTCCACCCGGTGCTGCACACAGATCTACTATCATGTCCATATCAGTGGGATTGAGCAGATGTGGAATTAACATTGCACTCTCGTCTTGCACATATACATCACCTTCAGAGAGTAATCTCTTAAGAACACTCTCTCCTGATGGAGTGGATAAGTTCTCATTTAACTTTGCAGAACTGTTTTCTACTGTAATTCCTTCTGGTGCATATTGGGTCGGTTTTGCTTCTAAGCCATAACTATGCATCTGATCAATGAGTTTCTTACTATTAGTCCTGAGTGAATTCAACCGAACGGTCAAAGGTGCTATCTGATTACTGGATTTACAGAAAGACACTGTCCATGCAAGACCGTGTTCGTTAATCCAGTGTTTGACTAACCACTCTGGATATGAAAGTGCGTATGCTATATGTTTGGCGGGTTGTGATTCAATAGAAGGATAGGATAATTCTGAGGATTTCCGTTTTAAGTTCCTCAGAACAGCATTTATGAAACCTGCTGTTTTGCTGCCTTTTTTAGTCAATTGGACGGTTTCATAGATCGCGGCATGAGGCGGAATACCGTCAAGATGTAATAACTGAAAGGCACCGAGCCTCAAGATGGCACGGTGCTTGATGTCTAATTTAAAACGGGGGTTAACAAAGTGGCTTAGAAACCAATCCAATTGGTATTGCCACCGAACAACCCCGTAGACTAAGGCATTCGCTAACCTTTGTTCTCTTGGATTAATCGGATTAGATGTAAAGGTATCGTCAACAACTGCAGCAATTGATGTCCCAGTCTCGCTAAGATTTAACAAACACGTCAATGCAGCTTGGCGTGCATTCATTGATATTATCCTACACGCAATTTGTCTTTTCTAAGCAGACTCGGCTATAAGCGCGTTTAGTTTTCTATTGATACGTGATTTCTGACGATTCGCAGTACCTTTTTTGATGACACCCTTACTTGCAGCTCTATCAAACAGACTGAACGTCGTTTTGCATAACGCTTGAGCATTTTCCACATCACCAGTCTGCAATGCAGCCTCAGCATTCTTCAGAGCAGTTCTAAGGGTTGCCTTACGATGTCTATTGCGTGCACGTTTTTTCGCATCGGCACGCACATGCTTCTTTGCAGATAATCTATTCAAAACACAAAACTCCTTTAGATGAATAACGCATGTGTATCAGGACTTACGCATTTTGCTCGTTTTCAGAAACTAAAGCGTTTGTAGTAGGGAAACCATTCATTGCCCGTTCTTTGCAATGTACCTTCAATTCGTTGTGAAATCCAATCTTCTGCGTAAGTCCTATGTATAAAACTATTTAATGATACCACAAAAATCGCTGCTTGTCCACTTTATTGAATTTGGAAGTGTAAAGTTTCTGTCACTATTTCTGTCAGAATCGCGCCAACTTAGAATTTAAGATACACTTATCTATCATCAAACACCCGATCTTTAGTAGGGCAATTCATTGCCCATCGTGCCGAGAAGTGCCCTATTATTTCTTGGTTTCACTATATAGTTGGCGCGGAGAACACGGAAGAAGCGGAAAGCTCACTTGCACATCTCAGGGTTACTTTCACAGACTTACTATTATGAAGATTAAATATAAGTAATTAGGTAATTCAGATAACAAGAATCATCGTAGGAACAAAGTTTCGTAGGGGCGGGGTTTCCCCGCCCGTATATTACCCGATTAATAACTTAATCTTCATATTGCCTTTGAAAATTAATTTGACATCATAGTCCACTATTAGTCCTACGCAAAAACTGACAATTCTTAAAACTGAAGAACCCTGCTTGTAGCACAATTTAACAGATTATGCTATAATATATAGCAAGTTGGATTAGTATAACCTATTAGATTGTGTCAAAACTGTTTAAAATTTGATAAACAGCCTGAAATGTGGTATAATTTACATATACATAGCATATAATTGGTAAGAATTCTGTCTATATACACAGATGATGAAGCGTACCCAGCGTAGGGGCGAGGTCACCTCGCCCGTTGTGAAATTAGGGGCGAGGTCACCTCGCCCGTTGTGAAATGTTTCATTAATTCTAATGTTCACTATAAATAGATAGAAGTTAATATCTACACATCTCTGCTCCTATATTTAGAAGGAGCCTTGAGTCCATAGAGAGGATAAAATTTGAAACCTTATGAACTAATGCTTATCATTACCCCTGACCATGATGAAAGTCAAACAGAGACACTGATTGAGAATGTCAAGGGTATCATTGAACAAAACGGTAATATCGTCCATATTGACAATTGGGGAAAAAGACGACTTGCATACCCGATACGTAAACGTACCGAAGGCTATTACGTGATTTATGTATTTGAATGTGAAACGAGTTTCGTAGCTCAACTGAATCAGGCACTCCGTGTCAATGAAGCAATTCTACGGCACATGATTGTGCTTTATGAAGATGATCTTGAAAAACTAAAAGCAACTTCTGATGAAGAAACGGATGAAAATGCCAAAGACACAACTGAATCTATACAAGATATAGCAGAATCAGAAGAAGAGAATCAAAACCCTGATACATCTTCACCAGAATCTGCATGATGTATTACGACCCCTTAACGACTAATACGTATAGTTATTTCTATTACGAAGGAGAGAATTATGGCAAGTTACAACAAAGTGATTCTGATGGGTAATCTAACACGGGATCCTGAAATGAAGTATTTACCAAGTGGGGCTGCTGTCACAAATTTCGGTCTCGCTATGAGTGAGAAATATACAGATCGTGAATCCGGTGATCTGAAAGAGACTGTCTGTTTTGTTGATGTTGAGGCATGGGGCAGACAAGCGGAAGTTGTCAACGAATACCTGAGCAAAGGAAGCCCTGTTTTCCTTGAAGGTTCTCTAAAGTTTGATTCTTGGGAAACCCCTGAAGGTGAGAAACGTAATAAACTCAGAGTCAGAGTATTCCGTCTTCAGTTGATAGGGGGTAGACGAGACGGAGATGAAATGGGTGGTGGATACACCGATGCTATGCCATCAGAACCATCTCAAGCACAGTCAGAACAGCCGCAAGAACAATCCGCAGGCGGTGGCAGTGCATCAACGACTGACGACGACATCCCGTTCTAAATAAGGAGAATAAACTATATGGCATATCGTAGAAGATCACGTTATAGTAAGTTGGAATCCGTAGATTACAAAGATGTGGATACGTTGAGAAAGTTCATTAACGAGCGCGGGAAGATCGTGAGCCGTCGAGTTTCCGGACTTTCAGCAAAACAACAACGCATGGTCACCCGTGCAATTAAGCGCGCACGAAATATGGCACTCTTACCTTTTACCCGATAATCTTAAGAAAATAATTGTATATGGAATCAATTTTGAATCGTTAAGATGTATGATGTTTTAAACTATTGTAAATGAACATCATCACGCGGTTCAATGCTACCCAGGTGAAAATATGGAAGTGATACTGAAAAGAAGTGTTGAGGGATTAGGATCCCCAGGAGATGTCATTAATGTTGCAGACGGTTACGCACGCAATTATCTACTACCGATGGAACTGGCTGTTCATGCAACAGAACGAAATCAGAGACATCTTGAACACCAGAAAAGAGTTATCGATCAACAAGAAACGAAAAATAGAGAACTTGCACAGGAACTTGCTGTACAGATTGCAGAGGTCACGTGTCATCTTACCAGACGCGCCGGGGAAAACGACAGACTATTTGGTTCTGTAACCCCAACTGATATTGTGGAATCATTGCGGAAAGCAGCAAACATTGAATTGGATCGACGTGTAATTGAACTCAGAGAACCGATTCGGGAACTCGGTGCCTTTACTGTTAAACTGAAACTACACGCGGATGTCACTACTGAACTGCGCATCGTTGTTGAAAGGGAAGAATCATGAACACCGTCATAGCGTTTCGGTGTCTTGACACGAAACAAGGCATATCACACATTATCATTTCAAGGCAAGGATAGAGGTTAATACGCAAGGGAGGAACAATCATGCGAAACGACGCATTAGAGAGCATCATGGATAAAGATGCTGAAAAGGCTGTCCTCGGATCAATGATGACCGAAAAATCAATTGTTCCAAGAATAGAGGCTCTGTTAGGCTCCTCTGCAGACGCATTTTACACGACTGATCACAAACTTATCTATTCTGCAATTCTTGCTGTCTATAATCGTGATAGAAAAGTGGATCCTCTGTTGGTGGCAAATGAACTCAAAAATACCGAGCAGTTAAATAGGGTTGGTGGTCCAGAATATATATACGAATTGCAAGCTCCTATTGTTGAAACTGAAAATACAGAATTATATGCGGGAATTTTAAGAGAAAAATCTACACGACGTCATTTAATTCAGGCGGCTAATCAGATAAAAGAACTTGCACATGATGAGAGTATTGATATTAACAATATTCTTGATCAATCACAGGAAGTCGTTTTTGAACTTGGTAAAACAGGTGCAAAACGAGGATTTGAGCATGTTCGATCGTTGATAAAACAAGCTATCGGTAGAATAGAAGTATTATGGAAGCAAGATCATCAGTTCTTAGGGCTTCCAACAGGTTTCACACATTTTGACGATCTTACGTCAGGACTACAACCCGGAAACTTAATAATCATTGCAGCAAGACCCGGTATGGGGAAAACTACATTAGTTCTCAATATGACACAGAATATTGCAATTGAACAGAACAAACCGGTGGCAATTTTCAGTCTTGAAATGACCGCTGAAGATGTTGTGATGCGTATGCTTTCTGCAGAATCAAGAATACACTTCGGAAAACTACGACTCGGCGATTTCGGCGAGGATTATTGGGCACCCTTAGTCCAGAGCGCAAGCAGTATCGGTGAAGCACCTATACTGATCAATGATAACAGATCATTGACAATACAAGCACTTTGTGCCGAAGCAAGACGATTGAAAGGGGAATACGAAGAACTCTCTCTGATTATCGTTGACTACCTACAACTCCTACGCGGTGCTGGTCGGTATAATGTGCGTGAACAAGAAATTTCTGAAATCTCACGAGCACTAAAAATCTTAGCATGGGAACTCAACATTCCAGTGATTGCATGCGCACAATTAAACCGTGATGTTGATCGACGTCCTAATAAACTACCTCAACTATCAGATTTACGCGAATCAGGCGCAATTGAACAAGACGCGGACATTGTTGCCTTTCTATTTAGACATGACTATTATGACGATGAAGATGTTCCCCGAGATGAAATAGTTGAATCAAGCCTCGAAATAAAAAAACACCGTAACGGTCCACCGGGTACAATAGTTCTTCATTACTGCAAAAGTCAAATGCGTTTTGAAAGTGTCAGTTAGCAGATCTTCTCTTTTGGGATGAAGTACTATGCAAAATACACCTTCTGAACCAGATCCCTCAAGTAGATTAACGTACATCGTGAAAAATCGACTGCACAACGCACTAGCAGGAACCGGTGAAGCATCACGTCTAATTGCCGAAACTATTATACAGATCTTTAAGCCACCTTGGCAATTTGACCTGCTATTGAAACAGTTACTCCTGATAGGATATAACTCTCTATCAGTAGTCTTAGTATCAGGATTCTTCACAGGTATGGTCTTAGGCGTTCAAGGATACATCCAATTAAAACCGTATGCTGTTGAAGGATCGGTCGCTCAATTTGTGAGTGTCTCGGTTGTTACGGAATTGGGACCGATGATTACTGCTTTTGTTCTTTCTGGACGAATTGGGGCATCCATTACAGCAGAACTTTCAACGATGAAGGTTACTGAGCAAATTGATGCACTTGAAGTCATGGGTACAAATCCTGTTAAATACTTAGTTGTGCCCCGATTTCTCGCTTGTTCTCTCATGCTACCAACCTTAACAATCTTTTCTACGTTCGCTGGTATTTGGGGGGGGTACGTGGCAGTCGTCACGCTTTTTGACTTCAATGGAGACTTCTTCATCCTACAGGTCCAACACCATATGGTTATTAGATACGTAATTATTAGTCTAATAAAGGCAACTACATTCGGCATGGCGATCGCTTCGGTTGGGTGCTATAAGGGTTTCAGTATTTCCAGCGCGGGTGGCGCAGAAGGTGTGGGAACTGCCACAACAGGTTCAGCTGTTACATCACTTATCTCAATTCTGGTATTGGATTTTGTTCTCGGCGCAACACTTAAATAAAGTAACAACAGCATTATAATAATCACAAGAATTTGGAACAATTCAGATAATGATTTCAATCAAAAATATTAGAAAAACTTTCGGAGAAAAAAAAGTACTAAGCGGGTTAAACCTTGACATTCCTCAAGGTGAAACACTTGTCATAATGGGACGAAGCGGTTGCGGTAAAAGCGTACTCCTAAAAATAATCGCTGGACTACTTCCTGTTGATTCGGGTGAGGTATGGATAAACGGTACTGAGATTTCTCACCTCAGTAAGAACAACCTAAATCAAATACGCAGAAAAATTGGGATGCTCTTTCAGTCAGCAGCACTCTTTGACTCTATGTCGGTCGCTGAAAATGTTGCATTTATGCTTGATCAGCATACGAAGATGAGTAAACAGGAGATACGGAAAATCGTAGATGAAAAACTTGCGTTAGTAGACTTAGATGGGGTTCAGGAATTGCGACCCGCGGAACTAAGTGGTGGCATGCGAAAACGGGTAGGACTCGCACGGGCTCTTGCTTTCAACCCAAACATCATTCTATATGATGAACCGACAACCGGACTTGATCCAGTAACATGCACAGAAATAAACGAACTCATAATTGGACTACACGAAAAATTAGAGGTCACCTCTATAGTCGTTACACATGATATGCATAGCGCATTTAGTGTTGCCACCCTGATGGTGATGCTCAACGAAGGAAAACAAGCTGCCTATGGCACACCAGATGCACTGATTAATGATGAAGACCCAACATTACAACAATTTATCCTTTTTGGTGCACCTGATCAGATTCTAAATATAGACAATCCCACATTAAAAGAATTTACTAGAAGGAACGTATCATGAAGTTTTGGAACACTTCTGCAAAAGTTGGGCTGATGGTTATAGTCGCTATTATTCTACTTGCAATCTTACTCATCAATTCAAGTAATTGGCCCTGGTCAGCGCGCGGAGATGATTTAACTTTCAAGTTTCGCAATGTTAATGGTCTATATGTAGGATCAGGGGTTTTCCTCGCCGGGGTTAATATAGGAAGAGTGACGAACATTGAGCTGAATCCAGAAACGGATTCCGTTGAAATCCGGGCAAGTGTAAAGAACGCATACCGGTGGTTAAGAAAGGGATGCGATGCAAGGATATCTATGAGTGGGTTTGTCGGGGAAACATACATCGCTCTTAACAATGGAGATATTCGAAACCTATCCCTACAACAATCCGATCTACCCATCATTGGGATTGATCCCGTGAACCCACTAGAACTACTTGAGCAAACCAGTTCCGGGTTAAGTAAAGCAATTGACCTAACATCTTCAGCAAATGAACTATTACAATCAAGTCAGGAAGAGATTCAACAAGGTGTCAAAGAAACACGTGCGTTGGTAGCACAAACAAGTCGAACACTTGAAAAGTTCAACGAAAATATGGACAAGACAGTCGACACTTTTATGAAACTCACATCAGATTACGATGTACAGCTTGCAAAGACACTCACAAATGTCAACGAATTGTTAATCCAATTTGGAAATGAAACGTCTATAATCAGTAGTCAAATTAACGATATTGGTCGTAGTCTGATGAAATCAATTGATCAGAACTTACCAAAAGTTAATGCTATATTTACAGACATTCAACAGAGCGCATCCGATTTTCGCAGTTTAACAATCGAATTCAAAAAAGAGACAGATTCAATTTCTTCAGACGTTTCTGATTTTATCTCAAAAAGCAGTAGTTTCATAGACAAAAGCAGTTCTGAAATCACCCCAGTGTTAAATAAACTTCAAACTGCAGCTACAACCTTTATCACTTTAGAAAAGAATATCACGGAATTACTAAACACTATACAACACGGCGAAGGAACTGTCGCACAACTTCTCAATAACCCCGAACCATTTACAGAAGTAAAAGAAACTCTAAATAGCATGAATGAAATGTTTACAGGATTGAAAGAGATATATGAACAGACCGACAGACAACTAAAAGGATTTAAATTCCCAAGTCTATCAAGCGATGTTGAACTGCGATATCTAAGCCTTGAGGAGAATCTACATACGGAATTAGGATTTTTATTGAATCCCCAATCAAAAAGCCGCTACCGTGTTGGTGTTGCTATCCGTGACGAAATAACTGGATTTGAACTTCAATATGGATATAACTTCTCCGACTATCTTAGAGGTAGATTCGGCTTTATCCGTTCAAAATTTGGAGCTGGCTTCGACATTTCGCTTTGGGAACACAGGATAGGTTTAGGTATAGAGAGTTTCGGTGTGACAAGTGATAGACCCGAATTGAACGCTGAATTGAGCTTACGCTTTTACCGTGGCGCACATCTTTTACTGGGTGTGGAAGATTGGTGGCATCAGAACAGACGTTGGACTACAGGTATTAGATTTATCACAAGCGATTGGTAAATGAACATGCATCTATACTATTACCTTGTCAAGTCTGCTTGTGTGTCGGCGGGTTCTTCAGTTTTAAGAATTGTCAGTTTTTGTGTAGGACTAATAGTGGACTTTGTAGGTTGGGTAGCGTGTAGCGACCCCCGACAGAAGCGTGAACGTGTCGCCAGTTAATATTTTAATGACGCTACGCTCTACCCGACCTATAATATAGCAAATGACAAAGCACCAATCTGTCTTATATAAAGCACGATAAGTTATGGCAAGAACAAAGAACAAATTTGTCTGTCAAGAATGCGGGTATACAACTCCGAGAGAACTTGGAAAATGCCCAGGATGTCAAGCTTGGAGTAGTTTTGCAGAAGAAACTGAAATAATATCAAATCACCACTATACAAAGGATCCTGTCAACTGGCGAACAAGCCAGAACTGATTTCTGATGTTAAAGTCGTAGATGTAGAAAGACAATTGACTGGAATGCCAGAATTTGATAGAGTACTTGGAGGCGGAATCGTTCCAGGATCGATGATACTGATCGGTGGAGACCCAGGAATAGGTAAATCAACACTTCTATTACAAGCCAGCAACGCATTAAGCCAAAAATACGGGACAGTACTCTATGTTACAGGTGAAGAATCTGTTAGTCAAACAAAAATACGATCAAACAGAATCGGGATGACTTCCGACACACTCTATGTGTTGTGTGAGAATAACTTAGAACTGATCCAAAAGCATATTGATGAACTTCAACCACAGGTAGTCGTAATAGACTCTATACAAGCTGTTTATTTAACAGAATTTCAATCAGCACCTGGGAGTATCACACAGATACGAGAATGTGCAGCATATCTATTAATTATTGCAAAAAACAGAAACATCACAATGTTCTTTGTTGGACATGTAACAAAAGAGGGAACTTTAGCTGGACCCAGAGTTTTGGAGCATATCGTTGATACTGTACTCTATTTTGAAGGAGAACGCCATCATATATACCGAGTGCTACGGGCGGTCAAGAACCGTTTCGGATCAACAAATGAACTCGGTATCTTTGAGATGCAGAACAAGGGACTTGTAGATGTCCAGAATCCTTCACAACTATTCTTGAGTGATAGGGAGGAGGATATATCCGGCTCTGTCATCGTTGCAAGTATGGAGGGAACAAGGCCACTCTTGTTGGAGGTGCAAGCTTTGGTTGTATCCACACACTACGGTACTCCACGGAACACTGCAACCGGAATTGATCGCAATCGTGTTGCATTGTTAATTGCCGTTCTAAACAAACGTATCGGATTGGATATCGGCGATTCAGATGTTTTCGTAAACATTACGGGTGGATTACGGGTGGATGAACCCGGTATTGATCATGGCGTGTTGATGGCAATTATCTCTAACCACCGAAATATTCAGATAGACTCACACACGGTTGTTATCGGTGAAGTCGGTCTGGGAGGTGAAATTCGACCTGTCCCACATGTTACATCACGAATTAAAGAAGCTGCTAAATTAGGATTTACACGTGCCATATTTCCAGCATATCATCAGAAAGGATTACAGATCAATGACGCGATTGAACTAATCGGCGTGAAGAATATCTATGACAGTCTAAGTGTGTTATTTTAGTTGAAACAAACATAAGTAGAAATGCATCTTCTGCCTCATTTTGCTAAACAAACTATAAAATGAGTTCGCAGCCAAAACTGATGCGGAGATAAGAACTATGCAAATTTGGGTATACTATTAGTTTTCGGACTGCTCCAACTCTTTGACCAGTCAGAATCAATCCTCAATGAAAATATGCCGCTAAAAATTGCACTCATCCTTGGAATCGGATACATCGGATTGGTCAGTAGGTACTACTTATCTGATAGTTTACCTTTTACAAAATTGCTGAATTCATACCGATATAACCACTCACGATCAGCATATACAGCAAACGATTCGAACGGCTTTAAACTATTAGATACTAGTGTAATTATTGATGGACGTATCCTGGAAATTTGTGAGACACAATTTTTTGCAAGAAATGCTGATGATGCTATCCATGAAAGTGTAATGTGATGAGACGGTCGCCTATGAAAAGTAAAAATGTTGTCTTAATTACCGCTGCCGGAAAAGGTAAACGCATGGATTCTACAGTAAAGAAACCATATTTAGTGTTAGTTGACAAACCTATTCTATCTCATACGATAGAACGTTTTGAACACAACAGTACCGTTGACGATATTTTTTTGATTGTACATAAATCTGATTTTGAGGTATGTCAAAATAATGTAATTGAACCCTATAGATATAAGAAAATTCGCGGATTGATACCAGGTGGTGAAACGCGACAAGAGTCTGTTTTTAACGGACTATCTGCATTAACAGACGATATTGATTATGTGATTATCCATGACGGCGTACGTCCATTCATCAGCGATGAAATTATTACAAAATGCCTTGAAGCGGCTGCTGAATGGGGGGCATCTGTGGCTGCTGTCCCAGTTAAAGAGACTATCAAGTTCGCTAATGAAGACCATTTCATCGTCCAAACACCTAATAGAAAACTATTATGGCGTGTGCAAACACCACAAGTCTTCAGAAAAAGATTAATTGAAACAGCACACAAAAGTGCACTTCAGGAGGGTAAAGGTGCTCCTGATGATGCCACACTAGTTGAAAAACTCGGTTCTCCTATAAAATTGGTCATGGGCAACTACAAAAATATAAAACTAACGACACCAGAAGATTTGCGGTTTGCAGAAACTATAATTAATAATGAAAAATGTTAAAAAACCATGAATCGAGCGATAGATGCGTATAGGAATAGGTTACGACGTTCATCAACTGACTCAGAATAAAAAACTTATTTTAGGTGGCGTAGAAATTCCTTATCGCTTAGGATTGTTGGGACATTCAGATGCAGATGTATTGACCCACGCTATCTGTGATGCAATTTTAGGTGCAGCTGCATTAGGTGATATAGGCACACATTTTCCAGATACCGACGAAGTTTACGCTGGTATAGACAGTCAAGTTTTTTTACGCAACATTGCCGAAAAGATCAGAGGACAATGCTACATAATTCAGAATATTGATAGTACAGTGATTGCACAACAACCAAAATTAGCACCTTATGTCTTTCAGATGCGACGTAGAATATCAGAATCTCTAAATATATCAGAGGAACAAGTTAGTGTTAAAGCTACAACCGCAGAGGGTTTAGGAATAGTAGGTAATGAACAAGCAATTGTCGCTCAAGCCATCGCTTGTCTCATGAAAGCCTAAAGTAATATGAACACGCTCCTACATATTTTTCTGTAACCGTAGCAGATTCTTGACCATGTAACGCACAAAAAGGAATATTGAATGGGTTTGAGAATATATAACTCCCTTAGTAGGGAACTTGAAGAATTTACACCGATTAAAGATGGACATGTCTCCATTTACAGTTGCGGTCCAACCGTCTATGATTATATACATATAGGCAATGCACGTACTGCACTTGTCACGGATATAATACGAAGATATTTTGAATACAGAGGTTATAACGTTAAGTTAGTCCAGAATATTACGGATGTGGATGACAAAATAATCGCGCGTGCAAATGCAAACGGCATCAGTCCAAGTCAGTTGGCACATGCAAACAGTCAAGCGTATTTTGATGACACACAAAGACTCGGTATTCAACCGGCAGATGTACATCCAAAGGCAACAGAACACATACCAGAGATGATAGATATGATCCAAACACTTATTGAGAAAAACGCAGCTTATGTCGTTGAGGGTAATGTCTATTATCGTGTCAATGCCTTTAAGGAATATGGTAAACTCTCAAAACGAAAACCTGAGGACCTGTTAGCAGGTGCTCGCGTTGAAGTGGATAAACGTAAGGAGGATCCGCGAGATTTTGATCTGTGGAAGGCTGAAAAACCGGGTGAACCTTATTGGAAAAGTCCTTGGGGACACGGTAGACCCGGATGGCATATTGAATGTTCTTCCATGGCGATGAAACATCTGGGAGAAACAATTGATATACATATCGGTGGTGAAGACTTATTGTTTCCACATCACGAAAACGAGATTGCTCAAAGTGAATTAGTTACTGGTAGAACTTTTGCCAGATACTGGGTTCATATTGCGTTTCTAAAAATAGACGGTTCCCGGATGGGAAAGTCTGAAAAAAACTTCATATTTTTGCGAGATGCATTAGATAAACACCCCGCTGAAGTTATTAGACATTTTTTGATTTCAGCACATTATCGGCATCCGCTCAATTACGCTTCGGATAGTTTGCATACCTCAGAATCAACTATAAAACGTCTAACCAACTGCTTAAAAGCCTTGAAGCAATTTGTTGAAACCGCAGATGACACTCAGGATCAGAAACCTTCTGATGAAGACAAGAGTTTGATGGCTGCAATTCAAGCAATGCGAACCCGCTTTGCAGAAGCAATGGACACCGACTTTAATACTGCACAAGCAATGGGGACAATTTTCTCGCTTATTACACAAGTTAATAAATCGCTGACAGATCCTACAAATGTCTCAATAGAAACTCTCAAAAAAGCATATAACATGATTAGAGAGACATCTCAAGTACTCGGTATCTATTCAATGGATGAAAAAAACGTTGAAGATACGTTCACATATCTCAAACCACTTCTTGAACTTCTGTTAGAGATTCGACAGGATGCTCGCAATAAGAAAGATTGGGATACATCCGATAGAATTCGAGATAGACTAAAACAGATGAATATAGAAATACAAGATTCTCACGATGATTCAACGTGGAAGTTACTGAAGTGATTTACCGTAAAGTAGTTCTACAAAATGAAAGTCAGATTCACAAGTTCAAGATACAGTTCACCAACAATTATGTACCCCTCAACTAAATCATAGGAGTATACAAAATGTTATTCAGAAATTCTATTTTCTTTACACTAATCTGTTTCTCAACTATTATAGTCGGATGTGGTGTCCTGACCCTGAAACAAGAACTAAGCGAAAACTATTCGCTGCTTGAAGGTACAATGTCGACAAGTCCACAGATGATTGATGGTAATATCAACACAATCGGCGAAACAACTTTTCCAACTGGAACTAATACCACTGCTGGATCAAATCCAGCATCAGAAGTTATCATTACACTTCCAGAAAAAAAACTAATTCGTAAAGTTGTCGTTTACACGGACAATCTCAAAACGTTTGACATTTTCGTAGATCAGGGCGGACTTATTAATAATACAGATTGGAAATTGATTAAGGAAGTAAAAAGCGTCAGGACAAGTCCGGTCGAGATTCCTGTCCTTTTTTCGTTTCCAACAAACCGTATTCGTCTAAGGGTCTTATCAACATCAGACGATGCGAATCTGAGCCGAACACAACGCGCGCGTAGCGGCGGTTCCCAAATGTCCGGTCAGAATCGTCGCGCAGTGGGAAAAATTAGAGAGATTGAACTCTTTGGATACAAAACTGTAAAGAAGACACAGATCGATACAGCTGCAGAAACTCGCGAAAAAGAAATTGATGATTTATTAGAGACAGAATAATCGAAATATAATAGGACTTACGCATTTTGCTGGTTATAAGAAGTTAAAACGTTTAATGTGAATGCCACACGCGCATTCACCAAGGGAAACCATTCATTGCCCGTTCTTTGCGATATTCGTTCAATGCGTTGTTAAATCCAATCTTTTGCGTAAGTCCTGTACATACTTATAAGGAGGAAATACATGCAAATGAAATTATTGGTTCTTGCCTACTGTTGCATATTGACTCTATCGGGATGCATCCTCGCTTCAACGCCATCACTGAATTGGAGTGAAAACGTTGCACTGACAGCCGCAAGTTCCGATTCAAGACTTAATGATGATAACATGTACACACAAGGCGTAACCTCCACAATACGCGAAGATGCAAGGGATATCGCTTCACAACAGGAAGCAGATAATTTCACAGAGGCACAATTAAGTTGGAATATACCGCAAACTATTGAACAGGTCGTCATTAAAGCGAAAGAAGGACAACTGGAATTTTTTGAAATACAGTATATGAATGATGAAGGTGAGTGGATAACAGTTAAAGAAGTGCACGACAACATGCGCTCTGTCTATAAATATACACTCGGCAAACCTATTGTCACTAAGAAATTCCGACTAAAAGTTCCAAGAAGATGGGATTCACGACACGTCGGCGGACAGAGTCGTTCAAGACGCCGTGAAACTGGTGCCCCTGCTATGGCAGAATTCCGGAAAATACAAGAGATTGAACTCTTCTACGCGCTACCAACACCAACTGAAAGTGTACCTACTATGCAATAAGTAATCGGACAGGAGCAGAATCTATAGGTAATGTTATCAAAACAAACAACAAATCTTATCCACATAAACCTTATACAAGGGATTGGACAGAAAACCGTTCTTTTCTTGATGGACATACTTGGTAGTGCAGAGAAAATATTGAATGCAAGCCCACAGGAATTAGAGGTTATAGATGAACTCTCTCCCAATGCACGCAATTCTCTCACCCAAAAGAATCTCGGCTGTCCATTAGAACATGAACTGGCGTTGATAGATGAATTTGGATGCCATGTCATTACCTACTATGATGATGACTATCCATCACTCTTGAAAGAGATTGATACACCACCGCTGCTGTTATATGTTAAAGGAGAACTAAAACCAGAAGATGCAGTCAGTATTGCACTCGTCGGTTCAAGACAAGCAAAAGATTATGGACGACGGGTTAGCTACCAACTCAGTTACCAACTGGCAAAACGAGGTTTGACAATTACAAGTGGACTCGCAAAAGGGATAGATACTTGTGCACATCGTGGCGCACTTGATGCTAATGGGAGAACAATCGCTGTCATGGGGAACGGACTAAGTATCGTCTATCCTGCTGCAAACATCAAACTGGTAGAAAGGATTATAGAGTCGGGTGCATTAATATCAGAATTTCCTATGGGAATGAAACCCAGAGCTGAAAACTTCCCAATACGGAATCGTATCATTAGTGGATTAACATTTGGAACTGTCGTGGTAGAAGCATCAAACCGAAGCGGGGCACTCATAACTGCACGATTGGCAAGTGAACAAGGTAGAGAGGTCTTCGCTGTACCCGGTCAGATATTCTCTGAGCTATCAACCGGAACGCATAGATTAATAGATGCTGGTGCCAAACTCATAAATACGGTTGAGGATCTATTAGAGGCTCTGCCACAGCATTACCGAAATCAGATAACAACTCAGACTGCTGTTACAGGTTCAGATGTCGAAACGATAATTCAACAAACACGATCTAATAATAAACGCACACCACAACATACAGAACCAACTACTGCCGACATCAATACATCAAAGAATAAAAAAGTTGATCCTAACATCCCAATACCAGATTTAACAACTGATGAAGAAGTAATATTCAATGCGATTGAGATACCTGCTTCACATATTGATACAATTGTCCGTACAACTGAACTACCAATAAACCAAGTTTCAAGTGTTCTCCTGATGTTAGAACTTAAGGGTATTATTGAACAATTGCCGGGTAAGATGTTCTCAAAAATTGTTTAAGGAGGTTAATATATGAATTCATCAGAATTAGATTTTGAAAAGCCTTTTATTGCATTAGAACGACACTTAGTTGAATTGGATGCTTTCACTGAGGCGCATCCTGAATTAGACCTTACAGAAGGTATTTCTGCACTCAAAAAGAATGCCAATACACTAGCAAAACGGACTTTCCAAAAACTAAATCGATGGGATAAGGTGCGATTAGCACGGCATCCACAACGCCCCCAAGCATCCCTTTATATTAATGCACTGCTTGAGGAACCTTTAGAACTTCGTAGCGATAAGTTGTATGGCGATGATCGCGCCCTGATTGGCGGCTTTGCATGGTTTGAAGAACAACCTATTGTTTACCTTGCACAACAGAAAGGTACAAACCTTGAAGAACGCAGAGAAATGAACTTCGGATATACACACCCTGAAGGTTACCGAAAAGCAAGACGGTTAATGCAGTTAGCAAACAAATATAAGCGACCTCTCATCTGCTTTGTTGATACACCCGGCGCACACTTTGATCTCCGATCTGAGGAATACGGACAAGCAGCGGCTATCGCTGACAATCTTGCCGAGATGATGCAGATGCATGTTCCGATTCTTGTCGTTATCATCGGTGAAGGCGGAAGCGGTGGCGCATTAGCTATCGCAGTTGGAAATCGTGTCTTGATGATGGAATATGCTGTCTACTGTGTTGCACCTCCAGAAGCATGTAGCGGGATCGTATGGAAAGATAAAGGTGAACATGCACCCGAAGCAACCGAAGGATATAAACCAACTGCACCTGACCTACTTAAATTAAACATAATAGACCAAGTCATAGGTGAACCTATCGGGGGAGCACATAGAGACCCAGCAGCAGCTGTCCGTAACGTCAAACGAGCCATGAAGAAGCATCTCACAGAATTACTACAGATGTCTGAGAAACAACTAGTCCAACAACGATATGAACGGTATAGAAACCTCGGACTGTACGGGGAGGATGAAGGTTAAACGAAAAGGACATGAAAATACGTACTATTACCACAGGGATTCCGTTCCCGCTTTCCCCCTATCAACTTCAGCGAGCCGTAAAATTCAACACATCCTGTCGAACACGCATTGAAGAAAACGGATATGAGGTACAAACGACACGTATCAGCTGCCAAATCTGGGATGCGTATCGAGACATAGATACCATCCTGACATTAGAATCTCAAGCAAAACAAGCAGATGTTGAATTCATGAGTTTGGGTACAATCCTACCAGAGAAACGTTCCATGCAAACACACCTTGATCAGGTTGCAGATGTAATTGTCAAAAGCGACATCCTCTACGCGACTGTCACCCTGACGACACAATCAGGACACATCATAGAACCCATTGTTGACAAAACAGCGGAGATCATACGAGAAATAGGACATAGGACTGAAGCAGGCTACGGTAACCTTCGCTTTGCTGCACTGATGAATTGTCCTCCGAATACCCCGTTCTTTCCTGCAGCGTACTGGCAAGACACACGAACGAACTTCAGCATCGGTTGGCAAGCAATTGACCTTGTGCAAGATGCCTTTGCAAATTCACCTAATATAGAAACCGCGCTACAGAACATGAAATCCATCATGGAAACAGAAGGACAGAAGATTGTTGCAATTGCAGAGACTATGGCAAAGGAATGGGGGATAAAGTTTGTCGGTATTGACGTATCACTCGCGCCGATGGGTGATGACAGCATCGCTTACGCTATGGAACACCAACTCCCCGGTTGTTTTGGAGAAAGCGGAACACTGACGGTGGCTGCCGGCCTTACAAAGACGCTTAAATCCTTATCACTACCACTTTGTGGATATTCAGGATTGATGCTCCCAGTTCTTGAAGATGTAGGATTGGGGAAACGTAGTGAAGAGTGTTATTTCAACTTAGACAGTCTATTGCTTTATTCCACACTCTGCGGAACGGGTCTGGACACAATTCCCATCCCTGGGGACGCGACCGCAACACAAATCGCCGCTATCCTATCTGATGTTGCTACGCTCTCTATGCGGCTCAATAAACCTTTATCTGTACGACTATTTCCTGTCCCCGGTCTCAAGGCAGGTGATATGACACAGTTTGAGTCACCATTTCTGACAAATACTGCTGTGATGGAGATTTAACTATTGCGTTGCGCGGGTCTTCAATCTCTGATAAAATAAATAATAAGGAGAGAAAGATTTTCTTTTTCTCTTTTCATATTTCACCTTCCTTCATTTAATATAAATTAAAATTTAAACCTTTTAGATAAAGGTTTAAGGTGAAGTATAGCAGATATAGCGAAATAAATCACGCTATATCTGCTTATTTTTAAATATTAACGATTGTGATAGAAAATGGGCAAAATACCTAAAACTGAAAAACCCTGGACTCAGTCATTCTATACTTGACATCAAATCTTATTTGTGTTAAACTACACTTATTGATAATCAAGCAAATGAACTTCTATCAACATAACTGAAAGAAACATTAATTGGACTATTTTTAACGTCCTATCTATTCGTCACAACACTACATTATACAAAATAGGGTGAACATGTCAATAACAGAATTCTTTAGAGGGAAGGTATTACTAATTACAGGTGGAACTGCTTTCCTTGGGCAACCAATGGTTGCGAAAATTCTTACTTCACTACCAGATGTCAAAAAGATCTACCTTCTCATTAGGAAACGTGTAGAGTCAAACGGAAGAATAACGTCTGCTCAAGAACGCTTTGAAAA
Organism: Candidatus Poribacteria bacterium; assembly: GCA_965208245.1. Lineage (GTDB taxonomy): Bacteria > Poribacteria > WGA-4E > WGA-4E > WGA-3G > MSPOR6. The sequence goes on from OZ242325.1 coordinate 1,073,450, forward strand.
TGAACTGTTGACTTCAGATGTCTTTGATGTGTTGCAAGATTCGCGCGGGTCAGAATTTGCTACTTGGGCAAAAGAGAAAGTAGCAGTTGTTGAAGGCGATCTAACTGATGAACATCTCGGATTCAGTGATGAGACCTATAGTCGTCTGCAGAATGAAATTGATATATTCATCAATATTGCCGGTCTCGTAGATTTTGATCCCCCTTTTGATGCATCCCTAAAAGGAAATGCGCTCGCTGCAAAACATGCAATCACTTTTGCAAGAGGGTGTTCTGACATTGTCTTTCTTCATGTGTCAACTGCTTATGTATGTGGAAAAGAACCTAAAAGGGTAGAAGAAGAACTGCATCCACCATTTGAAGAGTCTACATCACGACATAACGAAAACAGTGATATCTCCATTCCCACAACACTTACTGAAGAAATCGACTATCTTCTTACACTAAACCAGTCGATCCGCGAGGAAGCGGAGTCGCCTGAACAATCATCTAAGTTCAAACAACTTGCTCAGAAGCAATACAATGCCGATAAACGGACAAACAGAAAGAAACTTGAAACACTTATAGAGGAAATCAAGAAAGAATGGCTTGAATCACGCCTTGTTGAGACAGGACTTGAACATGCGCGCTCTCGTGGATGGAACGACACTTATACCTATATGAAATTCCTAGCTGAACAGGTCATAATGGAATTACGTGGCGATCTACCTACTGCTATAATCCGTCCCTCAATTATAGAAAGCAGTATTGCTGAGCCTCGTCCAGGATGGTTAGGAAAATATCGTATGTCCGAACCACTAATTGTCGGTTTTGCAAAGGGAAGATTACCCGATTTTCCTGCTGATCCAGATATTATATTAGACATCATACCCGTAGATTTCGTTGTAAACGCCATGTTAGCTGCGGCTGAAGCAATAGCAAATAAAGGTGGAATTGAGGTATATCATATTGCCACCGGCACTCAGAATCCTTTATATTTCAAGGGGATTGTAGACGCAACTTATGGGTACTTTACAGAAAACCCTATGAGAGAAAATGGCAACCCAATACTAGTTCCCGTATGGCAATTCCCCAGTCTGAAAGAATTTCAGAAAAAGTTAATTGGTAAAATGCGTCTACTCAATCGTCTCATAAAGGGTCTATCACTACTTCCTATGCGGTCAGCAAAACGTCAACGTAGAAAACTACTTGTAAAACAGAGCAGTGTAAAAGCACTCCTGCATTATATTCAGATCTACGGTCCTTATACGAGAACGAACTTTGAATTTGAAACTGATAAAATGTGCTCCTTATTTGACTCACTCTCTCAAACAGAAAAGAAAACTTTCAATTTTGATGTATCTCAGATTGAATGGGAGCGGTATTTTCAAGAAATACATATACCGGGTATCAAGCGACACGTACTAAAACTTGAGGATCAAACGGGAAAGGTTGCAAAAAATGAAACTTCACATGATGTAGTTGAGGAAATGCCATCTGCCGCACCAAATCCCATAGATGACATTTCACCAAGAACAATCGTGGATCTGATTGCGATTCAAGCAGAACGTATACCGGAGAAAATCGCACTTCAAATGGTCACCGATGGAGAATGGGAAAAGTATACTTATGCAGAAACTTACAACTTTACACTTCAGGCAGCATACCATCTATGGCAAAATGGTATAGATGCTGGTAGTCGTGTTCTATTGGTATCTGAAAACCAACCGGAATGGTGTATTGCTTATCTTGCGGTGTCACAGTTAGGTGCTACTGTAGTTCCCATTGATGCACAGACTCCCATCGAGGAAATCCTTTCTCTAGCTGAATTCACAGAAGCAAAATCTATTCTTGCTTCAGAAACAGTCATTGCAAATTCTGAAACACGTTTTGCTAAGTCAGAAGTATCTGTTATCAATATCAATCAATTTAGGCATGTTGTGAATTCTGATAAGAACTTACCTGAGGATTTTCCAAGTGTAAAAATATCACCAGATTCTGTTGCCTCCATAATATTCACAATGGGGACAACAGTAGACCCTAAGGGAGCTATGCTCACACATGAAGGTTTCATTTCAAACGTTAAAGCAGTTGCAAAAGCATTACCGCCAACAGATTCAGAGAGGATTCTCTCAGCTCTCCCACTGTATCATGCATTGAGTTTTTCCTGCAGTCTATTGATGGCACTTTACAGCGGCACAACAGCAACTTATGTCAATGCGCTCCGACCCACCACGATCTTAAAGACAATGCGTGAGGACAAGACCACCGCTTTTATCAGTGTGCCAAGACTTTTCCAGATGCTTCAGAGCACGATTGAAAGACAAGCATTACGTAAGGAAACTCCCGGAAGTTGCTATGAAGAAAAGGCACAAAACGTCATGGGAGGTCATATACGTGTTCTCGTTAGTGGAGGTGCTGCACTTGCAGATAACGTGTACGATGGATTTCAAAAATTTGGATTGACGCTTTATCAAGGCTATGGCATGACAGAAACTGCCCCTGTACTGAGCGTAAATCCATACCAGAATAGCAGACGTGGTTCTGTCGGACTACCTGTTGAAGGTGTGGAATTCCGCATAGATACCCCTGACAAAGATGGAATAGGAGAGATTGTCGCTAAAGGTCCAAGCAATATGAAAGGGTATTTTAATAATCCCCTTGCTACGGAGAATACCATACGAGATGGATGGCTCTACACAGGGGACCTCGGATATATTGATGATGAAGGATTCTTATATATTACAGGACATTGTAAGGATGTCATCGTTCCTGCTTCTGGTAAAAACATCTATCCGGTTGAGTTAGAGACACTCTATAGGGAACATCCTGCAATTGCAGAGATCTGTGTTATCGGATTACCCTATCAGGACGGTTCTGACACAGACGTACACGCTATCATTGTTCCTAAACAGCACCGTGAATCAGTTGAAGTGGAAATACATGAACATCTTCAGAAGACTGCAAAATGTTTACCGAGTTATCAGCACTTCCATAAATCACATATTTTCTACGATGCGTTACCCAAAACCGCTGACCAAAAACTTGACCGTAAACGCATTAAGGAAATGTTACTTAAATATCTGGCAGATGATGAGATGAGTATTGAACATTCAGCTGAGACAAGAACGATTACTGATATCCCCGAAGAGATACTGACGCGCCTTGCACAGTTGGCACGTATGCCTACACATAAAATACATCTTGAAAGTCATCTTGAAGTTGATCTCGGTTTGGATTCCCTTACGCGACTTGATCTATTAATGCTACTTGAAACACGGATCGGTCAAACAATTCCAGATGGGATTCTTGCCAATCTTCAAACAGTAAAGGATGTCGTCGAACTATCACAAACCTTTGATGCAACATCTGAACATGCAAGTGTAGATGCTGATATGACTCTGATACTTCGTCGTGAACCGTGCTGGTATGCACGGTTGTTTCGGGCAGGGATCCGAAGTCTCTATCAACTTATGTTTTCATTCAAGGTATTCGGAATAGAGAATATACCGAAAGATAAACCTTACATCATTACACCGAACCACACGAGTCATTTAGATACATTAACGGTTATCACGGCGTTAGGGAAGGATTCACACCGTTTGTGGACACTAGCTGCAAGAGATTATTGGTTCGGAAAACGGTTTCAAGGATGGTTTGCACACAACTGTATGAACGCTCTTCCGATAGAACGTGATGGGAATTTCGCACAGTTCATGCAAGACTTAAGGTTAGTAAACAGTGTTTTACAGCAGAATAACGGAGTACTGATTTTCCCAGAAGGAACACGTTCACTTGATGGAAAATTGCAACCTTTTAAACCTGGAATTCTCAGTCTATTGATATACGGACAGCAAGTCCCAATTATACCTGCTTACATTCAAGGTGCTTATGAAGTTCTTCCAAAAGGACAGAACTTCCCAAGAAAACACCCGATACGGATCGTCTTTGGTGAACCATTACTATTTGAGGTTAACAAAAACTCTAGAGAGACAGTAGATAACGCCGGTAAATATAAAACGTTCTTAACAGAACTTGAGAACCGTGTTGCTAAACTCGAAGAAACCCTATCTTAGGACACACGATGGATTCCCCTCAGACACAAGCAATTGCGTTTTTTGATGTAGATGGTACACTGTTAAACTCAACCATTGTGCATTGCTACGTCTGGCTACGGATGCATACATTGACTCCTCTTATGAAGTTTTTCTGGACGATAGGTTTCTTACCAAAGGTTGTCTATTATCTCATACTAGACAAGATAAGTAGAACTCGCTTTAATAAGGTATTTTACAGAAACTATGATGGATTAGAAAACACTCAACTAAAATCATTATCTATTGACATGTTCAACAATTACCTAAAACAGAAGATTTTTCCTGAAGCAATTTCTCAAATTGAGGAACATAAGGAAAAAGGTGATCAGATCGTGTTACTGACAGGATCACTTGACTTTATTGTTATGCCAATTGCTGAATATCTGGGAGTAGATTCTGTCTTGGCTCCCTCACTCGAAGAACTTGGAGGTAGGTTTGTGGGTGAGTTGAAATCAGAACCACTTATTGGACAGCAGAAAGCAATTGTAATGAAGAAGTTTGCAGAAGAAGTTGGAATATCACTTGATGTTTGCTATGCTTATGGTGATAGTCAATCAGACCTACCGATGTTAAACTGTGTTGGAAATCCTATTGTCGTAAATCCAAGCAGAGCATTACGTCAAAAAGCTCTCTCAACAGGATGGGAAATGCATGAATGGATGCAAGCATCATGAGAAACTATCGTAGACTATACCTAAATTGTTAGGAGAAGAAAGAATGCAGGTCAAACGTTATCTTGAATCCATGTCAGAACCACAGGATACAATGTATATTGAGATTGAGGGATTGCATAGATTCACCCGTCGAGGACAAGATTGGTTGAAATTTCGTACGGACTTAATTGACTTAATAGAACAGACAATCTCTGAAGAACTTTCAAAAGAATTCTCTGAAGCCACAGAGGATTGGATTTCAAAAGGCAACGAATAAAACAGTTAGGTAAAACAAGTATCATGAAACCATTTTATGTCACTACGCCAATCTACTATCCCAACAGTGAACCCCATGCAGGAAACGCGTATACTACAATTGCTGCGGATGTCTTGGCGCGCTATCACCGACTCAAAGGATATGAAGTATGCTTTTTAACTGGCGTTGATGAGCATGCTGCTAACGTGTTAAATGCTGCTAAAGAGGAAGGGCTGACACCTCAAGAATATTGCGATAAGATCGCCCCAATGTTCGTCAATTTGTGGGAACGTCTTAACATCTCACATGACATTTTCTTCCGTACAACTAGTGATATACATAAACGTGGCGCACAGAAGTTCCTTAATGTTCTATATGAAAACGGAGATGTCTATAAAGACAAGTATGAGGGTTACTACTGTATCTCATGTGAGAAATTCTTTGCTGAGAAGGAACTCACAGACAATAAAATCTGTCCAGACCATAAATTACCGCTGCAGTGGATAGAAGAGGAGAATTATTTTTTTAGACTTTCAAAATACGCGGATCGTCTTCTCGCGCATTTCAATGAGAACCCAGATTTTGTCTATCCAGAAACAAGACGGAATGAGTTGTTAAGTTTCCTCGAATCAGGATTACAAGATGTCAGTATTTCGCGTGCCTCACTCTCTTGGGGAATACCTTTCCCTTTCGATCCAGAGCATATTATATATATATGGATCGAAGCATTAAGCAACTATATCACCGCACTCGGTTATGAAACGGATAGCGACCAATTCCAAACCTTTTGGCCTGCTGATGTTCACATGATGGGAAAAGACATCACACGTTTTCACGCGTTGTTTTGGCCGGCAATGCTAATGGCTGCCGACCTACCACTCCCCAAACATATTGTCGGTCACGGTTGGTTGACGAAGGATGGTGAGGCTCTGAGCAAAACACGCGGTATCTTCGTTGACATGGATGGTGATATAGAAACTTACGGGGTTGATGCATTCAGATACTATCTGCTACGTGAATTCAGTTTTGGGAATGATGGGGACTACCGTCCATCTCGTTTACACGAACGTTACAACGCAGACCTTGCGAACGATCTCGGCAACTTACTCAATCGCGTCCTCGGTTTATTGAACAAAAACTTTGATGCGATTCCTGAACCTACGACCCCAGGTGAATTTGATGATGAGATCAAGACACTTGCTCACGATACCCTTGCATCGTTAGACTCTCACATGCAGACGTTTGCTTATGACATCGCACTTGAAACTATCTGGGAATTTGTCAGACGTATCAACCGTTATGTGCAACAGACACAAGTATGGACACTCGCGAAACCAGAGACAAAACCGCGAATGGGGACAATCCTATACAACAGTTTAGAGGCACTCAGATTCATTTCCGCCTTGATCTTACCATTTATTCCCGACACTGCAGATAAGATACAGAGACAGATTGGCTCTATCAATTCTGATTACACATTAGAATGGGGACGATTGAAAACGGGTAAAAAGGTCGCTAAAGGTGAACCTATATTTCCGCGGGTTGATCTCAAAAAAGAGAAGCCTCCTCAAAAAACAGATCCAACGAAATCTGAAAAGCAGGCAAAACAAGCAACTACAGATCGCATCTCATTTACAGAATTCCAAAGAATGGATCTCCGTGTTGGAAGTATCATCTCAGCAGAACCGATACAGGATGCTGATCGTCTACTTAAACTGATCGTAGATATCGGCACAGAGAAACGTCAGGTCGTCGCAGGAATAGCAGAACACTATCAGGCTGACAGTCTGATCGGGAAACAGGTTATTGTGGTCGTCAATTTGGAAACCGCGACTATTCGCAATGTTGAATCACACGGTATGTTACTTGCTGCAAGTGGTGACTCTGTCGTATTGACAATCCCAGAAACCGAAGTACCCCTTGGCACACAAGTCAGGTAGTCTTCAATTCTTACCATAAGATTTATCAAAATGTCTGAAATAGAAATCAGATTAAAAACAGAAATTCAGAACAACAGAGCAAATACCTTTCTAGTAATTGTGCCAAATGTTGCTTCACGTCAGAACCGCGAACGGGAGTTAATTGACTATCATCCTGATGGTGCTATAACTAATCTGCAGGTACAAGAAATTGTCGGTTTTATAGATAGATTATATTCGCACATTCGTAAACCCAGACGACACATCTCATCAGGTATTCAACGACACTGGTTAAATGAGATTACAAGTTCAGATGTAGAATCCCGACACAACCTTGACATGTTTCGACTAGGACAAAACACCGCAGTACCAGATAGCACGCTCAGCCTAATCGTAGATACAATCAATAATCTTAAGGGACGTAATGAGACCCAACTTGAGTTCGTGGAAGAGAGTCAAACAAGAACAGATCTTGATACAATTTATCGCAGCTATGAAAACAAACTCGGTTCCCAATGGATTGATGAACAAGGTAAACACCTATTCCTTACTGAGTATTTTGATGAAATATACTTCAAATCTGCTTTTCCAAATGTCCAACTTGTCGTGGTTGAAGGTTTCACCGTTCTTTCAAAAGCAAATATAGAGCTACTACAACAGATCGTTAATATAGAAGGCATCGAGATGTGGTTTCGTACAGACTGTCATTCTGAAAATAAGGATTTATATTGGAATGTCGTCAATCTGGTTAAGAAATTTGAGGATTTCGGTGTTAACATTGATACCAACTTTGAACGTCAATCAGAATTACATCACTATTTCGCTGAAAATCTCTTTAATTCACACAACAGGAAGGTTGAGAAGAAAGACCTATCAGATAAAATCAAGTTGTTGAAGCCTTCTGATCGTTCCGAGGAGGTAGAGACGATTGCACACACAATTAAGACTCTTGTTGAGAACGAAAAATGTAATCTTAACGACATCTGTGTTACTTACTATAGTATTTCTAAGTATCAGCAGCGTATCACCGAGATATTCTCTGATTATGGCATTCCGTACACACTATCTGAAAAGGTCTCATTGGCAAAGTCACCTTTAGTTAAAGAGCTCTTCTCACTGCTAACATCCAGCAGGGATCAGTCCCCGAATGTTTATTTCACTGACAATCAGAATATCTTGAAAAAAAAGAGTTGTACTCCACAGGAATTTCTTGACTCTATCAGCATGTTAATAAACGAATCCAAGATGTTCAGATTTATCCTAACCCAGATGTTACAAGAAAACTCCGCTATAGTTGAAGCAGAGATAAACGCACTACAAATATTCAGAGAAACACTAAATGAATTCTGTTCTGTGTTGAAATCTGAACCACAGGAGACCTTTTCAACACAACAATTGGTAAGTAAACTGCGCTACATAGTCAAGCATACCTTTTATCAGAAGAGAGCATCACGTAAGGTAGAAACAGTAAAAATCCTCCCACTTAGTGAGATTAGAAGTTATGAGTTTGACTATGTCTTTTTGGGTGATTTTGTTGATGGTGGGTTTCCAGTGTCATATAGAAAGGATCCTTTACTGCCAGGGACACCATACCGCACTGAAGATGCGCATCTTTACGACAGTCGTTTTCTGTTCTATCGCATCCTAAAATCCTTTGAAAAAAAACTATTTCTTCTTTCCCCGATGCATGATAGAGATACAGAACTCATCCCATCAATATTCATTGAACAATTAGAGGAGATCTGTCATGCAGGCTCAGAGGAAATAACCGATATCGGTCAGAACAGCATCACCGGTTTTCTCAGTTCCTATGGGGATTACATTTGGCGTATAGATGATCCTATCAACGAAAAGTTCCCAACCAATTCAGAAAACTTAAAACCAATAATAGACCATGTTGTTCAGGTTGAAAAAAACCGTGAAAACATAAAACAGAATACGATCTATGAAGGACGTTTATGTACTGAAGAACTTTCATTAGACAGTAAAAGAAGTCTGAAGGCACTTCGCGAAAAAGTCTATTCAGTAACAGATCTGGAAATGTATGCAAATTGTCCATTTCAATTCTTTATGTCAACTATTCTGAATACAAAAATTATAGAGGAAGATAAAGAGGATGAAATTTCAAGAAAAGATAAGGGAACTTTAACCCATATCATTCTTTTCAGATTCTATAATGATCGTAAAGAAAAAAGGTCACCATCATTAAAACGGTGCAGTCAAGAGAACTTGGATGCAGCAAAAGAACACCTTAATACTATACTAGAACAGATTTCTGACGAAAAACGTAATGAACGTGACATCAGCGAAAAAAACCTAATCTGGTCAATTAGTACCGATAAACTACGTGCTGCCCTTTTCAGATGGATAGAAGCAGAACAGCGTTGTGAACTCACTGTATCACCAAAATACTTTGAAGTGAGTTTTGGTAAAACCGTTGGAGAGTCGGATGATGAATTAAGTTCTTCTGAACCCATTACAATCAATGACGTGAAGATGCAAGGGGAAATTGACCGAATTGACATCGGTGACGACTCTTTTAATGTTGTAGATTACAAGACTGGGAGTTCAACAATCGGCATACAAGATATGCGTGAAGGACGAAGCCTTCAACTGCCAATCTACCTCAAAGTAACTGAAAACTTATTCACACAGCATGCTAACCTGAATAGACTAAATCCAGCAGCAGGTCTGTATCAGAAAATCAGACTTCGTGAATTCAAGCAGGAACTTGGTATAGGAAAGGAACAACTGAACGGAAATGCTTATCAAGGTTACAACGGTTCAAGATGGTATGATTTTGGATCATCTAACAAACAATGTTTAGAAGATGAAGATTTTAGCAGTTTCCTTGATCGTATCTGTGGTTATGTTGAACTCTATGTAGAACGTATAACTGAAGGATTTTTCCCACTCATTACGCGATCAGAAACAGATGTAGACTTAGAAAAACCTGAACATGCACCAGATACACCTAAAGATCCTACGAAACCGTGCAATTACTGCAACTATAAACGACAATGTAGGGTACGTGCCTTTGAGGAGGAATATCAAATAGATTGATAGTGACTATCAAATATCTTGCAAACTTATTGTAATTTTGGTATATTAAATATAATCACAAATACTTAAGGAGGCTTTCTTAAATGGCACACACTTTACCAGAACTGTCTTATGCTCATAATGCATTAGAACCCCATATTGACGCACATACGATGGAAATCCATCATGGAAAACACCATCAAGGGTATGTTAACAACCTTAACGCTGCATTAGAAGGTCATGATGACCTTGCGAAATTAGATGTTGAAGAACTCTTGAAGAACATTGATCAAGTTCCTGAAGACATTCGTCAGGCAGTCATAAACAACGGTGGCGGACATGCTAACCACTCACTCTTCTGGTCGATTATGGCACCAGACGGTGACAAACCCAGCAACGGTGAAATCGGAGAAGCTATCAAATCTGCATTCGGATCACTTGAAGCTGCAGATGAAGAATTCACAACAGCAGCCACGAAACGTTTCGGTTCAGGCTGGGCATGGCTCGTTATTGGTGATGATGGACTAGAAATATATTCTACTGCAAATCAGGATAGTCCAATTATGCGGGGGCATACACCTTTACTTGGTATAGATGTCTGGGAACACGCATACTATCTTAATTATCAGAACCGGCGACCCGACTACGTTGCAGCGTGGAAGAATCTCGTTAACTGGAAAAAGGTTAATGAAATCTATGTTGCAAATGCGTAAAAGCGATTTGACTTTTGTAGGGGCGGCCATCAAGCTGCCCCTATTTTCTTAACAGCATCCACATGTTTTTGACATTCCACACATCAACCCGAATATTCCTAACTTTTTGAGACTACTGAATAATTCAAAACAGAATATACATGCAGAAGAATGTTGTCAAAATGAAATGTAGATATATTCTACCTTTCAAATCGACAAATTGTGAGGTGGAAAATGCCAAGACGCACTCCATATACGAAAGTCGTAAAATTGAATCAAATTCGTGCAGAACATGTTTCTGGAATGGGTGATGTAGTTTTCAAAGGTTTTCAGTGTCTGGACAGTGAATGTCTTGAATTCATTTTTATTCGTAAAGATGAAATTGGAGATGAATTTGAAATCATCTGTCCGAGTTGTGGAATAGTAATGCTATCAGGTGACGAAACGCAATTTTATGAGTACAGACTGGCAGATAAGAGAGATAATTCCACAATTGAGGAAGGAAATTTTACAATTCTGCACGATGACTATATAAAAGGAAGCACAGGAGTATAAATACTGTATTATCTGCAATACGATGAAACCGCTTGATTTTTTTGACCAACATAGGGCAAGGAAGTCAAAACGTCAGGGTGAATGTAAACTATGTAAAAGAGTTTACAATTCGATTAAGAATAAAACTCGGCTAACTGATCAGCACCGTGAAGCTGCGCAAAAAAGACGGATGTATCTGGATCTCTCTGGTAGTGCAAAAATAGAGAGCGAGGATATATATAAACGTTTTGACTACTGCTGTTTTAAGTGCAAGAAAGACCTCCGAGGAGTTGATGCAAAAGAACGACCTCTTGATCATACACTTCCTGCTGTCTTTTTATGGCCTTTGACAACCGAAAACGCCACGTTATTATGTAGAATACATAACGGTGAAAAATCAGGTAAGTGGCCTTCAGAATATTATTCAGACAATGAATTAAAGAAACTTGCTATTCTCACAGGTGTTCAATACGAAACACTTGCTGCAAAACCACACTATAATCCTGATGCCCTTAAGCACCTTAAGACTCCTGAAAAAGTAGATGAACTACTAACAAAATATGCGGCCTATATGCAAGAAATTATCAAGTTACGGAATAGGATTTTGGAATATGAAAACTTTGATTTTTTTAAGCATTCAACAACCATTTCGTCTGCCTGGGTACGCCAAGCAGATCAAGCGTATCAACGAGTAATTCATCAGGAAACGGATGTTAATACAGAACAAGGTATTGATGAGCAGTAACTGTTCCTTTATCACGAATACCGTGAGTTTCACAGTGAGCAACGCTTTCATTAAAAATATCTACGGAGCGAAACCACCGTTTACCAAGTTTCTGTAAATTACCCGCCATATTGCATTTAACACTTTTTCCAAGATGCAGGACAACCACGCCATTAGATTTGAGTCGTTCTCTTGCTTGACGAAGAATTGGAACGTATGCGTCAAAACTCGTTTTTTGCTTTTCATCAACAAAAACTGTTGGACATGTTTTAAAGTCTTTGGCAGACCAACCTGAGAACCATAACCGTAACCAATTTGCAGTGTAAAACCGAGTGCTATCAAAGAATGGAGGGGAAGTAATGATAGCGTCAAGTTGATCAACCTCTCTAGGCCACCAGTCTGTTGCATCTTGAAAAAATATCTTTCCCGGTTTAAAACTTAGCGGCAAATCTTCAACAAGACTCCGTTGTACTTTCGCGCGTAGTTGATTGATCAATGGACGATATTCGTAAGGACCTGTAGGTTTGTAAGGAATAAGCGGATGGGATCGTCGACTGAGCGCATACGGACGATTGCCATGTAAAATGTGAAGCAACGAGGCTAACACAAACCAATCTTCGTGTGCCTCCGCTGGATACATTTGAAAGTAACGTCGCGCTGATAAGATTTCTCTCAAGGTCTGTTGCTCATAATATTCCACTATTTTACCATTGAATCCTAAATCATTTACTTCAGCAAATTCTGCCTCCGAAACCGAATAGCAATTAATGAAATCATTAACTTTGTCAATAACTGTCGTACAACCTTGTGTTGTAGGTTGTTGAACTTTGGCATTAGCAATCGCAAATGCTGCTGGACTTATCTCAAAACCGTATGCATGTTTTCCATCAAGCGATGCTTCAAATGGAATAGTACCAACACCAGCAAATGGATCTAAAGTCTTTCCACCTTCTGGAACGAAAGTCTGTACCAAATAGTGAGCAATTGCTGGCTTGAGTTTGCCAGGATATGAACATAAGGAATGCCGTGAATGTCCCCAGTTCCTTTTAGCAAAAGGTGTTGTCTGGTGAGGTAGGTTTCGTTTGAAGGCTTGCCATCCGGTATGCCAATGTATATTTTGCTTTTTTAAAGTTCTCTTTTTTTGTTTGGAACCTTGTATGAAAACAAGCAGCGACTGTTCCAGCAACATTCCCCCTCTAGATCTGCGTTTTCGAAGAGTAACTTGATCTACCTGGGTAAATCCAAGATCCTGCAAACACGCTGACAACAATCTATTTACTGGAACATGAATCCCCGCATAGCAAGAGTCGCCAATATCAATTGCGACCGTCGCTTCGGGAGTTAAATGAGATAGAATACCCTTAAATATACTTGTTATCTCACTAAAATAACTTGCTATCATGCGCGGAATACGGGAGTCATACGTATGTTTTTCGAGTTTTGAAACGATTTTCTGTACAGCGGGATGAGATAGAGTGGGAGTTTTTGAAACGGTCACATCGTTTATACCTGCAGTTAATGACGAAGCGCGAAACCTTGTCAGATCTTTCTTTTCTCTTAAACAACGCAAGAACCACAATTCTATCTTCGTATTGCGAAAATAGTTTGTTCCATTGACATAAGGTGGACTTGTGATTACGGTATCAATATCAATAGGTGATATATGCTTTAAGGCGTGCGCGTTTTCACATATTAACAAAGGTTCAGTTTTCAGTCCGTGGCATTCATTTTGTATATCATGAATTATCTGATTAATATTTTGGCAAACCCCTTCAATGAGTAATAATGTTTGCCGCTCAAGCTCCTTGGCTGTCTTGTATCTCAAATCGCCTGATCGCTTCATCCGAGACACAGGTACCAGTAATGATAGCACGGCAACAGTGATAAGATCAGCTAACATTAGGTTTTCAAAGGTGACTTCATCAATCCATGATCGAAGTCGCAAAACTTGGTCATAAACAGGGGCATCAAAAAATATACTGCTTTCAAAAGTTGCTTCGTAAGTTTGCTGTAGAACATGATCCCGTGGAAATTTATCAAGTTCCATTATAGATTCTTTGGCTTCCCCGAGTGCTTGAACTAAAGCAGTTCGTTGAGATGAATTTAATCTTCTGACTTTTATTTTTGCTAATGTCAAAAACTGTAAAACCGGATTTATTTCGCAGAAGTAAGCAGTTTTGTTCAGTTGCGATGCAGTGAAAGCAGTAGTTCCGGTTCCAACGAAAGGATCTAAAATATTCTGAGCGTTGGGGGCATACCTTTCCAAGATTGCTTCTACAAATTGAGTCGAATATCCTTCTAAATATGGGTACCACCGAGCAAAAGGTTCTTTTCGACCATTCTTGAAAGTTACAGTTACCGGATCAAATAATCCTGTCTTTTCCTTCATACCTGGCAGTCTTAACTGAAAGGCGGGTTCATGAATAAAATTCACAGATTGTCTTAATTGGCGAAGACAATAGGTGTTTAATGGCAAGTCATCCGCCTTAGCTTTTGCTACAAGGGTTTGATAATCATCGTCTAATAACTGACGAAGTTCAGCACTCGAAAGTCCTTTAATATGTTCATAAAGATCTTCTGTTTTCTTTCCAAATGCCAAAGTTAACGATTTTTCCTGAGATGTTTCACCCGGATGCTCTGGAAAGTAAACTGATTTGTATTTTTGGTTCATCTATTTCTCCGAATCTGAAACAGTTTATTTTGACTCAATCACACATGTATATGCTACCATATTATGGTAGTTTTGTCAAGAGTTTAATTGAAGTGTAACATACTTATCTGATCAGGACTTACGCATTCCCCCTTGATAAGGGGGGTTAGGGGGATTAAAAAGTCATTATTTCAATGATATTTTAGTGATTTAACCCCCTAAATCCCCCTTATCAAGGGGACTTTAAGAGAAACTGCGTAAGTCCTGCTGATGTTTCTCAATAGTTGTCAAATAAATTCTTGACGTTTCTGTTCAATTATGTTATACTGTATCATCTAACGAACATCATGTAGCATCAAAACAATTTGATAACTGATTAGGAGGGAAAATAGTGAGAAAATTATTCTGTTTTGTATCAATTATAGTTCTTACGTTTGCAGGATTTAGTTATGGGCAAGAAGTTGCAGTCGTCTACGACGCAGATCTGGAAAACGGACTTGTATTAGGAACAGAGGGTCTAAACGGTAAAGGTTTAGCAGACCTTATCGTAAGCAAACTTGCAGACAAAAATATCAATGGTGAAATTGTTGATGGTGAAGGATTGATTGAATATATGAATGCCAATCCAAAAGGCATCTATGTCCTTACACAAGGTAATACACCCGATACGATCTTTCAAAACAGAGGTGAAGACGATCCGGTATATTCATGGTTGAGAGAAGGAGGAATCGGTGGGTTTATCGGAGATTATCCATTCTACTATTACTGGGACTATGGAACTAGTTTACGCGTTGCAGCTGAAGAAGCGGGTCAGCAAAAGATTTTCGGGGTTACAGTAACAATTGCAGTAGAAAATGCAGTCATCAAACCGACTGATCTTGGTAAGAAGTATATGCCATCTCTTAAAGAATGGACATCAAATCGTCCAGTCGATACATCTATATTAGAACAGAACAATTTTGAGTATGAAAGTTATGCAGATGATGGCACAAATGCCGATCCAGTCGCATACAGAACAGATGATATGGAAGGTTGGTTCATCAATTTCCATACCTCTTGCTGTGGCACCGCAATACCAATATTTGAGCAAATTGCAACTTCTTATGCAGAACTTATCGCAAACCGCTTTCTACCAGAAACCGCATCCGTAGACCTAACTGGAAAAATCAGTGTTGTTTGGGGAAAACTCAAGTCCTTAAAATAGTTGAAGATTGTCTATATCATTGTGTTTTCACGACATGGTAGTAGGCGCGCCCCGTGTGCCGTAACGGGCCGTAAACTAAAAATCACGGCACATGGCGTGTGCCTATTACTATTATAACACTGATTTTTTTTGACTTTTCGGTGATTCAGTGTTATAATTAACAAAAAACAATAATGAAACGCAAGACAACACACTTCGCTAAAAACGTTATATGATAGATAATTACAACAGAATAGAAAAAAGCGTTGAAGGGGAAGAGTACGTCTATTGGACTTGCAAGAGAGGAAGATTCATGGGCTGAAAGGTCTTCCTAAGTGCCTACGACTGAATGTCACCCCGGAGCTGCTAATCTGAACAACTTGTAGGTGCGATCTCCGCATCGCTAAAGGTAGGATTAGCCGGTTTGATGTCCGTTAACACATCCCAAGAGTGCTTTTCCTTATAACAAGAGTGCTTTTCCTTATAACAAGAGTGCTTTTCCTTATAACAAGAGTGCTTTTCCTTATAACAAGAGTGCTTTTCCTTATAATCTAAATAGGGAGAGAATTGGAGTGGTACCACGGTAAGGTCTTAATATGAACCCTTCTCGTCTCCAAAGCGAAGCGAGAAGGGTTTTTCTTTCAATATGCACCGGCACAGCAGAATGTGCCTACAATACCATAAGAGGAATTGGCATGGAACTTTCAGGAGCACGTATCCTGGTTAATTGTCTCAAACGTGAAGGTGTCGAATATATCTTCGGTGTGAATGGTGGCGCAGCGATGCCGATTTTTGATGCCTTATATGACGAAACAGAAGTTAAGCTGATACCGATGCGACACGAACAAGGTGCTTCACATGCTGCGGACGGTTATGCTCGCGTTACGGGTAAGGTAGGTGTTACCCTCGCCACATCAGGCCCCGGAGCAACGAATCTTGTCACAGGTATAGCAACTGCATATATGGACTCCATCCCGATGGTTGCCATCACGGGACAAGTCAAGACACAATTTATTGGTAGTGATGCATTTCAGGAATGTGATGTTATCGGTGTCACCAGACCCATCTGTAAACACAGTTATCTCGTTAAAAGCTGCAATGAAGTTGCAGATGTCGTTGCAGAAGCATTTCATATAGCAAGCACTGGCAAACCTGGACCCGTCATTATTGACATCGCTAAAGATGCCCAGCAACAGAAAACACTTTACGAATATCCTGAAAAAGTGGATATCCGCAGCTACAGACCACAAGTCTATGGTGACCTCAAACAGATCGCAAAAGCAGCTGGCCTAATTAAAGAAGCGAAACGTCCTATTCTTTATGCGGGGGGAGGGGTAGTTCTGGCGAACGCAAGCGAGGAACTCAGAGAGTTAACCCTTAAAACACAGATCCCAATCACTGTCACATTGATGGGACTCGGTACTTTCCCTGAAACACATCCCTTAGCAATGCAGATGCCTGGGATGCACGGATCATGCTGTGCAAATTATGCATTTACCGATTCAGACCTCGTTGTTGCCATTGGTGCCAGATTTGATGATAGGGTTACCGGTGATCTTGACAAATTTGCACCTAATGCAAAAAAAATCCATATTGATATTGACGCATCATGTATCGGTAAGAATGTACCAGTTGATGTCCCCATCGTTGGTGATGCAAAGAAGGTTCTCATAGAATTGAACAAATTGGTCGGCACTGCCGATATTGATCCATGGCGCAGACAAATCCAAGAATGGCAACAGAAGTACCCGTTTGAATACAATCAGAAAGCCAATAAAGTCATGCCACAATACGTAATGGAACAGATCTATGAGCATTATAGCGATGCAATTGTCGTTGCTGATGTTGGTCAACACCAGATGTGGGCAGCACAATACTTCCAATTCACTGAACCGCGCCAATGGTTGAACTCAGGCGGTCTCGGAACAATGGGTTTCAGTCTACCAGCTGCAATTGGTGCACAACTCGGTTGTCCAGACAAAACTGTTGTCAATATCAATGGTGACGGATCCTATATTATGACTATACAAGAACTCGTACCAGCCATAACTATGAAATTACCCATAAAAGTCTTTATCATCAACAATATGTATCTTGGTATGGTTCGTCAATGGCAGGAGTTATTTCATGGTAAACGTTACGCTGCTGTAGATTATCATGATAATCCTGATTTTGCTCTCCTTGCACAGGCGTTCGGTGCAACAGGTCTAAGAGTGGAACACCCTGAAGACGTTGAACCAGCACTGATCAAGGCGAAAGGAATTGATGATGGACCGGTCGTCATTGACTTCATAGTTGATGAAGAAGAAAACGTATTCCCGATGGTACCGGCAGGCGCAGGACTTGGCGATGTTATCAGAGGGCTTGCGTAAGTAGAAACATAATGCAAAAAGATGACAGACACATTTTTTCCGTGATGGTAGAGAATAGATTCGGTGTGCTTGCACGGGTCGTGAGTCTATTTAGTGGGCGCGGTTTTAATATTGACAGTCTCAATGTCGCTGAAACGCACGATGAGAGTGTCTCCCAGATTACGCTTGTTACACACGGTGACCCGCAGATAATAGAACAGATCTATCATCACCTGAATAGATTGATTGATGTGATTGAGGTTACTGACATAACCACAGGGACGCATGTTGAACGTGAACTCATCCTTATCAAGATTGCCACAACCCCGCAAACGTGCGCTGATATACTAAAAGTTGCTGAAGTCTTTCGTGGACGTGTAATTGACATGAAACCTAATTCTATCATACTTGAGATTACAGGGGATGAAGGTAAATTAAAAGCCGCGATTGACATATACAGTACCTACGGCATCCTTGAGTTAGCACGAACAGGAAAAATCGCAATGATACGTGGTTCTACGGAAAAACCACAATAGTGCATTCCTAGACATGCGAATTATTATAAAATGAGAAAATAAAGAGGATAAATTTCTATGGCAACAATCTATTATGACAGTGATACTAATTTTGACCTTCTGAGGGACAGAACTGTCGCAATCATCGGCTACGGTGCACAAGGACGAGCACAAGCATTAAACCTTCAAGACAGTGGTGCAAACGTCATCGTCGGTTTGTACAAAGGCAGTCGATCAAAATCTCGTGCAGAGGAAGAAGGTCTAACAGTCAGCACAGTTGAACAAGCCTCAGAATCCGCAGATATAGTTCAGTTACTTATCCCGGACGAAAAACACGCTGATGTCTACCGTGACCAGATCGCACCCAATATGCAGTCTGGTAACATGTTGATGGTCTCTCACGGTTTCAGTGTACATTTTGGTCAGATTGTGTCAGCGAACAACATTGATGTTACCATGATCGCACCGAAAGGACCTGGTTCCCTTGTCCGTGAAGTATTTGAAAGTGGTGGTGGCGTACCGTGTCTCATAGCCATCCACCAGGACACAACCGGTGCTGCCCAGGATATCGCACTTGCCTATGCAAAAGGGATTGGCGGCACACGTGCTGGGGTCATGCAAACCACATTTCGTGAAGAAACAGAGACAGACCTATTCGGAGAACAAGCAGTACTATGTGGTGGTACCGCAGCTCTCATTAAAGCAGCATTTGACACACTTGTTGAAGCTGGATACCAACCAGAAATGGCATACTTCGAATGTCTCCACGAGTTGAAACTGATTGTTGACCTACTCTATACTGGCGGATTAAGCAAGATGCGTAACGATATCAGTAATACTGCAGAGTATGGGGACCTGACGCGTGGACCAAGATTAATTGATGATAGTGTTAGGGAAAAGATGCGTCAGATATTAGCAGATGTCCAGGGCGGCATCTTTGCAAGAGAATGGGTACTTGAGAATCAAGCTAATCAACCTGTCCTCAGCGCACTCCGCAGACAAGAAGCAGAACTACAGATTGAAGATGTTGGCAAGAATCTACGCAGTATGATGAGTTGGCTGGATGAATAACTTTTTCATTCAGCACGAAACATCGAAAATTGACTTTGAAAAAGCCAAAGAGATAGATCCAAATGTTGGAAAATAAGTTCTACAGCGTTGTTTCACTAAGTATTTATAGTTAGACTTAGAATTAAACATACACTTCCCCATCAACAAATATCCGGTTGTAAGGGTTGGGTTTCCCAGCCCGCTGCCATTCATTGTTCGTTGTGTCAAGAAGTGTAGTAATAATTTGGGTATTAACTATAATAACACTTGAAGGAAAATTAAATGATTCCAGATGATTTACGATACATGGAAAGTCATGAATGGGTAAAATCAGAAGACGACATCGCTACAATTGGCATCACAGACTATGCACAATCTGAAATTCAGGATATTGTCTTCGTTGAACTACCTGATGTTGGCACACAATTAACACATAAAGCGGAACTTGGTGTGATAGAATCTGTTAAGGCAGCATTTGACCTTTACGCGCCTGTAAGTGGAGAGGTAATCGTGGTGAACGAAACACTACTTGATGCACCTGAACAAGTGAATGACTCACCATACAAGGATGGGTGGTTCTTGAAAATCAAAATGACCGATCTGAGTGAACTTGATACACTTCTTGATGCCGATGGCTATCAAGCACATATTGAGGCAGAAGATGCTTGAACAAGAAAACAGTCCGACTACTTTCGCTGATCGACATATAGGTCCCCGTCCAGAAAAAATTAATCAGATGTTGTGGACACTCGGTTACGCATCAATGGAATCTTTCATTGATGCTGTTGTACCGTCAGACATACGACTATCATCGCCGCTGAGTTTGGACATTGGAGAGAAATCTAAATACGCTCAAGTGTTTTCAGAATATGAAGTCCTTGACACACTAAAGCAACTTGCCTCCCATAATCATGTCTACCGTTCTTATATCGGAATGGGATATTATAACTGTTTTGTGCCACCTGTCATCCAAAGAAACATACTAGAAAATCCGGGTTGGTATACGCAATACACCCCTTATCAAGCAGAAATTTCACAAGGACGATTAGAGGCGTTGCTAAACTTCCAGACAATGGTTATTGATTTAACCGGACTCCCAGTTGCTAACGCTTCCCTGCTGGATGAAGCAACAGCTGCAGCCGAAGCGATGTCTATGTGTTATGCAAATGTCCCACGGGAGATTAGCCGTAAGTTTTTCGTATCAGAAACATGTCATCCACAAACAATCGCTGTTCTAAAAACCCGTGCTGAACCTTTAGGTATAGAATTGCATATCGGTGATCATCGGGACGTCAATTTTGACACGCCTATCTTAGGGGCAATCGTGCAATATCCTGCTACAGATGGCACTATCTACGATTACCATCATTTTGCTGATCAGGTGCATGCTGCTGGGGGTTTATTTGTTACCGCAACCGACCTATTAGCACTCTTGCTCCTGAAACCCCCAGGAGAATTTGGTGCGGACATTGTGATAGGTA
This sequence comes from Candidatus Poribacteria bacterium, assembly GCA_965208245.1. Lineage (GTDB taxonomy): Bacteria > Poribacteria > WGA-4E > WGA-4E > WGA-3G > MSPOR6. Next base: position 1,094,575 of record OZ242325.1, read on the forward strand.
ACTCGCAGCGATTTGGCATCCCGCTTGGATATGGTGGACCCCATGCTGCATTCCTCTCAACGCATGAAGAACTTAAACGCAGCATTCCCGGACGGATTGCTGGTGTATCCCATGATGCAAATGATGAACCCGCCATCCGATTAGCACTTCAGACACGTGAACAACATATTCGTCGTGAAAAAGCAACCAGCAATATTTGCACAGCACAAGTACTCCTCGCTGTGATGGCAGGGATGTATGCAGTCTATCACGGACCTAAAGAACTTAAGCAGATTGCCGAACAAGTACACATGCATACATGCACGTTACGTTCTGAGATTGAGAAACTAGGATATAAGACAGGAGATGCAGCATGCTTTGATACACTCTGTGTTCAGGTTAGCGCGAACGAAATGGAAAAACTCGTATCTTCGGCTCAAGAAAAACAGATTAATCTCCGAACAATCGATTCAACTCACATCGGTATTGCATTAGACGAAACCACTACGCAGGTCGATCTTGATAACCTGCTACAACCCTTTACAGAGAACAGAACAGAAAACAGAAATGAAAGTCATATTGCAAAATCTATTAGGATACCCACAGCATTACAGCGCACATCCCCATATCTTACACATCCTGTCTTTAATAGTTATCATTCAGAGACGGAGATGTTGAGATATATCCACAGATTACAAGCCAAAGACCTTTCTCTTGTCAATGCTATGATACCACTCGGTTCCTGCACGATGAAACTCAACGCAACTGCAGAAATGGTACCCGTCACCTGGCAATCTTTTGGGGAAATACATCCGTTTGTACCGAGCGAACAAGCACGAGGCTATCATACTCTATTTGAACAGTTAGAAGCATGGTTAGCAGAGATTACAGGTTTTAGCGGTGTTTCACTGCAACCGAACGCTGGTTCACAAGGTGAATACGCAGGATTGTTGGTCATTCGGAAATATCATCTGAGTCGCAACGAAGGAGACCGGAATGTCTGTCTAATTCCTACCTCTGCACACGGGACAAATCCTGCTAGTGCTGTTATGGCAGGTATGAAAGTCGTTGTCGTTGCATGTGACTCTGAAGGGAACATAGACCTTGACGATTTGAAAGAAAAAGCTGAGACTCACAACGGCACACTAGCAGCTGCAATGATAACCTACCCCTCTACACACGGTGTTTTTGAAGAACAAATTCACAGGATATGTGATACTGTTCATGAACATGGTGGACAGGTATATATGGATGGTGCTAACCTTAATGCACTCGTCGGGTTGAGTCGTCCGGCAGATTTCGGAGCGGATGTTTGTCATCTCAATTTACATAAAACCTTCTGTATTCCACATGGGGGTGGCGGTCCAGGAATGGGACCGATTGGTGTGAAGGCTCACCTGACAGATTTCTTACCTAACCACCCAATTGTCTCAATTGGAGGCAAGGATGGTATTGGTCCTGTATCCGCTGCACCGTGGGGCAGTCCCGGCATTCTTCCCATCTCTTGGGCTTATATTGCAATGATGGGGGTAGAAGGACTGAAATCTGCTACAGAAGTTGCTATCCTTAACGCAAATTACATTGCTAAACAGTTAACACCGCACTACCCGATACTTTACACGGGTAAAAATGGGTTAGTTGCTCATGAGTGTATCATTGATCTGCGTGAGTTTAAGAAGACAGTAGGGGTAGACGTTATCGATGTTGCCAAACGTTTGATGGACTACGGATTTCATGCACCGACAGTCTCTTGGCCCGTACCTGGCACCATGATGATTGAACCGACCGAAAGTGAATCGAAATCTGAAATTGATCGCTTCTGTTCCGCACTGATTTCAATTCGTGAAGAGATTGCGGAAATTGAAAATGGCGATGCATCAACGGAAGACAACGTTCTAAAGAATGCACCGCATACGGTGGAATCAGTCACAAAGTCTGATTGGAACCATCCATATTCACGTGAAAAAGCTGCATTTCCAAAACCGTGGGTCCGTCAGACAAAGTTTTGGCCTCCCGTTGCACGCATAAACGAAGTACACGGCGATAGAAATTTAGTCTGTTCCTGTCCGCCACTGACTGACTATTGATTAGAACTTACGCATTTTGCTCGTTATCAGAAGTTAAAGTGTTTAATGTGAATGCCAAACGCACATTCACCAAGGGAGACGATTCATTGTCCGTTCTTTGTGATATACTTTCAATTTGCTCGTTATCAGAATAGGACTTACCCAATTTTGCAATGTAAGCAATAACAGAAAAGGACAGACATAGATTCTCATAGTTTCACAATCCTTCCTAAAGTGAGTACCAACATTATATGTTGTTTTATGCTATGAAAGCAAGCGAATTGAAACCATTATCCTGATTTGCCAGTTTGTAGGGTTCTTCAGTTTTAAGAATTGTCAGTTTTTGTGTAGGACTAATAGTGGACTTTGTAGTTTGGTTTGAGTGTGGCGACCCCCGACAGAAGTTTGAACGTGTCGCCAGTTAATATTTTAATGACGCTACGCTCTACCCAACCTACGGACAAATTCAATACATTAACATTTGTTGCGTAATTCTTCAGAATCACCTAAAACTGAATAACCCTGCCAGTTTGCATAAATCCTTATAATATGTCATAATACTTATTATAGTTTGAAAATGTTTCTATCCACCTTTCGCAACACAAGTGCTGCCGATTTAGTAAATAACACTCTTTCTCTGTAAGTTAAATGCATTAGAAATCAACCATCAATCTTTGGGAAAAAATGAAATTATATAAACGGACTCATATCTATTGGAGTATTATCTTACTCGGAATTATTGCTCAGTCGGTATATCTGACATTTACCGGGTGTAGCCATACCGCTCCGTATTACCATCCTGATATTGCTGCAATGGAAAGACACGATGTTAAAATAACGAATGTCCTCACCTATAGAATCCTATTAATCGGCGATGCAGGACAGCCAAAACCGGATGAACCCGTGTTAAAAATGTTAAAGAAATGGGCACAGAAAACTCCTGAAAAAACTAGTATCATTTTCTTAGGTGATAATATGTACCCAGACGGTATGACAGCAGAACTGCAACACGAAGCACCGACTCATCTTGGACCACAATTAGAGGTTGTCACATCAACGGATACACATGGACTGTTTATCCCCGGCAATCACGATTGGGGAGGTCATAAAAAGGAGGGGATTCATGCATTACGCGCGCAAGAGCAGTATGTCAACGCGACTCTAGCCCGAAAGCCATCCTTTCTGCCTACAAGTGGCTCACCCGGACCCGTTACACTAGAACTACCAGAATCTACCCCAACGATTAGACTTGTTGTGCTTGATACACAATGGTGGCTGCACAAATACGAAAAGCCTGAAAAATCGCATGATGATATTATAGAAGAACTCAAGATCGCTTTAGATACTGAATTACCAGTTTTAGTTCTTGGACACCATCCGATAGAGAGTTATGGACCGCATGGCGGTTTCTATGATTGGAAGGCACATCTATTTCCCCTTACGGAAGCAGAAGAATGGTTCTGGATCCCTGTGCCGATCGTGGGGTCCCTATATCCCATAACTCGGTGGCATCTGGTAAAATCTGAACAGGATCTGAGCAATGACATCTATAAAGATATGGTCACACAGTTTCGTAACGTTTTTGCAAATGCCAAGAAGACACCACTCTTAATATACGCTTCTGGACATGACCATTCTCTGCAAGTTCTGAAAGGAGATACTGCAGATTATCTGTTGATCAGTGGACTCGGCTCCAGTGAGAAAGCAACTGCGGTAAGCCATGGGGATAACACACTCTTCACACATCAACATTCAGGATTCATGGTCTTAGACTTTTTTGAAGATGACAAGGTTTTACTCCGAGTGGTCGAACCGGTAGCAGAAGAGGTACTGTTTCATCAGTGGTTGAAATGACGAATCAGGAATTCCAACTGCTGTATTTCAGGTCTAATTGCATCTAGTTCATATTGTATGTCAGATAAATCATCTGTAACCTTATTCAGATCAGTTTGTAACTGCTGATATGTTTGCTGTGAAATGTTTGGATGGTATCCATGTTTTTTGAGGGCATTTTTAGTGAATAGATGGACAACACCGAGGACTGTAAACGTTATACTCCCCATAATTATTAGCGTCAGCACGACTGCAAAAGTAGCAAAATTTGGCATATTTATTCTCCTTTACTCCCTTTCTTTCCACTACTGGGCGATACCTTTAGCAATTTGAATGAGTTCCTGTAGTTGTATTTTAAGGGAATCTATTTCACCATCAATTTTTGACACTTGTTGTTGTAGTGCTTCTAAGTCGCGTTGTGATGCACCTTGCTGTAAACCACGTTTCTTTTCGGCATAAGATGTGCCCATTGAGACACACCCAAGAATAGTAATTGTAATACTACCACATACGATTATTACGATGATTATAAAGGCAGACATATTAGTTGTTCTCCTTATTTCTTGTGTTGTTGCAGTACAGAGTCTGTATAGATGTAAAAAGATAGTTTAATTTGCAGGACTTACGCATTTTGCTCGTTATCAGAAGTTCGAGCGTTTAATGTGAATGCCAAACGCGCATTCACCAAGGGAAACCATTTATTGCCCGTTCTTTGCCAAATATAGTAAAGTGACAAATGAATGAGACATTTCACCCTATACACAGATGATGAAGCATCCCCAGCGTAGGGGCGAGGTCACCTCGCCCGTTGTGAAATGTTTCACCTCGCCCGTTGTGAAATGTTTCACCTCGCCCGTTGTGAAATGTTTCACCTCGCCCGTTGTGAAATGTTTCATTAATGCTAATGTCCACTATAAGTTCAATTTGTTGTGAAATCCAATCTTTTGCGTAAGTTCTAAATCGCTGAGTTCCTGCAAGAATTCCGCCGTCAATATATCGTCAACAATACATAGGGTTCTTCAGTTTTAAGATATTGTCAGTTTTTGTGTAGGACTAATAGTTTACTTTGTAGGTCGGGTAGAGCTTGCGAAACCCGACAGAAGTTTGAACGTGTCGCCAGTTAATATTTTAATGACGCTACGCTCTACCCAAACTACGGACAAATTCAATACATTAACGTTTGTTGCGTAATTCTTCAGAATCACCTAAAACTGAAAAACCCTGAACAATACAGTAGCCATCTCGAGGTATCCGATTCCGTGTTTCCAAAGCGACTTCTGGTGTCATCCCGTTTCTCTTTGTTGTTCTGTTTATTCCATTTTACACAAAACTGTTTGAAAATACAACAATTTTTTGACTCTATTGATACCTATCACCAAACATGCTATACTTTTATCGTGGAGAGGTGCTATGGTTACCAAAAAAGATATTCAAGCAACATGTGATGACATTGTTCGAGAATTCGATCCGTTACAGGTTATTCTGTTCGGTTCCCACGCGTACGGCACGCCAACAGAAGACTCGGATGTAGATATGTTAGTTGTGATGGACATAGCAGAATCTGAAACGACTCGTCAAGCGGTAGAGATCGGACAACGTATCCCCCGACGTTTCAGCATGGATCTATTGGTGCGTTCTCCAAAGGAGATTGCATATCGGGTCTCTCATAACGACTGGTTCCTACGAGAAATCACAGAAAAAGGGGAAGTGCTATATGGACAACTTAATTCTTTCGATACAACCTTCATCAGGGAAGATGACAAAATGAACCCCTTAACACTAGAATGGGTAGATAAGGCTGAAGATGATTACATTACAGTTGAGTTGCTATTGCAGAGTACTATCTCAAGTAAAGATGTCATCTGTTTCCATGCGCAACAGTGCATAGAAAAATATCTAAAAGCATGGTTGCAGGAAGTTAATATTCCTGCTCCAAGAACACACAAGTTAGAGGATCTGTTAAACTTAATAGTTCCATCTAATCCAGAATGGCAAGTTTGGAATCAAGACTTTTCGACACTATCTAATCATGCTGTTGATATTCGTTACCCCGGTAAGTCATCGACTGCTGAGAATCTGGAGCATGCTGTGAAGACATGTAAAATAGTTCGGGATGCGGTGCGGAAATCGTTGAAATTAACTCAAGTAGATACAGAAGATTAGGATAGAACAGTAAGGAGATAAAATGGACAGAATTCTACTGATAAACCCAGATACACCAGATATAGATAGAGAACACGGGTTTTCAAACATAAGATGATTGGAACGATTGGGTAGCATCTACACCAACAGAGGTTATAGTACCGAAGTGTGAGTTTGAAGGTGTAGATATACCGATTGTGCCATCAACGAACGGGCTTGATAGGGAAAGAGTCCACCAACTCCGTGACCCCGATATCTATACTGAAGGTGACGATACATGGCTACTCTATTCTGTCGATGGTGAACAAGGTATCGCTATTACGAAAATCACAACTTGATGCGTTGTAGAATTACTCAGTTTTAGTCAGGTATTAACTCACGCAACCGATTAACAACCTTAATGACTTCATCCGCTACGATCTCTATCTCTGCTGCAGTGTTGTATCGTCCTAAACCGAATCGCACTGCGGTTAAGGATAATTCATTCGGTATTCCCATTGCAGTTAACACATGTGATGCTTTGACAGATTCAGAATCACACGCGGATCCCGTAGAGACAGCAACTTCCTTAAGTCCCATCAAGATCGATTGACTCTGCACGCCTCTAAAACTAACATTTAGGTTCCCTTGCAGACGTTTCTCAGGGTGTCCGTTTAGATGAATATCTGGTAATTGCAAGGTAAGTTTTTCATGTAGTTTGTCGCGTAACGGTTGGACAACTTCAATCTCAATCCTGTTTTTGATAGCAATTTGGGACGTTTCACATGCTGCACCTAAACCGACGATTCCTGCTACGTTGAGTGTACCAGATCGGATTCCATTTTCTTGACCCCCTCCGTAAAAGAGGGGTTGTAAAGGGTTACCAGTTCTATTGTATAATGCACCGACCCCTTTTGGTCCATATATTTTATGAGCAGTGATTGATGCCATATCAAGACCCAATACATTCATATTTGATTCAAGTTTACCGATACCTTGCACAGCATCAGAATGAAACGGTACACCATGTTTTGAAGCAATATCAGCAAGTTCACGGATTGGATTAATAGTGCCAACCTCGTTGTTAGCATAGATGATAGAAATTAATATCGTCTTTGACGTTATGGCACTTTCAACAGCATCCGGGTTTACCATCCCATACCTATCTACTGGTAGATAGGTTGTTTCAAAACCCTCTTTTTCTAAAACGTGACACGTATCAAGCACTGCATGATGCTCAGCAGTGGTGGTGATAATATGGTTTCCGTTGTTTTTCTGTGCATAAGCAGTTCCTCTGATAGCAAGATTATCGGATTCAGTTGCACCACTTGTAAAGACTATCTCTTCTGGCGAACAGTCAAGTAGGTTAGCCACTTGCTGCCGTGCATTACAAACTGCCTCTTTTGCCTGCGTTCCGTAGATATGTGAACTTGCTGCATTGCCAAAATGTGTTGTTAAATATGGCATCATTGCATCTAACACTTCAGGTGCAATGGGTGTCGTAGCATGATTGTCCATGTAGATGATGTCATTATCCACTTCAATTATTCCTTCTTATGTCAACAATTCTATAATCGTTCACGGAACATATCCATCAGGCCATCAGGTGGATCAAAAGGCAGGTTGACAACCGTATTACTTAATCCGCTGTAGTAGATGCCGAGTAGAAGATTGAACTCTGCAAGAGATTGCGGCAGATTAGTTGGGTGTACCTTGCTTTCATCATCAAGCCAATCGAACACTGCTTCTGTTAGATTCGTTTGTGCAACTGAATTCTCACCACCATAAGCGTGATTGCCACTTTCAAATCCATTCTCTGGCGTGTAACGGTCCCAACCGTTAAAACGCCAATGAACAAATCCTTTTTCACCGAATACACAGACACGTTTATGTTGATTATTACCTGTATTCTCGCTAACACGCGGGGCCATTTCTGGACCGAATGCTACTGAAGTCTGCACCCCGTTCTGATATGTTACAATTCCTGTCGCGTTTGAAGGAGATGGTTGCACACCATCCAGATTACCAACACCTGCAATTTGTCCCATAACCTTTACGGGTTGGGAGTTATCAATATAGGATGAAACTAACTGCAGCACATGTGGTGCTTGATCCACAGGCGGGTTTCGTGCACTTGCTTCAATGAATTTGATAGTACCGATTTTTCCTTCTGCTACATCCCGTTTCAGTTCAAGGTTTTTCGGATGGAAATTCAGTTGGGTATTGATAGCAACCTTAGTTTTAGTTCGTTTTGAGAGTTCATGGATTTGTCGCCAATCTTCACTCTCTACAGCAATCGGTTTCTCAATAATAACCGAAGGCACACCGTGTTCAGACACCTGATTCAGCAGTGGATATCGGATCCTTTCGTTGGTTCCACGCATAACCGGTGCAGTCACGATGTGTAGCAGGTCAGGTTTTTCTTTAGAGAGCATTTCGTCTAAATTTGTATAGCGAGAAGCAATACCGAATTCATCACCAAACTCGTTGAGTAACTCTTCCTTCATATCACAGATTGCAGCGAGTTTCCCATTCTTGACATTATCATAAGCTCTGGCGTGGGCACGAGCACGCCCCCGACACCCTAAAATCGCACATTTATACATGTTTGCTCCTTTGCTTTTGGTCCTGGTTCATGCACTTTAGTACAACACATTCAACCGTCTCTTGTTCGTTATTATATGATGAATGTCTATTAAAAGCAAACTGAAAAATTATTGATGTAATTTAATTTTCATTTGCAGAAAAAACACATTTATAGTATCATTATATATACATATATTCTAAAAGGAACTGCATCTTACACTTATGTCTTATCAACAGAAAATCATTAGTAGTTCGTGCAGTCCCTTGCAGTCTACATTAACAAACAGATAATTTATAGATGACAAGGAGCATATAAGAATGAGCAATGAAGCATTAGGAATGGTTGAAACACGCGGGTTAGTTGGTGCTATTGAAGCAGCAGACACAATGGTTAAAGCGGCAAACGTTAAGTTGATAGGAAAAGAACAAGTTGGCGGCGGTTTTGTAACCGTCATGGTCCGTGGCGATGTCGGGGCAGTCCAAGCAGCTACAGATGCTGGCGCAGAAGCTGCAAAAGCAGTCGGTGAATTGGTTTCAATACACGTCATTCCACGTCCACACTCGGATGTTGAATCCATTCTCGGCGGAAAGCCTGCAGCAGCCGCTGAAGATGCAGATTCCTAATTCTAATATTTCGTGTGTCAATGGCATGTTCGTCCAGGGAGCATTTGCCCAGGACGTGTTGAAATGAATCTCGCCTATTGAGGTATTGGAGGGTTGAATGGCACAAATTGATGAAAAACAGATTGAACAGATTGTTGCACAAGTCCTAACAACGTTACAAAGCAACAGAGCAGAAACAACACAGAAACCAACGCCAGTGACGATTTCTTCTCGTTCAGGTGTATTCACTACTGTTGAAGCAACTATCAGTGCAGCAAAAACTGCTCAAGAAGAACTCGTTAAACTCGGATTTTCCAAAAGACGAGAAATTATAGAAGCAATTAAGCACGTGTCACTTGAAAACGCAAAACGACTCGCTGATTTTGCTGTTCAAGAAACAAAAATGGGAAACGCTGAACACAAGGTCATGAAGAATGAAGGTGCTGTAAACCTTTCCCCTGGTATGGAAGACCTGATATCGGAGTCTATCTCCGGAGATGATGGCACACTTCTTATAGAATATGTGCCATTTGGCATCATAAATTCAATCACACCTACCACTAATCCCACATCTACAGTGATAAATCATGCAATTATCATGATCTCAGCGGGAAATTCGGTCGTTTTTAGTCCACATCCCAACGCTCGTGAATGCACTGAAGAAACGATGCATGTGATCAACGAAGGGATTGTGAAAGCAGGAGGTCCTGCCAATTTACTTACTTCTGTTGCAAACGCTACACTTCGAACAGCAAAAGAAATCATGGATCATGCTGATATATCTATGGTTGTCGCAACGGGTGGTGCAAGTGTTGTGAGAACAGCACTTACAAGTGGCAAAAAGACAATCGCTGCTGGACCCGGTAATCCACCAGCAATTATTGATGAAACTGCAGATATCACCAAAGCTGCAAGACACGTTATCGCCGGAACAAGTTTCGACAATAATCTGCTCTGTATAGGCGAAAAAGCACTCTTCGTTGTTGAATCAGTTGCTGATGATACTATCCGTGAATTAACGCGAAATGGTGGACACGTAGTCGACGCAAATCAACGTGAAGCACTTGAAGCGGTTGTGATAGAAAACGGGGAAACGAACAAAGAATATATTGGAAAAGATGCAAAGACAATTTTAGGAGCAGCAGGTATCTCTGCTCCAGCGCAAACGGTCGCAGTTGTTGTAGAGGTCTCAGCCAATCACAACTTTGTTATTGACGAATACCTTATGCCGATTCTTCCTGTCGTTCGTGTTCGTGATTTTGACGAAGCACTCAAAGGCGCATTGGCTGCAGATGGTGGTCGTGGACACACTGCAATGATTCATACGAATAATACCGCAAGAATTACACAATTCAACAAAACCATGAATTGTAGTGTTGTTGTCGTGAACGCGCCATCCTATGCATGTTGCGGACTTGAAGGTGAAGGATTTTTGGCAATGACCATCGCAGGTCCAACAGGTGAGGGATACACCCGTCCCCGAACATTCACACGACAGAGACGATTGACAATCGCAAACGATCTATCCGCACATACATTGTGAATATGATATTCTTAGATAAACCGTTAGATAAGGTCGTTGTCTATTTAGACCCAAAAGAGTTTAGGAGTACTTGACTGGGAAACAAGCTTTTTCTATATCCACATAATTATTAGAAACAAAATTGCTAACAACGTTCTGGATCCCACACACTCTATCTTGACAGAAAAGCAAGAATCAGTTAGGCTATGTATAAATAATACCACTTTGCAACTGAGGTTACAATGCAAGAAAACGAAATATCTGTGGCAGAAAATCACCAGCAAACAGAAACTCATTCACTGCAAGCGATGAATTTCTCTGAAATATTGGATGGCATGTTCTCACTCTATCGTAAACATTTTCCCCTATTCTTTCGCATCGTTGTGGTCTATTTCATCCTATCTTATGTTCTTGACAAGATAACTATGTTTTTTCTATATGGGAGTCTAACTAGTGAAAATATACGTGCAGTGTTTGTTATGATTTTGGTTGCATCCTTAATTACAATTCTGGTCAGTGGTACATTATTTTATGCAAGCGCGGAGGTGGTCTTAGGTAGGACTATCACCACTAATGCCGCATATCAACACACACTAAGTAAGTATGTTCCGCTGCTTGTTTGTTATTTCATATCTGTTTTTGTTTGTACGGGTTTAGCAATTACGTGCATTGGCATACCATTTTCCGTGTTTTTATTAGTGCGATGGAGTGTATATTCGCTCCCAATCCTAATAGAAGATCACTCGACACTAGGTGCGTTGCGGCGCAGCAGCGAATTAGTAAAAAACATGTGGTGGCGCGTCTGTGGAATCGTCTTGGCAATGTTGTTAATCTATCTAATGATACAGTCCATCCTAAGTAATTCTTTTGGGGTCGTGTTCTTTCTTTTGACAGGAATTAGTGATACACAAGATGCTGGGATTCTTGAAATGATTAGACAAGTGTTTTTACCTACACCCGTTGAAATAGGATGGGGATTATATTTCATTCGAAGCCTTGTTACAACAGCGATTGAAGCAATAACAATTCCAATCATTACAATTGGTTCTACACTGCTTTACTTCGATCTCCGTGTAAGAAAAGAAGCCTATGATTTAGAAATGCAAGCGACGCAGCAATAGGATTAATCAATAGGTATCAGGACACTAGGATGAGCTTTAATCAACTCCTTACAACTGTATGTGGCTGTTATCGGGACAACTTCTGGCTGTTTTGGCGTATTATGTTACCTATAGCAGTTGTTGCTATTTTATTGGATATATCAGGACATTATCGCAGTATCTCTCATATAAATGAATATCTTGATGTATCCAGGGATATGGAATCCAACAATCAAAATTCTGATTCGCAAGTTCTTTCACCAAGCGTATTCGAGGATTCGGTAGCGGGAAACCTGAATACTTCTAACGGTATTTTTGCTACAAGACACTTCACTCAAGAATATGATATTTCAATAGGATTACATTTTGACTTTCTACCATTACCAACTATCATTACTTATAACAGTGGTGGAGTCCTATGGAATTGGTCACTCAATTTTCGTATTCTTGATTTTACGCCTTTGGTTCTTCTGCTGTTGACCCTTTGTCCACTGTCTACAGCAATTGCAAGCAAGTCATCGAGTATAGGAAATAAAGATATAGAAACGCTATCAGCATCAGCTACTGCTCTTGAAACATGGAAACGGACAGGTAAGAAAGTAATTAAACTAGTTATTGCGTTTGTACTGTTTCTGCTTATCGTGGACATACACAGTTACATACATATAGTACTTGGTTTATTTATTCCAACCTTAAGCAACTATTGGTTATCTAGCCTTTTACTGATCCCGCATATCTATTTGTTGGTGACGTTAAGTCTGTATAATCCTTGTCTTATCCTTGAGGATAAGACAATTATTGGAATATTTCGTCGTAGTCATAATTTGGTTAGTGGTTCACGGATTCAGTTCCTGTTGACATATCTTGGTACTGGATGGTTTGCTGCGGTATTCACATCTGTAATGTTTGGGTGCTTTCTATATGTTCTTTCATTCATTTTCGTTGAACTATCCCCGATACGTTCAGCCATTACACCGTTAAGATTTTTGACTCTTTTTGTTGGTGGTAATGTTAATGTCTTCTTATCCGAGTTGCCTAATGTGCTTCCTACTATGCTGATTTGTATTTTCAGAGGATTAATTGCAACCTTTCTCATACCTATATGGGCAATTATCACTACATACCTCTACTTAGAGAAATCACAAGACAATACAACCTTAATTGGTCAGACGAGTTAATTGAATGAGAATCACATTTTGTTTGATAGTTTGCATTGTTAGCCTCATTGCACTCTTAGTTCATGCATCGGAAGAAGAAATATTTCGGGATGAACTCCATTCAGACACCGAAGTTCCTGATGTGTCGCTTGAAAAATACCAGAAAGAATTGGCAAAACTATTAAAACCTCACCGCACATGGGATTTGAACTTAAAGTACATCATCTTTCCACTTGCTGCGTTTGCGCTTACAGCCATCGTCATCTTTTTCATCAGACAAATTCAATTGAATATCATAAGAAATGTTGATGAGGATGAATCTGAGATCATTGTTGCCGAGATCCAGACAGAAAAAACTGCACTGTCCCGCGCGGACACCGCCATTGAATCCAACGATTTTCGCGGCGCAATCCGATACCTTTATCTCTCTATCATATTTCATCTACAAGAAAACGGTACCCTCCCTTACAACAAAAGTATGACCAATCGTGAGTATTTACAACAGACCGACATAGATGACAATCTGCAGACCACGTTAGGACACGCTATCACAGTTTTTGATGAGGTATGGTATGGGTATAAACCGTGTGACAAAAATACCGTTTCAAGTTATAGAGAACTCATAAAAGATGTCTATACCAGTTAACATTTTGACAGTGAAGACACTATCTTTTCTATCTAAACCCATTTTCACACTTCTGATTATTATACTCATATTCTCACAGTTTTCGTGTGATTCATTGGAAAAGAGGAGTCTGATTTTCAACATTCTACGCAAAATGAAATTCTACGTCACAGAAATAACGCCTTATACGCCTGCGGAATTGAAAAGATATGATGTATTGTTTATTTACAACCTTTATAAACCTTTATTGGAATCGGAAATAGATGCTGTAAATAATTTCATGGTAGATGGAGGAATCTTGATTGTGTGTGGCGGGAAATATGAAATGATAGAAGAAATTCTCACTTCTCATAATTTAAAACTGAAAATTACGCAAAATATGTTGAGAAATTCACAAAGATATCAGGATGATCCCTTTTTTGTGAATCCAGTTGATGAAATCTTAGTTGATACCGATTATGTGGTCCGAACAGAAAATCAGGACGTAGCGGTATTATACGGTTCAGATAATGCAGCAACTGTTCTTTCGTTTCGTCATGGGGAAGGTAGAGTATATCTTACAACATCCTCTTATCTGTTCTCAGAGAGCGGCATGAATCATACCCTAAATGCTACGTTCTTCTACAATCTGATGTCCACTTTACCCAACAGAGCTCACATCGGACTTGCACAATCAAGATATTTTACAGATGAGTCTAAACCACCCAATGCATTTGTAGAGTTTGTATTCAAAACACCTGGAGGACTGGCCGCAGTTTATGTTTGCCTCATCCTGTATATCTTCCTAACACTGCATGGCAGACGTTTCGGTAAACCGATGAATATTGTGGAGAGTCATCGGCGTATGAGCACAGAATATATCCATGCAATGACAACGCTTTACCAAAAAGGTAACACACGTACAGATATATTGGGACACATACGTCATCAATTCAGGACAGAATTAGGGCTTCGCTGGCGAGTTGATGCTACTTTGAATACATCAACGTTTTTGGAAGAACTCAGAAATAAGGGCGCGCTTGATGAAGATAAAACGCTCACTTTATTAATTGAGGACCTTGACAGAATGGAAAATAGAACAGACAAGCAGTTACTTGATATTGCAAAACACGTTGAAGAATACCGGGAAATGTATAAACTAACGTAAGTTTGATAAATGTAGCGCAAACTTTCCAATTTGCGAAGATGTGCCGCAAACTGAAAGTTTGTGCTACAATTCACCGCCTCACGGATACGAAATAGCGTGAATAAACGCATCCGAAATGATTAATCAAACTGACGTTAAACTAAAAGGGGCATATTGAACTATAGGATAGGAATCAGAGTCTCCTCCTATCTTTGAATTATACAAGGAATTGTTTTGTATGTGAATAATTATGCGAGTGGTCCTAGTCTCCTCCTATCTTTGAATTATACAAGGAATAATAGTCTATTATGCAAAATTCAGTCCAATCCGTTTATAAAAAAATAATGGAAGAAGCACAGAAAGTTATTGTCGGACAAACAGAACTCTTTGAAATGCTTGTTGTGAGTCTGTTTTCTGGCGGCCACGTGCTGTTAGAGGGCGTACCGGGAACCGCGAAAACACTCATGGCGAAAACACTTGCAATGGTAATTTCAGGAAAATTCAGCCGTGTCCAATTTACACCTGACCTAATGCCATCTGATATTGTAGGCACAAGCGTCTATGATCTCACGACAAATCAGTTCAACCTAAAACAGGGTCCTGTTTTTACAAATGTACTGCTTGCCGACGAAATCAATAGAGCTCCCGCTAAAACACAATCTGCTCTGTTAGAATGTATGGAAGAAAAACAAGTTAGCATAGATGGAGTTCGTCATGAACTGAATCCCCCATTTATCGTGTTGGCAACACAGAATCCTATTGAATATGAAGGAACATATCCACTTCCTGAAGCACAACTTGATAGATTCTTGTTTAAACTCAATGTTGATTATCCTAGATCAGAAATGGAAACACAGATTTTAATCAACTACCATCAAGGATTCAATGCCACACAATTAGAAGATGTGGGAATTCAAAATGTGATAGACAGCACATTACTTCAGCAATGTAAAACTGCCATTCAGGATATCACTGTCGAGGAATCCATATTCAACTATATTGTCAACTTAGCAGAAGCATCGCGAAGTTCAAATGAGTTAATATTAGGTGGAAGTCCGCGGGCATCAATTGCATTATTGTTAGCAAGTAAGACGTACGCTGCTATGAAAGGTCGGGACTACATTCTGCCTGATGATGTTAAGTTCTTAACACCCCATGTCTATCGACATCGAATTCTGTTGAAAGCAGATGCTGAAATTGAAGGATTGATACCTGATGATGTGATTGACCGATTGCTTGCTGAGGTAGAAATACCACGTTAGACTTATGCATATAACAAGACGATTGCTCTACTTTTTACTACCTGCTGCAGCACCAATTCTTTTACACGGATTAGCACCGAGTCTATTATATATGGGAGGTATCTATCTCGTCATACTACTGATTGTAGGAATAATTGATTATAGGTCTAACCCTTTGTATCAATCTGTGGAGATTCATCGTGAGATGAACACGAAATTCTCTTTAGGTGTAGCGAATATAGTGAAAATAAGGGTTATCAACCGTTCTCGGCATCAGCTACGACTGCAAGTAAAAGATGATTTTCCGTCCGAGTTTCTTCATCAGAACTTAATTCACGAGTGCACAATACCTGCTATGGATAACACCGAGGTTGCTTATAAACTAACACCCTTGCGTCGTGGACTATACAATTTCGGAGATCTGCATGTGCGTTGTAGTGGAATCTTGGATCTTGTTGTACGTCAACAAATCATACCAGCAGAAACTGAGATTAAGGTATACCCGAATCTACAAGCAGTTCGTCAGTATGAACTCTTGGTAAAACGTGGTATGCTACACAGGATAGGACTCAAAAACTCACGCATCTTCGGAGAAGGCACCGAGATGGAAAGGTTACGAGAATACCTGCCAGATGACGACTTTCGCCGTATTGATTGGAAAGGCACAGCACGACAGCGAAAACCTATCGTGCGGGAATTTGAGACCGAAAAGAGCCAGGATATAGTGATCATGTTGGATACAGGTAGACTGATGGCATCACCCATTTTATTAGATTCGCTTGATATTTCTAAACCTAATCAGGATCCACAACACGCAATGTTAAAATTGGATTATGCCATCAATGCAACGCTCATGGCTGCTTATGTTTCAACGTTGAAAGGGGACAAAGTAGGTCTGATAACCTTTGCTGATTCGGTACATCAGTATCTCTCTCCTAAACCCGGAAAAAAGCAGTTTCTGACAATGTTAGAGACAATTTATGCTATTCCTGTGCATCCTGTTGAACCGGATTTTGAAAGCACTTTTACTTTTTTGGCTTCAAAGCAGCGTAAACGCGCACTTATCATACTTTTTACCGACATCCTTGACACAGATTCTGCGGAAGGTATAGCAACTTATGTCAGACAACTTTCTAAACATCACCTTGTTATCTGTGTAACGCTGACAGATTCGGGAGTTATTGAAATAGCAAAACAGAAACCTTCAAACTCCAAGTCGGTATATGAGAAAACCATTGCAGAACGCCTATTACAAGAAAAGCACAACACATTGGGTATTTTACGACGACAAGGATTGATAACAATTGATGTTCCTGCACATCAATTAACGATGGCAGTAGTAAATAAGTATTTGGAACTGAAGGCAAAATCTAAGATTTGATCGTTTGCTTAACCCAACTATAATTGGATTTTGCCTCTGGTGATCTCATGCCAAAAAGATAGGTAAATAGTAGGATGCCAGTTATTGCACCGAAACCAATTTTTATGCCGTTTGATAACTCGGATGGTGAAATAAAACCCTCGATTGTTCCTGCAATTACAAGCAAGACAACACTTCCACCAAGTAACTTAATTGCTGTTTTCGCTGCATTTATCAGAGCCTGTTTACGGGTGAATCGAGAAGGTGCAATGAGTGAATAGCCTAATAGCATACCTGTCCCCCCTGCAATAAAAATCGTAGTAAGTTCAATATAACCGTGTGGAGAGGCAAATGACCAGAGCGCAAGGGATGCACCATGAACATGACACAGTCCACCTATCACACCCATATAAATCCCGTTAAATACTAAAATATAAACTGTTCCAACCATAAAAAGTATCCCACCAGCAAATGCTAAGAATGCAACTCTTATGTTGTTCGTCATAACAAAGGAAGCGAACAGATTTCTACGACCAGCAGATGTCTCATTCCATTGACCCTGTCCCAATTCTTTGATGTGTCGGACAATTTCCTGAGGAATAAGTTGTTCCGTAAAGTCAGGGGATTTCAATGCTGTCCAATACGCACCTGCAAATGAAATGGTGAAAAACAGAAATGCTGCAAGAATGAAATAAACATTATCCCTGAATAATCCTGGAAAACCGAATCGTAGAAACTTCCAGAAGGATCCTCGCTTCAGCGGTGATGTTTGATAGACTGCTGAATGTGCACTTGATGCCAACGCATTTAGATAAGCAACACAACGGTCTTGTGAGAAATCTCGACGTGCAACAGCTAAATCTGATGTGATACGACGATAGAGGTATCCAAGCCGGTTAAGTTCATGTGCATTGGCATGACGCGATCGGTTTAACAAACCTTCTAACTCTTGCCAAGTTTTCTGTTTTTTCTCTACAAAATCAATTACCGTCATAGATTGTCCCTATCTTCTTTGCTCCGGGTGTGTATAGTTATGGTAACTTATGCACGAATTTTGAGGATGTTCCCAGAATAGTAGATGCTATGACCTTTGTGATGGTCTTTCTTGTAACATAGGTATGACATAGCAGTGAATCACTACGCCATCAACAGTAACTGTCTCGAATTTAGAGATTGACTTTTCTTGATAATCAAATACTATGTAGTAGCCTTCTTTTGCATTTTCATTCTTTATGTAAGCTGCAAGTTGTTTTTTTCCTGATTGATAGGATTTTTCACTTCTCCATATTTTGGTTTCAATGATATACTTTCTACCCTTGTGTGCGACAATGAGATCTGCCCTGCCTCTACCTATTGGTATTTCAAGAAACATAGTTGCACCTATAAGGTTAACATATTCATCAAGATATCCAAATAAGAGATATTGACCAACAAATTCCTGAGGTGTTTCTGGTACTTGGAGAATTCTAAAACCTGCTCTGGATATGAAGTTACTAAAGTTATCAATTAAAGTATCCATTTGCAGTTGTCCGCCAGTGGTGACAAATTCTTTAAAATCATCTGGACCATCTTCAGTGAAGTATTGATCTTCAAGTCCATTGATTAATGGTTGGAACATCTGTATCACACGTTGGAGATAGATAGGATTATGAACTGCACACAGTCCATTTTCATCTTCAGCAATTATCCCGTAGGTTGCAAGTTCACTAATGATTTCATTATCAAGGTTGAATCGTCGGTTTTCACCATTTAATGCGATCCCCATTAAGAATCTTTCAAGACGCGGATCTTTCCGTAAATTCCCCGTAAGATGTGATATATTTGTATTGCTTTCCTTAAGTAGTTGCTTGTAAGATACATTAAAATGATTCATCTGAACTGTCTCAGATTTCGGTATGTTAATCTCCTCAGTAAGAATTTGTCCAAATCTATTTACCAGAAAGGGTTGACCTGCAGAATGTTTATGTATTGCTTCAATGACACTCGTATCAATTTCCTGTCCAACTTCATCAGTATATTGTACGTAAAGCTCTTGAACCTGTTCAAGTGTAAAGTTCGATAGTTTAAACTCATCTTGAATATTGAAGGGTGATATAGAACGATCATAATTGAGTTGTGTGATATTTTTGACACCGACTATACCTACGCTGTAGGGACATCTATGTCCTAAGTGCGACAGATAAATTTGACGTAACGAATGTAGGAACCCACGGATTGCATCTGGAGGGATGCCATCAAATTCGTCAATTACTATAACAAAATGAAAGTTCTCTGCTAATTCTCCAAGTTCCTCAAAAAACTCTCTCATAGAAATTTGGTTAATTATGTTGACACTATTTAACAGTTTAGTTATTTCATTAATCGGCATATCAATACGTTTCTGAATGATATGCTTAATTTGTTTACAGAGTTCTTTGCCAAGTGAGTGATAAAATGTGTGTGTGTCTATATCTGCATATCCTTCAAAATTAAGTTGTATAGGCAGATAATTCGTATTTTTTTTTTCGAGTGCAGCAATAGCGTTTCTAAAGAAGGTCGTTTTGCCTGTCTGTCGAGGTGCAAATAGCACAATATATCTACCTTGCTTCACCCGATGAATGAAATCTATGCGTTCATCATGGCGAGAGACGACATAATTCTTATCCGGAAATACAGGTCCAAATGTTCCAAAAGACTTCATAAATCAACTCCAGTAATTGACACACATAGTATTATTATACAATCTCACTGTTAGAATGTCAATAAGTCCCATACCGTTTGTCCAGGGTTCTTCAGTTTTAAGAATTGCCTCAGTTTTTGTGTAGGACTAATAGTGGACTTTGTAGGTCTGGTAGAGCGTAGCGCAACCCAACAGAAGCTTGAGCGTGTCGCCAGTTAATATTTTAATGACGCTTCGCTCTACCCAACCTACGGACAAATTCAATAATTAACGTTTGTTGCGTAATTCTTCAGAATCACCCAAAACTGAATAAGCCTGGTGTGGAGAGTTTATGCCATAAATCGGATATGTCGCCATACGTCCTGAATAGCATTGAGTTTTGACTCGCCTCCACGGGGATGATAGGTGATGGGAATTTCAAGTATTTTCAACTCGGGCTGTACAGCCTTATGAATACAAAAAACAAAATACACAACAACCGTAGTATTAACAGTTCCATTTTCAATGAAACGATTATACTGACAAATAGTATACCACGGACTTTACTACAGATGTCAAATTTATTTTAGAGTTGTGTGAGACATGCTGCAATAAAACTGAGTTGAACATATTACCCCTAATGAAGATGCAGTTCTTAATTGGGAAACTCGCGGGTGGGGAAGCCCTGCTCCTACGATCAAGCTCATGGATTGGATTAACACAACATGTATTTAATCTTCATACGGAACCAAAAAAAGAGAAAAAATAAGATACGCTACCGAAGCGTTACTGGCAACTTACCAGTTGCCAGTTTCTTACCTAATAGCACCTCTACTGCCGCAAGCAAGGAATAATAATTGCTATCATACGCAGCGATGGCACCATCAACATCAGGACAGATACTCAGAAGATAAGGGGATGCATGGGATATGACAACGATGGGAACATCCGTTTTCTGACTCAGTAGGTGCAACATTCTTGCTTGTTCGCTATTCACTATGCCTGCAACAATTTTGGATGGTTGTGAGAGTAAGAGTTGTGATGCAACCTGTCCCAGATTTACTTCACGAGGAATCAATACCGGGGTGATGTGTGTGAGATCGGTATGTGCCTTCAGATAAGCATTCGTAAAATTACGAGATGGACTCAATAGCAAAACCGGTTCCTTCGGTTCAGCACTCATCGGAATAACGTTCCGCGTATTCTGGACAATGGTTATGGACCTGTTAGCAATTGTTTGTGCTATATCTCTATGCTGTCTGTTACCTACAATTGCTGTGTCAATTCCAATGCTATCTGGATTATTCAATAATGCCTTCTGTTGATCAAACAGACCGTAAGCACTTTTGTAGTACAAAATTCTACGTACAGAATTGTCAATACGCATAGGTGAGATAATCTTCTTGTGGACTGCTTGTCGAATAGCACTATAGACCCTCTGCTGCATTTTGAAAGTTGCTGACACGAGTATAATGTCAGCACCAGCCCGTATCGCTAATACAGCTGCGTTTCCAATTTCATATTGGTCATCAATTGCTTTCATCTCCATGTCATCTGTCATGATCAGCCCTTCAAATCCTAAACGTTGCCGTAAGAGTCTGGTCAATATCTTGGATGATAATGTTGCAGGGTATTCTGGGTCTAATTGCGGATAGAGCACATGTGCGGACATAATTACTGCTACATCTGAATCAATAGCAGCACGAAATGGAGGCAATTCAATCTCATCAATTCGTTCTTGGCTGTGTTCAATTATAGGTAGTGTAAAATGTGAGTCCAAACTTGCGCCTCCATGACCAGGGAAGTGTTTCGCAGTTGCAAGAACACCACTCTTTTGAAGACTCTGGATATAGGCTGTACCGAGTTGGGAGACAAGAGTAGGTATCTCACTATAGGAACGAACGCCAATGACTGGATTTATCGGGTTGGTATTTACATCCATCACAGGGGCACAATTGAAGTTAATCCCTACTGCGGATAATTCGATCGCTGTTAGTTCACCGGACTTTGCCGCTAAATCCTGAGACCTTGTGGCACCTAAAGCCATATTCCCGGGTAGAACTGTCGCACCTTTCTTTAACCTTGCGACAATGCCACCTTCCTGGTCAATGGCAATAAACAACGGTATCCTATTCGGGGTCTCCGCCGACAATCGTTGAAGTGATGTTGTAAGCGCAACGACTTGCGATGCCTCTTGAATATTTCTGCTATAGAGGATAATTCCACCAACACGACGTTTGGATATGTGTGCTTCTGCAACAGGACCGATATCTCTACCACCAATACCGTATAAAAGAAGTTGACCGATTTTTTCATCTGTCGTCATCCTACCTAACATCACCTCAATTTCTGCATCAGACAATGCATAAGAAGAAATTGAGGCAGAGACAATAAGAAATATTACAAAAAGGGCTTTATAGAATAATTGCACAAGATTCCTCCCAAAAAATACTATTTGAGTGCCTACTCTTACATTGTAGGTTGGGTAGAGCGTAGCGAAACCCGACACGTAACTGGTTTATTCATCCACTGTCTTTTCTGATAGTGCTTTGAAATACTGACGAAGTTGTTCACGATACTGGTACGGTATGTTTTCAAATTCCTTTGCGTTGGGTGCTATATCGAGTTTTCGCACGTATTCTAAAAGGTCTGGATGAAGAGGTGGTACATCTTGAACGGGGGTTGAAGGTCTTTTAGCGACTTGTGCCTTACGTCTTCTGCCGACATTTCGTTTTTCCAACGATTTTAAACTATCAAGCATCCTCGTCAGAATACGTTTTTGTTGGTCAACAACATCCTTATCCAGAGTCCCTTGTTTTAGTTTTGTTTCTACATCTTCCATCTCTTCTGCAACATGCTGTAAACTTCCCAAGATCTCTGAAGCTTCGTCAGCAATTTTTGACAGTCTTTCTGTGGCTTCTCTGATCAGTTGTTGTTGTGAAGCAATCCTTTCAAGCCGTTGTTGAAGACTAGGTGTGCGTCCCTGTTCACGCATCTGTTGACTAAGTCTCTCTGCCATCTCATTCAACTGTTCTTGACTTTGCGCAAGCTGCTGCAGTTGTTCTAACATGCTTTGTAGCCCATCCGATCCCATCTGCTGATTCATTTGAGCCATAGCATCTAACATATCAGAAATTGCCTGATTGATGTCAGCAAGTCCTGTTCTCTGAATAGGCAGCGCGAGCAATACTTCTCTATCTTCCAAAGCACGGGCAGCACGACCCAGTGCATCACTTGACGCATTGAGTCGCCATACAATCTTCGGGTCCACCTCCATCTGCTGTTTACCAAGTTCCCACAAATTTTCAGCAATTTGAGATATGCCTTGAGACGCACTCAGTTCTTTAGCAGCGAGTTCCTGAAGCCGCTTAATCTCGCTCGGAACATATTCTTCAAGACTAGATATAGTCAAACCCTCTGTCTGATCAATTACTTTCTCATGGAGATGCGAATAATACAGACTGCTCTTTACTGCCTCGTTCATAGCAACTAATGCCTGTTCACTGTTAGAACCCTCCATAAATTCAAGAGCATTCTCTAATCCTTGGGCTAACTCAGTCATAGTCTGTTCTGCTTCTCTACCGGTCTCTAATGCTTGTTGTCTGTTTTCATTGCGTAAACTCTGACTAGTGCTCTGTAAATTATCAGGAAGTTGCTGATCTTTTGTATACTGATTAAGTCGCTTTACCTCATCCGCAACTTTCTGAAGCTGCGGTGCTGTATTCTCCTGAGATTTTGCAGTATCCGCCAATTCATCTCCGATTAACTCTAATTTGTCGATCAGTTTATCTGTTTCTTTCTTGATCATGTCCTCTTTCTGTGCAGCGTCATTCATCTTGGATTTATCTGAAAGCCCCGTTTCAGAACTATCTTCAGTCCGTTCATCACTACCTTCAGAGTCTTGCGTATCTCCTGTATGCTCAGATACAGCAGTATCTAATGAGTCCATTAACGTTTTCTGTTGTTCAACTAATTGCTGAGCTTGCTTTGCTGCAGCCTCAAGTTTCTGCTGCAAAATGATCTGCTCATATAGAGATTTAATCCGTTCAAGCTGCTGTTGAAACTGTTCCTGATTGAAATTGGCTTGAGCAAGATCGCTCTCCTGTTGAGAAAGTTCCTGTTTCGCTAACGCTTCTCCTAATTGTTTGAGAATCTCCTGTTGTTCTTCTGTGAGAGCTTCCTTCATCAACTCTTGAAGTTCCTGATATTTCTGAATTGTTTCTGGTTCAAAGAGTTCATTCTTTTCCATATCAGTAGTTGTCTGTTGCATAGAATCAATTAACTCATTTGCTTTATCTTCTATCTGCTGCTGCGATTCAACGACCTGCTTTAGCAGTTTTTCATCTGTCAAAGAGAGATCTTTGAACTTCCTTATTTTCTCAAGTATATTTTCAACCGCACTAGTCGCTTCAGCCTGTTCATCATAGAGTTCATCAAGGCTCTGTTGTTCAATCTCCTGTTCCGTTGCAATGTCTTCATAGAGTTCATCAAGTGTTGGAAATCGTAACGTAAATGTCCGAGATTTTCCAATATTTGGACCGGAAACATCATCAGTATCCATTGCCTGCACGTAATATGACAACGTCTCACCAGGAAAAAGTCCTATTGGAGCGATATCCCAAGCATAAGTAAGAAATTGTGTTGTCAAAGGAGGCGAGGTGTTGTGCGGCACATGTTTCAAAGGCGTTTTTATGGGATTAAAGGCATCTCTCTGTATACGATAGACTAATTGCACGTTTTGAAGTCCATAGTCATCAGTAGCATCAACCTTCAATCTGACGATCATGTCTGTATCCAATACAAGGTCTTTCCCAGGTTCAATTATGTCAACCTGTGGTGCCTCATCCTTGAAGACATTCAACGTGTATTTAAGTGGAACCTTATTGGACATACCGTGTTCATCCTGAATATGAATATGATACGTGCTTGCTTGTTCTGCTATAAAACTACCCTTCATATTCGTTCCATTCTCTACATTAATATTGACAGGGTCAGAATCTTGAAAAATCAGATGTGCTTCAGAAAGTGGTTTATTACTCACACCTATAAATGCTATCTCTGTTCCATATAATACCTCAACATCACCAACATTTGTATCTAACTGTTGTGAAGGTAACTGTGTATAAGGGGGATATGTGAGTTTAAGTTGAAATGTCTTGACAATCGGTTCTTCACTGACAGTAATTTGAAAGTGTGTTGACATTACATCTTTTGTTGAGACATAATATTGCAGTGAACGGTCAATTTGCTCTATCGTAGCTGAATATAAGGCTTCATTAACGTTCCGATTCATCTGAATAGATTGCCATCTGTCAGGATCAGCATCGTGAGGTAATTGTCTATCCTCATCAACTACATCCCCCTTGATTTCATTATCCTTACTACTTTTCGTTTCATCCATTTCTGTTATTTGGAAATAGATCGCAACAGGGGCATCAAAATGTCCACTCACTTTGGCTGTAACAGTGATGTTTTCTCCTCTTTTAATCTGAATATTACCGGGACTCACATTCTCGATTCTTGCAGCGAATCCATCTGAAGGTTTTATCGGTATAGACTCAATAGTACGCGTAAATCCATTCAGTGAAGAGGGCAGCAGGAAGTTAGCCAAAATAAGTAGCACAAATCCAAAAATAGCGAACAGTGAATTCACTCTGATTCTTCTGAGTTCAGTTTGAAAAATCCTTGCTGATTCAATTTGACTTATGTCATTTTGCGTCTGTAGAATCAATTGCTCAATAAATTCAAGGGCATACCCTAACCGATTTTCATCTAATGTGGGTCTTAGTTGAATAGAGCTCAGAATCCTATTTTCAATACTCGGATAAAATGTCTCCAAAAATGCAGCAACTTTTGAGTATGTTAATTTTCTTGTCAATGGGATAATAAGAACACGTAGGGTAATGTAGATGCCAAAACCGATACAAACAACTAAGAGGAGAGAGTGTAGAATTGGGTTTAGGGGTAACTGAAAAATAAGCAAAACAGCTGTCAAGGTAATAGCAAGAATACTGAGCAATTTGAGCAACCTCTCAGAGAAAATTAACCAACGCCAACTTCTTCTGACACTGTTTAGTTTATCTATGATAGTTTGATAAACCTGATGAGCGGTGTTTTCTTGCATAAGGGTATCCCAATATCAAATAGTTTCTAACGCGTTAGCACATAAACAGCCAGGTTAACAGCCATCTTTGATGCAAGTTCACGAACTTCTGGTGTATCATCCGGATGCACTCTTGCATCTTCTAATCCGTCTCCTATATCCGAACTATAAGCATAGAAGAGGACCATTCTGCCATCATGAAAAAGACCAAAACCTTGGGCTGGATGAGAATCATGTTCATGGATTTTCGGTAGTCCCGGTAGATCATAAAAACAGCGATATATCAGATGAGAATTTGGAATAGGCTGTAATTCCTGTTTTGGAAATACACGACTTATCTCTCGCCGAAAACTCTTATCTAATCCGTAATCATCATTTACGAAAAGAAATCCACCACGAGTGAGATATTCACGTAACGCAACAACTTCAGAATCTGTTAACCGTATATTCCCATGACCAACGAGATAAAGCATAGGGTATCTATAAAGGTCATGATCTGTTAATTTTAGTATAATCCTATCCTCAGCTGTATCAATATCTGTTCTTTCGCGTAGTATATTCAACCAATTTCTGATGGCAGAAGGATCTCCATACCAATCCCCTCCTCCCGCATATTGAATCTGAGCAATCGTGAAACGTTCGCCAGCACTTTGTGTACTTAAAAGCAGAAAGAAAAATATACTACATACTGAAAATAGCCTAAACATTGTATCTTTTTTCATGGGACAATTAAACAAGTCCAACCCGTTTCCGTATGAACCATTCTGAACCTAAAAAACCGACTATTATTATAAGTAAAAGTGGATGCGTCCATAAATTTCTTTGTGTGTTAACAAATACCGGCTTTTCAACTGTCTTTATATGCTCATGTAAGTTATCTATGGAATCAATATTCAGATAAACACCACCTGTCTGTTGTGCAATTTCCTCCAAAAACGTCTCATTTAGATGCGGTGACTCCATTTCAATAAGTTGTTGATGTACAGAAATGTTTATCTCATCTTCATCAAGCATTCTATTTTCTCTCATAGCAACAGCACGGATTTTGTATCTACCATATTCATCTAACTTCAACTTTGCCGAATAGTTCCCCACATTACCTGCTTGTGATTCTATTTTCCCACTCCGAGTCTTTAAGGGAAACGTTGTACCACGTGGCGATGTTATTTCCAATTGCACATCTATAAACTCATAGGACTGAAATGTTTGTCCGAATGTCCTTACACGAATATCAACTTCATCATACTGTGCATAACTTGAAGCATCTGTTGAAATATAAACGCTCTTATCTTCAGATTCTTGTGCCATCCACCGAATTGTTTGTGCCCAAAACCGCTGATATGCCGTCTTATATCTTGAATCTTTATATGAATTTACGCCGAAATTCCAATTCCACAACCCTTCGGCAGTAAATAGCAGACTTTTCCCCAATCCGACTCTCTGGAACAGAAGTATTGGACTCCCATCAAGTTTTTTTAGTAAGGTGGTTGCACCAACTTTCTGTTGATAACCACTGAAATAGATTGTCAGCACAGGTAAGTGCTGCCACATTTCAGTATTCTGTTCAGATGTGTCGTCCAACTGTAATATTGGGTGAAATAAACCTGCTTGTGTAGGATCAACCGCAAACTCACCATGTTGTTCATTACATCCATTATTAGGTATCTGAATCGGCAATATATCTGCAAAAAGCGTGCGGATAAATCCGCCCCTTCCTAATGCTGTTTTGGATGGAAGGAAAATCACAGATTTACTGTGCTCTATAACATACGCTGATATTGCCTGCTGTTGTGCCTTCGTTAGATGTTGTTCTGATAAATCACCAAGTATCAAGACATCGTATTGCCGTAGTTCTTCAATAGATGCTGGAAACCGAAGAAGTTGGCTGGCAGATTCAATGGGGTAGTATCCATCATTTTGACTCAATACGGCTTCTGGATCAGACTTATTCGTTCTCATCACAATGGTTGCATCTATGTCGGGATCACGTTCTAAGGTTCTCTTGAGAAAAGCAAACTCCCAACGCGGTCTACCTTCATAGTAAAGAACATTTAACTTTGCTTTGACAACTTTCAAT
The DNA here is from genome assembly GCA_965208245.1 of Candidatus Poribacteria bacterium. Lineage (GTDB taxonomy): Bacteria > Poribacteria > WGA-4E > WGA-4E > WGA-3G > MSPOR6. The sequence goes on from OZ242325.1 coordinate 1,122,712, forward strand.
GAAAACGTCTTCTCATTATTGACATAAGTAAGTTCCCCTTCAAGTGAAGGTATCGTTACTGAATACTGATAATTGCCTTCTTTTTCGGGTGCTAGTTTGAGTTCAACATAATGTTGCATTGCGTTTTGTATATTCTGATCTTGAATAGCGGAATCCTTTGAAATATCAAGTATCGTAGCATCAACAAGTTGATTACTGTCAACTTGTCGCAGGGCAACTCTTACCGATTCATTTTCATATCCAAATTGCGTAATCGTAATTCCGACAAGGCTCTCGTGTCCAATATGTGCAATAGGCAAAACGTCAACCTTACTGATACGTATGTCCTTTGGTGGTACTGCTGAACCTACACCAATTGTATATATGGGAGTATCCATATCTGCGATTTCATCAACGTTTATACTTGATGCATTATGTGCACCATCGCTAATCAGGACTACACCCGCGTTCTGTTGTCCCTTCCAAAGACTTACAACATCACGGATACTTGATGTAATATCAGTTAGTAAACCCTTAGGTGAAAAATCTAAGAAACTAACCAAATCTGTGTGTGTTCTTGTATCAAAACTGTATATATGTACCTTGTAATCACTACTTAATGTTGGTATGAATTGATGCGTTTCATCATGAAGAATGTTTTTAACCTGATCTAATCGTGATTGATCAGATCTTCCAGAATAGTTATCCTCCATTTGCATACTTAATGATGTATCAACAAGAATAGATAAATTAGTAGGAGGCGTAATATCTCTCTTCTCTATTATTACAGGTGCTAACAAGCAACCTAATAGAATCGTTATTGCACAAAACCTTAAGGCAATTAATATGTTACGGACTGTATTATTTAACGGTTGTCCAATCCTCAAATATCCGTATACAGTAATGCAGACTGAAATTACTATACAAAGAAGAATGCCCCACAATGGTAGATAGTATGAAAATCGCATGCGTCAGTATGTTTTCTGTTTATAGACTAATTGATTAAGATTATACCTTGTTTCATGCCATAATGTCAATACGAAGTAAAAAGGCTTTTTATGTCAGAATTCTGTCAGTTGGAATGTCACAACAGTCAACCCGTTGTACATCCTTCCATTACGAAAAATATAGTACTGATTCGGATCAAAACCGGGGCCCGATGCCCCACGAAATATAAACCCTTCTGCACCTTTGTCCATAGAAAGCAGAAACATCTGGTGATCCATACGAAATCCTTTACCCAAAATCACATTTAGGTGCGGGACAAGTGTCAGGTGAACTAACATATTCCGAAATGGATTACACCACGGTTCTTCCCAACCCAGCATACCACCGAGTTCGCCTCTCCCATGTTCACCCCTTAATTCTTCAGAACCACCATCAAACGTCTGCTCTTTAGGACGAATACGCATCTGATCACTATGCCTGTCAATTGCTTCATAAACCTCTTTCTCCATCTCCTCTGTGTCTTCCGTGCCAACTATATAATTGGCACGTTTCAGACAGTTATTTTTGTGTTTAGTTTTATTTATAGATTGCTTGAAGAGTTCATCATAGTGTAACATGTTGAGTATTATACACACCATTAAGAAAAATATCAAGGAAACGCTGTACAGGGGTGTGTAAAGTTTTATTTGACAAATGAAATAGGTATATGTTATAATACATTTCACAATAATTTAAAAAAGGTGTGCATACAAAACACCCTGCCGCGTCCATCTGTGTAACTGGCGCGTCCTCCGCGATTCAGACATAATACTGGAAACTGAAATTTGTGTTGAATATAAGACGAATTTCTGTTAAAATATATCTCTAATGCAATACTCTGCAAGGTTTGAAATGAATTGATAAGCGATGGAGATAAGAATGGACAGAATCAAAGACTTTTACGCGAAAGCAAATAGATATATGCCCATCTTCCCCAAAGCGACTGGACAACCGACCAGATATCTTGAAGGCTATCCATTTGAGGATGATGAACCGACGGCAGCAACCTTGTATCACGCGAAACAGATTTCCATATTTCACGACCAACTCGAGCGTTATTACTTTAAGGAACCACATATCTTGGTAGGACTTGACAGTTTTATCTATTATAGTGAAGGTGACATAAAGAAATGCGTTGCTCCCGATCTATATGTGGTGTTGGGATGTGGTGTTGGGGGCAAAGAAAACACCACTGAGACGCAGCTTCTATACATGGAAAGAAGGTGCTATACCCAATACTATATTTGAGTTTCTATCAGATAGCACGAACAGATAGCACGAAAAATGAGGATAGAGGTAAAAAAGTTCAGATATATTTAGGGGAGATGGGAGCAAAAGAATACTTCATACATCAACCTAATTTAGAAGAACCTGCGGAGTTTCGTGGATGGTATCGTGACACTTCTGGTGAAATCGTTGAGATGCTAGCAGTCAGACCAAGGACACTGTTTAGTGAGAGATTAAATCTATTGTTCACATGGAACGTAGATGTGAATGTGGATGTCCGACTACTGCGCCCATACCTGCCGGATGGAACGCCAATAACTACATCCATAGAAGAAGAACAACTTCGTGAAGAAGAAAAACGACTTCGTGAAGAAGAGCAACAACTTCGCGAAATTGCTAAGACAAAAGTAGAAGAACAAGTAGAGCAATTGAGAGATGCCAAGAATCTCACAGATGAACAAGCAGAAAAGATTCGAGAACAGGCAGCTGAATTAGAAAGATTGCGTCGATTACTTGGTAAGTGATAACAGATTTCAATACCTTCAACATTTTTAAATACACGGGGAGTCTAATTTGAAAATTCTGGTAATCGGACAGGGAGGACGAGAACATACACTTGTTTGGAAACTTGCACAAAGTCCACTCGCTGAAAAGATCTACTGCACCCCTGGGAACGCAGGTATAGCACAAATCGCAACGTTAATGCCATACAAAAATGATTTTAATGAACTTGCTGATTTGGCAATAACCAAAAAAATTGACCTAACAGTCGTGGGACCTGAAGTGCCACTGGCAGCGGGTATTGTTGATGATTTTCATGAACGAGGTCTGATAGCATTCGGTCCAAATAAAAAAGCAGCACGACTTGAAGGGAGTAAAGACTTTGCCAAGCAACTTATGACAAAAAACAGGATCCCTACAGCTGCACATCAAACTTTCTCAGACGCTGATGCAGCAATTGCCTACATTCAGGACATCAGATCGCCTGTTTTTGTAAAGGCAGATGGACTCGCTGCTGGAAAAGGTGTTATCCCCGGGCGAACACCAGATGAAGCAATCAAAGCTGTCCATACTATTTTAGTAGATAAAGCATTCGGTGCAGCAGGAAACAACGTTATCATTGAAGAAGAACTGTTGGGGGAAGAGGCATCTTTTACAGTCCTGACAGATGGTGAAAACTGTCTGCCTTTTGTCAGTTCACAAGACCACAAAATGTCTCATGATGGGAATACGGGAAAGAACACGGGAGGAATGGGAGCATATTCACCAGCACCTGTCATTACACCTGAACTTCATAACTTTGTAATGAAGCAAGTAGTACACCCAACAATCAGTGGCATGTCAGAGATCGAATGTCCCTTCAAAGGTGTGTTATATGTCGGATTGATGATTACAGACGATGGACCTAAAGTACTAGAGTATAACTGCCGTTTTGGAGACCCAGAAACACAAGTCTTATTGCCACGACTAAAAAGCGACTTAGTTCCACTGTTATCTGCTTGCATTGATGGGACGCTCGATCAACAGACTGATGTAGAATGGCACGATGACGCAGCAACTTGTGTCATCATGGCTTCAGGTGGATATCCAGATACGTATCAAATAGGTAAACCTATTACAGGTTTGGAAAATGCTTCAGAAATGGAAGGTGTAAACGTATTTCATGCAGGAACAGCACTAAAAGGTGAGAACATTGTAACTGCTAGTGGACGTGTGTTAGGGGTGACAGCATTGGCTAAAGACCTAAAGTCTGCAATTGAACAATCCTATCGCGGCGTTTCAGCAATTCACTTTGATAAAGCACATTGGCGAAAAGACATCGGATATAGAGCACTTGCACGAAACTGATAGATTTATCCCTGATGGTTTAACAAGATGGTTGACGAACTCACATACAAAATTGCAAAGTGTTGTAATCCAGATGAGAAACTTGCAATTTTAGGATACTTTAAAGAAGATGGTTCAATCACAGTACACGATTCATCATGTATCACAGTCACAGGATTGAGACCAGAGAGATTATTAGATGTAACATGGGATGAAATACATAAATCTGAAAAACCTGAAATACCGTTGGAGATCCCTACTGAATTAGATGAAACTGACTACTACATCCTGAAACATCATCAAGAAATGGGAATGGATTACTCTATTGTTGTCGCAGAAACGATAAGACTTCCGCTTGAGGAGATGCATCAAAGACATCGTAAACTCAAGGAACTTGGTGGTTTGAAACGTGTAGAGGGACGTATCATCCACTACCGGAAAAACAGAGTAAAAGGCAAATGGATAAAACATCGTAATCATACATACTATGAACTGACACCAGAAGGGAGTCAGTGGATACAGTTATTTGAGAGAGATACAACTCAGCAATAACCCCAATCTGAATATCATAAGGAGAACACAATGTTTGATGAAATGAAAGACCGCATGACTGAAAAAGAACAACGCAGAAATCGTCTACGTTCAATAGCTCTGTTGTCGCTTATACTTCACATGGCTATTGCCATTGTCTACATTTTTGTGCCGTTAAGTCGTATTGCTGATCAACCTGAAGACTCCATGGCTTTTGACGTATTTAAAGAACCTGATCGGTTGTTAGAACGGAGAATCAGACCGAAAACACCACTGACACAGCAACGGCTTGATCCGTCTCAGAAGTTGGCGAGAGATGCCGAACAAAAAAAAATAAATTCTGCAAAGAACGAACGTGCCGAAGTTGTAAAACTGAGTGAAAAAATCGTGATACACGATGTTGAAATCAATAAAGCACCCGTTGATGATATCCTACCGGATGTGATGACAGAAGCAAGGTTGAGAGAAGCTGAAGCGTCAAATCTGAGTCGTCTGCTTTCAAAACCCGGTGAAACAGATGGTCGAGGTGTCGTTACAGGAAGAGTACGTGCCAAAGGAGACGGAACAGGGATATATCACGGTCTCGGTCAAGGTGGTGGAGACGGTGGACTTGTTGAAGGTGGCGGCAGACCGGGTGGTAATGATCCACTCGGTATGGGTAGATTTCTCAATAGTTTTGATGGACCTAAGGATGTCGTTTTCTGTCTTGATATATCAGCAAGTATGCAAGCTGCAGGTCTAAATAAACTTGATCTGGCACTTAATTCATTAAAAGATACTGTGATGATGCTCGGTACCGATGACACATTTAATATAGTTCCATTCTCTACTACCGCAAGACTCATGAGTGAAAAAATGCTTGAGGCAGACGAAACAAACATTAACCGGGCATTGATGTATCTTGACACATTCACACCCGAGAGAATACAGAACAATGTAGGCACTAATATCCTTGCTGCACTTGATAAAGCTATTCAGCAGAATTCAACTGCCATCATTCTTGTAACTGATGGACTTCCAACGACAATGAAAGGACACAAAATTGAAACTGATCCTGAGAAAATACTTGATTTCGTGTCAAAGCATAACGTCAACAAAGCACCAATATTTGTCGTAGCACTTGAAATTGATTTACAACGTTCACCTGGCGCGTACCTGCTTAGTTCGCTTGCATATCAAAGTAAAGGTGACATCAAGGTTATTGGATCTGAAAAAGTTAATGAATTAAACCAATAACCTTACACATTGCTTGTTAGTTTATTACGGATCATAAATCGACTTCAGACACAATACGGCAATTTCGGTTAGATGGTAAAGTCTGTCTCGTGAGCAGAGCAAACCACGGCATCGACAGAACTATAGCAGAAGGACTTGCAGGGGCAGGTTCAGACCTCGTCATCACAGGAAGGAAGATGAAAATGAAAACGCTCTTACCTGTAACACAACAGACTTTGTTACCTATCAGATGGCACTCGTCGATGGTGGTTTTATGGCAGGTAGCGATTGGAGGAAGCAGACATAAATGGACTCTGAGTCAACGTTAACTGCTCTGGAGCATGCAAAAAAGTGTTTCGCTGAACATAAGATCAAGAATGTCAGATTCTTTGATCACAAACCGGTATTGAGAATTCAAGTCACCGAAGCAGATTTTGAACGTGTCCTTGATATGCGAACCGAACTTACTGAAGAACTAAAATCTACAAGTTTCCGTTTCATTGCTGTTGACCTTGAGCATAACAGTGGAAAATAATTTAAATTAATTTCTTAATGTATTTCTGAATACATTACAGAAATATAGTATAATTGAACAACGGTACATGTAAATTTAGAAGTAAAAGTCGATACAAGTAAGGAGACACATGCCGAATTCTGATCCTGAACCAGCATCAAAAAAAGAACTTGTCACAGCATACCTAAAGAAAGTCAAAACTAAAGTAGATGCATGTATCTTTGACTTTCTTCCTACCACACATGAACATCCAGATATACAAAAATTATATCAGATGATATTAGACTATCCACAACGTATAGGTAAAGGGCTAAGACCTGCTCTCTGCTTACTCTTATGTGAGGTATTTGGCGGTGATCCAAAACAAGCTGTGAATACAGCAGCAGCTTTAGAACTACTTCAGAATTGGTTACTTATACATGACGACATAGAGGACGGATCGGAATTACGTAGAGGTGAACCGTGTCTGCATCAGAAACATGGCATTCCTATGGCAATAAATGTCGGTGATGCATTACACTGCAAAATGTGGGAGATGCTACACAAGAATACCGAGATTCTTGGAGAGAACCTCTCACTCAAAATTTTGTCGGAATTTATACAACTCAGTAACCAGGTCGTTGAAGGACAACACATAGAACTGAGCTGGGTGCACAACAATCAATGGGATATTGACGAAGATGATTACCTAAGAATGTGTATACAGAAAACCGCTTGGTATACATGTATAACACCGTGTCGACTAGGTGCAATCATCGGTGAGGCAACCGTTGAGGAAACGGATGCTTTTATTGAAATAGGAAAATCCCTCGGCATTGCATTCCAAATCCAGGATGATGTCCTAAACTTAATCGGTGACGTTGGCAGATATGGCAAAGAAATCGGAGGAGACATCAGCGAAGGAAAAAGAACGTTAGTCCTGATACATCTCATCAATTCATGTAATCCATCAGAAGCGAATGCTGTTAGCGAGATCATGGCACATAACAGAGATGAGAAAGACGAAACAGAAATACACAAAGTCTTGCAACTCATGAAAAAATACAATTCTATTCAGTATGCACAACAATGTTCTACAAGATTTCTTATGGAAGCAGCAGAAAAGTTTAAACAGGATTTCAAGCATGTTCCTAACAATAATGCAAAGCAACTGTTTCTATCACTAATTCATTTTTTCGTTGAACGCGAATACTAAAAGAAGGAGAATGCATGATATGGCAAACAATGGAATTTCATCTGGTAAATTGAGAAGACTGATGAAACTAGCAGATTCAAACGGCAGATTTAAGATGATGGCAATAGACCAGCGCGGCTCTATGGTTACAAAACTCTCAGAAGTACTTGATATTGAAAAAACAGATGTTAAATACGATGATGTCGCTGCTATCAAAACTTTAATCACACGTACCCTTTCACCCAATGCAACTGCTGTGTTGACTGATCCAATCTATGGACATCCATATTCATTAACGGAAATCCCGAGAGATGTAGCGTTGCTGTTAGCTTATGAAGAGTCAGGATATGTAAGCGAAGGTGTCAGTGAAAACGAGAGACTATCCAAACCAATTGAAAACTGGACTATCGCAAAAGCACAACGCGCAGGGACTGATGCTATAAAACTACTTGCCTACTACCATCCAGATGCTTCACCCGTAACATTGGAACATCAACAGAAATTCGTAAAGCATGTGGGGAATGAATGTGAGAAACAGGACCTCCCATTCCTGCTTGAACTTGTTAGTTATGCACTTGAAGGAACTACGAAAAGTGTCGAATTTGCCAAACAGAAACCCGACTTAGTGATACGAAGTGTAAAAGAATTCACGGCTCCAGAATATAAAGTAGACATCCTGAAATTAGAATTCCCCGCTGATTTGAAGTATACAACTGAGTACCAAGAACATGCATTTTATGCAGGTGATTCTGCCTACAACTTAGATGAAGTCAAGGACGTATGTAACAAATTAGATGAAGCATCAACGCTACCTTGGGTTATCTTGAGCGCAGGGGTGGATATTGAAGAGTTTATTGAAAATGTGAAACTTGCCGCAACTGCAGGGGCAAGTGGTTTCTTGTGTGGACGCGCTATCTGGAAAGATGCTGTGGATTTTTATCCTGATACAGATGCTGTCAGGCAGTTTCTTGAAAATGAAGCAACAACTAATTTCTACAATGCAAATGCTGCTGCAGAGACTGCATTACCTTGGTTTGAGCATCGTAATTTCGGGGGTGTGGAAAACATCAGTCTATCTAAACAATCTGAAAATTGGTATCAGGACTATTAGACTTTTCCGCTCATGTCCAGAAGTAAGTGCAGAAAGAGAAACGTGAATCCCTATGTCCATTAACTTTACTGAAATGTTTGCACTCAATTTATACATGAACCGACTTTTCACATTCAGTAATCTCTCTGAATCATTAAGAGGATAACACTTTTTCAATTTTCTGAAGAATCTGTTGTGCAATTACAAATGTGGTTTCAGCATCAATGATTCCACCAATTTCTGTGACAAGTATCACAGTAGTGTCTCGTACAAAAAGCCAATTGGCTCCTGTTTGCCAAACTGAGTCACCGAGTTTGATTTCATCTGAGGAAACGGGTTGGTAAGCTGAAACGTGTCCACCGAGTTTTAGTAACGTTCGTGAGGTAAGTCGTTTGCGACCCTCATCTGCCGCAGTATTGGCTTTATCAGTCGAATCAAAAAACCAATAATGTATCGCAACTTGTTCAGCGGGTTTCTTATTCAACCACCATCTGTCCCGCCAACCAAAAAGTGCTATCGGTTCGGCAGGGGCAGTTGGAGAATAAAGTTCCTGAGAAGAACTTAAACTCGCCGAGTATTCTGATAAGTCTTCTGCCGTTAACTGAATTGATTCCAATGTAATATTCATAATAAACATGTTACCATGTCCACAAGCGAATTTCTAATAAAAATCTTATGTTTTATTGAATATTCTCAACCAGGAGAGCAACAAACAAATTAAAGCATCTATACAATACACCAAAGATGAATAATATTATCAGAGATACCTTAGCGTTTTCAACATAGATTATGAAAATCCTTTCACGATACTGTCTTAAAGAGTTCATGCCACCATTCTTAATATCCCTTGTCTGTTTCACTTGTATCATACTTTTTGATGAACTTTTTCGTCTCATTAAACTTTTTGTCAAGAAGGGCGTAGGTCCAATATATCTCATCGAATCGCTTTTATACATTGCACCAGCGACGGTTGTTTTATCTATTCCGATGGCGGTATTAGTTGCTATTCTATTAACATTAGGCCGTCTAGCAACGGATTCAGAGATAATGGCAATGCGAGCAAACGGTATTGGCCTACACCAACTCATGGTCCCTCTACTTGTTATGACTGTTCTTTTAAGTGTCACTGATCTTGCAGTGATTGAATATGTGCTTCCGCAAACCACTCAGGCTTCAGTAAAACTCAAACGGGATATTCAAAAACATAATCCTGCGCTTATTTTAGAGGAGGGAACAATTATGAAGGAACTTCAAACGAAAGGTAAACTCTGGATGTATGAGTCAACTGACCCAGAAACAGAACAACTTCAAAATGTCAGAATATGGGATCAAATCTATCAAGGACAACCACGTTTGACAATAGCAAGAACTGCCATGCTCAGTTATGAAGGAAACGAGGCAAAGTTAACACTATACGATGGACATACTTATGAACCGGTAATCGATAAAACTGATGGATATAGAATAACGCAATTTCAGGAACAGCAGATCGCTCTTGACTTTACAAGAAACCTACAGCGACGTCATGATACATCACAACATCCACAGACAATGCGTATTGGACAACTCAGCACATATATCAAACAGTTAACTGCCTCAATTAATACAGATAAACCGTCTACATATACACTTAGCAGACTACGTTATGCCAGAGTCGAATACCACAAAAAATTCGCTTTGCCATTTGCTTGTTTAGCATTCGGTCTTATAGGAATTCCTCTCGGAATTACGGTGAAGAAAAATGGAAAAATGATAGGTTTTGGCATCGGTTTAAGTTTGATACTCCTATACTACCTATTACTTCAAATTGGACAAAGCATAGGAACGAACGGACATATCCACCCCGCATTTGCAATGTGGTTACCAAATCTAGTTATTGGCACTATAGGACTCATACTGATTGCCACTATATTTTACGAAAACAAAGTTAGGTCATTTATGAACAGAGAAAGAAAATGCATAGTGTAATAGATAGCAGAGCATTAACTTGATGGACACCTCAGGAATACGTTTTAACATCCTTGATCGCTATCTAATTATAGAATACCTAAAAGCGTTCTTTGTTGGTTTCTTCTTCTTTAGTGCACTCGTCGTGATCGTCCGTCTTTTAGATAAAGACATCAAGTATTTTGATGAAGATACCACCTATCTTTACGCGCTAAAAATTGTCCTGTTACAAGCCCCAAGACGGATAATGGAGATAGTACCAGTATCAGGATTTGTCGCAATATTTTTCGTCTTGGGGCACCTAGTCAGGAACAATGAATTTGTTGCAATGAAAGCAGGCGGTATGAGTGTATATCGTGTTTTAATTCCAGTGATACTTGTAACGTTAATTCTCTGTGTGATCTTCTCTATCTTTTATAATAGGGTTGCCTCCCCAGCCTATCATCAAGCAAACCTAATGCAGAAAAAAACGGGTCCGACTTTCCGAAGATACCTTCCATTTATAGGTAAAGGAAATCGCGTCTTCTATCTAAATAGTATCAAACTAAATAATAAAAATATTCATGGGATCACAATTTGGGAAACAAGAGACGACGGTCTAATTGAACGTAGTATCTATGCTAAGAAGGCAACATGGACAGATACACACTGGCTACTTACTGATGGGAATATCCGTTACTTTGAAAATGAAGTCGAGGTAGGTTTTGAAACATTTGAGGAGAAACAATTAGAACGATTCGAAGAACCAGAACGTTTTATTGGAAGCGACAAAGATCCACGAGCAATGACAATTAAGGAACTTAAAGAACAAATTGCATACAAAAAAGAAGCAGGTCAAATATCACGAATAGAACAAGTAAAACTACACCATAAAATCGCTTATCCCTTCGCAGCAGTTGTCGTTGTCATGTTAGGAGCACCGATCGCAATTCGGTTCGGTAAAGCCGGCTTTTTTGCTGGGTTGGTCATCGCATTTTTCCTCGTCTTCATCTATTGGGCACTCTCTTTTGCAACATTTGAAGGCTTGAGTGAAAACGGAAAACTTCATCCATTCTTGGCATGTTGGGGCGCGAATATCCTATACGGCATTGTCGGTGCCATCCTCATCTGGCGTACACCGAAATAGTCAATAGACAAGGTTCAACTCAATTCCAATATGTCCTCATCAAGAATAGGTAATTTCTTTTTTAAAATACGTAGTTTTACACCGATTCCTTTCATCCTTGCATTGATCTACTTTGCCAACCCAACTATACTCACAACAACCATCGGTCTATTCTTTACCCTGATAGGTGAACTGCTACGTATATGGACTGTCGGGTACGCCGGCGGTTCTACGCGCGCAACAACGTTAGGCGCAGCCCGTGATCTCGTGACAACAGGTCCATACGGTCACGTACGAAATCCGCTTTACCTTGGGAATCTATCGATTAGCATCAGCATCTGCATCATCGCAAATGTCCTAGAACTTACACCTATTTTAATTACCGGTTACCTTGTACAGTATCTCCCCATCATCGCTGTAGAAGAAGCATATCTATTGGAATCTTGCGGTAGTGTCTACCAGACATATAAAGAGCAAGTTCCCCGTTTCTTCCCCCAATTCCACTCATATCAATCACCATCAACACACGACTTTTCTTTGACACGAGCAATTAACAGCGAAAAACGGACATTAACTGCTATATTCATTGTCATTGCAGTGCTTTTTGTTAAACAATTTTTTTAGAAGAAACGTTCTGTTTTTGCAGTATCTGAACCGTTTTTGCCTTCATCAAGCCGATAGTAGCGGAAATATACCTTGGTCACAAGCAACTGCTGTTAAAGCACAAGGAAAATTAGCAGTCAGTTGGGCACAGATGAAAAAATATTACAAGTAGAAACAATAAATAGACATCTATCATCATAAGGTATCTTGTCATTGTGGTGATAGATGTTTTTGATTTGCACGCTGATGGAACCTATTGTACGTCTCTAATATTCCCTGCTCCATTGTATATGCAGGTGTGAATCCTATCTCCTCAGCGATAGGTGTTGCGTCATAATCCCATGAAATTCCAAACAAACCGGGTGCTAATTCAATCTGTGCTTCCGGTACAATAGATTTCAGGTACGCAACACCTTCTCTAACAGGACGAATTCCACCCTTGACATTGAATACTCGGGTATCTGTTGTTGGACATGTGCATGCCATAACAATTGAACGGGATACATCTTCTACATACTGCCAATCAACCGCATCATCACCGAAAGGACATACATGGGGCTCCCCTAAAGCAACATCTTCAATCATTTTTGTCGTGAACGAACTCATTCCCCGCGTCCTTCCAACCCCGTAGACTGCTGTAAAACGCAGACCGATTGAATCTACACCGTAAACATCAAAATAGTGCATCGCGTACCTTTCATTAAGAGACTTACAGGCACCATAGATGAACTTAGGATAGTGGGGGGCATCGTTAAGAATTTGCTGGTGATTATAGTCTTCAGGTGAACCGAACACCGCAACACTACTTGCCCACACCACGCGCTTTAGATTGAAAATACGTGCCGCTTCAAATACATTGATTGTGCCTTCACACACAACCTTTAATGCTCGCGGCGGATTCGCGTTACAGGCGGGAACTTGCCAAGAAGCAAGGTGAATAATCCGAACAATATTATGCTCCTGAACTGTACGTAAAAGGTGAGGTAAATCCGTTATATCTCCTTGAACAAATTCAAACCTATCCATCTGTTCGTCAGACAACACCATTCTTGGAATAGTCAGATCATAAGCGAAATCGTAAATAACGATCTTTTCACCGGCAACTAATAGATCTCTGATGACATACGTACCGATACATCCCAGCCCACCAGTGATCAAATAACCCATGCTGAAAACTCCTTTTGAAATAACTGAGTAAGCGTTAATCCGATGGTCTGTCCATATTCATCGGTTCATCAACATTGACTAGTATGTCATCACCTTCAATTCTGATGGGATAAACGGGTATACTCTCTTCACCGGGCCAAACACACTCACCTGTTTTCACATCAAATTCCCACATGTGCATAGGACAAATTATACATCCTTTGTCAAGGAATCCATAAGTCAACACCCCACCGAGATGTGGACATATATTGTTCATCGCATAATACTCACCCTCAACATTATAGATACCAATGAAAACACCTTCTACTTTGACACCAATACAGGTACCCGGTTGTATCTCATCGGTCGTTGCGGCTTTTACAAACTGTGACATATATTTTGAAACTCCAAAGAAAAAGAAATTATATGTGATTACGAATTCATTTGAAACAAATACAATGATGATATATTAACGTGAAATAACTTTCCCTTCGCCTCGCGGATCAGTGCCTCCATCTTGGTAGGATCCATCGTTCCGACCACGAATGACGTGTCCTGGTCCACCGATGTTGTCATCTCTTGTTATATCATGACAGAGTTTTTCTAAGCCTTCAATTACTTCTGCTCCTGCACGAGATTCAACCTGAATTGGTTCAGCACCATCGCAATGGAACCGTGGTGCATCTACAGCTGCTTGTGCAGTGCTTTGCAGATCCATCAGACTAACACTAATATTAAGTTGATTGTTTGGAATTGTACGTCCACCAGGGATCCCGTAAGTGGCAAAAGGCTGACCGTTCTCCGTGGCAAGGCACGGACCCATGTTATGTAGGGGACGTTTCATAGGATCGATGGAATTCGCTAACCCTGGTCTTGGATCAAAACGACCTACACCGTGTCCAAAGAGTAGGCCCGTACCGGGGACTGTAACCATTGAACCGAACCCACCGCCGTGTGTCTGTGTCAGAGATACCATGTTTCCTTCAGCATCAGCAGTAGAGATGTGACTTGTGCAGTACATTGGTTCATGGTAGACCACCTCACCTGGTTGTGGTTTCTCAAGTCCGGCATTCAGTTTCTCACTTAATTCCTCAGTAAAACTATCTGAAAGTTCACGTGTAATATCTATATCAACGAAATTTGGATCACCGAAGCGACTCAACCTTTCATACCAACAGACTTTCATGGCTTCAGCAAAAAGGTGGAATCTTTCAATCGTTGACATGGATGCCACATCAAACTTCTCTATTAATCTGAGCATCTGTAACGTAGTTAATCCACCTGCGCCAAGCGGGGATGTGTATACCGAATAATCACGATATTGTATCTGATAAGGTTCTGCTATGAATGCACGGTAATTTTTCAGATCATCTACTGTGAGACATCCACCTAACCTTTGTATGTGTGTTGCTATTGTTTCGGCAATTTTCCCTTCATAAAATGCGGTATATCCTCCTTCAGCTACAGCCTCAAGTGTTTTTGCCAGGTCTGGATTTGTAAGCACTTCGCCTTTTTTAGGTGGTTTTCCATCTTTTAGAAATACGCGTGCTGTTTCAGGAAATTCCTTTTTCCACCGTTCAGCATTCCCCGCAATTCCGCCTCGGTTGGATGAATTTGGTGCAAACCCGTATCGCGCGGAATTAATCGCAGATTTTAACACATCCGCGAAAGGTAGTGTTCCGAATTTGTCTAATGTTAAACATAAACCAGCCAAAACCCCTGGAACACCGATGGATAATGGACCGTGGACGTTAACACGTCCTGGCACACGGTATCCAGCAGGCACATCAGGAGCCTCTTCAATTGTAAACATATTTGCAGAGGCTGCTCCCGGTGCTGCCGAGTTATAGTCAATTGCAACGACATCCTGCGTTTTCTTTAAATACACTAAAACACAACCACCGTAGCCAGCAACTCCGTTTTGTGAAGGTTCTACGACACCTTCTGTGAAGGCAGCAGCAACAGCTGCATCCACAGCATTTCCGCCCGCTAAAAGCATATCAAAACCTGCTTTAACTGTTCGCGGATGCGGTCCAACAACTGTGCCGTGTTTTATCTTGCGGGATTTCAATCAATATCCTTTCACGAAGACCACCCATCGTAGGGGCGAGGTCACCTCGCCCGTTGTGGAGTGTTTCATTAATTATATAGTTTACTATAAGTTTGCACTTCTGTTCTTTATTAGAATGAGAAGCATCCACCACCAGGCACATAATGCTGTGAGAAAAATATGCCGAATGTAATTGGCATCATGTCATCTTCAGGTAATGAGAAGAAGGGTCTATCTACTCGTATTTCAAACTTCAGACGACTCTTTGTGAGACGAAGCATTGAGATGCCACCGACAAAGTATGCACCTAACCCATAATTCTGTCCTGAATCGTCATCATAATAGTCATCATCATAGTAATCCAGATCCTCATAAGATCCACCAAAGATGGAAAGTCCAACTCCTACATAAGGGGATATGTTCTTTGCATTAAAGAAATAACGACCCCCAATTGACCAAGATCCGAACGCATATTCACTTTCACTTGCGCTAAACCGAAATTCTGTTCCGACACCATACATAGGTGTTTCATAAGACCACCCAAATTCATATCCCGGAGTGGCAGTTGCTTCTGTGCCAGGAATAAAAGCACCGAAAATTCCCATATTCCAGATCGATTCACCCGGTTTCTTATTGAGTTCAGCTGCTTCATGGGAAGTGACGGTTTCCATGTCAATAGCTTGCCCAATCTCTTTATCATTGACAAGAGCATCAACCAATCTCGGTGCAGCTTTAATCACTTCTTCTATATTATCAATCCACAACTGTTTTTCGTCTAACACCTTGCCTAATGGCATTTCATGACTGAGTTTGACAAGGATTTTTTGTCCTAATCGGTTGAATGTAACGCGATAAACCGTGCCTGAGGTCCTTGTTCTGTCAACCGGATCGTCAACTGGGACACCGAGTTTTCGGAATTCAGTAGCAATTAACATAGCAGCACTCTGAGCATCAATCTCCTCGATCCCAATATGCTCTCCTATCAATACAGTAGCAGTAGCAGGTTTTGGGTTTTCAGATGACGAACGCTGTTGCGCGAAAACTTCAGTATAGGCACACAGTATGAGTAGAGCCGTAAAAAACAGCACATATTTAAAAGCACATCTCTTTTGCATTTTTACGCAATATCCTCCGACCAAAGACCCAAATTAATATGGCAGACCTCTTCCGATACTACCGATCATTGCAAACATTGACACGAAAAGCAAAAAACCCAATCCACAACTTATTGCAAAACCTATTGCAGCATATTTCAACTGCTCGGTACGCGCCTTTGCTTGGTACGCTTCAGTGTAATACATTGTATACTCATGGGATTTTTCAATCAACCTTGAAGCAGGCGGTGTCGGCTGATAGATATAGGCAATGAGGAGGCTATTAGGTTTATAAAGAAACCTACAACAACCCACAGTATTTTACTAACATCGGTTTGAGCATCTTGTTCAGCAATCATACGCGCTTGACTTGCATCATTATTCATCTTCTAACTCCTATTTGTCTAGCAATATTAATAACGAAAATAACTCTTGAACTATATGTCAATTCCAAACATTAGAAAAAACAGGAAACTCCCTGCAAAATATGTAAACATTATAATCCAACCTATTATATTACAAACCCAAATGGCACTATACATCCAATGATCGTATAGGTGAGTTGAATACTCCTCACTTTAAATTTGTACGCTTCCGTATAGAACAGTCTAAATTCAATATGACTCTATGACCATTTAATTTTTGTGAATAACTAATATATGTGTAATCTTATATCTGAAATCTGTGAATACATTGTGAATATGAATGCAATATAAATTAGTACCAAAACAAACATCAAAGCAAGAACGGCAAGACATCCGATGACTGCAAATTTCACTTGGATATTCCGAGATGTTAATTTATAGGATTCTATATAGAATACAACATACTCCTGCGTTTTCTCAAAAGTGCGTGTTGCTGGTGGGGCCTGTTGATAGATGTAAGCAATAAGAATCCCAACGATGTTTAAGGCTAATCCAACGACAAACCAGAGAATCTTGCTTGTATCTGCTTGCGCGTCTCGCTCACCATCTATTTCAACTTGTTGTCGATTTACATTCATATCCATTAACCTAACCTCCTATTTCAATAGGAAGTCTTTCTATAGTTGCTATTCAACAGCATCAATGTCAGCATTCACAAGCATATCTTGATATCCAATGTATCGGTTATGTGTCAGCACATTAAAGTCTTGACCAACCGTCTCAAGATTCACAGGAACAACATCTGCTATCGCTGATACCTTTACTATTTTTGAAAGCGAATGGTATGCATATGCATGCGTTTTTTGAACTATACCACCACAACCTATGAGACCTAAACGAATTGGGGAAGTCATTATGTTTCTCTTTACAAGTAGTTTACCACATTTTAGTTTTAAATAAAAGGTTTTGTGAGGATTTAATATAGGAATTTTGTGACATCTACGCAATAAGATGTGCTATAATAATAGCAGCATATATTTTCAACTGAAAGGAACAGATTATGAGTCAAGAAGAAAAGAAAGATGCTGAAGAGAATAAATCTGATGAAAACGAAAATTCAAAACCTGAAGATAACCTTTCTGTTACACATCATAGTGTGACAATAAATGGTAAAGAATTGAATTACACCGCAACGACTGGCACATTGGTATTAAAGGAAGAAACCGATAAAGAAGGTGAAAAACCGAAAGCGTCAATATTCTTTATCGCCTATACTTTAGACGACGTTGAAGATACTTCAAAACGTCCGGTGACTTTCTCTTTCAACGGTGGACCTGGTTCTTCATCCGTTTGGTTGCATTTAGGTGTGTTGGGACCACGGCGCGTTAAACCTGATAAACACGGAAATCCTCCTCAACCACCATATCAACTCACGAATAACGAATTCTCTATTCTGGATAAGACAGATATTGTGTTTATCGATCCTGTGAGTACCGGTTTCAGTAGAGCCGTACCGGGTGAAGAAGCCAAACAATTCCACGGATTTCAGAAAGATATCGAGTCAGTCGGTGATTTTATTTTACTCTACTTGGGACGTTACCAACGTTGGCGTTCACCGAAATTCCTAATCGGTGAAAGCTACGGAACAACACGAGCATGCGGGTTGTCAGGATATCTACAAGACAAACGTGGTATATATCTCAACGGAATAATGCTTGTTTCAGTCGTGTTAAACTTCCAGACCCTTCGATTTGCTGCAGGGAATGACCTACCCTATATCCTCTTTTTACCAACCTATACAGCAACAGCCTATTGGCATAACAAATTAGATCAATTGGAAACTGAAACTGAAAACAGTTTTGAGAAGATAATAGCGGAAGTAAGAGAATTTGCATTAGGTGACTATACTGTCGCTCTGATGCAAGGTTCCAACCTGTCAGATCGTAGAAGACAAGCGATAGTTAAAAAATTAGCGATGTATACGGGCCTGTCAACAGATTACATTGAGAAGACAGATTTAAGAATCAAGATCAATCGTTTCTGTAAAGAGTTACTCAGGAATGAAGGGGAAACAGTCGGACGATTTGATAGTCGTTTTAAAGGTATAGACCGGGATTCTGCCGGAGAAAACTATGAATATGATCCAAGCTCTGCGGTTATCCGAGGCGCATACACTGCAACGTTGAACGATTATGTCCGTGCTGACCTTCAGTTTGAGAGCGATCTCCCTTATGAAATACTGAATAGACGCGTACATCCTTGGAACTATGAGGGACATCAGAACGAATATGTCAACGTAGCCGATACATTGCGAAAAGCAATGACAACGAATCCTGCATTGAAAGTTTATGTTGCTAACGGTTACTTCGATTTAGCAACACCGTTTCTGGCTTCAGAATGGACATTTACACACCTCGGACTTGATAAATCGTTACAGAATAACATTACCATGGCTTATTACGGTGCCGGACACATGATGTATATTGATATGGACGAATTGAAGAAGATGAAAGCGGATATGGATGCGTATCTTGATGTTACGCTTTCTGATTTATAATGCACTTGTATGAATGAGGAAAAATGCTAACGAAATTAATCTGTCGTAATTTCAAGAGATTTGGGGAGATTGTAGTTGAATAGAGATTTGGGGAGATTGTAGTTTTGGGGAGATTGTAGTTGAATTAGGAAACCCTGTGGGATTCATAGGTCCCAATAATTCAGGCAAAACAACTGCCTTACAAACTTTGGCTTTATGGGAAATCGGTGTAGGTATAATAGGTGTAGAAATGACACCATCACTGTGGGGATGGCTTACTGTGATTTCACCTATCTACGGACTACTTTCATTTATTGTCAGTGCACTCGTTGGTGTTTTCTTTGGGCATATCCTGCATGGAAAGCAGCAAAACTCCACCCGATTGATGCACTTAGACACGATTAAACGTTATTATAAGCATTATACACAATGATACAAGATTGTATTCAACTCTAAATTAAGAAGGACAAAAACATGTCAAAAATAGCAGTCATTGCAGGTGTAGGACCCGGGTTAGGAGCAGCTATCGCACGGAAATTTGCAGACGAAGGATGCAATCTTGCTCTATTGTCACGTTCATCTGCATATAGTATAAATCTATCAAAGAGATTGGAAGAGACAGGTATATCAACTATCCCTATACCAACGGATATAACGGATGCTGGACAAGTAGCCGACAGCTTTGCCAAGATTCGTCAAGAATTGGGTGTGCCTGATATATTAGTTAACCACGCAGATAATGCTGCATGGGGTAATCTTCCTGAACTTACTGCAGAAGCATTTGAAAACTCATGGCGGGTATGTACACTCGGAGCATTTCTTTGTGTGAAGCAAGTTGTGCCAGGTATGATCGAAAAAGGGGAAGGTACTATCCTATTTTCTGGCGCAACATCAGCAGTCCGTGGTAGGTCAGGTGCAATCGCATTTAGTAGTGCAAAATTCGCGATGCGCGGTTTAGCGTCTTCTCTTGCACGGGAAGTTGGCCCACAAGGAATTCACGTGGCACATGTTATTATTGACGGTATCATAGATTCACCCAATCTGCGTGAAAGATATAAGTTATCTGAGAATGAACCTTTATTGAAACCTGACGCGATTGCCGAAACCTATTGGGCACTCGTTCAGCAGGAACGCAGTGCATGGAGTTTTGAGGTAGATGTGCGACCCCATAATGAGGAATTCTTTACGTAAAGCAAGAAAATGCACAATCGCAGCTAAATACCCTGATTGACATGTTCTCAATCAGGGTATTGTCTTTTGAGGCAATAGGTTGTTCCCAAGATCCCCTTCCTTATCAAAGACACTAACAGTTTTCGCAAAAATTTCATCGTGAAATTCGGGAGGTAACTCAGTTTCAACAGTGACAAAACTGTTCACGATAAATTGCCGCATCTGTTCATCGGTTAATAGGATTTCAGGCATTTTATTTTCCTCCAAAAGTTTCAGATTATAGTAAAGTTAATAATTAATGAGACATTTCACCCATACAACGATGCCAAAGACCACACAGCGTAGAGGCGAGGTCACCTCGCCCGTTGTGAAATGTTTCATTAATTCTATAGTTCACTATATATCATCTGGTATATCAAACACAACGCCATCCTTCTTCTTTTCATAAGAAATGATCTTTACTTCTATTGTTTCAGATAAAAACTGCTTTGAATCATAACTGCTCGGTTTAATAGAATATGCATCATCTCCAACAAACCCGTCTATACCTTTAGTTTCTTCATAGGGTTCTGCTAGCCTATAATCACAGCCTTTTATTTCGGATAACTTTTTCAGAATTGCTTCTTGAAATTTCAGTCCAATAAATGTCTTGACAAGAATCAAGTCCTCACCCCATGCTTTAACCATATTCCGATCAATTATTGGAAACACTCCGTCTAAATTCTCAATCATTGAAGTAATCTTATCTGTAGCATCATCAATTGCATTTGGATACCTTTCTTGGTACCATATGACCCATTCATAAAAGGAATTTCCTGGAAATTCCTTTATCAATTCAGTCATCTGACCAACATTCTTTGGACGCGTAGCTTGCGAATTCTGATTTGCAAGATTAATTAATTGGGTCGAATACTTGGGAAATTCACTCGGTGCATCCTTTACCACATATTCTTGAATCTCACTATTTCTAAGTTTAATTTTCATACAGAACCTTTCAAATATATGGGAACTATTGTAAGTTCGAAAGATACATTTGAGAGTATTCTCTGTCTTGTTTATCAGTATTTTTTAACCCTGATATAGAGGTATGTCCAGAATCCAGATATTGAGGAATATTTGAATACATAACCTCATATACATTATTCCTAAGCGAAGTTATATCTTCTAAATTATTAAACAGAATAGATTGCTCTTGACTGGTTACTATAGGAAAACCGTAATGTTTATTGTTGTATTTCAGTGGTTTTGATTCTTTAGTACGTCTTTTCAAGAACACGAGATGCTTTTGAAGCCTATTTAAGAGATATTCGTTTGAAAACGCTACTATATTACTCATGAATGAATCAAAATAGTGTTGAAAACTGTTATCGATTTCAACGCCAACGCTGTTGCGTGCAGATGTCATGGCAGCGGTAACCGTAGTTCCTGTGCCTAAGAACGGGTCAAGAATCACATCACCCTTGACAGAGTACATATTGATAAGTCTGTAAGCTAACTCGAATGGGAACGCTCCACTTCTCAATCTTGACATACCATCCGAGAGTTTCTGTTCTTTTCCCTTAATATCTGTCCATACATCCGAGTACCAGATATTCCTTTCTTCCCAAAACAGTGCACTTTCACGTCTATTTTTTTTCTCATTCTCTGTTTTAAATTCCCTTTTTTGTCCTTTTCTGAGTATTAGAATGTATTCATGCTCTAAAGTCACATAAGCACCCGCAGGCAGCATGCCTGAACCCATAAATTTATTAGGTGTATTTGCTTGTTTTCTCCATAGGATATCGGGTAGTGCTGAAAAACCGATCTTTAACAGATAATTCAAGATTCTTGCGTGGTTTGGATATAAACAGAAAGTATCTTGGACTGTCCTTGTTGCATCACCTACATTGATGCATGCAAATCTACCGTTCTTTAGCACCCTAAAGACTTCATTCCATACAGAATTCAGCAGTTCATGCATTAAATTAAACGCCAATAAACCCTCCCCGCAGGATAATGCTTTTAGGATGTTTGGATTCTGATTTCCGAACATTTCATCCCACATTTCAATCATTGGATAAGGAGGAGAAGTAACTATCAGATCAATACTCTCTGAAGGTATGTTCTCTAAGTTCCGTGAATCTTGGTATAGGATTTTATGGTTCGTTTTCATCGGGGAATTTCCTAAAGAGAAAAGATGATATGCAGCCTAAATTGAATATGCTTTTTCTTAATATTATCATGGATTAATATAATTCATCAACATAAAACACTGATAGATTCATAAGAAATAACGTCCTCATAAGCAAGAAATGTGATATACTATCTTTCAACGGAATTAGTCGTTTTGGGATTAAGTAAAATCGCTATAAACATAGATTTAGACTGAATTTATCGCTTGTTTTAATTGCTAATTCATGATACAATATATAGATAAGTATTAGGGGGCTACAAACCCCCTAATGAACACTAAAAAGCGAGTTGCTTTTTCTGATATTCAAGCTTATTTGATTATTGTATCAGAAATTCATCAGAAAAATCAACTCCTAAAGAGGAGTACCTAATGAATTTAGTAAAAATCATGGAGAGATTCCCTGACCAAGAGAGTTGTATTGACGATCTTGAGGAAATACGTTGGGGTAATAAACCCCGTTGTCCGAAATGTGAGGGTCCGAAACCTGAAACGCAAAAAAGAGAACGGCATAGGTAGAATAGGACGGTGGCATTGTTCTGATTGTGGTGCATCATTCAAGGTTACCAGCGGGACACTCTTTGCTGGAACAAAAATACCGCTACAAAAGTGGTTTTTAGCGATCTCATTGATGGCAAACGCAAAGAAAGGTATCTCATCTTGTCAGTTGGCGAGAGATTTAGGATTGAAACAAAAGGCTGCTTGGTCTATAATGATGAAGATACGAACTGAAATGGCAAAGAAGTCTTCTCTTTTGTCGGGAATCGTTGAAGCTGATGAAACTTATGTCGGTGGTAGAGACAAGAAAGACTATGACCGAACAGTAGATGAACCTCGCAAGCGTGGTCGAGGAACAATGAAAGACGCTGTCATCGGTGCAGTTTCAAGAACTGGACATGTAATTGCTCAATTGATACCTGATATCACTGGAGAAACGATTGCTAATTTTATTCGTGATAACGGAGATACGGAGAACTCTAAACTCTACACGGATCAGTCCAAAGGATACAACACTATCGGTAAAGAGATAGAGCATGAAACCCTAAACCGAAGTAAAAAGTGGGAGAAAGGTGGCATGCATACCAATACGGTTGAAGGATTTGGTCTTTCATCAAGCGTGCATGGTATGGAACACACCACCACTACTCAACAGAATACACGCCACTGTATCTCGCAATCTCGCAGAGGCGTGCTACAAGTATAACTATAGGAACATTGACATTTTCAATAAGTTTGTCAATGATAGTATAAGATGAATATCCCAAAACGACTAAGTCCGTTCTTGAATCTCACTATTCTAAGTTTAATTTTCATACAGAACCTTTCAAATATATGGGAACTATTGTAAGTTCGAAAGATACAGTTGAGAGTATTCTCTGTCTTGTTTATCAGTATTTTTTAACCCAATTTTTTCAGGGCACAATGCAATTGCAGTGCCCCTTCTTGCTGCACTACGACCCTCTCCATTTGAACCAACGTTATAAATACCATTTCCGACAGATTCTACAAATAGTCAACTGAGAGTTCTTGTCAAGTGTGTGCAAAGGACGAGGTATAGCAGGTGTGTTGGATGAATGTTTGCATGCTTCTAAGAAAACACAACAGCATGCAGCTTCATGTTTTTCACCACACCAATACTTACAATGGATGTCATAGATAGTTCTGTAGACACAATTAGCGGATGACAAACTTGCCACCATAACTGTTATAAATATACCCGTAGGCTCTTTCCGATACCTTCCGAAGAATATTTGCACGTTGATTCACCCACGTACCGAAAGAGATACGACGTCTACCGTAGGGTTTACTTGTGTCTTCAATCAGTCCCGTGAACACATAAGGACGAAGTTTACCTGTCGGATCCCGCATAACAATTATACCGCTATCTCCTATAAGTCCGTAGACAGTACCAGTCTTGTTGTAGACTTTTGCCGATGCTGGAATTCGGGTTTTCTTGTAGATGTAATCACCGTTTGGAAGTTCAAGATAGTACTTCATTTTCTCGTAAAACGGAAGGTTTTTGTGCCACAACTGGACATAGAACTTATTCAGGTCTTGTGCACTTGTCTTGTTCTGGTAAGTCCGTCCGTTCAGTGGAATATATTCAACAATTCGTGTCTGCCTAAAATAATCATAGTTCGCTTTCAAAATTCTTTGTGCTCTTGAGGGACCCCCGACTAACTTAATAAAATGGTTTGTTGAACGGTTTGAACTGAACCTTATCATCTGTCTCAGATGATAACGGTTTGTATTGGTATGTTTCAAACGTTTCCGCTTCACTTCATGAAAATATACGAGCATGACGAAGTTCTTTATTAACGAGGCAGCCATTCTAGGAGTATCCTCATTAATTGACACTAATTTCTTTCTTTTTGAAAGATCATAAACAACAAAACTGGTTCTTTCAGTTGATGCCAATGGACCGCTGCGCCGAAATTTCTTAACAAAGTCATCTATATTCTGTTCAAGCGGGGAATCAATTGTAGGATCATATTTTGCATGGGTTGTGCTAGGTACGGAGAGTAAGACCGCGAGTCCCCAACAAACCAGTAATCCGATAGAAGGGTAAGGATAGGTTTTCATCAGTTTTGTCTTCCTCTTTTTATAGTAAAGTCAATAATTAATGAGACATATATACATTTACAAAGATCATCCCGCGTAGGGGCGAGGTTTCCTCGCCCGTTGTAGCGTGTATTATTAATTCTGAAGTCCACCATTATGTATGGTTTTGACAATATTGGACAAAATTGGGTATGAATGCTTATGATTGTAAAAATGCTTAGCGTTGGCATATATGAGTAAAAGTTAGAATTAAAGATACACTTATCCAACATCAAAAACTGTTTAATTCAGAATACCGAACGGTATTCTGAAGGGCAATTCATTGCCCTTCGCGCTAAGGAAGCGGCTTAATAATTTTTAGGTTTCACTATATTTTAATTGAGTGGTAACCGGTAACAAACTGCTTCTCGGCTGTTACGTACGAGCAAATAATTTCCCGATATCGCGGGTGTGTTCCATGTCTGTCCAGTCAAAACTGGCAATTGACCAAGTTCAATATGTTCCTCTGGATTCGGCTCTAACAGCACAACCTTTCCTGACTCGGTAAGTACTAATAGGACATCTGAAATTAAAAGCGTCTGACCATGTCCATAACGACCCTTCTTCCACTGTCGGCTTCCATCAGTAGGATTTATGCATGTGAAAATACCATCATCAAGAGCATATAGGTAATCTTTGTAGTAAATTATCGTTGTGAATTTTGCTTTAAGATGGATCGTATCCCATAGTACTTTAACGTTAAGTGTTGTTGATAAGTTACCTTTTGTTATATGAAATAGTTTAGCACCGATTCCGTAGGCAGTTGAGACGAGGAGTCTGTCACCAGGTAGTGGAGTCGGTTGTGCAACACACTCTACGCCAGCTGGCCAGGATTGTTTCCATAAGAGATTGCCTGTGTTAGGATCATGAGACGTGATGAGTCTATTGTCAAATAAGACAACTTGTGGTGTTCTCGCTAAAGTTAGAAGAATAGGTGAACTATATGCACTCTGAACCCTATGTCCGGTCCAAGCGATTTCGCCAGAATCCTTATAATATGCAACTGCTCCGCCCGCACTCACAATAACAAACTCATCATAAATTAACGGCGATACACTTACACCCCACGGCGGTGCTGTCGCATTATTCTCATCAAAGATGTTGATAGACCATATCTGTCTTCCCGTTTCAAAATCCAAACAGTTTAGGATACCTGTTCCCCCAACAGTGTAAACACGATCACCGTCAACAGTCGGTGTTGCTCGTGGACCGAGTCCACCAAGGGATGTATAGTATCGTGCAAGGTCTTTGTGTGTCCACTTCTCCTTGCCAGTGAAAAAGTCATAGCATACAACTTTTTCCCATTCGTTTTCCTGTTCCTGCGTAATAGCTGATCCTTTAACAATTGCAAAACCTGACCAACCTGCACCGACAGGAATGCGCCAAACTAATTCAGGTGGGTTATTCTTCCAATCTGTGTTGAGGTCGATACCGCTTATTGTTGCGTTCCTATTCGGACCGAGAAATTGTGGATAATCCGTCAGAAACCGTGCATCGGAAACGTCTAAATAGGACGATCCTACCTTCGGTTCTGTTCCGCTTCGCCAACGCCATTCAAACTTTGGCACAAGATCCCCGCTAAACCCGTTAAAACGGAATAATACTACAAACAACGTGATACATGAAAGGATAGCACAAAAGGATACTAATTTAACGCGTGATGCTAAACGGGAAAAAGCGAGTAACCAAACTATCAGGAGAAGAAACGTAATTATAAGGATGAGTACCGTAAGGGCAACTTTATTCTGTCGGTGCGCTGCATCCAATATCCATACTATCCCAATTGCTAAGACGGTGAGGATAATGATAACGGTTAATGGCAACAGACGAATGTTTTTTATACTTGATGTCATGAAACAGAAAACTTGCCCTTCCAATTCAACTGCTAACCTTGCTAACCTAACTTCTATTATAAAATAAATATGCACTGTTTGTCAAGTCAAATTAAATTCTAACACGAGTTGCTACCTATGCCCCATAAGCTGTTAGATTGTGCTACAAGAACGCACATTAAACAGTGGACGCTCGCTACAACTATTTGCTAAAAACTAGTGTTTACAAGTCAAAATCTTGTCCGTAGCAACTTGGGTTAAATTCTAATTGAATATCAAACTATATAGTATATCAAGCGTCTCAAATCGGACTTCAACAAAAAACGACAATTATATTTGACAATAGGTTTCTTACTGTTTGGGCAAATTAAAGAAATAGACAATCGAAAAAACAGTCTATAACGTTTTACACAGACTGGATTAATAGACAAATCACAAAAAGTTACGCTTGTGTCGAAATTGTCACGAATTCGTGACAATTTCAAAAAGAGACATGTCAAATAAAATTGACGAAAACACAAAGAGAAATAGTCAACATACTGATAACTGAAAACTGCAATTCGCTTGACAACATATACCATAAATAGTATACTTAATCAGATACAATAGATTGTACAATCTGAAAGGATTGAGGGTATATTCTTCCTCATAATACATGCACATGGAACTTGGTCTTACAAACAAAATAGCAGTAGTCGGTGCATCAAGTAAAGGATTAGGGAAAGCAATAGCACTCGGTTTAGCTTACGAAGGCGCGAGAGTCATTATCTGTGCAAGAGACAAGCAAGTGTTAGAACAGACTGCTGACGAAATTCGAGAGAAAACTGATACCGAAGTGTTGGCTATTCCAACTGATGTTAGTCAACCAGATCAGGTTGAAAGCCTAATAAACAATACTATTTCACATTTCGGTGGTATTGACATTTTAATAAATAATGCGGGGGGACCGAGAATAGGGAGATTTTATGAACTGTCAGCAAAAGACTATCAAGATGCTGTGAATCTGAATCTGATGAGTACAATCAACTTATGTAGAGCAGTTGTTCCATCAATGCGTAAACAAGGTGATGGACGTATCATAAACCTTACATCCGTTTCTGTCAAACAACCTGTAGATGGATTGATGCTCTCAAATATGGCACGCACCGGTGTCATCGGATTCGCTAAAACACTCGCAACGGAACTTGCACCTGATAAGATATTGGTCAATAACGTCTGTCCAGGTATTATTTTCACCGATAGAATAAAACAATTAGCATCTGTAAGAGCTGAGGAATCGGGTATAACATACAATCAAGCACTTGAAAATATGACTGCCAATATACCACTCGGGAGAATTGGAGACCCCGAAGAATTTGCAAACTTAGTCGTGTTTCTCGCGTCAGAAAAGTCCAGTTATATCACAGGGACAACGATACAAGTAGATGGAGGTATGGTAAGATCGTTACTCTGATTTGCACGACTTGCCAATATAATATATATACTATAGAGCGTGATGGATAATGTTAGTATCTGTGATTATACCAGCATACAACGAGGAACAAACGATTAGACAGGTACTTGAATCGGTTCATTCTCTACCTTTTGAGAAACAGATTATCGTTGTCAATGACGGATCTACTGACAAGACTTACGGAATACTGCAAAAGTATGCTGACGAATCTGAAATAATGATAGTCAATTGTGAAAAGAATAGTGGAAAAGGGTTTGCCATTCGAAGTGGTATACCTTACGTGAAAGGAAAAATAGTCGTCATTCAAGATGCGGATATGGAACTCAGTCCAAGTGACATTGTTGAATTGGTTCGTCCCTTAAAGACTGAGACAGCAAAAGTCGTATACGGATCAAGGTTTCTGAATGGAAGACAGAACGCAAGTCTGCAGAACTATATCGCGAATCGCATTCTGGCAGTCTATACCAACATCCTATTTGGCTCTAAAATCACTGATGAATCTACAGGTTACAAAGCATTTTCTTCTGATGTCATCCGTAAACTTAATTTGACCTGTGAAGGTTTTGAGTTCTGTCCTGAAGTAACCGCGAAGTTACTAAGAGCAGGTTTCGATATACAAGAAGTACCAGTTTCCTATTTTCCTCGAACGAAAAAGGAAGGTAAAAAGTTGCGTTTTTGGTTTGATGGTATTTTTGCTGCGTGGACATTGCTAAAATATAGGTTTACAACAAAATCTAAGTTATTCATAGAATCTACCGAAGAATGATCGTATAAAAAATGGAGGTTAAAACATATCATAATGTTAAAAAACATGGTTTTTTCATCACTTCTACTCACCTTAGTCGTCTGCCTGTCTTTTACAGTCTTTGGACATGATGCAGATTCTACACTATTAGAAGATGTCAACAATGATGGTACAGTTGATATAAGAGATCTCGTGTTAGTTGCCACTGTATTAGGACAACCAGGTGATCGTACATCTGATCAGAATCCCGATGTCAACCGTGATGGTAGCGTTGACGTATTGGATCTAAGGAGAGTCGTAAACAGATTTGGGGAAACAGAACAGCAAGATAACTCAACTTATCATGATATACAAGATAATATATTTGATAAGAGTTGTGCAAATAGTGCTTGTCATGCCCCCCCTCAGAATTCAGCAGACCTGAATCTTACTTATGGACAATCCTATCCAGATTTGGTCGATCGTGTTCCACGGAATGCTGCCGCTGCTGCCGCTGGTATGAAACTTATTGATCCCGGGAACCCTGATAATAGTTTTCTCTTGACGAAATTGATGGGATCTGAGAATCGAAACTTCGGTGGGCGGATGCCATTCGGTGCGGGGCCTCTACATCAAGGAAAGATTAATGCTATCCGCACATGGATTGAAGCGGGATCACCGAAAACAGGAAAAGTAGCTGGAATTGGGGATCTGGGTGTACTTCGTGACCCAGAAGAGGTATTTAAGCCACCAGCACCACCCCCTATCGGAGAAGGTTACCAACTTGTTTTGCCACAATTTAAAATAGAACCGGGAACAGAACGTGAAGTATTTTATGCAACACAGATCAGAAATGAAAATGGTGAAACAATTGAGGAAGATATCTATATTAATAGAGTTGAAATTTTCTATCCATCAGGAAGTCATCACTTCATCGTTTATCGTCTGACAGAAGAGGGTATAGCCAAAGGTATCCAAAATATAGGTATTGATCCAAGTATCAGTGTGAACCCAGAAGACCAATTCAGGGAACTTGATCCGCGTGATCCACAAGCTCTCGGTAATTTTGGTATTGACCGGTTGTTCGTCGTTGGAACCCAAACGGATGATACACTCTTTGAATTTCCAGAAGGTGTCGGATTAAGACTACCAGGGAACACAGTCTTTGACCTAAACTCACACTACATCAATCTCCTCGGTGATGAGGTGTTGATTGGTGAAACCTATGTCAATATTTACACAATTCCAAAAGAAGAAGTGAAATTCGAAGCATTAGAAATATTTGTTTCAAATAGAGCAATAAACGTTCCGCCCGGACTAACCCGTGTTGCTAAAATGACCTGGTATGTTGAGCATGAACTTCAGCACCGTGGACACGATCCGGACACGGAATTGCACGTTTTCCTACTCACATCTCACATGCATAGACACGGTGAACTATTTGAAATATTTCAGAGATCAACAGGAGAATTGTTACACCGTAGCATCGCTTATGACGATGCACCTATCACACTTTTCCCATCACCTATTATCTTGAGTGCAGATGATGGATTGACGTTTGAGTGTACACATAGTAACTATGATACGCATGCTCCTCTACAATTCGGTTTAACTTCTGAAGATGAGATGTGTATTATCTTCGGTTATTATTACATTCCTGTTGAGAAGGCGGGAGATATAATCCAATAAATGTCTCATTTGAACATCACATTTTCTAGTCTTGACTCAACAGATTAGCCCCGTGTTTACAAATGTAAGCGCGGGGTAATCCTATAGAAACGATACTTACGATATCAGACTGCATGAATACAGAATCACCAGCGAAAACTAACTTTATTGATGCATTGACTGAAAGAATCCTTGTATGTGATGGCGCAATCGGTACAGAACTTCGTCAACGCATAAAAAAACATCTACACTGTGTAGATGCATGTAATATTTCAAATGAACATGCAGATTCAGTCAAAGCGGTACATCAGGCTTATGTGAATGCCGGCGCAGATGTCATCCAAACGAATACATACCAAGCAAATAGAGAAGCATTGTCAATACACGGACTTGCAGATAAGGTTGATGAGATAAACCGAGCTGGGGTTTTATTAGCACAATCCGCAGTTTCAGACACATGTTATCTTGCAGGATCAGTTGGTCAGATCCCATTCGGTTCACAAGATACAAGTAACATAGATGTTAAACCATTAACGAAGACAATCCGTAAACTCTTTCAGGAACAGATGGACCCTCTCGTTGATGCGGGTGTTGATCTGCTAATATTAGAAACTTTCGTTTCAACAGAACAAGCACAGATTGCAACTAAACAAGCATTGACATATCGTATTCCTGTCGTTGTTGAAATTAGCGGTATTTCAGGTGGTACAGTTGGTACCGGCCTAGATGTTCGTGCGTTCGCTCAAGAATTGGAACAACTAGGTGCCACTGCTGTCGGTGTTAACTGCAGAGGTCCTCACGACCTTGTTCAAGCCATGGAATTGCTTGCACCCGTGATAAACGTCCCACTTGTCGTGCAACCGAATGCTGGAAATCCAAGAGTTGAGCAGGGAGAAATCGCTGTTTCATACACTGTAAACGCAGATGTCTTTACAGATTATGTTCGGAAGTTGGTAAAACTTGGTGCCAATATGATTGGGGGATGCTGCGGCACTACCCCGGAATTTACAGCTCAAATCCGTCAAGTCGTCGGAAGAAGTAAACCGATCAAACGTCTCCCTCGTATATTTGTACTACCTAAAAGTTCATCTACCAGCAAAACTCAAAGAGAAAACCCTATACAACAGGTATTTGAAACTCGCGAAAGGATTGTGAGTGTTGAAACACGTGCCAATACATTCCCACAACTGCGTGCATTGTTGAAAGAGGCACGTGTGCTTGCATCTATCGGTGTGGACCTATTTGATGTAACTGATAATTCAGGTGCAGCGGTTAACATAGGCGCAGTTGGTACCGCATTCCGTCTACAGCAAGCAACACACATTCCAACGCTTATCCATTGGACGACCCGTTCTCGAAATCTTATCAGTATACAATCGCACCTGTTAGAGGCAGAGGCATTAGGGATACGCGGGATTGTCGCACTGTCAGGTGACCATCCCAAAGCCGGACCGTACGAAGCCGCCAGTCTCGTACCGGATGTACGCGGAGCAGTGCAACTGATGAAACTCATAGACCGTCTAAATCAAGGTGTACTCGCTGATGGATCATCCATCGGAGATCCATGTGGGTTCTACTACGGTGGCGGCTTCACTATCACTGAGAATCTTGATCCTCACATAAAACACTTAAGCAATAAGGTTGCA
This sequence comes from Candidatus Poribacteria bacterium, assembly GCA_965208245.1. GTDB lineage: Bacteria > Poribacteria > WGA-4E > WGA-4E > WGA-3G > MSPOR6. Next base: position 1,155,366 of record OZ242325.1, read on the forward strand.
GCAGGGGCAAAATTCGCATATACACAACCTGTCTGGACCTTTGAAGATATTGAACGCTCACAGAAGGCAATACAACACTTAAATATAAAAGTCCTTTACGGTATCCTTCCGCTTACAAGTTTTCGAAGTGCCTCCTACCTACGTGACAATTTGGGTCTGTATATACCCCAATTCATCGTTGACAAATTTCAAGACTTGGGGGATACGGCTGGCAGTGAACTCGGTATGAAACTGACCTTAGACATGGTGAAAGAGATACGAAATCAAGATACAATTCCAATTGATGGTATTTATCTTATACCACCAGCACGTCTTAACTGGAAGAATAGACGTTCTGTCATCACAGAAATCATCCAAACCTACCGTTAGCGGTAAACAGACCATCCACCATCACTATGAAGACGGATCGAAGCAGAATTAAATCAACAAGTATTACGATCCGTTCCTTAATAATTGGCGTGTTGCTCATTCCTGTCAATGTCTATTGGATGACAATCGTTGAGGTGAAGTATTATTCACTTGACGGTTCATGTTTACCGCTTTTCATCCAACCTGTTTTCATTATGTTTATGTGTGTCGTAGCGAACTTCGTTATCAAAGGTATATCACCTAAGCACATGTTACGACAAGGTGAGTTACTCACAGTATACATCATGGTAGCGATTTCCTGTACCTTTGCCGGTCATGATACGATGCAGAATATGTTCGGCAGTATTGCACATCCTTTCCGTTTTGCAACTGAAGAAAATGAATGGCAAACACTCTTTTTTCGCTATCTCCCCTCTTGGTTAACCATCTCTGATCCACAAAGTTTGCAAGGATTCTATGAAGGGGAATCCAGTTTCTATACAGAGCATAACTTTGGTGTCTGGTTAAAGCCGTTGTTCTTTTGGGGGCTATTCTTCCTGATTATGATGTTTATGATGTTATGCATCAATACGTTGGTTCGTAAGCGGTGGACAGAACAGGAGAAGTTAGCATATCCTATCATTCAACTTCCGCTCCGACTATCAGAGGAGAGTGGAACTCGCCTGATGAAAAATCGGATGATGTGGATCGGATTCAGCATCGCTGTTACCATTGGATTGATAAACGGTATTCACTATCTGTTTCCACAGTTTCCAGAGGTGCCTTATATCAAAAGGACTGCTGTTTTTCAAAATATCTTCACTGAAGGTCCTTGGAGTGCTATTCGTGGCACACGCATCTCTGTCTATCCGTTTGCAGTCGGTTTAGCATTTTTCTTGCCATTGGATCTATCATTTTCCTGTTGGTTTTTCTTTGTTGTCCGATTAGCTGAGTTTGTCATAGCAGCAGCACTTGGCACACGTTACTTTCCAGCCTTAAATGAACAAGCCTATGGTGCATGGGTTGCGCTATTTCTATTAGCGATATGGGTTACGCGTCGTCATCTGAAAGAGGTCTTTAAAAAAGCAATAGGTTTCAAATCGCAACTTGATGACAAGGATGAACCCATGTCATATCGATCGGCATTATTAGGTATTATCGGTTCGCTCATTGCATTGGGTATTTTTGCGAACATAGCGGGAATGACATTGTGGATTGCAGGCATTTTTTTCGGTATCTATTTTCTACTCTCGTTCGCCATTACACGGGTGCGTGCGGAACTTGGTACACCCCATGAAATATACTATGTAAATCCACATGACATCATGGCAATGGTTGGAGGAACACGGCATTTTGACACCAATAGTCTTACCATTCTATCGCTTTTCTACTGGTTTAATCGTGGATATAGAAATCATCCGATGCCTAATCAGATTGAAGCCTTCAAATTGGCAGAATCTACAGGTATGGGTAACAGACATCTTTGGTTAGCGATGTTGATAGCCATTATTGTAGGCATAGTTGCTACATTTTGGGCAAATCTTGACATCACATTTCGAAACGGTGCGGTAGCCAAAGCGGGCGGATTTAAGGGATGGGTCGGTAGAGAATCGTTTGGACGACTGCAGAGATGGTTGCACAATCCTTCAGAACCGAACCTTATCGGCATAGGATTTATGGGTATCGGTGCATTATTGACTTTTGTCATGATGTATATGCGGATGCATTTTCTGTGGTGGCCCTTTCATCCTGCCGGTTATGCGCTTGCTATCAGTTTTGCGATGGATTACTTCTGGTTTGCTTTCTTCGTCGCCTGGTTGTTGAAATACTTGATCTTACGTCATGGGGGTTTACGTTTACATCGTCGCGTCGCACCCTTATTCTTAGGGTTGATATTAGGTGATTATGTGATTGGTAGTGCCTGGGCGATTATAGGACCGGTATCAGGATTGCGGACTTATAAAATTTTCATTTGAATTTATGTCCCAGTTTGTGTTATATTGTTTATATAGATGAACTTAGAAGAGGGTTTTCGGCTAAGTAATGGTATATGCCATTTTAGGATTGAGAACTTAGACTGTCAGGGACTCGCGTTTTAGAATTGAGACGAAATCATTATTAAACCGAAAACCCTCATTTAGAATCACCTGAACACTTGATCTATTACCACCAGAAGACTTCAAACAAAAGAAACAAGCAATTGGGAAAGTTTGTCGGTAGATTGATGAATCTTAGTAGAGGGTAGTATTAGACGTTTACTATGCTATTATAGTTATTTTGATGGAGGATAATTATATGCTTCAAGCACTTGAATTAGAGAATTTTAAAGCATTCGGAAAGCGTGCTCATATACCTCTTGCCCCAATAACACTTATTTTTGGCGAAAATAGTGCCGGAAAGAGTTCAATCTTGCAGGCACTCTACCTACTCAAACAGACGCGGGAAAGTAGAGAAACAACTGACTTACTGCTCACACGAACCGATAATGGAATTGTTGACTTAGGAAGTTTTCAAGAAATGCTCTTCAACCATGATCTGGATCGAACACTTTCAATACGTGTTAAAATTTCAGTTGATAGTAGAGAAAAAGTAAGATTACCAAATTTTAAAAGTCTAGGTATAGAGTTTAATTTCAAACGTCTTTCATCCAATCTAGAAGTCCTCTTAGATCATATTGGATTATATGATGGTGAAACTTGTGAATGTCTTGCTAAATTCCAACCTTCAAACACGAGTGAAGATCCTGAAGACTTATCTTTAAGAATAAGTTTTCTAAATTACTACCGTGGTGTTCCTTTATCTAAATTAGCCGCTGTTAAGTGTTTATGGATCACTGAGCAAAAAGAATTCTGGGAGAAAGAGTTCGATCTATCTAAGAAAAACAAAAATGAGATAATCGGCATGATCAAGAATAGGATAATGGAGATAGAACAAACTAATGAGGATTTAAGTGAAAACAATCAACGATATAAGGAAGAGATCAAGTTCTTGAAAGATGAAATAGATTTTTACTTATCTGATTATGAAATTGGTACTTATATATCTAAGAGACGCAATGAAGAAATGGATATAGTTATAGGAGCCCAAGGTTTTCTTCCAATTACGGTAAGAAGACGTTCATTACAACAACATCGTGCTTTTAATACTTTTGATGTTTCTCAATTAGTTATAACGGCAAGCAGGATATTAGAACGATCTTTGGAAGCCTTTTTCCCAATGGGACCATTTAGAAGACCACCAGAAAGATGGTATATTTTTAGAGGAACCAGTCCACAAGATGTAGGATACAGAGGAGATCTATTACCAGATTTACTTTTCCGGCAACCAAAACTTGTTATAGAAACAAATGATTGGCTTAAGCGTCTTGACATTGGTTACAAATTAAAGGTGCAGTCAGTAGGTAAAAAAAACCGGGACTTATTTGAAGTAAGACTTATGGATACACAAAGCAAAGATCAAGTAGAAGTAGCATTACCGGATGTTGGTTTTGGAATAAGTCAACTTCTACCCTTTGTAGTACAGAGTTTGGTTTCAGAAAAACAGATTATATCCATTGAACAACCTGAAGTTCATGTGCATCCGCGTTTACAAGCAGATCTTGGAGACCTATTGGCTCATGCAATTAAAAAACCGCGCCTGAATCAATTCATTATTGAAACACATAGTGAACATCTAATCCTACGTTTACAACGCTTGATACGTGAAAACCTAGTCAAGCCGGAAGATGTCTCGGTAATTTACATTAGTAAGCAACGAGAAGGGGCCAAAGTACTACGATTGCACCTTGATGAGGATGGTGATTTTATTGATGATTGGCCCGATGGATTCTTTCCTGAACGACTCCGTGAACTAATTTAAAGGAAGGACATTTCCTTATGCTGGTGAGTGCAGTCCCGGATCCCTCCGCATTTGATATTAGTTATTTTGATGATTCTTATAGAGCAGAGGCGGAAGCCTTCTTGAACGGGATTGAAAAAAATGGTGTACTGATTGTTGATCGCGGGAAAAGAATATTACCTGTCATAATCAAAGACATGAGATCCGATCCAAATAGGTATGGAAAGAGATTGGTAACTAAGTTTGAAGAGATTTTGAAAAAGAAAAAGAGACGAATCGTCATGTTTGACGTTTCCCAAGATTCTGTATCATTGAAGGATTTATTAGAACTTGCATGCCACATGAAAACAGTAGTTGATACTGATGCGTTAATTGTCAGTGACGATAGTCTGCAAAAATTAAAATCACAGCAAAAATATGATGCAAGTATAATTCCATTGTCTGACTACCGGAATAGTGATTTTGAGAAAAACCGTCAGCGATATGAGACCCAAGGAGGACCTATAGACAAATTCTCAAAATCGGAAATAGAAGACATCATCATTCGTTCAGTCCGTTTCACCAAATGGTTGCGGTTTTACGACGCGTATATCGGGTCGGGAGAAAATACGAGTCGTTTTAGAGAGGGTATCAAGTATATTTTATCGATCTGGCATAAACACGGTTATTTTACAACTGAACAAGGTATTGGAAGTGTGGAAATATTCACACGTAGTGCTAATCAGATTCGGGATGGGGAAACAAATCACGCCAGAAAAGGTAAGTTGGAGCGAAATCAAGAGAATCACCGAAAAATCGTCCGAGAACTTATAGAGCCGTTAAATTCAGATGAAGACTTTTCTTGGCAAATAAAGTTGTCTGTGAAAGACGATCCCGATGGTATTTTTCATGCAAGGTATTTAGAAACACAACAAGCAATAATACGTATAGATAAGGGTTTTGATCTCTTCAAGCAAGACGGTGCATTTCGTAGAAATTTCCTTACACTAAATATGACTGAAGGTTCTCACTTAAGAGAGTGTAGAGAGTTAATGGATTGGAATCCGTAATTTGTAAAATTAGCGTGTTTGGCATTTATTGGGAATAAAGACACACCAATAACATATTAATTTGATTAAATATATGCAGGAAATCAACCGAACAACCGAAGCACTCAACAATCTTCGCGAAAAACTCCGAGAAATGTTCCAATTTTCACATTCTGATCTTGATTTCGGAATATTTCGCATTCTAAAAATTAAACGCTGTGAGATAAATCAATTCATTGATGAAAAGTTGACAACTATTATTGAAAAGGCATTGTCAGAAGTTACAGAACAACTTTATGATAGTCAACTGAATGAAGTTAAGGAATATATTGAAATGTATGGAGGCACAGCGGAGAAAGGATGCCTAAATAATATTTCAGACCACCAACTCCCACTTATAGATTTTCTAACCTATAAGAAACAGAACCACCTTATTGCTCCCTTAGAAACAGACCCGGAACAGCTCAAAGCAAAACTTGCATACCGCGTCTACAATCACATCCACAATTTCTTCGAAAATTACTACCGTGATGGGGACTTTGGGTATAACGACAGAAGTACCGCACAGTATAAGGTAAACTATCCTGATGAGATTGACTATAACGGGTCAGATATACTTTTTCATTGGAAGAGTCGTGACAGTTACTATGTGAAAACAACAACTGGTTTCAATAGTGTAATTTTTGAGGTAGAAGAAAAACGAATTGAATATAGGTTAGAGGGTAAGTCCACTTCTGCTGTTGCACAGAACAGTAATCAAGAAGATTTTAAACACTACCGATTTGATAGAATTGAACCGCCTAAATCTGATGATGCAGAACCGACATGGCGTGTTATATTTCATTTGGCAGATGCTTCAACACCAAAAGTTGAGATATACCGAGAGATGCATGCACAGATTTTTGACAAGACTGACGATGTTGATATCTATTTGCATGAACGACCCAAAAAGGGAGAAGAACTTGGAAAACCTATCTTTAAGGATTTAGCGGATACCTATAACAAAGTCCGCGAAGGAAAATTTCAAGGCATTAAGTCGTTACGGCTTGGCTGCAATAAATATGCTGAGAAGTTGGCAAACCATCCTGACTTTAAAGAACTTGGTAAAAACAAAGATGAACGGAAGCAGAAGCTAGAACTAAGTCCAAATGTCCAAAGGTTTCAGACTTTTGATAAGAATTTGAATACCTTCTATGTAGGCATGGATTCCGACTACTTTATCCACAAAGACTTGGAAAAATTCTTAAAGACTGAGCAACGCAGATATATCCAAAATACAATTCTTGAAGATTTGGATATACTTCTTAACCTAAAACCTGAAAATCCAGCGTTCGCTATAGCAACGGCATTCCGTAATGTCACAGACGAAGTGATTGCTTTACTTGTAACTGTTGAGACGTTTCAAAAGCAGCTTTTCCTGATGAAGAAAAAAGTAATCTCTACAGATTATCTTATCTCTGTGGGTAAGATAGCTGAGGTTACAAAAGATGTTCCTGAACTTCGCGCGGAAATTTATGCCAAAATATTGCAGAATAGAGCACAACTTGATGACTGGCGAGAGACCTTTGATATTGATATTAGAGATCACTTGCCGTTACTTGATGGATTGTATCCGACATTACCGTTAGATACAAGGTACTTTGATAATACTTTCGTTGATAGAATCCTCTCACTTTTTAATGATTTAGAATCACAAACCGATGGTCTGCTACTCAATAGCGAAAACTTCCAAGCGTTAGATTTAATAACGGAGAAATTTCAAGGTGCCATTAGGTGTGTACATATTGATCCACCTTACAATACTAACACAAGTGGTTTCCTATACAAGAACAACTATCAACATTCAAGTTGGCTAACAATGATGGAGAATCGGTTATTTCTTGCAGAGCAGTTAATGTCACAGGATAGCTGCATCCTTTGCCACATTGACGAGAATGAGTATGAGAATCTGTTTCAAGTCTTCAATACCTTGCAGATGCAGAACCAGGGAACTATTGTTTGGGATAAAAGAAATCCCGTTTTCGGAACAAATACAATAGCCACACAGCATGAATATATGATATGTTTTTCCAAAGGAACTGTAAAACTTAAAGCTATACCAACTAACCGTGAAGCGATTCTTAGAAAAGCTTCATCGTTGATAAAAAAATATAGCGGTGTCACAGAAAAGTGCCGCAAAGAATTTAGAACTTGGATTAAGAATAAACCTGAGTTGAGTGGTGGAGAACGTGCTTATTCAAAAATTGACGATGAAGAACAGGTTTATTCAGATGTCAGCATAGGTGCTCCGGCCTTGTTGACAGATCCTAAATTCCATAAACCCTTGATCCATCCGAAAACTCGTAAACCTTGTCCCGTCCCAGCAACTGGATGGAGTAGGACTCCAGAAAACATGCAAAAATTTTTGAATGAGGGCCGCATTGTTTTCGGTCCCGATGAAACCAAACAACCACGACTCAAGATTTATTTGAAAAACTATCTGATAGGTGAGTTATCCTCAGTTTTGCCCTCAGGCGAAAGGGGGAAAATGTACTTGGATGCATTAGGGTTAAACTTCCCATACTCACATCCTATTGACTTATATGAAAAACTTGTTTGGGCAATTACAGATGACGGTAAAGGAACAACACTTGACTTTTTTGCAGGCAGCGGCACAACCGGACATGCAGTATTCAACCTCAACAAAACCGACAACGGAAACAGAAAATTTATCCTTGTTGAGATGGGCGATTATTTTGAAAGCACTCTAAAGGAACGGATTCGTCGTGTGATGTTCTCTGAAAATTGGAAAAATGGCAAACCAGATGAAAAGAAAATTGACGGTACTGTCGGCATTGTCAAGTATCAACGTTTGGAACAGTATGAGGATGTCCTAAACAATCTTACGACTATAGAGCAGGATGATGATGGAGAATTAGGATTACAGGTAAAATATCTTTATCGTCCAGAGGAACAGGAGATACGGTTGATGATGGATATGCGTGAACCGTTTTCAAATAGAATCACCTACGGTAAGGACAACACAGATGGTTATGTCGACGTGTTGGAAACCTACTGCTATATGAAGGGACTGTCAATTCAACGCCGGATGCGGTTTGATCTTGGTAATCAGGTCTATCGAGTTATCAGAAGTGACAAACGTGTGGTTGTGTTCCGCAATGTGACCGACTGTATGGATGATACTGATGCGTTATTGAAGATTTTGAATGATGAATGGATTAAGGGTGTTACCCGATTGGACGTAAACTGTGATGTAAATCAGATCAAACTGCTTGAAGGTTCAGATTTGAAAAAAATCCATACCATCACGACAGAGGATTTTGATTCGGGATCAGTGTGGGATACTATTGAAACCTAATGGAAACTACCTATGGCATTATATCAAGAATACGAAGCAAAGATATTTACTGAAAATGGTATTGACATTAGTAGTGACGGTATAAAGCGTGACATTGAATTGTATGATCCAGAACAGTTGTTACAGTTACCTTCTGAGTCTTTAGAACGGATCCAACAATACCTTGATGATTATAACTATCTAACAAGAAATACATTCAAACTCCGCTATTATCAAGTTTTGGCGTTGCTTTTCACTGATCAGTTTTTTGAAAATCAGACAGTTTCTACTGGATTTGACTTAAATGATGGACAAGAGAAACAACAGATGTTGGCATATTGGATGGCAACAGGCAGCGGTAAAACGCTTGTCATGCATCTTAATATTCTCCAATATTTGCATCATTTTTGTAAATCAGATGGTGCGATTCTTCAGATTTTTCTTACAACCCCTTTAGCTAATCTAATTAAACAGCATGAACGCGAGTTAGAACCTTATGTGCGGCAACTGAACGAAACCTATAATAATCGGATTGAACTCATAATTGACACCACACAGGGACTATTACAAAAAGAGGAAGATTACTTCCAGATGTCCGATGATAGAGAAGTCCGGAGGCTGATATTGGTTGACGAAGCTCACATCGGGTTGACGACTGGTCAGGCTGGAAAATTTAGGGAACTTCGGAAAAATCGTCTCAATGTCGGTAATTCTTTCCTGTTTGAGTATTCAGCTACTTTCCACAATATTGCAGAGGAACTAAAAGAAGAATACAACAATGCTATCATCTATCGCTATGATTACACGCGATTTTATGGTGATGGATACGGTAAAGACCACTTTTTTAAACCAATAGAAGCAGATAAGGTGGATGCTGAATCAGAAGGTGAAATCAAAGACAATCTTGACGAATGTCTACGCGTGATGGAAGAGAAGTTGCAAACATTCGACAGAGTCAGAAAGGATAAAGAGCAGGAAGATGATTTAACCGTGCATCGTCCTCTAATGGCTTTTATGGGACATACAGTCGAAAATCCATCAAAGGAAGGGGATGGTGATGAAGTTTCTGACATCCAAAAGGTTCTTGATTATTTCGCTGCACTGCGTCCTGAAGGACGGGAGAATTATAGGTCAATCTTTGGTGGTGATATCATTGGTAGACTTGTCGTTGCGCGCAATCCGGAAAACAATAGTGAACTACTTCTATCCTATGGAGACGGCAAAAAATGGGGTATGATCAACGTTGGCGATGCAATCGGTTTCTTCAATAGCATAAATAACAATCAAATTGATACATTTACGGAGTCAATTGTCGATCCAGACCTACAGTTTGAGAATCTTGATAACGATTCAAGTCCGATAAATGTCCTGATAGGAAGCCGAAAATTCGCAGAAGGGTGGAATTCCTACCGACTATCCGTGATTGATCTAATTAACTTGGGTAGTTCTAAGGGAAACCTCATTATACAGATATTTGGACGGGGTGTTAGGTTGCATGGAACCGGTGGTAATGGTAAACGACGGCATATTGAGCACAATACAAATTACTATAATCTACGAATGAACCATAAGAATGACGATATTCGTCGTTTAGAGACGTTAACTGTTTTCAGTCTACGGCGAACTTACCTTGAACACTTCCTTAAGGAAGTACATGCTGGCGGTATCCCACTACTGCACACTTTTCCAATTGAGGTAAACCCGATGTTTTTTGAAGTTGATGGTAACACCTTGGTTAGGTTCGAACAATACAGTAAGAAACTACCAATATTTAAACAACGTGTCACCGCAGGCAACGGTATCAAGCGGGTTTTTCTCAACGAGAATAAAATCCACTATATATATCAAGACGGTGAAGATGAAAAATCTGGTACTATCAATAAGTGGCGTCCACTGAAATGCGATTACCGAACAGATAAAGAACGAGATGCTCCAAATGTCTATTATGACTTGGTGCAGAATATTGAAAAGTATTCTTGTTATCTGAATAGGGCGAAACTTGCTACTTTGATACATCGCGAGGAAGAAACAAATCAGCTGCAACTGTATAACGAAACAAACTGTAAAACTACTATCTCAGATCTTCTTTCACTTGTGGATGAAATTCTTTACCAGGAACCAGGTTTAGATCCAATTGCGTGGACTGATGGACTTAATCGGCAAATCGTAATAGATGTCATTCGTAAACTTCGGAACCGAATCAACGCTCACATCAATCGTAGAAATTATCTTTATGAACCGCTAAGTAGAAATGATTTTATCTATGAGTATACAGTAACAAAAGAATTTAAGGATAGTAGTGAATATGAAGCGTTTCTTGCAAAGATTAAGGAATCTGAAAATGAACGCGATAAAACAAAGGCACTAAAAATAAACCCTGAAGCACCAATTCAGAGAGAATTGACTCGTGTCTTACAACCAGGACATCGGCACATTTACAAACCGCTGATACTGCATCAAGACGATGTGGAATCTGACTATAATGATGTGAAAGTCTCACCAGATAGATTGAATGCAGGTGAAAAGAAATTTGTTGAAGACTTAACAGAGTACATTAAGTTGAACTATCTAAGAAATGAAAGATACGAGTTTTACCTAATGCGAAACGTTCAGAAGATTGGGATATTTTTGGAAAGTGATGCTGGTAGTTATTTTCCGGATTTTATTCTGTGGACTATTGACAATGAAAGTGATATGACTCACATTATCTTTATCGATCCCAAAGGTGAGCGGGGGATCATAGGTGGATCAAAGGCCAATTATAAAGACCATCCGAAAGTTAAACTTGCACAGAAATCCGAAGACCAGACACTTCTCTCGCTTGAAAAGCAGTTAGAGACAGAACAGGACAAGAAATTTCAACTTGATTCATTTCTTCTACTACGTGATAGTTCCGAGTTAGGAAAACAAGAGGATTTTAACTGGATTACTGAAAATATGTTAACGTATAACATTCTTCGATTAGACTGGCATAAAAAGAAAGAGGATGGCTCTACGAGTAAGTGTCTCAACGATGATAAATCGTACTTAGATCTAATATTTGAAAAAGTAGAAATTCAACCGTAGTACTTGTCCACAAACGTGTCATCTTTTTATTTCGCCACGTGTCAATTCTCTAAGAGAGGTAAAAAATGGCTTATAGTAATTTCACCTTAGACACAGTACGAACGACGTTTCAACTCGAAATCGTTGAATCTTCTGGGATCTTTTCTAATATAGAACCAGTAACACCCAGCGCGGAACTAACTGCAGACTTAGAAAAAAAAGTACCTGTAGCTGCAGCTATCAATACAGAGAAAGCGCGTTCGGAACTCATTGTCGCCAATGTCCTATTTGAACTCCGTGAGCAATTTGACCGAGGTATCAGTTTCTTCTCAGGTATTGACTTCAATGTAGATCCAGAGAGCGGACTCACAGGTGTGTGCGATTTCTTGGTGAGTTTATCGCCGATACAATCTATTCTACAAGCACCCGTTATTAACCTTGTTGAAGTCAAGAAGGATGATCCTGCCCCTGGTCTCGGTCAGTGTGTCGCCGGGATGCTCGCTGCACAACGTTTTAATGCCGAAAAAGGAAATGACATCTCCCTCATATATGGTGCTGCCACTACAGGAACAGAATGGAAGTTTCTTAAATTGCAGGAGAAACGTTTACAACTTGATATTACAATCTATCCAATAGCACAATGTGACAAAATACTCGGAATCCTCTCAAGCATGGTTGAACAGAAAGCATAAGACAACCTGCACCTGAAGTAAGTTTACTGTTTCTCACGATACTCACGTAAGAGTGCGTTTATCTTGTCAAGAAATTCCTGTGAGTATATCTCTCCCACCAGAGCGTTCTGCGTGTCTACAGCAATGGCATCCCACGCCTCTAATGCATCATCTTCAAACTCTACTTGTTGAATACCAGACTTCTTTACCAATGCTTGAATAGCCTTCTCGTTGTCCTGACGAATATCAATAATCATCTTGTTTTGAAATTCCTCGCCCGCATCTCGCAGAACCTTCTGTTGTTCAGGGGTCAATTCATCGAATTTTTCCTTTGTTATTAACGTAGCACCAACACCAACATTGATAGGAAGCGTCGTCATATACCTAAATCTATCGTGCCATTGAAGCGCAACAGTTACATAGGGTGATGCAGTTAACGCATTGAGTTGTCCTGAATAGAGGGAACTCAGTACCTGGGTTACCTCCCTTGGCACGGTGGCAATTTTCGCTCTTTGATAGAATTCGATTCCTATCTTATCACTTGTTCGTACCCACATCTTTACATTCGGTGATTGCAGGTCTGCTATGTTTCTAATTGGGTGGTTGCTGAAAATATAGTAGTAACCTATATCACCCATGCCAAGCAATACATAACCTTTCTCTAAAAACACTTTATCTAAGTCTTCTCTTAGATAGTTACGAACATAGTCGAGTTCCTGATATGTCTTGAACATACGGGGGAGTTGAAAAATCAGCACCTCCTCGTTTATTTCACCAAGACCTGTTGCTGTCATTGCACCTGCATGTAGCAATCCAGCACGCATTTTACGGATGACATCTATCTCATCTCCTTGTATCCCGTTTGCATAGAATCTAAACCTTATATCACCATTGGTCTTTGCGCGAATGTCTTTTGCCATAGCTTCAAAACTATTCATCCAGGTAGAACCTTTCGGTGCAAGTGTAGCAAACTTAATTGGGTCAACAGCATGTACAGAAACGGGTAAAGAAAACATTCCAACGACAACGAATACGACACATACTAATGCGGTATAGTGTAATTTGCAACATTCGGTTCTATTTCTCATTAATCATTCTCCTCTGCTTCGAATTCTAAATCAAACAACATGTCAGTTTGTCCGAGTAGACGTTTTGCTCGCGATTTCGCAAGTGAAGTTGCTGCTTGCTCACCCGGAAAGATGTCTTGCGGTGCATCTAAGATCGCCTGCAATGAATTTTTGAATAAATCAAAATCCTGTTTCGGATAAGCATAGTATCTTGCTAAGTATAACTTGCTCATTAAGAACTTACCCTCATTGATTTCATCAACTCGATCAATATGTTCCTTCGCTTTTTCAGGATCACCCCCAATTGCTGGAGATCTATCACCAAAATAGACCGCGTAAAACAGATGTGCGCTACCGTAGTAAATATATTCGTCTAATTCCAGCACGCGTTTCATCATCATTTCTACTCTTGCCAAGTCAATCACTTGCATAGGGTCATCTTTCTGAAGACTGATGCCTCGTGCAATAGCATAGGCAGCCCAGAATAAGGGTTCAGCATCCTTCTTCTTCAATCTCTGTAGAGAACGTTCAAATACCTCGGTAGCAACTGTTCTAACGTTTTTAAAGTTCTTATCAGATTTTGACAACGCCTTTAGAGCATACTTTTCAGAGATTTTGTAGTGTTCAATTGCTTCCATCCGCATTTTCGCTTCAGTCTCAACATCACCGTCAATGCTTGCTTCCTCCATTCTATCTTCAAGGAATCCACTATAGGATGAATAACCACGTGCAGTCTTGACAATTAGAGACTTATTGCCTAACTTTGAAAGACGGCCGAGTGTCTTAAGGTTTTTCTCAAGTGTCGTTTCAACGACAACCAAATCGCTCTCCTGTTGAATTTTGGAAAGCTTACTCAAACCACACCCACTTATGAGTGAGATTATAATCAGTAAAGGAACTATCTGAAGACATAACATTTTGTACTTCATCGTTATTTATCTTTCCTCCGCTCAGTTAAATAAAGGGTAGTTCTACAACTGTTCCATTTAGGAGTCCATCTGATGATTCAATTTGAACCTGAGAACCTTCATCAGTGACTGCCATTCGGACATAACATAATGCTATCGATTTTCCTAGTGTTGATGAGAACGTTGAACTGGTAACCCACCCTACATCTTTCTCACCATTGAAAATGCGTGAATTCTGTTGAAGTGGATGTTCTGATTCAACTACGATTCCTCGCAATAGTCGGTTCGGGTGTCCCCGATACTTCATCCTCGCCACAATTTCTTGTCCAATATAACATCCTTTCTCAAAGTCAATTGCTTCCTCTAATTCTGCTTCCAGTGGAATAACGGAATCTGTTAATTCTGTGCCATATCTTGGTGTTCCTGCTTCGATTCTGAGAGATTCCAGCGCATCCCAGCCAATTGGAACAACATGAGACCTGCTTGCCATCAATTTCTCCCAAAGACCCACTACAGCATCAGTGTTAACATACAGATGAAAACCACATTCTCCTACAATGTATGATTTCATGCAAACAATCTTTTCACTATTGACTTCACCCACTATTGAATGGTGTTCTGGTAATGAAGTTAAGTCCTCAGCATCAAAAAAAAGTGAAACAAGTTCAGCAGACTTTGGTCCATAGACCGCAATTGCACCAATCTTGTCAGTTTCTATCGAGAGTTCCACATCATCTGCAATAATATATTTGTCCAATTCAGCGTATGCCACTTCACAGTTTTCAGGTGCTGTAGAGACAAGGATTTCATCCTTCAGATTATAAACCCTTAAATCTGCAATGATCTTACCACGATTTGTCAATAGTGTGGCATAATTGCCTTCACCAACAGAAAGACCTTCAACATCATTTGATATGAGTCGGTGTAAGAATTTTGCTCTATCATCACCTGTCAGCTTTAGTATACCGAGATACGATAGATCCGCTATTCCAAGATCATTTCTGACAGCATTGTGTTCTTCAACAGTATCAGTGTATTGAACAGGCAGCTGCCATCCAATATGCTTCTCAGCAAAAATTGCACCAAACTCACGTTGTAAATTATATAAAGGTGTATATTTCATTTGGGGTAGAGGCGAAAGAATATCAACTAACAATTCGTTGTTGCTTTAGTGTTTCTATTTCCTTTGTGAGTGTTTCTAGTTGCTCTTGGAGTGTGTCCTCTTTTCTACTTCTCCTATATGCTAATATTCCCCACACCGATGCACCGATGGTAAGGATTACCATCGGAATACCGATACAAGCGATTATGAGATTGTTTAGCCAATCAAAATTCTTCTGAACATTCTCAAATTGCTTCTGAACATTCTCAAATTGCTTCTGAACATTCTCAAAACCGGTATTCATACCATCCTTTAAGTTCTTGATTTCATTTTTTATCACTGCTATGTCTGTTTCAACACGGTTCTGCGGAGGTTCGGCGTGTGCTGTATGGATAATGATACACAATAGTAGTGAGAGAATAAGGGTTGTTTTCATGAGTAATCTCCTAACTATTATGTCTATGCTTATCTACGGCAGTTGTTTTATAGAAATAGAATGTTCATTAACATTACTCACAACAGAAGTTGTAGCACAAACTTTTAGTTTGCGCTACAGAAGTGTCCCAGTAATTGTCCATTCCACTATATTACACAATATGTATACTAATCTGTCAAGCAAAAACTGCTATTTTACCATTATGCCAATAGTCTAATTTACATCTCTGATCTAAAGTATCGGAGTCTTGCCAGCAAAAAACTGATGATTAGAACATGCGCTCCAATCGCCAAATCAATTGCGTTGTTCTAAGGGATTCATCAATGTTTATGGGTACAGCAAATTCGAATGCAGTAGTTAATGGTTGAAGACCATCAGGTGGACTAAGAAAAAATGAGATACCAACACCCACTGATGTCTTCAATTCGTTAAATGCAAATTCAGATATAGGATTTTCATCATACCACCATACTTGTCCAGTATCCATAAATGTGTATAGCGCAGTACCAAGTAATACGTCTGGATTAGTGTTGACTTTTGTTTCGATCTGGAACCGGTATTCAACATTGACAAGTATACGTTTATCACCAGCAAAAGAATTAAAACCATAACCCCGTAACGTTGCTGCACCCCCAAGATATAATAGACGTTGACTCGGTAAAGGCGCATCAGCAACGTGTCCTGAAAGTCGGATATTGAAATGATGTTGTCTGTAAATAGGCATGTATCTCACCAAGTCAAATCTATACAAGTTGTACTTAAAGTCACCTCCAATAAATCTTCCCGCAATGTCTATTCCGAGATTTCCACGCCATCCACGTTTTGTTTTTTCATTAGGCCAAGGGATCAGATTACTTCCCAAGAATTGTGGATGCCTCACGCTTGATTTTTCATCCCGCGTATCAAATGTGTAAACTATTGCTATAGCGTTCATACTTCCTCTGTCAATTCTGGCATTCCCACGTTTTATCCGCTTGCGTTCAAAATAACTCCAATCGGTCGATTTGGACAAATTGTTATGATTCTCCATGCTTATTTCCAATCTAAATATGGAGAAATCTCCGATTGACTGTGCCATCCAATACTGTTGACCATCACGCTGATAATAATCTGCTGAATCTATACCATAAGATGCAGCAGTAAGATTAGGTTCTACAGGAAAATCACGAAAAGCGTTATTACTAATATCGGACAACTTAAAGAAACCGAGTCCTATTGCTAACGGGTTCCTATTGAAGAAACTCTTCTCAATACCGAAAGAATAGTTGAGTATTCTACTTGCAAAACCACCACTCAACGTCCCGAATACCTTTTCATCTCCAGCAAAATCAGTTGATAGATTCCCCCCAGCACCAAGGACAAATCCATGAATTCTATTGAAACCAACAATAGGATACCAACCTGGTTTGAAACTCGAGTGCTCTTCTATTTCAATCAGAAGGATGTTTCTTCCACCTTCACGTTGTACGTTCCAATTGAGTATTGACTTGAAATGCTCATTATCTTTACTGAGTTTGTCCGACATCTCTTTTATGCTTGTTTCTGCAAGTGTTTCATAAAACACATTCTCCTTGTCTATTCCAATTGCCAGGTTAAGTTCAGTCTCGGGAATGCGACGATTGCCAGTAAAACGAATCTCATCTAAATACCCTTCGTTGACATTTATCTGTAATATATCATCCTCAAATTCATAACCAACCTGAGCAAACAAGTATTCCCGATTGACATAAAAGGCAGCAATCATTTGCTGTTTCAGTTGAATTTCTGCTTCAGCGATATATCCAACTGTCAAGTCAAACCATTCTCGAATAAATAGCGAAGGAAAACTCTTGTTTTCTCTGATGAGTATCCGTTCAGCATAGTCTAATGGATTCTCAGTAACCTTTATTTGTAAAGTTACCTGCAAAGGGAAATTGTCCGAGAGAGTGGTGACTTGTCTTTCATCTGTAATGTCTTCGTCTGTCTTTTCCTGTGTGATGTCTGGCACATGTTTGTTTGATGATTCTGTTATAGGTGAAGACCCTAGACTTTCAGAATTTGATACTAATATCTCAATCTGTGCATCCTTAAATTCGTCATAATATTCCAATTCGGTAAGCATCCAAGAGATGTGTTCGTTTGTTATACTATCCCCTGGCGAAAAGGGTGAGAACTTCTTCATTTCACTGGTTGGGATTTTTAAATTGTCAATTATTTCTATATCTTTTACTTCATAGAGTACCGTAACATCCAAACTTCCAGAAACCGTTTTCTGTTCCTTGACTAATTTCAATAATCCCATCCCTTGTCTCCAATGTGGCCACCAAGGAAATTCATCATCATACATAGGAATCCAATAACTGAATTCTCGAATTAATGTCTTATCGAAATCCATTGACCTACCGGAGTAACCGATCGCCTTGCGATGCACATTTAAGAGACACTGGTTCTTTGTGTTACTCTCACCATCATTCAAAGGGTATGCAATTTCAAAACTCCAATATGTCGCGTAAATCTTCGTAGCTATTCTAGCATTAGAATCCCAGGCAGTGTCACTCTTGAACTTGTCTGTAGAGTCATCTATCTGCAGGCGTTTAACATCGTCTGGAGCGAATTTAAAGTTTGGATATCCTTCTTCTCTAACTCTCTGGTCGAATAAACCACCGATTGGGTTCAGAACCAAGTGTGCATAGGCTTCTGTTTCTGGATTCATATCAATTAGGATTTCAATACAATCATCTACCCAAATAGGAGAATCCTGTTGTGTCTGTGACACCCTTGGGATCGTATAGGTTTTAAGGTAAATCCTTCCGCCAATATATAGATACTCGGAATCCCACATGAGATGGATATCAGTTAAGTTTTCAGCTACATCACTTCCTTGCGGGTTCCTGAAAGATGAGAGTTTTTCGGCATTAAACCACGCTTTTTCTGTAAGGTTGCCATCTATTGATGGTAGGATTTCTGTGGACGGTATGATAATTTCAGAACTGTTCTTTGTCACTTCCTGCGGCAACGTCTTTTCTGTAACTTCATTACCATTCTTAGACCAAGGATTCCGCAATATTGATATTGTATCTGTAGCCGTTAATCTTAACAACGGTCCACCTTCGTTCATAGTTCCTTTGTTGTCAGCAATTTCAACTGGAACATTTACGATATAGTGTTGTTTTTCACTGTCTAATTCTATATCCGCAGAATAGTTTTCTGGTAAATGAAGTTGTATCACACCTTCTTCTGCTATTAGGTCAACCTGGGCTGCAAGTTCATCCATTATAGTTAGATTGATTGAACCGTCATTCGTCCTTATTCTGTTTTCTCCAGACGTAAATAGGATTTTTCCATGAATAGATCCTCTCTGTGTTTCTATCTGGTAGATCCCAGATGTCTCATCTAAATGTATGTCTCCCATCTCAGAATTTATCTCTATTTTTCCACGAACATGATGAACGAACACGTTGCCATTATTTACATTTAATTGTATAGAAATATCAGGAGGTGTTTTTATGGCATAGTTTAATTGGAGGCACCTGTCTATATTGCTCTCTACTTTAGACTCAGAGACGTTTTTGAGTGATGACGTTGAAGAATCTGTTGGTAACTGTGCGTTTAATTCAAGTACCCCGTCTTCTTTGATGCCCGATATCGTAATATTCTGAAGATAGGAAGCAGCCACAGATGAGGTTTGATCTATGACATGCTTCTCAAGTGCAACACTAATTGTGTCCTTTTTTTCTTCCTGACTATCAATTGCGACAATCTTAATGTTACCCGCTATATCTAAGTTTAGCACCAATGTATATACATCTGCATAACTGAAAGTACTTGATGTAAAAAGTGGTGTGTTTGTGTGGGTTTTGATTTCGGATGTGTCATTATTGTGAGGTATTGATGCTTCGTCTTCAACTGCCACTGAATACTGCAAAAAAAGTAGAATATTAAACAATAGAATAGGGATTAAGTACTTGCTTTGATGCCTTTTCAGATGTAACTGTTTTATAGATGCAATATGGATTATATCTGCGTAAAAGGACAGGATCGGAACTAAAATGTAGTTTCTAATTACAGACAACATCACATTACCTTCAACAATCTTATGTTTAACAATCTTATGTTTGAATAGAATTTGACTTGACACCATTAAAATAATACTCTATACTTATCATTAAAGTCAAGCAGATTCAGATTAATAGCAGATTAATAGCAGGTAACTTAAACTTGTTTTCAACGTTAAGTTTATGGTAGAATGTTAGTTTGTTTAGATATCTGTCAATATATCAACCTATACTTAGGAGTAGTTTGATGTCTGATTCTTTAACAAAATATCGTTTTTCCTTTGGTCCTTGGAATATACATGAAGGAGCAGACCCATTTGGACCGCCTGTTCGAGCATCATATCATTTTGATGAAAAAGTCGAACTTTACAGAAACCTCGGTTTTGAAGGCGTACAGTTTCATGATGATGACGTTGTTCCTAATATTGACGAATTAACGCATTCACAGATCATGGAACGTGCAAAAACCGTTAAAAGACAGATTGACAACCACGGCTTAGTCGCTGAAATAATAGCACCTCGGTTATGGGAATCACAACATACAATTGACGGTGCGTTTACATCAAACTCCGAGAAAGAACGACAGTATGCACTTGATCGTTCAAAACGTTGTGTAGACATCGCTAACGTAATTGACTGCAAAAATCTTGTGTTATGGCTTGCACGTGAAGGAACTTATATTCGGGAGTCAAAAAATTCATCAGATGCTGTCGGTCATATCTTAGATGGAATCAACGTTTTACTTGATTATGATCCTGAGATTCGTATTCTTATTGAACCTAAACCCAACGAACCGATGGATATTGCTTATATCCCATCGATTGGACATGCAATCGGGTTAGCATACACAAGTGATGACCCAAAACGCGTAGGGGGGTTAATTGAAAGTGCTCACGTGATCTTGGCAGGATTGGAACCATCCGATGAAATGGGGTATGCATTATATCACAAAAAACTTTGGAGTGTGCATCTGAACGATCAGAACGGACCCAAATTCGATCAAGACAAAGCGTTCGGTTCGGTAAACATCCGCCGTGCCTTTAACCAAGTACGAGTATTAGAAGAAAACGGATACGGTTTGAATGGAGAATTCGTAGGGTTAGACGTTAAAGTTATGCGTACACAACCACGTGAAATATCTACAAAACACCTCTTGAACAGCCGAAAAACATTTCTGAATTTGCTTGAAAAAGTAAGAACCCTAGACAAAAAAACGGAGAAGGAATTCATTGAAGCAAGAGATTACGAAGGATTGGATTTTTATATACTTCAACATCTTATTCGGGTATAACTTGCCGAAACATTTGGACAATACCATATCCTACACAATTGGATTCAATACTCCTGAATTAATGAAACCAGCAAGAATAACACTACTAAGGATTTAGCACGTATGACATTGGATAATAAGTCGCTTTGCAAAGAAAAACCCGTATTACCTAACGAAGAACACCGTCTTAGATCTATTGTACTCGTGGGACCACCAGGTGCTGGTAAAGGGACACAAGGTAAATTATTATCCCATATTCCTGGCATATTTCACATTTCGAGTGGAGATATGTTCCGTGAGTTAGATGAAGAATCGGAATTAGGTCAACTTTTCCATCAATACGCTACACAAGGTGATTTTGTTCCAGACGATATAACACTTAAAACATGGCAACACTACATCAGAAACAAGATTGAGATGAACTATTACAAACCTGACTCTGATCTGCTTATTCTTGATGGGATTCCGAGAAGTATTTCTCAAGCCGAACTCTTATCTCCCTATATACATGTTCTAAAAGTTCTTTTTATGGTTTGTGATGACAGGGAGATTATGTTCAAACGTATCCGCGGGCGCGCAGTCAAGGAAAAACGCCGCGATGATGCAAACGAATACGTTGCTCGCTACCGTTGGGATGAGTATAAAAACAAGACTGAACCGTTAATTGATCATTACCCACAAGAGTTGATAAGGATTATAGACGCAGACAACATTCCTGCGGATGTCTTACTTCAGATATTGTCTGCAATTGTCCCCATCCAAAAAAAATGTTTTTCTCCACCACATTTTTAAGGAAACCTTCACACTGACATTATCTTTATAGTAAACTTAATAATTAATGAGACATTTTATCCCATACACCGATGACGAAGATCCGCCAGCGTAGGTGCAAGGTCACCTTGCCCGGTGTGATTCATTAATTTTGAAGTTCACTATAATCACTACGCCGATATAGATATATTGTTGGATGAAGTAACGCACGCATCGGAAACGGTGCATCATCATCAGAAATTCTGAAACCCAGAAAATGCGGACTCTGGTTGAAAGTCTTATATAAGTGATAACTGCTCTCATTCCCATCAATCGCTTCATAAAACGCCAAATTGGCCTCTATCTCAACATTCTCAAGGGGATACCAATCCTGGGATTGGTACTTTTCAGGTTGAAGTTTATACCTCTGAAATACCTCTCTATTCGCTTCAATGATGATTAACCACTCTGGGTCTTCATTAAAATCTGTCATATCTCTATCTAATTCCGGTAGTAGCCAGACAAATAGTATCTCCGGTGCATGTGCAATTGAATGATCTACTTCTATATTATCTGAAACCCATTCAGAAACCTGCTCGGTTGTCGGCTGCATTAACATAACGGATGCAAAGGCAACTGTATATATAAATGAATACATCCATACAAGACTGCCGATTACTGTGCCATACCGTTTACCGATGCTAAATAGAAAAACTGCTGCAAATATCGTTAGGGATGGATATAGTATGAGTAAGTGACGCGCAAAGGTGACTTTGAAAGAACCGACAAATATCAAAAACGGAATAGCAAAAGAAATCAGTATCAGTACCATCCTTGACTTTTGGTCGTTAAATAGACTTCTTAATCCACCTATTTTCACAGATAACGATAGACCTGCAATCGAGAATAGTAATCCAAGACCAACTAACAGAGCGAGAGGCAAACCTAATCCCCATTTCAGAATATGCAACAAATGAAGATAGCGATTCACCCATCCTGTGTCCCCCGTAGCGAACAGTCCAAAGTGACCTCTATGGTAGTGCATGGTTTCATAACTAAAATCACTGAAGAACTTATTCCAACCACTCGAGAAAATATCGATCAGCCAATAAGGACAAACGATGGTGAAGGTTATTACTGTAAAGAGTATTATCGTTGCGAACTTACGGTATACATCCGCGGTGCTTATGAAAATCAGTAGAGATAAACAGACAAAGAGTGTAGGATACTTAACCGCAAGACCAATTCCCATGACAATACCTAAGTAAATACAAGTTCTATATCTTAACTCCGTATCACGTGCTATGAACCAGAGAAAAAGGGTAACGCACAACGTCGCTGGAATATCAACAAGTGCAAACCTTGATTCGTTAGTCGCATGTAACATTGCTACAGCTAAGAACCCAGCGGCAATCTGTCCAACACATCTATTGTAACACTTTGCACCCAGGCTATAGGTCAACCAGACAGTCAATGTGGAAAGGCAAACACTTATGAACCGTCCGAGTAAAATGATGCATGATTCAGTCAGATCTATACCAATGAACTGCAACAGTTTACCTATCAGTGCAATCAGATGAAACCATGCAGTACCGGGCCAATTAAAGGCCTCCGGTAATGCACTGAAATTGATAAGATTAATTATGTCATGGGAGATAATCGTTTCACGTGGGTCCGGCGTATCAGGTAAACCGACACTTATGCCGGTGATACGTAGGATGAAACTTAGTATGAGTATACTTACAATAACGATTGTATTGGGTTTAGAGGTCTTACTAAGGAGGGCAGACTGTAGATTCATTGTGGGAACGAGTCATACCCCTGAAATATCAAACTTTAACAATTATTCGGAAATAGGTTCTGCTTCTGAAACAGGAATGGATTCAACAGCAGACTTCTCTTCAGAAACAGGTTCCGCTTCCGAAACAGAAATGGATTCAGATGTAGCAGCGGGGTTACGCTGCAATCCTTTCACAAAATCCTGAATTGTTTGTCCAATCTTTACTGTATCAATATCGCTAAAGTTAGCAAGTTCCTTCAGAAGTGGCATTGCTGCACCAGCATTGATGATAGAGCCAAGAATACGGTTCATTCCAGCGGAACCGCCATTACCACCTAAGTCAAGTACGCGGATACTTTCAATGCGTTCAGCGGGTTTCATTAACTCCTTTGTAACTTCAGGCAATGCTTCTACAAGTGCAAGTACTGCATCGCTGACAAGTACTTGCGGTTCAGTCTGATTCTTAGCGGTGATTAATGCTTCCTCACCGTCTGCCTCTGCTTCAGCTTCAACGAGCAGTGCTTCAGAAAGGATTATTGTAGCCTCAGCCTTGACCTTCGCTGCTTCAAGTTCTGCTTTCGCTGTTTCGACAATAGTATATACCTCTGCGTCAGCGATTTTTTCTTTCGCAATTCTTTCTTCGTCCGCTTCCTGTTCAGCGCGAATCAGTTCTATTTTGCTTTCCCGTTCTGCTTTTTCGATGGCTTCGGCTGTTTCAACGGCGGCTTCAGCACGTGCTTTTTCAGCTGAAATTTCCAAAAGTTCTATGAGAGCGGCTTCACGTTCTTTTTCTTTGATTGAAACCAGAATAGCGTTTTGCGCCTCTGCCTCTTTTTCTTCACGTTCTTTGTCTAACAGAACAATTCTACGTTCAATATCGGTTTCTTTGACAGTAGCCTCTTGTTCAATTTTGGCTTTCTCAATACTAAGGTTTCGCTGAATTTCGGCTTCTTCAACCATCTGTTGTTGCTGAACTTTTGCAATCTCAATAGCTTGTTTCTGGGCAATTTCGCTTTCTTGAACTAATTTTTCCTGTTCAATGCGTTCCATCTCTATTTTCTGTGTCTGTGCAATTTCAGCAGATTTCACAGCCTGTTCCTGTTTAATACGTGCTTCTTCAACTGCCTGCAACTGCTCGAACTTGTGTGCATCAACTGCGCGTTCCTGTTCAGCCTTGTTAGTTGCAATTTCCTTGCGCTGTTCTTCCTGTGCAAATTCAAGTCGCTGTTCAACTTCTAACGCTTTTGTTTCTGTTTCCTCTTCCTTCTGCTTAATTTCAAGTTCTGCAAGGAGCCGATCTTCTTCACGTTTGACCTTGTTTTCATGCTCAATCTTCGCCGTATCTGTCTGTTTTTCTTCCACCTCCTTCTTAATCGTCTGGATTGCAACGACATCAAAACGGTTGTTTTCATCAAGTGCTTCAAGTGGTGTCTGGTCAAGGTTCGTCACCGCAACAGTTTCCAGTTTAAAACCGTTCTGCTCCAAATCCTCAAGACATGCTTCCTGAACCTGGTCAGAAAATTCTTGGCGTTTTTCGTGAAGTTCCTGCAAATCCATCGTTGCAGCAACACTTCGTAGAACACCTACAAGTTTGCCTTCCAGCAATGCATTCACTGCTTCTGGTGTTAAGGTCTTTTCACCGAGGCTTGCAACCGCCTTAAGCACATCCTGTTCATTGGGTTCAATTTTTACATAGAACTCCGCTTGTATATCAACACGCAAACTATCCTTGGTAATCAGAGCGGCTTGCCCCTCCCGTTCAACTGGGAGTTGTAATGTATTTAAAGAGATAAACTGCGTCACATTTGTGATTGGATTAACAAGTGTTCCGCCAAATACAACCCGTTTCTTGTTTCCCCCTGAGATTACTAACGCTGCGTCCGCCGGGGCTTTCTTGTAAAAAGATTTGTAGATTAGTACGAAGATAACGAACAACGCAATAAGACCACCAACAATGAGCACAAACAACTCCATCTTTTATATTTCCTTTACTAAATTATTCGTTCTATTTTGAAATTTACGAATTTACGACAGTACCTCTTCTATAGATTTCACATCAAATATTCGTTTCTCAGGCTCATAACCAATTAGAATTACAATATCACCCTTTACTGGATTGGGTTCACCATGTTTGACACGACATTTTACCGTTAACGTATGACCATCCGGAACTTGAACCCTTGCTGTGCCGAAACTCGTAGTGATTTGACCGCTAACCACTCTCCCCTGTAATCCGAGAAGGTGAAGATCCTTTGTGGGAGGTTCACTTTCTGGAAATAACTTTGAGAGTGTAAGTGATAAATAACGAGTTCCTAAAATACTGCAAACAAGAGCAGCCGAACAAGATATCCCAAAGAATAGGCTTGATGTAGAATTGACATTAAAGATTTCATTGACAATTAAACCGGTGAAACTCCACGTAGTAAAGAGTGTCATCACCACCACCATAAAGGGCACCCTTCCTATGTTCAGAAATCCCAAAACGTCGGTAAAAAAATTACCACTTATCTCTGATCCAGCATCAGAACCTATAGCCGTATCTGCTTCAATGTCAACATCTACGTCCACGTCCACGTCCACATCTACATCCGCATCTACGTCCACATCAGCATCCCCAAAGTCCAAACCTCCCAGGATAAGCCGAAAAATTGCAAACAGAAACACAACGGCAAGTGGTGCAGTAAACCATACATTGTATGTTTCAGTTAGATAATTCCAAAAACCCATAATTTTCCTCAATTGAAAATATAGCAGCTTTCAAGAAATTAAGTCCTATTTATCATACTCACATTACAGTATACTAACATACTGTCCACATAAAATCAACTGATATTTCTCAAAAAACATCTACAAAACCTTTACATTGTTCTTAGAAAATGGTATAATACAATACATCTACAAAATCATGTGATCTCATTCTATCAGAACTTACGCAAAAGATTGGATTTCACAACAAATTGAACTTATATGGCAAAGAACGGGCAATAAATGGTTTCCCTTGGTGAATGCGCGTTTGGCATTCACATTAAACGCTCGAACGTCTGATAACGAGCAAAATGCGTAAGTCCTGTCTATGAATCTAATAACTGTGAAAGAATCTAATAACTGTGAAAGGTTAATGGAAAGGTGAAACGTTCGTTTCAAAAGCAAGCAAATATAGTTCTCATAGGTTTTATGGGTACAGGTAAGTCCTCTGTAGGTAAACGACTTTCTGCCCAGCTTGGGATGCGTTATGTTGATATTGACTCCGTTATTGAAAGGGAAAGTCGGCGACCTATCACCGATATTTTTGATGAAGATGGCGAAGAAACTTTTCGTCAACTTGAAATTGAAGCGGTTAACAAAGTATCAAATTATGACAATCATGTTATTTCTACTGGTGGGGGAGTTGTCCTAAGGGAAACGAATGTATCCAGACTAAAAGAAAACGGAACGGTTTTCTGTCTGACAGCTACACCAGAAGAAATCTTCAAACGTGTCAGTCACCATACACACCGACCCTTACTGCAAACACCCGATGCAATGCATACAATACGAACGATGTTAGCAGAACGAAATCCATATTACGCAAAAGCCGATTATATGATAAACACGACTGGTAAGTCCTTCGACGAGATAATTTCTCGTATCAAAGGCATTTTCTATAGAGACGCATTACGCCGAAAATCACACAACAAAAAACATACATGATGAAAATATGATGATGATGACACTTGAAGTTACACTAAAAGATAACAGTTATCCACTTATCGTCGGTACAGGACTTATTGACCGTATCAGTTTTTTACTGAACAAATACACAGAAACTGAAAAGGTATTTCTTGTTTGTGATTCTGTTGTCAATCAACATATTACCCCCATCGTCAAACAGAATTTATTAAGAAACGGATACGATGTTGCTTTGCTTGCCATCCCTGGTGGTGAGGCAAGCAAATCCGTTACACAACTGAATCGGTTATTGGATGCCTTAATTGATTCTCATCTTGACAGACGTTCGTTACTTATTGCCATTGGAGGGGGCGTCATCGGGGATCTAAGTGGATTCGCAGCTTCTATCTTCATGCGGGGTATTGCTTATGTGCAAATTCCAACAACTTTACAAGCGCAAGTTGATGCAAGTGTTGGTGGAAAAACTGCAATCAATCATCCTAAAGGCAAGAATCTTATCGGAACATTTCATCAACCCAAATTAGTCATCATCGATATTGATACGTTAAAGACCTTACCAGAACGAGATATCAAAGCAGGATTAATTGAAGTCATAAAAATGGGTGTGATACAGGATACGTTTCTGTTTGAGATGGTAGAGGAAAACCTTGATGCAATCCTGAATCTGGACGCTGAGATTCTAATAGAGATGATTACAAGCGCATGTGCAAACAAAGCGGATATAGTAGCAAAAGACGAAAAGGAGAGTCACTTGCGGATGGTTCTGAACTACGGTCATACCTTCGGTCATGTACTTGAAGCACTCACTGAATATAATAGATATAGACACGGTGAAGCAGTCTCTATTGGCATGAACTGTGCAGCAAAGTTGGCAGTCAACTTAAACATGCTTACCGATAAAGACTATCATAGACAGAGGTTACTCTTAGAAAGAGCAGATTTACCCATGACTTTTCCTTCCGAGGTCTCGCCAGAAGCAATATGCAAATCCATGTATCTCGATAAAAAAACAATCGGAGGAAAACTCCACGTCATACTGCCCACACGTATTGGAGAGGTCGTTATTCGAGATGATATTACAGACAGAGAGATTATACAAGCCATTTCAGAATGTTATTAGTTTTTAACTCTTTTAAGAGGATATATATGATATATAGTAAAACAAACTTTTGTGTATTTGCTTGCTTAGTTCTATTTCTTTGCGGCACCTACGCTTTTAGTCAAGAACCTACCGCACCATCAAATGTTGTGGCAAAGGACACACCAAATGATGATGGAACGAGTATAACAGTCACGTGGGATGCCGCTCCTGAAGATAGTGGTATTTTAGGATACGTGATTCTGCGCAATACGGATGAGGGTGAGTTTGAGGTAATAAAAACTGAATTAAACCCAGATATATCAATGTATAAAGATGCAAACATAGAAAAGGGAAAGGCACATGCATACATTGTGCGGGCTGTTTATAACAACGAAACACCTATGGATTCTGCACAAACTGCCGCAGTAAAAGCAACTGGACAGTGGTTTCATATAGGTAAAACACCACTATTCCTTGCCATGCTCCTTTTTTCTTCTGCAATCGTATGGAATATCTATCATGCCCGGAGTGGAAAAGAGGTGTTTATTAGACGGATTCCTGGTTTAGAAGCTGTTGAAGAAGCCATCGGTAGAGCGACTGAAATGGGCCGATCAATACTCTACGTTTTAGGGTTAGGCGGTGTAGACAATGTCGCAACAATTGCAAGTATGACAATTTTGGGACAGGTTGCACGTCGAACAGCTGACTATGAAACATCACTTCGTGTGCCATGCAACGATCCAATTGTTTTAAACGTTGTTCGTGAAATGGTAAAGACATCCTATCTTGATGTAGGGAGACCCGATGCATACAATGAAGAGGATATATTCTTCCTTACTAACGATCAATTTGCTTATGCTGCTGGGGTTGATGGTATGATGATACGGGAAAAACCGGCAGCTGTATTCTTACAAGGACAATTCTACGCAGAATCACTACTCATGGCTGAAACCGGTAATTCTATCGGTGCTATTCAGATCGCTGGAACTGATTCTGAGCATCAATTGCCCTTCTTTATTGCAGCGTGTGATTATACCCTGATCGGGGAAGAACTCTATGCGGCAAGTGCCTACCTTTCCAGAGAGCCGATGCTCCTTGGAAGTCTAAAGGGACAAGACTGGGGTAAATTACTCATTCTTGCTGCGATCATCCTAGGTGCCTCTCTTGAATTTTTCGGTATTAACTGGATCACAACACTCTTACAAACTGTGAGTTAGGAGGTTAAATGAAGCGACAAGTACCATTGGCTCTCTGCTTCCTTTTCGGTGTAGTTATGATCTACACACAATTTAGTCCTCATCAATATTCTGATGCACTCTATAAGGAAGTAATTAAATGGGGACTCATTATATCACCGTTCGCGTTAGTATTGGCGGTTGTGACGCTGATACAGACTCATGCATCAAGAATACGTTTCCGTGCAGAACATTGGCAATACAGTTTTATTGTCTTCATCGGCATGATAGTCATGGTTCTAGCAGGTGTTCCATTCGGAGAACAGAATACAGTCTTAGTCTGGTTATATGACAATGTACAAGTACCTATGGATGCGACGATGTTTTCTTTGCTTGCATTCTTTATTGCTTCTGCGGCATTTCGTGCTTTCCGTGCACGCGCGTTTGAAGCAACCTTACTTCTGATTACTGCAATGTTTGTTATGCTAGGGAATATCCCAGTTGGCGACCTCATCTGGGAAACGTTAATGTCTTGGACTCCTTTGGAAAATGGTGCATCATGGCTTCGGCAGTGGATACTAGATGTTCCAAACACTGCAGCACGACGGGGAATCATACTCGGCGTAAGTTTAGGTGTCATTTCACAATCTATACGAATAATATTAGGCATCGAACGCTCGTATCTTGGAGGAGGAGATTAAGCAATGCTTCAAAAATTCATGAATATGGACAGGAGAATCATCTTCCTTTTAGTTGCCTTGGTTGTTATAATTCCCACCTTGATACCTGTCAGATTACCTATCACAGTATCAGAACCGACGCAAAAGTTGTATGATTATATTGAAGAACTGCCATCAGGATCAAATATTATGATAGCTTTCGATTACGGTCCATCCTCTCTAGCAGAACCAGAACCGATGGCAAAAGCTGTCATGCAACACTGTTTTAGTAGAGGGATAAACGTAATAGGTATGACACTCTTTCCCAGTACAGTAACATTAGCAGATAAACTTATGAAAAAAATCGCTGATGAAAACAACGCAGTCTATGGACAGGATTACGTGTTCTTAGGATATCGACCAGGTATGTTACCGGTTATCCTCGGCATGGGTACCAACATCGCGAACGTCTTTGATAAAGACTATCAGGATACGCCACTCAGTGATATTCCAATGATGACAGATGTTAAGAACTATGACCAGATTTCATTGCTGCTTGATCTGGCTTCCAGTAGCACAACAGAAGCATGGATAATTTATGCTAACACAAAATATGATTTGCAGATTGCGGCAGGTGTTACAGCTGTTATAATAGCACAGATGTATCCATACCTACAGACAGGTCAGTTAGTAGGTATGATGCCAGGTTATTTGGGGGCTGCTCAATACGAAAAACTGCTAAACGCACCTGGAGACGGTACAGTGGGTCTCAATACAGCATCCTTTGCACATCTGCTGATCATCGGTTTGGTGATCTTAGGCAATATTGCATTCTTTATGCAACGACGAAAGGAGGCGTAATTTGATGGAAGTTTTTGGACTCTGGGTCGCAGCAATCTTGACACTATGTATCTATAGTTTTCTCTACAAAGACAATCCGTTCTATCGTTTCGCGGAACACCTTTTTATAGGTATATCTGTGGGATACGGTATCGTTATCGCCATACACCAAGGTGTCATCCCGTTAGCTTGGGAACCCTTATCTGAAGCATTTAGTGGTCTTTGGACAGAAATAACGGGTGATGTAACACCTGAATCACGACAAGCACTCTGGGGACTATTTAGAATAATACCAATATTCATCGGATTGCTATTCTTTGCACGTCTTTCACCCACTTACACATGGTTAATTCGGTACCCGATTGCTATCCTCATAGGTTTTGGTGCGGGTGTTGCGATTCCCAATGTGTTGCAAGCGAACATCTTTAAACAGACACAAGGAACAGTTACCCCCTTCGGTACAATTCATACTGCTGACCCAACCCCTTTAGGAACTGTGGGGGCTGTTCTAATGGTCATTGGGGTTCTATGCATGATCTCGTATTTTCTATTCTCTGCTGAACAGAGGGAATCCTACAAGTGGTTCTCCATTATCAGTATTGGTCTCGGTGTAATAGGACTCAGTTTACTTGTTGGCGACACTATAACCAATGACGGTTTAACGCTGATTAAAATAGTGGGTTACGTTCTGACGTTTGTAGGTGTTCTTGGTGGTACTATATGTACTCTATTTTACTTTCTTTCCTCAGTTGAACAGAGACGTTCTTCCAATTGGTTCCCCATCCTCAGCATCGGTTTCTGCATTTTATTCATTATAGGTTTTATTGGGATTTATGGCAATACGTTATGGTCAGGAAACCTAACCCCATGGGAAGTCTTTAGTGCTGTTCTGATAGTCGTTGGTGTATTCTGTACACTGACCTATTTCTTCTTTTCTGTTGAACATAGTGGTGCTATACAATGGACATCAAAGATCGGTATTGCTTTCTTAATGATCGGGTTCGGTGCTGCATTCGGGAACACCGTTATGGGACGGCTGGCACTCATGATTCACCGTGTCGGTTTCCTCATCAACGATTGGATTGGTTCAATCGTTGCCCTTTTCGGTTAGTGATTTTTAGGAGATATAATCTATCAGGACTTACGCATTTTAATCTTCACAAACTGATGGAGGCTACCATGAGAATACGAAATTTTCATGCTATACTGTTTATCCTACTCCTAACAGGAGTTATTCAATCTGTGTATGCACAAGTTCCACCGAAAGGTGAAAGACGGATTCAACTGGAATATTCACAAGTCATCAAAGCAGATTCCGGTCTGGCAAGGTATACATATCCGCTTAGAACCGACCAATTCACACAACAACCGACAGCAAGTCTTGCTGTCTCAATTGACATAAAAAGTAAACATGGTCTAAAAACGATCTATTCACCGACACATGAAGTGGCAGTCAATCGTAAAGACGACAATCGCGCCACTATCAGTTACAAAGGGACAAATGTACAGGTGCTGCGCGATTTTGCCTGCTACTATTCCCTATCAGACAAAGATTTCGGTATTGACCTTATTACACACCCTATCAGAAGTAAGGGGTGCTGAAAGTAAAACTGCAAGACTAGTAACAGAAAGTATAACTGTTCAAGAAATGCAAGAAGCAGAACAGTTAGCAGTAACGCAGGCGGCAATCAAACATGTTAAGACATGTTAAGGACAAGACGTTCTATCTACTTGATAAAGTCTGGGTCGACAGCACACATAAGGAAAGATGCCAAGACAACAAAATCAATGCAGAATGCCAAACGCGCATTCTGCCATTGTTGACTGTGTAAGTAACTCCATATTCTACCATAATAGTACATATTAGCGAAAGGAAACATATTTATCGAATGGATTTACAGCAGATCAATATTAAGGTTTTTGCTACTGAGGACAGTGAAGTTAACTACACCAATTTTATCAAAGTTTTCAATCGTTGGATGGAAGAGGCAAATTCTGATGATTATCTCAATTATGCCGACTATTCACATGTTGATGCAGGACCCGGTGTGTTATTGATTTTAAAGCAAGAAAACTATAGCATTGACAATGCATATCATGAACCCGGATTCCTCTACAACAGGAAGCATAAAGTTGAAGGAGATAACGCAGAGAAGATTCGACTTGCACTCTCCGAAACACTCTCCAAATGTCAACTGCTTGAAACCTCAGAAGAATTGGAAAATGCTATATATTTCAACGGAAATGAGATTCTGTTTATGATTAACAATCGGAACATTGCACCGAATACTCCTGAAACTGCGGAAACGATTCAAGCAGACCTTGAACCTATACTGAAACTGATGTATGGTGATGATGATTTCCAGATAGAACGCACCTCTGAGGATGCTCGTGAACGGTTTGCAGTGCGCGTCTCTGCCAATTCAGACAAACAGATTCCTGAACTTCTCTCCAATCTCGGAGGATAAGATGTATAATTTCACGAATGAACAGATTGAACGATACAGTCGACACATTATCCTAAAAGAGGTGGGTGGAATTGGACAGACAAAGCTGCTTGAATCTAAAGTGTTGCTGATCGGTGCAGGTGGACTCGGTTCTCCTATCGGTGTATACCTCGCCGCCGCAGGTGTCGGTACACTCGGCATTATTGATGATGATGTGGTTGACTTGAGTAACCTACAACGGCAGATTTTACACGGCACAAGTGATATCGGTACACCGAAAACAAAATCCGCAGAGGCCAGTATCACAGAGATGAACCCCGATGTGAAAGTCATTCCCTATAATGAACGTATCAACTCACAGAACGCTTTCCAAATTTTAGAACAATACGATCTAATTGTTGATGGATGCGATAACTTTCCAACCCGTTATCTCCTCAATGATGCATGTGTTATGCTCGGGAAACCTATCGTTCACGGTAGCATATTCCAGTTTGAAGGACAGGTTACTGTGCTTTATCCGGGGAAAGGTCCGTGTTATCGATGCGTATTTTGCGAACCACCTCCTGAGGGGTTAACACCGAGTTGTCAAGAAGCAGGTGTGTTTGGTGTATTACCCGGTATCATCGGGACAATTCAAACTGTTGAAGCCATCAAAGTGCTATTAGACATTGGTGAATCGTTGATTGGAACACTCTTACTATTCAACGCGTTGACGATGGAGTTTCAGCGACTCAAACTGCGTCAAGATGACGGATGTCCCATGTGTGGTGAGAAACCGACTATTACAGAACTGATAGATTATGAGGCGTTTTGTGAAGGGAATTAACTAGCAATCCCAAGTCTTTAGACTTGGGGCCAACCCCGCCTAATGGACGCGGGAGTAGATAGGGTTATTCAGTTTTAGGTGATTCTGAAGAATTACGCAACAAACGTTAATGTATTGAATTTGTCCGTAGTTTGGGTAGAGCGTAGCGTCATTAAAATATTAACTGGCGACACGTTCAAGCTTCTGTCGGGTTTCGCTACGCTCTACCCAAACTATAGAGTCCACTATTAGTCCTACGCAAAAACTAACAATTCTTAAAACTGAAGAACCCTGGGGAGTAGAAAAAATGAGGGTTTTCGGTTTAATAATGATTTCGTCTCAATTCTAAAACGCGAGTCCCTGATAGTCTAAGTTCTCAATCCTAAAATGGCATATACCATTACTTAGCCGAAAACCCTCACATATTTAGCTAAATGGAAAGGTAACAATTACCCAATTGGAAAAGGAGATCATCTTGTAGTTTATGTCAGTTGGTATGCCGCAGTTGCGTATGCGGAATGGGTGGGCAAACGACTTCCTACAGAGGCAGAATGGGAAAAAGCTGCCAGGGGTGGGTTGAAAAACCAGATGTATCCTTGGGGGAACGCTGCAATTAGGTCTAGCAGAGCAAGTTACGCAAGCAGCAAAACATCACCAGTTGGTAAATTCCCCGCAAATGGCTACGGTTTATTTGATATGTCAGGTAACGTATATGAATGGTGTCTGGACGTATATTTATCAGAATTCTATGCATATTCACCTGAACAAAATCCTATTGCAGGTGGGAAAGGTGTTTATGAAGCAATGAATACTACGACGCACCAAAACAGTTATCGAGTATTTCGCGGTGGTTCTTATCTGTCAACCCCAGTTAACCTAAGGGTTTCCTACCGAAGGACTGCAGCATCTAAATCAACCAGTCCTATGGTCGGATTCCGTTGTGTGAAAGAACAAACGCGTTAAAATGTCTATTAAAATGAAGGTTGTGCATAAAGAATTCAATATTATAACATGATCTTCTAAAGTAGTAGGCACATGGATGGAGATTAAGTAAACAAATGGGCAAAACGGTTTTGCCACATTCCGGTAGGTGGGATTTCCTTATCACACCGATCTTCAACAAAACAAGATATATCCTGTTATGTTAATTCGTAGGAAACCATGCAACACGCTGACATCGTAGAATACTTAGCACCACAAGCTCGCGAATTAGGTAAAGCAGAAGGTATTGAACAAGGCAAAATAGAACAAGCAGTTGTAGCTATCCTCACAGTGTTAGAGGTTAAGTTCAAATCAGATGTTACCGAGAAAATAAAACCATTTCTCAGTGCTATTGACGATCTGCAACGTCTAGATCATTTACTCCGGGTTGCTATCCAAACATCAGAATTGGATGCGTTTACACGA
Source organism: Candidatus Poribacteria bacterium (assembly GCA_965208245.1). Taxonomy (GTDB): domain Bacteria; phylum Poribacteria; class WGA-4E; order WGA-4E; family WGA-3G; genus MSPOR6. Next base: position 1,191,062 of record OZ242325.1, read on the forward strand.
GCCCTCTTGAACCTTGAAAACTGAATCTGAATAGGTGTGTAAAGATTCTTGCATCCCTTTTGATTGCATCAATTCAAGGATATTCCCAACTCAGTAGGTGAGATATCCTTATTGCACCAGATTTGCTCAAATCGGCTTTCTGTAGAATCTGAGCGTAGGATCCGACAGAATGCGTTTGCATAATGCGTTATCTCCATTTCTTGATTAGCACATGATGTGCGTTTAATTTTTAGATTTTAGTAAACCCCACGTAAGAGTTGCTTTTCCTGTTGCTTTAACGGCTGCATAATCAGTTAAACCGTTATCCATGACAGCGTTAACTTCATCTTCAGAAAGTACTTGCGTAAAGAATCCTACTTCGTCAAAAAGACCGGTTGCTGCAACGTCTCCGGGACGCGCGCCAATCCAGATTGGGGATTCATTAGTATCCAAAGTGCCACCACTCGCCTTCTGATCTTCCAGTACACCATCAACATACATGAGAACTTTTTCACCATCGTAGACTTTTGCAATGTGGTGCCATCTGTCATCAGTTATGACGGTCTTACCATCAATCTGTCCTTTATGGTTACCCGCAGTCCACATGAAAACAGGAAAACCTTTGTCATGTATCCAAATATCAATGTGTCGCACCTCTTCCGATTCGGGCCAAACGTCACCATTTCTCCAAACGATATACTGCCAAGAAACAGATTTTAACTTTACCCATGCCACGAATGTGTAAGGGGTAGCATTGAAAACATCGTCGTGAGGAATACGGATGTAACTATCACTCTTACCTGAGAACTTTATTGCACTACCGAATTTCCCGTAAAAGGTTCTACTTAATTTACCTACTATCTCACCGTCATTAGTCCCTACAACGTCTTTAATCTCATCACCATTTCTCTCCTCAAACAACCATGCACTAGCTAAACCGGGTTTTCCAGCATGTGTAGAAGATACCAGAACGACGAAAGTGAGTATTAGATTTAAAATTAATGTCTTTACCATTATGTATTTAGAGTCAATTATTCATCCCGTCGGATCCAGCTGACAACATCTTTTGCTTCTCCAGTTCCCCCTTCCATACCATCACTCCCAAACGAGATCAAATCGTATCCATATTCGTCATGCACACCCGGTCTGATGTAAATGTAGGGATTTCCCCATGGATCATTTGTAATTGGGATTTGAATATAGGGTCCTAACCAATTTATAGGGAGCGGGGGTTCTTCGGGACTCTCCCACAGTGATTTTAAACCTTGTTCAGTAGAAGGATAGTCGCCATTGTCTCTTGCGTATCTATCAAGTGCGATTCCGAGTGTCTCTATATCCTCCGCTGCTCGTGTCTGTAATGCACGTCCTGCTTGACCGAGTAATCGTGGTGCTAAGATGACTGCTGCAATCACACCGACGATAACGACAACAATGAGTACTTGTGTTAATGTTAAACCGGATTGTCTTAGATATATTTTTTTCACGTACACGCCTCCGAGCTTTGCTTTAGGGATATAGCCTACTGTAGGTGTCTTGAAAGTTTATCACATGATCCTGATAGTGTCAACGCAGCAGTTGCATGAAGTCTTCAATGTTTTGCACCTTTATTGTACAGTAGTGCGTCATAATAATCAAGCAGAAAGGTTTAGTGCCCAAAATTTTCATTGACATTTACACGACGTTCAACTATAGTAACGCAACACTTAATTGTAGATTCTATCAGGTAAATATCAATGTTTTTTGTCTTCTGTATCTTCATAATACCCCTTTCAGTATTACTCATTGTACTCTATGCTTCAAGACAGAAAACGGATGATGAAGCAACGCCAACGGAACGGTTAGAAGTCTGTGCTATCTGTCATAATGACTTCCCTATAAAACAATTGATAGAGAAAGATGTCGGTCTATATGGGAGAGTTTACTGTTTCTGCGGTGATTGCGTAGATGAATTATATAACGATTTTAATAGACAGATGGGTATTAATCAGGAGAATAATTAATGTACGATTTAGTAGCTTTCGGAGAGGCAATGATACGACTCACTGCACCAGAGTATATGCGTCTGGAACAGGTCTCATCCTTGTCTATAACGGTTGGTGGTGCTGAGATGAATGTTGCAGTGAATGCAGCACAACTCGGACTAAAGACTGCTTGGGTTTCACGACTTGTAGACAACTGGTCCGGTCGGTACATACAGAACAAAGGACGTGAACTCGGGGTGGATATGTCCAATATTGTGTGGGTAGACTTTGACGGTGTCGGTTTTGAACGAAACGGGTTCTATCATCTTGAAATGGGGGCAGGACCACGCGCAAGCAGTGTGACTTATGACCGTGGACACTCCGCAATCTCCAAAGTTAAACCCGGCGAGATCAAGTGGGAAAGGATCTTTCAAGGCGCACGTTGGTTTCATCTCAGCGGCATTACACCAGCACTTTCAGAATCTGCAACCGCTGTCTCTGCCGAAGCACTTCAAGCCGCACAAGCTGCAGGTGTAAAAACCAGTTACGACCTAAACTTCCGATCTAAACTATGGAGTGCAGAGGAAGCACAAACCGTAAATAAACAGATGATGAATCACATTAACGTTCTCATAGGAAATGAAGAGGACTTCGAAAAATCACTCGGTTTCGCTGCTGAAGGAACAACTGAATCATACAGTAAACTTGAACCCGAAAGTTACAAAGAGGTGGCACAAAGAGTCAAAGAAACATATCCGAATATTGAGATGATCGGGACAACATTGCGGGATGCCAAAACCGGATGGCTAAATGATTGGCGGACACTCCTATATGATGGTAAGGATTTCTACCTATCACACATATATGAAAATCTGGAACTTGTTGATAGAGTCGGAGGCGGAGACAGTTTCTCATCCGGCTTAATATATAGTCTACTGAATGGAAAATCACCGCAGGAAACCGTTGATTTCGCAGGTGGCTATTCCGCGCTTGCACATACGTTCCCGGGTGACTTTAATTGGGCAACTGTCGCTGAAGCAGAAAAAGCGATGCAAGCAGGCAGCGTACGTATCAGTCGTTAGTATACGAAAACGGAACAGTAGATTTACCAATAGCAAAACTGGCAGTATCTATATCGTCAAACCGAAATTCCACGGACCTGAAGAGGTGGATATGACCATCAGGATGTTCTGTAAGATAGAGGACGTATTGGGTTTGCAACGCAACGCGATCAAAATTGGGATTATGGATGAAGAAAAACGCACTACGGTTAATCTTAAGAATATCCAGTCAACACATAGCAAATTGGTTACATCACGGTATCGTTACAAAAGAACAAGTCAGAGAGACGTTCACACGTCTATTATTGTCTCAAAAAGTGTTGAGATGGTAGATTTGACGATTGCCTTATTCGCAAAATTCAGAGTTAACGGAAATATCTTTGACATCTTAAATATCGGAAAAATGCAACAAAGCATCATTATTTAGTTGATACCCTCGAACCCTATAGAAGTCATAACCATATAAAGACAGACTTTCTCACACATAAACCATACAAACACAACCATAGAACAATACAATTTAAAAATGGGGATAAGTGACCTATATTCCTGACATAGAAACGAATTTGATTGACTTTTTGTTTATCAACATATATAATCTACCAAACCTACGAAAGAATAAGATAAAAACAGATAGAATAAGGAGGTAATCAATGTATCAAAGAATTATGTTTTTGCTGACAACCGGTGTATGTTTCTTAAGTGTCAGTGCACTCATCGTGAATGCACAATTTCCAACAAATGGCGTTGTTGGGTATTGGTCTTTTGATGCTGGAACAATTAGTGGAAAGCGTGTAAAAGACCAATTAGGCAAAAATGAAGGTGAGTTGGATGGTAATCCAAAAGTTGTCGATGGTAAGGTTGGAAATGGCCTTCAATTTGATGGTAACAATTTTGTCCATATACCTGGAACAGATACGTTAGATTTCAACGGAGCAGAGGCGATAACTGTTGCAGCTTGGATAAATGCAGATAGCGACAGTCTTGTAGTAGGTATTGTTGATGGATGTTGTGGGACCATTGTAGCCCAACGTGATGTAAACGGTTGGTCATTAAGATTTGATGGTAGGAATGCTGGCGCAGAATTAGAATTTACCACACAACCGAGTTGGCAAGGGGATGGAGGATTCGGTGCACCCGCTTTACCAAAAGGAGAATGGCACCATATCATCGGTATTGTTGATGGCAATAAAAAGCACCTATATGTTGATGGTAAGCTAAACATGGATGGTGACTACAACGGTCCCATGTCAACACAAGGAACAGAAACTGAAATTGGGAATGCTAACGATGGTGGATTCATCGGCATTATTGATGAAGTGGTCATATATAACAGAGCTATTTCAGCAAATGAAGTAACACAACTCTATGCCGCTGAAGGGTTACTTGTCCAACCACAAGGCAAACTTGCAACAAGATGGGGACAAATAAAGTCTGCACATTAATTTAAGGCTATTTATGGCACAAGGATTATCGGTTATTGCACAGGATAAATTGACTACCCATTGGGGAAGAATAAAGATCGGTTTTAATTAGATTGCAATAATACCTCTCTGAAAACAACTTCAAATGTGACAGAGACAAGTTGTTATATTGGTCTTTTACAGAAGGATAAGTCTGGATGCCTTACAGCAATTTTACCTTAGACACAGTGTGTAAAGATTTTCAACTTGATGTCGTAGAGACATCTGGTATCTTTTCCACAACACAATCAGTAGTTCCCAGAGAACGTTTTCTTGCTGAATTAGATGAAAAGATACAGTTAGCAATTTCTATCGGTACAGAGAAAGCACGTTCTGAACTCATTGTAACTGATGTGCTCTTTGAACTCCGTGAACAATTTAATAGACAGATTAGTTTCTTCTCTGGAGTTGAATTTAATGTTGATGAGGACAAAGGATTGAATGGTACTTGCGATTTTCTTGTAAGTAAATCTCCAATCCTTTCTTTCTTAGAAGCACCCATCATCATTATTGTTGAAGCGAAGAAAGACAACCTTACGCTTGGATTTGGACAGTGTGCAGCCGAGATGTATGCTGCACAACAATTCAATATAAAAAAAGAAAATGAGATTCCATGTATCTATGGAGCTACTACTTCTGGCACCGATTGGCGTTTCCTGAAATTGGATGGAAAACATATCCATATTGATAGATCATTATATGCAATTGGTCAGTATAAGAAAATACTGGGAATTCTAACCAATATGGTTCAGCAGAAGGTGTAAAAGTACTCTCCTGTTAAACACAGTTTAATTTGCAAATTTCCACAGATTTTAGTATAATTATCTACAAGAATTATTGATGTTCAGGAACTTTGTTAATTCCATCCGGAGAGGTTGTCTGCTTCTCTTCCTAATACAAAAAGGGGGAAGGATGGCCCCAGTTATGTTACTTATCAAAACAGGAGAAAGTTATATCAACTGCGAATTGCTAAGCGTATGTTCAGTTGATGCATACTCTCAACAGAATGCTTTATCTGTTGATTGGGATATTCTTTTATTACTAGATGAGGTAGTATACGTTCTGTTCTGTTTGATCTGTCTATGTAAAGTGAAGTATAGTGTATTTTTCCTTCTCACCTAAGTGAGAGGGTTTTTTTATGCTATTACATGCCGTTTTAATAACTATCTAAAAACTTTCTGAATTACAACTTGGGAACTCATCATGAATATGCGTGAAAAAACACAAGTTATGAACGCGGAGGAGATCCGCCGTGCTTTAGTACGAATCGCACATGAAATCTTAGAACGAAACCATCAACATAAAAACAACATTGTTCTGGTTGGCATCAAAAGTAGAGGGGATACGCTTGCACATCGTATCTCTGAAAACTTGGAGAATATAGAGAATATCAAAGTGCCTGTTGGTGCTATCGATATTACCCCTTACCGTGATGATCTAAATCTGCATCAAACCCAAATAAAAGTTAGTAATACTGAAATACCTTTTGATGTTACAGGAAAATGGGTAATTCTTGTAGATGAAGTATTGTATACCGGACGGACAACGCGCGCCGCGATGGATGGCATTATGGATTTCGGTCGTCCTGCGGCAATACAATTGGCAGCTTTAGTGGATAGAGGACATAGAGAACTTCCAATCTCCGCAGATTATATCGGAAAGAATGTCCCAACTTCACGCAAAGAATTCGTTAGAGTCCAAATAGTGGAAGAACACGGCGTTGACTCTGCTGTGATATGTGAACCTGTTTCTGAGTAAAAAACCGAAGGAACTATAAAAGAAGATGAATAGACTGCTCATCAGAAATGGACATGTTCTAGATCCAGCGAATGATGTCAATGAAATAGGCGACATATTGATCGTTGATGGTAAGATAGCACAAGTTGGCAATAATATAACACAAGAAACAAACAAGGTTATAGACGCAAGTGATTTGACTGTGACACCCGGTCTAATTGATATCCATGTGCATCTTCGTGAACCTGGATATGAACATAAGGAGACAATCGCGACAGGAACAGCAGCTGCAGCTGCAGGTGGTTTCACAGCTGTTGTCTGCATGGCAAATACTTCACCTGTCATTGATACTCCCGAAAAAATCGGGAATATCTACGAAATTGCAAACCGAAAACTTGGGAAAGCCAATGAAATTGCTAAATGGTCAACACAAGCAAACGTATATCCGGTAGGAAGCATCACTAAAGGACTTGCAGGTGAAGAACTAACAGATATACGGGGCATGCTGAATGCGGGAGCAGTAGGGATCAGTGATGATGGTCTTACAGTGATGGATTCATCACTCATGCAAGACGCGCTTATCCTCAGCGCAGAACTCGACTTTCCCGTGATGGTGCATTGTGAGGAACATAATCTAAATGCTGGTACTGTGATGAATCTCGGTGAAACATCACGAAAGTTGGAACTTGTCGGCAGTTCAAATGCCGCGGAGGACATTATTGTCGCGCGTGATATTCTACTTGCAGAAATGACTGGGGGACATATACATATCCTACATGTTAGCACGGAAGGATCAGTTGAATTGGTCAGATGGGGTAAACAGCGCGGGGTGAAAGTAACAGCGGAAGCATGTCCACACCATTGGATTCTCACTGACGAGGAGGTAGAAAAACAGGGAACAAACGCAAAGATGCACCCACCGCTACGGACAAAACGTGATGTCAATGCTGTTCTTGAAGGTTTAAGGGATGGCACGATAGATGCAATCGCAACGGATCATGCACCCCATACACCTGATGAAAAAGCACTCGGGATGGTGGATGCACCAAACGGTATTATCGGCCTTGAGACATGTGTACCACTTGTCATCACATACTTGGTGGATACAGGAATACTGTCGTTGAAAGATGCAATAGCCAAGTTAACTCACATTCCCGCTGATATTGTTGGAATCAATCGTGGAACGCTTTCAGTCGGCGCAGTTGCTGACGTTACAATTATCAATACACAGAAGACTGCAAAAGTTGATATTGATACGTCTCGTTCAAAGAGTAGAAATTCGCCTTTTAACGATTGGCAACTTAAGGGATTTCCTGTGAAGACAATTCGTGAAGGAATTGAGATGTAATAGATAACTTAGGATATAGTGAGGGGAAAATGAAAGCAATTCTTGCATTAGCCGATGGGACGGTTTTCGAAGGAGAACAGTTTGGCGCAATAGGTGAAACGGTCGGTGAGGTAGTCTTCAATACAAGTATGACAGGGTATCAGGAGGTCATTACAGATCCATCCTACAAGGGACAAATCGTTACAATGACCTATCCTTTAATCGGCAACTATGGTTGCAATGAAGTGGATATAGAATCTATTGGTCCACAGGTGGAAGGATACGTGGTGCGTGAATATAGCGCATACCATAGCAATTGGCGTTCAAAGTGGAGCCTGGATACATACTTGGCAGAGAATGGAATCATCGGTATTCAGGATATAGACACACGGGCATTAACGCGTCGTCTTCGTGTTCATGGTGTCATGAATGGGTGTCTAGCAACTGAGAATATTGAAGATAATTTTGATGCGGAAAGTCTTGTTGAAAAAGCACAAGCATGGCACGGTTTAGTCGGTTGGGATCTGGTACAACGTGTGACCTGTCCAAATCCTTATGCTTGGAAGCAACACCCATCTAATTCTGCCAATTATGTATCCAGTGCCCAAACAGAAGGTTCGGAGCAGATAGAAGAGAACAGGTACCGCGTCATAGCGATGGATTTCGGCATAAAGTTCAACATATTAAGACAACTGACAGCACATGGGTGTGAGGTACAGGTTGTGCCAGCATCTACACCTGCTGAAGAAATACTCGATGCTGAACCAGATGGTGTGTTCTTGTCAAACGGACCAGGAGATCCTGCCCCACTTGATTATGCAATCACAACGATACAGGAATTACTAGGTAAAAAGCCAATATTTGGTATCTGTTTAGGACATCAACTCTTAGGACTTGCACTAGGTGGAAAGACTTATAAACTCAAATTTGGACACCGGGGTGCTAATCAACCCGTGAAACATTTTGAAAATGATCAGGTAGAGATCACTGCACAAAACCATGGATTCTGCGTTGATATAGATTCACTACCGAATAGTGTAGAGATTACACATATCAATTTGAATGATGATACGCTTGAAGGAATACGACATTTAGAGTTTCCCGCTTTTTCTGTCCAATATCACCCTGAAGCTTCACCCGGACCTCATGATGCCAGTTATCTATTTACCATCTTTAGCGATATGATGAAGAATGGATATGATGTAGGTTGGCATTAAGATGCAAAACAACCGAGAAATTACGTCATGTTATTTTTTAACTGGCACAACAGAATAATACAATGCCTAAAAGAACAGACATAGAAAAAATACTAATCATAGGATCAGGTGCCATTATCATCGGACAAGCGTGTGAATTCGACTATTCCGGAACACAAGCTTGTAAAGCTCTCAAAGAAGAGGGTTATGGGATTGTGTTAGTCAATAGCAATCCTGCAACGATTATGACCGACCCGGATTTCGCTGATCGTACTTATGTAGAACCGATAACAGCAGATACAGTTGAGCTTGTGATAGAGAAAGAACGTCCACATGCCTTGCTACCTACATTAGGGGGACAGACAGCACTGAATGTATCGGTCGAACTTGCTGAATCGGGTGTATTGGATAAGTATAACGTTGAATTAATCGGAGCAAAACTTCCCGCGATTAAGAAAGCTGAAGACAGAGCCTTATTCAAGCAAGCGATGCAAAAAATCGGTCTGTCAGTTCCCAAGAGTGGTATCGCGCATACGTCTCGTGAAGCAATTGATCTTATTGATGACATCGGTTTTCCTGCTATTATTCGTCCAGCTTTTACACTCGGTGGGACTGGTGGCGGTATCGCTTACAACATAGAAGAATACGAGAAGATGGTTTCTACGGGTTTATCGTTGAGTCCCATCAGTGAATTACTGATAGAAGAATCTATCATCGGTTGGAAGGAGTTTGAGTTAGAGGTAATGCGTGATGGGGCAGACAATGCCGTCATTATCTGTTCCATTGAAAACGTTGATCCAATGGGGGTCCATACAGGCGATAGCATTACAGTAGCACCCATCCAAACACTTACAGATAAAGAATATCAAACGATGCGTAATGCAGCGATTAAGATTATCAGAGAAATTGGTGTTGATACAGGGGGCTCTAATATACAATTTGCAGTTGACCCTAAAACAGGTAAACAGGTTGTTATTGAAATGAATCCTCGTGTTTCTCGTAGTTCCGCTCTTGCATCAAAAGCCACAGGTTTTCCAATAGCCAAGATTGCTGCAAAGTTGGCAGTGGGATATAACCTTGATGAAATCCCCAACGATATTACTGCCGAAACCCCAGCATGCTTCGAGCCGACAATTGATTACGTTGTTGTCAAAATCCCGAGGTGGGATTTCGAGAAATTTCAAGGAACAGATGAAACGCTGACAACACAGATGAAATCTGTTGGTGAAGCAATGTCTATTGGTGGAACTTTTAAAGAGGCACTTCAGAAAGGTTTACGTTCGTTGGAAACAGGCTGGTATGGGTTAGACAATCATCCGATAGAGGAATTACCCCTTTCAGAATTGTCCAGTAAATTGACTATTCCCAACGTTGAAAGACTATTTTACATAAAATCGGCACTTAAACGGGGCATGAGTCTTGATGAGATATATTCTTATACACACATTGATCCCTTTTTCTTGTATAATATACAAGAAATTGTTGATTTTGAAGCACGCCTTGAAACTTATGCATCACGGTTTACGTCAGAGAATGCTAAAAATGATCAGAAATCCATTACAGTTCTACGACAAGCAAAACAATTCGGGTTCTCTGATAGACAACTTTCTGAAATCTTTGATCTGACAGAACCTGAAATTCAAGAAATTCGAAAATCATGGGGCATCAATGCAACATACAAAACAGTTGATACCTGTGCGGCCGAATTTGAAGCAGAGACATCTTACTATTATTCAACCTATTCCAGTGAAGATGAGGTAAGAAATACTGACAAAGAAAAAATAATGATCTTAGGCGGTGGACCGAATAGAATTGGACAAGGAATTGAATTTGACTACTGCTGCGTCCACGCTGCAATGGCACTCAAAGAGGATGGCTATGAGACGATAATGGTGAATAGCAATCCTGAGACAGTCAGTACAGATTATGATACCTCCGACATGCTCTATTTCGAACCGTTGACATGTGAAGATGTCCTGAATATCTGTGAAAGGGAAAATCCGAAAGGGGTCATCGTTCAATTTGGGGGACAGACTCCGCTAAACCTTGCGATGGCACTTAAGGATGCGGGTGTACCAATTATCGGAACAAGTCCAGAAGACATTGCACGTTCTGAGAATCGTCAATTATTCAAAGAGGTATTAGATGAGATCGGTTTGATGCAACCACCTAATGGTACTGCTACTTCTAGCCAAGAAGCGGCACCAATTGCTGCCACACTCGGTTATCCTGTGATTGTACGTCCCTCTTTTGTCCTTGGCGGGAGAGCAATGCAGATTGTCTATGACGAAAAGTTGTTACAGGAATATATGGATACTGCTGTTAAAGCATCACCAGAACATCCAGTTCTCATTGACAAGTATCTGGAGGAAGCGATTGAGGTAGATGTAGATGCAATTTCTGATGGAAACCATACCGTTGTTGGGGGGGTAATGGAACATATAGAAGAGGCAGGTGTCCATTCCGGTGATAGTGATTGTGTCCTTCCCCCCTATACGTTGGTTGATGAACAGATTGAACATCTAAAAGTGCATACGAATGCACTTGCTAAGGCACTCAACGTCAAAGGGTTGATGAACGTTCAGTATGCAATTAGAAATGACGAGATTTTCGTTCTTGAGGTAAATCCACGGGCATCTCGAACTATTCCTTTTGTCAGTAAAGCGATTGGCGTTCCTTTAGCAAAGTTAACTGCGCGAATTATGGCTGGAAAATCACTCGCTGAACTCGGTTTCATTAGAGAAATCGAACCGCCATACTTTAGTGTCAAAGCACCCGTTTTTCCCTTTAATCGCTTTCCAGGTGCAAATTCACGACTTGGACCCGAAATGAAGTCTACCGGAGAAGTGATGGGAATCGATGATGATGTTTCACATGCATTTGCAAAAGCACAGAAAGCTTGCGGTTACACATTACCTCTAAAAGGAAATGCTTTTATTAGTGTCAGAAATAAAGACAAACGCGCTGTCATTTTTATCGCAAAAAGACTTACTGATATGGGGTTTGCACTTATTGCAACACACGGAACTGCTAAAGTACTCCTACGGAACAGAATAGATGTCCAACTGGTTTATAGTATTGGTAAGGGAAGACCCACGATACATGACTACATAAAAAACCATGCAGTCGATCTAATTGTCAATACACCAACGGGTGATATCCATAGAACAAATGAATTGCTTATTCAACAGATGGCACTAGAGCATGATATACCTATTTTCTCAACAATTCCTGGTGCCGCTGCCGCTGTCAATGCTATAGATGCACTTCAAAGCGGTGATATCACTGTTTCACCACTTCAAGATTATCATACTAAACTAAAAAGGTAACATCACATGCAAAATGATTCAGTTCAGAGAAATACACGTTGGGTTCAAGCACTTGATCGAATTCTTAAGGTACTTAACCTTGACGCAGATCATCCTATTAGAATTCTAACAATTGAGGATGGCAGGGAAGTAGTCGTTGTTCAACCGAATACGTTCACAGTGTCCCGTATATATGCAACGGGACGACCAGATGGTGAACGACCACACGGCATGGACTCATACTTTGCATATTATACTAGGAAATTAGAAGAATATGAAACACAACACGGAAAACAGGACGGTTTTGAATTGACTGAAGAAGATTGGGAAAACATGTTTGAGGAGTCCTTCTATAGATATACACGTTACTTACTGTTCTCAGGTATTAAACGATGGGAGGATGTACTGCGGGACACCGATACAAATCTCTCTGTGACAAACCTAGCACGCGAATTCGCCCCAACAGAAATAGTTTGGCGGAACTATCAATTTAAGGGTTATATGATTATGATGAACAGTATAGCGAAAGCAGAATTGAGTTTGCAGGAGGATGATGCCGAGACTGCTTTACAACACATTGATATGGGTATTCAACAAATTGGTGAATTCTGTGGAGAATGCCTACGGGAAGAACACGGCGACGCTGAAAACATCACACGGGAACGATACCTTAACAACTCGATAGAATTCAGATCAGATTTGCAGTCTTTAGGATCAGAAGATGCTAACACTGATGAGGTAGATAGTGATGATGAAGATTCTGACCTATTAGCAGAATTGGAACGTCTGCTGAATGATGATGATTCTCCTGAAATTGACCTGAAATTGAAAGGGGTTAGGTAGTACTCTGTCAAATCCTATATCGTAGGTCGGGTAGAGCGAAGGACCATTAAAATATTAACTGGCGACACGTAACCTCTCTGTTATACAGAAAAATCTGGTTTCGCTTCGCTCTACCCGACCTACAAAATAAGGTTGGACAGTCCACTAGCTAACCTAGGATTCCCAGATTTCCTCAATACTATCACTTGGTGCCTGGATCAAAACACCGCCTAAGAATAAGAAGGTTATACCTCTAACGAAAAGATGCCAATCGAATTCTACACCAATCAGGAAGGTCGGTATAGAGGCGATTGCTGTTAGAAAAAATAGAATAGCAGAAATACTATTACCCCATTTATGCATTGAAATACCGTAGAAAACAGCAGAAACTGCAAAAAAGAACAACCCAATCAACGTCATTGCTTCTACCAAGGATAACCATACTGATTGGATTGCGTTTCCAATCTCCTGAGTTGTTTCATCAGCACTTACAACACCAAGTGCTTTCAATGGGGCAGTTTGTGAACTATGTGCTAATAACTCAAATATTATCCAGATTGTTGCAAACCCAATACCTAAAAGTGTACCATTTCTTGCATCTTTGATGAGTAAGATTGTAACAGCGATAATTGTAGGTACTAATAGGATAGTTGTGAAAACACCGACTCCGTGCATCGCTGCATTTAGATTTAGCATGGCTTCATTTAGCATGGCTTCATTTAGCATGGCTTCTTTTAAATTATCACTTTGAAATGTAAACCAATAACCTAAAAAAATCATCGTGAGTCCACTAATAACAGCAGTAATACCTCCAAAATTATACAGACTTTTTGAATTATCTGACATATACATAACCCCCTATAATTGCCTTATGAAAATTATTGCCTTATGAAAATTATTGCCTTATGAAAAATATTGTCTTATGAAAAATATTGTCTTATGAAAAATATTGTCTTATGAAAAATATTAAATAAAACATGTGTAGTATCAAAGCACCTACTCTTCAAAGTTTATCGTATAGAATATAATATGAACTTATAGATAAATTGCAAGTAAAAAATGCAATTTTGCCACGAAAATGTAAAGCCAACTAATATATTTACTGACGACAGAAAAAATCACTATATCAAAGTATACTGAAATACTATTTCTTAGTCAACAAAAACTAATCTAAATAACACAAGTTGCTACCTATGTAGCATAATCTGTTAGATGGTACTACAAGAACACAAATTGAAAGTGGACGCTACAACTATTTGCAAAAAACTGGTGTTTACAAGTCAAAATCTTGTAAGTGACAACTTGGGTTAAATATTATTAAATGGGAAGCAATGGACAGAATGAACATACAAAAAAACGTCTTAATCTGTGAGGCAGATACCCGTCAACGTGAATTAATTTGTCAATCTTTGGGAGGTGAAGGACTTAATCTCATTGTTACAGAGAATATGTACCAAGCATTTCACCAGATTGAACATATAACGATTGATATGTTGATTGTTCCATTGAAAGCAGAGAGGATAGAAGGATTAAAACTATTAGATGCAGCAACACGACTTCACACCGATGTAGGTATAATTTTCATTACTGCACCGAATGTATTAGAAACCGATATCGGTATTAAGGCGATGTTGGCACATGAGGGGACCTATTTTGTTTACAAACCTTTAAACCCTGTTCACCTGAAAGCATTATTACAGAAATCCCTTAAAAATCAGCGACTTACTTATGAAAACAGACAACTTCGTTCACAGATTGATGAGAAAGAAGGACTTTGTCGGTTAACAGGTAATTCTCCACAACTCATTCAAATACGTGAGATGATTAACCAGATAGCACCGACTAAAGCAACGGTGATGATATATGGTGCCCGTGGTACAGGTAAGGAATTGGTTGCTCGCGCTATTCACCATCGGAGTTTGCGTCAAGGGAATCTTATTGCGTTCAACTGTGCAACCCTTAATGAAAACTTGGCAGAATCAGAACTCTTTGGACATGAACGCGGGGCTTTTAGTGGGGCATATAACCAAAGAAAAGGAAGATTTGAATTGGCACATGGAGGAACGTTGTTTCTTGACGAAGTTTCTCAGTTAAGTCTGTCAAATCAGGCGAGATTATTGCGTGTGCTGGAAGAACGAGAATTCGAACGAGTGGGGGGTGACAAGACAATCCAGGTGAACGTTCGTATTGTCTGTGCCACAAATCATGACTTAGAGGCTGCTTGTAGCAAAGGGGAATTCCTACACGACTTATATGACAGGTTAAACGTCGTATCTGTGCATTTGCCTACGCTACAGGAACGTGTTGAAGACATTCCTTTACTCATCAACGACTTTCTTGAAGAATTCAGTCGAGAAAATGGGAAGGTCTTGAGAACGCTTACTCCAAAAGCGGTTAGAACATTAATGAAATATAATTGGCCCGGGAATGTGAGAGAATTGAAAAACTGCGTTGAAGGACTTGTCGTCATGTCTACAGAACAACTCTTGCAGCAGGAAGACCTTCCTGAACGTATCTTAAATCCTGCAAGTGAGATAAATAGTGGTGTTTCATCACCGCACAATCTAACAGAATGTGCTACAGTGCCAACATTACATACTGCAGGTACAAGGAATAACAGTCCTTCCCAACTAAATGTTGAAGTCGGTATGTCACTTGAGGATATAAATCGCGAAGTGTTGCGCGCGACGCTTGCGTACACTGACAATAACAAAGTTAGAGCAGCTAAAATACTTGATATTAGTCGGCGGACTATTCAGCGGAAGGTTAAGGAATACGGTCTCTGTGATGAGTGATTGGTGTAGCATGTGTTGTTATAGCATTATCAATCTTCCGCTACAAGATACCGCAACTTTAGCTCGGTGATGTAGTAGCGACAGAATAAGATAAAGAATCTCGCTGAACTGCGTGCTACAAAAACGATAATTGAGACCTTCAAATTAAAAATGGGGGTAAGTACCCCAAATTTTCATTGTAAAATTTACGCATATATGTTAAACTAATATATCCATAAAAGTTAGGAAAAAGCTAGGAGGCACATTATGAAATCACAAATTTTCTATGAACCAGAATCTATGAACCTTGAAGATCGACCTGTCCCAGTACCTGGTGACAATGATCTGTTAGTTCAAGTCCGTTCTGTCGGTATCTGTGGTTCAGATGTCGCATATTATTTCGGTTACAGTTCACTTGAAACAGACGATGGTAAAGGACCCCTCATTCTTGGACACGAGCTTACCGGTGAAGTCGTGGAAGTCGGAAACGCAGCAAGAAAAATAGGCGGATTTAAAGTCGGTGATCGGGTCGTTGTGAACCCGGTACAATCAAATCCAGATTCTTCCTGGAGTAAAAAAGGACTATCCAACCTATGTCCTGAAAAACGAATCTTAGGTGTCGGTGTTGATGGCGGTTTTGCAGAATACGCCGTTTCTGATTACCGTTGGACAGTAAAACTGCCAGACAATGTCACTTACGATCAAGGCGCGCTAACAGAACCACTTGCATGTGGATTATATGCTGTCAACAATCTTAATGCAGAAGAAGGACAGACCGCAGTCGTCTTCGGTCCGGGACCTATCGGACTGATGATGGTGCAAGTTTTAAAAAGTCGAGGTCTGAAAAACGTACTACTCGTCGGCACCCGCGACTATCGCCTGGAACGCGGAAAGGAACTCGGCGCAGATTTAATCGTCAATGTGAGTGATAAAGACTCGCCACACTATGTTGAAGACCTCGGGACTGCTATTCAGGAACTCAATGACGGTGAATTAGCAGACCGTGCTATTACAGCAACAAGCTCACTTGACGCAATTCATACCGCACTTGCCGTTACGGGTAGACATGCAACCGTCGTTATCTTCGGACTTCCAGGTGACGCTGATGTGATGGAGATACCCATTCTCGATACCATCTTAATGGATAAAACTATCCGGTTTTCATGGCTTGCACCAGATACATGGGAAGAAGCAGTTCAACTCATCGCCAGCGGTGATGTGAACATGGACAAAATTATTAGTCACGAATTTTCACTCGATTCACTCGTTGAAGGTATCACCAAGGTGCGAAATCGCGAAGATAGTTGTACCAAAGGGTTGATTAAGGTCTCATCATAAAACGGTAACCGATATGGGTATACCATTCTTTATTGTCTTTGTCTTATCAATTGTATTCTTCACTCTTGCCGTAACAGGTTTAGGTGACCTAATATGGTTTGAGTGGCCCGAGCAGAACCCATCTGCTAAGACCGTCGACGATGTTACTGTTACCTCTTACCTAGGTATCAGACCTGATGATTCTCGGGCAATTGCCCAATGTATAGTAGGTTTTCTGCTATTCTTGATTAGTCTCTATCTGATGGGTTTCCTGCTCTATCTTGAGGAACGCGAGAGTGGTAGAATAATGAAGAATGTGAGGAGTTTCGTGAAATTAAGGCAGTTTTTGGAACGTCGTCGGAAGAGCAAAATATCATGAACTCATGTAACCTTATGGAAGGGAGGGTAGACCGATGGGCATTTATCCAGACGAGCGCGACACCGATGGGCATTTATCCAGAGATGAGCGTCATATACCTTATGCGCCGACAGAAACGGCGGATCTCTATCCTGAATCGGATGGTGAACCTATGGCTGAAACCGATCTCCACATCAGGTGGATAATCTGGATGCGACAAGTCCTTGAAGGACATTTTGCACAGAGACCGGATGTTTATATTTCCGGAAATATTATGATGTATGACATTGAGGGACCTGATCACACTGCTGTGTCTCCCGATATTCTTGTCTCATTCGGGATAGGAAAGACAGATCGCCGTACCTACAAGGTATGGGAGGAGGGCAAGGCTCCCGATTTCGTCATGGAATTCTCAAGCAGACGTACCTATAACACTGATTTAGAGGAGAAAGTCGCTCACTATGCCACAATGGCAATTCCGGAGTATTTTCTCTGTGATGTTGATAGGCGTTATTTACCAACACCGTTGATGGGATTTCGCCTTGATGGTGATACTTATAGGGAAATTTCCTTGGACGTTGATGATGGATTGCGCTCTGAAGTATTAGACCTGAATTTTCATATATTGGATGATGGACTTGGGATTTATTCACCGAGCGCAGGGAAATGGCTGCAGACACCTGCTGACGCAGCGACAGAACGTGTCGAACAAGCTGAAGTGCGGGCCGAACAGGCTGAAACGCTTATTCAACAGGAAGTTGAAGCACGGCAGAAGGCTGAGGCAGAAGTCTTGAGACTCCAAGAGGAACTTGCACGATTAAAAACACAGTAAAGCGTTTATTCCTTATAACATGGAACAACAATTGAAAAATGATCTGCTGCTCCGCACAGCGAGATGTTCTCCTGTAGAACGGGTCCCCGTCTGGATGATGCGACAAGCAGGTAGATCGGATCCACAATATCAAAAGATAAGACAAGATATCAATCTTCCACTGGAACGTCTGTTCCGAACATGTCCCACCCCAATGTCGGATACTGATGTGGAGTGGGCAGTCAAAATATCACTTCTGCCTAAACGGATCGGTGTAGATGCGATTATTGTTTATAAGGATATCCTTACACCGCTATCTCCGATGGGTGCACACTTCCGTTTTTCACCCGGTCCCGTTTTAGACGAACCGATACGAACACAAGCACAAGTAAATGCCCTTAAACCGGTGAATGACCCAGACGTTCAATTAAGGTATACAGGATGCGTAATCCAACGTCTTCGCAAGGAATTGGCATCGGAATTACCGCTCATCGGGTTTGGGGGCGCGCCGCTAACACTCGCCTTCTTCCTTATAGCAGGTCAAAGTCCAATGAAACGCGGTGAAGGCATATCAGAAAAAGCGTCTCTCGTGTTTGATATGATGGAAAATTCACCCAAACTACTACACCTCCTGTTAGATAAACTCACGCACATGACAATAAACTACCTAAATTATCAGATTAGTCAAGGTGTGCAGATTGTGCAGCTGTTTGAGTCTATTGCAGATGTCTTATCACAGCAGATGTATGAAACGTTTGCACTACCGTATCACCAACGTATTTTTGCTGAATTGAATGCAGATACACCGTCAATTCTGTTTGCAAAGGAGTTTCCTTACGTCGATCTAATGCAACAGAGTGGAGCGGACGTATTAAGTGTCGGAAAATGTGTCGACCTCGGCACGGTCAAAACGAAATTTGGTAAAACGAAATTTGGAGATACACTTGCATGGCAAGGAAACGTTGATAACGATATACTTCGTGACGGAACTTTTGATGACATAACTAACGCTGTCAATACCTGTATAGAGAAAGGCGGAAAGACAGGACATATACTAAATCTTAGCCATGGACTTCACAGAGACACTCCCTTTGAAAACGTTAAACATTTCGTAAGAATCGCAAAATCCCTTCAGGAAAATTAATAACAAACATGCAAGAAAACCCTTTCGGACCTCGTCAATACGGTGAACTAATTAAGGTAACAGATCGCGTATATCTGTTTCGGAATATCGTCAACTCCTCTATTATCATCGGCGATAAAGGTGTTGCGGTCATTGATACACAAGTGAATCAGATGATGGGAAGACGACTGCTGCAGCAGATTCGCACCATCACAGAAAAACCAATTCTATACGCGATTAATACCCACTACCACTGGGATCATACAAATGGAAATACGGTATTTCATCAAGCAGGTGCAACAGTTGTTGCGCGGGGGATGACAAAAGACTTTATGGTGAATAGATCACCACGTCAGGAAGATTTTCTACGTTCCCGCGGTTTCACACTCGGTGACCCACCATTCTTACCACAGCAGACATTCGTTCAAGAAACACAACTTGATTTAGGTAATCAACCATTACATCTTGTACATTTGGGGAAAGCAGAAACCGATGATGCAACTGCTATTCGTATCCCCGCTGAGGGATGTATCGTATCAGGGGATACAGTGATGACGGGGAGTTTCCCTATTTTTGGTCAACCCGTGATGAATGAAGGACTTATGGCAAACCATGATTGGATCAATACGATTAAAGAACTACGGACGTACAATCCTGAACATGTGCTGCCAGGACACGGTCCTTTAGCTTACGATGCCGAAATTGATCTATTGATTAAAATAGAGTCTTATTTCCTTACAGAAGTACGCAAGCACGTTGAACAAGGCATGTCTCTGAAGGAACTACTAACTAAGATGGAAGTAAACATGCCGAATTGGATAGCCAACATCGCTGAAGTCTGGGGTACGCCTCGTTATGCTATTCTTCGTGTGTATCGTGGACTAATTGATGATCCTGAACCCGGATGGCAACATCTAAAACCGTCTGTTATTCCAACAACCGATGTGAACAAACTTCGTGAACACACAAATAAACTCACCGAATTTGAGACATATCATGAGGCAGCTGAAGAGGTAGCAGAAGGCAATGACTTCGGTTTAGCCATCGCAATTTTAAAAACTGCTACTGAGAAGTTTGCAAATTTACCAGAAGCATGGACAACTTACGCGGATTTACTGACACAAGCGTCCCGTACTGTTTCAAGTGTACTTGAGAAGGGTGATTTCTTCTTTGAAGCAAAAAATGCCCTCAATGTAGCACTCGATTTAGACCCTGATTATGCACCAGCACATCTATTACGTGGATACAATCACATCCTATCTGCATATCGGAATGGTGATGACACAGAACAGGGGATGGAATCAATCTATAAGGCATTGGTTAGCGGTCTTCAGGGAACGCAGCTTGCACAAGCGTATTTCGCCATCGGGCTTGCACATCGCACAAATGGTGATGAAACGAACGCACGTGAAGCTTTCACACAAGCGATTGCTGTTGACTCGTCATATATGCCAGCACAATTTGCCAGTATGGCTTAAAATAGTTTGGGGAGATAACATGAAATACGATAGCGTCTTACTCGTCGCATTCGGCGGTCCCACACCAGGATGCTGTAAAAAATACGATACACAAAACTGTCTAGGTGAAGCCTACTGCTTTGTTGAAGGGATTGCCGGAGAAGCAGAGTCTCAAAAAGAACGTGTAAAGGATATAGCATCCCATTATGTCCAGTTAGGTGGGTTCTCACCATTTAACGAACTCACATTTATACAAGTTAAAGCACTACAAAACACATTGAAACAGAGAGACTTACCATTACCTGTCTATGCCGGATTTCGACACTGGACACCTTATTTGAAGGATGTGATTGCCGAAATGTCAGAAAAAGGACATCGCAACATGATCGGCATTATCATGGCACCCCATCAAGCGAAAGTGAGTTGGGATTGGTATCAGCAGACAGTCAGGAAAGGCATAGAAGCACTTGAGGATGGAAAGATGACAATCGACTATCTCGAACCGTGGTATACCCATGAGGGATATGTTGGCGCAGTCGCTGATATTATCCAAGCAGCAAGTGGTGAAAAATTACAACATGCACAACTAGTATTCACCGCACATGCAATTCCACAAGTCGCAGCCGATACCTCATCTTACTCACAACAGTTCGGCAAAACAGCTGAAGCAGTCGCAGAGCAGATCAACAAAAAAGAGTATAGCGTAGCATATCAGAGCGAAGTGGAAAACAGTCCAATACCGTGGACGCAACCTGACATCAACGCTTGGCTCAGAGAAAAAGCAGCAGAAGGTGTTAAAACCGTCGTATCATCCCCGATCGGATTTCTATGTGACCACGTTGAAGTCTTGTATGACCTTGACATAGAAGCGAAAGAGATCGCAGAAGAATGCGGTATCGATTTTATCCGCACAGGAACTGTCGGTGATCATCCAAAATTTATCGGCATGTTAGCAGATTTTGTTTGCCAAAAGTTTAGCGAATAGTACGTTGTTTTGTTTTTTGGTTGACATTTTCACACCGAAAAATATATAATGCAATAAACGTTACGGAGGACATCTTGAAAAAAGTCAACACGTTCTGGCAAGTTATCCGAGACTTCTGGAGAATTGGAAAAACAGGCATCGGACTATTCCTCATATCTCTTTTTGCTCTCATATACGGATATATTGCCCTAAACTATGAAATTGCACAAGGATGGAAGGGACACATATCAGTTCAAAACGTCACTAAAGACATTTCATCATTTATCCCAGTAGATGCGACATTCGTCGCAATGATAATCGGAGGTATTGATCTCATGATGTTATTATCAGACTTCGTAGATGCAAGACGGAAAAAGCGAATAGAAGCTGCCGCAGCAGAAGGCAAAGCAGAAGGCAAAGCAGAAGGCAAAGCAGAAGGCAAAGCAGAAGGCATAGCAGAAGGCATAGCAGAAGGCATAGCAGAAGGCAAAGCAGAAGGCATAGCAGAAGGCAAAGCAGAAGTATACCGCGAGATCGCAGAGTGGTATTGCAGACTACAAGAAGCCAAAGAACGGGACGAGGAGTTCACAGAACCCCCGCCAACACAACCAAAAGAAGAATCATAGGAGAATTTTGATAAATAACAGGATGTGAACAAATTCAACATAGAATGCGTTTATCCACTAAAAATTCGTTATTTTAATGATCTTCCGTCAAATCCCCATGCTTTAGCTTGCGGGATATAGACGGCTAAAGTATATAGTATGTGCAGGACATCACTAACTGTCCAGGGAAAGAGCAGTAGAATACCATCTCTATAAAACACTCAAAAGTCGGTGGTTAGCGTCCATATCAAGCCAATACAGTTTTTGCTCAACTGTAGACTGGAATGCGTGAGCGGAGAATGCCTCCCGAAGTCTTTAGACTTGCCACGTGGCGTGCCTGGTAGGAAGAGCAGCTGTAAAATGGGTGGAAACAGAGCCAACCCACGACATTGTGGAAAACAAATTAAAACGGGCTAGCTTAGTAGCCCTAAGTGGAGCAGACGTAAGACGGGTTATTTCTATGAAATAAACGCAGACTGCGAGGAAACACAAGCCCCAGCGTTTACGCTGTGGGTACTATGACTGATGACGTTTAAACAGAAACGGGCTATTGTTATCGGGGGGGGGATCACAGGTTTAGCCACAGGATACCGGCTGTTACGCGAAACCGACAATAGAAATATCCCGCTTAAATTAACACTGCTTGAAATAGGTAGCAGAGTCGGCGGCATAATTCAGACTGAACAGAGAGAAGGTTTTATCATTGAACACGGTCCTGATGCCTTTATTTCAACTAAACCGTGGGCAAAAGCACTCTCTGATGAACTCGGTCTTACCGATAAATTTATAGGTACTAATCCAAAAGTAAGACAGAGTTTCGTAGTCCGTAAAGGTAGACTTTTACCGGTGCCAGAAGGTTTTTACATGATGGCACCGGGTTCTTTTTTGCCATTTATAAAAAGTCCGATCTTCAGTTTACATGGGAAACTTCGTATAACACTTGACCTATTTATCTCGTCTCACAGCGATGCAACAGATGAATCGGTCGCAGATTTCGTTAGACGTAGACTTGGTAAAGAGGCGTTTGAACGCATAGCACAACCGATGATAGGCGGAATCTATACATCAGATGCAGAAAACCTAAGTCTAAAAGCAACGTTCCCCCGTTTTATAGAAATGGAACGGGAACACAGCAGCATCATCAAAGCACTCATCACACAAAAAAGGAAATCTTCACAAACCAGTCGTGATACAAGTGGTCCGCGTTATAGTCTATTCCTATCCTTTAAAGATGGGATGCAGACTTTAACTGATGCCCTTGCCGAGAAACTATCTAAGAATATCCACCTAAAGGCTCATGTTAAATATGTAAAGCAAAAAGAGAGTAATAATGATTATGGTTGGCAGGTACACCTTGATAACGGTCAAATGTTAGAAGCGGATATACTTTGCATCGCACTTCCTGCACCGCAAGCAAGCACTCTATTGTCTGAAGTATCGCCTCAACTATCCGACAAACTCAATACCATCCCCTATTCTTCATCTGCCACTGTTAATCTTGCATTTCGTCGTGAAGATATATCGCATCCACTCAACGGCATGGGATTCGTTGTACCAATAACTGAGCAGCGTAATCTGATAGGATGTTCGTTTAGCAGTGTAAAGTTCGAAAACCGGGCACCATCAGATTATGTATTACTTCGCGCGTTTGTGGGGGAGAATACATACTGTATTAAAGGTAAAGATAAACCTGATAGTGAAGAACTGTCGTCAATTGTACATAAAGACATCTCGGAATTACTCGGCATATCAGCAGAACCGATTTTTGCAGTCGTTAGCCAACATACACAAGCAATGGCGCAATATCAGGTCGGACATCAGAAACGTGTCGGTGAAATTAATGAACTTACGAAAGAATTACACGGACTTGCACTAACAGGCAATGCGTATCACGGCATCGGAATTCCCGATTGTATCCATAGCGGGGAACAAGCAGCAATGAAATTATTAGATGCTATAGCCTAATTCAAGTTACGCCTCTTAGGTGTTTTTGTTTGACATTTTTTACCGAAAAAGATATAATATCCTAAAAGATGGGGAGGATATCTTGAAAAAAGTCAACACGTTCTGGCAAGTTATCCGAGACTTCTGGAGAATTGGAAAAACAGGCATCGGACTATTCCTCATATCTCTTTTTGCTCTCATATACGGATATATTGCCCTAAACTATGAAATTGCACAAGGATGGAAAGGACACGTATCAGTTCAAAACGTCACTAAAGACATTTCATCATTTATCCCAGTGGATGCGACATTCGTCGCAATGATAATCGGAGGTATTGATCTCATGATGTTATTATCAGACTTCGTAGATGCAAGACGGAAAAAGCGAATAGCAGCAGCCGAAGCAGCAGCCGAAGCAAAAGGTAAAGCAGAAGGTAAAGCAGAAGGTAAAGCAGAAGGTAAAGCAGAAGGTAAAGCAGAAGGTAAAGCAGAAGTTTACCGTGAGATTGCAGAATGGTATTGCAGGCTACAAGAAGCGGAAGAACGAGGCGAGGTATTCACAGAACCCCCACCAAGCCAAGGAACAGGCATCTGATTATTAGGTGAATTCAGAAGAATAAGGAATCACAAAAAGAACGGCAGTACCACAAAATTACTTTTTTCTTGACAGTTCTTTGTTTAATGTCAATTATAATATGCAATAGGACTTACACATTCCCCCTTGATAAGGGATTAGGGGGATTAAAAATTCGTTATTTCAATGATATTTTAGTGATTTAAACCCCTAAATCCCCTTTATCAGAGGGACTTTTAAGAGAAACTACGTAAATCATGTGCAATTTAATCACTGACTCCTGTACATACATTTTTATCAGATTTAACCGTAAAAAAAATAACGAATTTGATTTGACATGTTTTTTAAATTGTAGTATTATATTAGATGCCGATTGCAATTTAATCGATGATACTTACTATTAGCGGGAAATTTTTGCAAATTGTGAAATAAAAACCCCGTGCACCGATTAAAATGCTTGCTTAATACTGTTGCTTATGTTAGAATAACAAGTGTCTTTACATTTTAGGCTTTGATAGTATAGATCATTTATAAGTCAATAAAATATTATTGTTAATCACCCTCATCTACTATGTAAACTTTCATGGAGATTTCTGGTCAAATACATAATTCGGTGCCCAATAAAATTCGGTGCCCAATAATTGCTCGCTTTGACCTTACAATACGGATACGTTGAAACTATCTTAGGGTGAATTACTTAGAGGTAAACCAAATTGCTACCTACTGTAGCATAATCTGTTAGATTGTGCTACAAGGACGCAAATTGACAGTGGACGCTACAACTATTTGCTAAAAGTTGGTGTTTCCAAGTCTAAATCTTGTAGGTAGCAACTTGGGTTAGAGGTAAAAGAAATTTGATAATTGGTAGTAGGATGTTAGAATTAGATGGGCAAACACCTACCTCCTATCGTTTTTGTTGTGTGTTTCCCGCTTGCCCATCTAAAACTTCAGAATTTAGTCTCGTTTTCACAGAGACTTAACGAGGAGGAAAAGTTAATGAAAAAACGAACACTTGTTTGTTTTTTGATTTTTACATTGTGTGTTTTTCACTTTTCAATTACGGACACTGTGCTTGGGCAGGACACATCGCCTGAAGAACTTGCCCAACAAGTGTTTGATGAACACAATTTAGTACTTAGACGTGCAAATATAAAACAATACCTGCCAGGTTTGCTTGAAGGTCTAAAGGGTGAATTACCCTTGGGCTTAACACCAGCTGGTGTTATTGAACTCGCTCTCAATTCTGTAAAAAGTGATCCTACAGGAGAACAACTAAAGGCTACTGCAAGACTAGCAGGTCTAGAATTAACAGATGAGCATATTGCGATTCTTAAAGACGCAGATGTTCAAAAAGTCCTTAATGATGATACCACTAAAGCTCTATTAAGCCTTGCTGGGAACGACCTTACTGCAGGACTTGATAAGTTTCTGGAATTGATCAATGCATCTGAAGCGATACAACCGGGCGATGGTCAGCAACCCGGTGATGGCGATGGTCAGCAACCTGATCCCGCACCACCGACGCTATCCATTACTACCCCTATTCCCACAACCGAGCGAATAGGTTCATTTAGCATTGCCTATAATACCGCAGATGTTAACAACGACCCGGTTACCGTAACAGAATCTATTTCAGTAGAGCCAGCTGAGGCAGCGGGATATTACCGTAGCACAGTCATCGGCAGTAGAGTCCAGGTTACACAGACATCTCCCACAGCGGATATGCCTACAATTCCTGGGGCAACTGTTACGTTAACGTTAGTAGCGAATGATGGCACAGCAGATTCAGCCCCGGCCACTTTTGTGATTAACTTTGCTACAAGTGAGTGGAAACAACCCTCAGAACCTCCATCAACGGGAGATTTGAGCCCGGTTAATCTTATTCCAAACCCTTTAAATCCTCATGCGAAACTAGGTGAGGGAAGGTCAAAACTTGGGGGACTCTCGCTTAACCGTATTCAGTTAAGAAAATCTATTGAGCAGTTAATCGCTGACCGTGGATTGCCACTCTCTGATGATGCGTATGATCAGGCGATTGATCGAGTGTTTGATGCTGTGTTCATGGGAACACAAGGTCTTCTACCTGTGAGACAGATAAAACAAACCTTGAAATCAAGACACTCTTTTTCTGTTTTTCAGACTGAAGCAGCACAGCTAGATCATGAAAACTTCGGAAACGCTATTACACCAATTCTTACAGAATTACTTTATCAGGGTAACAGTGAAGTGCCTTGGGGTAGTCCAGATAAATACCTGGCAAGCGATAGCATGAACGTCTATGTTCGTGTTCCAGACACACTTGAGGGGGGTAGCGTCGAATTCAGGCGCAACAATTCTGACGTTTATCCAGGTACACGGATTTCACCGACAGCATTCCAGGCAGATACAATTCCTTATACATTCAAACTTGAGGAAACACTTGCTGCAACGAATCTACCAGCTTGGCCTGATTCGGGTCTTCAAATTTTCTCAGAAGTTGTTCTTAGGTTTTCACAAGAAGGTCTAGAAGGAAATTATATTTCACTTCAAATGGTTGAACACCATGAAGATAAAGGTGTCGTTTGGAAGCGTGATGATGTCGGTATTATTCCAGGACGCAATGTCTACTACTATTTTGAAGTTACATTGAAAGAACCTGTATACCTTGATATTATCGATCCGATAGCACTCGGTGAAGCGATTGTCAGTCCTGATGGAAAACACACACAGGAAGATCAGGATCCAATTCCGATTACGCATTGGGTAATGCCTGACCCACGCAACCTTCAGTTTCAAGACCGTGGTATAATTGCTGAATTGTTTACCGATGAAGTTAATTTAGAAATTCTCAATGTATACAATCAGATTAACCAAGGTGACAGAGTTAATTATAATAAGTTAATAAGATTATTAGGAAACAGTGCCGGAGATTTATATACCAAATTTCAGGAAGATTTTGATCCAAGATTAGCATCAGTTTTCACTGTGCCAAAAATTGACTATGACACAGAATCGCTATGGGTTGCCCCAATCCCTAAAATTGCTGAAGGACAAAATACATTTGAAGTTGTGATCCGTAATGCAGTTGGCGCAGATGTAGATCATATTGTCGTTGATTTCATAGCGGATTCCTCTGCACCTGAAGCATCAGTTAGATTTGATAATGCTAATGAGGATACCTCTGAAGGATATTGGAGTATGGTTGATCCGAGCGATCCTACCTTTGTTACTACCAACAAAATGGGCGGTCCAGCATCTCTGTTAGACATTAGTAGTGTCCTGACAAAAGGCATTCTGGGGCGGGATGATGGATATCTACTATATCAGTTCATAGGGCTTGACGCAGATGGAAATCCAAAAACAGACGCAGATGGAAATCCAATTACAACTTGGTTACCTCTAACAGTAGAATCTTCAATGTTAGCATCGGACCTCTGGGATATCGCTACGGAGCAATTGCAAAACAACCCGACGGTCAAGTCAGCACTTGATCTACCATTAAGTGGTGTTAAAATATTGCTACCAGATTTATTGGAGATTTCACCTGGGCTGTCTGAATATATAGATGCTAATCCAACAGCAACGATACGGTCAATTTTTGATGCAAGATATGACACAGTATTGAGTTTCATAACTCCTCCTTTGATACAACAAGAGTTAGGAATAAACCCCGTTATTCTTCCGCTTCTTGGTATTAACAACCGTATCAATATTGTTGATAGTGGAGAAGATGGTTTGTCAAAAGCCAAGTTCATTCATGCTCTATTCGGTGCTATTGCCGCCGACATTGATCCAATTCCGCTTACCTACGATGAAAACCGCAGCATGAGACTGCCGTTCCTGCCAGGAGACTACGGTATACGTGCATTAGGGATTGATAACCTTCTAAATGTCAGTTCTCATATTCCACCAACCCGTCTAAGAATCGTTAAACCTGAATATGATAGTTCAAGCATCACATTGGCAAGTTTAGGGGACATCAACTTTAACGGTAAAGTTGATGACTATGAAAAGAACGTAATCTATGCCAATGCACGAGAACTAACACTAACCATTTCGGTTGACCAACGATCTGGTGCAGAAAACCACGGAATAGCTCACCCTGGTACAATCACGGTCCAGTACAAGAATGCAGATGGTGATTGGGTTACCATTGGCGAACCTATTGATTTAGTTGAAGCAGGGCATCCAGCGGGAACAACATTTCCACATCCTTGGACTGTAACCGATTTTGATGATCTTATCAGTGCTGATAATTCCGTTGAACTTCGTACAATTACAGCAAACGCACTAGATCTCACAATGACAACACCTAAAGAAAAATACTTCACGGTCCAACTTGACGCTGATGTCCATCCCGTTGACCCGAAAGTCTTGATCGTTGACCTACCCGTTGATCCAGAAATGGGCGTTGTCATGAATGATGGCACTCCCGTTACGACCAATCCTGATAGTGGCGCACCGCAAGGTACAATCGAACTTATTGCATATACACCACGTAGAACTGTCCCAGCAACAGCATCCATTCTGGTTGAAGCAAAACGAATGAACGATAACGATGATGCTTGGAAAGATATCGGTACAGTTGAACTCCCGACTGATCCTGCCGGTATGTCAGGTACAGACACTGCAGCAATCACGTTCAACGGTAATGCCTTAAAAGATGTATATGTTAAAGATACGCTCCATATTCAAGATTCCGGTAGTTATCTCAAGTGGGTTATCACTGTAGATACAGAGGCATTAGCATTAGCCGATACGATTGATATGAATGATCTTGCTGCGGCACATGCTGCCTCTAATCCAGATGCTAAACCCTTATCTGAGTTAGATAAGAACCGTTATATGGTGCGTGCTTATGTTGTCGGCAATGATAAGAAAAAAATACTCGATTCAGTTGCTGAAGGTAAAAACTACACTGATATGTTCTCCCTTGATAACGTTGATGATGTTGCACCACTCGGACAGAACATGATTGCCGTTACCCAACCCGGTGTAGAGGTTACCGTTAATGCAGACGGTAGTTTTGGCGTCGGTGGATTGGTTGATAAGTATGATCCAGATGTTCATTCTCCAATCATTACACTTACAATTACACCAGGAGCAAAACGGGATACGTATGATTCTGTTCATCTCTTCACTTCACTACCTGAAGGCGCAATCCTCGGTGACGTGACCGAAGACCCAGTAGGTAGCGGCGTATTTAAGGTTACTGTTGATGTCGGTACACTGATGGATGCTGACGAACACGTCCATAACGACAGGTATCTTGAAGACTGGGCTATTCAAAACCCGAATGAATTCGTCTATAATCCAAAAGGTGAATTCTTCTCATTTACGGTTTATGCATTGACTGAAGACAAAACCGGCAACCGTCAAGATAAAGATAAAATTTATATCGCTGACGATCTCAACAATCCTGTTAAAGCTCATGAGATCACGGTTAATGTCAAGAACGAATACAGACATGATCCAGGTGTGTTAGC
This sequence comes from Candidatus Poribacteria bacterium, assembly GCA_965208245.1. Taxonomy (GTDB): domain Bacteria; phylum Poribacteria; class WGA-4E; order WGA-4E; family WGA-3G; genus MSPOR6. Next base: position 1,221,308 of record OZ242325.1, read on the forward strand.
AATCACAGTTGAGAATTCTGATGGCATGGTAAATCCAGATAGTAGAGCCCCTAAGTACGAACTTACTTTCAATGCTTATACCTACGGTGATACCTCACCATCATCACCACCAACAGAAGCTGTTCGATTTGAGGTAAAACGTCCCGGTGATGATACTTGGGAGCGTATTATTGGCACAGTCGAATCTGAAATGGTAGCTGCTGCCGATTTGGATGATATTACAACAGGCCTTATCCAAATCACGCAACAGAATATTCTATCAGGTGGAGACTCAACGTTAGCGATTCCTGTTTTAATGAAGTATTCAGTAACCGTTGATACACGAGAGTTTGCACTCTTAGATAGAATGGACGAAATGGACGAACCCATTAAACTTAAGGATACTATCAATAGAGGTGATGCTGCACAACGCCACATCTATGATAAAGAAGATGATAATAAATATCGTGTACGTGCTATTGCACTGACACCTAAGAATCTTGATCATCCTGAGTACCCACAAATTGATGGGGTAGAAGCACACTTCTCATTAGACAATGTTGATGATGTTCCACCACTCGGTCCGACCAAGATCACCGGTGTCTCTGACAGAGATGAATATGGTGATATGCAGCCTATTCTGCCCGACCCAGATGATGGTAGTTACACAGTCGGTGGCATTGTTGACCCACTCCAACGTGTTAAGTCACCAGTCGCAATTTTCCATATCCAACCAGAAGCCGAAGAAATCACATACCTCGGTGGAAGTTTTGTACTCGTACAGACTGCTGATGGTAAAGAAATTAGATATGCAGAAGGTAGTCTGGCTTTAGAGGCAGATGGTAATTTAAAGGATGGATATGTTCAAGTTGATGACGGTACACTCAATAATGGATATGTTGAAATTGATGTCGGTGCACTTCCTAACGGTACATATATGTATCATGCACTTACCGTTGATGAACACGGCAATGAACAAGTCCAAGGTGAAGATGATAAACCTTCACCAATATACACCGCGCATGTCCGTAACTTCAATGTAGACCACATAAGTAACAAGATGGTTACTGCAGTTGATGGTGAAGAAGGTGAAGAAGGTGTAAATAGACTTCCACTCCACAAAACAGTTGGAGAACTTCCAGGAAGGTATCCGCTCAATGAATCTATCGCTGTGAGTTTTGATGTTCATGAAGATTCATTCTTAGAAAAGGGAGACCTTACCGGTCTTCTCGTTCATGGACCTGACGTTAAAGACGTTAAATCTGCTCCACCAGAAGGTGAAGGAGATGCTTTCTCAGTGATGGCAACCAACCTTTCAGAACTATCGAAAACGTCTGGTGATGGATGGTACACTCTGCATGCACGTGTTACAAAACGCAACGGTTCCATTACCTTCCCATTAGCAACTATCAACTTGGATAACACAGGCCCCATGATCGTCATTGAAACACCCACAAAAGGGCATACAGTCAGTGACTTACCAACACTTCTGGCTAAATTCCGTGATGGCGCATTGGGTAGCGGTGTCAGCGACGGTAGCGGTGTCAGTGAAACTGATACTGCTGAGGTTTCATTAGCACGACTCCGTCCCAAAGAAGTTGGGCATGACGAAGTGTCTATTCCTGTCAATCCGGCAATGGTTGAACAAGGTTTAGACCCAGTAGGCCCAGATAACCCAGAGAGGACCGGCTCTGTTGTTTACACCCGGACAGACAGCCTTGCCGGCGGGGCATACCAATTCACAGTGACAGTTAAAGATAGACTTGGTAACGTCGGTGAAGAAACTGTAATTTTTGCCGTTGAAGGAACCGATCCTATAGTTGTAATTACACCATCTGCCGCAGGGCAAGTGTACGATATCAGTCAACCGGTTATTAAAGGGCAGTATGCAGTCGCTTCTGATTCTGATACTGATAAAACGAAGTTAAGTTTCACGCTTAACGGTGAGATGATTAAGGAAGATGACGAAAATCTAATCCTAGACAAGGAAAACTCTACTTTTGAATATACGCTTCCTAAAAAATCAGTAGATCATGTTGTAGGGTTAGATGACGGTGAATACACATTTGTCGCTACAGTCACTGATGAGAATGGTAAGACTACGCAAGCAACTACTGTTTTCTCAGTAAAACTACCGGTTCCCACAGTCGTTATTCATACACCGCACGCGGGTCAAGTCTATGATCACGGTAAACCGATTATCATAGGTGAGGTCTCTGGTGCTGATACAATAAAGGTTAAACTCTCTATTGGATCCGGTGACGATATGTCAGTTAATGTAGATGCCAATAACCAATTCACCTACACCCCCTCAGTTGACCTGGGTCACGGTCCACATACGGTGAAGGTAGTCGTCACAGATGGTAACGACAGAACTGCTGAAACATCTGCTGATTTCAAAGTTGATATACCGGGTCCGACAGTCTCCATAGACTATCCTATTGCTGGTGCCACTTATGATCACACTTATCGTAAGATATCGGGTGCGTTCACAGGTGTCGGTAAAGTCGATGTCAAAATCACAGTTGATGGTGGTGACATGGACGCGATTACCAATGAAGATAAGTTAGATGGCAATAATGTAACTGAGTTCAGTTATGACCTTTCAGAGAAGTTGCCTGAAGGTGAATACACAGTATCCGTTGAAATCACTGATGCTAATGAGAAAACCGCTAAGACAACGAGTGTATTCTCAGTTGTATATCCTGAAGCGTCAGTCTCTATAGACTATCCTGTTGCTGGTGTCACTTATGATCACGAGTATCGTGATGTATTGGGTGTTTTCACAGGTGTCGGTGATGTCAAAGTCGAACTTAGAGTTGATAATGCCCCCGTTGAAGTGATGGTAAAGGATAACAAGTTCACTTACAAGCGTGAGAATAAGTTACCTGAAGGTGAACACACAATATCCGTTTCTGTAACAGATGATAATGGCGAGGTTGCACAAGCTTCAACAACTTTCTCAGTTGTATATCCTGAAGCGTCAGTCTCTATAGACTATCCTGTTGCTGGTGTCACTTATGATCACGAGTATCGTGATGTATTGGGTGTTTTCACAGGTGTCGGTGATGTCAAAGTCGAACTTAGAGTTGATAACGTCCCTGTTGAAGTGATGGTAAAGGATAACAAGTTCACTTACAAGCGTGAGAATAAGTTACCTGAAGGTGAACACACAATATCCGTTTCTGTAACAGATGATAATGGCGAGGTTGCACAAGCTTCAACAACTTTCTCAGTTGTATATCCTGAAGCGTCAGTCATGATATATTCACCTGTAGCAGGTGACACTTACGATCACGAGTATCGTAAGATAATAGGTGTTTTCACAGGTGTCGGTGATGTCAACGTCAGCATAATGCTAAATGACAGACTAGTTGATAAGGATAGTATATCTGTAGAAGAAAACGAATTCACTTATATGCTTTCCGATAAGTTGGCTGAAGGCGATCATATGGTATCCGTTTCTGTAGAAGATGCAAATGGTGAAACTGCTCAAGCAACGAGTATATTCTCAGTTGTATATCCTGAAGCGTCAGTCTCTATAGACTATCCTGTTGCTGGTGTCACTTATGATCACGAGTATCGTGATGTATTGGGTGTTTTCACAGGTGTCGGTGATGTCAAAGTCGAACTTAGAGTTGATAATGCCCCTGTTGAAGTGATGGTAGAAGATAACAAGTTCACTTACAAGCGTGAGAATAAGTTACCTGAAGGTGAACACACAATATCCGTTTCTGTAACAGATGATAATGGCGAGGTTGCACAAGCTTCAACAACTTTCTCAGTTGTATATCCTGAAGCGTCAGTCATGATATATTCACCTGTAGCAGGTGACACTTACGATCACGAGTATCGTAAGATAATAGGTGTTTTCACAGGTGTCGGTGATGTCAACGTCAGCATAATGCTAAATGACAGACTAGTTGATAAGGATAGTATATCTGTAGAAGAAAACGAATTCACTTATATGCTTTCCGATAAGTTGGCTGAAGGCGATCATATGGTATCCGTTTCTGTAGAAGATGCAAATGGTGAAACTGCTCAAGCAACGAGTATATTCTCAGTTGTATATCCTGAAGCGTCAGTCTCTATAGACTATCCTGTTGCTGGTGTCACTTATGATCACGAGTATCGTGATGTATTGGGTGTTTTCACAGGTGTCGGTGATGTCAAAGTCGAACTTAGAGTTGATAATGCCCCTGTTGAAGTGATGGTAGAAGATAACAAGTTCACTTACAAGCGTGAGAATAAGTTACCTGAAGGTGAACACACAATATCCGTTTCTGTAACAGATGATAATGGCGAGGTTGCACAAGCTTCAACAACTTTCTCAGTTGTATATCCTGAAGCGTCAGTCATGATATATTCACCTGTAGCAGGTGACACTTACGATCACGAGTATCGTAAGATAATAGGTGTTTTCACAGGTGTCGGTGATGTCAACGTCAGCATAATGCTAAATGACAGACTAGTTGATAAGGATAGTATATCTGTAGAAGAAAACGAATTCACTTATATGCTTTCCGATAAGTTGGCTGAAGGCGATCATATGGTATCCGTTTCTGTAGAAGATGCAAATGGTGAAACTGCTCAAGCAACGAGTATATTCTCAGTTGTATATCCTGAAGCGTCAGTCTCTATAGACTATCCTGTTGCTGGTGTCACTTATGATCACGAGTATCGTGATGTATTGGGTGTTTTCACAGGTGTCGGTGATGTCAAAGTCGAACTTAGAGTTGATAATGCCCCTGTTGAAGTGATGGTAGAAGATAACAAGTTCACTTACAAGCGTGAGAATAAGTTACCTGAAGGTGAACACACAATATCCGTTTCTGTAACAGATGATAATGGCGAGGTTGCACAAGCTTCAACAACTTTCTCAGTTGTATATCCTGAAGCGTCAGTAGCAATCCTATCACCTGCATCAGGTCAGACCTATGACCACGGCGAACCCGTCATCAGAGTAGAATATTCTGGTGTGGTGGGTGTAGATGTTACAACACTCACTGTCAACGGCGTAGATGTTGAAGGTGTTGATACAGAAGAGAATGCTTTTGAATTCACACCCTCACCCATATTAGATGCTGGAGAACACACTGTATTTGTTGAAGTGACGGATGCAAATGAGAAGACTGCAAAGGCAACTGTCGTATTCAATACAATAAGTGATACGACACCCCCAGTCATTTCTGAAGTCTCTCCATCTGGTCTCCTGAGACTCAGTGCCACTGATGTCATCAATGGACAATACGGTGTTACTATTTCTGCAATCATCACAGATGAACAATCTGATATCATTAGAATAGAATACGCCATAAGTGAAGGAGCACTTAGACCCAAGTCTGACGATGAACAGTATCAAGCATATCCTATTGATCGTGCAGATGGTAAGTTTGAGGTATCAGAAAGCTTCGACCTTGGCACACATCAAGTTTCACTCAGAGTGGAAAGTGAAGGTGGTGTCCGGGAATTCAGATGGCACTTCACACTTGAGGCTGATACAGCCGCGCCAACAATCACGTCTATCACGCCTTCCGGCACAATACACGCCGAAAGGCCATCCATATCAGCAAGTGCCGCTGATAACTCCGCTGTTGCAGAAATGACAATCGTTGTCAAGGACAGTGTCGGAGCAGAAGTAGCGGGCGAAGCAACTTTTGATCTTCAAACTAATGATGCTGGTGATATTATTGATGATGATAATAATGTTATTAGACGGGACCACGGTGTTACACGTGTTGACTTCCATCCTGAAGCACCCCTCTCTGAAGGGACATACACAATTGAAGTCCGCGCAACTGACACCTACAATAACTCATCTACAGCAACTGGCGTATTCACGGTTGACTTTGATACCGCTGCTCCGATTATCACATCGTATTCACCACAGAACGATGCGCGGTTGATATACAAACATAATGAAGTCGCTAAACCTACTATCTCAATCACTTACGGTGACTCTGAGACAGGTGTGAATGTCGATTCTGTCAGACTATCTATACATAGTCCTAGCGTTGACCAGGTAATAAACCTTACGCAAGAGCAGAAAGAGGCCTATTCACCATCAGAAGGATTCAAATCTGCTTCACAGGTCATCTATTCACCATCAGAAGGATTCACAGAACCCGGACAATACACGGTTATTCTTGAGGTATCTGATAACGCAAATCTTCAGCGTAAAATCTCTGAAGAAAGCGATGGTGCACGAGATTGGTTAGCAAACCACACTGTCCATAAGTTTAGTTTCTTTGTTGAGTATACAGACGCACCCGTGTTGATGGCACCGTTTAACTATCCAAACCCCTTCGCTGAAAACACGCGTATCTCATTCGGACTTAACCAGATGTCTGTCGTAAGTATAGTCATTTACGACTCTACATTACGACCTGTTAGAGTCCTATTAGATAACAAGTTGATGCCAGCGGGTAAACATACCGGCGGAAACGGTATCGGTTGGGACGGTAAGACAAGCAGTGGTGAAAGTTTAGCCCGAGGTATCTATTACGCACAGATCGTCGTAACAGGTGGCTTTGAGGCAGAATACGCCATCCTTAAGCTCGCATTGACGGGCGCAAAGTAAAATAATAGTACGCTGACATTGGAAATTGGGAAATACCCCAATTTCCAATGACGCGACTATCAAGGAGGATATAATGTCCATTAAAAAGCAAAAATTGCTATGCGGGTTAATACCCCTTTTGTTTCTTATCCTGGCTGTGTCGCCTATCTGTTTTGCTCAAGATGATGATGCAACAGTAAACGCATGGCCGCATTTGCGCCTCGGTGCAGGTGCCCGGTCAATTGGCTTAGGCGGCGCATTCACAGCAATTGCAGAAGATGCTACAGCAACTGTCTGGAACCCGGCAGGACTCGGCTCTGCTGCTGACCTTAATCTTAACTTTTCTACACAGAGACTCTCACTCGATAGAAGCCACAACTTCATTGCATTAACGAAAACGCTCGGTTCCTACGGTGCCATCGGAATAGCCGCAAGTAACTTCGGTATAACAGGAATACCAATGCATACAAATGATGATGGCCAAGAAGAGGGTAGATTTGATGTTAGTTTCAATGCATATTCACTCTCTTATGGAATTGCTATTGACAACTTCAACGTCGGTCTAACAGGGCGTATGTTAACTGATAACTTCGGCGTAGAAGACGTTGAAAACGAAAGTGGTTTTGGCGGCATCGATATCGGGGTGATGGGACATACATTACATATAGATATCAGCGAAAGAATGATGGGACAGGCACTTAACGTTCATACTGAAGCAAATGATGGAAAAGTACAAGTGCCAACATTACACTACGGCATCGTCGCAAAATATCTCGGCTCTTCTTATGGCGAAGCATCAGCAACTATTCCAATTGTAATTAATGCCGGTGTCGCTTATGACCTCTATATGGGAAATGTCGTCACATTCTCAGTCGACCTTGAACAAGAATTTGTTGACCTTGAACAGAGTCCGTTTAGTCTTCGTGGGGGTATTGAATATAATTTCTTCACAAGTAGATCAACAGACTTTGCCCTTCGCGCTGGCGTCCGAGCATCACGAGATATACAAACACTATTCGGAGGTTTTGGTGTCAACGTTGCCGGACTACAGGTCGATTACGCCATACAAGAAGGAATGGCAAGTGAAATCAATGGGGCAGGAAGCACACACTATGTTTCCATTTCCTATGCATATTAAAAACAGTGAGGAAAATAGCAATGAATATGATAAAGTCAACGCTAAAATTAGCAACGATTCTCTATATATGCGTAGCACTTACCGGTGTGTACGCCTTATCTGCCTCGGCAAGAATTACACCCCTTGAGACTGATAGAGAAACTACACTCATTACTATTGAAAAAGGTGATACACTATGGGATCTCTGCCAGCAACATCTCAAAGACCCTCTCAAATGGAGAGAACTTAGTAAATATAATGATTTTACTAATCCTGATCTGATCTATCCTGGTGAGAAACTGCGTATTCCTATTGCAATGGCGAAAGATGTAGCAGAAATGGCTGAAGAAGAAGTTAATGAGAAGCAGGAAGAATTAGAAAAACTGCGCACCGATCTCGCTGAATCTGAAGCAGAACGAGATAAATTGATGACGGACATTAAAGGCTTGAATGACAGCATGGCTGATCTCAAGAAAAAAATCGGAGAACTTGAAGCCAGTCAGAAATCTTATGAAAAAGTTGTAGAAGCTGTAAACAAAGCAAACACTGACACAGCAGATGATGTCAAGAAAACCGTCAGAAACACGAAGAACTCGCTCCAAAGAAAGTTAGATACGCTAAATGGCAATCTTGATTCCGCAAAAGAAATGCTGAGTGCTCAACAGAAAGAACTCAAGGCAACACAAGACCACATCAAGACTGTCCAAGCAGATATCAAAACTGCATTAGCACAAATCGAAACAAACCAGAAAGGTATCGCTGAACTAAAAATGATGATAGTTGATGCACAAGGCATCCATGAAGAGGTCTCCTCTAACAAACGCGCCATCGTTTTCATTACTACAATCGCTACCGGAATCGGTCTGTTTGTTCTTAATACAATCAGTGGACGTGGGGAATAAACCACGATACATGTCAATTAGGCAGGGAAGGTGCAAAAAACACCTCCCTGCTTTTTTTATAGGAACTTTTTTAACATAAGGGAAAAATGTCACCACTCAATTTTGACTACAAGCATCCACTCTTTGAAAAGACAATACAACTATATGGCGATAGAGTGGGCGGACAAGGCAATTACGAATTCGCTGGACTCGCTGAACTCAATAACAAAAAGGTTATACTGTTACATGGTAATCCAAACAGTCTCAAACAACCCGATGATTGGAGACGGTTACAGCGACTCATCAACCTTGCACAACGACTGAAAAAACCTATTGTCCTATGGAATATACATCTTGAAAAGGCAGCTACGACGCAATATCACACATCACTAGCATTAGCAACAGTCATACAGAACACAAAAATTCAATTGCTAAAAATCCAATTACCTATTATAACTGTATACGATGATGCTTGTGGATGGGATACTGAATTTGCAAAGATAGGATGGAGCGACGCATGTATTATAGTCAAGCAAGATAAAATGGGAATGCAAAACCATGCAAATAGTAAAGAACGTCCTTTAAAAGTAGTTTGTCAACAGAATGAAATTTCAGAACAAATAAAAAAACTATTGAATGAACTATCAAGAAAACCAAGCGAAGAATTGGTCAAGCATAAATTACAGTCCTTCCATCTTTTCTGATAACCCTTCCACTCTTACTCTCTTCAATACAATAAAGACGGTATTACCCGTTACCCATAATTGTATCCAATAGAAGTTTCATTACAGAAGCAACAACGGCTATAACCAATACGACCTTAATCCATTTATCACCCATTTTTACAGCCACATGGCTGCCGATCCAAGCACCCGTCGATGTTCCTAAGGCAAGTGTCAGACCTAAAACCCAATGCACCTGTCCTTTGCTTAAAAATACACCGAGTGCAATAATCGTATAGAAAAAAACAATAAACACTTTATGAGCATTCGTAATCACTAAATCTTCTCCATCAAGAATCCTCAGGGAGGTTATTATCAACAATCCGGTTCCAATTTGAATAAACCCTCCATACATGCCGACAAAAAAGAGCGCAATAGTCGTAATGATTCTATATTGTACACCACTGGGATTAACTCTCTGGTAAAGCCATTCTGTCGGATTAAAGAATGTCAAGAATAACATTGTAACCATAACGATGGCGAGTATGGGCTTAAATGCCTCATCAGGTGTTTCAGTTCCGATGAATGCCCCGATACTCGCACCTACAACTGCCGGGATTGTAAGCGTAATAGCATGTCGAAAATTTGAAAATCCTCTACTTCTAAAACCAAAGATGGCACTTAGATTTTGAAGTATAATTGCTACGCGATTTGTACCATTTGCTAACGCCGTTTTTGTAATTTCTGGGGTTAAAGTGATGGTTGGAATAGTCGGTATAAGGTAAATCAGAATGGGAACAGTTAACATTGAACCACCGAACGCCATCACATTAATAAAACCAGCACACATCCCTATACCCATCAATACAAGAATGAATAGTACATCTATATCAAATATCTCAAACCCCATCCAAATCTCCTTAATCTCGAGGTGTTTTGCGGAAAACCTGACGCATTATAGCATACCAAACCAATAAAATAGCAACAAGGTTACCTAAGACAATACCGCAACACAGTCCTATAAGAAATGAGAAACCTAAGGTCTGAAGCATACCCTCTCCAAAAGGACAATCCCAATACTTCAAGAAAATCACCGCGCCTGAAATCACCAAGCCAAGTATAAATCCAACAAAACCTACGATACCTGCAATGTTTTGATATCTCTTAGATCTTGAAGGCTGAACTTCAGTCATAGAATCCTCAACAGAATCTTATTGTCATGCAAAAAAAAAGTGGTGTCCGACTGTAAGCACACCACCAAATAACACCAACTTAGTAGTAATATATATTGGGATAGGAATCGACAAAGTACTAACTTGCAAAATGCATGTACTCATTAAAACAGAAAACATCTGTTATTATGTCAGTCCGAGATATATATCTCTCCCTTTTACAAGTGCTTCAATTTTACGATCAACCACTGAACGTTGCAGCATCCAAAAACCGCAGTCAGGATGTATCCAACCAATTCTTCCTTTTCCTAAAACCTTTTCAGCTTTATCTATAGCGGATGCAACATCGTCAGGTGTTTCAACCGGATTAACTTTAACATCAATCACCCCTATGCCGAGGGTAATCTCTGGTATTACATCCTTAAGTGCTTCAAGGTCATCGTCAGGACGATGTTTCAACTCTAAAACAAGATGATCACAACGTAGCATATTCAAGAAGTTAATCAAGTTCTTCCAATTCCCTTTCTGAACGACTTGACCACCGTAGTTGCCAAAGCAGAAATGAACCGCTTTCTCTCCAGCAAATGCATCAAGCAAGGTGTTTATTGCTTCAGCAGCACGAGGACCATCTTCTGGGTTACCAGGGATATTTGCTTCATCAATCTGAAGACAGGCACAATCTAATTCACCTATCTGCGCCGATAATACTTCCGACAAAGCACCAAGAAGTAAGTCAAAGTCCCCGTAATGTTTATCTAAGAGTGTCCGCGCAAGCATATAAGGACTTGTAACTGTAAACTTAATAGCTCTACCTGCAACACCTACCGCACGTTCACAATCAGACACAAGGTTTAATGTTCCCTCTCCCAATGCTTGCTCAACAACACCAGCGGGGTTAGCACGAAATGCCATCGTCCGTAGCTGCCTAAACTCAGACCACTCCTGTCGTCCCACATTTGAACGAACGCCTGCTAAAGGACGAATAAAGTAGTCAATCATCCCATTCGTTTCTGGATGATTAACATCAAAACGATACAATTCACCATCAGTCGGTAGGTCAATGCCACGTTGACGTTGAATATCAACAACCACTCGTGTTGCATCAATCAATGTTTGTTCAGTGGGTGTTGCCTGAAGCCAAGTAGGTACTGGATAAGATCCAACAGTAGTCGTTAATATTTCAGGTACAGTCTTCTGTTCATTCACGATCAGTATGCCTCTTGATGGACATAATAGAGTGTTTACTCGGACATCTACAAAATAAGGTTGGACAGTCCACTAATTATCCTTCAGTTCATAAGACTCTAATTCATAAAGCGTTACGACTGTCAAACCACCTCGTGTCTGTTCTTGTGTAAATTTGATGATACCTACATCCGGCGCGACCCATTTTTTAGCCACCGTTATATCTATATCAAAATTATGTTCTTCTGTCCGAAGTGACCATTGAAACGATTCATCTACCTCAAATACATCCTTAAAAGTACCAGCAGGAACAGTGACAGAATCCAAAAAACGCACCTCAAATTCATCAACGCCACCACCTAAAATGATCGGCAAAGTTTCATCAACTAATCTTGCAATGTAACTAACCTTCCATTTCTTCCCAGGAAAAAGAGGAAATTGATACAAAGGCAAATAGGGATCAAATACAATCGTGTCTTCCGTTCCAGATGTTGTATTCTGAGCATGCTGAACAATGGATGTAATCTCACCAGAATTATCAATTACATTACCAAGGTATGAATAATTGACGATGTTCTCTAAGTCTCTCCCTGAATTAGTTTTCTGTAATACAAAACTCTCAGTCGTCCTTCCATCTTCAAGCTCAATCTGTATGGTATCAATAATCTCAAAGGTGACTAAGGTGTCATCAGCACCACGATAACGCCAGATATTTCCAACCACTAACGGGTAGTAGTTGCCATCTCTACCACGCCATACTTGGATATCAAGTGTGCTTGTAGTAGACTTTACACCGTCGCTGACAGTTACCTGAATTTGAGATTCTATTTCCTCCTCAGGGGCATTCCAAATAGCACCTGTCTCGCCACCCGCAATCTTACCATGGCTTGCAGCCCAAGTATAGGTAAGTGGGTCATTGTTTAAATCGGCAGCTCTCAAATGGATACTCACTTCTGCACCAGGATAAACAAATTCTGAATCAACTTCAAAAACCGTAATAACCGGTGCCAAATTACCAGGTTCAGATTCATCAATACTACAACCTACAAGAACGAACATCATGCAGAGACAGAGGAATACGCTTACTAATACTACTGTTTTCATTAATTAAGCCTCCTTACCACGTAAAACTTCACGTGACTGCGTTGTACCGTTACCTGTTACATTATAAGCAAATGTATTCATCAACCTATCTTTCTTAGAAATGTTGGGAGCAGAACCGTGAATGATGAGCGCATTAAAGAAAACAGCATCCCCCGGTTCCATTTCCACACCAACAGCATCTTCGCGTTCCTGATAATGTCCCGGTAAGAAAACACCAAAGGTTTGATGCTTTCGCTCATGTTCTTGAAGACCCCAATTATGGCTGCCAGGAACAAACTGGATGCACCCATTCTCAAGATCAGTTTCACTAATGGCTAACTGACAATTGATCATCACAGGTTTATTGCTGTCATTCTTCCAATATGCATAATCTTGATGCCATGGAATCGCTGTTCCATCTCCTCCCGCTTTCGGAAGCAACTTGCTATGAAATAGCGATATATCAGGACCCATCATTCTTTCTAACACATCAAGTACAGCATCAGAACGGAGTGTCTTGTTCAGTGTAGGACTGACCCTTTCACTATGCATCAACTGCTTTATTAACGGGGGATGATCAGGATCATCATAAACTTCCCATGATATGCCAATTCCATCTGCCGGTTTCTCAGCCATACGATTATGGATATCATCAATTTCAACCAGAATGCTCTCTATATCTTCAGAAGAAACAAGTTCCTTCTTTAAAAGATAACCGTTTGTTTCATAAAATACTAACTCTTTATCTGTAATTCCCATGTTGAGTTCCTCTATGCAATTATAATAACATCTCCAATTGAAATTTTATGAATTGGGGCACAAACTTTTAGTTTGTGCCCCAATCCCTTTCATCTCTAACAGTCGTTAATCGTTGAGAATTTAAAAGAAATGGTATATGATATGTTGTCAATTGTAAACAATATTACATAAAAAATCAAGAAACTTTTAACACCATTTGTCCCGAATATATTTACAGATTCCCAAAACCGGATAAACCTATCATTATGCAAAACGTATCAAACAAGAAATTGGTTTACTTCACTTGTCAATTCTGCTACAATACTAACAAATGTCGTGATCGGACAACATAATGGAATATACACTTGAAAACTGTCAAAAACTCGTAGATGATTGGATAAATACAATCGGTGTGCACTATTTTTCGGAACTAACCAATACCGTTATCCTAATGGAAGAGGTCGGTGAGTTAGCAAGAATAATGGCGCGCGAATACGGAGACCAAAACTACAAGGAAAATCAACCAGATTTAGAACTTGCAGATGAAATGGCAGACATACTGTTTGTACTATTCTGTTTAGCAAACCAAACAGGGGTACAACTAGAAGAAGCTTTCAAGAAATCAATACAGAAAAAAACAGAACGAGATAAGGAACGACATATAAAAAACCCAAAACTTCACAGGAACAGCGGAGATGAAGAAAATAAACCGTAGGTGCTTCCTATTTATATGGATATATTCACTGATTACGTTGAGTGGGTGTGCCATCATCCCAAATACACAACACAACTCAACGGAGACCAATGACCTGTTGATAGAACGTAATCGTCAATGGCATGAACACATGCAAACAGGTAAACTTGCACTACAACAAGGACAACTACAAGATGCACTAAAAGCCTATCAAAGTGCAATCAAATTCCGACCTAAAAACAGCGAAACACAATATAAAATAGCAGAAACATACTTCCAACTCGAAGAATATGAAAAAGCAAAAAATGCATTTAGCATATTCCTGTCATCAAACCCCAACAACATAAACGCTCTCAACTACATCGGATATATCTATGAAAGGTTAAGAAGTTATGAAAATGCCGCCAAGTATTTCGAAAAAGCACTTAAAATTGCAGAAGATAACCTCTATGCACTAAATCATCTCGCTGTAGCATATAAACAACTAAATCGACTTGATGAAGCCGAGAACTTACTACGTAAAGCGTTGATCGTTGATCCTGACTGTGAGAATCCAGACAGTGAAAATCTACATAATTACTTGGGCCTAATCCATCTACAACGCGGTGAAGTCGGAGATGCAATTGCTGAACTCCGCAATTCAATACGCATATTTCCAAACGATATCTGGGCACGGCAACAACTCGCTTCAATATACGAAGACCATAAACGATATTTTGAAGCACAACTACAATATCGAGAACTTTTAAATGTTGACCCACAAAACCTTCTCGCTAAGACAAGATTGCAAGCATTGGCTCAACTATCGCCTACACTAACACCGACTACGACCGTAGTACCTGTCGATATCCTTAAACCAGATGTTAAACAGATCATCGCTAATGCACCCCCTTCAAACGATTACCCTGATGCAGATGTCGTTATACTATTTAACCATTTCAGTCATGATGTTTCTCCATCAGGACAATCGCGTTATACCACACACCAAGTTGTTAAAATACTTACCGAGAGAGGAATTCAGAAATATGGCGATATCGCTATTCCATACCAGCCTACATCCCAAAATATTGGTGTTAACATTGCACGAACCTTTACGCCCGATGGCACAGTACATTTTCCCCCAGAAGAGGCATTCAACAGTGTAACACCCCCTGGATTGCTATCTCAAAATCTATACTCCGACCTAATGTGGTACGTAATTTCTATGGTAGGACTTGCACCAGGGGTATGTATAGAATATCAGGTAACGCTTGAAGACAAAATAGAAACAACCGAAGGAGGTGAAACATGGATTACAGGAGGATATAACTTTCAAACTTCTGAAGTAACTCTTGAAACAATTTATGCACTTAGGATGCCACAAAATTGGTATCTAACATGGAAGGTTGAACGGACTGAAATTGAACCGGAAATATATTATGACGAGAACGAAATTGTCCTATATATATGGCGATCCGGTGAAATGAACGCACTGCCAATTGAAGACAGAATGCCGAACATTAATGACATCACACCACGCCTCAGCTATTCCTCAATTAAATCATGGGACGATGTCTACAACTGGTACAAAAACTTGGCAAAAAATCGATATACACCAGACGAACACATACAAGAAACTGTAGCAAGACTAACCCAAGACCTAACAACACACGAGGAAATTACACGCGCGATCTACTATTTCGTAGCAAAACAGATCAGATACGTTGGCATTGAACTCGGTCAAAGCGCATATCAACCTTCACCTGCTACTGAGGTAATACGAAAACAATATGGGGACTGTAAGGATAAGACAACTCTACTCATTTCAATGCTTGACCTCGTCGGCATAAAAGCTTATCCAGTCTTGCTTAGCACATCGCCATATCAGAGGATCGACAAATCTATACCATCCTTAAGTCAGTTCAATCATATGATCGCTGCCGTGCCAAAAAACAGTAAAGAATACTTATGGTTGGATACAACCGCAAGCACTTGCAGCTATGGCAATTTGCCGTATACTGACCAAGGACGAACTGGACTCCTTATCGGAGACGTGCAAGGAAAATTCGTTGATATCCCCATCTTTCCAGCTGAAACTAACACTTATACTACCGCTACAAAACTACAGATTGATAAATCAGGAAACGCTAAAGGTGAGATCCACATCAGAATGACAGGCCAATACAACACGGACGCACGATGGACATACCAACAGATACCACACATTGAATGGAAAGATACACTCACATATCAACTAAGTGCAAGGTTCCCACATATTCAGGTAGATTCAGTAAGTATGTCGGACTTAGACAATTTGCAGATTCCCATTGAAATTTCGGTTCAGTTCCATGTGAAAAACTATGTTAAACGAATTAAAGACCAACTACTACTCTTACTACCAATTGATGAGTTTGGTGACTATGCAAAATATGTTGCCGCATCTGAACGAACATACCCGATCGACATGGACTATCCCATGAAAATTGAGAAGGTAATTCTGATTCATCTCCCAGAAAAATGGCAGGCAGTCTTACCGGCTGATATTAAACAGGACAGCAGTTTCGCAAAAACAGAAAGACGATATAGTCAAGATGAAAACATAGTGAACTACCAACTTAACTTCAAATTGAAAAAACGCATAGTCCCTGTAAAAGATTATGCAACCGCAAAACTATTTTTTAACAACTTAGCACGCGAAGATGGGAGTTATCTATTGCTGAATGAAAGCAAGATCAGTGATTCCGCTCCAACACAACGTTGAAACAATTCAATATAATAGCAAAAAGGTATCTAAGATATGAATGAAAGTAAAAAACCAAATATAGTCCTGATTCTGAATGACGATATGGGTTTTTCTGATTTAGGATGTTATGGTGGAGAAGTGAATACACCAAATTTAGACCGTCTTGCGACAGGAGGACTCCGGTTCACACAGTTCTACAATACAGCCAGGTGCTGCCCATCACGGGCATCAATGCTCACTGGGCTTCACCCACATCAAACAGGTGTCGGACACATGATGGGAGACGATGGATTGGAAGGCTACCGAGGAGACCTGAACGACCAGTGTATCACAATTGCAGATGCTCTCAAGTCAGAAGGTTACGGTACTTATATGAGTGGAAGATGGCACATCTCCCGCTACACCGGACCCGATGGACCTAAACATAGTTGGCCCTGTCAACGCGGTTTCGATCGATACTACGGAATCATCACCGGTGCCGCAAACTTCTGGAAACCCAACACATTAAACAGAAACAACACCCGAATAGAACACGATGAACTCCCTGAAGGATACTTCCTCACAGACGCAATAAGCGACGAAGCAGTGAACTTCATTCATGACCATCATCATAAAAACTCAGAGAATCCGTTCTTTACTTATGTCGGATACACCGCTCCCCATTGGCCCCTACATGCACACGAAGAAGATATCGCAGAATACAACGGACGATTCGCCGCAGGATGGGATCAACTCCGAGAAGAACGATTAGACCGAATGCGAGAAATGAAGATCCTTGATGAAGCGTGGCGATTGACAGACAGAGATCCATCACAACATCCATGGGACGAAACCGAATATAAGGAATGGAACCAACGGAGAATGGAGGTCTATGCAGCACAGATTACACGAATGGATGCCGGAATCGGACGCATCATCAACGCACTTGAAAAAACGGGAGAATTGGACAATACACTCATACTCTTTTTAGCCGATAACGGGGGATGTGCTGAAGAACTCGGCGGGCCCCCAGCAGTCCAGGATAGAGATACACACATCAGCACACAGACAACCTCTGATGGAAAACCTATCTACCGTGGAAATGATCCAACCATAATGCCTGGCCCTGAAACCACCTATCAAAGCTACGGTGTGCCATGGGCAAATCTCTCAAACACACCATTCCGTCTATATAAACATTGGGTACACGAAGGCGGAATAGCAACACCGCTTATCGCACATTTTCCAAATGCAATAAAAACAGCAGGTGAACTACGACATCAACCCGGACAACTACCCGATATCCTGGCAACATGTCTTGAGATTTCAGGTGCCACCTATCCCGATGAACATAACGGTAAACCAATTTTGCCATTAGAAGGAACAAGCTTAGTTCCCATTTTTGATGACAAAGATAACGGAAAGGAAATCCTTCTGTGGGAACATGAAGGTAATTGCGCCATCCGTCACAAAGATATGAAACTTGTCTGCAGATTTCCAGGAAACTGGGAACTCTATGATTTACAAGCAGAACGGACAGAAATCAATAACATCATAGACAAACATCCGAAAAAGGTAAAAGAATTGGACAGTTTATATAAAGATTGGACAGAACGGTGTTTTATCTATCCCTGGGATAAATTACAAGAACATCGCCGACAACGGCGACAGCAGAAATAACCTACAGAAACAGTAACTTAAAAAAGGAGAATACCATGATTGAAATCGGTGAACGAACATTCAAATCAATCACAGATATGCGTCAGTATGTGTTTGATATCTTGAATAACGCTCCAGTAGATAAACCCTTAGAGGAAATGGATGCGAAAGTACTTCAGGAATTGTTCCTATGCCATCCAGAAGCAGAAGAGAAAATGGATGGACAGCAGATTCAAGATATGAAAGTAGGTAAACATCCACAAGCAGGCGCACGCGCATTCTGTATAATTCGTGATGATGGAACAGAAGAGACCTTTAGTATCAAGAAATGTATCTCTGCATGGACACGGGAAAAAGGACTCGAGAACGTTGGGCAGAAAAAACCCAAAACACAAAAAAAAACAGCATCCCAACCAACACAACAAAGAGGGGTACCAGGAATTCTAAACCAACTTCAGCGAGTTATCACGCTTTACAATCAACTCGGTAAAGAAATTGAACAACTGAAAAAATCGTTAGTAGATGCCGCAAAGTGACATGTGAAGCAGAGGTTAAGCAGATAACCTGTCAACTATCTGCTTAACCTCTGCTCTCCAACATCTTCAAACAGACCGGGTTAGGCACTTCAGCAACGTTACCTATTGCTGTCAGTTCTCCTGTCCGCGTATCAATGGTAAAAGTAACGATGTTACTTGTCTGCTGGTTGGCAACTAAGAGAAAAGTGCCATCAGGATTCAGACAGAAGTTACGTGGGGTTTGTCCCTGGGTCGATTCCCAAACGATACTGCTGAGCATGCCTGTTTCATCATCAATAGCACAGATAGCGATGCTATCATGTCCACGATTTGACCCATAAAGAAACTTACCTGATGGATGTACGTGAACATCAGCACAGTGACTATTGCCTTCAAAATCATCGGGAAGTGTAGAGATTGTTTGGATTTCGGTCAAAGATCCTGTTTTCTCGTCATACTTGAATGCTGTGAAGGTAGAATCTAATTCATTGATGACATAAGCATAGTTGCCGTTTGGATGGAAATCAAGATGACGCGGTCCTGCCCCTAGATGAACATGCACCCACGGTTGCTTATTGGGTGTGAGTCTTCCCTTCTCCAAATCCAATTGGTAAATCAGGATCTTATCAAGTCCAAGATCAGGAACAAACGCATACCTGTTACCCCTATCAATCATTATAGCGTGAGCATGGGGTGCCAATTGCCGCCTTCGATTGACACTAGATCCTTGATGCTGCACGAAATCTGATGCTTCAGCGAGTCTCCCATCCGTTTCAATAGGTAATGCTGCCACACTACCACCACCATAGTTTGCAACAAGTAGATACTTCCCCGTAACATCTACACTTACATGGCACGGCGCACTCCCACCTGTTGCTTGTTGGTTTAGAAAACTGATCTCACCCGTACTCTCATGTATATAAAATGCTGTAACAGCACCGCTCGCTTTCCCTTCAAATTCACCGATTTCATTGACAGAAAAAAGATAACGACCACTTGGGTGTATGTCCAAAAATGACGGATTAACGACACCCGTTACCTTGCTGGAATATTCTAACGTACCCGTTTCACTATCTAAGCGATAGACATAAATCCCTTCACTATCACCGTGTGTATAAGTGCCGACATACACATAATAATCTTGATTGTTTTCCTGAGCCATCGGTTTATTTTCTCCTTATTATACCAGATTAACTTTATTCATAGCGGTAGGTGCGATTTCCTAATCGCACCATTAGCATCAATTTAAGAGATTTATTTGTTATGAGTGTATCAGTCCCGTAGGGACGATATATTTATAGAAAAACGTTATCCTAGTTCTCTTTAGTCTCGTAAGGACGATATCTGTCCATTTTTAGCAGTTTTTCAAAACAAGATTCGCCTTTTAAGTTAAAAACGCAAACTTGAGTTACTCGGTTTGTCAAAAGGTGACAAGATAATTATACATGATACTGAATAACTCTACGAAACTAAACCCACAAAACCATATAGACACAGTCACTCAAATAACCTCAACATGAAGCGAATTCTCATCACTCTCTTTATACCCAATGCGAATTGCTTTTGTCCGCACAGTGGTTTCACCCTTTGGTAAACGTAATGGTTCGGTATATAACTGCCAGGTTACGTCATCGCCCTTCTCTGTGGTATACGCGATGGACGCACCTTGCGTAGAACAGTGAATCTGCAATAGCAAGGGTGATTTCCAATCTCCACTCTTCTCTGCAACCTCTCGACCGGGATTTGACTCGTTGATAGGAATGAAAATGGGTGTTGCTGTCTCAGGTTGTGTCCCGTTAGGATACCATCTTGCAACCATCTGTTCTTCTGATACATCTCCCAAATCACCAAAATCAGATTGCCACTGCGTCAATGCTCCCCGCATCCGTTCAAGCACATCCGAATGGTCAGCACTGTCAGCAAGGTTCGTAAGCTCAAACCTATCATTTTCAACATCGTAGAGTTCTTCAGGTGGACGAGGTCGGAACATCGTCAGTTGGTCTCCTGCCAACCTATTTTCAGCATGAAGTCTCCACATCTCCTGCATCACAGGATGCCGATTTCGGTAGGGAATCCAGAGCAGATAAGGTTTTTCAGGATAGTAATGTCGTATGTATTTATATCTCTTATCACGTACTGCACGAATCATATCATAAGATTCGTCATAACGGTCACGTGTCGCATAGATATAGTCGCGTTCAATTTTTTCTGAACCAAGGAAAGGTTGACCTTGTAAGTGTTTCGGTAAGTCTACACCACATAATGACAGCACAGTGGGTCCGAGATCAACTAAACTTACCAATTGATCAGAGGTACTATCAGGTTCAATGACTTTGTGCCACCGTACAATCAACGGAATGCGTATACCAGCATCATAGGGCCATCGTTTGCCGCGTGGTAATCCTTCACCGTGATCACTCCAGAGAAACACAATCGTGTTGTCATAAAGTCCATCCTCCTCCAACTGGTCTAACAACTCCCCCACACGCCTATCGGCAATTTCAAGATTATCATAATGTCGTGCTAATGCAGTACGCGCTTTTAGGGTATCTGGAAGATAAGGAGGCATTATAACATCGTCAGGATTAGTTTTCAAAGGTCTATTGTTACGATCCCACATGCCGCTTTCGTGAGTAACGGTTGGATTGAAAACAGAAAAGAAAGGCTGTCCATCCTGACGATTTCGCCAATGTCCCTCTCTACTATTATCATCCCAAGCAGTAACGGGCGGTGCAAACTGATAGTCGGTCTTGCTATTGTTCGAGCAGTAGTATCCAGCAGATCTCAAGTACTCAGTAAAGGTCTTGACATAAGGTGGAGGCACCGCAGAATACGGGGTCGGCATGGTGGGGGTTCTGTTATTGGTATGCGTTGTTCGCATGTGATGTGTGCCAATAGAAGTCTGATACATGCCAGTGATGATAGCGGAACGACTCGGTGCACAGACACCCGCAGTCGAAAACGCATTCGGGAAACGACATCCACCCGCAGCAAGCCAATCAATATTCGGAGTACGGGCAACCGGGTCACCATAGCAACCGAAACGTGAGGTTGTATCCTCTATTGATAACCAGAGAATATTCGGACGATTGTCTGAACTTGTGTTCATAGTAAATCCTTTCTATACATGCCAAACAACCGGAACCGTTGTTGGATTGGTTGCATCAGGGTATTCCAATTCCCATGGTAACGGTGCATCAAAATCGTAGTCGTATCCCGATCTCGTGGAAAATCCGAGTCCTAAATGCCACTTGCCAACACATGCGGTGTTGTAACCAGCATCTTTCAGCAAACCAGCAACTGTCAAACGTTCGGTTTCGATTAAAGGAGGTTCATATCCGTATAAAACACCACGTTTGAGACGGCTACGCCAGCAATATCTACCTATGAGGACACCTAACGTGTCGGTGTACAAACTGCGGATGGAGAATGTGCATCAGTAAACCGGATACCTTCCTCAGCCAATTGATCCATATTGGGGGTAGGAATTTTTGTTTCAGGATTATAACAACCGACATCTCCATAACCCATATCGTCTGCCATAATAAATACAATGTTCGTCCGTTTCTGTTTATTCTCCATGTATTAAAGTCCTTTAGCATCAAAAAGATAGACATATTCTGCAGTTATAGAGATGGAACCGTAACCGTTACCTCTCGTCCACCCGCTTCAGAAGAATCAATGACACCTTGTATGATGACGTTTGTAAGCATAATTTCATAAGGATCAATCGGTGAAGGTTTACCTTCTCTCACAGCATAAATAAACGCGCTATCTTCTTCGTGAAACACACTGACAGACTTGAACTCAGTATAGGTTTCATCATGTATCTGTCCATTCTTATCTCCATAAACCCGAACACCGTCTTGTGGTCCACGAACTTCACCTATACCAATTCGTAGTCCCGCTTTTTTACCGAGAAAAATAGTGCCACCAAGAGAATCCATATTCATGCACCAACAGGTCTTGAATACTAACCGTGCACCGTTGTCAAATACGACCCATCCGACACCGAAATCTTCAACTTCAGTTGCTTTGAGGGCTTCGTTCCACACATTGTTTAGGCTTAGATAGTTAGAAGTAATACCTGAAACAGCAATAGGTGTGGGGTGTCCCATAAGATAGAGTGCTGTATCTAATGCATAAACGCCGATGTCTGCGGAAGCACCTAAACCAGCAGTTGCTTTTCGGATAAAACTGCCACCAGGATTTCCGCGTCTACGATCCGCAACGGTTTCAGCATAATAGATTTCTCCAAGTGTCCCAGCATCAACAATCTCTTTTGCCTTGATGACTTGGGGGGAATAACGTAGTTTTAGACCGATCATGAGTATTTTATCGTTTTCTACAGAGGCACGCCACATCGCCGCTGCCCCCTCTAATGTTGCTTCCATCGGCTTTTCGCAGAATACATGCTTACCCGCGTTTAATGCCGCAACAGTAGGTGCAGCATGCACACCTGTCGGTGTGCATACATAGACCGCCTCAATTTCGTTCATTTTTAACATTTCGTTATAATCGGTAAATGTCTTTTCGATACCCCATTTTTCTTTTGCGCGTTCCAAATTCGCAGGAACAAGATCGGCAGCAGCTATGATCTCACAACCATCAATCTTCTCAAGCGTTCCACAATGTGCTTGAGCAATACCACCAACACCAATTAAACCTAATTTGACAGTTTTCATTAATATCTCCTCGCCACAGATTAGTCCTAATAATTCTAACTTATTCTTATTTTCAAAGTCAAGGACTTTTCTGATTTAAAAAGAGAATTGAGATGCAACTATCAACAAATTAATTCGTATTTATATGTGTTGAAAAAGATTAAGTATATTCAATGAAAAGGAGCATCATTCATTCAATGAACCATCCTGTCTCGTATTTTGAAATTGCAGGTAAAGATGTCATAAATAACTTAAGATGCCACCTACATAGCATAATCTGTTAGATTGTGCTACAAAAAATGCAAATTGACAGTGGACGCTACAACTATTTGCTAAAAACTAGTGTTTACAAGCCAAAATCTTGTAGGTAGCAACCTGGGTTAAATAACAAAAGGAGATAGAAATGGGAAACCCCGTCACAATATTTGAGATAGCAGGAAAAAAAGAGGATAACTTGTGCAATTTCTATAGTTCACTGTTCAAGTGGGATATCAATCAAGATGATGACTGCGGTAATACTGTGAATACAGGTTCTGATATGGGTATTAACGGGCATATTGTTCAGACGACTGAAGATATGCCAATTACAAGCCATGTTACATTCTACATTAAGGTCGATAATATCGAAGCATCCGTAAAGAAAGTGGAGAGTCATGGTGGTAAGGTAATTATGGGACCCATGCCTATTCCTCATGGTGAAGGTCTGTTTGCAATGTTTCTCGATCCGTGTGGGAACTGCCTCGGACTATTCCAGTCTTAAAACCATTTCTAATGAAACGTAGAACGATACAAACTAAAAGTTGATGCTACAGACTAAAAGTTGATGCTACAGTTTGCCTGGAGCGCGCTATGAGCAGTCCTGTATTACATTTTGAAATCGGAGGAGAGAACCTAAAAAAACAGATCGGTTTCTATAGCTCCGTATTCGGATGGAATATCTTTCCGTTAGATAAAGAATTATACATAGCAGACCCACAATCCGATAAAGGTATAGAGGGACACCTAATTGAGACGACAAAGGAGATGAACTTTAGAAACCTTGTCATTATCTATGTGCAAGTTGATGATATACACGGTTGTTTGGATAAGGTAAAGGATCTCGGAGGAGAAATAGTCATCACACCCCAAGAAATACCGGGTAGTTCAAGCCATTATGCACTGTTCAATGACCCAAACGGGAATAGTATAGGACTATTGCAACGCCGACATTAATCCCCAAATCCACGATATATACAAACTACGTTATATATAAGACTTCAGGAGCATAACATGTCTAATCCAGTCACTAACTTTGAAATTGCAGGTGCAAAAAGTAAAACATTAAGTCTGTTTTATGAGAATGTTTTCAATTGGAAAATGAACGCATATCAGGAGGGATACTATTGGTTTAAAACCGGTTCTGAAGATGACAAAGGTATTGAAGGACATATATACCCACCAAATGAGGAAATGAAATTAATCGAAGGTGTGCCTTTTGGTAACAACCCGACAATCTATGTTGCTGTTGAGGATATTCATGTTACGGTTGAAAAACTTGAAAGTTTAGGGGGCATAGTCCTGATGCCACCAACAGTTGTATCTGATAAGGGGGAATTAATAGGTATGTTTCTTGATCCGAGTGGTAATCGTATTGGTTTGTATGCACCGAATAGCAAACGAGGAGGAGATAGTAATGGGTAATCCTGTGATGTTCTTTGAGATAGCGGGTAAGGACGGTGAGTCCTTGCAAGACTTCTATACGGCACTGTTTGATGAATGGATCATTCTCCCATTCGGTTGGAGTACTTCCCATTTTCCAAATGATATATTAGTGATTGATCCTACACCAGCACCCTTGACAGACGAAGGCATAAAAGGGCACATCTATCCGCTACCTGATGAGAGTGATTTATCCAACCGCATATCCATTTTCATACAAGTAGAAGACCTTCAGGAAACGCTTAATAAAATTGAAAAGCATGGTGGGAATACACTCGTAAAACCCCAAGAACTACCCGATAGTATGGGGGCAATCGCCATGTTTTCCGATCCAAGCGGAAACGTCATCGGTTTACACCAAAATCCGTAGGGACAGGATGTGCATGAATAATATCATTGCTAAATATGAACTTAAAAATAGTAGGCACACTCCGTGTGCCATCCAAAAGTTCAAAGATGCACAATGAATTGCCCAAATACAAACATCGGGCAACGAAAATAAAAGGAGCAAATATAAATGAGTAATCCAGTCATGTGGTTTGAAATAGCAGGTAAGAACGCAGATGAACTCTGTGAATTTTACCGAACAGTTTTTGAATGGGAAATTTCACCTGAGAAGAGTGGGGTCTACCTATGTGAAACAGGTTCAAACGAAGGTATAAAAGGACACATCTTCCCAACAACAGATGAAATGCCATATACAAACCAGATCACCTTCTATATAGCCGTAAACGATTTAAATGAGGCAGTAAAAAACGTCAAAAGTCACGGAGGAAAAATACTTATACCACCGCAAGAAATTCCAGATAATATGGGGTCTTTTGCAATGTTTATTGACCCAAGTGGAAATATATTAGGCCTACACCAACAATAGGTGTGTCATTTCCATTCATACCTTTATTTGCTAAAAGTTGGTGTTTCCAAGTCTAAATCTTGTAGGTAGCAACTCGGGTTAAGATATGAAAAACCTCGCTAATTCAGTATAAAGTGTTGGGAACAGGGAAGTTATCTTATGTAACTTCCCTGTTTTTTTCGTGAATAACTAACTATTTCAATAACGGTTTCAACCAACGTTCTGTTGTATCAATATCCATTCCTGTCCGTCTTGCATAGTCAGAAACCTGATCATTCCCAATTCTGGCAATACTAAAATACTTCGCTTCTGGATGTGAATAATACCATCCACTGACTGAAGCAGCAGGATACATCGCAAGATTCTCCGTAAGTGTGATACCTACATTATCTGTGACATCTAATAACCGAAACAACACACTTTTCTGATTGTGATCAGGACATGCTGGATATCCAGGCGCAGGCCTGATGCCTTGGTATTTTTCGGCAATCAGATCCTCGTTGACTAAATCCTCATCACTTGCATAACACCATAGTTCTCTACGAACATGCTGATGCATATACTCAGCAAGTGCTTCTGCTAACCTATCAGTTAATGCCTTAGTCATAATGCTATTATAGTCATCATGGTTGTTCTCAAATTCACTACAGAGCTCAGGAACCCCGATACCAGTTGTCACCGCAAATGCACCGATATAATCAAGGAGTGATGTTGTCTTCGGTGCTATGAAGTCTGCAAGACTTAGGTTCGGTCTTGTGAAAGGTTGTTCTGTCTGTTGACGCAAATGATGTATTTTTGCAATCACCCCTGATCTATCTTCATTTGCATATATCTCCGTATCTTCAGAGACTGTGTTGGCAGGAAAGATACCTACAACTGCTTTGGCAGAGATCCTCTTATGTTTGATTATGTCACTTAATAGTTCCTTTGCATCCTCAAATAATATTTGTGCTTTCTCACCCAGTTCTGAATCATTCAAGATTTTTGGATATCTTCCTTTCATTTCCCATGTCGTAAAGAAAGGAGTCCAATCAATAAAGTCAACAAGCATTTCTAACGGAACATCATCAAAGACTTTGATCCCAGTCATATTGGGTTGGGGAGGGATATAGTTTTGCCAATCGAGTTTTAACTTCCGTTGTTGTGCTGCAGTCAGCGGTAACAGGTTGGTTTTTTGCTGTCTATTACGTCGTTTTACACGGATTGCTTCATATTCTTCGCGGGTTCGGTTTATCAATACATGTTGGTTTTCGTTATGCATCAGGCTCCCAACGACACCTACACTCTGTGAAGCGTCTTTGACGTGGATCGTCGGTCCGCTGTATTCGGGTTCAATCTGCACAGCAGTATGTATTTTTGATGTCGTTGCTCCTCCGATGAGAAGCGGAATATTGAAACTCTCACGTTGCATCTCTTTGGCGACATGTACCATTTCATCTAATGAAGGTGTTATCAGACCACTTAGACCGATAATATCTGCGTTCTCTTTTCGCGCTGTCTCCAATATATCTTCGGCAGAGACCATCACACCTAAGTCAATGATGTCATAATTATTACATCCAAGCACAACACCGACGATGTTTTTTCCGATGTCGTGCACATCACCTTTCACAGTTGCCATAACGATTTTACCCCTCGATTGGATTGCACCTTCAACTTGTTCCTTTTCAATATATGGGATGAGATGTGCTACAGCACGTTTCATGACCTGTGCACTTTTGATCACTTGGGGAAGGAACATCTTACCATCACCAAAAAGTTCACCCACGCGATTCATTCCATCCATTAAAGGACCCTCTATGACCTGTATGGGACGTTCATACTTACTTCTCGCTTCTTCAGTGTCCGCTTCAACGTGTTCAACCAGACCTTCTACGAGTGCATGACTCAAACGATCTTCCACAGATAGTTTTCGCCATGCTTTATTTACACGTTTTCTCTTTTTTGTTCCCCGCAATGTTTCCGCCAAAGTAACCAGTCTATCTGTTGCATCCTCTCGTCGGTTGAATAAGACATCCTCTACTGCTGCTAAGAGCAGTTTTGGAATGTCGTCGTAGACAGCAAGTTGTCCAGCATTGACAATACCCATATCCATACCAGCATTGATTGCATGGTATAGAAATGATGCATGCATCGCCTCGCGGACTACATCGTTTCCACGAAATGAAAAAGAGACATTACTGACACCACCACTGACCAAGGCGTAAGGACATGTCCCTTTTATCTGTTTACACGCTTCTATGAAAGCGATAGCATATTCGTTATGTTCACTTATACCTGTCCCAATTGCAAAGATATTCGGATCAAAGATGATGTCTTCGGGGGGGAAGTCAACCTTTTCAGTCAATAGTCTATACGCTCTTTGACAAATCTCAACTTTACGTTCAATCGTGTCGGCTTGTCCAGCCTCATCAAACGCCATAACGATAACCGCAGCACCATACTTCCTTATCCACCTTGCCTTATCTAAGAAATCGTCTTCACCCGCTTTCAGACTAATAGAATTCACAACACCTTTACCCTGGATGCATGCTAAACCAACTTCTATAACGTCCCATTTACTTGAATCAATCATGATCGGCACGCGACTGATGTCTGGTTCTGCAGCAATGAGGTTTATGAACTTAACCATTGCAGTTTTGGCATCTAACATGCCAGCATCCATATTAATATCAATTAATTGTGCCCCGTTTTCAACCTGATCCCGAGCAACTTCTAACGCTGTCTCATAGTCATCTTTTTCGATCAGGGATGCGAATCTACGAGAACCAGTGACATTTGTCCGCTCACCAACGTTCACAAATAGAGATTCTGAAGTAATATTGAATGCCTCTAACCCACTGAGTCTGCATGCCGCTTCTTGTCGAGTCGGTTCACGTGGCGGATATTCTGCAGCAACCTTTGAAATGACCTCAACATGCTCAGGTCGACTACCACAACAACCGCCAACAATATTGACAAAACCACGCTGAGCGAATTCATGTATCCAATTCCCCATTTCTTCAGGTGTCTGTGTGTAGTGACCCAGTTCATTCGGCAGCCCAGCGTTTGGATAACAGATCACTGGAATATCCGCAAGTCTTGCCATCTCTGATAGGAAAGGACGTATCTGTTCTGCACCGAAACCACAGTTCAAGCCGACAGCGAGTAAGTTCACATGACGAACCGAATTCCAGAAAGCCTCAAGAGTCTGACCTGAAAGGTTGCGTCCGCCTCCACCACTTCTGTCGGATGACACAATGATGGGAATGTCAATATCTCGTTCTTCTAACAGATTTTGAATAGCGAAAAGTGCCGCTTTGCAGTTGAGTGTATCCATCACAGTTTCAACAAGCAGAAGATCAACGCCTCCATCTAACAGACCCTCGGCTTGTGTTGTATAGGCAGCAGCGAGCTCAGCAAAAGTCATATTTCTATAACCAGGGTCATTTACATCAGGAGAAATGGAACAACTGCGGTTAGTCGGACCCATACTACCCGCAACGAAAATCGGTTTATCTGGCGTTGCGCATAAATCAGCGACTTCACGCGCAATCTGTCCTGCAGCAAAGTTGACTTGATAAGCATGGTCCTCAAGCTGGTAATCTGCCATTGATACAGAGGTACTCGTGAAGGTATTCGTTTCAATAATATCTGCCCCCGCCTGACAATATTGTGTATGGATTTCTTTGATTATGTGGGGTTGTGTTATAGATAACAAGTCATTATAGCCTTTGAGTTCACACGGGTGATTAGCAAACGCATCCCCTTTAAAATCCTCCTCATTCAGACGATATGTCTGAATGAGTGAACCCATAGCACCATCAAGCACAAAAATCCTTTTTGCAAGAGCACCTTTCAGTTGTGAAATCTTATCTGAGTTTGTCATTAATATGCTTTTCTCTTATAGTGTGTAGATCCTGTATGATGCTAACGTCTTCTGTTGCAACCATATATTATAACACCCGCCGATAGATTTGTCCATTTGATTATTTGTCACGGGTGTGAAAATTTCGGGTAAATGAGGATGGCTGTAAAACCTATTTCAGTCACAACGATGCGTTTAATCAAAGGCACACGTTTATCAGTCAAGTTTATTTTTGACTTACTAAAACAAGGGTGGAAAGAGGAAGACATTCTTGAAAATCATCCTCATATCACACATGAAGACATTGCAGCATATCAGCAATATCAAAAGGTAAAACGTGCGTCTATTAGCAATTAAATACACACGTTCTATATACCTTTCCCACTGCTGTGCTGGTGCTTATTTCTGGGGAATGCGGACATTTTTCTCATACCCACACAAAAAATACAAAAAAACATATTTTTACAAATTTAACTTGACAAATGTAATTCTATATATTACAATATATGTTAGAAAATGATTTACTATAAGTTTATGGAAAAAGGTGTTTAAAATGCTATTTTACAAAATCTCCAGAGCTGACACATTTGTTTCAAATGGAACTTCAACTACAAAAAAACGCAAATTATATTTGACATTTTTTTCTTAGCGTTTGGGTAAATTAAAAAAATAAACATTCAAAAAAAACATCCTATAACACCTTACACAGACTGGATTAACACACAAATTACAAAATGATACGACCGTGACAAATTTGTCACGAATTCGTGACTTTTTGAAGAAGTGAAATGTCAAATAAAATCAACAAAAATACATAGAATCATAGTCAATATACTGAAGACTGAGCTAGCACATTTATCTTGATTGTGCAACGAAACACGCTAAACTTAAAGTTGACATTTTCGCTATAATTCAGTATCCTTATTATAAGGGAAATAATCGGACGTTCATGGAACAACAGAACATTTTACCGTAGAAAAACTATGATGTGGAGGAACAGATGTGAAAAATTTTGAGTATTTTGAACCAACCACCCTTGCGGAAGCGTCCCGCTTGTTTGCAGCAGAGCACGCGCAGCTTCTTGCAGGTGGGACAGACCTTATTATCGGCATGAAGGCATATACCGAAACACCGAAATCTGTGATTAGTCTACAGAACATTCCAGGATTGACAGGTATCACCAAAAATTCAGATAATATTATCACCATCGGTGCAATGACGAAAATACGAGAAGTTGAGTTGTCAGAAGATATACTAAAACACCATACAGCATTGGCAGAAGGTGCCGCTGAAATCGGCTCTATCCAGATCCGAAACCTTGCAACTATCGGTGGCAACATTGCACATGCCTCTCCTGCTGCAGATACAGTTGCAGGTTTACTCGTTGCAGATGCACAGGTACACATCTCAGGTGCTGCTGGTGAACGAACTGTGCCGATTAATCAACTCTTCACTGGACCAGGACAGACTGTCTTAAAAGCAGGTGAGATTATCATGCATTTTCGCCTGCCGAGTCCCGCATCCGGTTCCCATTATATCAAGCATAAAATCCGTGAAGTGATGGACCTTGCGTTTATAGGTGTAGCATCCGCTGTCAATGTAGACAACGGTAGAATAACAGATGCCCGAATTGGACTTGCCGCCGTTGCACCGACCCCAATTCGTGCAACAGAAGCTGAAGAACTACTTAAAGGAAATGAACCTACTGACGAACTTCTGACACAAGCAGGTGAAGCCGCAGCAGCAGCTACCAGTCCAATATCCGACCTACGCTGCTCCGCAGAACACCGAATAGAGATGGTTGATGTCCTGACAAGAAGAACACTGCAATACGCATTAGAAAGAGCAAGAGACTAAAAAGTATTGATATCTATGATGAGGATTACTCTATCCCACTCACTATAAATAAAGTAAGGAGAAGAATATGACCCATTCTAAAACAAGTTTTGGCTTGCAAACTACGCCAAAACATCCTGTCAATCTTAAAGTTAACGGAGATGAACACGATTTACTCATTGAACCGCGCAAAACACTCCTTGCTGTACTACGTGATATAATCGGCTTGACAGGTACCAAAGAAGGATGTAGTACTGGTGATTGTGGTGCATGCACTGTCATCGTTGATGGCATAGCAGTCACGTCATGTATGGTTCTCGGTGTTACTGTCTCTGGTAAAGAGATTACAACCATCGAAGGTTTAGCTAGTGATGGAGAACTTCATCCTATTCAACAAGCATTTATAGATACAGGAGGGTATCAGTGTGGATTCTGCACCCCAGGTTTCATCATGGCATCAAAGGTACTTGTAGATGAGAACCCGAACCGAACCGAAGAAGAATTCAGACATGCACTCGGAGGAAACATCTGCCGCTGTACCGGTTACACAAAGATTCTTGAAGCAGTAATACGAGCTGCAAAAAAAATACGAACTGCCTCATAGAGAAGGCACTGATTCTTTACTATATATAGCAAAATCAATAATTAATGAAACATTAACGTATTTACAAAGATCACCCTCGTAGGGACACGGTCTCCTCGCCCGTTGTAAAATGTATCATTAATTCTGAAATCTACTAAACAATAAGACAATAAGGAGAAAAACATGGCAAAAACACATCGTGGAAAAGGCATAAGACATCTATATGTAGACCCGAACGGCACAGTTCACGAAGGTCTTTATAATAACGGCCGTGGCACGTGTCCCATATCTGGTCGCACAGGTGTGAAACTACTATATGAACATGAGATCGATGGAAAAACCATTCGTGTTTGCAAAAGAGTTCATGCCGCAATAAAAAATAGAAAAATAGTCCTTCCATCTGCCAAGAATGACACAGAAGAATAACAAATACCAAGTGTTAACATAACCTAAGTTGCAACCTTGTTACACAATCTGTTAGATTGTGCCTATCAAAACGCAAACTAACAGTTTGCGCTACAAATATTGACTAATAATGTGAAAGGAGACTTGCATGTCAGAATATAGTGTTGTCGGTCAAAAACTTCCACGAGTTGATGCAGTTGAAAAGGTTACGGGTGCAGCACAATACGGTGCTGATGTCCATCCGCCAGGGATGCTCTACGGCAAAATCGTACGAAGCAAACATCCACACGCTAACATCCTTAGCATTGACACAAGCGAAGCAGAAAAACTACCCGGTGTCAGAGCGATAATTACGCAAAACGATGTCCCCAGCGGACGCCGAGTCTTTGCCACTAATAAAGTGTTATATTTAGGGGAACCCCTTGCAGCCATCGCTGCGACCGACCCAGATATTGCCGAAGAAGCTGCTGAACTAGTCAAGATTCAATATGAAATCTTACCGAGTGTACAAGACGTTACGGAAGCAATCAAGCCTTCCGCCCCACGTCTACACGGTGATGAAACAAAAAACGGTCCAAATCGCCGGTCCATCAAAGCCAAGATCAAAGAACTATCAGGCGACCAAGAAAATAACAGTGCTGAAATCCGAAAACTTGAGGCAGAATTAGAGAAATATACTGATGAAGTCTATTATAATATCTCCGCAGAGACGCACACTGAAGCGGGAGATATAGAAAAAGGATTTGAAGAATGTGATGTTGTCGTTGAAGACACCTACGTAATTCCGCGCGTCCACCAGACCTATATGGAACCGCATGTATCCGTTGCAAGTGCAGACTCTTCTGGTAAGGTTACGGTTTGGGCATCTACGCAAGGACCGTTTGCTATCCGTTCAGGTATTGCTGGTACACTCGGCATTCCGTTAACACAAATTAATGTCATCGGCACAACGATGGGGGGTGGTTTTGGCGGTCGCTTCGGTGTGATTATCACACACGTTCCGGCAGTCTTGCTATCTCAAAAATCGGGACGACCTGTCCGTGTGCAAATGACACGTGAAGAGGAATTTCTCGATGGTAGACCCGCACCCGGATGTGTTATCAAGCTGAAAACTGGTGCTACAAAAGAAGGGCGTATCCTTGCACGACAGGCACTCGCTTTTTGGGATTCAGGTTCTGTATCCGGTGCATCCATAGGCAGCACAATTCGCATTCGTGGTGTCTACAAGATTCCAAATATCAAAGTAGACGCTTACGGCGTACATACGAACAAATCTGGTACTGCCGCCTATAGAGCACCCGGTGCACCACAAGCTATTTTCGCAGGTGAATCGCAACTTGATGAGATCGCTGAACGTATCGGAATGGACCCAGTAAAATTCCGCCTGATGAATATGCGTGAGGAGGGAGACTCTGTACCCGCAGGTGGCATCGAACCGAAAGTCGGTTACAAAGAAACCTTGAAAGCAGTCGCTGATGCTGCAGGATGGTGGGAACGTGAAGCAGATGAAAACCAAGGTTGGGGTGTCGCTGTAGGGGATTGGACCAACGGTTGTGGTCCGGGTGGCATCTATGTCTCTGTTCACGAAGATGGAAGCGTGCGAGTCTTTCACGGATCCATGGACATCACGGGAACGGATACAGCCATCACACAAATTATTGCAGAAATCTTGACCGTCCCGTACGAAAACGTAACAATTCGTCGAGGAGACACTGATTCAGCACCGTATTCAACGGGTTCAGGTGGAAGTGTCGTTACATTCACAATGGGTAACACGGCAAAACTCGCTGCTGAAGATGCACATAGACGTATCCTTAAACTCGCAGCGGAAAGACTCAATACTGACCAGGATAACGTCGAACTCAAAGATGGCAGCGTCTATGTCGTTACAGCAGATCCTCCGAAGTCTATTTCTTTAGGTGAACTCGCAGCATATAGCCTCTCAACTATAGGTGGTCCCATTGTCGGGAAAGGTTCTTTTGCACGGCAACCGAGTACACCGGCACTCGCAGCACAGATAGCAAAAGTAGAAGTTGACACCGATACCGGTAGGACAAGGGTGTTAAAACTCATCGCTTCTCAGGATGTCGGATTCGCTATCAATCCGATGGCAGTAGAAGGACAAATTGAAGGCGGGGTAGTGCAAGGGTACGCGTGGGCAATGATGGAAGAGATGCAATACAACGAAAACGGAAACGTCAATCTAGGATTCGTTGATTACCGAGTCCCAACCTCTGCAGACCTTCCGACAGTGGAATCTGTTATCATTGAAGTGCCGGCACCGAATGGTCCCTACGGTGCCAAAGGTGTTGGAGAACCCCCTATCACGCCGACATTGGCAACAATGGCAAACGCTGTCAAGGATGCAGTCGGTATCCGAGTTACCGAACTGCCGATTAAACCTGAAAAGGTCGTTGAAGCATTGAAAAATAACGGACCTGGTGCGTAATTTCTTTAATAAAGATATCTGTGAGGTCTTCGCGCCTCACAGATAAATCACCATCAGACCTTATTGAGGAGATTAAGATGAAAGAGAAACCTGAACCCCAAACCGATCCTGTCCTTGAAGAGATCTATCGCATGAAAGCAGAATTCAATGCCAAATTCAACTCACTGGAAGAACTCAATGCTCACCTGAAAGAAGTCAATGCACAGGAGAAAGCACACGGCAGGAAATATATCCCCGCGCCACCGCCACCACCTGACTTTGAAGAAAGAATAGAAAAAATGTATAAAGAACTCGGAATCGAAGGGAAACCTGAAAATAAAGTTTCTGATTAATAGTTCTGAATATGTCCTTACATTAACCCTATTAGGAAAACAAAGAACTTATGTTTGGTGAAATAAGAAACGAACACGGCGAACTGCTTGACTACACATATCACGAAGGCAAAGACAACAGAATCGTAGTCATCGGACACGGTGTTACAGGGAATAAAGATAGACCTGCTCTCATCGCTTTAGCAGAAGGACTTGCTGATGCTGGAATCTCCGCGCTACGTTTTTCATTCTCCGGCAACGGTGAATCGGAAGGCGCGTTTACTGACTCCACTATCACAAAAGAGATTGCAGACCTCGGTAGCATCCTCAATGTTCTCAACGGCTATAAAGTCTGCTACGTCGGACATAGTATGGGGGGTGCAGTCGGTGTGCTTCGTGCTGCTACCGATGAACACATTCAAGTCCTCGTCTCTTTAGCAGGGATGGTACATACAAAAGAATTTGCTAAACGAGAATTCGGAGATGTTACACCCGATGAAGGTTTTATGTGGGATGAACCCGATTGTCCGCTCTCAAAAGCCTATATGGATGACGTAACAACGATTGACAGTGTCGCAAAACAAGCAAGTAAATTCGCTGTGCCGTGGTTATTAGTTCACGGTACAGAAGACGATATCGTTCCCCTTCAAGATAGCATTGATATCCTCAATTACGCAAATGAACCGACAGAACTCCTTGAACTCCCAGGGGTAGACCATGTCTTTTCTGGCGAGGCAACTGCTGTCATGGTGGAAAAAGTCGTTGCGTGGATTAGTCAAAAGTTGTAAGGTACAAGTCAGTATGGCACGTATTGATAAACTCAAAGAAGAAATTGGTTGGTTAAAGGTTATATTTGCAATCTCTATTGCTACGGATATTACCCTAATTGCTTGGTTGATTGAAAACTTTGGAAGAGTCAAAGTGTTTCTTCTCATAGTTGGTTTGATCGGTGTCTGTCTGGTTACGTTTATAAGCGTCCAAATTGATAGAATTGCACATCGGAAGATTGATGAATTGGAGGACTTGTGATGGAATGGATTCCAATTACTGCTTTTGTAGTATTTCTGCTGGGACTCGGTATAGTAGCACGAAGAGCCGCAAAAAAGTAACATACTTGAGGAATTGTAATGGATTGGAGAGAATTGGCTGTCCTCGGCGTTTGTATCGTGTTTTTTGTTGCCCTTGGTATAGTTTGTAGGCACTGCTATCAGACACGCTAATAAAGACTAATTTGGAGAATATATTATGTCAACACCCCGCCTTTCAGTATCAACTTGGAGTTTGCATCGGCAACTCGGTAAACCCGGATTTACAGGTCCAGCACATGACATGCAAATCCCTACTGAAACACATAACAAGGGTCCCATTCCACTGTTGGACTTACCCAAACACATAGCCGAATTTGGTATCAATACTACGGAGTTGTGCCATTTTCATCTTCCATCAGTTGAGAAAACTTACCTATTAGAATTACGCGCTGCCTGCCAAGATGCCGACGTTGAACTATTCTCTTTGCTAATAGACGAAGGTGATATTACACACCCTTCTCATGCAGAACGTGACATTGCTTGGATAGAAAAATGGATTGACATCGCTGGAGAACTCAGTGCAAAGTGTGCACGCGTCATCGGTGGCAAAGCAGAACCGACTCTGGAAACATTGATGCAAAGTCAACAAGTATTATCTAAACTCACAGAACGTGCTGATACAGCAGGTATCCGATTGATGACTGAAAACTGGTTCTCTATCTTTTCTACGCCAAAAAATGTGATGACTATTTTAGACCAATTAGATGGTAAAGTTGGCCTCTGTTTAGATTTTGGAAACTGGCATGGTGAAGCAAAATATACGAACCTTGCTGAAATCGCTCCGTTAGCGGAATCGTGTCATACGAAAGCACATTTCACAGCATCGTGTGAAATAGACACAGAAGATTATATCCAATGCCTTGAACTGACAAAAAATGCCGGTTTCTCGGGACCACACACTCTCATCTACGACGGACCTGGTGATGAATGGGAAGGTCTGACATTTGAACGTGAAGTTGTGAACCCATACCTTAACTAAATTGGAGGATTGTTTAATGGATTTAGAGAGGTTAAAACCAGATGAACAACAAATTTATCCCAATCATGACAGACCGCATTGTGCATGAGTTTGACCCGCTACAAGTTATCCTCTTCGGATCACAAGCACGAGAAAACACCGATCAACATAGTGACATAGATCTACTCGTTGTTTTTGCTGAACTATCGGATAAGCGGAAAATGGCAATAGATATTATGAACGCTTTGTCCGACTTACCCGTGGCGAAAGATATTATTGTTTCAACACCTGAAGAGCTTGAAAGCAGCCGCACGCGGATCGGTTCGGTACTACGTTATGCCCAACAGGAAGGAAAAATCCTTTGGAAGAATTGGAATGCACCGTCATCCGAATCATCTCAATTAAATGGACTGTATGAAAAGGAAGAAAACACAGACAGACATATTACTGATCAACTTGAAGATACCACCCGATGGCTACGCTATGCGGAGGAAGATTTGATAACCGCAGAAACACTTTTAGAACTTCCGCACGTGCCACCTCGCCAATCGTGTTGGTTAGCACAACAAGCAGCAGAAAAAACATTAAAAGCAGCATTAATTTTCTTACAGATCGATTTTCGAAGAACACATGACTTGGTTGAACTGCGGGACATGTTTCCTGAGAGTTGGCAACTCAAAAAAACACATCCAAACCTATCAAATCTAACCAAATGGATAGTTGAAGTCCGTTATCCGGAGCAAATACAAGATGCTACGGAGTCAGAAGCATTTGAGGCTGTTCAGCAAGCGCGTGCAATCTGGACATCTGTATCAACTGCTCTGGCAGAACACGGTTTTCAATAGGAAAAAATATGTTCTCACTAACAAAAACACAACACAGTCTAACAATCGCTTGGAATGACCAACAGGTAATAGGATACCATTTTCCTGAAGACGGCAACCGTCCCTTTTGCCATCCACTGAACCTACCCGGTGCACCGCCTCTCACCATGAACGAACCCGGAGACCACGTCCATCATCAAGGTCTATGGGTCGCGTGGAAAATGGTAAACGATGTTAATTTCTGGGAACAACCCGCACAAGGTGCTGACCCTACAGGTTTCGGTAAAATCGTTCACCAACGAATTATATCGCTAAACACGACCACCGACAGTGCAAGCATAACAACAGAAAACGCATGGATTGATTGGAAAGGTATAACCCATCTAACTGAACATCGCAAAATAACGGTTCACTCTCCATCTGACAATACCATGCAAATTTCTGTAGGATTGACACTTCGTGCGACAGAACGTGATGTAGTACTTGATCTCCGCCGCGGTGACCCTGGCGGGATGGGTAGATACTACAGCGGCATGGCAATACGATTTGACAATATCATCACACCCGGCAAACTCTTAGACGCTGATGGACGCACCGAACCGATGGACATCTTCGGTAAACAGAGTAAATGGTGCAGTTTCACATCGCAACATCCCGCTGACAATGAAACCTACGGCATCGCCATCGTAGACCACCCCGACAACCCACGTCATCCGACACCGTGGTGGGTCCGCAACCGGGAAAACTACTGCCTAATCCATCCCTCACCTGTATATTATGAACCGTTCAATCTTGCTCCTGATGAGACCTTGACGTTGCGTTATCGCGTTGTTCTTTTTCGTGGACAACCTAATGCAGCGTTATTTGCGTAAACGCCTACTTGTGAAGTCCCCGGTGTAAATAGTCATGGCAAACAGCGAAAACACAATCACCAGTGCATTTGTAAACGTCCTACGCAACATGCGGGATGCATGGCGTGTCAACGAACAAATCACTAAACCGTTCCTCCATGTTTCACAAAAACCTGATGTGATTGTCACCGAAACAGGTAGAAACCCAATCGTCATTGAAGTAAAGATCGACGGGAAAACACCTAATCTCTCAGGCATGGCACAAGTAGCAGCACATTTTGGAATGATGCTTGATCCCAACGTTTTCTCATGTCTTACCTACGATACCGTTGAGAATGTCCTACGAGTCCGCATGCCTGCACGTTTCAAAACGATGCCACAAGGAAACATTGACGCAGAAATGCGGACTGCTGAAGATATCGCTTATATGCTTATTAACAGCCCAAAACCTGAAAACGAACCTGAACCCGATTTAGTCCCATTCACATATCAAACCGAAGATACAGAACAGGATAACGAAGCAGAACCTGAACGTTTTCCAAAAAAAGGTTGGTTAAAAGGTGGTGTAGCCGACATCGCAACTGCTATTCGTGTCGGATCAACGCCTATCTCCAAAATCAACGCTGCCGCTGACCTGTTAGAGGCGCGGATAGAGATCGCCGCAAAGCAGCTTGAGACAGCAATTGCAGAACGTCCCAGCATCGGTCAGGAAATTGAAGGAATTCTTTTCCAAAAATCTGGTGAGCAGACCTCACGCATGGCAATGCTAATCATTACCAACGCCTTTGTGTTTCAGAGCGCACTTGCCGGTAAACCCGAAATGAAAGACGTCCTATCTCTCAAACGGATGTTGTCCGACAACGCGAGATGTCTCCGCTATGATCAAGTCCTTGCAGGATGGAACGTTATTCTCAACGTAAACTATCGTCCGATTTTCTACGTTGCGAAACGACTCATTGCAGCAATTGCAACAGACGACGAACTGATTGATAGAGTGTTGGCAATTCTCTGTAGGGCAGCGAGGGAATTGGTTGACCAACGACTCACACAGGTACACGAACTTGCTGGTACCGTTTTTCAACGGCTTATTGTTGACAGAAAGTATATAAAAGCAAACTACACACGTCTCGAATCCGCTTCCTTATTATCTGCGTTAGTCTTGCCGAAAACCCAAGAAAATCTAAGCGAATTAAAGGTGGCAGATTTCGCCTGTGGGACAGGTTCACTTCTCAACGGGGCATACCAACGTATCCTTGAACTCCATGAACAAGCTGGTAGCAATGGTAGCAGCATTCATATCCAAATGATCGAGAACAACCTTGTTGGTTGTGACATTTTACCAAACGCAAGTCACTTAACCGCGTCACTCCTTACAAGCACCTATCCAGACCTGAAAATCGGTAACACCCGAATTTATACAATGCCTTACGGAAGGCAAAAAGACGGAATTTACGCACTCGGTGCGCTCGATCTGTTTGATGAACCCGAAGCAACGATACCCCTTCCAATGATGGGAACTGAGATTCAACAGGTTGGCGGAGAAGACGACCTGACTGTGGTAACAGAACATGAGTTTCAGCATAAGGAATTTGATATTGTTGTCCTAAATCCCCCGTTTACCAGACCAGACTCCGATGCAAGCAGTGGTACACCTAAAGCCGTATTTAAAGGATCTGACAGAGCAAAAGAGGAAGAACAGAACATGCGACAAGCGCGGAAACAAAAAAAGTGGCGAGTCGGCAATGGCAATGCAGGACTCGCCTCCGATTTTGTTGATCTTGCAGACAAAATGCTAAAGGAAAATGGGAAAAGTAGAATGGGGTTCATTTTGCCTATTACATGCCTCGCCGTCTCAGACTGGAAGAATGTCCGTAATTTGTGGTCGACCAAATATTACGACGTGGTAGTTCTTACCATCGCGGATGCTAAAGCTGAGGATTGCGCGTTTTCTGCTGATACGAGCATGGCTGAATGCATGGTAGTTGCTACCAAAGGTAAAAAAGAGAACAACACTGGACGCGGAACATTTTTATCCCTTTCTCATAGACCTCAGAGTGTATTGGAAGCAATTGAGATAGCAAATATCATAAACAAGTTTGAAAACCTACGAAGATTAGAAGATGAACCGAGCGGTGGTGAACCACTGAAAGTCGGTGAAGAAGCATTTGGGCATGCACTCAATTGTCCACTACAAATAGACAGGTCTTGGGATGCGGTTCGGATTAAGGAGATGGCATTAATCCAATCCGCGCACCGTTTAGCAAACGGTGAGATGTGGCTGCCAACTCAAGCTGCTCCTTCAGAAATTCCTATCTGCTTGGTCAATGATATCGCGAAAATAAGTGCAAGCCATCGGGATATTTTTGAGAAAAGTGAACGTGGAGCATTTGATATAGAGAAAGGTTGCACAGACACCGATCTTTATCCAGGATTATGGCATCTTAATGCACCAGCACAAAGGGCAATGGTCGTTGAACCCGATTGCCATGCTATTCCTCGTCCTAATCGTCACGAAAAAGCACAGATGATACTCACCCGCAGCGGACGTGTTCACTTTAATGTGGATATAGGTTTCAGTGCTAACTCCCTCGGAGTCCTCTTCACAGAAAAACCCTCTCTTGGAATAAGTTCGTTGCCCAACGTTGTATTTGAAAAACTGATTTGCGATTACGTTTGGACTCTCTGGGGCAATTCAACTTTAGGACTTCTGCTACACTGGGCACATAGCGGAAAGCAACAACCGGGTAGAGGTAGAGGATCAAGAACCTCCTTGCTTCAAATGCCAACACTGGATGTGCGGTGTTTGTCAGATAAAGCGTTAGAAAATGCAGAACGTATCTTTCATGACCTGAAACATAAACGCATGTTGCCATTTAATGAATCAGACCATGACCCTGTGCGTCACGAACTTGATCGTCGTTTACTGAATGAAGTATTAGACATCACAAGTGAAGATGCACACAATGCTGTCCATCGCCTCCGCGAGTTGTTGTGTGCTGAACCGAGTATCCACGGTGGAAAGAAATCTCGGTGTAACCTTAAAAAGGAAGCACAAAAATTAGGATTGTAGATAAATCTCAAACCGGTTTATAAACAACTTTAGGCTTGGGAGCATGTCAGTTCCATATAGAACATGGCAACATTGGCAGATACACTATTCAAAGAGTATTGCTGTGAAGGCTTCAAGGTTTTCCGCATTAACTGCGGTGAGAAGTAACTGCTCCAGTCGCTGCAAATCATCTATATTTTCAAGTGCCGGTACTAAGGCACGTACCGACTCTACGTGGAATTTCGCTTTGAGTACTGTCAGAAGGTTTTTGAGGGTAGCCTCTTTTGCTCCTTGTGTAATACCTTGTGTAATACCTTGTGTAATACCTTGTGTAATACCTTCTGTGATAAACTTTTCGCGTTGATGTTGAAAGAAAGAAGATTCTTGCATGAATTCCTCCGGTATGCGTTCAAATAAACTTTGATCATGGACGATCCCTCCAAAGACAGAAAGTCCGTAAAGCAAGTTCCCTTTTGTCGATGGCTCAACAGGCGTAGCCACTGTTGCGTCAATGCATTGTTGCACCCACTGCTCAGGAGTCATATCGTCCGGTGGTTTCATGAGTGGTGTGAACGGTAGCAGTTCTGGTGTCTGTGCCTCTAAAATTGCTTGCCCCTCTATCTCAATGAGTCGTATTACCTTATAACTGAGTCGATAATCATAATCGTTCCAACTATACGCATAAACCCCGGGATCGTTTTTGCCTGCATTTGGATGAAAGTAGATTACATTGGAATAGACAGGTATCTGATGTTCACCGACAAGATATCCGTGGTAGTTTGCGTTCCGTGCCCACATCGGTTTTTCCGTACTATCATGGAGTTGCAACTCAATATGTAGAACAGCTTCGTGGGTCTTGAAACGGATGCGTTTTGTAATGTCTGTACGAAACGCGCGGACTATTTGTTGTTCGGTATCAAGGTCTGCAATCACTTCAACATCAGGCACGTTCAGAACAAACTGCGCTATTCCGTTGATACATTCGTTCAGGATATCTTTGCCTATAGTATCATACTGCTGTGCCATATAGACATTATACAACAAGTTGTTAGCAGATATCAAGGACAAAGAAACTTAAGGAACAAAACGCTTGCACCAAAAAGGATTTTATGTTAATATCTGAAAACAAAACAATCGTAAATCTCAATCACATACAATCTTCAATAGGAGGTATATTGTGCAAGACCTAACTTCAACCTTTGAAGAAATTGGTATCGGTTCCATCACTGTTGACCCAATACCACCACCAGAAATAGATGAAACCCAACTTATCTACCACCAACTCTGTCTCGCTGCGGATTTTGAGGAACTGGAAGGTAAACCCTTTCACGTCAATGGGACACACCTCGCTGTTTTCAAAAACAACGGCAATTACTACGCTGTCGACAATCGTTGTCCACACATGGGATACCCTATGTCTAAAGGAAGTATCCGTGATGGTGTGCTAATCTGTCATTGGCACCACTGGGAATTCGACCTTAAATCCGGTGCATGCTTCTTAGCATCCGGTGATGACCTAAAAGCATTTCCTGTTGAAGTGCAAGATGATGGCTATCTTTACGTCGGATTAGCAAAAGGTGAACGTGAGGCAGCAAAAAAACGTGTCATTGCAAATGGTAAACGTGCTCTTGAACGCGGACTCAAAGACCGCAGCACGTTTTTCATCGCTAAAGCCGTCACCGCACTGCATGATGCAGGTGCACCGCCAGCAGAGATTATCCATCAAGGTCTACATTACGGCACATACAAAAGCAGTGACGGATGGTCATCAGGGGTAGCGATACTGACACTCGCAGCAAACCTCTGGGACGATATCGATCCAGATGACCATAACCTGTTTCTCGTACACGGATTAAGTCAAATCAGTCGCAGAACCTCCGGCAGTGCAAGACCCTACCGCGCACCCTTCCCACGTGTTAAAGAGGATCATGACCTTGAAACACTAAAAAGATGGTTCCGTTATTTTGTTAATAAACGACATCGCGGCGCAGCCGAACGTATCCTGCTAACACTAAATGACCGAGATTACGATAAATCTGTCATCGCAGACTTCATCTACACCGCAGCAACAGACTTTTACTTCACTGGAGATGGACACGCACTCGATTTCGCGAACAAGATGTTTGAAGCATTGGAATATGTCAACTGGGAAGGATCACACGAGATTTTAAGACCTATCGTCGTTGACCTTGTCAGCAGAACACGCCATGAGGAAACATCACGATGGGCAGACGCTGTGCCTGTTCTACGACCTGTCCTACGGAGAATAGATAGTATCTGGGAGGACAATCAAGCCAACAGTGCTGAGATTGATATATCAGAATTTACGCAACTCCTACTCGCTGATGAAT
This sequence comes from Candidatus Poribacteria bacterium, assembly GCA_965208245.1. Classification (GTDB taxonomy): domain Bacteria; phylum Poribacteria; class WGA-4E; order WGA-4E; family WGA-3G; genus MSPOR6. The sequence continues at coordinate 1,266,020 of OZ242325.1, forward strand.
TTGAACCTACAGTAGAGATAGTAGAAGAACAACTTCGCAAAGGTGTTGAGCCAACCGACATCTGTCGTGCAATGACGTACGCCTCCGCGATCCGTACTGCACGGTTCCATCTGAAAAACGAAGGTGACTGGCACGACGTCGCAAACATCTACTCGTATTCACATGCATTGTATAAAGCGTTTCAATATTCACCGAATGCTAACCTATTACGCGGTATATTTCACGGTGTCGTTTACTTGGCATATCTCCGTTGGTTGAACATGCCTGCCGCACGTATCCCCAAACCGGGGCAACGGATACCTGATGAAACATACCCATCTGTTGATAAGATGTTAGAAAGACTCCAAGAATTTGCTGACTTCCAAAAGGTCTACGAAGCAGAGATTCTCGTCAATCAGTATCTTGAAGAGGGACATGACGTTGACGCACTGAAGCGGACACTGGCACATATCCTACTCCGTGAAGACGCAGAACTCCACATGTTCCAGGTACTTGAAGTCGCCTTCCGGCATTACGACCTGTCAGATGACTTTGAAGAAAAACGGATGCATCTGTTGGCAGCAACACGTTACATCACTGCTCAAAAGTTGATGAAGAACATCTTATGGTCAACTGAAAACGCTGAACGTCTGGCACGAGGTGAGTTGCTGAGTGAACGCGACGATGATTGAAACGCCAATAAACTCAAGACGAGACTTTCTTACCAAGGCAGGTAAAGTTGCATTACTCGCGAGTCTCGGCATTTTTGGTGCTGGCTGCGAAGCGGTCAACCGAGGTCTATTAGATAGAGGTTTAGTCCCCGTTGTTTTGGAAGATTTGAAGGCAGCAGGTTTGCCGAAGACGGATATGCTTGTCCATTCGGATAATCCTTTCAACGGGGAGTTCCCTCCGCATCTTCTTGATGACAACGTTACGCCAACATCACGACATTTTGTTAGAAATAACAACGGTATCCCAGAACGCGCAATAAAGGAAGATCTGAGCGGATGGCAATTGACAGTAGACGGTGAAGTGCATAAAGAACTTGCACTAACGATGAATGACCTGCTTCAGTTCCCGCAGGTTACAATGGATGTGGTGCTGGAATGCGCTGGAAACGGAAGAAGTCTATTCGTGCCAGAAGTGGATGGCACTCCCTGGCGACGTGGTGCCGTTGCTTGTAGCGAATGGACAGGTGTCCGTCTGCGCGATGTCCTACAGGCAGCAGGTGTAAAACCGACTGCTGTCTATACAGGAAACTATGGAAACGATATTCCCGCTGATGGTAGTGAGCAATTTTCACGAGGAATTCCAATAGAAAAGGCAATGGATGAACACACACTCATCGCATTGAAATTGAACGGAGACGTCTTACCTGCAGCACACGGATTTCCCGCACGGTTAATCGTTCCCGGATGGATTGGGAGTTCCATGCAGAAATGGCTCAACCGCATCTGGGTGAGAGATAAAGTCCACGACTCAGAGAAAATGAGCGGATATGCCTACCGTATACCTGCGTATCAAGTAGAACCAGGACATAAACCACCCGTTGAAGATATGCGTATTGCCACTTCATTACGGGTAAAATCCCTCATTACACGACCCGAACCGCATTCGGATTTCAGTACTGAAAACACCATAAAAGTCCGAGGACACGCGTGGGCAGGGGAAAACCGAATCAGTAAAGTCCAAGTCTCAACAGATTTTGGCATCAATTGGCAAAAAACAGAGTTGACCCCGCCATCAAACAGGTATGCTTGGTATCACTGGGAAACCGATATAACACTTGCGAACAGAGGCTATTATGAGATATGGGCACGTGCATATTCTGATATAGGGAATGCACAGCCTTTCACCCAGCCGTGGAACCCCAAAGGATACCTTGGAAATGTCATTCATAGAGTACCCACGTCTATAACCGCATAAAAAGAGAGGAATTACAGATGAAACTCGGTGTCATGTCAGATAGTCACGACAACATCCCAAACGTCAAACGTGCAGTAGAACTCTTTAATCAGATCGGTGTGGATCTCGTTGTCCATGCAGGAGATTTCATATCTCCATTTGCTATTGACCCGTTAGCCGATCTCAATTGCCGTGTCGTTGGTGTTTTTGGAAACAATGATGGTGAACGCGTTGTGCTTGCGAAAAAGTTTGAAGCAATCGGTGAGGTGCATCCCAATCTCGCCAGCGTAACACTTAGCGACAAGAGCATTGCAATCATGCACTATCCTGAGCTTGCTATACCCATCGCCAAGAGTGGCGATTATGATATTGTCGTCTATGGACACACCCATAAGATAGATGTCAATACGGACAATGCGCTCCTGCTAAATCCAGGTGAAACTGGCGGATGGACAACCGGAAAAGCAACAGTCGCTGTTGTGGATATGGAAGTCCAGGAAGCAAAGATATATGAACTTTGATAAAACACATATCAATAAAAATCATGAATGACCATCTATCCGTAGAAACACCAGAACAGATCAACCTGAATTTTCAGAAAGCAGGAATCGGATCCCGTTTTTATGCTGCCTTGATAGACACAGGTTTACTCTTACTGATTGTTCTCATTGGAAGTTACTTCAATGAGAAACTCATAAATGAATTGCAGGGTGTCTTTGGGAATTGGCTTGCTGCGATTAGTGGCATCGTTGTCTTTGCTCTATTTTGGGGATACTATATGGCGTTTGAGATCATTACAAATGGTCAATCACCTGGAAAACGTTTACTCGGATTAAGGGTGATGAAAGTCGGTGGGTATCCCATCAGTTTTGCTGATTCCGCAATCCGCAACTTAGTCAGAATCGTTGATTTTCTGCCATTCTGTTATTGTATAGGGATGACCGCTATGCTGATAAATGGCAACTGGCAACGATTAGGTGACTTGGCGGCAGGCACACTTGTGGTAAAAACATCAAGAAAAAAACTCACACTCACTGATGCAGGCACAAAAGAAGTCGGACCAGATATCAACATTTCACACCAAGAATTTCTCTATGTTGAATGGATACAACCTGATCTCATCACAGATATGGAGTTAAGTATGATATGGGAGTATCTATCACGCCGTTCTGCACTTTCAGACACACGAAAGATTGAACTGGCAGAGACGATCGGTAGTCCTATCGTTGAAAAGATGGGAGGGGATAAGTCTATCCTATACGACAAATTCTTAGAGGAAGTCTACGCACTAAAGACATCAGAACCCCCTCAGGCTGTTAATGGAAAAACATTGTAATACCAATCTATTTATTTTTATCTCATTCTTCGTAGATCGAGTAGAGTTCGCGAAACCCGACACGTCTTTACTGATCCTATGATGTCGGGTTTCGCGAACTCTACCCGACCTATGCAAAAATGACAAATTATTAATCAGAAATAGTATAATATAAACATGAGTTTTAGGTATAGAAATGATGCATTCATTAGCAAATAGAAGCATAATCGGGATGACAGAACTTTTTAGTAGGATCACAAGGTTCTATTTGAACCATTTCGGATTATTTTGGAAAGTGAATTCACTGCATTTTCTCGAAGTTGCTGTTTTGTAGTGCATCTTGGATTTCTGAGATTACTTCAGCATCATTTTCCCGTTGTAAATGTGCCTGCAGTGCATGTTCGGCTTGCTTTCCTCCGATTTTACCTAATGCCCAGGCAGCATGACCGCGAATTAGAGGTTCTTTATCTACTAAGGCTTTTTTGAGTGCTGGCACTGCAGCACGTGATCCCAAATTGCCTATGGCAACGATGACGTTTCGTAAGAACCCTCTCCGCTTTGCACGTTTGATAGGACTCCCTCTAAACTTTTCACTAAACTCAGCTTGTGTCATGTTAACAAGCGACAGTAATTCAGGGGAAAGGTTACCATCTCGCGGCTGAAATGCCGGTTCATCTGTTGACACTGCCTTGCTGTTCCACGGACATACCTCTTGGCAGATATCACAACCAAAAATCAAATTACCCATTTTATTGCGGAGTTCCTTTGGTATGCTGTCCTTGAGCTCAATTGTCAGATAGGAGATGCATAGCCTGGAATCCAGCACATTCGGTTCAATGAATGCGTCTGTTGGACATGCCTCAAGACACTTGGTGCATGTGCCGCAGTTGCCACGTAAGTTTTCTGTTTCAGGTTCTAAATCTATACTGACAAGGATTTCAGCGAGAAAATACCATGACCCTGTACGCCAGTTAATCAGATTGGTATTCTTACCTATCCACCCAAGTTTGGCTTTTTGTGCATATTCTCTCTCTAAGACCGGTCCCGAATCAACAAAGACACGACTTTTGAGGTGAACTTCTCCAGTGGATTTGATGAAATCAACAAGGTTTAAAAGACGTTCACGGATTACATCGTGGTAATCATCACCCCAAGCATATCGTGAAATCTGCCCTCGGCTCGGATCCGCTGCAAGTGCTTTTGGTGGATCAATCGTGTAATAGTTCATCGCGAGGCTTATAATAGATTTAGCTTCTTGTAGGAGTTTACGCGTGTCTTCTTTGAGGGATAGGTGTCTTTCAAGGTATCCCATTTTACCGGCATATCCATTTTCAATCCATTCCCGGTAACGTTCTATGGTTTGACTCTGTTCGGCTGGTGTAATACCGACAAGTTCAAATCCGAGTTCGTGTGCACGCTTCTGAATTTGTTGGGATAGTGTGTTTTCCACTGTTCTCTTGTTCTGTCCAACTTTATTTTGTAGGTCGGGTAGAGCAAAGCGAAACCCGACAAATGCTAAACACGCATTTGGCGTTGATTTGGACACGTATTGATTGGAACTATCCTGTCAGGTGTCGCTACGCTCTACCCGACCTAAAATGTAAGAATATACATTCTACTCTATTTGGTATAATCGGAAAGTGTTCAATAGAGAAATTCAAACAATAATGGGAAATCAAGTTAATATGCTATTTTACACCACGTGGGTATGAACCGAGGATTTTCACATTACGACATATATCTTCAAGGGATTCAAGGACGAAACGCACGTTCTCATCGTCTGTATGTCCATCTATATCAGCGTAAAAGATATATTCCCACGGCTTTGTTCGGGAGGGGAGTGATTCTATGTAACTTAGGTTCAATTGATGTTTATCTAGCACTCCCAAGATTCCATACAGTGCACCGATCTTGTCTTTAATGGTAAAGAAGATGGATGTGCAGTCGTCCCCTGTTTTTTCAACGGTTTGATCACCAATTACAAAGAACCGAGTGGTGTTATCTGGGTCATCCATAATGGAATCTGCTATGATAGGCACTTCATAGATTTTGCTGGCAAGTCGACTTGCGATAGCAGCTGAATTCGGTTCTTCTGCGGCGCGTTTTGCAGCATCAGATGTACTGACAACTTCAATCTGTTCCACCGATTTCATGAATTTGTTCAACCATAGTCTACATTGGGAAAAGGTTTGGCTGTGTGAGTAGATACGTTGAATCTTTGAGAGCGGAAACTTTGAGATAAGATTATGTCTAATGGGTTGATATATTTCTGCACAGATATTAAGTCGTGTGTGTAAGAAACGTTCTAAAACATCTCTGACAGTGCCATGCACTGAATTTTCGATGGCGACCACACCAAAATCGGCGCGTCCTGTTTCAACTTCAGTGAAGATATCTGTTTGTGGTGTGATCGGAATTAATCCTGCTTTAGGACCGAAAAATACTTCACTTGCGGTGTGTCCGAAACTACCCAATGGGCCGAGATATGCAATACGTTTTTTTGGTTTTTGCACGCCTCGTGATGCTGTAAAGATTTCCGCCCAAATTTTCTCAATAGCGTCTTCAGGATATATACCGAAATTCTCTTGCTTGATGCGAGTTATGATTTCGTACTCACGATGCGGCACATGGATTTCCGATCCTATATCTGCTTTTAAGCGTCCCACTTGTTTTGAGAGTTCGACACGTGCTTGCAGTAGTTTTAGAAGTTTGTCATCAATGTGATTTATTTGATCGCGAATCAGATTTATTTGATCGCGTAATCTTTTTTGTTCCAAAGCAGTGATCTCCGAAAAAACGTTCAAAGCGTATCCCATATCATGTAGTTTAGATGGCGCAATGATTTAAAGATCAAGTCCATACATCTATATTGTAGCACATCTTCCAATTTGATAAAAGTAAAAACCAAGGGATACAGTACTAATACTCCAATGTTCGTAAGTTGTGCACTTCTTATACTTCTAAAGATAGGACGTGAATAAGACGTAAATTTGGCGTTTCCGAAAAAAGACTAAGAGACATAGTATATACAGAAAAATAAAGTTGTTTCGTTCTCTATACATTGATTGGTCATCTTATGTAAACCTTTATACAATATCACGGTATCGGGCAGACAATTGCCTACCGGATACCGTGGTGTTATGTAGCATGATATTCTAACTGTTTAATTTTTTCATGGCAGCAATCATCTCTTCATCAGATGGGTTGTTCTTTACCATTTCAACAAAGTCGTCAGCAGATATGTTATGTTCCTCCAAGAACATTTTATCTTGTGGTCACGGATATATGTATTCGCCGATGATGCCTTGCAGTTTTGCGCTTGCTTTATCTGAAATTCTGGCTAACCAAGGGATTCCGCCGATGATCATATCCCGATGTCGTGGCTTCCAATCAAGTGACATGTGTTTCACCTCCTTCTATAAAATTAAGGTTTCCATGTCTACTCCTTACTACTTTCTTGAAGTTGTTTTAATGTTTGCTCTAAACGTTCAAGATGTCGTCCGTATTCTGTCCAATTGCCGTTGCGTCGTGCGTCTTGAGCGTTGGTAAAGTGGTTATTTGCTTGTTCAATTAACGCCCGCAATGAACTATCGCTAGTGGGGAGTGCAGAGGCTTCTGTAGTATCTTCAGATGATGTATCTGCAGATGTAGTTTGAACATCCATGTTACCTCCGAACATTTTTACGAGTGCTTCGTTGAGACTTTCACCCCAGACGACCTTATTTCCATATCCGATAACGACCCGTCGCAATTCAGGAATAGCAGTCTTCTCATCTTCAGCTTGGATATAGATTGGTTCAACATAGAGTAAAGAGTCGTTCATAGGTAAAATAAGCAGATTTCCCCGCAGGACACGAGAACCTTGCGTATTCCAGAGACTAATCTGTTGTGAGATCTCTGGTGCTTGACTGATGAAGTTTTCAACCTGCATGGGACCTGCAACCTGTTTCCCCTTCGGAAAACGATAAACGAGGAGCTGTCCGTATTGTGGCAGGTCGCATCGTGCAGCGAGCCATGCAGTGAGATTGGGTTTGTTGTATGGCACATAAGGCAACATCAACATAAATTCAGTTTTTTCTTGTCCTGGTAATTTTATAACGACATAATAGGGTTCAACGGGTTGGCCATCTACACCTGAACTTTGAACAGTTTGCTGTTGGGTTGCCCCAAAGCGTTGTGTCGGTTGTGTTGTCTGTGCTTGGCTTGTTTGAGCATCAGTATGGTCGTAAAGTTCCTTACCGATTTCCCATCTATCCTCAGCAGCATAAAACGTAACTGGGTCTTTCATGTGGTAATCTTCATATACTCGTGCTTGTATTAGGAACATCGATGTTGGGTACCGAATATGTGCTTTGAGTTCTTCAGGCATTGCAGAGAAGGTTTTAAATAGGTCAGGAAAGATTTTTCTATAACATTCTGCTATCGGGTCCTTTTCCCGTTCTACCAGATAGAATTCTACTGTGCCATCATAAGCGTCTACCACTACTTTGACAGAGTTTCGGATGTAGTTTCCCCAATGTCCACTGCTGTGTCTATCCCTAACGAAGTTTTGGTTTTGCATAGAAACGGCATACGGATAGCGGTGTGTGACGGTATAAGCATCAATCATCCATACAATTCTTCCGTTATGAATTATCATGTAAGGATCGTTATCATAGATTAAGAAGGGCGCGATTTTCTGAACACGTTTTCTGATATTACGATTGTATAGGATTTTGCTGTTGTATTCTGATTGAATCTCCCCTGGTAGTACAAAGTTTATTTGGTTATCAAATTTGAGCATATACAGAAATTTACGCAAGAAAGAGTTTAATGGAACACCCCCCTTGCCTTTATATGCATATTCGGCGTATTGTTGTCCCTCAATTGGATAATCGAATTCAAGTGGTCCTTTACTACGGTCAGGGTGTACAATTACATATCGGTTTGTCCGTTCACCATAGTAGATGCGAGGACCGGGTGTTTCTGCAAACCTATGTTGCCACTGTGGTTCGTATACAGGGGGTAGTCCTTTGATGTACATATTCGGTTTGCCGTTGTCAATTTCATTCACAGGACTAACGACAGCACCGTAACCGTGTGTATAGACATAGGTTTCCTGATACCAATCATTTTTATTCTCTATGGGGAGTAGATCAATATTCATTTCCCGTCCAGACAACATTACCTGTCTGATTTCATCATCAACGATGTATCTGTCAATGTCCACATCCGCGAAGTCGTATTGCGTTCGCAGTTCCTGCAGTTGTCGGAACGTTCTACGCAAAGGTCGCCGATCCCATAGACGTATGCTATTGAAAATAGGGGCGTTTTCTTCACTTGTGATATCTTCGTAATTAATTTCTTCTGTTAGCGGATATTCTTCTACTAATACCTTGTTTTCCGCTAAACCATAAGCTTGTAGCGTTGCCCTGATGTTATAATTGATAAACTGTGTTTCTAATACCTGCTTATTCGGTTCAACACGCCATTTCTGTATAATCTGCGGATATAGATTGCCGAGAAGTCCTGCAACGATGAAAAAGATTAATCCACCAAAAGCAAAAGTGTTCTTACGGATAAAAATATTGACGATGAAAATAAGTGCAACCAATACTGTAATGAACAGCATTATCCACAGTACAGGGAGACGCGCGTTTATTGCAGCGTAGCCGCCACCTCCACGAACAACATCATTGGTTCCATATAACAGGTCGTACATGACAAATTGGTAATTCCATGCACGGAAAAGTAGCGTTATGCCAACAAGAATAAATAGATGTGCCTTCACCTTGAATGGTGGTTGAAATCGGAATTGGTTTGTATCTCCTGTGATCAATCCGTGAAAAAAGTAGATGAGAAGTGCAAAAACCGTTACCAGCATGAACACGCCAAAAAATGTCCCGCATATATACCGCAGCATTGGCATTTTGAATATATAATAGGAGACATCTTTTTTGAAAACCGGGTCTCGTGCCAATGATGTAAAGAATGCCTTTTGTCCCGATTCAATCTGTACTGGTGTGTTTAAGCCAAGTCCGATGTGTGCTTCTACATTCTTGCCATCCTCTGTTCTCTGCTCGGTTAGAAAACTCTCAACTTTAGCAGTTTGTTCGTTCCCATCAACATTAATTGTTATCTCATCACCAATTTGGACGTTTTTCGCGTTTAATTCTAATGTTGAAACGGGAAGTTGGGTTGAGTTGATACCTTCACCTACAACAATGGGTGTTGCAGCCTGAAAGTTTAAGGTATCGGCGTGGGTATATCGTAAATAGACCTCCCATCTGTCAGTTGCGGAATATCCCATTAACACACTAAACAGGACTGCAAGCACCGTGAGTCCACCATAGATCATCTTGCGAGTATTGGTTTCTCCACCAGTGAATTCGGTGCCACCTAAAAAAGCAGGACTGAGGTGTGCTGGCGTGAACTTATATACTATGAATAAATTCGCTAAGAGAACACATAGATAAACTAACCCTACGATAACCCCAACGAATATCTTAGTGGTGAGTATTTTGGTGTAGATGCTGAGATATTCCACCATCCCGAACCATAGTATATCAGGATAGATATTGACCCATGCGGCAATAATCCCTGCAAGTGCGGCTAAAACAGCGGCAATTATGATAAACTTCCTTACCCGTGCTTCCATTATTTCTCCTTGTTTGAATTCTGTCTATTGACATTATATTCTATCGGAATTAGTCGTTTTGGGATTAAGTAAAATCGCTATAAACATAGATTTAGACTGAATTTATCGCTTGTTTTAATTACTAATTCATGATACAATATAGATAGGTTTTAGGGGCTATGAACACCCTAAATGAACAAGAAAAGACGAGTTGTTTTTTCTGATGTTCGGCTTATTTGATTATTGTATCAGAAATTCATCAGAAAAATCAACTCCTAAAGAGGAGTACCTGATGAATTTAGTTGAAATCATGGAGAGATTCCCTGACCAAGAGAGTTGTATTGACCATCTTGAGGGAATACGTTGGGGTAATAAACCCCGTTGTCCGAAATGTGAGGGTCCCCGAACCTGAAACGCAAAAAAGAGAACGGCATAGGTAGAATAGGACGGTGGCATTGTTCTGATTGTGGTGCATCATTCAAGGTTACCAGCGGGACACTCTTTGCTGGAACAAAAATACCGCTACAAAAGTGGTTTTTAGCGATCTCATTGATGGCAAACGCAAAGAAAGGTATCTCATCTTGTCAGTTGGCGAGAGATTTAGGATTGAAACAAAAGGCTGCATGGTCTATAATGATGAAGATACGAACTGAAATGGCAAAAAAATCTTCTCTTTTGTCGGGAATCGTTGAAGCTGATGAAACTTATGTCGGTGGTAGAGACAAGAAAGACTATGACCGAACAGTAGATGAACCTCGCAAGCGTGGTCGCGGAACAATGAAAGACGCTGTTATCGGTGCAGTTTCAAGAACTGGACATGTAATTGCTCAATTGGTGCCTGATATCACTGGAGAAACGATTGCTAACTTCATTCGTGATAACGTAGATACAGAGAATTCCAAACTCTATACCGACCAGTTTACAGGATACAACACCATCGGTAAGGAGATAGAGCATGAAACCCTAAACCGAAGTAAGAAGTGGGAGAAAGGTGGCATGCATACCAACACCATTGAAGGATTTTGGTCATTCATCAAGCGTGCATGGTATGGAACACACCACCACTACTCAACAGAATACACGCCACTGTATCTTGCAGAGGCGTGCTACAAGTATAACTATAGGAACATTGACATTTTCAATAAGTTTGTCAATGATAGTATAAGATGAATATCCCAAAACGACTAAGTTCGTTAAAAAATGTTTAATCCCAAAACGACTAATTCCGTTTTTTAATCAAATCTATAAAGGGTACAGTGCTTCCTCTAATAAGAGTCGCTTTATAGTGCTTGTAAGAAAGAGGATTAGGTAGCTCAATATGAGGATGATTTTCGGGACCTGTTTTGCCGTATATGTTTAGACGATAGTGTAAAGGATTGCTTTTTATTGTTCCAATCAAAATTCCTTGAGTTCCAAGTTTGCCGGCATAATAATCTTCTAGGGCTTTACCATTAACAAAAAAATCTTTTTTGCGTGGCATCGAATCAGGAACTTCACTAAAGGTAATATCAATACTGAGTTGGTTAGCACTTATATAATAAAATAGACCACGAATCGATTCATCAACATATATAGAAGCGGTTTTAGCAGTTTTCGGTTTCGCTGCTGCTGATATGCTACAGATAAAGATGAAAACTATCATTGACAGAAAAAAACACTTTTGTATAGAAACTTTTGAATATGTCATAGTTATTACCTCTTGAGATGATTATTATTATGTGTCCATCACAAAGTATGGACCGTATGAAATGGACGAAGTGAGATGTGTTGGTTCATGTCCAGAATTGATTTTGTCTGTAGGTTAGGTAGAGCGAAGCGAATCCTAATAGCAGCTTGAGCGTGTCGCCAGTTAATATTTTAATGACGCTACGCTCTACCTAACCTACAATTCTTGTTCCTATTGGGCAATGCGGGCGGGGGAACCCTATGCGATCGGGGAAACCCCGACCCTACGAAACCTTGTTCCTATTGGACAATATGCGGGTCGGGGCCCCTATGCAGTCGGGGAAACCCCGACCCTACGACATCTTTTGTGAATTTACATGCTGCCCTTCCTAATCTTGTTCCTTTAATGTCCCCCATTGTGTTGTGAGTTTGTTCTTGGCAGAGACGAATCCTTTTAGTTTCGTCGTTGCTAACCGATAGCGTTCACCTGAAAAAGAGACATCCTCTATCTGATAGTAATAGACAACTCCCGGTTTTGCGGTTGTATCTATCCATTCATAAGTCTGTCGTTCCGCAGTTGAACCGGCACCTTGTATCAACTGGGTGTTGATGCGTTTGAAGTGTCCATCCCGTGTTTCACTGCGTAGGATATGAAATCCTGCGTTGTCAAGCTCGGCTTCCGTTGTCCATTGAATAAGGACTTCGCCATTTTCCAGAATCGGACGGAAATATGAGAGTAAGACAGGCATCATTGTGTTTTCTAGGTTTAGCGGTGTGCTGATATCGTTTTCATTGCCGAACCATGTCATTTTGGCGAGGTCGTCAAGGTTTATATCTGCTGCATGTTTCCATGCAAAACTTTCTGTATCAGAGCTCTCATCTCCCCCAAGAGAAAGAACGGATCCCTTCTTGTCGGTTGCAGCACCTGAACTATCACGTGTTGGCATACCAGTGCGCGCACTCCCATCGGTATTTTTCAGGCGTATCAATGATGTGCGGTGACCGTCTTCTGTTAACTCGGTAGGCCAGTCAAAACCGACAGGATCATCGTTGCCTATATCTGCATCAGGATCAGCTGCTGTTCCATCCAAGTTGCCAACACTGTCAGAAACGTTGCCTTGACTATCCGTTATTTTGATAGTGAATCCGCCTGAAGCATTTAAGAAGAGATTGCCGCGTTTAATCATACTGAAGGAGCGTCTGTGCGTCTCCCAGAGCGTCGCAACCCGCGTAGATGGAAAATCGGATGCCCCCGAATTCCGATCCGCGAAAGCAGCAATCAACACCTTTTGCTTGGGAGGAATATACTGAAACCACTCACTTAGATCAACTTCAACGTGCAAGTTGCGTCTGATACGTTTCCATGAGCCTGAATTATGGTTCTCAATCGTCATTTTCCATGCAGTGAGGTCACCATCACCATCGGGGTCCTCTAAATTAATCGCTTCTGATTTAGAGGTGTTATGCAACTCTATCCACTGGGCATACGTGCCATCATCTGTTGTTAACATCAACTCACTGACAATAAACTGACCTGTCTTGAGATCAGAGACGCTGGATACCACAACATTCGGATATCCTGGCGTGCCGAGGTGTCCCCCATCATCCGTAATGTCGTTGTCGTAGCCGATACCTGTGAAAGGTGCAGGATTGAAACTGTGAACTTCAAATCCGTGTTTATCAACATCGCGTGCATGCACTGTGCCTTCATTGAGCGTGCGATCGAACCGTAGCAGCATATCACCGGTATCTTCGCGGCTGTTTAAGGGAAAAACTGTAGTTGACCAGAGATCTCCACCTTCTGTGCCATCCTTATTCTTCTCCTTAGGTTGATTAATCTCGTTCTCATCTATCTCCAAAGTAATAGATGCGGGTCCAGCGACATCCTCTATCTGATATCCCGTATTATAGATATCGTTGCCATCTTTGACATCCCAAGGTGTGCCGCTACGTAGGATAAGCATCCAATCGTTATGGTCTGGCAGGTCAATCCCGGGACTTGTGAATCCGTAGTTCGTTTCACCTTTCACGATGAGGTAAGAGATATTCTCATCAGCATCAGGGGGGTGATCTGGTGTATTCACTTTCACATTATGTCCCGTCGCAAGATCAGTGTTTGCCGGATCCATATTCACGAGTAAGAGGATACCACCAGCAGGGATAGATACATCGGGAAATCGGATAATCTCCGTCTCGTCATTATATTCAGTGACGATAGACAACGCCGTTTTGTCAAGCGATAGTCCAGTATCACTGATGTTAAGCAGTTCTATCCAATCAGATGCACCGGATAGATTCGCAATCTCATTAATGACAATCTTATCCTTTGCAGGAATACCATACACACCCGGTTGTATCTGTGCACCAGATTGTTTTGTCAAAATCGTGCCCGCGCCAACTGGAGAACCATACTCTGTAGGTACCACATAAGTCAAAGGCACAAAAAGTAGATCTACATCACGAACAAGATGAACAGGATGGAAACCGGGTGCCTCAAAAGTCCTCGGTATCCGGGTCGTATCCATGAAGACAATAATCCACTCTATTCTCATATCCCCATAACCACCATCAATGATCAGCACGCTACTTGATGGCCATGTAGATAGCGGTTGTCCACCATTTATTGTAAAATCAGTGAGTTTCGGTTCATTCTGTGTAGGACGGTTATAGGCAAGAGTAATGTGGACCTGGTCAGGTATGTAGTTCCCCAAAAGAGTCTCGGATTCACGACTTTCGGCTAAAACAGAAATAAGCGTTTCGTCATCAGTCGTATTTGCTATAACACCATTTTTGATGAGACTGACAGGTGGAAAGTCCCTGAATTGAAGCGTCTTAGGTACTACTGTTGTATCGCCCAAAGTAACGACAAACGACCTATCAGTAAAGCCTATCTCTACATACGCCTCATAGTCGTCTATCAGATGTTGAGGAATAGGTTTCCCATCAAATAAAAAATCTGCTTCTGTTGGCGTTGGATAAGGTGGTACATTGAAAGAAATATCAATCGCGACAAACGAATAGAAGTCATTCTCATATAAAGTGGTTTGAAATGCTAAAGGTCTTAAAGTTGAAAAACTACGAAAATCGACAACTATTTTTTCGTTTATTAGATAACCTTCTTGATTATCTTTAAGATTAAATCCTCTATAGTTACGAAACTCAAGTGTAAGCGGCACTTCAGTGGTATCCAAAAACTTAATTTGATAGTTTTTACTATCAATCTTTAAAATTCGGGTATTAGCAGGGAGTGCTTGTCTATTGTTAATTGTCCAGTCACCCTTTGTCGGCTCAGGAGTAGGAGGTTCAAAAAAACTAATATCAATCGTTACAGTCCTTTTATTCGTTTGGACACTCCTATGAATAGAACCGATATACTTTTCTGACAAATCTATAAATGACTCAGATTTATTCTTAACAAGAGTCACTTTATGAGCACCTTTATAAACAAGATTTGTATGTAGTGGTAGGGCACTTATTTCTTCTCCCGTTTTACCATATATCCGTAGACGATAGTGTTTAGGACTATTTTCTATTTTTTCAATTGTTATTCCTTGACTTCCAAGCTTGTCAGCATAACGTTCTTCTACTGTTTTGTCACCCAGCATAAAGTCTGCTTTTTTCGGTGCTGGATCAGGAGCTTCGCTAAATGTAATATCGATAACAATACTGTTAACTGTTGTATTTGCCGGGATCCAGATAAACCTTCCCCAATCCACATACCCTGGAGTTTGCGTGAAAAAGACTGTAGTTTCAGCGGTGGTCGGTTTAGCTAGTGCTGGTATTTCAACAAAACAGATTGTTGAAACGATTGCTAACAGAAAAATGCATCGATGTGCTAAATATCTTGAAAATGTCATGAATACTCTCCTTTTTTATTAAGCCGAATCGGCTTGATAAAATGAAGTCATATTGAGTAAAACCTCCAACGGTTCGCTCTAAGCTATGATACGCTCAAAGAAACCCGATTAGGGTTTCGCAACTTGGCATATGCAATGATAAATTTTCGGGCGACTTTCAACGAAACTTAGAGGTTACTCAATATGAGTTCAATGTAGTAAACTTTAATAACTTGTGAATTATAATAACTTCCTTCAATTTTCGGAAATGAAGTTTGAACTATTAATTGGTCACTATGCGGGCAGGGGAACCCCGCCCCTACGAAACCTTGTTCCTATTGGTCACTATGCGGGCGGGGGAACCCCGCCCCTACGAAACCTTTTGTGAATTTACATGCTGCCCTTCTTATCTTGAGCTTTTAATGTCCCCCATTGGGTTTTATCCAGATCAGTGATACCGGGTAATGTTAGCGTCCATACCGTGCCATCTGCGTTTTTTGTTAACGTAGCATTTGCGGGTAATGGGTATCCCCAAAAACCCACAACGTTCCAAAATGGACGTGCTGGCATAGTAGCGTTGACACTACCAGAACTAACTATTAAAGTATTTTTACCGTTATGTGTTGTTATATTTAACGGTGACGTTGGAAGGGGGGGGGGGGGGGGGGGACTCAAAACCGATGTTAATGCAAAAGCATCAACGAAGACACCTACACAATTTTCGATCAGACAGTAGACATCTGGTGCATATATTTGGACAGCATGATGGTTACTTTTTCGGCTTTTCATTGTTCCCCCGCTCAAAAAAATACAAAACTGAATACTAAAAGCAAATTAGGTATGTTCTTTTTCCTTTATTGCGAAAAAACTTGAGCATTTATTCTCATTCTAAAAAGATTTTATAATATATGAGCATTTTTGTCAACATTATTTTTGCAAAAAGTTTCTTTTTTTGTATCTCAGGCAATATTGTTCTGCCCAGCTTAATTCTATAAGTTTGATTGCGGAACGAAACCCGAATCTTATTTTAACGTGAGTTTGATAAATATTTCAAATGACTTTGTGTAAAGAGAGCTCTTTTGGTATAATAAAATTATGGCGTGAGTGAACACATTCGGAATGATTAATCAAACTGACGTTATTTTAGAATGTGTAAATAATTTGTCAGTAGAGTAGGTACTCGGGGAGTGCCTACTACAATTAAATATTTTGTATATTGGGCGGATAAACAGATCCGCCCAATATTATGTTTCTAAATGCAGCTACCGATTGGAGGGTTTTCGGTTAAGTAATGGTATATGCCATTTTAGGAGTGAGAACTTAGACTGTCAGGGACTCGCGTTTTAGAATTGAGACGAAATCATTATTAAACCGAAAACCCTCTTTATTATAGATGGGTTCTTATAGATTGATCCTGACTACCATCTACTCCTGAAAAACACTTGACATATCTTCATAAAAGTAGGTATAATACTGATATGTCGGCGTATGATAAGATTTTTAAACATATTGCGGGGGAGTTCCCGCAAGACATAGCAGTGTTAGCACTGAAGACATCGGAGGTGGAAGTCACTGATCGGTTGAACACAGAACATATCACGATTAAGACACATCAGAGTGATATGATATATCAAGTCCGTTTGCCGGATGAGGAGGCGATATTACATATAGAAGCACAAACCGACGACAGCACGTATAAACCGATGCATTTACGGATGCTTGCTTATTCAAGTGTTCTTTATTTGGAATATGAAAAGAATGTCTATTCGACGGTGCTATATTTCCGTCCTCCCGCAGGTCGAAACGATCCTGGTTTCTATGCGTATGGAAACGAAGATCGGGGCGGTGGCGTATTCCGCTATAACGTTATACGTATCTATGAGTTAGAGGGTGCAGCGTTCCTGGATCCTGCTGTTTTAGGGGTGTTACCTTTCACGGCTCTGATGGATCCGCCATCGGACATGACACGTAACGCTTGGACTGAGAAGTGTATTGAGACGATCCGGACAGTTGATGTTGATGTCAAGATGCGGGGGACGCTTCTGTTTGCGCTCTCGCTTTTCGGGAGTTTTGTCCAATCCACCGAACTATTTAAAGACGCTTCATTGGAGGCAATTATGCAACAATCACCTTTTTACGATCATGTGATACAGCGAGGTATTGAACAAGGTATTGAACGAGGTATTGAACAAGGCGATGAACAAGGATATAGACGAGGTATTGAACAAGGTATTGAACAAGGTATTGAACAAGGTATTGAACAAGGTATTGAACAAGGTATTGAACAAGGTGAACGTAATAATACTGTTGAGAGTATTTTAGAGTTGCTCTCTATCCGTTTCACAATTGACATGACAGAAGCAATAAAGTTTGATATTGAGAGCATTGACAGTTTAGAACGTCTTAAACAGTTGCGTCGTGCTGCAGCCGAGGTGCGAGATTTTGCTGCTTTCATGCACATACTTCAGAATGGTGCCGAACTTGTGTAACAAAAAAAGTCGTCATTCTACTCTTTCTGCTTATGTAACAGTTTCGCTTTAGTATTCCCATTTTTGTGCAACTCACAACATCGAGGTCAGAACTACCATACCACCACGGAAAAAGCAACTTTAGGATGAATATTGATGGCAAATTCGGTTTATTCAGTTCAAGCTAGAGTTGAGATAAGGTCAGGGTGTAAATTTTCGGAATTAGTCGTTTTGGGATTAAGTAAAATCGCTATAAACATAGATGGAGACTACATTTATCGCTTGTTTTAATTGCTAATTCATGATACAATATATAGATAAGTATTAGGGGGCTACAAACCCCCTAATGAACACTAAAAAGCAAGTTGCTTTTTCTGATATTCAAGCTTATTTGATTATTGTATCAGAAATTCATCGACCGAACAGTAGATGAACCTCGCAAGCGTGGTCGCGGAACAATGAAAGACCCTGTTATCGGTGCAGTTTCAAGAACTGGACATGTAATTGCTCAATTGATACCTGATATCACTGGGGAAACAATTGCTAACTTCATTCGTGATAACGTAGATACAGAGAATTCCAAACTCTATACCGATCAGTTTACAGGATACAACACCATCGGTAAAGAGATAGAGCATGAAACCCTAAACCGAAGTAAGAAGTGGGAGAAAGGTGGCATGCATACCAACGCCATTGAAGGATTTTGGTCATTCATCAAGCGTGCATGGTATGGAACACACCACCACTACTCAAACAGGATACACGCCACTGTATCTCGCAGAGGCGTGCTACAAGTATAACTATAGGAACATTGACATTTTCAATAAGTTTGTCAATGATAGTATAAGATGAATATCCCAAAACGACTAAGTCCGTATTCTATTATAGTTAAAACGCTTGTCCTAAACCGATGTGATATTTTACTCCTTGCTTGATGCTTGCTAAATCGGTGTGACGTGCTGCTGCGAAATCTAAAGAGAATAAGCCAAGACGTAGTCGCATCCCAAGACCGATTGAGCCTTGCACATCTGCCAGGCGATAACGTCTTCTCTCACGATGTATGATTTTAAAAGGGTTCTCTGAACTGTATAATTCATCCGCCCATGTCCCCCCAATATCCATAAATAGAACACCGCCGATACCACCAATTGACCAACGTAAGGGCCAACCGAAATAGAGAACATCTATGAATGGCACACGCAGCTCAATATTGAATAGGCCAACCCGAGAACCGACAAAGTCTTCGTAATCGTACCCTCGGAGTGAGTCTATGCCACCCAGATAAAAGAGCGATTTGTCTGCGCCGAAACTACCACCAAGTAGTAACCGAGTAGCAATCGTTGAACGTCTGCCTAAACCGATATATTTACGTATATCAAGAATAGTATTTGTAAGTGCTAACTCGCTACCCAGGACAGGAAATGAACGTTCTATTTCAAAACGGTATCGTGTGCCTCTAAAGGGAGCAAACTCTCGCCACATTGTATTATCACTCACGAAAGCGATGGAACCCATTGAGAGAAATCCGCGATCATAGAACTCAACAGGATTAACCGTGTCAAAATTGTAAGAGAACGGTGTTGTGTACATAGAATACTGAAGGTCTAATCTGTTATACCGATTAAAGGGATAACTGAGAAAAGCACCGCCTCCCGTAATTCGTTGTAAAATACCAGTTTGATTTCGGAGTGAACTAAGTCGATGGTATTGATGATAATTGTATGCAACTACCCCGACATCAGCACGATTCGTTAAGTATCCGTATTGTGCAATAAAATCCGGGACGAGATACCCACCGGACTGTTTGATGACGCTGAGTTCAACCCGATGATTACCTAACATATCGCTGGCACTCATCTGAATTTGGCTACGTAGCAGTCCATCAGCTCCATAACTAAATTGTGGAAAAATCGCATCAAACCGGAAAGAATTGCGGGTACTGTACTTCCGTCTGGCGATTCTATAGTTTCGCTGAGAGACATCTGAATCGATATTTATAGCGATCTGTTCTGACGTAAACTCAGGTATTTCGACGTTTTCGTTTAGTATTTTGTCTGAGTTCATCACACAGATGTCATATTTCCCATCTTGATATGCACTAAAGAGCAATCTTTTCCCATCTGGTGAGAAACTTGGGTTGGAACATCCGGTTATTAGGTTTGTGAGGCGTGTCGTCTCCTTGGTGGCGATGTGGAGTTTATATGCATCGTATACTCCTGACCTGTCAGCACAAAATAGCACGGATTCTCCATCTGACATCCATATCGGACTGATTGCGTTTGTGGCATTATCTGTGAGTTTCTGTTCCGTTTTTTTATCTAGATCAATAAGGACAAGTCGGTTTTTGTGTTCACGTTCTGAAGCGTAGATGATCGTATTTCTATTTGGATGCCATGATGGGTGCGTATCGTTGAAGGAATCTCTGGTTAATCTACTAATAGAATCTGTATCAAGATCAATGATGTAAAGGTCTGTTTGTCCTTCTTTCAAAGCAGTAAAAACGATACGGTCACCGGACCCATTATAACTGGGGGAGTTTGCTGAATCATAGTCGAGTTTAACGTAATGTGTGAGTTTGTGTGTAAGGATATTGACTTCGATGAGATAATTTGCATCGTGGTGTTTACCGATGAAAGCGATGTGGTCTCCGTTTGGTGACCATGCAAGACTTCTGTCAAATCCGCTGGAATCAGTTCTGATCTCCTCGTATTTATTACGGAAAAATCGCTTTGTAATTCTATCAAGTGTCTTACCTGTTCTTGAAGACATCAGGACAATTTCTAAAAAGCCTTCATTTGCTGTAATATAAGCGACAATATCACCACTAGGTGACCAGACAGGTTTAATGTTATGAGAAAATCTGGCGTTCTCAGTAAGTTTCCGAGAAACGATATTTGGTAACTCACGATCTTCTATGAGAGGCCAATAACGTTTTCTCAGCATCTGTTGATAACCGGCATCAAATTCTTTCAAACTGACACCAATTACGTTTTTGAAGACTAAGTCAATATTTTTTCTCCTATTCTGTCGCAATCCCCTCATTATCTCAGCGATTTTATCTTTTCCATAAGTCGTGACGAGGTATTCAACAGCCAACTGTCCCATCTTATACCCGAGGTAAGGAGAGCTCAGACGATTGAAGTTCTGCAACTCAGTTAATGGAAGTATATTATTGTTTATACTTGCATCACGTAGCACCATCTCACCTAGCGCGTCTTTATCGTTTGCAAAGTAATCTGCCATACCTTCTATAAACCATATCGGAGGTGAATAAAGGAACTCTCCGCTATAGATTCTGGCATGCGGTTTTTGATAGAGAATGTCGAACTGAAAAATGTGTATGAGTTCATGATAAATCACCTCACGAAAATCTTCAAGTGATCCTGTGAAAGGTATAACAACCCGATGTTTAAAGAGTTCAGCAAAGCCGCCGATCCCTTCATGCAGTTTCTGGAGTATGATGTTAGTTTCTTGAAAATCTTTATGTGATTTGTATAAGATGAGGGGGGTTCTACTCTCAATTTCGTGCTCAAAATTATCGCTATGTTTTTCATAAGCTTCTTCAGCGATGGCAGCCATTATCGGAACAAGATTTGTTTCGCTTGGATAGTAGTGTATATCAAAATGCTCAGTACGATGGATATGCCAATCAAACCTTTGTGCAGTTATTTTGTTCTTGCCGAAACCTTGTGCCCAAACGTTTGTTGAGAAGAATATTGTTAAGGTTATCATGATGAAGAATCGTGCAATTCTAATTCCTGATAATATGTTTTTTGATAAGGTGTTTTTTTTAGTTTTCATCAGTTGCCTCTCCCGATTGATGTGATTTCCTTATCGCATCTACCGTTCTAGGTATTATTTTATTGATAGTATACAAATAATTCCATTATCCACCATATTTTGACTATTTATTTTGGCGGGTACTTACCGTATCAGAAATCTGTCTTCCTGTTCGTAGTGTGGAGAGATGTCCTGTGTAAATTGTGTGATGGCGCGTTTGCTGAGTTCCCTCAATGTGGTCTCTTGTGGCACCATTTGGGAAAGAACAAAGGAACCGATAGAATGTGCTTCCGCAGTTTTCTGTTGATAAACTTCATCCCAGATAATCTTCTCAGTGTCAACATCTACAATGATAACGCGTAAGGCGAGTAGATAGGTTTTTTGCATATAGTCTTGATAATCCATAACATATCGCTGTTGACTGACTGAATAGCGTTCTCCGTAATACCGTCTTGGTCGTGTATCGGTGTAAAAACGATAACTCCCGATAATGATTCCTTTTACTTCAAAGTATCTACCAAACTTGCTCAATCGTTCAGCATCCGCGAGTAGGTCCTTTTCAATCTTTTCACCTATCATAATTCGTTCGGTTTCCTGTTTATCAACAACCTCAAAGTGTTTTTGTCGTGATAGGCCGCTTCTTAGAATCTGTGCAACATCGTTTCCTATATCAGCGGGGATTTCCCCTATCTTTGATGTATGTTTTTCACTGATAAACGGCAGCACAGCGAAGTTTGAATATGTATTGATGTCAATTTCGGATTGAACTTTTATTGGTATAGAAACGCGCGTGACTTTGCTACCGCAAGCACCTAATGTTAAGGAAATGATCAGAGATAGGCAAGGGATTGTATATTTCCAAGTAAATAGAAGGTAAAACCGAGAAAGCATCTGTGGAATTTTTTTCTGCATGGGGAGGGTACCAAAGTTAATCGTTTTCAAGTTCTTCTAAAAATTCATCAGATATATTCTCGTTGTCCAATCCACTTTGACGAATATGCAGTCTACATCTACGATAATTGATCCTATAATATTTGCTATTCGGTTCGAGTTCAGTTGCGCGTTGATATGCTGACTTTGCCTTCGCTATTTTTCCCATAGCCTCATAGCCGACTCCGAGGTTGTTATGGGCAGCAGCGTTATCTGGGTCAATAATTACCACCTGTTTCCATCGGAAAATTGCCTCATTCCAAAGATCGGCTTGTGCAACTTTTATGGCAAACTGGTTATAGTCTTTTGTGCTTGTCACGTCGTGGGATGCACAACCAATCAGGATCATAATTATGAAGACAGAGCATAGCAGAATGTTGGTATGTGTTTGTTGCATTTTCATAACTCCTTGTTCAATCAATTTTACACTAAAAATGCTTGTGCTGTCAAGGAAATATGGGTTAGATATTCAGCAAGTCGCGCAGCATTTCTACACTCTTGGGAACGCCTGTATGTGCATCCTCTTTACCTTCAAATTCAATAGAGATATATCCTTGAAATCCGACACCGCGCAAAATCTCACCGATTTTGGTATAATCAAGATCTAAGGTGTACCATTCCCCCCCGCCGTAATAGGTTTTTGCATGAACAAGTACTGCTTCAGGGGCAATCTGTGCAAGTTTGTCATACGGATCAGTGAGGAAATTACCGCAATCCATTGTTATTTTCAGCCATTCGGAGTCTAGTGCTGAGACGATTCTGTTCACGCCATCTGCTGTGCATGTCAATCCCCAATGGTTTTCCAGACCGAGAATTACACCGTATTTCTCGGCATCTGGAAGGCATTTTTCAATAGAAGCAATTACCCAGTCAAATGCGTCATCCTCAGTATAGTCGTGTAGTGGTGGTTCTTTCCCTTCAGTTTTCATCAAGTCGTCAAAGGATTTTATCGTATTCCATCGTCCTGAGTTTAGGCGAATTGATGGAATTCCGAGTTCATGCGCTAACCGTAGGCAGTGTATGGTATGATTAATGTCTTTTTGTCGCTTTTCTACATCTGGTGAGACAAAACTCTGATGGATAGAGAGCGCGTATAGGTCAAGTCCGTGAATAAATGCATGTCTCTTTAGTTTCTGTAGATAAGAGGATTCTTCGATTTCCATTTGTCGGTGTAGGATTTCAATGCCGTCAAGTTCAAGTTTTGCGGCTTCTTCAATGACATGTTCAATTGGCACTTTCTCCGTTTTGAAATGCCAATACGAATATGTGGATACGCCAAGTTTCAATTTTTCACCTCAATAAGTAATTATTAACAAAAGAATCTCCCATTGATGGATAGGCTGTCTGTCATCGGGAGATTCTTTTGGATTAAAATTAGAACTGAACAGTCTCAAAGTAGTCTATTATTCAGTTGCTCCAGTTTTTGCAGATTCAGGTGCACGTGTCGGAAGTTCTCTCTTCGCCAAGGTCTCTTCTGGCACATAACCGGAATAATCTGCAATGTCTCCGTGTGTCAGCGCATAGACGACAACGTTTGTCATAAATCGGTAGACACCTGGTGAATAGTGGACATTTCGTGTTGGTAAACTAACAGATTCCATTGCACACATGTAATCACGTCTGACAACGAGAACGGATAATTTATTCTCGATTGAGAAACCTTCAAGAAAGTTTCGTTTCGGAGGACGTGTGCCCCACCAGAAAATATCAAATCCAACAGGGGGGCCGCCGATTTGAAAGTAATTATTATAGATTTCGTGTGTGTTGTCTACACGTTCTATTTGATGTTCTGGCATGACATATCGCATCTGCGCAAGGAACAGTCGTATCATTGCCTGTGCGGCAGCGTTTACACCGCAGTCATCAAAGATGAGGAATCCACCTTTCTCAACAAGGTATTTCCGTAGGCCTGCAGCTTCAGCTTGTGTTAAACGGCTATCCATTTTCCCACCGCCATATTGTCTTCCTAGCAAGTTTCTGGATCGAACGAGAGATGGATCGTGTCCTGTCATAAACGCAATCGGTGTTTTTAGTAGGTTAGTATCCGTGAACCTTAACGCGCCTCCTTCAACGTTCATGTCAGTTTTGATCTGTGTTTTCTCATTAAGCCATTTGGTAAGAGCATTTAGCGAAGAAGCATCAGCCCACCAGTCGGACAAGTTGTGTCGGATACGTGTGAAACGTAATACGCCGCGTATATCACGACCTTTACCGATAACGCGTCCGCCGGGTTCACCTTTGGGTAATGGTGGCACTTCAACATTACCGAGTGTAATGCTTTCGGCTACATCTCCGAGAGCGTCACGTACTACACCTACGTTATCAACCATAGCTAAACCGGGTGAACGTTGAAAAGTGACTTTGACCTGTACTGGACTCCCTGATACGCCACGAATGATGTTAGCAGGACCAGCAGTAGGTGCACTCGGCGCGGGGCCCGCAAAAGCTAAGGCATTCGGTGAATCCGACACAGGAAGTTCAGTGTGTGTAACCACTTCGTGTATAGGAACATTGGATTGAACCACTTTCGGAACGTTTGGATTGATAGGGGCATCAACTTTAACTGCTTGATTTGAAAATTCCAAGACTGTCTGTTGTTGTTGTACGACAGTGGTTTTTGGGGCAAAAGCGTTTGTTAGACGGGGTTGCACTTCAACCTGATCAAGAACAACCGTATCTTCAACAGGAACAATCGGTTTGTTCAGTTGTCTGACAATTGGTTTTCGGACTTTAGGCTTCGGGGGTTTAGGTGGTTTTGCAAATTGCAGCCCAACCAAGTCTATAAATGGCTCGCTTTGCGTCACAAAATAGACACCTGCAATTAGTATTACAACAACGTGAATTAGAAGTGCAGTCATTAAGGCACCTGAAGTTCTTTTAGCACTCATTTTTTACCTCACATGATTATTATTAATGTATAGATTCTCAAGAAGATATGTCCTATTCTTTAGATAATACCTACTTACATACTTTTCAATCTTCGCAATTTCTATGCCACTAACTAAGTTAGTTGTGGTCGTAATTCTCTACGATACCTAGATAATCTCTGATAATCTCTGCAATAATCTCTGCACAAATTTGTGCAGCCTAGATTGTAGATGCACAATATCGTGCATTCTACGGTACTTTAGCAGATGGGTCGGTAAAGTATTTAGAGATTAGAACATCTCCACGTCTCATATTGATAACATCTTGTGTTACACTCTGAATTTGTTGGAGATGCCATGTATCGTGCTCATTCTTGATCAGGTAGGCATAAGTTATCCCAGGACCTTGATCGTTCCTATAGCGAGCAGAAGCTGTTGCACTCGCTTCTAAAGTATTTGGATCAGCCTTTGTTCTACGAATCCAAAATTGACTAAACCTGTTACTACCATTCCAATTATGCTCCTTAGAACCTTGTGCATTCCATAGAGATTCTATTATGTTTTTAATTTCGTTCCAACCTTGTGCTGGTCCGACAGGTTCAACTTCACCTCCTGCTACCCAGGCAACACCAAATTGTGCATGGACAAGATGATTTTTCCATAATTTATCAATATCTGATATCTTCCTTCTGTTGAAAGCTGAATAGAAAGCACTATAGACTTGTTGTATCTCATTTTTTTCTGCCGCAAAATCGATCGGTTCAAGTGTCGCTGGGACAATAGGTTCCGTTGGGTCTGTAGGGTCTGTAGTTAGTGTTTTGTCCGTGGGTTCCTCATCATCACTCCCGCAACTTAGCATCCCAATGCTTATAATACATATAGTGAGAAGTGTGAGAACAATCCGGATTGATTGCCAATTCATTTTATTCCTCCATAGACGTGTTGTATATCTCAAAAACTTGTATTCAATATAATTGTGCTTATGCTTGTATAGAGAAAAGAAATTTTTCCAAGTTATCCGTATTTCATAAGATGTTGTATATGGTGTACCATAACATTTTTGCAAAAATCTGTCAAGATAAATTATGACCTACGTTCTCCTGTATCACGAACCGCGGTTTTCAATACATGCAATCACGTCTGCCACCTGTATCATAGTCATACAACCGTCTGAGTCGAATTTACAGACTTTGCCAGGACAAGGTGGACAGTCAAGTTTCTTACGTATTGTCCAACACTTTTCTCCGACAGGTCCAAACCTTTCTGGATCTCCTGGACCAAACAATCCGATTGTATACGTACCAACGGCTGCAGCAAGATGCATCGGTCCACTATCATTTCCGATAAACATATTACATTTGAACAAAATTGATGCTAACTGTGGCACGGTAGTTTCACCAGCAATATTTACTGATTCTCCATACATCTGACCCTGAATTTCGTTGATAATTGAAATTTCGTCTTTTACGCCAACAAACAGGATCTTTGCCCGTTTCTGTGTAATCAACCAATCCGCTAATTCTGCATAACGTTCAGTCAACCATCTCTTTCGCTGTATCGGTGATCCTGGATGAATTGCAATAATAGGACACTCACCGTCAATTTGATGTGATTTAAGGAAATCAACTGACCATTTTTGATCTTCTGCTTTTACGGAGAAGATAGTGTTCTGTATCGGTGTCGGAATACCTGCTTGCTTTAGAACATCAAGATTACGAAGCGTTTCATGCTTACCACTGAATGATCGGAATCCAAGCTTATTTGCTAACTGAAGGGATGCACGGTTAATACGTCTCGTAGTGAACCCTAATAATGCAAATACTACTAATCGCCAATCCCCACGCAGTTCTATTAGCAGATCGTACTTTGACTGTCGCAATGCACGATAAAGTCGGATTGTTTTCCTTAGTGATGTGGGATCCCCTGAACGGCAAAACTTATGTGAATTATATTCTAACACCCTATTAACATCAGGATGACTTTCCAATATAATACGACTCCAACTACCAGTCAATGCATGTATCTCTGCTTCTGGATATGCTTTTCGTAGATTGGAAAAGACGGGTGTTGCTAAAAGAACATCTCCAATGTGATCAAGTTTTACAACGAGGATGCGTTTGGGGAAGAAATCTTTCGGCAAACGTTTCCGATAGAAGAACCACTGGACGATCGCAGAAGCAATTAGCATAAGGATTTCGGATGCGTTTTGAAACATTTTTTTAGTCTATACGATTTGGGAGAATATGTCAAGATGTGAGTCATAGTAAAATGTCACTTGCTCCTAGTTTTTCATGAAGTTTTCTGTGTTGGGTGTTTGGTAAAAGAAATGCTGTCCAAGTAGGTGGTTTGGAGAAACCCCGCATTGCACTCCTTTTCCTAATCGTCGTCTTCGCTTATGGACTTCTGCTTATGGACTTCTGTTTATTACTTATGAAAAGGCGGTAGGTTTCTGGGCGAAGGCTTTTGAAACGAAACGCAAGATCTATTCAGTGATAACGATCATCAAAAAGGTCATTGACGCGTGGTGGACAAAGGAGGAACTCCTCTTATTTACCAAACAGACGTGTCTGAAAAACTTGCACTTTTTCACCACATAAAGACAGACTTTCTCACACATAAACCATACAAACACAACCATAGAACAATACAATTTAAAAATGGGGGTAAGTGGCGAGTTTTTTGGATGCACGTTTGCGTTTCTGCCACCGATTTTGTCTGAATCGCGGATTACACAGAGAACACGGAGGACGCGGAAGGATGTTTTGGACAACTTCCTGAATTTGTCTGAACCAGGATTTTCAGGATTATAGGATTATCAGGATAAGAGGGGACTGTACCAGTTTACACTTCCGACCCGTTCAATGCTTGCAAAAAATCTTCAACACTCGGTGTATGGACGGCTCTACGGTGCAGCTCTGTCAAATCTTCAACATCCAAAATAGATTCAAGTGCCTGCGTTACAGATTGCATATCGCTCTGCGGAAACCGTTCGGTTAGCACAGACTGAATATTATTCATAGCCATTTCACGCGCACCTTGTTCACTATATTTCTGAATTAAGTGTTCAATAAAAGGAGATTCTTGCATCATTTCCTCCGTTATAAGTTTTTGTAAAAGTGTAAGGTCATAGACTAAGTTGCCCAACGTTGATAGTGCCAAGAACAACGTTCCACGCGTCTGTGTGTCAACGGGTGCTGCTTCTATCTTCTCAACACATTTCTTTAACCATTCCTCCGTATCCATACTATCGGGCGGTTTCATTAAAAGTGTGAAAGGTAACAATCCAACCGATGCAGTCTCTAAAAACGATTCACCATCCAAATCCGCCAACCGGATTACCTGATACTTATGCTGCAAACCAAACGTCTCATTTCCATAAATGGATCCACCAGGGTCAGTCTTTCCAGCATTTGGACTTAAATATATCACCACTGAATACACAGAAAGTTCATGACGTAGGTATAGTTGGCTTGCATAAGCGAGGACACGTAACGGCATCGGTTTATCTCTACTATCCTCGGTTTGCACCTCAATATGAAGCAGGACTGTTTCATCGTTCCAAAGCACCTTAAATGTCATGTCATTGCAAAGTACCTTAACATGTTGTTGTTCCGTATCAAGTGTCTCTAAGACTTGGACATCGTGTGTACCAAAGGAGAGCGCAGCGAACGCATCAGCGTATTCGTGCATCAGATGCTTCACGATTTCATCATTTTGTGCCATGCTAAATGTTGTGCCTTTGTTATTTCTAAAGGTTCTTCTATTGATTATACTTGAGGGAATGGTGGTTTGTCAAGGGGAGTTTTTTTGTGTCACTTACCCCGATTTTTTCATGAAGTTTTCTGTGTTAGGTGTTTGGTGAAAGAAATGCTGTCCAAGTAGGCGGTTTATGGTAGAATACCTCCTTAGAATAAATATTCTTTAAGAATACAAAAAAGGAGGCATTCTCATGAGTTACACCCGAAAACGGGCGAATCCAAGAAAAATTATAGCAGGTTTCCAAGAGGTTTTCAAGCAGGTTTTCGTAAAAAAAAACGAGCCAACGGAACTTTTTGTTGACAATCTTTGCTGTGAGCGTCTCAAAGACCTTTCGTATCAACGAGATCGCTTCACGCTTACCGATAGATGTTAAGAAAAAAAATCTAAGCGAAAAAGGTTACTCCGTTTCCTTGACACACCCTTTCCATGTCAGGATGTAAGACAGACTTTCTCACACATAAACCATACAAACACAACCATAGAACAATACAATTTAAAAATGGGGGTAAGTGACATAATTCATAAGTAAAATAACTTTACACACCCTTTGAATGGTGGTATAATAATAGTATTAGAGAATGTTTTAATTTATAATCTGTTTGCTGTCAAAAGGATAAAAATAATGATCATCAATCGACTTATTGCTAAAAACTGGAGGAATTTTCGTCAAATAGATGTGCCTCTTAGGGAACGGCAGTTTATCGTTGGTCCGAATGCTTCTGGTAAGTCTAATCTACTTGACATATTTCGTTTTCTGCATGATATTGTAAAAGTCGACGGTGGCGGGTTTCAGAAGCTGTGAAGGTTCGAGGGGGTGTCTTCAAAATTAGATGTTTAGCTGCACCACACGATGCTGAAGTGAGTATTGAACTTCACATAGCAGAATCTGCAGATACACCAGCAACATGGCAGTATACATTAGGATTTCTCGAATGTTCTCAAACACATCAACATACCTATATAACACATGAACGTGTATGGAAAGGCGATGAGCTTCTTCTTAGACCTGATAATTTTGACAAAGACGATCTAACCCGTCTCACTCAAACTGCTCTTGAACAGAGTGCTACCAATGCTAAGTTTAGAGAAATTAGCAGTTTCTTAAGAAATGTCACCTATCTCCATCTTGTTCCGCAGTTTATACAATATGCTGACGCGATTCAAGGCAAGATAGTTGAAGAGGATCCGTTTGGACAGATGTTTCTTGACAGAATTGCCAGTGTTCATCCCAGCACCCGACGTTCTCGCCTAAAAAAAAATAGAACATGCACTCAAAATTGCCATTCCACAGTTTGAGAAACTGGAGTTTGTTCGCGATAAAACAACAAGGAAACCGCATTTAGAAGCACATTCCACACATTGGCGTTCAAATAAGAATAGACTGCGCGAAGATCATTATCCCCAAGTCTAAAACGAACATTAGATAGACTAACGTATATAAAAGAGACCGAAACTAACAAGTGAAAAAACTATTCCAACGCCACGTTGAAGATTTTACTTGCGGAAATTGCGGTACGTTTGTAAAAGGAGATGGATATACCAATCACTGTCCGAAATGTCTTTGGAGTCAACATGTAGATGTGAATCCTGGTGATCGTGCAGAAAGATGTCTCGGGTTAATGGAGCCAATAGGATTTACAATGAAACACGGTAACTACGTGCTTATCCACCGATGTACTACGTGCGGAATTACCAAAAAGAACAAAACGTCCAAAGACGACACCTTTGATACGATACTAAGTTTACAAAGAGAATCTCCGGACAAAACTGACTGAGATTGAATCAGAATTAAAACGGATCCGTGATCAGTATGAACGTTCAATCGCCGCTATCCAAGGTAAATTCAAAGATACAGTCGGTGCTGTTTTAGACGAAGCTGGACGACTAACGCTTGATGTTAAGGGGAAGATCCTTTTTGAAACAGGCAGTGCAATACTTAGCACAGAAGGCAAAGCACTTCTTGATGCAATTGCAAAGGAGGTGTTGCTAAACGCTGATTATTCGGAATACGGAATGAGGTAGAGCAGTAGATTTTTTGGCAGGTTTGTAGATGTGTCTATCTTTCTGATGTCGTCTCTTTTTTGGCTTGACCTGCAAGTTTAGCTGCTTGTTGTGCAAGACGGTTTGCCGCTGCTATCTGTTCCATCAACTTAGCATTTGACCACGAAATTGCTGTGAAGTAACGGATATCTTCCGGTCTGTTTAATGTCTCAACACCCAGGGAAATTCGTAAACCACTGTTTGCAGTATGCTGTATTCCTGCGTTGATACCGTTCCCATCAAATTCCAGACTGAGTTTAATATCTTCTCTTGCAAAAGCTGGACGAAGTTCCGTGCTTAGACCTACGAACATTCCGATAGGATTATCGTCAATTGCAAAACGGTTGTTACCAAGTCCGATGTGTCCCGAAATCAGATGAATACGTGGAAGATTGAAAGTCTTGCTTATAACAAGATATGCTGAATTAGCATGATATGTATCCCACTCTTGAATAACATTATCGCCGAGATTGTCAATACCGATTGCAATATCTGGTATTTTCCCTGATTCTATGAAGAGTTGTGCTTTTAGGTGTCCCAAGAAAGATTGTGAAGCGTCATTGTCCTGCGGTAGTATGTGTGATCCACTGATTTCAATCCTATCAAACATGCCGAAGTTGACACGGAAAGCAACCGAGTCCCGTTTGAAATACGTTGAATTTTGAAAGGGTGCATATACACCTATGTCGAATATCCCGTGTTTTAACACTTTGGCTGATGGGATATCTACTAATCCTGTATCTGTAAAGATATCAGCGTTAACAGGAACAGCCAATATAAGGCAGACAGTAAGTGAGATAGATAGGGAGTATAGTAGACTGTCTACCTTTGAATTACATGTGAATTCGGGCACCCATTTTTTGATTGAACAGAACAAAAGTTTCTTGACCATTTTCCTACTCCATGTATTTTATGCCATCTGTTGTGCCGATTATCACCTTGTCTGCGCGTTTTGCAAAAATACCGTTCTCGACCACGCCGGGAATGTTGTTCAGTAATAACTCCATCTTTTCAGGTTCAGGGATTCCACTGAATTTGCAATCTAATATATAGTTGCCGTTGTCTGTAATCAACGGTTTTTGTATCCCACCTCGCAAGTCAGACTTTCCGCAAATTTGATTGACCGTGCGTTGTGTCACTTCCCACCCGAACTGTATGATTTCCACGGGTAGGGCAAATGTTGTTCCGATGACTTGAGAGACCTTGCTTTGATCAACAACAATGAGGAGTCGTTCTGATGCGTTTGCGATGATTTTCTCTCTAACCAAAGCTGCGCCGCCCCCTTTGATTAAATTGAGGTGTGGGTCGACTTCATCTGCACCGTCTATTGTTAATTCTATTGTAGCATGTTCCGTGAGTGTTGAAAGTCTGATACCTTGTTCAGTTGCGATCTTCTCTGTATCTTCGGAGGTAGGAATTCCGATGATATCAAAACCGTTTCGGACCATTCCGCCAAGTTTTAAGAGTGCATAGTAAACAGTTGAACCCGTTCCTAATCCGACAACCATGCCGTTTTGGACTTCATCAGTTGCTTTTTCAGCAGCAATCTTTTTTAAGTGTTCTGTGTTCATGCCCATCCTTGGCTTTCACCACCGATACGTGCTTTACTAATCTTTTCATAATAGCCACTTTTTCGGTATGCTGTCAATGGATGCGGATCGCGTCCTATCTCTAAACGCACTTGTTCAAGGAGTGGGTTCACATCGGTTTCATAGGCATTCTGAAGTATGCTTTCCGCTTCAATGAGGTCAACTGAATCTTGTGCTGCTGTTAATGCGTCTCGGTCTACCAATAGTGCCTTTGCATAAGCTTTCTGCAGGTTGCATACGGACTGTATACTTGCTTCCACTTTCGGTTTGAGGTTATGACTCTGGTCAATCATATAAGCGATGTCAGTTTCTGTTTCTGGGTCAAGTTCAGCTGTGACGAGTTCGTTATAGATGAGGAAGAGTTCCTGCGGATTGATAGAACCTACCGTCAAGTCATCGTCTGCATATTTCCTGCAATTGAAGTGGAAGCCACCAAGTTTCCCTTCATCTATAAGGTATGCGACGATAAACTCGATATTTGTCCCTTGCGGATGATGTCCGAGATCTACTAGTACTTGCGCTTTCGGTCCCAGTTTAGTCGCCAGGAGGTAAGCGGTACCCCAATCGGCTAAATCGGTGTGGTAAAATGCGGGTTCAAAGAACTTGTATTCAATCAGCATACGGGTATCATTGGGGAGTACGTCATAAACTTCGCTTAGTGCATCTGTCATCCACTGCTTCCGTTTTCGGAAGTTTGCTTGTCCGGGGAAGTTTGTACCATCAGCAAACCAGAGACTCAGTAAATCTGAACTTGTCTTCTGCATGACGTCAACACATTCTAACATGTGGTCAATTGCAAGACGACGTATATCTGCATAAGTGTTGCAGACGCTTCCGAGTTTATATTCTCGGTCTTGAAAGACGTTGGGGTTAATTGCCCCGATTCCAATACCGACATCCGTTGCATATTGTTTCAATGCACCCCAGTCGTCGGTTTTATCCCATGGAATGTGAAGTGCAACAGTTGGTGAGACACCTGTAAATTTGTGTACGGTTGCTGCATCTTCCAGCCGTTCTGCTGCGTTCCTTGCGGTACCAGGTTGTTCAAACACACCGAACCGTGTACCGGAATTTCCGTATCCCCATGAGGGTGTTTCTATATGCTGCTGTTTGAGGAGTTCCTTGACCACCTCAACTTGAATTCCCTGTTTTTCTAATTTTTCGGCTAATATACGATAAGATGGACTGCTACTCATATATGTTCCTCCTGCATCACAGATCAATTTTTCATTATTATATCACATTTTTTGTATTTGTGTTAAGATTATTGTTCTACATCCGCTGACGCAGTTTGAGGAGATTTAGCCATCTACGTGCATTTGGTAGGCTGGTGTCAAGGGGTTCCTTCATCTCATAACATTCGGTTTGTCCAGCATAGATGTGATACCAGTCTACTATACACTGCATCTTTTGCTTCTTTAGATTTTGCATGAGATATCCGCGAACCCTTGCGCGCGTGTTGATGGGTGGGTGGGTGATGGCATGACTGATCTGGTGGTCGGTAATCACGCGACGCATAGACCCTTCGGATTGGAGTGCATAGAATATCCCAGTATCAGGATCGATGTTGTGGTACTCTAAATCAAGGCTTTTGAGCCACTGGTCATCCCAATCTAATCCTTCTGCTTCAACAAATGCGTCAAGAACCCATTTCTTTGCAGCCCAGTCGAGTCGTGTGGTGAGGCGTTTCCAGTCTGTTTCTAAGTCATCAAGGACATTTTCCCATTCAGCGAGTATCCACTGGGTCGTCTCATTAGGACGTGTCATCATGTCTTGAACAAAGTTTAGGTATGTGCGTTGAATATCAATAGCAGTGACAGTTTGACCGTTTTGTAAGTCAACATCCCATGTCAGTGTGGTGTCCCGTGAGATGTATCTGATTGCGGCGATCGGGTCAACAATTTCAAGGTTTGGGATTGGCAGCTTTTCTCCGTATTGCTCGTAATGTTTCTCTATAGCGTCAAGAATAAGTACGGTTGTACCAATTTTGAGTGCTGATGCATATTCAGACATGTTCGTGTCGCCGACAAGAAGGTGTAGTCTACGATATTTTGTGTAATCGCTGAGCGGTTCGTCTCGGGTATTGATTATTGCGCGACTGAACTGAATCCATTCATAGATTTCAGTGACGATGTGATCCGCGCGTTGTGATATCTGGTACCCGATAAAGTCGTCTTGGCTGTATTGTCCATCTCCGAATTCCATGATGTCATCATAAGCACCGACCCGACCTGCACCAGCGTATATTTGTCGGGTAACGAAGAATGGGAGGAGTGTTGGAATTACGATTCTATAGAATGGCACATCACGTCGTGCCTGATAGTTTTCGTGGCAGCCGAACGTTGCCCCTGTGTAGTGGTCTATGTTGTTTTTGTAGAAGGCGACGTGTGACTCAAGTCTATTCTCTTGTAGAATTGCCATGATGACGTGTTCAATTGCCTTGTCATAAGCGATTGCGTCAAAAAGATTGGCGCATTCTGGTGTAGCATATTCAAGATGTCCCATGTCAATGTAGAGTCTGCCGCCGTTGAAAAGAAAGCCACCGTTACCGGGGGGTTCTCCCCAGTCACGATAGTGCAGATCGGGAATCCCGAGTTCAAGATGTTTGAAGACATAGTCTCTGATATTCGCGGCAACACCCTCAGGGGAGGCTTTCAAACGTTGTGTCTGCATCGTCTGAGGATGAACCATGCATCCCAATTCGGTTTCAATGCCGATTATTCTATATGTCATCAGAATTGTTCCTTAATTATAGGGAGGATCGATATACGTAAGATCTAAATCTCTGAGCTTATTAGCAATTTTATTTGTATCATCATGAAAGACTTCGTAATCACATTCAAATTGACTCAGAAAAGGTGTTTCTAATCTAATTTGTCCTTTGATACGAGTGAGTGCGTTAGATTTTGTCCCTCCAAATTGACCAACTCCCGTATTTCTGTTCTTGTAAAAACCTTTAAATACCCCTGAAGTGTTTGAATGAATAGAAACTTTACTAAGAAGTGGTGCTAAAAGTGAATCACGATATTCTAAAGGGTATTCCTCAATTAGTCTAATGATAGGTATAACTCAAGTTATTTAGTTAGTTCAAAAATCTCATCTTTATTCAATAGACGGAATTTTGTGTCTCCTGATAAGGAATTATCTAAAATCCCGGCTTCAATTTCGCCTTCCTCTAATTCAGTGTTTATAACTTCATCTATCTCGTCTTCTGAAATTTCGTTGCTATCTTCTGCATCTTCAAAACTTTGGCTTAATTTTCTACCCACTGCCCATGTTTTCAGTGCTAACTGCAGTGCTGAGTCGAGGTCATGTGGTGTATCGTTTTTTGTCTCCGTGAGATAGTTTTGCATGGCGGTTTCAATTTCTTCGGTGCCACCGATGACACCATATTCGTTCTGGACTTTCACGCTACCGTCGTAGTTTATATGGGTAAATTGTGTTTCTGGGGCACCATTGCCAATTTCAACGAGCAACATTTTTATGATATAAGCTTCACCGACAATGGATTCAAATGCTTGTTTAAAGGTATGTGCTAAGACATAATGTGTGAGCCGGTGTAGGTTCACATCTTCAGTGGCACTTTGAAACGCCTGAACGCTTGCAGTATCGGTAACAAGCATACGGAGCCGCTCAATGTCAGCAGGATGTCCAATGGCGGAGAGGGCAATACGGTCATGAACTTCAAATATTTTCTGTGCACCTTTACTGACGGTAAGAAGGAGGCTGCCTTCTGCGTAAGGGAGTCCAACGACGGGACTTCCGGGTTTAAGTTGATCTTCAATGTAATCGCGCCTGTCCTGAATTGCTTCAATCCATCGATACGGCATATCGCGCATTATGTAACCTCCGCGTAACATTCATTTAGAAATTTGTCTGTGAGTGTTTCAACACCGTGTCGTGTAATCATTTTGACAGTAGGAAATATCTCAGCTTTTGCGTTGTATCCGCTTGTTGCT
Organism: Candidatus Poribacteria bacterium; assembly: GCA_965208245.1. Classification (GTDB taxonomy): domain Bacteria; phylum Poribacteria; class WGA-4E; order WGA-4E; family WGA-3G; genus MSPOR6. Next base: position 1,302,728 of record OZ242325.1, read on the forward strand.
GCATCATACTCACTGGCTGTATCAAGCAATCTTAGAATTGTGATGGTTGCCTGCTTTCCATCCATATCTTCAAGCCGCGTCTCTCCCCATCTGTCGAGATAACGTAGCACACCGCGTATCCAAACTGAACCGGAACCGGTTGTAGCGAAATCGACATTTTCAAAGTGTGCACCGAGTGCGTCATAGAAATAGATTTTGCCACCGTTTAACGTTTCGTCAGTTTGCGGTGCATACAAAGCGAAGATAGGTATTACTGCGCCGATCCCCTGCAGTGCCATTGGCAGGTTATCAAGGATAAGCCGTGAAAGTGTTCTCAGTTTTCCTTCAACACTGAGTTCTTGGAGTTGGCTTCGACGGAAATACTGGAATGAGTGTTTTAGAACACGTGCAATCTCAAAAGCCATTGCAGGTGCGCCCGATATTGCTAGGACAGAGTGTGAGTCAATAGGAATAACTTTCTCAGCGCGGTCGTGAACAACAGAAGTGCCAGCGGTTGCACGCCGATCCCCTGCAATGATAATACCATCCTTGTAACGCATCGCAACAACAGTCGTCGCTTCAGTTAACGCTAAAGTCGTGCTATGCGTTAGTCCCTCTTGTGTGGGGAGTATCATAGCATCACGTATCGGTTTTTTAATATTTGGTAATAATTCAGGGACATTCACTTCAGACATACCTTGAGTTTGTTCACCGTCAACTTGCAAGGTATCGACATGTTTTAGAAGACTGAGAAAGTCGCCTTTATGGTTCATTATTCCCCTGTCCTTTGGCGGTATCGGCGCGATTGATCTTTGTCGACCCGTCTCATGCGTTTTAGTAGTTCGTTAGTATTGGGTCTGTTGACATCGGGACGTTTCGGTGCGTTGCTATCATCGTCACCGTCACCGGGTTCTATCGGCTTTACCGATTTTTGTTTGCGATCGGGGAAATAGGCAATTTTGTCTTTCATGAGTTTATTCTCCTTAGATTGCTTTTAGAAGCGATTTTGGGTTTACACTACTCTTCTACATTGATTTTAGTGTAAACCGAGCTTTTCAACGAGAGTTTGAGGATTAGGGGATAAGTCAAGTGCTTCATTATATTTCTGCGCAATTTCCGGATTTGCAAGTGAGTTCATGTTAACAGTCACAGTTTTCCCTTTAATGTCAAAGGAGATACTGTCCCATTGAACAGTTTTAACTGCGTCTTCAAACTTATTGAGTGATTTACCACGGAAATAAGCCCGCGTATCTGCGGGGGGTGTATGCATAGCTTCCTGAATCTGTTTATCCGTTACAACTCTTTGCATCGTTAATCCGTAGAATAGACCGTCCTCAACATTGATGTTATGGTATTCTAAATCGATACTCTGGAGCCAAGGGTCCTCCCATTTAATTTTTTCAGATTCAACAAAGGTTTCTAACAACCATTTTTTTGCAACCCAGTCGATCCTATCTGTAAGGTCCATCGGGTCATTTTCAAGTGCATCAAGCGTCTGTTCCCATTGTGTTAACACCCAAACTGTTTCATTGTTCTGATGTGGCAGATGTTTTTGTGCAATTTCAAGAAACTCACGTTGATGATCAATAGCGGAGATCATTTTACCATCAACTTTCTGTAACATCCAGCGATACGTTTGGTCATGTGAAATCAGTTTTATGGTATCAATCGGATTAGCGATTGCACATGTCTCTGGAATAAGTCGTTGTTCAATCAATTGAATTACAAGTGCAGTTGTACCGATTTTCAATGCGGTAGCATATTCGGACATGTTTGCATCGCCAACGATTCCGTGAAGTCTTCGATATTTTGCTGGATCCGCATGCGGTTCGTCCCTTGTGTTCACGATAGGTCGTTTGTGCATTGTATCCACACTCGCCTCTACGTGAAAAAAGTCAGAACGTTGTGTGAGTTGGAAATGTCCTGGCGTAGCAAGTCCTGCTTCAGTTTCAATGCCTATTTTACCCGCTCCTGCAAATATTTGCCGTGTAATAAAAAACGGGAGGATGCTTGTTTTGAGGTAATCAAATGGCACATCACGTTCCATTAGATAGTTGTCATGACATCCGTAACTATGACCGTAAAAATCGGTGTTATTTTTATATAGGATAATCCGTTCACCAAGTTCTTGGCTCCGTCTTTCAGCGCATTCTTGCAGTATTCGTTCACCAGCTTTATCATGCGCTACAAGGTCAAATAGACTTTGACATTCAGGTGTTGAATACTCCGGATGTGCATGGTCGTTGTATAGTCTTGCCCCATTTATCAGGATGCGATCACTCTTTATTTCACGAAAGGAGCGAGCAGGTTGATTCGCAAACCTTTCTTTATCCTTTTTCTCCTCCTCCACTTCATCAGGATGGTTGTTTAGATGTTTTGCCCGAAATCCGCGCTCATCTTTGAAAGGGTCTTCACCATTGTAATCCCATTGCGGTAAAAATGGTTCACGTTGGTAGCACTTTATTAACTCAATGGATTCCTTGACGGTATCAATCTGTTCAGCGTTTTCAAGTGTGATTCCGTATTCAGTTTCAATTCCAAAAAGTCTATGCATTATTTGTAACTTTCTGTTTTAATTTACAATTTACAATAAGTGTCGGACAATATGTGAATTTATTCTAGGGTAAAGGTATAGAACTAAATCACTGGACTTGATGTTTTGCGTGTCTCTCGCTTCTCTGCCTGAATAGGTGTGATCTTGACAACATTCATGGGGTCATAATCAAGGAGTTTGAGCCAATCTTCAGTAGCCTCTGTTGGTGGGAAGATGTCGTTTTCGCTATATTCTGCGTTGAGTGAATTTATAAGGTCATCTAAAGTGATTCCTGTATCTATATCAGGAGCAGCTATTGCACGCTTCATTGCAGATTCTTTTGCTCTCTGAACGATTGATTCTATAATGGCCCCGCTGCAGAGATGTCCTTGATAGAGAATATCGCGTCTGCCACTACGGAGCGTGACTTCAAGGAATCGGTTTTCAGAGGATTCACGGAACATCTCATCCACGACTTCAGTTATCAGTTGATCAACGGTTCCTTGGTCATCCGTTCCACCTTGTTCCGTTTCAATTGGAAGGTCAGTTGTCAAATAGATACCGAAAATATCTTTCGCAGCGTCTTTATCCGGGCGTGTTACTTTAATTTTTCTATCTATACGTCCTGGTCGGAGAATAGCTGGATCAATTAAGTCAGGTCGGTTCGTAGCCAGTATAATGACAACCTCTTGGAGCGGTTCAATCCCATCCATTTCTGCACAGAACATAGGCACGAGTGTATTAGAGATACTGTGTGATCGCATTGCACGCCGTGTTCCCAAAATAGACTCAGCTTCATCAATGAACACAAAGGCGAGTTTACCTTCATCCCGTTTTTCTCGCGCTGTTGAGAATATTTCTCTGACTTTCCGTTCCGATTCCCCTAGCCACATGTTAAGTATTTCGGGACCTTTAATGTGCAGGAATGTCCCTTCTATTTCTTCACCTGTTTCTGTTTTGAGACGTTCAGTTAGGTTGTATGCTGTCGCTTTTCCGATGAGTGTTTTACCACAACCGGGGGGACCGTGGAGCAGGAAACCTTTCGGTACAGTATACCGAAACTTCTTAAACAGATCAGGATGTAAAATCGGTTGTTCAATTGTATCTTTAATCCGTTGAATGGTTTCATCAAGTCCTCCCACTTTTGACCATGGGATTTCTGGAACTGCTTCAAGTGCATAATCTTTCGTTTCTTTTGATGCGATATATTCAACCGCAACCCTTAAACTTGGATCAAGTCGGACTTCATCACCAGACTTCAACTTAACATCCGAAAGATCCTTCGAGCGTTCTATAATGACAGATTGCAGACTCGGTTCAGCCCCAACACGAAGTCTGCCATCCGGAAGAATATCAGAAATCTTAGCGATTGGTCCCGATTCATTATAGCCGAGTTCACCAACAACAACAAAGGCTTCATTGAGCAGCACACTCACTCCTTTTTTGAGTTTACCAGATTCCAACTGTGGGTCCACATTGGCATAGTATTCAGCCCCGCCAACGGTGACGCGCACAGTATTGTCTTTGGGGGTGTTGAGGAGCGTTCCGATGCGGTTTGCAGGAGCAGTCAATGCCTCTATCTGCTCTTCCATCTCTTTGTGGATGCGAATTGCTTCCTGTTCAATAGCACGTAATCTTTGACGGAATTCCCCTTCGTCGTTGATAATAGCACGACGTAATTCAAGCAGGTACCGACGTCTAAAATCCTCAATAGGTGTCTCCGAAATGATCATATTAATAAGACGGAGTGAATAACCTGAACTTGCTTCATTTTCACCCATCTCTGCATCTATATCAAACTCAAACCCACCATCATCATCAATGTATTTGTTATCGTATCGACTTCGATCTGTTCGCTGCTGAGTATAGTTGGCATTCATCTCCTCATCTTCATTTTCTGAATCTTCATCAAATTCCAACTTATCCTTGTCTTTGACAGATTTACTATCGTAGTGATTTCCACCAACTTTGCTATACTTATCCTTATCGTTCATTGTGAACGTCTCCTCAAACAGAACGGGTGACTTGACGATACAGTTTACCACATTTCTCTTTTATTTTGTAAGTTCCATTAGATATTGAGATTTTGCTATTAATTTGACTCGTTTGTGGCAATTGTCATTAGTTTAACATAATCTTCAAAAATGTTGCAAGTTAAATAAAAGGATTAGAACGGAATTTATCGTGTATTCTACCTTCAGAATACGCTATATTGAAGTTAAGTGCAAGTGAAATTTTATAACTATGGTAAATTTTGAGTGAGTGACAATATAAGGATTCGTACCTGTTCTTGGGAAAAGATATAGCACCAACTGTACGGAATGTGTATAGCCAGTGCAGGGTGTCCTAAGTCCAAGTTCCAGCAAAACAAATCAAAAAACAACTGCTATATATGATTATTAGTGCAGGGTGTCCTAAGTCCAAGTTCCAGGAGGGCAACATGCGCGTAGTAGAATACGCTTACGGTATTCTGCATGATTGCTGTATTAGACGACTTTACGTGTGTAGTGATACACCTTTCGCACCGCTGGCACTTGGGTTTAGGTAGGATACGTATCCTATAATTTCTATAAACATATTGTCCCTAATGAAGACTAAATTGATAATCAGATAATTCTGATTTCACCAGGCGGTAGGTGCGGTTTCCTTATCACACCTACCGGGTTTGGATATTGAGAATTGCCGAATTAATAACTTAAGCTTCATACGGGACTAAAGAGGGAAGTGTCTATTCTTGCGTTTTGTGTGCCGACCATTGGCTCCTATCTATCCAATAACGCGCTGAGAGTTTTGTTCCTTTATGTAGTGATTCATTAGCTGCTATCTCTGTAAATATAGCTGCAGCAGCCGCGTAATCTTTCTGATAGTAATTACAGATACCTAATAGCATTCGGGTTCTTAATAATATATCTGTATAAATCTCTTGGTCATCCGTAACTCGATTGAGTTCCAAGACCTTGTTCAGATAACGTATACTTAAATCCCATGACTTTTCTTTATACAGTAACTCAGCAATTAAGTAGTAAGCCAGCCATTCTTCAGATTCTTCATCAATTATCTGATGAAGCAGTGCCATCTTGGTAGCACTTCCCACCTGTCCGTCTGCACTGACAGAAATTAGAACATCTCTTAACAGGTCTTGTGTTTCTTTGGTGTAGCGACTATGCAATGACGCAATGCGAGATAATATCCTGCATAGGGTCGAATCTCTTGGTGCATAAGATGTGGCATCTTCATATAGAATCAGTGCTTCGTTTACATTGCCATTCAACCATTGCATATCTCCTAAGAGTAATGAAACTTCGGCTTTATAGGATGACCCCTGGCTCTCCATAAGTTGTCTTGAGTATGATTCCGAAAGATCATAATCTTTCGCTTGAAATGTGCTATACATCAGTCCTCGCAAGGTCAGTGGATTGTCAGGTTCATGGGATAGCATTGACTTAAATGTTGTAACAGCAGCACTGTAATCCTTTCTGTAATATGCGTTCCATGCCTTTTCTCGTAATGAAGCCATCTCGTGTGCACACACCTGTTCAAATATGCCCCCACGTCTAAGTCGCCGTTCTGCATACGTCTTTTCTTTTTCTGTCAACAAGACAATATCTGATAAGTGATTTACCCATTCTTGCTCTAATTCGTTTAAATCCTTCCCATATATCTTAATTAAATGAGGGGTGTGCATAATTGACATTAGTCAGGATAAGGGTTATACTCTAATTTAAAATCTTTTTTTTAAGGAGTATTTACCATGAGTTATCCTGACATGAGATATTATATCACATTTTTTTCTTATTGCTACAAAGATTTTGAGAAATCCATCCGTTCCAATGCGTCTAAACCTAAAGGAAGACCTAAAGTGCATCCTGATAGTTCACTGATTATCTTTTTTGCCATTATGATACTGAAAGGTATTCATCCGTTTAAAGCACAGCATGCTTTTCTTCTTGAACACCCAGATTGGGTGAAAAAACTCAAGTTCAAAAGTATTCCGGATCGCACAACTCTATCCCGTCGCTACAAACACCTCACAACCAGAATCGAACAGTTCGTTGAATATCTCGGAGATTTAGGTATTGCATTGGATACAGATACACCTCAAGATGTTGTCTTTGTTGACAAAAGCCTCTACAAAGCACAAGGGAATGTGTGGCATCAAAAAGACCGAAAAGCACATCACATTCCCGATGGTTTACGCAACCTTGATACAGATGCAAGTTGGTCAAAAAGCAAGTATCGTGGATGGGTTTATGGCTATGGACTACATCTGATAACTACTGCCAACGGGTTTCCAATGTTTGCCGATGTCTACACTGCTTCTGTGAGAGAAAAAACAGCGTTTGAGCAAAAGACCGACGCACTTCTGGCGAGACATATCAAGTATGTCATTGCAGATGCTGGCTATACAGACTTTACGCGTATTCAAACACTCGCAAAAGATAGGCTATTCCTTTTGACACCCATAACAGGGGCTAAAGCACCTGAAAAGGTAGCTTATCTACAAGCGATTGAAACATCACCGCAGCTACAGACTTATCAACAACAACGCAAGACAACTATTGAACCGGTTTTTAATCTGTTGAGCGACCTGACAGGAACAAAAACTAATCAGAAGCAACTGCCAATAGCTCGTCTTGAAAATGTGAGAACCTTTCTGATGTTGACAATTGTATTGCTACAAATAGCAATGTTGGTCAACTCAATTTGGAACTTGCCAAGCAGAGAAGTTTCAAGAATGAAAACCATATTTCAATAGAAAACTCAGAATAACATTTACTATTATGTTATACGCATTTATGCACACCCCTCAATTAAATTCCCAGTTGGAAAGGCATCCTTTAACATATCAATACCGTATTCATCAACGAGATGACGTATGAATGAACCGGCAAGTAGGTAACTTCGTGATCCTGCATGCCTCCAAAACCCTAACCCGATTACACTAGATAGAGATGGCGCGACGTTGAGTTCGCGCATCGCTTTTGCCCATTGGTGAACTGTGAGTTTCCCTTCATCCCAATCTGCTGCAACCGCAATACCCTCGTGAATACCTACTTTTAGACTTACTTTCCAGGGTGACCAATCGGCTGTGAAGACATGAGCAAGTTCATGCTTTAAGACAGGATGTGGGAATCCCTGAACATGTAAATGAAATCCATAACCAAACGGGTCCTCAACGTAAGTATTTCCAGCACCTATCAGCCGTTTCTTCTGTTCAGGTGAAGAATATAGATAGGCTCGAACTTTTCTTGAAATATCAGACTGCATGTATACAGACAACTGTGAATACTGAAACTCACAATCATCAGCGAATAGGTCTATATCTTCTTCAAGGTCTTGTGAATAGTATATCTTAAAATGCGCGGTTTCTCTAAATCCACCTAATGCCTGTTCTATATCGCTACGTGATGGACGGATGCCTATTTTTCCAGCGAATACTTCAAAGCAAACAAGAGAAGTGAATAAGACACACACGACAACAATGTTCCAAACCGATTTCCTATATTTCAGAACGTTTAGTTTTCTCCAATTGAGTTTTGGTGTCCAACCGGTCCCTCTCTCGATTTCACACGTCATGACAGAGATGGATGTAAACAAAACAGCCAATACTAACGTTTCAGTTCTTGAAAATATCAACACATTTGTAATGGAAATTACAAAATCATAAATCGGACCTGGGAAATAACCGAGAATTGGATGATAAGCAAATACTGGCGGGTGAAAGATCAGATTAATGATAACAGGAATCAACGACAATAACAGAAACACTATGTATGAGAGATAAGAGAGCCATCTCTTCTCTATCAATAGACCGAAAAAAACACCCGCAGTCGTTACTGCTAAACAACTTAACACGGGTAAAATAAAATAGAAAAGAAAACCCTCACTGTAATCGCAGTTTTTTACTTGCAACGAGTTTAGCAGTATGATCACTAAAGGGACAATTAAGAGAATAGCAGTGGCATATAGCACACGGATGAGACAATTAAAAACGACTCGTTTCGGTGAACCCGACAGTAATTCCGGTTTTTTCTTCAGTACCTGAATTTCAGTTATGGCAACATGTGCTGCAGCAAATGAAATATATAAGGTAACGATAGCACAGAACTCATATCCCAGGATATTAATCAAGGGAATTCTCGTAAGAACGAATGATACACCAACGAAACCAGCGAACCAAAGCCAGTATGAAACAGTTTTAAATATCATTTTAGATAATAAGGAGTAATCCAGATGAAAAATATTTACAGAATCTCATTAACCCTATTTCTACTTTCATTCACAATTTTTCTGCACGGTTGCGAAGAATCGAGGTCTGGTGGAAGTGGCACCATTGACCTTGCTCGCGGTGAACCAAAAATTGCTGATTCAGTTCTTGCAATATCAGTCTTTGAGGATAGACCAGAAGGTATTACAGATACATTCGACCCGGAACTGGATAAACAAGTCTATATCTGGATGCTATGGGAAAACATCGATAAAACCCACAATGTTAGGGTTGATTGGTATTCTCCAGCAGATGATGATAATGCACCGTTTTGGAGTGAAGAAAAACGTATCACCTCAACTACGGGTGAAAAAATAACATGGTTCTACATTGATGCACCAGAAGGAGGATTAAGTCTCAATCAATTTGTCTCAGGCTATTGGACCGTGGAAGTTTTCCTTGATGATCTCTTTGAACGTAGTCATCTTTTCTATATAGAATAATACCAAAATAACGCGATTCATAGCGGTAGGTGCGATTTCCTTATCGCACCGATTTTCAGAGGGTTTTCGGTTTAATAATGATTTCGTCTCAATTCTAAAACGCGAGTCCCTGACAGTCTAAGTTCTCAATCCTAAAATGGCATATACCATTACTTAGCCGAAAACCCTCGATTTTCAATAAAACAAGATATATCCTGTTAATTTGGTATAATACACAATCACTTTATATCAACGCAGTTTTTCACCAACAATTAGATGATATGCTTCGCGATATTTCTCACTCGTTTTTTCAATTACAGTATTAGGTAATTCTGGTGCAGGAGGTTGCTTATTCCATCCAATTTCTGACAGGTAATCTCTAACGAACTGTTTGTCAAAACTCTGTTGCGGTCTACCCGGTTCATACTGGTCTGCTGGCCAAAATCGCGAAGAATCTGGCGTAAAAACTTCATCAATGAGAATTACCTTGCCATCCCATTGACCAAATTCGAACTTTGTATCACAAAGGATGATACCGGATTGTTCAGCATGCTGGCTTGCTTTATTAAACAGTTCAAAACCGATTCCTATCAACTTGTCTGTCAGTTCTGATCCAATCTGATCACGCATGTCATCAATGGTAATGGGTTCATCATGTTCTCCTTGTTCTGCTTTTGTTGTTGGTGTAAAAAGCAGTTCAGGTAACCTTTCTGATTCCTTTAATCCTGCTGGCAGTTTCTGTCCACAAATCTCGCCAGTCTTCTGATAAGAGGACCACCCAGAACCCGCAAGGTAACCTCGGACGACACATTCTACATCAACTCTTTCCGCCTTCTTAACGAGCATAGACCTTCCAACTAACATGTCAATATCCGGCTGTAAAACATCTGGATAATCATCAACTTGTGTCGTGATAACATGATTCTCAACCACTGATTCAGTGTATTCAAACCAGAATTCAGAAAGGCCGGTCAACACTTTACCTTTATCTGGTATGCCATTTGGCAGGACGACATCAAAAGCAGAAATACGATCCGTAGAAATGATTAGAAATTCATCGCCAAGATCATATAGGTCACGGACTTTTCCGTTATGCGAAGGCGTTAAGTTGGTTAATTGTGTTGAAGTGATAACATTTCTTGACATAAAACACTCCTAATGATTATTTATAAGTCTTTGAAGTAAAATTGATGTCTTATTTTCCTTATCGATTCTCAATACATGTTCAATTTCTTGATTTGCTTTCTGAATATCTCCGAGGTAAAAGTAACAACATGCTTTTAACGCGTAGAGATCTGATTCAGCATTATAGTCGTGTCTATATAAATACTGTTTCTCACCCTGCAGCGCATTATCTATTGCTAACAATGCAGACTCAAAATCAGTTCTGTCCTTTTGCCTTAAATATAGTACATTTGCAAGTCCAACCCATGCATCTCCGTTTGACGCATCAATTCTGATAGCAGTTTGAAAAGCCTCTTGAGCAAGAGACAACGGCAGTCCAAGACTTAAATTACTCCACCCCACACCGTTATGTGCATCTGCTGACTCAGGGTTGGCATTCAATGCACGTTCAAAGTTCAATATTGCTTGTGTGAAATCACCTGAATCATAAGCATTCCATCCTTGCATAATATGGCTAGATGAGGTAACTACTTCAACATTGGTATCGTTAGAACAACTTATGTGAAATATTGATGGAACAATAATAAGAAAGAGGATTGGCAATGAGCAAATTGCATTTTTCATGGATATTGTAGTAAAGTTAATAATTAATGCGACATTTACGTATTTATAAAGATCACCCCACATAGGGGCGAGGTTTCCTCGCCCGTTGTAGCGTGTATCATTAATTCTGAAGTCCACTATATATTATTCAGACTTCAGTGATGATAATAAAGGCAATCTGAGCGCAAAGAAGACTGCTATTGCATTAGCAATTATACCAAAACCAAATATCAAAAACAATGTAATTATCAATGAACCCCATGGAAACGAGGAGGAACTATCTTGGGAAAAAATTGCACCCAAAAAACCGGCTATAACACCAATGAACATGCCAATGAACAGTAGAAAACTGCTTTCAAGGAATAACATCCGAGAGAGGAGTTCTCGTTTAAAACCGATCGCTCGTAACGTGGCTAATTCACTCCTACGTTCCATGATGTTCCTGACAAGCACTAACGCAAGTCCAAAAGTCCCTAATAGTATACCCAATCCTCCAAGATTTTGAAATGTAACGATGTATGTATTCTGCACAGAACGAAAATTTGCCAGCCGCTGTGATGCAGCGGTAACATCAAATCCATAATCTTCCAGCGTTTTTTCCAGAATTTGTGATGTCTTCTCCTGCAAATAAGCAGGTGTTTTGATGAGGAAAAACTGATAACCATTCTGACTTGGAAAAACCCTCTTAAAATCCGATTCTGAGATGATTAACTGACTTTGAAACAAACTATTGTTTAATGTATCAAGCCTTAGACGTAGGTCTTTCCCAGTTTCATCATGAATTACAAAGTCATCTTTGGGGTTGTGGTGTAGTATCCAACGGAGTGAATTCTCATCACCTACTGCCGGGATGTAGGTAGGAGTCTGTCCTAAGATGGCGGAATCGTGCCCCAAAACTGATAAATTATCCCATTTCTCAACGGCAACTATCGTATCCGGTGCACCTAAAATCTGTGGTTTCTCTGGTTTGTATAGATTGAGACAACTCACATCTTCCCCCGGCAGTACTCTAAAGGGATATATGACAGACTCTGATAGTATTTCAGCATCTTCATCGCTAAAACCGAGTTCAAATCGTCCATCAGATGAATTTAGGTTATGGAGTAAGGGTAATGTGGATTCGGCAACATAAGCATAATCACTTACAGGTGCTGTGTCTTGTCTGTTCGCGCCAACAGCGACAATTATACAGCAGGCTAAACTAATGGTTAGAACACACGTTTTGCTCCGCGATGGCTGTCTTGCAGTATTCTTTAAGGCAAATCGAATTCTACTCAACTGAGATGAGACGCTTTGGTATTTTAACCACATATCAAAGTAATACCAACCGATTAAAAGCATTGTAATTGTAATCAGAAAGAACGCAAACACGGGGTGGTTGGCAAAATCATTGATCGCCTCTGTTAACTTGCTAGATAATGGCAGGATATTCAGCAAGATCCCGATAAAAGCACAGAAACAATATACTATTACGTACGGCATTAGATTCTTGGAAAAGTTCGCTAAACTATCTCCCGCGGCTCTAATTTGGAGGAAACGTATAAGAAAGATGAGCAATGCACCTATAATCAAAACCGTGATGAGACTCCACCAATCGCCTGTGAATAGCATACCTCTTTCCACAATTCCAACAAAGATGGCGATTAAACCTAATAAAAGTAAGATCAAATTCTTACTTAGAATTCTTTTTTTGCTGTGCTTTGGTGTTATGGCGGTATCTCTAAAGTCCGTTTTACCTGCAAGTAGGGATACTGTTGAAATCTTACCCAATCTTCCTACTGTTCTATATATTGATAACATGACCACAACAAAAGAAATGAATGCGCCTATGAGTAAACTCAAAATGCTGATATGAATCTGAATGAAAGGTATACCGATAGCGGGTAACCACCATGTTTTCAAACCATAGATCATTAATTGTGCGTATCCTATAGCAAGGAGACATCCTAAGAAACTTCCAACGCATGTAACAATCACCCCTTCATATAGGAATCTCCTGCGGATATTAGCAACTGGATATCCAACTGCTTGAAAAATACCTATCTCTCGTGATCTCTGTTCCACGCCTAATCGGAAAACCATGCCTACCAACAACGCAACTGCAATGATGATAAACCCACTCATACTGATAAACAGCATCCCAAAGTCGGATGAACCTTTAGCTGACTTTAGTCCTTCTGAACGAAGGGATATTGTCTGAAAACCGAGCTGATCAGGACGAATAGTCTTCAATAACTCGGATACAAAGAGCTCTTTTGTAGCCTTAATATTTCTTCCAAGAGCAGCTTCCATCCTTATTGTCGTCAGATCACCAAATCTATTCCTCCATAGTTTCTTTCCTAATTCTAACGGAATAAAAGCTTTTGGGACAGATTTATAGTCATCCCAATAGGCTTCATCTTTCGGACGAATTAGACCATTGTCAAATGGGAAAGGCGGGTCCCAATCATATATGTTGTTAGATGCACTAACACCGGGGAATTCTGGAATTATATCGGTATCAGCTGCAATGCTCTCAATCGGTACTATTCCTTTCAAGAGAAAGTGCGTTGCTTCTGTAATGTATGCCTCGTTAGTATCTATGCTGAAGTATTTGACTTCTATTCTATCCCCCACGCTTACACCAAGATCATCCGCTGCCCAATCATTAAGGTATATTTCATGAACCTCAATTGGTTCTTGTAATTCCGACAATCTTTTTTTTATGTCTGCATAAGTCCTCTGATCTATCTCGGTTGTATTAGAACTGAATAATGTCGCAAATAGACCTTCCTCAACCGGTAATGCCAAGATTGTCGAATAAGGAATTGATTTTGATATAACTGATTGATCATCAGAAGTTCTTTCTGCATTAATACTATTGGCAAGATATGTGAGTGTTGGCAATATAGGAATGTTGTTCTCTGAGGCAACTGTAAGGGCTGCTTCTGATAGAATAGGTTTTATTAAGAACTGATCACTTTGTAGGTCAAAATAATCGTCATGTTCTGACAGATATATACCGAGTTCACAAAGTGTAAGTTTTAGGTCATTGGGTGATATTGGATGCTCATCTGATGTAAAAAGCACATTCACACCGTCTGGCTGCATGAGTGCTTTTTGCAATTCTGGTAGAGCAATATATGCATTCATTGGAAGACTCTGACTTGCATGCAGATTAAATCTACCCGCATTCTCAGTACGGATGATGTTACTTATTACCAACCGCAGACGTTTAATGGATTCTGCTGCATCGCGTTCTCCAAGAAAAAATTCAGGATGAATCTCATAAGACTGCGGTAAACTAACAAGTATAGGATCTCCAACTTTTACATTGAGCTCTTTTTGCAGTGAAGAATTGATTGCAACATTAGGAAAAGGACTCTGTATCTGGCTATCCAATGTTAGAATTATGTTTTCTTCCCAGAAACCGAAGAAGTCATCCTTTACACCGTAAATGTTTACCTTAGATGCACGACTATCTGAACCAACCGCCGAGACAGAACCGTTGAGAATTATTGCTGGAACGTTGTTCTGATGATCAACAATTTCTGGACTGAAAAAGTGTTCGGCAATGAGTGCATGATGGATAGAACCGAGTCGTTCTAAGGTAATATTTTGCAGACTGCCACGCATTGAATCACCGACAATCAAGGCACCAACAAGCACACCAATAGCAACAGCAGTACACAAGGCAACTGTCAAATATACCCGCCAATAGTATCTGAATGTCATCCAAAGAGTCCGCATAGTTTTTCCAATCAGAAACAAGACAGTTACCGTTTATTACTTGTCAGTTGTGATTGCTGAACAAACGCCATCCCGTAAATCCAGACGATTTTCAAACCGTGAAGCCAACTCAAGATTGTGTGTTACTACGATTAAGATATTCTTTTGCATGTAATGGAGTTCAAAAAGCAGATCCACGATAGCTGCTGCAGTGTTGGCATCAAGATTTCCTGTGGGTTCATCACAGAGAAGAATACTCGGACGGTTTATGAGAGCACGCGCAATAGCAACCCTCTGACGTTCTCCACCAGAAAGTTCTGCTGGACGATGTAATATACGATCAATTAAACCAACCCGCAGGATCAGTCTTTGGGCTCCTTCTGATGTGTCCGAATCATTATTGTTGAAAGCAAGGGTAGGAATCAGAACATTTTCCAAAACAGAATACTGAGGAAGAAGATGGTGATCTTGGAAAACGAAACCGATGACATCGTTACGGAACTGTGCTAAGTCAGGTTCAGATAGCGAAAATGGGTCCGTTCCATTAATTTCTACACTACCAGACGTCGGTTCTTCTAACGCACCTATAACATGAAGTAGTGTACTTTTACCAGAACCTGAAGGTCCTGTAATGGCAACTGATGAACCTTTCTCAAATCCAAAAGATACATCTCTTAGGACGTGTAGAGAACCGAAATCTTTGGACAAATTCGTTACATTAAGATGTTTGCGTATTTCTTCGAAGTCTTTCATATTTTCGTGCAGCACATCTACCAAGGTCCAGCAACTCTCATCTATCTTTTCTACGTTGATATCTTCGCTGCAAGAAAATCGGGTATGGGAATTGCTTGAAGTTTCTCACCTGGATTCGCTATACAACAGACTGTTGTCACCTCTCCACGCGCAACATCAACGCCATCAAGCGTAAAATGAAATTGATATGTTAACGATTTTGATCCTTTATTTGACACCCAAAGTCTAATGTCTACCTCATCCTCAAATCTGAGTGGATGCAAATACTCACAAGATGCAGTGACGCGCGGCCAACCGATTTTATTACCTGCCCACTCTGTCACAACACTTGTACCTAAACTACGAAGAAACTCATGCTCTGCAGTCTCCATAAAAATAAAGAACCTCGTAAAGTGAACAATACCTGCCATATCCGTATCGGCAAATTCTATTTTCCTTTTAGTTTTGAACTCAGTACACATTTTTTGACCATGATTTACAGTACTGACTAGGATTTGCAGGATTATCAGGATAAGAAACCGCACGATTGAGACACCTCTTATCCTGGAAAGCGTGGAAATCTTGAAAATCCTAGTCAATTTTTCGGATACATCGGCACTTCCTTATACCGGCTCCAAGTTTCTGAGTATATCTTCCAATATCCATCTGCGGGATCTATCATCAATTTTAACTCTTTTGTACCAATGTCTGAATAGGCAGGACGACTTCCTGAAGCAGGCACACCCTTGAACTCTTGCAAGAATTCCGCATCGGCAACAGCTCTATCCCCATTGATTATTAGGTTAGATATCTTTACCTGAATTCCAGCATAACCCAGATTTAACCGCTTCATTTTCTGCCTTAACTGTTTTTTTGTTAGAAAAGTAGATGTTTCTTTATCTCCTCTCACAGTTACCCGCGTAATGAGTGCCTTTTCCGCATAAAGAGACATATAGGTATCAAGATCCTTGTCCTCCCATGCTGTCTGCCATTTTCCCAGAATCTGACTGACCTTGAGTCGTGTATCCAATGGCGCATTACCATCAAAGATCCCACCTTCAGACTCTTCTGTAACAGGTTCATCAACTACCGGGTCATTCTGTGATATGGGGGGCGCGATAATGTAATCATCACCTATCTCATCGTTGATAATCCGCCATTTTCTAATGAAGAAACCTTTCTTTTCAATCGTTAACTGACGTGAATGTGTCTCAATGAAGGCACCACTACTGTATACAGATACATTGATATTGTCTACAACATGTTTCGTCTTAGAATATGCAATTGCTTTATATTCAGTTTGGAATAGGTCTACTTCCAATTCTTGAGAGATATGACCAATTGCTAATGTATAGTTTCTTCTCTGTTTCTTTCGGGCAGATTTGTCCCAAAGAGAGGTATACTTCTTCTTGTCCTGTGTTTCTAGTGCCTTCTTCCATTCTAAAATTAATGGTGCGACAGGACTATCTGTACTTTGCCGTGAATTGTCTACCTTGTCAGCGTCGAACTCAGGTATGTGTGTGGCAATTTCTTCAGAATCTACTTCATCTCGGACAAGTTTCCAACGTCTTTGAATGATCCCTGTTCTTGCAATAGTCAGAGTTCTGGATTGCAGTAGTGGTTCACCGGGGGCATGGATCCAGATCGGAATTTCTTCTATCCTTAGATAGTCCTTCCCTTGTGGGTCATTACGCTTTCTGTTTTCAGCATCCCGGATATCTACATTAATGTCCAATTGTTCCTCAAATAACTTAGCGGTATGTTGGTAACCTGCGTTAATTCTGTATCTTGCATTCTTACCCCATAGCGCATCATATTTTTCAATCTCACCAGATTCCAAGGCACTTTTCCACTTAACCAAAAACGTTAATGCTGATTCATTAGACCGAGTGAGAAGGAGTCCACAGAACACCAAAATGAAAACTGCACAAGCAATCGCTCCCCATTTTACATAATCTTTATAGTTAAAGTTCGAAAGTGCCTGCTGGCTGTTTTGTCCAGATTGAAACGATTGATTGGTATTCATAAACTCACTCCTTATAGTTTTGGTATATTCTCATAGACTTGCCAGGTTTCGCGATAAATCTTCCAATTACCGCCAACCTGATGTGCCCAAACTTCGCGTATCCATAATTCATATAGTGCAGTATCGTCTTCATTTTCGGCGGGTGATACTAATCTACTAAATCTGTATGTGCCTATCACACTTTCCTGTTCAACCTCAGATAACGCATCAGATTTTGTCCAAGCAAGTTTGTTCATCTCTCGCAGTTTGGCTTCAAATTGCGTCTTGTTGAGAGTTGTTGCGTTGTCCTTACTCTCTCGTATAACGATATGGTTAGTAGTTACGTTCGGTGCATAATAGGCAATATGTGCGTCCATGTTCTTATTTTTCCAAGTCTTTTCCCATTTATTTAACGCAGTTTTACCAGCATTTATCTGTGCAGTAGATAGTGAAGTTCTGCCTGTCCGTGGGGGTTTAGTACTGGGGAGTTGCGCTGCAAATGCTCTCGCTTTTTCTGCTTGTCTTCTGACAAATTCTTCATGTTCAACAGCGATATTCTGCTTATTGGATTCAGTTAGTTTTTGCGTAAATATTCTTGCTTGTTCGCGCATCTGTTTTTTTACTGACTCTGTTTCAGCGATCGCCGCCCGTTTCAAACGACTCTCGGTTCTCGCGATAGTTTCCGCTGCATCAACCTTAAGTGAAAACTTACCTAATTCCAGTCCATAGTTTTTGACATTAGTTTCTGACTGATCAAGTCTTGCTTGGAAGGAATCTAAAAAAGCATTGAGTTCTGCAATTTTTTGGTTATGTGTTTTCTGTTCCTCAACTAACTCCTGTTTATCTGCTTCAAGATTACTGATTGTTACTTTAAGTCGAGATTCAGAATCCTGTAGTAACTCAATATCGTTTTCTAAGATGACTATCTTTGTGTCCTTTGCCGTTAATTGTCTTTTCAACTCTCCAATTTTGGCATCTCTTGATAGGATGTTTGCATTTGTTTCTACATCTTTAGTATTCTGAATAGCAATTCTTGAAGCGATCTTAGCATAAGTGATAGCATTGTTTGCATACTTAATAGCATCAACACCATTCTTAGTTCTTTTTGCAGATTTTGCTTTTTCAAGCTCCGTTTCAGCTTTTTCATAAGTTTCAAAAGCAAGGGACTGTGCGTTGACTTCTCGTGCAAAAGTTAATGCAGTTTCCGCTTGTAACAGAAGTGGGTCAATATCTTGTAATTGGATGGTACCTAATTTACCACCACAGGAAATTATCAGTAAAAGTGAACAAAGTAAACAGAATAACTGTATCCTGTTACCTAGTTGGTATTTTTTTAGTTTCCTATATTTCTGGAATGTGGTCATTTTCTTTTTCATGCCTTGCCCCCTTTGGTTTATAACTCCTCTTTTTTATTTTTTCAATCCCAATCAAAAATGGGTGATGTTAAAACTCGTGGTTGTGTCGCTCCAGTTTTCATCTCTACAAGCGACTCTTTGATTGCCCTAGCGCGTACTGTGCCAACACCATCTACTTTTTTAAGCGCATTAACATCTGATGTGATGATTGCATCTAAGGTTTTGAAACGATCAATAATGCTCTCTACTACGGTAATTGGGATCCGAGATACCTGACTCAAGATTCTATAGCCACGAGGTTCTAAAATCTCTTCAGGCACAATATCGTTTTGCAAATAACCAAGTGCCTCATAGATGTTCTTCACATCTGACAGTTCTGACACACTCAGTCCAAATAAATCTTCATAAACTGCTGTTACGTCTCGGGTGTCATCGTTAAAATAATCCCTTATAATGAGTAAAGACCTCTCAATTTCAGTTGCTAACTCAGTAGGAATTAACTGCAATGACAACGCTTCATTGCCTAATTCTATTCTATATAGATTTAGATCATGTTCTGTTCTTCTGACGCGTTCACAAACTTGTATCGCTGTTAGGACGTTTGATAGTTTGACTGTTCCACTTAATTCTACCCAATTTAGTGTTGCTAATACATGTTGCATCGTTTTTGCGTATTGTGTAAGCGATAACATTGCTTGATTTGCACCAGATATCAAAATAGGACGATCACGAAAGAGATAGTGCTGATATTTTGTATATAAGGTGAGTGTATTCCTACGTCTTGAAACAGCGATCACATTCTCACCAGTTTCTTTAGCAAACTTTTCTGCTGATCGATGACGTAAACCGGTTTCATTGGAGGTAATTAATGGATTAACCTTGAGTGTTACATTAGCACGTACAATCCGTTTCATATCAGATGAAAGGATGATAGCACCATCCATTTTAGCCAATTCGGCAAGACGCGAAGGTAGGTAGGGACAATCAATTCCAAAACCATCCTCAGTAAGGTCTAATACTTCTGGCGAATCACCTACAACAATCAAGCCACCCGTTTTTGCCTGAAGTATGTACTCAATACCATCACGCAGTGCAGTACCGGGGGACAATAACTTCAATGTTGCAATGAGTTCTCTTTCTCTAAAATTCTCTGTTGGCATTCTGAACACTTCCGTTACCTCCATCTATATTTTTAAAGTAACACATCAGAGAACGATCTGTCAAGTGAATCTTTGAGTGAAGATCATAAGCGTCAATTTAGTGATGGTCACATGCCGGTGAATCAACGTCAAATGCGCGTTTGGCATTTGACAGACAAATGCAATTTTCTAATCGCACCAGCATGCGAATATTATTGGTTTCGTGTTTTCCTTGGTCAAAGAAGATTATTCTTGACTTCCTAGCCCAAATTATGTATCATGAATGATATAAGTTTGTATGGGACGCTTCGTCGTTTGTTATAAACGGCACACGGAGTGTGCCTACTACTTTTAAAGTTAATTTAGATGAATTAGATAAAATTTTCCGTGTGATGTTTGCAGTAGTTATGAAAAAAGTTAAAAATAAATCACAATTGTAACGCTTGAAACCAATAAAGGAAACATAATTATTGAACTTTATTCTGAATGTACGCCATTGACCGTAGCGAATTTTGTTAAATTGATTGAAATAGACTTTTATAATGGTTTAACCATTCATCGATTTGTAAAAGGGTTCGTTATACAAGGAGGTGACCCGGATGGAACAGGAATAGGTGGACCTGGATGGACAATTCCGGGAGAATTTAAGAAAAAGAAACTCCGAGAATTAATGCCACAACACGAAAAAGGTGTATTGGCAATGGCGCGTAAACCTTCACCTAATTCTGCTGGAAGTCAATTCTATATCTGCCTCAGTGATGATCCAACTATTTATGAACATCTGAACGGTAAATATACCACATTCAGTAGAGTTATTGAAGGTATGGAGGTAGTTGAATCACTACGAGAAAGGGATGTGATGACATAGGTGTCGGTTAAATCAAACAATGATTCGACTTGAGTATCCTCTATTCTTGGAGTGTTGGAAGGATCACATATATGGAAGTATGGAAACAACTTGTTCGTGATACAGTTAATACACCAGAAAAACTTGCTGATAAATTTGACGTGGATATTGAAGAGATGCGACGGATACACAAGGAATTTCCTATTCGCATCAATCCTTACTATTTGAGCTTGATAGAAAAACCTGGAGACCCTATTTGGAAACAGGTGATACCTGATACAAGAGAATTGATCAGCACTGGTGTTGAAGACCCGCTTGATGAAGAAAACAACAGCGAAGTGCCAAATGTTACACACCGTTATCCAGATAGAGCACTCTTTTATGTCAATTATATGTGTCCTATCTATTGCCGGTTCTGCACACGAAAGCGTAAAGTCGGAGATCCACACTCAATATCTGAAAATAACATTGAAATAGGACTTGATTACATCAGATCACACCCAGAGATACGGGATGTCATTATCTCTGGCGGCGACCCACTCATGTTGACTGACAAGAAAATTGACTTGGTAGTTGGCGGGTTACGCAATATTGACCATATAGAGATAATACGCATCGGTTCACGTGTACCCGTAACACTACCTCAACGCATTACCCCGGATTTGTGTACAATATTGAAACAATACCATCCTTTCTATATTAATACACACTTCAACCATCCCCGTGAAATAACACCTGAAACTGAAAAGGCATGTGGTATGCTTGCAGATGCTGGCATACCACTCGGTAATCAAGCCGTATTGCTAAAAGGTGTAAATGATGAACCGGAGATAATGGTCGAATTGATGAAAGGACTCCTTCGGATTAGAGTTAAACCGTACTATATTTATCAGGCTGACCTTGTTTACGGCACAGATCATTTCAGAACATCAGTTGAAACAGGACTGAAAATCGTTGCCGCATTGCGTGGACATATATCGGGCCTCGGTGTGCCGCATTATGTAATTGATGCACCAGGCGGTGGTGGAAAAATCGCTATAATACCAGACCCTATCGTTACTTTCGATGACGACGAAATACAACTCAAGAACTATGAAGGTAATATATATAGCTACCCCAGCACACCTTTCTTTGATGAAGACTGGTAAATCAAGAGCGTTTACTCCTTCTCTGTATCCTGTTTATTATCCTTGTTCATAAAAGGTGTCAGTAGATCAATTGGAATCGGGAAAATCACGGTTGAGTTCTTCTCCGCACTGACTTCAACCAATGCCTGAAGAAAACGGAGCTGCACAGAGGTCGGTGTCTTGCTTAATATTTCTGCTGCATTCGTCAGGACCTCAGCAGATTCAAACTCACCTTCAGCGTGCACAACCTTAGCACGACGTTCACGTTCTGCTTCCGCCTGTTTCGCCATTGCACGTTGCATCTCTGCAGGAAGGTCTACGTGCTTGATTTCCATAGTAAGCACTTCAACACCCCACGGTTCACACTGTTTCTTGATAATACCCTCTAAATCTTTGTTGAGTTTGTCACGTTCAGAGAGTAAGTCATCAAGTTCAGCACGACCAAGAACACTACGGAGTGTCGTCTGTGCAATCTGTGATATAGCAAAACCGAATTCTTCTACCTCAATAACTGCTCTATCTGGTTCTGTTACCCGAAATGTCAGCACAGCATTGACACTGACAGAAACGTTATCCTTTGTAATAACATCCTGTGGGGTGACATCGTTAACGACTACGCGAAGACTTACCCGCTGCATACGTTCAATCCAGAACGGAATCAGTATTACAAGTCCAGGTCCTCTTGACCCCTTAAAACGTCCTAACCTGAATACAACAGCGCGTTCATACTCCTTAAGTATTCTTATACTTGTAGCAAGCATTATCACTACTACGATCGCAATTACAAAATAATATAGTTCAATTTGTTGCATCTAACAACTTCCTTTCTACGCTCCAACCCCAGTTATCTCTCTAACCTTCTGAAAAAATGCACGTTTACGTGATGTATTGATCTGCCATTGTACTGGTACAGATTGATAACCGTGATGATAGTCATTCTCACCAGGATCAAAATACCCCCACGACGCGTATTGACTGACAGCAGCCATGCAGTTGTTCATAGGTTTATCAAAGTCAAAATGATCATCTTCATTGAATAGAATAGGCATCGGTCGATACCCAGGAACATGGCGTGTCTGTTGCACCATTTGCAGAATCTGATTCGGGTCTTTGACACCGTTACCATGCACTAGTATAAAATCAGATGCGCAAACTACGTTTTCAAACGGCACTCGTCCGCCACCGTAGCTTGTACCTGCTAAATAACTTCTACCGTTGTGTGTTGTTGATCTTACCCGTTCAATCAGTTCGTGTACTCTTTCAGGTTGCAGGATTTCATGCTTATATCTCACATTACATTCATTATTAACCTCAACGATCACATTCGTCCATGCGTTATCAAAGAGCCATTGTGTCGCGTTATCAACAGCAGTGATAACAGCGTTTTCATCTGAAAGTCGATGATCTTGTCCAAAATAGAAATACCCCAGAATAACCACCATACCAAGTTCATCAGCAAAATCAATGATTTGTTTTAGGCGTGATAGATAATCCGGGTTAAGACTACCGTCCGGTTCTATTCCTGAATTATGCCACGGTTGTGCTTTTGAGTAACCTTCAGGACTTCCACCCTGTAGGTTAATAGTAAATGCTAACACCCCGTGAGCGCGCCATGCTGGCATAGCAGAAAGGAATTCCCGAGTATTCCTCTCAGGATCCCATTTACCAGTATCAAGGTATTCCCAGAGGTGAACGGTGTCAGCATTCCTATCATCAAAGATACCCTGAACCATCCGACTGTTCATCAACAGACCTTCAATTTTGTTTCCCTGATAGACTCGACCAGAATAGGTTATTTCTCCGTTAATATAAAATGCATCTTCAACAATAGTAACTTCAGTATTCATAGAACTCCTTTCTTACAATAAAACGATTAACGCGATTCATAATGGAACATGTAATCAAAGATCACTATCCAATGACAAATTCTGGAGAGGGATTTACTAACGACAATGGTATTCTCCACCAAACCTGCCAGCTCATAGTAGGATGTAATGTGAATATCACTCCGTGAGAATTGAATTCCATTCTTCAACTATGTATTCAAAAAGTCTTAACGTTATCTGATCTCTACTTTCATATTCTAACCACTTTGTGGCAAATTCAACGAATTCCGGATTAATCTCTATACCCAAGTATTCAACTCCCAATGCTTGTGCCACGACACATTCCGACCCTGAACCGGCAAACGGAACAAGCACCTTTCCATTTGTCCCATTGATACAAGAGAGTATAAGTCTTTTTGTCAATTCCATCGGTTTTTGGGTTGGATGCTTCAAAATGTCATGTTCTCGGTGTTCAGATAATTCACCTGGTGGATAGATCTGATCTTCACACGTTCTACAAACGAACCACCTTTCAGCACGACCAGCCCCCCCTGCTAATGCCGGAATTTTGATAACATCTCTTGGCAAAGCACCGTTTTTATGGGCATTGTAGGTTGTTATTTTGCCTAGTGAACCGTAGCGTGAAGGTGTATCTTTTCGTTCTTTTCCGGCAGCATTTTTTAGGAAGTTTTCGGTATAAGGTTCTCTGATCTGATCTACTTCCAAATTTGTGCGTGGCATATTCGGTTTCCAGAGACATAATATCGTCTCGTGCGACCTTTGCCAAAACTTTAATGACGGTACCGTCTTGTTGGTATAATGCCATACCAACCAACGTTGCTCATGAATCGGGAAACAGACAGATATTCTTGCGACGATTTCGGGAAATCCGTATACATAAAGTAAACCGTCATCTGTGAGAAGGTGAAGACAGTCTCTTATCCACGATTCTGACCATTGGACATAATCGTCTATCGACATGATTTGTGCATCATTCCCGAAATCTTTGCCGATATTGTAAGGTGGATCAGCAATAATCACATCGTATTGCTTTTCTGCCTTGATAAGTGCTGGTAATACCTTCACGGTATCCGCAACGATTATATCATTTGTAAATTCGTCTGTCTTCATGTTTTGTTCCTATTGATGTAGGTTGGGTAGAGAACGATCTAAAACCCAGCATTTTTTGTGTCAAAATTATCGTTCAAAAAATTTTGTCTGTTTTTCGCCAACGGTGTTACGGTATTTGCCAACATTCTTGCCTTTTGATTTACGTTCTTTAAATGTTGTCTGCACATCCCGTAAAGCGAGTTCTTCATGGATTTTAGGCATTTCATTCCGGGCTTTTTCCAATCTGTCACATGTCATTTTGATATATGCTTCGCTTCTGTCAATACCGATATACTTATGTCCTAAAAGTTTTGCAGCAACAGCAGTTGTACCGCTGCCGAGGTAAGGGTCTAACACAATACCTTGTGTTTCTGTTCCCAAGATTGAAATAATCACACGTGCAGGTAACCATAAGGGAAACGGTGCAGGATGTGGATTCTTTCTTCCGTTTTCTGGTACGCCGCGCCATATAGATGTCAACTTAGCATCACAGGATTGCAACTCTTTACCGATTAGATGATCACCAATGGGTTTATACAACCAATAAATACGTTCCTCTACCTGCCAGAACCGCCATCCTCGTATGTTTCCAGCTATCATCCTGTCCCAAATGATTTCCTGTTTTACCGTCCATACTGTCTTGCGCAGCCAATCCATAGGATGATACATGTTTCCTTTTTCCCATCGTATTTTGTGATTATAGAAAAACGAGCCGCCTGGTGCGGTTATTCGGTAAATTTCATTTAGTACATCCACTTGATTTTGTTGGTAATCAGGTTCAGGCATTGCATCTTTGTAGACATCATACACTACATTTTTTACAAGCCATCCTTTATGCTTTTCTTGTTTGTTATAAGGTGGCGAAGTGATGCCGACATTGACGATATTATCATCTATTTTGCTCAGCACTTCAAGGGTATCACCTTCAATGAGTTTCCCATCTCCAAGTGTGTCGGTAGTGATTTGCTTATTTTCTAATAGAAATAGAAATAGACTGTCTTTACTAAGATGTTGTTCATCATTCATTGTATATTATTCTCCAAGAATTCAAACACAGGTCCTGTTATGTAAGGTTTTGCTTCGGTGAGTTCCCATTTAGACACAGTATGAATCATTTTCAGACTCTTTGCGTCTTTGTAATGTTTAAACGAAAAGTCTGCGCTGCACAAGTATATACCACAAATGTCACCGTTAGGGAATTTATCTTCAAACTGTTCTTCCAATCGTGATGTAAAACCGATCTCATTGAAACTGAATTCGAATATATAGATAAGGTGTCCATCAACAAAGCCAGCAACTAGCACATTAGGATTCTCTCTTTGGTGTCGTTCGAACTTTGTCCAAGTATAATTAGAGCGGATATCGGTGTATTAGATCAAGATAAACTTGTGTCGTTCGAACTTTGTCCAAGTATAATCCGTAAAGTTACCTCACACCATTTAATTTTTTGGGATTCTTTGCTGTGGAATCTGTACGGAAATTACGTGGTTTGATTTCGCAGTGTTCAGTCTTTCCTGTAAGTGTATTATGTCTAAAACCGTTATAACCTAACTTTTCTGAGCTAGGTTCGTATCCAGCTACCACAGCTACAACTAACTCGCGCATTGTAGAAGAGTTCAAGTCGTTGTAATATTTTGTGAGTAAATCTAAAAGCATAGCGACCAGACTGTCTTTGGATTTACCAATCAGGTTGACACTAATTTCACTGTGTTCTTTTGTAGCATAATCTTGGATAAGCTGTAGCAGGTCTTTGTTCATGTTTACTGCCCGATTTAAGGATTTCATATACCTTGAAGTTAACAACGTTTCTGATAATCTGTAAGATACATTGGGTGTAAATAGTATATCAGAATAGCATTAAGAATTCAATTTTGAATAGAGATACGGGGGAATAGAGATATAATCAGGGTTATTCAGTTCTTAGGTATTTTGGTCAGATTTTATCACAATCGTTATTATTTTGAAATAAGCAAATATAGCGTGATTTATCACGCTATATTTGCTATACTTCACTTTAAATCTATTATTTTTGAGGGTTTTCGGTTTAATAATGATTTCGTCTCAATTCTAAAACGCGAGTCCCTGACAGTCTAAGTTTCTCAATCCTAAAATGGCATATACCATTACTTAGCCGAAAACCCTCCCATCCGTAGGAGTTTTCAATGAGTGGCAGACCTGGTGTCTTTGTTAGTTACTATCATAAACAGGATCTGGCATGTGGTATTATCGCTATTATTTTTTGGTTTCACTATACATACTCCTTTTACTACTTTCCGTTTTTTGAAAAGTCAATGTCCTTGAACGATTCTGCGGTGAGGACTTGGTCAAACAGATCATCAAGATAGACAAGATCATCTATCCCCCTAACCTCATTGAGAACAACGTCTGAAAAGTCAGCAAACTTATGACGCGCTACTTTGAGAACCGCTGTCCGTTTCTCATCGATTCTACCTTGTTCAATACCTTGTTCAATACCTTGTTCAATACCTTGTTCAATACCTTGTTCAATACCTTGTTCACGTCCTCGTTGTATCACATGTTCATAAAAAGGTGATTTTTGCATGATTGCCTCCAATGAAGGGTCTTGAAATAGTTCGGTGGGTTGGACAAAACTTCCGAAAAGCGAGAATGCAAACAGAAGCGTCCCCCGCATCTTCTCATCAACATCAGCTGCCCGGATCGTCTCAATACACTTAGCAGTCCAGTCTTTTCGTGACATATCTGGTGGCGGCTTCATCAGACCTGTGAAAGATAGCACCCCTAAAGCGTCGGGATCCAGGAACGCTTTACCCTCTAACTCATAGATACGTATAACGTTATAGCGGAATATGCCGCCTTGATCTTCATTTCCATATTGATAGAAACCGGGGTCGCCTTGACCTGCAGGTGGACGGAAATATAACACCGTTGAATAGACGTTCTTCTCATACTCCAGAGCAAGAACACTTGCATAAGCGAGCATCCGTAAATGCATCGGTTTATACGTACTGTCATCTGTTTGTGCCTCTATATGCAAGATTGCCTCTTCATCCGGCAAGCGGACATGATATACCATATCGCTCTGATGCGTCTTAACCGTGATATGTTCTGTGTTTAACCGTCCAGTGACTTCCACCTCCGATGTTTTCAGTGCTAACACTGCAAAGTCCTGTGTGAACTCTCCAGCAATATGTTTAAAGATATTATCAAAAGTTGACATATCAGTATTATACCTGCAGTTATGGAGATATGTCAACCGGATTTGACAGAACCCTTGGTGTGTAAAGTTTTTGGCACTTAACTTACTGCATCACGGATTACGCGGAGATCGCAGAGGACACGGAAAAGAGCTTTTTGCTAACATCCCATTCTATTCAACAGCACTTTCCGTGTCTTCCGCGTTCTCCGCGTAATCCGCGATTCTTACAAAAAGGGGACAATAACTTTACACACCCTCGTAATTTTTGTTCCTTGATTTTCTAAACAAAATTATGGTATACTTTACGCTAACTAATACTATTTCTTTTCTATAAATTATTCTGTCATTACCAGTTGTTAGTATTGAAACGGAGAACGGAACAAACTGGAAGTTTATGGCAGAATACGCGTTTGGTATTCTGCATTAATAAAGAGACATTTTCAATTAGAGAAATGGTATAAAGTAAGACATTGAAACTAAGTGTCTACGACTCGCAAATATAAGAAAGGCATCGGTAAATGTGAGAAGAAGTAGAGTTCTCCACTCAATTCGGCAGAAAGTTGTTAGGAATTTCTTTCATGTAACCGAACATGCTTTAGATAAAATGCAGAAGGATATGTTATCATTGGTTGACGTACAAACAAGCACTTCGGAGAGGCAGAATCGACAAAAGGTTTACTCATGATCCAAGAGGAATACGATATAGAATCACCGGTCCGGCAAGCGATGGAAGATAAATCAATGTAATTTGCCGTATCTTAGACTCAGGTGAATTAGGGATTATCACTGTTTATGCAACAGAGGAGAAACAAGGATGAAAGCGAATGAATGCAAATACTGTAATGGTGAGATACATCCGAAAAAGGTCACTGTTAATCATTCATACAAAGGAAAATTAGCGATTATTAAGGGTGTACTTAGTAGGGGTCTGCCAAGAGTATGGGCAGCGGTATTATGCCGCAGACACCTTAGAGAAACTTGATACTACGGCACAGAACAGTGATGCTGCACAAGAAAAGATAACTGTCCCAGTCAAGGTGATGACTCCTTAAACACCTCCTATCATAAATGGGGGGTGTGCATTAATTGGTTTTGGACCCTATCCAAAACTCCCACCAGCATGGAAGGACACTTGGCATACGGCAACTTCAACTGAAAAGTATTCAAACTGTTTGCACAAGGTCCTTTCAAAAATAGAAAAGGATGTTGTGAGTTGCACAAAAATGGGGATACTAAAGCGAAACTGCTACATAAGCAGAAAGAGTAGAATGACGACTTTTTTTGTTACACAGGTTCGGCACCATTCTGAAGTATGTGCATGAAAGCAGCAAAATCTCGCACCTCGGCCGCAGCACGACGCAACTGCTTAAGACGTTCTAAACTGTCAATACTCTCAATATCAGACTTTATTGCTTCTGTCGTGTCAATTGTGAAACGGATAGAGAGCAACTCTAAAATACTCTCAACAGTATTATTACGTTCACCTTGTTCAATACCTTGTTCAATACCTTGTTCAATACCTCGTCTATATCCTTGTTCATCGCCTTGTTCAATACCTCGTTCAATACCTTGTTCAATACCTCGCTGTATCACATGATCGTAAAAAGGTGATTGTTGCATAATTGCCTCCAATGAAGCGTCCTTAAATAGTTCGGTGGATTGGACAAAACTCCCGAAAAGCGAGAGCGCAAACAGAAGCGTCCCCCGCATCTTGACATCAACATCAACTGTCCGGATCGTCTCAATACACTTCTCAGTCCAAGCGTTACGTGTCATGTCCGATGGCGGATCCATCAGAGCCGTGAAAGGTAACACCCCTAAAACAGCAGGATCCAAGAACGCTGCACCCTCTAACTCATAGATACGTATAACGTTATAACGGAATACGCCACCGCCCCGATCTTCGTTTCCATACGCATAGAAACCAAGATCGTTTCGACCTGCAGGTGGACGAAAATATAGCACCGTTGAATAGACGTTCTTTTCATATTCCAAATAAAGAACACTTGAATAAGCAAGCATCCGTAAATGCATCGGTTTATACGTGCTGTCGTCGGTTTGTGCTTCTATATGTAATATCGCCTCCTCATCCGGCAAACGGACTTGATATATCATATCGCTCTGATGTGTCTTAATCGTGATATGTTCTGTGTTCAACCGATCAGTGACTTCCACCTCCGATGTCTTCAGTGCTAACACTGCTATGTCTCGGGGGAACTCCCCCGCAATATGTTTAAAAATCTTATCATACGCCGACATATCAGTATTATACCTGCTTTTATGAAGATATGTCAAGTGTTTTTTAGGGTTCTTCAGGGTTTTTCAGTTTTAGGTATTTTGCCCATTTTCTATCACAATCGTTAATATTTAAAAATAAGCAGATATAGCGTGATTTATTTCGCTATATCTGCTATACTTCACCTTAAACCTTTATCTAAAAGGTTTAAATTTTAATTTATATTAAAATAGCGACAAAAACCACGAAATACCGGTCTCAACAGCGTCCGTTGTGATGACTTTGATGTCAAAGGTAAAGTCATCACAACGGACGCACTTTTGACACAGAGAAAGTTTTGTAGTGAAGTCATAAAGCGGGGTGGAGACTATTTGCTGCCTGTCAAGAAGAATGTCAAGAAGAACCGCTCAGCACCCTTTGAAGCGATTGAGAAACTTTTTACAAGATATCCCCGACACGAGATTTCAGAGGACACACGACATCCGATTTTGAAGGAACCTATTTACGTCCACGAGACAGTTGAGAAATCACACGGTAGACTTGAAACAAGGTGTATCAGAGCAAGCACAAGTCTGAATGCCTATCTGGACTGGCCCGGCTTAGCACAAGTGTTTCAAGACTGAAAACACTTTTCGGATGCAAATAACCAACTTTGAGAAGGGATTTCGCCTGTCCGAGACTTGTCTATGTCAAAAAATATCTGCAATGGGCAAAATTCGGCAGTCCTTGTTTAAATTGGAAAGAAAAACCGAATGTCGCTAAAAAATGGAATATACACTCCTAAATCTAAACTATTAGTTAATACCAAAACTTGACAATTCTTAAAACTGAAGAACCCTGCTTTGTAGGTTGGTAAGGAACTCAATCATTTTGATTGACAGAAACCGTCTATTAATGTATTATATACTTACTGTCATCAACCACATATTACGAACTTATACACAGACCTAAGGGAAAAATGCCTACAATTCTGGATCGGTATCATAAAGTCTTCGCAAAAGACAACGAGTTGTCACAGAAGGCAAATCAGTTATTCCCCGATGGTGTGACGCACGATGGACGCTTTATGTCACCATTCCCCATCTACATCACACATGCTGATGGTGCTTACAAATGGGGACTTGAAGATAAAAGGTTCATCGATTATTGGGCAGGACACGGTGCGCTGTTATTAGGACATAACCCTCCTGAAATTGTTGAAGCAGTAACAACACAGATGCGTTGTGGAACACACTACGGTGCTTGCCATCCGTTGGAATTAGAATGGGGTAACCTGATTACAAGGCTTGTTCCTTGTGCAGAACGCGTCAGGTTCGTCAGTTCAGGGACAGAAGCAACGTTAATGTCGATTCGTCTAGCACGCACTTACACAGAAAAAAATAAGGTACTAAAGTTCGCGGGGCACTTCCACGGCTGGCATGACAGTCTAATATTTGGCGCGTATCCACCATTTGATATGTCTATACCGGGTATTCCGAAAGAGGCACGTGATAATACGCTTCTCTGTCCTCCTAATGATATTGACGCTGTGGAAAAACACCTAAAAACTGATAAAGATATTGCATGTGTTATCCTTGAACCGACAGGTGCATCCTTCGGAACTGTTCCAACAGATGGTGTGTTTTTACGGCAACTGCGTGACCTAACTGAACAGCATGGTGTTCTCCTCATATTTGACGAAGTCATTACGGGGTTTCGGGTTGCCCCCGGTGGTGCACAAGCACACTACAACGTCACGCCAGATTTAACAACACTTGCAAAAATTGTTGCGGGAGGACTTCCAGGTGGGGCACTCGCTGGCAGAAAAGAGATATTGAAACTAATTTCAATGGAAGCAGAGGAAGAGGGTATGAAAATGCACCATCCCGGTACTTTCAATGCAAATCCGCTATCCGCTTCAGCAGGAATAGCAATGCTCAAAATCGTCAAAATAGGAAAACCGAATATGCAGGCAAACCGTATAGCACAGATACTCCGAGAATCCCTTAACAAAGTTATTGATAAATATGGATTAGATTGGGCAATTTACGGAGAATTTTCAGGTATCAGACTCCTCATAGGACACGGTGAAAAGGTTATAAAAGCAGAAGACTTTAACCCGTATAACTGGGACTACAAAAAACTGAAAGGTGGCAACGATGAACATTTGCTGACGCATCTCCGATGTGGTCTGTTGCTCAACGGTGTTGACCTTGCTACAAATGGGGGTATGACAACTGCAGCACATACCGAAGCGGATATTGAAGAAACCGTGCACGCTTTTGAAAAGACAATCGAGTGGATGAAAGTCGATGGACTGATCACTACTTCAGCATAACAAGAATACACCGATTTGGTTTTTGCAATATGTGTAAGGAGGTAGAATGAGACGTTTTGGAACGCAAGGTTACGTATATCCAGACAAACACTATTTGGACTTCCTCACCCCTATGGGAAGGTAAATCATGTTGTGCTTCAGGTAAAAAACAACTTGCAACGTACGCCAAATTAGAGGGGACAGAACAAGGTTACGGACGGTCTATATAAGCAATTTGGAAAAGAACGTATTCTGAAATACACCTATCTCTGAATCTGTGATAATCGGTACCGCATTGGGGGCAGCAGTTACAGGCATGCGTCCCGTTGCCGACTTTGAGTCTGTCAAGAAAACGAACCGATTACTGATTGCACATGAGGCAGTCGGTAGAGCAGGTTTCGGTGATGAAATCGCTGCACTTGTTGTCCGAGAAGTGTTTGATTACCTTGATGCACCTATTGAACGCGTGGTTGCTGCACCCGTCCCTATTCCATTTGCACCTGTGATGGAAAACTTCGTTATTCCTGATACGGAACAGATTGTAGATGCAGCCCGAAAATTAGTGAAATATGAGATATAAATTGCATAGAATTTAAATTGCATAGAAAATGAAAGGAGAAAAATGTGGATTTAACAGATTTTTTAAGACTTATTACACCGAAACGCATTCTCATAATTGTACTTGGCATTGCTGTTTTGATCAGTCTATCAACAAGTTTCTATACGGTGGAAGCAGACGAAATCGCTGTTGTCTTACTGTTCGGAAAATCTGTCCGAAAAACTGAACCTGGACTTCACTTTAAATTGCCTTTTGGCATTGAAAAAGCAATTAAAGTTCAGGTTAGAAAAGTCTTTAAAGAGGAATTCGGGTTTCGAACATTGAAAGCTGGAATACGAACTGAATATGATCCCCGAGACTTTAGCACTGAATCTCTGTTACTCACAGCAGACCTGAGCATCGCTGATGTTGAATGGGTCGTTCAGTACAAAATCAAAGACCCAGAACAGTACCTGTTCTCAGTTAGAAATCCGAGGTTTGCTTTACGAGATCTATCGGAAGCAGTCATGAGTCGTGTTATCGGAGACCGAACTGTAACGGAGGTTCTCACAGTTGGCAGGATTGAAATTGCCACTGAGGTAGAACAACATCTACAGACACTGCTTGACTTATATGAAACAGGTTTGGATATTGCAACGGTCACGCTGCAGGATGTAAATCCGCCAGATAAGGTGAAGCCTTCCTACAATGCAGTGAACGAAGCAAAGCAGGAAAAAGATAGACTCATCAACGAAGCATGGCGCGATTACAACCAATCCATTCCAAAATCTAAAGGGTTAGCATCTCAGCAAATCTCTGAAGCACAAGGATACGCACTAAAACGTGTCAATGAAGCACAGGGGGATGCTGATAAGTTTAATTCAATTCGTGCAGAATATCAAAAGGCAAAAGAGGTAACACGGCAAAGACTCTATCTTGAAACTATGCAAGAGATATTACCGAAGATCAAAGAGATCTATGTAATTGACTCTAACACCAACACACCCATACCGATTTTGCAGTTGAAGGAATAAATAAGGAGAAATAGGATGAAGTTAAATATACTGATACCCATAATTGTCGTTATCCTCTTGATCGTAGTGTTGTCTTGGGGTATGTTTTATATTGTTGAAGAGGGGGAACAGGTCGTTATTACTGAGTTTGGACGCCCCGTTGGAGAACCCATAGTTGATGCGGGACTAAAAATCAAAACCCCTTTTATTCAACAAGTGCACAGTTTTGAGAAACGTATCCTTGAATGGGACGGTTCACCAAATCAGATCCCAACAAAAGATAAACGATTTATATGGCTTGATACCACAGCACGTTGGCGGATTGTAGATGCACTCAAGTTCTATCAAGCACTCGGTACAGAAGTGCTTGCACAATCTCGACTTGACGATATTATCGATTCCGCTGCGCGTGATCTAGTAACGGCACAGTTGTTAATTGAAGCTGTCCGAAACTCTAACATGGTCTTAGAACGAAAACCGGAAACCCTTGAAGAAGAGGCAGGACAATCCACAGAAAAGTTAGAAGAAATTAGCATGGGTAGAGAAAAAATAACGCAAGAGATACTTGCTAAAGCACAGAAAGCTCTACCCAGATTTGGCATTGAACTCGTGGATGTTCAAATTAAACGGATAAACTATGTAGAAGAGGTACGGGAGAAAGTCTTTACCCGTATGATCTCTGAAAGACAACGCATATCTGAAAAGTATAAATCCGAAGGTGAGGGTGAAGCTGCAGATATTATGGGACAGAAACAGAAGGAGTTAGAACGGATTCAATCAGAGGCATATAAAGAAGCTGAACAGATTAGAGGTGCTGCTGATGCACAAGCTATTCAGATTTACGCTGAAGCACACGGAAAAGACCCTGAGTTCTTCGCTTTTCTCCAAACCCTGGAAACATACCGCAAGACCAATAATGCAAGTACAAAACTGATTCTGTCAACCGATAGCGAGCTCTATAAATATCTCAAAGACAGTCAATCAATCAGAAGGTAAATCAAAGGAGATAAAGATGACAAAGTATATATTACCCACGATACTATGTATATCAATCCTACTTCTAACCTGTACATCAATGTATTCAACCGCACACTTGACACAGTTGAATACCGCCCAATCCTATCTGTTCTGATACTCAGAGTGTTTTTGGTCTACCTATTGGGTGTTGATTTTCCAGATGTCTACGACGCGCGAGTGTATGACTTTTGGCTGGTACACCTGTTGATCTCCATCGTTCTGATGTGTGTTGTGTTAGGTAGTTTGAATAAGATCAAAGGTGTTGAGGGGTATTTCCATACAATCGGCATTGCCACGATCATCGTTTGTTGTGAGTTGTTGCTCTATAGATTCCTGTCATTTGGGTAATACGCTATGTCTGTGCTATCACGCTGTTGTGTCTCTTTTGTGTGGTGTTTATGTGTCGGGGTGGGTGTAAAGAAAGTGACACGGGGCATTGTGTGCATGCTTTGTGTGTTGAGTATCGCAGAAATAGGGGAGAGAGGGTCAATGCTGTTGTCTTGTCTTTTTCTCTGAGTATAACCCGCTTTTTTTCTATCTGCTCCAGATTGAAACATTGTTTTATGTGTCAGCGTTGGATATGTCAATACCTTACTCAATGCCAATAGCACTTGCACGGTTGACAATATCAGTTGTTGCTTTGTGGTGTGCATCTTCTCTAAGACATGCTATCCTATAGTGCAATCGCGCTATCTTTGCTTTCTGCTTATACCAGTTCTTAGACTTTGGCACTTTGCGACTCAACTTGCGTTGTGCGCGTTTGAGTTTCCTTTCATAGCGTTTTAGAGGTCTCGGATTATCGTATTGTGTGCCGT
This sequence comes from Candidatus Poribacteria bacterium, assembly GCA_965208245.1. Classification (GTDB taxonomy): domain Bacteria; phylum Poribacteria; class WGA-4E; order WGA-4E; family WGA-3G; genus MSPOR6. The sequence continues at coordinate 1,338,600 of OZ242325.1, forward strand.
CACTCAAGGTCGCAAGTGTATTGATACCGACATCTATACCGATAACAGGGTGTGTTGATGTGTCAACAACTTCGGTGTCCTCTGTGTCTACAGTAATAGATACGAACCAACGATGTGCCGTCCTTGAGATTGTCACCTTGATAATCTTACCAACAAAACGCAACGCTTGACGCATTTTTATCCAACCGATTTTAGGCAGTTTGATTTTCTTGCCTTCAACTCTCACGGTTTGCTCATCTGTTGTGTAAGCGTCTCTGATCCCACGCTTTTTGAACTTCGGAAACTTCGCACGCTTGCTAATCCAATTCGCAATACCTTGCCCAAGATGATTGATAGCATATAACGCAGCACGCTGATCTTGCGATGCAGTCCAATCAAAACGCTTTTTCGTCTTATTAAAATTGACATTTAGCGTTTGCCACGATTATTGAGGAAGTTGAGGTATTCTGTTCTGTGTATCTTGCTAACACTATAGTCGCCTTGCTATGCATAGTTGACCACTGCTCAGTTGCCGCATTCATTTTCGTTACATGTGCATTGACTTCCTTACATACTAATGCATACTGCTGCTCTCTATCAATCTTGCCATGTAAAGTTATCAGTACTTGAACGAAATCGGAGAAGAGTGTCGGATAGTTTGCTGTCAGAACATTTGTAGATGTCGAAATCAATTTATTAGTCTTACTTTTCCAAGTCAAACCACCGTATGCCGCTGTATGGGCTGCTGTCCGCTTCAGTTTGTAAAACTCAGATTCCACAAAAAGCTCAAAAACGTTGTCACGACAACTGTTAGCCCATTGAATGAGTGTCTCTGTAGTGTGCACAGATGGAGTCGTATACATACCATTTTTATATTCAGGATCATCCAGCTGAGCAAAAGTGGGTTCGTTTTGAAAAACGAGTGTCCCATCATCAGCATAAACACCACTATTGAACATAACAAATAACAGAAGAAGGATATAGATAAAAAGATAATGCTGTCCTCTCATTGTTTTCCTCCTTCAGTTGATAACTCTTCAGGTGGTATTACGTCAATATACACTGCTGAGGAATCTTCCGTTGCTGGAATATAGCGAGGGACAGGGAATTCTTTCCTATGTTCTCTCATCAATTCATCCATTTTTGCCTTTGATTCCTCCAGTTTTTCATCCTGTATTTTAGTAATTATGGGATACGTTGCATTATAGAACCTAATCCCTGCTTCAAAATCCGTTTCTTTCAATTTATTAGCTTCCTTTGTGTACAGTTTTGCCAAATGGATTAGTAGACCGAGGTCCATCTCTCGTAATTCTGCCTCTGTCGGAATATCATCGGGGATTTCATCGGGTAAATCTATTTTATACTTTGACATATCAGGTAACGGGTCCTGTGATTTAGGTTCATGCGGTTCATCTTGCCACGTATCTGGTGCGTCAATCGGCACTTCATGCCAGTGGTCACCATGCGGCACCATCTTGAAGCCGTCTCTTGCGACCGGCGGGGTATCTTTCATCTGATTTGCCTTAGCTTCTGCTTTCTTTGCTTCGGCTTCCAGCTGCTTTATTTGTGCATACTGGTTGACCATCACAAGCACAAAAACACCGATGAGTAGGATGATGAGGACACCGAGTCCCCAGTAGATTTTGTTTCTCATGAGATTTTACTCCTTTATAGAGAGTTATCCTCGCTATTTCGCTGCATCCAGCGGGCAAGGCGGTTCACCTTTGTGGCATTCCCGGACATAATCTTTGGACATCCTGTCAGGATTGCATTCAGGTAGAATTGGATAATAGAACGGTTGACAATTTTTTATTTCGTGAGGGTTCGCAAATCCCTGTCCTAAAGGGTTCACACTGCACAGGTTCCGGCGTATCGGGACGCGCTAATTTTATACCGATACTGCTAAACGCCAATGCAGCAAGGATAATACCAACAAAAAAAAAATCGGATGTATAGACAGTGTTTAAACTTCTTACCTCGTCTCATCTTGCGCCTCCAAATTTAATTTTCGGTTTTTCATATCATTATTTAACACATACTTAGGTTACACAACAAAGACATTTAATGCATCCATCATATCCATGTTTTCCTCACCGGGTATACCGAAGATATACGCAACATCTTCATTTTCTAAACACTTTACGGCAAGCTCCGAAGCTTTCATGTAACCAACTCCTATCATTATAGATATTGTTTGCTTTTCTGGCAAAAAACCAATACAATTAACTGATACCAGATTAACGTGAGCCAGGTCGGTAGGTGCGATTTCCGTATCGCACCGAAGGTATTGTTTATACTATAACAGATATAAAATGAAATTGCAATTCTAAAGGGTGTGTAAATATTTTGTCACCCTAATCGTCAATTTAAGGAAATACGAAACTCGTAATACCCCCAGGTCGGTAGGTACGATTTCCGTATCGCACCGGAACTTAAACGGAAACCTTTGATGAAGCGGATTTACCATAATTTGTTTCGTCCGGGTTTTTTGTTTAGGATCCGGTGCGATACGGAAATCGCACCTACCGACCTGGGAACATTGCCAAATTTATGCCTATGGTGACAATTACTTTGCACACCCTTCTAAAGGCATGAAAATGCGAGAGAGATTAGTGGAAAATAAATAGGTGGGAAACAAAAAGGCAGGCAACCAATAAAGGATACCTGCCTACAATAAGTCAGAAATCACAGATCAAGAACAATATATTTTGAGAGTATATTCATAGACCGACTGATCCGACGCACTGGAATGTGGATAAATATATGCAGTGAACGTATATACACCCGGTGGTGATGATGGCATTGAAAAAGTATACGACACCTCCGTTTCAATGCCACTCCCCGATGAAATCGGCGTGGACCCTAACTCGCTACCAGGACCTGAAACACCAGGAGCCGCTAAGTACCAATAAATCACCGCATACCCTTTATCATCTGGCATAGCTAAATTCACCGTGACTGTATCACCCGGTGCAGTATCCATCATTATTTCACCATTTATGGTAATGGTAGAAGCATTCACGGTAGATAAACCCGGTGAAGATACAGGCAGCGCAACAGTTACGGTGTAACTTGGGTGCGGCGACTCGTATGTCCCATCATTATAGGAAACCGTGGCATAGAACGTATAATCTCCCGTGACACCCGAAGGAAAGGTGTAAGTCGTAGTCGCAGCCGTAGACGTGCCATCACCCGATGCCGTCCCTAAATACGTGCTGACATCGTTGATAGCATCATTGGGCGTAATCACATAAAATGCAATGGACGCAGCTTTAGAAAGTATCGATAACTGGACAGTATGGGGATCATCCGCATCCGCAGTATTAGAAGCATTAGATGGAGATAAGGAAGCGGATGGCTGGCTGCCACTTGGATGTGAACTTGCATTCGGACAGTGTGGACTGCCATCTAAGCAAGTATCACAATTCGGTGTTGCATCCGGTATCACAGCATCAACGCCTACACCATTAGCACCATGAACAAGCGGTTTGCCAGCCTTCGCTGATGGAGGCGTTGTGCTACCACTATGATACGACTTACCATAGTCAGGAAAGCCGGTATCTTTAGCTGCATAACCGCTTATATACGTCTTTCCATTCATAGTGCTTTTTACAGGATGATAACTATGAACACCTCTACGACTCGTAGAAAATTGACAATCACGATAAGGAGCACCACAGATACCTACACGCTTCGGTAATGAAAGACCAGGAGGCCACCACGAAATATAACTATCACAATACTTGACCCCATGTTCTACCCTCTTCGCGTCATAATTATCTTGGCATGTATAATAATAACGACCACAACCCCCTACACTCGGATTCGGGTCTTTCTCACCACCACACTTAATGCCGTGCGTGTCTCGGGCTGCATACGGATTATCAAATGTATCATCACACTGTTTTGAAATGATCCCATTCCCTTTACATTCCCAAGTTGGATTTTCAGTGGATGGCGGCGGGTAGTCTTCTGGTTTATACTCGTGCAGGTAAGGCATTATACCCGCACCTGACCAGCGATCATACACCAAAACTGCCATGTCACGCATTTCTTTCCACTGCTCAGTTGCCGCATTCATTTTCGGTATATGTGCATTGATTTCCTTACATACTAATGCGTACTGTTGCTCTCTATCAATCTTGCCATGTAAAGCTATCAGTTCTTGAACGAAATCGGATAAGAGTAACGGATAGTTTGCTGTCAGAGCATTTGTAGATGTCGAAATCACTTTATTAGTCTTACTTTCTCCAAGTTAAACCACCGTATGCCGCTGTATGGGCTGCTCGCCGCTTCATTACTAAAAATTTACTTTCAACATAGAGCTTAAAAACGTTCAAATCGCATTGGTTAGCCCATTGAATGAGTGTCTCTGTAGTGTGCACAGATGGAGTCGTATACATACCATTTTCATATTCAGGATCATCCAGCTGAGCAAAAGTGGGTTCGTTTTCAAAAACGAGTGTCCCATCACCGGCATAAACACCACTATTGAACATAACAAATAACAGAAGAAGGATATAGATAAAAAGATAATGCTGTCCTCTCATTGTTTTCCTCCTTCAGTTGATAACTCTTCAGGTGGTATTACGTCAATATACACTGCTGAGGAATCTTCCGTTGCTGGAATATAGCGAGGGACAGGGAATTCTTTCCTATGTTCTCTCATCAATTCATCCATTTTTGCCTTTGATTCCTCCAATTTTTCACCCATTATTTTACGCACTACGGGATACGTTGCGTTATACAACCTAATCCCTGCTTCACGATCTGTTTCTTTCAATTTATCAGATTCCTTTGTGTACAGTTCTAACAAATGGATTAGTAGATCGAGGTCCATCTCTCGCAATTCTTCCTCTGTAGGAAAATCTTCGGGGATGTCTTCAGGAAAATCTATTTTATACTTTGACATATCGGGTAACGGGTCCTGTGATTTAGGTTCATGTGGTTCACCTTGCCACACATCTGGTGCGTCAATCGGCACTTCATGCCAGTGGTCACCATGCGGCACCATCTTGAAACCGTCTCTTGCGACCGGCGGGGTATCTTTCATCTGATTTGCCTTAGCTTCTGCTTTCTTTGCTTCGGCTTCCAGCTGCTTTATTTGTGCATACTGGTTGACCATCACAAGCACAAAAGCACCTACCAATAAAACAAGGAGGACACCGAGTCCCCAGTAGACTTTGTTTCTCATGAGATTTTACTCCTTCTCAATTATGGAGGGTATTAACCAAATGATGCAAAAGTCCACAGTCCCTCTAAACTGTGATGCATCGCAACCAATATCTTAAACTATAACAGATTTAAAAAAGGGTGTCAGTAAAAATGATGATTTCAACGAATTTTTTATAGACTTATGTGTTGTTACTCTGTATCCTCCGTAATAACAACTCACTTTACTCGGAGGATTTCATGAAAAGTTGCCCAAAATGTCAAAACAAGCACTTTGTGAAGTAAATTATTAACGAATGTGAAATAGAGGGGATAATAACATATAGTTAACTATGGTTAAGTCATGTCTGCCAAGTCCTACACGCTTTTGACGTACTCCCCGTGCTAAAGCAACGGTGATTCTTTTGTTACTTTAGTGGTGATTCTGCTATCATCAAGCATTGCTTGCATAAGCAAGCCTCACATGCTCTCCATCAATGGACAACGCCCTGCCCATTTTTTCATCTATCACAGATTTCCCTGCTTTAGATGGCAAGATTCTTTTTTGTGAAGGGGCGTTGTTTGCACTTGAAACAACTCAATTTTGTCCTTTCTACCAGACACCCCGACACAACAAGAGGTAACTTACTCCTCTTGGGGATTCGTTTTGAAAGTGTATACTCGCTCCTTTTGAGGGTGCTGCATGCAGCCTTTGGTATCTCGCCTTAAAGATATGCGTTGGCATATCAAATCCGCTCGCTTTGATTAGGGACTTTTTACTTCTGTCAACCTCGCCTTGCTCAGCCTTACATAGAAGTCATCGATGTGATATTACTCTCGTTACTTTCGTTGGGCAGTCAGTGATACCCCGCACATGTGGTGCTGTCTACATCACCGTACTAAAGCATCGGTGTCTTGACAGCTCAAAGGCGATAATACTTGGTTCGAGAAACAAGTACCTGAAGTGTTTACTTCTTGGATTGCGGTTTTCATATCTCTGTTATTCATCAACAAAACCCCATGTATCAGAAAGTATATTTTACGTTTTGCATAACTTCCTACTTATTTTATAACGTTATGCTGGACAAGCATAATACCCTCAACTATACCGAATTGCGATTGTTTCATCTCAACGGTTGCAAAAAGGACATCTTTTTGTAACAGAACTTACGCAAAAGATTGGATTTCACAACAAATTGAACTTATAGTGAACATTAGCATTAATGAGACATTTCACAACGGGCGAGGTGAGACATTTCACAACGGGCGAGGTGAGACATTTCACAACGGGCGAGGTGAGACATTTCACAACGGGCGAGGTGACCTCGCCCCTACGCTGGAGATGCTTCATCATCTGTGTATAGGGTGAAATGTCTCATTCATTTGTCACTTTACTATATTTGGCAAAGAACGGGCAATAAATGGTTTCCCTTGGTGAATGCGCGTTTGGCATTCACATTAAACGCTCGAACTTCTGATAACGAGCAAAATGCGTAAGTCCTATGTAAAAAATCATCTAATTTTTCAAAGTAGATAAATGTGTTGAAAAACTGTAAAAAGTGCTATAATTTCTTGCAAGGGTGAATTTCCTTTCATAATCATATAAAATTTGTTTAGATTTAGGACATCTGATCAATTTATTTAACTATTTTTGGCGCAGGTATTGAGCAATAATACATTATCCATTTTCGGAGGAGACGCGATGCGACACAGAACGATCTATCGTGAACCGTTACGTTTTGCAGGGTGGCCCGCAAACTACGGTATATGGTCTTGGGAAAACGAAATAGTTGTGGGTTTTACTGTAGGTTACCACAAATCAGATGCCGGATTTCATCGGAGAGATCGAGATAGACCTTTTACTGCCATGCAGGCAAGGAGTTTAGATGGTGGTGAGAGATGGGAAGTCACGGAAACACCTTGTGAACTACCGGGGTTAGGTACTTTATCTGCAGATGAACATGTAGCTGGAAAACACAGATTACAAGGTGAAACCGCTTTCAAAGCACCGCAGCATGTGAATCTTGAACATCCTGATTTCGCTATAATGTGCAGTAGAACTGGTCTTAGTGCAGGTGCACATTCATGGTTTTATACATCAACAGATCGCTGCAACAGTTGGAATGGTCCGTATGAACTACCGATGTTTGGTTATACAGGTATTGCTGCGCGAACAGACTATCTCGTCTCGAATTCTGAAGAATGCTTACTGTTTCTTACTGCCTCAAAAGCAAACGGTCATGAGGGTCTGATATTCTGTGCACGGACAGAGGATGGTGCAAAATCCTTCTCCTTGTATTCTCAGATTGGTCCTGAACCTGATGGGTTTGCAATAATGCCAGCAAGTGTAAGACTCTCTGAAAATAATGTATTAGTCGCAGTGAGGTGTCGCGGCATGAACAAGAAGAACGAAAAAGATTGGGAAAAACTCAAAAATTGGATTGATCTCTACAAATCTAATGACAACGGGAAAACTTGGCAGTTTATGAATTGTGCGGTAGAAAATACAGGGCGAGGCGGAAATCCACCTACGTTAACACAACTCATGGATGGTAGAATCTGTCTTACTTACGGATTCAGGGATGTACCGTACCGTATCTGTGCAAAGCTCAGTAACGATGCCGGAGAAACATGGTCTGATGAGATTGTATTACGAGACAACGGTGGCGATCACGATATAGGGTACCCAAGGACTATTCAAAGATCAGATGGAACTGTGGTAACTGTATACTATTTCAATGAAGAACCTGATGGTGAGAGATTTATTGAAGCAACCTTGTGGAATCCTTAGAGAGCAGTAGGAAGGGGTGTGAATTCCAACCTTCCATTCTTCCAAATTAAACTTTGTAATCAGATTTAGTTGACAAAGGTAATTTTACTATGGTACACTAATTTTAATTCCTGCCCGTAGGAGGTAAAATAGATGAAAATACAGATTCTCTTAGTTGGTCTATTGTTTCTGATAGGTGCATCTATTGCCATAGGACACCTCACTGATGAGAAGTTGCAAAATTTCCAATATAATGCTGAACTCGTAATGGTTGCCCCTATTGTTGATGGTTACCTTGATGATCCAGTGTGGGAAGAAGCAATACCAGTTAAACTCAATCAGGAGATCGTAAGTGAGAGTCAATGGTATGAATCAGACGATTTCACGGGATCTTTTAAAGCAGTTTGGCGTGGCGGATTCCTTTACGTTGCAATAAAGATACAAGACGATCACTTTTCAAAATATCATTCTAAATCGTTCAGGGAAGATCAACTTGTTCTCCGTATAGACGAGTATCATTTCCAACGCAAGGCAGATGTAAAAAGTTATGCAATACCAGTTGGAGCGGATGTTGGTCCGTGGAAGGATCCGCTAACATCAATCGCTTGGGGAAGAGATGGACAATCGTGTGAAATAAGTTTCCGATTGGGAGACATCGCTGAAAAGGATAACGCTATCGGTTTTAGCATTACATATCATGATGTTGACAACGGACACTTACAGAATAAAATCGCTTGGGGACCTGCAGGTTATATTGAACAGGAGGAGATGCTTCCTGATATCGTCTTTTCTGCAAATGTTAACCCAAACGAACAACAAAAACTTATACGTTGGGGACAGATAAAGCGACTATACAAATAAGTATCAGGGCAATTCCATCATGCAGTTTAGAATTGCCCTACAACAATGAGAAATCTGTGTATTATATCGGAAAAACCTTGGAACTGATGGGGATAGTATGTTTAGGTGCTGCACTCTTTTTAGGCATCGTTAATCCTTATGACTATAGTGAAACTAAGGCAATGGGTGTTGAGATGGGGTTCTTAGCACTCGGTGTTACTGTTTTCTTTGTCGGCAGACTGATTGAGAAACGGTAATAGAACTCACTAAATTGTAACCTATGGTGGGTCTTTTTTAATGTACCCGTAGACAGGAATTCGTATAGGTGCTGATGCTGCAGTAGTTGTAACAATGATCGCTTCTCGTAGCAGTGGAGGTGAGTCAGATAAATCTAAGGTGACACTGAACACACTTTTGTAAGGTCTTTGCGATTCTTCTGATTCATCCGAAGTGGATGTGACGACAATCTGCATGTATGTTGGGGCGTTAATGTTCAGTATCGTAAAAGGCTTTTTGGAAGACAAGGTAAACTCTAATGAAGGTGTCTTATCTTTAGATACTATGCCAAGGGAAAGCGATTCAGGTTTTGCCAATACAAGTGGAATGACTCGTGCAATTACCGGCAAGGTCAAAGTCTGTCCATTCGGAAATGCAACTGTGAGTAAGGCGGAAAACGGTGTTGTATGACTCAATTGAATCGACTCAACCTCATCCTCACTTTCCTTGAATGGTATATTTAGATTTATCTTCAAGATATAACAGTTGGGTATCACATCAGGTTCCATCACCCAGGATAACATGGCATTCTCAGAAGGTATCAAACGAATTTCACTCTGATCCATTGGTGCGTTCACACACATTCTAACCTTTTTCTCAAAACGTGTTGCAAGTTCAATATTCCCAAAATCACATATTGATGCGCTCAACGTAGCAAAACGTTGTACGATTGCTTTTATTGTAAAATAGATTTGTGGTGTCTGAGGACTATCAGTAAAAAACATTGCAGTTACAGCGATCTGGTCAGGCAGAAATACTAGTGGGATTAAGTGTATCTTGAACACTTCTTCTGATTCTGGTTGGATAAGTGTTGGACCTTCAATATCAATAAAATCATATCCAACTTGAATTCTGGTGATATTTATCGGTTTTTCTCCACTGTTCTTTGCAGTAATTTCACCAGTGACCTTTCCCTCCCATTCAGGAACTGTGCCAAAATCAAGTTCTTGATGAGACAAGACCAACTCACCATAAGTATCCTGCTGGTTGTTAATAATGATGACTATCACCAATACAGAGATCAGGACAGCAGGCATAATGATTGTTGTAATAAGTTTACGTTTTGACACTGATTTAACTACTTGTTTTGTAGATCGGATAGATGCACGTAAACCGACATGTTTCTGTGGTGGCTATCCTATTGGGTTTCGTGTCTCTACCCGACCCACTGAAACTTGAGATAAGAATTGATAGCGTGTGTAGTCTATATGAAGCGATCTATAGTATATTTTACTTATACATTGCTGTCAATAAAAAGATCAGTTTCACCAGAATTTAGGTTATTCCTTTGAATAATTTGATGAATTCAGATATAGATTGACTTAAAAGTGTGTTTTTTATGCAAATTGGTAACCAAATATAACGAAACATCGTTTAGTCTATTAAACAGATCAAAATCTGCTGTTTTATCTCTGTAGTAGAACTTTACTGATGTAGTATGTGAATGAGTTTTACTAAACTGAATTACATTATATACCAAAAGGAAGTAGAAAATCATGGCAAAGAAACTGATGAAAGACGACATCATCAGCAGCGTCGTTGACAAGACAGGTCTTACGAAAAAAGATGCTGGTGCAGCAGTTGAAGCGTTTACATCAACCGTTCAAGATGCTTTGGAAAAAGGCAAGTCTATCGGGTTAATTGGTTTTGGCACTTTTGAAGTGAGAACCCGTGCTGCTCGTGAAGGTCGTAATCCTCAGACAGGTGAAAAGATCAAGATAGCTAAAAAGAAGGTTCCAGCCTTCAAGGCTGGTAAGAAACTCAGAGACGCTGTCTCCTAACGTTCTGCTTTGTTGAACATTGTCTTTTCAGACATTGAAAGAGTCGTAGGTGATACCTTGTCCAAAATCGGTATCTCTACGACTCTTTCTTTTGCATAGCAGCACTTGGTATCGTTTCAGGTTTGAGTGCTATTTTCTTCTTTAATGCTTGATTTTTTGTAAGAATTAGTGTATAATTGTATTGAGGGTCCATAGCTCAGTGGTCAGAGCCGCCGGCTCATAACCGGCTGGTCCTAGGTTCGAGTCCTAGTGGGCCCATCATCCCTTCCTGGGGCGTTAGCTCAGGGGTACGAGCACTACCTTCACACGGTAGAAGTCACTGGTTCAAATCCAGTACGCCCCATTGTTTTGTTATGAGTTGTTCGCTTCTAGTACAATCCATTATATCAGGACTTACGCAAAAAACTTGAATTAACAACGAATTGATTAACAACGAATTGGGTGAATATCGCGAAGAACGGGCAATGAATGTTTTCCCTACTACAAACACTCTAACTTCTAATAATGAGCAAAATGCGTAAGTCCTAACCTAATTAAAATGATAATTCTCACCTAATCACAGACAATTTATGGATGCTCTCAACGTGCACATCACCTAGTTCAGCACGAATCTTGTAAAAATACACACCATTCCCGATCGTATTCCCAGCAGCATCCTGTGCGTTCCACGACACTTCGTTATGTCCCTCATTACCAGACACATTATTCAATACACGGATACGACGACCTGCTGATGTCCAGACCGTAATCTTCACAACATCAGCATCAAGCGACAACCGATACGTAAAGGTCGTCTTACGTTTAATCGGATTGGGATAGTTATGCACTTCAAATATACGAAAATCTGTACCTTCAGGCGAGAAACTTTCGTCATGTTTCTGTAGTAAACGATAGTCAAAATTCGATAACCATTGTGCCTCGGCATGTAACATATTGATCAGTTCAACTTCGTTTGTCTGATGTGAATAACCGAAAAGCGGAACGAACTCCTCAATCTCCTTTATCAAGGGTTGGATGGATTTTGAGAACTCTGTTGCACTTGCAAGTTTGGCATTTATAGCACTACCGGTGTTAACTTGATAACCGAGTGAAATCGCTTCAACCAACTTTTCACGACTCTGTAACAGTAAAACCCATAATTGCATCAAGTGCATAGTATCACTCAGATCCTGTTCCGCTTCAAGGTCAAAAGGTTCCGCAAGTGTTTGTGCTTGAAATAACTCATTTGCAGCACGTTGCTGTGGTGCCAAAAGATTAGTAAACCGTCTTATAGCAGTCTGTGCAATTTCTAATTCAGGTATAGATAAAGTATCCTCCACTGCTTTAGGACCAATCAGATTCCAAAATCGTGTTGCCAAACCCGCAGAACCGCTGCCATAACTACCACCTATAGATGTGGAACTTGCATAATCGGAGAAATAACTTGCTAATGTCCAGCCATTAATACGTAAACCGCTGAGGATCAAATCAGCTGCATCAGTGCTCCCGTAACGTGCAAGCAATTCATTTCGCATCAACTGCAGGTGGTCAAGTTGTGTATCCCAATTAATCTGGGCACTTACAAGACGATCAAGGTAACCTAATCCCTGCGTTGCGCCTTGAATAGTAAATCCACTGAGTCCGACAACTTCAGAGTTGTTAGCATATTTGCGTACACCTTGAACGAACAGATCACTTTCAAGCATCCAGAACGGCATTACCTCCTCAATGTCGTGTGAAAGCACGATGTATTGATGTCCCATTGCCCCGAGGGTATTCATCTGTGATATTGGAATATTCGGATCCGTAACAGGTTCACCATCCGCTCCCCATTTCTGTGAAAAGATAGTGCCTTTCGGTAATTGTCGCGCGTAGTTACCATGAGGGTCATGGAGCCAACTTCTATTATACCCAGATAGGTAGAACTTAAAATCTGGACGTATCTCAAGTGCTGCGTTAATAACCGTGAAGTAGACATTCCAGAGTTTTTCCTGACCTTGTGGTGTACGGTCGCCACATTCAGGACAATTGCATGCCCGCGTTTCGTGTCCCCAAGAACGCAGGTGAAACCCAGCAAGTGCAGGATATGTTCTGACGATCTCCTGCGTTAACGCACGCGCAAGCGTATGGAATTCCGGTTTACTCCAACAGAACGGACGATAAGATACCTCGTTCCTTGAAGCACCATATAATACCGCCGGACCTAGTATCTCAGGACGCGATGCAATTAACGCTTCAGTCGGTTCACCTGTCAAATACATGAACAGATACGCATCAATACCACGATCATTGAGTGCCGTAAACCTTTCTTGGAGGGTCTCTATTCGTTGTAATCTTTGACTACGCGGTTCGTCTTGTAAATCAGAAAAGGATGGTGAGTCAACATATTTGAACGCAGTACCGAACCCGTCCTCAATACCGGTTCCAGTCCATACACCTTCCCCCGCGCTCATATTCATACGATGCCTTGCAAGCCAGTCAGGATCATCTATCTCTAATACCGCACGGACAGGATAAAACGGATGGGATGTTTCGTTCAGGAAAGGGATAGATAACGAGGGGGTTGGAGAAACTGCTATATCAGGATGTACAGGTTCAAGACCTGTAATTTCAGTGATACACGCCTCAATCAAAGCATAAGCACCGTAGATAACACCCTGAGATGTGTGCGCGGTGATGACAATAACAATTTCACTACCAAAATCAAAAGAAAATATCTGATATCCTTCATCACCAATAGTGTTAGACAGTTCAACTGCTCTATCTGAAAGAACAGAAAGCACAGTCGGATTTGAGGCAGGTGTTCCTAATACAATAACAGTAGAAGTAGACGTCTGTTCTTGGTTCGTGTGAAGTTCAATCTTTGCTCCTGTAATCTCTTCAATAAATGTCTGTATCTCGGATGCAGCGAACTGCTCCTGTGTTGAGGCACGCGCTCCAATCTGAAGGGTCGTCTTAGATTCTCCAAAGACAACAAGCGGAATATCAGCGGCAACTATGTTAACTGCAAACAGAAACAAACAGAGTACAGTCTGTATAATTTTGTGTGTTTTCATATCATTTCAATAGCACTATCATTATTCTTGTTCTTCAGTAGACTGCACAGGAGGGGGTTCACTGAAGTTTCACCTTTCGCCTCCATGCAACGGTCATTCCAAAGCATAATAATATAGTAGAATAGCAGATTTTTCTTTTGAAATCAAGTACAACATGTTATACTCTTAACCTAACGATGCAGCATGCCACATGCACATGTTGCACTTGGTGGTTTATTGTGGTAATTTATGCGAATTTCGTGTAAACTTAATAAGTAGATTATAAGTCTAACAATTAATATTTTCATTGAAGAACATATAACTTCAATGTTTATCGTCTTACGGAATAGGCGTTTTTACGAAAATCCTAAGGAGACTATATTTATGAAGATCACAGTCTATTTAAAAACAACGCTGCTGGCGTTATCCTTTGCTTTAGCATTCTGTTTAGTTACTATACCTGTAACAGTAGCTCAGGATGAAGAAACAGAGGAAACCGAGATGGCAGCTGATGAAGATGTTATTGAACTTGAGGAAGTGGTTGTTGTAGGTACACGTGCAGCACCGCGTTCCGCGCTTGAATCGGCTGTCCCTATTGATATCGTATCAAATGAGGACTTTCAGAAACAGGGTAGTACTGACCTGCCAAATCTGTTAAGAACTTTAGTGCCATCATACAATGTCAATACGCAGCCGATCAGTGATGCTGGCACAGTCGTGCGTCCTGCAAACCTTCGTGGATTAGCACCTGACCACACACTCGTATTAGTTAATAACAAACGGCGGCACCGTGCTGCTGTTATACATTGGCTCGGAAACGGGTTATCTGATGGCGCACAAGGTCCTGACCTTTCACCTATACCAGCCATCGCTCTGAGACAGGTTGAAGTACTGCGCGATGGTGCATCAGCACAATACGGTTCAGATGCAATCGCCGGTGTGATGAACTTCCAACTCAGAGACGATTTCGAGGGGGGCAGTCTTGAATTTAAACCCGGTATTTATCATTACGGAGACGGACGTCAGTTCTCAATCGCTGGAAACATCGGTTTAGGAACACCAGAAACATGGGTTAACCTGAGTATTGAACGCGGCGGAGCTGACCCAACAGTCCGTTCTGTTCAACGCAATGATGCAAAAGCATTGGAGATGGCTGGAAATACAAGTGTCAGGAACCCAGCACAAATTTGGGGACTACCAATCGTTGAAGATGATCTGAAGTTTTTCGCGAACTACGGAAGCACTCTCTCAGATACAATTGATTTCTACGGGCATGCAAACTATGCAAGCAAACGCGTTGAAGGCGGGTTCTATTTTAGGAACCCAAATACACGTAGCGCAGTATTTAGCACGGATGGGGGCAAAACACTACTCGTCGGTAACTTGTCTGGTTTAGAAGAAGGTGTTGATGCTAAAAATGATGATATTCCGATCGTTAAACACGTTCCTAACCCAGAAATGTTAACCGCAGTTAAAAATGACCCGAATTTATTTACGTTCCAAGAAATGTTTCCGGGCGGATTCACACCCCGTTTCGGTGCATTCATGGAAGATAGTTCAGTTTTAGTCGGTGTAAAAGGTAATGCTTTTGAAGAATCTCTAGGAGAACCTCTCTCCTGGGACCTCAGCGCATATTTTGGTAGAAACCACGCTGATTTCTTCATCTTCAACACTGTCAACGCTTCCCTCGGACCCGATACACCAACCGATTTTGACCCAGGCGACTATATTCAAACCGACTATAACCTTAATCTGGACGTGACACATCCAGTACATGAAATGGTGTTCCTTGCAGCCGGCCTTGAATATCGAAATGAAGGTTTCGAAATTGTTGAAGGACAAAGAGAATCTTATCAAATTGGGCCTCTGGCAAGTCAAGGGTTCAGTGCTGCATCAAACGGATTCTCAGGTTTCAGTCCGATCGCTGCAGGTGTCTGGACTCGCTATAACGTAGCCGCTTATCTTGAAAGTGAAATCAGACCGATTGATAACTGGCTCCTTGCACTTGCTGTGCGCGGTGAAGACTTTGAGGATTTCGGCAGTACAGTCAATTTCAAAGTGGCAACTAATTACGGAATCACTGACAATATGAAATTTCGGGGTAGTTATAGCAGCGGATTCCGCGCTCCAACACCCGGTCAGCAAAACGCTTTTAACGTAACAACTGAATTCAATTTCGCTAAAAACGATCTGGTCAACAACGGAACTATTCCTTCTACTAACCCGGCTGTTGCAGTCGTAACAGGGAAGGAAGATAACGCTCTTGATCCGGAAAGGTCAAATAACTTCACAGGTGGTTTCACAGCTAAATTGGTAGATGTAGACTTCACTGTAGACTTCTTTGATATTCGTATGAAAGACCGTCTCGCGCTCTCTCAAGACTTCGGATTAACTGAGCAGCAGAAAGTGGATCTCATTAGAGAAGGCGTAACTAGCGCAGCAAATTTGCAAGAATTCCGCTTCTTTACCAACGATTTTGATACCACAACACAAGGAATTGACATCGTTATCACAGCACCAATCCCGACCCTGACAGGCACTGTAAGTGGTGTGTATAACTATACAAGAACCACTGTCACAAATAACGATCAACGCGTAAAATGGATCGATGAGTTGGCACAAAATGGTATAGCTGAAGACGATTTAGCAGACAACGCGAGAATTCAAGTTATCAAAGATAAAGATGCTGGTGACAGAACCCCTGAAGAGACCCGACTTCTCAACTTAAAAGGTTGGGTTGATGGTGTAGACCATCGCACTAAAGAACTTGAAGAAAACCTGCCACAACACAGAGGAAGTTTGACAGTTCTGCAACCTCTCAATGAGAAAATCGGGGCACTTGGCAGACTCAATTACTTCAGCAATTGGTATGATTCTGAAGATAATGCAACCTATATTGGAAAGGTTACAGTTGATCTTGAACTTACCTATACAGCTGATAGTGGCATAGCTATCACAGTGGGGGCTAACAACGTGCTAAATCAATACCCAGATGAAAATCCTGCGTATTCGGATGACTCGCCAGCGATGAAAGGTGATAACTATAATCCACCTGATATTGGCAATAAATATGGTCAATTTAGTCCTTTCGGGTTTGACGGTGCGTTCTGGTATGCCAAAGTCGGCTATAGTTTTTAGCTAGATTCAATACCTGAATTATGACAATGTGTTGGTGCGCTTTTAAAGCGCACCTCTTACCTCTTAATATATATTTCGTAATATTAGAAAGGAATAAGTATGAGTAAACAAAACAGAGATGCAGAATATACAATGGGACGTAGTGAATCGGAAACAGAACGATTGATCAAACAATCACAACTCTATGACGATGTAACACGCCGATTTTTCCTGAGAAGCGGAATTGCAAAAGGCATGAAGGTCCTCGACGTCGGCAGTGGCGCGGGAGATGTTGCACTTACACTTGCAGAATTTGTCGGCGATGAAGGCACAGTTATCGGCGTAGATGTAAACCCTGATATCCTTGAAACCGCAACAGCACGCGCAGCAGAAGCACAATTCAACAACATAGAATTCATCGCTGGAGACACAAGAACGCTTGAACTCCCAAACGACTTTGATGCAATCGTCGGCAGACTCGTCCTCATGTATATGGGGGAACCGGCAGACGCTCTCAAACACCTAGTAAAACACCTAAAACCCGGCGGCATCGTAGGTTTCCAAGAGGTAGAATTTTCTCCTTATACTGCAGCTGTCCATCCAGATACGCCGCTGCTGAACAATCTAATTGAGTGGGGACGTAGCGTTTTTCAACAATCAGGCGCACATGTAGAGATGGGGATGGACCTCTATAAAACCTTCATTGATGCGGGGTTACCAGAACCTACATTACATTTTGAAGCACCGATGGGAGGTCCGGAAGATTGGCACGGATATGCATACCTTGAAAACAGTTTTCGCAGTATGCTACCCCTCCTTGAGTCTTACGAAATTACAACAGCAGATGAATTAGATGTTGATACGCTTGCAAGTCGTATCCGGGAAGAGGTCACTGCAGCAAAACGACCTGTTTTGTTACCCCCACATATCACAGCACACGTTACCCTCCCGGCATAAACGAATTCGATCATGGCCAAAACCGATGCAGAACGGACATCCGAACATCATAGAGATGCTATCTATACCTTAGGACGTACATCACATGAAACGACACGTCTCATAGAACAATCGAGAATTTATGGGGAATCAACGCGCCTTCTTTGTGAACGAGCTGGTATTTCAGAAGGAATGCGCGTCTTGGAAATCGGCAGTGGTGCAGGTGATGTAGCATTCATGCTCGCGGACCTTGTCGGCACATCAGGACAAGTTGTCGGGGTTGATATCAATCCAAACATCCTTGAAACTGCGCGGCACAGATCAGCAGACGCTAAAATAGGTAACATCGAATTTATTGCCGCTGATGCACGAGAGTTGACTTTTCACCACAAATTTGACGCGCTTGTCGGACGGTTCGTCCTCATGTATATGGCAAAACCGAAAAAGGCTTTCGGGAAACTCATCTCACACCTGAAACCCAACGGTATTGTTGCATTTCAGGAACCGGAGTACACACTTTATCCTGCGTTATGCCATCCGGATACGCCACTCATTAATCAACTCATCCAATGGATTTTAGAAGTCTTTGAACATTCTGGGGCATATCTTGACATGGGGATAGGGTTGTACCGTACCTTTATCCAAGCGGGTCTACCGGCACCGCAAATACATCTCCACTCCCCTATCGGTGCAGCAGAAAATTGGGCAGGATACAGATATATGGAGACGATTTTTCAAAGCCTCCTACCCCTCATAGAAGAATACGGAATCGCTACAGCAGAACAAGTCGGTGTCGAAACATTAACAGTTAGAATTCGTCAAGAAGTTCTTACATTAAAACGTCCCTTCTTCTTACCGCTCCATGTAACAGCACATGCACGACTGTAGCATAAGTCATTAGTATTCAGGTGTCAGGGATATTGAAAGAAGCACAATCAAGGATGCATGTGCTACAGCCATAATCAGGATAAATGTGCTACAATACGCACAATCCAACAGAATGTCTATTGTTGCGAAGGTATTGAATAATATTGACTTCTAATTTAGATATATGTTAATATAATTATTACTTTTCAGACATTCATAGTGAAAACTATAAATGCTTGCATACAATTGTAGCGCAAACTTTTAGTTTGCGTACACTACAGCACAAACTAAAAGTTTGTGCTACAGCAAGTTCAGTTTGTCGGTTTAGGTCCAACGTACCAAAAGCGTGTATGTACTTTTGTATTTCACTAAAAGCCGTTCTTGTCAATAGAAGAATTGACAAGGGACTTACATATATGCTATTTTAGATAAACGTTTCTGAATGTTAAGATGAATCGGTTTCCAGACCAACTGCTTTCCATCCTCGGAAACCACCAGTCAAGACAGATACATTCTGATAACCCATGTTCTTTAATGTATATGCAGATAGTGTGGCACGTGTTCCACCACCACAGTATGTGACGATGTGTGTGTCTTCTTCAGGTGCGACATCATCTATATCAAGTTCAATGTAGCCGCGGGGGAGTGACACAGCATTTGGTAAATGTTCTTCTTCGTAATCAGGTTCATCTCGGACATCTAACAGTATGACTGAATCACTAGCATCTGTAAGTTCATCTGGTGAGATGTGTCCGACATTTTCTCTTGCCACAGCGAGCAGTTCATCAAGTGTTTTCAATGGCATCGTTATCCTCCAATCCAATTGTAGTTATAAAATAAGAAGAATATATCAAATTGTAGCGTAACTGTTACATATCCCCGTGTGTCATCTAGCGGACAATATTGTGGCGTTGCTGGAACAACCGACTCGGGTTACCTCATCAGATTGTTTTATTTTTTGGCATGTTCTCCCCTAGTATCCGTTGCTATGGATAGAATAGCATGAATGGAAGGAAAATGTCAAGCGTTGTGAATTGTATGTGTTATTTAGTATCTGAGTAATAATTTATAAGGAAAACATGGAATTGTTAAGAAAATCTGTTCAGGCTCAAATTGAGAAAGACAGAATTGGGAGTCCGGTTTTTTTTAAGAGGGATCCTGAATATAGTAAATACAGGAAGCAGTCTCCTGCTTCCAACTACCGAACTTGTTTCACTTGCTAACGCTTGGATTCCATCAATATCGCGAAGATGTATTAGGAAGAAATGATATACACATTGTCAGTCTCTGTACTGAAGTAGAAAGACGCGGACAGGTGGGAGCAGCGTGTGCAGTGGCAAGCAAACACGTCTACCTTGACAAACCGATGGCACTGAATCCTGAACATGCAAATCAGATTGTTACCGCTGTGGCAAAAAGTGGTGTGCGGACACAGATGTTCAGCAATATATAGTGAACTTTCAAATTACTGGGACACTTTGATAAACGTGCTTCAGGAACATTACTCACAACAGAAATTGTAGCACAAACTTTTAGTTTGTGCCGATGAGACGCAAACTAAAAGTTTGCGCTACAGAAGTGTCCTAGTAATTGTCCATTCCACTATACATAGTTGGTGGGCACGTACGGTCAAAAAAGCGTTGGAGAGCGGCAGAATCGGGGCACTGAAAGCAATACATTGTGATGTGATGTTTGCGAAAGGACATCCAGGAAGCGCGCCAATCGGTAAAAGACGAATACAACCCGAAAGCGAAATAACCGTGCGATGCACTATCCTCTAACTCCCAATGCCTCAAGTTGTGCAATTTGTTGAAGCCATGATTCACGTATTTCGGGAGAGTACTCCATCGGAAGTAGAGATTTACGGGTGCAATTCAGGAATGCTTGAAGTATCTGATAACGTCGTATAGGTCCGATATTAGGGAGGATTCTATCAGAGATAACATCTACAATTTCGTCTACAGATAAAGTACCTTCGCGGGCTTTAGCAGCTTCAAGGTCAGCACGGAGAGACGCAAAACTCGCCGCAGAATAACCTTCTGCTAGAACAAGCATGTGGTCAAAGGTTTCATGCGGTATTTCACCTTTATGGACATTCTTCAGTGTCCAACGTAGGAAAGTCTCCCGGTCTTCGCCTATTGGATCAAGGACCGGAATGACAATGTCACCAACCCTACCTTCTCTACGTAGGTCAGGGGATAGATTGTATATGCGTGCAGTCATCAGTAGCCATGTTATGTTTCCTCTTAACAGTGGGTCAGACATCATTGCCTGGATCTTTCCTGTTAACCTGCGTTCTGTTGCGTGTGCATCTCTACCGACTTGACCAAATTGTGTATCTGCCTCATCAACAAAAATCAACACGTTGACCAGAGCCATCAACAAACGTCTAAGCCGTTCAAAGATGACATCCGTCTGTCCAAACCACATACTACGGATATTCTTCAACACAAGTACAGGGATATCAAGTTCACCAGCAAGCCCCTCAAAGATAAATGTCTTTCCGCTTCCGATAGGACCGCAGACACTTAATCCAGAAATTGCATCTTTTCCTGTTGAAGTGATTCGGGGGATTATGTGGTCTTTCAAAAACGCAACAAGTTTTTGGTTGCCAACAATATCTGTTAATGTGTGAGCGGGTTTTTTAAACTCGACAACATCTTCACCTAACTGTGCCTGAATAAACTCTGATACTTTCTCAATCACAGTCTCTGGACGAAGTTTCTCACCGGAATAACATGCGGATACAAGCAGTTGCCGTAATGCTTGAATCGATAACCCTGCTGTTAATACAGCCAATTGAGATTGACTTCCCCACAGATTGAGTTCTTTGTTTGCTGGTTTCTGCGTTCTATTGAACCAAGATATGAAATGACGTCGTGCTTCTACTTCAGGAGATTGAATCTCTACGTCAACGACCTGTGGAAGGCGGACAACTCGTGAATTGACCAAACTTTTGGATTCTGAGATGAATACGACTGTATCTGTAGATTTCATGAATTCAGAATCTGATATCCAGTCTTGAATAATGCTAATTCTATGTCTATCAGTTAAATTGAGGCTATGAATTTCACCTTCAGGTAACATCATATCTGTCGCTTCAATAATAATCAATAACTTTTCATTAAGGAACTTCTTTTCGAGATGATTTTTTGAGCGGGAGATAAGACAAAATTGTCTGAGTAGTTCAAGTGCTAAAGTCGGACTTCCGATTGCATCGTTAAGATATTCTGCAAACTTGTTGTCGTCAGTTTCTCGTCTTTTTTCTGTGTTACCGTTTGACCTTTTAGATCTGCTTGGGAATGTGAGATGGCTGGAAGTTTTCTGGAGTGAAGGTTCTGTTGCGCCGCGCCATTGGTCAAAAGCCGTTCTGACTTTATCACGGTCAGATGTTCGCAGAAAACGAATCGGTCCATTGAGTTCATAGACTATTAAGATAAAACCCGATATATCCCAACTTCTGGTAAGAAAGGGAACTAAAGGTATATAATCTTCCGCATCATCATCCTCAACAAAGAACAGATCATGTATATTCCCATGTAGAACGATACTGCGTGACGTACCAGAATTAATCAGCATGCCTGCTTCAGTACGGAATTTGTAGGTAGGTTCCTTAATTGCGATCGTCTTTTCCTCCGTCTACAGGAATGCGTTCTGTTTAACCCTCACAGGCTTCGGTTAATTTTATCCAACGTGGCAGAAAGCCTTCCGTTAAAAACTCGTCAAGGTACCAAATATTGCGCTGTGGTTCTAATTCGAAAAATGTTCCCATTGCTAAAATAAGTGCATCTTTGAAACCGTATTGCGTTTTGACCTGTGATAGTTCCTGATATGTGTTCAGGAATGCATTATGTATGCGGAGAAAGTTCAATGCAGCGAAAGTGAATGCATTGAGTTTTAGACAGTTATCACCAGATTCCTCCCAATGCCAATCCGGTTTATAGAACAGATCCAGTCGATTCTTACATAATTTCACTGCCTTTTCAAGTGCACTGTCCACTTCAATGTGTTTTTCTACATCATCAGCAATATCTAACTGTTCACAGATCTCGGCATGTATGTTGTGTTTCGCTTCATCAGAGTCTACCCAATTTTGGAAAGTTTCAGAGACTTTCTTGAAGCAATTTCGAAGGTCTTCTAAGGTTAGATCAAGTTTGCTCGGATATGCCTTGAGAAGAGATGAACTCGGCATTAAGTGTGCTTCATCTGGATGTAGTTCTAGGAACTTATACTCCACGACATCTGCTAACATTTCGGCAAGTATGGGTGTAAAAGCGATGATTGACCGTTCATATAGTTCTGCATCAACAAAAGCAGTCAGTTTTTCAGTATTAAGACTTATCTCATCCGATTCTGATTTACTGAAAACTTCAGAAAAGGTTCTCTGTTGACCCATAATGGATGCACTTTCCGCTATGGATAACGGACGATCAAATAGTGATAATTCGGTGTAAAGTACTTCAAAATTGAGAAGACTCTCTTGCCACTGGTGTCCCCATGTGTCATGAATCAGATATTTATCAAGTTCCTCCAACGGTAAAAACCCTACCATTCTTGTAAGGGTTGTGGTAACCAATTCTAACGTCAGTCCAGTTTCATTAGCGATCTGTTTACGAAACGTGATGTCCAGGTCATCTGCGTCGAATGTTCCAAACACGGGGAAATGTGCAAAGGGCTCAACTTCCCATATCTTTTGCAAAAACTCAAAACAGCGTACTCTCTTGGAATTCTGTTTCTTCACATTTGTATGCGTTGGTACGGCTGTTGGTTCTTTTAGTTCTGATGGCAAACAGAAATAGAGTGCTGAACAAGTTTTGATTAACTTTACTTCTCCTACTTCAAATGGTGCACTAGGATATAGGTATCGGAAGAGTCTTAGTACGTCAGCATCGAGTTGTGGATTGTCTGATACTATTTTAAAGTGAGACTGCAGAAAACGCATGATCTGATGCCTATGTTGTAGAGGCGCAGTGCGTGCTATGAGTTTCTGTTCAAGGTTGGTTATGAATTGCGAATCTACTTTAAACAAGTCTTGTATATAGGATTTCAGTTTTAACTGTTCAGATTCTTCAATAGGACTATCAGGGAGAAAACGTTCAAAAATCTTTGAACCTGCGGTATCAATATTCTCAATATCTGGATGGTGGACAATTGCTGGATATTGCTCAAGTGCAAGCCAGACTGCCTCAATAAAAATCGTATCTATGTCTTCGGACAGAGAAGGCATTAATCTATCCTGATGAGACAGCAATGACACGTTAGCAGTTTTTGCAACTAAATCATTATGATGCTCATGAAATTTTTCAAGTAATTCAGTGGATACTGAATTGTTCTTTTCAGCATCTTTGATCTGCTGCGCTTGGGTTTCAAGGTTTTTTAGACCTTTCAACAGGATTTCACAACTTTTCGGTGTGTTTTCCTGATGCCATGTATTTATTTTCATGTTCGTCTCCTAATATAATAGCATTGGGATATTAGTTTTCTATCCAATCTTATTTGTAGGTCGGGTAGAGGCGCGAAACCCGACCTTATTTCTTAAATGTGCATCATGTCGCCAGTTTATATTTTAATGGTGCTTCGTTCTACCTGACAGACAAAATAGAACCTGATATTCTACTAAAGTGGAAGTTCTGAATTGCTTTCCTTTTTCTCTGCGGTATCATCGGTCGCTATAGGTGTATCTGTCTTTTGTGCACCAAAAATAAGAGAATCGAATTCGTCAGATGCTATTGTAGACTGAGCTGCTGCAAGAAATTCTTCCTCTTCAGTTCTTGCGTCAGTTCCAGCAAGTTCTTGTGCCACCACAGAGCGCCCTTTTGCT
Organism: Candidatus Poribacteria bacterium; assembly: GCA_965208245.1. GTDB lineage: Bacteria > Poribacteria > WGA-4E > WGA-4E > WGA-3G > MSPOR6. The sequence continues at coordinate 1,363,152 of OZ242325.1, forward strand.
TTTTCACGGATTTCACGCATCCGTGTTAATTCCTGTGAGGTGCCATCCGTGCTTATACCAGACATCATATCAGCAATCTGTTCCTGTTCTCTTGCAGTGATAAGATCAGCGACTGTTTCAGATTGTTCTTCCTTAATCTTATTCAGATCACGATGTAACGATTGCATTTGATTCTTATGTGAGTCAATGTCCTTTTGTGCGCGTTCAATATCATCTTCTAGTTCAGTGATACGATCGTTTTTCTCTTCCAATGTGGAGTGGAAGTCTTGATATGCAGTTACACATTTGACATATTCTGCATTCTGTTTGATCTCTTCATCAGCAATCCCTTGTTGCTGTAACTCTGCTGCAGTCGCTTTGGCTTTCTGTATTGCACCTATTTTTAATTTTTCAAATTTTTCAACGTCTTCAGTCAGATCCTTTAACGAGCCCTTTTTGTTTTCAACAAGTGCAATGAGTTGTCCTATAGCTGATTTATAACGTTGGATATTATCCATCTTATCACGGATAATGTCCTCATAAGCACCCCGGACAGCCTCTGGGTTTTCCATCAATTTATCAGCTTGTTCATGTGCGCGACCGGTTAGCGTATACCAGATTGCTTTGAAGAAGCGTGTAAAACCGTTTGCCATCGTATTTCCTCCTAATAAAATTTCACTCAAAGATTAACCTCTGTCTTTGTATATAATTCTAAGATTTCCATATTATATTCATACATATACTACTATAAACACAGAAAAACAGCTATGTTCTTCTATACGAGATAGATTGTACTGTTAGGACAAGTGCAAGTCTAACGAATACCTGCTAGTACATCTGCGATTTCCTTATCATTTAATTTTGAAAGATGATCGTGAATCGTATCCTTTTGTTCCTCGATGACCTGTCAAAGTCTGTGTGTCTTCATCTGCGTTTATGGATTGTGTAATTCCAATATCTGGTTCTTGTGTAGATATCCGTATCTGTTCATCAACCTTTTTAGCAAACGCAAGACTTTCATCAAGTTCGGATCGTAGCCGTGAAAGTTCTGTCTCATTGCTATTAGGACTAAGCGTTAGCACGCGTGTATAGAGGTGCGTTAGCTGCACTATTGTCTGTTCAACATCTGTGATCAGTTGTTCTCTATGTTGTTGCAAGACTCGTCTAACATTCTTCAGTTTTGAATCTTTGGACTTCTCGTACATCCGCAATGTATCTTTCAGACACTGAACAGCTTGGGTAAATAGTTCTGTAACCTTTCCTGTGATTTCAGTGTTGACTGACAGAGGAAGTGTTGCCATCCAACCCGCATCACTGACATCCTCTTGAAAAGATTGGTGCAGTGTGCGTAATTCTTCTAACATCTGTTCTGTTCTCGTGTCACCATCTTCTTTTAGTCGTATATGTAGTGCGTTTAATTCTTCCTCCTGTTTGTGTTGTGCATCGTGAAGCAACTCTTCATGAACACGTTTAGCAATATCATCAGTGCCAATTGTCCACTTCGTAATCAGACTACCTATCGGAATTGCTATCCCCATCACAGCACTTGCAAATAGAAAGAAAATCTTTGGTTCAAAATTGAACACCCAAGACGCAAAGGCAGTAATCGCACCCGCAGCGAAAGGGTAAATCACGAAGGGGTTGTTAATAAGATGATGCAGGTATTTCTTTAGAAATAGTTTCCTATCAATCAACTTTCTCACCCAATATCAAGCGTTATGTCCACAATCTCAGGATCTATCGCTTATAATTTTATCATAACATAGTATTGTCTGTAAAGAGAATTAACAGAATATGCAAAGTATCTACATAGTGTCGTATAAAGTATAACAAACGATGATGAAAAAAGCAAGGTTTTGTGCTATTAGTCAGGATTCTTCAGTTTTAAGAATTGTCAGTTTTTGACCCGACAGAAGCTTGAACGTGTCGGGTTTCGCTACGCTCTACCGGACCTACGGATAAATTCAATAAATTAACGTTTGTTGCGTAATTCTTCAGAATCACCGAAAACTGAATAACCCTGGCTATTAGTTTTTTGTAGCACAATCTGTTGAGTTATGTTATTATTACAGAAAAAAGGATCGGTTGATGATGCGAAAGAAAAGATTTAAATTTCTCAGTGTGCTTGTTCTTCTCATGATGGCAGTCGATGCAGCTAGAGATGCTTTGTTAAAAACTCAGATACAGGTTAATTTTCTTACTTCTATTAAGTCTGGATTAGAGAAGATTTTATCGGAAGCAGAGAATGGAGCGTAATGGTTTTATCTTGGAATTCTCGGTAGGTATCCTTTTGGGTATCTACCTATTTTATTTGTGGCAAGCAGTGGGAAAAGATGAGAAAACCCTTTATACACGCATCATTTTCACACGATAATGAAGATTTGACGATTACAATAGGAGGATTACAATAGGAGGATTACAATAGGAGGATTACAATAGGAGGAAAAGTGACGTTTGATACTATTATATCTGGCGGTGCCATCGTTGATGGCACAGGAAAACGTGATCCTTATGTTGCAGATATCGGCATTCAATCCGATACAATCACTGAGATTGGAGACCTTGAAAAAGCAGATACGTCCTGTTGTATACCTGCTGATGGATTAATTGTGTGCCCCGGTTTTGTTGATGTTCACGTGCATTCTGAAATATCGTTACTCGGTGGACGCGACCAATATGCTGCCCTCATGCAGGGTGTTACAACGCATCTTGCGGCACCCGACGGTTTTGGGTGGGCTCCACTTGATCCTAAACTTGCACAAGAACTATGGCATTATACGCAATTTGCCTATGGGGATGATGAAGTTCCACTCAACTGGCAGACACCAGATGAATATCTGAATATGTTCACCGGTAGAATTCCTGTGAATCTTTATCCACAAGTACCGCATTGTGCTGTCCGTCTCGGTGCAATGGGGTGGGATGCACGTCCTGCTAATACAGATGAACTGAAAGCAATGGAACGGACAACACACGATTGGTTTGATGCTGGGGCATGTTGCCTCTGCTTAGGATTAGATTATCAACCCTCTGCAAATGCTGATCTGAATGAATTGGTATATCTCTCAAAGGTCGCTGCACGTTATGATGCAATTTATGCTGCACATATCCGTTACCAACTTATCGGCAGGAAGGCTGCATGGGAAGAGACAATTGAAATTGCAAAACAAGCAAACATTCCTGTCCATGTTTCACATGAACGCGTTGATGGTGAAGTAGCAGAGATCCTTGCAGAAGTTGACCGTGAAAACATTGATCTGACCTTTGAATCCTATTTGTATCCTGCTGGTATGACACACCTTGCGATGTTGCTTCCGATGAAATATCAAACAGGAACACCCGAAGAGATGTTGCAGAATTTGGAGAATCCGGACGTACAAGAGCAATCGCTCCCTTACTTGCGTGAGAAATTGGGTGAAGGCAATCAGATTATTGGCTATAACAATTCCGGTAGATATATCGGTATGTTACTCTTCCAAGCAGCTGAAGCGGAAGGGAAGACGAATGAAGAATTTGCTTATGATTTCATAAGACAGGAGGCTGCAATTGAGACCTTTATCATGCCATGGGGAACACCATTAGAAGAGAACGAACGGATTTTGGACAGAACAGCAAAACATCCTCGAATGATGATTGCAAGCGATGGTGTCTACAACATCCCACATCCACATCCAAGAAGTTATGGGTGTTTTGTGCAGTATCTTGGTAAGTATGTCCGAGATAAACAGATAGTCTCGTTAAAGGAAGCAGTATATAAGATGAGCGGCTTCCCGGCTGAAAGATTTAGACTGACGGATCGCGGTAGAATCGCTGAGGGTCTTGCTGCTGACATTGTCATATTTGACCCAGATACCGTTGCGGATCAATCTACTTGGTTTGAACCTATGAACCCTCCTATTGGTGTAAGTTGGGTGCTTGTCAACGGAATTCCGGTGATTGAAAATTCCAATGTCACTGACAAGTTGCCGGGGAGAGTGCTGCGACATACACGGTAGAGGAGAGCGACCTATGGATAGATATGACCTTACTATCATTGGTGGTGGGAGTGCTGGACTCGTGCTTGCTGTCGCTGGCGCGAAGCTTGGTAAAAAAACTGCACTAGTTGAAAAGCACCGACTTGGAGGGGATTGTCTCTGGACAGGTTGTGTACCATCTAAAGCATTGCTCAAGGCAGCAAAAGTTGCGAATTACTTCAAAAACAGCGAAAAATACGGGATACCATCAGGTGAGATAAAACCGGATTTTCAACAGGTCATGAACTATGTCCAAAGTACACAGAATCATATTGAGGAAGAACATGATAACCCAGAACGATTCCGAGATATGGGTGTTGATGTCATCTTCGGTGACGGACACTTTGACTCACATGAAACATTTGTCGTCAAGGATCGTGAAAATGGTGAAACACGAACGGTCAACAGCAAGAAGTTTGTCATCAGTACAGGATCGCGTCCTCTGGTACCCTCTATTCCCGGTTTAGATTCATGCGATTATCTGGATAGTGAAAATGTATGGGAGTTGACTGAACTTCCGCAACGATTGTTAGTTGTCGGTGCCGGTCCAATTGGAATTGAATTGGGACAAGCATTTCATCGACTTGGCTCAGAAGTAACAATTGCTCAACGAAGCAACCGTATCATGAATAAAGAGGACTTGGATGTCTCCGAGAAGATGTTTGATTACCTAAGTGCTGATGGTATTGATATTAAACTCAATACCGGTATAGATGCAGTAGAGAAACGCGATGATATCACTGTAACATTTTCTGACACTGTAACATTCACTGGAGCAAATCAGGATGAAAACGCAGATAATCAGAAACAGACTTTTGATAAGATACTGATAGCGACGGGTCGTGCACCAAATGTTGAGGGATTAGGCCTTGAAGAAATTGACGTTCAGGTTATTAAGAGTGGTATTGTCGTTAACAACAGACTTCAGACTCATGTGAAGAACATCTATGCTACTGGCGACGTTATTGGACACTATCTGTTCACCCATGTTGCAGCATTTCAAGCACAGTTTCTCATCAAGAATATATTACTCCCATTTCGCCAAAAGATCAACTATGGTGTTGTGCCCTGGACGACGTTCTGTGACCCAGAAGTTGCACGATGTGGTTTGACTGAAACTGAAGCAAGAGAGAAATATGGTGATGTTGATGTGTTTAAACTGGATCAATCTGATGTTGACAGAGCTGTTGCTGATGGGGAAACACAGGGGTTTACTAAGGTTATAGCAAGCAGATGGAGAGGAAAAATATTAGGTGTTCACATTGTCGGTACCAATGCGGGGGAAGTGCTCCATGAGTATGTGTTAGCCATGCAGGAAGGGATTCCGTTACGTAAATTGAGCGGTATGATTCATGTGTATCCGACTTATGCTACGAGTGTGTTACGTGTGGCTGGGAAGTGGTTATCTGAAGGGACGTTGGTTCAGACGTTGCGAAAATTGATTAGATCGAGATAAACAGTCCTAACTTTCTTACCACTTCCTCAACCGGAATTGGCTTAACTTTTCCAGATTCGTAATCAGCAATGCTTTGGTCAATCTCGGCTTCAATTTCGGGTCTTATCTCTAATCCTTCATCCGAATCATAGTGGTAGTCCTCAAGTGCGAGCTCAAAAAGTTCATAAGCTACAAAGAACTCACGAAATGCTGCGTCTAACTGCTGCCGGGAAGGGTTTTGTTGAAAGAGAATAACGAGCCTGTCGCGTACACTGAAAATTTCCTGTGTAACAAGTGTCCGGATAACTTTACAGAATTCATTCAATGGTAATTCGGAGATATTAATTTCTGGCATCGGATCGCTTTCCAAGTAACCCCCCATCCGTCTGCACATCCGTTCTTCAAGAGTTGTTTTCCGATTAGATTGGATGTAGTCAAGTTGGCGTTTTAGTTTTTTTGCTAATGATGTGTGCGGGTCAAGACCGTTCAGCGGGTCTTCTATATATTCTTCGAGCCAGAATGCGATGCTCTCGTACCCACAGAAGAACTCTCGGAATTCTGCTTCCAGTTCTGTTTTTTTCTCTGATGACAGGTCAAGGTTAAGCAGTGCAATGAGTTGGTGATACTCACGACGGATAAATCCGTGTGCTTCTTTTGGCACAACGGTTCTCCTGTGTGATTCCTGCTTCCGTCTCTCGTGCTACCTTCCTGAACACTGTCCCGAACTTGCTTGTAGTCTGATTTGGACTCCACAAGCGTGAATTCCCGTCTATCCGACGGTAGTAGGTTTTAAGTTTATTGCAGCGTTTACATCTCTGTCTATTGAGATGCCACAATGACTGCAATGATACGTTCTGTCTTTGAGTTGCAAGTCCTTCTTTTTATGTCCGCAACTGCTACAAGTTTTTGACGATGCAAAGAACTGGTCTGCCACTGTTATAGGGATACCACGTGCTTCTGCTTTCGTCTTGAGTTTAGAGAGAAACCCACCTAATCCACTATCCGATAACGCCTTTGCCAGCTTCCTATTCTTTAGTATATTCATCACTTGCAGTGTCTCAATGCCAATAGCACTTGCACGGTTGACAATATCAGTTGTTGCTTTGTGGTGTGCATCTTCTCTAAGACATGCTATCCTATAGTGCAATCGCGCTATCTTTGCTTTCTGCTTATACCAGTTCTTAGACTTTGGCACTTTGCGACTCAACTTGCGTTGTGCGCGTTTGAGTTTCCTTTCATAGCGTTTTAGAGGTCTCGGATTATCGTATTGTGTGCCGTCACTCAAGGTCGCAAGTGTATTGATACCGACATCTATACCGATAACAGGGTGTGTTGATGTGTCAACAACTTCGGTGTCCTCTGTGTCTACAGTAATAGATACGAACCAACGATGTGCCGTCCTTGAGATTGTCACCTTGATAATCTTACCAACAAAACGCAACGCTTGACGCATTTTTATCCAACCGATTTTAGGCAGTTTGATTTTCTTGCCTTCAACTCTCACGGTTTGCTCATCTGTTGTGTAAGCGTCTCTGATCCCACGCTTTTTGAACTTCGGAAACTTCGCACGCTTGCTAATCCAATTCGCAATACCTTGCCCAAGATGATTGATAGCATATAACGCAGCACGCTGATCTTGCGATGCAGTCCAATCAAAACGCTTTTTCGTCTTATTAAAATTGACATTTAGCGTTTGCCACGATTGGAAGTTGTCTCGATTCAAACCAGACTTAAAATCTGATAACGCCTGATTATACGCAAAACGAGCATATCCACATTGAGATGAAAACCAATGCCGTTGTTGGACAGTCGGATCTAAGGTGATTTTATGTGTCTTGTATGTCATGATACTGTTTCCGGATAGGTTTCTGTTTCCCGTTGTTAGCGGTGTGCAGGCACTAACAATACCTGCACTGAAACAGTCCTATAAGTATACCACAAAATACCTCAAATGTGAAATGTTTTTTCTACTCCCACGTCCGTTAGGCGGGGTTGGACCCAAGTCTAAAGACTTGGGATTGCCAGTTAATTCCCTTCACGAGACTGAAAAAAGTCATCATTAATAAGCATTTGAAGCAACTGATGTAATTCGTTATGCGACATATCAGATAGTTTTTTCATGAGATTCTCCATACATGTGTAAAAACTACTACATACTTTAACACAATTCATAGACGTCGTCAATGTTCTTTACAACATGCATGAATATCGTTAATTTCGGTTGTTTTTTAATTTAGAAAGTTGGGAAAAGAGTCGGAGACTACACCCCTATTTGGTTAAGGAATATCAGGGAATTTAACCTTACACATATTAAATGCGGAGACCAATTGCACAAATTAGAGGGTGTAGTTCCGACCCACCTAAGGAGACTTATGTGATACTTAGCAATTTTTATGCCAACAAAAATGTGATAAAATGGGTTCTTTCGTGTCGTATAATTGTCTATTTTTTGGATAGGTTGATGAAAAAATAGACATCAATAATTTTCTCCATTTAAATTATCTTGATCAGATTCGAGATTTGAGGAATAGTCTAAATGTGAAATGTATTCTCTCATAAAATTGAAATCAGGTTGTCCTTGGGAATCAACAGGCAAACCTATTTGAGATTGTCTAAGCCTTGTCTGACTACATTTTCTACCATAATTATATCTGTATTGCTCCATATTGAATATAGTTACAAAAAACATCGCAACATAAATATCCATATCAAATTTAGGGGTTAGTTTTTCCACATGATCAGATGCGCTAAATGGTGTAGCTTGATAACTACAATAACCACATACAGCACTATCTATAGTAAGAACACCATAACAGTCTTCTGTCAATATATCATAAAAGCCTTTTACGCCATTATTTGTAGTTTGGGTAGTCACGTAAGAATATTCACCATAACCAGAATCCTTTAGGACGTTGACAGGAGTTGACTGTGTTCCACCAATTGTGAATAAGTCCGCAATATTAAATAATTCCCATTTTGCAGTGTTTATATGAATTGGACCAGAACTGGTCTTCTTCGGTTGTTTTGACGCAGAATCCTTAAGTTTATTACTGAATAGGTATATTGAATAATTATGCAAAGTTTCCTTGAATAAATCATCAGACACAAGGGAATAATCTGTTTTCATATATTTTTCAATTGCCCATTCACAAGTATGATCGAGATTCATATTAAGACTCAAACCAGGTTTTTCGGTGCGATTGAGATAACAATTTAACCATTCTTCCTCAACTTCATTCCATTTGTTATCAGCATCATAACGTCCCTTAATTTTATGCTTTTTAAACTTATCGTCTGTGTAGTATCCAAGAAAAACTTTCTTTTGTAGGCGGTTGGGTTTGTGGGCCGTAAAAATCATAATACAAGTAACTACACTAGTATCAGAATTGAAAAATAATTCGTTAGGCATAGATAGCACTGCCTCTAACGTGTGTTTCCTCAAAATATCTTTTTTGAGTTCTCTAATTTTTCCATTAACAGCTAATGCAGTTTGCATCGGAACAATAGCAACGCAAGTGCCTCCTTCTTGTAAACAATCTAAATTGTTTCTTACAAATTCAAGTTCTTCTGTATCTGTTCTCTTATCTCCTTTGTAAGGTGGATTGAGAAGTCCGATAGTGGGTTTCTTTGCCTTGATTTCATCAATTATTTCCTGAGAAAAGCAATCACCATGTATTACATTTGATTTTCCATCCTGGTTGATATACATATTTGAGACAGCAAGGGGATATATACTTGCCTGAACTTCAACACCGTAAATTTGAGATTGTTTGATCTGATTCACAACTTGATTATTCCCCGCAGCATCGTCAATCATTTCCTTCATTGCTGCAATCAGAAAACCGCATGTTCCAGCACAATTGTCATAAACGATAGAGTTTTTATGAACTCGTGCTAACTTTGCAAAAAAACTTGTTATATGAGGTGGTGTAAGAACAATACCCAATCCTTTATCTGAATTGGCGTATTGTAGAAATTCTATGTAAAGACCACTCAGTACATCCCTATATTGATAATTTTTGACAAATGAGTTTATTTCAGAATCAACATCCGCAATTATTCGACGTAATTCGTCCCTTTTTTGCTGTAATATAGTTTCAGTATTGAGAAAATTGAACTTATCATCAAGTACCTTTAGACGTTCCTGAGAAATACCTGATTCTTGAAGTTGTGCTTTAACAGCAGATATTACCATCTGTGAAAGTTGAGCAGGATCATTTTCTGCTTGGTATGATTTTCTAAAACTCTCTCTTTCAAGTGCTATCAATATAGCACTAATCAATAACGCTCTATTACTGCTAGATACTTTATTTGTGTGTAACTGACGATTTAAATCCTTAGCGAATAAAAGCAATGACTCATAGTCTCGGCGATATTTTCTATTATCATTGATATATCCTATAATATAATCTTGGGGTGAAAGAAGAACATTTGAAAATATTGATTCAGCAATTTGATCGCCCTTTAAATGGAGGTAATGTGAAACCTTCAAACTTTGCTCTGTCATGCCGTTCACGCCAATTGCAAGAACATCAAAATCAGAACTCAAGTAAGAAGCATAAAGCAAAGCACCATCTACTGCATAATCCTTATATTGATCATGATCAGGACTTTCATGCCGTTGTATATCTGGCTTACATTCAATAACAGCAATAAAATCAGATTTTTCATTAAACTGAATAATAAAATCAGGATAACCTTTGCCCGAACCAGATTTTGATGCTGATTTCAATAATTTCTGAATGCGCGGCGAGTCCGATATCTTTTCTTCTATCTTTATTTCAGATTCATATTTCTCAAAGTGTTTGCGAACAAGATTTTCAGTTTTACTTTCATTTTGAGATTCTTGTTGAGAAAATAATGTTGATTGGTTCATACTAAGCCTTTCTTTTACGAACTTCCAAAATATGTCGGTTTCTCTGTAGTCATACTAAACTTATACTCCTTTCAACCGCAGGGAAAAGTCAATAAGTATAAAGATCTGTTGAACAATTTACAAACTTTTCTCAATTCCAAGGCTGCTGATAGCAAGAACTTAATGATCAGTATCAGTTTTATAGAGTTTTTCAATAACCTTTTTGATTCCTTCGGCAATATTCAAAAAAGCTTCATCTTGATTATCCCAAGTAGTAACTGGTTAGAACTTACGCAAAAGATTGGATTTCACAACAAATTGAATAGGACTTACGAGAAGATTGCCAGTTATAGTGTTACTGGTGCAACGAATTGAAGGTCCACCACAAAGAACGGGCAATGACTGGTCTCGCTTGGTGAATGTGCGTTTGGCATTCACATTATAGTGAACTTTAGAATTAATGAAACACTTGACAACGGGCGAGGTGACATCGCCCCTACGTTGGGTGTTTTTCGTCATCGGTGTATGGGGTGAAATGTCTCTGAAATATCTCATTAATTATTCACTTTACTATAATGATCAAAATGCGTAAACCCTGAGTAATTTACTTGAGACCTGTTCTTCATCCCTTCACAACACCAATCGGTCGCAAACGCGCGACGCGGCGAGAAAGTCCTGCCTCATCAACTACACGAACAACCTCGTCAACATCTTTGTATGCCTCTGGGACCTCTTCCCGTAATGTGCGTTTGCCTTCTGCTCGGACGTAGATGCCCCGTTTCTCAAGGTCTTTCTGTATTGAACGACCCTCAGTCAATGCAATGGCTTTGCGTCTTGAAAGCACTCTACCCGCGCCATGACAGGTTGTTCCCCACGTCTCTGCCATCGCACCCGGATTGCCAACTAACACATAAGACGCAGTTCCCATATCACCCGGAATCAACACAGGCTGACCGACTTTCTGATATTTTTCGGGTATCTCAGGATGTCCAGCAGGAAACGCACGGGTTGCACCTTTACGGTGAATAAATAACTCACGTTCCTCACCATCAACTTCATGCTTCTCAAACTTGCCGATATTATGTGCAACGTCATACACAAGCTCCAAACCGAGTTCATCCTCTGTTGTGTCAAAATACTGCATGAAGGTTTGACGGACAAGATGCATGATACATTGCCGGTTGTTCCAAGCATAATTCGCACTACACGCCATTGCAGTGATGTAATCCTGTCCCTCTGGGGAGTTGATGGGAGCAGACGCAAGCTGCCGATCCGGTAGGTCTAATCCGTACCTTTCGGTTACCTGAACCCAACTCTTGACATGTTCATCGCAGATTTGATAGCCGAATCCACGTGAACCGGTATGAATCATAACGCATACATTACCGACCTCCAACCCCATTGCATCCGCTGCTTCCTGATAGAAGATACGATCAACAACCTGTACTTCCAGAAAATGGTTTCCTGAACCGAGTGTTCCGAGTTGATTCTTCCCGCGTTCCAATGCACGTTGACTTGCAGCATCAGCACTTGCATGTTGAAGGAATCCTGTCGCTTCAGTATATTTCAGATCATCTAGATGTCCGTATTCACGTTCAATTGCCCATTGCGCGCCTTTTTCTATCATGTATTTTTCTTCATTCAAGGATAGATTTATCTGTCCTCTTGAACCGACACCACAAGGCACACTGTCAAATAACTCTCCGATGAGTCCTTTTGTCTTACCTTCTAACTGTGTGTCCTTTAAGTTTGTTCGGATTAAGCGTACACCGCAGTTAATATCGTAACCGATTCCACCGGGAGAAACGACACCGTCTGCTTTTGGGTCAGTTGCGGCAACCCCGCCGATAACGAAACCGTATCCCCAGTGCAAATCTGGCATAGCAAGCGAGTGTTTGACGATTCCAGGAAGATGTGCGACATTTGCCACCTGCTGCAGTGCCTCATCACTTTTAGCTTGTTCAAGAAGTTTTTCGTTGGCGTAAACTATGCCATCTACACGCATACCTTTCATGTAACTTTTCGGGATACGCCAACGGTAGTCGTCAATTTTTTGTAGAATTACTTTTTCTGCCATGATAGTACCTCCCTTGTGTTTGTTTTTTAGTTCTTTTTACGCTTTCTGTTCCACCATACGTGCAAGAATCCCCAATATCATATCGCACTGGGATATATGATAGGCATTCATGTCAATATAGAGTTTCTTTCCCTCCAATTTGAGGAAAAGCCAATTTATCCCGGATGTGATGGTTCCATAAATACAAGCGATGTTATTCTCTTCTTCTGCATTGAAACGTTGTGCAGCGACCATTTCCGCAATACACTGTCCTAACCCAACCAGAAAGTCATCCCTTTTTGCCTCAACGAGGAGGATAACTGGTGCCCTTAAAGAAAATTGACTTGGCGAAAGGCTTACCAAGAAATCGCAAACACCAGTAAGCCCGTCTGCAGCATCCACGTTAAAGTCGATCCCAGAAAAAAAACTGATGCGTCGTTCAAAGTGTTCCCTGAGCTCAACCAGAATATCTACAACAATCAGTTCTGATCTTGCTTTTTCAGTGTCTATAGCTAACGCTAACGGGACGTTTCGCTCCAACACCGAGGTGAGAAGTGTGCTTGGCGGTACAGGTTCTATATCGGCAAAAATACCAGCAGCTTCTTCTGTTTTAAGGCTAAATATTTTGCGTGCTTCCTCTAAGGTAAAATTGCTATATGCCATGTGAGAGAATCTCCTTGGAAATAATTTACCAGTGTGAAAGGTATTGCAACCCCGACGCACATCCCACATAAGTCAGAATGTTAGATCAGATGTCAATTATACAGCATTTTTCTTGAGAATGCAATCCTTGTTGAATCTCGGAGGACATAGAGGGGCGCGGACTGATGCAAACGGAAGCGTGAAATGTGTGAACAATGGCTCGATGTCCCTCACTACGCTTCATTTATAGTGCTGAAAGTTCCGGTATATCCATCCATTTCCGATTCTGCCAAGATTCCATCCCTTTTTCTGCTAACTGCACCCCCTTTGCACCTTCAAGGAGTGTCCAAGGAAAAGGTTCATCGGCAACGACATGTCGGAGGAACGACACCCATTGCGCTTTAAAAGCGTTCTCGTAGGTTTCCTGTTCAGGAATCTTAAGCCATCCATCAAAGAAGTCAATCGGTTGTTCAATATCAGGATTCCAAACTGGACGTGGTGTGCCAGAGAGCGGTTGTATCCAGCAATCACGTAATCCTGCAACTGCGGAACCGTTCAAACCGTCTATTTGTATTGTTAGCAGATCATCTCGTCTCACTCGGACTGCCCAGGATGCGTTAAAGTGAGCGATAATCCCATCTTCCAATTCAAAGGTTGCGTAAGCAGCATCTTCCGCTGTGCATTGATACGGTCTGTTTTCCTCATCCCATCGTTGTGGTAGATGCGTGGTTGCGATACAGGACACACCCTTCACCGCCCCAAAAAGGTTGTCTAACACATATCGCCAGTGGCTAAACATATCAAGGATGATTCCACCCCCATCCTCTGACCGATAGTTCCACGATGGACGTTGTGTAGGAATGGCATCACCTTGGAAAACCCAATAACCGAATTCGCCACGGACAGAGATTATTTTACCGAAGAAGTCCACATCAATCAAACGTTTCAGTCTTCGAATACCGGGTAACCACAGTTTATCTTGAACGACACCGTTTTTAAGTCCTGCATTTGCTGCTTGTTCATACAGACTGTATGCTTCAGCAGTTGTTGTCGCAGTCGGTTTTTCACAGTAGATGTGTTTTCCTGCAGCGATAGCAGATTGCACGGCATCGACCCGCCTGGATGTAACCTGTGCATCAAAATAGATGGAATAATTGTCATCAGCAAGTGCAGCGTCAAGGTCTGTACTCCACTTTTCAACGTCTGTCGCTTCTGATAGTTTCTCTAATTTGGCAGGATTTCTACCGACGAGAAACGGTTCAGGCATAATCACTTCGTCTTCACCTATTGGAATGCCTCCTTCTTCTGCTATTGACAGTATAGATCGGATGAGGTGTTGGTTCGTTCCCATCCTCCCTGTAACGCCGTTCATGATGATTCCGATACGATGTGTTTTCTGTATATGATTTGTCATTTAGAATCCTTAATTAAAACCTTATTTGCCATATACTGTAGCATAATCTGTTAGATTGTGCTACAAGAACGCAAATTGACCAGGGTTTTTCAGTTTTAGGTATTTTGCCCATTTTCTATCACAATCGTTAATATTTAAAAATAAGCAGATATAGCGTGATTTATTTCGCTATGGACACACGACATCCGATTTTGAAAGAACCTATTTACGTCCACAAGGCAGTTGAAAAATCACACGGTAGACTTGAAACAAGGTGTATCAGAGCAAGCACAAGTCTGAATGCCTATCTGGACTGGCTTGGCTTAGCACAAGTGTTTCAAGTGCGTTATACACGCAAGTTCCTAAAAACAAGTGAAGAAAAAGAGATCGTCTATTATGGTATAACAAGTCTAAATCCTGAAGAAGCATCAGCACACCGCTTACTCGCTATCAAGCGTGGACATTGGTCAATAGAGAACACGTCTCACTGGATGCGGGATACGCTGCTTGGAGAAGACGCATCATCTGTCCGATGTGGTGGTATGCCACAGATCATGACTGCATTGCGAAATACCGCATTATCTGTCCTACGAACTAAAGGAATGACGCTACGAACTAAAGGAATGACGCGTATAAAGGATATGATGAGATATTTAGTTTCAAGACCTAAAGTTGCATATAACATGATACTCTAAAACCATATAAAAACGCAGAACTGAAAACACTTTTCGGATGCAAATAACCAACTTTGAGAAGGGATTTCGCCTGTCAGAGACCTGTCTATGTCAAAAAATATCTGCAATGGGCAAAATTCGGCAGTCCTTGTATTTAAAATGGAAGTATTTAAAATGGAAAGAAAAACCGAATGTCGCTAAAAAATGGAATATACACTCCTAAATCTAAACTATTAGTTAATACCAAAACTTGACAATTCTTAAAACTGAAAAACCCTGTCCAAAACTTATGATCTGTAGCACAATCTGTTAGATTGTGCTACAATGTTGCAACTGCTAAAACTAAAAGTTTGTGCTACAAAATGGCAAGAAAGGTAACCTATGAATTCAGAAGTAACAATTAAGAGGAAAATTGAGAACGTCCTAAAGGAATTTGATACCCCACCGATAAGAGATGCTGCAACACAACTCTTAGATATCCTCGGCTATCATAGCAAGCGGATCAGTAACGATGCGTTAGATAATGAGAAGTATAACAAACTCTTGGAATCTGCTCTTGAAACTTCTAATCCATCCAAGAAACTCTGCATTGAAAAATGGCAAAGCTATAGACGCATCATCCAAATAACAGATGAGGAGATAAAGCAGCAACAAACACCTGATCAGCAATTCTTATTTGAAAGCACAGACATTAACGAAAACCTCAGAACATCTTATATGTTCGTGGCTGTCCAACTTGATGGTCCCGCCTTTACACGTACCCAACTCGCGGACATTACCCGATTTCTATGTAGAAAAACACCCTATTCAATAATGGTAATGTTCCGATACGGTGATTATCTCTCGCTTGCCATCATCAACCGTAGACATCACAAACAAGATAAGACAAAACAGGTCTTAGAGAAAGTTACCCTTATCAAGGATATAAACCTAAACACCCCCATACGTGCCCATATTGAGATCATCTACGACCTATACCTCCGTAACCTTATCCAGACTAAAGAGGTAAAAAACTTTGATACACTCCATGATGAATGGGAAAAGATTCTGAATACAGAAGAGTTGAATAAAAAGTTCTATCAGAAACTGTTTGCATGGTATGAATGGGCAATAGAAACAGCAACGTTCCCGACAGACGAAAACCGTGTCATAAAACCGGAGGAACATGTCATCCGACTTATCACACGCCTGCTATTTATCTGGTTTGTCAAGGAAAAAGGATTGGTTGCGGACGATCTGTTTGAGAAAGAAAAAATTCAAACCTTGTTATCAGAAGATGACTTTGATAACGGAGATTCCTACTATCGCGCCGTGCTACAAAACCTTTTTTTCTCTACACTAAACACAGAGATTGACAAACGTAAGTTCAGCAAAGAGAGTTATGATACCAATCGCGATTTCTCTTGTTACCGATACAAAAAACAGATGGACGACCCCGACAAACTGCTATCTCTCTTTGCGCAAACGCCGTTTATCAACGGTGGCTTGTTCGATTGTCTGGATAGTTTCAAAGCCACAGGTGAAGGGGGTTACAGAATAGACTGCTTCTCTGATAGACAGTACCATAAATTATCCATCCCAAACCGACTCTTTTTTGATGAAAACCGAGGACTTATTCCCCTGCTTGAACACTACAAATTCACCGTTGAAGAAAACACACCGATAGACCAAGAAGTTGCACTGGACCCCGAACTACTCGGTAGAGTGTTTGAGAACCTACTCGCAGCCATCAACCCAGAAACGGGAGAAACAGCACGCAAGATGACAGGTTCCTACTACACCCCACGCGCCATTGTAGACTATATGGTGGAGGAGACGTTAGTCGCTACGTTATCTCAAAAGTGTCAACCCACTGATGACAATGATGTCGCTTGGGATGAACGATTGCGATATCTGTTTGACTATGCAAAGCTGTTTGACGATGCAAGCGAATGGTTTGATGATCGCGAAACAGACGCGATTGTCAAGACTATCTCTGAACTCAAGATACTGGACCCAGCAGTCGGTTCCGGAGCGTTTCCGATGGGAATGCTCCACAAGTTAACACTTGCATTGCGAAGACTTGACCCGGACAACAACCGTTGGGAAACACTACAAAAGACATTCGCATCAAAACGTGCTGCCGCCGCATTTGACACAAAAGACGACACCGAACGTCGTGAAGAACTCCACGAAATTGACGACACCTTCAAACGATACCGGGACTCAGACTTCGGACGGAAGTTGTATCTGATTCAGAACAGCATTTTCGGTGTGGATATCCAACCGATTGCATGTCAGATTGCCAAACTCCGCTTCTTTATATCACTGGCAATTGAGCAGGACCCGGACAGCGGTGAGGAAAACTTTGGTATCAAACCGTTGCCGAACTTAGAGACGCGGTTTGTTGCTGCGGATACCTTAATTGGACTTAAGGAACAAATGACGTTGAAAAGTCAGAAAGCGAGCCAACTGGAACAAGCACTTCTCAACAATCGTGAAAAGCACTTCCACGCGACCACACGGCAGCAGAAGCGTGCATGCAAAGACAGAGATGAAGAATTACGCGCTGAATTGGCAACAGAACTCAAGAGTCTCGGTGTATTTGCCGATGATGCAGATAACATTGCACAGTGGGATCCCTACGACCAGTCCGAATTGATGTTTGGGGTTACATATGGATTTGATGTAGTAATAGGGAATCCGCCTTATATTCAATTGCAGAAGGAAAGTGGTAAGCTTGGAAAACTTTATCAAAACGCTGGATTTGAAGTCTTTGCCCGAACTGGTGATATTTACTGTTTGTTCTATGAACGCGGGATAAGACTTTTAACACAGGCTGGACATCTTTGCTATATTACGAGTAACAAATGGATGCGCGCTGGATATGGAAAAAAGTTGAGAGATTATTTTGTAACACATACCCAACCGATTCAACTGCTGGATATGGGACCGGACGTTTTTGATGCTACTGTAGATACAAATATCCTACTGCTACAAAGCAGCACGTCTTTGACTCTTGCTGGTTTTGAAGCCGTAACAATTGGAACAGATTTTGACAGACAGATCAATAACATTTCCCGATATTTGATCGATAATGGTACAAGTATGGAGATACCCGCTAAAGGTGAACCGTGGGCGATTCTCTCATCTGCTGAACTCAACCTGAAACGCAAAATAGAGGATGTTGGAAAACCGCTCAAAGACTGGGATGTAAACATCTATCGTGGAATTGTAACTGGTTGTAACGAAGCATTCATTATAGATGAAGCTAAGCGTGAGGAACTGATAGCACAAGACCCAAATTCAGTAGAGATCATTAAACCACTCTTACGTGGTAAAGACATTAAAAGGTACTACACCAGACCTTCAGGATTTTACATACTTGCAACAGGTTACGATCTTGATATTCCCAATAAATATCCTGCTATCTATGAACATCTTGAAACTATAGGTAATCAAATAGAATTGGGAAAAATAAAAGTAAAAGGTAAAGGACTCTTCAGTAGAGACGACCAAGGTGAAAACTGGTGGAATCTCAGGGCTTGTGCTTATTACAAGGAATTTGAAAAAGAAAAAATTGTTTATCCTGATATTAGTTCATCCATGCGCGCTTGCTACGATATTTCAACAGCATTCAGTCTGCAGACTACTTACATTTTACCCACGAATGATTTTTCACTGTTTGCTATTTTAAACAGTAGACTTTTTGATTGGTACGCAAAATACAAGTTTCAGAATCTTAGTGACCCTTGGTCAGGTGGAGGTTTACGTTTCATTGCTCACTACATGGAGAACGTCCCAATAGCAGATAGGACACCAGAACAGAAGGCAGAGTTTTCTGAGTTAGTAGAACAGATTTTGGAATGTCCTGAGGGTGAGAATGTTCCTGATCTTGAGAAGGAAATCGATGCGCTAGTATATCGGTTATATGGGTTATCGGTACCGGAAATCGCGCAAATTGAGCAAACCTATCGGGATGCTGGTATGATGGTGTGAATATCCAAAACGCAGCTTTTTGAATCTGTTCCTCTCTAACTTCAATTCTGACAATATTCTCCCACTAATCTCGCCATTGGCACTCAATCTATGTCAATTTGTTACATCGTGTCAAATTGACAGGGAGAAGTTTAAGAAAACCGCATAAAAATGATGTTTTTTAATCGGTTTTTATGGGCACGAAAATTGCCTTAAGGTTGTCTACGTATACTGATATCGTGGAAGCTAGTTTTGCGGAGACAATGCAAATTTACATCAATAGTTATAAATTAATCCGCTCGCTATCTGAACGATTATGCAAATCTATGCATGAACGCAGAAAGCCAGATTATTTGGAGGAATTAGAAATGACAATCGAGAAGTTTTGTGAGAATTTTCCAGGTAAGGATAACTCTTCAGCGGTTGTCCGTAAACTTGTTAGTGAATTAATGCCGGATGAGAACAAGGAGGAAATTCTAACATTTTGGTGTGATGAAGGGGATGCTACCGATGATAGAGATTCGAAACTGCAGTGTTATATTGTGACAGATAAACGATTATTTGAAGTTTACGTTGATTCCAATTCGTTCGGTTACAAATCTTATTTTTTGAAGTATCTTAGCAGTTTTAAGGAAAAAGTTATTTCAGAGAGAAAGGACTCCCATGGTATTAAGTGTTCTTCTTATTTTTCAGATGGAAATGATGTAGTAGAATCTTACACAGTTAAATTTTCCTTTTCTGTTACCGAAAACGAGGCAAACGAAGTAATATTCTTTTTTACGGCAACAGGATCTTGGAAGGATAAACGCTTTAAGGAACTACGAGATTTTGTGAGAGGTTTCTATAGTGCGATTGATGGTTTATAGAATTTCTTGATACAGTTGAGTGAGTAAAATAATTTTAAATTCACTGACTAAATAATAGTGAAGATTATTTCGGGAAATTAATACGGGAGGACCGCAAAGTGGCAAGAAAAATTTTTGTTTCTTACAAATATTCTGATGATAGCGTTGAAAACCTGAACGGTGAAACAACTGCCCGCGCTTATGTTGATGAATTAATTGACCTATTTGAAGGTGATGAAATCTATAAAGGGGAAGGTGATGAAGATTTAAGTGAATTCAAAGATGAAACGATTGAAACACATCTAAAAGATAAAATATACGACAGTAGTTTAACGTTAGTACTTATTTCACCAAATATGAAAGACGTATCTGAAAATGAATCAGATCAATGGATCCCTTGGGAGGTATCATATTCTCTAAAAGAAATTACGCGGAACGAACGGACAAGCCAAACAAACGGTATACTGGCAATTGTTTTACCAGACGAGGATTCATCATATAGTTATTATCTTGAAGAAGATACATGCTCTGCTTGCAATTGCCGGACCTTACATACTAATACACTGTTTCAGATACTAGGAGATAATATGTTCAATATTAAGGATCCAATATATAGTAATTGTCCAGAACATCCTCCCGAAACTGTTTATAAGGGGCATTCTTCCTATATTTACTCGGTTAAATGGTGTGATTTTATAGGGGATACAGACAAATATCTTGACACAGCGGAAGAAATAAGGGATAACAAAGATGATTACAATATCACGAAAATAGTGAAAGATTGAATTTAATCATCACAGAGTCTGTCTTAGAAATGTATTGACAAATTCACTAATAAATTTTACAGTTTAACAAACAATCAGACTGTAAACATGATGAAGGAGAACAAAACCATGAACGGTACCGAAAAAGTCGTAAAACACTTGGAGATGATGCAAGCAGTTATTAACCGTTTAGCGCGAAACAGTTTCCTATTGAAAAACTGGAGTATGACAATTCTCGTTGCAGCAATGGTCTTGATTGCTAAACCTGATTTACCAAACCCATATTTTAATTTTGGGGTTTTTATCCCTATTATGGGATTTTGGGGTTTAGATGGATATTTCCTTATGCAGGAAAGACGGTTTCGAGAAATCTACAAGGAAATTAGACAGCAAGAAGATACCGATTTTGAGATGAACCCCAAAAAACATAAAAAAAGCCACAATGTAGTTGGATATCTTCATTTTTTTCAATCACGCTTATTATTTTCTATTTGGTAGAGATTGCGTTTGTCGTTGTCGTATTTGCAATAGTAAAGAGTTTATAGTTTATGGCGGTGCTATGAGACACGTATTTTTTAGTTTTGATTGGGATGATGTTTGGCGCGTCAATCAAGTCCGACACAGTTGGGTTGCAAAAGGCAGTTACACAGCAGGAGGTTTTGTTGACAGTGCCCAAATTGAAACGCTCAAAAGAAATACTGATCATGCAATCAAGCGGTGGATAGGTAAGCAAATTAACTTTACGCCCACTGGATAACCCGGTTTATCCTTGTTGTTCATATTATGATTGGGTTAATAATGATGGCTATCAGAATCTTGGCAACTGGATAGAAAAAGCCGCTCGGCAAGCTGGTAGATAGTAGATCATTCTATTTTCAATCCGCGAAATTTGTGTAATCCGTGATAATCCGCGATTCTGACAACAAAAACCACGAACACACAACCTAACACCTCCCTAACATACCCTCTTTGCAGCCGTTTCCTTAAAGATGAAATTGATAAACTGGTATATGAATTGTCCAATTTAACGGAAGATGAGATTACGATTGTGGAGGGTGTCTGATTAGACGTTTCAAAAATCTGACGATAGAGTTACCTGAAACAACTCTCACCGCATACCCTGAAAATTTTCAGAGCACAATTCTGAACACAAAACCCAAAAACGCCTACAAAATCAGTCATAGTATGTATTCGCAACACTTTTGACAAACCCAACATTTCATCATTAACTCTGAAAAACTCTGAAATTTTTGAACGCACTTGTAAAAAATCAGAAAAAACATAACCAGTCCATCACACAGCAATTCGCTTACCCTATTGGACTGTCCCAAACCCCATATTCTCAGGGGTCTTCAGTTTTAAGAACTGTCAATTTTTGTGTATTACTAATAGTTTATTTTGTAGGTCGGGTAGAAGGTAGCGAAACCCGACAGAAGCGTGAACGTGTCGCCAGTTAATATTTTAATGACGCTACGCTCTACCCAATCTACGGATAAATTCAATAAATTAACGTTTGTTGCGTAATTCTTCAAAATCACCGAAAACTGAATAGCCCTGCACACTTATTAAATCAATTGATAATTGGTTCAAGTTGTGGTATACTTTTCTAAACTGCTTGTAGGCAAAGGTGGATACCATGAAAACGGTATCGTTGGAGACTGACTGTTTCCCTTCCAAAATTATGCACGTCTTATTATAGAACCGATTATTACCGTTGAATATTATGTAGACAATTTTCTTGATAGAATAGGTGAAGATGTCGTGTGTCTGCATGGTGGGTTTGATACAGTCTGTGTGAAACGTGTGGAATCAGATGAAGGTGATAGAAATTCTGCTCTGAAAGGATAGCACATGGATACAGCAAGAATTCAGGTCAAAGCGGGGAACGGTGGTAACGGTTGCATCAGCTTTCGACGAGAGAAATATGTGCCACACGGGGGGCCCGACGGTGGTGACGGCGGGAATGGTGGAAGCATCATCCTAGTAGCCACTTTGGGAATGAGTACGCTCATCGATCTACATCACAATCCACGTCAAGTTGCAGAAAACGGTGGACACGGTTCAGGTAAACAACGAGACGGTGCTAACGGTGCGGATCGTCTCATCAAAGTACCCGTTGGAACTATCATCAAAGATCGCAATACTGAAGAGTTGCTTGCAGATCTCACGGAACCAGAGCAGAAAGTCATCGTTGCATCTGGTGGACTTGGTGGTAAAGGTAACTCCCGCTTTAAGAGTAGTACATTTCAGGTTCCACGAGTGGCAGAAAAAGGTGAACCCGGACAAGAACGTGAGATTAGCCTTGAAATAAAACTCATCGCTGACATCGGTTTAGTTGGTTACCCAAACGCAGGAAAATCTACACTCCTTGCAAGCAGCTCTGCTGCTACTCCCAAAATTGCGTCATATCCATTTACTACGCTTATACCCAACTTAGGCGTTGTCCGAATTGATAAAGAACAGAACTTCGTCCTGGCAGACATCCCTGGACTGATAGAAGGCGCACACAAAGGTAGTGGATTAGGACACCAATTCCTAAGGCACATTGAGCGAACAAAAATGTTGATCCATGTGATAGACCTCAGTGCAACAGATGGTAGAGACCCTATCAAAGACTATGAACAACTGAACCTTGAACTTGGACACTATAACAAAATGTTGACAGTTTTACCACAGATTATCGCTCTCAATAAAGTTGATATACTAGAAGCAGAAGCAAATATAGAACGAATTCAGAGATATTTTGGTAAACGAAAAATATTCACAATCTCCGCAATTACAGGACAAGGTGTCGACTCTTTGATGCAACAAGCATATCGTTCCTTGCAATATATTGAAGCAAAGGCGCGTAAAGAGAAGGAAACAACAATTCCGTTTGAACCTGAATTGCCTTCGGAACCACGATCACGTTTCGCCCTCAAGAAAACCGAGA
Organism: Candidatus Poribacteria bacterium; assembly: GCA_965208245.1. GTDB lineage: Bacteria > Poribacteria > WGA-4E > WGA-4E > WGA-3G > MSPOR6. The sequence goes on from OZ242325.1 coordinate 1,386,697, forward strand.
AGGCATATATAATTAGCGGTGATGAACCGAAACGCGCAGTCATCATGACAGATATGGAGAATGAACAAGCACTCATGTTATTGTTTCGAAAATTAAAAAAGATGGGGGTGATAAACGCTCTTACCCGTGCAGGTGTCAAAGATGGTGATACAATAATAATTGATGATTTTGAATTCTCCTTTAATTCAAAAGTTATTAGATGAGGTGACGAAAGCATGGGTAATGTCTCAAATAGTTACACAAAATCAGAATTATTGCAGACGAAAAAAAGTGTTCAGATACCTCAGATAATTCAGAAACGCGATGATCTGTCTCAAGTAAAACGCATTGTCGTAAAAGTTGGTAGCAGCACAATTTCAGACAACCTTCGAATTAATGAAACTGCACTTGATGGACTTGTTCACGATTTAGCAACAGTCCGACACAACGGTTATGAGGTAATACTAGTAACTTCAGGTGCAATTGCTGCCGGATGGCCACACCTCGGACTACTAACCCGACCACAGACATTACCTGCATTACAAGCATCCGCTGCCGTTGGACAGATTCGACTCATGGCTGCCTATGAAGAACGATTCCGACATTATGGACAATGTCCAGCACTGATGTTGTTGACCCAAGATGATTTTTCTAACAGAACACGCTACACACGTATGAACGATACGCTCCATACCTTGCTTCAACTCGGTGCAATACCTATCATCAATGAAAATGACAGTGTATCAGTAGAGGAAATAAAGGTCGGAGATAATGATACGCTTTCAGCTTATGTGACGAACCTTGCACAAGCGGATCTGTTGATTATACTCTCTGATCAACACGGTTTTTTTACTGAAGATCCCAGACTAAATCCGAACTCAGAATTGATCTACACGGTTGATGACGTTACTGAAGATATGTGGCAAGCAGCGGGTCAAGCTGGAACAAAGGGAACAGGTGGCATGTTGACGAAATTACATGCAGCCGAAATCGTAACCAGCTCTGGTGAGATGGTAGCGATTGCTTATGGACGAGAACCACTTGTCATAACACGTATCCTGAAAGGTGAATTACTTGGGACACTCTTCCTCCCAAATTCACGTATTTCTGGACGCAAACGTTGGATCGCTTATTCCCGTCCACCACAAGGAACACTTGTAGTAGATAACGGAGCACATCTCGCGCTATTGCAAGGTGGAAAAAGTCTATTACCCGCTGGTGTTAAGGGAGTTGAAGGACACTTCAATTATAGCGATACAGTCTCATGTGTCACAGAGAATAGAATTGAATTTGCACGAGGTTTAACAAACTACAACTCTACAGACGCATCTAAACTCGCAGGAAAGCAAACGCAGGATATCGGAAATATCCTCGGATCTCACGATTACGACGAAATCATTCATCGAGATAATTTGGTATTGCTGAACTATAGTAAAACTTAGAAGGGTAGTAGGCACACTCATGAAGATTGAAAGAATATTTGTGTAATCCATTGCATCAGAACCATCGTAGGGGCTGGGTTACCCAGACCGCATGTTACCCAATTAATAATTTAATCTTCATCTGTGTGCCGTCCACAACTTCAAATATGAACCAAGACATACAGAAACTCATAAAAACGAAAGCTAAAAAAGCAAAATCAGCGATGCGTGTCCTGTCCCGTAGCTCAGCAGATATCCGCAACAATGCTCTATTAGCAATGGCTCAAAACATCCTTAACGCAAAAGATGTGATACAAGAAGCAAATCACATTGATCTACAAAACGGTGAGGAAACCGGACTTGCAAAACCTTTGATGCAACGTCTAGCACTTGATGATAAGAAAATAGAACGGATGGCAGACAATTTACGACAAGTTGCAAGACTTACCGACCCTATCGGGGACGTGATAAGCATGGGTGAAAGACCAAATGGACTCAGGATAGGTAGAGTCAGAGTTCCAATCGGCGTTGTAGGCATCGTATATGAGTCACGACCCGACGTAACTGTTGAGGTATCCGCCCTCTGTATCAAATCTGGTAACGGTGTCATCTTAAGGGGCGGATCCGAAGCAATTCGCTCCAACACCATACTTGCAAGTTTACTCAGCGATACCGCAGCAAAGCAAGGTGTAACTGATGCAATTCAATTCGTTGACACAATTGACCGACAAGCAGTCTATGAACTTATCCGATTACCTGAATACATTGATCTTGTCATACCTCGCGGTAGTAATGAATTCGTACAGAGACTGATGAGAGAATCAGATGTCCCAATTCTCGGTCATGCAGACGGTATCTGCCATATCTATGTTGACAAAAATGCAAACCTTGAAATGGCAACGAAACTGTGTATGAATGCAAAGGTTGGATATAATGTTGGTGTCTGTAATGCAATTGAAACTCTATTGGTTCATGAGCAGGTCGCTGAGAACTACTTGCCTACTATCTGTGAGCAACTACAGAAAGCTGATGTCGAAATAAGAGGATGTAACCAAACACGTACCATTTACCCTGAAGCAAGAAAAGCAACAGAAGAAGACTGGCGTACTGAATACCTTGACTATATACTGTCAGTACGTGTGGTTGGTAGCATGGATGAAGCAATTGACCATATAGAAGAATACGGTTCACATCATTCAGATGCAATTATCACTGAAAGTTATAGTGCAGCTGAACAATTTCTGAAAAAGGTAGATTCAGCTGCCGTATATGTCAATGCCAGTACTGTCTTTACCGATGGATATGAATTTGGATTGGGGGCAGAAGTCGGTATTAGTACGCAGAAACTACATTCTCGGGGACCCATGGGACTTGAGGGATTAACAAGCTACAAGTATATCGTTTATGGAAATGGGCAAGTTCGTGAATAATCGACATTTACCTATATTTTATTACATGATGAAACTCATATCTATCAACGTTTCTAAACCTAAACCTATTGAATATGGCGGTAAAACAATTCAAACAGGGATATTTAAAGAGCCTATAACAGGTAGTGTAATGGTAAAAGAAGATAACATTGAAGGTGACGGTCAAGGTGATTTAAAAGTACACGGTGGCACCTACAAAGCGATTTACGGTTATCCGATTGAACACTATTCTCACTGGAAACAGGTGCTAATTAAAGATGACTTTACCTTTGGTCAGTTTGGAGAAAATCTTACTGTAGAGGGGATGCTTGAAGTTGAGGTACATATTGGAGATGTCTTTCAAATTGGACAAGTTGTGAAACTTCAGATTACACAACCCCGTGTTCCATGTTTAAAACTGGGATACAAAATGGGAATGCCTGAGTTCCCAAAACAGTTTTTAGAGAGCAGGAGAGTAGGATTCTATTTCCGAGTATTAACAGAAGGTGAAATTAAAGCAGGTGATACTATATCGCATGTTGAAAAAGTTGATGAATCGATGAGCATTACAGAGATACTAAATCTTCGTTTCTTTGACACCAAAAACTTTAAGAGAATTAACAAGGCAAGAAAGTTACAGGCTCTTTCACCAAGTTGGAAAATGGACTTTCTGCGTATATTACAAGCGGATAACAGGATATAGACATTATGGAAGTTCACTTAGCTGCAACAAAGAAAGAAACAAGTCAGGCGGCAGCACGTACTGCCAGTCAAAAATTACAAGAGTCGATCAGAAACCAGGGGACTGTGAACTTGATTGTGGCAACTGGATCATCCCAATTTGACTTACTGAAGACTCTAACGGATGACACCGATATCAACTGGAAGAAGACCACAATGTTTCACCTAGATGAATATATCGGTATCCCAGAGACACATCCTGCCAGTTTTCGAAAGTATCTAAAGGACAGGTTCGTTGAAATTGTCCAGCCAGGAACGGTGTATTTTCTCTATAGGGAAGCACATGATCCACAAGATGAATGCAATAGATTAAATAATGTAATTTCTGATCATCTAATAGATGTGGCGTTTGTTGGTATCGGTGAAAATGGACATCTTGCATTCAACGACCCACCAGCAGATTTTGAGACAGATGCCCCTTATACGATATATCTGGATTCTGGATCGTCATCGCTTTTGACTCTAACTTGAAAATTATAGCATGGTATCCAAAATGCTAACAAAATACCATGTTATTGCTCAGACTGCAGTCCCTTCTTTCAAAATATCATCCTTGACAAATACGTTCTTTTATGTAAAAATACTTGCAGGAATAAAATGTCAGAGATTATTCGATCAGTTTTGAAAGTTGGACTATGTTCATCGTATCCCAAGAGGTGTTTCCATGCAAACAGATCCAATTCAAGCAGATAACGAACTTCCACTAATTCCATTAAATGTAGTACTATTCCCTGGAGGATATCTTCCGCTTCACATTTTTGAGCAACGCTATCGTGAATTGGTGAAGTACTGTATAAGAAACGAAACTTCGTTTGGGATCGTCATGATAAAAGAGGGTGATGAGGTAGGAGACACAGCAACGCCATGTAAAGTCGGCACTACAGTAGATCTGGTTGACGTTAATCGTTTTCCTGATGGTCGTATGAACATTATGACAACAGGACGTTCTCGGTTTGAAATCCTAGAAGTAGAAGAGAACTTACCCTATTTAGTCGCCCGTGTACGTATGTTAGACTCGTTGAATGATGCAGGTAACTCCGAATTAGATGATATTTTTTCAAAAACTCGGGAGATTTATATAGAATACGAAACCCTATCTAACTGTTTGATATTTACTTGGCGACCCCCATCTGAAATACCGGAAACACCTAATGAACTCGCTTTCCAAATTGGCACACGGTTACGTATCTCACTTGAAGCAAAGCAAGAATTATTGGAAATTGCAACTATTGAAGAACTTCTTAACCGTGAGATTGAAATACTAAAAGAACTAAACAAACAGATTGCTTTTAAATTGGCTGCACGAAACAATTGAAGTCTTCAAGAATATCTTAGTGTTGTATAGTAAAGTTAATAATTAATGAGACATTTCACCCTATACACCGATGCCGAAGACCACCCCGTAGGGGCGAGGTGTCCTCGCCTTGTGTTGAGGTATCCTCGCCCTATGTTGAGGTATCCTCGCCCTATGTTGAGGTATCCTCGCCCTATGTTGAGGTATCCTCGCCCTATGTGGTGTGTATCATTAATTCTGAAGTCCACTATATTGCATTTAGGTTTATCATCAAAAGGCAGTTTTCTAAAGTAATGATATTGGTGTGTAAGACAACAGCAGGTAAAATGGGTTGATGGCACTCAAGAATCCTATTCACCAATTTACAGAAACTCGTACGATTCAAATTTCACCACGGGACTTTTTATATATTAGCAATCTATTGTCAACATTCAGGCTGCTACTCGTACCATTGCTTTTTTGGCTAATCTACCAGAAGGATTATAAGTACGCTATATTTGTTGGCATAATTGCGATTCTCTCGGATTTACTGGACGGTTTTTTCGCTCGTGTTCTGAATCAACATTCTGAGCTTGGTTACATTCTTGACCCTATAGCGGATAAATTTGCAATTGGTGCAGGTATTCTTGCCCTCATATTATCAGGGGCAACCAAATTTCCACTGTGGGCATTCTTAGCTGTCATCATCCGAGATGTCGCTATCGTAATCGGAAATGTTTATCTTGCACATAAAGCAAAGATGATTACAAGGTCAAATTGGTGGGGAAAGTGCACGAGTTTTTCACTGTCAATTGCTGTCATTCTATATCTATTCCATGCGTATCTAAACCACGCGTTTCAAGACAATCTCTTGCCCGAGTGGATACCCTTTACAACACTTTTTGTAGCTTTAGTATTTGTAGCGATCTCCGCAATAAGTTATGCACGGAATATGTTCCGCGCCTTGAAGTTAAATCAATCACAATAAGTCAGTTTTCATATCAAATGCCATGGTGAAATTTGAAAACATTTACATATTTATACAAACCGATAGGTGTGATGTCTATGTCAATGCAGAATCATGTAGAATACCATACGCGCATTCTACCACGCGCATTCTGCTGTTATAGACTGTGTAAGAAATACAATATTCTACCCATAAAGATAGAGAAACAAGGAACTGAGAATGGAACTCTATTTGAACCCTTCTGATGTTGCCGAAGTAATCGGTGTTGATGAAGAGATTATCAGACAAACCATAAACCGAAAGCATCCCGATATCGAACCCTATCTCCGTGTTTCCGCTGCACCATCTGAAGATGATGAGAACACTGAAGCGATACTTCAATTAAGAATTGACGGTTTAGCACCTTTAATCACACAACTCAGCTATAATATACCTACCAATGACATCATAGAAAACCTGATATGCCAAATTGTCCACATTGCATATCTACGTGAGACAAATCAAAAATTAGAATCAGACATTTCTGAACTTAAAGAGAAAATTAACGCACTTCACGAAGAAAGAGCCGATTTAAGGGTCCAGATAAACATGCTACAAGAAGAAAAATCGAAGTCCTGGGTAGATCGCATTTTCAAATCTGGTGATTGAACCGCGTAGGGGCGAAGTTTCCTCGCCCGTTTTGAAATATTTCATTCGGCGTTTACGAAAACTGCGTAGGGGCGAGGTTTCCTCGCCCGTTTTGAAATATTTCATTCGGCGTTTACGAAAACTGCGTAGGGGCGAAGTTTCCTCGCCCGTTTTGAAATGTTTCATTAATTCTGAAGTCCACTATATGTCAACACAGAAACGAAATCAGATTCTTACTACTACTTTTCTCGTTATCGGATTTGTTTTTCTTTACAACAGTCTTGATAATATATCCTCTCTCCCAAAGGTGTTTTCCCAAATTGATGTGCTTTTAAAAGGTATCGCGTTTATTGCGTTAAGCGTTGCTGCCATCCTTGCAAGTATATCCTTTCAGAATAAGTTACATGTTCTACTTTCTTCTCTATTCGGTTTAGTAATTGGGTTCTCTTTCCTATATCTTCCTACGCCATCGCTTCTTAGTGGTTCGGCATTCCACATTCTTTTCAGTAGCGCGATAGCGTTCGGTATGACAACAACAGCAAAGAGAATTGCAGCTGCAGTCTCATTAGTTGTGGTATGTTTAGGAATAGGATTTCTTTATCTAACAACTTTTGAATTGCTCAATCAAACAACTTCTGAATTACTCAACAACTCAGCACTTTACCTAATAATCCCTGGTATGATTGTGTTTGCTTTAGTCTATTCTAAGAAAGTTATCTGTGAACGCATTTCTATTATGCTAATTGCCCTTGGACTCATATCCTTATGTCAACCGTTTTTCATCGTTTTCTATCAGACAGGATTTCAATTACTGCTGGGTGGATTGACAGGTTTTATTGTCGTTGCACATCGGTAAATTGGCAATAAGACAATATTATAGTAAAATAAATAATTAATGAGACATTTCACCCCATAATCGAAATTGCGGACGGGGCTTGTATAGATTGGTTTTCGTCATATAGGTTAGAAAGGTTTGGGTAGACGTTTCTTTGTATCACGTCTGATATGATAAAACAGAACATCAAGTTTTCTCATATCTGTCCGTATATTCCTTGACAAGATCAGCTTTCCGAAATCCGGGTACAGCAGTAGCACATTTCTGAGCCAAGTTTTCATAATCAATATTCATCAATCGTTCTAAAACCATAAGATTCTCTGCTTTTATCAGCATCCACTGTTTAGTTCTTTCGCATTTTTTTTCATCTGCTTCCTTCCGAGAATAATCTTGCCATCCCTGGCAAGGAACAGCAAAATCAAAATCGTTATAGAAGTTTTTCAAAGCATCGGTTGTATTGTTATACTGCCAAAGTTGGAAATCCTGATGAAATATCGGTAATGGTTTCCATTCTCGCATATCGCTATGTTTACCTTCTAAACGAGTCCAAATCTGAAATTCAGTATTAACAGAAAACAACTTTCCGTTATCAAGATGAAAAGCATCTCTTGGTAAGACCAATTTCTCAATGAATCGCATGGAAGTATCAAGACGTTTATGAACAGAGTACTTTCTAAAATTAAGAGGTACGATAAACGCAACTATATCAGCAAAATAGGCAGCATGGTTAAAAAAATCAATTGCTAACTTGCCGCGTCTACCAAATGGTGGATTGCCGATAACAGCGGTATCTTGTGGTGTAAAAGGAATCTCAGACACATCAAAAAAGTTCTTTGTTTTTACGTCATTACACTTTGGCACAAGGTCAATACCTAATCTTCTATCTACAGGTAAAAGATCGAAAAACGCACCAGTACCAGCGGAAGGTTCGAAAAAAAACAACGCGTTAGTACTTTTATTTAGCGCAGAAAGTGTATCTGTGAAAACCTCCCAACATAATTGAGCGATTTCTTTTCTTGTATAGAATTGATCTAATGATTGTTGCATGACACCGATGACGAATACCACCCAGCGTAGGGGCGAGGTCACCTCGCCCGTTGTGGATCCAGTCAATATCCTAACTGACATTAATACTGAAGTTCACTATAGTTACTCAAACAGTTCTAATTCACCATTCTTAACGATCAGGATTTTTGGTTCGTAAACAGCATCACCAACTTCATCAAAAAAAACGGCTAATACTACGAATAGTGTAGTAGTTCTAATTTTCATATATTCTCCTTTTGTATTTGGTATTGGAATTTCTTTTTCTGGTATTGTATCAGAATTCATCAGAAAAAACAATTCCTAATCAATGTGTCACTTACCCCCATTTTTTCATGAGTGCTACGGAACTTCTTGTTGACGCTCCTTGCGGTTAGCGTCTCAAAAACCTTTCGTATCAACGAGATCGCTTCTTGTTTACCGATAGATGTTGCGAAAGAAAAATCTAAGCAAAAAAGGTTACTGCGTTTCCTTGACACACCCTTTCCCTGTCGGGATGTGATGCAAGCAGTGTTGGCTTATGTGACACAAGAAGTGTGGCGTTCAAAGCGTGCTAAGCATCAAGCACTCATTTTGATAGATGAGACCGATTTACCGGGGGGATGGAAGGCGATTGTTGCCTCGGTTCCGTTCCGCAACCGTGCAATCCCGATCTACTAGTATATCTAGTAAGAACGCGGAGGTTTCAGATGGAACTTATAGAAACCACAATGAGATTATCCAAAACTTCTGTGTTGATCTGCACCAACAGGTTCTTAGAGTGGCAAGCGTTGAACCTGTGTCCGTTTTTGACCGTGGGTTTGCACGGGCACGATACGTCATCAAGTATCTTGACGATAGAGGTATCAACGTCTTGATGCGTGTTCCCCGCAACGTCAGTGTGTGCGGATGGGAAGCAGCGAAAACTTGACGACATAAAGACAGACTTTCTCACACATAAAACGGACAAACACAACAATGGAACAAAACAAAATAAAAATGGGGGTAAGTGACCATGAAATGGATGTTGACACATTACAGCCATAGATTGTATAATATGGCAAGTGTCAGACAATTAAGGGTGCGATTTTTTATTTTTCGTCTAATTTAACTCCCTCAATATCTATCCTTAAATGCCGATTATGTTTGCAAAGTCGCTGAATCGGTGTTAAATCACGAATCGGATTACCTTTGACATGCAAATGTATTAGATTCTTCAAGGACTCTACAACACTAACATCACGAACCTGATTATTCATAAGTTCCAAAAACTGCAACTGAGATAGGTCCTTAAGCGGAGTGATGTCAGTAATCAGATTGTCATTCAGCCACAAAACATAAAGTTCAGGCAATTGTGAAATAGGGGTAATGTCCCTAATCCTATTCTTAAGAAGTCTTAATCGTCGTAATTTTCTCAACTGTACAAGTGGAGTTATATCGCTAATTTCACTTTCTTTGATTGTCAAGTTAAAAAGAAGAGGTAATGAAGTTAAAACAGAAGTGAGGTGTGGAAGGTCTTTAAAATTCTTTCCACCCACAATTATATCCACAAGACTCGTTAATTCTGCAAGGGGTGTAAAGTCATCAATTTTATTATTCACAAGTGACAAAACTGCAAGTTTTGGAAAATTCTTAACTGATGTCAAATCACTAATTTTATTGCCATCCAAAATCAAAACCCGCAGATTATCTAAATGTGTGAGAGGAGTAAAATCACTTATCATACAATCTTCAAGGTACAACCTCTCTAATTGATTTAATCCAGATAACGTAGTCAGATCAATATCTCTGTTTTTTGATAAATATAGATATACGAGCTCTGTTATGCCATTTAGTGGGGTAATGTCGGTAATATGATTGTTGTTAAGTGACAGGTCTGTAATTCGTGTCAAATTTGTCAGAGGGTTAATGTCTTCAATCTGATTGTCATTAATTTCCAACTTCGTAATTTGCATTAACCCAGCGAGAGAAGTGATGTCAGTAATCTGATTAGAACTTAGATCTAATTCTGTAATTTGTGTTAACCCAACAAGTGGCGTGATGTCAGTAATCTGATTAGAACTTAGATCTAATTCTGTAATTTGTGTTAACCCAACAAGTGGCGTGATGTCAGCAATTTGATTATTATTTAATGCAAGACTTTCAAGTTCTGTAAGTCCAATAAGCGGAGAAATATCCGTAATCTGATTCCCACCAACCGATAGACTAAAAAGTTCTTTCTTTCCTACCAGCGGATTTATGTCAGTTATTTTATTATCACTGATCCCTAATACCCTAAGAGTCTTTAATCCAGCAAGCGGAGAAATATCACTAATTTGGTTATTCGACAGGTAAAGAAGTTGAAGATGCTCAAATCCAGCAAATGACATGATGTCAGCAATTTGATTATTACCAAGTGACAATGTCTTGATTCGTGCTAATTCTCTGAGTGGTGTGACATCACCTATCATATTGAATGATAATGCTAATTCTTGAAGTTGTGTCAATTTAGCAAGAGGAGCAATGTCGTTTATTTTATTACTACAAAGAGAAAGATCTGTCAGCTCAAGCATATTTTCAAGTCCTGCAACAATAGGTGTTAAATCTCGAATCTCATTATAATCCAAATCTAATTCCGTAATATGTTGAAAACCATCAATGAACTCTATCTTACTGATTTTATTATGTTCAAGCGATAATTTTGTCAGTTGTGTTAATCGTGCAAGTGCAGAAATATCACTAATCTTATTTTTACGTAGCTCTAACTCACGCAACTGTGATAATCCCTCAAGAGGTGTTAGATCACTTATTAAATTGTCTCCAAGATCTAAGTCTACAAGGTGTGTTAGACCCATCAATGGAGTTAGATCATTGATGTTATTATCGGAAAGGTGTAAGGTATTTAGACACTGTTTTAACCCTGATAGTAAACTAATATCACTAATTTCATTAGTTGAAAGGGTTAATTTTTTGAGTCCTGTTAATCCAGCAAGCGGGGATAATTCGCTAATTCTGTTACCATGTAGTGATAATATTGTCAATTGTGTTAAATTCCATAAGGGTTGGATGTCTTTAATTTGGTTTCCATTAAGTGAAAGGTGTGTCAGATTGGCTAATCCTCTCAGTGATGTAATATCACTTATTCGGTTTCCATTAAGTGAAAGGTGCGTCAGATTGGTTAATCTTGTCAGTTGTGAAATATCACTTATTCCGTATCCGTAGTTGTAAGTCAATACTAAACGTGTCAACTTTGTTAGGCCGCTCAGTGGCGTTAAGTCTTCAAATTTGTTATAGCTAAGTACTATCTCTGTTAATCCCGTCATTTTCTCTATGCCAGTTAAGTCGCTTATCTGACTATCACTTGCTTCGAGTTTTTCAATTTTCTTCAACTCCTTTTCATTGAAAGGTGTATTTTTATCTAAATTGAGTGCTTCCCGAATAACTGCAGCTAAATTTGGATCCGGTATCTCAACGTGTTCTGCAGATGAACAACTGACGAAAAATGTGAGGGGCAATAACAACAAACATAATTGTCTCATAATATTCTATTCCCTTCAAATTAGATTGATTACCGATAGCATCTTCTGGTGTAATGCCTATATTGTACTGAGCCTTCTGTTTTACTACCCTTTTGACCGCCCATCCACCCATCCCTCTTATCCTGTAAATCCTGGTTCAGACAAAGTTCCATAACCCGATCAATCAGAACTGGTATTATCCTGTTACAGCACCTTCGGACGCAGAGGAAACAGATTTCGCGTATTTCGCCATAACCCCACGTGTATAACGCGGTGTGGGAGGAGTCCACGCTTCTAAACGCGCCTGTATTTCAGCATCAGAGAGGGAAACATCCAACCTACGTGTTCTGGCATCAATCACAATTTCGTCCCCTTCTTTTAAAATAGCGATGGGACCCCCGATTGCTGCTTCAGGCGCAACGTGACATATCATAAATCCGTGTGTTGCTCCAGAGAATCTGCCATCTGTCAGAAGCGCAACATCCTCACTTAAACCGGCACCGACAATTGCTGCTGTCACACCTAACATCTCCCGCATGCCAGGTCCACCTATAGGTCCTTCATAACGTATCACAACCACATCACCCGGTTTGATTTTACCCCCCTTGATAGCAGTAAATGTGTCCTCTTCACGTTCAAAGATACGTGCGGGACCGCGATGCAACGTTTTTTCCTGACCCGCTAACTTTATCACACACCCATCAGGTGCAAGGTTACCTTGCAAGATAGCAAATCCACCGGTCCGTTTCAAAGGAGCATTAACTGATCTAACAACCTGTTGACCCTCCGTCTCAGTTGCAGCAGCCGCTTCCTCACCGATTGTTTTACCCGTAACAGTCAGCTCATCCGTATGCAGCAAACCTGCTTCTATCAACCGTTTCGTTAGAAATTGGATTCCACCCGCTTCATACAAGTCGGTTGCGACAAACTGTCCACCCGGTTTAAGGTCTGCCAATATAGGTGTTTTTTGGCTAATGGTGTGGAAATCTTCAAGGGTTAAAGGTATCTGCGCTTCGTGTGCAATAGCGAGCAGATGCAGAACACCGTTTGTTGAACCGCCTGTTGCAGCAACAGATGTAATCGCATTCTCAAGAGACTTTCGGGTAATGATCTGACTTGGACGACGGTCAGCAGCCAGCATATCCATCACAAGTTGTCCCGCTTTATATGCTTCGTTATCCTTCTCTTCAACCACAGCTGGCACACTCCCACTACCCAACGGTGCAATACCTAACATCTCAACAGCAGTCGCCATCGTATTTGCAGTGAACTGACCCCCACAAGCACCAGGGCCAGGACAGCCTTTACTAATCAAATCGTCCAATTCCTCAACTGTGATAGTTCCTTCTGCATGCTGTCCGACCGCCTCAAATACGTCTTGTATTGTGACATCGCGCCCCTGAAAATTACCGGGCATAATTGAACCGCCATATAACGTGAGAGACGGTATATCTAAACGTGCTAACGCCATCACGGTACCGGGAACTGTCTTGTCACATCCGCAGAGTGCAATCACCGCATCAAACATGTTGCCGATAGAGACTAACTCTATTGAATCCGCAACGACTTCTCTGCTGATGAGAGAGGTCTTCATCCCCTCTGTACCCATTGTAATACCATCAGAGATACTCACAGTATTAAATTCAAGCGGCGTTCCACCAGCATCACGGATACCAGCCTTAACCTTAGCAGCAAGATGTCTCAAGTGGAAATTACAAGGTCCTATTTCAATCCATGTGTTTGCAACCCCGATAATTGGCTTGTCAAGGTCTTCTAGTGAAAGCCCACCATCACCGAACATCAGCATCGTGCGTGCAGCAGCGCGGTCGGGACCATCGGTAATCGCATAACTCCGGGGTTTCAGTTTATTAGACATGATTCTGTATTCTCCTGCATAAGCATATACTATGAGAGCGGGGGCAACGTTGTCAAACGACATTCACTAAAAACTATGTATTGAACCTATTATAGCAGATTTACGCTTTTTCTGCCTACTGAAAATGGATAATTCCTTGACAGAGCATTTGTTAATAGTATACACTATTAAAATAACTAAGAATTTCCCGACAGGATCTAATCTAAAGTAGAGCCTCAAGAACGTCATTCACCAAAGTATACCTGATAACGATGACGCACCGTTTTGCTCGTTGTTATTCACATCATGTCTAACAGGAGATATACTTCATGCAGGAAAAATTGATTCTTGAAAAAATACGTCAAGTCCGTCGACGCCTAAATGTCCAAGGTTATTTACAAACCCTGGCAATCTTCTTGTTATACGGACTAACTGTTTGTGTCCCAGTTGTCATTGTTGACAGTCTTGTCACATCATTCAATATACCATCACTGACATTCCTGTGGGTGGCATGTGGTATTGCAGTCGTTGCATGCGTCGTTCGTTTAGTGCGTCCAATAAACCTATTGGAAGCAGCCCGCGCAATTGATGTGGATGCATCCTTGAAAGACCGTGTTGTCAGCGGGTTAGAACAAATTGAACGTAAGACTAATGAAACGCTAACTGCACTTCAACTACAAGATACCAGTAAGAGATTGCAAGCAATCCCAATCAAACAGGTCGCGAAATACGAAGTCCCACGACAAACTTTCTTTGTCGCTTTAGTGGCAATTTTCCTCGTAACTTTCTCGTATGTTGAGTTTTTTGAACCACCTACGACTGCAGCAGAACTAGACTATTCAGCTGAAATCGCAACTGAAACTGATTCACTGTTAAAGCAAATTGAAGAAGCAAAGAAAGAAACCGAAGAGAACGAAGATCAGGAACTCAAGGAAATTTTAGAAGAGATTGAGAAAAGAACACTTGAGATGAAAAAAACTGAGATGAAACCGAAGGAAGTTCTTGCAAGAATGACAGAGTTAACACAACTCTTGAAAAACAAAATTGACCCTGTCAAGATTGCACAGCAAGAAGAGCTTATGCAAGAACTCGGACAACAATTCATCGGTAACCCTATTCTCGGAGAATTCGGACAACAGTTGAAACGCGGCGACTACAAGAAAGCTGCTGACAAATTGGACAAAGTTGCCAAAGACGTTCCAAAATTCGACCCCGAACAACGGCAAAACCTTTCTGATGAACTCAAAAGGGCAGGCAAAAGTCTAAAGGATTCTGACCTCGATGGACTCGGAGGAAATATTGCTGGGGCAGGAGAAGCAATGGAAGGAAATGATACTGAAGGCGCACAAGGTAAACTCAACGCCTCAAGTAAGCAGATCCGCAATTTCGACCTGCTCAAGAATCGCAATCAGAAGTTGACAGACCTACTCTGTGCATGTGAAAATTGTAAGGCATGTATTGCAGCATGTTGTGCAGGAAAAAACCCAGCAACCGGTTTGACAAATATGTTATCTAATAGTCCTACGAATAGTGCAGGAAACAAAACCTCCACATCTCAACAAGGAGACCTTACTTCACTCGATTCTACACTCAACCTGCAGCAGATCACGGGTGTTCAAGGCGAAGGTAGTTCCACCGTGCAAACTTCAAAAGTTTCCGCTGAAGGACAAGAATCTTCACTCAACTATAAAGATGCTTACATGAAGTATCAAAAACTCTCAGAAGATGCACTCACACAGGAACAGATACCCCTCGGATATAAGTTCTATGTGAAACGCTATTTTGAATCCATTAAACCAACTGAAGATTAAGAACACACCTAAGCAATAATCACCGCAGAGATAAATGGCAATCCTTGCGGTGATTTAACGCCTATGCACCGTAGGGAGAAAAATGTCCGAAAATTTAGAACAAAAACACAATGAATTCCGTGAGACCTTCAAAAAAATACAAGAAGAAGTTTCTAAGCGGATCGTTGGTCAGAAGGAAATTATTGAAGGTGTTTTAATTTGCTTAATGACGGGAGGACATGCACTATTAGAAGGTGTCCCCGGCTTAGGCAAAACACTACTCATCACTACACTCCATGAAGTCCTCGACTTAGAAGAACAACGCATACAATTTACACCCGACCTGATGCCTGCGGATATTGTAGGTACTACAATTGTCGCAGAGGATGATGTCGGAAAAAAATTCTTCGAATTTCAACCAGGCCCCATCTTCGCAAATCTCGTCCTCGCGGATGAAATTAACCGCGCAACACCAAAAACACAGTCAGCATTACTTCAAGCCATGCAAGAAAAATCTGTTACCGTCGCCGGAGTACATCACAATTTAGATCTACCTTTCTTTGTCATGGCAACACAGAACCCATTAGAAATGGAAGGAACATATCCATTACCGGAAGCACAACTTGACAGATTCTTCTTCAAACTTAAGGTTGAGTTCCCAAGTATTGAAGAACTTGATGTTGTCATGGAACGCACAACAAAACGCGAAATGCCTACTGTTGGAAAGGTTTGCGAAGGCTCGGTTATCAACACACTCGAACAGATCGTCCGAGATATCCTGATCGCTGAAGATGTTCGAAAATATGCATTACACATCGTCATGGGAACGCATCCTGAAACAGAAGATGCACCAGAAATGACAAAGAAATATGTGCGCTACGGTTCAAGTCCACGCGGAGCACAAGCACTAATACTTGCAAGCAAGGTAAAAGCTATTTTAGACGGAAGATATAATGTAGCACGCGAGGATATCCAGTCTGTTGCATTACCCAGTCTGCGCCACCGTCTTATACTCAGTTTTGAAGGGGAAGCTGAGGGCATCGACCCCGACATGATCATTAACAATTTGTTAGAAGTAACAGATTAGTCTCTCCATTGCGGATACCATAATTAAATGAACGAAACACAATCTGCATTTGACAGCGATTTCCTAAAACAACTTGAATACCTTTACATCGTCTCAAAAAAGATCTTTGCTGGACGTATAAAGGCTGAACGCCGCAGTACACGAAAAGGTGTCAGCGTAGAGTTTGCTGATTACAGAAACTACACTGCTGGAGACGATTTTCGTTATATTGATTGGAATGCATTCGCAAGATTGGACGAATTGCTACTAAAACTCTATGAAGAACGCGAAGACCTACACATCTATTTTCTGGTTGATGCAAGTGAGTCCATGACGTACGGTGAATTACCTAAACTCATATACGCAAAACGAGTTGCCGCCGCACTCGCTTATATCGGGCTCTCAAATCTTGACAGAATCGGCATAACTACATTCAATACAACAGATAAATCTCGACTACCTGTAGAACGCGGGAAAGGAAAGATTTTCACCGTCCTCAATTTCCTTGATCAAATTGAAGCTTCAGGTGAAACCGATCTAGAGCAAGCATTCCACAATTTTATCCACATGACGAAACGACGCGGATTGATCGTCCTCATTTCAGACCTATTTGACCCAAAAGGATTCACTGCCGGACTCAACATGCTAAAGTTTCAAAAGCACGACCTGTTTGTTGTTCATATAATTGACGAAAAAGAAGCTGAACCCGATCTACTCGGCGACTATCATCTCGTTGATGTTGAGACAAATGAACTTCGACCTGTCACCATAAATGAATCACACATTAAACGGTATCAGGACCTCTTCAAAAAATACTGCAATGACCTTGACAGGTATTGTACGCAGAGAGAAATAAGTCTTGTTCGGACAATGACGAAAACACCATTTGATGAACTCATATTACGCATTTTCCGAACGGGTGGTTTTGTAACCTAACACCTTTTGACCTTAAATTGTCCGGATAATATTGATTGATGAATTTCCTATCACCTGCCTCCTTGTTCTTATTCGGACTTGCAATTCCGATTATTGCACTCTACATTCTCAAATTAAGACGGAGACGAGAACCTGTCTCTACACTCATGTTCTGGGAACAACTCTTCAAAGAGAGACAAACCACATCCCTATTTCAAAGGCTCAAACACCTATTATCACTTTTGCTTCAACTACTGTTTCTTGCACTCTTAGTTTTAGCAGCCGCCAGACCACAGTTCGCTTTCATCACAAAATCAGCACGACAACTCATACTCATTGTTGACCATTCAGCGAGTATGAACGCCGTCTTAAACTTCGATCCCGAAAACCCTGAAACAGAATCACGTTTAGATTCTGCAAAAGAAACAGCACTCCAAATTGCACAAGGACTACGTTTTATGGATGAAATGTCTGTCATCAGTTGTCATACCCGTCCCATAATTCATACCCCGTTCACAAGACATCAGAAAACAATTCGTAAAGCGATCGAATCCATTCAACCCACAGACATAAAAACAGACTTAAAACCTGCTATAGACCTTGCATTAGCCGTTGCACAAACAAAACCTAATCCAGAAATAATAATCCTCAGCGATTTCCAAAAAATCTCCGAAGAGACCCTCGCTGATTTCCAAAACTTACAAACCGAAAACATAAACCCAGACGATAATGATCAAGAACAAAAAAGAGATATCAAACGCCACCTCCTACAAATCGGCGAAGAGAACGATAATGTCGGTATTACCCAATTTCGTGTCCGAAAGAGCATTGTCAACGCTTTTGATTATGAAACACTACTGAGCGTCATAAATACCTCAGATGAAGAAAAGAAATGTAGTGTTGAACTCTATTTTAGCGAAAGCCTATTTGATGTACGCCCCTATACACTTGCCCCCGGTGAAATAAAGACCGAGATATTCAGTAATTTTACATTTGAAGGCGGGGAACTCAAAGCAGTATTAGACATTGAGGACGCACTTAAAACCGACAATGTCGCCTACGCAACACTCCCCATACGGGAAAGTACCACTGTCCTATTGGTAACAGAAGAGAATCCTTTCCTAAGGAATGCACTTGCAGTTGATGAGAAAATAAACCTAACCGTCGCAACACCTACAGAATACGAAGCAAATACACAAGATTTTGAGGTAGTCATTTTTGATCGCTACAGTCCCACCTCACTCGGTGATGGTAATTTTATGTTCATTTATCCACCCAATTCTGATACACCGCCAAATATAGGTACAGACGATTCTGTTGCAACGTGGAAAATCGGAGAAGAGATAGAAACACCCATTATTACAGAATGGGAACGAACACATCCAATACTACAACATGTGCAGTTAGAAAACGTACTTATCGGAAAAGCTTACACAGTAACACCAACACCAACATCGAAAGTCCTTGTCCGTTCATTTGAATCGCCAGTCGTGTTTGTAGATGTTACACCAAAAAGAAAAATCGTGTTTGCAGCAATTAACATACTAGAGTCCGATCTACCACTCCGCATAGCATTCCCTGTCATCATGGCAAATACCATAACATGGTTTGTCCAGGGTGATAAAATAGAAGAGTACCATCTACTTACAGGTGAAGTCTTGCGGTATAAATTTGATGCTCAAGAGATAGAAGAAGTAAAGAACAAACTCCCGCAAGATAAAACAGTTGAAAACCCGCAAATGACCGTCCAAATCACCGGTCCTAACGATAAAACGTGGTACATCCCAATAGACAATAAAGGTGATAATGGTGGTGAATTACTCTTTGATCAGACACAACTTGCAGGTTTCTACGCCTTAACCCTAACGAATGCAACAACTAATGAGAATACAGAAACTGATGAAAACCTTGAAGAAGAGAATACGACAGATGAAAATGGATTCAAGAAGTTATGGGCAGTAAATCTCGCAAGTGAAACCGAAGCAAGTATCAATGCTGTTGACGGAATAGAAGAATTGGTGACAGAAACAGAACTGATCAGTGGCAGTTCATTCTTCCGGTTTCCGCCGTGGATATACCTTGTCTTTCTCGCTGTTATCTTGAGCGTTGTGGAGTGGTTCATGTATCAACGCAGAAAAATAGACTAATCCATCTTCTCCCTCATTAGAATATTCTATAAGTCAAAATACACTTGATTCTTAACCTAAAAGGAGTTAGAATAATACATGAATCGAAGAGAAACCTTGCTTGATAGAGCACAGCGAAATCCAAATGGACTAAAATTTAGAGACTTTAAAAAACGCCTCCGTCAGTGTGGATGGACACAACACCGTCAGCGAGGAATCACCGAACACGGTATTCACCCAGTAGGTATCGCCTCATCATCCAACCGGAGCGTTCTAGGGCGAAGGAATACCAAGTTCGGCAATTTCTCAAACAATACAATCAGGAGACAGCAGATGAAGACGCATAACCAAGACGACTTTGATGGTTTCATGATCAATGTGTTTTTTGATGAAGATGGTGATTACCTGGCACACCTCATGGAACTCCCAAATGTCTCAGCTTTCGGACCAACACCTGCCAAGGCATTAGATGAACTAAAAATCTCATGGGAATTGATGAAGGAATGTTACCACAAAGATGGCGAACCTATACCGACACCACCTTCACGCGATGGATATGAAGGGCCCTTCAATGTTCTTGTTGATGCCCAACTTTATATGTAGGAAAGCAGAATAGGAAATACAGATGGAAAATAAACCGATAAATATACTCAAAACAGAAGGATTAAGCAGACACTATGGCGGTGTAATAGCATTGTCGGATGTCGAAATGAACATACATCCAGGTCAGATATCCAGTCTGATAGGTCCCAACGGTGCTGGTAAAACCACACTCTTTAACTGCGTTACCGGGTTAGACAAACCAACTTATGGGTCAACATTTTTTTTAGGAAAACGAATTACAGGTTTTCGTCCTGATCAGGTAACAAAACTCGGTATTGCTCGCACATTTCAGAACATCAGACTTTTTACAGAACTTACGGTCTTAGATAACGTCAAAATAGGGAGACATCCGCGCACCTCAAGCACACTTGTAGGGTCAGTATTTCATACGCCAAGACAAAAAAAAGAAGAACAACAAATTACAGAATATGCAATGGACATGCTCAGGTTCGTAGGTTTAGAAGACATTAGCGATCAAACAGCAGGAAATCTATCTTATGGTGACCAACGGAGAGTCGAAATCGCACGAGCATTAGCAACAAAACCTCTACTCATACTCCTTGACGAACCCGCAGCAGGAATGAACCCACTTGAAACACAACAACTCATTTCTCTTATCTATACGATACGTGATCAAGGAATCTCTGTCCTATTGATAGAGCATGATATGAAACTCGTCATGCAAATATCCGATTGGGTCACCGTACTTGACCACGGAGAAAAAATCTGTGATGGTGAACCCACAGTCGTTCAAAACGATGAACGCGTCATTGCAGCATATTTAGGAACTTCTGACGATGCTTAAACTTCAAAACATTCACACATACTACGGTAATATCAGAGCTGTACGCGGAATCTCAATCGAAGTAAACGTCGGTGAAAAGGTATGTATGATCGGTGCAAACGGTGCTGGAAAATCTACAACACAGATGACAATTTCCGGTATATATAAACCCGTACAGGGAACTATCACTTTTGATGGGATGGACATCACCAGATCCTCTCCTGAACAAAGAGTTAAATGGGGAATCTCACAAGTGCCTGAAGGACGACTGATCTTTCCTGATATGACTGTCCTTGAAAACCTTGAACTCGGCGCATACCTCAGAAAGGATACAGCAGGAATCAGAACAGACCTAAACAAAATATACGACTATTTCCCCATCCTTTTTAATAGAAAAAAACAACGCGGGGGCAGTCTCAGTGGCGGCGAACAGCAGATGTTGGCTATCGGACGCTCACTCATGTCACACCCAACACTATTACTATTAGATGAACCCTCCTTAGGTTTAGCACCACTCATAGTAAAACAGATTTTTGAAATCCTCCAGCAGATAAATGAAGAAGGTACAACAATCCTATTAGTTGAGCAGAACGCACAACTTGCATTGAACCTAACAGACAGAGGCTATGTCATGGAAACAGGAGAAATAACAATTGAAGGGAATTCAACCGATCTATTAGCAGATGAAAGGGTGCGACAAGCCTATCTCGGAGAATAATTAAATGTATCCAACGCTAATTAACTTCGGCACGATCGGAAACTTTCCTGTCGGAATTCATAGTTACGGTGTGATGTTAGCAACCGCATTTATTACATGCAGTCTCCTGTTAGGACGGGAATTGAACCGTAGAGGATTTCAGGGAGAGATTGCAACTGCTTTAGTCGCCGCTGGAGCCATCGGTGGAATTGTCGGAGCAAAAATATATTATGTCCTTTTCATTGCGGACCCTTTTCATTTACACGACATGTTCAGTCCAAGCGGCTTAGTCTGGTATGGTGGATTATTTGGGGGCAGCGCAGGTGTGACGTGGGTAATACTCAGATCCACAAACCCGTTTTTACCGACGATTGACATAATCGGTCCACTGCTCCTACTCGGATACGGAATTGGTCGCATCGGGTGTTTACTCGCCGGTGACGGTGATTACGGTCCCCCTTCTGATCTCCCGTGGGCAATGGCATTTCCTAACGGCACAGTACCCACAGATGTCCCTGTCCATCCAACACCAATATATGAAACAACTATCTCCTTTATATTCTTTGGTATTCTCTGGTCACAACGTAAGAAGTTTGTATCAATACCAGGATTACTTTTCGGGGCGAGTCTTGTTGGACTTGCAGTAGAGAGATTCATTGTTGAATTCTGGCGCTTGACACCGCGTGTATTCCCAGAAACTTCATCGTTGTCATGGTTGACATCACCCCAATTAGTTAGTATAATCTTGTTCTGTTTCGGCATCTTCTTTATCATGTGGATGTCCAAGCGTCCAAGAGTAGATGCAGCATCCCCTATGACTGATGAGCAACCGATACCTGAACCAAAGAAAAGATCACATCGTCCACAAAAACGGAGACAGCGGCGTTAATTGACTTTCGGTTATTAGCGGCTGGAAATCAATTAATTAATGGATTGTACTTGAAGAAAACAGTCTCCAAAAAGCTAATGATGAAGAAGATATTGTAGAAGTCTCAATAGATGAACTGTAAAATCAAGTCTTAATGTTGACGGTGTTGATTTCCAATTGGTGCATTGATGTTAGGACACAATATTACATTGTGGTAACGAGTCTATAAAGAGTTTACCATACCTGCGCGTCCTGATTCTTGCATCCAGAATGACAACGATGCCTTGGTCGGTTTGCGTCCGGATAAGCCGTCCAAATCCCTGCTTAAATCGCAGAATTGCTTCTGGTAAACTGAATTCCATAAACTCGTTGCCACCTTTTTCCTTAATCTGTTTGACGCGTGCTTCCAATACAGGATGGGTTGGTACTTCAAACGGTAATCTTGTAATAACGACACTGCTCAACGCTTCACCGCGAACATCAACACCTTCCCAGAAACTGGAAGTGCCGAACAGCACAGAATTTGTATCTTCACGGAAAGATTCAAGCATATCCGATCGTGAAAGATCACCTCCCTGTTTGAACGTTTCAATGCCGATTTTAGCAAGGTAAGGAGCAACTTCATCGTATACTTCATCCATCATCTTGTAACTTGTGAATAGAACAAATGCCTTTCCGTGAGTCAGTTTAAGATAGTGTTTTATCTCCTTAATTGCGGCAGGAACAAATTCATTACTATTCGGTTCAGGCATTGCGCGAGGAATGTGGAGTTCAACCTGTTCTTTGAAATTAAAGGGTGATTGCACAAGGTGTTCTTGACAATCAACTATACCGATTCGACTCTTGAAATAATCAAATGTTTGATTAGTGGATAGAGTAGCACTTGTCATGACAACACTCTCTTTCGTCTCAAATAGAGTTTCTTGCAACATCTGACTCACATTTACCGGCGTAGCATTCAGCATAATACGCGGCATGCGTCCCCATCTTGAAGTTTCTATCCAGTAGATGTAGTTAGGGTCCGGTTGACGTATCATCAGATCCAACTCCTCGCGAAGTCTTACACACTGGTTGTAGTAAGATGACAATTCCTGTTCATCATCTTCCAGTTGAGAAACCTCCCGCATCTGTTTAAGTGTCCTCTCGATTTGTGAGAGCGGTTGATCTAACGTATTTCCCATTGAGAACACCCTATCAAGGTTGGTCTCATCGACTCTAACAGTTGTACTTCTGTTCTCTAATTCATTAAAGTATGTTTCAACGGCATCAAAAAATTGGTTTGCTTGTTCACGCGTTTCATCGACCTGTTCTTTTAGGACATCGGACTCGAATCGGGTTGCTGTACCACTCTCGTTCCGTTCACCGAATAATGCATCTAAGAACCATTTTACGCGTGTATTGCTAAGTTCAACACTAGCATGCGTTGTCGCTGTAGATTCCAAGTGGTGTGCTTCATCAATGATGAGATAGTCATAGTCAGGAAGTATACCTATAGAAGGGTCTTTCTGTTTAAGTACTAAATCGCTAAAGAGGAGATGATGGTTGACAATCAATAGGTCTGCCTCATACATCTGATTCCGTGCCTTAAAATAGAAACAGACTTCGTAAGTTGGACAATTTCTTCGAAGACAGTTATCTCGATCAGATACAACCTTGTCCCAGATATGAGGTCTTGGTTCAAAATGTAGGTCTGCACGACTACCATCGTCGGTCTGTTCAACCCATTTGACAATATCCTGTACCTGTTCAACTTCTTCGTAGGTATCAAATAAACCCCGATCATATTGAATGAAACTGTCTAATCTTCGCCGCGAGAGGTAGTTCCGTCTACCTTTCGCGAGTACTGCCTTGAAATCCCGTGGGAGAACTTTCTGAAGGAAAGGAATATCTTTGGTAACGAGTTGTTCTTGCAGGCTAATTGTGTTTGTTGATACGACTACAGTCTGTTCATTCCTCAACGCAAGCGAGATCGCAGGAATGAGATACGCAAAACTTTTACCAACGCCTGTACCAGCTTCAACTATCAGGTGATCGGAAGTGGCAAATGCTCGTGCAACAGCATTCGCCATGTTTAATTGCCCTTCGCGAAACTCATAACCTATTAAGTGTTGGGAGATGATTCCGCCTGGACTAAATATATCTCTAAGGGTAAGTGTTTTAGAAGTTTGTGACATAAAGTTGAATGATTATATAACTATTCTTTCGTTAAGTGAACTGTAACCTGCTCTACACCGAAACTACTTTTTATCTCAATCTTCAGTTCTTCAGCTTCTCGTTCAAGTTGAAGGATTGCTTCAAGAGCTGCAACATCAGGTATCTTTTTTCCGTTGACTTTAAGGATAAGTGAACCGCGTGGAATCTTTGCATTGTAGCCTGGCGCGTCTACTTGTACTCTTTCCACGACAACACCGCTATCTTCTTCAGTTAGGTAAGTGTACCTTTCAAAATCCTGTTTTTCCAATTTCCGTACTGCTAATCCAAGTGTTTTCCATGGTACAGAATCGTCTTCGTAAGGTATACCCGCTAATTCAGGTGGTATTTCATCAATTATCACATTTAAGGTTTTATCTCTACCGCTGCGCAATACCTTAATTACTGCCTTTTTGCCAACTTTTGATTCAGCGATTAGCGTCATCAGGTCCACTGATTTTTTTATCTTTTCACCATTGTATTCAACGATTACATCATTTCGCCTCATTCCAGCACGGTATGCGGGTGTATCCGATCTCACGAAAGTGACACGGATCCCATCGCGTACTTCCCGCATTCTGATTCCGAGGTATCCCCGGATAATCTTTCCATTTGCAATGAGTTGATCACCAATATTATTGACCATATTGCTTGGAATAGCAAATCCCGCGCCTGCCCGAACCGGTGCTGGAGTATTCTCTACCTTCCGAATGAGCGCATTTATTCCAACAACTTCTCCGTAAATATTAAGCAGCGGTCCGCCACTGCTACCCGTATGAATCCAAGCGTCTGTCTGAATAAAGTTCTGGTGTCGGATAAATTGAAGTCCGAGCGGTACTGACCGACCCTTACCACTTACAACACCTGTCGTTACCGAATATTCAAGCTGAAAAGGGTTACCGATGGCAACCGCAAATTGTCCAACTTGCACCTTTTCTGAATTTGCTAAGGGTAGGGTTGGAAACACCTCTTCACGATTCACTTTTAAGACAGCGATATCAGTGATAATATCCGTTCCAACTAATTTTGCATCAAGTTCAGTTCCATCTAATAACTTGACCCTATAGTATTCTGCACCACGAACGATGTGGTCATTTGTCAAAATATGACCATCTTCACGATAAAAGAAACCTGAACCGGCACGATTCAACTCCCGATCTGAGTGTCCCGCAAAAATTCCAACAATTGCAGGTTTTGCTTTCGTAGCAATGTCAACGAAGGCACTTTCAATAGCACTGAGTAACTCCAAATTACTCGGCAATTCTGTTTTGTTTGCACATGACGCAAATATAACAATCATCATGACAAGAGTGCAATACAAGGATAACTTCTTTCGCATAGTATGTTCCTTTTTAGTGATTTTTACAGGGATAATACTCTCCAATTAGGTTTCAGATGGTTGATGTATAATTTATTTTAACAAATTCTCATGGGATTATCAATTCAATTTATAGCGAACTTTAGAATTAATGCCAGTTATAATATTAACGTCTTCACAACGGGCGAGGAAACCTCGCCCCTACGAGGGTGATTTTTGTAAATACGTTAAATGTCTCATTAATTGTTGATTTTACTATAATTGGCTATTCAATGATACCTTCCATGCGTGCTTGGATCCACGGTTTGTGTTCAGGATGTGTGTGAATATAGAAAACACCATTTTGAATTGCGTTGACAACGTGTTCAGCGATTTCAGCCGGCGACAAACCTGCCTGCATTTCGACGTGTGCATTCCGGATAAAACCCTCTGTTACAGTATTGTGATCTACTTCTGTTTCTGGATTCTGTAATGAATCTGGACGGTTTCGTTCAGTGTTTAAGATTCCTGTTTGCACCCAACCTGGACATAACACATGTACCTGAATCAGTGAATCGATCTGTGCTAATTCATCAGCGAGGGTTTCAGATAGCGCAACTACGCCGTGTTTACTTACCTTATATATACCTGGACCTGGACTTCGAATCAGTCCGAGTATTGAAGCAGTGTTTACGATATGACATTCTGTCTTTTGTGACAGCATTTGTGGAACGAAGGTTCGAATTCCGTGTATGACTCCCCAGAGGTTAACCCCGAGTACCCATTCCCAATCGGCGATCGTATGTTCCCATATCGGACGACTGCAAACCACGCCAGCATTGTTGCATAGGATATGGACTGCACCAAATGCCTCAATCGTCAATGCTGCCAGATGTTCAACGTCCTGTGCATTAGACACATCCGTCTTCACAGCAAGGACAGTTGCTCCACTTGCTTGTAAATCATCTCTAAGTCTGAATAGGGGTTTTTCCTCAACATCTGCAAGGACAACTGTTATCCCTTCAGCAGCGAAACGTTCTGCTAATCCTCTGCCTATACCACTCGCTGCGCCTGTAATTACTGCGACTTGTTTCATTCATATTCCTTTTGTGATTGCTCATATTGTTCTGTCCAGTTATATTTGTAGGTCGGGTAGAGCGAAGCGAAACCTATAAATCAACGCTATGAATGCCTTATGGCATTCCTGCCTACAGAGTACGTGAATAGTTTTTTGTATACTTGACCATAGATTGTAATTATACCACATCCTTGGTTTAGATAGAGTCCCTAATTGCTGATTGCAATACATATATTTCATCTTCATACAGGACTGAGGTCCATATTAGACTTGTTTTATCTTCTTAAATGGACGCATAAGGTGTAATTCATAACAATTCATCCCCTAGTCCAAACATCCATTTTCTGTTGAATATATGCCCACTTTATGCTATTCTATAAACAGATTTTCCATAGGAGTGAGCATGTTAGAAGAAACAACATTTAGAGAACAGGAGCTCCGAGAACTCTCTAAATATATACTGACCCATTTTTCAGATAGAAGTGTGAGATGGTTATTAGAGGACAAAGAGAATGTTCGGGGTCTAATAGAAATCCTTGTGAGTGAGCTAGTAGATTATATTGATTTCAGTCACCTTGAACGGCAAAATACTATATTCTTATCAAGCAAACTACAGGAACAAGTATCAGATCTGATTTTCAGTGTGCCTTTCAAGAGTGGTTCTGAAACAGATGAACTTCTGATATATATTTTGATAGAGCATCAGTCGACGGTAGATGTTTCAATGGGTTTCCGTTTGTTATTTTATATGATGCATATCTGGGATGCACAACGACAGGAGTGGTTAAGAGATAACGTTCCGAAAAGTGAATGGCGTTTGCGTCCGATAGTACCTATCGTGTTTTACAGTGGTGACCGCCGGTGGCATGTGCCGTTATCTTTGACAGCGATGATGGATATACCGAAAGAGCTGACCCGATTTGCTCCCAATTTTGATGCCCTCATTCTCAATGTAAAAAAAATGGAGACATCGGAATTTACAAAAACGGGTCATCCGTTTGGATGGTTGCTCACGGTCTTACAGAATGAAGACGCGGATAAGGTAGCTGAACAGTAGTAAAAAATCTATATTTTTCTTGATATTTCAATATGTTTATGATATACTATTTATATGACTTATGTATCAACACGTAAAGCAAGCAAGTTGCTGGATTATACACCTGACCATCTAAGGAGATTAGCAAATGCGGGAAAGATTGACACAATCCGCACGGAGGGCGGACACAGACGTTATGATGTTGATGGATACATCAAAAGCAAATCCGATTCAACTCTTGTTACCATTTGCTACTGCAGGGTCTCCAGTGCCAAGCAAAGAGACGATCTTGAACGACAAGTTAACTATATGCGAAGCATCTACCCCGAAGCAGAAGTTATCCGAGACATCGGAAGCGGTCTCAACTTTAAAAGAAAAGGTCTTAGAACCTTACTGGAACGGCTTATGCAAGGTGATAAGCTCCAAGTTGTTATTGCCCATCGGGATAGACTCGCCCGGTTCGGTATCGACCT
The DNA here is from genome assembly GCA_965208245.1 of Candidatus Poribacteria bacterium. Lineage (GTDB taxonomy): Bacteria > Poribacteria > WGA-4E > WGA-4E > WGA-3G > MSPOR6. The sequence continues at coordinate 1,415,247 of OZ242325.1, forward strand.
TATACGATATCTCATTGAACAAAACGGTGGCGAACTCGTGGTTTTGGACCAGACAGAACACAGTCCGCAAGAAGAGCTCACGGCGGATCTTCTCGCAATCCTGCATGTCTTCAGTTGTAGAATGCATAGACTCCGAAGTTATCGTCAAAAAATCAAAGAAGATAAGAGTTTATCCGACAGTTGAACAGCGTGGGATGTTGCGTCAATGGTTCGGGACTGCGCGGTATGTCTATAACAAGACGCTGAATATACTCAACACTACGGACACCCAAGCGAACTGGAAAGCAATAAAGACACCTATTTTGAAAGATTTACCTGACTGGGCTAAAGAGACACCTTACCAAGTGAAATCTGTTGCTATCCGTGATGTCTGCGTTGCTGTTCGCGAAGCAAAGAAGAAGTGTAAAGAAATAGGTGAATATCAATCTGTTTCTTTCAAGTCTAAACGTAAACCATCAGATAGTATTTTTATTCCGAAGTCTGCTATATCGGAACGTGGTGTTTACTACACAATGCTTGGTGATCTGAAAATGTCAGAAGCGTTACCTGATAACATTGCAGACTCGCGACTGATGAAAGATGGCGATGCATACTATCTGTGCGTATCCTATACTGTGACAACTCAGAAGCGAAAGCCAAACGGAAGCGTTGTCGCTTTAGACCCTGGCGTGAGAACATTCCTCACCTATTTTCATGAGCATGGGTTCGGATGGCTTGGACACCATGCGATTAATCGTATTCAAAGACTCTGTGCGAACCTTGACGATCTATTATCCCGTGCTGCGAAAGCAAAACGACCTTCACGCAAGAACCTGAGACGTGCAGCAAACAGGATTAGAGAGCGTATCCAAAACCTTGTAGATGAGTTGCACCATAAAGTAGCACGATACCTTGTTGATACCTTTGATATTGTCCTATTACCTACGTTTGAGACTTCAGAAATGACTTGCAAATCAGCAAGAAAACTAAACAAGAAGTCTGTCAGACAGATGTTGACACTATCTCACTATAGATTCAAAAAGTTTCTCAAGCATAAAGCAAAAGAAATAGGTTGCAAAGTTGTTGATGTGTGTGAAGCATACACATCCAAAACTGTGTCTTGGACAGGTGAGATTGTCAATAATTTGGGTGGACGCAAAACAATCAAAGACAGCACTGGACTCAAGATGGACAGAGACTTGAATGGCGCACGCGGGATATTCCTGCGTGCATTGGTAGATGAACCCTGGTTGCTTGACATAAGCAACTTGCAAATCGTATAAAGAAGTGCAATACTGTGTATTGCACGGAAATATACAGGTTAATATCATCGGAAACTCTAAAAGAAGCATTTAGGGAAGCGGTTACGCATCTAAATAGGTTGGAACCAGAACAAGCAGAATATAGGATACGAGTGTTACACTATTTTGTGATGTTAATCGCAAATCAGCGTCCATCTGATGAACACATTGAGTTGTTGGATTTAGTAAATCAACTTTCAGGTGAAGAGGAGGTAGAACTAATGGCAAAGTCAATGGTAGATGTAACGTTTGAAAAAGGAGAAACACAAGCGAAACGAGATAGTGTCATCAAGTTACTGACGCATCAGTTTCCAGATGTTTCCGATACTGTTGTTGAGGCAATCCACGAAATTCAGGAGCGTTCAAGACTTGATACGTTGTTTGATCAAATCCTAACTGCGAAATCTCTTGATGATATTGATTTGAATAGTGTTGGTAGTCATTAAAGCCTATAGATCTTGACACAGCAAAGATCATAAAAACGAGTAAGTCACGTCCGGTTTATAATCAGGCAGCAACGCATTATGCGGTTGACCGACGATAAGCTCCTTCCCATCAGTAAAACCTTCGGGACGATCCTTGAGAATCTCAATTAAGCGGTTTCGCCAAGGTGTTAAAAGCGTTTCAGCATCGTTCTGCAATGCTAAATCCCGTGTTTCGTGCGGATCCTCGTCCAAATTAAAGAGATGTTCCTGTCCTGTCTGAGAATACCAGATATACTTACAACATCCATCTGTTAGGTAGTGATTGCCGTGTTTGTAATTGTAACAACCAGAATGTTCACCATGCAGACATTCACGTACACGGTCAACCTCACCCTGCATAATAGGTAGAAGGCTCTTACCAGTGCAAGTATTCGGTATCTCAATATCAGCAGCGTCAAGTATCGTAGGCATGATGTCCTGCAAACCGACAGGTGTGTTGCAGACGAATTCTTTCGGATATCTCCATCTTGCTGGTGCTCGCATCAGGAACGGCACCCGTGCTGATGCTTCATAAGGGAAAGTTTTCCGATACATATTATGGTCACCCAGCATTTCACCGTGATCAGATGTGAAGATGACGAGACAGTCATTCAAGCCACCCATGTTCTGCAAGAGACGTCCAATTTGATCGTCAATAAAATTGATCATCCCGTAATAGGCAGCCCGCGCACATTGCATATCATACTTAGAGAGAGAAATCTCCCACGCATTTGGATTAAAACCTCTCTGTTGTCCATCTAATTCTGGTGCCCAATCTCCTACTACAAGTTCAGGTAGTTCTCGTTGGATGTATCGTTCATAGTAGTGTGCTGGTGGTGTTAAGGGTGGGTGCGGGTCAATAAAAGAGATATTGAGAAAGAAAGGAGTAGAAGGATCGCGTTTTCGCACGAATTTCAAGGCACGATCAACGCACCAAAAAGTGTGCATCTGATCTTCTGGTAAGTGGTGTGGACGACCTACCCATCCGTTAGCAGAGACACCATGTGCCATACCTGGATCATAATCATGTCGACGATGGTATTGTTGTAACCATTCGACATAGTCGTTGTTTGCGGTTCCATGTGTAGCATCAGATAATTGGAGATGGTCAAAACCGTAACGTTTACGCGGTGGACTCAGATGTAGTTTCCCTATCATCTCCGTTTGATAACCGGCTGCAGACAACTCACCAGCAAGTGTATGCGGTGGGTCCCACTCCGCACCTCTATATCCGACTGCTCCATTTGCGGCGGGGGCAGTGCCGGTCATTATCCCACGTCGCGCGGGGATACAACTTGGACATTCAGCATAACCACGACGGAAGTGTGTACCGCTGTGACCTAGCCAATCCAAGTTTGGTGTCTGTAGACAATCGGGACCGTCTGGATCGAGACCTAAACAGTCTCCACGTTGTTGATCAGTGGTGATAAGAAGTATATTTGGACGAGAATCAGGCATTTCTATCTCCAAGATGGGAATAAAAAAGAGTGGTGACTGTTGTTTCAAATCTAAAGAACTTGCATAACATATAGCATAACACAATATGTCTATATGTGCAAGCAATTGGTTGGGTTTAATAGCAAAACGTCTTGACATATTCACCTTTCACATGGTATTTTATGGCATTGAAATTTTATATTACCTCAGACTATATTTCATCAGGAGAAGAATATTGAGTATTGTTGTTCACGCCACACACGAAACTATTCAAAAAACAACGGTTATTGGTTACAAAACACATGGAGATTTAGCAGAAATAGCAATTGCGGAGTTCATTAACCAATACATGTATGATTTTCGTCCAATTCACGTTGGTAAAGAACTTTTCCGGGCAAAATCAAAAGAAGAAGACATATTGCATCTATAAAGCAGAAATCAGGCATTTAATTATGGCAGAAATTCTTACTCTATTTGATGGATCAGACACTTTACTAAATGTTCCATCAACACAAAGCATAAAATACGCTGGATCCAAGCTAAAACTCATCCCGCAGATACTCCAACTCGTGCAGAAGGTCAATGCTAAGACAATCTTGGATGGATTTTCAGGGACAACGCGTGTCTCACAAGCATTTGCAAAGCTTGGTTATAACGTAGTCTGTAACGACATCTCCTCATGGTCAAAAGTTCTTGGAACTTGCTACCTTCTAAACACTAAACAACGATCTGACTATCAACCGCTTATTGATCATCTAAATGCACTTCTACCATTTGATGGCTGGTTCACAGAACACTATGGCGGACACATTAACGACGGTTCATCAATACAGAAGGATGGACTAAAAAAACCGTGGCAGTTACATAATACCCGCAAATTAGATGCAATCCGAGAAGAAATAGAAGACCAAAATCTCAGTGTTGTTGAAAAAGCAGTGGCACTTACTAGTCTAATGCTTGCATTGGATCGTGTCGACAGCACGTTGGGACACTTTTCTTCATACCTGAGGATGTGGTCACCACGATCCTTCAAAGAACTTACGCTTGAAGTGCCAGAAGTGTTTACTTATAAAGGACACCATAAAGTCCACCAATCCGATATTTTTGAACTCGTGCCAGAAGTATCCGCAGACCTTGCATATTTCGATCCTCCTTACGGTTCAAACAACGAAAAGATGCCACCTTCCCGTATAAGATATGCTGCATACTACCACCTATGGAAAAGTGTGATCCTTTATGATAAACCGAATCTGTTCGGTAAAGTTAACCGTCGCACAGATTCATCCGATCAATCATCTGCATCAATATTTGAGGAATTCCGACGAAATAGAGATAAACGTTTCATCGCTGTTGAAGCAATAGAGAAGTTAATCAGAATCACACAAGCACGCTGGATTTTGTTGTCATATAGTTCCGGAGGACGTGCAACCGCAGATGAACTGAACGATGTGATGCAAACTAACGGTAAACTTCTTGCTGCTACTAAAATCGATTACAAACGAAATGTTATGGGGAGTATGAAATGGTCTGATGAATGGACTCCTGCCACTACTAAACCGAATCAGGAATATCTTTTTCTTCTTGAAAAAAGGTAGAGAACGGATATTATTCCTATTGTGCCGGTAAGATGCATTTCGTTGGAACAGATGTTATGCATGGTTGGGACGAACGGATAGGGCGCGATATCATCGGAAATAACGGATATCCGTATTCGCCTATGATTGTTGATTACAATTAGCACTTTTTATATGAAGATTAAAAAATCCTCTGTGTAATCGACGGGCAATGAATTGCCCATCAAGATATTACCCGATTCAAATCTTAATCTTCATATAAAAAGATCACTTAGCGCAATCAAGATAACATCTTCTGCTACTGTTTTCTGCCTGAGTTTTTCTGTAAACCCACCCGCAGAAAACAGCAGGTATCTCGGTTTCTGTTGCCACGGGATGGGTAACTTAGATACTTTTTCAATCAACTGATTTAGGACGTTTTCACCAATAGGTGCTTCATGCCATTTGCATTCACCAATCCAGTGGCTGTTCTCTATATTCTCTGTCAACACGTCAATTTCAAGTTCCGATCCCCATTGTGCCCCAATCCGTTTTGGGGCGATCTTTAGTTTCTCATTCCAATACCGTGCAACATATTGACGGCAAACATCCTCAAAAATCCCTCCCATGTAGTCAGGTAAATGGGGTTCAATCATCTCCCGATATACCAGATCAGCATTTCCAGATTCAATAAGACTCCTATTCGGTTGAATAAACCGATACCAGAAATTCAGGTAATTATCAGCAAGTTTATATAATCCCTTTCTACTTTTCTGTGGTACTCGTTCTGTTATTGGTGTAATCCGCTTCACCATACCTAAATCTCTTAGCACGCTGATGTATTTATTTGTCTTCGTTCGATCCATTTGCACACGTTGTGAAATCTCGTTGAGTTGCGTTGAACCGTTGGCAATTGCATGCAGTATACTAGCATAAATCCTCGGTTCTCTAAGTTCCATGCGTAGCAAAAAGTTTGCCTCGTCAAACAAATATCCTTGAGGTGTGAGAAATTGTTCTTTGATATGTTGTTCTATTGTTCTCCTAGATACTTCCTGTGAATTAGGAAAACTACGATAAGCAAATCTATTAAGATATGCAGGTATACCTCCCAGAATCCCGTAAACAATCATTTTCTCTTTGAAGGCGTATTCGGAGAAGAAACGCCCACTATCCCTATAGGACATTGGCATCAACTGCAATTGTCCTGTTCGTCTACCATAGAGTGGTGATCTTTCTGCTAACACTTCCCGTTCCATAAAACTCACCTGTGAACCACACAGAATTAGGAAAAGGTTGCTATTTTTCCCATGCAAGTCCCAAAAACGTTGTATGAGTGATGGGAGCGCAGCATTGTCTTCACATAGATACTGAAATTCATCAAGCACCAAAATCAATCTTTCTTGTTGCGATTTCTGGGCGAAATAGATCAGTGCAGTTTCCCAGTCATTGAAGGTAATATTCTGTAACAGTGGATCATCAATCACATGTTGTGCTACCTGTTTCAGTTGTTGAAGGTGGTCATGTTCCTGTTGCTGACTAGCAAGGAAATAGATACTGTGTTTGTTTTTACAAAACTGCAGTAGAAGTTCTGTTTTTCCAATACGTCGTCTTCCATATAGGACGAAAAATTCAGCATTGCCTGAACGATACATCTGTTCTAATGATTCTATTTCTTGCTCTCTGTTTATGAACATAACCCCTCACCCAAAGGCCAATTTTTTATACTTTAGATTATTATACTTTAAAGTATAATAATAAGTCAAGTCGTGATATTTGATTTGCATATATTACACTTCTGTGGTAAATTACTTGACAAACAAAATTCTACATAATTAAAGGTAGCAATGTGCATAAGAGTTTTCGGCTAAGTAATGGTATATGCCATTTTAGAATTGAGAACTTAGACTGTCAGGGACTCGCGTTTTAGAATTGAGACGAAATCATTATTAAACCGAAAACCCTCAACAGTATTTCTAACAATCAAGCGGTATCCGAGACCATTCCCTATCTGTGTTGATATAGCAAATCATTATGCACATCACTCAAATACATAGAATTTATAGGTAAATGTGTTGTGAAAACCCTATTTTTCTTACTTGCAATACTACTCATTCTTTTTGGAATCGGCAGTGGAATCTATTTTGAATTTTCAGATGACAGTGAAGATACACCGAACTGGAGGAAGGGTTTCTTCAGACTAACACTAGTGCTATCGTTCATTGTTGGTGTTTCCGGTGGTATCTTTTTTAGCAGTTTAGCTAAGATAGGGAAACTTGCAGATAAAGATGATGGGGATCCGTCTCCCGTATACTTCACTAATCCAAAATTAGTTTTTATTACTTATGCAGTTATGTTCTTCGGATTCGTCTGGTTAGGATACGCCATCATTCAATGGCCTCTCTACTACATCTTTATGTTTGTGTTACAGGGATTTACGAGTTAAGAAATTCGGAGAATCGTGTCAAGAGATGAGCACTGCGTTTCCACACATCGGCAACCTTACAGATGATATCTGTATTGTGCGATCTCGGAATTGACCACGAGAAACTGACGTGTCGTTTCCAAGGTCGAGATTTCCGTTTGACAGATGTTCACGGACATGTTGTCCAGGATATTCTATCATAATTGATATGAAGTCTCATATATCTGTATATGAAAACCAAACCGCTTGAACTACAGTTCTATACGAAACCTGATTGTCCACTTTGTGATGAAGCAAAATCGGCATTGCAGGTAATCACAACCAAGTTATCATTTCTTGCTATAAATGAGATTGATATATCAACAAATATCGGTCTATTTACAAAATACAAACTATTGATTCCTATGCTTGAAATGAATGGAAAACCGCTTTTTGTGCATCGAGTTGATTCAGAGAAGTTGTTGTGGCAGTTGCGGTGGTACCGATTACGAAGTTTTTTCAGCAGAAACTGAAAGTGGGTTAATTATGACTCATCCTAAACATATCGTTGCTGTCTCCGGACTCGTAAGTCATCCGAACAGCGATGTTTTACTCATACACGGACCAAAACGAGGTTGGGAATTTCCGGGTGGTCAAGTTGAAGAAGGTGAAAACCTGATTGAGGCATTACAACGTGAAATCAGAGAAGAATCAGGTGTCAATGCATCGATTGGGTCACTTGTTGGAATCTATTCAAACGTCAGTACTCCCCAGAAACTGATGTTTGGATTTTTGTGTGATTATGTCAGTGGTGAATTAACTACGAGTGACGAAAGTTTAGAAACCAGATGGGTTACCCGCCATTCAGTATTGCAGTATGTTTCTCATTCAGTGATCTATGATCGTATAACAGATCTGTTGCGTTTTTCTGGTCGTGTCATCTATCGCGTTTACACCACCAATCCGTATCAAATTTTCGAAGAGTATTTTTTATGAAGTGGAAGAACGCTATCGCTTCTGTTTTAAATGTCCCCAACTTGTCACCATTTTATACTGAGGTGATACTGAAAGTGAACCTTCAACCCAATCTGGAAAGTAAGCATGTCCTAATGGAAAATCGGTCAGTTGTGTCATCTTACGACTATTTAGATCATAACGATAAATATTACGTGCATCAGATTCCTTGTATGAAAGCAGCACCGTTCGATCATTCCCCATCCATGTGAATCCACCAAATCCCCCTTCTACCGAAAACTTATCTATGATACGTCTGTCTGTAAAAACATTCTGAATAATAAGACGTTTTGCTATGACCTTGAAGGAAATTAACTGTTATATTCTTCCCATAGCGCGCGATAGAAATTCATCACTCTCACCGGGTCAGAACTACCCGCAATTTCTGCTAATGTGTATCCATCATACCCAGATTCTCTCAATAAGGAAAAGAGTTGTCGCCAAGGATACTCCCTTCGGTGTAATTCGGTGATGTGGACTAATCCGATTTTACCCTTTACGTAATTAAAGTTGTTCTGTATGGAACCGTTCTCGACTTCTCCGAAGTTTGAATTCCAACAGACATATACATTGTCGTGGTCAGCAACATCTATAATCGTTCGGATATGACGTAGTTCAGAAGTGCCACTGCCGTGAACTTCCAAACGAATCTCTACACCGAGATTAGACGCAAATTCACCGCATTCGCGTAAAGCTAACCCGATTTGTTCCAATGTTTTTTCTACAGGCACTTCACTCGGAAGTCCATTTGGACGCACCTTTACACCCGGTGTCCCCACATCTGCTGCTAACTGTGAGTACTTCTTCGTGCCATCAATATTCTTACGAACTGCATCCTGATCAACTGAATGATAGTCAAATGCAGAACCTAAACCGGCTATCTCAATCGGTGAGTCCTCAAATTGTTTTTTGACATCAGACCGTTCACTTGCGGATAGGTCGACCTCTACACCGTGTGCATGTGTTGTTCGTAATTCGACCCCTGAGAAACCCGTCTCTGAGCATCTTTCAATTATTGTGGGAATGTCCCAATCTCTAGCCATATTATAGGTTACTAAACCAAGTTTCATATAAACTCCTTAGTGATGCACTCCCAACGCATAAATGCGTGGGTCCTCTTATGAAGATCCGCTTCCCACAAGCATACGGACAGCGTTTTAAACCTTTTAGGTTCTCCAAGGTTATGTGTTCCGAAAACGGACCTCAACGAAAACCAAGTCACATAACTTATGCAAAAAGTCATGGCACGCACCACTTATGCAACTACAAGGAGAGTTTTAGTGTGGGAACTCCCTGATACTTTTGACTGCCATAAGCAGTATCAAAAAGAGACGTTGAGTGTCTCAAACTTTCGTTTAGGTGATATGCGACATGAAAGGCATATCAAAATCTAAATCGGTGTTTCCCAGCAACAAGCAAAATCCTATATGCAACTTGGATGGGGTGACGCTTTGTCTGTGTTGACAAAGATTGCATTGCCACCCACTGCTTGAGACTTTAATTATACCATACGGGACGGGACTTTATCAAATCTTTTTTGACTTCGGCACAAGGAAACACGATTGGACCCGAAGCCTAAAGGTTTGGGATTGTTAACTAAGTCACTTCAAATAGTTTTTCTACTGGACATGAAAAACCTTCAATTACATCTTCTCCTGTGAGTGTATCACCAATTTTAAAAATCTTGGATACTTTGCCCGGTCTATAGACAGCCACATGTTCCAATACAGGATCAATTACCCACACCATGCATGTACCTGCATCAAGATACGCTAACACTTTTTCTGATACATCCCAGAGTATATCTGACGGTGAAATAACTTCAACTGCAAGATCTGGTGGAAATGGAAAACCTTTAGTTCTGTCTTCAGGCACTCGATGGTTAGCAACATAAGCCACATCGGGCTTCATTACACGTTCACCTACCCTAAATGATGTCTCAGCAGTATAATACATCACCTAGTTGATTCTGATAAACGTGTGCGTCTAAATAACGGATTACCCGAACACTAATACCACCATGTAAAATAGATGTAACTGGCATGGGAATTAATACTCCTTTGACATATTCGTAACCCTCTATGTCATTGTCAAAGAATTCTTCCAGAGTTATATCCGTTTTAATGGGTGGCAGTATATTATGATCATGAACTAAGTTTTTTATATGAGTGTTCATGACACTTCCCCCTAAGAAGATACCTTTTTTGAATTGTGTTAATCTGTTTCTTCTGTTATACTATCTCAAAATCGAACAGAGGAGAACATTTACATGGCTTACGCACTTGAAGATGAATTCGGTGACATTATCGGTAAAGCAAGACGTGGTCAAAATATGTCACATAGCAAGATAGCAGATGCTGCAAGTATTACCGAATCAGACCTATCTCGTATGGAACAGTATACTTTAAAACCTACAGAATCGCAAGTATATAAAATTGCAGAGGTGCTGAATTTAGATGGAGCAAAACTCCTTGATATTGCTAATGAAACATGGGAGCCAGCTCCGATTAAAGAACATGAAAACACAGATTTGAAGGTCATCATGGTAAGTGCACCCGTTGGTGGATGGCCAGTCAATGCTTATATTTTAGTCTGCAAATCCACGCAAGAAGCTGCCATCATTGATACGGCTGCACATCCTGACTTAATCTTGAAACAACTTGACATGCATAAAGTAAATGCAACGTCTATTCTCTTGACTCATTCACATAGAGATCACACCGATGGTTTGATTCAACTACAGAACGCTATCGACTGTGAAACATATATCCATAAGAATGAACCTAAACCTAAGAGTGCAGGAAAACTACATGAACTTGTGCATGCTGACGTTGTTGAGATTGGGGGACTCAAGGTAACTGTGCTAGATACCCCCGGACACACACCAGGTGGGTGCAGTTTTTTCACAGAGTCTGCTGCTTTCGTTGGTGATGCAATTTTCGCAGGTTCCGTTGGCGGACCGAACATCTCATATCAGGATGAAATAGATAGCGTTCAGGACAATCTGCTCTCACTTCCTGATGATATAAGACTGTTTCCAGGACACGGACCTGCTACGACCGTAGGTGAAGAAAAACTACACAATCCGTTTTTCTAATCAGACATTTCACTGTGGAATTTTTTGCAGTTAATGATGTGTGAGGCATGAGTATTGCTATCTTATGTACTCCAAAGATTCCTCTCCATAAGTTTATCCCTTCTTGGTGTGTCTCTTCTTGTGTTTTTTATGGTACATCTGATCCCGGGTGATGTTGCGCTGACAATTGCAGGTGAACGTGCAACCCAAGAGGTACTTGAACAAATCCGGGAAGATATAGGTCTGGATAAACCGTTGTATCATCAATACGGAATCTTCCTGTGGGACCTTATTCATCTTGATTTAGGACGTTCCTTTAAGACGAAGCAGCCTGTGATTGAAGAAATCAAAGACTACTTTCCTGCTACTGCTGAGTTAACGCTTGCTGCAATGATGTTTTCTATTTTTTTCGGGATAGCAGCTGGGATAATCGCAGCGGTTTATCGTGGGAAGTTTTTGGACTATTTCTCCATGTCGACTTCACTTGCTGGTATCTCAATGCCGATATTCTGGCTCGGATTGATGCTGATACTCCTATTTGCTCATTACCTGAATGTTCTGCCAGTGTCAGGACGCTTAGATACTGAGTTAAGCTTAGATGTAGAAACTCTTACCGGCTTCATGCTGATTGACACCTTGCTTCAAGGCAATTTTACAGCATTTAAGGATGCAATTACTCATCTGATATTACCTGCGATTACATTAGGAACTATCCCGTTAGCGATCATCGCGAGGATGACTCGTTCAAGTCTGCTTGAGGTGTTAAATCAACCTTACATTACGACTGCTTATGCAAAAGGTTTGTCTCGGTGGAGAGTCATTATTAAGCATGCGCTGAAGAATAGTATGGTGCCTGTATTGACAATAATTGGCTTGGAATTCGGTTATCTTATGGGTGGTGCAATTTTGACGGAGCATATTTTCTCATGGCCTGGTCTCGGTTCATGGCTACGCGTCTCAGTTGAAGCACGTGATGTGCGCGCTGTTCAAGGTGGTGTCTTATTCGTTTCTGCACTATTCATGTTTGTCAATTTAATTGTTGATCTGTTATATGCCTACTTTGATCCGCGCATAAAAGTAGAGGACGATACGCTATGAACACTAATGTTACTGCAACAAGTCAACAACACATCATGCCTAAACTGATGCGGCATCCGTCAGCTGTGATTGGTGCATCTATCATACTCTTTTTTGTGACTATCGCTATCTTTGCCCCTCTATTAGCAAAGCACGAACCAATGACTGCCAAAGTAGAAAATCGACTTAAAGGTTGGTCATACCAACATTTACTAGGCACCGATGGCACGGGTCGGGACGTATATAGCAGGATTCTGTACGGTGCGCGAATCTCGTTGAAAGTCGGTTTAATCGCAATAACATTTTCACTCGGTTTGGGAACACTTTCCGGGGCATTTGCTGGCTATTATGGTGGTTGGTTAGACAATGTGATTATGCGGGTTATGGATATGCTGCTTGCAATGCCGAGTATTCTGCTTGCAATGGTCATTGTTACGATTTTGGGACAGAGTCTGACGAATGCGATTATCGCTGTTTCTATCGTTTATATTCCGCAGTATGCAAGGATATTACGCGCTTCTGTTTTGAAAGTCCGGGAGTTAGACTATGTTACCGCAGCGAAGGTCATCGGGGCAAGCGACATCCGAATTCTGGTAACAACCGTCCTTCCGAATTGTCTTGCTCCGTTGATTGTTCAAGCAACTCTAGGAATAGGCGCAGCAATTTTGGATGCCGCTGGACTCAGCTTCCTCGGACTCGGGGCAGAAATAGGTGTACCAGAATGGGGGGCAATGCTCAATGAGAATACAAAGTTTATTCGCAGAGCACCTTTATCCGTATTTGCCCCCGGCATGGCGATCTTTCTTATCGTGTTAGGGTTTAATCTTCTCGGTGATGCACTACGTGACGCACTTGACCCACAAATAGATTGAGGTCCACTTATGTTTACACCTGATTTCAATTATACACACAACATCGTTAGGAATTTGATGATCATTGAAGGGTCAAAAGAGGTTATTGAAAACTCGCCTATTCTTCCAGTTTGGCAATCACGCCTTCAAAAAGAGGCATTGATACGACTCGAATTGAGGGAACACAGCTTACTTTAGAGCAGGTTCGAGACCTCATTGATGAAAAACCTATTGCCGCAAAAAAACGGGACATTCAAGAGGTACGCAATTATTTAAAAGTTGCCGCCTTCATTGATGATGTTTACGGAAATCCTGACATGCTACTTGACCTCCGCACGATTCGACATATACATTTCCTGATACTTGATGGGATAGAAGGGGGTTATGAACCGGGTGAATTTCGCAAAATACAGAATTATGTTGTAAATAGCAGAACAAATCAAGTAATTTACACACCTCCACCTGCTTCTTATGTCCCAATACTGATGCTGGAATTGGTAGATTGGTTACGCTCTGACGATGCTAATCAACTATCACCCTTGCTTAAATCGGGGATTGTACACTACCAATTTGTTACCATTCATCCATTTCTTGATGGCAATGGCAGAACTGCACGGGCACTTGCAAATCTTATTCTCTATCATTCTGGCTATGACATTAAAAAACTCTTTTCACTTGAAGAATATTACGATTTGAATCCTGCGGATTATTATGAGGCGTTACAGAGTGTCCGATCAACCGCTAAACTCACAACGTGGTTGGAATATTTTACTACTGGCATTGCTGAGGAAATGCAGAAGGTTAAAGAAATGGTACTGACTCATAGTAGAGATAGAGCCTTACGCAATAGAATAGGTCAGGTAGCACTTACAGAACGGCAGCTAGTGATTCTCAACTATGTCGAAAAACATGGACAGATTACTAACCGAGAATTGCAGCAACAAGTTAATCTTTCACATTCCTCTGCCCACAAGGAATTATTGACACTAGTGGAAAGTGGTTTGTTAATCAGAAAAGGAAAAGCACGAGGAACTCATTATGTATTGGTTGATGATTTCTAACAAATGTGGTTGATGATTACGCTATGAACCTAAACTATATAAAGGTTTACAGCAGTTGATGATTCAGTTGATGTTTTTCAAGGTCTTTGGTTGTTGATACTGCAATAAAACCATACTATGACAGGGTTTAGACAGGTTGATGATAGGATTTCGTAAAAATAAAGGGAAAATGGGGTGGAAAATACCTAAAACTGATTGCTGATTATTGAAAGAAAAAGGAGAAAACAGATGAGTCTACTGGGGATTGATGTTGGAACAACGGGTTGTAAAGTCATTTCATTCCGCGAGGACGGAGAGATATTAGCACAAGCATATCGCGAATATCCATTGATACATCCACAACCCGGATGGTCAGAATTAGATGGGAATGTTGTTTGGGAAAAAGTTGCTGATGGAATACGTGAAGTCGCATCACAAACAGATGCCGATCCAATTGAAGCCATAAGTGTCGCTTCACAAGGTGAGGCAGTGACACCTGTATGGGGAAATTGTGATGTGCTCACAAATGCAATCACTACATTTGACTCCCGCACATCAGGAATCTGTGATGAGATCCTAAAGAATATCACACCATTAGAGGTGATGCAAATTACTGGAATGCCACCGAGTGACATTCATACGCTTGCAAAACTTGTATGGATAAAACGCAATCAACCTGATCTATACAAAGAGGTATGGAAGTTCTTCGGTTTTGAAGACTTCATTAACTTCAGACTTGGTGTTCACCCCGTTGTTGATTACTCACTTGCATCACGAACAATGGCGTTTGACATAATCAACAAAACGTGGTCAGATAGGATGTTTGATCTTGCCGATATTGACGCATCACTTTTACCAGATACAGTCCCATCAGGAACTATCATCGGTGAGATTGGTAAAAAGGTATCTACCGAGATGGGATTACCTAGGGGTGTTGTCGTTGTTGCTGGGGGGCATGACCAACCATGTGGTGCATTGGGAGCAGGTATAATACGTGGGGGAGAAGTTATGGATGCTACGGGTACTGTTGAATGTATTGCCCCCGCCTTCGGAGAACCGGTCATCAACCAACAGATGATAGATGGGAACTTTTCTTGCTATCCTCATGTTGTTGAAGGACTCTATGTAACATTAGGATTTGTCTCAAGTGGTGGCGCTGTCCTTAGATGGTTCAGAGACACATTTGCAGAAACTGAAATTGCCCGATCAGCTGCAGAAAATCGTGATGTATATGATATCCTGCTTGAGAATATACCCGATTCACCCGGAACGGCGATGTTACTTCCACATTTTACAGGTTCAGGAACACCACATCTTGATCTGGAGTCGAAGGGGGCAATTGTTGGACTCACACTTTCTACGTCAAAAGGTGAACTTGTGAAAGCAATTCTTGAGGGTATAAGTTACGAGATTAAACAGAATCTCACAATGTTACAAGATGCTGGTGTAGAAATAAATGAAGTGCGAGCAATAGGGGGTGGCGCGAAATCTGACAAATGGCTACAACTAAAAGCAGATATGTTTGGTAAAAAAGTCATTGCATTAGACATCTCTGAGGGTGTTTGCCTCGGCACGGCAATTTTAGCTGGCACAGCGATTGGTAAATATAGTTGCATTGAGGAAGCAGTAGAACTGTTAGTAAAACCGAAAGAAACATATTATCCTCGTGAAAAGATAGCACAAGAATACGATGAAAAACTTAAAGTGTATGAACAGATCTATCCCGCTTTGAATTCTATAAACAAGCAAATCTAATTGCACAGATCCCAACGTTTATAAACATGACTTACGCAGTTTCTCTTAAAGTCCCTCTGATAAGGGGAACTTAGGGGGGTAAATCACTAAAATATCATTGAAATAACGACTTTTTAACCCTCTTATCAAGAGGGAATGCGTAAGTCATGATAAACTAAACATGAACGGCCTTGACACATCAACTTAATTTAAGGTATACTAAAAGCAAAAGAGAACCTTAAACAACCTTAACAAGAAAGTCAGAACAGTACCACAAGAATCTATCAGGAGTGATAGACGTATGGCAAAATACAAAAACATACATCTTTTTTTGCTGATTCTTTTAGGTTGTGTATGCGTTGAATTGAACCTTCCTGCAGATGATGCTACAAATTCTGAATTAACGCAGAATGCCTTAGTATATGTCATTGACATCCGTACCGAAATCGGAGGCGGTGTCAGCACTTATGTCAAGAAGGGCATTCAGAAAGCAGAACAGGCTAATGCAGACATCATTGTTTTTGATATAGACACCCCAGGAGGTAAGGTTGATTCCGCTGTAAAGATAATACGGTCAATCCAAGTTACGGAAGTACCAACTATAGCATTCATTAACAGACAAGCGATTTCTGCTGGAGCGATGATTTCAGCAGCTTGTGATCAGATCGTAATGACTTCTGGGGCAACAATAGGAGACTCTGCACCTGTTGACACACAAGGAAATGAAGCACCAGAGAAAATTGTCACTTACATCCGTACGACTATCCGGTCAACCGCAGAACGCCAAAATAGAAATCCAGACATTGCCGAGGCGATGGTGGACAAAAGGTTATATCTTGTACGTTTAGAGAATGGAGATATAATTAAACTACGACCTATTGAGTTTATAAATGAACAGGATGCAGGCACACAGATGAAAATCCTATGTGATGAAGGTGAGCTGCTAACACTGTCAACTATTCAGGCTCTTGATTACGGATTCGTTAATACGCAAGCAGAAAACCTATCTGAATTACTTGCACAATACCGAATCGTTGAAATAGAGCATGACTATAGTGAAAATGTCATAACGGCATTGCCACAGAAGGATATGTTAAGTCAACAAGAGGAGCGTGGAAAAAAACGGGTATCCCTCATTAAGACGTTGGCGTATGCTAAAGTTGAAAGGTTTGAAGTAACAGTTGCAGATCGTACAGTCTTCTTTCTCACTAGTCCATATATCAGTGCATTACTGCTTTCGTTAGGAGGACTCGGACTACTCGTTGAAATACGAACCCCGGGTTTTGGAATACCCGGTTTTCTTGGATTACTCTTTATAGGTCTGTTCTTCGGGGGACACATGCTCAACCAAATATCATTGTGGGTTGTCATGTTATTGTTTGTATTAGGATTAGCATTAATTGTTGTTGAGGTGTTTGTTATTCCAGGATTCGGTATTGCAGGGATTATAGGTCTATTGTTGATGCTGGGAAGTGTGTTTTACACCTTTTTTAGCGAGACCGGTGACTTTTCTGTTGCCCTCTTGTGGTTATCTATCTCAATCATTTTAACCTCTGCGTTGGCAATATTTGCAACTATCTTCCTGCCAAAGTCATCTCCATTTCAACGATTCGCGCTCTCCACCGTGATGAGTGCTGATCAAGGATACCATTCAGCTGGTATAGATGACTTTCAGAGTTTTGTTGGGAAAACAGGTGTTGCGTTAACACCGCTACGACCCGCAGGAACTGCACGCATAGAAAATAAAAGGTTAGATGTTGTCACAGTAGGGAACTTCATTGACGAGAATACCCCGATTAGAGTATTAGAGGTAGAAGGATCTAAGATCTCTGTTGAAACGCTTGAGGCGTAACGCGAAATTTGACTGTACATATTATGACTGTACATATTTGGAGGCGACCTATATGTGGGTACCAACTATTCTAATTGCACTCGGCATACTATTGGTGTTTATTGAGATTCTACTTTTACCAGGTTTTGGAGCTGCGGGAATACCTGGTATCATCATCTTCTGTGTTGGCATCGGGATGATCTGGACAAATGAAGGCGTAAAAACGGCTCTTATTTTCACAAGTATCGCACTAATTTTTGTTATACCGATAGCAATTATCCTGTTATCTCTTATTAGAGAAACGCCGATAGGAAAGACATTTATTCTGGATGCAGCAGAAAGTAGTGATAAAGGTTATCACGCCGCTCCAAGAGAATTAACAGCATTTGTCGGTAAATCTGGGAAGACAATCACCCCACTACGTCCAGCGGGAGTAGCACTCATAAATGGACAACGTGTTGACATCGTAACACAAGGCGAGTTCGTAGAACCAGAAACTGAGATTGAAGTCATACAAGTTGAAGGTAGTAGAGTTGTTGTCCGAAGTCTATAATCAGTGATCTGGAAAACTAATCTGAAAAATCAATTATACTTGAACAAGAAGGAGATACAGTATGGAAACACTTAATCCTATTATACCTATAGTTGCAGTCGTTGCACTTATAGTAGTCTTTATGTTTTTCTGGTTCGTACCAGTAGGACTATGGATTGCAGCAGTTGCAGCAGGGGTACCACTACGCATCTTTGAACTTATCGGGATGCGGCTGAGAAGGGTCAATCCGAATGTTATTGTCAGAGCTCTTATCAGTAGTCACAAAGCGGGATTGAAAGTTGCTACGTCAGACTTGGAAGCACATTATCTGGCGGGTGGCAATGTACTTAACGTTGTCAGCGCGTTAATTGCTGCTGATAAGGCAAGGAACATCAGTCTTGATTTTACGCAAGCTGCAGCGATTGATTTAGCTGGTAGAGATGTATTTGAAGCAGTTCAAATCAGCGTTAATCCACGGGTTATTACAACACCACGCATCAGTGCCCTTGCCCTTGATGGCGTCGAACTTATTACGACTGTCAGAATAACTGTGCGAACCTTTATCAACCGACTCGTCGGCGGAGCGGGCGAAGAAACAATCGTCGCTCGTGTAGGTGAAGGTATTATCAGTGCAATCGGCGCATCTGATACCTACGAAGATGTTCTTGAAAACCCTGATATCATCACGAAAACAGTGCTTGATAGAGGACTTGATGCTGGTACTGCATTTGAAATCTTGTCTATTGATATTGCTGATGTAAATGTTGGGAAAAATATTGGGGCAGAACTCCAGGCAGAACAAGCGGAAGCCGACCTCGTGGTAGCGCAAGCAAAAGCAGAGGAACGACGCGCGCTTGCAGTCGCAAGAAAACAGGAGATGACAGCAGGTGTACAAGAGAAAAGGGCAACAGTTGTAGAAGCAGAAGCCACTGTACCCAGAGCACTTGCAGGGGCATTTCGTGAAGGAAACTTTGAGATTTCAAATATAAGAGAAGGAGCATAGAATGGAAACAGCAATAATCGCTATAATAGCAGTATGTGTATTACTGTTCTTAATAGTCATTGCATGGTTAGTTCCCCTCGGTTTATGGATTACTGCTATTGCTGCTGGCGTTAAGGTTGGAATTTTTGACCTTGTCGCAATGCGTTTACGACGGGTACCACCAGCTGGCATTGTTGAACCACAAATCAACGCAACAAAAGCCGGACTAACATTATCACTAGACGACCTTGAAGCACACTACCTCGCAGGTGGACGTGTCGGAAGCGTAGTGGCTGCTCTCATTGCAGCAGACAAAGCTAACATTCAGTTGGACTTTGCACAAGCTGCCGCAATTGACTTAGCTGGTAGAGATGTATTACAAGCAGTTCAGTTGAGTGTTACACCAGAGATTATTGATATACCAAGTAATGAAGACGCAGCAAATGGCATTACTGCAGTCGCCAGAGATGGTATCCAACTCATCGTTAAAGCACGTGTCACTGTCAGGGCAAATATTGACAGACTTGTTGGTGGTGCGACAGAAGATACTATTCGGGCAAGGGTGGGTGAAGGTATTATCACAACAATAGGTTCATCCGCAAATCACAAACAGGTGTTAGAGAATCCAGTAAGGATATCCGAAACTGTCCTTGAGAAAGGACTTGAAGCTGGAACAGCTTTTGAGATTCTCTCCATAGATATTGCTGATATAAATGTCGGTGAAAATATCGGTGCAAAATTACAGACGGATCAAGCTCAAGCTGAACTCAAGATTGCACGCGCAAAAGCTGAAGAACGAAGAGCAAAAGCCGAGGCAGAAGAGGAAGAAAACAAAGCTCTCGTAGAAGAAATGACCGTCAAACTGATTGAAGCAGAAGCCGAAATCCCGCTTTCTATATCAGACGCTTTCAATTCAAAAAACATGAGCGTTATGGACTATTATACACTACGGAATATACTCGCTGACACAGAGATGCGACAATCCATTGCAGCACCTGGCGGTTCAGATGAAGGTGACACAACACGGTCAGCACATTCCCTAGGCCTATCTTAAACCGATCTGAAGGAGATACGAATGGAATTCAATCTTGAGGCATTAATACCGATTATACTTGCAATACTTTTCATCGTTTTTGGTGGTTCACGCAGACGCAAACCAACACAACGTCCTGCACAAGATCCTCAGGCAGCTGAATCAAACACTTTTGAGGTAGATACCGCTAACGATAGCGATGTTGTGTTTCCACCCTTCATGGATAATTTTGAGAGCGTTCCAACAGAGATGGAAGTATCACAACGTAATCAGACGATTGACGAAGATATGAACGCTCAAATGGTGGCAGAAAAATCTGAACCTGTCCCTGAACCTACACCACAGAGGAAACCTATAGAGACACCTCCTATTCCAGTAGATTCACCAACGCGTTTGCCATCAAGACCTTTGCCTATAACTTCTCTAATCGAACTGAATCCAGATACATTTCGACAAGGTATTATCTTGGCTGAAATATTGGGACAACCAAAGACTTTCGGCAATCGGAGACGTTAATGGATTTAATTGTGTGGACACGTATTATTGTACCACTCACTATCCTAATATTTGTCATATATGTTGTCATATCAGCGAATCGATTGGATAAGCAGATTAGACAACAGAAAGTTGATGCAAAGTATCAGGTCAAGACTCCTATTGTTTCCACAAATACTGATCATGATGTCAATGATAATTTTGATGGGTTATATCCTTTGCCTGAGGAACTACAGAAGACAGATGAAAGGTCAGAAGTACCTGAACTACAAACGGTTACTGAGAAGATAAATAAGGAAGTCGAAACAGCCACTGGTGTTGACGAGACATCAGGTACTACACCGCCAATACCAGTGGATTCTACATCAAAACTGCTTTCAAGACCGATTCCTATTACATCATTATTAGAATTGTCTCATCAAACACTCCTTGACGGTATAATCTTGTCAGAAATCCTTGGCAGACCCAAATGTTTACGCGGACGCTAATGAATCGAGCAGGACTTACACAAAGGATTGGATTTAACAACGCATTGAACGAATATCGCAAAGAACGGGCAATGAATGGTTTCCTTACTACCAACACTCTAACTTCTAATAATGAACAAAATGCGTAAGTCTTGTTCTTATAGCTAAGGTTGAATCAATGCGTCACAGATATCAGCACTTTCTAATTCTATTTCTATCCCTCATACTTTGTCCACTCAGTGCTAATCAACCTGAAAAGAATTCGAAATTAGATTTGTCTACTGAAATGGAGATTCCGCCTTATGCCAGACACCTCAAAGGGATAAAGGTATGTCTTGATCCTGGACATGGGGGGCAAGAACATATCCCAGATTTCAAACAGGGTCCTACAGGTCTCCGAGAAGCGGAAATAAACCTGAAAGTTGCCAAGTATCTTCAAAGTCTCTTAGAAAAAGTAGGCACTACTGTCATTATGACGCGTGATGATGATTCTTATGTAAGTTTAGTTGACAGAAGCGAAATTGCTAACAATAATCAAGCAGACTTCTTCATATCAATACACCACAACGGAATTAATGATAATCCTGAAGTAAACTACACCTCTACCTGGTATCATGGTGATGCAGATGACTCCCGACCGAGTCTTGACATTGCTCGTTACGTTCAACAAGGTGTCTCGGACGCGTTACGTCTCCCAAACTCACCATCCACTGGACTCTATTCAGACAAGTTAATAGTTGCATCAGGTTTTGGTGTATTGCGCATGACAAAATGTCCCGCTATCGTATGTGAAGCCTCCTTCTACACAAACCCTGAAGAGGAAGCCAGATTAAAGAACGATCAATATCTGAAGAGAGAAGCTTACGGCTATTTCGTCGGTATAGCACGATATGTTGAATCTGGATTACCGAAGGGTGTTCTAATCACACCAGAAAATGAATCTATAATTCAGACAAAGGTGCCAACAATTAAAATAAAAATCATGGATGGTTTACATGAGCGCGGTGCGTGGATGTTAAAACGGCAGCAGATCTTTACTAATTCCTTATGTGTGAAAATCAATGGATCGGCGTATCCTTTTCAATATGATCGTGACACCGATATAATCACGGTTGAAGTTAAGGAACCTTTAGCGAATGGACTTCATTTTGTTCAAACAAACATGGTGAATTACTATGGAAACCACAGTTTGCCTCAACCGCAGCAATTTAAAATAGCACCACCTGCAACCAAAATTGAACTGAATGCATGGACAATGAACATGCCATACATTGGAAATGGATATGTAGGAATTGTAGCTAATGCTCTTGATGCTGATGGTTTACCCATCGCTGATGATGAAATCGTCAGAGCAGAAGCATCTGTCGGAACACTTGCGTCTTCTGAAAGCACTTCAAAGGATGGAAAGGCATATTTTTACCTTAATGCACTTGACCATCTAAGTGAAACTGTTGTGGAAATCTCTTACGGTAAGGCACGGAATTCACTAAAAATACATTTCACCGACATTCCAAACGGAGTCATTCAAGGATACGTTACCAATGCTGCTTCTAGTGATCCGATTTCACAGGTCAAATTGCACGCTTCACCGATGTTATCTGCTGAATCTGATCCTAAAGGACACTACTTTTTGAAAACAGATCCCGATTTGGATTATCCATATCAAACAACACTCAACTTCTCAAAACAAGGTTTCTATACTTATGAACAACATACCACCATAGAACAGAATAGGTCTACAATTGTCAATGTGGAACTTTACCCCATTGCTGGCAGTGCTTTTGATAATACAACTATAGTCATTGACACAAAGACAGATACGCAGAAGACTCAAAAACTGATTTCTTCATTGAAAGACATGTTAGAAGTTGCCGGTTCAAAGGTATTCAATATCCATACACCTGGGCAAACGATGTCCATTGAAGATCGGATTAAAAAAGTAAACAGTATTAATCAGGAAGGATACTATCTACAAATAAACCACACGGCAAAGATTGAAGGAGAACCTATTGTCATAGCGAAACACAATTGTGGCAACCGGGAGACCGAATTTATGCAAAAGCGTATCCTTGAACAGTTCAACAGTAGACTCTATAAAACAACGGTTGAGACCATCCAAGATAGAGAAACACCAATAATCCAACAGACAAACAAATTAGCAATGACTCTTGAAATCCGTTCTATTGGTAATAAAGACTTTACATCAGAGCAGGAAGCATCTGCTATATTCTTAGGTATGTGGCAATTTCTAAAGGATGTTATAGAAATTGAGATGAAAAAAATAGAGAGATTTATGGAATATTACAACGGAGTTCAAGGGAATAAGGATGCAGATCACTTCTAAGATCACTAAACTACAACTTAAACGTCCTTTCAAAATTTCGCGTCGTAAAACGGACCCTTATAGAAAGACGATCTTTGTTGAAATTGATGGGGGTATTGGTGAAGCATCTCCAGCAAAGTTCTATGGTGAAACTGTTGAAACAGTTGAAACTGCACTGGGATTCATCTCTTCAGAATTGAACGAGGACCTTGATCAGAATCACGAGGTTATGTCAAAGGTAGCATCAATTTTAGAGGGTAATTATGCTGCGAAATCTGCAATAGATATGGCACTCAATGACAGACTGGGTAAAAAACTCGGTGTTCCCCTATACAAACTCTTGGGACTCAATCCACTAAACACACCACATACCTCGTTCACAATAGGACTCGATGAACCAACTGTTATGGCAGAGAAAGCATTAGCAGCTGATATGTGTCCAATACTGAAAGTCAAACTTGGAACAGCACGGGATATTGAGATAATGGAAACACTTCGCACTGTAACTGACAAACCGATATATGTTGACGCAAATACCGCGTGGTCACCAAACGAGGCAGTACAGAAAATACATCAACTTAAAGAATATGGCGTAGAATTAATCGAACAACCGACAGAACCTGATGATATTGCAGGGTTAAAGTTCGTTCGCGAGAATTCTGAACTACCGATTATTGCAGACGAAAGTGTGAAACGTGCAAGTGATATACCGAGTTTATCAGGAGCAGTAGATGGCATAAACCTCAAATTAGTCAAATGTGGAGGACTATTAGAAGCGGTGAGAATGATACACGTTGCGCGCGCACACGGATTACGCGTCATGATTGGCTGTATGATAGAGAGTTCTCTTGGTATCACTGCAGCTGCCCATCTATCTCCACTCGTTGACTATGCAGATTTAGATGGAAATTTGTTGATTAAGAATGATCCATTTTCTGGTGTAACACTTAACAACGGGAAGTTAATGCTACCTGATAGACCAGGAATTGGTGCCGTCAAAACTTAAAAGCAAAAATGCAGAATAGGAGAGATAAATGTCAAACCCTAACAGAAACGTCCTAATCATAGGTGGTACAGGCTTCTTAGGAAGTGCCGTGACGAAAACATTTATATCATTGGGTGACACGGTCGCAGCCACATATCTGTTTGACGATGAAGTGGAAAGATTTAAGCAACACAATCCGGATCTTAGTGATGTCGTTACCTTTCTTTATGCCAATGTCACTGAGGAATCAGTAGTGCAGAAGACCATAGATGCTTGTATTGATAAGTTCGGTCATCTTGATATATTGGTAAATATCGTTGGTGGGTTTGTTGGTGGTATTGACACAGTTGAACTTGAGGAAGATAAGTGGGATTTCATGATGAACCTTAACCTCAAATCAGTGTTTTTATGTTGCAAAACAGTAATTCCGCACATGAAAGCACAGGGTTATGGCAAAATCGTAAACGTCTCTGCGCGTGCAGGACTAAAGGGTGAAGCGGGACTGAGTGCTTATTGTGTCTCTAAAGGAGGCGTGCGGACGTTAACAGAGTCATTAGCCGCGGAGGTGATGGATTCGGGTATCAACGTCAACTGCATAATGCCGAGTATAATGGATACCCCAATGAACCGAGATGCAATGCCTGACGAAGACTATACGCGTTGGGTAAAAACTGATGATGTCGCAAAGGTAATCTGTTTTCTGACTTCTGATGAAGCATCTATTATCAATGGTGCTGCGATACCTGTTTATGGTAGGATGTAATTTATGGTAGGATGTAATTTATGGTAGGATGTAAAAAGACATTATTCCTACATAATTGTGGTGAATAGATACTTGCAGTATATGTAACTCCTGGAAAATCGACTGGTAGAGCATCGCGCACAACGGGGGCAAGTTGCCATGCATGCCGAGCATCAGTTACGGACGGTTCTCCGGCACAGTCTTGGAATTATGCCATTAAACTGTTAATTTGTTAAAGTTATAGTGGGTTGTTGGTTTTTGCTTGTATTTCTTCGCCATTTCTGATAAAATTGCCTCTAAAAGATTTTACAAGATAATTCAATCCGCATATATAAGGATATAACAGATGGCACTTCCAAAAATGGCACGGGTCAGACAACATTTTGATGCACCTACGCTTCCAGACCTTAGATTTACAATTCGTGAGGAGTTAGATCGGATTGGCGTTGCGTCAATTGTCCGTTCTGGTGAGACGGTAGCGATTACTGCCGGCAGTCGTGGTGTTGCCAATATTGCAACTGCAGTTAAAACAACTGTGGATTATCTCAAAGAAATTGGTGCAAAACCTTTTGTCGTACCAGCTATGGGGAGCCATGGCGGTGCGACAGCGGAAGGACAACGGAACGTATTAGAACATTACGGTATCACAGAGACCACTGTGGGGGCACCTGTGAAAGCAACAATGGAGGTGATGGAACTCGGTAAAATTTCGCACGGACGTGATGATACTGTACCCGTTTTCATGGATCGCTATGCTGCAGCGGCTGACCATGTTGTTCTTCTCAATCGTATCAAAGCACATACAGATTTCAACGGTTCCATTGAAAGTGGTCTTGTAAAGATGATGGTAATTGGATTAGGGAAACAGCAAGGAGCAAACTACTATCACCGAGCGTTCTTTCAGTACGGTTTCGAAAATGTTATCATGGCAGTTGGACGTTTTATCCTTGATACAGACAAAATCGCTTTCGGGTTAGGACTGATTGAAAACGCACATGAACAGACGGCTAGAGCAGTGGCGATGCCTGCTGCACGTCTTATACAAACCGAACGACAACTCTTAGTGGAAGCAAAATCGCTCATGGGGCAATTGCCATTTGCAGAATTAGACCTATTGATCGTGGATTTTATTGGAAAAAACATCAGTGGAACAGGTCTGGACTCAAATGTTATCGGTAGAATGATGCAGAATTTTGAACCAGAACCCGTGAAACCGCAAATCCTTCGTATTTTTGTCCGTGACCTTACAGAAGAGAGTGACGGGAATGCAACAGGTATCGGTCTCGCTGATTTCACAACGACACGACTCGTTGATAAGATTGACCGACATGCAACCTATATGAACGGTATCACTGCACTCGGTCCACAGAAATCAAAAATCCCGTTCTACTACGATACTGATAGAGAGGCAATAGAAGTTGCACTTGAAACCATCGGTCTGACAAAACCAGAAAACTCACGTGTGATACGCATAGAAAGCACCTTGAGATTAACAGATCTTGATATCTCAGAAGTATTGCTGAAAGATGTACAACTGCATTCAAACTTGGAGGTAGTAGGTGATGTCCAACCTTTCACATTTGATGAAAAGGACAACTTACTACCGTTTGCTTCGGAGGAACACTAAGTGAAACGATTGATAGTCGGTATCACAGGTGCAAGTGCAGTTGTTTACGGTGTCCGGCTTCTTGAAGTTCTCGCGAAACAAGAAGATATGGAGATTCATCTAACTATCTCCTCATCCGGTGCACGTGCTTTGCGGGAGGAACTGAAGATTGAGTTAGACATTAATGATTTCAAATTGCAATCCCTTATCGATATTGATACAAAGCAGATCATTTACCACCATGAATCTGACATAGGTGCGTCAATTGCAAGCGGGTCATTCCGCACCGAAGGGATGATTGTTGTGCCGTGTAGTATGGGAACTGTCGCTGCAATTGCAGCAGGTATTTCACGCAATTTGATCCAACGTGCAGCGGATGTCTGTATCAAAGAACGACGTAAATTAGTCATCGTCCCGCGTGAAACCCCGCTAAGTTCAATACATCTGGAGAACATGCTGAAGTTGTCACGCGTTGGTGTGTGCATGTTACCTGCAATGCCAGGGTTCTACCATTTCCCGAAATCAGTGGACGATCAGATCAACTTCGTTGTGACAAAGATACTGGATCAGTTCAGCATAGATTCTGGTTTGACACAGCGGTGGAAAGAATAGTTACGGATACCATTCCTAGTTAATAATACCTTATATTTCTGTAGGTCGGGTAGAGGAATGCCATTATAATATTAACTGGCGACATGTATTGATTGGACACATCATATCGGGTTTCGTACCTCTACCCGACCTATGAAAGAATGTGACAAGAACAATAGAATTAGTCTGATGCGAAAACTCAAAATTATCCTTGAGATGATAAAGTTTGAACACACGGTGTTCGCGCTGCCGTTTGCAATTATGAGTGCGTTTATTGCATCGGATGGGCTGCCACCACTACCGAAGTTGGGTTGGATTCTCGTGGCGATGGTTGGCGCGCGGAGTTGTGCAATGGCGTTCAATCGACTCGCTGATGCAGAAATTGATAGCAAGAACCCAAGGACTTCAACCCGTGCTATTCCAGCAGGTCTAATCACGAAAGGATCCGTTTGGGTTTTTACGCTCGTTTCTGCTGGCTTGTTGGTATGTGCAGCATGGCGTTTAAATCCGCTTGCATTTGCGTTATCACCTGTCGCACTTGCTGTCATAATGGGGTATTCGTTCACGAAACGGTTCACAGCACTTTCACATTTGTGGTTAGGACTTGCGCTCTCTATATCACCTATTGGTGCATGGATCGCCATCACTGGCAGATTTGATTGGACACCGATAGTTCTCTGCTGTGTTGTGTTGCTATGGACAGCAGGTTTTGACATTATATATGCATGCCAAGATGTGAACTTTGACAGAAGACATGGACTGCATTCCATTCCTGCGCGGATAGGTATACGTTGGGCTCTATGGATTTCTGCTGCGTTGCATGTCGTTGCAGTTATCCTTCTATTTATCATTCCGCTCCTTGCGGAATTAGGACTATTTTATTTTATCGGTGTAGGGATTGTTGTTCTGATATTTATCTATGAGCATACCATTGTGAAACCGAATGACCTTTCACGCGTCAATTTGGCATTTTTCACCCTTAACGGTATGATTAGTCTGGTCTTAATGGCACTTTCTATCACTGATATTCTATTGTAAAAGATGTCAATATTTGAGTTTTGGAGTAAAGAACTACATGAAACTATCGCTATCTGTCAGGGTAGCAGAAAACGCTTCAAAAAGAGATGCTACCCACACCTTTGTGCAGCTAACAGAACTCGCAGCGAATCTCGGCTATGAAGCGATGTGTATGCGTGCATCACAGGTCGGTATACATTCACCACTGGAACAGATTACAGCAGCACGTAAACAGGCAGATTCGCTGGACCTCAAGATTTCTATGGTCACAGGTGATTTTCCTGTTCCGCTCAATAATGATGAAGGTCCTGATGGATTACGGAATATAACACCGTATCTTGATCTGACGCAGCTTCTTGGAGCAGGCCTTATTCGCATTGCAATGAAGGTTGAAGAGGATATTGTTTGGGCACAACGCGCATCTGATGAAGCAGCAGAACGCGGAATCTGCCTTGCACATCAATTACACACACAAAGTCTGTTCGAAACAGTTGAGGGTTCTATTGATGTGTTGAACCGTGTCGGGAGCAAGAACTTTGGTATTATCTATGAACCCGCTAATCTCGACCTATGTGGACAGGATTACGGGATTGAAACACTCAAAAGGTTTGCCCCTTATCTCTTCAATGTCTATCTCCAGAACCACATTCGCAGACCAGAGGGAAGGACACGTCTATTGACGTGGATACATGGAGAAGTTCCCCATGATCCAATCCGGCTACAAGATGTGGGTGGGATTGATTTTTCGTTAGTATTTGAAGGTTTAGAAGCAATTGGCTATGACGGTTATGTGACGGTACATCAAGCGTTCAGAGAGATGATGGAACCTGAAGATGCTGCTGAACAGAGTTACGCGTATCTAAAACCTTTGTGTGCATGAATCGGGAATCTCTATATTGTCTTTACACTATAAAGAAGAACATATTTTAAGGAGGCAGAACCGTGGCATTTAGCGATTTTAAAACAATTGCTGAAGTTCAAGAAAAATTCAGCATCAAGTACGCGTATCAGGATTTTCTGGGTGTTGTAACAAAAAAACCTTCAGAATACTTTTTAGATGAACTTGAATTTAGCCAACAACATATAGATTTTTTTTACTCAGAAGGGTCAAGATGTGAAGTGATTATTTTCCCCATTTTAAGAGAAATATACAAAGATTATGCGGAAAACTACGGACTTTGGATAAAAAAATATATTACCTATGATGAAACTTTGAACGGAACTCCTGATTACCTTGTTGCTACAAAATCTGAATTGGGAATTACGGTACTCGGAATACCTTTAGTCATGATGGTTGAAGCCAAAAAGAACGACTTTGAAATCGGTTGGGGACAATGTTTGGCTGAAATGGTTGCTGCACAAAAGATGAATGACAACCCCTCATATCCAATCTACGGAATTGTTACAGATGGAACTTCATGGGAATTTGGACAACTTGTCAACGATGTTTTTACAAGAAATATGACAAATTTTACCATTGCAGATTTACCGCTTCTATTCGGAGCAGTTGATTCTGTATTCAAAGCAATTCAGAAAAATTAAGTTTATTAATACTGTACTGCCATCGAAAATTAGGACCACTATCTAAACCAAGATTGTGGTATTATAATAACAATTTATAGTGAACTTCAGAATTAATGAAACACGCCACAACGGGCGAGGTGACCTCGCCCCTACGCTGGATGGTTTTCGTAAATGGTGAAAATGTCTCATTAATTATTGACTTTACTATAATTGTAAGGAGTATATGATGGCAAAACGAAAACGAAGAAGTTTCACATCCACACTCGAGTTTAAAGCAGAGGTTGTTCTTGAAACACTCAGCGGTGACAGTTCCCAAGCGGAAATATGTCGACGGCATAACCTACTTCCAGATACCAAATTTTGACGAAGTAGGACTTTTTTTGATGAATTCTACGGCAGTCCGATGCGATATTGGCACGATTTAGGACACGCTGCACTAGAAGAAAAACTCGGACTCTGTTGGTCCCAAGAATGAATTAAAACTTACGCTGAACATCTCATCGGCGTAACACTACATGATCTGCAAGAACTTGATCCGTATCATCCACCCGGTACCGGTGATTTAAATTGGGATGAAACCTTTGCACAGATACCCAACGAAGCAATCAAAGTAATTGAAATAAAGTATGCTGACAGAGAAGAAGTTATCCAAGCACGTGAATTATGTGCGTTTACACCTATAGAGTAAGAGAGCTCTCCTAATGATGCAATTAACCAATTCAAGAACGATTTCATTTATAAAGTCTTCGTTTATAAAGTCTTCGTTCTGTATTATTGTCTATCCTCTCATTTTTTTTCTCAACTTTAGTCTTTTCGTGAGGGTTTGCCACACACAAGATATTTCAGGCAGTCACGCATGCACTATCCACGGACACGTTACAGATACACAAGACAATCCTCTCACAGGGTATATTGTTTTAACAGTACTGCCAAAAGGCAGTGTAACTTACGCTGACAAGACAGATTCTACGGGGCAGTGGATGCTTAGACACCTTCCTATTGGCACTTGGAATGTTGAAGTTAGACATCTCGGCGTACGTATAATGCAACGTGAAGTTACTGTTGTTGACAAAACTGAAGTGACTTTTATTGTTAAGGGGACGGGTGTTATTTCTGGGTTCTTACTTGATTCCACCAACAAGCTGCCTCTGCCAATTACGGATGAAATCAAAGTCGAGCATATTGCAAAAGAGGATGAATTATTCCAAGGAACATACAAAGGAAAGGTAACAGATGGATATTTTGAAATAAGAAACTTGTTACCCGGCAGCTACCGTATCATCGATTCTTTCGATGGATATGTTATGACGAACACCAGTTTATCTAAGATTACGGTCCCCCCACGAAACCGTGCAGATGGTGTGCAAGTATATATCAAAAAAGGAGCAACTGTCACCGGCAGCATAATTGGTGCGGAAGATGGACAACCGCTATCAGGAGCAATTGTCAGTGTTATATCGGAACATAGCAGCAACTTCTATTCAGCTGCAACGGATACGCATGAAACGGAAACAGATACCCACGGAAAATTTCGCTTAACAGTCCCAAACGATTCAGATACCTATTTTGCATTCACGGTAATTGCATCCCATCCCCGTCATCAAACGCATCGCTGGCGTTGGGAGATGATACCGGACAAAACGGATTATACGTTGGGTGAGCTCAAACTGATGCCTTTTCTGTCTTTAACGGGAAAGGTAGACGACATCAAGTCAAACCGGTCACGCTACGGTCTCACTGTGCGTTTAAAGATGCACAATACACCTGCTGATTTCTTCCGTGCAGCAGCGCAGCCTGAACATGCTGTTACAACTGATCAGGAAGGGAATTTTGTCTTTGCTGAACTACATCCGATAGATTATAGTTTGACAGTCGTACAGAATAATGGTATCATTGCATATCGTGAAACTGTCAACCCAAAAACCGATAACCCGTTACACATCCAATTGCCAGAATTAATGGTGTTACACGGTTCGGTAGTTGATACACAACAGCAACCTTTATCAGATGTGCAAGTACGGACAACTCTTCATCCAAAAGAAAGTAGCGGACACGGCACACACTTAGCCATGACACAAACTGACGAAAAGGGTGTTTTCAATTTGCAGGTCATTGCAGCCGCTGACGCACTACTGTCCGTAGAAGTGTCAAAAAAAGGTTACTTCTCAAGGGTTTATCCAAATGTGAATATTAGGAAAGACCCGTTGATTGTTACCCTTGAGAAAGGCAATACAATTAAAGGAAACGTCATTGTTCCGGCAGATACAACAGCTGCCTACTATGATGTGAAGGTCTTTTCGATAGATGTTGAGATGACACCAAAGTTGGATCCACTTGCATTAAACAAACCTTTAATGTCCAGACGATTTGATGTGTCAGCACAAGAGTTTGTGCTGAACGGTCTTTTTAGAGGGGAATATACGTTGTTTATCATAGGCAGCGACTTTACATCAAACGGAATGAACGTAGAAGCAGGTGAAGATGAAGGTACTTGGGAATATACTATATTAGTCGTTGCGGATAGACCGAGGATTAGTTTAATGGGACAAGTGATGTGGTCAGATACGGGTGAACCTATCAAAAAAGCAGGTGTCATCCGGTCATGGTATCCTTGGGATCTGGACAAATATGATATGTCATTGACCCTGGACCGCTTTGAAACTGAGACAGATGCTGAAGGAAAGTTTATGTTTTCAGGTTTAACGCAAGGACGATACGCCTTACTTATCCGCACTGTTGATACGGTCTGGATAAATGAGACGAGGAAATATAAACGCATCTACATGCAGAAGCAGGTTGAAATACCAATTTGTAGTGATAACACACATCATATCTATCTGGGAAGACTGGATGGCAGAACTTTCGAAATCGGAATGAAATAAAATGAAAAAAACTGTCTACATTCTCATACTATCCATCATATTATGTCTCATCTTTGTTCGGCAAGGTGACGTAGGGGCAGTAACGTGGCAGGATGAATTCGATCTTGAGACGCAAGAAAATTGGCAATTACGGGGCGATGATTCCACATGGCGAATTGAGGAAGGATTCTTGCGCGCAAAAATCAACACCAAAAAGCAGTGGACAACTATGTTTGAAGTCTTTGAATATACTAACCATGTTGGAGATTTCAGTAACATTACAATAAAAGCAGAAAACATAGGCACATCTGGAAACGTTAAGTTTGGTATAGTGATTGGTAAAGACTTCCTAAATGACAATGGTGAATTAGAGGAAACAGGTTATTACCTTTTTCTCACAAATGATATGCAGGCATTAAGGGACGGAAAGGTGTTTCTTGGGACGGGGAGACGTTGGAATACTGATGTGCTTTATCAAATGACACTGCACTTCAATGAAGGTAGATTTCAGTTTTCTGGTAATGACGAAACACGCATGGGCTTTATAGATGCAAATCTAAAGACGATTGATTTCTTCGGTTTTGTCCTTACCGGTTATGTTACAGATATGCCGAATACAGGTGAAGGATATGTGGAACGTGTTACAATTTCCGGGCTACCGGTAACAGCAAGAGATAAATTAACAACAACATGGGGACAGTTGAAGCAAGATTAGGGTGAATTTTGAAAATAATAACCTCTTCACCCCGGTAGGTGCGATTTCCTAATCGCACCGGTTTTGACTGTGTAAATTATTCAATATTCTACCATAAACGCATATAAGTAGATGTTACACGCTTATGTTTCAGAAGAATTTAGACCTTATTTTTAATCTATTCTTATTGATAATACTAATCTCTGTTGCATGCTGGGGTAAATTTGCTGGTGCAAGGTTAAACCCGCACGAACGGGCCAATCCAACCGCGTCCGGTGCATATTATCGCACACCCGGCAAAAATGGAAAATGGTTTGGACCCGAAATCAACTCACTCACACTTTGTAAGGGTACACATAACCCCTATAACAATAGAGGCTTTTTTGACATTATAGAAACAATTGAGAACGCAGTGGTATCTAAGTCCAATATTACGGGGGCGTTGCACTGGTATAGACGACAGAAGTGGACATTTGCAGATGACAAGACCCCGTGGGGTACAAATGTGTCCATTATCACGTTACATGACGATCTTGGGTGGAGTGAGATCAGTACGGGAGGCGGGACAACCGGTTATCCGTGGAGTGGAATAGAACGGCATTGGCGCGATGGAAATATCATCAGACAACAAGCAACAGTGATGGGATGGCGACAGTATGCACGCGGGAGAGAACGATGGATCTGTCCAATGTACTTTAAAATCGGAGGTTGGCAAGGAGAAGACCTTGAAGTGCACTGTCGAACATATAGAACATGGTTCCCACCTGATTGGCAAGAACTCAAACAACGTGATGGAGACTTCGGTTTCCCTGTAGAACGTAAACCCGGTCTCATCAGCCGCAGAGGAAAGTTAACACATAGATGGTATGATTGTATAAAAATCAGGGGTATCAACTGAGTAATGATAGATTGTAGCATGATGGTATTAACTAAACCCAAGTTGCTACCTACAAGATTTAGACATGGAAACGCCATCTATTTAGCAATATTGTAGTGTCCACTGTCAGTTTTGCCCTCACAGGCACAATCTGCCAGATTGTGCTACATAGGTGGCAACTTGGGTTAACTAAAGAAAATCATCGAAATCATAAATTCAATTGACACCATTTTATAAATCTGTTATAGTTTAAAATATCGGTTGTGGGGCATCACAGTTTAGAAGGACTGTGGATTTTAGCTTCATTATTTTGTTAACACCCTCATTATTTCAATAATTCACCGTAAGATGAGTGGTACATTATGAACAGATACATCAAATTAACACTCGGTGGAAGTGTGATGCTTATCCTTGTCAGTGTGATCTGCTATTTTTGGTATCAGCAGGAGACAGCACCTTACCAAGAAGAATATACCAAGACACAGCAGTTCGCAAGCGAATACAGAGCATCTCAAAAAACAGAGAAATCTGTTGAAAAAGTAGATGCTGTTGAGAGACAAGTCGTTGATAATGTGGAACGCAAGCGGTTCCTGCAGAACATGCAACAGAACAGACCGATATACATGGAAGACATGTTAATTCCCATGTAATCGGAGTACCACAACTACAAACAACTGAGGGAGCGCGAAGATATATATATATGACGCTGAAGATGTATTCCCAACAGGGTCCGCAGAACAAGAGGTGTGGCTGCAGGTAGAAATTAAACTACTTTCACAGGGGAAACCTTTGTTAGATCTTAGAAAGTCATCAGGGTATCTCGTCAGGTCTATAGCCATTATAACTTTGCCAATTTCAATACAATCAGGACTTACGCATTCCCTTTGATAAGGGGTTAGGAAGGTTAAAAAGTCGTTATTTCAATGCTATTTTAGTGATTTAACCCTTAAAGTCCCCTTATCAGTGGGACTTTATAAGAGAAACAAAGTGCGTTTAGTTATAGATATGCGAAATATTCTGCTTTTACTGATCCTCATGTTTTTATCAGTTAGCAACATCATTTCCACACCGGCAGATATATGGCACGATGATTTTGATATGGAAAATGCTGAAGCATGGAAAAATATTGGGGATAGAAGAGTGTGGAAAGTGGTTGATGGCATGTTACGCATTGAAGTCAATAGAGATTGGGCAGTTGGTTATGAACTCTACGAACTCATAGCATTTCCCGAGCACCATAGGGATTTTGTTGTTACAATCAAGAATTTTGGGGGTGACAAACTCCGTTTCGGTTTCTGTGTAGGACGTCGTTTTCCTGAAACCGCTGATGAAGACCCGTTCTATTATGTATTTTTTCCTGATGAAATTAGAGCACGCCGTTTCAATGGCAGAGGCACCAGTCATCCTTTTCGGTATAGGTTGTCTCGTGAACCACGTCAACGTTGGAACACAGACGTAATAGATGAGATGGAATTGCATTTTAACTCAGGATTCTTTCTCCTGTTTGTTGATGGTGAATTCCGAACAAAATTCAAAGATTCAAACTTCAACCGGATAGAAATCCTTGGCTTTGTTGTAGAAGGAATCAACATCGCTAACGAATGGGAAGCTGAAGGTTGGGTTGATTCGTTCACTATTTCTGGTCTGAACGTCTCAGCAGAAGTTAAGACAACAGAAACTTGGGCGGAAATAAAAGGGAACTGACGACATCTAACTTGTAGAATGCCTTCTCTTACATTGTAGGTCGGGTAGAGCGAAGCGAAACCCGACTTTTCTATATTGTGAGAGATTACGTATCCAAAACAACGCCAAATGTGCGTTTGGGCATTTGGCGGGTTTCGCTTCGCTCTACCCGACCTACAAGACAGCACTTGACAAAGCACTATCACTACAAATAGCACCAGCACGTAAAACCTCATAATAAGGCAAACACTCAGATAGGACATCTTCCAATTCTATAGGAAAAGGTTCGCTTTTCGGTTTATACGGCACAAACCCGACACTACGATGCACGTTCTCATACCAATGCGGAGCCCACACGCCATCCGAAGAATGTCCATCACGCTTCCAAGATAGCATCTCTTCCTCAAAAGGTATATCCAACTGAGAACAGAGGATTGACAAAACATGCTTTGGATCTAGCAACAATTCCTTTGCATCTAAGATAGGTGGTATTTGTCCAATCTGCTGTAATTCAGTCAATAGTTCAGCCTGAATCTTCAAACCCGTATCCTTCAAGGTAGGAATCCCAATCACTTTCGTTAATGAAGGGAGCATCTCTTTCGGATCACGAATAAGCAAAATATTCACTGTCTTCTGCATGAATGTTCTGTCAATATTGACAAGGTGATGTGCCATCTGTTTCATAAAAAGGATAGGCTTAGTACACTCACCTAAAACAACTTCACGAATCACTGCCTTCATATCTGTTTCCATTGAGGCAATAACCGCATCTCGACCAGGATGCATTACCCCTGTAGTATGTAAATAGTGTGCATAGAACGGTTCATCAACAACTCCTGTATCGCTCCGTTGTGCAAAAGCATACATCAGAGCGGTTGAAATATTGCGGGGTCCTGACCATAGACACACTCTTTTCGTTTGCATGTGTATCCTCTATTCTTTATCTGATTACCAACGCATTGCCGCTTCTCGGTACAGTTGTATCTGTTCCATGTTGCGTGGTACTGTTGCTTGTATAGATTTGCGTTTGCGATTGCCTACAACAGTTTTGGCCTTCAACACTATTGGCGCGCGGAGCATATTCCTAAGTGTAACAATCCTAGACTCATAATATACCCACATCCGTTGCTCTGTATAAGGATTGAGCACATACACGGAATTAACATTCTCCGATGTACCAACGATTTCTGAGAACGAGTCGTAATCGGGATAGGTGAGTTTAATCGTTTTGTCGTATCCTTCAAGAAACATCTGATCCGGAGGGGTTTTGGGGGAATACCCACTCAATTTACACCTATAAAACTGTATCGGTGCAGCGGATTTGTTGATGAGATGGAGAGAGACCACAATCGATAGACGGTTATTGTCATCACGATTGATAAACCAAGTATCCTCCTGAATCAGGTTGACCGTCAAACCGGGAATTTGTCGCCATCTGTGATAAACAACTGCCAATCCAATCATGCATCCTAAAATGAGTAACACCCACTGTCCCGTTGAAGATGCAATAAACTTTAGGAGTTCTTCAAATGTCTGTTGTAGCAAATCAACTCCTTCTCAAGTGTTTCAGCAGAAATCACACCGTTTCTGTGAACAATAGGAGGTGATATAGATATATCGTAAACTGTTGATGGTATAGAGTTTAATGTCTTTCCATCATCAACAATGTAATCTAATTGAGAACTGAGTTCTTGTCTAAATTCCGACGGTGAGGTGGCTGCTGGTGTGCCTGAAAGATTAGCACTAGTGATTGCAAGTGGACCTCCAAATTCTTGGAGTATGCGCAATAATAAAGGCTGATTAGGAATTCGTAAACCTACAGTGTTACCACCAGCTGTCAGGTCAGGTAGCAGGTTTTTTGCCTCTACGATGATTGTTAATCCACCTGGCCAAAACCTATTTGTAAGGTGATAAAAGAATCCGGTCAGGTTCTGTGCTACCATTTGGACATCCTCTGTTGAACCTAAGACTAAGGGGATAGGTTTCTCGTCTGGTCGTCCCTTTAACGTGTATAGTTTTTGCACCGCCTCCAGATTAAATGGATCAGCACCTATACCATACACTGTATCCGTTGGAACAGCAATAATTCCACCAGACTTTATACAGTTAACTGCTGTTTCAATACGTTTATCAGATGCCATGTATGTTGCTCCTGTCTGCTAAGATATTTATCTGGCATCAACTATTGATCCGTTTGCGGCAGCGTTGAGTGAGAGTTCATCACGGTGTCCTTGCTGATACTTCACATAAGCGATTCCTGCGATCATTGCGCCGTTATCCGTACATAAACTAAAGGGTGGATAATGGATTTCCGCGTCAATTTCTTGTGCAGCTTGCTTTAGAGATGACCTTAGTTTACTGTTTGCTGCAACCCCACCGGTCAACGTTATCGTGTGGCAACCCGTAGTTTTTGCGGCTTGAACGGTCTTTGTTACAAGCACATCAACAACTGCTGCTTGGAAACTTGCAGCAATGTCTTCAATGGTAATTTCTCCGCTTTCTATTGTTCCCGCGCGTTCTGCCTTTTCCACAAAATATCGCACCGAGGTTTTAACTCCGCTAAAACTGAATTGATGATCACCGCTGCGGAGCATTGGGCGCGGAAAGTCAATAGCTGTCGGATTACCTTTCTGTGCAAGGTCATCTATGATTTTGCCACCTGGAAAACCGAGTCCTAGATACTTTGCAACTTTATCATAGACTTCACCTGCTGCATCGTCTTGTGTTGTACCGAGTACCTTATATTTCCATCCTTCATGAACTTCTACCAGCAAGGTGTGTCCACCAGATACGGTCAAACAGATGTGGGGAAAAGTTAAGTTCTCGTGCACCATGTAATTGGCGTAGATATGTCCTTCAATGTGATTGATACCAAGTAAAGGAAGATTGTGGGAGTATGCAAGGCTTTTGGCTGCTGCCACGCCAATCAGTAAAGCACCAATCAAACCTGGACGATTTGTCACAGCAACAGCATCTATATCCTCAAAAGTAGTGTCAGCTTCAACGAGTGCTCTGCTGACGATATAGTTAATTGCTTCTATGTGTTTGCGGGATGCTAATTCTGGCACAACACCCCCGTATTCTTCATGTGCTTTTATCTGTGATGCAACGATGTTTGATTGCACATCACGACCATTAACTACAATAGCTGCAGATGTTTCATCACAAGAGGTATCTATACCGAGTATCTTCACAAGGTTATCATTTTATTCGGATAATCTGGATAATTCAAGAGTTGATGGGATGAACATATCACACATCCATCCCATGTATTATACGTAACTTATACGTTATTCTTGAAGCGAATTGCTATCTACAGATTGGTTTTCCCTTCTTTCTTTTATCATGCCTGCAAGGACACATCCCCCCATACCTAATAGGACAAGTGCGAAAGGGAAACCTGTTGCAAGTGATGCGGCTTGTAAAGCCCTCAACCCTCCTCCGAGTAGCAGTGCTATAGCAACTAAACCTTCAGCAGTGCACCAGAAAACCCGTTGTGCAACCGGAGCATCAATCTTGCCACCAGCCGCTATTATATCAACGATGAGCGAACCGGAATCTGAAGAGGTAACAAAAAAGATGATTGTTAGCAGCATTGCAACACAGGAAAGGAGCATCGTCATCGGAAGTTCTTTAAACATCTCAAACAGAGCCATTTCAGGTACATACGCCTCAACAACTTCTGTTACACTAGCATAACCATTAGATAGGAACTGATGGATGGCGGTTCCGCCAAATGCGCTAAACCACAAAAGACACAGAATCGTCGGCAATATAAGTACAAAGAAGACAAATTGACGCACAGTACGCCCTTTTGATATCCTTGCAATGAATGTACCGATGAACGGTGCCCAAGCGATCCACCATGCCCAGTAAAAGGTCGTCCAACCGTGTAAAAAACCTGTATCTTCACGACCTATCCAATTGCTCAGTGGAACAATCTCCCTGACATAAGTCACCAATCCAGAGAACATACTTTGAAAGATGTAACGCGTTGGTCCGAGAATGAAAATAGTTATGAGCAGAACAAACGCGAGAATTATGTTAAACTGACTCAAACGTTTGATTCCAACATTGATACCGGTCATCACTGATATAAGAGCGATAGCGGTAATCCCTACAATTAACAAAATCATAGTCAGATTATTTGCTGGTATGTTAAATAGAGCATTAAGACCAGAAGTTACTTGCTTAGCACCTAAGCCAAGTGAAGTCGCCAATCCGAAGATACCAGCAAATATTGCAAATGTATCAATGATGTGTCCTGGCCAACCCCATATACGTTCCCCGAATATAGGATAGAAAGCGGAGCGGATAAGCATCGGAAAACCTCGGTTATATGCAAAGAATGCCAGTGCAAGGCCTACAATGCCGTAGACACCCCATCCGTGTAATCCCCAGTGAAAGACTGTTGCAGCAATACCTAAAGAAGCTGCTCTTTTAACTGTACTGTCTTCTATGTCAGGAACACTTTTATCGTTGTAAAATTTCTTGGTGCCGAATCCTTTATCCGCATCTTCGATCTGTAACGCATCTCCTGTCTGAACATCAATTTCGGTGAAAATTGCGTTCTTATCATATACCGTTTCAACGCCGAGTGGGGGATCCTGATAGTATGTGACCGGTTCTAACACACCAAAAAATAGCAGACCGATCCCAACACCTGCAGCAAAAAGCATCGCTAACCAAGTTAAATAGGAATACTCAGGTTTTGCATCAGCACCGCCAAGTCGAATTTTGCCAAGTGGTGAAATAGCGACAATCAAACAAAAGAGAACCACGAGATTAGCAGTACTCATAAATAGCCAATCAAGGTTGGTAGTAAGCCAGGTTCGCACACTTCCGAATAGTTTTGTCGCTTGGTTTTGAAAAATAAGTGAACCAACTATAAATAAAATAATAGTGATACCGGATATCACGAATACGGGGGTTAGGTAAATGTCTAAACCGAATAATTTCTTATACCTACCTTCATCTACCTGATGCGGCATCTGTAGCGTTTGTTTTTCTTCTTCGTGCATTTTGGATTCTCCTTTTTTAGAGTAGTAGTCTACACAAGGTCAAACTACATGACAAGGGCGTGAACCAATTAGAAATAAACACCGAAGTTAAAATTAAGTCGCCAATTCCAAACGTTATTGCCGTTTGCACCAACATCACCTGCACCATCGTAAATATTCCCGTAACCTTCTCTGATTCCATCACCTGCACTGTTACCTACAAAGGAATTACCATTAGATAAACCGAGGTCGCTATAGACATACAGTGAATCAAAGATGTTCCAATTTATCCCAAGTGTTACAAGGGTACTTGGATTGTAAGTATCAACAGTTTTGAGAATAGTACTCCATTCTATGTATGGCATTACACTGTTTAGCCATGAAATACTTTCTGTGTTAATTCCACCATAACGCAGGGAAAGGGCAGGTATTAACCCTTCAGACGCAACAGGCCATGCAAATTCGTAAGCACCCATCGGAATCAAGTCCCCTGTTCCCCAAGCTGTATCCTCTGTAATATTGTGCGCATAATAGGTAAACTGTGAATAGAGCGTGAAATCTGCTGCTGAGTTCTTCATGTGCGCGGAAAGAGCGAAGTGATTTCCGCTTTCATCGTCTCCTACATTCGTTCCTTGCAACAAACCGAATTGTGCTGAGACTCCTATATCAGCAACGTTTTCAATGGAATAGATTGCACGAAGATTAAATTGATGTAGCTCATCAAACCCATTCTCCTCAACACCCCATTGCACATTTCCATCTTTATCTGCTTGCTCTTCCCATTTTACAACATCGTATCCGTATCGCGCACTATTGAGACTATTTCCTAGCGTCTGAGGTTCACTCATCAGGAAATAGCCTACATCATAAGTTAGGTTACTAGTGTTGTTATTCCATACAATTCCCAGATCAGGGTCATCAGCGAGTCCGACATAAAAATGCTGGTCAAAAAACCAACTGTTAGAAACACCGTAGTCTGTTGGTCCAAAAGGCACTCGTACAATGCCTGCTTTGAGCGTCCCCGTATCCTTGAAATCGTAACCTAACCATGCAGTATGTATCATGCTGTACCCTATTGAATTGCCAAAATACCTCGGATACCATCGATATTCCAGCTTGCCAATGACGTTATGAAAGTCAAGGTTGACATTCAGTCGTAGTAATTCAAGATCAACATCGCCAAAGTTTGCCCCTCTACCGTCATCCTCCAAATACGGTTGACCGGAACTATCATATCGCGTCCGATCTTCATACGTACCGTAGACGTAGTTGGCTCGCATTGCACCACCGATTTTTATAGGACTTTTCTTTGGTTCAACTTCTGCGCTGTTTTCTGCAGTCGTATCAGCCACTGCAAATGGTAACGCTATCAAGAAAAAGGCAGTACAGAATGTTAGTAAAGGTTGGAACTTACTATTTTTTGTACAAAGCCATTGTATTAAACTATTGTTCTGTAACACGATTACCTCCTTAGAAACATACACTCATTAGGTCATTAATACTCATTTTAGTGGGGATTAACAGGAAAAACAGCAGAAGTGCCCCCACCTTCTGAACACAACTGCAAGCAAACAAGTTATGTATATAGTAAAACTTGAATTGTATGAAACATATATTTTGTAGTACAATCTGTTAGATTGTGTCTGCTGAGCCTATTGTCCAATGTTTCATTAATTCTAAAATTCACTATAATACCACAGGTTGTAATTTAATGTCTAAAAAGAAACGCCTACAATTTCTTTTAGACGAGTCCGTAATGCTTATTGTATCTGTCCCATTGCACTAAACATCATAAATGTTTGCACTAATTGTTTGTAATCACCTACTGAAATGAGGAGTTTTGCACCGACACCACCGTCCCGTACTTTTGCTGACATACCGATATTGTAGTTTTCAGGGATCCCCATGATCATGCCAGCTATCATCTGTATTTCAGCGGCAGCGTTTGGATCAACTTTTGATGCCAGAGAAACGAAACTTTTAATGGCTGCTATAGGAGAAATTCCAAATAATAGATTATTATCTTTTCCTAACTTTTCAACAAGATTCTGATAACCTACATTTTCAGATATACTCTCAACAACTTTAGTTTTGCTATTAAGTGCACTCTGTATGACTTCTGCTCCCCCAAAAGCAAAATAGAGTTGTTCATCAGAAAATGCATAAGACCAATGCCATTCATGAGGTATCAGAACAGCAATCTCAGCAATCTCTATAGGGATATCCTGAAAAGCAACACCAAAATTGGGGAAGACAATTGTCTTGATCTCTACCTCGTTATGCATAATTGGGTTTCCAGCATACACCCCATCGAAAATAGAGAGTTGTGGAACTTCTCCCATTGTCTCTTCCATAATTTGTATCATTGTGTTCAGGTTGTCCAAGTAACGCTCATCATAGTATGTTTTGACTTTCTCTTCATCTTCAAGATCATAAATGACCAAAACATCAGGAATTAAACTATCTCTAAAATTCACGGAGAAACCTTGTTCTTTACCCAATGCTTTGTACATCTCTTGCATCTCTTGCATGATTTTTTTGAGGTCCTGACTCCATTCTTCGTTTTCTGAAGGAAGAGCTAACAACGAAGACATGCTCCATTCATATAAACGCGACGCATCTCCTTCAACCCCCCCGAACATGAATCCTCCATTGGGTAAATCATTCATAATTGCTAATTCATCAGGCATCAGTTCTTTTAGGGTGTCTTGTATCTTCCCTTCGTCTTTAAACTTCAGAAAAGGGGAAAGTTGTACATCAGTACCTTCTATCTGAAGTGTTGCATTTACGGATTCTAAATTGCTAATTAGTTCAGCAAATGTCCTAATCACACTTTCTATCATTGGAACTGAAGACATGAAATCGAGAAAACTTTCCGCATCATTAATTTCGGCATTCATGTCTTCCATAATCGTTTCAATATACGGTGCAATAATTGTCTCAAGATCAAAATACACAGCAAGTTGATCAGTTCCCTTTGCGACCTGATTTAAAAATACGGTGTAATTAGGATTAGCAGCGATTGCATTTTGGTCGCCCTTACTCACATCAATGATGCTCACACAATCTTTAGCATGTTGTGAGAAGACAAGGGTATTTCCCAAAATAGCAAAACTCCCATCACCTTCAGACCTAAGGTAGGTTTCACCCTTATATTTGATGGGTTCGCTGCCTTGTGCTTCTGTTTCAATAACCTGCATCATCGCTTCTGGATCTGTTAAATGTACGGTAGCGGCAACAGCAACGGGATCAAAACTTGTAAAAAAAATTGCAAAATCATTGTCTAAGTCCAATCCAATCTGTTCTAAATCGGCAAAACTCTCAAAGCCTCCATCAAAGGATTCTGCCAATATGGATGCAAGGATTTCAGGTTGTTGATCAACTTGAGGCACCATTTCTGCCACACCATCGTTGATTCTTTTATTCAGTTCAGATAGGCTTGGACAGTAGATAATACCTAGTGCGTTTTCGGGAATTAAATTTAACACGCTGTCTTCAGGTATCCCTTTAAATTCTGCTTCGTTTTTTTCTGCATGTGAATCTATAAGAAAATAGTCAGATTGATCAGCAGTATTTGGATGATCTGCGTATATGTTTGTCAATAAAACACATACACAACTTACAACGATGAGGCTGAGTAGTGCAATGCGATTTTTCATCATTATTATTCTCCTTAGAAGAGGACAATTCTTGTATCCTTTGTGGATATCATATTATTTCCGATTATCTTTAATCTTTTCTTCAAGTGCGTTAATCTCATCATTTGATGTTAACACAC
Source organism: Candidatus Poribacteria bacterium (assembly GCA_965208245.1). Lineage (GTDB taxonomy): Bacteria > Poribacteria > WGA-4E > WGA-4E > WGA-3G > MSPOR6. The sequence continues at coordinate 1,460,195 of OZ242325.1, forward strand.
TTATTTCGACCTCATAGTGACGTCTGCCACCCGGTTCAATGTGTTGTAGCGAACCTTTTTCACGCTCTGATGATCTGCCATCAACTCTGCAATTTGAAGGTTCTAAACCCATTACATAGTTTCCTTGACCGCACAGTTTCCATTGCACAAAGTGAGGGAACTGCGTCTTATGGTATCGGACTGCCATGCCTATACCTTTATTATCATTGAAACTTCGGTTCACGAGTGCAACACGTATATGGTTGTCAACATCAGGTTCCATTTGATGATAGTATACCTGTTCCTTGAAATCAACAGTCGGAGGTTCGCCGCAGTTATAGTTTGATAGGTTATCTTTTGCATGTTCATCGCGAGGTGTGACCTGAGATGAGGGTGCTAATAGTTCGCTGCCATCTGAGAGTATTGGGAAACCTACATTTATATGGAATAGATACATAAGGGGTGAGTCTTGGTACCCGAGATTCTCAATAATGTCTTCAATGTGTATCTTATTAGAGCCTAATTCAGTCCAGATTCGTCGCGTTCGGCATAGATGTTCACCTAACGCTCTTGTTTCAGCGATTTTTCCTTGTGCCCATAGTATGTAACGGTCGCCTTCCCATCGACTATCAACCCATACGTTCTTTGCCGGGATGTATGACGCTCTCCCGTGTAGTCCGAGTGCTTCATCAACATCAACATTCGGTGCTCCTGCTTGAGTCATACCACATGTTGTGAGTAATCCACCATAAAATCCACGTAACCACCCATCTCCATTGGGTTCGTAATGTGCAGCTGCTACATCACCTGTTCCAGATCGCCAACATAGAGGTATACCTTTATAGTCTGCATAAGAGATATCAAGACCACGGTTTATCAGGACAGTGAAGTTTAACCCCGAACCTGTCCGAAAGCCGATTGCGTCTGTTCCTTTCTCATTTCCATCAGTGAGTTGGAATATCTTGGCTTCCGCAACCTGAGAGATGTCTCCGATGTGCCGTAAGAGTTGCATTCTCTCATAGTTTTCTCCATATAGATGTATCAAAATGATGATCTCCTTTGGTTTATGGTTTATTGAATCAGATGCCTATTGCATAATGATGAAATTGTAGCACAAACCGACAGAATATACAAGCGCGAATTCTGGTCGGGCGTGTAAAGTTTTATAATAGTAGTAGGCACTCTCCGAGTGTCGTCTCTACTAAAAGAAATCACACATCCCTCCTATCGTTACTGCTTAAATGATAATCTACAGCGAGAGAAGATGGTTAAATCTTAACGCCCCTAAATTTCGGTTCGTAGGATCTTGGCTGCTTCATGTATCACTTGCAGTTTTTTATTTGCAATCTCAGCAGTATTAACGGGTCGGTCAGCAAATGTACCGAACCCGCAATCTGGATTGAGGAATATCTGTTCAGGTTTCCGATGTTTTAGTAAATTGCGAACTTTATCTAAGACAAAGTCAACGGGTTCAACCTCAGTCGTACGCGGATCAACAACCCCTAGTCCGATCTCTTTATCTGGTGGAAGTTCTCCGAGAACATCAATACTCCCAGCACGTTCAGTTGCATATTCCAATACCAACTGATTGACATGCATCCGGCTGAAATACGGAATAAGTAGGTCGTAGGAACCCCGCAGCAGCACATCCTCTTGTTGACTCCAGTTGCCACGACAGACATGGAGTGCGGTTTTCATTTTACCATTCGTAGCATCAACAACGCGATTTATCAGTTCAACAGCAAAATTGAGTTCTTCCTCCGGACTGCTTTTCTCTGATAACGCAGCACACATAAACGAATGTGTTTCGTGTGGACCGGTAAATGCAACCTCGGTAAGCACAGGTTCATCAAACTGCACGAATTCACATCCTGCCTCCTGTAAATCCAACAACTCTTGCCTCAGAACTGAAACCACATCATCCCCTAAAGATTCTTTATCGGGATAGAAGTCGTAGGACAATTTCTTAACCCACATTGAGCGTGTTAACAGGTAGGGACCGGGTAGGGTGACTTTGATAGGTTTTGTTGTCCGTTGTTTTAGGAAATGGTAGTCTTGCAGGACAAGGGGTGATGTGCGTTTTAGTTTGCCATCAACGACGGGATTCTTAAGAGCGAACGCGGGGACATCTAATGCGTTGAGCAGTTGTTCAAAAGCCGCTTTATCTTCCACATAGTCCAGCATCTCAGCAAGCGTCATCAACCTGATACCGTCCATACATCCAGTAATGAAGGAGTAGAAGTTATCACGTCTTTGTTCACCGTCACTCACAATGTCTACGCCATTTGCTTCTTGCGTTTTGAGACTTTCAATCACTGCTTCGTCAGCAATTGCGTTAAATTCAGCATCAGTGACACGCCCCTTCTGTTTATCTCTTAATGCCCGTGATACTGTTTTTGAACGGGGCATGCTACCGACTACGGTCACGGGGAACGTGGGTAAGTTGTTCAATGTTTTGTTCTCCTTTTTCATTAAGTAACACGCGCATTACGGTTAGGATGTATCATACTTGTGCGCATCCGAAACTTGCACTGTCTATATCATACCAAATTATACATCTTCACGGTTGTGCTTGTCAATTGCTTTTGGTGTTGCACAGGGTTATTCAGTTTTCGGTGATTCTGAAGAATTACGCAACCAACGTTAATTTAAAGTTTGTGCTACAGCACGGTGCGGAGAATGTTTAAATCTCGCGGACCAAAAGTGTGCATATATTTTTGGATTTTACTATAATTCGTTCTTGGTCTGTCTTCAGTCCCGTAGGGACGACATGTTTATAGAAAAACGTTATCCCAACCCTCTTTAGTCCGGTAGGGACGATATGTTTATAGAATGAGTTATATACCTATTTCGTCAAACTGTTTGAAACTGACACAAGTTCATATCAGTCCATGTTACAGGGTATTGTTTCAAATTTTCAATTATCCACTTGCGTTCGTACATTTGCACCTGATTCGTAGAACAAAGGCGGTGTGCTTCCTTAGTAAAAGTACGATTTGTTATGACAATGGGTTTAAAAGTTGTATCATATTTTTCTTCATAAAAAGGTTTTGCAGCGATAATCTCATTTACTGCTTCATTCTTTGGTTTTCCACCCAATCGACGTTGTTTGACTTGTATCAGAAACCCAGAATTCATCCCTCGTGATTCATGCACGATAACATCCGCTCCCTTGTCACCTGAAGCAGGGGTTAATTCGACGCGGTGTCCCTGTTTTTGAAATAGGGCTGCAACAAAGACCTCAAAGAATCTTGGATCAAGTTTATCGACATCCTCAATTGTCAATGGTGCACTTACTTTCGCCCCAGTTGGGGTTTTCTGCAATTTAGAAAAAAGTTCCGCAGGTTTAACTTCTGCACGTTCAGTAGGAAATAAGGTATCCTGTGATAGTTGTCGTTTTCGTTCAAGGAGTTCATGCAATATGACATCAAAGGTTTTAAAATTACTGAGTGTTGCCATTGGCAGATAGATATGCACGGGTCGTTTTTGTCCGATGCGGTATACTCGGTCACTTGCTTGGTCTTCTTTAGCAGGATTCCACCAACGACTATAGTGGATAACATGATTTGCTTCAGTAATGTTGAGACCAACACCCGCTGACAACGGAGACATGATTATGGCGTTGAAACCTTGAGTATCTTGAAAGCGATCAACGGCTTGTTGACGACTTATTTTCATTGAACCTTCTCTTTGTTTGCTTCCTGGGGTATCACCATTCACAATGGAGATATCATCTAACACAAACGTTTCCTTTATGACGCGTGCAAGAAGATGTTGCGTCTTTCGTCGTTCAGCGAAAAGTATCACCTTCTCACCAGCAATCCGAATGTCCTTAAGAAGTTTTACCGTTACCATCAGTTTGGCGGACTGTTCAATCAATTCAGAAATAGCAAGTTGCTCCAATTGCGAGTCTGATAATAGAGGATGGTCAGAGATGTCGCGTAATTGGTGAAGAATCTGCAAGATACGGTTACGTTGTTGTGGGGCTGTTGCTCCACTATCTATTGTGGATTGAAGCACGGATTGATAACGTTCTGCTTGTATCTTGGGCATTTCTTGTTGACAATCTTCAACATGGATATATTTTTTGGGAAGATCATCCAGAATTTCAATCTTTAACCGTCTTTTAAGGTGAACCCCAATACGTTTTCGGATTTGTTCTCCAAGCGCGCAAATGTCAGTTTCAGGTTTCTCAAGTGGACGGCAGAATTCCGAATTGAATTTTTTCGCGCTATCAAGATAACCTGGTGCCACAAAATCGGTTATGCACCATAAATCCATTAACGAGTTTTCCATAGGTGTACCGGTCATTGCAATGCGAAAGTCGGTATTGAGTGCTTTTAAGGCATTTGTCACAAGTGTTCCTGGAGTCTTGATACGTTGTGCCTCATCAATGACAACGACTGCCCATGGAATTCCACCTAAATCCAGTTGAAAATCTCTGACTGTTTCATAAGTAGTTAGTACAACATTAGTATTACGAAGTTGTTGGACATCAAGAGCACCACGACGTTTGCGTATTTCTACAAGTCGTTCCACTCCCTTTATCTCAGGAATTTGGACTTTACTGGCTTCGGACGGGTCAATTTTGTAGTTTTGTAATTCCTTTCCATATAATGTGACAAAAGCCAACCTGCCATTATCAAAAAACTTTGGATATTCCACTGCCCAATTTTCTAAAAGCGCAATTGGTGCGACAATCAGGTACGGTTTCCGTTGCGATTCTTGTTGACGAAATTTGTTATGATGCCAATCCAGAAAGCAGAGTACTTGCAACGTTTTGCCAAGTCCCATGTCATCAGCAAGTAAACCTCCAGGATACCTTTTCTGAAATAGTTGTTGTCCCCATGCCAGTCCTTCCTCTTGATGTGGCAGCAGATTGAATTTCTCTTTGAGGTTTAATGGGTGTTCAAGTAGATGTCGAAAAGGTTCTGTCGTTGAAAAACCTTCTGGAGCGACGAAATTAGATTCATCAATGTTTTCATCAATAATTAAAACCGCAATTCCAGATTTTTCGTCTGGTTCTGGATACGGTTTTTTGCGTCGTTTGATTCTCCTTTTTATAAACGGAAGGTGCTCTTCAACCTCAGATATAGGGAGTTTCGTTCCTTTCCAGGTTATATGGTTTTTTCCTGCTTGCTTTCCTTTTTCAAGTTCCTCTTCTAATTCATCAAGTTCCTCTTCGGTTGTGATTGGAATCTTTGTTTGCTCACCTGAATCATCATCTTCCACTAAAATGCCAGGGATCCATTCACTTTTGTAGGGTGACACAAACGGATAAACTTTCGGTTGGTAGATACCAATTTCACGAACACGTTCACTGAAAGATAATGAATCATCCGTAGGATCAAGTTCAACGATTTCAGGATCAAAGTATCCTTGTGGGTGTTCAGCCATGTCAGCGAGTTGTTCACGAGAAACACGCCGATTTTCTTTAACGGATTTCAACGCATCACGTTGTTTCTTTTGAAAAAGAACGCGGGTTTTGCCACCGTCGGCACTTGGTAAATTATAGGTGGTTTCAGGATTAGGAAACATATCAAAGAGTTCTTCAAACTTTTCATTATCAACACCTGCCACCTCCGGAATTATCTCAATGTTATCACCCGACTCGCGCAGACGCAAGCGAACGGTTTCTGGTGCAACAACTTCTTCTTGGTTAAGGTAAAGGTCAAGGGCGGCACCTATGTCTCTTGCAAGACCCTTTATTTTTGCAAAATCAAGCAAATTAGTCTCAAAATCTTTGTCATCTACTTCACGAGAATTGAACGCATCCAAAGCCTCCAGAAGTACAAATTGCTCGTGTGATAGGAGATACATCCAATTTTCTGTCAAACGCAAAATGCAGCCAATCCTTTTGGGGAACAAAGGTTTTCTATCTGGTTGTAGGAATTGATAATTGTACCGAAATTCTGCCTGATTAAACGTTCCGTGTGATCGGATTTCAATATCAAATGGATACTGTTCTGGTAAGTCTAGTCTTTCTTGCACCTCTGATCCAAGTTTGCATACTACCTTATTTGGGACGAGAATACCATTGTCTGATAATTCAGTCTGTCCGTTATCAACCAATTCTTTGATAAGCACCCATTGCGCTTGTGCATGATATGCTGCTGCTGGCAAGTTTGAGACGTATTCAGTTAAAGACAGTCCTTCGGATGGAGTAGTAAACAGAATACCATCAGGCTTTTCCTGCCAATTTAATTGTAATGATTCGGATGAGTTTTTTCCAAATAGGTTAAGCATCATAACACCGTCATTTAATATTCAAAAGTTATTCTACATGTTGGACATGTAATTCTTAACTGATTTTCTGTGACAGGAATTTGCAACTTTTGCCTGCAATTCTTGTTAGGACAATTTATACGTATTTTGTCTACTATCTCTGGATTTTGAGAACCGTTTGCCTGATCTGGACCGTTAAGTCGATAACTACGAAAAGGTTCAATTCCGATTTCCTTTTCTATCCATCTAGCAAAGACTCTTTGCCAAGTATAGATTTCAGATCCGTTATGCGGTTGCCAATGTATTAGAGGGGGTGTATAGGTATGATAGTTTCCTTTTAAATCAGTTCGTCGCAAGTCATACAAGTCATAATTTTCTTTATTTAAACTAAATGGAAGATTTACATTGTCATAAACATAGCAAGCTGCACCAGTACTAAACTCAACAAAGGTATAATTACCCATCTGAATAATGAAAGCATGCTGATCACTATTCCCCCCTTTCAATGTCGCTGGACGACGATCACGATAGTACTGCAGAGCCTGCGGGTCATGTCTGAAAAGATACTCTGCATTTCTACGTAAGACCGGACGACAGAAGGATATATGTTCAAAATATGCCAACCAAAAAGCTTTTCTGTAAGCAAATTTTTGGTCTTTGCAGGCTCTGGATACGATATCAAAGAAAAAGTCGAGGTCAGCTTCTGTAATCCATTTTGTGAAGATCTGCTGAGCTGCATTTGATACTTCGCGCCAATTTGCTCCAGCAATTCGTGGATCTCCCCATTCTTGAAAAACATAGGATTGAATAGGTTGACGTAAACCCTCAGATGTATTATACCCAAGTTTCTCTATAAGGTCGGATATAATGGATCGACATAGTGTATCATTATTATATTTCCTAACAAATTCTACTACATCCCTAACAAAAGCCTCATCAGGAAAATTTTTGATAGACACATACTCTATTGCAACAAAACCGAAGTAGGAATAACGGTGCGTATTATCATCTCTAGACGATTCAAGATCAAGAAATGACCAAACATCAGACAACTTCACTTGTGAATGTGATAGGGTTGTTGCAAGTTGAATCGTTCCGTTCTTCTCACAATACCAACGCATGTTTGTTTTCAACTTCTGAAAAAATCTTTGTTTTCCATCGTAATCTCTTAAATGCTTTTTAACAAAATCACGTAACATATAAGCATTTGGACTATCCCATGCTTCCAGTAAAGTTTTAAAAACACCGCGTAGGGCACTTATACGAAAACGATTTTCAATTAACTGAAGTGCATCTTTAAGTTGCGATGATCTATCTACAATACGAGGCATCCTATCTTCGGAAAAGGTCAATGCCCATGCAAGTAGTCGGATGCGTCTGAGCGTGTTAAATTCGTTCTGGAGATTACTTGATGGAGTGTCTATGAAGAGTCGGTAAATATTACGAATGGATTCCTGATTAGGAGGATCATTTCCATTTCCATCTATAATGATTTTTTCCAATTTAGCGATTCTTTCTGTTGGAATTTCAATTGGTTTCAATGCATGACGGGCAAATTCATCGGCATTAAAATCGAATTGAAGGAACTTTTTTGCTGAATTCACGGTTTATCTCCGATAAGGTGTTCAAGTTCTTTAATTTTTTCAAGCTGTTTTTCTGCATTAGTTCGTACGCGAAATTCAACCCGTCTCGATTCTTCTGGGTTCTGTGTGCCATCCGGATTAGCAATCAATTTACTTGAAGATAAACCGTTTGCAGTCAAGTACTGCTGTATCCAATCTCTATTATTACTGATCGTATCTATCTGAAGTACGTATTGTAACACACTCCTTGTTCTGTCTTGTGATAATTCCATATTGAGGATATAGGCATCCTGTTGACTGACTAAGCCTGACCATTCACTTGATGTGTGACCTTCAATTCGAATTTCTGCAATTTCATTAACATAATCAGGCTGTTGCAGTATTTTTATATAACGTGGAAAGAAATCATCCAATATTTGTTCGAAAGCACGTTGAACTTCTGCCTCTCCTTGCTGAAATAGAACGTTTGGTTCTTTGAATCGAACCGATAGTTTCTCTCGATCTAAAACAGCATTCCATCTTTGCAAGTCTTGTTCGAATTCGTCCTCAAGGTCCTTGTATAACTTTTCCCGCAGTGTGACATAATCTGTAAATATTTCTAATAATCTTTTGTTAATTTCACTATCACGTTTTTCCTTTTCCATCAAATCCAACATGACAAAAGAGAGTAAAAGCACGAAAATAAGCAATAAACCTGCCATTAAGTCGCCTAACGAAAGGCTAAACGGATTTTCATCGGCAAGTGATTTTGATTTCGGGAGAATTCTATTCATTATCTGCCACTCCGTAGCCGCGAACATTGCTCAATCATGTCACTTAATTCCTCAACGCTGATCTTAAGTGCAGAAACACTACCAGCAAGGGCATCTGCAGCATCTGCCAAATGCTTAGAGAATTCACCAAGAGATTTTCCCATAGAATCATGAGTAGTTGTCGAGTACTCAATCAAACCTTTGTTTATTTCCTTAAAGATGTCCTGCAATCCAGACTCAATTTTTTCAAATTTATTGGCAAATTCATTAAGCAATTGTTGCGACTGCTGGAGAGACTTTTGAATCTGCTGATTTGTATCCCGATTTGCTGCCAGATATTCGGTATTGTGTTGATTGAACGCATTACTTGCTTCTGTCAGGTTCTCTCCTGCTGTTTTAAGTGTAGCCGCGGATCCTTTCAATTGATCTGAAAACGCTTGCATTGTCACAATCATATCATTAGTAGTATTTAGGCTTGTATTCATTTTTTCCAATAAATTGTTTCCTTTCTCAAGTGTCTCTTGGGATTTGGAGATTGGCGTATCTATCGCTTTAATGAGTTCTCCCTGTTTATCTAATAAAATTCTAATACTCTCTTCACCCTTTTCAAAGATATTATTAAGACGTTCTGTAGTTTCGTTCACACTTTTGCGGATTTGTTTAATCATGTCGAAAGACTCTGTTGCAGCTTTTGATGTGATTGAATCAATAGTGCTATTTAACTCTGTAATGGCAGACTGAAGTCCATCAAGAATTTCCTTGATTGTTTCCTCGGTCAGTTTTGTCTGGTCGACAGTTGCAATTTTAAGAGAATCACAAATCTCGTTTATCTTGTTCAGTACTCCTTCCATCATGTCTTCCATACGCGTTGGTAGATTAATTAGGCTTTGACTCACTGTGCTAAGTTCTTTAACGAGGGTTTCGATCTCTTTTGTAAAGGATCCTGAGAGTGCGTTTTTAAATTCCTCAACCAATTTTGTGATGGCTTCAGTGGAAGATTCATCTTTTTCTTTCCGCAATTCTTTAACTGTTTCATTCAATTCGTCAAGGCTTGGTCCCAACTGTTTTGCTAACGCTTTACTGAATGCCTCAGGAACTTTTTGGATCTCTTGCATGATTTCTTTTCTTCCCTGCACCATAGCAACCTTAATATCATTTGTAGAATCTGAAATAGTTGTATTCATATTTATTAAAGGTCGGTTCCAGCCCAGTAATAGCAGTGCTAAAGGTTTTAATTGCTGTGTGAAGCTCCTGAATTATTTCTTTTCTTCCCTCCGCCATAGCACTCTTAATATCGTTTGCTAAATCAGTCGAAAAAGATTTAAGTGCTGCGGTCTGCTGTTTCAACTCATCTGCTTGTTGGAAAGCAATTTGCTGTTGGACTGTCAGTGTAAACAAATTATCAAGTGAACGTTGTAGATTAGCAATTTCACTATTTATCCCTCCGATTGCTAACTTCTCTATTCCATTAAAAATTAGTGAAGCCGCCATTCCCCACACCGATGTTACAAACGCTGTTGAAACGCCAGATAGAAGTCCTTCAATTGCACTCTTGATTTCATCTGTCTCTTGAAAGTCAGTATCTGAGAAGGGTGTTAACCCCCAAACCAGTCCGACAAAGGTCCCAAGAATCCCAAACCCGACCAATATAGCAGGAATACTGCTCCAAAATCGGAGGTTTATATACTGACCGAGTAAACGGTCTTCACTGAAGAAAAATGATGCTTCATCTGTTTTGTATACAATTTTTTGGTTCTCATCGTGTTGACGCGTAATCAGTGAATCAGCAAATTCCTGCCATGCTTCTGCAAAATTGTCTTTACGATCAAAGTCCTCTTTCAGTTCATGTAAGATTGAGGGTTCAGCAGGTCTTTCGAATTGATTGACTTTGCGTACTAAACTTCTAATTAGGAAGTATCGAGGGATAATTCTTACAACACTAAAATAAATCAGCAATAACAGGGAACCGCCACCAATGATATAAACAAAAACATCCGATATCTGGTCGTTAGACATTTCCTGCCATGGCAGTAACAAATTAAAAAAATCATTCATATAAACGTATTACCTTTACTTTACTCCTTATGTATTTGTTACTTAGGTCTGTACATTTCATAGTCGTGACTTACGCATTCCCCCTTGAATGAAGATTAAGTTATTAATTGGGTAATAAATATGCGGGCGGGGATACCCCGCCCCTACGATGAGTTTTATTAGTAGAATTACCTGATTATTTAATCTTCATATAAGCAATATTAAATAATGAATCGGACTTAGTCGTTTTGGGATATTCATCTTATACTATCATTGACAAACTTATTGAAAATGTCAATGTTCCTATAGTTATACTTGTAGCACGCCTCTGCGAGATACAGTGGCGTTGTATTCTGTTGAGTAGTGGTGGTGTGTTCCATACCATGCACGCTTGATGAAAGACCAGAATCCTTCAATCGTATTGGTATGCATGCCACCTTTCTCCCACTTCTTACTTCGGTTCAACGTCTCGTGTTCCATCTCTTTACCGATGGTGTTGTATCCTGTAAACTGGTCGGTATAGAGTTTGGAATTCTCTGTATCTACGTTATCACGAATGAAGTTAGCAATCGTTTCTCCAGTGATATCAGGCACCAATTGAGCAATTACATGTCCAGTTCTTGAAACTGCACCGATAACAGCGTCTTTCATTGTTCCGCGACCACGCTTGCGAGGTTCATCTACTGTTCGGTCGATGAATTTCTGATACAATAATCAAATAAGCTTGAATATCAGAAAAAGCAACTCGCTTTTTAGTGTTCATTAGGGGGTTTGTAGCCCCCTAATACTTATCTATATATTGTATCATGAATTAGCAATTAAAACAAGCGATAAATCTATTCTCCATCTATGTTTATAGCGATTTTACTTAATCCCAAAACGACTAAGTCCGAAAATTTACACCCTGACCTTATCTCAACTCTAGCTTGAACTGAATAAACCGAATTTGCCATCAATATTCACCCTAAAGTTGCTTTTTCCGTGGTGGTATGGTAGTTCTGACCTCGATGTTGTAAGTTGCACAAAAATGGGAATACTAAAGCGAAACTGTTACATAAGCAGAAAGAGTAGAATGACGACTTTTTTTGTTACACAAGTTCGGCACCATTCTGAAGTATGTGCATGAAAGCAGCAAAATCTCGCACCTCGGCTGCAGCACGACGCAACTGTTTAAGACGTTCTAAACTGTCAATGCTCTCAATATCAAACTTTATTGCTTCTGTCGTGTCAATTGTGAAACGGATAGAGAGCAACTCTAAAATACTCTCAACAGTATTATTACGTTCACCTTGTTCAATACCTTGTTCAATACCTCGTCTATATCCTTGTTCATCGCCTTGTTCAATACCTTGTTCAATACCTTGTTCAATACCTTGTTCAATACCTTGTTCAATACCTTGTTCAATACCTCGTTGTATCACATGATCGTAAAAAGGTGATTGTTGCATAATTGCCTCCAATGAAGCGTCCTTAAATAGTTCGGTGGATTGGACAAAACTCCCGAAAAGCGAGAGCGCAAACAGAAGCGTCCCCCGCATCTTGACATCAACATCAACTGTCCGTATCGTCTCAATACACTTCTCAGTCCAAGCGTTACGTGTCATGTCCGATGGCGGATCCATCAGAGCCGTGAAAGGTAACACCCCTAAAACAGCGGGATCCAGGAACGCTGCACCCTCTAACTCATAGATACGTATAACGTTATAGCGGAATACGCCACCGCCCCGATCTTCGTTTCCATACGCATAGAAACCAGGATCGTTTCGACCTGCGGGAGGACGGAAATATAGCACCGTCGAATAGACATTCTTTTCATATTCCAAATAAAGAACACTTGAATAAGCAAGCATCCGTAAATGCATCGGTTTATACGTGCTGTCGTCGGTTTGTGCTTCTATATGTAATATCGCCTCCTCATCCGGCAAACGGACTTGATATATCATATCGCTCTGATGTGTCTTAATCGTGATATGTTCTGTGTTCAACCGATCAGTGACTTCCACCTCCGATGTCTTCAGTGCTAACACTGCTATGTCTCGCGGGAACTCCCCCGCAATATGTTTAAAAATCTTATCATACGCCGACATATCAGTATTATACCTGCTTTTATGAAGATATGTCAAGTGTTTTTTAGGGTTCTTCTTTTTCTTGACATCATACCAAAATCATGCTAAACTAAGCAAAATCTAATATCATTGGAAGAGTCCCACGCTATGCAACAAGATCAAAACACATCATCAGATTCCCTTCAGAAACTACAAGACCTACTACAAAAACTTTCGGACTTAGTCGTTTTGGGATATTCATCTTATACTATCATTGACAAACTTATTGAAAATGTCAATGTTCCTATAGTTATACTTGTAGCACGCCTCTGCGAGATACAGTGGCGTGTATCCTGTTGAGTAGTGGTGGTGTGTTCCATACCATGCACGCTTGATGAAAGACCAGAATCCTTCAATCGTATTGGTATGCATGCCACCTTTCTCCCACTTCTTACTTCGGTTTAGGGTTTCATGCTCTATCTCTTTACCGATGGTGTTGTATCCTGTAAACTGGTCGGTATAGAGTTTGGAATTCTCTGTATCTACGTTATCACGAATGAAGTTAGCAATTGTTTCTCTAGTGATATCAGGCACTAATTGAGCAATTACATGTCCAGTTCTTGAAACTGCACCGATAACAGCGTCTTTCATTGTTCCGCGACCACGCTTGCGAGGTTCATCTACTGTTTGGTCGATGAATTTCTGATACAATAATCAAATAAGCTTGAATATCAGAAAAAGCAACTCGCTTTTTAGTGTTCATTAGGGGGTTTGTAGCCCTCTAATACTTATCTATATATTGTATCATGAATTAGCAATTAAAACAAGCGATAAATGTACTCTCCATCTATGTTTATAGCGATTTTACTTAATCCCAAAACGACTAATTCCGTAATGAATTATCAATTTTCAGATTCTCCTGCAGGTGCCGAACCCGTAGGGGCGAGGTACCCCCGCCCGTCATCAACGCGCCACCTGCATATTTAATATTCAAACTTGCTTAAGGGGGTTAGGGGGTTAAAAAGTCGTTATTTCAATGATATTTTAGTGATTTAACCTCCTAAGTTCCTCTTATCAGAGGGGTTTTAAGAGAAACTGCGTAAGTCCTGATAGTAATAAATCACTGTGTTCTTGGTGTTTTTATCCCCATTCTTGACAGACTCCATGTTAATAATCTCTTTTCTCTTTCTGCAATTTGTTCTGGCCCCCAACCATTGTCTCTTATAGTTTTTGCTACTTCTCGAGCTATAAAAAAACCTGTATTCTTATAGGAATTAACCTTTTCCTGAGGATCCTTGTTGCCAAGTCGTGAATTCTCACCAAGTGGTAATAGCAACAAGTTTCCAAGTCTATGGACGTAAATACCTTGCTCATTTTCTTTCAACGGTTCTTTACTACCTTTGGATTGTGGAAGGATATGCTCAATTGAATCTGCAGGTGATTTTTGCCAAACGCGATTCCATTGTTCATGACTAAGATGCTGTCCATGTTTTTCTGCAAGATGTTCTTCATAGCAGAACAATAGATATGAGGGTTTTCGGCTAAGTAATGGTATATGCCATTTTAGGATTGAGAACTTAGACTGTCAGGGACTCGCGTTTTAGAATTGAGAAGAAATCATTATTAAACCGAAAACCCTCCAGAAATCTACTATATCCATCTGATATAGACCAAAACCTCTTATCTTGAAAATCCTATAATCCTGTAAATCTTGGTTCAGACAAGTGAAAAATACTAAACACACGAGCTTTCTCTTTGACATCTTCAGGCAACCGCCGAAAATATGGGATAAAATCCTCTGTTAGATATAAGTTTAATGAAGATTAAGATCTAATTCGGGTAATATGCGGATGTGAAAACCGTTAACCTGCGGTCTGGGAAACCCAGCCCCTACGATCGTTTTGATGGATTGGATTGCCCAAGTATTTATTTAATCTTCATACAACGCATCAATCCCTATCTTTTTGATTCGACCAGCCTTAATATCAGCACGAACTTTTTGAGCAAGTTGCGTGAGTTGATCTTGCGATTCAGCAAAAGCCTTATTCCACCGTCGATCATCTTCAAGACTTTCAAGAATTATAGCAGCGATGAAATCCTGTTTTCAGCAGGTAGTTTATATACCTCACAAAGTACTTTTTCCAGTAGCTGCGTCATAATTGTTTCTCCTTTTGAAATCTATCCTTTTATCACACGTAAATCACTCACGATAATTACGCATTGAGTAGCCTTATCGTAATGATTTTATACGCACAATCTCCCTACTTTTGACTGTTTTCAATACAGCATTAACTTGAGAAATCAATGGCATAAGATCCTCAAGGCGGTTACTTTCGGCTTCCAACAATATAATACCAATCTCAAAATTCTCTAAGTTTTGCTGCTTTGGAATACCTTGGTCCGTTGTGATAAAAACATCAAATTCGCTTGCCGCCATCGTCAACAGTTCACCATTTTCTTTCCATTCCATCCACGATACTTTACTGTGACTGCCTCAATTTCGTCCACAAAAAATCTTCGTAGTTGATGCGGAAGATTTTCATCAAGCAACACGCGCATCGGCAACCTCTAAAGTCATCTTTAGGTACGCAACAGCTTGCTCATGAGATACGGTTGGAAAATCGTTAAGGAATTTTTTTAGTGAATCACCTGCAGTCAAATGTTGGATCAATATCTCAACGGGAACACGTGTCCCTGTGAACACTAAAGCACCGTTCATTACTTTTGGGTTGCGCGAAACAATCTGTTCTTTTTTCATATTTGTATGTTTCATTTTCAGATTCTCCTTATCGTTTTTTGCGGTCTAAACCACGCGCAGCTCAACATCAATATCAACATCACGAGTCAAAGTACTCGTCACCGGGGAAGCAGCAAGCGTTTCCTCCCACAACTTCTCCAAAACTTCATCGTCCGCATCGGATGCAACATAGATGGTGCCACGCACTGCTTTAAATCCGCTATGTCCATCCTGTTCCGTACCGAGAAAGACGAAAATGTTATCAATCTGTCCACTCAAGGAAATCTCCAATTCATCAATCTCAATCTTCTGCTGTGATGCACGAATCTGGAACCCCATTGCCAAACACGCACCGAGTGCACCTAAGACATACTCAACGGCACTCGGAGCAGCATCGCGCACATCAAAACTTGCAGGTTGACCTACCGACCATGAATGATTTCTACAGAAAACCTTTGCTTGTAGTCCCCCATCCCAATGGATACGTGTCTGCCATCTATATTCTCGCGCTTGCGCATAGGCGGCATCAGCATCCTGTTCTGCTTTTCCGCGTTGAACGAAATACTTGTTGTGTGCAGGTGCAGGTCTCCATCCGAGATAGGGGTTCTCTGTCATACGACACCAGGCGGGGAGATCTTCCTTGACGCTAATCTCTGTACTGCGAATCTCCAACACATCACCATCTGGTACTGCTTCCATTGATTTCCGAATCAGAAGCAGGAGACCGGAGCCACAATCAAGGTTCCCACCTTCACAGATATGTGGTGTCTGTAGACTTTCAGGGGTTTGTAAATTTTCTTCTTGCATGTGCTTATAATACCATAAAATAAAAAAATTGTCAATTCTGCAAAAAAGTGTTAAAATATTCATAAGAGAATTCTTTCACATTTTGGTAGACTGCATTATATCAAAAGAGTTCTCTTTAGACAAAAATTATTGTTACTACCTTAATCTAACATAAAGGAGTTCATGTATGTTGTCCAAAGTTTTTAGAATAATGTCGGTATTTTTTCTGCTTTTTGTTTTCTCTTTTATTTCTGGTTGTGATACTCCTATCACAGACCCTGTGAAGATCACGGTAACGGTAGATCCTATAGTATCTGGAGAGGTAGAGGTTTCAGATGCGAGTGTCGGTGTTGTTGTATCGTTGACTGGTAGGTATGCGGATCCTTATGGTTTACCGATGTATCGTGGCTTTGAGTTAGCGCGTAAGCATGCCAATGCGTCTGCGGAGTTATCTGGTGGGGCGGGTATTTCGTTTATCACAGCGGATGATCGTAGCACAGTAGCGGGTGCAAAGTCAGCTGTGCAGTCTCTCGTAGATCAAGATGTTAACGCGATTGTCGGCATTGCGATTTCGACACAACTGAAAGAAGCGTTTCCGATAGCGCAAGAAGCTGGCGTTGTTGCCTTTAGTTCGTTATCCTCTGCTTCGGGTTTGAGTAGTCTTGGTGATTATATTTTCCGTGCTGCAATTGCCGCGGATACGTTTGTTCCCCGCGGTGTATCGTTGACGGCGTCTACTCTTGGTTACGATAAAGTATCAGTGATTTATGATGCTGCGGACACCTATTCCACGAGTATCAAAGACGAGTTGAAGTCTGCGTTTGCTGCAAATAGTATTGATGTTTTGACAGAGCAAAGTTTCCAGACAGGTGATACGGATTTCACTGCGGAGCTCACAGCAATAAAGGGCATGAATAGCGAAGTGATATTTGTTGCTGCGTTGTCGCCCGAGATGACTGAGATTGTTAAGCAAGCGCGTGCAATTGGTATTCCGAATGATGTTCATATTATTTGTGCTGAACTCACAGCAGACGATGTGCAAGTCATTGGTGATGCTGCCGAAGGTGTGATTACTTTTATTGGGTGGTCGGCTTTATCGAACACACCAGGGAATCAAATGTTTGTTGCTGCATATAAGGATACGTACGGACTTGCTCCTGAACCGTGGGCAGCGCAGTCATACGCGACGTTAAATATCCTTGCCGAAGCGATAAAAAATGCGGGGGCAACTGACTCTGCATCAATTCGTGATGCTCTTGCCCAGACGCGAAATTTTCCCACGATTTTAGGTAATTTCTCTTTTGATGCAAACGGTGAAGCAATCTATGACCCAATTGTGCTGATTGTCAAAAACGGGACACTTCAACTTTTTGAGTAATCCTAATGGCATTACGCGTTAATTAAAATACGTATTCAGAATACGGACAGTTCATTTTTGTAGATTTTTGACGTTTCGTTGTAAGTGCGACGTAATATTAGTTCTTCACATTCCAGAGAGCAGAAAAGGCAGGTAATCGTTATTGATTATCTGCCTTTTCCATAATGGGATGCAGACTCTCTGTTTAGGTTTGGGATTCAGCCGAACCCTTATGAAAATTCCTGCCATGCAAAGCAGAAACTCCTTTTTCAGTTGTCAATAGGTAAGACTTGATCCGCCAGTAATTAAAAACTCAACAGCCTTAGCACCACCCACGATGACGGCACTCTCTACAAGGTTTTCTTCATCAAGGTTGCGCTTTTTGAAGCATGGTGAACAGACCCAGATTGTTCCGCCAACCTCAGCAAAGTCTGTCATGAGTTGTTTCAACGGTGCAAAACCTTCTTCGTGTATATCATCTGCGTACCCATCTTGTGATAAATGCACACCTTCTGTGCTAAGAAAAACAACGGTTTCAACACCAGAGGCTACAGAAGCATTTGCTACAACAAAACCGACAGTTGCTTTGTCGGTGTCATCTTTAGCGTGCGTAATGCTTATCATTAGTTTAGACATTAAGTTTAATCTCCTTTTTTAATATAAAAATAGGCACTGTCTTCACCGCAACAATCTGCGAGAAGGTCATTGCCTATCATGTTGCACCATGCTGCTATATCCACGGGGGCACCGGGATCTACAGCATGAATTTGCGCGATCTGCCCTGATTCAAGAGTTCTCATCGCTTTCAATAATGCAACGATAAGGTCACCACATCCGAGCTCTCCAAAATCAAAAACAGCATCTGGCTCAATATTCGGAAGTTTGTTAATTTCTTGCATACTATAAAGAATACCATGTTAATCTTCAGATGTCAAGACGTCTTCTGATGACTTCAGATTTACAAAAATAACCTAAGTTGCGTTACATTTATCTCTTTGCAAACTGGAAAGTTTGCGCTACATTTATCAAACTCACGTTAAAACACAGATTAACGTTCAAGCCAACTGGGAAGATTGATCTCACCAGATAACTCCCATGCCGTAAGGTAGAGCGAAGCTGTCCACTGAACGCCTTCATGTGAAAGGTCCTTCGTCCATTCAAACAACTCTTCAGATGGGTTTTCCAGGTTTTCGTAATCCTGAACAAGATGATAAACGTTATCTACTAACTTGTTGCCTATCTTTATCTGCTCAACAATTGCTGGCATTAATTCCTTGACAGGTTTAATCTCATGTCCTTTGGAAAGTTCTGTTGGATCAAGTTCTAAGATCTCAATTGAGGCATCGACCTTTGCGTGGATACCACCATGCAATTTTGACCCATCTTCTTGAACGATACCATCAAAATGAATTGTTAAGTGTAAAGGTTGACACATATCCTGTGCATAGTGTGCCAAGAATCCTGCGTATACATAACACTTGTATGGAATGATTGGATTATCGGGCCATTTTCGGTATTCTGCAAAAGCGAGAGCTAGACGTTCCGTATATTCAGCTACTGCATAAGGTAAGAGTCCAACCTTTCTTGGCTCAAGTTCCATTTTGGCACAGAGTTTCAGAAATTCATCTCGATTCTCAGGTACTGGGTTATCTTTGATAAGTTCAAGATCAAAGTAGTGTTCAGCATATTCAGCTGCCCGTGCATGGGGTATATATCGTTCTTTTGATATGTCGGGATCATAAGCACAATGTGCTATCATTTTCCCTGCAGTTGCAGAACGGAAGAATGCTGGTATCTCATCTGGGAGTGTTTTAATAGTAGCTTGTGTAAGTATGTCGTGTCCACCACCCCACCATGCCCAAGCAGGTGTGGAAAGAACAAGTAAGATTAACACGCATGTAGTTCGTAGACGTTTCATAATTCTCCTTCCTGAAGAAAATAGGTAATTCAGATCAACTGTCAGACATAGAGTTCCCCTAATATCGGACGTAAGAACCCATCATGTTTCTCTAATAAACCGATAGCCTCATTCTTCTCAATCCCTTTCATCAACATGACGATGGCTACTTTAGCACTTCCATCAGATTTCTGCAACGTTGCGAGTGCGGTAGCATCATCAACAGCAGTTACGGTTTGAATAATACGGATACTGCGTTCAACTAATTTTGAATTAGATGCGTTTACATCTACCATCAAATTGTTGTAGACCTTACCCATCCTTATCATTGAAATAGTCGTCAGCATGTTGAGAACTAATTTTGTTGCTGTTCCCGCTTTTAATCGGGTTGATCCTGTGATTATTTCTGGTCCTACTATCGGTGTGATGAAATGGTCAATGTATGCGTTAAGTTCCTCTTTCGGTGGAACGCAACAGAGGAAAATCGTCTTTGAACCAATTTTGTATGCTTCCTTTAGTGCCCCTAAAACATAAGGTGTTCTTCCACTGCTCGCAATTCCAACGATTACGTCTTTAGAAGTCAGAGCATGTTCCCTTATG
This sequence comes from Candidatus Poribacteria bacterium, assembly GCA_965208245.1. Lineage (GTDB taxonomy): Bacteria > Poribacteria > WGA-4E > WGA-4E > WGA-3G > MSPOR6. The sequence continues at coordinate 1,480,190 of OZ242325.1, forward strand.
GTCCGCGCGCCACTTTCAGCTTTGTCCTCTTCTCCTTCAACGGATTTTCGTAAAGCAATATCCCCACCGGCTATGATGCCTTGTACCATCTCTGGTTCAGTGCTAAAAGTTGGTGGACATTCAGAGGTGTCCAATACACCGAGTCTCCCACTGGTGCCAGCTCCGATATAAAAGAGCCTTCCTTCCTGATAAAACGCATCAACGATCATTTCTACTGCAAACGCAATGGCATCCGATTGACTTGCTACGGCTTCAACAGCTTTTCTGTCTTCCTCATGAAATATGTCGACTATTTCTGCTATCGACTTTAAATCAATGTCTGTTGAGTTTGGGTTTCGTTGTTCTGTAATCACTGTCTGAAATATATATTATAACAATTCAATATGTTTATTACGTCAATCTTTCGTAGGTCGGGTAGAGGAACGAAACCCGACCTACAGAAGAATGAAATTATACCAATTAGAAACGGTATTACATCAGTTCTTTGACTTTAGGGTGAACAATTAAAGCGTCATTGCCAACAACACTGCGCCGTAAGCAGGTTGGTGTTTGGGGAGAGTCACAGACACTCCCTTTATATTCATCTCAATCCATTGACTGAGTTTATCTGCCATAATGGGTTGATGTATCAGATTTCCACCACTCAATAGAATATCAATAATTCCTGTGAAGTTCAATTCCATGACAACTGTTTCTGTTGCCATAAGAAGTTCTATTACAGCGGCATCTATTATCGTTTCTGCTTTTTCATCCCCTATTTCAACTGCATCAAACACGATTTTAGATAGTTCTGCAATTTCGTCTCTACTTGCTGCATGCGTCCATCTAATTAATTCACTTGGGTTGTTCAATGCAAGTTTCTTTAGCATTAAACGGGTTAATTCAGTCGGTGGTTCACGTTTGTCTGCTGAGCGTGCAACTGCTTGAAGTCCTTTAATACCGATATCATATCCACTACCTTCATCTCCAAGCAGATACCCCCATCCCCCTGCACGTACATCTTGTCCGTACTGGTCAATACCATAGACAATAGAACCTGTACCAGAAATTACGATGACACCCGTCTGTTTACCTATACCACCAACCAATGCGATATGTGCATCGTGCGTTAGAATCCGCTTTTTACCTATACCAATTTCATCACACACCTGTCCGATAATTCTTCTATCTTCATCACGTCCTAAACCCGCCATACCCAAACAGAATCTCATTGAATCTAACGTTGTGTTGTCGACATTTTCTGTAAGTTTTTGGATAATCTCGACCAATACTCTCTTTGTCTGTTCTGTTCCAACAACATGATAATTTGATGGACCGGCTTGCGTTCTAACTAACTCTTCTCCTATGACAGTGGTTAACATACCAACGGTCTTTGTTCCACCGCCATCTATACCGATAATGTAATCCATTTTATTCCAAGTATCTAATGTTCTGTCCAATCAAAAAATGAGGCACCCCGTTTGTAGTAGGGCAATGAATTGCCCTACTACAAACGAATACGCATGTAATTCAAAAGTAGACACTCTACTAAGATGATTGACCTTATCAAGAACCTTGAAGGCTTCCTTAAGACAGTGAAATTCTATTGACAACAGATGCGTAAATCCATTATAGTTAATTTATCACGAACCATCCGAAAATGCAATACATTTATACAGGTGAATCTCCATGATTGAATTAAGAAATACCATCCTAACGCTGATATTGACAAGTTTTCTGTTCATCGGTTGTGCACAAGATGCAAAAGAAATCACATGGGAACAGCTCAATAGTGGGTCCAGCGCGCATCTTTACGGTGTTCATTTCTTTGATGGAAAGCACGGATGGGCAGTTGGGAGTGGTGGTATCGTTCTATCATCTAAGGACGGTGGAAAGAACTGGAGTGGAAACGATGAAAAGTCCATTGCTTCATATACGTTGACTCATGTCAATTTTACCACAGCCATAAATGGTTGGATTGTGGGTCGGGGAAATATACATTATACCGGTAGCGCGGGTAATTCGTGGAAGATACAACATCAGGTACGATCCACAAGTAATGTAACTCCCGGTATCTTAGACCTATATTTTATCAATAGAACAGAAGGATGGGCTGTCGGAGGGGTTGATGGCATGGGTATGTCAACAATACTCTATACGCAGAATGGTGGCGGCACGTGGGAAAAAGTCGACAATCCTTCAGACAAACATTTTTGGGGTGTACACGCTTATGATAAATCTGTTTGGATTGTTGGAGAAAAAGGTGAAATCTTACACTCAGCAGATGGTGGCAAGCAGTGGACCCGACAGATCAGCAATGCAGGACAACCGTTATTTGCTGTGCATTTCCCACATCCATTTAAAGGCTGGATTGTTGGAACCGATGGTCTGATTTTGCATACCACTGATAAAGGAATGACCTGGAAGCAACAAACAAACCCGATGAAACAGAGTCTAAGAGATGTAGAATTTCAAGATGAAGAACAGGGATGGGCAATCGGTGAGGAGGGAGTCATCCTACACACAAAAGATGGAGGCAAAACGTGGATAAACTATCCATCACCAACAACAAAAAACTTGCAGGATATTCATTTCAACGAGGATATGGGATGGATCGTTGGTGAGAAAGGAGTCATCTTACGAACAAAATAATTTTCTGCTGCAAAATGTTATAACAAAATATGAATTGCCCTGTTATAAAAGACAGGTACAAAAATAATATGAAAATGAATCAACATATTTTCTTTAAAATCGTTATTCTCATGCTTATCTTCTCTTGTGTTGTCGGTTGTGAAATCATTCCATCAGAGGTTATCACGAATGAATCTGAAGAAAAAACTGCAATTGCAAACATCACGGCAGTAGATGGCAGCAGTCTAACGGGAACTGCTACATTCACTGAAACTGATATGGGTGTTTTTACTGTTATTAAGATACATAATGCTACACCCGGTTTACATGCATCCCATCTCCATATCGGTAGTAACTGTGCTGATGTGGGGCCGCATTGGCATCCGATGGATGTTCCCGCAGGTGCTGTAGGTGTAACTATTGCAGAAGCACGTCTTGATGTGCCACCAATTGGAATAGGTGAGATCGGTAACATTTCAGTTAATGAAAACAGAATAGGTGTTTTGGAATTCACAACACCGTTCTGGTCAATTGGGGGAGAACCGAGTACTGATATACTCGGTAAATTGATACTTATTCACGAAACAGGCGATACCTTCAGAACCCATCCACACATGGACGGTTCTGGTTCTCCGATGATTCACACAGATATGCACCAAGGAACACATACCCATACTGTAGGGCAGACGAAACCAGTACTAGCAACACATCTGTGTACTTTGGCAGTACTCGGACAGCAAGTGGGTCTCGGAATAGTGCATCATCTTCCAGGTGAAGCAGTGAGTCCACATAGTCATGACCTGTTGGAACTATTGCTAAAGTGCTTTCTAAAACCTGAACAGTTAGTTGATCCACGAATTGCCTTTACTATTCCACTTGAGGGGACACCTGAACATCAAGAGTTTATGGATATTGAACCCAAAAGTTTAGCCGCATATCACGAGTTCTTTATTTATATAGGTCTACCTGCCGATCCTGATTTCTTCACGAATCAGTTTAAACTAACTTTCTCTAATGGTACTCCTGAAGATTTTGTAGCGGAGATGCAGAATAGGCTAACACATCTCTATATCACATCTGGCATAGATATTGAGAATCCTGCTGATGCGTCAGGCTATAGTTTATTACTTACGATGTTCTTAGATGATCGGACAACTGTGTGGGTGTTGGGATACTTCCAAGGAGATGATGCGGCATTTGGGGAGTGGATAAACGATGTGCTTGTGGCATTACAGAAGCGTCCAGGCGGTGGTGCTCGTGTCGGTTGTGGTGTGATTGGATTGGTAGAATAATAACAGAAACCAAATTCAACCAAAACAACTTGACCAGAACCGTACTTTCCGCTATCATATCCTATACCATGAGGACATTAAACCAATTAAAAATAATAAAGTTATACGTTATCCTATTGTTGCCAATACTTAGTGGGGTTGCAGATGCACAAATTTTGATTGATTCAGTAATTGCAGTTGTCAATAAGCAAGCAATTACACAAAGTGAACTTGTGAACGAGTTCCGTATCAATGTGATTATCAATAAACACCATCTAACTGAACCGAATGATGACGAAAAACGTACTCAACTGAATCGGATTATTGACCGAAAGTTTGCCCTGCAAGAAGCAGAGAGAATCGGTATCACGGATACTGACCGAAAGCAACAAGTTTCGGAATGCATTGCTGCTATGCAAGAAAAATATACGTCAAAGGAAGCGTTCAATCAGGTACTGCAGAAGCAGGATATTGAAATACAAGCATTAAAGAAATGGGTTTATGACCAGATTGTCTTTGATGAATATTATAGATTGAAATTTGTTAATTCTGTTAATCGTAAAGAGGTAGAAGAATTAGCACCGCAATACTTTGAAACAAATAAGAAACGTTTCATAGCCCCCGCTACTGTCACAATTCGTTCAGTTCTCATTTCTGTCCCGAAGGACAGTTCGGATATAGAAAAGCAATTTCTCAAGACACTATCGGAGGATATAAGTCTGCACTTTAAACGGGGAGATACGTATGCTACAGTGAGTGAAAAATATAAGCCGAATCCATTAGTCTCTTTCGTTACGTTTACGCTGAATTCTGATACACCGTTGGGAGAGATAGTTTCACAAATGAAACCCAACGATCACCTGGGACCTATTCTTGTAACAGAAGGTTTTCGGATTGTTGAATTAGTTAAGAAAACACCCTCTCGTCAGAAACAATATTCTGAAGTAAAAGATGAGATCGCAAATCTGATACAGAATAGCAGAGCTGAAACAACATTCAAAATGTGGTTAATGGAACAGAAAGAAGATGACCCTTGGTATATCATAGATGATGCACTTAAACATGTATCAGTGATGAACATTATAACGAAAGAATAGTTCGATACTATGAAAACGCCATACAAAGTACACCTAACGAACCGATATGCTATAAATCTCTTGCTGAAATTCTTACAATAATAGTTGATGTTCAAGGATCAGAATCTACGAATAGACGTTTATAAACAGATATTGGCAGAAGACTATCGGCAACAAGTACTTCCTTTTATGAAAAAAAGACAAGGGATCCCTTGCATTGGAACTGTTAAAAAAGTCAATCGAAACAGATGGGACTTACCTATGCGCTCTCACCTAACAGTTCTTATGTTTTACGTATACGGACCGAAATTCTTAATGCTGACTTAAAGCTTAAAGTGAGTTGCAAGTTTAAATTTTGTTGAAAAAAAACAAGATAATATGGTATCATCAATTAAGGTTGTGTATACATAAATTTGAAGGAGATGCAAAGGTGAAACGTTTTTTCCTATAGAAATCTATGCCTTTAATCTGATTCTTTAAGAATAATAATAGGACTTACGCGGAATATTGCCAGTTATAGTGTTTTCTGGCACAACGCATTGAAAGTATATCACAAAGAACGGGTAATGAAGGGTCTCCCTTGGTGAATGCACGTTTGGCATTCACATTAAACACTTTAACTTCTGATAACGAGCAAAATGCGTAAGTTCTAAATAATAAGGAGCATACTAATGCTAAAATATCGAATAGTATTACTTATCGTATTAATCGGTTGTGTTGCAATAATGGCATGTAGTAGAATGCAGGATCCGTTGATGCATAGCATGACTGATGATGACATGACTGATGATGACATGACTGATGATGACATGACTGATGATGACATGACTGATGATGACATGACTGATGATGACATGACTGATGATGACATGACTGATGATGACATGACTGATGATGACATGACTGATGATGACATGACTGATGCATGACTGATGACATGTCTGACGACATGTCTGGCAATAGTGGAACTACCAACGGTAACGGAAACGGTGTCTAAACCATCCTAAATAAACTAACAAAAAACGGATTGACTCTGACATATTGTCTTAGTCAATCCGTTTTTTGTTAATGTATTTAATTTTGTTGGTAAAAAAAAAGATAATGTGTTATTATTAAAATTTAATTAAGGTTATGTATACATGAATTTGAAAAGGATGACAGAAAAGGTAAAGCGGATTTCACTTAGAGAATCTTTGCCTTCAATCTGTAGATCTTCTTTAAGAATGAATTCTTGAAAGTTAAAATAAGGAGCATACTAATGCTAAAATATCGAATTGCATTGCTTGTCGTATTAATCGGTTGTGTTGCAATAATGGCATGTAGTAGAGGCCCGGGCGGGTTAATACAGGTCTTGGATGATGCAAAAGATGAAATGATGGAAGTTATGGATGATCCAGAAGATGGCATGATGGATATGATGAGTATGATCATGGCTATGAAAGCAGATCCAACGACAGAGAGTGTTGATCTTCCAGCACCTATGATGACAGTTCCGGAAGCTCTTGCAGCAATGAATGCAGCTGGAACCGGACAAGCACACGGTACTGGTGTCCGTACAGTCTATTTCAATGCAGCTGCTGCAATGACCAATAAAGTTGACGGTGCAAAAGTGTATCCTACTGGGTCTATGATTGTCAAAGACGTTATGAACGATGATAACACAGAAATTGTGCATGTCGCCACAATGCTGAAAACAGATGATCCAATGTATATGGACCGGGGGGGTTGGATATACGGGGTCAATGGAACTACCTTGCCTATTGAAGGTAGCGTTGGTTGTGATGACTGTCATGCAAAAGCCGGAGAAGGGAATGATTATATATTTGTTTCTCTATTAGGCATGTAGGCATGCACGATATGGCTGACGACGGTATGGATAGTAATGGTGGTACTGGAAACGGTGAACCCATGAACGGTAATGGTGATACTAATGACGACATGAATGACAATAGTGGCAATGGAAACGGTAACGGTGCCTAATCTATCCTAAATAAATACACTAAAAAAACGGATTGACTGAGACATTATGTCAGAGCCAATCCGTTTTTTCTTTTGCACATTTCTAATACATACACTATAGATTACTCATCACCCCATGCACGACCACGTTTGATCCATAAATGTTGATTAACCTTTAGATTTGTACGGTCAAATATATAGTCGTCCTGATTACCGGCAACTAACCGCTCCCACAATTCTTCGTTGTCATAGATTTCTGGCCGTGAAGCGATGCGCTTTAGGGCAATCTCACCATTTCCATCTTGAATGTCCTCCTCACGTACACGGTATCTATCAAGTTGTTCTGGACTGGTGATACTAAAGGAGAAACTGTATGCATTTTCAAGTGCATTCATTGCCATATCAGTTGCCCCAGAAACAGTAACAGTATACATACGTCCACAACGCATAGGAACATTGGAAGTGAAAGTAACGGTATCTCCACTGCCGCTCACTGTACCAGAAATTGATGGTTTAGCGGGTTCACTCAATGAATCTTCAGTTTTAGCAACAGAGACATCAATCGAAACTGAATCTACATCAACCGCTTCACTGAAACTCACTGAGAGCGTATCTAATACATTTAGCGAATCTTCGTATTCAGAGAAAACCGTACCATCCTCTGGATCCGTACTTGTTACTGTTGGTGGCGTAGCATCTGTATAGGTAAATTGTTGTGAAAGTGAAACAGGAATTTCAGGTTTGCCTTTATTGGTTATGACAACATCAACTGATTCACCTGCGGTACCAGGGGGTGTTAATACAGTCAACTTTGTTGCATCTATAACATTAGCGTTTAAGCCTTCCTTCCCATCGAAAGTTACGGTGACCCCGTTTTTCACATCAAATTTCTCACCTGTAATCGTGACGGTAGTATCCCCTGTTTCTGGGCCATCAGTGGGTGACATGCCGCTGGGTACCGGTTCCGGATTACAGCCACCGCACCCCATGATCCATATACAGACCAATGCAAAAATTGTATGAAAGACAATTCTGCTGTGATTATTCATTTATCCCTTCTCCTTATCTCAGGAACAGCGTTTGTTCCAACTGAACAAATCGTGTTTAGTTGCAATATCTTATATCGCGAAATTCTGAAGATGTGTGCATGCAATTTATATTATTAATTCCGACATTTTTAAAATTATACCTGCAAAGCATCTTTATTGTCAACTATTTTATTATCCGTGTTAGGGTTCTTCAGTTTTAAGAATTGTCAAGTTTTGGTATTAACTAATAGTTTAGATTTAGAAGTGTATATTCCATTTTTTAACGACATGCGGTTTTTCTTTCCAAATTTAATATATGGTAGATTATACAATTAATTCTACATTCTGAGTTGTAGGAGGGAACTCCGATTCCCGACTATCAAAGGGTTTGGTCGCGATTCGGAGATCGCTCCTACAAACAAGGTGTATAATCATTTTCCTGTTTCACCATAAATAAAAATTTAAACCTTTTAGATAAAGGTTTAAGGTGACGTATAGCAGATATAGCGAAATAAATCACGCTATATCTGCTTATTTTAAATATTAACGATTGTGATAGAAAATGGGCAAAATACCTAAAACTGAAGAACCCTGGGAGTCAAATACGTTGACACTCACTACAGATTAAGGTAAGATATAATACCATTTCTAATATATGATGCCCTTTTGTAGCACAAACTTTCCAGTTTGTGTCCCGAAGCAGGACAACCATAAATATGGAGCATAAACACAAAAAGAATAGTTATGGCGGATGCAACACAAATACTCCTATTCATTACAGACGAAGAATCAGACAACGGATTCTACGATGCACTCAACTACATCCGACAAAACGCAAACACACAATTCGGTAAAGGCAGACTCTTTGAACGACTGATAAGAGCATATCTACTTGAAGACTCTTTCTATAAAAAACGATTCTCAGAAGTATATCTATGGGGAGAATGGGCAGAAAACCAACCCGGATTTGACCGTGTGGATCGTGGTATAGACCTCGTCGCAATAGAACGTACAGGTGGTATCTGTGCTATCCAGTGCAAGTGCTATGCAGAAGATAAGCGGATCTCAAAATCCGATATTGATACGTTCATCTCACAATCTAATCGTGAACCCTTTACCGCACGAATATTTGTAGACACAGGGAAAAGTTGGACTACCAACCTAAAAAAAGCCGTTGATGGATTAGAACCCCCATGCCAACGGATTAGTGCTGCAGACCTTGCAAGTCGACCTGTCCAGTGGCCCGACCTTAATCTACAAGAACCCGACCAATTAAACTATCAACTGGAAACGTTCAGTCTGCAGGATCATCAAAAAGAGGCATTTGGTGATGTTATCAACGGATTCAAAGATTCCGACCGTGGTAAACTCATTATGGCATGCGGTACAGGCAAAACCTTCACCGCACTCCGAATCGCTGAGGAAATCGCGGGTATCGGGGGCCGGGTGTTATATCTCGTCCCATCCATCGGACTCTTTGCACAAGCAATGCGTGAATGGGCAGAACAACAAGCAATTCCACATCGCTATATCGGTATATGCTCCGATACAAAAGCAGGAAAAGCGAATGAAGACGCTACCCTCATGGAATTGGAGTTCCCTGTTACCACCGATGAAATCGTTATCTCCAAGGCACTACAGCCATCTAACAGTCCTGACGATGAAGACAGCATGCGTGTCGTATTCTGCACCTATCAATCACTCCCGAAAGTCGCAGAAGCACAAGACGCGGGTGCCCCTGAGTTCGATTTAATTCTCTGCGATGAAGGACACAGAACCACCGGTATTGATAAACCCGACGACAAAACCTCACCTTTCGTTCTCGTCCACGATACCGAACGTATACGCGCCAAAAAACGACTCTATATGACAGCAACCCCTCGCCTCTATACACAAGGTGTGAAAACAAAAGCAGCAAAACACGATATTGACGTGTTCTCTATGGACGATCCAAACACTTATGGACCTGAATTTCACAGACTCCCATTTTCAAAAGCAGTAACACAAGAACTCCTCTCCGATTACAAAGTCATCGTGCTTGCAATGTCAGAACAACGTGTGCAGGGTACGCTACACAACTATCTCAGCAATGGTGGCAGTGAAGTTAACATCAGTGATGCAGCAAAAATTGTCGGTTGTTGGCGTGCATTACAGAACCCTGAAAGAAAATCACCAGACGACGACACAATCAAACCTCTCACACGTGCCATCGCATTCACAAATACCATCAGGTCATCACAAAACCTTGAGAAGCATTGGAATGGCATTATTGAGAGTGCTATAGAAGAGATACCAGAAGAACGTCGTCCAACCAATTTTAAATGCGAAACTGCACACGTTGATGGAACAAAGAATGCCCTTGATAGAAAAAGACTTATTGAATGGCTAAAAGGCGATACAGATGATGTATGCCGTATCCTCTCCAATGCAAGATGTCTCTCCGAAGGTATTGATGTCCCCGCACTTGATGCTGTATTGTTCATGTCCCCGCGCAACTCACACGTTGACATCGTTCAGGCAGTTGGTCGAGTGATGCGCAAAGCACCCGATAAGGAATACGGTTATATCGTCTTGCCAGTCGCAATTCCGCCAGGGGTTGACCCCGTCGACGCACTCAACGATAACGAAAGATTCGCTACCGTGTGGGGTGTCCTCCGTGCACTCCGTTCCCATGATGACAGACTCAATGCCGAAATCAATAAAATTGACCTTAACAACGAACCGACTGAGATTATCATCTTTGAAAAGGAAAATGGCGATGGTGAATATGGAGAAGGAACAGTAGATCCTGATCAGTTACTGCTGCCTTTCGGTATTCCTGCCGATGCAATTTACGCTAAGATAGTGGAGAAATGCGGCGATAGAAAATACTGGGAAAGTTGGGCAAAAGATGTCGCTGATATATTCAAACGACTCGTTGGACGGATAGAAAACCTATTGGAAAATCCTGAAAACAGCGCACTACAAGAGTGGTTTGACGATTTCCATAACGAGTTAAGGGGAACAATCAACGACTCAATCACCCGTGAAAGTGCTATTGATATGATGGCACAACACATTATCACACGACCTGTCTTTGAAGCACTCTTTGATAACTACGATTTTGCATCCGGCAACCCAGTAGCAAATGCACTAAACAAACTCCAAAACGATTTTAGCGAATTCGGACTGGAAAACGAAACACGTGATCTGGAAGGATTTTATGAAAGCGTCCGAATGCGTGCACAAGGACTTGATAATAGTGAAGCACGTCAACGCGTCCTATTGGAACTCTATGAGAAGTTTTTCGTGACTGCCTTAAAGAAGGAGGTAGAACGACTCGGTATCGTCTACACACCAATTGAGGTGGTAGACTTCATATTGCACAGTGCCAATGAGGTATTGCAAGACGAATTCGGACGTAGTCTCAGCGATGAAGGCGTGCATGTGCTGGATCCGTTCACGGGTACCGGTATATTTCTCACACGTCTGCTGCAGTCCGATATTATTCAAGATGCCGACCTTGAACGCAAATACCGTGAAGAACTCCATGCAAACGAGATCGTCCTACTGGCATACTACATCGCCACCGTCAACATAGAAGAGACGTTCCGTGGTAGACGCGGAGAAGATAGCACTTACGAACCATTCAACGGCATCGTCCTAACCGACACCTTCAATCTCAACAAAAAAGACGTTACAACCCTCTTCCCAAAAGAATGGCTGCCAGATAATAACAAACGTGCCGAACGTCAACAGAAACTGCCTATCCAAGTCATCGTTGGCAATCCACCCTGGTCAGCTGGACAAAAAAGCGAAGCAGACGACAATCCCAACATAGAATATCCTGAACTTGAACAACGAGTCAGTGATACTTATGTTGAGTATTCAACAGCAAAATCAAAAAAGAATCTGTACGACACTTATAAAATGGCGATACGTTGGGCATCTGACAGGATTGAGAAACAAGGCATTATTGCGTTTGTTACCAGTGGCTCGTGGATAGATGGACATGCGGATTCGGGAATACGAGCATGCCTAGTAGAGGAATTCAATTCAATTTACGTACTGCATCTTCGAGGTAATGCATATACTTCTGGTGAAAGGCGTCGTAAAGAAGGGGGAAACGTGTTTGGCGGTGGTTCACGCGCCCCAGTTGCGATTTCAATTCTTGTCAAGAATCCTAACGCAACACACGAAGGCTGCAAAATACAATATCGTGACATCGGTAACTATCTTACAAGTGAAGGTAAGTTGGATCAATTGCAAGAGGCAGAAACATTTTCAGCATTTGGTGAGTTACAGACGATTATACCGAATGAACACTACGATTGGATTGGACAACGAAGTGAAGTGTTTTCTAATTATTATCCATTGGGATCTGATAAAGCTCGGAGTGGAAAAGTAGATGATACCGTTTTCTGTCTTTTCAGCAAAGGCTATAAGACTGCAAGAGACCCGTATATATATAATTTCTCAAGCGTTGCTTGTAAAAAGAATGCACAACTAATGACGGAAGACTATCTCACAGCAATGTCTAATCTTGTGAATAGTAATACACTTACGGTGGATGAGGTAGCACTCAGTAACATGACTAATATTAAGTGGGATAAGGAATTGAAAAGTAAGTTAAGGCGGAAGAAAAAGATAGAATTTGATGAAGATTTGATCCGAAAAATTGTCTACCGACCATTTGTAGCCACAAATTGCTATGCTGACTATACGTTTATAGGAAGAAAATATCAGATGGATCGGATTTTTCCAAATAGTTCAAGTGAGAACCGAGTCATCTGTGTTCCAGGTAAAAGCACACAAAAGCCGTTTTCTGCGTTAATAACTGATATGGTGCCAGATGTTAGCTTTAATGATGCTTGTCAATGCTTCCCCCGTTACCAATATCCGAATCTATTGGATAAGCAAGACGCATCAGAAACCCTACTTGACATTGACAACTCAACCGATAAAATTGACAACATCTCAGACACAGCACTAAAGGCATTCCAAGAACATTACAGTGATGACACCATCACCAAAGACGACATCTTTTACTATGTTTACGGCATCCTTCATGCCCCAAGCTACCGAGAACAGTTTGCAAACGACTTATCCAAGATGCTCCCGCGTATCCCTTATGCGCCAGACTTCACCGCCTTCGCTGAAGCAGGATATAAGTTAGCAGAACTCCATCTTAACTATGAAACGTGTGAACAATACGCGCTTAGCGTTGAGTATCCCAATATAAAATCACCGCCAAAGGATATTGAAGATGCTGCCCCGGACCTCTTCCGACTAACAGATAAAGCAATGCGTTACGGACCTGATGGGAAAAGATCACTTGACATCAATCAAAACATCCGATTGAACGGTATCCCAGATGACGCTTATCATTATGTCGTCAACGGCAGGTCACCGTTAGAATGGTTTATTGACCGCTACTATATCAAGACAGACAAGGACAGCGGCATCGTCAACGACCCGAACGGATGGTTTGCTGATCCGCGTGATTTGGTTACGGCAATTAAGCGTATTGTTTATGTGAGTGTGGAATCTGCGCGGATTGTTGATGGGCTGCCTGGGGAGATTACTAATTAACAGGACTTACGCATTCCCCCTTGATAAGGGGTTAAGGGGTTAGAAAGTCGTAATTTCAATGGTATTTTAGTGATTTAACCCCCTTATCAAGGGGACTTTAAGAGAAACTGCGTAAGTCCTGATAAATAATAAGGTAATTTTGATTCCACAAGGCTAGTAGGTGTGATTTCCATATCGCACCTAACGACTGAGAAAAATCTGAACCATGCAATTCCTCTGCACCAGATGCAACACCTTATACAAAGAATCACCCCTACGTTACCAATGTGACTGCGGTGCTCCATTATCCATCCGAAAACACCCATCAACACGGTATCCAGTAGATTCCATCACCCGGTCAACCACTATGTCCCTGTGGCGATACCGATCAACCTTTCCAATTAATGCAGATACACCCCCTATCACGCTCAATGAAGGCATAACACCCATCCTCTCCCGCTATACCCATCTGATGCATCACACTACGTCAAATTAGATTATCTCTGTCCAACAGGTTCATACAAAGACCGTGGTGCATCTGTCCTCATCACGTATCTCAAATCACTTGATGTCACCGAAATCGTGGAAGACTCATCCGGCAATGCAGGTGCAGCCCTTGCAGCCTATGCTGCAAGAGCAGGCATCCGATGTACCATCTACTGTCCAGAAACCACATCAAAAAGCAAATTAAACCAGATTTCCGCTTACGGAGCGGAATTAGAGCTGATACTAGGCAATCGTATGGCAATAACAGAGGCAGTAAAAAAAGTAGCCCAAAACACCTGTTAAAAATTTCAACAGGAAGACATCATCAACAGTGGAGGAACAACCGTATCTATCCTTACCGGTAGTGGACTGAAGGCAACCACATCGTAATAATTGAAACGGGTGTTCAAAATCATCGTTTTTTCAGGACATTGTGCATGTCAATTAAAAAAAATCAAGAATATTTATAAGAAAATTGTTGTTAAAAGTGCTTGTTATTTTATCAATTCTCAGTTATAATTAGCAAATAGCAAAAACAGTCTCCACGGTTCAAGTATTAAAATACTTTCATGTATTTGACTAAAAGGAGAAACACCGATGACAACCTATACAGATAAGCAGAAAATATCTTCTGTTCCAACAGACACACCGATATATTACCCTGATACGGATGGTAAACCCATGGCTGCAAGCGACCTGCACAGAGATATACTCAATTGCACACTAGAAACACTTAAGGCACATTACACACAACAACCGGATGTTTATGTTTCTGGTGATATACTGATGTATTATGTGGAGGGCAACCCGCACCAAGTCGTTGCCCCGGATGTGTTAGTCTCTTTCGGATTAGATAAAAAAAGGCGGAATACGTATCTTGTTTGGGTGGAAGGTAAACTGCCTGATTTTGTGATGGAGTTCAGTAGCAAAACCACTTATGCTGAAGATTTAGGGAAAAAAATGGACCTCTATACCTCTTTAGGTATCCAAGATTACTTTTTATATGATGCGGAAGGTTTATTTTTGGCATCTCAACTGATGGGTTACACATTAGTTGATGGTGTTTATGTTCCTGTATCTGAGCATGCAGATGGTGGTTTACATTCTGATGTTCTCAGTTTAGATTTCCATGTGGATGATGAAGGTTTAGGTTTCTATGATCCTGTTGCGGGTGCATGGCTGCAGACCCCAACCGAAGCAGCCGAAGCCCGTGCTGAACAGGAAGCATCCCGTGCTGAGAACGCTGAAACACTTGCAAAACAGGAAGCAGCCCGTGCTGCAAACGCTGAAACACTTGCTGAACAAGAAGCAGCCCGTGCTGAGAACGCTGAAACACTTGCTGAACAAGAAGCAGCCCGTGTTGAACAAGAGGCAGCCCGTGCTGAACAAGAGGCAGCCCGTGCTGAACAGGAAGCAGCCCGTGCTGAACAGGAAGCATCCCGTGCTGAGAACGCTGAAACACTTGCAAAACAGGAAGCAGCCCGTGCTGCAAACGCTGAAACACTTGCTGAACAGGAAGCAGCCCGTGCTGAACAGGAAGCAGCCCGTGCTGAGAACGCTGAAACTGAAGTCGCGCGACTCCGAGAACAATTGCAACGTTTACAAACACATAGCTAACCCAAAACCATAAGGATGTGTAAAGTTTTTGTAACTAATACCTTGTCAAGTCTTCTTCGTAGGTCGGGTAGAGCGAAGTGCCCTTAAAGTATTAACTAACGACAGGATAAACACAATCCATACGTGTCGTCAGTTAATATTTTATCAACAAACATCCTCATAAAACCTTATCACATTCATCTTGATTGTGCTACAGACTGATAAAATCATATTTTTAGCATAGGACTTTAAAGTGCTTGTTATTTTTATCGATTCTCAGTTATAATTAGCAAAAGCAGTCTCCACGGTTCAAGTATTAAAATACTTTCATGTATTTGACTAAAAGGAGAAACACCGATGACAACCTATACAGATAAGCAGAAAATATCTTCTGTTCCAACAGACACACCGATATATTACCCTGATACGGATGGTAAACCCATGGCTGCAAGCGATCTGCACAGAGATATACTCAATTGCACAATAGAAACACTTAAGGCACATTACACACAACGACCGGATGTTTATGTTTCTGGTGATATACTGATGTATTATGTGGAGGGCAACCCGCACCAAGTCGTTGCCCCGGATGTGTTAGTCTCTTTCGGATTAGATAAAAAAAGGCGGAATACGTATCTTGTTTGGGTGGAAGGTAAACTGCCTGATTTTGTGATGGAGTTCAGTAGCAAAACCACTTATGCTGAAGATTTAGGGAAAAAAATGGACCTCTATACCTCTTTAGGTATCCAAGATTACTTTTTATATGATGCGGAAGGGCTATTCTTGCCATCTCAACTGATGGGTTACACATTAGTTGGTGGTGTTTATGTTCCGGTATCTGAGCATGCAGATGGGGGTCTACATTCTGATGTTCTCAGTTTAGATTTCCATGTGGATGATGAAGGTTTAGGTCTCTATGATCCTGTTGCGGGTGCATGGCTGCAGACCCCAACCGAAGCAGCCGAAGCCCGTGCTGAACAGGAAGCATCCCGTGCTGAGAACGCTGAAACACTTGCAAAACAGGAAGCAACACGCGCTGAACAAGAAGCAACACGTGCTGAACAGGAGGCATCCCGTGCTGAGAACGCTGAAACACTTGCAAAACAGGAAGCAGCCCGTGCTGAACAAGAGGCATCCCGTGCTGAACAGGAAGCATCCCGTGCTGAACAGGAGGCATCCCGTGCTGAGAACGCTGAAACACTTGCAAAACAGGAGGCATCCCGTGCTGAGAACGCTGAAACACTTGCAAAACAGGAAGCAGCCCGTGCTGAACAGGAAGCAGCCCGTGCTGAGAACGCTGAAACCGAAGTCGCACGACTCCGAGAACAATTGCAACGTTTACAAATACACAACTAACCCAAAACCATAAGGGTGTGTAAAGTTTTTGTAACTAATACCTTGTCAAATCTTCTTCGTAGGTCGGGTAGAGCGAAGTGCCCTTAAAGTATTAACTGGCGGCAGGATAAACACAATCCATACGTGTCGCCAGTTAATATTTTATCAACAAATATCCTCATAAAACCTTATCACATTCATCTTGATTGTGCTACAGACTGATAAAATCATATTCTTAGCATAGGACTTTAAAGTGCTTGTTATTTTTATCAATTCTCAGTTATAATTAGCAAAAGCAGTCTCCACGGTTCAAGTATTAGAATACTTTCATGTATTTGACTAAAAGGAGAAACACCGATGACAACCTATACAGATAAGCAGAAAATATCTTCTGTTCCAACAAATCATACGGGAGCACTATCTCCGAGATTCCACAGTGACAGTCGTTCTTATCGGTGACCATACATGGTAACGGAAATTTGTCGACTGGGAGATTGGATCCAGTATACGACAGACAAAAGCTAGTTCTCGTTCCGGGCTATTGAGGATTCTGTTACCGACGTACCCCAAACCTTTTGGGCTTCTTGGAACACTTAATAATGCTCTTGCTACACCCTATAACGATATCAAATCAATCTATTGCAACGGAAGATTCGTCTATTAGGACTATAAGACAATACCCCTAAGACTTCACGATAATATTGAATGTGGATATGCTAAAATCTACAATTGGAGTGAAAATCCACGTACTGTGCAGTCTTGGATACATGATGCTTTCCAACGAAGACGAAGCACTGAGATACTACCTCACAATTCTCGTGATTCGTTCAAAAATAACCGTTCAAGCGAAAAGTGGCCTGAATGAAATTGAAAAATTGGTTAAAACAATGAGGATTGGATAGTCTGAAAATTAACACAGGCATTGTTGGTGCCGAATGGTCTCCCAAAGCAGGCGACAGAGAAGCTGCTTGGAAACTGTACATTGAGTTACTTACAAGAATTACCACATAGGCATTGCCCACCGAATCTGGTGATGAGAAAACAGCGTTAGATAGTATTCATTCGCTGTTTGAAACTACTAGGAAAGTCCTTAAAGAACAAGGAAAAGGCTGTATTGAATTTACGAAAATTGCAGTCGTAGTTCTTAACTAAGTGGTTCGTCCATTTACTGCCAAGTGGCATCCAAAAAGTATCGCCGATGATTTTGAGAAAGAGTCTGTTTGAAACCAACACCTCTGAATTGAGGTATAATATATTCGAGAAATACAAATTCACATAATTAGGAGTGATCTGTTATGAATGAGTTGCAATTTCCAGGAGCACGGTGGTGGAAATTTGATTTTCATACACACACGCCCCACTCAGATGATGTCAATGGTGAAAGAATGACACATGAATCATGGTTGAGAGCATTTATGGATGAAGGATGAAGGAATTGATTGTGTTGCAATCACTGACCATAACGGCGGCACTTGGATAGATGGTTTAAAACGTGTTTTGAATGTACTGAAAAATAACCCCCCAGATTGGTACAAACCCTTATACCTTTTTCCATGTGTTGAAATTGGAACAAGCGACGGCGTACATATATTAGACATTTTTGGAGAAGAAAAGGACGAAAGTCATATTGATCGGCTGCTCGGGACAGTGGACTATCAGGACATAAAGGGGAAAAGCAGTGGACTAGCGAACAAAAGCACGACTGATATTATAAACATAATTACAAAACTTGATGGCATTTCTAAACTTTCTACCTCATAATATATACTATTCTGATTTGGATGTCAACATTTTGAATACGTTTGGGTGTGTTAATCCCCGATTCAGACAAAATGCATGACAATAACTTTTCACACTCATCCCATCTTCCATTCATCCAATCTACCTATCTTATCCTGAAAATCATATAATCCTGAAAATCCTAGTTCAGACAATAAACTATATCTTTACACACCCGACTCTGTCATATATTCTTGACACTAATCTTGCACTATGGTATACTTTTAAATGTCAATTAACTGGCAATCTAATCATGTCTTGGAGTTGAAATGCTACCAAAAACCCGTATACTATTAATTCCTTTCCAAATTGCTATAGGTGTCGTTGTTGTTCTGTCTGGACTTCTTGTATACTTGTTTGTTGTCAAGAAGTTTATTTGGGAAATACTTATCGCAGAAAGAATAACACACGATTTTTGGATAGCACTGTTGTTGATATTCTCAATCGGAATTACTTACGGATTTATGGTTGTTGGAGCAACTGTAGGTATAAGATACATCGGACGAAAATTCAATCTTGAAGTTCCGTTCAAGCCAGTTTGTTCAGGTGCTTTCTTAGGCGCACCCGCTGTCGTCGGATTAGTAGCACTATTGAATGTACCCTGGGAAATCTTTGGCAATCAGAATATAATTGTCAATCTGATTGTCCCTATCCTTGCTCTAATATCTTACATTCTATCATTACCGATTCGCGGTTGGTTCCTGATCGGGGCACCTATTGAAATATTGTATCTCCTAGCAATTCCCATCGGTGCGATCATTGGTTACAGAATATCAAAAAAAGAAGTAACAGCGAAAAAACATCTTGAGGACGGACCAACGCATGCAGTTTGATAAACCCAAAGATGAATGCGGCGTTTTCGGTGTATTTGGACACCCAAAAGCTGTCGAATTAACTTATCTGGGTTTACGCGCACTACAACATAGAGGTCAAGAAAGTAGTGGTATCGTTGTCTCTGATGGTGAAAAACTATCTTCTCATCACGGCATGGGGCTTGTAGATGTAGTATTCAATTCTGAAGTCTTAGGTAAATTATCCGGAAACATCGCTATCGGGCATAACCGATACTCAACAGCAGGAGCAAGCACGCTTGAGAATGCACAACCTTTGATACGTAACTATAAACGAGGTGAACTTGCACTCGGACATAATGGCAACTTGGTCAACGCACCAGAAATTCGAACACACCTTGAAAATCGTGGTTCAATCTTCAGTACCAGTGTAGATACTGAAGTTGTTTTTCATCTTATCGCTAGGTCTAAACAGCATAGTTTGGAAGATAGAATCTTCGACGCATTTCGTGCGGTTGAAGGAGCATTCTCTATCGTTGTCATGGACAAGACAACGCTTATGGGGGCACGCGACCCACACGGATTTCGTCCATTGTGGATCGGTAAACTCGGGGATGCTTATATACTTGCTTCTGAAACTTGTGCACTCGATGTTATTGAGGCAACCCCAATACGAGAAGTAGAACCAGGTGAATTGGTCATTTTTCGATCAAAATTCCTTGGTTTAGAATCTTTCCATTTCTCATCGCCAAATGACAAATTATCGCAATGTATTTTTGAATTCATCTATCTGGCACGACCAGATGGCATAATGTTCGGACAAGGTGTGAATAGCACTCGACGAGAATTTGGAAAGCAACTTGCACGAGAACACCCTGTCAAGGCAGATGTCGTCATACCAGTACCCGATTCTGCAACAATTGCCGCACTCGGATACGCAGAGGAATCTGGCATACCTTTCGATCTCGGTTTATCAAGAAATACCTATGTCGGACGATCGTTCATGAACCCAACACAAGATATAAGAGAACTGATGGTCAAAGTCAAACAGAATCCCATTAGAGAAGTACTTGAAGGAAAAAGGGTTATCATGGTTGATGATTCTATCATGCGAGGCACTAATAGCAGAAAACTTGTAAAAATTGTCCGACAAGGTGGCGCAACAGCAGTCCATGTTCGCATAGCATCTCCGCCAAACAAATACCCCTGCTTCTACGGTGTTGATACACCAACAAGATCTGAACTGATTGCAAGTAAACACTCTATCGAAGAAATCCGAAAATATATAAGGGCTGACAGTTTAGGATATATTAGTATAGATGGCATGCTACAAGCAGTAAAAGCACCAGGCAATTTTTGCACATCATGTTTTGATGGAAGTTATCCAATTACCTTAAGAGAACGTATTCCACGCCAATTGCCATTAATAGTAAATTAGTTATAGTAAAGTCAATAATCAATGAGACATTTCCGCATTTACGAATAATATCTTGTGTAGGAGCGAGGTCTCCTCGCCCGTTATCCTGCGTAGGGCGAGGTCTCCTTGCCCGTTATCCTGCGTAGGGGCGAGGTCTCCTTGCCCGTTATCCTGCGTAGGGGCGAGGTCTCCTCGCCCGTTGTGGAATGTTTCATTAATTCTGAAGTCCACTATAAGTCATGGAAATTGGATACTAATACCATTTCTATTAGATTTTCCATCATTACCGATATTTAGATATGAAACGGAGAACGGCACAATCTAACAGATTATGCTACAATAAAGAAGTATTATCAATTAAGAATGGTATAATATGGTTTTTATTCAACCCCCGATTCCCCCGAACGATCAGAAAAATCGCAGAAAAACTGTCCGATCACATAAGTCAAACCGTCGATTATCACCAGAAGCAAGGAAAGAAAACCGCAATACTGTCAAGAAATCTCTTAGCACTGTCCAAGGAGCTTCTACACTAAAGATTGTATTATTTTATTCAGTACTTGGGTTAATCCTAAATTGGGTACTACCTACACTGATTCTTGGTGTCCGGCCACAAATCCCTAAAGATCAGGCTGAGGTTTGGGGTACTACGATCGCTATGGTCATAACAGGCATCCTACTAGTTGTTACCTTATTGAAGGATATAGCCCTGCGTAAGCATTCCCGAACAAAAGATAGCCAATCACATGTTAGAAATCCTACTACACATGATAGAAAGGAAAATGGATAAGGAGTAAAATGTCTGATAAAAAATCATTGACCTATGCCGATGTAGGTGTATCGTTTGATGCCGAAGCAGAGGCTATGCAAAGAATAAAAAGCCTTGTTAAAAAGACATATCGACCTGAAGTCTTGAGTGATTTAGGTACATTTGGCGGGTTGTTTGCACTGAATGAGTACCGGCAACCCGTTCTTGTCTCAAGCACTGATAGTGTCGGCACAAAATTGATGGTTGCACTTAAAGCTAACAAACATGATACGGTAGGTTACGATATAGTTGCACATTGTGGAAATGACATCGTTGTTCAAGGGGCAGAACCACTCTTCTTCTTAGACTACATCGGCACTGGAAAAATGGATCCTATCATAATTGAACAGATTGTCTTAGGTCTTACCAATGGCTGCATTGATATTGGTTGTGCGCTGATCAGTGGAGAAACGGCGGAACTTTCAGGATTATATGCTCCTGATGAATATGATCTCGTCGGCACTATTGTTGGTGTCGTAGAAAGAGATCAGGTGATCACCGGAGAAAAAATAACACATGGCGATAAGATAATCGGATTGATGTCAAACGGTCTACATACAAATGGATATACATTGGCACGCCATATATTCTTCGACCTTTGTAAATATAAAATAGATACCTACCTTCCTGATATATCAACAACCGTTGGTGAAGAGTTACTCAAACCACACCAGAGTTATGTCCAACCGATCTTGCAGTTAATGGAAATATGTGAAGTAAAGGGAATCGCACACATTACCGGCGGAGGATTACCAGCCAACATATCACGAGTTCTCCCCGAAGGGGGCAAAGCAAGAATAGATAAGAACAGTTGGGAAAAACAACCTATCTTCTCATTACTACAACAAGAAGGAAATGTCCAAGAAAATGAGATGTATCGTGTGTTTAATATGGGAATCGGTATGGTAGTAGTTTTAGCACCAGAAAACGTTGATGTTGCAATAAATATATGCCAACAATACGATGCTGCTGCAATACAGATCGGACAAATTGTCCCTGGCAAAAAAGGAGTTGAACTATGTCCACGACATTCTTGAATAACGCTGCAATACAAGAATTAACAAATCTATTAGATAAAACACCGTTACCCGTTGTTATAAAAGCGTTTAAAGAGGTAAACGATGATGAAATCGCTGTTTTTCTATTGTTAATGGATGTGGCTTCAGCAGAATCCGACTCAACTGATTCCGAGGAAATCCGCAGGAAACTTGTACTGATTGGAGAGAATGAATCTGAAGAGGACAGTGAAGATACGTTGACAACTTACGCACAAAAGATATTTGCACAGTTTCCCTTCAAGAGACAAGTTCAGATTGCCGAAGCTGTTTCTATAACCGAAATGATTGAAACGGAAGAGGCTGAACGGATCTGGAACGAACTTAAAGGTAAATTGAATGCAATTTTGGATAGTACACTGTTTTTTGGGAATGCATCAAAAAACCTTGCCCGACTTTTAGGCAAGGTTAATATCGAACAACAGAATCAACTGATGGATGTCCTGCAAGAGAATCAACCTGGATTAGTGTATAAAGTTGCAAACCAACTTTATACATTTGACGATCTCAGTGAAATGCCAGATGAGTCCATCAAAACGCTGATTGAGGTGTTAGAAACAAATACACTTGCTCTTGCATTATACGATTCCCCTACAGACATTCAAGACAAATTTTATGAGAACATGTCTAGTGAACAAGCATCAGTTGTAGAAACTCAAATTGAATTACTCACCCATGAACAGACACAACTCAGCACAACTGCCCGGCAATCCATCGTAAATTTAATTCGCAATTTTGCTGGAAAAGGACTTATAAAGATGCGTTAGTGAAGACATACACCTACGGTTTAGTCATCTAATTTGAACTGTATATCAATGCTAACGGTCATCTCTGCATCCTTACCTTTTTTCTTACCTGGAACGAATCTCCATTTTTTCAATGCATCTATAGCCGCATCTTCAAACCCAAACCCAGGTTTTGTGAGTGCTACAATGTTTTTCGGGATGCCGTCTGTCCCGATTGTCGCTTGCAGCTTAACGGTACCTTCCTTCTCCGCCCGCTTTGCGTTCTGCGGATATATCGGATCTACCTTTTTTTTGACTTTTGGCGGTGAGCTCTCAAGATCAGACGTATCTATATCTGGCACATTTAAAATTGGATTACTAGTCTCAGTCGGTAAATTTGAGAGATCCGGTGAAAATGTAGCACCTTGTGGACGATCAGGTTTTGGTGTCAAAACTGGGGTAGTAGTTTCAACTGGACTCTTCCTGGTCCTTGGAACATTAATTCTCGGACCAGGATCTAAGCCTAGTGTCTCAGATCCAAAATCTGTTCCCTCTGTGGAAGGCAATATGAAATCCCCCTCCCTCGGTGTTAGTATATTATTATTTGTGACAACATCTCTTTCAATCGGTGCCTTAATCTCTTGCTGCTCCGCTTCAAAAGTTGGACGTTTTCGAACTGGCAACGAAGTACGTTTTCTCAAGTCTAAATTCTCTGGCGGAACCAATGCCGCCTCAATCCCTTCATCATCAGTTGAAATTCGATCTTTAATATATATGAAACCCAATAACAAAGCAAGACTTATATGGAGCCCAATAGAAAAGAATAGTGAAAGAGAATTCCTACCACCTGTCTTTTGAAGCGTGATAGGCGGCGGTTTATTCTCAGCCGCAGTAACTATACCATCAACTTCATTTTCAGCAATCCTAACCTTCATTAACTTAGAATTGACTTTCGGTTTCTTTCTTTCTGCTCTGCGTCTCTGTAATTGTGATACTATGTCGGAACTTCTACTCATCTCTTTTCCTCCTACGGATTTACTCATGATATCAATAACGCACTTAAAACACACTTACCGGAGTTTATGAGATTAACTTTAATTAAACAAGATATGATAATATTTGCCCGTTCAGACTTCAGATTACTTCAGATTAATTGTAACTTCCTTCAACAAAACTTCACTATACAATCTAATACGTCCATTTCATAACTAACCTATTTCAAATTATACCGTATAAAAAGTAAATTGTCAATATTTATTTTCGATATTATAACACACAATGTGCCATCTAAACAACTAAATTTGTCATAATTTACGGATTCCACCAGAAAATTACTTTTGCAACTACCACGGAATCCTGCACCACACGTTTCATTGTCTTATCCGTACCGTAGGTCTGCATTATAAACAAAATAGAAATCGCTTCCGGGACGATACATGTAATTGATAAGAAAATTGGTCAAAATCTGATCCTTCTCTGCATACCATTGTGCATATATATAACTTTGCAAAAAACTTGGTGTGTTACAGTTTACGAAGATTATATAAGAATTTGTAAATTTAGACAATTCAAAATTCAATCGTCATTGCAAGGAAGGGGACAATAGGTAATTGGGCAATGGGAACTTCTTTTGTAAACTCTGAATTATACCGTACTTGTAATGGATTTGTGCGATTGTAGACATTCCACAATTCAATCGTAAATCCACCATGCAACTTATCAATCTCTAAGAAAAGCCAATCTATTGTGATGTCATTGAAGAATGACCAGTAAAATCTCAAATCTAAACGGTGATAGGGAACAGCACGTTTAGGATCACCGTATATTGGTACCCATACCTGTCTTTTTGTAAAAGGATTAGTATATCTTTCTTTACCAACTAACGGAGCATATAGGATACCGCTCTTGTATTGCCAGTTTGCACCAAATTCTATAGTAGAATAGAAGTAATTTAGATTGATAGTCAATACATGTGGAGTACTATACATATAATCTCGTTCCTTTTCATAAGGAAAATCTTGACGTTTTGAGTCCGTATATGCATAAGCAAACCAACCCCTGAAAATATTCCCTACTCTATGCTCCAATGAGAATTCTATACCTTTAACTGAACCAGTTTTCTGATTCTGATACTGTTTTTCCGGTAGGTTATAAACTATCATGTCTTCTAAGTACTTTAAATACCCAGTTACCTCAAATCTTGTATCTGATCTGATGTTTTTCTCTATTCCAACAACATAGTGTGTGGCTGAACTCGGAGATAAATCTGGGTTCTCAACACCGAGTACAATCTGGTAAAATTGAGGGTTCTGTGTATAATTGCCATACATAAAGCGCACGTCTATAGGGAAAAGCGTAACACCGACAACACTATTCTGTTCCGAGCCTAATGTGGCACCAATTAAACCCCTCGGTTGAAGCGCAAAAGAATCGATAATATTAAAGTAACTTACTCTTATACCAAGCGTTCCATAAAAATCAATGTAACTTGATGAAAACAGTGCCTGTGTCGCTTGGAGGTAACCTTCAAATCCATGCAGGTCTTGTGTAATATGAGTGTAGATTTTCTCTCCATCTATTTTTATCCTTGGGTCGTAATCCCAATCACCCTCTTCAAGTGGACGAGAACCAATACTTGTCAAACTTGAGGGAAAATTGGTTAATTCAAAACCAGATTCTAGTAAAGACTTCGGGAATTCTATCCAATACTTTAAATCCCCACGGAGGGAAAATACGCTTTCTGAATCCCTGTAATAATAACCTTCTCCATAGATCAGTTCATTCCGTGAAAAGGAACGTGTCAATGATAAAACAGACTTGAACCTATTTTCTTTCTCAGAGTAAAGATGTATACCTTGAGAATCAAAAGGATTCTCAGATATGAGAGGTCCCCGTAAGTCACTATCAGATGCTTCATCCGGACCAATTCTAAATTCAGCACCATCGCCCGCAGCAATTGTATTAAATTCTAATCGGTGTATTTTCGACAACTGATAGACAAATTTGCTTTGATAACTCCAGAAAATTGGCACCTGTGTAACCAAGTCATCTTCAATTTCCAAAAGATGGGGTAAAAGTTCAAAAAGCGGTCCCATATAACTGCGACGACCAAAGAGATACCAATACCCGCGAGTACTGATGTTACCTTCAGAGAACACTTGGGAATAGACAAGATTCAGATCGAGTTTTCCGCTAAATTGAGATGCCGCCAACCGACGGGAAAAAATGTCAATGACTGCCTGCGAATCAGAACCGAATTCCGCACCATAACCGCCAGGATACACCTCAACATTCTGAATCACATCTGCATTCACAGTTGAAACGATCCCGTAGAGATGATATGGATACCCTAATGGAAGTCGATCAAAATAGTATATATTGTCTTCAGGACCGCCACCCCGTACAGATAGTATACCTACGAAATCGTTGAGCGTACCCACACTGGGAAGTAAATTCAATACACGCAGCGGATCCCCACCACTACCCGTAGCATACCTAAACACATCTGTACTCAGCGTATGTCTCGGTTTCATTTCAATCCGTTCGGCAGTAACTTCTATCGGTGGAAGGACAACAATTTCACCTACTTCTTCATCGTCTAAAGATTCATCATTCCGACAAAAGGCATTTGAGGCAGTTATTAAAAGCAATAATATCAGTAGATGTTTCAATGACCTGAAAATAAAAAATGTCATTTAAAATTCCGCTGTTATGCCTAAGTAAGGAATGAGGGGAAACTGATTAATAGGCTCTTTATCTGAATAGTCTGTATTGTATCTATAGTCAAGAAGATTTTTCTGGTTATATACGTTCAGGATTTCCACAAATGCACCTAAATTCCAACTCTTAAAATTGAAAGTCTTGCTCAAGCGGATGTCCAGCCTATGGTATGGAGGAAGACGTTCAGAATTAGTCTCACCATAAATAGGAATATATATTGTATTTTCAACGATATCTACTGCGCTAATTTCGTCAATACTCTCTACATCTTCAAGAAACCGGGGGTCAATTCTACGTTCTGAACCCGTCACAGGTGTATATGGATTACCAGTTCTATATTGCCATTTTGCACCTATCTCCCAAGTCGGTGTAATCTTATAACTTGATGCTAAGGTGGTGACGTGTGTCTGATCAAATGAGTAGTACCGGTAAGGTTCTCCTAAACGATCTTTTCGTTTCGAGAGCGCATAAGCATAAGAAACCCATCCAAATAACCTATCACCACTTCTGTGTCTTAGGAAGAGCTCAGTACCTTGAGCATAACCAATTCCCTGATTCAAAAATATAGATGCCTCATCAGATGTCACAAGGTTCACAAGGTCTTTGTAATACGCAGCCATCTTAATCTCAGTATCCTGTGACAGTTCTCGTTTAAGTTCAAGAATGTAATGACTCGCTTGACTGGATTTCAATTCTGGGTTACCCACACTGGATGAAAGCTGCGCGGGTATTGGCGTCTGGTTGTATATACCATAGGCGAATTGGAGTTCAGAAGTATTGGGTAATTCAACACGAATGCTACCGCGCGGTTGTATTGATATCTCATCTATGCGGTTAAAATAGTCAAGACGTAATCCGTAAACCACAGATAGAAAAGGCAGTATATTAAATCTATCTTGTAAGTAGGCTTCAATGCGTTGTCCTCTGACAGATTCATCTATAACCTCTTTTTCAACAAAGCGAATATCAAAGTCTACTTCACCCTCATCCGGAATTCGAGAAAACACACCTGATACCTCTCCGGGTTCCACACCAAGAATAAGACCAGACTCTAAACGATGCCTTTCGTTTAACTGATAGGTCAGATCTTCCCGCAACGTGTATGTTGGCGCATCAATATTAAGAGACAATGTAGGTCCAAAATTTACATCAAACAGAAAATCTGATCTTGTTAATGACAGATATGAGGTTAATTTGTCTGTAAGTGAAGAACGAAGGTGTATGCCAGCACCTTCAAATCCACTTTCAAAACTCGTATCGCCTCTAAAGTCTACGTCAACGTCTTTGCCATCTAAAGTAAGAGCAAAGTTATCACCAGATGCAAACATATTAAAAAACAGTTGATGTTTATCATTAAAGTCAAACCCAATTTTCACTTGATAATCCCAGAATCTTGGGAAAGCAGTAATTGCACCTGCGTCAAACGTCAATGAACCCACAAACAGATCAATGTAACTTCTACGTCCTGCCGCATACCAATACCCATCCTGTCCAATCCTTCCTTGTAAAAGTCCTTCTGAAAATAATAAGTTGAGATTAAACTTACCACTAAGGTTTTCTGGACTGTTATCCTTAGAGTAAATATCAATGACTGCCTGTGAATCAACACCGAATTCAGCACCATAACCGCCTGCATAGACATCAATCCTTTCAATAATGTCTGAATTCAAAGAAGACACCAATCCACCAAAGTGGAACGGATATCCCACAGGAACACGGTCAAAATAGTATAAATTATCTTCATCAGAACCACCACGGATATAGAGTGCACCACTGAAATCGTTAGCCACCCCTATACCAGGGATCACAGGTAATGCTCTCAACACATCACCAGCAGTACCGGGTATTCGCGTAATCTCTTGAGATTCTATACTCTTCCTTAAAACTGTTTTGGGAACACGTTCAGTCCTAACCTCTATGCCTTCTAACTGAAAGTCCACTCTTGTAACAAAAATGGTTGGAGTCAGTGTCTGACCTTCCTCAACCTCAACACTTACTTTTTCATCAGCTTCAGATCTAGGGATGGATACCTGTAATGTATATTTTCCAACTGCAATTCCCTTGAAAGAGAACGCCCCTTCACTATCAGTTGTAGTACGCTTATCAAGTTCAACTATAAGTATTTCTACATCTTCTATAGGTGCGTCTGTAATTCTGTCTATGACCGCGCCATCAATTGTTCCTGTCTGGGCCTCTGTTTGTACAATGACTGAAACCTGTAATGTTAAAACAAGAAGCATAAAAATTAGACGGCTCATTGTTAGTGTTTTCCTCAACTTTCTTTGTAGCACATTCTTCCAACTTGTGCTACTTGGTAATGACATACTCCCACAGCCTTTAGGCTGGGGTTTCTTACCTGCTTATAGCAGGCTTCCTCGGGTTTAAGCCGAGGCGACTGAGGTGACAGTTGAATCTGACACCAAGGGGACTGCCAGGATCCCGACTAACAGGGGTATTTATCACCCCAGATACTTTTTTATGGATGTTTATCGCACCGATACCATCTCTATGATATTTGAAATTGCATTGTTTGCAGTGATAGTTTCGGTTGCTTGGTTTCTTTCTATGTCCACATTTTGGACACGTTTGTGAGGTATATGCTTCTGATTCAGAAATAACTTTGATACCAGAAAGCTCGGCTTTGTAGCGTATTTTGTCTGCTATTCTTGAGAAAGCCCACTGGTGCAACTTCTGATTAGACTTTTTAGAATACTTGATATTCTCTCGGATCCCGTTTAGGTTTCCGAACACAATCGTATCCGCCTTCGATCTTTGACAGTCGGATATAAAGCGTGATGTGATTTTATGTTCAGCATCATTGAGTCGTGCGTCAAGTTTTTCTAAAGTCCTGCGTTTTACTTTCAGAAGTCTAAACCATTTCCGAGATCGTTTCTTGCATGTTTCCATTTTAGATTGAAACTCCGCCTTGATCTTCTCTCTATAGCGTTTGATACTTCGGACAAAACGACCATTATAGATGGTCGTTTGTTTACCATCAAAACTGACAATGTATAAAGAGTACATCATAAATATTACTAAATGTCAAATCTTTTTGACACTACAAAGGGATGAGCCCGCTTACATCCCACTGCCTAAAGGCAGGGACTTTAGCGGGAAGATCGGTAAATTAAATACCTGATGAAGATTGAATAGATAATCAGGCAATTCAACTGATAAGACTCATCGTTGGAGAAAGGTCTCGTAGGGGCGGCCCATTATATATAATGACCCCGCCCACAAATTACCTAAATTAACAACTGAATCTTCATAAGGTATCGATTCTACCATAAATTATACAATTTGCTATGTCAATATGATGCCAGAAAAACGGACGAACCTATTTAGAAATCCAACGTTAACCCAACATAGAATATCCGCGGCAACTGTCGCACCTCTTCAGTTTCCCACTCTTCAGTTTCCCACTCTTCAATGACGATCTCTTCGTCTTGAACAATAATCGTTGATTCATTTAGACTAAACTTAATTCTATTCTTTCTATTGTAAACATTTAGAACATCAATAAACCCACCCAATTTAACACCCTTTATGATCCATTTGTGGCTTAACCTGAAATCTAATTTGTGATACGGATTCAGCGCAGCATGTACCTCCTCATCAACACTTGCTAACAAAGGATTCAATCCACGTGTTACAGGATCTTGAATGAGTATGAGAGAACTGATAGGCACTTCAGATGTCCCACTGAGATACTGCCATTTTAAACCCATTTCAGTGTTCTCTCTGAAACTATAGTTTGCAACTATACTCACGATATGTGTATTATCAAATAGGTATGGATTATATAACGCGTCAGTTTTCTCTCGTTGTTCAGCATGTGTATAAGCATACGAAACCCATCCGAAGAACCTATCAGGAATCCTATGCCGCAAGAAAGCTTCAACCCCACCGACATAAGCAGAACCTTGGTTTAGATAATTGGATACAGAGTCCTCAGTTGCCAATCTACCGCCTTCAGATTCTGCCAGTGTTTGTAATAACGGACCACGTGTTCTTTCATTGATTACCATATTCTGAGTATCTTTGTAATAAATTGCAAACTTAAAGTCGGTCTGTTGTGTGAATTCATTTTCAATCTCAAAGATATAGTGTCGTGCAACACTAGACTTCAAATCTGGGTTACCATTTTCCGATAAGAGTTGATAAGGTCTCGGGCTCTGTTCATACTGTCCATAAGCAAAACGGAGATTGAAATCATTAGAAAGTCTAACGTTAACACTTCCTCTCGGTTGAATTGATAGTTCATCAGTAAGGTCAAGATAATCCATCCGTATACCAAGAGCAATGGAAACAGATTGTAATGGATCATACCTTGTTTGTAGATAACCTTCAGTACGATAAAAATCGTGCCCAAATTCAAAATGGGTTTCTTCTAATTCAGTAATCTCATACCTTTCAGGCGTAAAGTATTCTTTTTGTTCTACTACCCCGTTTTCAACCGTTGTCACTGAACCTCTACGACCCGCTTCAACGAGATCATATTCATAAAATCTCCCATCTTCATAACTATTTGCTGGACTAAATGAAAAAAGAAAACCCAATTCAAGTTGTAGGAAAGGATTCATCTTATATGTAATGTCTTCCCGTAAAGTGTAAACCGGGACATCTATCTTTATGTCATAAGAATTGTTTATTATCTCTTCAGCAACTAATTTTCCATCTTCAAATACTGCATCCTTAAATTCTGCCTGATCATCTACTACCTTGTAAGAGATTACAACTGGATCTTTTAGATCAATATTAAGAGTATTCAGATTTCGGGTTAACGATAAATATGAAGTCAATCTATTATCCAATAATTCTGAATAGAGGTGTATACCTTGTGCAGAAAAACCGTTCTTGAAAAATAGACTTGTTCTACCAACATCCGGTTCAATATCATCTGGGTCTGGTTCTTCTTCTGCATTAATGTTAAAATGGTCAGTCGATGCAAATGCATTAACTGTTAACGTATGTCTATCATTCAGATCGTAATTAAGTTTAATCTGATAATCGGTAAAATATGGAAACTGTTGCTCTGTTCCTGTCTGTGATTCAACGATTGGTCCAGCGATCAGATCGAAATAACTTCTCCGTCCAGAAACCGAGAAGTACCCACTCCCACCAATTCTACCCTCAAGCAACCCTTCGGAGTAAAGTATATTCAGGTTGAACTTACCATCTAATCCATTCTCAATGCTATCACGGGTTTGTATATCAAGCACTGCTTGAGAATCCAAACCGAACTCCGCACCGTAACCCCCAGCATATATATCTATTTTATCAATAGTTTCTGAACTAATAGTAGAAAGAAAACCACCCCAATGGAATGGATATCCTAGCTGTGTCCGGTCAAGATAGTATAGGTTTGACCCTGGTTCACTACCACGTATGTAGAGTATGCCAAAAAAGTCATTCGGTATCCCGATACTTGGCAACGTCGTTAAACCTTTGAGCGCGTCAGTGCCAACACCAGCAATTCGTAGGAGTTCGCTACCACGTATATCTTTTCTACTGATCGTTAGTGGTATACGTTCACCTTCAACTACCACTGTTTCTAATTCAAAAACATCTCCAAGGGATACTCTCGTCTGTGTTGTATGTCCAGCGGTTACTTCTACAGTGACATTTATCGGTGTTGGAAAGGACCTATGAGAAATAGCAAGAGAATATCTACCTGGCGGGATTCCTGTAAACCACACTTTACCTTCAGCATTACTTTTTTTACGTTGATCTGTCTCTATGAGATGTACTTCTGCAGTTTCAAACGTTTCTTCTGTATTTTGATTATAGACGGTGATTTCGATTGTACCTGTTTGTGCAAGAGCAGTTGCAGCAAAAACGAAGAATAACATTAAACTGACAATTTGTTTCAAATTATCTTCTCCTTAGGGATTTTATAACGGAATTAGTCGTTTTGGGATTAAACATTTTTTAATTTGACAGTCAGTTTTCACCCATGTTATACTATCCATAAGCTCGTTGGCAGGACTGTTTGTGCAACGCACTTTGCGTTGCATCCTGCCACTACTTCAAACAGAGTACAAACGAGCCTACAAGTGATACCCTCGTTTAACATTTGTATCGTTTTAGATGTTCTGACTTAGTCGTTTTGGGATATTCATCTTATACTATCATTGACAAACTTATTGAAAATGTCAATGTTCCTATAGTTATACTTGTAGCACGCCTCTGCGAGATACAGTGGCGTGTATTCTGTTGAGTAGTGGTGGTGTGTTCCATACCATGCACGCTTGATGAAAGACCAGAATCCTTCAATCGTATTGGTATGCATGCCACCTTTCTCCCACTTTTTACTTCGGTTCAACGTCTCGTGTTCCATCTCCTTACCGATGGTATTGTATCCTGTAAACTGGTCGGTATAGAGTTTGGAATTCTCTGTATCTACGTTATCACGGATGAAGTTAGCAATCGTTTCTCCAGTGATATCAGGCACCAATTGAGCAATTACATGTCCAGTTCTTGAAACTGCACCGATAACAGCGTCTTTCATTGTTCCGCGACCACGCTTGCGAGGTTCATCTACTGTTCTGTCATAGTCTTTCTTGTCTCTACCACCGACATAAGTTTCATCAGCTTCAACGATTCCCGACAAAAGAGAAGACTTCTTTGCCATTTCAGTTCGTATCTTCATCATTATAGACCAAGCAGCCTTTTGTTTCAATCCTAAATCTCTCGCCAACTGACAAGATGAGATACCTTTCTTTGCGTTTGCCATCAATGAGATCGCTAAAAACCACTTTTGTAGCGGTATTTTTGTTCCAGCAAAGAGTGTCCCGCTGGTAACCTTGAATGATGCACCACAATCAGAACAATGCCACCGTCCTATTCTACCTATGCCGTTCTCTTTTTTGCGTTTCAGGTTCGGACCCTCACATTTCGGACAACGGGGTTTATCACCCCAACGTATTCCCTCAAGATGTTCAATACACGCCTCTCGTGTAGGGTATCGCTCCATAATTTCAACTAAATTCATCAGGTACTCCTCTTTAGGAGTTGATTTTTCTGATGAATTTCTGATACAATAATCAAATAAACCGAACATCAGAAAAAACAACTCGTCTTTTCTTGTTCATTTAGGGGGTTCATAACCCCCTAATACTTATCTATATATTGTATCATGAATTAGCAATTAAAACAAGCGATAAATTCAGCCTAAATCTATGTTTATAGCGATTTTACTTAATCCCAAAACGACTAATTCCGAATTAATTTCACAATTTTATTTAATTCTCGGTATATATCTCTTGCATCTTGCAATTTTGATATATGACAACCTATTTCCACTTAAGTCCCCGTTTCTGATATAGGGATGGTCTAAAACGGGTATACTTATGTGCGTCTTTCTCATAGATAAATGAAAGAACATCTAAGATTTCAGTACGTGTTATGTTCTTTCGGTTTACCTTCTTACTGAAATCCTGCTCAACATAGTCAAGCGTCTTTTCTGGGTGTATACGTTTTTCTGCTAATTCAGTTATATGATAGAGTGTCGGTATATAGTCACTCTGAAGACGATATGCTTGTTCTAATGAATTTGTTGCCTTGTTAAATCTTCCTATTTTGCCGAGAGTCCATCCCAGTATATCGTGGGATGAAGCAACAAAGGGATTTTGTATGACCGATGCATACGCCAAACCCAATGACAGTTTAGGTTTCTGTTGGTATACATCAGAGTAGAGTTCAGCAAGATTACTGTATGCTTGAGACTCTTTTGGTACTATACCTATCGCTTTCACATAAGTGTCATGCGCCTTATCAAATTCTCCTAAACGTTTATAACACATTCCGAGCGCGTTGAATGTCTTGTAGTCAGAGGATTTTTGTTCATCTTCTCCAATACTACCTGATGAAAAAGATGCCTCAGCAACAAAGAGTTGATACGGTTGTATCTCTCGAGCTGATAAGTAATACTCATAAGATTCAATTGCATGTGCATACTGTTTCTCCTGAAAATACACATCTCCTAAGTATTTGTATAACTTCGGATCAATGTCCTTTACCCCTACTACAAAACCGAGTTCTTCTATCGCCTTGCGGTAGTCCCCTTGTTGAATGTATAGATTTCCAGCTGCAAGATAGTCTTCCGGATTCTTGAGATATGTCAATTCCAAATTAGGAGCATAAGGGGAACGGGGCATTCTCTGGACCTGGGAATACACAAGGGCGACAGTTGCACCTATGAGTAGACTGAGCAGTACAAGGTATAACCGACTACGCGATAACCAACGTTTTGATAGATACATGTTAGGTCTTAGCACCAGCGCGTAGAAACTCGGTCTATGACTGCTATCTTCCTGATTGTAGACAACGACAGATGTATTTGGAACAAGCACGGGTAGAATAGGTGTGGTTGTAGTTCTACTCGTTTGTTCTATAGTTGGTTCATCATCTGCCTCAATATATTCATCTGAATCAGAAGGTGTTGATTCTACCTCTTCCGTTTCAAGTTCTGAACCTGTTTCTTGTGTAATTTTCTTTCTATCTTCTAATTCTGTAGTCGCAATCGATTCATCATCTGGTACGTTTTCTTCTTCAATTTTATTAGACGGTTCAGGTAGACTCTCATCAGTTGTATCAGAATCGGACGTAGTTTGAAGCCTATCGTTTTCATCTGAACTATCAGTAACTTCAATCTCGTC
This sequence comes from Candidatus Poribacteria bacterium, assembly GCA_965208245.1. GTDB lineage: Bacteria > Poribacteria > WGA-4E > WGA-4E > WGA-3G > MSPOR6. Next base: position 1,516,056 of record OZ242325.1, read on the forward strand.
AGAACACAAGTTAGGAGTTTGCTCAGAATCTATCTCAGTTTCTGTCCCTTGATATGATTGGTTATTTTCTTCGTCTGTCTCAGCTACACTGTTATCAGGATGTCGTCTGTATATTAGGTCTATACTTTTCTGGATTTCTCTTCGGGTCAGTGGGGATAATTCCGATGCTAACAACGTCTCCAGGGCTGGCAGTGCAGCTAAGGTCCCAATGTTTCCAAGTGCATCAATGAGACTCCAACGGGTCAGATCGCTGTCCTCTTTTCTCAATGCATCTTCAAGTGCAGGTGCGGCTTGAGTATAGTTAGAGTGTTGCAGCACATTTGCTACCTCTCTTCTCACCCCTGGGGCAGGATCAGATAACGCATCTATTAGGGATCGATATGCATCTTCTGTTCCAATGTCTGCAATTTCAACAACTACGGCTCTGCGGGTGGCAATGGGTTGAGAGGTGTCTTGAATGAGTTGTGTAAGTTTTTCAAGTGTTGCCATTGTTAAGAATTTCTGTCAGAACTTACGCAAAAGATTGGATTTCACAACAAATTGAACTTATAGTGAACATTAGCATTAATGAAACATTTCACAACGGGCGAGGTGACCTCGCCCCTACGCTGGGGATGCTTCATCATCTGTGTATAGGGTGCAATGTCTCATTCATTTGTCACTTTACTATATTTGGCAAAGAACGGGCAATAAATGGTTGCCCTTGGTGAATGCGCGTTTGGCATTCACATTAAACGCTCGAACGTCTGATAACGAGCAAAATGCGTAAGTCCTGTCTGTATCAAGTGTTGCCATTGTTAAGAATTTCTGTATATTGTAACACATTTGTGCTAGTTAACGAACTGTTGTCAATGAACCAGAAACTCCTTCCGCGTTTTCCGTGTTCTCTGTACTCTCCGCGATTCTGATAGGAAAGAGAGCAGAATAACACGATATTAAATTAATCCTCATACTAGACTAATATGTAAGTCCTTATATAGACGACTTACCGATAATAAAAACGTGATATGGTAGGATTTGATACAAACTAAAGCAGATGAAATGTATAAAAACAAAGAGACCAACCTATATGAGATAGGTCGGTCTCGTCGGGTGAGTTAATACCCCCGACGAGATTTGAACTCGTGTCGCCGCCGTGAAAGGGCGGTGTCCTTGGCCAGGCTAGACGACGGGGGCTTATAGATCTATGAGCCGTACAGGAGTCGAACCTGTGACCGCCTGATTAAAAGTCAGATGCTCTACCAACTGAGCTAACGGCTCAAATTCACAATATATTATATAGTCTCTTAGATAGAATGTCAAGTTAAAATGCAGAAAATTAGATTTATTCTCTATAATCAGATGTTGTCTGGCGCATCTACCAAAGAGACCTGCCTAATGTTACAATTTGTTCTCTATCTGGACCGACAGAGATAATTGGAATTGGAACATTGAGATAATCAGATACATATTTGATGTAATCTTGGGTTGTCTTTGGAATATCTTGAGCAGAACGTGCTTCAGTCAACGGTTCTTCCCATCCAGATAATGTTTCGTATATGGGCTCACATTCCTCTAATACTTTTAAACTACTAGGGAATGTGGTCATGGTTTTCCCTTTATATCGGTATGCGGTACATACCTGTATATCGGCAAGCGTATCAAAGACATCAAGTTTTGTCAGAGCGATCGCGGATAATCCGTTAATGTGTGTAGCATATCTAAGTGCAACAAGATCAAGCCATCCACACCTTCTGGGTCTCTGTGTTGTGGCCCCGTATTCCTTGCCGATATTTCGAATCTCCTTATCTAAATCTGGGGACATCTCAGTAGGAAATGGACCTCCCCCAACACGCGTGACATAGGCTTTTGAAACACCTAATACTTGATCGATTCCCTTGGGGCCTATGCCAAGACCGGTGCAGACCGCACCTGCTGTACAGTTTGACGAAGTTACATACGGATATGTACCGAAGTCGATATCAAGCATTGTTCCTTGTGCACCTTCAAATAAGATCCTCTTTTCAGTTACAAGTGCTTTGTGCATGAACGCAACAGTATCCGTTACATAAGGTGCGATTCGCTCAGTATACTGATAGTAAGTGCCGATTAAGTCATTACGCGTGATACCACCCGTTTTCAGCGCATCCATTTTCGTTTCAAGATTGTAATCAATTTTTTTCTGAAAAACGTCAACCTCTAATAGATCGCCAACGCGAATGCCAGCATGTCGACTCATCTTATCGGAATATGTAGGACCGATTCCACGTGAGGTCGTGCCGATTTTGGTTGAACTTCCCATCTGTTCCCACTGTTCAACAAGTTTGTGATACGGCATAATGAGATGTGCCCGATCACTTATCTTCAGATTTTCACTGCTAACCTCAACTCCCTGTTCCACTAAACCATCAATTTCACACAATAACGTCTCCAAATTGATGACAACTCCGTTACCGATGACATTTACTGTGTTCTGTCTGAGAATACCTGATGGTATCAAATGAAGAATAAAGGTCTTGTCACCAAGAACGATAGTGTGTCCAGCATTGTCCCCGCCTTGATAGCGCGCAACAACATCTGCATGTTCAGCGAACACGTCAGTCAACTTCCCTTTACTTTCATCACCCCATTGGGCACCTAAAATAACGATGTTTGACATACTAAACCAATCTGATTAAAAGTTACAAGTCAGAGTCAGTTGCTACATAAAATAGAATCAACAAGTAGAAACTTCGTCAATAAAATGGTCAATATAATAAGGAAAGTGAGGTTCGGCGTGTGCTTGGCTGCAAGGACTAACGTTTGGAGAATTGGAATCTGGCTCGTGCACCCTTCTGTCCATATTTCTTACGTTCTACCATCCGTGGGTCACGTGTTAAGAACCCACCTTTTTTAAGGGAAGGTTTTAATGATTCATCAGCTTTAACGAGTGCTCGTGCAAGACCGTGTGAAATAGCACCTGCCTGACCCGTATTTCCACCGCCCCGTACATTCACATGAACAGCAAATTCCCCTATCCGTTCAACATGCTCTATAGGCCGTCGAGCTGCTTGGACATGGTCAGCTCGATCAAAATACTCGTCAATCGGTTTTTTGTTAACGATTATCCCAGCATCACTACCAGGGACAATCCTAACACGGGCAACAGATGTTTTCCTGCGACCTGTACCCCAATATTGTTCAATAGTCATATACTTCCTCAACAGTTAGAATGTTAAGACTTCTGGTTCTTGTGCTTGATGTGGATGGTTTGAACCTATGTATACTCTTAAACCCTTCATGAGTTTTGCTCCCAGACTGTTCTTCGGCACCATCCCTTTAACCGCAGCCGTAATAATAAACTCTGGACTTCGTTCCATCTGTTCGCTGTAAGTACGATACTTATCACCACCAGGATAACCACTATGTCGGAAATAGGTCTTTTGTTGAGCCTTATTCCCAGTAACAACAACCTTTTCAGCGTTAATCACAGCAACACGATACCCCAAATCTGCATGGGGTGTAAACATCGGATCATGCTTACCCCTTAATACTTGTGCTATTTTAGAAGCTAATCTACCAAGTACTTTACCATCAGCATCCACAAGATACCACTTTATCTGTTTGTCTGATTTTGGGAAGGGGGTTTTTGTTTTCAATACCATAATTCACAACCTTTAATACATAATTCTACAATCTATCAAGGATAATTTAAATAAAATAACACTACTATTATACTATAAACTGTGTGGATTGTCAAAATTATTCTTTTGCTGGAGGTGTGTAAAGTTTTTTGTCACTTAACTGTGTTTTAATCGCGGATTATCAAGATCCAGACAAATCCAACGATTCAGTTTTCAGCAATCAGTTGTCAGTAAACCCCCTCTATCCTTGCATTCATCTCTCCGCTCAACAAACTTAGGAACAAGAGCTGCATGATACTTTAGTGAGAAAAACTCTAAACACCCCATTCTATACACCTTTCACACTGCTGGGACTTGGACTTCTTGGTATTCACACATTCTATACACACTCTACCGAAAATTTGTGGGTTTTGTATGCTCTACCCAAAGGATAAACTTAAGGATTTTTTTCATACAGAAAGTCTTTCAAGTCCCTATCGCTAAAAAATGCACAAAACTGATGAACAAACTAAAATTAAGACTTGCAATAACACGGTTGCATGTTATAAAATATGTTAAAACAATAGGAATTAATCGTTCATCAACCAAATGATAAAATGAAATCAGCACTTAAAAGACTCTTCACATTTGTATTCATCCTCCTAATTATCGGTTTCTTTTTCTGCGTCTATGTGATGCAAGCACCCCCCGTAGCGGAACCGGAAGAACCAAAATTGCAGGTGCATGTACGGACAGCGGTTCGCAAAAGACCTACCGTCAATTCAGGTCCGATTGGAACGACAAAAATTGATCATCAGTATAGTTTAGACCGCACACATCTGAGTAATTTAAACAACAGTATCTTATCAGGAGAGTTGTTGTTTAATGTCGTTTTAGGTGTTCGCGCAAAATACAACGCACCGCTATTAGATAAAGAAATCTCAACCGGTTTTGATTGGCAGAAGATGTTCGCGGAGTCAGCAGTCGGCATCCGCTTGAATTCCAAAACACCAAAAATCAAAGTTGTTCTGAGTGGGAAAAATTGGATCCTTACAGATAGCACTGGAGCAGGATATCCAATTCAGAAGACCGGGGATCAACTTAACATCTATCTGCCCGATTTACTGGAAGCGTTTGCTCTCAACAGAATGATACTCTCAAATGATATTGAATTCTCTATTGTTGAACCCGGAAAAAAGTGGCTAATTACGGACAATGAATACCTACAAAGCTATGAAATTCGAAGTGACGCAAAGAAACTTGGTGTTTATAAACACCCAAAATATCCTATTCGAACACTCCTGTTTGAGGTAAATTCCGATGTACAGTTGCCATTACCTGACGAAAAATTCCCCGATGAATTGTACAAAGGTTTTATTAGTTTGGATATACCGTTATCTTCAAAAACAAAAGTGATACAGGAAGAAGATGACGTTAGTTGGAAAATTACCGATGGAACCCAGAAATATACCATTCACCATGAAGATAGTCGCTTCAAGGTTTATCTTGACCTTGATAGCGGATGGCTACTCTTGAAACTCAATGACAGAATAAATGCATGGATACAGAGTGAACACGGAACAATTCTGATGCCACCCGAACCGACAATCACTTCTCGCCAACAACTCAAGATAGATATGCTTGCCTTTTTTGCGAAATTAAAGAATATGGTCGGTATATCCGATCAAAATGACCCCTAAAACATGAGAATTCTCTTTCTATCTCCTAGCTTGCCGTTCCCCCTCACTGATGGTGGTCGCATCCGTGTTTTTAATCTCCTGAAACAGATTACTCAAAATAACGATGTAACACTCTTGGCATTAGAAACCCAACCGACTGACAAAAACACCATTGCAGATGTTGAACAACTTGGTGTTAAAGTTCACCTTGTACAATATGCTTCAACACTACCACCGCTATCGCCAAAGACGTTCTTTTCTGCAGTTTTCAAAAGACAACCAATTACTGTCGCGCGTTACGATGTTCACGTATACCGAAGAAAGTTAAAAGAATTACTAGCTACAGAAACCTTTGACATCGTTCACTATGAGATGTTTCATACGGCACAGTTTCACACAGAAACAGAACTACCCGGTGTGCTTTCACTGCAGAACGTTGACTCCGCGATTTGGCACCGCTTACAGAGTGAAACCGAGAATATCTTCTACAAATGTGCATATTGGAGTCAACAACGTGCATTTCAAAAGTATGAACGGATGTTAAGTGCCAAATTTGATGTTGTCACTTGCACTTCTGAAGTTGACGCTGCTGTTTTTGAACGTTATTGTGCAGAAGGCACCGTGAAAGTAATTCCCAACGGTGTTGATGTTACGCATTTCTCTCCAAACCACGCATCTGAAGCATCAGCACATCTTATCTACATCGGTAGTATGGATTGGTACCCGAATGAAGATGCTGTCTCATTTTTCGCTGAAGAAATATTACCTCAGATACAAACGGATGTCTCGGATGTAAAATTTACTGTTGTTGGTGGAAATCCATCAGAACGGGTGCAAAGGTTGTCAAATATGGAAGGTGTTGTCGTGACAGGCCGTGTTCCTGAAATCAAACCTTACTTTGCAGAAGCCACGGTCTTTGTCGTGCCGCTACGTATCGGAAGTGGTACACGCCTAAAAATCCTTGAAGCCTTAGCGATGGGTAAAGCGGTTGTCTCAACCACTGTGGGTGCGGAGGGATTAGCACTACGGGATGGCACGGAAATTCTCATCGCTGATGAGCCTGATGCCTTTGCTAATGCAGTAACCCGATTGCTGACAAACCGAGCACTACGTCAAAAAATTGGAACGAACGGACGCGACCGAGTCGAACAAGATTACGATTGGCGTAGTATAGCAGAGAGACTTCACTCGGTTTATGAAACGCTGCTACAATGACTAAGTAGACTGCCCGATCTACAATATAGTCCTTGACACTAACATCAAGAATGCTGTATAATATAAGACATCATATAGCAATCAGAAACTTGGTAATCAGATGGCTTCTCGTAGAAAATCTCGAATTATCGCGATGCAGATATTGTACCAGATGCAACTTAATGAGGAACCCGTAAAAACCATCACAAACAAGTTTTGGGTGAGTCAGGACATCTCGTTTGACTTACGACCTTTTGCAATGGAACTTGTTGAAGGCACAGCCGAAAATCTTGAAACGATTGATGCGGAACTTCAAACCACATCCAAAAATTGGAAACTCCATAGAATGCCTATTGTAGACCTTTCTATTCTCCGAATTGCAACCTATGAAATCCTCTTTGTCAATGATATTGATGCAGCCACGTCTATTAACGAAGCAGTTGAGATTGCCAAGTCATATAGCACACCTAAATCCCCAAAATTCATCAACGGTATCCTTGATAACATTCGAAAAAGACATGAGAATATTCCTGCGGGATAATGCCACTATAGTGAAGACTAAAAATATCACGGTATTTCTTGGAACAACGGGCAATGAATTGCCCTACTACAAACAGAACCTAATCACCCCTTGTAAAGAATGAAGTTGACTTTTAAAATACTAATCCTCTCACTCTTGCTTCTTATTCCTCCCCATATAGACGCAGCACAAGAATACAAATTAGTAGGTGAATTTGGCGGAAAAGGTGAAGGAGAAGCACAATTTGCCAAAACCTTATCTATGGCATTCGGGGAAGATGGAGATATCTATATAACAGATACCGATAATTTCAGAATTCACAAATACACAGAAACAGGAAATTATGTTCTTCAGATACGGGTTGACGATGCCGCAGACTTCAGATTTATCAATCCTACGGCGATTACAATAGGTTCTGACAACGCTATCTATGTAATGGATTGGCTATTGAAGCACATCACAGAAACTGATAATCCGAAAATATTCAACTACAGTCCGTGTGTGCATAAGTTTGATCCACAAGGGAAATTTATAGCATCCTATCCAATACAGGATTTAAGCAAGAGAGTAAATAACCTTGAAGTTGCCGCACCTGGATTGGATAGTGCAGGTAATTATGCACTCATTATTCCACATGGGGATACAAAACGCGAATTCCTACTAGTAGTTGACACGAACGATAATCTTTATGTCTGTGATGATGGCATAATATACAAATTGGATGCTACCGGTAAACCGACGACGCATCTTGCTATCTCTCAACCCGGTGTTGGACAAGTTATACATCCTGCTGATATGACTGTGGACACGAACGGTAATCTATATATCGTTGATGAGAGTGCACATCGCGTCGTTCAGTACGGTTCAGATGGGAAGTTTATACGTACATTCGGTGCGTATGGCAATGGTGCTGGAGAGTTCATGAGTCCACATAGGATAGTCTCTCTGAAAGATGGATCTATTCTCGTTGCGGATAAAGCAAAATATATCAAGAATTTTCTGTCTACATTACCAAATAGACTTGATGATCCGATGCCACGTTATGACGGGTTTTCAAGATCCTTTCGCTATAGACTACGGAGAATCCAAAAATTCAATCAGGATGGAAGGTTTATACGGCAGATTCTCATACCTTTCCAAAAAGAAAATGAAAAGGATGTAGACCTGAAACTCAAGGGTATAGACCCAAATGGTAACCTATACTATCTCAATACATCATACTTAACGTTTAGAAAATATGCCCCAACAAGATCCATATTTCCTTCCATGTTTCAGACAGAACTGAAGTTCCGTTTGACTCGCGATATACATGACATTGAGATAGATAATCAAGATGATCTTGATGCTGATCTATACACAAGAGCAGATTTTGACGAACAAATCATCCAAGACGCTGTCAATGCAAATATTACCTTCTCTTATGATTTCAACGCGGATTATCAACTGGCACTGTCAAATCGACTCATGCTTGTTCATCAGACTGACACGAGTTATTACCGCGCACAGGATTTTGAGGATTTCCGGGGCAGCTTCAATCAGGATGATAAATCAACGGAGATCTCGTGGGATAACCGGATTCAGTTAGACCTTATATGGATACGAAACCATAGTGTCTACAACTATCGTGAAGCGCGGGCTTATGCTTATCTCAGCACAACAAACTTGGATTTCATCAACGACGCACTTGACCAGAGTAATTCTCGTTTCTTTGATTTCTCCGCAAAACTCTCTGATTGGGGTGGCGGACTCTATTATGACCTAAACCGAAAAATCAGATTGAACTTTGAAATCACACATTTTTTCGGTAAAAATACCTATACCTATATTGATGAAACAGACAATCTATACGCTACTGGATTCCAACAAGCAGATACATTACGAATGGTTCTGTTCATCAATGGATTCTTTTAGGAATACACTTATCATTTAAACCTTCTAGCTACTTACAAAAAGAGGAGAATCAACTATCAAGATATTATTATGTATCCAACTGATTTTCATGAGTGTTACCGTTTTCACATCATTTGCACAGGAAACTGAGGATACAGAAGAAGAGATATATAAACTTCCAACACAAAATGTAACAGCACAAAAGAGAGTGGAGTCACATATTTCGCAAGTTACGGACTGCCAAGAACATTCGGATCAAAACTCACTGTGGCATTTTGATATGTCTGATGCTGAAAAACCTATACAGACATTGTGTTCATAGAAAAAAAACTTGCATATTTACTGAAAATAACGTATCATAATACGTAACACATAAACAATTAGAGGCCTGTATAGGTTTTTGACTGATGACTCATCACTCATCATATACAATCAGAAGCGAAATATTCGCTGAAAAGTGTTTACAAAAGATCGAAAGGGGTGAACAGTTGTGAAAAAACATTATTTTTCTATTCTCGTTATTACGGTTTTAGTATGTGCCGCTTGTTCCGTTGCCTTTGCTGGTGAAGGTCATGAACATTCTGGTGATAAGTTGAAGAATTTTATGAAACAACCACTAACGTTTTCGTTAGTGGTTGTCGCTTTAATCGTGTCATTTGTTTATGGCGGATTACATGCATTGACACCGGGACATGGAAAAGCAGTCGTTGCTGCCTATCTTGTCGGGACAAGAGGAAGGATTATTGATGCGGTTTTCCTTGGCATTGTCGTAACCTTCACACATACTTTCAGCGTCATCACAATTGGAGTCATATTGTTGCTAACAAAAAATCGTTTTGCTCAATCAGATATTGTGCTATGGCTAAGTATTGTTTCTGGTGTGTTGATTGTTGGCATCGGTGCATGGCTACTTGTAAAAAACCTAAGGCAGTATTACAGTCGCAAATCGGATACACACGATGATAGTCATAACCATGCACATTCACACAATCACAGTCATTCACATAGTCATGGACATGCACACACCCGCGTTCCCGCAGAAGGCACAGGTTTTTGGAGTCTACTCACATTGGGTATATCGGGTGGTATCGTACCATGTGTAGATGCCCTTATCGGACTTCTCTTTGCAATTACTATAGACAAATTGACATGGGGAGTGATTATCTTGTGTACATTTTCACTCGGCCTTGCAGCAGTGCTCGTTGCAATTGGAATCCTCATGGTGATGGCAAAACCAATACTTGATCGGTTTACAGGGGAAGGGGTCTGGCTTAAACGGCTACCTATTATTAGCGCAACTGTTGTGATCGTACTTGGGACAGTGTTGGTTTGCAAGGGACTGATCAGTGCCGGTATCCATATCTAAATGTGTTCTGAACTATCGGTCAGGAAAAATAAGAACTATAATGTCTATGCCGCAACAACTATTATTGGACTGCCACCACGAAGACACCGGGGACAACACGTTTTTATGCATCTGGACCAAATCTAGACGCATTCTCGACATTGAACAATTTTGGGTTAGATGTGCGTCCACTCGGAGCAATCAGTGTTCTTGTTCTTCGTCTTCAGCAGGTTCTTCTTCTTTGTGAAACGGTTCTGACAACCACTTTTCAAAAACTGCTGGATCCGCAAAGAATGACCGCATCAACGCAAACTCAACCGGTGTGGCAATTGCACACCGCAGATATCCTTCCTGAAATCCGTAACTTTGCACACGACTGTACCATGCATAGTGAAATACTTCGTTGTCTTCTATAATAAAATTTGAAATTAACCCCATTTTAACAATATTGGATGTAACACCTTCAAACCCTGCGTTTTCCATTAAGGGATTCACCAAATGTGTTTGCAGAAGTTCGTCAAATTCCTTTCTGTCAGTCAGTATGCTTTTTCCTGTTCTACTCCAATCCCGCATAATATAGTAATAGTCTGTCCATACTTCCAACTGTTCAGGTTCTACCACTGTATCAATTAGAATTCTAAGTCTTGAATTGACAACGTCCCTATGCTTTGCAATCGGCATAGCGGCAAGATAGGTTGGATAATCCTGATATGTTTGATCAGCAGCATGTGCGTTTATGAATGAAAGGTAAGGACTACTTGACAGAACCATTTCTAAATTCTCTCCGTTTTGACTATTAGAAGTCTCTCCAGCAATTTCAATAAGTTGTTTTAACAGTAGTTTCTGATCATTAATTAGCGGTTTATTGGCAAACTGTCTCAATTCACTTTTATAGTTGCTATGTTTTCTGATCATCTGCTGCGCTTCTTCAAACGCGTTTATAAACCAAGGCACAGCGATAATCATGACGATAACGAGAAGCAAGACTCCTATTCCAGTAAGTATTAAACAAGTCGGTTTTTTCATCAGATGCTCCTTTCTGTTTTTCTCTATCGTAGCATCTTTTGAGAGTGTTTGCAATCAGAATCAAATGAAACGACCTGACATCCATCTTGACACGTCATCACCGCTTTGCTATAATAGGTCATACCGCATATTCTGTATCTATTTAAGTTGTGCTAAATCAGGTAATTTTACTTACGAATGCAAAAATCGAGACTTCTTCTTCTGTTTTTAACCCTCTTTTTCGTGATGCTTGGGTTTGGAATCATTATACCAAATCTTGCTTATTACGCAAAAGATATCGGGGCATCTCCCACCGAAATATCCATATTAATTTCTATCTATTCTGGTATGCATCTGATATTTGCACCACTATGGGGACGACTATCTGATAAACACGGCAGAAAACCAGCAATGCTGATCGGATTGTTCGGTAATGCATACGCGTTAGTCGGTTTTGGCTTAAGTACTGATTATATCTGGCTTTTCTTGACCCGTAGCGCAGCAGGGATTGCTTCCGCTGCAGTGATACCGACCGTTATGGCGTATGTTGCAGATGTTACCACGTCAGAAGAACGCGGGCGCGGTATGGGTCTGATGGGTGCAGCAATGGGACTCGGTTTCATCCTTGGACCCGCCATTGGTGGTGTGATGAGTCGACACGATATACCTTTCTTTGTTGCTGGTGCACTATCGCTCCTTACGTTTATTTTTGTCCTTACGACCTTACCTGAGTCGATCCAAAAAGAAACAGAATCTGAACATACATGGGTTTCACCTCGCGAACTATACCGCAAAACATCAATAAAATCACCTCTAACCCCGTTGTTTCTTATCGCTTTTTTTTCTGCTTTCAGTTTTGCCGGTTTAGAGGCAACATTTCCACTGTTTATTGAAGATATGTGGATGTATGGACAGAAGGAATTGGGACTTATGTTCATGATCATGGGGGTTGTTGTCGTGCCAATGCAAGGTGGATTACTCGGTAGGTTGATAAACACGTTTGGCGAACGAAAAATAATAATTGCAGGTATGCTGCTGAATGTTTTAGGAATGGTGCTTTTTGTCAATGCCTTTTCCTTTCTTACACTCACGATATATCTCACCATCACCGGCATCGGTTATCAATTAATCCGTCCTACAAATACGTCATGGATTTCTAAACAGACACATATCGGACAAGGCACAGCAATCGGGATTATGGATGCATTCTTGAGTTTGGGACGTGTCTTAGGCCCAATACTCAGCGGATGGCTTTATGAAAGGAGTTTGCATCCTCCCATTTTTAAGACATTCTTTAGTATCACACATCTGGATGGGTTATATGGAAATGGTGCATTCTCTTATGTTGTTCTGGCTTATATCCTGTTAATCGCAGCTTGTTGTCTATATTTTCCTCTGCGTTATATTGAACAGAAAGCGTGAAAAACTGTCCGAGTATCTACATTCAATCATTTACTCAGCATCGATGGCAGTTGATGTTTCACACGACGCGTGTTATATTTTAACCGATAACGTTGATGTTCCTCGCCATCTGGGTAATGTTCATGACTCGGATATGGGTATGATGACATCCCATGAAAGGGTAATGGCTCAACCGTCTGAGAAGTAAGTGTATTGATGTCCCCATCCTTATCCCATCCATCGCTATAGAGGATAAAGTCACGCTGCCATCCAGTTTTTAGTGGGGGTAAACGCGATGCGTCAAACCCAACTGTTATCTCATCTCCAGCATTGAGGATAACATACATATCATCAACCGTCTGTAGTAAAGGTTTAACATCTCCATAGCGTGTGTAGTATCCAGCTAAGTCTCGCCATTGTGGCGTTGTTGTGAGTTTATGGTAGTCAAACAGATGGGGTGCATGCTCGTTTGGACGGGACATCTCAGAAAAACCGCGATAGTGAAGGTCCGCACTCTCCGGATTCAGTTCTGTTATTTTAATAGGAACATTCTGAGTGCCAACTGTGAAAAAGGCTGCATCCCAATAGATTTGCATATCTGTAGAAATACGAACCTCTCGGTCCTCCGATAGAAAAATACCTGTCAGATCAACAGTTATAGTCTTGTTTTTACCTGCCGGAATTCCTATCCTGTCCTTCACAGGAGTCCAATCTCCTGCTGCATTCTTCACTGATACGGAAGGAAAACTCGGTATAAGTGATCGGTTTTGAGATAAAGCAACATTGATACTCGTGTCCGTTGGGAATATCCATCCGTTCAGATAGAGGGTTATCTGTTCATCATTCGGCACATCACCCAAGTCAAGAATGATTGAATGCGGTGATACGACACCTTGATATGGACCAGGAGTATGTTCAACAGCATAACGATAATCAGAAGTTTTGAGTGCATCAGACACATCATTGCCAAAATGATCAACTGCTGACTCCGGATACCGTTTTTCAGACACCTTATATATCTTGAATTCTGAAAAAAGTGGTGGTATATACTGTTCGTTCACATAAATATCAGTATCTTCAGGATGGTCGACTGCAATGAGTTTGACCATATCAAAATATGCAGTTTCCCATAGTTCCTCTGTAATCTGAACGGAATACTTACCCAATTTTGGTTTTATCTGTGATGCGGGGATTTTAACGAAATCTTTGGTCTCATCCGGTGCAACAAACCCCATAGCAGTTACCAGTCCAAGGGGTGCACGCCACAGTAGGTCAGTGACAAACTGATACTTTTCACCATCATACACATAGAGAAAAGGACATGATCCTTTCAATACCTGTTTCTCAAGTATCTTCTGTTTCGCTTTCGGTTCAATCACGTTCTGTGGGACACCATTCGTCCATACCACCCTGATGACATCCGCGCTATCATAAGACCCTAAACCGAAATGTGAAGTCTGTTCTGATGTATAACGCATTTGATAGAGATCGCTAACTTGGACTTCAAGTTTCGACCCGATACCGTTCCTATTGACTTTGTTGTTTCCTGTGGTGATACCTTCTAACTGTATCTTGATCCAGTTGTTTGTGTTGCCGCCGTTGTTTTGTAATGCTCGTATCTGTCCATTTCTGTTGTTGAAAAATAGGTCTATATCTCCATCATTGTCGTAATCGGCAATTGCCCCTGATATACACGCCTGCTTCTGGGTGCTTGTAACTAAAATTGAGCTCTTATCAATGAAACGACCTGTACCGTCATTACGATATAGGGATAACCCATCTAACGTGATAGACCATAAATCTAAAAATCCATCATTGTCATAATCGAGACTTATTAACTTTGCTACATTGACAGGTCTTTTTTCTAATACTTGGGCGGATCGTTTGTCTACAACATAGGACCCGTCACCCCTATTTCTATAGAGATGTATACCTATTTGGGATGCAAGCATTAAGTCAATATCCCCATCGTTGTCATAATCACCTATAGTAATGGCAGTGAAACGCACATTTTGCGGGATTCCAGTTTCTTCAGATAACGTGTGCAGTTTGCCCTGTCTTAAATTGTCAAAGAATGTGCATCCGTTGTTACTATGAATGGCAATAATATCAATATCCCCATCGTCATCAAAATCCGCTGCAAGTGCATCATCTATCACCATTTCTTTCTCTGTTTTATTATCAGTATTTGTTGCTATAAAGGTTCGATCACTTACATCCACAAACGATCCATCACCGTTATTGCAATACATCTTAATACCTACGTGTTGTAAGAAGATGTCAAGATCTCCGTCATGGTCATAATCAACCAGAAGAAGGAAGTTCCTTATAGGTCCATACTCCTGATGCTGGACTATTGGCGTTGCCTCCCAAGATTCGTCGTCGGTTGTTTTGAGAACCGTAATGCCGGTTGTTGAATGTAACAGAAACTCATGTTTCCCATCTTTGTTTAGATCCGCAAAGTAGGATGCATAAGGGTTAAGTGAAAATTGCTGTATGATTTCTTGATAATGTAAGTCAGGTACAAACGCACCATCTGTATTATTGAATAGTGCTGGTGATTGCGTTGAGAATATATCAATATCACCATCGTTGTCGTAGTCAACGAAAGAAAAACGCTTATGTCCAACACGTCGATCCTGACTCGCTACCAATCCTATCTGATCAGAAGAATCTACAAATTCAATGTCTATAGGAATACTCTGTTTTGCGGTAAGTCTTGATTTTAGCCCTGGCGGAAATTTCTCGATCGGATGTCCGATAATATTGGTAACAAGTTCACCGATTCCTTGTTGATATCTTGGACTTGCGCGATGCACATTCTCAAAAATTTGAATGTTTCGTGAAGCTAATGTCTGGTGATTTTTCTTTATCGCATCTATCCCTTCCTTTAAGTATTTTAGTTTATCTGTATCGGTGTCTTCCAAAAGGATGTTTAATTGCTGACATATCTTTCCTGCTGCACCGTACTGCTCTTGTCTGATGAGTACTTGAGACAACTTCATGAGTAGGACGATGTTGACAGGAGCGCGTGAGTGGAGTTCCTGTAGATGTATGAGTGCTGCCTTCTGTGCATCAGGGTCATTTCTTTGTCCGATGTAATGACGGACAAGTCTATACCGAAATTCTAAGTTATCTGGTGCTAATCGAATTGCCTCTTTCATCGCTTCTACTGCTTGGTCTACTTGTCCTTTCAGTAGATGGACTTCAGACAGTATAAAATGCAATTGACTCTCCATTGGCGTTACCGATATCCCCTCCTTAACCCACTCTTCAGCAATATCCACTTGTTGTAGACGTAGATGTGCAACTGCCAAGTTACCATACCCGATTGCTTCACCAGGCAGTAATGTGATGAGTTCTGTAAACGCTGGAATTGCTTTTGAAGGTTGTGATTCTTCCAGAAACGCTAATCCTAAGTTTTGTTGCCGAATCGCTTCTTGGATTATGTTCTCGGTTTCTGTTTCCTGTGCAGAAACACACACTACAGTAACGAGTAAAAAGAGAATACAAAGGCAGAGGACAGTGCTGTTTAGAGAGAAGGTGAGGAGAGTCATTAGTTATTCTGTTTCAGTTTTTTGGAAGGATGAAGCGGCATCTTGAATTGCTTTTCTTAATGATTTTAATCGTATCTCCAATGAATCTTCCAACTGTTTAAGGTGCAGTAACCATGAATCTTTGGATTCATCTTCATCAGTGCCAAATCCATCGGTCATTTGCAGGCGTATGTATTTCAATCGTTCCGCTTGTAGTGTTTTCAACTGTTCATCATAAGATGCAATCCCGGTTTCCAAGAGTAGAGCAAGTTCTCGTATCTGTTCCATTTCATTCTCCTATGACTTCGTGTTGGGAAAGAAATTGTGAACGGTTTTGGAAACCGTTCACAATCAGCCCAAATTAACGGGCAGCCTTGAGAGAACCCCATGTGGTAGTTACTTTACCTTGTGGTTGAACGGGAGTAGTTGGGAGCTCACCGACAATTTTTCTGAAATATACATCATCTTCACCATCATTTGGACCTGCCCAGACCCAGTATGCGGTAGAATCGGGGTTATTGAGTGTTTCTCGCATTGTAGCAGCACCGAATCCCCATATACCTGACCCGAATTGATCAAGTTGAGTTGCGTTTTCCCAACCACTGTCGTCAAAATCAATCGTTTCCCATCCATCATTTCTTTCAGCGAGTAGCGGTCCAGCATCTGCTTTCCATGTTTCATCCGATGGAATATAAGTTCCATCGTCAAGTATGACATCAAAGAGTGCGCCACCTTGTCCAGTTGCTCCGGGTTCAGTATCGTGAACATAGACTCCGATGATAGCATAACCGTCAGGCATTTCAAATTCAGTTACAGTGGCGACCTGCCAATTGTCCCCTTCAGCCACTTGTTCACCATTGATGAATCCGACCCAAGAGTTGTCTCCATTGATTCTAAGTTTTGCTGCCCATAGACTGGATGCAGTTAGACAGATGGCTATAAAAGTAAAAACAAAAAGTTTTTTCATTGTATTCTCCTTTTTTGTGTTAGTATTGTTTTAAATGACCCAAGTTGGCACAATGTACAAAATATGCATTACTAAGGTTTACGTTAATAAATATCACTGAAACGAGTGATACTACCCACTACCTAAAGGTAAGGGGTTCGGTTTCTTAGGCGACTGCACTTCTATGAAGTGTCTCACATCGCCTCCACCAGCAGGCTCTTATTCCGAATCAGATCGGTTTTATCGTATTATACGGGTACCCCAGCCTGCAATATATTGATTGCAGCGTTTATATCTCTGTCATGTGTCACGCTGCAATTTGGGCATGTCCATACTCTATCTGCTAATGTTAGGTCTTGATTTTTATATCCGCAAGCATTACAAATCTTTGTAGTGGCTTGCCATTGACCTGCTTTTGCAAAAGTTTTGCCGTTTTTTTGACATGCCTCACTGAGAAATGTTATGAATCTATAGAAGGCAACATCAGAAACCTTGCGTCCCCACAGTCTTTTCATGCCGTCTATATTGAGTGTTTCTACTGCAATAAAATCATATTGACGGACTAAGCGTAGTGCGAGTTTTCTAAACCAATCTTCTCTACGATTAGTGATTGATTTATGAACTCCTGATAACTTTCGTCTGGCACGGAACCATCCATTAGATTTGAACTTCTTTCTAGATAGTTTTTTATTCGCTGATTTTACAGCAGATATACTCCGTTTGAAAAATTCAGGCGATTCTATTTTTATACCATCTGACAATGTTAGAAAAGTTTTCATACCAAAATCTATCCCAGCTCTATGACCTGTCTTAGGTATTTTATTGACATGATTATCTTCACATTGTAGACATAAATAATAATCACCGACTTTGTCGCGTTTTATAATGGCGTTTTTTATATTACCACGCCACTCACGGTTCTTGTTGAAGGTAAATGACTTCTCGATTTTCTTGATATGAATGCGAGTGCCATGAACCTCAAAAGCATTCTGAACAAACTTTATAGATGTAAATTTGTGATTAGGTTTGATATGCGGCACACCAACTTTCTTTACTGTTTCACCATTCTTGCGTGCTTTCTGATTATCAAAGAACCTTTGATATCCTTTATCAATACGATCTATTATATCTTGTGCAGATTGACTTGGCACATCGGACCAATGCGGACTGACACGTTGCTTGAGTTTAGTCAAATGCTTATTGAGACGACCTTTGCCAGGATATTTACTATATATGCGATAGTACCGCTTGATTAGTTTTAGAAAATGAACGTGTATCTTATGCAGATCATCAATCATATTCACAATCTTTACTAAATTATCCTGCGGATGTAGTTTGTATTTATAGGTTCTCATTTTCCACTCTGACCTTCGATATATTGTTTTATTACTTCCAAAGTGACACCACCACAATCGCGTTTTTTTGATAAATAAACCGCTTGGTTTCCGTCTACATCCCGCAAGCTAAAGCTTGGGGATTTGACGGGGAGTGTTAAATACGACACTTACGTTATAGGAATTACATTACACTGTTTTTAATGTGCGCCCAAGAAGTTGTGACTTTGCCTTTCGGTTCAACAGGGAGTTGACCAATTGTATAACGGAAATAAATATCGTCTTCTCCATCATTGGGTCCACACCAAACCCAATTCGCCTCACAATCCGGATCTTTGAGAACTTCTCGCATTTTAGCAGCACCGAATGCCCATATACCTGCACCGAATTTCTCATATATTTCCAATTTATCTTCCCAATCGCTATCATCAAAATTTATCTTCTCCCAACCATCCTTTCGATCAGCAAGGGGGGAACCAACCTGACATCGCCACCCATCTTCACCAGTGCCAATATAGTTAGGTTTGTCATTAAGGATAATGTCAGCGAGGAATCCGCCTTTACCTGTAGCACCCGGTTCAGCATCGTGAACATAGATTGCAACTAAAGCATATCCACTGTCAAGCGTGAAGTCGCTTACAGTTGGTACTTGCCAATTACTATTACGTGCAACTTCTTCTCCGTTCACAAAGACGACCCACTCGTTATCACCACTGACTCGCACTGTTCCTTTTGTCGGTGCAGCATCTGCTATCTGAAATAGTATCAAACTACCAAACATTAACGACAGTGTTAGACAGATCAAAAAACGTTTAACCATAATATACCTCCATGATGGCATTTAAGTTTATAACCAAATTGCAAATTTTTCTATTTGAACTTGATTGGTTGTATCTTGTTTTGATTCAAAGGAATCATTCTACTATTATTTTACCAACTATACGATTAATATTCAACATAAAAAGAAGTAAATCATACACGCTATGCTTATGAAGAAAACGGCGGCGGGTTTTCCTTTCTTTGATGAAATCCGTAACTTTCCGGAATACGCCACTAACCCAATCAGAGTTTAGTCCAGTAACAAGAATGTTGCTTGCGTTTGGTGTAGATACGGAAGCAGATAGTGACAAATTGAAAAGATCAGGTTTGGTGAAATCTAGCAGCAATTCAAAACTGTTCCTCGGGGACCAATTATACAAATTTCTTAGATCCAATTCACTGTCAATGAAAAGGTTCTTAACCTTATCAGGAAAACGCGGGGAGTTAAACACGGATGGAATTGTGCCATAGACCGTTTCATCATCTGCTCCTCGTACAGCCACCTTTAATTCAAATCCAAGTCTCAATAATGCTCTATCCGCGTTAATTCGCTCTGTGGATTATAATTGGCTATTTCTTCTTCCGCAGCTGCATGACTTGACTCTTGCAACATTTCGCAAAGCTTTTTTAAATCATCTTTAGAAAAAGTGCATGCTGTAATCTGCTGTGATAATTCCGTTGTCAAGATCGCACGGTTTTGTTGTTCCATTTCAAATCCTTGCGTTTTACGCAGGGAAGAGGACATCTAAAAATGCTACTGTTTTGGCATTTGTCTACATAGAAAGTACGTTAGGATGCTGTTCACGTTCAAGCTTGACTCGGTGAAAATCAAATTCAACAAGCCTGATAACTCCGGGTTCATTGTCGTATACAACACCGATGGATGCAATTGTCTCTCCTATTCCCGATGGATTCTCGAATTCAACAATATCACGGATTTTGCCGGGATTCCCATCTACAGTAATCCTCTCACCAACTTTCCAATCTTTGACGCGTTGAAAAGGGATATACTTTACATTTTCCATAGTTTAAACTCCTTTTGCACTGAAAAAGACATGTGCTTTCATGAAAGCAATTTATAGGGATTAAATGTTTCATTCACACATATTCCTAAGTCTTATTCTTTTATTTAGTATATCACAAGAATGCAGTAAAGTCAATTTTATGACATTATGACAGCATTAAATTGACATTTATCAACAATTTGTGCTATCCTATCCTATAGAAACAGAGTTAAGAGGTGCACATGGAAGTAAAGTCCCAAATCCTGAATACAGAAGACATTAAGAGGCTGTTCAGAACAGATATTGGGCATTTTGATGACAAGAGTATCAAATTGAGGTTAAAAACATTATTATGACTGGAGCAGAAGCTTTAATTCAACAAGGCAAAGTTGAAGGACTTGAACAAAGTAAAGCGGAAAGACTTGAACAAGGTAGAATCGATGAGAAACGGACATCCGTTCTCAAAGTAGTGCGTCATAAGTTTGCTGACTTCTCAGATGTTGTTCTTAATGAGATTAGTGGGATAGATGATCTTGTCTATCTTGATGATCTGTTTGACCAAGTCCTTACCGCAGAATCGTTTGATGACATTGACTTTTCAAAGAACGGTAAGTAGTATATACCTAACTATATTTCACTCTGAACTGTAGCACAATCTAACAGATTGTGCTACAATGTGATCATGTTCGTCTATCACAATTTCCGCCACTGCAACCTTAAACTATTCAACACAACTGACACACTACTAAACGCCATTGCAAAAGCTGCAAGCATCGGGTGTAACTCGCGCAGCATCGTTGGAAGGAATTCCAGCGGATATAACACGCCTGCAGCGATAGGTATTAATAGCACATTATAGAAAAATGCCCAGAAAAGATTCTGCTTGATTGTGCGGAGCGTGGAACGGCTTAATTGGATGGCATCAGGGATCGTCTTCAGGTCACCATGCATTAATGTCAGATCAGCTGTCTCCATTGCAATATCTGTTCCGGTGCCGAGTGCCATGCCGACATCTGCTTGTGCTAACGCGGGGGCATCGTTGATGCCGTCTCCTACCATTGCAACGAATCCATCTGCCTCTTCTTGTGCTTGTTTGACTGCTGTTGCCTTGTCTTCAGGTAGAAGTTCAGACATTACATCTGAAATCCCAACACTTTTTGCGATGGCATTTGCAGTGCCCCTGTTGTCCCCTGTCATCATGGTTACATCACACCCAAGTTCACGGATTTCTTTGATAGCTGCTTCTGCTTCTGGTCTTACAGTATCTGCTACTGCCAGCAGTCCGCACAGTTGAGAATCAATTGCAACCCATAACACTGTCTTTGCATCATCTTGCAGTCTTCCTGCGTCTTGCGATAACATTTCTGTAGATATACCGTGCTGTTGCATGAAGTTCTGCTTACCGATTTTCACGGTCTTACCATCAAGTTTTGCGATGATACCATTGCCTGTGACAGTCGCAAAATCTGAAGGAACGGCAGTCTCAATCCCACGTTCAGATGCAGCAGATACTACGGCTTTGCCGAGCGGATGTTCACTGCCACGTTCCGCTGATGCGGCTATCTGTAGCAGAAGATTCTCGTCTACACCGTTGGTGATTGTATCTGTGAGTGTTAATTTGCCTTGGGTCAATGTCCCAGTTTTATCCAGAACAATTTGAGAGACTTCACCGACATGCTCTAATGTTTCACTGTTCCGGAATAGGATACCACGATGTGCACCAATACCCGTGCTTACCATAATTGCAGTGGGTGTAGCGAGACCTAAAGCACATGGACACGCAATGACTAACACGGCTACCAAACGTAACATTGCAGGCGTGAATCCTTCTCCGACAAAAAACAACCACACGAGAAACGTTATCGCAGCAATACATAAAACAATAGGAACAAACACACTTGCCACAGCATCAGCAGTTCTTTGGATCGGTGCTTTGCTCTGTTGTGTCTGTTGCACTAACTGAACCAGCCGTGCCAGTGCAGTTTCAGAACCCACGCGTGTTGCCTCAATTGTGAGCATTCCGCCCTGATTAATTGTTGCACTAGTTACTGTGTCATCTACTGACTTATCAACGGGTATGCTCTCACCTGTGAAGATGCTTTCGTCAACAGCACTTGAACCTTTACGGACAATCCCGTCAACAGGTATACTTTCACCGGGACGTATGAGGAGCATATCACCCACGATTACATCTTCAATTGGAATATGATTTTCCTCACCATCTTTGATGAGACAGGCTGTTTTTGGAGATAGACCTATCAGTTTCTTTAGGGCAGAACCTGTTTTTCCTTTGGCGCGTGCCTCTAAATACTTACCAAGTTTAATCAGGGTTATGATAACCGCAGCTGTCTCAAAATAGACATGATCTCCAAATTGTTGACTATTACCTGTTAAAGCAATCATGACCACTACACTAAATAGAAACGCCACAGATGAACCCATCGCAACGAGGACATCCATATTTGCAGAACGGTTACGGAGTGCCTTTATGCTGCCGACATAATAATCCTGTGCGACAAAAGTCTGGACAGGTAATGCTAAGGCAAACATGATCCATTTGACCCATATATCCTGTGACCATCCACCAATCAATCCCATATCGCTACCCATGCTGAGAAGGAACAGCGGGAGCGTGAAGAGCATACCTACGCCAAATTGTAACTTCTGTCGTTTGAGTTCTGCATCACGTTCTTCCGCTTCAGAATTGGGATCAACGACATCAAAACCGAGAGAACGAATTTTGTCAACAATTGTTTCCTCGTTGAGATCAGTGGGATTAAATGTGATCGCAGCCTGATCCGTGGCAATACTGACATTTGCATTAAGTATACCCGTCATCTGCTCAAGGTTATGGCTGATTGTAGATGCACAGTTTTCACAATGCATACCTGTGATAGAAAGGATAATTTGCTGTTGCATGAACTTTATGGTAAAGTATTATGGGGGCGGGGTTTCCCCGCCCCTACGATGTTTGTGAAATATGTTCTGATCTCATTTTGGTGGCCGCATCATTCTGTTTTCTTTTTAAAGACCAGTGTCTCTCCAGGCACGGACAGTGTGAGCGTATCTTGTTCAGTCTCTTGTGTATAATTAACGCCAACTTTGAATGGAAATGTTGACTCATCCTGTTTAGATCCCATTTCAAATTCGTCTTGTAGTTGTTCTACTGTCAACCTATGCTCTAATGGAGCTTTTTCTAATTCCGCTTCCCATGCCTCTCTGGGGGTAAGAGTTACTGCCACATCTACCTTTTGTGTCTCGATTGTTAATGTTGTTGCTCCTGTGGTGTATTCCCCTGTTACTGTATAGGTTATCACAGATGTCAACGATCTCGGTGGGTCCACTGGGTCTTGCTCAGAGGTAGTGAATATTAACTCACCTGCCAATTTGCCTGTAGCATCAAAAACAAATTGTGAGGTAACCTCGAATGTAGATGGTGGGGAACCTTCTTCAGGCTCTGGCATAAAGAGGGATTCAGGCGTTTGGTCATTAATCGTTGCTATCTCCCAAGGGGTATCAACGAAGGCTAAATCTTCGCTTTGAATGGTATCCTCTGTCATAATTTTTTCACAACCGGTAAAAACACAAAAAGTTGCGGACAGCAAAAATGTAAATATAACGAATCTATGAAAAACACATTTGCTAAACATGATAAACTCTCCTTATTGTTAGTTTAGCTTTTCAAACCTAATAACGTATTGCAATTGAGTGAATCTATTCGGAAGATTCCTCTGAATGCATATCAATTTGCTTATGCAAACGAAATAACATCCCTATAGTTTACAAACAGAGAATATTGGGCAAGCCCTATAATTAAATGAGGGGTGTGCATAAATGCGTATAACATAATAGTAAATGTTATTCTGAGTTTTCTATTGAAATATGGTTTTCATTCTTGAAACTTCTCTGCTTGGCAAGTTCCAAATTGAGTTGACCAACATTGCTATTTGTAGCAATACAATTGTCAACATCAGAAAGGTTCTCACATTTTCAAGACGAGCTATTGGCAGTTGCTTCTGATTAGTTTTTGTTCCTGTCAGGTCGCTCAACAGATTAAAAACCGGTTCAATAGTTGTCTTGCGTTGTTGTTGATAAGTCTGTAGCTGCGGTGATGTTTCAATCGCTTGTAGATAAGCTACCTTTTCAGGTGCTTTAGCCCCTGTTATGGGTGTCAAAAGGAATAGCCTATCTTTTGCGAGTGTTTGAATACGCGTAAAGTCTGTATAGCCAGCATCTGCAATGACATACTTGATATGTCTCGCCAGAAGTGCGTCGGTCTTTTGCTCAAACGCTGTTTTTTCTCTCACAGAAGCAGTGTAGACATCGGCAAACATTGGAAACCCGTTGGCAGTAGTTATCAGATGTAGTCCATAGCCATAAACCCATCCACGATACTTGCTTTTTGACCAACTTGCATCTGTATCAAGGTTGCGTAAACCATCGGGAATGTGATGTGCTTTTCGGTCTTTTTGATGCCACACATTCCCTTGTGCTTTGTAGAGGCTTTTGTCAACAAAGACAACATCTTGAGGTGTATCTGTATCCAATGCAATACCTAAATCTCCGAGATATTCAACGAACTGTTCGATTCTGGTTGTGAGGTGTTTGTAGCGACGGGATAGAGTTGTGCGATCCGGAATACTTTTGAACTTGAGTTTTTTCACCCAATCTGGGTGTTCAAGAAGAAAAGCATGCTGTGCTTTAAACGGATGAATACCTTTCAGTATCATAATGGCAAAAAAGATAATCAGTGAACTATCAGGATGCACTTTAGGTCTTCCTTTAGGTTTAGACGCATTGGAACGGATGGATTTCTCAAAATCTTTGTAGCAATAAGAAAAAAATGTGATATAATATCTCATGTCAGGATAACTCATGGTAAATACTCCTTAAAAAAAAGATTTTAAATTAGAGTATAACCCTTATCCTGACTAATGTCAATTATGCACACCCCTCAATTAAATTGTGTTGAAGCGCGATTGCTGCAATCCAGATATCGTTATCTGGAATTAAAGTGCCTTTACGCTCCAATCTCTCTTTAATGATTCCGTAGAACTGAGCAGTCTCAAAATCATAACGGTAAAATTTGCTATTATTTGCCAGTATGTCAATTTTGCGTAAATTTTGAATAACTTGTTGAGACTTTTGAGCACCATACCATAGTTCTCCAATAATTGTTGGTGCGACAGCTATGAATTCTGCATTTCGTAATTTCTCTTTAACAATCTCATCTCCCGAAAATAAAGCTATTGCTATGTTTGTGTCGATTAAATACATCCTACTTAGATCCGTATATTTGCTCGCAACCTTCTTCAATTGCTTGTTTCATAATCTCTAAATCTTCCTTTGAAATTGCTCCAACAAGTCTGAGCAATTCCTTACCTGATATTCCCTTTGGTGTTTCTCTGGGCACCTCCAATATAAAATCTAATACCTGTCTCTGTTGTCCGGGCGAAAGACTATTGAGTTGTTTCACAATTTCTTGAATATGTTCTGAATTTTCCATTGTATTTCCTCCTTTGCTGATGTTAATTATGGAGTGCAATTATCAAGTTTTTTGATCTGTGCCAGCTGTGTAACTGGCGTGATGCAGACAGTTAAGTGGCAAACACTTTACTCACCTATTCTCGATTTCAATTGACATAATTGTAGAATATGATATAATAGATGTAATAGACATCATACCACATACTTAGAAAAATTGAAAGGAACGATTTATGGATTTGACACGACAACCACCGCGTCGCCCCTCTAATCTCGGTGTTGCAGGGATTGTTGGGGCAGCGCGTATGACAGACAAGGCGCGCGCACACAACGCTGAGATGCTCGGGGAATTTGTCTATGGAAGATACTCAGGATTAGACCGACGCATATTAGCGTTCTTGGATATTACAGCAGATGATTTTGCTGCTGCAGCAGACGAATACGATGATGGTGCACTCAGCACGTGGATGCTTGAAAAAGGAAACAAGACTGCTGACGAGATTGAGGATTTCAACAGATCGGAACTTGATAAACTCCCCGCTGACAAGAAACATCAACAACTCTTAGAAGAACGTCTTGCAAAGTTTGCACCGGGACGCACGGATATAAAGACAGTGCTGCAATCCATTGAGCTAGATGATTGGGGTTGTTTTTGGCAGGTTGATCTGACCGTTCGTCCACCACGTAGCGCACGCGCAAGAGATGTTGCGGGAATCTGCGGGGTAGCACGCATGGCGGATAAGGCACGTGCAGAACGCACAGGAAAAATCGGTGACTATAAATACGGAGATACTTCTGGACAAGATGTTCGTATATTGGAATTCCTCGGTATTTCCGCAGACGCTTTTCAGGATGCAGCAGTCAAAAACCCAAATGATATTGAAATAGGTGAATGGGTGTTAGAGAACTGTGATAAATCAGCAGAAGAAATTGATACTTTCAATCACGCTATGGTGAATCGCGGTCCAAATGAAACGACACACGAACGTTTTGAAGCAAGACGGCAGGAGGTAGACCCAACTCGAACAGACATCAATACATGGGTTGCTTTACAAGACTTAGACGATGAGTTGAGTTTCGGTATTGTTGATCTTAATCGGCATCCACCGCGGAGTCCTTCTAATACGGATGTCTATGGAACGGTGCAGCTGGCGCGGTTGATTGACAAAGGTCGGGCATATATTGGCAATACGTTGGGAGGATACTTTTACGGAAAAGATTCAAGAATCGACAGAATAACCCTTGAGTTTTTGGGTGTACCTCATGCTGACTTTACTGAGGCACTGAAAACGTTACAGACCGATGCGGATGTTGAAACGTGGTTGAAGGCGAATCATCCTAAGAGTGATGCTGACATCAAAGCATTCAATGATAAAATGATGCAATTGGGACCAGAAACCGAACAGCAGAAAGCTCGGATGGCAGAAAGACTTGAAAAAATTGATGCAGACCCCTCAAAAATCACGACACTGTTCGCCGCGATCGCACTTGATGATGAGAAGACGTTTGCTATATAAACCTTGGAAATATCCGGTTTTATTGTAGTCTCTAATAGTTGCACATGTTTGATAGAATTCTAAACCAGATTCAAGAAAAAGTTCGTTCACGTGACTATGTGTTAACACTTCATGCTGAAGACGAGATGATAAATGATAGACTTACACATTTTGATGTGGAGAATGTTTTACTAACTGGCAGAATTGTAGGTAGACAAAAAGATCGTCAGACAGATGAATGGAAATATGTCGTAGAAGGCAGAACTTATGATTCAGAGATTGCCTGTTGTATCAAAGTTTACTTTCAGCAGGAAATTGATTATTATTACCGTTTATGTAAAATAAATACATAATAAATACATAAGGAGTCAAACAATGATTTGCAATGTATGTGGAAAAGATGGAACGCGTCAACGCTACCTTACTCGCAGTTACGGTAAAGGAGAATCGCTCCTAATTATAGAAGATGTACCTGTAATCTGTTGTCCTCATTGCGGTGAGAGATATATGATTGCACAGACATTAGATCAAATTGAACACATAAAACGTTCACCAGAAGGTCTCGTAAAAAAGAGATCAGTACCAGTTGCAGCTTTCGAACAGAACATCTTTATATAATGAAGCAACACTTTCATAAATGCTATGCATGCTGAAGGTATACCTTTAGGGTATTGGTATAACACCCCTATGTATCGCTCAGCATTCCTGTCCTCTAATCTCTTTGGATGCGACAACATCTATAATGACGTACATTGTGCGGAAACCGAAAAGATTTGTCAAACAGGTCTTGCCTTAAGCCAGAGTGTATTGCTAGGGAATGAAGAAGATATAGAGGATATAATCAAAGCCGTTGCTAAAATCCGTAGGAATGTCGGTAAAATAATAGAAAATAATTCCTAATTGAAAATTCCCCGCAAAATCTAAAATTAAACTATCCTTTTTACATAGAGATGACTCTATAATATCAAATACTTCTATTAAAAGGAGAATTATGATGCGTAATGAACGTGACACACAAAGGGAAGTTCGGAGAATCGTCCGAATGTTAGAAGCAACAACAAAACTGCTTGAGAAACCATCTGTTTTAGACAATTTCGGAAATGGAGAAAACCGATGTATCAAACAGTTCAATAGGGCACTGGCCCGTTTTCATGATTTAGAAGCTTTACCAGAAGGACTTTTTGAACCATTGGCTGATGATGCTTCTATCGGGGACATCGGGTATGCCTATCATCAAGTTTCTACGTATCTTAAAGAAGGTATAACAGTTGATTTCGACTATACCTTTAAGCAAGAGAAGGAGACTATCGGCAACATCATGAAAGACGTAGGTGAGGCAGTATCACGTACCATCTTCAGTGCAACAGAAACAGATTCTGATAGGCATGAATCTGAAGAACCGACTATAGATACAATAGAAATTGTTGATATAGATGAAGATGATGATTCAGATCCTATAGAACAACGCCTCAATAAATTAGAGGAACAGATGGAAAATGTTGTTGAGATTTTACAAGAACTCCGCGCAAAGAAGGACAAAAAGGATGGAAAGAAGAAGGATTGACAGGAAACATACCGGGTGGAGTACTGAGTTTTATTCAACTCTCATGTGGTTTGCAATGTGCGCTTTGAGATTAGATAAAAAACAGTCTACCTAAGTTGAATAATTCTCAGACTTCATCAAAGCGTGGTTCAGCATCAATCGTTCAGTATGTATGATTGATGCTTCGTAGAATCGGAACCTTTACCAATGCTTGAAAGAAGACATCCTTTGTCTAGACGACATGCGCTTGGGCGAATACGCGTTTGGCATTCGACATGATTTGTCGGGTTTCGTTACTCTACCCGATCTACAGAAAGGTGAAGTCATATCAATTAGAAACGGTAATATTAGACAGCTAAAACTCTCGTTCTAAACCGTAGAATAGTTGGGGTTGTAAGGAGGGTGTGAAAGGAGGATCAAGAGGATAAGCCAGTTCAAAGCGAAAAATACCTGCATCAACACGGGCAAAACTACCACGAAGCCCAAATCCTATACTTCGCTTGACATCTCTGTAGTGAAAAGAACTGTATCTATCCCAGATATAACCAAAATCAGCAAATACAGTCAGACTCAATACAAGACCAAGATCAACAGTCCGACCTTTGATAAACGGTCTTGATACGAAAGTTGCAGCCTTCGTAAGACCATCATTGAGACGTTTAAAAAAGTCTCCACCGCACAACGTTCTACTTTCTAAACTCAACAGCATCATTTTCTCACCACTGAACTGACGGACTCCATATCCCCGTAAACCGTTCCCTGAACCGAGGATAACTTGACTTTGTCCACTCCAACCAAACTGCATCTGTGACCTATATTTCACTACGAAAATCTGTTGCATGTCAAATAATCCATTCTCGCGAAACCCGGTATCAACTCTATAAATGTCCCCAGTATTGAACACATCCATCAAGAACATCTCCCATCTGGATTCAAGGACAGATCGTTCTATCTTGTTCGTGAAACTTGCTATATACGCAATATAGGCTGTACCAAAGAACTTGTTCCGACTTACCCAACCAGAATCGAAGGATAGAGCCACATAAGATTCCACTCTATCGGAACCAAAGATCGGTGATGAATATCCTAATGATGCGTTGTATATTGAACCTGTAATAAAATACTCATCTCTTCCCATGCGTCTTAGAAATCGTGTTTGGTAAAACCCAACATTTTTCCGACCAAATATTACACCAATCCGTCTAATGTTCCTATTCAATAGTGCTGCTTCCGATCCAAAAGACATCTCGATTGGAACAAACCTTGTGTCATAGGAATCTATCCATAGTCCAATATGGTTCTGATGATGTCTGTCTCCATAGTATCGCAGTATATTACCAGAAGACTGATGTAATGTCTGTTCAAAAAGGTCAGTTCTCTTCCCATCTTCATACCATCGTATGAGATTAATCTGTTCTGATATCCCAAACCTCGCACTCCATTTACTTTTCAAAGAGTATTGTGGACGTTCTATTTCCACTCCCCACGAATCACCCTCCTTTTTTTGGATGTATTCACCATTAAAGTTCCAATGTGTGTTGATTAAACGCGGCAACCTATATCTCAACGTAATAAGTCCGCGCGGTTTCTCTTCTAATTCAGTAATTCTCTCATAACTTATTTCACCGCCTTGTCCCGACCCGAACAGATTAGATTCTTTTACCTGTGTAAGGAAATATCCAGATTGACTATTAAACCCTGGGTCAAATGCACCTGTTATTGAGAAGAATTCGGTAACGGATACATGAATATTGACTTTGTTCGTTTCTTCATCCAACGCCGTTTCGATCTTCGCTGCGCCGATAAAAGGTTTCTGACTAATAATTCTCTCACTCTCTTTCCTATCCGCCTCAACAAAAACATCTCCTTCCTGAAATAAGAGATCGCGTAAAATGATACTGTCCTTAGTTTTTGTGTTACCTGTGAGTGTTATATCCCCAATTACGCCTTCATCAATTTCTATCCGTATAAAAACACCATCCTCATTTTGTATTCTTATCGGTTTTACTGACACTTTAGCATAGATATATCCTTTGGCATGAAGGAATCGCGTTATTTTTTTTGTATCCTCCTTCAATTTGTCAATATCATAAGGTTTTCCCGATTTTGTCTGCATCAGGTCAAGTAAAAGTTTCTGTGAAAACGACTGGTTCCCCCTAACAAAGACACTGTGAACAAGATTCTCCTGTTCGGCGTATACGGGTTGAACATAAGTACCACATAATATAATCGCATAAAACAAACTGATACTTATGGATTTAGTTAATTTTAGGACGTTATGCTGTGTAAAACATTGCAAGGGATGTGCTACTGCAGAATACATCATGATTCTAACCCAGAGTTGACTTGCTTGCACGGTTAGATAAGTAGCTTTCAAAGAGCATACAACAGACAGCTAACAGCAACAGTTCACCCCATATTTCTCTACCATGTCGCTTGGTATCTAATGCTGCTGTGTCTAATTCACCTGACTCTTCTGCTGATACTTGCTGAGCGTAGATCTTTTCTGATGCAGTCTGCAGAGAAAATGGTGCTAAATCTGCTTCGGATATAGGTGTATTCACTGCAAAGAAACTACGGTAGAGTCTATCTTGGGTTTTCATATCGACTTGATAAATACCAGGCATTTCAGTCCTATTATATTGAATTACGCCATCTTCAGTTACGGGTACAGTAACTATCTGATTTTCCTCTATACCATCAACTTTTTTTATCTGAACAGTCATTCCACTGCTATTTGGAAAACTTGATGTATAGGTATCACCTACATCAATATTCCTCTGTGTGTCAGAATATATTGAATATAGTACTGTATTCTGAATAAGCGGTAGAAAATAAGGATTGATGAGAAGTTCATTATCTCCTGATTCTACATCAAATCCAACGTTAAAATATAGAATATGACTTCTTCCTTCACGTTGTGCAATCAGAAAGGGTGTACTGTCACCGAAAGAAGCAAGAACCTTTGCATTCTCAGCTGGGGTTACCTGCATCGCCTGATAAAACTGTGGACCATATTGACCGGACAAGATGTCATCAGGAAAAATGTCAAATATTGGATGATCGGCATCATAGTCCGTCACATGTTGGGGTATTTCCCATGATGTCCTTCCACTAACTACTACTGGTTCCCACGGCAGCTGGTAGGTAGTTGAAACAAAAGCGATTATGCTTTTACCTTGTCTGATAAATTCATTCAATTGTGCTTTAGCACGTGCAGTCAAGGACTCTACATCGGAGAGGATAACGATGTCATAATCTTGAAGCGGAAACGACTCAAATTCTGCTTGTGTACAGGCAATAGGATGAATCATTGTTGACTTGAGTGATAAATCAGTCCTAGTCCTATTATATAAAGGATTTAATGCCAATTGCAAATAGTCAGTCTGTTCACCTACACAGAGTACCCGAATCTCTCCCAATACTTCAACTGCAAAATAGCGTTTATTATCCACATTCAAGCGATCCGATGTTAGCTCAAAGTAACCTATGTGAATACCGGGAGAAGAAAAGTTATGAGTGATGGTTGTTAAGACAAGTTCATCGGCATCAGCGTTAAATGTATGAGTCTGCTTCTTATCTTCTCCAATGTGAAATGTTAGAGTCGTTTGTGCTAGCCTTGTATTAGAACGATTAGTAATCCCTACGTTTAATTGTATAGGTAAACCAACACCGATTAGTTGATGTGAAGGCGTAATTTCTTCAATGTTTGTATTGTGTGGGGTGTCTTGACCGACGGGTAACAGAAAAATTCGAGAACTAGAAACATTCGGTATTACGTCTACATTCGTCCATCCGTTCTGCCTGAAATCAGAAATAAGATACAACTCCTTAATTTGCTGTTGTGAATCTGACAGTATTTCATGTGCAAGTTCAATACTGGGGTGGACGTTTGTACCTCTATAGGATACTTCAGCTTCTTGTATCGTCTGTATCACACTTTCTATATCTGGTGTAAGTTGTCGAAATTCTGGTCTGGCAATATCAGACATCAGAATCAACGCAGCAGAATCTCCATGTTGCAGCGATTTTAGTACATCTGTTGCAATAGATTTTGCATCTTCAAACCAGATTCCATCAACATCCTGGTATCCCATACTATAGGAGTTGTCTAAAACGATGGCGACATCAGTTTTTGCACGAATTGAAGCAAGTGGTAAACCGAGTGTTAGAAATGGACGTGCTAACGCAAGCGCAATCAGTGCAACAATCAGCATCCTTAACAGAAGTATCAGTAGTTGTTTCAGTTGGAAACGTCGAACATTTTGCCGATGTGCTGTCACAAGGAACATCAGACTGCTAAAGTCAACAGTTACCGCTTGCCTTCTACTCCAAAGATGTATCATCAACGGAATTGCAGCAGCAAATAAGCCGAATAGGAATAAGGGATTCAGAAAAGCCAATAGAAATTGCTCCTATTGCAGAATAATATAGAATTATAGGAAGTTAATAAGTAATGAGACAGTTCAGCACTTGTGGAAAACTCCCGCGTAGGGACGAGGTCCCCTCGTCCGTCATGTGAGAAATGTATCATATTACTCTAAAATTTCAATCACAAACTGATTGACTGTACGAAAAACACCTTTTGAAAGTTTGAGATTTACAACTCATTGTGATGCATGTCGCATGGGTTTCTTCCCGCTTGGAACAATCTGTGTTCTTAACATAATATCAACCTCCTTGGCTATACCAACTAAGGAAGTATCATCAAGAATAGTACTGATATGATACCATATACTGTCTGTTTCATTCTCTATCCTCCAATGTTTTTACATAAACCGCAGCGGGAGTTCAATTTGTTCCAATCTTCAATATTCTAAGGTTGCCATTGCAACTGTGTGTGTCTTATGTTGTTTTATCTTTTCATAGTTCCCAAAAACCGTGATGAAATTGCGTTTAATAAACTCTCTGAGTCCAGAGATAGTTACAACATATAGTTTCCCGCGTTTTTTCAGATATCGTTTTGCATCTGAAAGTAAGATATGAAGCATCTCCTTACCGACATTAGCGGGTAGATTTGAAACTATCACATCAAACTTCATCTTCGGAATATGACTAAATCCGTTACTCAAGAACACATTGCAGTTTGAAAGATGATTCTTTTTTACGTTTCTTGCTGTGTATTCTATTGCAACGAAATCCTTATCCACCATATAGACATCTGAATTCTGTGCAATCTTTGCCATGACAAGTCCCATAGCACCATACCCGCACCCAAGGTCAAGGCATTGGTCATTTTCACCAATTTCCATGTGATCAATCAGCAACTTTGTCCCCGCGTCTATCGTTTTCGGTGAAAATAGTCCCCATGTGGACGTAAAAGAGAGGTTAAATCCCCTCAAATTTGTTTGAAAGCAGATGTCCGCTTGTGTTCCGATTGTCATTGCAAAATCGTTGTTTCTTACCTTATTGTTGCAATAGTTTCACTAATTCTTCACGCGTAACAGGTTTATCCAAGTCCATTAAATAGATCTGGAATGTGTCACTTCTATCCGAGACAAATGCAAGATATCGACCATCTGGTGAAAAAGCAGGTTGAATTGATCTTCCTATCCCGCTGGTAATCTGCCGTTCATTTTTGCCGTTGCTGTCAACGAGGTATATTTCCCAGTCTCCATCTCTCGCTGACACAAACGCTATTGTCTTTCCATCAGGAGATACTGTCGGATTATAGGTATCGTATCGACTTGGATTGATATGTTTTTCATTCCTGCCATCAATATCAATCGTCTGGAGTTGATGTACTTCGTTTCTTGATGAGACAAACACAATTCGTTTTCCACTTGGAAAGAACGTAGGGCTACCATCATCAATATCATTGTTCGTAATACGTTTCTTAGGGATGTCTGCTGGATTAAGCTGGGATAGATCTGTGGCACTCAAATCCATCAGGTAAATTTCTAAGTTTCCATCTGTATTGGTCTCATAGACAATATGGTTACCTGAAGGTGAAGAACGTGGAACACGAGCACCAAAACTGATTGGAAGGACGGGTTGCGTAACTTTACTGTGGATATGTGTGATGTTGAAACCCGTATAGATCGGGGTTGATCCACTGCTTTGAATGACTACCTTTACTTCACGAGAGGATTTCGGTTCACTACTATAGAAAATGTAATTAGGGTTGTTCAGAAAGGTTGGACTGGTGTCATTGTAATCAGTGGTATAGGTCAAACGTTGTTTAATCTGTCCATCCAGATTCATCAAGTAGATTTCACTATTATCTGTCCGAAATGATGAGAATGCAATTTCTGTACTGTCAGGTGAGAAAATCGGTGAATAGTTGTCAGAATTACCGAATGTAAGTTGTTTGGTCACATAACTGTCAACAACGAGTTGCATTACTTTGCTTAAGGTCTTCTCGTCTGAAGTTGCTTTCTGGATTAAATTCAGAACTGTGAATGCGGATTTTCTATCACCGAAAATAAGATAGGTTCTTGCTAACGCAAAACGAGCTACAATACGTTCTTTAGGTACAGAAGAATATAATAGGGATGCCTTTTTAAATTGGTCAACTGCATCGTGATGTCGACCTAATGCGTTATATGTATTTCCCAGTAACATCCTTGCTTGTGCGTTGGTTGGCTCAGACTTTAAAAAATCCTCCAAATGTTCCTTTGCTTCATGATGCATCTCAGACTGCATAAGTACTTCAATCTTTTTCAGGGAGTCATTGCGACAAGAGACCATTGATATTGTCAAGAGGATACAAAGATTGAAAATACAAAAGCCTTTAACGCAACTTTTACGTTTTGGTCTGATCATCTTGAATCATATCACCCTAATCCAAATTGGGATTTAACTCCGCGTTCTCACTGTAGATTTGCCTACCTCGCCATCCATCATAGACTGCATAGAACCAACATGTTAATCCCTGTATTAATGCTGTAACTTTCAATATCCATGTAGGTCGGAACATCAGTGCCTCTCCATTGTCAAGTGTCCAAAGGTGTATTGATCGATCTGTTTCTTCCGCTGTCCCTTGATTATCTGAAACAGATTTAAATCGCATTAAGTCGTCCCATCCTTTCACTGGATAGGAGTTAATGTAGAAAATACCTATAGATGAAATGTAGACAATAATGAGTATGAAACCTTTAATTGTGTTATTTAGGTATATCTGACCGAGTCCAGGCAGAACAGCAGACAGTATCATTGCAAAGTAAGAACGTTTTTGTAAAGGGTAGGTATAACCTTTTCTACTGTCGGTTGCGTTAATACCGGGTGTTGATTCTTGCATTTGCTAAACTTCTCCCTGTGCCACAAGGTATATACCAATGCAGATCAGTATGGCACCGATTATACGAACCATGGGGATGGTTTCTTTGAAAACTAACCAAGAAAATGGAATAACCAATACATATCCAATACTCAGCATCGGATACGCTATACTTAATTTTACGCGAGATAGGATCACTAACCATACAAAAGTTGTGAAGCAGTAAATTGAGATTCCACCCATAACATAAGGATTAAAAATAACCTGTGTCAGCTTAGATATGAGTTCTCGAAAATTGTTAATACGTCCGACCGTTAGGACACCTTTCTTTAGCAGCATCTGACCCACAACTGTTAACAAGACATTGAAGAACAGTAGTATATAATCTTTCATAAGACTATTATACCACATGTATCTCTGTTTTGCAATCTATGTAGAATCATTATTCTACATCTCGGCACGTGATTTGGATATTTTGTGTTGACATCTTTTTTTAACCTGCTATAATACTATCAGATTTCAACTCAATACTGACAGACAATTGAATATTGCTATTTTCGTTTTGAGGAATCAAGATATGGTGTGGAAAAGTCAAAATACTCAACATAAAACTGTCATAGAGGATAGGATTGTCCCATCTCTTACTGCGGTTCCGGAATCCTGATGCCAACTAAACTTCATCCCCGCTTCTGCACCTTTGACGACATACTGTTCCCAGAAAAGATATGCGGTATCACCCAATGTTGCGCGGCAGACATCTGCCATCAGGTCACTGAATAGAAATTCACGTAATTTGGGTTGTTGTCTAAAGCAGTTAGAGACAAAATAACGTTTGTTTCTGTGATTTAGTCCAATAACCTCCTTGTTTTCCTGGTCCATCCGTGCTTCCATCTGAGTAATGAAGGTTCCTCACTCACCTCGTAACAACTCCAAAAGATTGTCTGGAATTACCTTTTCCAAAATGAAATAACCTTCATCACGGTACAACTGTTTCTGTTCATCGGTTATGTTGATCAATTGCGTCTCCTATTCTATACGGATCTTACGCACAACCTGTCCGTTACTTTCCCAATAGGTTCGTTTTTTTGTGATGTAATCGGAATCCTCTGCAGGTTGTATGTTCCCTTTAGTGTCAATTGCCCTTGAGACTATGGTGTGTTCGCCTTTAGGTGGATTATCCCAATTGAGATGCCAAATTTTCCATGCCCATTCGGTAGAATTGGCATTATCTTCTACAGGGTCGATTGTTGCCTCTTGCCAGGGGCCGCCGTCAATTCGGACTTCAACCTTTTTGATGGGAGCACCCCATGCTGCACCGTAGATGCGATATTCGTCTCCAATTCGGGTAACTTTGGCGGTTAAGGATTTCAGCTTTGTCCTACCGACAGATGTCTCCATCCAAACAGATTCCCCATCAGGTCGTTTCTCCTCTCGTATCGTAACATAGTCACGTCCCATGAATCTGTTCATCAGTCGAGTATCTCGGATTTCAATACGTTTTAGCCATTTGACACAGGCGATGCCATACCACCCGGGTGCAATAAGTCGTAGGGGGGCACCGTTTGGTTGTGGTAAGGGTTCACCGTTCATCTCATAGCAGAGAATATTCGTTTCTGCTAATGCATCTTCCACGGACATACTTCGTGCAAAATTTTGCGGCATATCATTGCCTCGTCGTTTCTCTACACCGGAGTCATGTCCGAAAAATATGACTTCAATACCATCCTCTTGAATTCCAACTTCCTTGAGAATAGGAGCGAGTGGTGTTCCAGCCCATTTGGCATTCCCAATTGCGCCAGTAAATGTTGGAAACCCGTGATTTCCTGAACATTCTAATGTAAAGATGACATCCTGCTTTGGACGTGCTTTAATGTCATCAATCGTTAGCATCATCGGATTATCAACTAATCCGATGATCTCCAATTGCCAATGTTCTTGATCGATGACAGGTTTATTGTAGTGTGAAACATTAAAGAATTCGTCGTTTGGTGTGATGAATGAGTCTAATCTGCTCCAATCGAGTAGACCGCGTTTTGCTGGTGATTCTGGAGGTTGATCGAGGAAAGGAATCAGTTCCTCGTTCTCACGTTTTGGAAACGCCTCAACACCCCACGGACTCAGCAGGAAACCGGTCAGCGATAACCCACTCATGCGTATAAAATCTCTACGATCCATTGCCACCACCTATGCTTTCATTGCTTCAACGTAATTGAGGTTAACCTGTTTCCAATTGACAACGTTGCTCCAGGCATCAACATAATCACCACGTTTATTCTGGTATTTTAGATAATATGCATGTTCCCAAACATCAAGTCCGAGGAGGGGTGTATGTCCTTGCATCAAAGGACTGTCCTGATTCTTCGTTGCGTAAATCTGCAGCTTTTTCTTCTCATCAACGACAAGCCATGCCCATCCAGACCCGAAATGGGTTTTTGCTGTAGTAGCAAATTTCTCTTTTGCACTATTGAGTGAACCGAAGGTTGTTTGCATCGCTTCGGCAACTTTACCAGAAAGTTCCGTACCACCAGAAATCATGGTGTTCCAGAACAGTGTATGGTTCGCATGCCCACCACCGCTATTGATGACGGCTTGCCGTATTGTCATCGGTACTCTTTCAATATTGCGAAGCAGATCCTCGATAGACATTTCAGGCAAATCGTGGTAATGTGCCATTGCAGCGTTAAGTTTATTGACATAACTCTGATGGTGTTTGCTATAGTGGATCTCCATCGTGCGTTTGTCAATATGGGGTTCAAGTGCATCGTACTCATAAGGTAATTTGGGAAGTTTATATTCCTGTGCCTGGTCGCCATTGGCGTATAATCGTAATGGATTTGCTGTTAGTAAAACTCCCGCTATTGCTGTGCTTCCTATAATCAAAAAGTTTCTACGGTTCATAAGTTCTCCTCAACATGTTGATTTGTTGTAAATTTTAGCAAAATTTGCCTGTATATGTCAAGCAGGTTTTGTTTTTTCACTGTTTCGACTTTCCTTCATTAACTTCTTGAAATTTACGTCATTTTATACTATACTTAAAAGATAGTATAACCTAATGTTGGGAGATGATATGATGCAGAAAAAAATACAAGCTGCGCCGACAATAGTCTATCCCGAATCGGATGGGAAACCTATGGCAGAAACGGATGTACATCGAGACTTGATGACAGATTGGATACAGATGTTAAGGTACCATTACAGAAACAAGAATGATGTTTATGTGTCAGGCAATATATTCATGTATTACGTAGCGGGGAACCCAAGACTGTCGGTCTCTCCTGATGTATTTGTTGTTTTCGGTGTTGAAAAAAAGCGGAGAAGAACTTACCTCACATGGGAAGAGGGACGCACACCCGATTTTGTGCTGGAGGTTGCAAGTCCAAAAACTTTTACAAACGATTTCGAAAAAAAGAAAAACCTCTACGCTTCTACCCTTGCGGTAAAGGAATACTATATCTACGATCCGCTTGGTCAGATCGTGCCGAGTTTTATCGGATTTCGATTGATTGATGGTGTATATCAAGAAATTGATCTTGTAAATGATCGTCTGCTATCGGCAGTCTTAGGTTTAGAGCTAGGCGAACGGGATGGCGAATTGCGTCTATATAATCCAGATACCTTGCAATGGTTGCAAACACCGCCAGAGCGTGCTGAAAACGCTGAAATACGTGCTGAAAACGCTGAAATACGTGCACAACAAGAAACCAGGGCACGTCAAGATGCTGAAACTGAACTCGCCAGAGCTTTAGCAGAGATTGAACGTCTGCGGACAGAGAAAATAGAGAAAAATAATTGAATATCTGAAGTCGAATCTGATAATACTCAATATATAATATAAGATCCTTTGTTATGCTTCTGACAATCTCCACCATGCATTCTCCTGCGACAGACCTTGGATTTTTGTTGCACAAACACCCAGAGAAGCTGCAATCCTTTGATGCCACATTTGGACAAGCACATGTATTCTATCCTGAAGCATCTCCTGAGAGATGTACTGTGTGTCTATTGCTTGAAATTGATTCAGTTGGACTTGTGCGAAGACAGTATAGTCGAAGTAGAGGTGGTTTTTCATTAGCAGAATATGTTAATGACCGTCCGTATGTT
This sequence comes from Candidatus Poribacteria bacterium, assembly GCA_965208245.1. Classification (GTDB taxonomy): domain Bacteria; phylum Poribacteria; class WGA-4E; order WGA-4E; family WGA-3G; genus MSPOR6. The sequence continues at coordinate 1,556,153 of OZ242325.1, forward strand.
GCTTCATCCTTCATGAGCGTTGCTATTGCTAAGGTTTTTGGAACTGCTCTCTCTGGAAAATGTAAGGACCGACCGGAACTTGTAAAAACGGCTATATCCCTTACTGTAAAGTTACCTACCTTACCGTGTCGCGGGGGTGAGAGATTCCTACGAAAACTCTTTGAACCTCTCGGTTATCAGGTTGATGCACATCGATATGGGTTAGATTTTCAATTTCCTGAGTGGGGAGAGAGTCGATATTATAGTGTTACGCTTGAGAAAACATCTCGTCTGAGCGAACTTCTATCACATCTCTATGTGCTTATCCCCGTACTTGACGATGAGAAACACTATTGGGTTGCCGATGCAGAAATTGAAAAACTACTAAAACATGGAGAAGGTTGGCTTTCTGAACATCCAGAACAAGAGCAGATCGTCAGTCGTTACCTTAAACATCAGCGAAAATTAACCCAGCACGTATTGAGTCATTTCGGTGATACGGGTGAGGAGGAGATTGGCGTAATTCAGGAAGAAGAGAAGATTGAAAAGAGGATTGGACTGAACGAACTTCGCCTTACGAAAGCAGTAGAGGTAATGAAACAGTCGGAGGCAAAACGTGTTCTGGATTTAGGTTGTGGTGAAGGGAAACTCTTACGTAAACTGATGGCAGATAAACAGTTTGAAGAGATAGTCGGCATGGATGTTTCGCATCAATCACTGAAGATAGCACATCAGAGGTTGCGTTTAGATAGGTTGCCAGACAAACAGAAGGAACGTATAACGTTGATTCAAGGTTCGCTCTGCTACAGAGATGATCGCTTGCAAGGTTATGATGCAGCTGCTGTAATTGAAGTAATTGAGCATTTAGATATAACACGTCTTTCATCTTTAGAGAGAGTGTTGTTTGAATATGCGCGTCCCCAAATAGTTGTATTGACAACACCAAATGTAGAATACAATGTAAAGTTTGAGAATTTACCTATTGGACGGTTACGACATAGAGATCACCGTTTTGAGTGGACCCGTGAAGAATTTAAGACATGGAGTTCAAAAGTGTGTGATCGGTTCGATTATAGTGTGGCGTTTTACCCTATAGGAGAAACCGAAGAGAACATTGGTGCACCTACACAAATGGCAGTGTTCACAAGAATATCTGGACATTGAAAGTTTTCTTCAGTGGGTTTCATGCATTGTGGAAGTGAGTTGACATAATAGCTTTGACAAGTGTATAATAAATAGCATTGGTGATACCAAATAAATTATGCAAAATTGTCAGTATGCAGTCTAAATATGCATATCAAAATCCCTGATCCATCACTTGTAATTCTCATCGGTCCTTCAGGTTCCGGAAAGTCGACGTTTGCACAGCAGCATTTTAAACCGACAGAGATTCTTTCCTCAGATTTCTGTAGAGGTATTGTTTCTGATGATGAGACTGATCAAGCGGCAACAAAAGACGCGTTTGATGTCTTACATTTCATCGCTGCTAAACGACTGGCTGCAGGAAAATTGACTGTTATTGATGCTACAAATGTAAAAGCAGATGCACGGAAAACTTTACAATCATTAGCACGGGAATATCATTACCTGACAGCTGCCATTGTCTTTAATCTACCCTCCAAGATTTGTCAAGAGCGGAACGAAGGAAGACATGACAGAGATATTAGACCAGATGTTATTCGCAGACAGGTTAGTCAACTTCGACGATCTTTGCGCGGTCTAAAACGTGAGGGGTTCAGAAACTTTGTCTATCTCCTTTCCTCACCGGAGCAAGTGGAATCTGTAAGTATAGAACGGCAAAAACTATGGACTGACCAAACAGATGAACACGGACCATTTGACATTATTGGGGATATACACGGCTGTTATGATGAACTTCTTGAATTACTGCAAAATATAGGATATGATATTAAAGTGAGGGCTGATGGGAAGACATTTATTTCCCATCCAGATGATAGGAAAGTCGTTTTTGTTGGTGACTATGTTGACCGAGGTCCAAAGGTAACTGAAGTGCTGCGGTTGGTTATGGATATGCACAAGAACGGTGTTGCCATCTGTGTACCGGGAAATCATGATGTAAAACTTGCCAGAGCATTACGGGGTAAGAATGTTAATAGGACCCACGGATTAGCAGAATCGATGTCTCAATTAGAAAATGAATCGGAAGAATTTAGGTCACAGGTTGCTGATTTTATTGAGGGCTTAATCAGTCATTATGTTCTTGATGATGGAAAGTTGGTCGTTGTGCATGCTGGTATGAAGCAGGAGATGCAAGGAAGAGCATCTGGACGTGTTAGAGAGTTTGCATTATACGGTGAGACGACAGGAGAAACAGACGAATTCGGTCTACCAGAACGTCTTAATTGGGCAGAAGAATATAGAGGGACGGCGACCGTTGTATATGGACATACCCCTATTTCAGAACCGCAATGGATAAATCGAACCATCAATGTTGATACAGGCTGCGTTTTTGGGGGGCGTTTGACTGCATTGCGATATCCTGAAAGAGATCTCACATCGGTTCCTGCACACAGAACATATTATGAACCTGCCAAACCGCTCATCGATGAATCAAGTAGAATGTCTGCCACGCAAAAACATATTGATGAAGGTATCCTAAACATAAACGATGTCATTGGAAAACGTATTATCAGTACACGGCTTAACCACAATGTAACAATTCGCGAGGAGAATACTGTCAACGCACTTGAGGTGATGAGTCGTTTCGCCGTCGACCCGAAATGGTTAATCTATCTTCCACCGACAATGTCTCCCTGCGAAACGTCAAAAGTGGTTGATCTGCTTGAACACCCGTCTGAAGCGTTTACTTACTATCGCAATCAAGGTGTATCAAAAGTAATTTGGCAAGAGAAACACACGGGTTCACGTGCAATTGTTATTGTCTGTCGGGATACAGAATCTGCTAAGAAACGATTCGGTATTTCTGCAGAGGTAATTGGAACTTGCTATACACGTACCGGAAGACCATTTTTTGAAGATGTCTCTGTGGAAACAGAACTGTTGACATGCGTGAAGGATGCAGTTGATAAGGCGGAATTTTGGGAATCCTTAAACACGGATTGGTTATGTCTTGATTGTGAGTTAATGCCGTGGTCAGTTAAAGCACAGGAGTTATTACGACAGCAGTATGCACCGGTTGGAACATCTGCTCAGGCTGCTGTTGAAGCGGCAATTGCATCTTTGATGTCCACTGAGAAACGCGGTGTGAGTGTGAAGAAGATGCTGGATGTATATCAGGAACGCGCAGTGTCTGTAAAAGGATATGTAGAAGCCTATAGACAGTACTGTTGGGAAATAAAAAACATCACGGATCTGAAACTCGCGCCTTTTCATCTGTTAGCGACTGAAGGTAAAGTCTATTTTGATAAAGACCATCAATGGCACATGGAGATACTTAAGAAACTATGTCAAAGTGCTGATAATGGTCTACTTTTTACAACCGCATACAACGTGGTAGATTTATCTGATCCTATAAGCGAAACTGAAGCGATTCAGCAGTGGGAAGGACTCACTGAAGATGGTGGAGAAGGTATGGTCATAAAACCTTACGATTTTGTTGCCAAGGGTAAGCGAGGGATAGTGCAACCCGCTGTCAAATGTAGAGGGCGTGAATATCTTCGTATCATCTATGGACCTGAATATACTTTAACCCATAATTTAGAACGACTGAAATCCAGAGGTCTATCTAAGAAACGTTCACTGGCTATACGTGAGTTTGCATTGGGTGTTGAAGCATTGGAACGTTTTGTTAACTATGAACCCTTGTCCAAAGTGCATGAATGTGTGTTCGGTGTATTAGCACTTGAAAGCGAAACGGTTGATCCGAGACTATAACCAAAGTTTATAGTATGCTGGATACTATTAGATGGATTTCAATTAGTGAAGATTAACCATCTTTATTACAACATACGTTTACCATGAAATTACATAATTTTAATATAGTTATATTTACATTTTTTCTCTGTTTTTGTTATGTGCTTTGCGGATGCGAAGATTCCCCTAAAGTTGGCAATGGTACCGATAAGGATTCTGTCGTTCTAATTGTTGACTCTGTTCTTTCTGAAGATACTACTTGGTCTGTAGACAAGGTGTATAATGTTGAGGGTGTATTAGAGATCCCTCCTGATGTGTTACTTCAGATATTACCTGGAACTACCGTAGAATTTGGTCGTGATGCGCTGATCAAAGTTAGGGGTACACTGAAAATCGGTACGCCTATATCAGAGGTTGTGTTAGATGAGTGGGTAACACTAACGTCCGACAAATCTAATCCGAGTGCTGGTGACTGGATGGGTATCCTGTATGATCACACACACGATATAGATAGTTTTGTGAGAGGTGCAGTGATTGAATATGCTGATAGTGCACTTGATATTAAGACTGCTTCTCCGACTGTGGTTGATTGTATTTTACAGAACAACGAGAAGGCGATTGCACTAAACGGGAGCGATTCTAAAATCCGTTATAATACTATCATTAATAATAGTATTGGAATTAGCACTATTGAACGACAAAATCGTCCACGAATTGAATATAATCACATACTAAATAACGATATTGGAATCCTATGTGAGAATGTGCAGTCCATTATTGAATCCAATAATTTTGAGGACAACAATTACGCATTAAAATTAAATGTGAAATTTGACCTGAATGTACCGAACAATTGGTGGGGAACAGTTTCATCAGATACAATTCAAGAGATAATAATTGATTCCTTCGACACAGATATGGTTACCAAACAGCTAGGTACAGTTGGTTTTATTCCGATTGCTGAAGTTCCTATTGCTGACGCAGGACCGCGTGAGTGAATACTATGCTGACCATTCTAAATATCTCTCAAAACCATTATATTCGAGGCGGTTCTGATCGGTATTTCTTCACGATGGCGGAGATATTAAGAAAACATGGTCATAACGTGATACCTTTCACAGCAGCTCACCCGAATAATGAACCGTCTGAATGGGAAGATTACTTTCCTCGCGGTGCAGACTTTGAAAAACCTGGACCTATTGATCTCTTCCGTTTCCTATATTCACGGGATGCTGTAAAATCAATTAAGAGACTATTAGACAGTGTTGATGTAGATATTGCACATTTTCACATCTATTACGGAAAGTTAACTGCTTCAATTTTGCATAGTCTCAAACAAGCAGGTATCCCCCTAATTCAGACTTTACACGAATATAAAATTACGTGTCCTGTGTATAGTCATTTATCAAGAGATGTAATCTGTGAGTCATGTGAAGGTAAGCACTATTGGCGTGCTATTCCTAAACGATGCAATAGAGGGTCCCTTGTGCGTACTACCGTAAGTGTCGCTGAATCATACCTATCACGGTTCCTCGGTTCAGTTGATAAGTTTGACCACTTTATCTCCGTGTCGCATTTCCTTAGAAAAAAGATGATACAGTACGGCATGCCAGAGGATAAGATTTCTACGGTTCACAACTTCACGGATGTTTCTGAAATTACACCCAATTATGACGAAGGTGAGTATATACTCTATTTTGGGAGAGTACATAAGAGCAAAGGCATATTTACCTTAATTGATGCTGCTGCCCAGTTAAAACAGGTTCCTTTATATATAGTAGGGGACGGAGAAGCGATGCCAGATGTTGAACGGTTCGTGAAAAAAAATGACTGTCATCATATACACCTGTTGGGTTTTAAGAGTGGAGATGCGTTACTGGAACTGATCCGGAACAGCATTTGTACTGTTCTACCATCAGAATGGTATGAGAACTGCCCTATGTCAGTCTTGGAGTCTTATGCTTATGGCAAACCGGTAATTGGGGCGGATATAGGTGGTATTCCTGAACTTATCGCTGATGGGACAGATGGATATCTGGTGCCATCTGCAGGAACTGAAGAACTACGTGAGAAATTGTTGTGGATGTCCGAAAATAGGACAGAAGCGGTTGAAATGGGTAAAATCGGACGAAGAAAAATGGAAACTGAGTTTAATGCTGATATACATTATCAGAAAATAAAAGACATTTATGATACAGTTTTGTAATAAAAAAAGCGTAAAATTCCATTTTATCAATTTCCATTTTATACTAATTTAGTACTCTACTTTGCAATAGATATTGTATGTTTTAACTTGTTAACGTATAATAAACTAATACCATATAAGCAAGGAGGAAATATGGGAAGACTTCAGACAACTATGATAGTCATTTTAATCTGCGTATCAATATTTAGTTCCTGTGAGTATGCGTCAGATGTGATGCGACCTGGTGTACCAGAAACAGATCCTGGTAATATGGAAGAACACGATCCTGGCAATATGGAAGAAAACATGGATATGTTGGTAGGTTCTGCAGTAGTGATTAACGAACTCATGGCGGATAACGACAACGTTGTTATGGACCCACAAGGAGATCATGATGATTGGGTTGAGTTATTTAACCGAACCGACAGTCCTGTTAACCTCACAGGTATGTATCTCAGTGATAAAGAAGACAATCCCACTAAATGGCAGTTCCCAGATGGAACAGTAATTGTAGCGAATGGGTATCTGATTGTTTGGTGTGATGAACAACATGATGATCCAGAAACTACTGAAGGTTTACATGCCAACTTCAAACTCTCTAAGAGTGGCGAAGTGGTGTTATTGGTAGATACTGATGCGAATGGGAATACGGTATTGGATAGTATTGTGTTTGGTGATCAGGAAACCGATGTTGCTATCGGACGTATTCCGAATGGCACGGGTGATTTTCAAATTGTTGCTGCAACACATGGATCTGAGAATAGGGTTCAATAAAAGTTGAACACAACATATACATGTCATATTAGATGGCTTGTGTTTATTTTTCTTATATGATCTAAACATACCAGACACTTCTTGGCACGATCGGCAATGAATTTCCTACTACGAACCAAGATTTGCTGAGGGATAAATGTATGCATATTTCTGAAATTTACTATAATTTCATAACAATATTGCCAAAATACAGCAAGAAAATAGTATCTTATTTTACCTATCTGATTCTTGCCGGATATTTTGTTTTATTTGTAACTTGTCATTTGTTATCAGCAGAGACTGTACATATACCTGACCCTAACCTTCGTGTTGCAATTGAGTTAGCATTGGATAAAACATCTGGTCAAGACATTACACAGAAAGATATGGAGAGTTTAGAAACACTGAATGCAAGTATTTGTGAATTCTTAATGTTGTCAGAAATTGGAAGATATGTAACACAGAGGTTTGTATGTCATTCACTTGATGACAATCAAATCAGTCCGAGTGTAGCCTTATCACTTAGTTACAGAAATGGAATTCAGAATCTTACGGGACTTGAGTATTGTATCAATCTTGTAGAATTGGAACTCGGTTTCAATCGAATATCTGATGTATCTCCACTAAAGGATCTGACAAACTTGACACATTTATCTCTTGGGAGAAATAGTATTTCCGATGTGTCTCCACTGAAATATTTGATGAATTTAACACACCTTTCGTTGAGAGGGAACAAAATCTCAGATATTACCGAACTTAAGGTTTTAACTCATCTGATTGAATTAGATCTACACGACAATGCAATTTCAGATTTATCTCCTTTAGCGAATCTGACAAACTTGACTCACCTTTTTCTGAGGCAGAATGAGATTTCAGATGTGTTCCATCTTAAAGGTTTGAGCAACCTTACAATGTTGGATCTTCAGTTAAACACTGTTTCTGATATAACCCCACTGCAATATTTGATAAATCTCAGACACCTTGATATTGATAGCAATAAGCTTACGGATGTATCTTCATTAAGACACTTGACTAACCTAAATTTCCTAGATATTTCAGACAACGATATTGTGGATCTGTTTCCATTGAATAACTTGGTTGAAATGAGGCGAATAGATATTGACGACAATCCTATAAATGACATATCTCCACTCAAAGATATGACAAGACTTGTTAGGTTGGATATTGACGATTGTCAGATATCAGATATATCAATACTAAGCAATTTGAAATTACTGACATGGCTGGATCTTGATGACAATGATATAACAGACATATCTGCATTAAGTAATCTAACATCATTAACCTATCTTGATCTTGATGGTAATAAGATATCCGATGTTTTTCCTCTACATAACCTTGAAGTACTGAGGGAACTTGATTTAGATAATAATCGGTTATCTGATATTACGCCACTCAGCGGATTAACAAATCTAGTCCTTCTTGATCTCCATGACAACTTGATATCGGATGTAACAGTGCTCAGTGATCTGTTACAGCTTATAGAACTTGATCTTGATGGAAATATGATTTCCAATCTCTCTCCACTTAGTTCTTTGGTAAATCTTAGAATTTTAGATCTTCATGACAATGATATTTCAGATGTATCACCGCTCAGTGGCTTGATAAATCTTGTTGAATTGGATATTAGAGCGAATGAGATATACGATTTTTCACCTTTGGATAGTTTAGTGACAAGTTTAGAGATATATGATTATAGTAGCCAACGATTGCCTAAATTCAAACGAGAGGATGTAAACAGGGACAGTGTTGTAAATATCAAGGACCTTGTCATAATTGCCTCTTACTTCGGTGTAACTGAGTTGGATGTTCTTGCAGATATGAATATATATCCAGATGTTAACAAAGATAACAAAATTGATATAATTGATATGCTTCTTGTTGCTGCAGAGATGTCTGCAGCTGTTGCACCATCTATCAATAATGCTGTTGAAATGACTGTTCTCACGGAGGAAAGTCTTGAACAATGGATAGAACTATCCAAGCAAGTTGATGCTGATAATCCAATCCTACAGAATGGAATTGATGTCTTAAACCAATTCCTGACATTGATTAAATCAGTTGAAGAACTACCTAATATTACGAAACTATTACCAAACTATCCAAACCCTTTTAACCCGGAAACGTGGATTCCCTTTCAACTTGCCGAACCGACAAATGTAATAGTATCTATTTTTTCTACAAATGGAATGCTTGTAAGAGAAATTGTAACGGGACACTTAACGGCTGGAATCTATAAGAATAAGAACAAAGCAGTCTATTGGGATGGTAAGAATGAACATGGTGAATCTGTCTCAAGTGGATTATACTATATAAAGTTTACTGCAGGCGAGTTCATTACCACGAGAAAAGTGCTTCTTCTGAAATAGATTTCTATAGTTGCAATTCTCTTGCTTTGTCAAGTGTTCTTCAGTAGATGGGGTAGAGGGAAGCGACCTCAGAGACGTATTGATTGTGGTTAACATGTCGGGTTTCACTTTGCTCTACCTGACCTACAATATAGGAATTGACAGCGTACTAGTCTTTCAATAATATATTGAAAACACCTCAGGACTTACGCAGTTTCTCTTAAAGTCCTTGATAAGGGGGATTTAAGGGGTTAAATCATTAAAATACCATTGAAATTACGACTTTCTACCCCCTAATTCCCTTATTCCCCTAATTCCCTTATTAAGGGGGAATGCGTAAGTCTTGTACCTTTAATGAATTAAAACCCACCACTTTTCAACTAATCAATATATGTGTGTTGGGTATAGTAAGTAATAAAACAGATATAATAGGTTTCACTGGTTTGCAAAGGGGATGCGTTATGCAGATTTTAGTCATTGATATAGGTTGTTCATTTACAAAAGGATACTTGTTTAATAGATCCATTGAGATCGTAGCAGATTATAAAATTCCGACCGATATGTCAACACCCGATTCATTTGAAAAGGGAGTAAGAGAAGTTATATCAGCATTTGACGACTATACCTATCAAGCAATCTTTCCCCTTAGTTTCGGAGAAGGTGTGATTTATAACAATACTGTTTATGGACCAACACACAATAAATCGTTTATGACTGATGACAATTATTGTCTGATTGGTACAGCGACAGATGTAGAACGGGATATCGGTTCTGCATTTCAATCACTCTTAACATTTAAAACATATACTGACGGACCCGCATTACCTATATCTACATACATTGCATCTCGTCTTGTCAACAAAAAAATATATACGTGGGATTTGACCCACGCGGGGAATAGTGGTATGCTTAATATTCCTCAGCGTAGATGGGAGATAGAAAGACTCAAAAAATACAGATGTATACCTTTACCGTTTTCTACAGAGTTTATGAGTTCTACTACGATTGTAGGTAAAACAGAGAATGACGTTATTGTGTTTGGTGGTGGACATGACCACAGTTGTATTTCTGTATTTAGCCCTAAACCTATTATCATTGCCGGTACATGGGTTGTGATAAGTCATCCTGAGATAGCCTTTCTACCAAGACAAGATGAGAAAGCAAGTGGGATTCGTTGGACTATCACTGCCAATGGGAGTTACCATAAACAATTGGTGAAGAGAGTGTCTAATCCTATCACTGTCAAAGATATGCATTATATTATCTCCATTCTTCAGTTGATGCAAGTACCCGAACGATCTGAAGTGTTCGTTATAGGTGGATATGGTGAAAAACTGGCACCAGAACTCAACGATCTGAAGAGTGCGTTTCATTTTGTCGCGCCACTAGATGCTGAGGTGTACCAACATCGGCAGACAGCAAAATATGCATTTAGAGCAGTGGAGTTACAGACGTGAAGACCGTATTAGTTACAGGTTGTTTTGATCTATTCCACTATGGACATCTGAAATTTCTTGAGGCTTCAGTTGCTTGTGGTGATCGATTGATAGTTGGTGTGGCTGAAGATGATACGGTGCGGCGCGTCAAAGGAGAAAACAGACCTATCTATCCGCTTGAACATCGCATTGCACTCTTAGAGGCATGTAGACATGTGGATGGGGTTGAGGTATTCTCTTTGGAGTCGCAACTAGATTTAGTTAACCAGATCTCTCCTGATGTATGCGTTGAAGGAGCTGATGGCAATGCAAGACTCAGAGAGATTCTTGAGGAATTAGGTGTTAATACGCCAGTTCAAACAGTATATACGGATTATATCCATACTACTGATATCGTCAAAAAAATTCTTAATGTGTAATAGAGGATTTAACGATCTTACCGTCAAATCCCCATGCTTTAGCTTGTGGGATGTAGACGGAAACCAAAGTATATAGTATGTGCGGGACATCACTAACTGTCCAGGGAAAGAGCAGTAGAACACCATCTCTATAAAACACTCAAAAGTCGGTGGTTAGCGTCCATATCAAGCCAATACAGTTTGCTCAACTGTAGACTGGAATGCGTGAGCGGAGAATGCCTCCCGAAGTCTAAGGACTTGCCACGTGGCGTGCCTGGTAGGAAGGGCAGCTGTAAAATGGGTGGAAACAGAGCCAACCCACGACATTGTGGAAAACAAATCAAACGGGCTAGCTTAGTAGCCCTAAGTGGAGCAGACGTAAGACGGGTTATTTCATAGAGATAAACGCAGACTGCGAGGAAACACAAACCACTACCTTTTAGGTAGTGGGTACTATGACGAGAATAGCATTTGAATCAGACTTGTGAGGAAGACTCATTTAAAAAGTTGAGAAAATTTGCAGAAATATTGAGACATAAACCTACGCCTTGGGTCATGTTAATTACTTTTGCGGGGATGGGATTGAGTCTCATTTTTCATATCTTAATTCCTTGGCAGTTTGATGTCAGTGAATCTGCGGATGCACTCATCGCAGCATTAAAGGTTGTTCTAATAGTTGACATTGTTTTCCGTGAAGGGGCAAAATTCAGTCTTGTTCCTCTCTTTATCAGCGAAGAAAAAACGAGAGACAAAGTTGATTTTCAACATTTTACAAGCGGGATCATCAACTTTTCACTCTGTGTGGGAGTAGTCTTGATGGTGCTTCTTACAACGTTGTCAACGTTGATAGCAGAATTATTACTCTCAAGTAGAACGGGTGTGGCTCAGACAGAAATGGCAACGTTATTACGATTGAGTGCGCCTTTAGTAATCTTCGGATCTGGTAGTACAATACTCGGTGCGTTTCTAAATAGTCAGAAACATTTCAAGACGGTTGCGTTCCGAAATACGTTTCCTCCTTTGTTAGCAATCATAGTTCTTCTTTATTGGACAAATACAGAACAGATAGTATATTCTGTATCTATTGCTTATGCAGGAGGATTTTTCATATACTTTGTATGGCTGTGTTTTGGCATGTATTGCGCCGGATACAGATATAGGTTTGCTTGGATTTCTTTTGATGCACTTCGTTCTCTCAAGGATGCAATTTCTCTTCCAACAATAGGATTTGCAGTCCGACAGTTGACTGCTAGGATAATAGTTGAAGTTCTATTAGTTGGAAGACTGGGAAAAGGTAGTATTACATTATATAACAGTGCATTTCGTGTTTTTTCTGCGATTCAGACGCTAATAGGGATTAGTATAGCAACTACTGGATTGCCAGAAATGACGACTGACAGCATTGAGAAAGACATCAAAGAACTAAAAGAATCCCTCTTACGCAATCTACGGTGGGTGATATATATTGCTATACCTCTATCCATCATACTTCTTTTTAGTGCCACAAGAATTGCACAGTTCCTTTTTAGCGGTGAAAAATTCAATCCGCAGGCTGTAGAGCAAATTGGAAAACTTCTAATGTGGATGAGTTTAGGAATAGTCTTTTCTTGTATGATACCCGTACTAAATGCGGGTCTCTATGCACAGAAAGCGTACGGATTGGTTTTCAGAAATATGGTGACGATGGCTGTTCTGAACTTTGTTATTGCTTTAGTGCTTTTGTCTGTATGGGGATTGAATGGTATAGCGTTAACGATCTCTATTACTGCTTTCCTTGCTGTAGGTAATCTGGTCTTTCTTCTTTGGAAAACAGGTGTTTTTATTAAAGAGGTTAATTAAAAACATATCGTTCCTACGGAACTCAAGCGGGTTTATGACTGAAAAAAAAAGCAATTCAGAAAAATCAGTCAGTGACTACCAATATCTGATTGTGGGTGGCACAACAAAGGCAGCAACGACTTCTCTGTTCGCTTATCTATCTGCCCACCCAACTATCTGCGCTGCGTCGTTTAAGGAGACACGTTTCTTTCTTGACTCTGATTATCCTTTACCCTCAAAATTCAGATTTAAAGGGGATGTGGAAGAATACAATCAGTTGTTTACAGATTGTGAGGAGAATCAGATAAGACTCGAGTCAACACCAGATTATCTCTACTGTTCATCTGCCCTTGAGAGAATTGCTACGTTTTTACCAAATGCCAAATTGGTCTTCAGTTTTCGCGAACCTATTTCAAGATTAGTTTCGTGGTATAGGTTTGCAGTTCAAATAGGAAGGCTGCCGAAGTGTCTTAACTTTGATGATTATGCTGAAGGTCTATTTACGGATACAAAACAGGATAAAGTACTTAGAGATACGAACCATGCTGATCTACCACAGTATATGCAGGCACTTCAGCAAGGTTGTTATAGCGATTATCTGAAACAATATTATGATGTAATTGGTGAACGTCGCATACATACGTTATTTTTTGAGGAACTTGCAGAGAACCCATTAATTGTACTTACTGATATTTGTAAATTTGCTGGGATTGATCCTGACTTCTATATTGATTACACATTTAAGGTTACAAATCGAACTGAAACCATGCGGAATTCGGGGTTACATAATAGATATAGGACTTTAAGATTTAAAGTTCGGAAGTGGACACACAATAAACCTATAATACATAAACCTTTACGTGCAATGAGAAAAGCGATAGAACCTTTATATCTGAGTTTAAACACTCGGACTGAGGAAGCAGTCTCAATATCGGATAAAACTCGTAGTAAGTTAATTGCATATTTCAAACCGGATGTTGATGTTCTGAGCAAGCTAATTGGTAAGAAACCACCATGGCAACCTTTTGAATAGGGAGTACGTATGAATTTAAAAGAAGATGCTCTCATTAAATTGATGATTGTTGGTTCTCAAAAATCAGGCACTTCATCACTATTACGATACTTAGCGCAACATCCGGATATCTATACACATCCTCAACTAGAGATGACATATTTTCTTCAAAATCATGAATACGAAAAAGGATATGATCGAGCTTACGCCAAATACTTCTCAAAATGTCCTCCGGATAAGACACTGATTGCAAAGAACGTGATGGTCATGTGTTCAAAAGATAGGATGCAACGCATTCATGAACATAATCCTGAGATGCATCTTGTGATTCTCTTACGTGAACCCGTTTCCCGGGCATACTCTGCATATTGGTGGGCGCGTCGTAGAGGATGGGAGAACATCAAAACATTTGAGGCAGCACTTGAAGCAGAAGAAGAACGCATAAATGAAGACTGGTTTAAATGGAGGCAGTGTGCTTACAAATTGAACAGTACTTATGTTATACATATAGAGCCCATTATGTCACTGTTTGATGCAAAACAGGTTCACTGTATTTTGACAGATAAATTGAAAGTGGATGTAGGAAGCGTGTGCCAAAAGTTATTTGATCTTATTGGTGTAAGCAGTGAATTTGAACCGTTGGTGGAAGAAAAACACAACCAAGCAGCAATGCCACGTTCAGAATCGTTTAGTTTTCTGTTAACAAAGTTTCTTGCTTCACGGAATCCGTTGCGGCGTGCAATTCGGAAATTGGTTCCAGATTCGGCGGCTTACAGAATCAGAAAAGCAGTTTTAGACATTAACAACAAACCTTTTTCACCTCCACCTATAAACCCGCAGACACAGCAAACATTAGCAGAATACTTTGCAGCCTATAATGTTCAGCTTGCGCAGTTAATAGGTCAGGATTTATCGCATTGGGAATTAAAAGTTTAGTATGAATATAATCTATTTTCTCACCGGATACTTTGCTTTTGAAGAGTTTGTACTGAAGTTTCTGCCAGTCAGTGATTCAGTTTACTCCTATTTTAGATTTTTGGGTGAGATATTCATCTATGTGGCATTTGGTAAGCTTGTTTTAAACAAACTATATAAAGGGATTCCTTTTGTTAAAACGCCACTTGATTTCCCAATTATTGGTTTCTACATCGTTGTTTTTCTCTCAATAGTGATAAATCGATCACCTCTGATAGGGAGTTTATACAATATTCGTCCACTTGCGCGATATATCGTTCTTTTCTATCTGATTGTCAATTCTCCGTTATCTAAACAAAGAATAGATACTCTCATTAGGATAATTCTGTGTATTGGCGTAGTACAAATTGGAATCGGCATGATTCAGTGGTTTGGTGGTCCTACGCTTTACGACATGTTTTTACCGCGTGCGTCCACACTTGAGGTCGCTGGATTTACTAAAGAATATAGATTGCTTGAAATTGGTAGGGAGATTGGCAGTATCTACGGTACTTTAGGGGATACAGTAATCTATGGTGTTTTTATGATCGTTGTACTCGTGATTTTTCTTTCACGCGTAAAACGCCTTGAATACCTGAATCTACTCGCTATTGGTATATTGTTGATGTTCATTGCCAGATCATATTCTCGTGCAGCAACATTTTCAGCACTGTTGGCATGTGTCGTATGGTATTTTTTTCAATACGGATGGAAAAAGACGGTTCGCCTGTCCCTTGTGATCTTGTTGTTTTTCGGTGTCTTGTTGGCAATAGTAAATCCGTTTGAACTGGAATATATCAATCCACGCAAAGCAAAAGTTGGTCTTGTGGGGAATGTAACGGGTGTATTTTCAGGTTCTTACGTTAGGGTAGCGCAGAAGCAGCGACTTGGAGCCATCCTTGGGAATGTTCCTACTGTCTTAACAAACAAACCTGTATTGGGTTACGGTGCTGACCAGAACACCACAATTGATAGACTAAATAAGAGTAAACGTTCTTTTCTCTTTAAAGTCCTAAGTAAGAAGGGTTTTAAAGATGTCTACTGGGTTGCTATTCTGTGCTTTTATGGTGTTTTAGGATTAGGTTTGTTTGCATTCATATTTTACCGACTGTTTATCGCATCATTAAGGTTGTATAAACGAACTGCTAACAAACTCACAAAAGAGATGGCTTTGGTGATGCTCTGTTTGGTTGTCGTTACAGTCTTCCTTCTCTTTTTCAATAGAACACTCGAATTCAGGGGATACGGTTTCTATTTTTGGATGTGTGCTGGCATTATGTTCGTAAGCGATACAGCGATACAGACATATAAACCGATAAAAATTACCTTATGAGTTTACTGAGATTCTTGAATTCCAATTTGATCAGAAATATACTGATATGCTTTACACTCGGTATAAGTGTTGCGCTCCTAATGATGTTAAACTTAGAATGTATCAGAAGAGAATCTGACGTAGATAGTGTTCAAATATATATTGATACTGAGTCTGCAGTGCCTTTGCGGAAAGATCTCTACGGTTTCAATACAAATATGATGAGTGGGGATTATGGGTACTTGGATAAAGACTTCATAGCATTGACAGAATCACTCAATCCGTTGAGTCTCCGTTTTCCAGGAGGAACAGTTGGTAACTTCTATCACTGGGATATTTCAGGTTTCTATGAAGATGAAATGAACACGACCCTCAGCACGCAACTCAATAAGCGGAACAGAGGGAATTTCAATAAACTGAGAAAGAAACGTAATGGAATCATTTCTTTTGACGATTTCATGAAGCTGTGCAATGCCCTAAATATAAAACCTATAATTATGGTTAATGTGTGGACAAGTTCGTCAGAAAAGAGTGCAGCATGGGTTCGCTATGCAAAAGAGATGGGGTATAACATTCGTCATTGGGAACTTGGCAATGAGCACTATCTGCATCACTACTTAAACAGATTTCTGACTGTGCAAGACTATATGCAAACAGCAAAAGAACACGCTTTGGCTATGAAAGCAGTTGATCCCAATATAAAGTTATCTGTGTGTGCTTCACCTATTGCTTTTCATAAAGAGAGATTTTTGTTAGCAACACCACAACGTAAATGGGACAAAGGACTTGCGGAAAACACTTCTGGTTTTACTGATTGGTATGATGCATTCTCAGTGCATGTCTATGCATATAAAGCCGTGAAGGATATAGAGATAGAGAAGATGAAAGCTTATCTTTTCGGTTGGATACATTTTGGCATTGATGAAGCGATGGCATACTACAAGAGGTTGTTTCCCAACAAAGAGATGTGGGTTACAGAATGGAATATAGCAAATCCTGCAAATAGAGTCGCTAACACCCAACTACACGCCATGTATGTCGGAGACTTTTTCATGAAAATGCTTAGTATTCCAAAGATCACACATGCGAACTTTCATGTGATAACGGGTCCTGGTAAAGGTTTCCCAGTTTTCTCCAGAGTAACACCTATTTCACAAAGAACATTCTGGAAATATGGTGGAGAACCAGAATCAGACTATGGAGACACGATACGTCGTACCGTATTTTACGCCTTTCAGTTGATAGGTGAAGTGATGGAAAAAGCAGAAACAATCTTTGACGTTTCACAAGAAAACGGTCCGATGTTTGAGGGTGAGTTAGACTATAAAGGTAAAATGATGTCTGGTATCCAGGTAAGAGCAATGGGTAACGACGATACTTACTTCATTATGGTCAGCAATCGTATGAGCAGTGACATTTCACCGATCTTCTATATTAATGAAAAACACCTGAAAAGAGAGGTAACCTATCGCTATGTAGCGAACGACAATCTCAAAGCTACAAATGGTGGTAATGCGGAGATGGAGGGATCAGGAACGATTGAAGTAAAGACTCAAGAATGGAGAGGTAATATGAAAACACTTATAATACCAAAAAACAGTTTCGGTATACTTGAGGTTAAAAAGTGAAACTGGATAAAATGCTATTTGTAGTCGGGAATAGTCGTAGCGGTACAACATTGATGGGACGGATATTAGGCAATCACGACGATGTATTTACATTTGGTGAACTTCATTTTTATGGTCAGTTGTGGTCACCTGCCTCGAAAATAGTATTAGATACAGATCTCGCATCGGAATTATTTGCAAAACTGCTATGTATTCAAAGAGAAGGTTATCGTACGCATGGAGAATATAGCAGTTATCTTAAAGAAGCACGAGCATTCTGTCAAGGATTGTCGGATACACAATTTCATCCAGCCGAACTCTTTTCTGCTTTTCTTAGTTACGAGATTTCAAGAAATGGTAAATCTATTCCGTGTGATCAAACACCACGAAATGTGTTTTATATTGATGAAATACTAAAACAGTATCCACAGGCTAAGATAGTAAATATGATTCGTGATCCGCGAGACGTGCTACAATCGCAAAAGAGGAAATGGAAACGGAGGTTTTTGGGGGGAACAGATTTACCATTCAAAGAAACTGTACGGGATTGGATTAACTATCATCCGATAACGATAAGTCGGATTTGGCATACGGCGGTTACAGCTGCAGATAAATTCTCCGACAACGAAAATGTTAAAAATGTATACTTTGAAAAATTACTATCTGATCCTGTTAGTACTATAGAAGAGGTTTGTGAGTTTGTCAAAATTAATTTTTCACCTACGATGCTTGATGTTCCCCAAGTAGGTTCTTCTGTTGATGTTGACAAGCCAACAGAAACCGGTATCAACCCGAGCCGCGCAGGACAGTGGTCTGTACTGGGGGATAGTGAAAACATCCAGTTAAATATTCTCAGTGCTTCTGAAGTATTTCTAAACCAGAAACTCAACGCTGAGCTTATGAAGAAGCACAACTATACACCTATTTTTATTCGTCCTAATTTTTTAAAATTGATGCTGAGTCTTCTTTCATTTCCGTTAAAAATACTATTTGCGATCCTCTTTAATCTTGATAGGATAAGGAACCTAAGAGAAACACTGAAACGCCGACTGTAATGTAAATGTACAAGTCGCATTATTCCCATGATAGCTCAACTCAATTCCAGATACATCAGAACGCGACCTAAAAAAGCATTGACCAGACTCATGAGTTATGCACTCTTTGAAGGACATCCAGCAACAACAAAAGGACGTTGGATTAACCCATTCGTTTTTTCTTTTCTAAAACGTCAGCTAAAGAGCAAAAAACAATTTAAACCCATAGAAAAGCCTATATTTATTTTAGGTATAGGACGAAGCGGGACAACGATTCTTGGTCTTGTGCTATCAATGCATAGAGATGTCGGTTTTCTGAATGAACCGAAAGCGATATGGCATCTCATTCATCCAACAGAAGACGTTATCGGTAGTTATAGTGACGTGGACGGTGTGTACCGGTTAACTACTGAAGATGCAACGGAGAAGATGTGCTATCATGCAGAAAGGTTATTTGGTGCCTATTTATCAAAAACTTCTACATATAGAGTTGTTGACAAGTATCCTGAGTTAATATTCAGAGTTGATTTTGTGCGAACACTATTTCCAGATGCCCGGTTTATACTATTAGTCAGAAACGGATGGGATACATGCCGTTCTATTGCATCATGGTCCGAACGATTCGGTGTTCAGGTCAATGGCAAGATTCACGATTGGTGGGGCGTTGCGGATCGTAAATGGAAACTCATAGTAGATCAACTTGTTGCCACAGATGAAAAATTGGCAGAATTTGCAGAAGAGATTGGACGTTTTGATCGACACCTTGATAGAGCATCCGTTGAATGGATAGTAACGATGCATGAAGGATTGAATGTAGTGCAAAACTTACGCGATTGTATATACACAATTCGCTTTGAGGAATTGACTTCAAAGCCAATTGAAGTACTGTTATCACTGTGTGACTTCTGTGCGTTAGATCATGACAAGACTTTTATTGATTACGCACATCATACGCTACATCCGTTGCCTGCAAGAGATCGATTTGATTTACATCCTAAGGTTGAACCTATTTTTCATGACACGATGTCGAAATTAGAGTATAATAGTTAATAATTAGAGATTAATAGTTGCATAAATCTTTATTTGTATGAAAGCAGGATTATTCTGTTGGGGCAATTTTAAGTATGGTTAAAAATTCAAACATTCCTGAAGAATCCTCTAAAAAAGATACTCTTACAAGACGAGATTTTATATCTACAAGCTTGAAAGCAGGGGCAGCTGCTTTTACAACAAGTCTTTTACCAACTCTCAATGGTGCTGCAGAAGGCCGGTATAATGTTCTGTTTATCATGGTGGATGATTTGCGTCCTCAGCTTGGGTGTTATGGTCATTCGGAAATGCATACGCCTAACATTGATAGACTTGCTGCAAGAGGAACTCTGTTTAAACGTGCCTATTGTCAATATCCAGTCTGTAATCCTTCACGGGCTTCAATACTGACAGGTCTACGTCCAGAAACCAACGGTGTGCAAGATAATACTACAGATTTCCGTGTGGCATTACCTGATGTAGTTTCACTCCCACAACACTTTAAAAACTCCGGTTATAACTCAATTTCAATTGGTAAAGTTGCACACGGAAGATTTGCTTGGGATGACAACCTTTCTTGGAGTGCTCCAATTTGGCATCCAAAATGGAGACCTTTCCAAGGTGTTCCATCTTGGCAGGCATTTGATGTTGATGACGATGAATTAGAAGATGGTCAAGTAGCTCAACAAACGATGAAGGTTCTGAATGATGTAAGGGATTCTAAGTTTTTTCTGACTGTTGGTTTTATCAGACCACATTTACCATTTTATGCGCCTTCAAAATATTTTGACTATTATGATCTACCTAACATAGAAAACTTGTCTGATATAAATCTACCTGAAGCGAGAGAGATAAGATCATATTCAGATATTCCATCAGGAACTCTCCCACTTTCAAAGGGGAAATTAGCGGAATTGATCCGAGCTTATTCGGCGACTATAAGTTATATGGATGCACAAGTTGGATTAATTGTAGATTATCTTGATGAGCTCAACTTAACAGATAATACTGTAATTATGTTTTGTGGTGACCATGGGTACCATCTTGGGGAACATGGCATATTTGGAAAAAGAACAGTGTTTGAAGTTGCTCTACATAGTCCACTAATTGTCAATATTCCTAATCAGACAAATAGAGGACATCAGACCGATGCTATAGTAGAACTCATTGATATTTTTCCTACTTTGTGTGATGCTTGTGAACTCATAATTCCATCTGAATTAGAAGGCATGAGTATGCTCCCAGTGATTAGACAACCTTCTATTCAGTGGAAAACCGCAGCATTTAGCAAAATTGGAAAGGAATATGGAACACATTCCATAAGAACAGAACAGTATCGATATTCAGAATCTGGTGTAAATGGGTTATCTGGAATAGAATTATATGATCATTATGTTGATGAAGATGAAAACGTAAATATAGCACATTTGCCAGAAAATGTTGAACTTGTTTCCCAACTTAGTCAACGTCTTCGAGCTGGCTGGCAAGCAGCATTCCCTACACTGTATCAAAATGGTGTTCACCAGTATTCACCCTATGATGTAAACGAAGATGGTGTAGTTGATATGCAAGATTTGATAGTCGTATCTGATAACTTCCGAACTGAACGCCTTTCAAACCCAAAAGTTGATATTAATCGCGACGGTAGGGTAAACATCATAGATCTGCTCATTGTTGCAGCCAATTTTAGTGATCATAGTAACAATGCTGCCCCCACGAAATCAAGTTCATATTATATGAGATATAGCCAACTCATTGATGAATGGTTAATAGAAGCATATAATGTTGGTATGGATTCAGAAATAATTCAACGTGGAATTCGTGCCTTAGATTCCTTACTCAATAATGACATTCAGACAAATACAAGACTCTTACCTAACTACCCAAATCCATTTAACCCTGAAACATGGTTACCTTTCGATTTAGTTGAGGATACAGAAGTTTTAATCCAAATCCATAACTCAAAAGGATTGTTAATTCGTCAACTATCCCTTGGATATCAATTGAAAGGTTCATATCGTACCCAAAATCGAGCAGCATATTGGGATGGACGAAATTCCTACGGAGAATCTGTGGCAAGTGGTGTCTATTTTTATACTATACAGACCGTTAGATTGAAAGCAACACGGCAGATGGTTCTGAAGAAATAACAGGAGAACAGATGGAACAAGATAGAAATCATAAATCATTTTCGGACAGTTGCACTCGTCGAGATTTCATTTCTACTAGTTTGAAGGCTGGTGCAGCGGCTTTTACAACAGGACTTTTGCCACAATTCCGCGCCCATGCTGGAAATCGTTATAATGTGCTGTTTATTGCCGTTGATGATCTGCGGCCTTTATTAGGTTGTTATGGACACTCAAATATGCATACTCCTAACATTGATAGGATAGCACAGCGTGGCACTCTCTTCAATCGTGCATACTGTCAATTTCCTGTATGCAATCCTTCAAGGGCATCTGTACTAACCGGATTGCGACCAAATTCAATAGGCGTACATAATAATACAGACGATTTTCTTCGAACTGTTCCTACTGCTATATCACTTCCACACCATTTTAGAATCCATGGGTATCACACCCATTCAATAGGGAAAGTTGCACATGGCAGTGCTGCATGGGAAGACGAACAGTCATGGAGTGTGCCAATATGGAGAGAACGTTGGAAAGGTATTGATAAAGGAACTTCACCTTCATGGAACGCTCTTGATGTTCATGATGACGATCTGCAAGATGGGAGAATTGCAAAAACTACAGTTGACGTATTAGCAGAAATAAGGAATCTCAGTTTTTTTCTTGCAGTTGGATTCAATAAACCACATTTACCGTTCTATGCACCAAGTCAGTATTTTGATTTATACAACTTACAAGATTTTGATTTACCTACAGATTCAAGACTACCAATTGACACACCACAAATTGCATCCAACCCAAAAACATTACATGCTTTTGAAGATATCTCCACTGCCCCTCCGTTATCTGATGAGAAAACTTTGGAGATGATCCGTGCGTATGCTGCAAATATAAGCTATATAGATGCACAAATAGGACGTATACTTGATCAAATGGATATGCTCAATCTCACTGAAAAGACGGTCATAGTTTTCTGGGGTGACCACGGTTTTCATCTCGGTGAACACGGTATATGGCGCAAAAACACTCTCTTTGAAGTTGCTGTACGTTCCCCGTTGATTGTCAGTATACCAGGACAAAGTTTTCCTGATAGATCAACTGATTCGTTAGTAGAGCTAATTGACATTTATCCTACATTATGTAATATATGTCAATTACCGATTCCAGAAGAAGTAGAGGGAATTAGTATGACACCATTAATAGTAGATCCCATCCTTCCTTGGAAAACAGCAGTTTTTTCTCAACTTAGACGGACTCTTCGCATTGCTGGTTCTGTAGATGGATACACCATGCGTACTGATCAACACCGATATACTGAATGGGGTAAGAACGGTGAACGTGGAGTTGAGTTATATGATTATTACAATGATCCTAATGAAACAGTTAATATTGCACTGCAAACCGAAAATAAAGATCTTGTTGAACAACTGAGTAAAAGGCTGCAAGCTGGTTGGAAATCTGCATTACCTGAAGGGGCACTAGGTGATTTCAAACCGACAACACTTATAGGGGATGTAAATGGTGATGGGATTGTCGATACGCAAGACTTACTTTTAGTATCAAACAATTTTGGTTCAGAAAATATAGTTAATCCAATGTTGGATGTGAATAAAGATGGAATTGTGAATATAATAGATCTATTGTTAATTGCAGCACATTTAGGTGAAACCACAAAAGTGTCTTCACCAATTACAGTTACCCTTCACATTTCCTACATTGAGCAAGTTGAAAAATGGTTAATTGATGCGCAGAAATTAGATAATACATCCAAAACCAAAATAGTACAGGATGGTGTTATAAAATTAGAAACTCTATTAAATTCAGCACATCCAAAGATGACTGAACTATTGCCAAATTATCCTAACCCATTTAACCCCGAGACATGGATACCCTATGATTTGCATGATGATGCACATGTTTTAATTCACATTTACAATATAAATGGGGAGACCGTTCGAAAGTTGAACATTGGCTATAGGTCCTCTGGAATTTATCGTACAAAATCACAGGCAGTTTATTGGGATGGTAAGAATTCTCTCGGTGAACAAGTGTCAACAGGAATATATTTTTACACTATAACTGCCCAATATACAAGAGTAAACGGAATGTTAAATCAATTCAAGGCAACTCGTAAGATGGTAATTGCAAAATAGAAGAATGTCCTTTTAAGTGAATTTGATACATAACATATAGGCTATGAAAGCAGAAAAGCTTCTAACATTCCCATCCGAATAGATGTAAAATAATATGAACAGCAAAGTTGAAACAGGTTCTTATACGCGTCGTAAATTTCTATCTTCAACTATTAAGACTGGTGCTGCAATCTTCTCAACTGGATTATTTCCGCGATTAAGTGCAAAAGAGATAGGAAAATATAATGTTTTGTTCATGATTATAGATGATTTGCGCCCGATGCTGGGTTGTTACGGTATCAATGAGATGCACACACCTTACATTGACAGTTTTGCAAGGAGAGGTACACTTTTTAATCGT
This sequence comes from Candidatus Poribacteria bacterium, assembly GCA_965208245.1. Classification (GTDB taxonomy): domain Bacteria; phylum Poribacteria; class WGA-4E; order WGA-4E; family WGA-3G; genus MSPOR6. The sequence goes on from OZ242325.1 coordinate 1,580,498, forward strand.
GCCTATTGTCAATATCCCCTTTGCAATCCTTCCCGTGCATCTATACTGACTGGATTACGTCCAGAGACTACTAGTGTTTATAACAATCAATTAGACTACAGCCAGACTGTGCCGAATGCTAATGATATGATGCAGCATTTTATGAAACACGATTTTATAGCCCAAACTGTTGGCAAGGTAAAACACTACTCAGGAGGATTTCGAGGTGGCCCATCTTGGCTATCACTCAATGTTTCAGATGACGAATTAAGCGATGGAGAAACAGCAAGGAAGACAAGTGGGTTATTATCTGAAATGAAAGATCAACAGTTTTTCTTAGTTGTTGGTTTTGATAAACCCCATGTGCCGTTTTATGCACCACAGAAATACTACGATATATATGATCCTAATCCCTTTAAATTACCGTTTACAACAAGTTATCCAACTAATTCACCGCCTAAAGCTCATTCAAACTTATATCCATTTCAACAAGCATTTACAGATATCCCAAACGATAGACCAATTTCTGATGAAAAAACCTTGGAGTTAATTCGTGCTTATGCAGCCTGTAGCAGTTATATGGATGCACAAGTGGGGCGCGTATTACAACAATTAAATGATTTAGATCTGACAGATAATACTGTAGTCGTAATCTGTGGTGACCACGGATTCCATCTCGGCGAACATGGTACCTGGAGAAAAAACATGCTATATGAAATTGCAGTTCGTTCACCTTTACTTATTAGTGTGCCGGGACAACAACCATGTCAAACAGATGTATTGGTTGAACTTGTTGATATATTTCCGACTTTATGTGATGTCTGTGATATCCCAATACCAACGTCGTTAGAAGGTGTCAGCCTGATGCCAGTAATAAATGATCCAACACAACCTGTCAAAAATGCTGCATTTAGTCATTTAACCCGTACAGGGGCAAAGTCCATTTCAATTCGTACCAGCAGATATCGATATACCGAATGGGGTAGAAATGGATTATTTGGTCGTGAACTATATGACTATCAGATTGATCCACATGAAACAATTAACGTTGTAGATCTACCAGAGAATGTTCGGCTCGTAGATGAACTAAGTCGACGTTTACATGCAGGTTGGAAAGAAGAATTGTCTAATCATCAGGAACATATACCTGTCCCGAATACACTTCCTTGGGATATAAACGATGATGGAATTGTTGACATTCAAGATCTTCATATTATCTCAAATAACTTCGGAAGTGTTAGCTCGGACTATACAAAAGTTGATGTAAACAGGGACGGTAGTATAAATATCATTGATCTTCTGTTAGTGGCAACACATTTCGGTGAATCTTGCCTACCTTCAGCACCAGCGTTCACTGACCTTTCTCAGGAACATGTTGATAGTATTTTAGAATGGATCACAGAAGCGTATAACAGAAACGATGGATCTGATCTATTTGAAGAAGGCGTGACAAGTTTAGAATCTTTACTCAATTCAGGTATAACCGAAAACACAAAACTCTATCAGAATTATCCAAATCCTTTTAATCCTGAAACATGGATCCCTTATGACTTGGCACAAGATACAGATGTTGACATTTATATTTATAATGTAATGGGACAGGTCATTAGAAATCTAACTATAGGATTTCAGAATGCTGGTGCCTATCGGACTAAGGAGCAAGCAGCATACTGGGATGGTATTAATTCTTCTGGGGAACGCGTTGCAAATGGAGTCTATTTTTATAGTCTTAATACAGAGCACAAAACAGTTACGCGCAAAATGACAATACGAAAGTAGGAATATAACAAATGAAGGGCGATACTAAACAGGATACTACTTCTCAAGTGTTTACCCGGCGTAATTTTATTTCAACAAGTTTGAACGTAGGTGTTGCAGCTTTTACAACCGCACTTTTACCTAATCTTTCTGCAAGAGCTCAGGGGAAATATAATGTCCTATTTATCATAGTTGATGATTTACGGCCTCTGCTTGGGTGTTATGGGCACACAAAAATGCATACACCTAACATTGATAAACTTGCACAAAGGGGAACCATATTTAATCGAGCGTATTGCCAATTTCCAGTATGCAATCCATCACGTGCATCCATATTGACAGGGTTACGCCCTGAGACGATTGGTGTTCGGGATCTATATACGCACTATCGTACCACAGTGCCGCATGTTGTAACACTTCCACAATATTTTTTAACATGCGGCTATCATACGCGTTCAATAGGCAAAATCTTACACGGTTCTTTTGTTGATAACCTCTCTTGGAGTGTTCCAGAGTGGAAACCCAATAGGAACACGTTTCAGGATGATTCATCTTGGAATTCGTTAAATGTTTCTGACGATGAGTTAAGGGATGGTAGGGTTGCAAAGCAAACGATGGATGTATTAGAGGAAGTACGTGATATACAATTCTTCCTTTCTGTGGGTTTCTACAAACCCCATTTACCTTTCAATGTTCCAACAAGATATTACGATCTATATGACTCCCCCATTATTGAGAATGTCTCTGATGTATTTATCCATCCTCTGCATGAGATAGTTGTGTATTCGGATATGCCTTCAGAAGGCGGAAATCTCTCTGAAGAGAAAACCTTTGAATTGATTCGTGGATATGCTGCAGCAACAAGTTATATGGACGCGCAGGTTGGATGCGTTTTAGATCAACTAGATGAACTTGAACTCACCGACAAAACAGTCATTGTTTTTGTTTCAGACCACGGTTTTCATCTTGGAGAGCACGGAACGTTTGGAAAGAGAACTCCTTTTGAAGTCTCAGTCCGTTCACCTTTGATTATAAGTTACCCAAGACAGTTTCATGTTGGTGTGAAAACAGAAGCAATTGTTGAACTCGTTGATATTTTTCCAACTCTATGTGATCTTTGCCAACTCCCTATCCCCGATGGACTGGAAGGAATAAGTATGGGACCGGTCATTGAAAAGCAAACAGACACATGGAAAACTGCAGCCTTTAGCCAGGCTGATATTGCTTATTCTATTCACACAAGACAGTATCGTTACACAGAAACAATAATTGGCAGTCAAGTCTTGGGTAGAAGTTTGTATGATCACTATGTTGATCCTGCTGAGAACAATAATTTGGCAAATTTACCCGAAAATGCTGAAATCGTTGCATCCCTTAAAGAGCGTCTTAGAGAAGGATGGCAAGGATCTTTACCAGTTGTACTACAACAATCAAACACACAACAGACTTTGTCTTGGGATATTAACAATGATGGATTAGTTGATGTTGAAGATCTTTTATTAGTCTCTAACAATTTTGGAATAGAATCTCCTGACAACCCTAAAGTTGATGTTAATGGAGATGGTAACGTAAATATCATAGATTTGCTGATCGTTGCCGCACATTTAGGTGAATCATCTAATAAAGTGGCTCCGAGGTCTATGTCCATAGCGGATCATGACATAAACCAAGTCGCAAAATGGATCAGTAATGCGCGTAAAATCAATAATTCTTCTCCCATTTATCAAAAAGGCATTAAAAATTTACAGATGTTGATGAATTCAGTTGTTCCAAATGAAACGAAACTTTTACCCAATTATCCAAATCCATTTAATCCTGAAACTTGGATGCCGTATGACTTAGACCATGACGCTGATGTCAGTATTCACATCTATAACTTACAAGGTGAATTCATTCGACATCTTAAGATGGGTTTTCAAACTGCCGGTAACTATCGGAACAAAGAAATGGCAGCATATTGGGATGGACGTAATTCTGCTGGTGAACTTGTTGCAAGTGGCGTTTATTTTTATTGTCTCAACACGGGTAAAGCAAGAGCAGTCCGACGCATGACAATCGTGAAATAGAATTGAGATGAACTACTTTTTTCGGAGGCAGAAACAGATGATTTTACGTATTGTTCTTATATTTAGCATATTTGTGCATATCTGGTCTATTTCAACTGCTGAAGCGGCTTCTCTTATAAACGTTCCCTTAAATCCTGATTTATCCGACTTCAACCGTGAAACCTACCGCTTTATCCATCGTTTACTTAATAAACGTGTTGTTTCTGGTGTCCCGCGCGGTTCTCTACCCTTTACACGTAAACAGGTTGCATCTATTCTCTTAGAAGCATCTGAAAAACTTGAAAACAACCAGATTGTATTGAGCGACATCGACCAAAAACGGTTAGATCAACTGTTAGCATTCTACAGTGAAGTTGAAACTGAGACTCCGCCTAAACGCAGACTTCACCTGATGTCGTTGACAGACGAATCTACGTATCGATTCTCATTTGATTTACGTGCTGCACAGCGAGAAATCACACGTTTAGTTGACAATGTATCGGATATACCTGCCGATGAGGGAAACATGCATGTCACAACGTTCTATCCTCACTTATATGGACAGTATAAGGATAGTTTCGCTTTTACAACTGATATGGCATATAGATTCCTATACGGTGACATATTCGAGGATGTCTATCAAGATGAATCAAAATATAGACAATTGGAGGGAGAGTTAAAGAATAGGACCGCTGTTAATGCTTATATGAAGTTCAATACGGGTTGGGCTGAATTATTGGTTGGACAGGATAACATTCAGTGGGGACCCGGTTACAATGGGGGGCTATTGGTTTCGCAAAACCCAATCTCCTTTGACATGCTGAAGATTCAGTCGACTTTCAAGACAGTAACTTTCACCGGTTTTACGGCTGTATTGGAAGACATGTCAGTTGACATCAATGAGAAGTATATCTCAGGACATCGTGCAGAAGGATATTTCTGGGATAGATTCGGCTTTGGTATTTCTGAGGTAGTCGTTTATGGAAATCGTTTTGAACCAGGTTATCTAAATCCTGTAAACATTTATCTCATAAGTGAACAGACAATATCACGGGCAGACAGTCGAACACCTGGTAGCGGTGACAATGTATTTGCAAGTGTTGACCTACGACTTAGACCCTTTAACAACCTTGAGATATATGGAGAGTTGATGGTTGATGATGGAAATCCTGCTGCCAGTTTTAAGCATTGGGATACGAAATTTGGATTGCTTGGTGGCATCTATCTTACTGATCCTTTCGGCATACAAGATACTGATTTCCATGTAGAATACGCTTTTGTTAACCAATACGCATACACACATGTTAATCCGTACAATGTCTTCAGACACTTCAGTTCAGTCATTGGACATCATATCGGTACTGATGCAGACAATCTTTGGATAATGTTTCGTAGACGTTTTACCGATAAACTTGAAACTGTTTTCGGATATGAACTTGAAAGGCATGGGGAAGGAGACGTAATGTTAAACCATCCCCCCGATGCACCTGCTGATGATCTATGGATGCCACTTTCTGGTATTACTGAGAGTGAACACCGTTTAAGGTTGGGATTTAATTGGGTTGATATGGGTCGGTATTCAATCTATGGAGAATGGTCCCGCATCTGGCGAAGAAATGTTGATAATATAGCAGATATGAATGAATCAGGAAATGAGATTGAAGCAAAGGCACTCTATCGTTTTTAGCCGATTTTCAATAATCAATATTAAATAATGAATTATCAATTTTCCGATAATTCTGCAGGCACCGAACCCGTAGGGGCGGTCAATTATATATAATGACCCCGCCCGCCATCAACGTGCCACCTGCATATTTAATATTCAAACTTGCTTACAATGCAGCTTTAAATGAATATTTCTTGTTTTTTATGTATCTAATGCGTGTTTCCAAAATAGAGGATTATCCATGAAAATTAGAGTGTTAGGTATCCGAGGCCTTCCTGCTACATATAGCGGTTCTGAGACAGTGATGGGTGAGCTTGCGCCGCGTTGGGTTGAAGATGGACATGAAGTGATCGTCTACTGTAGAAAGGGGTTTTTCAAAGAAAGACCTTCAGAATGGAAGGGAATAAAACTCATCTACCTACCGAGTATTGAACATAAGATATTTAGCACGCTTAGTCATAGTTTCTTTGCGTCTATCCATGCGTCCTTCTCTCCATCCGATATCGTTTTTGTCTGGAACGCTGGCAACGGTCCATTCGGTTGGTTCTTCAGAATGACTGGAAAGAAGGCGGTTATCAATGTTGATGGAATGGAGTGGTTAAGACCGAAATGGAAAGGTATAGGTGCGGTCTATTTCAAATGGGCATCAAAGATGGCAACTTCAGCATTTCCTCTGGTGATCACCGATGCTGAAGAAATGAAACGGCTCTACCTTGAAGAATTAGGTGCAGAAACAACCTATATCGCTTACGGTGCGAATATTGAACCCTCTGAACATCCTGAAGTTCTTGAGGGGTACGGTCTAAAGTCCAGAGACTATTATCTGATTGCAAGTCGTCTTGTACCTGACAATAATGCAGACCTGATTATGGAAGCTTTTGTAACGTCTAATAGTGAGAAGAAACTTGCTATTGCTGGTGGTGCAGACTATAGAGGAAATAAAATGGAGAATGCGTTCTTGGATAAATTGAAAAGTATGGCAAATGAAAATGTGCTTTTTCTCGGACATATTGACAGTTCTGAGCATATCAAAGAACTTCATCACCACTGTTTTGCTTATATTCATGGACATCAGTTTGGAGGAATCAACCCATCGATTCTGAAAGCTTTAGGATTTTCTAACTGCATCCTGGCCCTCAACACACCGTTCAACTACGAAGTCTTGGAAGGTGGAAAATACGGTGTGCTTTTTGACAAAAATGCCGAATCCCTAAAAACTCAGATTGAGTTTTTAGAACAGAATCTGGAACAAGTTGAAGATTTTCGTCAACGTGCAACGGAACAGATACATAAACGTTTTAATTGGGACCACATCGCCGAACAGTACATTGATGTATTCAATGAATTGCAGAAAAAATGACATAAGTTAAAGTTAACGTAAGTTTGATAAATGTAGCGCAAACTTTCCAGTTTGCGAAGATGTGTCACAAACTGAAAGTTTGTGACACAATTCACGTTTTTCGGATACGAAATGGCATGAGTGAGCGCATCCGAAATGATTAATCAAACTGACATTACAGTTAGGAATACAATTTAGGAAGAAAGCAATATGTCTGCCAAATATTGCATTACAAAACCTGACCTTTCATATATGAACCAACCAGCGGAACAGAATTCAGTTGTTAGTCTTAACTCCTTTTATGTGAAGAGTGGAAAATATCTATTGGATTTTGTTGCATCACTGCTTTTAATCTTGATATTTTCACCCTTAATGCTAATTATAGCCGTATTGATAAAACTCTCTTCACGCGGACCTGTGCTTTTCTCCCACAAACGAGTCGGCATAAACAATAGACTCTTTGTCATCCATAAGTTCAGGAGTCTTCATATTGATACGCCGTCTTATTCAGAGAAACCTGATTCAACTGATGATGTACGTATTACTTCAATAGGAAAATGGATACGAAAGACGAGTTTGGATGAATTACCACAGTTATTTAACGTTATTAAAGGTGAAATGAGTCTTGTCGGACCTCGTCCAGAAATGCCATTTCTTGCTGAAGAATATGAGGAATGGGAAAACCAACGTCATCTTGTGAGACCTGGCATGACCGGATTGTGGCAGTTAAGTCCGCGTAGACGGGGGACGATTCGTGAAGGTATTCCTATTGATTTAGAGTATATTGATAACTTGACTCTCTGGAATGATTTCAAGATTCTACTACGAACCTTCAAAGTCTTTTGGGATGATAACACCTATTAGTGTTTATTTTTACGGATTTAGTCGTTTTGGGATATTCATCTTATACTATCATTGACAAACTTATTGAAAATGTCAATGTTCCTATAGTTATACTTGTAGCACGCCTCTGCGAGATACAGTGGCGTGTATCTTGTTGAGTAGTGGTGGTGTGTTCCATACCATGCACGCTTGATGAAAGACCAGAATCCTTCAATCGTATTGGTATGCATGCCACCTTTCTCCCACTTCTTACTTCGGTTCAACGTCTCGTGTTCCATCTCCTTACCGATGGTGTTGTATCCTGTAAACTGGTCGGTATAGAGTTTGGAATTCTCTGTATCTACGTTATCACGAATGAAGTTAGCAATCGTTTCTCCAGTGATATCAGGTATCAATTGAGCAATTACATGTCCAGTTCTTGAAACTGCACCGATAACAGCGTCTTTCATTGTTCCGCGACCACGCTTGCGAGGTTCATCTACTGTTCGGTCATAGTCTTTCTTGTCTCTACCACCGACATAAGTTTCATCAGCTTCAACGATTCCCGACAAAAGAGAAGACTTCTTTGCCATTTCAGTTCGTATCTTCATCATTATAGACCAAGCAGCCTTTTGTTTCAATCCTAAATCTCTCGCCAACTGACAAGATGAGATACCTTTCTTTGCGTTTGCCATCAATGAGATCGCTAAAAACCACTTTTGTAGCGGTATTTTTGTTCCAGCAAAGAGTGTCCCGCTGGTAACCTTGAATAATATTTAGCAATCTGTGGTTTAGACGGATCTGAGTTTGACGATAGATCAATTTAATATCAATATTTCCTATTTACAAGGTTATAGGTAAACCTTCTGCTTTTACAACAGACTTATCATCTTCAAGATGTGCAAGCAGTGTCTGGATCGTTTCATTAAAGATAGGATGCACAAGGTCAGGTGCGATTTCTGCTAACGGCACAAGCACGAAACGACGCAGGTGCATCTCTGGATGAGGGATAGTCAGATTCGGGGTTTCCACACATAAATCGTCATAGATTAGAATATCCATGTCGATTTCTCTCGGTCCCCAACGGATACGGTGTTCTTTGCCAACGTTAATCTCGATTTGCTTCAGCATAGAGAGCAATGTATGAGGAGAATGAGGGGTTCTAATTGAGACAACACCGTTCAGGAAATGATCTTGTGCTTCATTTCCGACAGGGGCAGTTTCGTATAGGGAGGAGATCTTTTGTAATGTGATCCCTTCTATTTCCGATAGAGCAGTGATTGCACTATGGATGAACGAAAACCTATCGCCAATGTTGCTGCCGAAACCGATGTATGCTAAATGCACAGCGTTTGAGTCGTTAGAATAGAATATTACTCGGAGAATTTTCGGATAGCGATAGAGGTGTTGTGTCCACCAAAACCGAATGCGTTTGAAAGTGCAACATCGATTTTTGCATCACGACTCTCATTTGGAACGTAGTCCAAATCACAATCTTCATCTGGCACTTCGTAGTTTATTGTTGGCGGTAGAAAACCTTTTTCCATTCCGCCTATGCAACCGATGAGTTCCACAGCACCAGCAGCACCGAGTAGATGTCCAACCATAGATTTTGTAGAACTAACCGGAATTTTGTAGGCACGTTCACCAAACAGTGATTTAATCGCGTTGGTTTCAGCAACATCGCCATGTGGTGTTGAGGTGCCGTGTGCGTTGATATAGTCAACTTCATCTATGGAGAGTTTTGCGTCGTTGAGTGCGAATTCCATCGCTTTTGCTGCACCTTCGCCGTCACTTGGTGGAGCAACCATATCATGAGCATCAGAAGTCATGCCAAAGCCGACTATCTCAGCATAGATATAAGCACCACGTTTTTTTGCCTGTGAAAGTGATTCTAGGATGAGAATTCCCGCACCTTCACCCATGACAAATCCGTCCCTATCTTTGTTGAATGGACGAGAGGCTTTTTCAGGTTCATCGTTGCGTTCGGACATTGCACGCATTGAACAGAACCCGCCAAAAGCCAAAGGTGTAATAGCTGATTCTGTTCCACCCGTAAACATCACATCTGCGTACCCGCGCTGGATCAAACGTAGTGATTCTCCGATGGAATGATTAGCAGTTGCACACGCTGTAACAGCAGAGGAATTGGGACCTTTTAGGTTAAACTGGATGGAAACTTGTCCCGATGCCATATTGATGATCATATATGGCACGAGAAATGGACTAACGCGTTTGGGACCTTTTTCAATAAGGATCGCTGCGTTGTCCTCAAGCACACCGATACCGCCGACACCAGAACCGATTTGAACCCCTGCCCGGTACGGATCAACACTAGACAGATCCAATCCAGAATCCTCGTGTGCCATCATAGCGGCAGCAAGTGCAAATTGAATAAAAAGCGGTAAACGCGATGCTGCCTTCCTATCCAGATATTTCTCTGCTTGAAAGTCTTTTACCTCAGCAGCAATCTGCGTGCGAAAATCACTTGCATCAAAGGACGTTAAATATCCGATGCCGTTTTTACTGATAGCAAGCGCATCCCAATATTCTTCTTTCGTATTGCCGATTGCATTGATAACGCCGATTCCTGTAATAACTACACGCTCCACGAGACCGATCCTTTTCTAAAGTAAGTGAAGAGGACTTGCAGTTTAGGCTACATGCCCTCAACGGTTTTTAGGAATGTGAGAATCTATACATGCTCATCAAGGTAATCAAGAGCATCTTGTACTGTCTGAATCTTCTCAGCATCACTGTCAGGAATTTCAAGATCAAATTCTTCTTCAAGTGCCATGACCAATTCTACGGTATCAAGTGAATCCGCCCCTAAGTCTTCCATAAATGAAGCATCGGGTGTTACGTTATCTGTGTCAATACCGAGTTGATGTGAGATGATTTCTATAAGTCGTTCTTCATTTGTAGCCATATCTTTTTATCTCCTATGATACGAGCGGATGATCAGAATTCTAAGACGTTTGATGCTGTCCGCTTCTGCATTAAAAAATCAAGGTTAATCAGTAGAGCAATATGTAATCAACCTATGTCCTAAGGCAAATAGGTTAGCATAAAAATCAATTTACTACCTATTGGTAGAAATATGATAACTGAAGTTACATCGCCATACCACCATCAACTTGAATAGTTTGACCGGTGATATAACGTGCGGCATCCGATGCTAAAAAGCAGACTGCATCCGCTATATCTTCTGGGATGCCGAAGTTCTGTAATGGAATAAGTTCAAGTATTTTATTTTGTAAATCTTCTGGAATTTTTGCTGTCATGTCGGTTGTTATAAATCCGGGAGCGATAGCGTTTACAGTTATCCCTCTTGTCCCGACCTCTTTTGCAATTGTCTTTGTCAGTCCGATTATTCCCGCTTTTGCTGCGGCATAACTGGCTTGTCCTATATTTCCTATCAGACCGACGACTGATGATATATTTATTATACGACCACTTTTCTGCCGTATCATGGGTCGCAGAACGCCACGGGTGCAATACATTGCTCCTGTAAGGTTTGTTTGTAGCACAGCATCCCAATCTTCATCTTTGAGCCGCATGAGTAACATATCCCGTGTAATCGCGGCATTGTTCACGAGAATATCTATTTGGGAAAATTGCATGATCGTTTCCTCAATAAGTGCTTCAACATCTGTCTTTTGAGAAACATCTGCTGCCATAGCGTTTACTGTGTATCCTTTCTCCTTCAAGGCAGACTCTATTTGGGATACCGATTCTGTTGACCGGGAACAGACTGTAACATTCGCACCAACTTCACACAGTCTATGTGCAATCGCAGCACCAATGCCCCTTGATGCACCCGTTACAATTGCTGTTTTCCCGCTCAGCATGTCATCTTTAAATATAGACTTGACTGATACCATATCCATGATTATTTACCGTTTGCAAATTCGTCTGTCACGATAGACAGTGACTCAACATCTTCAACGTTAAAGGTACTACTTTCAGGTAACGTCCGTTTTACTAAACCGGACAAGACCTTTCCCGGACCAACTTCAACAAAATGCTTAATTCCAATTTCGTGTATAGTACGTAGTGACTTTTCCCACTGAATAGGTTGTGTTATCTGTTTAAAGAGTAGGTGTTTCATAAGTTCTGTATCTGTTGCCAACTTCCCTGTAACATTCATGGCAATATCAACTTTAGGTTGATGAAAAGGTACAGCGTTAATCACATTTTGAAACTTCTGTTGTGCCGACTCCATCAGCGGTGAATGAAATGCACCACTAACTGCTAAAAGGCGACAACGTCTTGCACCGATTCTGTCTGCTGCAAGTGCAACTACTTTATTAACAGCATCAATTTCACCTGAAATCACTAATTGACCGGGACAATTGTAATTGGCAATTTTAACTACACCTTGAACCCTTTCACAAATACTCTGAAGTTGCTCTATCTCCATGCCAAGGATTGCTGCCATTGTACCGTTCTGTTCTTCACCTGCTTCCGCCATGAACTGTGCGCGGGCACTTACTAATTGCAATGCATCTGAGAAGTCTAGGGCACCTGATGCAACCAATGCGGAATATTCTCCTAAACTATGTCCTGCAACAACCTTCGGAGAAATACTCAATTCTGTAAGCACATTTAATGTCGCAACACTACATGTAAGAATTGCAAGTTGTGTATTTTCTGTCTGTTTTAATTCTGATTCCGGTCCCTCAAAACAGAGTTGACTTAATTGCCTGCATAAGAATGTGTCTGCTGTATCAAAAACGGCTCTGGCTTTTTCGTAGTTCTGTGCCAACTTTAAACCCATACCGACTTGTTGTGAACCTTGTCCAGGAAAAATAAAGGCGATTTCTGTCATTGTGTCATAGTTTTGCTGTTCGTAGGTCGGGTAGAGGAACGAAACCCGACAGGATATCCACAATCAATGCTTGTCGGGTTTCGTTCCTCTACCCGACCTACAGAATCAAACTGGACAGAACTTATCTGAGACTATAGCCTTAAGAGTGTGCTACCCCATGTTAAACCTGCCCCGAAAGTCACAAGCAGTATAAGGTCATCCGGTTTTGCACGTCCTTGTTGAATTGCCTCATCTAAGGCGATGATGACTGTAGCTGCTGATGTATTGCCGTATTTGTCAACGTTAACATATACCTTCTCGCGCGGTACACCGAGTCTTTGTCCTACTGCTTCAATGATTCGTAAATTGGCTTGATGCGGTATCAGGAGATCAATTTCATCAACGCTGACATCTGCCTGCTTGAGTGCACATTCTGCTGCCTCTGGCATAAGACGAACACCGAGTTTGAAAACTTCCCTGCCATTCATCTGAATTTTATTCAGGTTCTGGTCAAGTGCTTCCGCTGTGACCGGCATCCTTGAACCCCCTGCGGGGATACCGAGTAGGTCAATATCGGCATAATCACCATCCGACCCGATGTAAGACGAGATGATACCTTTTGGTTCATCGGTAACTTGAACAATAGCAGCACCCGCGCCATCTCCGAAAAGCACACATGTATTCCTATCTTTCCAATCGACGATATTGTTAAAAATTTCACCACCGACAACAAGAATAGTATCATACTGTCCAGATATAATCAAGCCATTTGCTAAATCCAGTCCATACAGAAACCCCGCACAAGCTGCGGATATGTCCATGGCAGAAGCATTCTTTGCTCCGATACCTTTCTGTACATAACAGGCGGTTGATGGGAAAAATGTATCGGGTGTAACAGTAGCAACGAGAATCATCTCAATGTCAAGCGGGTCAATTTGTGCTTTCTTTATTGCTAATCGCGAAGCATGCACACTTAGATCTGATGTTGCAATATCAGCATCAGCGATTCTGCGCTCAACGATACCTGTCCGTTGCCGAATCCATTCGTCGCTTGTGTCCACCATTTTCTCAAGATCAAAATTAGTCAATACGTTTTCAGGTAGATATGCACCCGTGCCAGTAATTGCTGCATTTCGAGCCATGCTAAGTATCCTTTTTGAGTCGATTATGACAGATCAATACTATAGAATTAGTGTATAAGAAGATCAATCAACGAATATATTAATGCGGGTGCTTACCTACAACTGTTCTGTTTCTTTACGAACTGAATGCCCCTTATAGTGTCCACAGTGCGTACAGACTCGATGCGAAACCATCATTTCTCCACAATATGAGCAATCTGTAATGTCACGGTTTCGAAGTGCATGATGACTTCTTCGCATCCTTTTTTTTGACTTTGATGTCTTACGTTTTGGATGTGCCATTTTTTGAGGTTATCTCCTTACGATTTTTCTGTTTAGGTTCAGTTCCCGACTTTGCTGATGCAAGCAGTTGCGGAAGTTCGGCAAAAGGTGAATTGATACGTTGTATATCAGATTCAATACCCTCTCTGTCAACACAAGTACACTGCTCATCATTCAGATTTACGCCACAGCCTACACAGAGACCTGAACATACTTCTGAACATAGGGGCCATAGCGGTATCTGTATTACCAATGCTTGTCTTGTATCTTCGGATATGTCAAATGTTTCACCGTCGTAGTACCGATCATCGTCTTCAAATCCTTTAGAAAATAGATCTTCAGGATTGTTAGCAGGTGTAAACTGTGTTTCAAACAATCCGGCAATACCTATATTAAAAGGGTCAAGGCACCTACGACACTGCATCTTAATCTCAGCAGACACTTCAGCCTTGACGCAGATACTATCCTCACTGTGACGTAGTAATTGAACATACCCTTGCACCGGACTGATAAATTGTATTTCCGCAATATTAAACGCCAACTGTGAAGCGTGAACTTCTATTTCGTGATTGTTAAAAACACCGTCTTCAATGTTTCTTGCGTCAAAAACTAACGTGTTTTTCATTTTTTTCTGCCGAAACTAAAATGTGTTTATAGTTGGGCTACTTCTTCTTCAATTCTAATCAGTTTTGCACCACCTTTAACAACTTCTAATTTGAGTATCTTTTTTAGTGCATTTTTCATGTTTTTTTCACGGGCATGATGCGTTAATAGCATCAGTGAGACGGTCCCGGTATCATGTGGTTCTTTTTGAACGACTGAGGCGATACTAATATCATAGTTACCCAATATACTACAGATACTCGCCAATACTCCCGGTTTATCAATCACAACAAAACGTAGATAGTAACGCGTGTCAATGTCATCAATAGAACAAACTGTTATTTCCGAATGTGCGTTGTCAAGCCATGCGTGGGATATGTGTGAATTGATACCCAATTGTATAGATTTCGCAGCGTCAATAATATCTGCAACGACAGCACTTGCAGTAGGCATTTCACCTGCTCCTTGTCCATAAAAGAGCGTTGGACCGACAGCCGAACCGATGACACAAACAGCATTATAGGCACCATTAACATTTGCCAATAAACTTCTATCAGGTAGCAGTGTCGGATGCACACGTGCTTCTATGCGATTGTCATCTGTCAACTTTGCAATCACCAATAATTTGATCACATAACCGAGTTCATGCGAGTATTGAATCTCTTGTTGTGAAATGTCGGTGATACCTTCAACGTGGAATTGGTCAACCGGAATATTCACACCATAGGCGAGTGCCATGAGTAGTGAGAGTTTTTGTGCTGCATCAATACCTTCAACATCAAGGGTCGGATCAGCTTCAGCGTAGCCTTTCTCCTGAGCATCCGCAAGCACACCAGCAAAATCAACACCACCTTCATGCATTTCTGTTAGCATGTAGTTACAGGTACCGTTAACGATGCCATATATGGATTGGATTTGATTGGCAGTGAAACTCTCCTGCAGCGTTTTAATGATAGGAATTCCACCTGCAGTGCTTGCCTCAAATTTGAGACTGACCTGATGTTTCTGTGCTAATTGAAATAACTCACCCCCATATTCAGCCAAAAGAGCTTTGTTTGCTGTCACGACGTGCTTTCCATTACAGATAGCACGTTTAATAAGCGACTGTGCATCGGCAATACCGCCGATAAGCTCAACGACAATATCAATCTCTGGATTGTCAACAACATCGGCTGGCTCAGTTGTTAAGAAGTCGTCAGGTAATTTAATTCCATGACGTGACGCGGGAAGTGTTCTTTTGACTACCTTTTTTAGAGATAGTTGGACACCGCTATTTTTTGATATGAGAGCGTTCTGATTAACAAGTATTTTGGAAACACCTGTACCGACTGTCCCCCATCCTAAGATACCTATATTGATAGACGATTTATCCACGACTGTAATTGCCTCTTCTGTGATGTTTTTAACAAAGAAAATCGGGCATCGGCGTGTAAACCCGCATAAACACCCGAAGAATCGGGGCGACTGGATTCGAACCAGCGACCTCTTGAACCCCATTCAAGCGCGCTTCCGGGCTGCGCCACGCCCCGCTATTAAGTTTGAATTACCCTATAATATTATCATAAATTGACAGAAAAGTCAAACGAAATTGTATTTAAGGTATGTAAAATCCTTTCAAACTCAAAAAGCACTTGACATCTCTTAGATTCCATGCTATACCGCTTAGATAGTTAGAAATCCAATCTCGACGCTTTGAGGTATTCTGCCTCTGCCCCGGTCCTTGATGTTTCCGCATCTTGGAATCCTATGGATTGGTAATCTGGTATTGCTCAGATTTTCTTTGGATATAACCTATAACCTCTTTCGTTATGCTAAGAAGCGTTTCATAGATAAGGTTGAAAGAATTCAGTGAACTTTATAGATTTTTCAGATAATTCTGCAGCAGATGACATACGTGTTATTCAGCAACATCTACAGAATGCTGGTTTTTCCACAACTGATTCTGAATGGCTCGTTGACGTGTTTAAACGTCCAGGCTGTTTTGGTGATCCTAACGGAGATTCTATTTTCAGAGAGGATTTTGTAGACAATTTTGAAACTCTTTTCTCAACCATTGTGGAAAGTCTAACTGAAGATACAGTGTCAATTGAGAATGATCGTCAAACATGTTTAGCGTTACTTTTCAGTTGTATGCTTGAACTTGGTCTTGTTGGCGGTTATCCTATATGGTTTCAAGCTAATGTAAGTTCTTATGAATTAGATGTACCTGAGTGGATTAGGGGTTTCCAAAATCACGCTAAGTTTCATGGAGAAGATTTGAACTGGTATGTACTTAAGAAGAAAACCCACTTTGATGATCTGCTGCCATTTTTATTACCCAACGGTATTCCCCTAAACAGGATAGTGAATCTTAATCTCTTAAGCCCTATAAGCTTACAAAGTTGGTCAAGTAACGATTTTCAAGATCCACAAGAGCTTGAATTTTGGCTCATCTGTCGGTTCAAGAAAGAAACGAAACATCGCAATATAGTTAAACTGAATACATTAGAACAGGAATTCTCTATCCTTTCAGATGAAGTTTTAGGTGAAAAGATTTTAGGTCTCATAAATTCGATATATTATGCGATGAATATAGGTTCAACTAGTCAATGGGGTAAAGACCACCTGAACCCATCAGGGGATGGATGGAAAGTTGTAGCACATGAGCTAATCCCGTTTTTGGAACTTATCAGTGAGAGACAACCTGAGTTGAAGCAGCAACCATCACCTTTACTGAAAGCGTGGTGGCATCTATCAAAGTATATTTATAGTTGGAGTTATAGTGATTTAGAAACTGAACTAACCGACGATCTCAGAAAAAGACTTGTTGATAGTGCCTCAAGACATATTGGCATCTTACGGTCAATCCTGAGAGATTCTCCAGAAAGATTTAAGGATGTTTCTGACTTCTATGACAAAGCATTTTATGTTTTACTATCTTTTGCAGATCCCTGGAAACGCATAAAACCATTATTACTTGCATTTTCAGAGATGACGGAACCTGCAGTCGCAAAGGATCTCCGCACCTGGCGTGAAATTGACAGTGAACACAATCCACCACAACCTTATTCTCGTGTGGCACATTGGATTGAGGTGGCGATGTATTCACAGAATCTTAGGAAAGAATTAGAGAAAGATCAACACCTTCATAGTTTACGTGAGGAGTTTGCTAAGTTTTGTCTCGGACGTCTCAGAACGAAAACAAGAAAAGAAGGTGGAAACTATACCGATGAAGATTTCGTTGAACCACGCGTCGCATGGAGAATCGGTTATGTAGAGGCATTAAGATCTCTAAGAGTTAATCCTGGAGGCAGAGCGCACAAGACACTTTTTTGGATACTGAATAACGATCCGAGCGAAGAGGTTAGAGAACATGCAAAGAAAGCACATAGACAAGTTCGACACCTTGACAGAAAAAAACCAAACTTAGATGTTGGTGCATCTCCGCGCAGACCACTCTTTGAAGCATTTTTATGGTTACGACAAGCGCATCTCATTGCACTCGGTGAACCTATTGATGCGGAAGGTGCAATGCGAACTCACCGAAAAGAACTACACAGAACTCGTGAAAAAGATGACCGTTTCATTCGTAATTCTTAAAAGGTGGAAAAAGGATTAGGTAAAATTTAACTATCCTTATCATGCAAAACGACTCTAAACTATCCTTATCATGCAAAACGACTCTAATAAAACACTTAGAGAACTTATGTATCTCTCCAAATACAGAAAACTATAAAATGGGAGGTGACAAGTATGGCAAGATCAAAAGGCAACCAGTCCAGCGAGAAACGTAATAATCCAACCCGCGGGAGAGTCAAAGGTCCTGGTGGTTTACCGAGTAAAAATCACGGGAAATCATCCGGTAAAGGACGAGACAATGCATCGCCTAAGAAAGGCAAATAGTGAATCAACTGTTATATCATCGTTCTTAGTCTATAGAAGAACGATTCCATTAATGGATGTAAGCACTTTACGGATTTATATGCCTACTTTGATTCTGTTTGAATCGTGTGTTGACGCATCTATTAACAAATCGATAAGAGTATACTTCTTACGATATTATAGGAGAAAAAATGAAAGATATAGAGGAAGTTTCATTAGTAAACAACTGCGATCTGCTATTTGTTTCCCTAGATTGGTCTCGACCAAAAGACCTGAGAACACCGCTCTCTGCTGCTTCAATAGAAGCGTACTTTAAGAATAATCAATCAGAGAATACATATGCTGAATTCATAAATTTTAATTTGAATTCACATACATTCAACATTGGAAATGTAAAAAGTTCAATCAAGAAATTCCATCCAAGGTTTCTTGCATTTGGGGCATATATATGGAATGAAAATTACGTACCAGATTTGATTGATTGGACCAAAAAGCACTTTCCAGGCACGAAGATTATCTTAGGAGGTCCCCAAGTTACTTACGGTAACTATCTGGTAGCAACAGAATACCCGGGTGTAGACTATTTCATTGCTGGTGAAGGTGAGGTGCCCCTTACGGAATTAATTGCAGTTCTATCTCTCAATAAAGTGCCTACACAAGAATTCATGAGCGCGTTCGCAATTTACACACCAGACATGCTAAAAAATACGGGATTAGACAATAAATATATAGGAAAATTGGATAAACTGCCATCACCTTACTTAAGCCAAATCTTACCTATAAAGCAAAATCAATTATTTGTTCGCTGGGAGACATTACGTAGGTGTCCATATAAATGTACTTTTTGCCAGTTTCATTTGAATGGTTATAGGGTGGCTGAGATTGATCATGATAGGCTTTTTGAAGAACTTAAATATTTTAAAGAGAAGAATGTCCAGGAGATTAATGTTCTTAACCCAATATTCAATCTCAAACCAAATCACTACTTAGAAATATGTCGAATGATAAATGCTCTTGAAATGCAATGTCGATTCTACTTACAGTGTCGTTTGGAATTGTTGTGTAATAAACCTGCACAAGAGTTCTTAGAATTCTGCAAAGACAATGATGTCTGGTTAGAATTTGGTATACAGACATTTCGTGAAAAGGAATCTGATGCCGTGAAACGAAATAATAACTATGAAAGGATTGATAAAGCAATTGACATTCTACATGATTTCAATATTCCATTTGATCTACATCTAATATTCGGATTACCGTTTCAGTCGTTTAAAGATTTTCGATGGAACTATGATAAGGCTTTACAAGCATATCCAAGCGGCCTCTATCTATTCCCGCTTAATATACTCAAGGGTACTGAACTTTATCATAATAGAGAGAAGTGGGAGTATGAATTTGACATCAAGAATAATAACATTCTTTTGAAAAGCAAATAGATGTTGAAACCCGAAGTTGAGCATCTGAAAGGATTTTCCAAAGAAATTAATCAGCATTCAAAAGAAGCGCGAGATGGCAATAATACGGTTCAACTTCCTGATTTTCGGAATATGTAATAAGAAGGATTGAATACTAAATTTGGACGAGGAAATAATATTATCCTCGTCCTATTACTTTTGGTTTATATTAGAATTCAAAAATCACATCTAAAACTCCGTATCTCTGCTATCATACTATACGTTTCTTATATAAAGTAAGGAGAACTCTATGGTAATTCAGATAATAATAATTGGTTGTGGCGGTATGGTAATTGCTCTTCTTAGTGCTCGTCTCATAATATATAATACAGAAGTGTATCAAAAACCGATCAATGAACGATGGAGGATATAGTTGTCTGAAAAGGAACATGCCTCTACTATAACACCTGACAAGGATGAATCTGCAAAAAGAGAGAAACTGGTCGGTTACTTTGAACTTCTTCAGCATAATTCTAATTTTAGGTGGTTATGGTCAGGACAAGTCGTTAGTCTATTAGGCGATTGGTTTAATATAATCGCTTCAGCGATCCTAATCCGTAAACTTACCGACTCTGGTCTTGCTTTAGGTGTACTGTTTACGATTCGCATGCTTGCACCTTTTCTGATCTCTCCGTTAGCCGGAATTTGTGCGGATCGATTCAACAGAAAGTACCTACTGATCATCACGGATATTATAAGAGGTATACTCATAATCGGTTATCTTTTTGTCCAAGATGAAAACGACATCTGGCTTCTGTATCTCCTTACGGCACTCCTATTTGGTGTCAGTGGATTTTTCAGTCCTGCACGAAGTGCAATTCTACCTGATATCACTTCCCAACGCGAACTAGGAACAGCAAATGCGTTGAGCGCAACAAGTTGGTCAGTTATGCTTGCTCTGGGGGCTGCTATAGGTGGATTCACGGCAGGTCTGTTCGGTGTTTACACGGCTTTCGTAATTGATGGGTTAACCTTCCTCGTTTCAGCGGTATTGTTGTGGCAGATTAAACTTCCAAAACGTTCTGAATCGCAAGTAGAACTCCCTACTCGTGCAAAGTTCGTTACATTCCACTATATGCTTCAACATCCCGATATTTTCTTCCTCACGCTCCATAAAGCAGCCATTGCACTTCTCCTATCTTCTGGGTTTCAGGTTGTGCTGGTTGAAATTGCAAAGACAGTCTTCGTTGTTGGGAAGGATGGCGCAATAGGTTTAGGACTGATGTTTTGTATGGGGGGTGTGGGTAGCGGAATAGGACCTATCGTTGCAAGGTATTGGACAGGTGATAGGGATAGACCGTTGCGGAAAAGTATCAGTCTGGGTTACCTGATCGGATCTATTGGATTAGCGATCACTGCACCGCTGGTAAGTTTATCTACTGTGGTCTTTGGTGGGTTTGTTCGTAGTATCGGTGGTGGAATTGCGTGGGTATTCTCTACACAACTCCTTCTTCAACGTGCACCGAATGAGATCCGAGGTAGGATTTTTGGGACAGAATTCGCTTTATTCACATTAATGGGTGGAATTGCCACTGCCATTGTTGGAGCAATGCTTGATCTATTTGGCGTAATATACGTTTTGTGGGGGATGACGACATTACCGCTCATTCCAGCAGTCCTATGGTGGTTATGGCAGGCACGATTTACCAGAAAAGCAGAAAAACAGTAGTTCTATCGCCAATAACTCTATTGATCCATAGCAAAGATGGATGAAGGTTTTCTTTGAACAACAGGGATTAGATAGGATCGAATGGTTACACCCTCAAGCGTTTCCGTTTCAACACGCGATTCTGGATTCGTGCGGTGATCAAAAACAACATAATACCCCTTATCAACTTTTTCAGATT
This sequence comes from Candidatus Poribacteria bacterium, assembly GCA_965208245.1. Taxonomy (GTDB): domain Bacteria; phylum Poribacteria; class WGA-4E; order WGA-4E; family WGA-3G; genus MSPOR6. The sequence continues at coordinate 1,602,085 of OZ242325.1, forward strand.
TGAGATATGCTACCAGCTGCTTCTTTCCTGCTTGATGATACCTTTCTCCTTCCCAAATCTTGGTCTCTACAATATATTTACGTGAGTTATAGAGAATCATTAAGTCAATCCTGCCTCGACCCGTTTGAACTTCAAGGAACATACTTGCATTTATAGTTCTGATGAAGTGATCTAAATATGCATAGAGTAGGTTCTGCCCAACATACTCTTGAGGTGTTTCTGGAACTTGTAATATCCGAAAACCTACGCGAGAAATGAAATCTTTAAAGTTGTTGAGTAGACCATCAAGGTCAATTTCACCCGAAGGTGTAACATAGTCAATGAAATCTGCATCGGTCTCTTCAGCAAAATAATCATTCTCTAATCCGTTTATTGCTGGTTTAAATGCTTGTAAAATGCGATGTTGATATATCGGATTGACAATCTGACACATTCTGTCAGGCCCTCTCTTGATGACACCATATATGGTGAGTCCATTTATTATGTCATCATCAAGATTAAATGGAATACCTCTTTCATAAGAAGCAATTTTCATCAGGAACCTTCCAAAACGACGGTCTCTACGAATATTTGTCAAAAGATGTTCAATATTGGTGTTTCTTTCCTCAAGCAGTTGTGTATGTGCTTCTGCTAAGTGCGACATTTCAATCCTATCGGTTTTAGGAATGTTCAATTCTTCTGTCATTATCTGTGCTGCACGGTTAACAAGGAAAGGCTGTCCTGCTGTCTGTTTATGTAATGAGATGATAACTTCTTGGTCAAAAGATTGCCCGACTTCATCCGTGTATTGTAAGAATAGTTCTGTTACTTGATCAAGACTAAAGTTAGGTAAGTTAAAATCATCCTGTATATTGAATGGTGAGATTGAACGGTCATAATTGAGTTGTGTAATACTCTTAACACCTACAATAGTTACACTATAAGGACTCTTTGTGGCATCTGAAAGATAACTTTCTCGAAGTACATGGAGAAAGTCACTTACTACAGAAGGAGGAATACCATCAAACTCGTCAAATATGAGAATTAACTTATGCTGTTTCTGTAAACATCTATTAAGAAACTGCTCACATACTTCAAAAAACGCTAACATTGAAAGATGATTTGTGAATTCTGTTTCTTCACAGAATGTGTTTAAATCTTCACTTAGTCTGTAACCGCGCTGATGCAATATATTTTCAATTTCTCTACAGATTCTTTGATGAAGTGCAATATAAAAGTCTGATGGATTCAGGTTCTTTAGTGCTTCAAAATTCAGTTGGATAGGGAAATAATTGGGTTGATCTGTTGTTAGTTTTTTAATAGCGGATCGGAAGAAGGTGGTCTTTCCAGTCTGTCTAGGTGCAAATAGGACTATGTACCGTCCTTCAATGATACGTTGATTGTAGTCCGCTATTTCTTCGGTTCGTGGAACAAAATAATGTTTGTCGGGATAGACCCTGCCTTGTGTTCCGAAACTTCTCACTTTTTCACCTTTGGTTGTATATTATTCTACGAAACTGATTTGATGAGGAATTCTTTGTGTACTATTCATCCTCATCAGTATCAACACAAAAACAGTTGCTTTATTGTCAGTAACTCTATTGATCCATAGCAGAGATGGATGAAGGTTTTCTTTGAACGACAGGGATTAGATAGGATCGAATGGTTATACCCTCAAGCGTTTCGGTTTCAACACGCGATTCTGGATTCGTGCGGTGATTAAAAACAACATAATACCCCTTATCAACTTTTTCAGATTTGAGATATGCTACCAACTGCTTCTTTCCTGCTTGATGATACTTTTCTCCTTCCCAAATCTTGGTCTCTACAATATATTTACGTGAGTTATAGAGAATCATTAAGTCAATCCTACCTCGACCCGTTTGAACTTCAAGGAACATATCAGCATTTATAGTTCTGATGAAGTGGTCTAAATATGCATAGAGGAGATTCTGACCAACATATTCTTGAGGCGTTTCCGGAACTTGTAATATCCGAAAACCTACGCGAGAAATGAAATCTTTAAAGTTGTTGAGTAGACCATCAAGGTCAATTTCACCCGAAGGTGTAACATAGTCAATAAAATCTGCATCGGTTTCTTCAGCAAAATAATCATTCTCTAATCCGTTTATTGCTGGTTTAAATGCCTGCAAAATGCGATGTTGATATATCGGGTTGACAATCTGACACATTCTGTCAGGCCCTCTCTTGATGACACCATATATGGTGAGTTCATTTATTATGTCATCATCAAGATTAAATGGAATACCTCTTTCATAAGAAGCAATTTTCATCAGTAGTCTTTCAAAACGACGGTCTCTACGAATATTTGTTAACAGATGTTCAATATTGGTGTTTCTTTCCTCAAGCAGTTGTGTATGTGCTTCAGCAAAGTGTGACATTTCAATTGTATCGGTTTTAGGAATGTTTAATGCTTCTGTCATTATCTGTGCTGCACGGTTAACAAGGAAAGGCTGCCCTGCTGTATTTTTATGTAATGAGATGATAACTTCTTGGTCAAAAGATTGTCCGACTTCATCCGTGTATTGTGAAAGTAGTTCCTGTACCTGTTCCAACGTGAAATTTGGTAGGTTAAATTCATCTTGAATGTTAAACGGGGAAATTGAACGATCATAGTTGAGTTGTGTGATGCTCTTGACCCCAACAATGCCAACACTATGAATACATCTTGGTTCATCAGAAAGGTAGACATGACGCAGTGTATGTAGGAAATCGCTCACGACGGTTTGAGGTATACCATCAAATTCGTCAATTATAATAACGATCTTTTGCCTGATTCCTTGCTGGATTGAAAGAAAGTCTGTGAGGGAATCAAAAAATTCACTCATCGAAATATGATCAACGATTGATTGCTCTTCAAGGAATTGTAATGTTTCCTCAGATGAACCTTCTGCACGACTTTGAATAACTTTCTCAATCTCCTTACGTGTATCTCTGTAGAAGGCGTTATAGAAGTCCGAAGATGGTAGGTTATTATACGGCTCAAAATTCAGTTGAATTGGAAAAAAGGATTCATCCTGATTCGTGAGTTCTTGGGTACTAAACCGAAAAAAGGTAGTCTTGCCTGTTTGGCGCGGTGCAAACAGAACAATGTATCTACCCTCTTTGATACGGTTAATGAAGTCCCTGATTTCTTCTGTGCGTGTTACAATATAGTGTCTATCGGGATATACACGACCTCTGGTGCCAAAACTTCTCATTTTTTCCTCTCTAATTGCAATCATACGTTAATATAGTAAAGTAACTAATTAATGAGACATTTCACCGTTTACGAAGAACCCCCAGCTTAGGGGCGAGGTCACCTCGCCCGTTGTGAAGCCAGTCAATATTTTAACTGGCATGAATTCTAAAGTTCACTATAAATTATACGGTTTCTACCCATCCTCATCTTCAGAATACGTATGTCCACTGAAGATTGCCCGAACCTGTTTTGCTGTTTTTGGTCCTGACAACAATTGTCCAATCCGATCACCTTCTTGTGCTATCAGTGCTTCAACATTTGTCAACACCTCATTTAGTTGATCTCCGGGAAATTTACATGCGCCGTTTTCATCCATGTGTATGATTTCACCAGGGGCAACATCCATCCCTGCAATAGAAACGGATACATTCACCGCATGCACTGCCATAGCACCGTGTCCAGGACTGATACCGCTTAACAGATTTTGGAATTCCATTGGTCGAATTTCATCTATATCACGTGAAGGTCCGTTTGAAATCAATCCTAAACACCCCAGAGATTTCATCGCAGCTGTCATGTTACCACCCGCTAATCCTGCTTTGTTGGCTATGTCTGGTGGAAACTTCTGTTGTAGCGCAAGAATCGTTGGTTTTTTTGAGATGCCTAACGCATCAACAACATCCATGAATGAGAGTTCAGAAAAATTAGGATCTGGCAAACCGTAAACACACGTCACAGCATATCCTGCCATTGCCCCTAATTCAGGAAACATACATTTTATTGTCGAGTCCGTATACCAGTTTTCTGTCCAAGGGTTGTATAATCCAAGACATAATGGATTACCCGGATAGGTTGCCACAACATTTGTGATTGATGGTGTATCATATTTCCGCAATTCTACCAACATTTCATATTCAGTTAACGCCATACTATCCCTCTTTTTATTGATATTAGAAAGTTCAATTAGACCGGCATAGTTCTACCAGCATAAGCACGTCCGATACGCGCAGTTTCTTCACCTGAGCCACAAATCCTGACACCTGCATCAATACTTGACTCAATTGTTTCTGAAGATGCACTTTCCAAGAACTTAAGCCCTGCTGATTGACATGCAGCAAATACACGGTCTCTTGCATCCTGAAGTTCTTTTGGTCTTGGATTGGGTTGATGTTTATAGCCGAATGACATGCTCATATCCCCAGGTCCCCATTCGGCAAATGCTATTCCTGGTACCTGTGCGGAAATTTCAACATTTGCTAATGCACGTTTATTCTCAAACTTTAGACCGAGTAGCAATTCTCCATTGGGATTTAGCGGCCAAGGGCCAAGTGTTTACGTAGTTCGAAGTTGTACTATATTGTTAATCTTATAGCAAGTTAATCAATGTGTCAATAGAAATCAAACTGAATAAACTGAAAACCCACTTGACAATTCCTCCTAAATAATGATAGAATTTAATCCTAATACGCAATGAAAGGATGATGATATGGCATCAAAAACAGAATTAAAATCAATGCTAAACGCACCCATAGCATTAGCACCGAATACATACTTACACTTCTATAATGGTGGAAAACTTCGTGCAGAATTCATGGGGGACCTCGATCCGAAGGATGATTACTATTCTGAAGAATGGATTTTCTCAACAAACAGAGCAATAACACCAGGTAGAGAGAACCCGCCAGAAAAAGGTTTTAGCAAGATCAATTTACCAAACGGAGAGGAGGTCTTATTAAAGGAATTATTGGACGCTTATCCTGAAGAGACGCTTGGGAATGCGCATGTAGAGAAATTTGGCACTGATTTAGGTGTACTTCTGAAGATATTTGATGTCGGTGAAGGTGCACATATACCGATACATTGGCATCCAAATCCAGATTTCGCACAGAAGCATCTTGACTCACCATTTGGTAAAAATGAAGCATGGATTCTCATCGGAACACGTCCCGGCGCAAAAGCTTGGATAGGTTGGAAAGAAGCTATTGAAAAATCTGAATTTCGTAGACTGATGGAAGCACAAGATATTGAAACTTTAAGAAGTCTGATGCACGTCGTTGAACCGAAGGTAGGCGAAGTATATTTCCTACGAACACCCATCGTTCATTCACTTGGAACAGGACTCTGTGTCCTTGAACCTCAAGAACCTACGGACTGGAACATACTCGCTGAATGGGAAGGTTTTCCCTATGACAAAGAAGATGGACACCTCGGACTCGGATGGGATTTAGCTGTAGATTGTGCCGAATTTGATAAACTTGAGCTTGATTATCTCAATAACTATATTCGCCGAACACCGGAACTCGTTCGGGAGGAAGGTGATAACCGTGAAGACAGAATCGTGCCAGAAGAGGCTTCGAAATTCTTCGGTTGTACACGGTTAACGGTCAATTCAACACTCAGCATGCCTGCCGGTAAAGGTTTCTATGCACTTGTTACATTACGCGGCGAAGGGGTACTCAGAGGAGACTTTGAGGATGTCCCTCTCAAACGGGGTAAATCTGTCTTTATACCGAGATGTCTATCCAGTTATGCCATCGACAGCACTAGTGATTCACCCATGGAGATTATTTGTTGCTATCCACCAAGTCTGTAACGGAAGCATACAATGTTAGATTTTAAACCACTTAGATATAATCATGCCTATAGGAGGAAAACATGGCAAAAAAATTGTCTATTGGAAGTTGGGCTTACGCATTTGGACCTTATGAAGATAACCCCGTCCCATTTGATGATGTGGTCAAACGACTTGCAGAACTTGAATTTGATGGGATTGAAATCGGTGCTTTTAAACCCCATATTGACATCAACGATTACCCCATGAAGAGTGACCGTGATGCCGTAAAGGGACTGATTAGTTACTACGGTTTAGAAGTATCAGGATTGGCAGCTGATTTCTGGTCTCATCCTGGTCCAGGAACGGATGAAGCACAAGAGGACGATGTATATTTTAAACTTTTCAGACGCAACCTTCAACTTGCCCTTGATTTAGGTTCACCATCTATACGTGTGGACACAGTATCTGACCCAGAAAAAGGGATTGAAGGGGTTGAACGTAGGGAAGCGTGGGATAGGATCGCATCGCTATGGAGACGGTGTGCACAAGTCGCGGAAGATTATGGGGTCCTGATGTTATGGGAATTTGAACCAGGCTTTATGTTCAATAAACCGAGTGACATTGTAAACTTACCGAAGGCTGTAGATCACCCCAATTTTAAGGTTATGTTTGATACATGTCATGCCCAGATGTGTGCAACAGTCGGTGCAAGACAGTCCGGTGAAAAGGAAACACTCGGTGATAATGGGGTTATTGAACTTGCTCGTCAACTCAAAGGTGAGATTGGACACTTCCACCTTATCGATTCTGACAATACATTACACGGAGACGAAACAAGCACTCATGCTCCATTTGGAGACGGTGTACTGGATTTTGACGTTATCATACCTGTTATAATGGACGAAACAGGATACGATGGTGAGTGGTTCTCAATTGACCTATGTTTTTGGCCAAATGCTTGGGAGGTAACGGAAGATGCAAAGAAATTCCTTACACCCTATTTGGAGAGATATTAGTTGATGAAACAGAGTTAAACCCATGCTAAATCTGCAGTCTGTAGATGCATTAATTGATCTGGCATTTGCAGAAGACATCGGAATAGGTGACATTACAACCGAGTCTACTGTGCCTTCGTTACAGAAAGGTAAAGGAATACTCGTTGCTAAGAATTCCGGTATTATCGCTGGTTTGCCTGTTGCAGAACGAACGTTTAAGAGGTTTGATACCAGTCTTGTTTTTGAGTTATTAGTGACCGATGGTGAGACAGTCAAAGCAGGTGATTCTATCGCTTCGGTACAAGGCAGTGCAAAGTCTATATTGATAGCGGAGAGAACTGCATTGAACTTTCTTCAACGACTCTCTGGTGTTGCAACCCTGACTTCAGAATATGTTGCTGCAGTAGCCGATTATGATGTAAGAATAGTTGATACACGAAAGACAACACCGGGTTGGCGCGCACTTCAAAAATATGCTGTTCGTGTTGGCGGTGGAAACAACCACCGCTTCGGTCTATACGATGGAATTCTCATCAAAGATAATCATATTGTCGCAGCAGGTGGGATAGGTAATGCAGTTAAAAGGGCAAGGTTAGCTGCACCGCATACCTCAAAAATTGAAGTTGAAGTTGAGACAATTGAACAGGTCAACGAAGCACTTGATGCAAAAGCGGACATCTTACTTTTGGATAATATGTCACTGTCTACGATGACACAAGCTATAAAAGTAGTAAAGAAACGGGCATTAACTGAAGCGTCAGGCGGGATTACATTGGAACAGGTGCAAACAGTCGCTGCAATTGGTGTTGACTTAATCTCCATTGGTGCACTAACGCATTCCGCAATGCCCCTGGATATAAGTTTGAATTTGACACTTGTGGAAAAATAGGCAAATTTCACTATGTCAGAAGGGATTTCTAACTGCCATTAACCTCTATTTTGAACTCACCGTTAATATCATAACTCAAGTTGCTACAGATAAAGTTAGATGGACAAACTCAGCAAAATAGATTTTCTTGACATTATCCAAAAAACTTGGTAAACTACATAAAAATAATTGTTTACAATAGGTATGTTAAAGATTGTTGACTACATTAAATATCATAAAGCAAGATAAAACTCTCAGGAGGAAATACAATGTGCTTCAAGCGTATATGTCTATACGGGTTCTTTGTATTCTGTGTCTTTTCCTTTCCTTTGTTTGTTAACTCTGCATTATCCGCTCCGCCTAAACTGAAATTTTACATATTGGAAAGTAGGACAAGGTGACGCAAATGGGGAACCTTTTATTACAGACACAGAAACAACTTGCATGGTTGAAGTGCGTGTCGGTATTAGTTCACACCATAAAGTAACCTTGAGCAAGAACGAGAGATGGAACTATGTCAAGAAATCATTGAGAAATAACTTTCCTATCAGATCATCTCAGTAAATAATTAGGCTCATGTATAAAGTCAATGCAAACGCTTTGGCGAAGTCAATAAGCACAAGACTTAAATCTTCCTAATGCACTTATTCTATACATGAGCCAATAATTAATAAGGAGTGAATGATGTATCGCAAACTCATAATCTGTCTTTCTATCATCGTGTTGTGTGGAATAGGTGTCAGTATCTATATCCATGATGATTTGTCCCGTTTTAAGGAATCGATAAAATCGCCAGATGACCCTCCGACCATAGTGAATCCACCGGATCAAAGTTTAGAACCTCCGGTACAGAATGATGCAGATAACCCGGTTAGTACCAGTGTTGACGATATGCCAAACACCGATCCACCGGTGAAAGATTCCTCTGAAGTAACGCATAATCCTCAAGAAACTGTAGAAAAGGATGATCTGGTCGATGCTGCCTTGGCGCGACTTGATTACATTTCCGAGAATCTTCATGAATGGGGGGAATTCTCACCCAGAGCCACAGAGTTGATTGAGCAATTAACACCCACTTGGACAATAAGTAGTGAAGATGATTCAGAAAATGCAATTGAATTGCTTGAGGAACTTTGCAACCTTGAAGACCCACGTTCTTTAAAAGTCTTTGTCAATTATATTTTTGAAGGTCGAGTCTGGGGAAGACCTATGGAAGAGACTTTAGTAGGTATGGGACCACCATCCGTTCCACTTCTAATTCCCCACTTGGATGAAAGTTCCAGTAGAAGTGATGTTGCTGCCAGTGTATTAGGTAGAATTGGGGAAAAGCATCAAGACGATCTGGGCGGGGCTGTTGAATTTATCATCCTCCCCAAATTGGAAGAAATAGTAATGTCAGATTCTGATAGTTATAATCGTTTTGATCGGCTAGCTGCTCGTGAAGCGATTACCAGACTTCAAAAAAAAGGCAAGTAACTTTTCATGAATCGTTTCTACTTTATTGCAAAATGATGTATCGCAAACTTATAATATGTCTTTCTATCATCGTGTTGTGTGGAATAGGTGTCAGTATCTATTTCTGGCATGATGCAACACGTTCCAAAGAGAATGTTGATCCCGTTGGTGATGCTTGGGCACACCTAAAATATATTACCGAAAATCTTCATGAATGGGGACAATTCTCACCCAGAGCCACAGAGTTGATGGAACAATTAACACCAACTTGGGATATAAGGAACAGAACTGATCTGTATAATGCCATAGAATTGCTTAAAGAACTTGGCAGTCTTAAAGACCCTCGTTCAGCAGAAGTCTTTGTGAATTATCTTCGTGAAAGCAACATGTCAGGGAGATTCGTAGAAGAGGCTTTAATTGTAATTGGTCCACCATCTGTATCACATCTGATTCCCCGTTTGAATAGTGAGAATAGTTTATTAGCACGTGAATGTGGTATTAGATTGTTAGGGATTATATCTAAAACCCATCAACAAGAGTTGGGTGGTGCAGTAAATTATATTATCCTCCCTCAACTAAAGCAATTGGCAAAGTCAGATGTAAATGCTCATATTCGAAAGGCTGCCAGAAAAGCAGTTTCCCATATAGAATAAATCCTCGCCAGAAAAGGAAATCATATTATAATGCGAGCCTCTATCAGCCGTGAAAACATGATTCGCGGTGTGCTTTTTTTTGTTTTGTTCACGATAATAGGATTAGTACTCAGTTTTGTTTGGAGCAGCGGAGTCCAGGATCTCAAAGGAGGAGCAGAAGCGTTTAAGAAAGTCTTTGTAGAGATGCGCTATGAATTTCTAATCGGTGCATTCGTCTGTATGATTTTAGATTGGTTATGTGCAGGTATGAGATTCCATGTCTTCATTAGGGTAGTGACACCGACAATGAAATTCAGGAATAGTTTTCGTGCAATCTTAGCCACAATCTGCGTCTCTGCAATCACACCTTTTCAGACAGGCGGTGTTGGACATCTATACATATATGCAAGGTCTGGTGCTAAACTTTCGGCTGCCATTACAGCAGGAATTGCTGCCTTCTTATCAACTTTGGTAATACTCATCCTCTCCGCAGGTAGCATACTCTGGATAAATCCTAATGTCATGCCAAAAGGTTCTGAATGGATTAGTCTGTTTAGTCTGTTGATATTCAGTTTAGTGTTTATAACGTTCGTGTTATTGCTGTTTAAGCCAGAAATTGTTTTCCGTATTTTCTATTGGATTTCTGACCGTGTAGGACGAAGGTTCAAACCTATCGCGCCATTCTTAAAACGTGTCCAACTAAAAGCTGAACAGATTACCACTGAACACAAAACTTTTGCCAGAACGCTTATTAAGGATCACAAGTTGACATGTTTACTGAGTCTGCTGCTAACCTGTGGCTTCTTCGCTGCACGTATCCTCGGTTGTTACTATGTCATCAGAGCGTTTAATTTGCATGCTTCTTTTTGGGACCTAACGGTTGTAGAAATGCTTTATAACTTTGTTGTGCTATTTATGCCAACGCCGGGTGCAAGTGGTTTCGCAGAACTTACAAAGAACGGATTGATGGAAAAGATAATATCTAATACCTACATACCTCCCTTTGTCCTATTGTCAAGGTTCTTTGCAGTATATAGTGGTGTCGTTGCGGGTGGTATAATAATTTCACTGCAAATCGCAAAAGACCTAAAATACGATAAGAAAAAGATCACTAAAGACCCACTGGAACAGATGAAAACACCTCAATCGGTGAATTAATAGAAATGGTTTTATTTTTTGAAGATACCAACATGGCAATATCCATAAAAGGAGAATTATGAGTAATCGAATTGATAAAGTTGATCCGAAAACAACTAAACTCGGTTGGATTGGAATAGGTGTAATGGGACGTTGGATGTGTCAGCATCTCATGGATTTGGGTTATGACATGACCGTCTATAACCGCACAAAAACAAAAGCACAACCCTTAATTGATGATAGGGCAGCGTGGGCAGATTCCCCTAGTGAGGTTGCTGCCGATTCAGATGTGGTCTTCACAATTGTCGGTTTCCCATCCGATGTCCGTGAAGTATACCTTGGCGATAACGGTATATTGAAAGGTGCAAAATCCGGTAGTATCATTGTTGACATGACGACCACTGAACCTTCCCTGGCACAAGAGATTTACGCAGCAGCCAGAGAACAGGATGTTTCATCTGTAGATGCCCCTGTTTCAGGTGGAGATGTGGGGGCACGTGAAGCACGACTCTCTATTATGGTTGGTGGGGACGAAGCAGCTGTGCAAGCAGTTATGCCGCTCTTTGAGGCAATGGGAAAGAACATAGTTTATCAAGGTGGTACAGGTGCTGGACAACACACGAAAATGTGTAATCAGATTACTATCTCTGGCACTATGATCGGTGTTTGTGAAGGACTCATCTATGGACACAAAGCAGGATTGGATTTGGAGACGATGCTATCTTCCATTAGCGGTGGTGCTGCTGCATGTTGGTCATTAGACAACTTAGCACCGCGAGTGCTACAACGGAATTTTGATCCCGGTTTTTTCGTTGAACACTTCATCAAAGACATGAGTATTGCGTTAGACGAAGCACGCAAAATGAACCTTAGTCTTCCCGGACTTGCATTAGTTCATCAACTCTATACTGCTGTGCAAGCACAAGGACACGGACGTTTAGGGACACAAGCATTGCTACTTGCATTGGAACAGATGTCAGGAACAGAAGTAAAGTAATACCGTTTCCACAGTACCTACACCAATTTTCTTGGACTTAGTTCGGGTTACATACAATGAATAGCACTGATTGAACTTAAATGTTCAGTGATTTGCTGAATAACAATTGGTTTAGGCTTTTGTGGAAGTATTTAAGTAGGTTAATCTGGTACTATACAACTAATCTATTTCTCATAAGGAGATGGCGATATGTCTATACGTGTAGGAATTGTTGGCACAGGTGGCATTTCAAGAGCGCACCGCAATGCTTATGATAAGGCAGGCGGATTTGAGATTGTCGCGGTGTGCGACATCGTTGGAAAAAAAGCTCGACAAGCAGCTGAAGAGTGGGGTGTACCTAAAAAGAGTGTCTTCACAAACTATAACAAGATGCTTGAAATGGAAGAGATTGACACGGTGAGTGTCTGTACATACAACCAAGGACATCGCAAACCGACTGTTGCCGCATTAAACGCGGGTAAGCATGTCTTTTGCGAAAAACCGATGGCTGCGACACTTGCAGATGCAACCGCGATGGTGAAAGCTGCTAAAGATAATGGAAAAATACTGCAGATCGGAATTCATAGCACTTTCAATCCGAGGCTTCAATTCGCAAAAAAGATAATTGCGGAAGGGATTCTGGGTGATATCTACTATTCCGAATCCTCCGGGTGTAGACGACGGGGTAATCCGGGACATACATTTATCTACAAGAAAACTGCTGGAGCAGGCGCAATCGTTGATATCGGGGTATACAACATGCACGACTCTCTATATGCAATGGGATACCCCAAACCTGTGCATGTCTCTGCTATAACGGAGGATTATATCTCACAACAGGATCCCAGATTTAAGGATATAATGGACGTTGAAGAGTTCGGTGCTGCATGGGTCCGATTTGAGAATGGTGGGGTGATGGTATTCAAAATATCATGGGCAGTACATCAGAATTCTCTTGGCGGCAGCTTCTGTCTTGGAAAGGAAGCAGGGATAGCATTGGGGAGTCCTATTGTTTTCGCCGATTCCTATAGCAAAGAACTTCAAAAACTCGTAGAGTCAGAAGGATTAACTGCAAAACCTGATCCACCTGAAGGCATGACGACTATCAGTTTTGATGGTTTTCAGGGAGTTGATGTATGGGTAGCTCAGATGACGGCGTTCCGTGAAGCTGTATTGACCGATGCACCGCCCCCTATTCCACCTGAAGGTGTGCTATTGACAAATGTCATTATGGATGGTATTTTTCGTTCACATGAAACTAGTAAAGAGGTTGCAGTGAGAGTTCCAGAATTCTAAATGTGGTAAATTACAAAGATTCTGCCTCTCTTGCCGCTGACATCTACATTGACTTTTTGTCTAACTCTCAGATTGTTGTGTTGTTTGATATGTTTATCTAATTGGAGAGGATCCAAAGTCAGTAATACCATTCTACCTCTTGGTTTTAGGACGTTTTCAAACTGATGTAGCGCGTTGCCATAGAAGTTCGAAATCTCAGACACTGCTTCTCTCGTTCCTATGTTAATTGTCATGTTGCAGACGATTTTGTCTACAGAGTTCGGCTGAATTGGGAGTTTCTGTGCTTCCCATTGAAAAAATTGACGCGGTTGGTGCTGACGACCGAAGTTCATTTTGGTAGTCTCCAGAGATTCTGTTGAGATGTCCCCACCGATAAGGTAACGATATCGTCCTGAATATGCGCGTTCTAAGAGGATTGTTCCAGCACCACACATGGGATCTAAGAAAACATCATTTGGATGTGGTTGTGATAGCGAAACCATTCCATAAGCAATAGTGGACTTTATGGAATGAGCTATACGAGTCTGTTTATTTATTCGTTCACCCCAATACTGCTTAGAGATTCTGATGTTAATATACGCATCTCCGCCATGCAACTCAACCAATATATCCAGTCCTGACTCGGATTTGGTCAGTTGCCATCCACGATTGATGAGTACTTTCTCAATGACTTGCTGCAGATCACGTTTTTGAAAGTTGCGTTGACCAGACATCCGACATATAACACGAAAAGGTATTCTCTTACGCAAACGCATCCCTGTCTGACGACACCTATTTACTATGTCCTGCAGATTCAGTCGAGAAATCGCGTTACGTATTGTTGTCAGTGACTGACGTGAACGTGTCATTCCTATGATATGTTTAGCGATGATGTGCAAATGTTCTGCAGTTCGGATTTCTAACAGATCTTTTGGATTTCCATTAAATTGAAAGACTATTTTCTGTGGTTCTCGTTTCAGAATTTTGAGATTGCCACTATCACTATAGCGTGAAAGTATCTCTTTTCGTGCTAAACTCTCTAAACCGGATGAAACGGAGATTGAATAGATCATATTGCCTCTTTTATATTTATATGTGGTTAACGATGTTTCGTTGTCAGGCATTCCAAAATAAGATATTATAGTAAAGTTAATAATTAATGAGACATTGTATCGTTTACAAAACCTACCCCCGTAAGGGCGAGGTTTCCTCGCCCGTTGTGGAGTGTATCATTAATTCTAAAGTCCACTATACATCAGCGGCGATATCGGAATAAAGCAGTTCATCATAGTGCAATGTTCCATCAGTTAGTTACAGTGAAGCCATGCACTGAAACTCTCTACGTTAAAGGTTAAAAAAATGTTGCGTATCAATAGTGTGACATTGTAAGAGGTAGGTTCAGATATAGGGTTGGTTCTTGTGCTTACTTCCAATCATCGCCATCAATAATTTCTTCCAGACATTTAAAATTATTATGAAAATCTTTGAACGCACTGTAATCATGTTTTGTTCCTTCATTTAGCACTTTTCCATCAACGTTTATTCTCAGCGTCGTTTTCTGATTGTCGGTTATTTGATAGGATACTAATTGCAAGTTATCAAAAAGAGCAACATCCTCCGTTTTGAATATATAGTAATTGACGTTATCTTCGTCCCAGACTTGTATCCAGGCGTAAAATACCCTGGCATCCGCTAAGTGGTATCGGATTCTTGCATGGAAACCATACATTTTGACTTCTTCACCCGTTTTTGTTTTCTTTCCTGGTTTTCCCTCTCTCCATTAGATCCATTCACTTTCGAGATCCATTCACTTTCCACCTCTTTCGGCTGTTTTAATAGTAAACCTGGGAACCTGTTCAGTACGGTATCTCTAAACAAAGTTCTATTGAGTTCAATTCCAATGCTATTTCGTCCTAAACGTAAGGATTCCACTGTGGTCGTAAATGAACCTGCAAAAGGATCAAGAACAGATTCTTGTATACCGGTAAATACTTTAACTGCATATTTTGGAATTTCACTTGGGAAAGGAGCAGTATGTCCAAGTGTATTTTGTCCTTTGTTGTTTATCTTTATCACAGGTGGAAATTTGACGACATCCCGACGCCATTTTCTCAACAAATCTGCATCAACGAGATTATGTGTTCGTTGCAACCCGGTCATCAAGTGTGTTCGTGCAGAAAAGCGTTTACCACGATTGGCAGCTGATCGCTTAAAGCAGTCTAAATTCTTACATTCCCATGACTTGATTCCTATTCCAGAATATGCATTTCCGTTAATCTTCAGACATCCACATACAGGGCAAGGATAGAGTGTTTCGTCTAACCGATGTTTGTAAAAGACATAAATATGCTCGTAGCAGTTTATAGGATACTGATACAACGGATAGGGTCTGTTTCCATTCTTATGACGTTGAGTCTGTACTTCACCTTTGTCCCAGATAAAGTCGTCAACAAATTGAAAACCGTGTTCTTCAAATATCATAGTAAAATATGCACCCAATGGTATTCGTCGTTTTCCCCAAGTGGATTTAGTATGTCTATTGTCGTTATCGAATATATCTCCAATATTGAATACAAATGGACGATGGTTGTCAAGAACTCCATAACATTCCTTGACAATCTCTGACATATCGTGCAAATAGGCATCCAGTGTTTCCCACTGCGAATAATCTCGGGCATTATAGTACGGTGGAGAAGTAACCATCAATTGAATACTCTCGCTATCCATACGTTGTAAAAACTCTAGACAGTCACCCCATAAGAGTTTCGGTTTATCAGGCTCTGAGAAAATGTCCTGATTTAGTGCTGGATCGGCATTCTTATATTGTTCTTGATATTTTTTCTTTACAAAATCATAGTATGCGTTGATAAACTGCTTTATTGTTGAATCCCTGTCTCCACGAATATTCTCAAGACAAGCCGTTTTAAACGCATTCAACTGACTGTCATTGAAACTACGCTTCATGTGTTTTTCACTTAGTTCAAATATCGTATATAAATATGGGTGCGGAACATCAGCGACAACTACAGTGTCAGGACTTTTACTTAATTCTGGCAATTCCACAATTGTCACATCCTTTCAACCTTATCTATGTATGTTTGTAATTCTAACTAATAGTTCAACAATTGTCAAGGTAATTGCAGGGCTATTCAGTTTTCGGTGATTTTGAAGAATTACTCAACAAGCGTTAATTTATTGAATTTATCCGTAGGTCGGGTAGAGCGAAGCGTCATTAAAATATTAACTGGCGACACGTTCACGCTTCTGTCGGGTTTCGCTTCGCTCTACCCGACCTACAAAGTCCAATATTAGTCTTACGCAAAAACTAACAATTCTTAAAACTGAAGAACCCTGAGGTAATTGTAAAATCTGGGGAACATTTTGCTTGACATCCATGATGAAATTACCTTAAAATGAATCAATGCTTCAATAGGAATTCTACCGAATGTTTACGCATCAAAAACCCGATCTCACATCACTCCAGATCAAGGATATTGCAAAAATTACAATATGGGGAGTCGGTTTAATTGGGGGTTCGCTCGGTTTAGCATTAAAGAAAAATGGTTTTGAGGGTGAACGTGTCGGTTTAGGTAGGAACATCGGTAGACTAAAGGTTGCTCAAGAACTTGATGCAGTTGACACTATTACTATTCATGTGTCAGAAGAGGTTAAGAACAGCAATCTGATTGTGCTATGTCCACCCGTAGATTATGTTTCATCATTTGTCAGAAAGATATTAGAATTTGTTAAATCTGATGATAAGCATACTGTTTTGACAGATGTTGGCAGCACTAAGGCTATGACAGTCACGACTGTTGATAGGATGTTAGATGAAACAAATTCACAAAATATCTCTTTTGTTGGTGGACATCCTATGGCAGGTTCACATGAAACAGGAGTGGGGGCTGCTCAGTCAGACCTATTCATCAATTCAAAGTGCTTTCTAACACCAACCGAATACACAGCTGAGCAAGCATTGGAATTGGTAAAAGATTTGTGGCATTTTGTCGGGGCAGAGACGGTTATGTTATCACCTGAATCACATGATCAACTTATAGGAGCAGCGAGTCACTTTCCGCATCTCATTGCAAGCATACTTGCAAACAATATCGCAAACGCTAAGACAGATGAAGGGAATGCCTTGGACTTCACAGCAACAGGTTTTAGAGATACAACCCGTATTGCTGCAGGGTCACCAGAATTATGGACAGGTATTTTTACTCAGAATACTGAAGTCGTTTTACAGTTAATAGATGATTTTGTTGACAACATAAACAAATTTAGGACTTTGTTAGAAACAGAGAATCATTCAGAGATTGAAAGGGTTCTTACTGAAGCACAAGAAATAGTAATAAAACAGAGAAATCTAAGAGAATAGATGGATAAGTTAGGAGAACGAGTGACAATCGCCATGGATGGGCCAGCAGGTTCTGGGAAAAGTACTGTTGCACAACAGATTGCAGAAAAGCTCGGTTTGCTCTACCTTGATTCAGGCGCAATGTATAGAGCGGTAACAGTACTTGCAATCCAACATAAGACGCAGACGAACATTGACAAACTCATTGAACTAGTAAAAGATTGTGAGGTTGCATTTGATGATAATGGGAAGAAGATTTTCCTCAATGCTGCTGATGTTTCTGATCAGATACGCACACCTAAAGTAAATCGATTAGTTGCGGATATTGCAAAAGTTCCTGAAATACGGAAAGAGATTGTCAGACATCAACAGAAAATTGGATCAGGTGGAGGCATAATTGCTGAAGGCAGAGACTTAACGACAGTTGTGTTTCCGTGTGCTGATTTCAAAATCTACCTTGATGCTTCTGTGCATGAAAGAGCTAAACGTAGATTTGCTGAACTACAATCTCAGAATGTTGACACCACTTTGGAATCCGTTGAAAATGAAATCAGAACACGTGATGAAAAGGATACATCACGTGAACATAGTCCACTTCGTGCCGCGGAAGATGCAATACGTGTTGATACGACAGGAAAATCAATTGATGAGGTTGTTAACATCATTGTTGGAATAGTTGCAGATTAGATTGTGAATCGTTAGGTAATCTCAAGAAAGGTTTGAAGTTTTTACGTCAAAATAAATTCTACATGTGGTATACCAACAATCAATTCTGGTCACCACGCCGAATATATCGGTGGGCACATAGAATAACATATCTTTTCTGTAAGGTAATGGGACATATTGAGACACATGGTGTTGAGAACATACCTCGTGAAGGAGGAGTATTGTTAGTCTCTAATCATATAAGTCTATTAGATCCTGTGATAGTAGGTTCTGCGGCTAATCGTGAGATACATTTTATGGCACGCAGCAATGTTTTCAATGTTCCATTATTAGGTCCAATCATTTCTGTTTTTAACGCATACCCTGTTAACCGAGGTAGACCGGATTTAGGTGCATTACGTAGAACGATTACGTTGTTGAAGAAAGGTAATGCTGTGTTAATTTTTCCTGAGGGCACTCGCAGTTTCGATGGTAAGTTAGGGAAAGCACACGATGGTGCCTGTTTCATAGCACACCGTGCTAATGTGCCGACAATACCGGTATATCATAAAGGTGCTGAGAAAATGATGCCGCGGGGTAGTAAACGGATTCGCAGAGCGAAACTCTCAGTTACGTTTGGAAAACCGATCGATTTCTCACATATCGTTGAATCAGAAATAAAGCGCGAGATGTATCAGGAAATGGGTGTGCAGATGATGGGAGCGATATCAAACTTAGAGGATCATACGTCACATAGAAGGTAGTTCTTACGGTACAATAAGGAAATCGCACCATAGGCGGCAATTTAGCAACGTCCCGGTCCAGTAGGTGCAATATCCTTATCACACCGGATTTGCCAAGATATTCAATACATCCCCTTCCTGAACTCTATAGGACTTTCCTTCAACTCTCAACAGACCTTTGTTTCGTACTTCTAAATAACTGCCGCAGGTAACTAAATCTTTCCAATTTATGCATTCAGATCTGGCGAACCCGCGCGCAAAGTCTGTATGGATTACACCAGCAGCTTCAACTGCTGTCTGACCATCACGTAATGTTCTTGCTCTTACCTCTTTTGGTCCACCTGTGAAGAAGGTTATCAATCCCATCAATCTATACGATATTTGTATGAACCTTTCCAAAGCGGATTCATTCAATCCCATCTCTACCATAAAGACTTCCGCATCTTCTTGGTCAAGTTGTGCAATTTCCATTTCTAATTGTGCAGCGAGGACGATAATGGCAGTCTTTGGATATTTACCCAATTCTCTAAACCTATTTTGCGTTTCATCAACCTTATGCAACTGAGTCTCACTAATATTAAGGACTATTAGGATAGGTTTTAGTGTTAAGAAACCGTATCCGCGAATTAACATCTCATCCTGATCAGATACGGTTAGGGAGCGTAAGGGTTTACCATTTTTCAATGTTGTTTGAAACTGTTCTAATACACGATATTCGTTAAGGTGTTCTGGTGTTTTCTCATTCTTCAGTAATTTCTCAAGTCTAATGAGTCGTGCTTCTATGATCTGCAGGTCAGCGAAAATGAATTCTAAATCCACAGTCTCAATATCTCGGTTTCCATCTACGTTTCCATCTACATGAGGTACAGTGTTGTCTTCAAAAAGTCTAACAACATGAGCGAGTGCATCAACTGTTCGGAGTTCCCCTAATACTTCAGCATCTAAAGTAGTCTGTTGAGGTGTCTCCATCTTAGGATTTATGGCATGATGTGAAGTTACGCCTCTATCAACATAATCAATTGTAGCCGGAATAGTCTCTTTGGCCCCAAAAACATCTTGCAGTGGTTTCAACCTATCGTCTGGAACATTAACAGTACTAAGGTTAACTTGGTTTTTGTTAGTGTAGTTGCCAACTTCTGCGTTCGAATGTGCTATGGCGTTGAAGACTGTTGTTTTTCCGACATGGGGTCGACCGACGATACCTATTTTCATAGTTTTGATGCTAATTCCGTTCTGATTAGATTCCGTTTTAGTTTGACAACATCAGTATAAAATGCTACTATATTCTATCATATTTTATGATGTTCTCATATAGAATCTGATGTTTTGTTTAACTATTTTCGGTGTTTTTTGGTTATTAATTCCCTATATTCTACAAGGACAGAAGCGATGCGTACCGATGCTACAAAATGGAAACAGCATCTCATGAAGGCTCTGATAGTTGTATTAGTGATCATGGTGTGTATCTCAATATTACAGTGGTTTGTTATTATTGCACTATTTGGATTTGGAACAGAAATGTTGAAGGATGCAATGGTGAGACAGGCTCCAGAAGATGTAGATCGACTGTATATTGTCAATACCCTTGATCGTGTTAGGAACAGAGCACAACAGTTACCGTTTAGTTTTATTGCAGGTAAAATCAATCTAAGCAAGCTCAAAGCTGCCGGTGAATATGCTATTGAAGCAAATGACGATGAGATTTGGAGTGCTGAAGAGATCACGACACTCCTGAGATTTCTCAACGCATCTGTAGGTTACAAACGAGAAACCGAGTAATAGATGGCTATACATTTAACACCACCCTACGAACAATTCTCCTACGCTTATGACCGGATGATGAAAAATGTCAATTACACAAGGTGGTGTGATTATATTATGTCACTGTTCAATATGTATCGGTGCAACCCGTACAATATACTTGACCTGGCGTGTGGAACAGGTTCCTTGACAATACTGTTAGCGTCAAAAGGATACAAGATTACCGGCGTAGATAGAGCAGAAGGCATGTTAAATGTTGCTCGTGAGAAAATTGAAAATGAGAATCTGAAGATAACACTCCAACAAGGAGACATGATCGATTTTGAAATTTCTGAGAAGTTTGATGCTATCCTCTGTACCTATGATAGCATCAATTACGCAATCAACGAAAATGAACTTAGCATGATGTTTGAAACTGTAGCGAAACATCTCTCATCAAATGGCCTTTTCATTTTTGATGTTACAACAGAGCGGAATATTGTTGAACATTTCCACAACAAGACATTTTCAGAAAATCATCAAGATTATTCATACATCTGGAAGAATACCTATCTATACAATACCAAAATGTGCCGTACTTTCCTTACTTTCTTCATACGAGATGGAGATCTATTTAGACGATACGAAGAAATACATCAACAGCGAATCTATGAAGTGTCTACAGTAAGCAACTTACTGAAAGCAACAGATTATAAGTTGCTGAGTGCTTATGATATGTATACTTTCAACAAATGGAATCGTTCTTCAGACCGGATAAACTTTACGGCACGATTAGTTTAAGCATGCATTTTAGTTGCTTCTACTGTTGAGGCAAGTCTATAGTCCTTCTGCAATAAGATCACCAACTTCTTCAGTTGTGTATCCCATTTTTCCCGCGCTGAGATCTTTTATCTTTCCACTTGCCAATAGATCAGAGACTGATTTCTCTACTTTTTCTGCGGCATCAGTATGTCCGAGGTAGTCCAGCATCATCCCTGCCGCGCCGATAGCTGCAATCGGATTGATCTCGTTCTTTCCAGTATAACGTGGAGCCGATCCGTGAATCGGTTCAAACATCGCCACGCTTTCAGGATTAAGGTTACCTGATGCGGCGACCCCCATGCCACCTTGTATCATCGCTCCTAGGTCCGTAATGATGTCTCCGAACATATTACATGTTACAATCACATCAAACCATTCAGGATTTTTTACCATCCACATGGTAGTAGCATCAACAAAGGCGTATTCTTTCTTTATATCTGTGTATTCTTCACCGACTTCATCAAAAACGCGCCGCCACAGGTCATGTGCATAAGTAAGGACATTCGCTTTATCACAGAGGGTTAGGGTATTCTCTTTGTTCCGTTTCTTTGTGAGTTCATAGGCATAACGGACACAACGTTCTACCCCTTTATAGGTATTTATCATCTCCTGTATTACAACTTCATCGCGTGTTCCCCGTTTTAGGTGTCCGCCAATTCCGGAATATAATCCTTCCGTATTCTCTCGAACGATGATGAAATCTATGTCTTCAGGACCTTTGTCTTTAAGCGGTGTAGACACACCGGGGTAGAGTTTTACAGGACGTAGATTGATATAGAGATCAAGTTCAAAACGGACTTTTAGTAAGATTCCCTGCTCTAATATACCGGGTTTGACATCAGGGTGTCCGATTGCGCCGAGATATATAGCGTCAAGTCCACGTAGGTCCTCAAGTATTGAATCGGGTAATACTTCACCTGTTGCAAGATATCTATCTCCACCGATATCGTATGCAACGGTGTCATATTTGATTCCTTTCTGTCCAGCTGCTGCCCCGAAGACTTTCATTGCTTCTCTCGTCACTTCGGGGCCTATTCCATCGCCGGGGATGAGACCAATTTTATACATATCCTGTTTCATAGGATGACTCCAAATGCTTTTCTATAAGGTTTTTCTTCTTATATTTTAACATACATTGGTAGATAATGCCAATTTGTGTTCTGTATCATTATTGTTATTGTTCATGAATACAGACTACAAGAATGTTAGTAAAATGTCAATACTTTTAAATGTAAACACTACCTAGTCTGCACTTTTTGGGTTTAACGTAATATGGGTGATTAACAAATACTGTTTTTAGGATGTTTCATTCAACAAAGTCAGAAAATACTCCGATAATTTCATCACAGTATGCTTCAAATGTTTTTCGTTGGTCAGATCTAAGGATGTTATCACGGTTATGTCCTAAAGGAGTTCTACATTTCGCAAGAAATTTTCCTCGTTCGTCCCAGTAAGCCGTATTGACCAAAGATTGTCTGAAAATGCGGATCCCAAATGCTGTTACCAAGAATTATCCTAAACAGATCTGCTGGATAGGTATAATCAATTAGATTTGATGATGCTTGATCTGGAAATGATTTTTCTTCTTTCTGTTGTGTTTGACGACATGTATCGAAAATTTGCTTCAGGTTAGGACGTGTTTTTTCTAATTCTTCAATCCAATCATCTCCATATACACCAAACAGGGTTGTTGTGATTACCTTCCGGAGTGCATTCTCAGTTTTGCTCCAGATAGTATGTAAACCATCAACAA
The DNA here is from genome assembly GCA_965208245.1 of Candidatus Poribacteria bacterium. Classification (GTDB taxonomy): domain Bacteria; phylum Poribacteria; class WGA-4E; order WGA-4E; family WGA-3G; genus MSPOR6. The sequence continues at coordinate 1,625,218 of OZ242325.1, forward strand.
ATTCTGTTACACGTTCATGTAGTTTTAGGTAATCGTGAAAGTGATCTGAGTATGCAACATAAGGCATCTCGTTAACTGACTTAATCAAACCATAGTTTTCAAGTTCTGTTACATTTGTAAGCTTAACATCGATTGCAGGACCGAACAAAATCTGTAGGAGTTTATTCAGCGTGTCTTCCTCCCGCAGCAACCGAATCATGTCGTCATAATGACCAAAGATAGACTGTAGGATTGCATCAACTGCTTTGTCAACATCAATACCTTGTTCTCCTTGTTCTTGATTCTGACGAAACATCTCAACTATTTCCCAACCTAACATTTCCAGTAAGTAAGGATGTGCTCCACAATAGAACAACACACGTTTCTTGTGTTCGTCAGAAATTGACAAACCAATGTCAGAAAACCGAGAAAAGTAGATTTCTAAGTCATCATCATTGAACATTCCTAAACGTTGCACTTGGAAAATGTTATGAAACGGAGAAGATGAACCAGCTGCAATTTCAATATCTTTAATGTTTCGACGTGATGTTAGGACGAGTGACAAACGATAATCTGGATAGTCGGCTAATTCTCGCAGACGTTGAAATGCTGTCTCACCTTGAAAGATATGGCGAGCATGATCAAATTCGTCCAAAATCAAAAGTGTACCATATTCAGTTTTCTGGATCTCTTTAAAAAAACGTTTAGTTCGGTCCCACGTAGCACTATCCTCTAATGCCCGGTCAGCTGATCGTTGGATTTTATCCGTTAACCAACCTAAATTTTCCATTTCATTGACACATTCATCTACAAGCGAATTGAAAAACTCCGATGACTGCTCATAAGAAGATAATCCGATCCATATCGGCAGGATTCCCTTACCAATTAACTTCTCTTTCTGTTCAATAATTGTTTTGTAAGCAAGACTACTTTTACCAATGCGATGCACACCATAATGGCTAAATTGCCAGGATTAGCAGGATTAATAATTCGGTTTTCAATCACACTATGAATTTCATGCCGCCCAATGAAACGTTCACCACGAACAATTTTACCGTAATTTACAAAAGGATTTTCAAAATTCATATCGTCCAACATTATCCATTCTCAATAAGCCATTCTATGAAAAGTCCTACTTGAATTTTATAAGATTGATCACGTCGTTTAACAACATCTCGCTTCTCAAGATCATCCAGAATTGTATCAAGCGGCGAATTTGTCTGGCAAACAATCTTATCATGAGGACAAGGATCTGTTTTATTACTATTGTCAGCAATCACCTTAAGGACTTTTAGTACATCTTCATCTGCTATAGCATCTGGCGAAGTATCTCCTGAACTGATAAGGTTATCAAATTTATCTAAACCTAAAGCATTTACACCGCTTATCAGATCATTCTTAACTTGGTCAACGTCTGCCTCTGTTACAAGGCCAGCATGTTTAAAATTCATGTATTCAACAAGACGGTTGCAAATCATCTGAATATAGAACGGGCTACCAGCAGTGAGATCCAATATCCGTTCAATTGCTTGTTCACGATAACGACTCTCACCTTGTTTCCCACCAATGCGTATGGGCTCATCAATAAGCCTTCGTGCATCGTCTTGTTTCAGATAAGTAACTCGCTCATCTTGTGTCGTACCGAACTCGTTAGGAAAACGTGCTTTAAACTTTGGCATCACATCCTGACCTACCAAGACTGCATGGAAATAGTTTGCCTGTAAAAAAGCCTTCCAACTTTGCATGAACGATTCAGGAATGTTACCATCAATGATGTGATCATAAATATACTGAAACTCATCAATCAGTAGGACAATCCGGACATCACGCCAATCTTCCTGTTTTGATATGTGACGTTTAAATATCTTAAATATGTCTACAAAACATTGTTGTGGATTGGGATGAGAATAAAATTCCTGATCACTGGGGATAGGAATATCCAAATGAGTCAAATCTTCGTTAATCTGATCTTCGACTGCATATTGCAATTCTGTTAAAACACTCTTAAGAATCTGGTTCAGGAAAGAGTTTTTGGAATCTGGATCCTGCTCGGAATTCCCTCCCAAAATAGATGCAATATTGTCTAAATCAAGAATAAGCAAATTTTTATCTTCTTGAAGGGATTTCTTTAGGTGATACAAAACTGAGGATTTCCCAGATCGTTTCTGTCCAAACACAGCAACTGACTTACTTTGAGAACGAGATTCTTTGATGGACTGTGAAATATTTTGAATCAACTCATCACGACCAAAGAACATCTCCGCATCACCAACAATACCACCTTCAGCATATTGAGCATAAGGGTTTTCTATTTTCACAAACTCATCTTTTGGATAGAGTCGTATGGAGATCTTCTGAACCTGAGTCTGTACTTGTTCTTTTGTTTGTTCTGCTATGAGGGCAAAATACTTAGCACAAAGGGATAAAGAAAATGTTTGGGATTGTAAAGCTTCAGGAGTTACGCGCAATGGAACTGTTAGAATTGATTGTTCGCCTCCACTTAAAGATTCACTCTGTTTAATCTCCGATTCTGTCAACTCAAAAAACCCTTCGTCCTTTTGAACGATTAATTCCAATGACTCCGCGGGACTTTTTCCTCTTTCATTCTCTAATTCAATCTGAACCTCAATTTTCTGGTCAGTATCAGGTGCGTAAGATTCCACAGCTAGTCCTATGCTCAACTGAGGTTTTGCGGTTTCGTAAAGTTCATTGATGTATATATCAACTCTATCTTGTATCACTTCTGTAATAGGATAAATATCTTCTACAGACAGCTTTGTTGGACTTTCTTCAATACCTATAAGTAAATCTTGACAGAAACGACGAAGTTGAGAACACAAACTGTCTCGTTGTTCAAACTTTACTTGTTTGCAAAGTTCTAATGCAGTTTCTAGGATCTTCTGTAACTCTCTAACGCGTTGTCGATCTAATTCGCAGAACAAATTCGAGCGAATCTGTTCTGCGAATCTTATGTTATCTTCTAGCCAAGATGGGGTAAGATCAAAGTTGTTCAATAACCACAGTTTGTTAGATATATTCTGATATGTATTGGATTTTCTATTTTGTAAATCATTCCAGAGCTGGACAAAATCACTGAGATGTCCCATAACATCTGGCACCTCTATATCCATTCCTTTTAAATAATCAATAGCCAGCGTCCGTAGAGTTTCATTATCGTATAAACGGCCCAAAACACAATTAGCAGCAAATCGACTACGTAAAACAAGATACGCAATGGCATCAAAAACCTTTCTCTTATCAGGATGGCTGTCAATAACATCTATCACTACTCTATTGAAAGTTCGGGTGTTCGGGGTAAGATCAATATGGGCATGTCCTAATGTTGAATACAAATATCTGACTAGGGAATTAACTGCATCTTGTTCATTCCATTTATCTTTACGACGTGTCTTGTCTCCATCATAAGCAGCTAATGCCTCACAATACCATTCTCTAACAGTATCCAAATGTTTATTTTCACTCACAGCAGCATCGCCTCTTGAGGCAAAACTACGACAGAGATATCGATAGAACAAATTGTGATTTCCTTCTAGATCAAAATAGATTCTTGCAGCTGAGAGATAATAACTACTTCGATCGCGTGGACGTCTAGTGCCTAATTCTGTAGCGACATCTACAAGTCTTCTTATATCATGCCGAAAATCTGTTTCAGAACCCATGTATTTCTCCGCACTCACCCGTTCAGGCGAAACACCGTTAAATGTACACCGGTCTAAGAAAAACTGTGCAAAGTCACTTAATTCACCTGATAAATATGATAGGACTGTCTCAACTTCAATGATTGTGTCTTCATCAAGTATAAATTCTCCTGTCTTCTGCGCCCTTTCAATTGCTTCTAATAACTCCGTAGTTTTTGCGTCAGGAGACAGGTTTTGAATTCTATTCAATAACTGTATTGCTTCATCATAGCGACCTTGTTTTGAGAGACAAAAGACAAGGTTCCTCTGTACAGTAACATTGTGCGGACGTAGTTTCTGGATTAGATGAAATTGGTTTTCAGCACTTACATAATCTTCTAACTTAATGTAAGCATTCGCGATTTGCATGCGAATTTGCAATCTTCGCTCTTGGTTCTGCGGTTGTTTGAGGGTATTGTTAAGCAAGTCAATTGCTTTTTCATATTGTCCTGCAGCAGGATACATATTGATTAAGGCGTTATCCAAAGCCTGCTTATCTTTAACTTTTTGGCGATTCATTTCAAGTAGATCTACTGCTTCCTCAAATTTCCCTTGTGCTTCCTCAAATTTCCCTTGGCGAACTAGTACCATTGCCAGATCTTTAATAGTACTTTCATATCGGATATTTCGCTCAATACATTCTCGATAAAGACGTTCCGCCTTCTCCATATCTTTTTCTGTAGTATCTGCACGTTTTGCTCTAATATAAGGATCACTACTTAACATTTGTAAGTTGTCTTTATGATGTTCATCTGGAGAAACAACTTCCTTTGTTGTGCTAACAGATTTAGGTTTGTCTGTCAGTATAGGATCAGATTCCTTCTCCGATATAATTCTTTCTGTCATGAAATCAGACAAAAACTGACGGTAGGGCGCAGTGGATTGACCACCTAATGTTTGACACACACCTTTAAGTAGTGATTCTGAGGGTTCACCTTTTATTTTATTTTGGACTGTCTCTAATGCCAATTCTGTAGCAACCTTGTTCTTGAACAGATATATTGCTGTATCTAATAAAATTTCAATTTCATCCTTAGCAACATCGTCCATCTCTTTTTTACAAAACTCTCGGAAATCAGATTGGTTATTAAATTTATCTATTAGGTCTATATAGATATACCAAGCAATTGGTGCATCAATCATTGAAACTCCCTGGAAGAATTTCCCCAGACTGAAACATGCAAGTTCTTCTTGATTTAAATAAAGAGCTGACACAGCAACATTATACCAATCTTTTGAGTTGTTAGAGTTAATCGCCACTTCTTGATATATTTGAATCGTCTTTTGCCAATCATCTGGATGTGAAAGAGCATTAAAATAAGCAAAGACCCGTTTTAACGATGGAGAATTTGGAAAACGTTTAACTAAAGGTGTGAGTTCACTAAGAAGTGGTTGAATTCTACCAAATTTAGTGCTTAGTTCATTGATTTTTTGAGCGTTCTCATATTTATTTTTGATTTGTAACCACTTTCCAGCAATATCTGTATTTTGCCAACCTTTTAACTCTTCTGCGGGGAATGTAAAATCTGGAGGTTTCAATTCAATATTAGCAGATTCAATTTCTTTCTTAAACCGTTTTTCAATTTCATCAAGTTGTTCAGAAGCTTGTTCTTCAATATTATCTGCATCTGTTTTTTCTGTCTTAGCATCTGTCACGTCCGATGTTTCAACCTTCTCTGGATCGGGTTTTATTGGTTCTGTATTTGCGTCCTCATTGTCCTGATCCTGAACGTCAAACATTAAGATCGCGTCTGCCGAAATTATCTTTTGACGATTTGCTATTTCAAGAGTTATATAATCAAGACCGATTTCTGTAAGAAGCCCTGAGGCTTTCTCGTCATTTTTTAACGTAAGTATGATTTGGCTACCAATTGGAACTTTTTGCTGAATTAATTGTATACGCATAACTATCCCTATTTTTAACAACTTTAAGAATTTAGTGCAAAAAGTAAGACTTACCGTGAATATACCATATTTCCAATATTTTTTCAAATTAAAAATTCAATTAGCAAAATACACATCTTCGTAAATTCAACCCCGCATCCGCCGAATCCGAGCAGGAGTATCATCACCCCGAATCTCAGATGAAAGGATACGCAAACTCCTATCCTCAATCGGCAATTCCACCTTGACACAACCACGGCGATGTGACTCACGCAAAGCAATAGCGACCTCCAACGCCGCCCGACCATCTTCGCCAGCACACTTTGGTGATTCTCCGTTCTCAATGGCATTGCTGATGTCGTCAAGAATGTCCAAACCCATTCCTTGCATCCGGACCGGATACGGAAACGGACATGTTGCTGGTATACCGCGCCCTCTCCGACCGCCGGGGAGTATACGTATCAATTCAAACTTCTCAGCATTATTGATAGAACGAATGCGTCCACTTGTCCCGATGACATCTACTTCCCACGGTGCTGCGCCACATGCTGTGCTTCGTAGATATGCTCGGACACCGTTATCAAACACGAGATATCCGTTACCCATCAGGTCATTTTCACCTGCTGCGGCAGCATCAGATTGCATTTCACCGAAGACCCACGTCACATTTCCACCTGCCATGTAGCGTAGAATATCAATCGCGTGGCTGCCGTTATGAGATAGACTACACTGTGCATAGACTGTTACTTGCAACACATTACCAATTTCACCTTCATCAATGAGTTTTCTCGCCTCGCTAAAGAAGGGATTCCATCGTCTTGCACAGTTTATTGCCATCACAACACTGTTCTCTCGGCAGACATTTACTATCGTATCCGCTTCTTCAAGGCTGAGCGAAATCGGTTTTTCTGCCCAGATACCTTTTACCCCCGCACGCGCCACATCCTGCACGATTGTTGAACGCACACGTGCTGTTGTGCAAATGCTGACAAGATCAAGATTTTCCTTCTCCAACATCTCACGATAATCGCTATAGATATGTCCTGAGCTCAGTCCCCAACGTTCACCGAAGATTTCAGCTTGTTCGGCATGTAAATCGGCACCCGCAACCAATTCGGTTTTCGGTGATGCCATATAACTCGGTGCATGACAGTAAGGGAGAAAGAAAGAACCACCTTGTGTAATTTCATCGTCAAAAGTACTCCCCATACGTCCTAAACCTATTACACCTGCACGATAAGTTGACATGTTTATCTCCTTCGTAAAATGTTGTCTCTGCATTTATGTATCAAGTAGTTTCTCATAGACAAAATCCAACCACCTGTCTTGTGGCGGTATAAGGCGGGGTTTTGGTATAAGCGGTGTCCAAAAAGGCATAAAGATGTAATCTCTATCACTTTTCAATTCCCAGGCATCCGCTGTTTTTTCTTCTGTGGATAAATGAAAAAAATGTCGACTTTTCTGAGTACTTATATTTTCAGTTGGTACCCATCCATCAATGATGTAGTCAACGTATTTAGGTTTGAAATGTTCGTCAAACGCATATTCAATATAAGTAACGTTTGTGAAGTTCTTGTTTGTAGCACGGTAATCAACAGTCAGTCCTCTTGTCAGTATTTCCTTGTAAGGAACAGCGTTTAAATCTGGTTTTATATAGACTTTGGTTGTATGTGTGATTATCCGTTGATGAGCGTCTAGTTCATTCTCGATACAACCGAGATATGCTTCAATTTTTACATGTTGTAGTCCAGTTTCTTCATAGGATTCCCGGACGGCTGTCGTTTGAATATCTTCACCTGGTTCCACGCTTCCTGCTGGGATTTGGATTCCTGCCGTGGGGTGCTTGAACACTAGCAAGGACTTTACACCATGCCGTTCTTGTGTGACGAATGCGGAGACTTTTTCAATTGAGTTGTTCATGCTTTATAATCCACGGTTACATAATACAGCATTATCTTGATTCTGTTTGATCACTTGATAGTATCTGTATTCAGGATAGAAACGGGGCCGCGGATACCGTTTTGTGCCAATATTTGACGATATTTTCCTCGTTTTATACTTGAGTTGGTTTTTCCTGTAGAGATCCAGTGATATGTGCTGCTATCTTCCAATTCACCAAGTTTTTTCGCTGAGTGTTTAAGCCAATTCTTTAACCATTCTAACTTTCCTAAGATTTCTCTTACTTTGCGCGTATTATCTGCTGGATGAACTTCAACATAAAAAACTCGGTTTTTATACCCTATCACGTAATCCCAACGCGGTGCATTCGGATAACGTTTTTCAAGACACTTGTCAATATAAACACTACCTTTTAAGTCTCGTGAAGAGTTATATTTTATCCTATCTTTATCTTGCCTCTCTAATGCTTGTAATCCATTTTTCAGACACTGTGCAATTTCTGATATGCTTCGGATAGCGTCGGTAAAATTCATTCTTTGATCTCCCATGCTGCTTCCGTCACAATATCAGCAGCCTTCGTACCAAATAGATTAAGACCGCCCCATTCCGATATTGCTTCATCCGGATCTTCTGCATCTAACGTAGAAATGTCTTTAACATCAACAACATTATGCTGACGAGAAAAATAATATGTTTTGTATGTTTTTTTGTGTATGACTGTTTCTGTAAGGTCATAAGAATAGGCATTTGCATTCAAACCAAGCAAGGCTCTTAACCGTGCTGGTGCGTCTTTTGATTTTGCGATAAATTGAATTGTCCAGATAAGTTCTAAGATTTGAGAAGAATGGGTGGAAACAACAACTTTGTACCCTCGTCTTAAAAGTTCCAATAGAATTAAAAGGAGTGCAGAGATTGCTTGAGGATGTAATCCCATTTCTGGTTCTTCAATCACAACCCACTTGATATTATTTTTCTTCTGTGCTTTTCCTGAAGGCATTAACCAGTACAACCCCAGTAATAGCGGAGCAAATTCTCGCTGACCTGTAGACCACACCATAAACGGCAGTTGAGTGCCATCCACACTTAATACAATCCGTTTCCGCAGCCCGGATCTATCCAATCTCACTTCTGCTTTCCCAAAGATACTCTTTCCGATTGCATCGCGTATTGTTTTGTTCATACGACCTTCCTGTGGAAAGATAGCCCTTTCACCAGAACCTAATCCTGCTTCCATCAAGAGTCGCAATTGTTCACTGAACTCCTTAACGACATAAGGGTCACTCGCGCTATAGTCGGTAAAAGAGCGAGGCCACCCATCTTTGAGAGTCACAACCCGATGAGCAGGTATCAGAAATAGGCTTTCATCTCTCTTTCTTTTAGATAATGCTTTTTTAGGTGTGAAATCTACCTTATCAACGGTGACTTCTGTCTCATCCTCTTTCCAAATCGTATCCATTCCTCCACCAAAAAAAAGGGATAGGAAATTCTCACTCTTTTTCTGCCAATCATAACCGTGTTTTTTAAGAGTATGCGTAATACCACCTGCATCAGAAACTAACTTTAGAAGTTGCAGCAGAATACTCTTTCCACTTGCTTGTTCACCGACAAAAACTGTCAGATCTCCGAAGGTGATATCAGCCCTTGATATTTGTCCTAATGAAGTAACTGAAAGACTTTTCATGAATACCGACTCCTTTTTTATGGTCTACTACTTAGTCTGAAATTTTGGACTAACAAAAGCGCGTCCAGTTTTTTCTGCAGCACGAAAAGTAGCCAGAGTGTTCCCTTTTGGGTCTTTAACTACCCACACATGACCTGTGAACGTGTGTTGAACTGCAAAAAAACTAGGTGTTACGTTTCCGTAGAAGTGTTCAGTGCCATTAGCATCTATCCAATAATACGAAACAACTTCTTTTGTAGAATTTGCGAAAATGACCGTGGCTTCAGTATTATTTTTTGCTGATGTCGACTTGGGGTGCTGTGTGGGATCTAATGGATTCAATATCACCCATTTACCATTGCCATCACTGGCAGGATCCAGCATTTGCTCTTGAAGTTGTGACCACCCTACCAATTCGGAAGGCCAACTAAACTTCGGAGATTCAGATGGAAAGTAACCCTTCAGATGCAAGAGATGAAGACGGTTTATCACACGCGAATAACGCCAGTCTGAATCACCGTAGACTTCAGTAAGCAATGCAGCAAGCGTTGGATCATATACTTTCAATTTTTCACGAGTGTCAACATGATTATGTTGATAATCATTAGCACGGTTTGTATTGAACCAAGATTGTGCGCCTTCAGCCCAATACTCTTCTCTGTTTGTAATTGCGTACGTGTTTTGCCACAATCCTTTTTTGACTGCTGCATTAAAAGTTGCTGCCAGACGTTTATCAAAAGTTGAATCAATTGTATTCAATCCCATCTGGTGAATTGCATGACTGAATTCGTGGATTAAAATGTTCTCTCTTCCATAAGGATCTCCATGAAAATTAAGTAGGTTTTCTTCTCCACAACTGACTGCAGGTCTTGAAGGCGTAGAACCTAAACCGCGTGCACGAACATCCCAAAAGAAATCGGGTTTGAGGTCACTGTGTTCGGGAATTTGGGTTGTCATTTCGTTATGTGCCATCACGACAAAGCGCACGTTATTTTTTGCTAATGCCCGTAAAATGTCTTTACGATGTCCAATCATCTGTCTAATAAGCCATGCTGCTTCTTGTAAGGCGTAAGAATTAACTTTCGCTGAAGCCACAACTGGTAATCCTTCTATATCAATCCATTGCTGGTAAAACGGGTCGAGATTGAATGTAGTTCGGACGGTTGTCGGGGGTGGAATAGGTTCAGGAATGTAAAATTTCTGTGTAGTTTCAGGAATTTTGGGCGGATACAAGATTGCACAACTTGAAAAAATAATGATGAAACATAGCATGAGGTGTAGCAACACCACACGCTGCCAAACACTACGAACTTCGTTGTTATTAATCTGTGAATATTTCATAAGTAACCTCCTCACGGGTTCATGTAAAAAGTGTGTGAATGTTTCAATGAATGCTAAAACTACAAGGTATAAGATTCTCATTAGCATTCATTCCTAACATTAGATTCGCAATACTTTTATGCCTTCGGATCCTTAGTCTTATTTGGAAGAAGGACTGCTTTAAATTCAATTTTAACAGACGGTTCTTTGATCGCTATAGGACTTACACTGCACGTAGGGAACAAAGAAACGTAATATTCTATGCATAAATATCCTTCATCTGCCATGCATTCAACGATACAAGTTGACTCTCTTGACCTTGTGAACGCAATGACACACCAACACTATCTTCTCTGTCGGGATAAACACGCATTGCAACGCATTGCAATCCATTAGCGAATACCTCAACGACACTCTTGTCAACAAATACACGTAGTTGGAGTGTTTCATCTCCCATTATAGACAATCCACCCGTTTCGGGGGCACGTGAACGTACATCTGGCGCAACCGACGAATACGAGGAATCAATCGTAAGGAGACTCTGACGCACATTCTTCTCTGAATTGTGGTTACGGATACCGCGCTCTCTGAAGAAAGCGATGCGGGTGAATTCCTCCTTATTCGGTGAACGAAGGACATTCAGTTCAACCATCGGAGCACCTTTCGTATCAATCTCTAACGCAAGCTCCATAGCATTGCCGTTTATGTTCTCTAATACAACTTCTTGATTAGCAAGGAGCGTCGTAGCATTGATATGTTGATGGTCATACCGCAGCGATTCAATATCACCAGCAGGTTCAACACCGAGTTCGTCTCTTGAGAGAAGTGTCAGACGACGGGGTAAGGTCATTATCTGATTCCAACCCTTCGTAGGTTTCGCTGGATTCATGTTGTAGATTACGATGACACCCCCTTCACTATCGGGTGTTGCGGAAGGTGCATGGACTCCTGCAGGGGATGCAGCACCAAAGTTATTCTTCGCGCCGCCTGTTACAACGAACTTATCGCGTGCTTTATCATAATCACCAAGGAGGTACTGTCCACCGCTCATGTGGCTGAAGAATAGGAGGATATGTTTGTCACCGATGGGCCAAAAATAGGGACACGCACCATCATCACCTACCAAGGTATACTGGTCATCTTCAACGAAGGGATGCAAATAAACCCAGTTCGCTAAGTCAGCAGAACGGAGCAGGAAATTCGCACGAACAGGTCTGCCTCCCGGACCTTTCGGTAACGTCCCACCCGACAACGAATAATACATATCATCCTTTTTCCAGATACATGGATCAAAGACACGATAGACAGGTGTTGTACCATCGGCATGTCTGGAAGGGATGACTGCTTTACCAGAGACCTTTTCCCAATTCAACAGGAGTGGATCGCTTGAGACAGCGACCATGTTCCCGACTACCGTGCCGTGATACATTGCAATGACTCGGTCCTCTTCTACAAGCGTTGAACCGGAGAAGCAGCACCGTTCGGGGTTAGGATAAATCGCATAAGGCAGATCGCACCAGTGGATTAGGTCATCACTCACCGCGTGTCCCCAGTGTTGCCGTGTATCTTCGGGTGGATATGCTTGGTAAAATAGATGCCATCTTCCTTGCCAGAAACATAGGCCATTCGGATCGTTTAGCATCGCTTCCGGATTGATGTAGTGATAGATGGGACGGTGCGGATCACCTTGGTATGTTTTCCGGGAGGCGATCAACCGCTGCATCAACGGATTTGTCTTGAGTTGTTCTTCCTGTTCTTCCAATGTTTCCGCGAAGGTATAGTGCGGTACTTTGGATGTGAAATCTTCGTTAGCCATAATTTCTCCTCTTCGTAATGTCAATAAGATTTATGGGTTTTAGCATAGCAGAGAATTGGCTGCTTGTCCAGAAAATTGGATGTAAAAAGCAAACGGACGGGATTCATCCCGTCCAGTCTCATATATTGAATCGTAATTACTACATTTTACTTTGTAGGAGTTGCTGCTGAATTATATTTAACGATTTCTTCCCAAAGTATGTTACCTTCAGTGTCACAAAATGTCGTGATGAATTCTAAAGTAAACTTATTGACAACTTTAGCATACTCTTTAATAAACTGATCATTTCTTTCTTTTGCTTGATGTCCCAGAGGTTCAATTATTTCAGTATAAAGGTTGTCATTACCAGAAATAAACTCCCAAAATTGTTGTCCACAATATTTATAGTATTCACCCTTATCCGGTTTTTGGCTTTTTCCATAACAGCACCCGTTGACTGCAACGATATTTTTAAATGTTGTATTTGTCCTAAGTATCCTTTTAGCTTTAGTGAAATTATCCTTCAGTCTTGCAACTTGATTACTATTTCCCCAATTTGGACCAGATTTGATGGATACAATATATCTTATACCATCCTTTACAAACTCTAAATCAATACCTTCAGCTGCAGACTTCTGTCCACTATAAACTTGTTCACAGATAAAGATTGCTAATCCCTCCAAAAATCCACCGAAAATTGTCTCTTCTTGTGAAGATAGATGTGCTTCAAGGATAGTCTTTACGAAATCCTGGGCTGTGTTGATGTTCTTTGCTTTGAACAAATATGGATTTTTGCGTTTGACGACATTCATCAGTTTCAGTTTTTGAAGATTTTCTAACCTTCGCTGGTGATATACTTGAATATTCGCCTCAACATAGTCAGTGATTTCCTGTTGTGTAATGGGTTTCATTTTCTTTTTCTTCAAAAAGTAGATATTGTGTTGGTGTAATATTCTCTTTTGCAACCTTGTAATACTCAGGCAATATCTCAATACCGACAGAATTCCTCAATAACTTTTGAGCGACCTGACATGTTGTTCCAGAACCGGCAAAGGGATCAAGGACCCAATCGTTTTCTTTGGTAAATAACTTAATAAACCACTCAGGTAACGTCTTTGGAAAAACGGCACTATGCTTACGATTACCCGTTTCCGTTGCTAAATGCAATACATTCGTCGGATAAGCCATTTTTCTGTCTAACCAATTGGAGACATTCTTACCAAAACCGCTCCCGACCTTTGATGTATCACGGTTTTTATCGGTCTCACTGAGTTTTTTTAGCCTTTTCTGTGCCCAATCTCCCATCGGTACCATAACGGACTCTTGATACATATTAAATTTCTTGTTCTTGTTAAATTGCAAACATCTTTCCCACGCATCTCTAAATCGGTTTGGCCATTTTCCCGGATAACTGTTCTTCTTGTGCCAGATGAACTCCTCAGTCCACAACCATCCCTGCTTTTTCATCTCCAATATCAATTCAATAACATAGGTGTGCCGTTCCCCGTTGACAGCTTTCTCCTTGATGTTCAAAATGAATGTCCCAGACGGTTTCAGAACTCTAAGAAACTGTTCAGCACGAGGCATGAACCAATCCACATATTCATTTGGATTTATACCACCGTAAGTCTTCATTCGCCGGTCTGCATAAGGTGGAGATGTTACAATCAGGTCAAATGAATCTGCATCATAATCGGAGAGTATCTCTAAACAGTCTCCAAGATAAAGGTTCGTGTCAATTGTTGCCATCAAACGATTCTGCCTTGTATATCTTGCTGAAAATGCCATAACAACGTTCACAATACGGTTTCAATACATCACTGTATAAAGATTAAGAATTAAATTGGGTAATTTGTGGAAAGGGAAACCGGTAACATGCGGTCTGGGAAACCCAGCCCCTACGATCATTTTGATGGATTTGATTACCCAAATATATTTTTAATCTTCATTAAGTGATGGGATATAGTATCATATTTACGACAAGTATTCAATTCTAATTGACCCTAAATTCAGGATATGATACGATTTTGAAACTAATAGATGAATAGACCCAGTCGTCAAAGGAGAACGAACAGTGAATACTACAGGAACACAATCAAACGGAAAGGGAAGAATGCATGTCGGTGTTCAAGGAATTGGAACATCTACGAAAGAATTGGAATTCCTCGTCCGACACGGTGTGACGCACATGGATGCATCTGTCAAAAACACCGAACCCGATACTTTGATACGACATAAAGAGGAAGCAGCAGATGCGGGAGTAAGTCTTGAAATGATCCATATTGGACTTTCCAGAAACATTACACTCGCCAATGACCCGCAACGTGACCAAGATATTGACAAAGTGTGCCAAACAATTGAGAATGCTGGAAAGGCTGGTCTGCGAGGATTGAATTATAACTTTTGCATCCTGAACCATCAGCGAACCGGTCGAACACTCGGTCGTGGCGGGTCTACCTATAGCACTTTTGACCTTTCCAAATATGACAACGATACACTATCAGATGCAGGACAGGTCAGTCGGGATGAAGCGTTTGACAGGATAGCTTATTTCATTGAACGTGTTATACCTGTTGCAGAAGAAAACAAGGTACAGTTAGCGTGCCACCTCAATGACCCACTAGCACCCATCTTGAAAGGTGTTGAACGGTGGAATTATCCCGTTTTTGAGGGACTGAAACGATTTATAGAAATATCAGATAGTCCATATCACGGCTTTAATTTCTGCTGTGGAACTGCTTCCGAAGGTTTAGAGGATCCGGGGACAGAACTCTACGATATTATTCGCTACTTCGGTCAGAAAAAGAGGATATTCAATGTCCATTTTCGGAACATCCAAGGTGGATTGCACAATTTTCAAGAAGTTTGGCCCGATGAAGGGGATGTGGATATGCACAAAGTCATGCAAACACTACATGATGTAGAATATCCATACATGGTCATGCCAAACCACGTACCTTTACACCCAGACGACACATCGCCGCCTGGTGTTTCAGGTCGCGTACGTCAGGCATGGGCATTTCAATTTGGATATATCATTGCTTTGATTCAAGCGGTTAAATCAGAATAGTTTCTTATCCGACTTTTTTGTTGCTACTGATTGAAGAGTGTGTTATTATAACTGCTTTAAGGACGATGCTACTGTCGCCACGATACGCTGGTAAGTTATTATTTAAATCTGTACAGATACAATCAAAGAAACGACCTATAGAAGACAAAGATGAGAAAACTTAACAATTACGTTATGATAGTCGGAATTAGTGTACTCACTATCATGCTTGCATTCTCAACGCAAATTGATGCAGAACTTGAAAAAGGGAGTGTTATTGGTATTTGGTTATGCTGCAATTAATAAATTCTCAATCAGAAATGGTATAACACAATTGGAGATAACTATGGCACAAACACCGAACATTGTACTTATACTCGCTGACGATCACGGCTATGGCATTGATTTTGGCACAACATTGCTGAGATGTTTGAAATTGAACACAGAGAAAATCCTTGAACGGTTCATTGGACCAGACGGTGCACCGGAGGTGGCCGTCAGGGATGGGGCAACACACAACCTCGGATTCGTCGTACTGAACGCGCTACGCGAGTATATTATACACGTTATAAGCCCAAAAATGACACCTATTCCGTGTGAAATATCAGATAGATTCCTAACGGTAGACCATAATCAACCATCCGTACTGATTGAGGTGGTGCAAGGTCTTGAACAGCACCAACCAAGAGACGAAATTGAGTTTTTTGAGGAATACAAATTGGGTGAATGCACTTTGGAACTCCCATCCGGCATTCCACAAGGTTCTCCATTTGAAGTGTCATCATGAAATATCAACATGCAATCAACGGAAAAACACTGCCAGATATTGAGAAAATGCTCATCATTCGTGCTGATGGTATAGGAGATATGCTGAACGCAACACCAGCTATCGCGTTATTACGCCAGAACTATCCATCTGCAGAGATAACCGTGTTGGCACGTCCACTGAATGCCCCTGTGCTACATGGGAACCCTGATGTAAATAGATTGCTGATTTTTGATAAGAGAGATAAACACCGAGGTCTCAAAGGCAAGCTTAAGCTCTTTCATTCAATACGACTTGAGAAGTTTGATCTTGTTGTGGCATTACATACCGCTACTATTCCTAACTTCATCGCCTATATCTCTGGAGCACAACACCGATTAGGTCGTTATCAGAAAGGATTCATGTCCACCCTTACACATACATGGCATGGGAAATACAGAAAAGGAGAAACGCACGAAGTAGATCGAAATTTGGAGTTAGTGAGATTAATCTGTGATGGTGAAGGTGTAAGAAAACCGATCTTCAACCTTATGCCGGATGAGGCAGCAGATGCTGAGACACTCCTTAAATCGTGGAAAATCTACAACAGTAAATTCCTAATAGGAATGCATCCTGGTGGAAGCTCTTTTGATAAACGTTGGCCCGAAAAGAACTATGCAGAACTCGCTGACAAATTAGTTAACAGATACGATGCAAACATTCTGTTATTGCGCGGTCCAGATGAAGTAGAACTCACCCATAAGATATGTGAAGCAATGCAAGGGCATGCTATTGTGTATGGACCAAAAACAATTCGTGAATTAGGTGCAATTCTCTCACAGTGCCACTTGGTTGTATGTAACGATTCAGGTCCAATGCATCTTGCAGCAGCGTTGAACGTGCCAACAGTAGCAGTATTTGGTCCAACGGATTATGTTGCATGGAGACCCATGAGTGAAAATGCTACGATTGTTAGAAGAGACATGCCGTGTTGGCCCTGTAACGCACACAAGTGTAAAATCGGATGGGAATGTACAAAGAAACTTCCCGTTGAGATGGTATGGGATGCTACATCTATATCGTTAGAGGCGAAAACAAAATGAAGGTTGCCATAGTCGCATGGGGAACAATAGGTGATGTCTATCCTGTTTTAGCACTTGCAGAACGATTATTGAAGAGACAACATCAGGTACGTGTCTGTGCACCGACTATCTATAAAGACAAGATTATTGAGATAGGTGCTGATTATTATGAAGTAGGTGTGGCGTTTAATTTAGATGAATTCCACAAGACAATGGACACAGTCATTGCAATGCGTGATCCCATGGGACCACTCCAAATGATAGCGAAAGAGGGAATAATACAAAGGGGTGAAAGATGGTATAAGGATTGTCTTGATGGGTTCAGTGGTCACGATTTAGTTATTTGCCATTCCATTGATATACCAGCACAAGAGGCCGCTATACGTAAGGATTTACCGTGGTTGACTGTGACGTATTGTCCCGGATTCATAAAAACACCTGACAACGCGCCATATCCGTTCCCAAATTGGAACAGAACAATCAATAAGTTTATATGGAAACTAGTGAGACTTAGACTTAGACATGCAGTTGATCCGTTATTTAATCAGTTTATCACATCTGTTGGTGGTAAACCGAGGTCAACAGTAGCATTGGATGAGATGTATTCTCCGTACCTGAACTTCATCGCCGCATCTCCTGCAATGTGTCCACCGGTGAATTTGTCTTCAAAGCATAAGTACACAGGTGTATGGCATTTGGAACAACCGGAATACAACCCACCATCTGACCTAACCGATTTTATAACAGATGGTTCCTCGCCAATTGTCATAACATTTGGATCGATGGGGGGAAGTAATAATACAGAGACTACAAAAATCTTGATAGACACTATCAGAATTACAGGACAACGTGCAATCATTCAAGCAGGATGGGGACTGTTGGGATCATCAGACGTAGATGGTAATATCTTCTGTACAGATTATGTCCCCCATCGTTGGTTATTTCCGAAAGCTGCATGTGTCGTGCATCATGGTGGTGCCGGAACGACTGCATCTGTCTGTCTTGCGAAAGTACCATCTGTTGTTGTACCACATATTGCGGACCAGTTTTATTGGGGGAAACGTTTATACGAATTGGGTGTGGCCGCGAAGAGTCTACCCAGGCGCAACCTAAATGCGAAAGACTTAGCAGAACGAATTGAACATGTTATCAACATACCTTCAATTAAGGAAAAATCCGATACATTAGGCGAGCAGATGGAAACTGAAGACGGTTTAACAACCGCTGTCCATCTGATTGAATCCTTTATTACGAAACAACAATGAAGAGAATCCTTGTTTTCAGTTTTAGTAACATTGGTGATGCAGTGTTATCAACTGCTGTTATTCAACCGTTACGATCTCACTTTAAAGACATACATCTAACCTATCTTGTAGGACCGCAAGCAGTAGATATTCTAAAGATGGATGTGCAAATTGATGCAACAGTTGTCTACGAAAACCGTGGTATACATGCGGGGCTGAAAGGTAGACTGAAACTCATAAGAACTTTACGACAAAAGAGATTCGATCTTGTTGTTAACCTGCGCGATAGTTTCTTAGCAAGATGTATCGGTGCCGAACATTGGGGATTGGTACGGGGGGAAAGAAATCGACATGCCGTTGTGCGTTACTTAGAAGTATTGAGTAGAAACGATGTAGATACAACTGATGCTAAACCTAATATACAACTCTGTGAAGAGGAGAAGACTTATGCAAGACGTTTCCTTGAAGAATCTGAAATAACCTCTAAACAACTGCTTATTGGTATCCACCCTGGTGGCAATTGGGAATACAAACTGTGGCATGCAGAAAAATTTGCACAACTAGCGGACACATTAAATGAATCAGACGATATTTCCGTTCTGCTTTTTGCTGGCCCCAATGAACGAAACCTTCAATCACAAATTGCGGGGATGATGAAAGCATCTCCTGTGATTGTTGAAACGTTAAACCTACGGAAAGTCGCTGGATTAATTTCTGCATGTGATATCTATTTATCCAACGACACAGGTCCTATGCACATTGCATCCGCGGTGGAGACACCCGTCGTTGCATTGTTTGGCTCAACGAACTATATTAGAAGCGGTCCCTATGGTGAAATGCATGTCGTTGTACGGAGTGAATTGGATTTAGGATGTAATCCTTGTCATCCTGGGAGGAACCCTGGTGGATGTGGTGCGGGGAGTTGTGCAGTAATTGATGGGATTTCAGTAGAACAAGTATTGAAAGAAGTAACACACTTAATACCAGAAAAAATTACTTCAGAGTGGTAGGTGTGATTTGCTTATTGCACCATAAGCGTCAATTTGGAAAATCGGTTTTTACACTTTTTAATTGCTTAATCTTCATTTATGGTAAAACATGAAGATAATTACACACGTCCATACCCCGGTAGGTGCGATTTCCTAATTGCATCGGATTTGTCCATTCGGCTTTTTGTAAAATCCTCACTTAGGATCTGGTGCAATTAGGAAATCGCACCTACCGGCCTGGTGTATTATCTATAATGTATAAATAATTCCATAAAGGACATAGATCGTCACGCAAGGAGACTGCATGTTGTGTTTTTCTACAGTGAACGAAAAAGATTGGCAAATCAGGAAAAAGTATGGCATTATATAGTGAACTTTAGAAACTTAATGAAACACTTGACAACGGGCGAGGTGACCTCGCCCCTACGTTGGGTGTTCTTCGTCGTCGGTGTATGGGGTGAAATATTTCATTAATTATTCACTTTACTATAATATAAAATGATCTTGGATAAGGAGAAAGAACATTGAGGTTTTTAAAAAAAGATGATAAAAAGAAAGAAAAAACTGATAAACAGTCAAAACCGCATCCTGACCTTAAAGTGATCAGTGGTGCAGAAATTTCTGGTAAGGCACAACAAAGACCCGTTCAACAGACGACACCTCAACAACAAGCACGGCAACAGAACATTACTTTACCAAACATCAAGTATAAGATTGCAGTTGCAAGTGGCAAAGGGGGGGTTGGTAAGTCTACTGTTGCGACCAATTTGGCGATTTCACTTGCACAGGTAGGTGCAAAGGTGGGTCTAATGGATGCCGATGCCTATGGTCCCAGCATTCCTACGATGATGGGGATACAAGAAAATCCTAAAACCAGTCCAGAACGCAAACTGATACCACTTGTTCGGCATGACATAAAACTGATGTCAATAGGGTTTATGGTGCCAGAAAAACAGGCAATGATCTGGCGCGGTCCAATGCTACATAGCGCGATACGTCAATTTCTAAGTGATGTAGATTGGGGTGAATTGGATTATCTGATCATCGATTTACCACCTGGAACAGGAGATGTTGCCCTGACACTTTCGCAAGCAATACCATTGACAGGCACGGTAATCGTCACTACCCCTCAAGATGTCGCATTAGCAGATGTACACAGAGGCATCGCAATGTTTGAACGTTTGGGTGTTCCAATTCTAGGAATCATTGAGAATATGAGCTTTTTCCGCTGTCCACACTGCAATGAAAAGACTGAAATATTCAAGGCAGATGGTGGAAAAAAAACAAGCGCGAGATTTGCCGTATCGTTTTTGGGTGAAATACCTCTCGATGCTGAAGTTTGCACTGCAGGGGACCTTGGGGTGCCTATCGTTGCAGGACACCCAGATTCACATCAAGCGGAAGCCTTTAGTGATGTTGTATCAGCGTTAGATCAAGTATTGAAAGAGAGTGGAGACGAGGATGAGTTGACAATTCTCTGATCTTACAATGCTATCCTCAATGCATCAGCAATAATCTGCATAGCATACGCAACATTATCTCCTCTACTGTGAGTTACTTGTGAAACACTATTTCCAAGGTTTGCATTTAAGTCTACAATTGGATCAAGTCCAAAGTCTTCCATACCTTCCAGAAGGTCTTCAAGATAACCGTTTGAGGGTAAACCGTAATTGCGATTCTCATTATGCATACGGTAGAACATTATATCACCTTCATAATACTTTTCATATAAATCTGGATATCCTTCATACCTGTCCAATGCGGTCTCATCATTTTCAGATATTTCCCAGAGTCCCCCCTTTACCACACTGTTCTGTGAAGGTATAATATCCGCATAGAAGCGAAAAACGAGTTGGTATCCTTGTAGCGAATGTGTACCAAGACACAAGGCATCTTTACAACGCCACTGCATACTCTCTTGATTAAGGTTTGAACCGTAGGCAAAGTATTTCATTGAAGACTTGATTGAGAGAAATGATAAATGACTTGGGTTAAAAAATCAGGATATCACAAAATTCCTATTCGGTGGAATTCTGCGATACCTGATAGATATTTTCTTCTTCTAATACAACATTGGATCAATGTCATATTCTTGTGCAACGCTGATAGGGTCAGGGGTAGGGTCAGCCTCTTTCTTTACAGCAGTTTTGTACCCATAAATCTCTATTTCACGGATTTCAGCTGCTGCACGTTTTCTTACAAGACCACCGGTCTCACATCCAGTAGTTCCTCCTCATGTTGAACCGATCTGTTGTGATGGACGTATAGCATGTACTCCACTTGCGTTGTCTTTTCGAGTCAAAGCAGCATCATCTGATGTTCCCAATACTACAAGACGGATTTTGTCTGTTGGGAATGAGTATAATATAGGTATGACAATTTTACCTTGTGTTGATTTTGCACTCTTTTCCTCTTTTATCAATTGCCAATCTGTATCGGCTAGTGCACTCCCGCCTTTACACGCATACAAGTTGTATTTCTTGATGTTATCCGAGTATATGACAATACGTCGAATTACTTTTTTCTCCGGTAAGGTGATGACAACTTCTGGAGATGAATTTGATTGCGAAATGGATACCGATTGACCATTTGAATTTGCTATACCAACGGTCTCAGTATCGCCATCTATCATTTGTAGACTTGTTGACTGAGTACCATCAAGAAGGGCATAGTTTTCACTCCATTCCTGTTCTGAGATTAGAACACTACATCCTGCTGTTAGTAGACAGAAGGAGATAAGTAAGGAAAAAAGGAAAATTCTATTTAACATTTGTGTTCTCCTTTGAATGACATATTCTGTCAGTCATAGATGCTATAGAATCTCTATGTTATATGAGATTAGACATCATTCTATTTGGTTTGATCTAATATAGTGACTAGTTCATCTTCTCGTTGCGGATCCGATTTAGCAACTGTAGTTTCCTCAGCAGGCTTAAACCCGTAGATTTCAATTTCACTGAATCTTCCTACAATGCTGCGTCTAAAATCAGCAATTATGTACAATAAGGTTGAAGACTTCTCGTCGGTTATCGCTGATATAGTCCGTTTCATGATACTCACGACGGAAACCAAAACCGTGTACTTCTTTGAGCACATCAACTCTCCTATGTGATTCCTGCTTCCATCTCTCGTGCCTCTTTTCCCAACAGCATGAAGTCTTACCCGGACTCCACAAGCGCGAATTCCCGGCTATCCGACGGTATTTGTTGATTATTGAACGTTGCGGGGAGTAGGGGTCTTCTACAGTAGTTAATTATTCCGCTACGTTCAGTAGTTAGTTATTCCGCTACGTTCAGTAGTTAGTTATTCCGCTACGTTCTAATGTTTTGAGTGATTTCACACTAACACTACACACCTCGCTACTAGCTGAAAATAAGTCCCAACATAGGTAAGTGTTAGGGTAACGATCCTATCCAAAAGTGCTATATTAATAGAAAGTACTATATTATACAATAGTATACTACATATATGCGAAAAAGTCAATCTTTTTTTCTACTCCTGCACAAAATGTGCGGGGTTGGATCCGAAGCCTAAAGGTTTGGGATTGTTAAGTTAAGTCCCTTCAAACTCTCCTAAGACTGCAACCAAACATCTCATATTGAGATGACATAATTTATCTCTTTTCGTAAGACATAAGCATCGTCACCATTACTATAATATCTTTTCCTTACCCCAAAAACCTGAAATTGATACTTCTTGTAGAGTTCTAACGCAGCAGTATTCCTAACAGAAACTTCCAGAAACACTTCATCCACCCCATCTTTCTCTATGATTTCTAAAGCAGATTCCAACAAGTATTTGCCGATACCACACCGTTTATAGGCAGCGTCAACTGCAATGTTATGAATATGACCTTCTCCACTAAAAATATAAAAGACAATAAACCCAATGACTTTATCATGTAATTTAGCAACATACAAATGTGAGTGCTTTTTTCTCTTTCTAAGTTGACGTTTAAAGAAATTCGTGCCACGAATCATCAGGGAATGCATCTTTTTCTATTGCCATGACATGCTGAAGGCCTTCACGCTGCATCCTTTCAATTTGGATATCTAGTATAGGTTTGATGATAGTCATTATTATAATTCTACCATTATAATAATATTGTGTCAAGATGGTATTGAAGAATTTTGAAGAATGATGTTGGTTTTGGTTGTATTTTCATGCATTTAGTGCTATAATTATGAACAATCTGGAAGCAAACTCGGTTTTATGGGAGACTCAGCATGAAAGATTTCGCTTTTACGGGGGGCAGACCTGACCCAAATACATTCCCCACAGAAGCATTGATTGAAGCAAGCGCAAAAGCATTACGACACTTAGGAGGACAATTAGTCAATTATCCAGGTGAATCTGGTTATCGCGGCTTACGTGAACTCGCTTCTATGCGTTTTGAAAGAAGAGAAGGTATACCACTGCCTATTGAGAACACATCAATAACTTCCGGTTCTATGCAGGCATTAGACTTAGTATTGGGTACGTTTATTCAACCTAGAGATACTGTCTTAACTGAGGAATATACCTATAGCGGCACACTCGGGATTTTGCGACACCTTCAGGCAAATATCGTTGGAGTCCCGATGGACTATATTGACGGTATGAATATGGACGCGTTAGAAAACAAGTTGAAAGTACTTAAGCGTCAAAATGTCACACCTGCTTTGATATATACAACATCAAACCATCAGAACCCAACGGGTGCTATATTATCACTAAAACGACGGCATCGCATGTTAGAACTAGCAGAGGAATTTGACACGCTGATTGTTGAAGATGACTGTTACGGAGATATCGACTTTGTACCAAACCTAACGCCAGCATCCCTATTCAAATTAGATGAATCTAACCGTGTCATCTTTATCGCGACATTTTCCAAGATATTAGGTGCCGGGGTACGTCAAGGTTACTTCGTTGCAAGACAACCTTATTACGGTATGATCCATCAGAATCGGTGGGATGGTGGAACCAGTGCACTCGCAAGTGCAATTGTAGCAGAATTTTTCAAAGAGAACCTTGAAGCACATCTTGAGACAACAAATACCGCAGTCGGTGCAAAGTGTAAGGCAGTTATAAATACGCTTGAGGAACATGTCAGTGATATTTGCACGTGGACGAAACCACGCGGCGGACTCTTCCTGTGGATAGACCTTCCAGAGTCTACTGATATGAAGAAGTTAAACGAATTAGCATCAGCGAAAGGCGTTGGTTATAGCAATGGTAGTGCTTTTCATTATGCAGATGAACCTGTGAAGGCGATTCGACTTGCTTATGCCTATTGTAATATAGAAGACATTCCAGAAGGTATTACCTATCTTGCTGAAGTTATCCGTGACGCACAAGTTGCCACGGTGGATGTTGCCGCAGCCGATTGAGTGAATCCTTTATAAAACTTGCAACAACTCTTCAATAATAGTGTGATACACTAGAGATAGAGATAAATCAATGGAGTATAGATTTGCGTAATATTATTTTATTCTCGTTAGATACCTTACGTGCATCAAGCATGAGTTGCTACGGTCACCATAATTTGACTACCCCTCATCTTGATTCACTCGCCCAAGATTCCACCCTCTTCGAAAGTTGTATCAGCCCGCACATACCGACCCATCCAGCACACACAACAATGTTTACTGGTAAAGATGTGATGACACATCAGATTATTACGCAAGGAGGACAACTAGACCTGTCTGAGAACATAAGGACGTTACCTGAACTATTGAGCGAATCAGGATACTTTACTGTTGCCGCGGATAACTTAGGAAGATGGTTTCAACGCGGTTATAGGGAAAATCACTATCGTGGTTATAGTTGGGAAACACGTTATCTAAATGCGCGGAAGGCAGAAGCAGTCAATAAAACTGCTATTGACCTATTGGAAATTGCACAATCTCAGGACAAGCCTTGGTTTGCTTTTCTGCACTACTGGGATCCACACACACCTTATTTGCCGCCCGCTCCATTTGAAAGGATGTTCTACAGTGGGGATGAACGCAATCCTGAAAACGCAAGTATGGATGCTGTCTATGCATGTGAACCTTTTACCGATTATTTTAGACAATGGATGTGCAAACCGGACCCTGATGACCCCGACAACCTGTTAAAGAAGCAGCTCTGGACTGACCGCAAATACGTAAACGCACAATACGATGCTTCTATTGCATATATGGATGCCTCACTATCGCAACTTTTACAGTATTTGCAGGACTGTGGGGTAATGGATGAAACGCTTCTGGTGATTACTGCTGATCACGGTGAAGAACTTGATGAACACGAGCTCTGGTATGATCACCATGGATTATATCAGACAAATTGTCATATTCCATTGATACTACACTGTCCGGCACTTATACCGAAAGGACAACGACTTGATGGATTGGTCACACTTAAAGACATTGCACCGACAGTTTTAGATTATGCTGGAAAGTCTTTTGTGGCAAAACAGGAGAAAATGGAAGGAATAAGTCTCCGCCCTATCATAGATAAAGGTTCAGAGGATGGTTCATGCAAGACGATCTATTTAACAGAATGTGGTTGGATGAAAAAACGGGGATGGCAGACGCGAAAATGGAAACTCATTCTTGAAACAGGAGGCACACCAGAAACCTACAATACACCTGATGTAGAACTATACGACCTTGAGGATGATCCGGATGAGATTTACAATCTGGCGGAGGAAGCAGACGATGTTGTCGCACAACTAAAAGCAGATATGGATGCATTTCTGAAACGCAGATTAGATGAAACCGGTTTGCCTGATCCTACGGACGAACAAGATATTACGATGAGACGAATTGGAGATAAAACAAAAACCGTACCCTATCATAAAAATAAATTTCAAAATAAAAGGTTCTAATTGATGAAACGCATTTCTCGTATTGCTTCAGGTTTACTCACTATCTTTACGCTCGGATGTTTTTTTGTAGGTTGTGCTGCTTTTAATGAAGCACAACAACGCAGAGAGGAAAGATTGAGAAAAGAACAACATCAGGATCTATACTTACTTAAGCCATCAAGATCAAGTATTGAAATAGATGAGGAAGCATTCCAAGGAGAGAGTGACCACTATAAACTCAAATTCGCTGAGGACCTATATGACCATGACAAGTTTGATGAAGTATCAGAAAGGAAAGCGTTTGCACTGAGTGCCCTAAGTTACATGGAAAGTCTTTACGAAGCAATGTATGATATATTTGGATTTAAACCCCAACATAAAGTCCATGTTAACCTACACCATGTCTTTAAAGGCACAACAAAGACTGCAACAACCACATCACTGGAAAAACACATCGTTGTCAATGGAGAATTATTGAAGATGGTCTCGGCTATTCAGATAAATTTTCCTATCAACATGTATGCATCTCCAGGTATACGCATTCATGAACTCACACATGCATTTACGAATGTTTATTTTCTTCCAGTCTGGTTTTCTGAAGGTATTGCTGTGCTGATGCAAACAGAGTACGGTAGAGACCGATCATTCTCCAAATTTGATAGTCTTGTTCGGAACTTAAAGCTCAACAACAACTCAGGTTTTAACCGATTAGAAGATTGGCGAGGCCATGGTGACATTGCAGACTCGGAACTTACCTCTTGGCGTTATAGATATGCTTATTCAGTAGTATCTGAATTAAGAGAACAGTATGGACAAGATTTTTATATCAAGGTGTTTGCGTTAATGCAAAATGATAGACTACACGAAAGGCTTCTTGGCAGTACATCTACGAGTTTTGTAGTTTACTACTTTAGTCAAGCAGCAGGTGAAGACTTGGTGCCGTTCTTTAAAGAACTGCGTTTTGATGTTCAAAAGTGGAAAAAATCGGATATACTTAAACAGATAGAACAAACAAAAGCACAACTGCAAACTAAAACACAAAAAAGGAGGCGTAACTGATGATTAAAGTAAAAGAAAAATCAATTAAAGGAATTTTGTTAATACTAGCTTGTTTTACAATTCTGTTTTCATCCTGTGCCTTACGTCAACATTGGAGTGAGAACTATGCATCGCTACATGGCGTAAGATCAAATGACCCTTTAATTATTGATGGAAATCTTCAGACCATAGGACAATCACAGTTCATTCGACAATCTGGAAGTATGGAAGATCTTCTGTATATACCTTCAGAATCAGTTATTCTATTACCTGAAAAAAAATCCGTTCACCGTGTTGTGATTCATTCATCAAATCTGAGAGAATACGAGTTGATGGCACGTGATGCAAATGGTGAATGGAATATTATTCATGAACATAAAGGTAAGCATCAACCGGTCTTCGATCTACGCATTAAACCTTCATATATCACCGATTCAATCAAATTAGTCGTGCGCAGTACCACAGACGATAGTAAACAGAGACGAAAGAATCTGAAAGTTGAAAGAGAGAATGAAGTTACCCGCAGCGGTCAAGTACGACGTGGAAGACATGGTTACAATATGTCTGGTCCTTTAAAATCATCTGCAAAGATAGCAGAGATCAAGCTGTACGGTTTCGCTGAATAGACACATTTAAAAAAAGAGAGATCGGATGGATTTATGATCCATCCGATCTCTCTTTTCTACGACTTCTCCCATAGTACCTAATCCAAACTATGAGAAAAGGTCTATTTAGTACATGTCACCACCTGGTGGCATTGGAGGCATAGGCGCTTCCTTCTCAGGAATCTCAGCAATAAGTGTTTCGGTTGTAATCATCAACGCTGCAATACTTGCTGCGTTCTGAAGTGCAACGCGAACCACTTTTGTCGGATCGGGGATACCAGCCTCAAACATATCAATAAAACGTTCTTCACGAGCATCATAACCAACGTTTCCGCCTTCTTTCTTCACTTTCGCTATGATGACAGAATCTTCTTTCCCTGCGTTCTTAGCGATCTGGCGAAGTGGATCTTCAAGTGCCCGTGCCACAATTGAGACACCAACCTGTTCTGTTGCATCGTCAAGTTCAAGTGCTGCAAGTGCATCCTGCGCTCTAACGAGGGCAACACCGCCACCGACGACAACGCCTTCCTCAACTGCAGCACGTGTGGCGTGCATAGCGTCTTCAACCCGTGCCTTCTTCTCTTTCATTTCAACTTCAGTTGCAGCACCAACATTAATTACAGCAACACCACCAGCAAGTTTTGCCAACCGTTCTTGAAGTTTCTCACGGTCATAGTCAGAGGTAGTATCTTCAATCTGCCGTTTGATCTGGTCAATACGGCCTTGAATTGCTTCCGTACTACCTTCACCTTCAACAACAGTAGTGTTATCTTTGTCAATAACGATTCGTTTTGCACTACCAAGATCATTTAGCGTGACATTCTCAAGTTTGATACCGAGGTCTTCAGATATAACGCGCCCATTTGTCAACACAGCAATGTCTTCAAGCATCGCTTTCCTACGATCACCGTATCCTGGTGCCTTGACTGCGGCACACCGGATAACGCCACGGATCTTGTTGACGACGACTGTTGCAAGGGCTTCACCTTCAACATCTTCTGCAATGATTAACAACTGTTTTCCTTGTTGGGCAATAGACTCAAGTAGAGGTCTGATATCTTGCAGGCTGCTAATCTTCTTCTCGTGAATTAAAATCACGGCATCTTCTAAGACTGCTTCCATGCGGTCAGGATCTGTCACGAAATAGGGGGACAAGTAACCTCTATCAAACTGCATTCCTTCTTTAACTTCCAAGTTTGTATCAAGGCTTTTTGCTTCTTCTACAGTGATAACGCCGTCTTTACCGACTTTATCCATGGCGTTGGCGATGAGGTCACCAATTGTGTCATCATTGTTAGCAGAGATAGCTGCAACCTGTGAAATTTCAGTTTTCTCAGATACCTCTTTGCTAAGTCCTTGAATCGCGTTGACGACTGTATCAACCGCTTTTTCTACACCCCGTTTGAGTGCCATAGGGTTATGTCCAGCGGCGACGTTTTTCAAACCTTCTCTGTAGATGGATTGTGCAAGGATAGTTGCAGTGGTTGTGCCATCACCAGCTACATCGCTTGTTTTGGATGCAACCTCTTTAACCATCTGGACTCCCATATTTTCGTATGGATCTTCTAGTTCAATTTCCTTCGCAACTGTCACACCATCTTTCGTAATGGTGGGAGCTCCGAATTTCTTATCAAGAACAACGTTACGTCCTTTCGGACCGAGTGTAACCTTCACAGCTTCTGCAAGTTGATCAACACCTCGCTTGATAGAATTCCGAGCTTCTTCATCAAACGCTAACTGTTTTGCTGCCATGTGTGTAACTCCTTCATCTATTTAGTTAACCTTGGCTAAGATATCATCTTCGCGCAAGATGAGATATTCAATATTGTCATAAGTAACTTCGGTACCGCCATATTTTGCAAACAAGACTTTATCGCCAACTTCTACGTCAACTGCTTGTCTTTCGCCGCTATCAAGTATACGACCCTTTCCAACAGCAACCACTCCACCTTCTTGTGGTTTTTCTTTTGCGGTATCTGGAATGATAATCCCGCCACTGGTAGTCTGTTCATTTTCTTCGGAACGTTTGACGAGGATTCGATCGCCAAGAGGTACTAATGCCATACCTTTTTTTCCTCCTATCTATGCTACTATGGAAATAAAATGTTAAACGGGTATACACAACCCGATTGCTAAATACAATATACACATCTATAGCAATATATGTGCCAAAACAGAGAATGTAGACGTACACACGATTAAGAGGTTCTATTTGCTATCTTACCTAATTTACATCGTGACATTTTGTCATTTTTACAATATTCACAACTAATAATGTGCCATTTTGACACATTATGAAGGGTCTATAACCGGATTAATCATACCGAGTTGGTAACAACACGAACGAGGTATTATAGCATGGACAAACTGTTCTATGACTACTTGCCTGTCTATCATCAGGGTTCTTCAGTTTTCGGTGATTCTGAAGAATTATTCAACAAACGTTAATTTATTGAATTTACGCGTAGATCGGGTAGAGTTTGCGACCTACGACAGAAGCGTGAGCGTGTCGCTAGTTAGTATTTTAATGGTACTACGCTCTACCCAAACTACAAAGTCCACTATTAGTCCTACGCAAAAACTAGCAATTCTTAAAACTGAAGAACCCTGATTGTGTGCCAATAAACACCTTGACTTTGTTAGAAAAATGAGGTATTCTATATTCAGCCACTGATTGAGACATGTAAACTTCAGCAACCTTGCTGATGGTCTCAATCACCCTTTTTACACGGGCAGCGTGACTGTGGCGAAACACGACCTAAAACGGGAATCAAACAGGGATAAAAGACTATAAGATGTCGTATGTTATAAAAATACACGGTATGTATACAACAAAAGGATTGATGAAATGAATAAAGGCGAGGCGAGTATACAGAAATCCGAGTTTTTTGTAAAAAATAAGCACACGGATCTAAAGATAATTCCTTACATCGGATGCAAAGCAGGTTTCAGTGATATTTTTGATAAAATAATACCTGATAACCTTGCAGGTCATATTTATGATGTTTTTGGAGGTGGAGGGGCATTTTCTTTTTATGCGTGCAATAGATTTGGCTCTCATCGCGTTACCTATAACGACAATAACCCTATTGTCGTAAATCTGATACGACACGTTCAAAAATCTCCACAGCGGTTATGGGAACTGTACAACGGACATTACAATAATTCCTCTACTGAATACTACTACCAGGTCCGAGAACTCTGTTTAGAAAACGGAGTGCAGGGGGCAGCGAACTTCCTTTATCTTGCGAAAAACGCTTTTTCAGGCAAAATCAGATTCAACTCAAGCAACAAATTCAATACACCTATCAGAAAAGGAAGCACATGTCCTAAAGTACATCTTGGTTCATTATTGAGTCTAAGTAAAATCATTCAAAACTTAACCATAATGAACAAGGATTATAAAGACTTTGCTTCCCTCAATAACTCCTTTGTATATCTTGACCCACCCTATTTCAATAACACCAATGGACATTATAATGGCGTTCTCGATTTAGGAGAGTTCAATCAGTTCTTAAGAACCATTGAATTAAAAAATAAAGTGGTCTTATCCGAACAAAATCACCCACAAATATTTGACCTTCCTGAATCCTACACAGTTAGATCTATTACTTTGATGAGATCATTGCAGTATATTACGCAAAATAAAAGCCAAGAAATGGTTGCTTTTAATTATTAGGGGTGCGAATGACAAACCGAAATGCTGCTCAAGGGACATATTATGAGAACTTATTTCTTCGAGAGATAGCCAAAGACCCACAAAACATAAAACAAATTGCTGAAGCGTTTTCAGAAGTTGTTCCGCAAGACCAAAAAATAGAGATCGTGGAACGTGAAGGACAGTATAGAAAAAAATCCGATGTGTTTATTAGTAAAACGGGAGGTCAAACTTTTAAAGCAAGTATTAAGTCATTTAAAGGAACAGGGTTTAATCAAGTTATGCGTATGAAAATTCATGCCTTTGTAGACCGATTCGGTTTTTCAGACAACTTTAAACAAGTATTAGAAAAGTCAACGATACGGAAAGCAATAGCAAAAAACCGAAGAATAAACTAGATTAGTCATGAGGACACCGATTTCGTTCTTAGCGAACTAAAACATAACAAGCCTTTGAGATTCTAAAAGACAGTCTATAGGGTGAGAATACTCCCAAACTTTTTGTATTAATCAAATACGACGATCAGATTATTTGGGTCTATAAAATGGAAGAACTACTTGATTATTTGAATCAAACGATAAATGTAGAAATCACGAAAAATGGAGTCATTTCTTTACATTCCTGTTTCACGATTCACAGGAAAGGTGGTAATGGTAGACGTGAAGATTCGCTACGGAAGCAATTCCATGGCTAATTCCCCATTAATCAAATAAAGGAGATTTTGCAGTATGTCTCAAAAACCGAATATCCTATTTCTTCAAAGTGATGAACACAGTCCGCACGCTATCGGGTGTGAAGGCAACGAGATTGTTCAAACCCCGCACCTTGATCAACTTGCCGAATCAGGTAACTACTTTAATGCCGCTTACTGTCAATTTCCCCTCTGCACACCCTCAAGGATGTGTATGCTCACAGGAAAATACGCACATCGCTGTTCTGCCTGGACGAACGGTTCAATCCTATACCCGGAACATACGACAATGCCTGGACATTTTGCTGAACAAGGTTATGCCACTGCTCTTGTTGGTAAAATGCACTTTGGTGGGAAAGAACAACATAACGGTTTCCAATCGCGACCTTACGGTGACTTGCGCGGTCGGGGAGGACACCAACGAGACCCACTCAGAGGTAACCGCAACCGCACAAAAGATGCTGGTGTCACAGAAATCCCAACAAGCCTATTGCAGGAACGCGTCGTAAATGAGGAAACAATTGAATACATCAGGTCCCAACCTACAGACCAGCCGTGGTTTCTACTGGCAAGC
This sequence comes from Candidatus Poribacteria bacterium, assembly GCA_965208245.1. GTDB lineage: Bacteria > Poribacteria > WGA-4E > WGA-4E > WGA-3G > MSPOR6. The sequence continues at coordinate 1,657,960 of OZ242325.1, forward strand.
TACAGTCGTCCACACTTTCCACTCACTGCTCCAAAAAGACTCTTAGATAAATACTATCCTGACAATGTAGACATGCCGAATATCCCACCTGGACATTTAGAACATACGCATCGCTTTGCAAAGGGACTACGAAAGACTTTCAATACTGCCGCCATTGGAGAAGAAGAGACACGCAAAGCACGTGCTGCATATTACGCCTGCTGTGAATTTCTGGACGAATGCCTCGGGGACTTGTTAACTATTTTAAACCGAGATGGTCTGTTAGAGAATACCATTATTGTCTATACCACAGACCACGGTGAGATGGCAGGTGAACACGGACAGTGGTGGAAATCCAGTTATTATGAGGCTGCTGCACGCGTACCACTGATCATATATGATACAAGAACGGATGACACACACGGGATAGGCGTAAATTCACCCGTCGAATTAAACGATCTATTCCCAACACTCTGTGCAAGAGCAGGTATTCCAATTCCGGATGGTTTGGATGGTTCAGATTTATCGCATCTTATGACAGGAGAAACCAATGGATGGAGAAATACCGCAATCAGCGAATACTGGGCTAATCAAACAACCGGTCCCATGCGAATGTTGAGAACGCCTCGCTATAAATACGTCGCCTTCCCAGAAGATGAATCCATCCTATTTGATTTAGAAAATGATCCTGAAGAATTTGAGAATCTTGCTGGAAGACCTGAACAACATGAAGTAGAATCGTCCTTACACAGACAGCTCATGGATGGGTTCTCTTGGGAAGCAGTTCAACAAAAGAAGGAAGGTGAAAAGGAACGCAGCAAAGAATGGGCTGCGCCGTGGGGTAGTGGTACCCCGAACCAGTATACATTACCTGATGGAAGGATTGTAGACGCCGAACTTTGTCTCTATAATCCAGTACTACGTGATGGGAGTGAATAATATTGCCAGAAAGGATTGTAGGGTGACGAATCGGATAGCAATAAGCAGTCTTATATCCGAAAAATCTGTTAGATGCAATCCATGAGGAATGTTTTGAACCGATGTTTATGACATGAGAACTTCATCAATACAAAGTTACCCTAAAATTCGATTCTCTGCGATCTTAGTAGGACTGTTATTAGTAGGGGGTTTATGTGCTATAACCCCTTACAACAACTATTTTATAGAAAATTCAAGAATCGCGGGTAACCATCTTCCTGTCGGTTCAATCTTCAGTCTTCTTTTACTTGTCTTTATTGTTAATGTTCCATTACGATTATTGACGCGGCAGGTTAAATTCTCATTTTCCGCTCTCGAATTAACAGTCATCTGGATGATGTTGATTGTTGCTGTCGGTATCCCCTCCATGGGTCTACTACAGTTCCTTATACCTTGTCTTGTAGCACTCCGATATTTTGCCACTACAGAAAACAATTGGGCAGAAACGCTTCAACCTCACATTCCAGATTGGATGGTGGTCACCGATTCACACGCTGTAACCGATTTCTATGAAGGACTCTCTTCGGGGGGTGGTGTTCCGTGGCAAGCGTGGATCAAACCACTACTCATCTGGACACTCTTTGTCATCGTTTTCTACTTCACTATTCTCTGTCTGTCCACAATTCTTCGCAAACAGTGGGTTGAACGGGAACGATTTTCGTTCCCGTTGATTCAAATTCCAGTCCAACTTGCCGGAGAACCAGAACGCGGTTCTCTACTCAATGTCTTCTTCAAGAATAAACTGTTATGGGTAGGGATGGCTTTACCCGTGTTGATACATTTTATCAACGGATTAAATGCCCATTTTCCAAATGTTCCAGAAATCCCTCTGATCTATAATATCAGTCGTGCTTTTACCGAGAAACCGTGGCACGCGCTCAGAATGTGGCCAGGAATGAACATTGCAATCTATTTTTCAGTTATTGGCGTTGCTGTGTTGCTAACACTTGAAGTATCCTTTAGTCTGTGGTTCTTCTTCCTCTTTTTCAAACTCCAATATATCATCATGATCATAACTGGCGTTGGAATCGGACCGTGGCTAAGTTGCAGTCGTCAGGTTATGGGGGGTTATCTCGTATTTGTTCCTGCTGTGTTCTGGGGAGGACGTGAACATATCAAGAGTATCATTAGGAAAACATTTGGTCTCAAACACCGTCATACAAACACATTAACGGATCAGACTTATATAGACGATTCTGATGAACCTTTACCTTATCGCTTAGCACTACTTGGCTTTATATTCGGATTTGTAACCTTGATTTCTTTTTTCATGCTTGTAGGTATAACCGGTTGGGTGGCAGTTGTCACATTGCTCTCAATTTTCATCACCTCTGTTGTTCTATCCTGGATGGTAGTTAATGGAGGACTGTTGCTTGTGCAGGCACCGTTTTTCCCATCAGATTATATGAACTTTACAGTTGGGTCAGCTGTAATTGGACAGAAGAGTCTTGCTGTTCTGAGTTTTCAACGGACTTTTCTGCGAGATTGGGGTGAATTCATGATGCCTAATTTCCTGCACAGCTTTAAAGCTGCGGATGAAGTTAATCTTACGCGTCGCAAAATCGTACCGATACTTGCCATCTCAATAGTCGTTGCGCTTGTCATATCAGTCTATGCCACATTAACACTTGTCTACGATAAAGGAGCACTTTTTCTACAGAATTGGCCCTTTATCAATGCACCGCGCGGTTATTTTAACAGGATGAATAAACTGATACAATTCCCTGATGAAACAAAATGGAATGAAGTTTACAGTATGATAGTTGGTGCAGGATTCACAGGTTTCATGCTGTGGATGCGTCAGAGTTTTGTCTGGTGGTCACTGCATCCTATTGGATATCTCTTAGGTGCAACCTATCCCTCGTTTCACTTGTGGTCATCAATCTTTTTTGGATGGCTCATTAAATATATCACACTGAAATTTGGGGGTCCAATGATGTATAGACAGATACGTCCTGTGGCTTTCGGTCTAATTTTTGGCGAGTATGTTATGGTAGGTATATGGATGGTAGTTGGATTCTTCAGCGGTATCGGTTACCAGGCTCTACCGCGGTAAACATGATCCAACAATAAACTATTCTTGACCAGGGCTATTCAGTTTTCGGTGATTTTGAAGAATTACGCAACAAACGTTAATTTATTGAATTTATCCGTAGGTTGGGTAGAGCGTAGCGTCATTAAAATATTAACTGGCGACACGTTCAAGCTCCTGTCGGGTTTCGCTACGCTCTACCCAACCTACAAGTCCACTATTAGTAATATGCAAAAACTAACAATTCTTAAAACTGAAGACCCCTGATTCTTGACATTTTCTGTTTTTTGGTAAGATAATTACAATAACCTGAGTTTGATTAATGTAGCGCAAACTTTCCAGTTTGCGCACATTGTGTCACAAACTTTCAGTTTGTGACACAATGTGCGTCTCTCGGATACGAAAATGGCCTGAGTGAATAGATTAGTCTGCATTAGAAGAACGTCAGATAAGGTTTCCCATTAATCTCCCGCCATAGTAGGACTGCTAGTTCTCGTGCATGATAGTCTCCCCACATAGATGCTTCTCCGCACGGAACACTCTGACCTTCTGGCACATAATCCCAACCATTCGGACGATGATATACTGAATGCAACAATAATCCTTGATGGTTCTCTGATGTAGAGAGATACGGTTCGCTAAAAAGTGTTCTGGCTACGACAAGTCCAGCTTGGTAATAGCGACATCCTGTTTTATCCTCACCATGTTTTCTGAACCAGTTCCCGATTCGAATGAGTCCCTGCGCTGCAATTGCGGCAGCTGAGCTATCAACCGGTTCATAATCATTATACGGATCTGACGGTGTATTCAAATAATCAACAAGTTTTGATAAACCGGGAGCACCTGTATCCCAATATGGTATTCCATCTTGTGCTGTATTTTCAATGTAGAAATCCGCGGTTGCCACGGCAGCTGCATGCATGTGTTCAATGACAGCGGCATGTCCACCGTAATTTTCAAGGTCATCGTCCGAGATTGTATCAAAAAACTCAAGCTGTTCCGCATATCCTGTGAGAATCCATGCTAATCCCCGCATCCACGTAGAGAAAGGTGAATACCCTTGTTGTGTACTCGGACAACGGTAATTGCCATCGTTTGTGTTGAATATGGATTCATGAACAACGCGCCCTTTGACATCAAACGCGTCACGACCATGACCGTAATACACATTATACTTAGCCGTTGTCTGTGAATGCTGTATCAATCTTTCCAATAGATCAACTGTCACATCACCTTCACCCATCAACACTGAACCGAGTGTATGTCCGACTGCTAAGACACGTAGTGAACGTATAGTATCGGAAAAGAGTGAATGGGGTCCGTTGAAAGATGCAATATATCCCCCTCCATCTTTTATTGTTGTCCATCGACTTGCCTGAACTGCTGCTGATGCTTTTAGTGCAAGTTCGTAGAAATACATCTCGTTGTCGTCCCAAGGAATTACGCCTTCGCGCATCAACCGTCGTAAGTTTCCATAAGTAGAGACGTTATTAAATCCGTGGTCATGCACGCCGATATGTGTAACATGAGGTGCCATCTTCTCAATCGTGCTCTTCCTACCGATTTCCAGAAACCTTTCATCTTCTGTTGCATCGAATTGTAGAATAGCGGAACCGAATTGGAATCCTTGAGTCCATTCTGTCCACCCTCGTGTTGTATAAGTTCCAGCAACCGTGAAGACAGGTGTTCCATGCTCTGGTTTCCAAGTGTCTTCAATGGCTAATATCTTCTGTCCAGAATATGCAAACAGTCTTTCAATTTGTGGTTTGAGTTCATTTAGTTGTAAAGAATTATCTATCTTCATGTTTCCCCAATCTCACTGTGTTAAAGTTCTATATGTAGTTGCTAAAGAAGCCATCCATTCTTCCCTCCTTCCCTCCTTCCACCTTCCACTCACGGGTTCGTATATCTCTCACAAATTACTTCAATAAGGTCTGTAGTGGATTTTCCAGGGACATTTAGTCCAACTATAACCTTTCCGCCATTTGCTTCAACGGTATCTCTTTCAATCAGTTGTTCTATCCTATAGTCTCCACCTTTGACATGAATGTTTGGTTTGAGTTCAGATAGTAAATCAATAGGTGTCAATTCAGGAAAGATAACGACATAGTTAACACATGCTAAACCTGCCAACATTTCAGCGCGTTCATCTTCAGGAACGAGTGGACGGTTTTGACCTTTCAGCTGTCTTACAGATGCGTCACTATTTATCGCAACAACAAGGCAATCACCGAGTTTGCGTGCAGCTTGGAGGTAGCGAAGATGACCTAAATGTAGAACATCAAAGCATCCGTTAGTTGTGACAACAACTTTTCCATTGCTTCTTAGATGTTCAAGTATTGTAACAAGTTCTTTGCACATGTAAATTTTTTTCTGTGACATCATGCTACAAGTTTATCACGTATTGATTGTGTTGACAAGGAATGTGTAAAGTACAACTACTAATTAATCATATTGCAATTTTCCAACAAAGCTGCTATTATTCACATATCTTTATGAAGAGGGTTTTCGGTTTAATAATGATTTCGTCTCAATTCTAAAACGCGAGTCCTTGACAGCCTAAGTTCTCAATCCTAAAATGGCATATACCATTACTTAGCCGAAAACTCTTCTATTTTAACCATTATCTTCCAAACAATCACCGTACGGGCAGGATCCCCCCGTATCTTTCTTATTATAAACGAATTATTTCATTAAAAACTTCTTTTAATGGACTTTACGCATGCTTTTAACTTGTAATTTCAAGTCTATTGTTGTAACATTAACACATTATCACACGTATTCTGAAATGAGTCAACATACCGAAAAACAAACAGACTCTGGAGATTTTGCTTTGAAAACAACTACAATATGGAATCTGCTAATTCTTACATCAGTATTAAGTCTTGTGTGCAATTTCACATCTACCTTATCGGCACAAGAATACTATCCAGCAAATGTTGGCAATGAGTGGGTTTTAGAGAAAACTGATGTTGAGGAAAGACGCATTTATACACTTGAAACACCTAAAGATGCTGCTGATCAACACTTAATCCTATTGAAAATTGCGACTGAAGAAATCAGCACAGGTAGGGTTACCGGATTAGATGAGTACTTTGTAACGACAGATGATACAGGAATTAAAATACATAAAACCGTATTACAAACTACTTTGAATAGAACAAAAATTAATATATTGGCGACTTTTCCTACACCTGCCATCTTTTTTCCTAAACAATTAGAATCCAATAATATGTGGAAAATAGAAGGAGATACGGAAATAGATTTGGGAAACCTTAAGATATCTGGCAAAAGCACAACCACGCTAAAGATAGTTGACTTTGAACCTGTTCGAACCGCAGTCGCTACCTTCAACGATTGTGCTAAAATAGAGTTCACAGTGGCATTTAAAAGCCCTTTCTTAAACCTTGAACCAACAACATCTTATCAATGGTTAGCACCAAATATTGGTCCTGTCAAATATCAAACAAGTAGTGGAGATATCTTCGAGATAGTGAGTTTTAAGAGATCGCTTTTTCCAATAGCACAAAATCTCCCAGTATGGAACTTACCAGCAAATACATTTCAAGCTACCGGTTCGCGTCTTGGGGGAATACTAAATGCAAAGATACTGACAAATGTTGAAGATTATGTAACGGAAGTAGCAAATTTAGGGATTATTTCGGTGTCAGGAGAGATTCTACCATCAGGAGATGGGACAGGATTCGCAAAAAATGCACAAGGAAAACACGACCTATGGATTGCTGGAAGGTTCAGGAATGCACCTATTACCGGATCAATAGCGTTATTTGCAGAAAACAGTAAAGGACGCATAAGAAAAATCATTACTGTAACCCTCAATATTAACTGACATCGTCAATAACTTTTCTATCTACTTGAGGAGTCTTATACCAGATTAACTCTATGCATCACAGTAGATGTGCCATTTCTCTTGTAATGTCTAAGCGTACTTGTCTGCCATAATACATGATCATGACTTACGCATTTTGCTCGTTATCAGAAGTTCGAACGGTTGTAGTAGGGCAATTTATCGCCCGTTCTTTGCCATATAAGTTCAATTTGTTGTGAAATATCCAATCTTTTACGTAAGTTCTGATGATAAATGTTTGGGGAAATGTGCAAACATCCTCACAGTTTCTAGGTGTATAACATGCAATTTTGGAAACTGGTCCTAATTGTTATAGCAATCGGCATTTTCTTTATGGCACTCGGAGCTTGGTTCGGATATCGATATATTTCGGAACAAGATGAAATTCGACCAACTGTAGGTGTCGAATCCTCTAATACAGGATACACATTAACGATCTTACCGTCAAATCCCCATGCTTTAGCTTGTGGGATGTAGACGGAAACCAAAGTATATAGTATGTGCGGGACATCACTAACTGTCCAGGGAAAGAGCAGTAGAACACCATCTCTATAAAACACTCAAAAGTCGGTGGTTAGCGTCCATATCAAGCCAATACAGTTTGCTCAACTGTAGACTGGAATGCGTGAGCGGAGAATGCCTCCCGAAGTCTAAGGACTTGCCACGTGGCGTGCCTGGTAGGAAGGGCAGCTGTAAAATGGGTGGAAACAGAGCCAACCCACGACATTGTGGAAAACAAATCAAACGGGCTAGCTTAGTAGCCCTAAGTGGAGCAGACGTAAGACGGGTTATTTCATAGAGATAAACGCAGACTGCGAGGAAACACAAGCCCCTACCTTTTAGGTAGGGGGTACTATGACTAACTATGTTTGAAAACTATCAGCACTGTTGCTGAAGAATACAACCATTTCTAAACGCTAATAAACTTGCTTTGAAGGGACTTACTTAACAATCCCAAGCCTTTAGGGCTCCGGGGACAACCCCGCACATCTTGTGCAGGAGTAGAAAAAAGATTGATTTTTTCGCATATATGTAGTATACTATACATAGTACTTGTAGGATAGGGTTTCCACCCCACATAAAACTCAATGTAGGCCCTATCCCACACCCGTGGAAAGGTGTGTAGTGTCAGTGTGAAATAACTTAAAACATGAGAACGTAGCGGAATAACTAACTACTTGTAGAATACCTCTACGCCCCGCAACGTTCAATAATCAACAAATACCGTCGGATGGATGGGAATTCGCGCCTGTGGAGTCCGAGTAAGACCTCAATACTGTTCCTCAATACTGTTGGGGAAAGAGGCACGAGAAACGGAAGCAGGAATCACAACACAATAGGGGAGTTGATGTGCTCAAAAAAGCACATGACTTTGGTTTCCGTCGTGAGTATCACAAGGAGAAACTAATTATGAAAATAACTAAACAAGCAACTTGGCTCAAACTCTTGTTAGTATCTGGTCTTGTGTGTAGTTTCGCATTCACGGCTACCGCACAAGATTATTATCCAACAACAATCGGGAACACATGGGTCTTACTGAGTACCGATGGTGCCGAAAGACGTACATATTCTATTGAAGAAGTTGAAGGAGAAGATCTGATCGGTCTCAGAATTCTTACAGAAACTCTCGGCACCGATGCTGTTGATGACGATATCTACTATATTTCTGATGATAATGGAGACCTATTGCTACACCGCACAAGGTTAGAAGAAGGAGCATTCGGCATTGCAGCTGCGATCCTTGATCCACCTGCACTTTTCTTCCCCGCTGAATTACCAGTCGGACGAACTTGGCAATTAGTAACAGTAACAGAACTTAACTTAGTCGGTACTGCCACAACTACAAGCACTATAACAGTTGCTGCCGTGGAAACCGTTGAAACACTAGGTGGAACGTTTGAAAATTGCGCCAAACTCGAGATTCGGCGAGAAATAAAAACAGCACTCATAACAACCGTTACCGATCCTTCTTATCAATGGTTAGCACCAGATGTAGGACCTATCAAATTTGAAAATGACCAAGGTATTGTCTTTGAACTGCAAAGTTATAGTCTAATTCCAGATGTGGAAACACCTGAAGAAACTGAAACACCTGAAGAAACTGAAACACCTGAAGAAACTGAAACACCTGAAGACCCCACAGAACCCATCGTACCAAGTCATTTCGATATTAAACTTGAGTTGGGATTGAACCTTATTTCTGTTCCGCTGATGCCAGCAGAACCTTACACGGCAAAATCTCTTTCAGACTTTCTTGTTTCTACAATCGTTATCAAGTTAGATGAGGAAACACAAGAATTCGTAGGATATTCTGTCGCTCACGAAGGTGACGGGTTTGACATTGATGGAAGTAGCGGTTATATTGTCAATACGCCAGCAGGAGGTAATTTCACATTTACTGGAACAGCCTGGCAGAACGAATCCCTTGATGATGCAGCTGCACCTAAAGTTTCTATGACAAAAAGCGCATGGGGATTCGTCATGACAAGCACATTACAGAATTTAGCAGACGGTACCTCCTATATTTTGACTGCCAAAAACCTACGTACAGGTGCTGTTAAAACGAAAAAGGTTAACACCGATGACAAAACCGTTTCTATCGCTTGGGCAGACACAAGTCAAAAAAGTGTTGTCCAACTTGGTGATGACATCGAGGTTGCTCTTCTTGATGAAAGTGGAAATGTAGTATCCGGCCCGTTCCAACGCAAAGTAGCCTCTACTGATATTCACAATGCTTTTCTCAGTGTACAAATGCGGGTTGGCGATGTGCGTCCAAAGAAAACAATTCTTGCACAGAACTTTCCAAACCCGTTCAACCCAGAAACATGGATTCCTTATCAACTAAGTCAAGATGCTAACGTCACAATTCAGATCTATAATGTTTCCGGACATAATGTTCGGACACTCAACTTAGGGCATAAGTCTATTGGTTCATATATGACTACATCAACTGCAGCGTATTGGGATGGTAAAAACAGCATAGGTGAAACCATTTCAAGCGGTATATATTTCTATACCCTTAAAACTAAGGATTTCTCTGCTACGCGCCGAATGATCATCCTAAAGTAACCTAAAATAGACTGGCTGAAATCTATCTCTGCAAAACGTCTTGATCCACTCTAAACAATCACCCTACTTGATTGTCCTACAATCCCTGAATCAAGACGTTTTCCTTTTGATTCAGCAGTAGCACAAACTTTTAGTTTGTGTCAAAACGGCACAAACTGAAAGTTTACGTTACTATATTTCGGGAATTATGAACTTTTCTTGCATAAAAACGGCACCTGCCTGCCTCAAGACCTATAGGTAGCAATTTAAGTTATATATATCTCAAGGAACAGAAAATGTTAAAGAACGTCACATTCGCGATTCTTTTCGCTGTTTTGTTTATATTCAACCTCAATGGCACGACGATAGCACAAAACTATTTTCCAGCAAAAATTGGTAACAGATGGCTACTTGACAGCCAGGACAAAGCTGAACGAATCACTTACACTATTGAAGCATCAGATGAAACCATAAACGATATTGAACTTCTGATAATAAAAACTGTAACAGAGACATTGGGAACTGATGTAGCAATGGCACAAGAAATATTTGTGGATATTGACGAAGAAGGCATTAAGGTATATAAATATGTTGTGGAAGTTGACGATATCTTCGGTGTAGCAACCACATTGCTATACCCTCCACAACTGTTTTATCCAACGTCAATAACGCTCGGAGACACATGGGAAATTACTGCTGAATCAGAACTCAACCTCATCGGTCCTTTCACATTTATTAGCACTAATGAAGTCGTAGCAGTAGAAAATGTAGCGACACCAGCAGGTACATTTAAGGACTGTCTGAAAATTAAACTGCGCACACTAAGTATCGCTGCTTTAGGAACAACCCCTGCTACTGCCTACCAATGGCTTGCACCGGATTTCGGACCTGTAAAATTTGAGAATAGTCAGGATATTGTCTTTGAATTGGTAAGTTCCAACTTATTCTATGATGTTAATAGGGACGGTAACATTAATATTTTAGATCTTGTATTCGTCGGCACTCACTACGGTGAAGAAGATACATCGGCAGATGTCAACAGAGATGGAGAGGTTAACATACTAGATCTAGTTCTTGTCGCTCAGAACTTTGACGAATAATCTGTTTTACCTTCCACCCAATCCATAAGTGCCGCTTTGAGCGCGTCAAAGTGTTTTATAACATTCGGATCACCTATGATGAAATAGTGTGCAAACCATGCAAGAGCATAGTTTGCCTCATCTTCACCACCTTGGTTGGGTCTAGGTAGATCAAGCATCATACTCTGAGCATCATACTCTGTTTGAGTCAACAACCCGTTTCTGATCTGAGTTTGCTATATTACGATATAGCACATTTGTAATTCAGAAGTCATAATAAGGAATTTAAGAAATTAATACTCTGCTTGGCGATAGTTTTTGGATCAGGTTTGAAATCAAATACTTCTGTTGAGAGATAGCCTTGATAACCAATTTCTTGTAATGCTTCAATGATTGGCGAGTAATCAACGTTACCCGAACCGGGGAGGTAACCGTTATCGTCATTGGAGTGAAAATGTGCAACGTGTTTAGCACAGTTGCGAATCTGAGTCGGCATATCCAAACCCTCCTTTGCCGTACTACAGACATCCAATATCATTTGAAAGTTAGGATGGTTCACAGCATTCACCATTTCCACTGCATTATCTGGATGTGTAATGAAGTTCGTCTGATCGCTGGATAGCGGCTCCATACAAAGTGTTACACCTCTTTCACCCGCAAGTTCCGCCCCTATAGTGAAGGTTTCTTCTGCATAATTCCATGCTTCTTTAAAGGATAGCGGCTCCATAACGTTGCGCTGCTGCGGGGAACCGAATACCAATATTTTTCCATCTAAGTCACCGCATAGATCAATTAATGCCAGCAAGTAGTTGCATGTTTCATGGCGGATTTCTGCATCTGGATGGTTGATATAGAGTCCTGGCGGTGAGACGAGTAGCCAGTGGAGTCCAGCAATTTCTATTTTTGCATCTACAGCAGCCTTTCGGATACGTGTCCGTTCAGATTCACTGATGTCTAAAACCGACTCTGCCAAAGTGAACGGCGCGATTTCAACCGCATCATATCCCAGTTTTCCAACATAGTTGAACACATCTTCTATCTTCCAATCTTCAAACATTTCATTACATATTGCAAGTTTCATTCTTATCTCCCTAACCATTTTTTGATGATTCTAAGAAGTTTTAGCGTTGCAGAGAAGTTATCGCTTGATTGCAGCCCAAGTCAACGCAATTTTCCCAGAGGGTTCTACATCCAAAAACTCTTTGTCAAAAGTAAGATCACCAAAAGAGAGCGGATCCCAAGCTTGTCCGGCTATCCACCCGATCTGGTGTTCGCGCCCACCGTTCTCACAATCATTCATGTGGAAACTGAATCCGACGCTTAACCCATCTTTTGCCCTAAAATTTTTTCCTTTATCAGCATTACCCGGATTTGGTCCACGCTGTTTTGTAGGGTCAAGCGCAACTTCGTAGATGTAATCGTTACCGTTTTTTACCACTATCCATTCTGTATTGCTTGAAGAACCTGCTGCAGAAAGGTCCTTTCCGTTAGCACCCAATGTCCATTGAACAAGAGCATCTCTTGTGACATTATTGTCAAAATCGAACATAAATTCAACACTGTCATCCTCCCACCACATACTGTTTGCAGGATGGATATCTTGTAGTGTATCATCGGTAATTTCAACCAGAAAATAAATCCGGGTAGGATCATTTGCGTTCCACGCCACGCGACCGCTGCCAATAAAGTCATCAGGATCAGGAATCTCATCTCCTGCATCCTTTAATTGATCAAAAGGAACAACTTCTGCGCGATCCCATTCACGGATGTTCCCATCAACTTTGAAGTTCGTAATTTGTTTAGCAACGTACTCCTTATCACGGTCTGCAGCAGAAGAAGTATCCGCAATACATGTTATCAGAATAAGAACGGATAAGATCGTAAATAAGACTGTAGTTACTCTAAAATATTTGAAAAATTTGTCCATAGTAAATTTCCTATTGTATTATCTAGATTTGTATTATCTAGATTAATTTTATCACAACAAACTGTTCCTATCCTCTAAGAATCTTTCTGAGGATGAGGAACGCACCACCAACGACAATAATGAAAAATAAGACGAAAAGCACTATTGAGATAAGTGCTTTCACAAGCTCAACAATAAGCGCAATAGCAAATAGAACAACTATTGCACCAAATATTATGATTACTAATTTGCCCATAGTGTTTTGTCAAATCCTATAGATGAGAATTGAATTTATAATCAGGTAATCTTGATTTCACCAGGCCGGTAGGAGCGATAAGAAAATCGCTCCTACAGAAGATACGCAAGTTACTGCTATCTCTTGAGACTACCCCAAGTTACAACTATCTTCTCTTTCGGATCAACAACCAGAGATGTTGCATAACCATCGTTTATGAGAGATTTTATATCACCCTCACTTGCCACGGTGTTCAGAATAATGAATTCGTCAATCATACCTTAGCATTATATGGAACGATGTCCAGCGAAACCGCGCGGGTTTTCAAATGCATCTACCCATAGATGACACCACTCCTCGTGGTCTGTTAGCACATCTTCAGGATTTTCTCGGTTACGCACGATAAAGTCTGGATGTGCAGTTCTACCTGTGTGATGTCCTGTCGTCTGGAAACGCAAGTCTAACGACCAACGGCATCTGTCCGAGCTGTTCGGTTGTGAACGATGAGGTGTAAAACGACTGAGTAAAATAATGTCCCCACGATAGCATTCAAGCTTCATCGGTTCAACGTCTGGCATTAGGTCTGGTACGATCATAGTACCACCTGCTTTCTGGTGTGTCAGGTAACCGATATTTTCCGTTATTCCTGGGAGTGCCTCAAGGCATCCCATTTCAATCGTGCTATCACCCAAAGGTAACCAACAAGTAACGATGTTTGATCCTTCAGCCTCCTCCATCATGACACCTGCGTCTTGGTGCCACGGCACACCGCCTGCCCAACTTGCGTTACCATCAACGACGGGGGGTTTTGCACGCACATGCTGAATCGGATTGCAGGTTATTTCCGGACCGACTATCCCTTCAATCACATCAAGCAGATTGTCGTTCCGCATGAAATCGAAGATAGCTTTACCACGATAGTGCATGATGTCCAGCCCACCGCTGATTTCACCTGACTGTGCAAGCAGTTTAGCAAAACGTTTGTCAAACGGTTCATCTTCATGCAGGTCCTCAATTTTTCCTTGCTGATGTAGCGATATGGCTCGCTCAGATATCCAATCCTCAATCTCATCAATAACCGGTTGAAGGTCTTCATCTGTCAAAGCATTCTTGACAATCAGCACACCTTTTTCTTTATAGGTATCTTTCTGTTCTTGCGTTAATCTCATAAACGGTCTCCTACATAAATCGTATTCACGATTTATAATAGCATTAACATGACTGACATACAAGCAGAATTCGGAGTAAGCATGCCGTTTGTCGTACCAGCAGCGGTAACGACATATCACAAGAACTTTAAAATCACACTATTGTTCTGTCAATTCCTATTTTGTAGGTCGGGTAGAGCGAAACACCATTAAAATATTAACTGGCGACAGGATAGACTATTCATGCAAATATTCTGCTTTTAGTGTCTGCACATAATGTTCAGTAATCTGGCGTGAAGGGTGATTTGCTCTTTGATGTGGATCAGGGAAATCTTTGAGTAACTTCTCGTACGCTTCTATAGCCTGATCCATATTCCCTATTTCCTTGTATATCTCAGCCACTTCGTATTGTGCTGATAGCCGGTGATCGTATACATGCATAGGATCATCTGCAAACGTCTGAAATGCCATAACGGCTCGGTCTGTATCCTGGTTGAGCTGATAAATCTGCGCCAAATAGTACTTTGCAGCGACTATACTACCGTTATCTGGAAATTCCGCAATTGCATCCTCAAGATGTGTGATTGCCTCGTCATACCTTTCAAGTTTCTCATAAGGACGTGTAATATAGAAGTGTGCATCCTCAGCATACTGTGTGTCCGGATAGAGTTCTATAACCTTTTGACACGCCTCAATAGCCTCCTCATATTTTCTCTCAGCAAAATAAGTTTGCGCGATATAGTAACTGGCAAATGGTGCGTAGTTAGGATCCCCAAAGTCAACCACATTCTTGAATTCTGTTCGTGCGTTCTCATAATCTTGCTTCTCATAATAGACTTCACCAGTAGCAAATATAATCCTTTGTAGTATCTGATTATCACGGTATTCTAAACGTATATTATCAAGCTGTGTTAAGGCTGCATCTAAATTCCCTTTACCTTTATAGCACATCGCTATGTTATACTGCGCTTCAGCATCCAATACACTACCCGGATAGACCGTGATCAGTTCTGTAAAAAGAGAAATCGCGCGATCATAGAATGCGTCCACAGATTCAAACGTGCCTTTCTTTTGCAACTCTTCACCTATCTCATAAGATGCAAACGCAATTGCATACACTGAATCATCGGCAAATTCACTATCAGGATAATCCCGGATCAATCTGCGATACAACGTAAATGCTTCCTCATCTGAACGCGGAAGTAACGCAAGTTGATAAAGCGCGTCGTCCGCCCAATGGGAGTCAGGATAATTGTCAAACACAGCACGATAGGCTGCCCGGACTTTGTTCAATCGCTTTTTATCAGGGTCATCTATTGTAACGGGAGGATTATTTATCTCTTGCACCATAAGCCAGGCATTATCCGCGTTCTTGTAGTAATACGTATAATCATTAAATGCACTTGTAAGACGTCCTATCCAGATACCGATAGCGAGTGCTACTATAACGCAGATTTCTATGATTATGAACTTTTTCACTCTATTTCTCCTTTCGGTCTACTATACAGAATATTCCATGCCAAATTCTATCAAAGATTCTAACGAAGAATTGAAAAGTTGTCAAGTACGATCATTATGAAAATGTGATCTGTTATTTTAGACTCGCGATAAGGAGTAAAACTCATGAGATATAAATTATCGGAATTAGTCGTTTTGGGATTAAACATTTTTTAATTTGACAGTCAGTTTTCACCCATGTTATACTATCCATAAGCTCGTTGGCAGGACTGTTTGTGCAACGCACTTTGCGTTGCATCCTGCCACTACTTCAAACAGAGTACAAACGAGCCTACAAGTGATACCCTCGTTTAACATTTGTATCGTTTTAGATGTTCTGACTTAGTCGTTTTGGGATATTCATCTTATACTATCATTGACAAACTTATTGAAAATGTCAATGTTCCTATAGTTATACTTGTAGCACGCCTCTGCGAGATACAGTGGCGTGTATTCTGTTGAGTAGTGGTGGTGTGTTCCATACCATGCACGCTTGATGAAAGACCAGAATCCTTCAATCGTATTGGTATGCATGCCACCTTTCTCCCACTTTTTACTTCGGTTCAACGTCTCGTGTTCCATCTCCTTACCGATGGTATTGTATCCTGTAAACTGGTCGGTATAGAGTTTGGAATTCTCTGTATCTACGTTATCACGGATGAAGTTAGCAATCGTTTCTCCAGTGATATCAGGCACCAATTGAGCAATTACATGTCCAGTTCTTGAAACTGCACCGATAACAGCGTCTTTCATTGTTCCGCGACCACGCTTGCGAGGTTCATCTACTGTTCGGTCATAGTCTTTCTTGTCTCTACCACCGACATAAGTTTCATCAGCTTCAACGATTCCCGACAAAAGAGAAGACTTCTTTGCCATTTCAGTTCGTATCTTCATCATTATAGACCAAGCAGCCTTTTGTTTCAATCCTAAATCTCTCGCCAACTGACAAGATGAGATACCTTTCTTTGCGTTTGCCATCAATGAGATCGCTAAAAACCACTTTTGTAGCGGTATTTTTGTTCCAGCAAAGAGTGTCCCGCTGGTAACCTTGAATGATGCACCACAATCAGAACAATGCCACCGTCCTATTCTACCTATGCCGTTCTCTTTTTTGCGTTTCAGGTTCGGACCCTCACACTTCGGACACTGGGGGTTATCACCCCAACGTATCCTCTCAAGATGTTCAATACACGCCTCTTGTGTAGGGTATCGCTCCATAATTTCAACTAAATTCATCAGATACTCCATTTTAGGAGTTGCTTTTTTCTGATGAATTCTGATACAATAGTCAGACAAAAAGCAACTTGCTTTTTAGTGTTCATTAGGGGGTTTGTAGCCCCCTAATACTTATCTACCCTAATACTTATCTATATTGTATCATGAATTAGCAATTAAAACAAGCGATAAATTCAGTCTAAATCTATGTTTATAGCGATTTTACTTAATCCCAAAACGACTAATTCCGTAAATTATAATAGGGACTCGGTATCCTCATTGTCTTATTGATTGGTATTCTTGTGTTTGTGCTGGTCAACGAGCATGCAAAAAACAAACAGTTTGAGGTCGAATTGAAGATAGAACGGGTAAGCCATCCACAGTCCGTCTTAGAACAACCTTCACAGAAGTAAGTGTAATATCACAAAGAGAAAGTCGTCAGGGCGGGCATCCTGTATCAATAAAGAAGGTTACTGGGCATGTATGGGGCATAAACACATTTGGTCAATTCCTCCGGGAACAGAACCCGAAATGACGGAACCTGGAACACAAACACCACCTTCATCTCCGGGTTTATTAACATGAATGCTGCTACCATTACGATAAATGGTGAAGAGATGGTGGATACGATGCCATCACCACCGGGTGTGTATACTTTCACTGTGTATATTTACCCGCATTCCACTGCTTCAGATCAAACAGTCACCATCAGGCAAGTATCCTTTATGGGTATCTGCCTTTTTTGTATTCTAAAATCCGCGTTAATCCACGTCATCCGTGATAATCCACGATTCAGACAAAAACGGCGACAATTACTCTAAACACTCCTCCACAGAAAATATTACGTGACAAATATGACGTTTCATGTTATACTTAATTTATACGTCATTCAATTATCTGTCTTATGATTTCAAAAACCGAACCAACTCTGAACTTTGGTATCTAACGACGGTGAACGCACTACAGTCCTTTTTGTGAACAAAATGGATACTGATATCACCTATTATTGGATAGATGCTGAAGGTCATGAGTCTTATCGTGGACGGGCCGCTGCAAATGCATTTAGCATTCATCATACACATGCTGGACATATCTGGCTTGTCAAAAATGCAAACGGAGACAACATTGCAGCCTTTCAAAGGGAAGAAAAAATTGGACGTGCATTAATTTGTTGAGTAATCTATAATATCATGTCAGAGTCATTACAATTAACTAACCGTCTCTATAACTGTTTAATGAATTAATCTAATAATTTTTAATGAATTTTTTAATGAATTAAGTCTAATAAAATAAATGGATTCTTCTGAACCATCCATCCATTTATTATATTATGAAAGGAAAAGAAAATGAAAAAATTTAGTTCTCACACTTTAATTGTCCTATTAACATTTTTAATAGCTGCCCCCCTATTTGCCGATAATCACGAAAGTATCTTAGACAAAGTCAAAAAACGGGATAAATTGGTTTGTGGTGTGCATGGCGGTTTACCCGGTTTCGGCTTCCTCGGTGAAGATGGCAAATGGAGCGGTTTTGATGCTGATTTCGGTCGCGCAATCGCTGCCGCAGTCCTGGGCGACCCCGATAAAGTTGAATTTGTCCCCTTAGATGCTGCCGAACGTTTTACCGCACTTCAAACAGGTGAGATAGATGTCCTCATCAGAAACACCACCTGGACGCTTACCCGAGATGCAGAGTTGAGTACTGACTTCGCACCACCCACATTTTATGATGGACAAGGATTTATGGTCCCTAAATCACTTAATATCAAATCTATCAAAGATTTAGCAGGATCAACCATCGGTGTCACTGGTGGCAGCACCACCGAATTAAACCTCGCTGATACCATGCGGTCTTTAGGCATTGACTTCAAACCGCTTACTTACGCGGACATTGATACCCTTTACAACACTTATGATGTCGGACGAGTGGATGCTGTCACAAGCGACAAATCCCAACTTGTGGCACGTAAGAAAAGTCTAAAAAATCCTGACGATCATGTTATCCTGGATGTAACTATCTCAAAAGAGCCGTTGGGCCCCCTCACTATTCACGGTGACAATAAATGGAATGATGCTGTGAGTTGGGTCGTTTACGCGACATTTTTCGCTGAAGAGCACAAGATTACGCAGAAAAATGTTCAGAACTTCAAAACCGAGAATCCCGAAATCAAACGTTTTTTAGGAGAACCAGGTGAAATGGGTAAAAAACTCGGTCTGCCAAAAGATTGGGCAAAACAGGTTATTATGGCTGTAGGTAACTACGGCGAGATCTTTGAACGTAACCTCACCCCTTTAGGGTTACCACGCGGGGTTAATAAACCGTGGACAGAAGGCGGTCTGCTTTATTCCATGCCGTTCCGTTAAGTTTTACGCATTTACTTGTAGACGTACAGGCACAGCACGTCTACAAGTAAATGCTATCTATAGTAACCCAAGTTGCTAACTATGTTGGCTGTATAATTAATTCCATACTCTACCATAATCTTGATTCAGTCTTTCCAGATGTAAACGGAGGAAATCATGGCGATAAGTGCTGTCCCAATATTCCCTAATCCAGAAGAATACATCACTTTAGAACGTAAAGCAAAACATGACGCATACACCGTTAGGAACGAATACATCCAAGGTGAAATTATCCCTATGTCCGGCGCAAGTTTTAAACATAATCTTATTAAAGGGAATATCTTTGTTCAACTTCACAATCGCTTGATAGGAAACATTTGTGTCGTTTTTGCTAATGAAATGCGTATCGGTATCCCTTCAGCAAAGTCCTACTTTTACCCTGACGTAGGTGTCGTTTGTGATGAACCGCGTTTTGAAGACAATGTCTTTGATACACTCTTGAACCTGATTGTTATTGTAGAGGTACTCTCTTCGAGTACCGAGGGGTATGACAGAGGTGAAAAATTCTCGTGCTACCGACAACTCAATTCCTTGAAAGAATATATCCTTGTTTCACAAGATAGCGTGAACGTTGAACGTTTTCTGAGAAAACGTGATGATTGGAGTTACACTTTCTTTCAAGGAATTGAACAACAACTTCCGCTAACTTTTCTTCAGCATGAATTGTCCTTGCAGGACATGTATGCGCGTGTCACATTTACTGAAGCATCTGACAGAGAAGGATGATAACACACTGAAGTACCAATTGGCATAAAATCTCAACATATCTCCATAAATATAGATATAATACTGAGAAAAGTAGAGATACGAAAATAAATGCAACAAGATTCAACAAAAATCCCATTCTGGCGAGATATTCGGTTCCTGAGAGTATTCTTCCAAGTAATTTTCATTATCGGTATCATTCTGTTAGCACTGTTTTTCTACACGAATATGCTAAATGGACTTAAAAAACAGGGTATAAAACTGCGTTGGGATTTCCTATTTAGTGAAGCAGGATTTGAAATATCTGAGGGAATTGATTATGATCCTTCAGATACAAATCTTAAAGCATTTTGGGTTGGTGTCGTCAACACCCTAAGAGTAAGTATTATTGGAATATTTTGTGCAACGATTGTCGGTTTTCTTTTCGGAATTGCGCGCCTTTCCAGCAACTGGCTCATCAGCAAAACAGCATCAATCTATGTTGAAATCTTTCGTAACACCCCACTCGTACTACAAATTCTGTTTTGGTATCCGTTAATTCTTGCGCTACCTAAGGTCAGGGAGAGTATTAATTTTTTTGATAGTATATTCATTAGTCATCGTGGTGTCTACCTTCCCTCAGTTCAACTCGCTGATGGATTTAACATGTGGTTCTGGTATCTTATATTAGGTACCATCTTAGCAATTCTTGTCGTTCTCGGTTTTGCAGCATATCGTCATTCCTATCGGTTTCGCGACATGCAACAGACAGACCGTCCATCCTTTGTTTCTCATTTAATCTTTAGCGTGAAGTGGACTGCTGCACCGATAATTCTAATAGTTACTATTGCAGGATGGTTTCTAACACCAAATGCAATATTTGAACTATCACGACCTGAGTTACAAGGATTTAACTTCGTCGGTGGGATGAATCTTCCACCAGAATTCACTGCGATGCTAATCGGACTCACTGTCTATACAAGCGCATTTATTGCAGAAGTGGTCAGAGCCGGTATACAATCAGTCATAAAGGGACAACGTGAGGCTGCCAGATCGATCGGTTTGAAGGAATCACAAGTCCTCCGTTTAGTTGTCATACCACAAGCTATTCCGGTAATTGTGCCACCACTCACTAGTCAATATCTGAACCTTGCCAAAAATTCAAGCCTTGGAATTTTCGTCGCCTTCGCCGATCTGTTTCAAATTGGAAAAATAATGATAGGTCATACAGGTCAATCTGTTCCTATCTTTGCTATGATTATGGCATGCTATCTGATAATGAGTCTTACAACATCAGCTTTCATGAACTGGTATAACCGTAGAATAACACGATTTGGTCGTTCAAGTTAGAAGACAAAAAAGGATAAAAGCGTGGAAAATAACACATCAACACAAGAAATTAAACCACCAGATACTTCAAAAGGTCTCGTCAGATGGTTACGAGATAACCTCTTTAGTACTTGGTATAACACAATTTTAACCTGCTTAGGGCTTGTGTTGCTTTTCTTCTTTTTCAGGTTTTTCTTTACATGGGTATTTACACAAGCAAATTGGGCAGTTATCCCTGCTAACTTACAAATATTGATGATCGGTTCTTTTCCGATAGAACAAGTATGGCGGATAGGAATCGTCATTTGTACTTTACTCACACTATTAGGACTCAGTGCCGGAATATGGAGAGACATAGTCCTCCAAATTGCAATAGCGATAGCAGGTATTGGTCTTCTTTTACTCCTTATCCCTTTGGATGTTGTTAAAGAGGGAGAGGATACCTCGGCGACACTTGAATTTAACCTCAATATCTTCTATCTCATTTTTTTCAAGCGAATATGGTTATTAAGTGGTTTAGTACTATTTGTTGCAAGTTTCTTACTCGGACGCGATAAAAATACACTCAAGCGATGGGTGATCATCGGATGGGTACTCTCCTTCCCATTCACCATGATAGTACTACACGGATTTGGCAAAAACACCATTTCCACAACGGACTGGGGAGGACTGCTCCTTACTCTCATCCTGGCTGCCGTTGGTATCGTCGCTTGCTTCCCATTAGGTGTGCTATTAGCACTTGGTCGGAGAAGTCAACTACCAGCGATAAGATGGGTCTCCACCATTTATATTGAGACGATTCGGGGTGTCCCCTTGATAACCATACTGTATATGGCTCACGTATTGATACCAATTTTTATGCATGGTGATTTTCAAATTAATAAAGTTATACGCGCTATGGTTGCATTAACGCTCTTCTCAGCTGCCTATATGGCTGAGAACGTGCGGGGTGGACTACAAGCAATCCCGAGTGGACAAGTTGAGGCTGCACAAGCAGTCGGACTTGCATATCCCAAAACCATGCTTTACATCGTTTTACCACAGGCAATACGAGCAGTTATTCCCGCAATTGTTGGACAATCCATCGCCCTATTTAAGGATACTTCTTTGGTATTTATTATTGGACTCATGGAACTAATGGGTATACGTAGAAGCATCCTCGCGAATCCTGACTGGGAAGGACTGCATGCTGAAGTATCAATCTTCATCGCAATCATCTATTTCGTTTTTTCATATTCAATGTCCAAAGTTAGTCAAGAAATTGAGGGAGATTTAGGAGTCGGAAAACAATAGATATCTTTTTGCACATCTTCACATCAAAGTGAAAATCATAAAAGAAGGAATATAACAATGACAGAAAACACAACCAATGGTCCAATAATTATATGTGAAGACGTACATAAATGGTTTGATGATTTCCATGTCCTCAAAGGAATTACAACCACTTTCAAGAAAGGCGAAAAGGCAGTTATCTGTGGTCCCTCAGGATCAGGAAAATCAACATTTATCCGGACAATTAATCGTCTTGAGGAGCATCAACGCGGTACAATCATTGTTGATGACATTGAGTTAAGTAACGATCTACGGAATATCAATCTGATACGTCAGGAAGTCGGCATGGTATTTCAACAGTTCAATCTATTTCCGCATCTAACAAATATCAAAAACATCACCTTAGGTCCTATCCAGGTTAGGAAAATGTCAAAAAGGGAAGCGGAAGAGGCAGCATTAGCACTGTTAGAACGGATGGACATTGCCGATCAAGCATATAAATATCCCGCAGAAATATCGGGTGGACAGCAGCAACGGGTCGCAATCGCAAGAGCATTAGCAATGGAACCCAAAATCATGTTATTTGATGAACCGACAAGTGCACTTGACCCAGAGATGATATCAGAAGTATTAGACGTAATGCGTGAACTAGCACATTCAGGGATGACAATGTTGGTTGTTACACACGAGATGGGATTTGCACGGGAAGTCGCGGATAGGGTCATGTTCTTTGATGAAGGAGTGGTCGTAGAGGAAGCCGCACCTGCCGATTTCTTTGATAACCCCCAACACGAACGAACAAAACTATTTATTTCTCAGACGTTGCAGCATTAGGATTTGTATTCGGACTGCAGAAGCATAAGTAGGTACCGTTTCTGAAATTGACGGTGTGTAAGATGAGAGTAAAAGTACATCACTGACTGGTGGTCGTTGAAGAACATCTAACACCACTTCTTGAAGATCTACAGATAACTCAGATAAACCTATGAACGGAAAACTCCGCGGACCTATTTCGGTCTTTTGTGCAAGTAAAGAGTATTCAAAAGGCGTGTTGTGAATTTCTTAAGTGTTTCCTTGTTGCGTCCACCGCATTCCCAATCTATGAGGTGTCCTGTCATTTGTAGTCGGGGTGATGCATATACGCAAAAGGCATCAAATGATTTGCAATGGAAATCATGGCTGTATTTTGTGTGAAACTTTATGGCAGAAGATCACATAAATCTAAGAAGATGGCAAAAGCGATACATGAGATTGTTAGTGATGAATAGGCTTCTGTCCGGATTTTGTAGGGGCGGGGTTTCCCCGCCCGCATAATGGAGTTGAATTTTGATACTCAGATCACAGAAGATAGCACTTAATCCGAATAACAAACAAGCAACTGTGATGTCAAAACACTGTGGATTTGCACGTGTTGCTTACAACTTTGCTGTAAGACCTCAATCGGAGGCACGAGAGACGGAAGCAGGAATTAAACAGCAAACTGATAGATATGTCCAAATTCTAATACATTTTACCATATTTGTTAGAATGGAACATCACCATGTAGAGGTAGTTCGTCTGATCACAATTTAGTGTTATATGCTTCCTTTTGAACCCATACCCGAATCATAGGATAGAGATGTCTTAAACAAGTGTCCCCCGGCTGTTAGATGCAATTAGGAAATCACATCTAACAGCCGGGGGACATTCATAATTTGAATCCTATATGTTTCGCTTTGCTCTACCCGGTCTCCAAGCCCCGAGTAGGCAATCCACTCATGTTAACAACAGTTTCAATTAGAAACTTTGACGCCCTGTTGCTGTGTTCTGTGCTCTATCAGTCACACGAATCGTTATGCTGTGTGCACCTTCTGGCAACTTCGTCGTATGTAATAGCAGTTGTTCTTCTTTAGAGTCAAAGATACCATCTTCTGGGAAGATAACTCTCCACTGTTCGTCGTTGTCAATCTTGTAGACTGCTCTTTGGACAGTGTTCATTGCGTCAGAGGCTTTGCAGGTAATCTTGAACGTTCCATCGTCCTGCGGTTCAACGTTTATTTCCCCAACTTCAGGGTCTGTATTATCTACGCTTATTAGTGCGCTAATTTTATCTACAGTTTTTTCCCATCCGACCGGATTACTGAGTTTATCTGTTGCGACAACCTTGACTTCATATTTTCCATCAGCGATTGATGTAATGTCCCAATTGTAACTGGGTGCATTCAGTTCTTTTTTAAGAAGTTTCCAGTTCTCTTCATCAACTGCTTTATAGTATACCGTAAACTGTAAGGTATCCTTATTTGCATCTGCTACTTTCCACTCTATCTTCCATCTTTTGGGTGAAACTTGATCTGAACCGCCTCTGCTTGGAGCCCCGGGGGGAGGCTGTGGATTTGCGGAACCTTGTGCACTATTCACACCTGTCCTAATGATAATGCTGGAGATATCTGGTTCAACATTCGTTTGTGCGGACGCGAGTGTGACTTTTTTCAAAATAGGTGTTTTAGCAGCGTCAGTTGTTGTGAATTTTGCTCGCCACTGTATATATTGTGCAGCAGCATTGGGGATTTGTGTCCCTTCGGCAGTGGTGAGTTCATCAGACCATTTGTTCCAAGTATCATCCGGTTTACGTGTGTTCCCTGTCCGCGTCGCAAAAGTGAGTGAAGTGCCTTCTTCAACAACCGCTTCCCACGAGATTTTACCCCATTGAGATAGGCTTTGTGCATTGTGAACAGAAGATTCAAGTGTGCCTTCCTCAAAATATGTTTCAGTTAACGTGTAGAGTTTACCAGGATTCCCTGCCCCGATAATAGTCTTCATATCATCTGAGTTTTTGGTTTTAAGTATAGCGACTACATCCTTTGCCTCACATTTTCCAACCGAACGAAACTCCCCATTCTCTGGATTGACACGATACAGATTTCCGTTGCTACCTGTGCCCACTAATATCTGTGTATCACTTTCCAAAACCGTAGAGAAGATCAAGGGTTCAGGAGAGCGCCATACGTGAGCCGTTGTGCCATCTGTATGAAGTCTGTAAATCACTGATCTGTTTTCTTGCGGCGGTCCACTGCCGGGTGCTTGCGGATTAGGAACAGCTGGACCTTTATTGGGTCGGGGAGTACCTCTATCCATAGGCACGGAAGTAACAGCAGTTGCAAAGACGTTACCTTTACTGTCCATGACCAGATCGCGAATTTCTTTCTCTCTTGCTTGATAAATCACATGAGAGGATCCGTCATTCATGATTTTGTAGATAATACCGTTATCACTACTACCTGCGTATAATCCACCATCAAAAGCGAGCAGTGATGAGATATTCTTTTCTTCGGTGTCAAAGAAAACGCTTGATTCACCGTCGGGTGTGATTTTATATATTTTCCCTTCAGTCCCCGTAGCAGCATATAGATTTCCTTCGCCGTCAAGATGTAACGCCCATACATACTTGTCGCCTTGTTTAAGGAGCGTTTTGGGTGGGGTCTCTTTATCAGTAATTTTATAGACTAATCCATCGGGACCGGTGCCAGCATAAAGGGCATCGTCTGGTCCCATGACAAGGCTAAATATCGTAACTTCTGGTGAATCGAAATAGAGTGTGACAGTTTTACCATCAGCACTGATCTTATAAATTTTACCTTCGTTGCCTGTTCCAGCATAGATATTACCCTCAGAATCTTCAGCGAGTGTCCATACTTGTGCTTCCTTAAGTTCTGAGAATGCTTCTACCTTTTTGGATAAACTGGCATCTCCCTTGCTTGTAACAGAGATATTCTTAATCTCACCTGCTTCAAAATCTGTTCTATGTTGTTGTTCCCACAACGATGTGGAGACTGCGGATGCAAGGCTCACAAATATCAAGGAGACTGCCATCAGGCTCCAAAAGGAAATCAAACGTTGCATTATACTTATCCTCCTATGTAAATGCACATGAAAATAATACTTACTAATTCCAAAATATAGTGAACTTTAGAATTAATGGTACACTCTCTACAGCGGGCGAGGAAACCTCACCCCTACGAGGGTGTTATTTGACCTCGCCTGTACGAGGGTGTTATTTGACCTCGCCTGTACGAGGGTGTTATTTGACCTCGCCTGTACGAGGGTGTTCTTTAGTAAATACGTTAAATGTCTCATTAATTATTGATTTTACTATATGTTATTGTGCGTTTCTATTGACTGCAATTGGCATGGACGCACTTCCGCTAATAATGTATTCTGTCTCAACTCTATCGGTTGCTAATGTTGTCCCGTTGGTATACCCTTTTTCACCTAAACGTGTAGCGGTATTCATGACAGACATAACTGAGATTGGCAGATCCGAGAATTCTTCACCTTGAACAGTTAAACCCGGTCTTTGAACAGAAATTTCAAGCACCAGATTCGTGTTCGGTTCAACTTGTTGAATTAATTTCACTAACTGATTAACATTTTTAGGACTAAAGTTTCCTGGTGCCCGTGAACGTTGCCATGAACGATAGGAACTGGAACTCATTGCCCGTAGCAATACTATGCCATCAGGCGTATC
Organism: Candidatus Poribacteria bacterium; assembly: GCA_965208245.1. Lineage (GTDB taxonomy): Bacteria > Poribacteria > WGA-4E > WGA-4E > WGA-3G > MSPOR6. The sequence continues at coordinate 1,685,136 of OZ242325.1, forward strand.
CTTAGGAATTGTAATCGAACCCGTTAATGTTTTCGGTTGTTCAAGGTAGGGACGGACAGTCAACGTCATTGTTACCATTTCACCCGGTCGATACATGTTTTTATCAAGGTGAGCGGTAAGGATTTGTGCAGTATTCCGTTTGTCTTGGATTTTTATATCAAAGTTTATGGAATCAATTCTTAATTTAGCAAAAGGGTTCGTTACGATGTTTGCTACAGCCCCTGAAACCAATCGTGTAACATTAAATCCTGGGGAACCGCTTGAAGAATTGATGTTTTCTAAGACAATCTCGCGTGTATCCAAATCAGGATGTTCCGCAAGTTTGATGGTTGCTTTGGCATTCACGGTGTTGTCGCCAAAATCGAATTCGATCGCGTTAACGATATTTGAAATACCGATTCCAGTAAACAGCGGCGTGAAGAAAGGTTCACGAATAACTTCATAATTGACATCACGTACTTCCTTATCGGAAGTCTGTACTTTTCCTGTAACGGGAATATAGTGGTGTGTATTAGGAAGTTTTTTCACTAAACCTGCAATTGCCGGAACACGATCTTGTACTAGAGTGCCTATCGGTTGTGTTGCGGATGCGATTTTGCTGGAACGTGCTCGACTCGGTAGGATAAAATGGACATACCCACCAGAAAGAGGTATGTTAACATTTCCTTCGCCACCTGCCGGATGTCCATAAGCAAGCAGTTCTTTTTTGTTCTTATCAATGTAAGTGATCGTTCCATAACCGAAAGCAGCATAGTCACCACGGACATACTCCGTTCCGACCATTTGTCCCTCCTCAACTGGTGATTTTTTCACAGGTCCACCGCCACCCATCGACTGTACAGGCATCATATTGGACTTCTGCAGTATCGGTGCTAACATCTTCAATGTTACCGGGTCAAGACTTGGCAGTGAGATCGGAATTGCTAAGCGTAAAGAATACGTTTGTGGGTTAAATCCGGGGATGGTGTTATACTTGCTATGATTATTCTGCGATTGCCGCATTCCTATTTCCCCATTAGTGGGCAGAGAAGGCACCATATTAAGACCTTCAGAGGCATACTCAGAATTTTGGTTGAAGTATTTCGCGCCAGCATATCTCAAGTTAGGTTTCATGCCGCGATCTGTAACTTTGACCATGAGTTCTATAGGTGTAATCCCAAATAGGTTTGATTTTTCACGTTGGTTGAAATACCCCAACGAAATTGCCCCCATAAGTCTGCCATCTATATAACACGGACTTCCACTCATACCACCTGCAACACCTGTCCGTTTGAAGTTCTCACTTGTCCCTTCTGCCCATACCACATCCCAACCGGGGGTAGAATTGTATTCAATGCTTACAATTTGATATTCAAACTCTTCTGTCTCTGTACCAAAAAATACGGTGTATCCTTTGCCTTTCATCCCCGCTTTGATTTCGGAAACTGGCATAAACTTTGCAACATCCCATTTTATCTGCGCATGCGTGCTTAGTGCAGCAAAACAGAAAACTACAAGTGCACATAGAAAAACCTTTTTCACTATTTTACTCCTCTCTGATTATACCATTTCTATTAGATTTTCCATCATTACCGACATTTACGATATGAAACGGAGAACGGCACAATCTAACAGATTGTGCTACAATAAAGAAGTATTATCAATTAAAAATGGTATTATTTAGTACTGAATAATATACGTTTAGAGACCACAAGTCAAAATTTGTTCATGTATGTTCATGTAATAATCAGTCTTATTTCAATAATGTTTTAAAATACCACATTAAATTTTATCTGTCAACTGAAAAACAGTATTCCCTTAAAAATTGTGTACATTATTTTGTTGACCTCATGTGGAGATAATAGGCTGAAAAGCATTACGGTCAGCTCAAGAATAATCAGAGATGCAATTCCAAAAAATAGGATATATAGCAAAGACACAGAGAAATGTAATATTTACTAAAACAAAAAACTCTGCTATGTATATGAAGATATTGTTATGTATATGAAGATATTGTACTTATCTTTATTTTTCTCATGAGTTTTTGCGATTTTCTTGTCTTTTTCTGCCTCAGCTTGTTGATACTCATTTTCTCTGGCTATTGCTTTTTTAACTCTCTCTTCTTCTGCATGGACTTCATCAGAATCCGATGAGTGTAAATGAGGATCCGCTATATCCATCAGTGAAACTGGTACTTTGTCCCAATGGTCGCCGTGTCGCACCCACTTATAACCTGGTATATCATCAGGTTTTTGGTCACTAAAAACGATATTTCCCGTTTCTACTTCTGGTTTCACGTCGACTTCTAAGACTTGTTGCAGACTTTTACGAAACGCTTTTAATTCATTCATCTGGTTTAAAAAAAACACACTCCCTCTTGCAACAGCAAAAGTTCGCGAAAAACACACTGTCTTGATGTAGCACGCGAACATACAACTAAGATCACCGTTAAGGTTTCTAAGGTTATCTTGTTGTCTTCTAATACTTGTTGTCTTCTAATACAGTTAAAAAATGTAATAGAAAGATTAACGAAATAAGGGCTTTGATTCCCGAGATGTCACGATTCGGAGATCGCTCCTACCAGTTCTGTCTGCATATTTCTACAAAAATCTTACACACCCTTAAAAAGATAACTTGATAATCCTTGCATCTTATGATAAAATGGAATGCATAAAAATCAAAATATTATATTTATCAGTCTGTTCGTTTAAACAAAGATGGAGCACGTGTCATCATGAAGCGTTTCGGGATTTTGTTTCTTTTCTGCTACGTTGGCTTGATTTGTAGTAGTAATATTCATGCCCAACAATCAACCAAAATAGTAGCGCCACCCGGTTCAGAAAATCTGAAACCAGCACTCAAAGGATTCAACGCTACGGTAACCGGTGAAATCGTTTGGAAAGGGCATAAACTTGAACAAACAAATGTATCTGTCTATCGGGATGAAAAATTAAAAAACCTATATACCAGCGGCATATCACAGCAAGGAAATTTTGCATTGCGACTTGAACCCGGTAAATATTATCTGGTCGCTTATGTTGATGTTGATCGATCGGGAAAATTTGATGAAGGTGATGCTTACGGCGTCTTAGGTGTAAAAAACTGGGCGGATGAGAATCAGAAACATCAAGCTGTAGATATTGAAGCGAACGGTGAACTAAAAGGGATAAAAATACACATCACAGCGCGACTCCAGAGAATTGGCAAAGAGTTAAAACTTATACCTGAAAAACTATATCAACCGAGTGAATTCAAAAAGTTTACGACTGAATTATCTCAAGCAACTGCTGGTTGTCGGGGCACATTAATATTGAAACAAGAGGCAAAACCGAATGTTCAGATGATTGTAATTGCATACACCGACACCTCTTGGAAATATCAAGCTGGCATAAGTATCGTTGATCCTGATACTACAGTTTGGGAACTTCGCTTAAAACCCGGTAAATACTATCTCATGGCAGTCGTTGATAAGAATAGGAGCAACAAACTTGATACTGGAGACACTTACGGATTTTACGGTGTCCAAGATATCAACAAACGTGGTGCCTTCCCGAAACCGGTTCTCATCAAACGTCATAGATTTACAGAAAACTTACAAATACATGTATCAGCAGTGTATACGAAAATTGATGAAAAAAATCAACAGAGACTCTCTCAAATCTCTGGTAGAATCGTACCGATGCCTCAGAATGCATCAAAAATTCAAGTTGAAGTCTACACGAGCTCTGCCTTGGTCAATCCAATTGCGTCAGTGACAACCGATACGGATGGACAGTTTAAAATAAAATTACCTATTGGAGAATACTATCTCATTGCAAATCATGATGTTGATGTGGATGGAACATATAGTGAAGGGGACAGGCTTGGAGGTTTTGGAACAGATTCTATCACAACCAAACCACCATCACCATTGACAATAGAGGAGGAAGAAACGCGCGCGATCTATATACAGATGAGTGCACGTTATGATGTAGAAGGACAACTTGTTGAATTCGACGCTAACGATGAAAAGATTTTCTTAGGAAATATTGGACCGAATGGAATTGCTGATAGAGAACAGACGGGGCCTAATACGGATCAGATGGGGAGTATTACCGGAAAGATTACATCTTACTTCTCTACGACAAAACCCAAGTCCGTAGATACAGTGGGTGAAGAACCCCAAACCTCTACACGCCTTGAGAATCAACAACCGACACCAGATGGATTATTGAGCCTATCTACGACTCCAGATTTCAGGAAACCGATGTGGATGCCGTTGTTCATTGATGAAAACGGAACATTTCTTGTTGATGTCCAACCGGGAAAATACTATGTTATGGCAGTGATTGACCAAAACAGTGATGGACGTTCAGGGATCTCTGATGGTATCGGGATTTATGGTACACATCAACCTGTGCGGGGAAATCCCGCTAAAATTACTGTCTTCCCTGGTAAGACTACACCACACGTTGATATTGATATTTTGGCATCTTTTGTTGATGAGAAAGGCACGATGTCAGAACTATCAGATGGAGATAGATGGAATATTGCACGTATGTATGGCAAACCAGAAGACATCTTCACATACACTGATAAAGGTAAACAGATTGAAGAATGGATGTATTGGACAACCGGTTTAGCATTTCAATTTGAGGGAGATGGTGCAGGTTGGAAACTAAAGCACCGTGGGACATTTGAACCAAAGACACAGAATATACAAAATGATATACAGAAGAGAGAACTATCCCAAGAACAAGTTATTATAGATACTGAGAAGAATGGTCAACAAAATGCTGATAAACAGTTAAGCAGAGATGGGTTTTCTCTTGCCACCGAATCAGTTTATATCTTCTATAGCCATGAAGGTGTTCTATGGAGGATAGCCCCAGCATCCTATTTAGATAGGAAGATTTTAAACAAGAAAGGCAATAAGCGATCTGAAGAACAGATGGGTAAGGAAACCCTATCTCTACTGAATATAAACACACGGGTTGCACCGCTTGGAGCAGGAATAAATCCATCTGCATCCGAGAATGGTATTCTTATATACCACGATCCAAATCAGAACGTTATCATTTCAGATGTTGATACCGAACGCAGCACTGTTCTTTTAGATAGCCGTCAGATGCTTGCTCAAGACATCTCTATCTCTCCAGATGGCGAATACATTGCGTTTGCAAATGCTGATAATTTAGGAAGAAGACGGATCATAGTCCAACATCTCAGAAGTGAAAAGACTTTTCTTATTCCATCAACATCACTTGAAATGTCAAATCCTACGTGGCGTAGAGATGGGCAATTACTTGCTTATGCAACTGCAGGATCCGTCGAAAATCCGCAGGCAGGTTCTAACAGAAATATCTATGCTTTTGACAATGTGTCAAACAGTGTTAGGTCGATTGTGATCTCCGCTGATGATGATGCTGAACCGTCTTGGCATCCGACTGACCAGAATATGCTGGCATTTTCTCGCGGAAATGACGATGACACACGGCAAATTTGGGTTGTAACGATGCCCTCTATAGGTGAACCTATTGAAGAACAGATAACAGAAATGGGGGGCAGTCGTCCTGTGTGGGTTCCACCGAAGGGACGTTGGATTCTATATGAAAACAATGGACAACTTTGGACAGTTGATGTGACTACTCCTGGAAGTGAATCGCCACTAATTAGCAACGGAAAAGCGGTCTTTGGATATCAACCTACCGTTATCCATATTAATGAGTGAGGTATTATTATAGTGAATATATTGAAAAAAAATAGACGATGCTTAGCAGTCATTTTAATTTACTTGCTGATTCTGTCTACTGCATCTGCACAGTATCTGCTGGTACCGATGGAAGAGACACAGACCAATCATCTTAAGGCTTACGGTTTAACCTATTGGGCATTAGAAGTTCCGCGTGAATATCAATGTTATTGGTGGTTGAATTACCGTGGTGGTGCATTTGTTATTCCAGATTTTCCGGATGTTAGGGTGCGGGCAGCAAGTATGGGGGTCTCTTACGAACAGATGAGTGGTGCTGAATACCGGACGATAAAAGAGACCGTCATTGTTACAAGTAATATGGATGAAATTCTATTGGAGAAAGCACCCAAAATCGCAGTATACGCACCACCAGAGGACACGCTCTATCGAGACCCATGGGACGATGCAGTAAAGATAGCATTAGATTATGCAGAGATTCCTTATGACCAAATATGGGACCAGGAGGTGCAACGTGGGGCGTTACATACAGAAAACTATGATTGGTTGCACCTACATCATGAGGATTTTACAGGACAACATGGGAAGTTTCACGCATCCTTTTCACATCAATTCTGGTACCAACAACGCACCGCGCTCTTTGAGAAAGCTGCTAAAGAAGCAGGATTTAATAGAGTTCCACGACATAAAGGGCAGACTGCGTTAGATATCGCTGACTATGTAACAAAAGGTGGTTTCGTATTCGCTATGTGTTCTGCTCCCGAAACCTTAGACATCGCCTTAGCGACAAGTGGCGGGTTGCTTGACATTGTTGATCCGATCTTAGATTCAACACCGATGTCACCAGTTTTTGAAGAGAAACTAAACTTTGATAGAACATTTGCTTTTAAGGACTTCATTCTGTATCCAGATCCTAACCGTTATGAGTTTTCTGATGTTGATAATCCGAATCCTGACAGGAATCCACAAAGTGGCGTAGAGGATTTTCAACTTTTTGAGTTCTCGGCAAAACATGATCCTATACCGACGATGTTAACACAGAACCATGTTTCGGAGGTGCGCGGTTTTCTTGGACAAACGACATCTTTTAATTTGGATAGAATTCACCCTTCAGTAACCATCTTAGGTAAAATTGAAGGGACAAACTATGCCAAATATGTCCATGGTACATTAGGTAAAGGCACATTCACTTTCCTCGGAGGACATGATCCCGAAGATTATCGACATCTTGTAGGTGAAGGGAAGATACCGACGAATCTCGATCTGCACAAACATTCACCAGGGTATCGTCTCATCTTGAATAATATCCTGTTTCCTGCCGCCCGAAAAAAACCTCAAAAAACCTGATAGTCTTTAGTCTTCATAATCAGCGATCAGTTATGGGTTTTAATCTGCTGGATTTATAGTGAACTTTAGAATTAATGCTAGTTAAAAATATTGACTGGATCCACAACGGACGAGGTGACCTCGTCCCTACAATGGGTGATCTTCATAAACAGTAAAATGTCTCATTAATCATTAACTTTACTATAATATAAACTGATTTCTCAAAACTATAGATGCTATGAAAGCGATATTGGCAACCTGCAACCTTAATCAGTGGGCACTTGACTTTCATGGGAATTGTCAACGTATCATTGAATCTATTGAACAGGCAAAAACAGCAGGAGCACGATATAGACTCGGTCCTGAGCTTGAAATTTCTGGTTATTCTTGTCAAGACCATTTCTTGGAGGAGGATACACAACGGCATAGTTGGGAATCGCTTGCACAGATTATCAGTGGAGGGCACACAGATGGAATTTTGTGCGATATCGGTATGCCGGTCATGCACAAGAGTGTACGATACAACTGTCGGGTGTTCGCCTGTGATGGTAAGATACTTCTTATTCGTCCTAAAATAGTATTGGCTGCTGAGGGTAACTATCGTGAGCCGCGTTGGTTCGCTGCTTGGCAGAAAGGATGGACAACGGAACCGTTTCAACTCCCCCCTGAGATTAAAGAGATTACTGGTAACCTCATAGTGCCATTCGGTTGTGCAGTTATCGTAACGCATGAGACAATTTTAGCGTCTGAGACGTGTGAAGAACTTTTCGCGCCCCACTCACCGCATATTGATCTTGCGGACAACGGTGTTGAAATAATTGCTAACGGATCAGGTTCACATCATGAACTACGCAAACTGGATACACGCCTGTCATTAATTCGTAACGCTACAGAAAAGTGCGGTGGCGTATATCTATACGCAAATCAACAAGGATGTGATGGTGGGAGACTCTATTTCGACGGTTGTGCAACCATCGCACAGAACGGACGCATTCTAACGCAAGGTTCACAATTTTCCATCAATGATGTTGAAGTGGTCACAGCAACTGTCAATCTGTCCGATATACGTTCCTATCGTGGTTCAAGAATGAGCAGTGCCGTTCAGGCAAGTCATGGTGTGTCTATACCACAGATACACACTGACTTTAAGTTAACTGACCCAGAAAATCGAAATGTAAATGTAACGGTACCTAAGACATCTCTTCACATTCACACACCAGAGGAGGAGATCGCTTTCGGTCCTGCTTGTTGGTTGTGGGATTACCTGAGACGTTCTGAAGCAGCAGGATATTTCATTCCTCTCTCAGGTGGTTCAGATAGTGGTGCTGTCGCTACAATAGTAGGTTCTATGTGTCAACTCGTAGCGAAAGCAATTCTCGATGACGTAGCACATGTGGTTAGAGATGCAGAGAAATTGTTCGGAGAAGCTTGTGTGCAAACAATCAAAACCGACTATAGCAGCTTGGAATTAGCGGCAAAACATCTTGCGAATCAGTTGATCTATACATGTTATATGGGAACAGCGAATAGTTCACGGGAAACGCAACAACGTGCAAAGGAATTGGCTCATGAAATTGGCAGCTATCATCTTAATATCAATATAGACTCGCTCGTAAATGCCTTGCAAAAACTATTCACGGGTATCACTGGTAAGACACCTCGGTTCAAGACCGAAGGGGGTAGCACAGTAGAAAACCAAGCACTGCAAAATATCCAAGCAAGATTACGAATGGTGATCAGTTATCTTCTTGCACAAACTTTGCCTTGGGTTCGTAATAGGAGCGGAACTCTACTTGTATTAGGCACCGGTAATGTTGATGAAGCACTTCGCGGTTACCTTACAAAGTATGACTGTAGTAGCGCGGATATCAATCCAATCGGTAGTATTAGTAAAACGGATCTTTACAGTTTTCTCCGTTGGGCAAAGGACAATCTCGGCTATACAAGTCTCGGAACAATCTTAGATGCACCACCGACCGCTGAATTAGAACCTATCACCGAGACATACACACAGACTGATGAGGAAGACATGGGAATGACATACGCTGAGTTGAGTCAGTTCGGACAACTACGGAAAACCTATCGGTGTGGACCTGTCAATATGTTTGAGAAACTTGTGCAAGAATGGGATCACCTGCCTGCACGTGAAGTTGCCGATAAAGTAAAACGTTTCTTCCGATACTATGCGATCAACCGACATAAGATGACAACATTAACACCCGCATATCATGCTGAGTCCTATTCACCCGATGACAACAGATTTGACTTGCGACAGTTCCTTTACAATACACGTTGGACGTGGCAATTTCGGAAAATTGACAGAATGTTAGCAGATATGGACTCTGAATGAAAAAGACACCTCTATTTCGTGCATGTCAGTATGCAAATATCCTTATAAGTGTAGTTTTCTTGTTGTTGCTATTTACGTCAAGTTTTGTCTATGGTGTTCCAAATTTACCGCTTAACTTTAATGGGTGGGTGATGGATGCCCTTAATAAACTTGAAATATCAGGAATTATAGATGGATACCACAGGAATTCTCTACCACTATCACGAAGTGATGTCACGAAGATAATTCAGAAAACAGAGAATAGAATGCTGACAGAACAGTTTTTTTTATCACCAATAGATAGAAAACTATTAGAAAAACTCAGACGTGAATTTAAAGCGGAATTATCACAGAGATATAAGCCTGACACAGACAGGACCTACATGCAGAAAACAGACATTCGTATTCAACCTGAATTGCGAGTGTCTCATAGTAAAATCACACCTGCACTTCAAAGCGGATTACATTATGCAATCGGTCATAAGGGAAGTCAAATAACGTTCTACACTGAGTTGGAAGTCGCTGATTCTGAACCGGGCACTGATTATGTTGAGAATTATTTTTTACCGGATGCAGCCCCGCTTCAGCGGTATCATAATTTGACCGCTGACCAGAGATATGAAAGATGGCATTGGGATTACGTATTTGATTTCAAACGAAGCTACCTTCAATACCAATTTGCAGCTTTTGGAGATGCCGAATTTGACATCCTGATAGGGAGAGATTATGTTTATTGGGGGACAAGTCCAGAGAAATCTGTTTCAATTTCTGACAATTCCCCACCGTTTGAACTTGTACGATTCACTGCGGAAATAGGAACTCTCAAAGCAACTGCTTGGACATCACAACTGAATTCAACATGGTATGATGATGGGACAACGCGTTATCTGGCAAAACGTTTTCTCAGTGCCCACCGTCTTGATTATCGATTCAGCAATTGGTTGGAAATCGGTATATCTGAAATGGTACTATACGGTGGAAATGTGCAAGCATTGCAGTGGGAGTACGTCAACCCGTTTATACCGTATTATGCTGTTCAATATAATGCAAAGAAGGACGATAACATTATACTGAGCTTTGATGCTTCTGTGCGTCCTATTGACGGTTTACGTCTGTACGCTGAGTGGCTTGCAGATGATTTTCAGTACCAATCTGATTCAAACGATCCACATGCAGTTGCATGGATTACGGGATTTGATTGGTATCCACTCTTTTTGGAACGTCAACTCGGTATCCATTCAGAATATGTGAGAATCAACCGATGGACTTATACGCATCTGGAACCTGATAATCAGTTTACTCACTTCGGAGCGATTATTGGACACACGATAGGAACGGATGCTGACCTGTTTTCATGCAGCCTTTCGTATCAAGTGACACCTTCAGCATTGATTGAGACACGTTTTAGTTGTCAACGAAATGGAGAAGCAAACATAACAGATCGTTTTTACGGTGAAGACTTTGAGAGTATACCGTTCCCTTCAGGAACAGTTGAACGTCTATCTGAAATTCGAGTTGGATGGCAATATAGACCGATTGGTGGTTTTAACGGGTCAATCAACTACGCATGGTGCCACATTCAAAACAGAGATAACACAGAAGGTGACTCCGAACAGCAACATCGCATCGTCTTCCTGCTTGCTTATGCATGGTCACACTATGGTAAATTGTAGAATTATTTATACATTGTGTAACGGTGCGATTAGATGAAGATTAAGAATTAAATTGGGTAATATTCGGAAAGGGAAACCGGTAACATGCGGTCTGGGAAACCCAGCCCCTACGATTGTTTTGATGAATTGGATTACCCGAATATTTTTTTAATCTTCATGAAATCGCACCTACCGGGAATGAAAGTGTATAGTTGTTTTCAAAATTCACGATAAAACTGAGGTGATCTACAATGGCAAAAAAATTTTTTTTGTCCAGAAAAAAACGCATTTTTCTGTTAATATTATGTGTTTTTCTGATAGTTGGGTTTGTTGCCATTGTCCGGGATTGGTATGGTGTTCGCTTACTCGCCGTATCCCCGGAAATTTACAAGTATCGTCATGTGATTCGCCACCATGCGTCAACACATGAGTTGGATTGGAAGCTTATAATTGCGTTGATTGTTCAAGAATCTGGCTTTAACGAATATGCTATAAGTCCAGCTGGTGCAAAAGGCTTAATGCAACTTATGCCTGAAACAGCAAAGGAACTTGGGGTTACCGACCCATACAATGCTGAGGAAAGTATCGAGGGCGCTACACGTTATCTCCGCAGTCTATACGATCTCTATCCAGACAGTTCACATCCCAATCGTGTCCGAATCGCCTTAGCAAGTTATAATGGGGGGCGGGGACACATAAAAGACGCTCAAAGAATAACATTGCACCATAATGGACAACCTAATCAGTGGGAGTCGCTACGTTCACATCTTAGTCTACTCACCGAAAAAGATAGCGAATTACATGCAGAAGTATGGGAATCGGGCAACCCCCCACACGGGTACTATAACGGGTTTGGTGAAACGGTTGATTATGTAGATAAGGTGATGCGGTATTATGACAGGATTTGCCATTTTGCTGAGATTGTGCATAAAGTTAAATTGTTTGTAAGTTAATTTCAAAACTCTTAAGAAAAAATGAGGGTTTTGGAATAGTGCATTACTTTTCCTCTATCGCCTCAACGTTTGCACGTGGTAAGGTTGTTTTTTCTCCGTTTTCGAATTCCACTTGAAGCACTCGTACTTCTGCCTCTGTCTCCAATTTCTGCAATTCGATGGGTAGTTCAGTTACATGTCCTAATCTACCAAAGTGTGGTTCGCGGATAACTCGGACAGGACTGCCAATGTTTAGTATCCCTGCTAACACATCTGCATGTTGGTCTTCTGCTTCTGACACAAACGGTATGACGATCTCCGGTCGGACGACACCTGCACGTATCTGTGTTGCGCCGTTAATAGATGTCTTCATACCTTCACGTTTTTTCAAAAGTGAAAACGTTCGATCTGCCATAGCGATGCTGCCGAACCCTTCAGTGATGACCAACGTAATACCAAGTTCTTCTGAACCTGTGATTGCTACACCGAGTTCATAGCCGAGGAGTTGTCGTAGGTCCGCGTCATCAATACCTCCTGCAATGATACCGTTAACACCGATGTCAATACCTTTCTGAACAACATCTGTTGAAACAAGCGAACCAGCAATGAGTATCTTACCCTCGTGTTCAAGCAGTATCTGATTGGCATCCAATGTCTCGTTCGGAGAATTCACAACGACAACCAATTCACCTACAGTCTCTCCACCGACACCGAAGATTCCCTGAATGTATGTCCCAAAAGTTTCTACTGTTACACCTTCATTGGGAATAGTCTCTGTTACGATGCCTTCAGTATATGCCTTGACTTCTACAGGAATAGGCGGTTCTCGGAGGATGACCTGTCCGGTTACGCCAGATATGGACTCAATTGTGCCAACTAGCGGAGAACATGCTTGTGATTTGAAGAGTCCAAACAGTCCTTTTGTAGATGCAATGACTTCGTCTTGTGTGACTGTTTCTCCCTCCTGTTTGAGCATGTATTCTGAAATTTCTTCAGGTGGAACACTGAGTCGATTTGCAACGTTCAGCAACTGAACATTACCGGGTAGGTCTGCCTTTGCTACGACATCCTCCGCAGTTACTTTTGCACCAATTTCTACAAGAACTTCACCTTCAAGGGGAAGTTGCCGTTTTTTCTGAATTGTTGTTCCCTCGGTGACTTTCAGTCCGGGAGTATACGCGTGTGCCATTCTTTACCCCTATTTTCGTTTTATATTTGTTGACAGCACACGGATGAAGATTAAGTTATTAATTGGGTAATACACGGGCGAGGGAAACCCCGCCCCTACGAAACCTTACTTCTACGATGAGTAATCTTCTCTGCTGAATATGGACGTACCAACCAGTCGCCCCTACGAAACCTTACTTCTACGATGAGGCTCATGAGTAGAATTACCTGATTATTTATTTAATCTTCATGAGTGTGCCTACTACTTTTAAGAGTATTGTTTACATCGGTCCTTTTTCAGGTTCAAGTGAAACAGATCGGAAATATTTCCAATTTAGTGGTTGAAGTTTTAGGTTCTTCACCCTTTTATTAATCACTAAGACCTGTTTTGCATGTGCTAATGACACCCATGGCACATCTTTATGAAATATCCTCTGTGCTTCTTTGTATAGAGCATCGCGTTTATCTTTGTCTGAAGTCGCTCTTGCTTTTTCTAACACGTTCTGCATTTCGTCACTGCGATAGAACGCGATATTTCCGGCAGGTTTTTCTGCTGATGATTTACTTAAGAGAAAATAGAAGAAGTTATCAGGATCACCGAGATCAGCACTCCACCCTAACATAGCCATATCGTGTTCTCCATTCTTAGTCTTCTCAAGATAAGTTCCCCAATCGTAGGTAACGATTTTTGTCTTAATCCCAATTTCTCTAAGATAAGATTGGATGACTTCTGCAAGTGCACGTCCATCAGGAATATAGGGACGGGGAACTGGAAGTGCCCACAAAGTTGTTTCAAAACCGTTGGGAAAACCGGCTTCCGCAAGCAGTTTTTTTGCTAATTCTGGATTGTATTCGTAATCCTGAATCGTGTCGTCATAACTCCAAAGTGTAGGCGGAATTGGGTTCTTAGCAGGTATACCGAGTCCTTGATATAAATGCTTAATCATCTTTGCTTTGTCAATCGCGTGGTTTATGGCAAGTCGGATTTTCTGATTGTCCAATGGTGGTTTATCAAAGTTCATAGCCAAGTAACCGATATTCATACCCGGTTGTGTTAGTAATTGAAGCGTATCATCCCTTTCGATTTGCTGTAAATCGTCTGGATTTGGGAATTCCATTGCATGTAGACCACCTTGTTGAAGTTCAATAAGTCTTATAGCGTTATCGGGTATAGAACGGAAAATGACTCTATCTAAGTTTGGCCGTCCACCCCAATAATCATCGTTAGCGACGAGAACGATTTTATCCTTTTTATCCCAGCGCGAAAACTTGAATGGACCCGTACCAACGGGGTTGTTAAAATAGGCATCTCCCCATTCTTTTACAGCTGTGGGACTGACGATGGCGAAAGGTGTTATTGCTATCGTATAAATAAAAGGGGCGTAAGCAGTCTTAAGAGTAATTTGAATGGTAAAGTCATCAATAGCGGAAATCTTATCAACGATCTCAGCTAACCCTGTCGCCACCCAGTATACATAACTTCCGCTCACATTATGAAAAGGATGTGTTTTATCATGTTGTCTATTGAGTGAAAAAAGTACTGCTTCCGCATCGAACGGTGTTCCGTCATGAAATTTCACACCTTTGCGTAGATAGAATGTCCATGTGAGTCCATCTTCTGAACTTTCCCATTTTTCTGCAAGTCCGGGTTCAAGATCAGTACTGCCATCTTTGTATTGCACAAGTGTGTCGTAGATGTTATCACACACCTTAAATGATTCTCCATCTTCTTCAAGTGCGGGATCTAATCCAACAGAATCTCCGCCACGGCCAAAGATGAACGTGCCACCTTTAGCATGCGAATCTGCATCTGCCGAAGAAGGGAAGAAGGATATAATGAATGTAAGAAAAGTTGTCAGGATTAACAACTGTGGAAGGACTGATAATCGGTGTGGCATAATACCGTTATCTGTATCGTGATGTCTTGGTGAAAGTCTATCCCATTGGTTACAAAAAATGGCAATCTTTTGTTCCTGAGTCATAAATATCTCCAAAATTCTAAATGATATGTTTCATGAATGTTTTTTCTTTTAGGTATGTCAAAATATTATCGGTCTGTTAGAACACTCTTATGAAAGCAATAATAATACCAAGAACAGCGAGCCCGGCAGTCATCGTCCATTGAAGCGTCCTAATCCCTGTTTCAATTCGGTCAATACGTTGTCCTTGGGATCTAAGATCGTCACGTAGTTCGTTGAGTTCTGTCTTAACACCGTTGATATCATCCTTGAGTTCTGCCTTAACGTCATTGATATAATTCTTGAGTTCTGTCTTTACGTCTTTGACATAAGTCTGATCGGCTTTTAGGTCTAACTTGGTTGTAACAGCATTGAGTTCTGCTTTAACGTCTTTGAGATCGGTCTTATCAGCTTTTTCGTTTATGATATGATCCGCGCGTCCCTCAAGGCGTTCCAAGCGCACACTTACTTCTTGGATTGTCTGTAATAATAATTCGTTAAAGTGATCTGACATTATAAACCCTCCTACATTGTAGAATAACAGAAATTCATGATGGATGTCAAGTAATTGTTAGCTATGATCAGGGTTCTTCAGTTTTAAGAATTGTCAGTTTTTGTGCAGGACTAATAGTGGACTTTGTAGGTTGGTAGAGGGTAGCAACCCCCGACAGAAGCGTGAACGTGTCGCCAGTTAATATTTTAATGACGCTACACGCTACCCAACCTACGGACAAAATCAATAAATTAACGTTTGTTGCGTAATTCTTCAGAATCACCTAAAACTGAATAACCCTGAGCTATGATTATACAGACAGGACTTACGTAAAAGATCGGATTTAACAACGAATTGAACGAATATTGCAAAGTACGGGCAAGGGTGTGTAAAGTTGTTGCAATTAAAAACCTGACTGATCCGGTAGGATTTCTACTAAATCAATCAGGAAGAATCTTGTTGACTCTATTAGAGATAAGAGAACTTTCTAAAAGCGTGACTTTAGATGCCCCCAAATTGTAGCGAGTTTGTTTGCAGGTTCCACTGTGAATGCTTGTGGGGTAAGGAGTTTAGCATCCCCAATTGTTGAATGGTCACAACCATTATTATCACCGCCATTTCCGATTGCGATTGTGAGTTCTTTAGCACCCGTAGGTATATCAAATTCGACCTTTACTGGGTCAACATTCTCTCCACCCTCTGATCCTGCCAGCGTTTCAGATTTAAATGCCTCTTTTCCATCAATAGAGAAGGTAAAATCACTTGTTCCACCTACTCCACAACCATCCGGATCTTTTTCATCGGACATACCGACATAAGCCTCAAATCTTTGGTAATTACCTCCAGATAAATCGTAAACGAGGGTGGCAACGGCATGTGTACCGATTCCTCGTTCAAAATAGGTGCCACCGATTACAATATGGTTTCGTGTAGTTGGACCTTCACCGATTGTTGCGTTATCAAAGTTAAGTGGACCGCCCCATCCAGTCCATTGACTGGCATCATTCTTAGGAATAAGTCCACAACCGTTTGGTGTCGGTTGATTACCGCCAATCAAGGCGAGATAGACAACACCTTTACGGTCATCCTCTTCAACGACTTCATCGTAATCATTCGGTGTGTTGACATCTTCACTATCTACTTCCAATATTGGTACTGCACCATTACCATTTATGTTTGTACAGTTGTCTTTCCCAGCATATACGTTGAAAGCAACTCCGATGATGAGTACCATAAGGAATACAAAATATAATGGATGCCTCCATCCCCTGTACGTTCTCGCTCTATTAACTTTGTTCACTGTTTATCCTCCTTAAACTATAGATTAGTGTTAGATCGAATAAATGTATAACTGACGATTGTGTCGTGTGTTCTGAAGCCCATAGACAACGACTTGTATTAGAGTTAACCACTTGTTTCATGTTCTTCACAGATATAGGACAATAAATAGACACTATCCCGTTTTAATTCTGATAATCTTTTGCGAACACCATGATTCACATGTATCACCCAAAACCGAACGTAACAACAAAAACCCACAACGATCCAAAATGGATGTGTGGGCACAGTCGTTTTAGAACTACCAAAACTCTGAAAGTTGTTTTACCGTTCTGTGTTGTTACATTTAACGTGACGTTGGGGGGGGGGGGGGGGGGGGGGGGGGGGGGGTCTCAAAACCGATGTTAAAACGAGATCAGCAAGCAGGATGCCTATTCTATTTCCGGGTAGACAATAGATTTCTGAAGTGTGTATCTCTAAATGCGGATTCATGTGTCGGTTTTTCATTACCTAAAACCCTAAATCTGAACGGTAAGAATACATGGGAACGCAAATTATTGTTGGTGCTGACTATTCATATCATTCTATTTGTCAAGCATACGTTAATCGTAAGAACAGAGTTCTTCTGGAGAAAATAGGATTGCCAGTTCGGACTCAGCATTTTCTATGCAATCGGATGCATGGACAAGGTTATATGTGATGTCAGTGGAAAAATCGCCGCGGATGCTTCCCGGAACAGATTTTATCGGATCGGTTTCCCCATTGATAAGACGGACTAAATCAATTGCGTTGTTGCCTTCGATCGCAATTGCTACAATAGGTGTTGAGATCATAAATTCTATGAGTTTCTCATAGTATGGTTGTCCTTTATGGATAGCATAAAGTTCCTCTGCTTTGACCCGAGAGAAATTTATTAACTTTAATCCAATAAGTTTTAGTCTTTTTCTTTCGTAGCGGGAAATTATTTCACCGACAAGTTTGCGTTCAACGCCATCTGGTTTCACCAGCACAAGTGTCCTTTCTACTACCATTTTTTCTCCGTTTCACTCTGAACATATTCATGTATTATAATCTAATAGGGGTCTAATAGGTGTCTTGACACCTTACTATTTTAAGTATATGATATTTAAAAAAAAATGTCAATAATTTTGTTTTGTGGACAGGACTTTCACATTCCGCCTTGAAAAGGGGAATGCAAAAGTCCTGTCTAAGGTTCAATATTATGTTGATCACATCACAGAAAAGAAGGTGTCGGTTTTAGGACATGCCGGATTTGCTTGTGAACGTCAGCTTAAGGTTCAGTCTATTTATGCGTATATGTGCTACGATGTATTGGTGTTTGCCCGTGAGGTATAGAGGTGTGTTAATTCAGTCTCACCTATATTATTTGATGATGACAATTTTTCCGACCTTTTGCACACGTTCGTCGTCCTTTGTTGCTGTGAATTTGTAGATATAGACACCATTTGCAAGCGGATCACCGTCTGCATCTAATCCTTCAAAGTGGTATTCGTTGTAGGAGGTAGAGGCATCAAGAGTATCTACCGATGTGATGAGTTTACCTGTGAGTGTATATATTTTAAGACTTACTTTGTCGGCACTTTGGGTGAGATAGTATGCGAAATCTGTGCCATTTCCTTTACCTTGTCCTGGTTTAAATGGGTTTGGGAAGTTTGCAATGTTCTTAATCTGAAATCCACCTGCAACCTTTGCGTTGAGTTCTGCATCGTCTACATTTCCGTTTGCATCATGTGCTTGCAAGCGAATTCTTATATTTCCACTCTGTAATGCAGTCGTAGGAGAGTAGGTTACTAGGAGTAGATTGGTGTTGGTCGCAGAGGTAGATATGGTATATTCATCTTGTTGTATTCGTTTACCATTTTGTGTGAGTATTATCTTATCTGGATGCGGATCAATTCCGTTGGCATCTTCAATTCTTGCTGTGAATGTAGGGGAATCAGGTATGTAATCCCCTACAATGAATCCTTGATTTTCAATAGTTAAAGAGAGTGTTGGTGGGGTACTATCTGAATGTGAAAGCAGTGCAAAGGTGCCGGGAATCGTAACCTCTGCAGAGATAGAGTCTTCGTTTTGTATGTGTTGTCCGATGCGAATCCAATTTCCCGTTTCATTGTCTTTTTTATAGATGTATTTTTTATAGCTGTTCGGGGCATCAGGTGTTGTACCTACAAAAGTTACTCTACCTATCAATTCAGTTTCCTCAGGAACGTCAAGACGGTATGCAAGAGATGGAGTCGGATCAACTACATTAGATGTATAAGTTATATCTGGTTGGTTGGGTATTGTCAATGCTTCGGTTTCAAAAGTAATTACCGACAAGGTATTGTCATTCTCATTTGGGATGGAGAAATGGAATATACCGTCAGGACTCTGAATTGGAGTTCTGATGGTATCGGGTGTCAGAAAAAGTCGATTGTTGTTAAACTCAGTTGAAGCGAAGTTATTGAATTCATTTGATTCCTGCAGAACCCCATAAGGCTGATCGTCTGAAGTCATATCAACCAAAATGGCGATAAGATGTTTACCGGGGGGGGGTGTCCATGGTACTCCGACAACTGTTATCTCATTGGTACTTACTTCCGATAGTATCTGTTGCTTACCTCCAATTAACGTTGCGTTTTCCAATGTTTCACGTGTAATCTCCTGTGTACCAGTGTTTTCATCGACGGTCATTTGAAAAAAGTGAACCGGTATATTCTTTGCGGGAGCTGTTCCATCGTTTAATATTTGAACTGACAGAAGGTATGGAGAATCACTACTCCATTTGATAGTATCTTCCAAGACAGTGAGATCCGCTTCAGCAATATCAAAGGTAACTATCTCAGTGTGAAGTATATGTCCGTTTATAGGTTTAATCTGAATAGTATAGTCAATTTGTCTACCCACGTAACGTAAGGGGATGGGTTCCTCGGTTCTAAAGATATTTCCTTGGATGCGAATCATTGGAATTTGCTCTGTATCTTGATGTACGGATCTGATGTCAATATCGCTCCAGAACAGTGTCATTTCATCAATTAATTTATGATTAGTGGCATCAGCGACTATGTGTATTGGCTGTTCAGGTTGGGCGGGATATGGTTCCGTTTGATGGCTTTTGATATATCTATCAATAGGAGCAAAAGCTGCGAATCCGATAGCATCTTCATCCGTATTCCATGCATACACTCTGAGATTAAAAGCCTCGAATTCACTGTTGTAAGGGAGTTGTATTTTTGTTTCAAATTTTCCATTTGCCACTTGACTAGTTTCAATACGCGGTGTGTTATCCAATGTGTGTTGCGTATCAATATTGGGTGTGCGGAATGATGTTCGTTTTTTCTTTATTTCTCTGATTATAGGATTAGGTAGGACGGTGATTTCGGCATTGCCAGTAAAGTTATTGTTGTGTAGTTTTCCTGATACAGTGAGCTCTCTACCGGTCACGAAGTTGTGCTTGTTTTTAACTTCTTGAACGTTGGTGGTGACCTGGAATTCTGTGCGTGGTAAATTTAGTTTTGTTGCTGGATCCCCGAATAACGTAAAGATATTGGCTAAATCAGGATATCCGGGTAAGAGAATAAGGAAGTTGGTTTTTGCTGCAGCGATAATTGCACCTAAGTACTGTGTTTTGTCATCAAAAATGACTTTGAATAGTTCTCTATTAAGTATATGGTCTTGCAGTAGTAATCCTATGCTGGTGCCTCCGAAGACTGCTATTGCTCCCCCGGTTTCAGATCTAAGAAATTCTTCAGCCAAACATCCGCCTGGTATATCAAATGCTCCGGTAAAACATGTCATGCTGATTACGAAAGGCAATTCTGAGATATTTGTTAAGTTTATCTTGGGATCTTCCAAATCCATCATACGGCTGGAAGCCCATCTACCGCCTCCCCCATGTCCGACATAATTAATGAGGCTTGCACCTGCGTTAAATCCATCAATGACTTGTCTTCCGACAGGAGTAACACCTCCCCCTAGTGTTAATTCATCTTCTGCAGTTGGTGGTGCATATATGATTTGAGTCTCATATTTTCTTGTTAAATGACTGTGTTCAACGAGAGAATCAATTTGGTAGTGAAAATCAGCATCAGAACCTGCTAGCATGAGTATGCGTTTGTGCCAGGGGCCTCTGTTGCCATTGCTTTCATAGTTTATGGCACGTTCAACAAAAATACGTGCTTCAACACTATTTGTTACTGGGACTCTTCCAATTAGCATGTCAGGAAATTGGTCGTCTCCACGGATTGTCACAAATTGGTGATCGCTTGCAGAAGAACCGTAACCTGGTACCTGTATCTGTATTGTAGGTACAGTGCTACTTTTCTCTCTGAGGTTTGTATCACCGAGTAGTAAGACATAAGTTGGTGCTGGCGGTTTCCAGTTATGATAGGTGTACTCTAGGAAATCTCTGAGTGCATACGGGTTGGATATGCCGTGGTTGAATTCGTCATATATATTTTGGACTTCCACTATTTTGGACCGCAATCCTTGTTGTGTACGGAAATTAGCAAGTGGCTGTGCATCCCGCACGAATTCAGTATCAGTAATAATGATGTAATCTGCGCCGTTCTGTATATTCTTTAAATCTGATGGTGTATCCTTTATGATTTCATCCGGCTTTTGGTATTTATCTTTTGTTAGAGCGATATATTGAATGGATGTATTGAATTCAATTTGTCCATCCTGTTGATACTGGGGTGCTTGAACGATCTGCACAGATTGAAAATGGACATTAAAGATACCTGGATTATCCTCATCTTCAATGGGTGCGGTCCCAACAAAGCGCGTACCGTCAACGTCATAGATTTCAATGTTGGGATTTTCGAAGTTTTTTAGCGTGACTCTAAAAGAGATGTTTCCATAACTGCTTTGTTCATCCGGCAAACTTGTAATAGAAAAAGGTAGGACATTATTATTTGCTTCGTAGGTTCGCCAATAATCGACTTCAAACCAATTCAACATGATTAGGTCAAGACCTTGTCCACCTGGGCTTATCATATTTAAAGTATTTTTACCATTTCTGAGATTGGATTGTGAGATTTGACGGTTTTCGAAACGATATTCTGTATCACCAATCCATTCTGATACTCCGATTGGACTATTACTGTTCAACCATAGATCAGTCTTGTGTGCACCTTCTGATCTGCCGTGGAGTATGACCTTGATAGATGCTTTTGCACCTGTACCTGCAACTCCGTGTAGTGTAAAAGGAAAATCCCTACTTTCAGGTGCACTGAGTTGTGCCCAGAACCAACTATCAATAGGCAGATCTGGTAAAGTATTGATATTGAAGTTTCTTAATAGTATCCCATCACCGAACTCACCAATATCAGTATCGGTATCTAGACCAAAAGTTTTGAATCGTCGAAACTGTAAGTCTCTTTCAAGATGAACACGTGTTAGGAAACTGTTAGGTTGATAGAGTGTAGTTGTGTCGTTAAAAGATGTGTTCGTTTCTGACGAAAGCACAGCGGTATCCATTCTAAGACCTGGTCCGTCATTCCAGGAAAGCCAATATACGTTCACATCAGAATTAGGATCAAAGTAAGTATTCTCTCTACTGTGACGTTGTCCGTAGAAGATAATCTCAGTATCAGCATCCAATCCAGAAGCATTATTTAAAGTATGTCCGTTTCGATAATTTCTTATGTGTATCGGAATCTGCTTACCTTTGTTTGAAAGTGATATTGTATTGGGTCTGATTGATGATATGTCTGCCCCAGCTGCAGTTAAGTCGCTTGCTGTGATGTGATACATTCCTGATTCTGAGACAATGATCTTGTATCGTGGCGATGTAAATGTGGGAGCACTTTGTATTTGGAATTGTGATTGATTTTCTGTTAGCCTTGTAGATGTAGGCATGCCATCTCTTGTCGTCAGAGGAGTAATTGATTGTCGCCACTGCTTTGCTGTTTGTGGATTAATCAGAATTTTTTCGAACATTTCCAAATATACATCAGATTCAGGACGAGACAAACTATGAATCGCTGACGGTGCTTTTGCATCACTAATAAATTGCACTTCAACGACTATACGATGATAGAGTTTAACGATACGAGTTGTAGGATTATACTGCACCGGAAAGATTTTTATAGGAAGGACACGATTCTCTCTAATCCATCCTGCTGTACCAATTTGTGCAAGCTTGTTCGGTAGAAAACCATCTATGGTTGGAGTATGGACTGAATTGTTTTCTCGGTTTGTCTTTTCGGTGTTTGGTTGGAATCCTATCGTTTTCAGTTTATGTTTTAGTTGAACCGTAGTAGATTCCGCACTATTGAGTATCCGCACATTAAAACTTGCATTAGAAGGAACCCCTATCAGTGTGTTTTGTACTGGGATCATAAAAGGTTCGTGTTCAGTTGTGTAATGGCAATTTGAAAAAGATAGACTTTGGAATTGTTCACCGTTATGCTCTAGTGTATCAATGTCAAAGTCAGATTTCTCAATAGAGATCTGTATTGTAACCCCTTGTGTGGATGCAGCCAACAATTCGATCTTTCCACTTTCAGTCTTATTTTTACTTGTATATATCTGACTGTTTTTGGGGTTGATAGCAGTTTCGTTTGGTAAGACATTCCCAAATGAGACACATAATAGTATGAGTAAAATTGCTGCAAGGATAGAAGTGTATTTCATAAGTATTGTATCGTATAATTTGTGATAGGTGAAAAGTGATCCTCTCACTTTTTTTGTGTGAGGTGGTATACCTCTATTTCACGGACTTGCGCTACAGATGGTTGCACAACGCGGAAATGAGGCTGATATCGACCAGCGAGTTCTCTACGTTGATTGACAATTTTGTCTCCAGGATCTCGTGTGAATTTGTTTACGATAATATCGTCAACAGTGCGTGAGACGTTTATTTTTATCATTTGTGTTTTAAAGTTCAATCTATCAAATTCAAAGATGTGTTGTGCTCGTTTTCCTTCTAAATTTCGTCTTTGTATCACATTCTTAAACGCCTGCCATTTACCCGTATTAGGATTTAGATATTCCATCTCAAATCTGAATAGGTTTCCATTGTGAACGACAATTTTACGGACAGGATGCACATCTGCAAATCGTATGATGAAGTTTCGTACATTTTCAGCAGGGAGTGTTGCTATAGTTTCAATATTTCCATCAATCAATCCTGGATGGTTTGCTTCAGTTCCGTAACTTGCACGTGCAATGTTTTCGCTGTATTGTGTTGACAAGACGTGAGCAAGTTGGCATGCATTCAGAGTGAGACAGACACAGCATAAACTGATTATGTTCACTGTATTAATCCAGATAGACATGGCTTGCGGTGTGTTTTTAGTGGGTGTGTGTTGAAGATGCTTTCCGATTACAATATTGGTTATTCTTCCTATTTCCATTTTGTTTCCTCCAGAAATGACGAATCAAAATGATCGACGATTCCCATAATGAGTTCTCTAATTGGTGCGTTCTCTATACCGAATACTTCTTGTGCAACACCAGGTCCGGCACCAATGATGACGGTATCACCTTCACCTGCCCCCACATAGTCGACTGCAATTGTCGGTGTTTGGACAAGTTCTGACCTAAGACTTATGGGTTGAACAAGCAATAAGGTGCGGTTCTGATATGCAGGATGCTTTATTACAGAGACAACTTTACCGATGACTTTCGCAAGATACATATTAACCTACTGTTCTGTCTAGTTTAATTCTATATGTCGGGTAGAGCGAAGCGAAACCCGACACGTATAGATTGTGTTTATCCTGTCCAAATCAACGCAGAATGCGCGTTTGGCATTCTGCGGGTTTCGCTTTGCTCTAACCGATCAACAAAATAGGAATTGACAAAGCACTACTTTGAAGCCGTTAGTAGAAAATCTTCAATATTTTGATGATTATTTGATTGTCATCTCGTCAAGTGAAACCGTATCAACAATACCGACTATTGCCACATCTACCGGCATGCGTCTGCCGGGTAGTACCCCAACAGCATCTCCCCCAGTAACGTAATAGACGATTTCACCTATCCCAGCGTTTCGAAGCGTATCCACTGCAACAATTGGTTTTGCACTAGGCTTGTAGTTTTCATCTAAAGGCTGCAAAGTGAGAAGTCGTGTGCCTTCTAAACTTGGGTCTTTTCTTGTTGCAACGACAGTCCCAATTACTTTTCCTATATCCATTAGTATAATCTCAATCTACATTTATTCAATATAAGATGGAAAACACTATTTGATTCCGTATTCATTTAACTTTGTATGAAGTGTGTTTCTGTTAATGCCAAGTATTTCTGATGCCTTACTGCGATTACCTTCAGTATGTTGAAGCACAATTTCAAAGAGCGGTTTTTCATAAGTTTCTCTGATTTCTGCATAGAGTTCACTTCTATCTGTTTCAGATTCCAGATAAAGAGAGACTTGTTGTTGTAGCAATGTGTATATTTGTTGATCAATATTCCGGTTCTCTATGTGATTTCCAGGTTCTTTTTTGAATAGGTGCGGAAAATGTTCTATGAGGAGCATTTGTCCCGAACACATCACAAGCGCACGTTTGATTGCATTTTCCAGTTCACGCACATTGCCGGGCCAATGATATGCAATAAGTTTTTCTATTGTATCAGAGGAGATGCTGATCTTAGGAATCTGATATTCTTGAGCAAACTGATTTGTGAATAGATCAATGAGTTGCGGAATATCCTCTTTTCGCTCTCTGAGTGGTGGTAGAGAAATCGGGACAACATTCAACCGATAATATAGGTCGTCTCGAAATTTTCTTTGTGCTATAGCGTTGTTTAATTTCTGATTTGTAGCGGCGATTATTCTGACATCTACTTGTCGCGTTTCGTTACTTCCGACAGGTTCGATCTCCCGTTCTTGTAAGACACGTAACATTTTCATCTGAATATTTGTAGGCAGTTCTCCCACCTCATCAAGAAAGATTGTACCGCTGTCGGCTTGTTCGAACTTTCCCTTCCTATCAGCATGTGCATCGGTAAATGCACCTTTGACGTGTCCAAAAAGCGTGCTTTCAATTAAATTTAGTGAAATAGCACTGCAATCTACCACGATAAATGGGTTTTGACTACGTGGACTATTCTTATGAATGAGTTCTGAGACTAGTTCTTTTCCCGTTCCGCTTTCTCCCATAATCAGTACGGTTTCATCACTCACAGCAGCACGGCCAATTATCTGATATACAGTTTGCATGACTGGACTTTGCCCCACCATTCTACCTTGTGCATTAATTGTCTGTGAAGTGTGTGCAGCTTTGATTTCACTTTCCTCTTTTGTAATAGTTGCTGCAGTTGCTGCGCGTTTGACAATGTTGAGCAGTTCCTCTTTATCTATAGGTTTTGTGAGGTAACTATACGCGCGTCGTTTCGCTGCTTCAATAGCTGTCTGTGTTGTGCCATGCCCAGTGATGACGATAATCGCAGCTGATGAATTGTGTTTTTGAAGAGACTCGATTAACTCCAGTCCATCTACATCCCCTAAGAATATATCAAGCAGTATTACATCAAACTCATCTTGCTGTACACATGTAATCGCATCTTTCCCGTTTTTTGCTTTGGCAGTCTTGTATCCTGCCTTCTCGAGTACAGCACTCAGTACTAAACGTAAACTGTGATCGTCATCTGCAATGAGTATTGAATAGGACATATTTTTCTCAAATAATAGAAACTAATCGGTTGTGTTTGGTATTGATATGATGAACGCAGTACCCGTTGATAGCGAAGCATCAACTTCAATACTACCTCCGTATTCAGTGAGTATTTTCTGACTGATATACAATCCAAGCCCTGTCCCTTTCTGTTTGGTTGTATAGAATGCATCAAAGAGTTTTTGCACATCTTTTGCTGGGATACCGGGACCGGTGTCTTGTATCCGAATAGTAGTCAATTCTGTTTCTTTAGATTTTCTGATATTATAGGCGGTATTAATAGTTAAGGTTCCACCTTTCTCCATTGCCTCAATAGCATTGGAAAACAGATTGAAAATTACTTGTGTCATCACATCTTGATTGACGTTGATAGATGGGCATTTGGAATATTTACGTATAATGTCGATCTCATATTGGTCAAATTCTGGCTGATAAGTAGCAATACAGTTATCGAGTAGCTCGTGTATATTACACTGTGCTGTATCAGGTATTGCTGGTTTACCGAAAGCGAGTAGTTGTTCAATTGAGCGGTTAAGTCGGTCTACCTCTTTAATTATAATAGAGGTGTATTCATCGATTTCTGATTTTTCTTCATCAGATAGAGGCAAAAATCTATTGTCAGGTTCACTGAGAAGTTGTGTTGCTAAACGTATACTTCCTAACGGATTTCGCACTTCATGTGCTATTGTTGTAACGAGTTTTCCGAGAGCTGCAAGCCGTTCAGATTGCACCAAAGCGTCGATTGTCTGTTTGATTTTTACTCTCTGTGCAATAATTGCGGCGATGATCTCTAATACGTGCACGTCTTCTGCAGCAGTCAGTTCGTCTTTCGCCTTGTCAATACGGAGCGTCCCAATAATCTGATCTTCAACAATTACTGGCAGACACCAAAAGTCAATTTTGTCTTTAGATTCTACCTTTTCCGGAGGCAGTAATATAACTGAAGGTTTAGGTATACGTTGATGTGGTACCCCTCTTGCCTTCCCATCTGCTAAGACTTTTCTTTCTATTTCTTCAATTTGGTGGTCAGTCCCTCGTTTTAGTTCAGCTTCAGTTAATCCTAAATTCACTTCAATTGGTTGAACAATCTGTCCATTCTCATATAGAGTCAAAGTTCCACGATAGATTCCGAGATGTTGTGCCAGAATTTCAATCGTTCGATAAAATAGCTCTTCTAGTTCAAGCGCAGCATTTGCAGTTTGACTAACTTCGGAAACAACGGATAGGTTGCGAACCCGTTTCTCCAATGTTGTTTTTGCCATGCTAATCTTATCCATATCTTCTGTGCGATTTAGTCTTTGAAATTGTAATTGACGAATAGTGCTAACAAGATTAAACGCAATAATAGGGTATAGAAATGCTATTGCAATACCTGCAATGTTTGTTGGGTTTGTAAAGGCATAGAACAAATTTGTGCCAGTTGTTAGACCGAGTAGTATGTTCTGGTTTCTTGCATTATCATAGGTTGCAGCGATAAGTATGACTCCATAATATAAGTGTGATAGAATCGGATAATATTGGTGTATGCCTGACACAACATAAACGAGAATGTTGACACATAACACACCGAGAGCTAATAGCAGCGTTTTCATGCAAATTAACCTCTAACCCTCTTTATGCACACCCTTCATCTACTTGCCATTTCAGGAAGTTATCCAACATTTTTAGTCCGACGCGACCGCTTTTCTCCAGATGAAATTGTGTTGCTACAATGTTCTTATAAGCGATTGCACTACAGAATTCAATACCGTAAGTTGTTCGACCAATGACAGCATCCATCATATCTGGCACAGTATAATATGAGTTTACGAAGTAAAAATGTGCGGGATTTGGGACATCTTCAAATACCTTGTGTGGACGAACTTGCGTTACTTCGTTCCATCCGATCTGCGGAACTTTGAGTCCGGTGTGTTTTGGGTATTTCTTTACTGAACCGTGTAGGAGTCCGAGACAGGCGGTGTCCTCTTCCTCACTATGCTCAAATAGTATCTGAATACCGATACAGATGCCTAACATGGGTCTACCAGATTCGTAGAATTTGCATATTACGTTATCAAGAGATTGCTTTTGCAGATTTTTCATCGTTGCTTTTGCGGCACCAACGCCAGGGAAGATCATGCGTTCTGCGGAGTATATTGTGTCTGGATCGTCAGTTATCTCGTTTTCATAGCCGAGCTGGCCCAATGCCCGCGCAACACTTGTAAGGTTACCAGCTTTGTAGTCTATAATTGCAATCATTTCGGTATTTTTTAATATTTAATTTTCAAGCGTTTGGAGTTGTTTATATAGGTTTGCCATTTCAATAGCGGTTACAGCTGCTTCAGTTCCTTTGTTTCCTGCTTTTGTTCCAGCTCTTTCAATTGCTTGTTCAATTGTGTCTGTTGTAATAATACCGTAGATAATAGGGACACCGGTATTTAACGCAACTTGTGCAATACCTTTGGCACTTTCACTAGCGACATAATCAAAATGCGGGGTAGCACCTCGGATGACTGCACCGATACATATTATCGCGTCGTATCTGCCGCTATCTGCAAGTTTTTTTGCTACGGTGGGTGTTTCAAAAGCACCGGGAATCCATACGACATCTACGTTATCTAAGTTACCGCCATGGCGTTTGATTGCATCAAGTGCGCCATCTAAGAGTTTCGTGGTAATAAAGTTGTTAAACCTACTAACAACAACTCCGAATTTTAATCCATTACAATTCAGGTTACCTTCATATATATTAGGCATTTAATCTACTTCCTGCAAGTTTGCTTGTAAAATCTAATAGACTGTCAATTCTTACACTGTAGGTCGGGTAGATGAGCGAAAACCGACCTACAAAATAAACCTTGACAGAGCACTAAAGGAGATGTCCAAGTTTATTCCGTTTCGTCTGCAAATAATTCTGATTATAGCAGTTTGGTGTAGTCTGTAAACGGATCTGTTCAACAATTTCCAACCCGTAACCTGATAGCCCTCTGACTTTATGCGGGTTGTTCGTCATGAGTTGCATCTTTTTTACACCCAAATCAACGAGTATCTGCGCGCCGATTCCGTAATCTCTTAGATCGGGTGGATATCCGAGTCTTTCGTTCGCTTCAACTGTGTCAAGTCCTTCATTATCCTGTAGACTATATGCTCGGATTTTGTCTTTGAGTCCCATTCCTCTGCCTTCTTGCCGCATATAAAGAAGCACGCCTCTTTCCTTTTTCTCAATGTTTTCGAGCGCGATTTTTAGTTGTTCACCGCAGTCACAACGCAGCGATCCAAAAACATCACCTGTCAAACATTGTGAGTGAACCCTAACTAAGATAGGCCCTTTATCGCGAATTTTTCCTTTGGTTAAAGCGATGTGGGTTTCTGTTGAATCACTCGGTACAGGTGTGCCATCAACGTTGTTTTCGTAAGCGTGGAGTTTGAATTCCCCATGCACAGTCGGAATTGTTGCGGTTGAGACTTTTTTGATAAGCGTTTCAGTGCGTCTGCGGTATGCAATGAGGTCAGAAATGGTAATGATTTTTAGATTGTGTTTTTGGGCAAATTTAAATAGTTCGGGGACACGTGCCATGCTACCATCATCGTTCAATACCTCACAGAGGACACCTGCGGGATATAATCCTGCAAGTCTTGCTAAATCCACTGTGGCTTCCGTATGTCCTGCGCGTCTGAGAACACCGCCGGGTTTCGCTTCTAATGGAAAGATGTGTCCGGGTCGTACAAAATCGGATGGTACCGCATTTTCATCAACGAATTTTTTGATAGTATATGCGCGTTCTTGTGCTGAAATCCCGGTCGTAACTTCCTTTGCATCTATCGTGACAGTAAATGCAGTTTGCATCTGTGCGGTGTTATCTACCACCATTGGGTTAAGTTGCAGGTCTGCAAGTCGTTCAGAACAAGTTGGTAGACAGATTAAACCGCGCCCGTATTTTGCCATAAAGTTGATTGACTCTGGTGTTACCTTTTCCGCTGCCATGATCAGATCACCTTCATTTTCACGGTCGGGTTCATCAACGACGATAATCATCTCACCGTCTTTAATAGCTGCAATTGCATTGGGAATGGTACTAAATTCCATATATCTGTCTCGCCTTGCGCCCCCATGTTTCTATTATGCATACCCATGTTTTTGTAGGTAGTTTAAATCTATTGTATCGACAGATGTTTTCTGATTCTGTATGAGGGTTTCTATGTAACGTGCCATAACATCTACCTCAATATTGACAACGTCCTCTATCTGCTTATTGCCCAGGGTCGTAACATTTAAGGTATGCGGAATGAGTGTCACTTCAAATTTGTTGTCAGTAACATTAGAAATCGTTAAACTTACACCATCAACGGCAATTGAGCCTTTATATGCTATGTAAGGTCTAACATTTTGACTGACTGTGACCTGCATAATGGCTGAAGAACCTTCCCTTTTCAATCCACTGATAGTGGCAATTTCGTCGACATGTCCTAAGACAAGATGTCCTCCTAGTCTGTCTCCTAATCTTAATGATCGTTCCAGATTGACGGGTGTGCCAACTCTACATGAGCGTAACGTAGTTCTGCGACATGTCTCTTCGCTAATGTCAGTGATAAATCCATCTTCATTGCGTTCGCGCACTGTTAGACAAGGACCGTCAACTGCGATACTATCACCTATCTGTGTAGCTTCCATCACAGTCTCGGCATTGATTTTGATAGTAACTCCGTTGGATTTTGTATGCACTTCAGTAATTGTTCCGATTTCTTCAATAATTCCGGTAAACATTATTTGTCAAATAACCTTCAATTAACAGATCGCGTTCAAGTTGCATGACTGTAAGTTGTTCTAATTCAGGTGCTTCGGTCAGATGCTTTATGCCTTCGCCGTCAAATACGCCGCGTGCTTCTTTTCCACCGATAAGTTTCGGAGCAATAAAGCAAATGAATTTATCTACAACGCCTGAAGAGAGCGCGCTTGCGTTGACCTTTCCGCCTCCCTCAACCAAAACACTTGTTATGCCATGATCCCCTAATAACTGCATCAGTGATTTAAAACAGACCTGTCCATTTTTTTCAGGTATAACGAAGACTTCTGCTCCCGCCTCTTTTAAAACCGTTATGTTTTTCTTAGAAGCGTTAGGTGTAACAGCAATTATGACATCTGCATCACTCTCTGATTTAATGACTTTTGCATCAGTAGGTGTGCGTCCGTGTGAATCTAATATAATACGTGTTGCGTCTTTTCCTTGCCTATCTGTTAATCTTGTCGTTAATGATGGATCATCGCTGATAACGGTTCCGATTCCGACTAATATTGCGTCTACTTCATCACGAATTTTATGAACTCGGTGTCTTGATTCGGGTGATGTTATCCATTGTGATTCACCTATTGCAGTTGCAATTTTTCCATCAAGGCTCATTGCCGTTTTCAGTATTACGAAAGGGTATCCTGTTCTGATGTATTTTATGTAGATTTCGTTTAGTTTTTCTGCTGCATCTTGACACAAACCGACGTTAGTTTCTACTCCTGATTTTTCTAATATTTTAATACCTTTCCCCGCAACAATCGGATTCGGGTCTTTGTGTGCAATATATACAGTTGCGATTTCGGCATTCAGAATTGCATCCGTACAGGGTGGTGTTCGTCCTGAATGGCAACACGGTTCAAGGTTGACATAGAGTGTAGCACTTTTTGCCTTATCTTGTGCTGCGCGTAATGCATGAATCTCCGCATGTGGTTCCCCTGCTTTTTGATGAAATCCTTCGCCTACGATTTCTCCTTCATTGACGATCACTGCACCGACATAGGGATTTGGACTTGTTCGTCCTCTTCCGCGTTCCGCTAAAGTTATGACGCGTTTCATAAATGCTATGTGTGTGTTATCCATTATGAATGTAACACCTACAATGCTAATCCTATAATAAGTATACCACATTTTTACGGCAATTCAAAATCATTTTATAGATTTCAGACATTCGATGAGTTCTGTCTGGTCAACCATATCAAACTGATGTGATCCGATATACATATACCGGATAATGCCGAGTATGTCAATGATGAAGGTTGCCGGTCGTGCAATGTTGTATGCTTCAAAACTGAGCCAGTGATACACACCATAACTTTTGATAACGTTGCGATCTTTATCAACTAATAGGGGGAAGGTAATACCGTTACGTTCAGCGAAACCGCGTAATTCACGTGGCCACTGTCCCGCAATCGCTAACGGTGTTGCGTTTAGGGTTGCATACTCCTCAACGTGTTCTTGTACAGCAGCCAACTGGCGGCGACTATTGGGTCACCAGGTGCCTCTGAAGAAGCTCAGAACTACGTGCTGTTCTTCACGGAAGGATTCAAGTGACACGACATGTCGACGATGTGATGGTAGTGAGAATAAAGGTGCAGTATCACCAATGTTTAGTATTTTGTTTTGTCGTGGCATGGCAGTATTTTCGCATAGATTGAGGGTTGTGTCAAGGATGAAATCTGATGAAACAATCACGAGATCAAACTAAATACTAATATACCGCGGTGCATCCATACGATTCGGGTCGTTCACAATACCACTCCGTTTGTCCACCTTGACGTGATACTAGTCAATCACCCACTCCAAATCGGAAATATCCAAATCCATCGCTACCTGTCCGTTTTGGACCAGGATACCGCGTTGCGGTGTTTGAAATAGGATATTGTCAAATGGGTAACCTGCTTCGCGTTTTTGCTGCACAGCTCTGTCAAGATCGTCATCAATATCCTTCGCTTCCCAATAGGCGATGGGGATTCCGTATTCGTTTAAGACAGCACCGTCAATCACGATACGATCACCTATTGCAGTATCCATACCGTACTGTGGAATGAACGTTGCGTTCACCTGTCTGGCGCAGATGTTGAGGAGCGTTTCAAAAGGGTCACCGACAGCACCTTCGTGTGTCACATCGTGCTGTTCATATTGTTGTAACGTGGTGTAGTAGTCACGGATGGGTTTATGGGTCGGTTTCAGGTTTAAGTTAGGCATGAGTGTATTGTAGCACATTCTGTCAGATTGTGCTACAAATTGATACACAAATGATTCTGAATCTCTTGACATATCAGTGATTTTGTGATAAAATTATATGGATTGGCAAGGTTAACAGGTATCAATCCAAGAGGTTTGTTTTCTGTCTATAGTCTTGATGGAAACCAACGCTTAACAACAGGTGCAAAACGAAACGATTTTCAAGTGCTAACACGCTTGAATTTCAACTACAAAGGCGGTGTTTCCTCCCTCGTCTAAAGATAGGGTTTCCACACCGAATATTTTGATGAAAACTTTACGAAGAAATCGCTTTTATATCATTAGTATCATAACTTTCTATCTTGTATGCCAAGGTTGTGCCCTAAACCCAAATACAGGTGGTTCAACGTCTGGTATTATAGAGAAGACTGGAGAACTCACAGAAAATGAGGTGTGGGATGGTCGGATCTATATTACAGGGAATGTAATTGTGCCAGAAGGAATTAATCTGACAATTCGTGCTGGCACAATCGTAGGATTTGAACCAAATGACGAACCGAGTAGGATCATCGTTCAAGGTGAACTCTATGCCGAAGGGGCACCAAACAGAATGATTGTTTTCGGTTCATTGGGTAAACAGCAACAATTAACTAAAAAGGAGACTGAAACCACTCTGACACAACAGAACATAAAAGAGATCTTTGGACAGAAACCGAATGCAGTAATTGGTACCTCCACACCATCAATGAATACACTACCGCCAAAGGCAGGAGATTGGGATAGTATCGTCATTGAAGCACAAAGTCTAAATAGCCGTTTCACTTATTGCCGTATTCAGCATGCGACTAACGGGATCGTAACTAAGACCGATAATGTCCAGATAGAAAACTGTCTTTTCAGTGAGAACACGATCGGTGTGCTATGTGAAGATGCGAATCCAACAATTTCGGCAAACGAGTTTAATAGCAACGAAAGTGGTGCACAGTTTCGAGGGGCTGCAGCACCAGAGGTAGAGTATAATGAGTTTACTGCTAATCGCTACGGACTTGTCTGTGAAGATGATTCACGCCCAAGGATAAGTAAGAATAATATCAGGTCTAACTATGAGAATGCAATTACATGTTATTCTACGTCCTCTCCTGAGGTTATATCTAACAATATCACACAGAATATGGGGTGGGCAGTATACGATGGTGGAAGGCTTAGAGACAATTATATAAGCGGTAACAAACAGGTAGGACCTAACGTTACAGAGCAGAGCATAAGCACACAGAGCGAGCAGTTCTATAGTGTAGATGAGGTGTTTGAACCGAGAACAACACCGGTTGCCGAAGCGGGAGTTCCGCAGGATAACTTTTAGTCTCATGAGTCGTATCAAAATTTATCTTGAACTCATCCGCTATCCTCTTTTTGCTATTCCTGTTGTTGCAACGCTTCCGGGTACGCTTATAGCCAGTGATGGACGATTGACGTGGCGTGTCATAGCAGCACTTCTGATTGCACTGTTCGGTTACTTCGCGGGCATGATAAAAAATGACTACTTCCATCGTGAAACAGATGCGTATACAAATCCTAATCGTCCGCTACCATCACATCGGTTAACCCCTCGTCAAGCATTAGTGCCTGCAAGTGTAATTTATGCTACTTGTGTAATCTGTGGCTATTTGCTCAGTATCAAAGCGGGTTTGTCGGTGATGGCATTGGTTGCCATTTCGCACCTTTACAATGCATTTTTCAAGGCAAAAGGTATTTTAGGAAGTCTAACGCTACCGTTGGGTATTGGACTCTTAAACATTTTTGGTGCCTTGGTGGTAAGGGACAACATCCCACGCTTGGTATGGTATGCTTTTGGTGCAACTACGTTATACGATTTAGGCACGCATATCACAACAACGTTTAAGGACATCTCACGCGACGAGAAATACGGTATCATGACGACACCGATACAATTGGGAATTCGACCGGCACTTATACTGTCCGCTTTTGCAACGGTTCTTGCGTTTGCAGTTGCACTGCTACCGTATTGGTTAGAACCACTTGAGCAGAAGACGTATGCCGTTTGGGTTATTCTTGGATTGCTTGCAGTCATAATTACACGAGTTCCACTCTATTTACAACCGACTGAGAAGAACGGATATTTTGCGTTGAAGGGTTCAATGATCGGTTCGATTCTCTTCTTTCCGTGTTTGATTGGAGCAAAGTTGTCTGTTGCTGTCTGTGGTACTGTGATCTTACCGTTGCTTTTTGTTACAATGCTATTGCTGAGAACATCAAGCCAAGAGGTATAGAAGGTTAGGTTACCTGAGGAAAATGGGCGATTGATTATTCTGAAGATGATAAGTAATGGAAATTGGAAAGCAAATGGTGCCTTTAGATAGCATGGCAAATAGTTTGTATGATGCACTTAGAAGTATTGTTGGTGATTCAGGTATGCTTCCTGATGATCAGGTTACTGGATATACAGTTGATGGTATTTTCCCTAAAGTGGTGGTAGTGCCAGCAGACATATCGGAAATGCAAGATGTGCTTCGGATTGCATCTGAAAGGAATGTGGCTGTAATTCCAGCAGGTTCAGGTTCAAAGTTGAGTATTGGAAATGTTGTTCCGGAAATAGGCATTGTCGTGTCAACAAAACGTCTGAACAAGGTGATTGAGTACGAACCGGCCGACCTAATAGTGACAGTGGAATCAGGTATTAGATTGTCGGATCTACAGAAAAAATTAGCAGTTCATCGGCAGTATCTGCCACTCAATCCACCTTATGCTGACAAGTGTACTATAGGTGGGATTGTATCGACAAATTCCAGCAGTCTACTCCGGTTGCGGCATGGTACATCGAGAAACTTGGTTCTAGGTTTGCATGTGATGTTTGCAAATGGCACTATCGTCAAAAGCGGTGGTAAAGTTGTGAAGAACGTTGCTGGGTATGATCTGAATAAACTCTATATCGGTTCTTATGGCACACTCGGCATCATTACTGAGGTATCACTGAAATTGAGCCCTTTAACAGCACACGAAACAATACTCACTGCACAGTATGACACAATAGAGAAGGCAATTCATGGCGGCTTAAGTATTGTAAGTTCTCAGGTCTTACCTTCTTATGTGATTCTCATGACTGAAGTCGCTGTTAACGGATTATCAAAGCAGTACCCGACACTCATGTTTGGATTTGGAGGGGAAGCAGAGACGGTCTCTTGGCAACTCGGTTCTACACAATCACAGATGGAACAAAATGGTGCTAAAAGTGTGCATGTAATTGAAGGGGAATCTCAAGATAGTATCCGTCATGAAATTCAGGAATATTCAGCAGCAGATAAAGTCTGTAATCGGATGATCATCAGGGTGAACTTAAAACGCACGGACTTGTCTAAATTTGCTAAGGCAGCTCATGAATTGACATCAGACATGATGTTCCATTTGGGTAATGGTGTGGCATATCTGAGGTTACCTATAAAGAACGGAGATGATTTTGAATTGACTGCAGGTTTAATATCTAAACTACGTCAGCAGGTCATGGATATGAAAGGTAATCTGACAATAGAATCTGCACCACCCGAATTAAAACAACACTTGGATATATGGGGTCCTGTAGGTAATACACTAGACTTGATGAAACATATTAAAACAAAGTTTGACAGTAAGCGTATCCTGAACGCAGGACGTTTTGTTACGTAATTGTAGTAGGCACATTCCGTGTGCCGTCAACATTGTAGTACGAACACGCCGTGTGCTGTCAAAAACATATTTGATGAAGGATGGAATAGTTGACTCCTGAACATCATGCAAACTGGCATTGAAAGAAAAGGGGGATAACATGGAAAACACAAATAGGAGGATTATTTGGATCAATACTGAACTGAGTGAACCAATTATAAATACTGAATTGAAACCGTATGTCCGACTGTTAGAGTTTAACGGTTATGATGTAACATTCAGTAGTAGCAGTGATGATGCTATTGTTCTGCTCAAAAACAAGAGATTTGATGTGGTTTTGGTTAATTATTATGATTTATCAATTAGAGATTATGAAACTGTAGCGCGTATCCGAAGAGAGGACCCGCATATTCCAATTGTCTTACTTACTGACACAGATAACGATGAGATACAGGAAGTGGTCAGTCTATATAATGTAAGCAATGTGATGATTATACCAACAAATCCCAGGCAGGTGGTTTCATCAATTGGGTTCTTGCTGGATAAGCAGCAGATGTGTGATAAGTATACACCACAGGCTTATGTGAAGAATTTTAATAAGCAATACAGCAAACATGCCAGTCAACATGAAGGACAGGAACTGAATTCGGAGGGAGTTAATGATGAAAAAGATTGGCAGATATGGATAGATACATACCTTAGATTCGTCGAATGGGATTTCAGGTTAGATGCCTTATCTATTGTTGATGAACTTAAAACTATCCATGAAGCTGAAAAACGTGAGGCAAATGCTGCGTTTGCGGACTATATACAGCTTACGTATAGTTCATGGTTAGAGAGTAAAAATTCACCCCCATTATCTGTGGATGTATTTCACAAGTTTGTGATCCCTGAGATTCAGATTGGTAAGTCAGTACTGTTTGTCGTGATGGATTGTATGCGGTTGGACCATTGGTTCAAGATTGAACATTTGCTTTATCCTGATTTTCATATGACGAAACACTATTATTTCTCTATTCTGCCGACAACAACCCGTTATGCTCGTAATGCGATTTTTAGTGGTTTGTTTCCACTTGAACTTGCTGAAAGATATCCCCATCTATATGCTGAACCAGAAGAGGGAACCACAAGTGTTAACAGATATGAGAAGGATCTCATGCGGTTACAGTTTGAGCGGAATGGTCTCACTCTCAAACCATGCCCATACTATTTCAAGATTTTTGATGTGCATGGAGAAATCCAGTATCTGGATTGGCTGAAAGATGTGAATCAAATTAGTTTTTCTGCAATAGTTGTAGACTTTTTGGATATGCTGACACATCAACGGAGTGAGAAATCGCTCTTTAAGCAACTCATACCGAATGAGGTGGCGTTTAGGATGGTCATTGAAACATGGTTCAAAAATTCGAGACTATATACGATTTTTAAACTTGCAGCTGAACGTGGACTTACCATCATCGTAACTTCAGATCACGGTTCTGTGCTTTGTAAGAATGGTGTAAAAGTATCAAGTCCTCATGATCTATCAAGCGGCCTCCGCGTAAAAGAGGGGCTGGATATAAGTTATTCCTCAGAAGCAGGTTTCCTTATCGACAATCCAGCAGTTTACGGTTTACCCCATAATGGACCCAGTTATGGAATAGAAACGAATTACATCCTTGCTAGAGAGGATTATTATTTCCTCTATGAAAATCAATATAACACGTACAAAAATGTCTTTGATGGAAGTTTTCAACACGGTGGTATCTCCTTTGAGGAGATGATTCTGCCATGCGTTATACTTGAACCGAAATGAAGTGTTCTTAAAAGTAGTAGGCACACGCCGTGTGCCGTTCAGAACAACCTTCTCTCATGGAGAAACATAAATGTTCATATACAACAAGGTTAGATACCTCCTTATATTGCCGTTATCCGCTACTGTCCGTAGGGGCTGGGTTTCCCATCCCGCTGTTAGATACCTCCTTATATTGTCGTTATCCCTTTGCATATTAGGCATCCCTATAGGTTTACATGCCCAATTTGATGACTTTGACTTAACTGAAGACCTTAATATTGAAAAGGTCAGTGCTAAGGGCTATATTAATCTTGACAGGGTTCAACCCGGAAGTCAATTCCAAATTGCAATTGTCGTTGACATTGCTCAAGGATGGCATATTAATGCGTATCCTGCGGGAGCATCACTCTCTCCAACTGAGATTATATTACCTCAAGTACCCAACATCAGTTTTGATAAAGGTAAGGTGGCGTATCCCACGGGTGACATGCTTGAGATTGCATCAGTTGGTCAAGTTTCAGTCTACCACGATACAATTGCAATCGGTATTCCTGCAACTTTATCGCAAGATGCACCGATTGAACAGATGACATTGGATTTTGTGCTAAATTATCAAGCATGTAGCGATGAACAGTGCTTATTGCCAGAAACAGCTGATATATCTGTACCAATTAATGTCGTCAGTATTGAAGAAACAGTGCAAAGGATTAACGATGATATATTCTCATATATTGCTTGGACAATGACGACAGATGTCCCTGATAATAATCAAGGTGGCATTGCTG
This sequence comes from Candidatus Poribacteria bacterium, assembly GCA_965208245.1. Classification (GTDB taxonomy): domain Bacteria; phylum Poribacteria; class WGA-4E; order WGA-4E; family WGA-3G; genus MSPOR6. Next base: position 1,724,725 of record OZ242325.1, read on the forward strand.
GTGCACTTTCTGGCGGTAATTTATGGTTAGCGTTTCTATTGGTCTTTGTTGGCGGGATTGTAACAAGTTTGACCCCGTGTGTTTATCCATTAATTCCTATAACAGTATCTATTTTCGGCGCGAGTAAATCTGCTGGTATCTTCAAGTCCTTTCTATTGTCCGTTGTGTATGTGTTTGGGATTGTTGTAACCTATTCCATATTAGGTGTTGCAGTGGCATCAACGGGTGCGGTTTTTGGTCAGGTGATGTCGAATCCCTACGTTATTGGTTTTATTAGTGTTATTCTTGTTGCGCTGGGTCTATCCATGTTTGGTATGTTTGAGATTCAACTTCCATCTTCCGTTCAGAATAGGTTAAATAGAGTGGGGGGTGCTGGGTTCTTCGGGGCGTTTGGCATGGGAACAGTAGCGGGTGTGATTGCGGCCCCGTGTACGGGACCTGCATTGGCAGCTGTGTTGGCATATATTGCTACGACACAGAGTCTTTTTCTCGGTTTCTGGTTGATGTTTACTTATGCTCTGGGAATGGGTTTACTGTTTATCTGTATCGGCACATTTTCCAAAACCCTTTCAGCTCTGCCGCGTTCAGGTGGCTGGATGTATGTTTTAGAGAATATCTTCGGCATAGCAATTATAACGGTAGCACTATTTTTCCTAAAGGATCTTAAATTCTTTGTGCCTATCAAGGATCTGCTTCAAAATTCGCTTCCGTTTTTTGTGATTGCGGGTGTGCTAATCCTTATAGGCATCTGGTTGGGTAAGATAAAGGAACGATTTAAGGGTATCTCTTCAAAGATGCAAGTGCGTAAAGCCTGCGGTTTGCTGCTTGCTATAGTCGGTACATTCATGATTGTTGGTGGACTTTCGCAACCTGTCGCTGGCGTCCATGTTAATTGGGTCTATGATGAAACCACTGCATTAGAAACTGCAGCACAAGAGAATAGGTTAGTCATGCTTGATTTTTATGCGACTTGGTGCGGGGCATGTAATGAATTGGATCATAAAACCTTTTCAGATCAAAGAGTCGTAGATAGGTTAGAAGACTATGTTACTGTCAAACTTGATTTTAGTGAAAAATCTGACAAAAGACTGACAGAGAAATACGGTATACGCGGCTTACCGGTTGTCATTTTTATGGATGGACATGGGAATATTTATGAACAGATTGAAAAGTTCGTAAAACCGGAAAAGATGCTTGAGATCATTGATAGTGTTGAACGTAAGGCAAATTCTGACAAGGGTGGAACACTGTAGGTGAAACAACATGAAGCATGACAAAGGAAGGGTTTCTATATCAAAAAGATGGCTTCTGTATGCTGAGATCATTGCAATAATAGGATTTTTGGTGTTGGCGTTTATTCATACGCGTCGTGGCGGTACTATTCCAGATAGCCCTCCTGTAACAGAGGTAGCAAAACTGATTGAACAAGCTGATTTAGACTATGAAAATCAGAACCTTGGTAGAGCGATTTATCTCTATTGGCAAGCATTGCACGCTTTAGAGTCTGATAAGTCAGAAGAGAATAAGAGTGAGCGGTTACATGTTAACCTACACATAGCGGATATCTACTCACAGAGCAATTGGTTAAAAGATGCAAAATTGCGTTTGCAGCGTGCATCATATATCCAACCTGATCATGAAGATGTTCTTCTTTGGGGGGGTAAGTTCTACCGTGATGAAGGGGAATTAGGAGAGGCCACAGAACAGTTCCTAAAAGTGTTAGAGCAGAATCCGAATCGTTCTGAAGCACTCTATCTGTTAGGGGTTCTCTATCAAGGTAATAAGCAGTATGAGGAGGCATCAAAACACTATTTAAGGGCAATAGAAAACGATCCAGATTTTATCAAGATTCCATCAGAAAAAGCACCTATCGGTATACTTGCACGCCAACAGTTATCCCGTACCTACAATAAGATGTTTCAGAATTATCGCATGCTTGATAGAGAGTTTACCAGTGAAGACATGACTGAAATTGCCCGTCTTGAAAATCAATCAATTCTTCTCTTAGAGGAAGCACTCCAGCAGGCACTAGGTGATCCTGAGATTATTAACGATTTAATTGGTCTACTTTATAGGCGTGCCGAGGCATTGAAACGCGAGGCTGCAACGCGGCCCTACGCTGATGCCATTGAAGTGTATGAACGCATCGTTGAATTGGACCCTAACGAAGTTAAAGCATGGCAGGATATGGCTGAAATATACGAGAGTTTTCTATTTGATAAACAGAAAGCACTTGAGATGTATCAAAAGGTGTACGAACTCGAACCGCATGCAACTTATCTTGCAATTATCCGATCACTTGAAGAAGATATAGCAGCAGAGAATGCTGAGATGGAGTGATAGGTTCTGTCTGGCGTGTGAACTGCAAAAAGACAAGAAGCCGATGAGAGGATTTGAACCTCCGACCTACTGATTACGAATCAGTTGCTCTTCCCCTGAGCTACACCGGCCTGAAATGCATCTCTTGTAATGCATGTAAAGGGTAATGCATGCAGAATAAAATGCCGAGAGGCAGAATCGAACTGCCGACACATAGATTTTCAGTCTACTGCTCTACCGACTGAGCTATCTCGGCATCAGGTAAATTATGATACCATTAACAGAAACGGTTGTCAAATAAAAATGGTTGAATTGCAACATTAAAACGTAGAATTCGTTAATTTGAATGTAGAATGTGATATTTGCATAAACATCCATGAGCGTCAATTTAGCAACACATCAGGTTGGTAGGATCGATAAGAAGATTGCACCTACCAACCTGGGAGATAAGGTAAACATAATGACAGAGGTTAAATTAGTCACGGGTGTGGTTCATAACGTGCCCAGCAGATTTGCAAGAAACCCTTATACTTATATAGTGAACTTTAGAATCAAATGCTCGTTGTAATACTTGCTGTAAATCTATCGAGAAACCCTTATATAGTGAACTTTAGAATTTATGAAACACGCCGCAACGGGCGAGGTTACCTCGCCCCTACGCTGTGCGGTCTCCATCATTGGTGTATGGGGTGAAACGTCTCATTAATTGTTAACTTTACTATATCTTGCAGTACTGTGACAGATGCTTGGAACGAATTAACTCACCTTGCACGGAATGAGTGGATTTGCTGTGTGACTTCCGCTAAGAAATCAGATTAGAGGGGTTGTGGACTTTTGCATCATTATTTGGTTATTTGGTTAACACCCTCCAAAACAGATAAGGACAAGATTATGGTAACGAAAGAAGAACTTTACGATTTAGCACTCACACATTTTGCTAATAACGAATTAGAAAAAGCAGTAACTGCCTTCAAAAAACTTATTGAACTACACCCTGACTATATAGAAGGATATCTGGGATTGGGACATGCCTATGAAAGATTGAGTGAATACGATGATGCTATCAAGGCTGTTGAAAAAGCGATAGAAATCAATCCCAATGATCCACTTGCTTACACTAGTTTATCCATCTGCTATCAACGGAAAGGGATGATTCAGGAAGCAGAGGATGCGATGGCTAAGTCGCAACAGGTACAGATGGAAAACAGTGGCAAATAGAATCAGGTGGACTGAGAATGTAGGGGCACCCTGGTACTTGCTTAGAAATCTCAAGGTTGTGTTCTATCAGTGCGTTTGAAGGTGAACACATCATCAGAAAATTCTACGGAAATTGCATCCCCTTCATTGAACTTACCTTCTAACAAATCTACTGCTAACGGATTAAGAATATCCCGTTGTAAAGTTCGACGAAGTGGTCGTGCTCCATACACAGAATCAAAACCTTGCTTTACTAGTTCTACTTGTGCAGATTCAGTTAATTTCAGTGTCATATCTTTTTCAGCAAAACGGGCACTGAGATTTGAGAGTTCAAGTGTTACAATCTGTTTTAGTTCCTCTTTTCCAAGACGGTCAAATATAATAAGGTCATCGACTCGGTTTAAGAACTCAGGTGAGAAATGGTTCTGTAATGCATGCATCACCTTGTGTCGCATCTCTTCTGTACCAAGGTGTGTCTCGCTAATCCACTGGCTACCGATGTTTGATGTCATGATGACAACAGTATTCTTAAAATCAACCGTGCGGCCCTGTCCGTCTGTTATTCGACCATCATCAAGCATCTGAAGTAAGACATTGAAGACTTCAGGATGTGCTTTCTCAACTTCATCTAGTAGTATGACAGAATAGTGTTGTCTTCTAACGGCTTCTGTTAGTTGACCACCTTCGTCATACCCAACATATCCTGGTGGTGCACCGATAAGTCGTGAAACTGTATGCTTCTCCATATATTCACTCATATCAATACGGATCATTGCATTTACATCGTCAAACAGGAATTCAGCGAGAGATTTTGCAAGATGTGTCTTACCGACTCCGGTTGGTCCCATAAATAGAAATGACCCGAGTGGTCGATCAGGATCTCCGAGTCCTACCCGTGAACGTCTGATTGCATTTGAAACAGCAGATACTGCTTCATCTTGTCCGACGACTTTTTTACGTAATCTTTCTTCCATGTGCAGTAGTTTTTGTGTTTCACCTTCCATCATGCGGTATACTGGAATACCTGTCCATTTTGCCACTATCTCAGCAATGTCTTCAGTACCGACATGTTCCTTTAACATTTGTGTTGTGTTGTCAGCAGTTTCTAAATCCTGTCGCAAAGAATTGAGTTGTGACTCAAGTTCTGGTATTTTACCATACTCGAGTTCAGATGCTTTTGCAAGGTTTCCTATTCGTTTAGTTTGATCAGATTCTTTTCTGAGTTCTTCGATCTGTTCCATGAGTTTCCGAATTTGTACGAGGTTTGACTTCTCATTCTGCCAACTTGCTTTCAGGGCATTTGCTTTCTCTTTTATTTCAGCGAGTTCACTGTTTAATTTCTCTAAACGTTGTTTAGATGCGTCATCTTCCTCTTTCTCTAGTGCTTGCTGTTCAATTTGTAGTTGTATTATTCGCCTTTCAACTTCATCGATTACTTCTGGAACACTATCAATTTCAATACGTAATCTTGATGCGGCTTCATCAACCAAGTCAACTGCCTTATCAGGTAGGAATCTATCGGAAATATACCTTTTTGCGAGTGTTGCGGCAGAGACAATTGCGTTATCCTTTATTTGAACGCCATGATGTGTTTCGTACCGATCTTTTAGTCCGCGTAGTATAGCGATAGTATCTTCCACTGATGGTTCTTGAACTTGAACGGGTTGAAATCGTCTTTCCAAAGCAGCGTCTTTTTCAATATGTTTTCGGTATTCATTGAGCGTGGTCGCGCCGATACATCGCAGTTCACCGCGCGCTAAAGCGGGTTTTAACATATTCGAAGCATCCACTGCACCTTCAGCTGCGCCTGCCCCGACGATGGTATGTAGTTCGTCTATGAAGAGTATGACTTCTCCTTCAGCCTGTTGAACATCAGCAAGGACAGCTTTCAATCTATCCTCAAATTCACCACGATATTTGCTACCTGCTATGAGCGCGCCTATGTCAAGTACAATTAACCTTTTCTGACGGAGACTTTCAGGTACATCACCGTCAGCAATACGTTGTGCTAAACCTTCCACGATAGCAGTCTTACCTACACCCGGTTCACCGATGAGGACAGGATTGTTCTTGCGTCTACGCGATAGCACCTGCATGACTCTCCGTATCTCATCATCTCTACCGATGACTGGATCAAGTTTTCCTGACATAGCCTCATGTGTCAGTTCTCTCCCGAAACGGGTGAGAGCCTGATACTTGTCTTCAGGATTCTGGTCAGTTATCCGTTGGGTACCTCTTATGTCAACAAGTGCTTTTAGTATCTTGTCTTTGGTTACATTTGCATTTTGGAGTATCTGTCCAACTTTGGATTGTTTCGCTTCAGCACATGCGATTAACAGGTGTTCAGTACTCACATATTCATCTTTGAGTATTGTTGTTTCCTTTATAGCCTGTCCCAGCACAGATTGTAAAGAAGTAGAAATTAGGAGTTCTGAATTCACGCCTTGAACCTTGGGTGACTTTCTTAAGGTTTCTTGAAGTAAGGCTGATATAGAATCAGGATCAACTCCTAACTTCTGCAAGATCGGTGGAACGATCCCATCTGTCTGCTTAATCAGTGCTAACATTACGTGTTCAACAACAATTTCTGGACTCTGTATTTCACCTGCTAATGTCTGTGCTGACCGTAGTGCTTCTTGTGCCTTTATCGTAAATTTATCTAATCTCATTTTTCATCTCCATTATCTTTTTGCTCTGTATTAAGCAAAATATATGCCAATTTTAATTTAGCAAAATGAAGCGAATTAACAGATTTATGTTAGTTGGGGCTAAGATTGATGGACAGATTTGGCAGATGTTGTGTCAATATGGCAATTTTTAACGGACTTAGTCGTTTTGGGATATTCATCTTATACTATCATTGACAAACTTATTGAAAATGTCAATGTTCCTATAGTTATACTTGTAGCACGCCTCTGCGAGATACAGTGGCGTGTATCCTGTTTGAGTAGTGGTGGTGTGTTCCATACCATGCACGCTTGATGAATGACCAAAATCCTTCAATGGTGTTGGTATGCATGCCACCTTTCTCCCACTTCTTACTTCGGTTTAGGGTTTCATGCTCTATCTCTTTACCGATAGTGTTGTATCCTTTGGACTGATCCGTGTAGAGTTTAGAGTTCTCCGTATCTACGTTATCACGAATGAAGTTAGCAATCGTTTCTCCAGTGATGTCAGGTACCAATTGAGCGATGACGTGTCCAGCACGTGAGACAGCACCGATAACAGCGTCTTTCATTGTTCCTCGACCACGCTTGCGAGGTTCATCTACTGTTCGGTCATAGTCTTTCTTGTCTCTACCACCGACATAAGTTTCATCAGCTTCATAATTTCAACTAAATTCATCAGATACTCCATTTTAGGAGTTGCTTTTTTCTGATGAATTCTGATACAATAATCAGGCAAGCTTGAATATCAGAAAAAGCAACTCGCTTTTTAGTGTTCATTAGGGGGTTTGTAGCCCCCTAATACCTATCTATATATTGTATCATGAATTAGCAATTAAAACAAGCGATAAATCTAGTCTCCATCTATGTTTATAGCGATTTTACTTAATCCCAAAACGACTAATTCCGTTCAATTATCTGATCGGTCTATCAGTTAAGACGCGTCAGTGCTTGAAAGATGAGGACAGACGTTATCTTGTCTACAAAGGCACAGTCGGACAAAAAACCGTGGTTATTATCTGGCGTGAAACTGCGGGGTGGGAACAAGAAGACTGGGAACGAGATTACAGTTTTATTCGGAAAAACAAACTCACAGCTGATGCAAGTGAGGTGTATATAAACACCGACTCTATTGTTCCTGATGTGAAACCCATAGATCCGCTTTTCAAAAGATTGATGTTTGGGTAAGTGAGAAAAAGAATGTGTTATAGTAAAACCTAAAAAGAGTGAGCACTCCTCGTGTGAGTTGCACAAAAATGGGAATACTAAAGCGAAACTGTTACATAAGCAGAAAGAGTAGAATGACGACTTTTTTTGTTACACAAGTTCGGCACCATTCTGAAGTATGTGCATGAAAGCAGCAAAATCTCGCACCTCGGCTGCAGCACGACGCAACTGTTTAAGACGTTCTAAACTGTCAATGCTCTCAATATCAAACTTTATTGCTTCTGTCATGTCAATTGTGAAACGGATAGAGAGCAACTCTAAAATACTCTCAACAGTATTATTACGTTCACCTTGTTCAATACCTTGTTCAATACCTTGTTCAATACCTTGTTCAATACCTCGTCTATATCCTTGTTCATCGCCTTGTTCAATACCTCGTCTATATCCTTGTTCATCGCCTTGTTCAATACCTTGTTCAATACCTCGTTGTATCACATGATCGTAAAAAGGTGATTGTTGCATAATTGCCTCCAATGAAGCGTCCTTAAATAGTTCGGTGGATTGGACAAAACTCCCGAAAAGCGAGAGCGCAAACAGAAGCGTCCCCCGCATCTTGACATCAACATCAACTGTCCGGATCGTCTCAATACATTTCTCAGTCCAAGCGTTACGTGTCATGTCCGATGGCGGATCCATCAGAGCCGTGAAAGGTAACACCCCTAAAACAGCAGGATCCAGGAACGCTTCACCCTCTAACTCATAGATACGTATAACGTTATAGCGGAATACACCACCGCCCCGATCTTCGTTTCCATACGCATAGAAACCAGGATCGTTCCGACCTGCGGGAGGACGGAAATATAGCACCGTTGAATAGACATTCTTTTCATATTCCAAATAAAGAACACTTGAATAAGCAAGCATCCGTAAATGCATCGGTTTATACGTGCTGTCGTCGGTTTGTGCTTCTATATGTAATATCGCCTCCTCATCCGGCAAACGGACTTGATATATCATATCGCTCTGATGTGTCTTAATCGTGATATGTTCTGTGTTCAACCGATCAGTGACTTCCACCTCCGATGTCTTCAGTGCTAACACTGCTATGTCTTGCGGGAACTCCCCCGCAATATGTTTAAAGATCTTATCATACGCCGACATATTAGTATTATACCTGCTTTTATGAAGATATGTCAAGTGTTTTTTAGGGTTCTTCTTTTTCTTGACATCATACCAAAATCATGCTAAACTAAGCAAAATCTAATATCATTGGAAGGGTCCCACGCTATGCAACAAGATCAAAACACATCATCAGATTCCCTTCAGAAACTACAGGACCTACTACAAAAACTTTTCCGGGCAGACGCAGCAGACCTTGACTTCGGTATCTACCGTATTATTAACAAACGGCGTGAACTCATCCAAACTTATATTGACGAAGAACTCCCCGCAGAAATAAACGATGCACTTGAAGCAAACGCCGAAATTGAAGCGGATCTTGAAAGACTTGAAGACTTAAAAAAAGATGTCGTAGCAGCTTTTGGTGATGATGTTTTGGATGCTGATGGAAATCTCATTGATGAATCCATTAAAGAGCGTCCCGGAGTTAAGAAATACCTTGAAGAAAAAGAACGAATCGGCTCCCCACAAACCCGTGACCAACGTGAAGATGTTGTCTATAACCACCTATACACCTTCTTCTCCCGCTACTACGACAACGGGGACTTCATACCACGCAGACGCTATTCCCAAACTGAACGTTACGCTGTTCCCTATAACGGTGAGGAAATCTATCTCCATTGGGCAAACCGAGACCAGTATTACGTAAAAAGCGGTGAACACTTCTCCGATTATCGTTTCAAAACTCATGAAATTACCTTTATCTTTGATCTCCGTGATGTAGATATTGAAAAAGACAACGTCAAGGGTGCCAAACGTTTCTTCATCCCCTTATCAGCAGAAACAGAATACAATTCAGATAACGATGAGGTCTGTATCCCTTTTGAATACCGCCCACTCACGGATGAAGAAAAGAAAACGTATAGCGGACAAAAACAGCAGGACAAGATTATTGACGCTGCTGAACCTGAAATACTGAAAAGATTGATAAAGCACTATAACGCGTTGTCTGCCCTTGAGCATCAAATAGACGAAGTATCCACCCTTAAAAAACACCTCCGCACTTATACCAAACGTAACACTGCAGACTTTTTTATTCACAAAGACCTAAGAAAGTTTCTCAACCGTGAGCTTGATGTCTACATTAAAAACGAAGTTATCCCTTTGTCTGAGTTAATTTTATCAAAAAACAAAACATTTTTAATAAAACATAGAGAGAGAGAGAGAGAGAGAGTATTCTGAATCCCCTGTCACTGTCTGTGGTAGTTGGATTGAAACAGCACAACTTGTTCACGCCATCGCCACCAAAGTCATTGACTTCCTTTCACACATAGAAGCATTCCAAAAACGTCTCTGGCTAAAAAAGAAGTTTGTCCTATCCACCGACTACTGCCTTACGCTTGACCGTGTCCCAGAAGAATTTTACACTGAAGTTATTGAGAATACTGCACAACTTGAGGAATGGAAAGACCTTTTTGTCATTCATGAGATAGCCAGTAACCTTATTGATACCGATTACACAGAGCCGCTCTCCTTTGACTTTCTGAAAGAAAACCCGAATCTTATTTTAGACACTTGCCACTTTGAATCTGACTTCATAGATAAACTTTTATCACATTTTGACGATTTGGATTATGAGACAGACGGTTTGCTCATACATGGTGAGAACTTTCAAGCATTAAATCTGTTGAAGGAAAAGTACCATGAATCAATAAAGTGTATTCACATTGATCCACCGTATAACACTAAAACGAGTGGATTTCTTTACAAAAACGCTTATCAACATTCAAGTTGGTTATCAATGATGACAGATAGGTTGATTTTAGCAGAACCTTTGATGACACAGAATAGTTGTTTATTTTGCCATATTGACGAAAACGAATATGAAAATCTGTATCAGATATTTAATACCCTTCCTCTCAGAGATCAGGGAACGATTATCTGGGATAAAAAGAACCCCGTTTTCGGAACAAACACAATAGCAACACAGCATGAATACATAATATCATATTCAAGAGGCAACATCAAACTTTTAGCACAGTCACCTAACCGTAAAGCAATTCTAAATAAAGCAGCTTCTTTGATAACAAAGCATGGTGGTGTCACTCCGGATTGCCGAAAAGAATTTAGGAAATGGATAAAAAATAAATCTGAGTTTAGTGGCGGAGAGAGGGCTTATTCGGAAATTGACGAGGACAAATGGGTGTACAGAACTGTTAGTATGGCAGCACCAGGAATGCAAACCGACCCCAAATACCACAAAGAATTGATACATCCAATTACTGGGGAACCTTGTCCTGTACCAGCAAATGGGTGGAGTAAAAAACCTGAAACAATGCAGGAACTGAAAAAAGAAGGTCTTATTGTTTTTGGTGAAGATGAAACTAAACAACCGGAACGTAAAATCCGTTTGAAAGACTACCCTTATGGTGAGTTTTCGTCTGTGTTTCCAATAGGAAAAAGAGGGAAACATGATATAACAGCATTAGGTTTACAATTTGAATATTGCCATCCGCTTGATTTATATGAGAACTTAGTATGGGCAGCTATACCTGATTTGGATGGCATCATACTCGACTTTTTTGCTGGAAGCGGGACAAATGCCCACGCGGTTATCAATCTTAATCGTGAAGACGATGGCAATCGCAGATATATCCTCGTTGAAATGGGACATCATTTTGACACTGCACTTATGCCACGTATCAAAAAAGCCGTTTATGCCGAAAAATGGAAAGATGCCAGACCTGTCTCCCGTGAGAGTCAGCTTTCTCACATGTTCAAATACCAACGTATTGAATCTTATGAAGACACCCTCAACAACATAGAATTCAACGAAACCGAATATCAAAACCTGCTACTTGACGAACACCAATTGAATTACATACTGGAAAGCGATACAAAGGAAAGTCCAACGTTCCTAAACATCTCCGAACTCAAAAACCCGTTCAACTATCAACTCAAGATCGTCAAAGATATGCAGACACAGAAACAAGACATAGATTTACCTGAAACATTCAATTATCTGATCGGTCTATCAGTTAAGACGCGTCAGTGCTTGAAAGATGAGGACAGACGTTATCTTGTCTACAAAGGCACAGTCGGACAAAAAACCGTGGTTATTATCTGGCGTGAAACTGCGGGGTGGGAACAAGAAGACTGGGAACGAGATTACAGTTTTATTCGGAAAAACAAACTCACAGCTGATGCAAGTGAGGTGTATATAAACACCGACTCTATTGTTCCTGATGTGAAACCCATAGATCCGCTTTTCAAAAGATTGATGTTTGGGTAAGTGAGAAAAAGAATGTGTTATAGTAAAACCTAAAAAGAGTGAGCACTCCTCGTGTGAGTTGCACAAAAATGGGGATACTAAAGCGAAACTGTTACATAAACAGAAAGAGTAGAATGACGACTTTTTTTGTTACACAAGTTCGGCACCATTCTGAAGTATGTGCATGAAAGCAGCAAAATCTCGCACCTCGGCTGCAGCACGACGCAACTGCTTAAGACGTTCTAAACTGTCAATGCTCTCAATATCAGACTTTATTGCTTCTGTCATGTCAATTGTGAAACGGATAGAGAGCAACTCTAAAATGCTCTCAACAGTATTATTACGTTCACCTTGTTCAATACCTTGTTCAATACCTCGTCTATATCCTTGTTCAATACCTTGTTCAATACCTCGTCTATATCCTTGTTCATCGCCTTGTTCAATACCTTGTTCAATACCTCGTTGTATCACATGATCGTAAAAAGGTGATTGTTGCATAATTGCCTCCAATGAAGCGTCCTTAAATAGTTCGGTGGATTGGACAAAACTCCCGAAAAGCGAGAGCGCAAACAGAAGCGTCCCCCGCATCTTGACATCAACATCAACTGTCCGGATCGTCTCAATACATTTCTCAGTCCAAGCGTTACGTGTCATGTCCGATGGCGGATCCATCAGAGCCGTGAAAGGTAACACCCCTAAAACAGCAGGATCCAGGAACGCTGCACCCTCTAACTCATAGATACGTATAACGTTATAGCGGAATACGCCACCGCCCCGATCTTCGTTTCCATACGCATAGAAACCAGGATCGTTCCGACCTGCGGGAGGACGGAAATATAGCACCGTTGAATAGACATTCTTTTCATATTCCAAATAAAGAACACTTGAATAAGCAAGCATCCGTAAATGCATCGGTTTATACGTGCTGTCGTCGGTTTGTGCTTCTATATGTAAGATCGCCTCCTCATCCGGCAAACGGACTTGATATATCATATCGCTCTGATGTGTCTTAATCGTGATATGTTCTGTGTTCAACCGATCAGTGACTTCCACCTCCGATGTCTTCAGTGCTAACACTGCTATGTCTCGCGGGAACTCCCCCGCAATATGTTTAAAGATCTTATCATACGCCGACATATCAGTATTATACCTGCTTTTATGAAGATATGTCAAGTGTTTTTTAGGGTTCTTCTTTTTCTTGACATCATACCAAAATCATGCTAAACTAAGCAAAATCTAATATCATTGGAAGGGTCCCACGCTATGCAACAAGATCAAAACACATCATCAGATTCCCTTCAGAAACTACAGGACCTACTACAAAAACTTTTCCGGGCAGATGCCGCCGATCTCGACTTCGGTATCTACCGTATTATTAACAAACGGCGTGAACTCATCCAAACTTATATTGACGAAGAACTCCCCGCAGAAATAAACGATGCACTTGAAGCAAACGCCGAAATTGAAGCGGATCTTGAAAGACTTGAAGACTTAAAAAAAGGAGGGTTTTCGGCTAAGTAATGGTATATGCCATTTTAGGATTGAGAACTTAGACTGTCAGGGACTCGCGTTTTAGAATTGAGACGAAATCATTATTAAACCGAAAACCCTCAAAAAGAGTGAGCACTCCTCGTGTGAGTTGCACAAAAATGGGAATACTAAAGCGAAACTGTTACATAAGCAGAAAGAGTAGAATGACGACTTTTTTTGTTACACAAGTTCGGCACCATTCTGAAGTATGTGCATGAAAGCAGCAAAATCTCGCACCTCGGCTGCAGCACGACGCAACTGCTTAAGACGTTCTAAACTGTCAATGCTCTCAATATCAGACTTTATTGCTTCTGTCATGTCAATTGTGAAACGGATAGAGAGCAACTCTAAAATACTCTCAACAGTATTATTACGTTCACCTTGTTCAATACCTTGTTCAATACCTTGTTCAATACCTCGTCTATATCCTTGTTCATCGCCTTGTTCAATACCTTGTTCAATACCTTGTTCAATACCTTGTTCAATACCTCGTTGTATCACATGATCGTAAAAAGGTGATTGTTGCATAATTGCCTCCAATGAAGCGTCCTTAAATAGTTCGGTGGATTGGACAAAACTCCCGAAAAGCGAGAGCGCAAACAGAAGCGTCCCCCGCATCTTGACATCAACATCAACTGTCCGGATCGTCTCAATACACTTCTCAGTCCAAGCGTTACGTGTCATGTCCGATGGCGGATCCATCAGAGCTGTGAAAGGTAACACCCCTAAAACAGCAGGATCCAGGAACGCTTCACCCTCTAACTCATAGATACGTATAACGTTATAGCGGAATACGCCACCGCCCCGATCTTCGTTTCCATACTCATAGAAACCAGGATCGTTTCGACCTGCGGGAGGACGGAAATATAGCACCGTTGAATAGACATTCTTTTCATATTCCAAATAAAGAACACTTGAATAAGCAAGCATCCGTAAATGCATCGGTTTATACGTGCTGTCGTCGGTTTGTGCTTCTATATGTAATATCGCCTCCTCATCCGGCAAACGGACTTGATATATCATATCGCTCTGATGTGTCTTAATCGTGATATGTTCTGTGTTCAACCGATCAGTGACTTCCACCTCCGATGTCTTCAGTGCTAACACTGCTATGTCTCGGGGGAACTCCCCCGCAATATGTTTAAAGATCTTATCATACGCCGACATATCAGTATTATACCTGCTTTTATGAAGATATGTCAAGTGTTTTTTAGGGTTCTTCTTTTTCTTGACATCATACCAAAATCATGCTAAACTAAGCAAAATCTAATATCATTGGAAGGGTCCCACGCTATGCAACAAGATCAAAACACATCATCAGATTCCCTTCAGAAACTATAGGACCTACTACAAAAACTTTTCCGGGCAGACGCAGCAGACCTTGACTTCGGTATCTACCGTATTATTAACAAACGGCGTGAACTCATCCAAACTTATATTGACGAAGAACTCCCCGCAGAAATAAACGATGCACTTGAAGCAAACGCCGAAATTGAAGCGGATCTTGAAAGACTTGAAGACTTAAAAAAAGGAGGGTTTTCGGCTAAGTAATGGTATATGCCATTTTAGGATTGAGAACTTAGACTGTCAGGGACTCGCGTTTTAGAATTGAGACGAAATCATTATTAAACCGAAAACCCTCAAAAAGAGTGAGCACTCCTCGTGTGAGTTGCACAAAAATGGGAATACTAAAGCGAAACTGTTACATAAGCAGAAAGAGTAGTATGACGACTTTTTTTGTTACACAAGTTCGGCACCATTCTGAAGTATGTGCATGAAAGCAGCAAAATCTCGCACCTCGGCTGCAGCACGACGCAACTGCTTAAGACGTTCTAAACTGTCAATGCTCTCAATATCAGACTTTATTGCTTCTGTCATGTCAATTGTGAAACGGATAGAGAGCAACTCTAAAATACTCTCAACAGTATTATTACGTTCACCTTGTTCAATACCTTGTTCAATACCTTGTTCAATACCTTGTTCAATACCTTGTTCAATACCTCGTCTATATCCTTGTTCATCGCCTTGTTCAATACCTTGTTCAATACCTTGTTCAATACCTTGTTCAATACCTCGTTGTATCACATGATCGTAAAAAGGTGATTGTTGCATAATTGCCTCCAATGAAGCGTCCTTAAATAGTTCGGTGGATTGGACAAAACTCCCGAAAAGCGAGAGCGCAAACAGAAGCGTCCCCCGCATCTTGACATCAACATCAACTGTCCGGATCGTCTCAATACATTTCTCAGTCCAAGCGTTACGTGTCATGTCCGATGGCGGATCCATCAGAGCCGTGAAAGGTAACACCCCTAAAGCGTCGGGATCCAGGAACGCTTCACCCTCTAACTCATAGATACGTATAACGTTATAGCGGAATACGCCACCGCCCCGATCTTCGTTTCCATACGCATAGAAACCAGGATCGTTTCGACCTGCGGGAGGACGAAAATATAGCACCGTTGAATAGACGTTCTTTTCATATTCCAAATAAAGAACACTTGAATAAGCAAGCATCCGTAAATGCATCAGTTTATACGTGCTGTCGTCGGTTTGTGCTTCTATATGTAATATCGCCTCCTCATCCGGCAAACGGACTTGATATATCATATCGCTCTGATGTGTCTTAATCGTGATATGTTCTGTGTTCAACCGATCAGTGACTTCCACCTCCGATGTCTTCAGTGCTAACACTGCTATGTCTTGCGGGAACTCCCCCGCAATATGTTTAAAGATCTTATCATACGCCGACATATTAGTATTATACCTGCTTTTATGAAGATATGTCAAGTGTTTTTTAGGGTTCTTCTTTTTCTTGACATCATACCAAAATCATGCTAAACTAAGCAAAATCTAATATCATTGGAAGGGTCCCACGCTATGCAACAAGATCAAAACACATCATCAGATTCCCTTCAGAAACTACAGGACCTACTACAAAAACTTTTCCGGGCAGACGCAGCAGACCTTGACTTCGGTATCTACCGTATTATTAACAAACGGCGTGAACTCATCCAAACTTATATTGACGAAGAACTCCCCGCAGAAATAAACGATGCACTTGAAGCAAACGCCGAAATTGAAGCGGATCTTGAAAGACTTGAAGACTTAAAAAAAGATGTCGTAGCAGCTTTTGGTGATGATGTTTTGGATGCTGATGGAAATCTCATTGATGAATCCATTAAAGAGCGTCCCGGAGTTAAGAAATACCTTGAAGAAAAAGAACGAATCGGCTCCCCACAAACCCGTGACCAACGTGAAGATGTTGTCTATAACCACCTATACACCTTCTTCTCCCGCTACTACGACAACGGGGACTTCATACCACGCAGACGCTATTCCCAAACTGAACGTTACGCTGTTCCCTATAACGGTGAGGAAATCTATCTCCATTGGGCAAACCGAGACCAGTATTACGTAAAAAGCGGTGAACACTTCTCCGATTATCGTTTCAAAACTCATGAAATTACCTTTATCTTTGATCTCCGTGATGTAGATATTGAAAAAGACAACGTCAAGGGTGCCAAACGTTTCTTCATCCCCTTATCAGCAGAAACAGAATACAATTCAGATAACGATGAGGTCTGTATCCCTTTTGAATACCGCCCACTCACGGATGAAGAAAAGAAAACGTATAGCGGACAAAAACAGCAGGACAAGATTATTGACGCTGCTGAACCTGAAATACTGAAAAGATTGATAAAGCACTATAACGCGTTGTCTGCCCTTGAGCATCAAATAGACGAAGTATCCACCCTTAAAAAACACCTCCGCACTTATACCAAACGTAACACTGCAGACTTTTTTATTCACAAAGACCTAAGAAAGTTTCTCAACCGTGAGCTTGATGTCTACATTAAAAACGAAGTTATCCCTTTGTCTGAGTTAATTTTATCAAAAAACAAAACATTTTTAATAAAACATAGAGAGAGAGAGAGAGAGAGAGAGAGAGAGAGAGAGAGAGAGAGAGAGTATTCTGAATCCCCTGTCACTGTCTGTGGTAGTTGGATTGAAACAGCACAACTTGTTCACGCCATCGCCACCAAAGTCATTGACTTCCTTTCACACATAGAAGCATTCCAAAAACGTCTCTGGCTGAAAAAGAAGTTTGTCCTCTTCACCGACTACTGCCTTACGCTTGACCGTGTCCCAGAAGAATTTTACACTGAAGTTACTGAGAATGCTGCACAACTTGAGGAATGGAAGGATCTCTTTGCTATTGACGAAATGGACACTGATCTTTTCAACCCTCCCGATAAGGAGGGCAGGGAGGTTGTCCTCTCCATCGACTTCCTCAAAGCAAATCCGAATCTTGTTTTGGATACTTGCCACTTTGATGCTGATTTCAAAGATCGCCTCTTAGCGTGTTTTGGCGATCTGGATAATGAAACTGATGGTTTGCTAATTCACGGTGAGAACTATCAAGCGTTAAATCTATTAACAGAAAAGTATCAAGAATCTATAAAAGCCATTTATATTGATCCACCTTATAATACTGATGCCTCAGCAATTCTGTATAAGAATAATTACAAAGATTCATCATGGATGTCGTTAATGGCAGATCGGATTTCTGTCTCACGCGAACTACTAACTGACGACGGTATCTTCTGCGCTGCAATTGACGAAGTAGAAGCTGCAAATTTACGGCAGCTACTTCAAAATCTCTTTGGAAAAGAAAATGAATTGGGAATTGTTTCAGTATGTTCAAATCCAGCAGGACGTCAAAGACCTACAGGCTTTGCTCCTGCCCATGAATATGCGATGTTCTTTAGACTAACCACTGCAGGCAAAATTGGTCGTCTTGAAAGGACAGAAGAACAACTAAAGAACGCAGAAATTGATGCACAGGGCCGATATTTCACTTGGAAAGGGCTTAGAAGTGGTGGCGGTCCAAACGCTTTTCGAGTCGCACGTCCCCGCTTATTCTATCCTCTATTTGTTAAGAATGAACTAATCCGAATTCCGCAAATGGAATGGGATGAGGAAAGTCGACAATGGAATCTCGTGGAATCACCATGTCCTGACGAAGCAAAGGTATTACCAATCAGACCAGACGGTGAAGAGATGACATGGGGATATGGAGTTGAAACGCTACAAGAAAAGTTGTCGGAAACTATCACAAGAACTGATAGACATGGTAATATTCGAATTGCAATTAAACGGTATCTAAATGAGGAAGGAATGCTACCCAAGACATGGTGGGGCAAAACAGAATACTCATCAACACATTATGGCACTATATTTTTAACAAGTATGCTAGGCGATAGTCTCGCGTTCATGTTTCCGAAGTCTATCCATCTTGTTGAGGATTGCCTACGCGTTTCTTCTCTCGGAATAAATGATACTGTGCTTGATTACTTCGGTGGCTCAGGCACTACTGCCCACGCCGCTATCAATCTCAATCGTCAGGACGCTTGCCAACGCAAATATATTCTTATTGAAATGGGACATCATTTTGATACCGCACTTATGTCCCGTATCAAGAAAGCCGTTTATGCCGAAAAATGGAAAGATGCCAAACCTGTCTCCCGTGAGAGTCAGCTTTCTCACATGTTCAAATACCAACGTATTGAATCTTATGAAGATACCCTCAACAACATAGAATTCAACGAACCCGAACATCAGAATCTGTTAATTGACGAACACCAACTGAATTACATACTGGAAAGCGATACAAAGGAAAGTCCAACATTCCTAAACATCTCCGAACTCAAAAACCCGTTCAACTATCAACTCAAGATCGTCAAAGATATGCAGACACAGAAACAAGACATAGATTTACCTGAAACATTCAATTATCTGATCGGTCTATCAGTTAAGACGCGTCAGTGCTTGAAAGATGAGGACAGACGTTATCTTGTCTACAAAGGCACAGTCGGACAAAAAACCGTGGTTATTATCTGGCGTGAAACTGCGGGGTGGGAACAAGAAGACTGGGAACGAGATTACAGTTTTATTCGGAAAAACAAACTCACAGCTGATGCAAGTGAGGTGTATATAAACACCGACTCTATTGTTCCTGATGTGAAACCCATAGATCCGCTTTTCAAAAGATTGATGTTTGGGTAAGTGAGAAAAAGAATGTGTTATAGTAAAACCTAAAAAGAGTGAGCACTCCTCGTGTGAGTTGCACAAAAATGGGAATACTAAAGCGAAACTGTTACATAAGCAGAAAGAGTAGAATGACGACTTTTTTTGTTACACAAGTTCGGCACCATTCTGAAGTATGTGCATGAAAGCAGCAAAATCTCGCACCTCGGCTGCAGCACGACGCAACTGTTTAAGACGTTCTAAACTGTCAATGCTCTCAATATCAAACTTTATTGCTTCTGTCGTGTCAATTGTGAAACGGATAGAGAGCAACTCTAAAATACTCTCAACAGTATTATTACGTTCACCTTGTTCAATACCTTGTTCAATACCTTGTTCAATACCTTGTTCAATACCTTGTTCAATACCTCGTCTATATCCTTGTTCATCGCCTTGTTCAATACCTTGTTCAATACCTCGTTCAATACCTCGTTGTATCACATGATCGTAAAAAGGTGATTGTTGCATAATTGCCTCCAATGAAGCGTCCTTAAATAGTTCAGTGGATTGGACAAAACTCCCGAAAAGCGAGAGCGCAAACAGAAGCGTCCCCCGCATCTTGACATCAACATCAACTGTCCGGATCGTCTCAATACATTTCTCAGTCCAAGCGTTACGTGTCATGTCCGATGGCGGATCCATCAGAGCTGTGAAAGGTAACACCCCTAAAACAGCAGGATCCAGGAACGCTGCACCCTCTAACTCATAGATACGTATAACGTTATAGCGGAATACGCCACCGCCCCGATCTTCGTTTCCATACGCATAGAAACCAGGATCGTTTCGACCTGCGGGAGGACGAAAATATAGCACCGTTGAATAGACGTTCTTTTCATATTCCAAATAAAGAACACTTGAATAAGCAAGCATCCGTAAATGCATCAGTTTATACGTGCTGTCGTCGGTTTGTGCTTCTATATGTAATATCGCCTCCTCATCCGGCAAACGGACTTGATATATCATATCGCTCTGATGTGTCTTAATCGTGATATGTTCTGTGTTCAACCGATCAGTGACTTCCACCTCCGATGTCTTCAGTGCTAACACTGCTATGTCTTGCGGGAACTCCCCCGCAATATGTTTAAAGATCTTATCATACGCCGACATATTAGTATTATACCTGCTTTTATGAAGATATGTCAAGTGTTTTTTAGGGTTCTTCTTTTTCTTGACATCATACCAAAATCATGCTAAACTAAGCAAAATCTAATATCATTGGAAGGGTCCCACGCTATGCAACAAGATCAAAACACATCATCAGATTCCCTTCAGAAACTACAGGACCTACTACAAAAACTTTTCCGGGCAGACGCAGCAGACCTTGACTTCGGTATCTACCGTATTATTAACAAACGGCGTGAACTCATCCAAACTTATATTGACGAAGAACTCCCCGCAGAAATAAACGATGCACTTGAAGCAAACGCCGAAATTGAAGCGGATCTTGAAAGACTTGAAGACTTAAAAAAAGATGTCGTAGCAGCTTTTGGTGATGATGTTTTGGATGCTGATGGAAATCTCATTGATGAATCCATTAAAGAGCGTCCCGGAGTTAAGAAATACCTTGAAGAAAAAGAACGAATCGGCTCCCCACAAACCCGTGACCAACGTGAAGATGTTGTCTATAACCACCTATACACCTTCTTCTCCCGCTACTACGACAACGGGGACTTCATACCACGCAGACGCTATTCCCAAACTGAACGTTACGCTGTTCCCTATAACGGTGAGGAAATCTATCTCCATTGGGCAAACCGAGACCAGTATTACGTAAAAAGCGGTGAACACTTCTCCGATTATCGTTTCAAAACTCATGAAATTACCTTTATCTTTGATCTCCGTGATGTAGATATTGAAAAAGACAACGTCAAGGGTGCCAAACGTTTCTTCATCCCCTTATCAGCAGAAACAGAATACAATTCAGATAACGATGAGGTCTGTATCCCTTTTGAATACCGCCCACTCACGGATGAAGAAAAGAAAACGTATAGCGGACAAAAACAGCAGGACAAGATTATTGACGCTGCTGAACCTGAAATACTGAAAAGATTGATAAAGCACTATAACGCGTTGTCTGCCCTTGAGCATCAAATAGACGAAGTATCCACCCTTAAAAAACACCTCCGCACTTATACCAAACGTAACACTGCAGACTTTTTTATTCACAAAGACCTAAGAAAGTTTCTCAACCGTGAGCTTGATGTCTACATTAAAAACGAAGTTATCCCTTTGTCTGAGTTAATTTTATCAAAAAACAAAACATTTTTAATAAAACATAGAGAGAGAGAGAGAGAGAGAGAGAGAGTATTCTGAATCCCCTGTCACTGTCTGTGGTAGTTGGATTGAAACAGCACAACTTGTTCACGCCATCGCCACCAAAGTCATTGACTTCCTTTCACACATAGAAGCATTCCAAAAACGTCTCTGGCTGAAAAAGAAGTTTGTCCTCTTCACCGACTACTGCCTTACGCTTGATCGTGTCCCAGAGAATTTTTACACTGAAATTACTGAGAATGCTGCACAACTTGAAGAGTGGAAGGACCTCTTTGCTATTCACGAAATAGACAGTAAACTTATTGGTACCGACTACACAGAACCACTTTCCGTTGACTTCCTCAAAGAAAACCCGAATCTTGTTTTGGACACTTGCCATTTTGATTCAAACTTCAAGGATCGCCTCTTAGCAAGTTTTGGCGATCTGGACAATGAAACAAACGGGCTGCTAATACACAGTGAAAACTTTCAAGGGTTAAATCTACTAACCAAGAAATACCAACAATCTATAAAAGTTATCTATATCGATCCACCATACAATACTAATGCCTCAGCGATTCTGTATAAAAACAACTACAAAGATTCATCATGGATGTCATTGATGGCAGATCGGATTTTAGTTGCCCAAGAACTATTAGCAGATAATGGGATCTTCTGTGTAGCAATTGATGACGTGGAAGCCGCCAATCTACGGCTGCTGCTCCAAAATCTCTTTGGTAAAGAGAACGAACTTGGAATTGTTGCAGTCTTTTCCAATCCATCAGGTAACGCTAGTCCAACAGGATTTGCTTCCTCTCACGAATACGTTATGTTTTTTGGTATCACTGAAGCCTCGCTTATAGGAAGACTTGAATGGACAGATGAACAGCTTAAGAGTTATAACAATCTTGATGAAAAAGGAAGGTTTAAGTGGAGTCCACTAAGAAGAGGAGAAGGAGCTGGAAATACGCGTGCTGATCGTCCCCGTCTTTTCTATCCGCTTTTCGTTAAAGCGGGAATGATACGAATTCCTAAAATGAAATGGAATAATGAAAATGAGGAATGGTCAATATTGGAATCTCCAGATTCCAATGAAGAAGTTGTTTGGCCAATAAGTAGTAATAGTGGAAAAGAATTAAGATGGAGATATGGTGTTGATACCCTTAAAGAAAAGTTATCGGAATTAACAGTAAAATCTGATCGAAATGGTAATGTACTGATTCACCTTAAATGGTACTTAAAAAAGGAAGGGGTTTTACCAAAAACCTTATGGAATAAAAATCTATACGCAGCACCCAGGTATGGCACAAATCTACTAAAGAACATAATAGGTGATGTACTAGCATTCCCATTTCCAAAGTCTGTCTATCTTATGGAAGATTGTCTCCGCGTATCTTCACTTGGTAAAAATGACACTGTATTAGATTACTTCGGCGGTTCTGGTACTACTGCCCACGCAGCCATCAATCTTAATCGTGAAGACGATGGCAATCGCAGATATATCCTTATAGAAATGGGACATCATTTTGACGCTGCACTTATGCCACGTATCAAGAAAGCCGTTTATGCCGAAAAATGGAAAGATGCCAAACCTGTCTCCCGTGAGAGTCGGTTTTCTCACATGTTCAAATACCAACGTATTGAATCTTATGAAGATACCCTCAACAACATAGAATTCAACGAACCCGAACATCAGAATCTGTTAATTGACGAACACCAACTGAATTACATACTGGAAAGCGATACAAAGGAAAGTCCAACGTTCCTAAACATCTCCGAACTCAAAAACCCGTTCAACTATCAACTCAAGATCGTCAAAGATATACAGACACAGAAACAAGACATAGATTTACCTGAAACATTCAATTATCTGATCGGTCTATCAGTTAAGACGCGTCAGTGCTTGAAAGATGAGGACAGACGTTATCTTGTCTACAAAGGCACAGTCGGACAAAAAACCGTGGTTATTATCTGGCGTGAAACTGCGGGGTGGGAACAAGAAGACTGGGAACGAGATTACAGTTTTATTCGGAAAAACAAACTCACAACTGATGCAAGTGAGGTGTATATAAACACCGACTCTATTGTTCCTGATGTGAAACCCATAGATCCGCTTTTCAAAAGATTGATGTTTGGGTAAGTGAGAAAAAGAATGTGTTATAGTAAAACCTAAAAAGAGTGAGCACTCCTCGTGTGAGTTGCACAAAAATGGGGATACTAAAGCGAAACTGTTACATAAGCAGAAAGAGTAGAATGACGACTTTTTTTGTTACACAAGTTCGGCACCATTCTGAAGTATGTGCATGAAAGCAGCAAAATCTCGCACCTCGGCCGCAGCACGACGCAACTGTTTAAGACGTTCTAAACTGTCAATGCTCTCAATATCAAACTTTATTGCTTCTGTCGTGTCAATTGTGAAACGGATAGAGAGCAACTCTAAAATACTCTCAACAGTATTATTACGTTCACCTTGTTCAATACCTTGTTCAATACCTTGTTCAATACCTTGTTCAATACCTTGTTCAATACCTTGTTCAATACCTTGTTCAATACCTCGTCTATATCCTTGTTCATCGCCTTGTTCAATACCTTGTTCAATACCTTGTTCAATACCTTGTTCAATACCTCGTTGTATCACATGTTCGTAAAAAGGTGATTGTTGCATAATTGCCTCCAATGAAGCGTCCTTAAATAGTTCGGTGGATTGGACAAAACTCCCGAAAAGCGAGAGCGCAAACAGAAGCGTCCCCCGCATCTTGACATCAACATCAACTGTCCGTATCGTCTCAATACATTTCTCAGTCCAAGCGTTACGTGTCATGTCCGATGGCGGATCCATCAGAGCCGTGAAAGGTAACACCCCTAAAACAGCAGGATCCAGGAACGCTGCACCCTCTAACTCATAGATACGTATAACGTTATAGCGGAATACGCCACCGCCCCGATCTTCGTTTCCATACGCATAGAAACCAGGATCGTTCCGACCTGCGGGAGGACGGAAATATAGCACCGTTGAATAGACGTTCTTTTCATATTCCAAATAAAGAACACTTGAATAAGCAAGCATCCGTAAATGCATCGGTTTATACGTGCTGTCGTCGGTTTGTGCTTCTATATGTAATATCGCCTCCTCATCCGGCAAACGGACTTGATATATCATATCGCTCTGATGTGTCTTAATCGTGATATGTTCTGTGTTCAACCGATCAGTGACTTCCACCTCCGATGTCTTCAGTGCTAACACTGCTATGTCTTGCGGGAACTCCCCCGCAATATGTTTAAAAATCTTATCATACGCCGACATATCAGTATTATACCTGCTTTTATGAAGATATGTCAAGTGTTTTTTAGGGTTCTTCTTTTTCTTGACATCATACCAAAATCATGCTAAACTAAGCAAAATCTAATATCATTGGAAGGGTCCCACGCTATGCAACAAGATCAAAACACATCATCAGATTCCCTTCAGAAACTACAGGACCTACTACAAAAACTTTTCCGGGCAGACGCAGCAGACCTTGACTTCGGTATCTACCGTATTATTAACAAACGGCGTGAACTCATCCAAACTTATATTGACGAAGAACTCCCCGCAGAAATAAACGATGCACTTGAAGCAAACGCCGAAATTGAAGCGGATCTTGAAAGACTTGAAGACTTAAAAAAAGATGTCGTAGCAGCTTTTGGTGATGATGTTTTGGATGCTGATGGAAATCTCATTGATATCTGTTAATGGACGAACACCAATTGAATTACATACTGGAAAGCGATACAAAGGAAAGTCCAACGTTCCTAAACATCTCCGAACTCAAAAACCCGTTCAACTATCAACTCAAGATCGTCAAAGATATGCAGACACAGAAACAGGATATAGATTTACCTGAAACATTCAATTATCTGATCGGTTTATCAGTTAAGACGCGTCAGTGCTTGAAAGATGAGGACAGACGTTATCTTGTCTACAAAGGCACAGTCGGACAAAAAACCGTGGTTATTATCTGGCGTGAAACTGCGGGGTGGGAACAAGAAGACTGGGAACGAGATTACAGTTTTATTCAAGAACACAAACTCACAGATGATGCAAGTGAGGTGTATATAAACACCGACTCTATTGTTCCTGATGCGAAACCCATAGATCCGCTTTTCAAAAGACTGATGTTTGAATAATAAATCTGATCGGAGAAATTCTTATGCCGAGAAACAATACACAACGCAAACTTGAAAATCACCTTACCCTTCACGGTTGGCTAAACAGTCGCTTTGAATACAAGACTACGCGCGAACTGCTCAATGCTGTCCGATATGAAGCAGAGGGATTTAACCCAGATGGACATTCACCCATCTGTGAATTTCTGATCTCCCGCACAGAATCCAACTCACTGATGGCAGAAGCTCTCCCACGCTATGATACTAACATCAAACAGCATCTGTCCAAAATAAACAACAGACGTACGCAACCTATTGTCCTACGTTATTTTCAATACATGTCACTACTTTACACAGAGATTTTCTTAGACTGGAAATACAACAGACACTCGCAATTCCTACGACAATTGAACAGTTTCGTGAAGATACAAAACATGGCGAAAGATCCTGGAGATGCAATGGATTCAGAATTCACAGCATCGGATATAGATAAACTTGCTTTCTGGATGGCAACCGGTGCAGGTAAGACACTCATCATGCACATCAACTACCACCAGCTCCTGCACTACTGCCAAGAACCGTTAGACCATATTGTGCTTATCACACCCAACGAAGGGTTAAGCGAACAACACATGCGTGAACTTGCAAACTCCGATATTAGATGTGATCGTTTTAATGTTGAAGGGAACCGTCTCACAAATGCCAGCGATACAGTCCAAGTGATAGAAATCACAAAATTAGTTGAGGAAAAGACAAGTGGCGGTGTAAGCGTGCCAGTCGAAGCATTTGAGGGAAATAACCTCATTTTTGTAGATGAAGGACATAAAGGCAGTGGTGGTAAAGTGTGGCGTGAATACCGAGAGGCACTTGCGAAAACAGGTTTTACCTTTGAATACAGCGCAACGTTCGGACAGGCACTTGCTGCAGCAAAAAATGCCAACCTTGTTGACGAATACGGAAAAGCCATCGCTTTTGATTACTCCTACCGCTATTTCTACGAAGATGGATACGGAAAAAACTTTCGCATCCTTAACGTCAAGCATGACGAGACAACGCAAACCGAAACATTACTCATGGGTAATCTTCTCAGTTTCTACGAACAGCGACTTTATTTCAAAGAGGAAACTGAAGCAGTCCAGACCTACGGGTTAGACCCACCTTTATGGGCATTTGTCGGTAGTAGAGTCAATGCTGTTTATACAGAGAAAAGAATCGCACGTTCCGATATCCTTAACGTGATCCGATTTTTGCACCAATTTCTGATGAACGAAAAGAATCGGGCAATTAATACCATAGAGAACATACTCAACGACGAATCAGGTTTAAAGGATGACAACGGTACAGATGTATTTAAAAATCGACTGAGTTTACTTAGAGAACGAAACGATACACCTACGCAAATATACAGATATATCCTCAAAGAGATTTTCCATACTAATTTCAGTGGTGCTTTACATCTTTGTGATGTTCAGAACGCACCCGGTGAAATCGCATTAAAAACTACACATGGCAGCAATGAATTTGGACTAATTTATATCGGAGACACCTCAGCATTCAAAAAACTTGTTCAAAACGATGACGCTGCCATTAAAGCAGATCCCGAAGATGTTATCACAGAAAGTCATTTCAACAAAATCAATACGGATGACAGTCCAATAAACATCCTTATTGGCGCAAAAAAGTTCATTGAAGGATGGGATAGTTGGCGTGTCACGACTATGGGACTGCTTAACATAGGTACAAACGAGGGATCACAGATTATTCAACTATTCGGCAGAGGGGTTCGTCTCCGTGGTAAAAATATGAGCCTCAAACGCAGTACTTCAGAGGATAAAGAACGGCCAGACTATCTACCCTTATTGGAAACGCTGAACATTTTTGCTGTTCGTGCAAACTTCATGGCACAATTCCGAGATTATCTCATGCGTGAAGGTGTTCCAACTGAAGAACCTGTCCAAATTGAATTACCAATTAGACTCAATACAGATCACCTTGAAAAACGGCTTTATATTCCAGATGTCCAACCATATCACTCAGCTGCCAAAGGACAATGTGTACCACTTGAAGTGATTCCGGGTCCAACTGTCACCTATACGACACAAAGTATTGAGATAATCGGCAGTAGTTCACAGAGTTCACAGACAGGCATACGAGGTGGTCGCGCGCAAGCAGCACATGAAACAACAATACCAGAAAAAAGCCTAAAACTCATCAATTGGGAGAAAATCTACTTACAACTGCTTGAATACAAACACGAAAAAGGTTACACAAACCTTATATTTAATACTGAGATTCTCAAAGCAATTCTCAATCCAGATAAACCCACGTATAAACTCACTGTCATGAACGAATCCGAGGTAATTCCAACCACGCTAATGAAACTTGATCGATTAGAAGAACTTGTCCTAATACTTCTCCGCAAATATATCTCCAAATTTTATCGTCTCATTCAGAAACGTTGGAATGAGGAAAGGTTGCAGCTAGAAAAGTTAGACAAATGCAATGGAAATTTCACAAATTGGCATGTTTCCATTCCACCACAGGAAGCAAACAAACTTAAACCTCAGATTGAACATCTTATAGAAAGTGAAGAAATATACGGACCTCATCTAACAGATCTCCCCAACATCCATAACGAACGACATTTATACCAACCCCTTTTGACAGTAGGTGAGGTAGAAACAACTTTACGCACATCTCCACCTGCATTGGAAGAAAGTGAGGAACACTTTGTTCAAGACCTACGCAGTTTTGTACGTCAGAACCGTCAGGATCTTCTCACTGAAAAAAATATCTTCCTTTTACGTAACCAGAGCAGAGGTAAAGGAATCGGTTTTTACCAAAATGAAGGTTTTTATCCAGACTTCATTCTCTGGATACTTGATGGTGCAAAACAACGTATCGTATTTATAGAGCCTCACGGCATGATATATGATGCTATCAACGACGACAACGAGAAAATAACGCTTTTCAAAAGATTTCACACACTTTCTCATGAACGTTTTCGAGGAGAACACGTCAAAATGGATGCGTTCATGATTTCAAAAACCAGCATCCAAGACCTTCAACGCAAATATCCTGACATCAGTAAAGAATCCTTTGCCGAAAACTGGCATATCCTTTTCAGAGACCCGATCAACTTTAACTACCTCTCCCCAATCTTTCAAGATTCAGGCTCTAGCAACACTCTTTGATAGGATTAATTCTATTTTAGACAGGACTTACGCAAAAGATTGGATTTAACAACACATTGAACGAATATCGCAAAGAACGGGCAATGAAGGGTCTACCTTGGTGAATGCACGTTTGGCATTCACATTAAACGCTCTAACCGCTCATAACAAGCAAAATGCGTAGGTCCTGTTCGAATTCCACCTGATACATACATTTGGAAGTGCAAAGCATTTTGCCCACGGCATTGCCCCTGGAGAAGTATATTCCCTTTAAACCGATTGCCGATAACGAACTCGTATCCATTTTGGAGCGGTGTTATGAATCTTTCTAAATCTGTGAAATCGTAAGTATCATCGGAACCTCCCAGGACGATGTATTGTCCCTATCCTTGTTTCGTAAGTGACATTATTATTTTAGCATACACGAGAAAAAAACCTTATTGCAATGCTTTTTTTATCCGATCCAGCCCACGATTTATCTCTGTCAAAGAGGTAGCAAAGGAAAATCGCAAATTCTTGTCCGCACCAAAACCATCTCCAGGTACAACACCGACACCCGCAGAACTCAAGAGATAGTCAGTAATGTCCATTGAACCTTCAATCTTTTTACCATCAAGTGTTCTGCCATAATGCGCTGAAAAATCTGGAAAAATATAGAACGCACCTTGCGGTTTAACATAAGTTACACCATCAATATCATCAAAACGTTCACAGATAACATTGCGTCTTTCTTCAAATGCCTTACGCATTTCCTCAACAGCAGCTTGTGATTCATTGAGTGCAGCAACGGCAGCTTTCTGTGCAATTGATGTAGGATTTGATGTGCTATGGGATTGGATACGAGACATCGCAGAAACTGCATCCTCTGGACCTGCGGTATAACCGATTCGCCATCCAGTCATAGAGTACGCTTTTGAAACACCGTTGACGACGAAGGTAATTGCTTTCGTTTCTTCGTTAAATGCAGCTGGACTCTGATGTGTTGCACCATCGTAGAGAAGTGCTTCATAGATTTCATCGGAGATGAGATATACTTGCTTCTCAACTGCAAGCGCTGCAATTTGTTCGAGTGTCTCAACGGCGTATGTTGTTCCTGTGGGGTTGCTTGGACTATTAATGAGAATCGCTTTCGTCTTAGATGTAATCGCAACTTCTACTTGCTCCGGTTGCATGCAGAAGTTCTGTTCAGCAGTCGTTTCGATAACATGTGGGATTGCACCTGCCAACTTTATTTGTTGTGGATAACTCACCCAATACGGTGCTGCAAAGATTACCTCGTCTCCAAAATCGCAAATCGCCTGCATAATATTGTAGAGGGTGTGCTTCGCTCCACACGAAACAATGACTTGGGATGGTGTATAACTAAGTCCATTGTCATTCTTGAACTTATTTACGATGGCTTCTTTGAGTTCAGGTATACCGGGAACCGGTGTGTATTTCGTAAAACCGTTATCAAGTGCCTCAATTGCGGCAGCTTTGATATAGTCAGGAGTATCAAAATCGGGTTCACCTGCACCGAATTTGACAACATCTTCACCATCAGCAATCAGTGCGTTGATCTTCGCTGTGATGGCTAATGTTGATGATGGTGTTACGTTTTGACTTCTTTGTGATAGTGAGATCATTCGTTCTCCTTATTTTCTAAGTATCGCAAAATCGGGACAAACCGCTACTAAGGGGTAGTTACACGAGCAGACAAAATAAACCGAAACCAAGATTGGCAAACTTCTTAACATAACATTCATACTATAATAAGGTTCAATTCCCATTTGATGACAAAATACTTCTAAATTCATTAAGGCTTGATACCTGAAGTGCATGGTGCCGTAACTGCTTGAGTTGCTGCAGTTCTTCAATGTTCTCAAGAATAGGTTCAAGGTGTTGCACTTCATCGTGTGGAAAATGGAATTCTAATATATCCATAAGAGATTCAAGAACCCCTTTTCTCTCACCTTCTTCGCGACCTATTTTAATACCATTTGACAACGGATTGTTCAGTTTCAATCACATTAATTGTTTGAGCATCCGTGGTACCAAGAAAAAATTGGATACATTCATCACGGGATTTTTGGATAATCTGCTTAGAAACGGTATCAAAATGTCCACTTAACTGGGATGTAACGTCAGATTCAGTGCGTTCTTCAGTCATATCGTCTTTGCAAGTTGCTTTAGTAAATCCTTCTGCTTACGAGTCAATGATTTTGGTATCTCCACGATTAACCGGACTCGCAAGTCACCTTTCCTTCCGCCTACATCTGCTATGCCTTTTCCCCGCAGTCGTAGTTGCTGCCCAGGTTGTGCCCCAGCCGGTATTTTGACTTCAACGTTCTCTGTTAATGTTTGTACTCTGACAGTTCCGCCCAACGCGGCTGTCGTCATCGACACTTGTACATCAGTCACGAGATCAAGTCCATCACGGGACAATGTTGGATGGGGTTGAATTGATATCTTAACTAAAAGGTCTCCTGACTTACCTGCCCCAATGGATTCACCTTGTCCACGTACCCTCAACGTTTTTCCGTCTTTAATTCCAGAGGGAATCTTGAACTTTATGTTCTTGCCCTGGATGCTAACTTCTTTCTGTGTGCCATTAATCGCGTCAGCAAAAGGTATAGTAACATTTCTGTGATGATCCCGTCCTCGGAATGTTCGCGTTGTCTGCCTTTGTGATCTTTGTGATCTTTGTGATCCAAAAACATCACCGAAAACATCACCAAAGTCACCGTATGCTGCGCGTCCAAAGATGTCATTGAAATTCACGAAAATGTCATTCACATTAGTGAACCCTTCAAATCCCATTCCTTCTACACCTGCATGCCCTCGGGTATCATATATTTTGCGTTTTTCAGGATCGGACAGCACCGAATATGCATTAGCTGCTTCTTTAAATTTTTCCTCAGCAACTTTATTTCCAGCATTCTTATCAGGATGGTATTTTACCGCTAATTTGCGATATGCTTTTTTTATCTCATCAGGAGTAGACTTCTTGTCAACACCAAGTATTTTGTAGTAATCTCTCATAGTTTTTCTGTATGCTCTCTCTAATTATGATACAGTAGAACAGTATCCTCACTTACAATAACGCCACCATTTCATGCACATTTGCAATGTGATTTCGCTTTTTTACGATCGTTTTACCAAATTCAAGGATCGCTTTTTCTATTTTCAATTTTCGCTCTAAATCAACAATATTCTCAATATCACTCACATGGGCAGCACCAATAATCCGTCTCAACATCTCCATACCCGTGAACCCAATAACTTCATGGAAGATCACATCTAAGGTTCGCTTCTTTAACGATGTCTCCATCCTGAATTCTTCAATATAGGTCTCCCATAACGTAACAATTGCCGAAATTATATCCGACTGAATTTTTGACGCGTCCAAGTGTGAAAAATAAGATAGTAGGTAATTTGCCCAAAAAAGACCAATGTCAAATCCGACAGATCCATAGAATGCAAATTCTGAATCAATCACCTTTGCAAAATTGTCATTAACCATGACACTGCCGGTGTGTAAGTCGCCGTGTGTTAACCCACACTGAACTCTCATAAAGATGTTCTTTAGTATTTCTGCCTGTTCCAAGAATTCACTGTCAGTTTTTAATTCTTCAACTGAGTCTGCTAACCCAGCTGTATAGAAGTTTGTTTCATGTTCTATAAACGGAAACGTAAAAACATAATCTCCTGTTATCGCTCGCATATCGGTATTGGCGAACGCACTTCGGTAGTGATTTTCCGATGTTTTATCAATGTTTCGCTGATACGTTTGACTATGGACAACTCCCATAAATTTTCCAATTTGTTTCGGAATAATCTGATTGACTTTGCCTAAGATAAGCTCATCGCGCAAGAGTCGGTACTCTGGCAGATATTCCATCACGATTAGAGCAGAGTCAGGATCAAAAAAATACAATGTTGGCACAGCATCACTGACAAGACGGTTGTATACCTTGAGTGCGCGGGCTTCATAACTGAGTCGTTCAGATGTAAGTGGGTAGTCTGGACCCAGAATTTTAATATAGGGTGGTGCTTGTTTCAGGACAAGTGAAGACTCCGGATTAGATGCATCGTAGACACGATAGACAAAATTAAGGTTACCATCTCCAATTTCTTCAACCTTTAACTTAGCAGCACTGTCAAAAAAACCTATCTCTGCTTGCCGTTCCTGAAGATAATGTGCAATATTATCTCTATTAAGTGTCATCTGATGTCCGTGTCTGTATGCTTTTTCATGCCTTCTGAATAATTGTAATAATTACAATAAGAGTTGTTCTGCTATCTGAATAGCATTCAGAGCAGCACCTTTACGTAAGTTATCAGCGACAACCCATAAGTTGAGACCGTTTGCAATTGATGCATCCTCTCGGATTCGACCTACATATACCTCGTCTTTTCCAGCAACATCAATAGCCATAGGATATCTATAGTTGTCAGGATCATCGACTAACTGTACACCCGGCGCATCAGCGAACAGTTCACGTGCTTCAACTTGCATGAGTTTCTTTTTGGTTTCAACGTTGATAGATTCAGAATGTGCAAAGAAAACAGGAACGCGGACGGTAGTCGCTGAAACACCGATAGAATCGTCAGAGAGTATTTTGTGTGTCTCTTTGACCATCTTCAGTTCTTCTTCAGTGTCACCACTATCAGTGAAGGTCCAATCAAAAGCAACATTAAATGCCATCTGATGAGGAAAACGATCAAGTGTTATAGGTTTCCCTTCCAATGCTTCGGTTGTCTGCAAAACGAACTCATTCACTGCTCGTCCGCTTTTACCAGACACGCTCTGATATGTTGAAACTACGATTCTCTTAATGCCAACAGCATCATATATCGGTTTTAAAGCGACCATCATCTGAATTGTTGAACAGTTTGGATTGGCAATAAGACCGTTATGTTTTTGTGCAGCATCCATATTTACTTCTGGGACAACCAAGGGGATGTCATCATGCATGCGGAATGCGCTTGTATTATCAATTACCAACGCACCTTTTGCTACAGCAGTTGGAATAAACTCATGACTAACAGATGCTCCTGCAGATGAAAAGACTAAATCTATGTCCTCAAAAGAGTCGTGTGTCAACTCCTCAATCTCAATATGTACACCTTTGAAGGTAAGTATTTCACCTGCTGACCTATGCGATGCCAACAGTTTCAGACTACTAACAGGAAATGTACGTGCCTCCAGTAATCCCAACATAGTGTTGCCAACTGCCCCTGTTGCGCCGACAATTGCAACACGATAACTCTCATGCATCTTTAATTAATACCTCAAATCAACTTTTTTATTATGTTACCACAGATTTAGGACTTAAGCAAATATGTTTTCATAAGATGCAGGGTTCTTCAGTTTTAGGTATTTTGCCCATTTTCTATCACAATCGTTAATATTTAAAATAAACAGATATAGCGTGATTTATTTCGCTATATCTGCTATACTTCACCTAAAACCTTTATCTAAAAGGATAACTTTTTTCTACATTTTGCCATTAAAAAGTCTTAAACTTGTCCAAACTATAGTTATAATTAGCAAAAGAAGTCTCCACAGTTCAAGTATTAACAATATTTTCATGTATTTGACTAATAGGAGAAACACCGATGACAACCTATACAGATAAGCAGAAAATATCTTCTGTTCCAACAGACACACCACTATATTACCCTGATACGGATGGTAAACCCATGGCTGCAAGCGACCTGCACAGAGATATACTCAATTGCACAATAGATACACTTAAGGCACATTACGCACAAAAACCGGATGTTTATGTCTCTGGTGATATACTGATGTATTATGTGGAGGGCAACCCGCACCAAGTCGTCGCACCGGACGTGTTAGTCTCTTTCGGATTAGGTAAAAAAAGGCGGAATACGTATCTTGTTTGGGTGGAAGGTAAACTGCCTGACTTTGTGATGGAGTTCAGTAGCAAAACCACTTATGATGAAGATTTAGGGAAAAAAATGGACCTTTATACCTCTTTAGGTATCCAAGATTACTTTTTATATGATGCGGAAGGGCTATTCTTGCCATCTCAACTGATGGGTTACACATTAGTTGGTGGTGTTTATGTTCCGATATCTGAGCATGCAGATGGGGGTCTACATTCTGATGTTCTCAGTTTAGATTTCCATGTGGATGATGAAGGTTTAGGTCTCTATGATCCTGTTGCGGGTGCATGGCTGCAGACCCCAACCGAAGCAGCCGAAGCCCGCGCTGAACAGGAAGCAGCACGGGCTGAACAGGAAGCAGCACGCGCTAAAGCGGCTGAAACTGAAGTCGCACAACTCCGAGAACAATTGCAACGTTTACAAACACACAACTAACCTAAAGCCATAAGGGTGTACTGCCATCGGAATTTTATACCACTACCTAAGATAAGATTGTGATATAATTACAATCTAAAATAGAAGCAGAAATCCAATGACAGTACACGCCTTTTACTTCAATAACATCCTTTGGAATTAATTACCTATGTCAAAACAAAACTTCAATGAAAAACTAATCGCACTTCTCAAAACCAACCAAGATTTTATTGATGAATCAAACGAACTCCTCATCTACTTTCTACCAGAGGGAGAACATATTTCTTTAGAAAGAAACTCTGATGAGCAAATTGAAATCTTACCTTTGGATAGTAAAGGCAATAAAAGGGTTTGGCGAAAAACACGTCCATCCTTTAAAAAACATGTGAATGATAACGAAATAAAAATTGAACAGAACAAATCTGGTCAATGGAAAGTTAAGATTATTGACAAGAT
The DNA here is from genome assembly GCA_965208245.1 of Candidatus Poribacteria bacterium. GTDB lineage: Bacteria > Poribacteria > WGA-4E > WGA-4E > WGA-3G > MSPOR6. Next base: position 1,760,415 of record OZ242325.1, read on the forward strand.
AAAGGAAGGAACGCGACCTAAAAGTGTTTGGACAGACAGTAGATATGATGCATCCTCGCATGGAACAAAACTATTAAAGAACCTTTTTGAAGGAAAGAAAGTTTTTAACTATCCTAAATCAATACATGCTGTTAAAGACACCATTGAAATATTGACAGAAAAAGGTGGTGACAACATAATTCTTGATTTCTTTGCAGGAAGTGGCACAACAGCACATGCTGTATTAGAATTGAACAGAAAAGATAACGGTAACCGTCAATTTATTTTGATTGAACAGATGGATTATGTTGAAAATGTTACCGTGCCGCGCGTAGAAAAGGTCATAGATAAGCAAGACGGCGGTGATTTCATCTATTGCAAACTTATGAGATACAACCAAGCCTATATGGACAAAATCCACGCTGCACAATCCTCGGAAGAACTTGTCGCACTCTGGCAAGATATTGCCGAAAACTCATTCCTCAACTGGTATGTCAACGCAGAAATACCTGAAGATGCAATTGACGATTTCAAAGCCATTGATGACCTTGAGGCACAGAAACATTTATTGGTAGAATTGCTGGATAAAAACCAACTCTATGTCAATCTTTCCGAAATAGAGGATACGGATTTTGATGTGAGTGAGGAGGATAAAGCGTTGAATAAGAAGTTTTATGGAGAACAAAAAAGCCAGTGATATAGCCAGTGTTATAGAATGTGTCTAAACCGTAGCCTGCCAGTCACATGGCCTGGAGCCGTTTCGTCCCTGACATTTTAAACTGTAAAATACATAATGGACATTCTGTTAACTAATTTTCACATCCTTGAGCAAAATGTTATTGACATCATAGATCGTTTGTGTTATACTTTAATTTACTTAAAGAAGATATGTTGATTTTTTAATATTATATAATATATGATGTTGAATAAGTATCTTTAAAGAACATTTAATTCAAAGTGAGACATACCATGGCTAAGTCTGTAAAAGCACTCATTACCCCAAAAGTCCTGCAGTGGGCGCGGGAAAGACGCATAAAATTAGACCTTGAAGATGCTGCGGAAAAGTTGAATATCGACCCAAAACAACTTGAGGATTGGGAAAACGATAAAGACCAACCGACTTTTGCACAATTAAAGAAGATTGCAAATATCTACAGAACTCATATTTCCATTTTTTACTTACCAATACCACCTAAAGACTTTAGTCCTCTTACTGATTATCGAGTACTACCGCAATCCGCTGCACCGGATAATGAGCAGACCTATAGATTGAAAGCAAATGTGCTTGAAGTTTTTGATAGACGTGAGACATTGATTGAGTTTTATGAGTTGTTAGAGATGCCTTTTCCTGAAGTGACATTAAAGATCAATCGCGATGAGACACCAATACAGGCTGCCAAGAAAATAAGGACATTTCTACATATCAATACTGAAAAACTCCCACGAATTAAGGATCGCTATAAAATATTAAAGTTTTGGAAAAGGATTGTTGAGTCAAAAGGAATTCTGGTATGTCAAACTTCAACTAACACACACCTTTCTGTTCAACTGAATACTTTTCGCGGATTTTGCATTGCTCAAAAGCCATTTCCTATTATCGTTTTGAATTCTCAAGACAGTCCTAACGGTAGAATCTTTACGATTATTCATGAGTTAGTACATATTGCACTTGGAGAAAGTATCATTCAGAATATGAATTACGAGGATGTCAATTTTCAAAATGTGGATCCTGTGGAAGTCTTCTGCAATCAAGTCGCAGCAGAAGTATTAGTCCCAGAAAAAGAACTAATAACATTTATGGATCGTCCCTTCAGTTCGGTGTTAGTATCCGAAGCAAGTCAATATTTCCGTGTAAGCACTGAAGTTATCATGCGCCGGTTGTTATCACTTAAAAAAATCACAAAACAAAAATACCAAGTGTTTAGAATGGAACAACAAAAAAAGTATAACGAAACCAGTCAAAAGCCAAAGGGTTTTCCTCAATATCATACTCGATTACTTAATACCTCTGGTGAGCTTTTTGCACGTACTGCTTTTACTGCTTATTATGAGGACAAAATCACACTCGCCGATTTAACCTCTGTTTTTTCTAATTGTAATACAAAACATCTTGCTAAAATTGAAAGTACCATTTTCGCATGAATACACTCTCTGAAACTAATCTCTATAGCATTGATACTAGCTCGACTATCGCTGCGTTTCATGAACACTATCCAATCAAATACTTTCCTACTTTATGGCAAAAGATTGAAAAGTTGATTCAAAATCATAGACTGAAAATGTCACAAGTTGTATTTGAAGAAACTATGAAAGATCCTGAAATAAAACAATGGTGTAATCAGAAGCAATTAAAAAAAATTCTTTATGAGGAAGTTGATCTACCAATTCAAGAAAAAGTCCGCGAGATATTAGCAGCGTACCCTCGGCTTGTAGACAGTCGGTCCGGAAAATCAGGAGCAGACCCTTGGTGCGTTGCCTATGCATTAATCACAGAAAATTGTACTGTCATAACCGAAGAAAACCCTACGAACAGTGCAAAAAGACCAAAAATTCCTGATGTCTGTTTGCACTTTAAAGTTGAATGCATCAAAGTTGTGGATTTAATAAAAAGAGAAAAATGGGTTATATAATTCCCATAATTCTTGAAAGAAATCAGGAAAATGAATAACAAATTTTTACACGAAACAGTATTAGAAGAATTCGGACGGAAAACCCTCCGAGAAACTGAGGTTCCTGCTTATATCAGAGATAACCTAAACCCTACTTTTGAACTCCGTGAGTATCAAAAAGAAGCGTTCGTCCGTTTTCTTCTCTGTTTTGAAAACGATTTTGAAGAGAAAGAAAAACCCCTACATCTGCTTTTCAACATGGCAACCGGTATCGGAACGATAAGTTTTCAAAAGAGGTAGTACTTGTACATTCGGATTTAGACCATGAATTACGTATCTCGCAAGCACTCATTCTCAATCAATACAAGCAGCAGATCGCGGTGAAAAATGGCATTAACCTAAAACCTGTCATTCTTTTCAAGGCACAGAAGACAATTGCACAATCAGAAGAAAATAAGGAAAACTTTCACAAACTGATTGATGAACTCACCGATAACCAAATCCAAAGCATTCGGAATTCATCAGTTTGCCATTCTATAATGAACAGAACGAAAATGCGTTTTGGGATGCCCTCAGTGCTGCATTTAAAAAACAAACGCGTTACACAATTTTTTAACTATAAGGAACAAAAACCGACATGATATGACCAATCAAGACGTGTCGCCAGTTTATAGATCGGAATCGCTGTCTGTTATCTATAAAACCACAAGATGAAACAGAAAGAAACTCTAACAGAACAATCCTCTCTAAAACAAGGAGTACGAATTTGTCATATCTTTAACACACAAATTAGAAACGGATGAAACAAAGTCATGGAAAAATATACATGCAATTCAGGTAGAATGGTTAGTTAAAATCTCAGAAAGGGATATAAATGAAGAAGTTTGCATTTTGTACTGCTTTTTTGCTTATCACATCAACAGTTCTTGCACAGAACATCACATTTACAGAAATACACTGGCGTGAAGACATGCTGCTTTCTAAAGAACCTGTCGTGACAGGTTTTGAGGGCACGTATGCAATTGTTGAATTTGAAACTTTGATAGATACACCACCATCAGTTGCATATTACGGCGTACCGCATACTGAGGGTAACCTAACGACACCTCGGTACCGAAAAAGCACAAAAGGAACACATATTGACAACAAAAAGACGCACCACCAAGTGAAAATGGATATATCCAAACTTGAAGACGTACATTACGATACAGGTCTGATTGCAAACAACGGTGGCGTGATTGTCTACAGAATAGAAGTCTTTGATACACACATACAAACCACTCGCGCTTATGATAGACAACTAAGATACAAACGGGATGGAGAACCCAAAACAGGAACATACACATCGCTTGTCGCTTTAACAGAGGGACCTTTCCTTGATCTTGTTACACATAATTCAGCCGTCATATCCTGGGAGACAAATAAACCCACAGAAGGGAGAGTGTTAACAGATAATCGAGAATTTCTATCCTTAGAACCTTCTGTTCGCCACGAAGTGCAGTTGACAAGACTGAAACCGAATACTGTTTATTCATATAGAGTCAATTATGGAACACTGACACCAGTATATACATTCAAAACCGCGCCAATGTCTGGCACCAGAGCAGCCTTCAAGTTTGGGTTCATGTCAGATTCACGCGCAGGTGTTGGAGGAGGCGAACGCGCACAGAACGGAGTCAACGCAAAAGACCTCGGTAGATTCACAATTGAACTCTATAACAGAAAAGCAGATTTCGTCTGTTTCGGGGGAGACCTCATCAACGGATATACTTCTGATGTGAACGACTATGAATCTCAACTTGAAACATGGAAACGCACAATTCAACCCGTCGGCGCAAATATCCCCTTCTATGAATCTATCGGAAACCATGAACAGGTCGGTAAATACTACAAGGTCGTTACCCCACAACTAAAAGATGGTGAATACTATATCCAATTTGCCGGCACAATCGGAAATCAGAGCACTGAATCCATCTTCGCTAAGGAATTTGTTAATCCTACCGACAGTCACTACGCAATCGGAATACCTGATCCAGAGACTAAAGGCAATAATAAAATAGGGGGTGAAAATACAGGACCATCCTACCTTGAGAATGTCTACTCATTTAACTACGGTAGAGTACATTTTATCTCATTAAACTCCAATTACTGGTCTACAGGATTTAGAAACCAAAGTGTCTTCGGCCAAAAATCTCAGGATAAAGCAGTCATAAATATCGCTTTAGAACATCTCGGGGGAAATAGAGAAGGATACGTTATGAAAAACCAGATGGAGTGGCTTGATAAAGAACTAACCGCAGCAGAAATAGACATAAATGTTGATTGGATTTTCATCATACTTCATGAACCCCCATTTCCAAATGGTGGACATGTTAAGGACGCTATGTTTTGGGGAACACCTGGAAGTGGTGAACTCGGCGGATACAACGACAAAACCGCACCCATGGGAGATGTCATTGATATGCGTAACAGATTCTGGAAAATAGTCTCAAGCAGATCAAAAGTATTAGGTGTCCTTTGTGGGGATGAACATAATTATAGCCGAACCCTAATTGATTCATCAATACATCCAGACTTTAAGCACCCCGTATGGCAGATTGTCAGCGGTGGATGCGGTGCCCCATATTACGTTCAAGACAAATCCGTTCCATGGGTTGCTAATGTCAAAGCATTCACAATTGATAAACATTTCTGTTTATTCTCTGTTGATGGAAAAAAGGTCGGATTAGAAGTCTACAATGATAGTAATCAGTTGTTGGACAGCATTGACAATCTCACAACCATTCGATAAAAACATTAGGAATATCACATAATGACAGATATTATATCCAGTTTTGTCTTATTTTCGTAACAATTGTCCGCTATAATATCAGTGTATTGTAAAATTAATATTTAATGAGACATTTCACCCCAAACAACGATGACGAAGACCACCCATCGTAGGGGCGAGGTTGCCTTGCCCGTTGTGGCGTGCCATCTCGCCCGTTATCGTAGGGTCGAGGTCACCTCGCCCGTTATGTAAGGTTGCCTTGTCCGTTGTGGCGTGCCATCTCGCCCGTTATCGTAGGGTCGAGGTCACCTCGCCCGTTATGTAAGGTTGCCTTGCCCGTTGTAGCGTGCCATCTCGCCCGTTATCGTAGGGTCGAGGTTGCCTTGCCCGTTGTGGCGTGCCATCTCGCCCGTTATCGTAGGGTCGAGGTTGCCTTGCCCGTTGTGGCGTGTTACTTTAATTCTGAAGTTCACTATAGAATTGAATATTAGAGGTGGTTTTTTGATGCAGTACGCAAATTGGATTAGAATTGGTGTCATTCTCATACTTGTCTTAGCCATTTACGGTTTTGTCTTTCACGGCAGTTCAAGAGATGAGAATGACACAAACGGAACAGATGTCCCAGCAACAAAAACAATCATTAAAAATAAAGGTTCAGATACGATGGTGAATCTTGCACAGGCTTGGGCAGAAGCGTATTCAAATGACACAGTATCTGTTGAGGTATCAGGTGGTGGCTCAGGAACAGGTGTCGCAGCGTCGATCAATGGCACAGTTGATATCGCAAACTGCAGTCGTCAAGTAAAGGACAAAGAAAAACAACAAGCCATAGATAACACCGGCAAAGAACCGATAGAGTTTATCGTAGGATATGATGCACTCGCAGTATATGTGCACAAAAACAATCCGATAGATAAAATCACTATACCACAACTTGCAGAGATATATGGAGAAAATGGGACAATCACAAAATGGGACAACCTCGGTGTTGCCAATTCCGGGTGTAGAAGTGACAAAATCATACGGATAAGTCGACAGTCAAACTCTGGTACATATTTCTATTTTAGAGAAGCACTCCTCGGCAAAGAACGCGATTTTGAGTTAGGTTCATTAGATTTACACGGGTCAAAAGATGTCGTTGAGGTTGTGGGACGCACACATTGCGCTATCGGTTACAGTGGAATGGGATACGCTACTGATCATGTTAAAATGCTAAAAGTCGCAACAGCACAAGATGCACCCTACTATGCACCGAATCTTGATAATGTCCTTACCAAATCATACCCAATCGCACGACCACTGTATATGTATTCTCTCGGAGAACCAACTGGAGAAGTGAAGGCATATCTGGACTGGATTCTGTCTCCTGAAGGACAAAAGATCGTTCAGGAACTCGGTTTTGTGCCGTTACAAAGCAACTAAAGGATAATTCAACGTTTGATGAACTTTATTCAAGTCTGTCTCTCATTAAAAGGTCGCATCAACAGACCCGGATGGTGGTTGCTCAATCTACCAATATTTGCAATTTTCGCTATCTGTGTTTTCGTATACGATTTCCCTTCAACATTAACACCCGTCTACATTCTACTTGTAGTACCCGCATGGGTACATATTGCAGTCAGTGCAAAACGTTGGCACGACAAAGGTAAATCTGGCTTGTTTGTACTAATACATACTGCAATACTTATTGCAGCGTTCGTAACGTTAGCAACGCAAACTACATCCGGATGGGTGACACCGATTTATCTCATTGCAATCATTAACGGACTCTGGGCAGGTGTTGAGTTAGGTCTCTTGAAGGGTGAGACAGGTGAAAATGAATATGGTACAGATTCAGAAACATCTTCCGAACCCATAATTGATCTGTACATCCGTCTATGTGGAATCAGCTCAATTATGTTTGTGTTTGGTATCTTCTTCTTTATTTTTAAGGAGTGTACAGGTTTTCTATTTAGTGAAGATTTCAAACTATGGGAATTTCTAACAAGTGAAGAGTGGTATCCAACATCATTGGAAAACAAGAGATATGGCACTTTTGCATTGATACTTGGAACCTTTAGTGTAACAGCCTTAGCCATGTTGATAGCAGTGCCTTTCGGTCTCGGTGCTGCAATATTTGTTTCAGAATTCTGTAGTCCCAAGTTAAAGGAAACCTTCAAAATCGTAATTGAATTTCTGGCAGCAATTCCGTCAGTTGTCTGGGGATTCATCGGTTTAACATTGATGAATCAGTTGATCATCGCGGTCTTTAATGCACCCATCGGTCTAACGATGTTAAATGGGGGGATCATGTTAGCACTCATGAGTGTTCCGATTATCGTCTCTATTGCTGAAGATGCGTTAAAAGCTGTTCCAGATACCTATCGCGAAGCAGCGGAAGCACTCGGTGCAACTCGGTGGCAAGTTATCTATCGTGTACTATTACCAGCTGCAAAAAACGGATTGTTGGCAGCCGTATTACTCGGTGCAGCACGATCTATCGGGGAAACAATGGCGGTACTCATGGCTACAGGACACTCAGTTAACATCCCCTCAGGACCGCTTTCATGGATACGCACACTCACTGCAACAATTGCTGCAGAATTAGGTGAAGTCGCAAGAGGCGGAGAACACTACCAAGTACTATTTCTCATCGGTATCTTACTTTTCTCCATTACATTTGTTGTGAACTTAATCGCCGATTTAGTCATTAAAGGAATCCGTCAGAGTTAGGATATTAAAGTATTTTATGCAAAACACACCAGAGTTGATGTTCACTGAAACCGATATTGGAAAACGTAACAGGTATATAGAAAACGGCATCAGAGTTTTCTTCTTAATTATGACATGCCTGATGATTGTTCCACTACTACTCATCATCGGTTATCTCTTCTATAAAGCGATACCTGTGCTTTCTCTTGACTTTCTATTCAAGAATCCAGAGGATAATATGCGGGGGGGCGGTGTCTGGGCACCCTTCCTTGGTACGATCTATCTGGTAGTTGTATCTCTCATGGTTGCAGCACCGATTGGTGTCTTCGCTTCAGTGTATCTCAATGAGTATGCACGTGAGAATTGGTTCACAAGGATAGTGAACTTAGCAGTTGTGAATCTCGCAGGTGTTCCGAGTATTGTGCATGCGTTGTTCGGTGTAGGTGCTTTTGTGTTGTTTTCTGGTTTAGGTGAGTCAATTTTGGCGGCTTCACTCACATTAGCAATTATGACGTTACCCGTAATTATTGCAAGTACAACCGAAGCACTCAAAGCAGTTCCGATGGCTTTCCGTGAAGCATGCTGGAATATGGGAGCAACACGATGGCAAACCATACGAAAAATCGTACTCCCGAATTCAATCAGTGGTATTCTAACAGGGGTGATCTTACAAGTGTCGCGTGCTGCAGGTGAAACAGCACCCATAATGTTCACAGGAGCAGTTTTCTTTAAACCTATTGCAGAAGGAAACTTTTTCGCATATAATATAACCGACCAGTGTATGGCACTCTCCTTACATCTCTATACAATTTCTACACAAGTACCAGATGTAGCTGAGGGTATTCCTTACGGCACTGCAATTGTATTGGTAGCAAGTGTCTTACTTGTTAATGCAGCCGCAATTGCCCTTCGGGTATATCTTAGAACGCGTAAGAAATGGTGACTTAGAAGCGGATTATATGAGGTGTCTTTACTGGTAACCTCATGCCAATCTGAGGAATTCCATTTCGCCGTTTAGGCGTCTAAATAGGATGTTACCCATGTTGAATAATGAAAATGGAAGAAATTCTGACCTGAGGAGTAGATTAGATGATATAGTCGAGGGGAATGAAAATGGAGGATACTCTGAGCTAAGAAGCAAATTAGACGATATCATTGAGGGTCCCGTCTTTACTGCTATAATTCAATTTCTAATTCTCGCATCGGCTGTTGCCTTTGTCCTCGAAACTGAATCTGCTTTTGATAAATATGAATACTATTTCCATATATTGGATTGGACGTTCTTGGTACTGTTTACTGTAGAGTACGTTTTACGCATTTACACTGCTCCAGATAGATCAGCATTTATATTCAGTTTTTTTGGAATTGTTGACCTACTTGCAATTTTACCGTCTCTCGTATTAATACCTGGTTTGGGGAGTGTACCTGGATTCAGGGTGCTTCGTGTTCTCAGGTTCTTACGGGTATTCAGAATTTTCAAAGCGACCCGTTTTATTTTAGCCGTGGACAGAATGATAGAGGCATTAGGGGAAGTCAAACGTGAAATATTTGCACTTGTCATCTTGTCCTCTATGTTAGTCTATTTAGCAGCATGCGGTATCTATTTTTTTGAAAAGGATGTAAGAGAAGACGCTTTCACTTCTATTCCAGATTCCATGTGGTGGGCAATTGTTACTTTAACAACAATCGGTTATGGAGATATATATCCTGTAACTACTGGAGGAAAGATCTTTACAGCTTTGGTGGCATTAGTCGGTGTGGGTCTAATAGCAATTCCATCAGGACTATTGGCATCTGTTCTGACAGAGGCAAGGGTTGAAGAAGAAATAACAGAAGAAAGAAGTGAAGATGATGAGAACCAGAACACCGAAAACACTTAAGATACTGTTATTTATCGTTATATTTGCAGAATTTATCTTCTTATGTTCTTTATGCCTCTACTTCTTTGAAAAAGATAACCAACCAAATGCATTCGATTCCATCGGTTCTGCAATGCAATATGTGCTGATAACGATGACAACAATAGGGTATGGGGATGCGACTCCACTAACATCCGGTGGGAAAACTGTCGTTTTCCTTACCAGGTCCATCGGTATTCTTGTTGCTATTGCATTTTGGATTTGGATGGCTTTTATAGTTTTTGGTAGAGTTATATCCGGTAAATATTTCAGAAAAAAACCGGGTGGACATTCACGACAGTCGGAAATATGAGGTTAATTTGAGAAATAAAATAGAAATTAACGAGCTAAAAGTCACCTACGGAGAAACACAGGCAATAAATGGCATCTCCTTTGACGTAGTGGAAAACGAAATCCTCGGTATAATCGGTCCAGCACAATCCGGTAAGACGACACTGCTAAAGGTTATCAACCGAACTCTGGAATTCACACAAGGAACATCCGTTGAAGGCTCCGTGATGTTAGATGGTGTCGACATAAACGCAATTAGTGATGTTCACGGATTGAGAAAACGTATCGGTATGGTACTGCCATTACCCGTGGGGTTACCACTTTCCATCTATGATAACGTGGCATTTGCACCCCGCACTGCGGGACTACAGAATAAAGCGGAATTAGATGAAATCGTTGAACGATGTTTGCATCAAGCAGCACTGTGGGATGAAGTAAAGGATAGGTTAGATTCACTCGGAACAAAGTTATCTGGTGGTCAACAGCAGAGATTAACAATCGCAAGGGCACTGTCACATCAACCAGAGGTCCTGTGTCTGGATGAATTCTCAATCGCAGTAGACCCTATCACAACAATGCGAATTGAGGAAGTACTAAAGACATTGAAAAATGAGATGACTATTCTACTTGTAACAAATCTGGTACAACAAGCAAAAAGGTTAGCAAACCGTACAGCTTTTATGCTTAATGGAGACCTGATAGAAATCGACAATACAGATGTTATCTTCTCTGAGAATCCAACAGAACAAGCAACCTATGACTATGTCAATGGGAACTTCGGATAGAAAGATTGGGAGTATGACACTTGGACGCTACTAACTACAGCATTGAAACCGAGAATCTAAGTCTTTGGTATGGCGACTTTCAGGCACTTATTGATGTAAGTGTGAAGATTCCTGACGGTAAAATAACATCACTTATCGGTCCTTCCGGATGTGGAAAGACAACACTCCTACGTTGTTTCAATCGTGTAAATGAACGATATGGAAATGTCACGACAAAAGGTGAAATAAACATATTAGGAAAGAACATTTACGACCCGGATGTATCGTTATTAGAGTTAAGAAAAACTGTTGGGATGGTGTTTCAACGTCCAAATCCATTGCCAATTTCTGTTTATGATAACATACTCTTCGGATTGCGGATCCATTCTGCGTTTCATAGCCTGTCCCGTACGGACTCTGAAAAAATCGTTGAAGATGCTCTCACATCTGTTTTTCTCTGGGATGACCTAAAGAATAAACTGAAGACCAAAGCCACCTCTCTGCAATTGGAGCAGCAACAGAAACTCTGCATCGCAAGGCTTTTGCCACTTAAACCACAGATAATTCTTATGGACGAACCGTGTTCTGCTTTGGATGCAAAAGGAACACTTGCGGTTGAAGAATTAATGGATGTACTTTCAGGTTCTTATACCTTCTTAATCGTAACCCACAACATGGCACAAGCACGCAGAGTCAGCACCGAATGTATCTATATGTTCCTCGGTGAACTGATTGAACATAGAGAAACCCAAGCACTATTTGAGGATCCAGAACATCCGAAAACTGCAGATTATGTTCAGATGCGTTACGGATAGTGTAAACACTATTTATATTATGAATATGTTAAGTCCGATTTTTCATAGTTTCATATTCATTATCTTATTTGTTACCCTAAACATGATGTTGGACAATAGACAAGAAACGACCCTAGATGAATTTGATCTGGCAGTTAACGAAATATCAACTGCACCTATCTACAGTCTGCAAGATAAAATAAACAGCTTACTTCCCATTCTGATCGTATCAATTCTTATCGGCATTGTCTTTGCAGTACTACTGCAAGAATGGGTGCCAGGAGAAAGTTGGATATACCGATTATCTGATTTTATCATTGCAGTTCTTGCAGGTATTCCATCTGTTTTCTACGGTCTACTCTGTGTTTACTATTTCCTACTTAAAAATGGACGCGTATCGTATCTGACCCATTCTCTGACTGTAGTGCTACTTACAATGCCACTCACGTTCCAATCTACCCAAAACGCAGTTAAATCTGTAGATGTATCAATTCGTGAAGCTGTATATGCATTAGGAGTCAAAAAGTCAAAAGTGATCACTGCACATGTAATACCGCACGCGTATTCTGGAATCATGTCAGGAGTATATACAGCAGTCTCAAGATCATTTTTTGTGGCAGGACTCATCTTAGTTGCCTTTACGTGGATACAGACGATCCATTCACGTATTAGTTTCAGTATACCCAAAAACGCATCTGTTTTCTTGATCGCTGCCCTATTATGCAGTCTGTGTTCAAGTTTATTAAAAAAACAGTCAGTCAATACAGATTATGTGACATAAGAACAGAAGGTTTACACAATGCAAAGTCAAGAAGAACAACCAATTCTGAGTATTGAAAGATTGAATGTATGGTACGGTAAAAAACAGATACTTAAAGACCTAACTTTTGACATATATCCTAAGCAGGTAACCGCCTTTATAGGTCCATCAAAATGTGGGAAAACTGCATTCGTACGATGTCTAAACCGATTGAATGATCTGCAACACAATTTCAGATATAAAGGGAACATACACTTTAACGGAAACGATATCAATGAACCAAAAAATAAGTCAACTGATATAGCTCAAAAAATAGGTATGATTTTTCCAAAACCGATACCCCTGCAAAGATCAATATATGAGGACGTAGCCTACAGTGCGCGAATGTGTGGTATAAAGCAACCCGAAAGACTTAGTCATATCGTAGAGAGAAGTTTAACAAGCGCACAACTTTGGGATGAAGCTGCAGAAAATCTTGATGCTTCTCCCAAAACACTATCTATTGGTCAACAACAAAGGTTATGTATAGCAAGAGCATTGACAGCCAACCCAGAGATCATTATCTTTGACGAACCTTGTGAACAACTTGACGCAACAGAAACACCGAAACTCGAAGCAATCATACAGAACTTAAAAAGTGATTATACAATTATTTTTGTTACTAACAAAAGACGGCAAGCAGCAAGAGTGTCGGATGTTGCAGGATTCTTATATAACGGTGAACTCGTCGAATATGGACAAACCGAACAGATTTTTACAAACCCCAAAGACGAAAGAACGGAAAACTACGTAACCGGACGATTAGGGTAATCAAATTCACATGGGAGAATGTCATGCAAAACTACCTGGAATCTGATCTGAAATCACTTCAGCATCAACTCCTAAAAATGGGTGGAATTGCAGAAAACATGCTGAGGGATGCTATTCAATCAATACAAGAACAGGATGAAGATTTAGCACTGCAAGTCATCGCTATTGACGATACAGTCGATAAACTTGAAAACGAAATTGAAGAAAGATGCATTCAATTGATTGCAAGACACCAACCCGTCGCATTCGAATTAAGATTTTTGACAATGACCCTAAAGATCAATAGAAACATTGAACGATTAGCAGATAAATGTGTTTCTATCGCAAGAAGAAGCTTGGAACTCATGGCATTTCCGCCAATACAAGGTACAATTGATCTACAACCGGTTACACAACTGATTCAGCAGATGGTAAATGACGCATTTGATGCACTCGTAAACCGAAATGCTGATCTCGCAAAAGAACTCAGAGAACGTGACAATAAGGTTGATGAAATCTATGAAAAGATGATGCAAGACTTGTGCTCTATTCTAATAGACCAACCACAACTCATTCAGTCAGGTTTCGGAAATCTACTATTGTATAGACATTTGGAACGAATAGGAGATCTCGCAGTCAATATCGGAGAAGAAGTATATTATCTCGTCAAAGGTGAGGTTATACGACATGCGGATTTATAGATGCGAATATCAACACGTTATTCGTCTTTCCCCTGATAAAAATGCACATCTCGTTGGGGAAATGGAATCTCAATACTGTGTTCCTTAAACTTGTGCCAGATCATAAAATGAAGATCACTTGCAATATCAAAACGTTGAAATGAATCTGGGATCCATGCATACAATTCGAAATCCAAAGACGACTCACCGAAGTCTGTGAACCTGACAAATGGGACAGTTACGTTTTCCATCTGAGGAGGCGGGTCCTTAATTACCTCAGGATGGGCATGTGCCACATCAATTAATACCCTTTTCACAAGTTCAACATCCGAACCATACGATACACCTACCCTTATAGTAACACGAAAGCGATTATTATAGTGTGTAAGATTATGCACAGGTTCAGAGACCATCTGTAAATTCGGAACAATAATCTCCTTCTCGTCAAGTGACATAATTACAGTCGAACGGAGGTTTATACTTGTCACACGACCAAAAATATTGAAATCAATGATTTCTACCAAATCACCAATTTTGATGGGACGTTCAAATAGTAGGATGAGACCTGACATAATATTGGCTACGATATTCTGCAATCCAAAACCGATTCCAATACTCAGACCCCCAAATATAATGGCAATACTCGTTAGACCAATGCCGATAGTAGTCAGACTTATTAGGACACCGACAGTGATGAGGAAGAAGTGAAAAATGCGAAGTATAACGAATTGTGCATGTCTATCAATCTGAAAAGCTTGTAATACTTGCCGTTGCAGAATCAACTGTGAGAATTTCGACAGAATAAACATGCCGAAAACAATAGCAAATCCATAGAATAAATTTGCTAAAGTAAATTTTCCTTTATCTACGTTTGTTCCAATACCCGGACCTGCTCCGCCTGCATCTGTTCCAACTGCTTTTTCTTGCGGCTGCAATAGATCAGAAAGGTCAAAATGAAGAACCTTACCGAGGATACCAGTGCTGATTCCTGCAACCTGAAATGATACACTGATACCAATTATTAGGAGAATTAGGAAGTAAATTGCCAATGTTCGGTTGCGGATGTCCTCAGGCATTCTCAACCGAACAAATAATCTGCGCAGCCAACGTCTTGTAAAACCTGCTATAAACAAACATACTGCCAAAACCCCAAACATTTCTAAAATGTCTAAGTAAGAAACTGATTTGTCTAACTCAATTGCAGTTTCTTCAAGAAATTCTCTGATCCGATCCCATATATTCCCCATCTCACACGACCTAATACTTTATTCTGAAGTTGCTTGTTTATTCAATCGGTATCTGTTCAATAGAGTGGACAAACAGAACATCGTTCACACCATCGTAACGCTGTAAAATTAAATCCAAATCCTCTGAATTCAGATCCTCTGCTGTTAGACCAACAATTACAAGGTCAGCCTGTGAAGACCGTTGCGTTACTTCCTGTTCCAAGGTTTCAGGACTGTCATAGTTGACTGAGGTTACATTCTGCATAGAGATAGGAAGCCTACCCTCCTTGATAACGGTTGAAAGTTGATCAGCATCCAATTCAGTATCCCAAGAATCTGAACAAGCAAAGAGTCTTATTTTTGCACGTTTCCATTCTGGATGACCGACCAAAATATAGGCGAGTAATAACATCATCGGCACATTAGAGATGTTGTCATCGGTAACCCATACATGAATTGAGGACCGATAACCGAAACGGTATTTTGTTGACCGCAGTATCAACACGTTAAAGAGTGATTCCGATGCAAGTAATGCACCTTGTGTTACCTCTGAGATCTCTTCAGGGTGGTCCTTATCAAATTCAAGCAGAACAGAGTTATTTGGCAGTCCGGCAAATCCTGGCATCTGTAACACTTGTGCCAAGGCAAGTTGGAAATTTGGACAGATCAGCGAATCGACAAAAATACCTGCTTTACTCGCTTCTGTCTGCTGAATCAACGCATCAACGTGTAAACGAGCAGAGATCTCTTCAGGAAACGAGTAATCTCCAGGGAAAAACTGAATGAAGTGTCCAAATCCTTGTCTATGGCATATCCATCGTAGCAAATCAAAGTGCCCAAGTCGTCTCTCCCCGAATTGGGTTATGCCAACAATTGAGGGTCTCCATCCACTCTCTGATAGGTTGACACGGTCTTTCTGTAACGTGGTCTGTAACCAACGGGTTAACTGTATCATTGCACCTTGAAAGATACCTGACAAACCACTATGTTCACGGTGTCCACGCCTTAAACCGATGTATATTGCTATCATAAGAAATATAGATATGAACGCGTATAACACACTGATCTGTATCATCATCATACCCGACATAACAATACCTAAGAGTGATACATACCAGCGTGAATGGAATGTAGGACGGTAAGATGGATTACCAGCAAAATGTTCAAGGAAAGAAACGACACATAATGCACCATAGGTAACTAAGAAGAACATGGTCAAAATCTGTGCAATGAAGTTTAACTCACCTATTGCCACGAACACCATGGCAATTGCACCCGAAACAAATGTTGCCGGAATTGGTTCTTGTGATTTACCAACCCCTGTCTGCATCAAACGGTTCAGTGCTGGAATTGGCAGCACACTATCTTTCGCAAGTGCCTGTAACGTCCTCGGTGCAATCATAATCGACCCTAACGCTGATGACAACGATGCCGCTCCCAATCCAAAATATATGGTCGGTTCCCATATTGATATGCGTGCCATAATGAATTTGTCCCCAGCAAGTTGCTCAGGTGTTGCACTTTGCGCGAGTTTAAATGCTACGAGGACATAAACCACCATTCCTGCTACAGTAGCAGCGATTGTTCCGAGGGGTATACTCCGTTGCGGATTCCTTAAATCACCAGATAGTCCTAAACCTGCAATCATACCCGTAAAAGCAGGAAAACAGATGGCAAATACTCTTCCAAATGAATCACCACCTTCAATAGCAGCGTTAAAGTCCAAACTCTTTGATGGCTGTTCTAGCGCGAGCTGGCCATTCGTCAGATTTTCTGTTACATCAGCAGGATCAATTCCGTTAACCATTTCCGCAATAGGTAATTCCGAACCCAAGAAAAATGCTGCCAAGGAGGCAGCCAGAATCCCGCAGATAACCCATAGCATTGACACACCCATGTTAGCTCCTTTAGTCAACATGAGAAGTATGAGAATGATAGTAGACGGAATGCTCAAGAAACGAATATTAATCGGATTCTCAAATTCATACCTTGTCTTTATCATCTCAAAGACAGGTTCAAAAGCTGCTGCGAACGCAACCATATAAAACGCAATAGAGATCGCTTGTGAAAGGAATAAAGCAAAACCGATCGTCCCCCCAATACTGGTACCGAACGATCGACTCACGATGTAATACGCACCACCCCCAGCAACACGTCTGTTGGTCGCAATCTCTGATACTGCTAAAACTGTTGGAATAGTCACAAGATGACCCAGTGCAATAACGCCAAGACTCTGCAAAAGACCAATATGACCGACAGCATATCCAAATCTTAAGAACAGAATCGCACCTAAAATCGTACTAATAGAAGCCAAAAAGACCGGAGCAGTACCGAATCCGTGACCATGCTGATGAGATGTAAGATTGCTGCTAAATCTGTTACCATTCTGTTGTCCTAACTTTGAGAACATACTAATACCTCAATATCACCTCAAAATTTTATTATCAATTCAAAACGTTATAACTTAATTCGTAAAATAGACAGATACTTATAATGTAGATTTTCTGTTAAGGGTTTGCTATTGTAACTTAAAGAACTACTCAACCGCAAACCTAAACGCGATGTTAACGTCACAGTAAATGCTGGTTCAGCAGAATACTTGAAATTCTTAAAACCTACTTCTGGTGAGTATTTCATAGATACATTTAGATTTTGCCATCCAATTGACGTAAATCCTAACCAGCGAAAAGAAGTAGGATCGAATTTTCTTATCGTAAGGTTCTTGTGGGGTTGGACATTCTCAAGAAAATACCCTATTCCACCAGAAATCCGTAAAGTTCCTTTTTCATAAATCCCAGGACGGATATAACTCCCAATCTGGAAGGTTAAGGCGGTTCCTTTTGAAATGTTTCGCTCAAAATCCGTAAACAGTTCAATACCAAACGTCTTAATACGAACGCCTCCCTGGATACGTCCCTTCACAATTTCAGTTATAACACCTTCGTTACCTGTTCCTCGCGAACCAAAAATACCTGTCCAACCGTTGATATTCTTAAGTGGAACGACACATGTCAGTGTAAGTGTCTGCAGTGCATCATCCCCAGAGAAACCGATATCAAGTGTCTTAGCATCTTGTGGCAAATCTGCAAACTGACAGAAACACGGATATGTAAAAATACAAGTAACAAACAGCAAAACAATAGCAACTATAGGTTGCTTTCTAAAACTAAACCGAATGCACCACATAGATCGTAAACTTATAGTAGAATATGGAATAAATTAGCCATTTTTTCTGTAGGCGGGGAATGCCTGAATGGCATTCATACCGTTGATTTGAACTCCGATTCCCGACTGAACGCTTTGATAGTCGGGAATCGGAGCTCCCTCCTACAGAATACGTGTATAATCGTTTGTATACTTAACCATAAGATGTGAAATTATAAAACCTTTTCCGTGTTAATCCTGAGAACAGAGTCTTACCACGACAAAACTACAATATTATAACTATTACAAGGTAAATAGTCAACTTTTTTGTCAATACAACTTTGACAGATTTTCCTATACATGCTAAACTTATCTCAATAAATTCAACTACAGGAGGCTTTAAATGGAAAATAAAGAAGCAACAACACAACCCAATATACTCTGGATATACGGAGAAGACCTATCACCTGATTTAGGGTGCTATGGAACACCTGCGGTAGCAACACCGAACATCGACCGTCTCGCATCAGAAGGCACACGTTTTAGCAACGCTTATGTCACCTGTCCAGTCTGTTCACCAAGCCGTTCAGCACTAATTACGGGAACATATCAGACATATTTTGATGCACATAACCATCGGAGTAATCGTGATAAACCGTTGCGTGAAGATATGAAACTCATCACAGACTGTTTTAGAGAAGCAGGATATTTTACATGCAACAGTCCCGGTCCCCCAAAGTATGATCGTCGGGGTAAGACCGATTTCAATTTTGATCGGAAAAACCCGTTTGATGGGATAGACTGGAAAGAACGCGCAGATGGGCAACTTTTTTACGCGCAAATCAACATTCCTGACACACATCGAGTTTTTAAACCTGATCCACAAAGACTCATCAATCCTGATGATGTTGAACTACCTGCCTATTACCCTGATCATCCGCTTATACGTAAGGATTGGGCACTTTACCTTGAGAGTATACAGATATTAGACCGAAAGGTTGGTGATATACTAAGATGCCTGGATGATGAAGGACTTACCGACAACACAATAGTCTTTTTCATAAGTGACCACGGACGCGCACACATACGTTGCAAACAGTTTCTATATGATGGAGGAATCCATATACCGTTGATAGTGAGATACCCCAGTAATATAGAAGCAGGCGCAGTGAATGATAAACTTGTCAGCGGTGTCGATTTTATGCCAACTTCTCTGAAACTTGCAGGAATTGATGTGCCAGATTATGTTCAGGGACAGACCTTCTTGGGAGAACAAGCAACAATACGTGATGCCATTTTCGCAGCACGTGACAGATGTGATGGAACAGTGGATCGTATACGTTGTATCCGCACACAGCAATACAAACTAATACGAAACTATCATCCTGAATTACCGTACATGCAGTTCAACGGATATAAGAAACTACAGTATCCGCTCTGGACTTTAATCAATGTGTTAGCAGAAAAAGGTGAGTTGAATGACGCACAAGAACACTTCATACAGAAATCTCGTCCAAAGGAAGAACTCTACGACTTACAGAACGACCCTTATGAAGTCAATAACCTTGCAAATGACGAGAAGCATGCGACTATCCTCAATGATTTACGAACAAAATTAGATTCCTGGATTGAAGAAACAGGGGATATGGGGGAAACACCAGAACCTGAGGATGTAATTGCATACTGGAAAGAAAACATGAAGGAATCATACAACAAGAGAATGGAAAGTCGTGAACTCTCACCAGATGTCAGCGATGCTGATTACGTCGCATGGTGGGAGAATCAACTGTTGTAGGAACTGTAGGGATGGGATAGGGAACCACGCCCCATAAGCGGCAATTTACGGATATTTCCAGTCCGGTAGATGCGATATCCTTATCGCACCGATCACCTAAAAAACAAGATAAATCCCGTTAATTTGGTATTATAACGCTTATAATCTTCATCTGCAGCGATTTCTTTAAACTTTGGGATGATGATGTGATCCAGAATGCCGCCAAGATCGTCGCTATACCGCGTACCGATGCGAGTTAAAGAGTCAAATACTTCCAGACCAATATAAATCCTGTCTGATCCCGCCGTATCCTCCCTTTCCAAATAAGACAGGAGTATGGCACGGCAGGGGGACCGATTTCTTCTAACGTATCAAACATAATCTGTCCCATCATCCCTCCATCACACATGATGGCGATCAAGACTTCCGCGGCGCGCGGGTCGTCTTGTTTGCAGAGTTCATCAATCAGCAACTCTCTTTCTTCACCTTCATCGTGGTCTGTTGGATAAGATACTGGCATGAGTTGGGCTATCAGTTCTGTTGCACGCTCGGAGTGAACCTGTCACAAACTGGTGCCGATCTTACCCCTGCAAGTAAATCAGTTCTGTTGCACGCTCGGAGTGAACCCCGCCCCACCGCATACGGATTGTTTTTGATATATTCAAGCCGTTTATACGCAGCTTCAACAGGATCCTCTTTGGAATCTATTTTTGGAAAAACAGGTTCAAGAACAGCACCAGGAGGCACGGTATATTTCACTTCTGGTTTATCGTTGTCCTCACCTACGTGGAAAGTTCCATCTTCGTGAAAGTGTCCGTGTGCGGGGTGTTCCTCCTTTGAAACTTCTTGCATGTTCTGATCTTCTTTTGAAACTTCAGTTGTGTTTTGTTCTTCCCTCAGTTCTTGCAGTGCTTCCAACTCTTTTTCAAACTGCTGCATTGCCGATCGGTCTTTGACTAAAACAAACACCGTCGCACCGATGGTGAGTAGTATGAAAAGGACACCAAGTCCCCAGTAAAATTTATTGTTCATGAATTTACCTCTTTATGGTGTCGTTATCCTTGCTATTTGCCGCGTCCAGCGGACAAGGCAGTTCACCTTTCCAAGTCTCCCGTATATAATCTTTGGGTATCCTGTCAGGATTGCATTCTGGATAGATGTTTGATTGTTCATAATCAGATGCCTCTGCCTCTACGTCCAATGGGCAAGGCAGTCCTTTTGTCCAAGTCTCCCGTATATAATCTTTGGGCATCCTGTCAGGATTGCATTCTAGATTAGATGTCTGATTGTTCATAATCGGATGTCTCTACCTCTGCGTCCAACGGACAAGGTGGACTGCCTTTCCATTGCTCTGTACCAGGATTGTATAAACCGATAGTATCATCTAGCAAAGGTATCGTTAAGTTCAATGTTAGACAGCGGTGGCACCATTCTGAAGTATATGTATGAAAGCATCAAAACTTTCCACCTCGTATGCAGCACGGCGTAACTGCTTAAGACGTTTTAGACTGTCAATGCGCTCAATATCAGATTTTATTGTTTCTGTCGTGTCAATTTGGAAACGAATAGAGAGGAGTTCCAATATAGTCTCAACAGTATTATTGCGTTCACCTTGTTCTATACCTTGTTCAATACCTTGTTCTATACCTTGTTCTATACCTTGTTCTATAATGTATTGATAAATAGACGATTCTTGCATGATATCCTCCGATAATAGATGAGTTAATGATTCGCGTTCATAAGTCAATCCACTCATCACCCATAGGTCTACTAATAAGTTGGCACGGGTTGACGAGTCAAGTTGCATAGACTTGATTGTTTCTACACATTGATATATCCACTTTAGTGTGTCCGTGCCAACGGGTGGTTTCATCAATGACGTAAATGGCATCAACCCTGGTTGGCGAGATTCAAGAACAGATTGTCCATCTATATCTATGAGACGTATAACTTTATACTCAACAATGAAATTATAACCGGGTATGTCCTGTTTATAGCCACCCTGATCGTTTTTTCCTGAATTCGGTTTAAGATAGATGACGTGTGAAAAAATAGGTAAACCATATTTTTCATAACATCTACCCATATATCCAATGTTGCGACGTGTCATATCTACGCGGGTACTGTCTCCTGCTTGAAATTCGCAATGCACTAAGGCAGGTTTATGATTGAGTAAGACCTTTATCAAGCTATCCATTTCACGTTTCTCAACGGTAGCGAATTCACTTTCAAGATGTTCTAAAAACTGGATATCTGTTCTGTTCATGATGAACCGAAGGACATCTTCAGGAAATTTAAAGACAACATCATTAGTCACTATATCAAATTTGTGGTGAGGCAGTAAAATCCTCCTTGGCGAAGATTGACTTTGGTTAGAATCGTTCATACAATCATTATACAATAAACTGATGAATAATATCAAATGTTTATAATAGTGAAATCTATAATTTCTTGTACACAATTGTAGCACAAACTCTTAGTGTGCGGACACTACTGCACAAACTAAAAGTTTGTGCTACAACACAATCCAGTCTGTCGGTTTAGGTCTCCCGAACCAAAGTTGAAGTTTCATGGCAACTTTTTTATCTGTCGTTCTACATCCTGTGCCTTTCCATACGGAACTGAGTTCGTCAGGCAGTGAAATCCAAGTGCTATCTTACACATAGACACCTTTGAACTGGCTGAGTATCGGAAGTGTCTGCGGAGGTAAGGATGTGCTAATCTTATCCCGATACTTCCAAACGTCAATGCTGCAAGGATGAAACCAAAAATAAAATATCCAATGTATTTACGGAGTTTAAACTTCTTACCTCGTCTCATCTTTTACCTCCAATTGTATCATGAAATAGGTTATTCTTCTACTATAGTTATGACAGTTTTGCTGTTGCACCATGTGCAAGCTATGTATGTCAGAGAGTCTGCTGGGAAATAAAATAGATAAGAAACAAAAAAAGGCAGATACCCTCTCGGATACCTGCCTGTAAAGATGTGTCAAAGTCTACTGTATTGCTGCACACTTTTTACCCGGGGATGCTAAACAGTCAGGGGTTCTGTCGTTGGCAGGGCGCGAACACCGCTGCCACGATTGTCTGCAATTCGTGCGTCTACACGTCCGCATTCTGTGATGGTTTTCATGCCACGGATGGCAACCCCAGTGTTCGTGTCCCGCCTTACAAGTCACCCAATGCTCACGTGCTGTTGACACAACGTCATTACAAGGTCTGCGCGCGCAGATAATTATAGGTGTTGGATACATGCAGGTATGAGACTGACACTCATAAAGACCTGTCGCCTCACAACTATCGCCATGCTCATTGGTTTGTGTGCATGTTTTCGGGGCATGATACGCTGCATTTGCAGCCAGGTCTCTATGACCACACGGATAGTCGGTATGTGGTTGACATTCATAAAAAGTGCCGCTCCAACCTGAAATCGTTGTCTTGTGATCATGACTGATTTGACATGCATATCCCGCATGGCTTGAATCCCCACAAGGAGGGGTGATACGAGAATGCTCACCTGATACCGTTGTCTCATGAACCGAACACGGATGCATCACGGTTTCTGGAGTAGAGGGTGTTTCTGGTGTTTCAGGCGTTGTAGAGACTGGTGTCTCAGTGCCCTGCTGCGGCAACGTAAACATCTTCGGTGCAGCAGCAGCACTACTGCGAGACGCCCAACCACTCGGTGCCCAGTCCGCATGAACATGCTTAGACGACGAATAGACTTTCGTCCAACGCGCATCCGCATTAGGAGGCAGGGCTGCCTTCGTCATTAATGCCCGGTCCGCACTAGTGTTCTTGCCATCAGCATTTATATCAAGGTCTTCATCTTTCGGATTCTTTTTGCCATTAACATCCAATGCGTACCCATACATGTGCGGACTCAGCAAAGCTGTAGAGTTTGCGTGGTCAAAGTTGTGATGCGGATTACGATACCCACTATTTAATACAAAGTCGCTCACCTTAAACGCAGGGATTAATTCTCCAGTTTCCTTATTTGTACCTCTCAGTTTATTAATTTCCTTTACCCAATCCGACATCTTGGTTGCAAGACCAACGTCCAACATCTTTTTGTAATGCCCAAAATCGTAGGTGTTTTCAGCTGTCCATTTAGAATCATCGCGCCCCGGGATCGTTCTATTGTAATCAACATATTCTTGGCGTATCTGGTCTAAATCATCTGCTTCCAAAACCAAGACCACTTCCACCTTGTGCTTCGCTTCAGTCTGTGCTGAAAACTTGATATTGAACTTCATCTTCTTGCCACCACGGTGAACAGGTCTTCTCTTTGACCGATTCTTATCATTTGCAGAACAACTGGTTGAACTTTTATAATCTGGTACTTTCTTTGTTTTCCATACACCATTTTTTTGATACCTCACCGTCCGAGTCCCCACAACTTCAGGAACGGTAATCGACCCAACAACATTGAAAGACGTGTCAGATGCCATTTGTGATGGCGTTGAACCTGACCAATTATGCTTCAATGTCTTTTTATTAAGCGACATATTATGGCTGGCACCCGTAATACTCCAAACCACAGTTGATGGATCAATCGGAGAGGTGTTCTGTGAGGGATCTGAAGCATACACGACAGATGCCCTAAAATGACAGGATGTCTGCGTGGTCGTGATAAACGATTTGTGCTCATCCTTATTGATGTCTGTCCCTTTATCACTCCGTCCCACCTGCCACTCTTTGAACTTTATAGAAGGTATAGTCATCGTAGAATCCGAGCCTAATACGGGAAACAAATAGAAAAACGAAAAACACGACAGAACAATCAAAAGAAAAACAGAAAAAGCAAAAAAATCTTTTTTCATGGTAATTACTCCTTTGTAGATTTCTGAAGCTTCACAAGAGATTTTTGAGCATCGCTAACTATAGTATGATAATAATGCTTACTATCTGTATCAGCAGCGATCTCTTTAAATTTCGGGATAATGATATGGTCAACAATACCCCCAAGATCATCGCGATACCGCGCTCCAATACGAGTTAAAGAGTCAAATACTACCCAGTCAATATAAAGCCAGTCCGACCCTTTCGTATCCTCTCTTTTCAAATATGGCAGAATATAAGGCACGGCAGGGGGGCCGATCTCTACCAACGCATCATACATAACTTTACCTATAGTTCCTCCGTCACACATGAATGCGATTAAGATTTCCGCGGCGCGAGGATCCCCTTGCTGGCAAAGTTCATGGATAAGTATGTCCTGTTCATCACCTTCGTCATGGTCTGCTGCTAATTCGACTGGCAACAACGCTACGATCAGTTCTGTTGCACGCTCGGAGTGAACCCCGCCCCACGCATACGGATTGTTTTTGATATACTCAAGCCGTTTATACGCAGCTTTGACAGGATCCTCTTTGGGATCTATCTTTGGAAAAACAGGTTCAAGAACAGCACCAGGAGGGGCGGTATATTTCACTTCTGGTTCATCGGCATGCTCACCTGCGTGAAAAGTGCCATCTTCGTGAAAGTGTCCGTGTGCGGGGTGTTCCTCCTTTGAAACTTCTGGGGTCTCCCGATCCTCCTTCCATTTTTGGAGTGCTTCCAACTCTTTTTCAAGTTGCCGCATTTCTGACCGGTCTTTGACTAACACAAACACCGTCGCACCAATGATAAGCAGTATGAAAAGGACACCAATCCCCCAGTAAAATCTATTTCTCATCAGTTTTACTCCTTATCGTGTCGTTATCCTTACTATTTGCTGCGTCCAGCGGACAAGGCGGTTCACCTTTCCAGCATTCACGGACATAATCTTTGGACATCCTGTCAGGATTGCATTCTGAATTAATGTTTGATCGTTCATATTCGGAAGTCTCTACCTCTGCGTCCAGCGGACAAGGCGGTTCACCTTTCCAGCATTCCCGTATATAATCTTTGGGCATCCTGTCAGGATTGCATTCTGGATAGATGTTTGATCGTTCACAACCGGAGGGCTCTACCTCTGTGGCATTCAACGTGTTAAATAGTTTGTAATACACATTCCTATCACAATCCGTTAGTATTGGATGATAGAACGGTTGGCAATTTTCTATTCGAGATGGTTCACAAATCCCCGTATTAGAAGGTTCACACTGCACAGGTTCCGGGGTGTCGGGACGCGCTAATTTTATCCCGATACTTCCAAACGCCAATGCTGCAAGGATGAAACCAAAAATAAAATATCCAATGTATTTACGGAGTTTAAACTTGTAGCGTCGTCTCATCTTGTACCTCCAAATTATATCATGAAATAGGTTATTCTTCTACTATAGTTATGACAGTTTTGCTGTTGCACCATGTGCAAGCTATGTATGTCAGAGAGTCTGCTGGGAAATAAAATAGATAAGAAACAAAAAAAAGGCAGATACCCTCTCGGATACCTGCCTGTAAAGATGTGTCAAAGTCTACTGTATTGCTGCACACTTTTTACCCGGGGATGCTAAACAGTCAGGTGTTCTGTCGTTGGCAGGACGCGAACACCGTTGCCACGATTGTCTGCAATTCGTGCGTCTACACGTCCGCATTCTGTGATGGTTTTCATGCCACGGATGGCAACCCCAGTGTTCGTGTCCCGCCTTACAAGTCACCCAATGCTCACGTGCTGTTGACACAACGTCATTACAAGGTCTGCGCGCGCAGATAATTACAGGTGTTGGATACATGCAGGTATGAGACTGACACTCATAAAGACCTGTCGCCTCGCAACTATCGCCATGCTCATTGGTTTGTGTGCATGTTTTCGGGGCATGATACGCTGCATTTGCAGCCAGGTCTCTATGACCACACGGATAGTCGGTATGTGGTTGACATTCATAAAAAGTGCCGCTCCAACCTGAAATCGTTGTCTTGTGATCATGACTGATTTGACATGCATATCCCGCATGGCTTGAATCCCCACAAGGAGGGGTGATACGAGAATGCTCACCTGATACCGTTGTCTCATGAACCGAACACGGATGCATCACGGTTTCTGGAGTAGAGGGTGTTTCTGGTGTTTCAGGCGTTGTAGAGACTGGTGTCTCAGTGCCCTGCTGCGGCAACGTAAACATCTTCGGTGCAGCAGCAGCAGTACTACTGCGAGACGCCCAACCACTCGGTGCCCAGTCAGCATGAACATGCAGAGAATTCGTATAAATATACGTATAACGCGCACTTGCATTTGGTTTGGCTGCCGTTGCCATGACTGTCCGGTCCGTGGCGGTGTTCTTACCATCACCGGTAATATCAAGGTCTTTCTTGTTCGAATTCTTTGTACCACTAATATCCAACGCGTAGCCATACATATGTGGACTCAACAATGCTGTAGAGTTTGCGTGGTCAAAGTTGTGATGCGGATTGCGATACCCACTATTCAATACAAAGTCGATCACCTTAAACGCAGGGATCAATTCACCAGTTTCATCATCTGTACCTCTCAGTTTATTAATTTCCTTTACCCAATCCGACATCTTGGTTGCAAGCCCAACGTCCATCATCTTTTTGTAATGTCCAAAATCGTAGGTGTTTTCAGCTGTCCATTTAGAATCACTGCGCCCCGGGATCGTTCTATTGTAATCAACATATTCTTGGCGTATCTGGTCTAAATCATCCGCTTCCAAAACCAAGACCACTTCCACCTTGTGCTTCGCTTCAGTCTGTGCTGAAAACTTGATATTGAACTTCATCTTCTTGCCCCCGCGATGAATAGGTTTTCTCTTTGACCGATTCTTATCATTCGCAGAACAACTAGTTGAACTTTTATAATCTGGTACTTTCTTTGTTTTCCATACACCATTTTTTTGATACCTCACCGTCCGAGTCCCCACAACTTCAGGAACGGTAAGCGACCCAACAACATTGAAAGACGTGTCAGATGCCATTTGTGATGGCGTTGAACCTGACCAATTATGCTTCAATGTCTTTTTATTAAGCGACATATTATGGCTGGCACCCGTAATACTCCAAACCACAGTTGATGGATCAATCGGAGAGGTGTTCTGTGAGGGCTCTGAAGCATACACGACAGATGCCCTAAAATGACAGGATGTCTGTGTGGTCGTGATAAACGATTTGTGCTCATCCTTATTGATGTCTGTCCCTTTATCACTCCGTCCCACCTGCCACTCTTTGAACTTTATAGAAGGTATAGTCATCGTAGAATCCGAGCCTAATACGGGAAATAAATAGAAAAACGAAAAACACGACAGAACAATCAAAAGTGAAACAGAAAAAGCAAAAAAACTTCTTTTCATGGCAATTACTCCTTTATAGATTTCTGAAGTTTCGCAAGGGCTTCACGGGCATAGATAACTACAGGGGTATTATAACGCTTATAATCTTCATCTGCAGCGATTTCTTTAAACTTTGGGATGATGATGTGATCCAGAATGCCGCCAAGATCGTCGCGATACCGCGTACCAATACGACTTAGAGAGTCAAATACTGGCAAACCAATATAAATCTTGGCTGATCCCATCGTATCCTCCCGTTCCAAATAAGGCAGGATGTATGGCACGGCAGGGGGACCGATTTCTTCTAACGTATCAAACATAATCTGTCCCATCATCCCTCCATCACACATGATGGCGATCAAGACTTCCGCGGCGCGCGGGTCGTTTTGTTTGCAGAGTTCATCAATCAGCAACTCTCTTTCTTCACCTTCATCGTGGTCTGTTGGATAAGATACTGGCATGAGTTGGGCTATCAGTTCTGTTGCACACTCGGAGTGAACCCCGCCCCACGCATACGGATTGTTTTTGATATACTCAAGCCGTTTATACGCAGCTTCAACAGGATCCTCTTTGGAATCTATTTTTGGAAAAACAGGTTCAAGAACAGCACCAGGAGGCACGGTATATTTCACTTCTGGTTCATCGTTGTCCTCACCTACATGGAAAGTTCCATCTTCGTGAAAGTGTCCGTGTGCGGGGTGTTCCTCCTTTGAAACTTCTGGGGTCTCCCGATCCTCCTTCCATTTTTGGAGTGCTTCCAACTCTTTTTCAAGTTGCCGCATTTCTGACCGGTCTTTGACTAACACAAACACCGTCGCACCAATGATAAGCAGTATGAAAAGGACACCAATCCCCCAGTAAAATCTATTTCTCATCAGTTTTACTCCTTATCGTGTCGTTATCCTTACTATTTGCTGCGTCCAGCGGACAAGGCGGTTCACCTTTCCAGCATTCACGGACATAATCTTTGGACATCCTGTCAGGATTGCATTCTGAATTAATGTTTGATCGTTCATATTCGGAAGTCTCTACCTCTGCGTCCAGCGGACAAGGCGGTTCACCTTTCCAGCATTCCCGTATATAATCTTTGGGCATCCTGTCAGGATTGCATTCTGGATAGATGTTTGATCGTTCACAACCGGAGGGCTCTACCTCTGTGGCATTCAACGTGTTAAATAGTTTGTAATACACATTCCTATCACAATCCGTTAGTATTGGATGATAGAACGGTTGGCAATTTTCTATTCGAGATGGTTCACAAATCCCCGTATTAGAAGGTTCACACTGCACAGGTTCCGGGGTGTCGGGACGCGCTAATTTTATCCCGATACTTCCAAACGCCAATGCTGCAAGGATGAAACCAAAAATAAAATATCCAATGTATTTACGGAGTTTAAACTTCTTACCTCGTCTCATCTTGTACCTCCAAATTATATCATGGAATAGGTTAATAATCTACTATAGTTATGACAGTTTTGCTGTTGTACCATCTGCAAGCAGCGACAAGCATCGGGACATTCCCAATGCAATAACAAAAGCATGTGCAGAGACGCTTTGTCAACACAAAGCACGCGAGCACAAATATATTGCAGTTTTCTAAATCCTGCAAATAGGAATTTATTAAGTGAAATTTTAACGAATGTGAATTCGGGGGGGGGGGGGGGGTGTTAACCTATGGTTAAAAGAGCCTCCAGGAATATTACGCGCACAAAAACCTTGACCACAAGATAGGTATCTGGTGCGTTCATTCATTTTTGAAAATTCCATCTGACATTTTATCATTGTTAATGTTAAACCCCAATAAAATAAAAAACAAACTGTAACTTAGTTTTTTGGTCAAACCAAATCATCTCTATATTATATCACAAGTTTTCTGCAGTTGTCAAATTAATTTCACAATTTTTTTAATTTTCAACGATAAAACGAATAGACAGACACACCCCAAACGAGTCTGACAATCACCCATGCACCACCAACCATAAATTCTCCTAATATTAGTCCTAAGAATAGTGGCATCACACGATGATAAAGACGAATGCCGCCGAAACGCAAAATCAAGTTTTTTGCTGCCCAACTGATGAACACTGAAAACCAGAGCCAACCGAATGTCCACATACTACTAGCGACAGCATAACCTGTTGGATGAAAGGGAAACATTGGAAAACGAGATCGAAGCCACCACAATAATCCTGTAAACAGAAAACCAACCCCCATAAATGTTACGGCAGGGACATTCGTCTCACTCGGATAGTATAGCCACGTGCGGAGTCTGTTATAACCACCCTTCCCTAAACCTGGGTTAGCACCTATCTCATAAGACACAACCAGATATGACCAGAATGCAGCAACGATACCAAAAAAGACTGCACACATCATGGCAATTACCATACCTTTCGCTTTCATATTCCCAACTTCAGCAATCTTAAAGCCTTCCAATGTGTGCGGCATAGGATGTGCACGATAGCCTCTGTTAAAGGCATAGTATAGTGACATCATCGTTAGACTCTGTGGCGGAATAAGTCGTGAACCGAACGCATCCAATATAAACTGACGAGGATTCGCGACGAACATCTCATGGGTTGGCGGCCCTACTTCAGCACGTACTCGGGTTATACCCAAAGCAAGTAAGTAATAGATCAGAAAATATAACGCGATCATCCAAACTGCCATGCCACCATAACCTGAGAATATAAAGAGAAAAAGTAACCCCGCAACAAGTCCAGCAAAAACCCAACGATAGTTCGTTGTCCCTTTCATCTCAGGTGCAACGGACCCATCTGAATCTGAATGCTTGCTCTGCGTTCTACCTGTCCCAATTATGCTTTTGAAAACATGAAGAATGTGTTTCCTACCACCATAGAGTGCAAAACAAGCAATCCCAAGATAGGCTCCAACACCCTGCGGTCCATAGTATGGAAATCCTGGCAGAACCTGCAGGCCCATCGCTCTCCCCAAAACCCGTTCCCCTTTCCAGAACAGATAGAAAAACCACAAAGAAAATGACATCTCCAACGGCATCAAGAATGCTAACCCTACACCAAATGAAAGGATATAAATCGGTGTCCACCCAATAGCATCCCACGGTTTTTCAGTGAAATATGCACCGAGATTAAATTCGCGAACCGGTATCTCAGGGAATACGGGAAAGAACACATGAATACCATTAATCAGATCAATACCTCCTGCAATAGCAAAACCGATCCATAGCATCTTGCTCTTGAAGAGTCTACCATCTAAATGTGTTATCTCTATCGGTAACCGAACAATTGGATATGTCAACCTTTCACGTTCTATCCACTGTTTCCGCAAGAGTAGATCTATACAAATCATCACCCATATCAACACAGAAAGAAAAAGTGTCCACCATAAGATTGGTCCCCACCATGCAAAGAGATGCCTTTTTGTGTAAAAAGTTGTATCGCCATCATAGAAATCTTGTAATACGGATACATCACTCAGCGTCATCCAACTCGGTAGATACCGCCAAAAGAGTTGTTGCCATTCGTTCTCAGGTGTAGCAAACCAAAATCCGTTAGGTATCGTGGGTATCACGGTTTGCATCATGTCGTGACCAGAAATTGCTGACGATAGCGATAAAATCACATAAATGGTAAGGAGTTCTGCTTGTCGTAAGGCAAAACGTGGAGAGAAGAGTCTAACCAAGAAATTCAACACGGTTAACAGTGTTAATGTAATCACGACATTGTAGATCAGAGACATTGTCGTTGGCAAAGTACTCCAGTAACGGAGATGATTTGCCATAATAAAATAGGTATTAGGTGGGATTAGTATTATACCGATAAGGATAGCACGAAAGGTCACACCGAAGTGTTTAGACTGGTGGGATTCATGATCTTTTGTGGCGTTTTGGGACAACGTATATGTCATAGATTACATCGGAAACGATAGGAAGTGTATTTGAAGTATACTATATCTGTTTAGATAATTCAAGGAACCTTAAAGGGGGCACACGTAACGTGTCAACCTGAAGATAAGACTGTCAATATAGCATGCATCGGACTCAGCATGTCAAGGAACGGGAATCTGTCAATCGTTGCTATTGGAATCAGAGGAAGAATGTTTATAGCCAATATTATCACATAACTGATTGAAAATGCGCGTTTAGGATGATACCTTATGGCAGACGTTATACCTACCAAAGCAAGAAATGTTCCATTTATGATGAGTATAATACCGATCTTCATCATCAGAGAAACACCTAACCCACCCATAATAAGCGATAGGGTAAATAAGGGTGTTGTTAAGAAAGCACCTAAAAGCCACCATATAGCAACTGACGTGATTTTGCCAAGAATTATCTTCCAAAAAGGTAGAGGTGTTAACGCTAATAAAGCAGCATTGTCACTATTCTGATCAGCAATGTATTTAGACGAATAAAGGTGTCGTTCTAAATTAACCGATTCAATAGCATGTTTAGGGATCAACAATTGTGTAATGTAAAGGCATACAGTGAGAACTGAATAGACACGTTTACCAACATCAAAGAACATACCGAAAGATTGTTTTTCTATGCCTTGTGCATAAAACGTCAAAGTACTTAGGAAGAAACAGAGTACAAGACAACATAGAACTGTTAGCTGAACTATTCGGTATCTACGTGAATTTGTATAAATGCAAAGGTCTCTTAGGAGTACTGTAAACATTTCTTATGTTATGTCTTCATAATGGATTGTACACATACATTGTAAGTTAAGGAGATATAAATGTCAAAACTTAATATAGCATTAATTGGTGCGGGAAACGTGGGGATGGCACACATCTTTCTGTGATTGTAAAACTCAAAGATGCCTTCAATCTCGTAGCAATCTGTGATATGGAAGAAGCAACATCGACAAAATTCACGAAGCAATCAGCGCAAATCCATACACAAACGTCCGTGACCTCATGGAGAAGGAGTATCTGGATGTTGTAGGCATTACAGTACCCAGTTTCACACACCATGCAATTGCCTGCTTCATAGCTGATGCAGGTATACATATCCTTTGCAAAACACCTATCACACTAAGCCTTCCTATTGTTGATCTGATGATTGAATGTGCCTAAGCCAACAATGTAAAACTTGAAGTAGTTGAAAACTACTACCGGGTACCATGCGAACGTTTTCTGTCAGAAGTCATTGATGCGGATGTTATTGGATGTCATAAATTTTCTTGTCAATAGACCTTTATCTATGATATACTTCTTATAGTAGGCAATATGTGTATTTTGTCGAAGGAGGAATAAGCAGATGTTAGGTCCTATGGAAATACTTGCAATCCTTGTGCTTGCATTGGTCGTTTTTGGACCAAAAAGACTACCCGAAATGGGGAAATCAATCGGTAAAGCAATCCGTGAATTTAAAAATGTCGGCAACGAAATTCAAGATGAGATAACAAAAGTCACTGATGACATTGATATCGATCTAGATAAGAACATTAAGCCACCAAAATCTACATAACTCCGAGAGCACACAGTAAGATGGAATCGAATGATGTTGCAATGACCTTTTGGGAGCATCTTGAAGAACTCCGCAGGCGTATCATAATATGTCTAATTTCCTTGGGAGTTTTTTCATTCATTGGTCTCTTGTTTACCGGTCCCATAAGATATGTTCTTGAGTTTCCATTGAACAGTCCTATCGCCAACATGATCGGAAATGCAATTGAAACGGTTGCAGGTGAAGATGGTTCTATACCAGGTTTCATTGCGCTTACACTCAAAACTAGCAGTTCCAATGTAGAGGCAGAGCTTGTTTTCACAGATCCTCTTGCAAACATTATGTCATATCTAATATTAGGTATCACAACAGGTGTAATAATATCAATCCCTGTCATATTATACCAAGTATGGATGTTTATTATTCCTGCATTAAAGAAGTCTGAACGACGATTGGCATTACCGCTTTTCTTTACAATCTTATTTTTCTTCATTCTCGGTGCGGTTTTCGCCCATTTAATTGTAGTACCAGTGGTGTTACATTTCGCAGCAGATCTTTTTCCAGAAATCAGAAACCTCTGGGACTTTAAAACATATATCGGTTTTGTAACAGTTTTGGTCTTAGGGTTCGGTGTAGCCTTTGAACTACCGATTGTGATGGCATTTCTTGCACGAATCGGCATAACTGACTCGCGCGGTTTTCGAGGAAAACAGCGGCATGCACTATTAGGTATTGCAGTTCTTTCTGCAATCTTGACACCTGCCGATCCTGCATCAATGCTTCTCATGGCAATTCCACTTTTCTTTCTATATCAATTAGGTATCTTTTTTGCATTCCTCGTTGAAAAGGAGGCATAGAATCAATGGTTAACGAATCTTTACAACAGCAGCTCGCTTGGTTGTATGAACTACAAGAACATGATCGTGAATTATTATCTTTCCACAAGCAATTACAAACAATTCCAAAACAGATTGCACAGCTAGAAGCAGGTGTTACGAAATACAAAGTTGAAATTACAGCAAAAACCGAAGAACTCGGTGAAACTGAAAAAAATTTGCGATCACTCAACGCAAAACTGAAAAAGAATGAAGAACAAAAAGAAAAATATAGGAATGAACAACGCACAGTAACTACCAACAGAGAGTATGCCGCACTTGAAAATCAGATAGAATTCCTTGATGAACAAGATGGTGAAACCGAAGAAGAAATATTGGAATTAATGGAAACGGTTGACCAATATCAAGATGAATTGACAGAGCTCGAATACAAGGCTGCCAGCGAAGACCAGAAAACTGCTGAGAAAACTAAAGAATATCGTGAAGAACAGAAAAAACTAAAAGCAAACATTGACCAGAAAATAGAACAGCGGAAAGAATATTTTCCGAAAATTGAAAAAAACCTCTCAACACAGTATCAACGATGGATGGAAAAAAGAAGATCAGACTTTGTTGCATTAGGAAGAAATGGGACTTGCGGCAGTTGCCGCCTCACAATACAACCGCAAAACTTAAAAGAAGCACAGAAATATGAAAAATTAGTACATTGTACCAGCTGCAAACGCCTATTATATGTTGAACCAGATTCCTCTGATATACCCTATCCGTAGATTAATTCTTTA
This sequence comes from Candidatus Poribacteria bacterium, assembly GCA_965208245.1. GTDB lineage: Bacteria > Poribacteria > WGA-4E > WGA-4E > WGA-3G > MSPOR6. The sequence goes on from OZ242325.1 coordinate 1,795,845, forward strand.
ACGGACTTAGTCGTTTTGGGATATTCATCTTATACTATCATTGACAAACTTATTGAAAATGTCAATGTTCCTATAGTTATACTTGTAGCACGCCTCTGCGAGATACAGTGGCGTGTATCTTGTTGAGTAGTGGTGGTGTGTTCCATACCATGCACGCTTGATGAAAGACCAGAATCCTTCAATCGTATTGGTATGCATGCCACCTTTCTCCCACTTTTTACTTCGGTTCAACGTCTCGTGTTCCATCTCTTTACCGATGGTGTTGTATCCTGTAAACTGGTCGGTATAGAGTTTGGAATTCTCTGTATCTACGTTATCACGAATGAAGTTAGCAATTGTTTCTCCAGTGATATCAGGTATCAATTGAGCAATTACATGTCCAGTTCTTGAAACTGCACCGATAACAGCGTCTTTCATTGTTCCGCGACCACGCTTGCGAGGTTCATCTACTGTTCGGTCATAGTCTTTCTTGTCTCTACCACCGACATAAGTTTCATCAGCTTCAACGATTCCCGACAAAAGAGAAGACTTCTTTGCCATTTCAGTTCGTATCTTCATCATTATAGACCATGCAGCCTTTTGTTTCAATCCTAAATCTCTCGCCAACTGACAAGATGAGATACCTTTCTTTGCGTTTGCCATCAATGAGATCGCTAAAAACCACTTTTGTAGCGGTATTTTTGTTCCAGCAAAGAGTGTCCCGCTGGTAACCTTGGATGATGCACCACAATCAGAACAATGCCACCGTCCTATTCTACCTATGCCGTTCTCTTTTTTGCGTTTCAGGTTCGGACCCTCACATTTCGGACAACGGGGTTTATTACCCCAACGTATTTCCTCAAGATGGTCAATACAACTCTCTTGGTCAGGGAATCTCTCCGTGATTTTTACTAAATTCATCAGGTACTCCTCTTTAGGAGTTGATTTTTCTGATGAATTTCTGATACAATAATCAAATAAGACGAACATCAGAAAAAGCAACTCGCTTTTTAGTGTTCATTAGGGGGTTTGTAGCCCCCTAATACTTATCTATATATTGTATCATGAATTAGCAATTAAAACAAGCGATAAATTCAGTCTCCATCTATGTTTATAGCGATTTTACTTAATCCCAAAACGACTAATTCCGTTTAGAAATAGATGCTCAGTCTATTATTGACGTGCATGAAGGCATACGAGACAAAGTTGAATTACTTGATAGCAATTTGGTAGAGTTTGTCAAATGCCCAGAATGTGACAAAGCATGCCAGCAAGCGTTCTTTAGAATACACACACCATGGATTTGGGATAAAACTTATACAGAGATTATGCAGATGAATCCAGCATTACGTGCAGCTTCGCGTAAAGTTTCGAAGAAAACTTGTGCAGAGATTAAGTGTATAATCAACAATATGGGACTTTTGGATCAGGAAACGTTTGAAAGCATAAAAAAGCAGATAGAAGATTTGGATAGCTTGAGTGACAGTTATGATATATATCCTTTATCCCCAAAAAAGATAGAACTAAATAATCATATATTATCTATATATCTCGAAGTTTACATAAGGGTTTATAGCGATTTTACGAGATCCCAAAACGACTAATTTCTTTAAACATGGTGTTCTCCTAAAAGTTTTTTGAAATATATATCCAATTTAGAATCTGTCTGTTTCTTTTCTATCAGACCTGACTGATAGTGCTTTCCAAGGTATGGATGATATTTAATTGCGTCAGTGATGAAATAGTGTTTATACTCATTGAAAAGTTTATCATCTATGGGAATATCACAGTTACCAAAATAGAAAGGAAGCTTGTGTAGGTTCCTTTTAAACACGTCCACATAAACATAGTAATCCAACTTATTCTTGTCAATTACAATAGCATTATAACTGTAGTTATTAACAAAAGTCCGATTCCTTTTTAATGCATTAATATCTCTCATTGTCCAAAACAATAAGGTATCATCATTTATCGGTGGATGTCTCTTACTTGGATATTTGCGAATATAATTTGTGATATAATCTAAACTATTAAGATAGAAAATAGGGCCGTTCACTATCCGAAATGGAAAAGACCGAATGAAATCGTATACCATTCCCCAGTTGCTACGCTGATACAATGCAATGACAATAGGAAAAGGAGTGAATTTAGACGATTCAGGAAAATCAGAACTACTAATCAGTATCCCTTCTTTTAGTTCATAATTTGCAGCAAACTCCTTTAATTGTTTGAAATTGGTTGGTTTAATCAAATAGGATAAAGGATGCAAAACACATACAAAGTCTGCTTCAAGTTTATTATAGGAACGAAGAAATGAAATGCCTAAATCTCGACTATCCAAGTCCTCATCAACGTTAATATCAACATTTTTGATCTTTTGGCGGATGAGCGAAGTTCTATCATTATAAGGTGGGTTTCCTACAACTATCAATGTTTGTGATTGTTCAGGAATACTGAATGTTTCTCTGGAAACGTCACTTAGGGAGTTCTTATGAAAGAAGTGTGCTTTATTCTTTGTTTTTTTCGCTATCTCTAAGGCAGTTTCATCTACATCACATCCAATTGTCAGCGATTGTCCTTTATTTAACAGAAAATCACCGTACCCACAGGCAGTGTCTATTATAGTAGTCTGTGGATCAATATAAGAATCTATCAAGTCCCATGCCAATTCCACAAATTGATGGGGAGTATAATAACTACCTAAGTTGACCCTATCTTTTAGATCTAAATGTGTTTGACTCATATTTATCTAAGGTGTGCTTCAACACCCGTCTGAAAAGTTCTTCTTTAATTTCAACAACGTAGAATAGTAACGACAGTGTTGATTTTTCTTGATAACCTTTTCTATTGTTCCTATTTTATTTTCCTTTTATCACTGATTGTGTATAGATTGTATAAATACTTTCTATATTTTAGCATGAATTTGGTAAAATATAGGAGGGTTTTCGGCTAAGTAATGGTATATGCCATTTTAGGAGTGAGAACTTAGACTGTCGGGGACTCGCGTTTTAGAATTGAGACGAAATCATTATTAAACTGAAAACCCTCATAATTATTAGGTGTTATATCTATTGTAATTTTGCTATTTGATAACATGTAATTATATTCAAGCATGTTTTCTGATTGCAAAATTAGTGTAAGCCATTCTATCCGAGTTGGTGTAAAGGGTATGTAAAGTTTAACGCCATGGATATATATGACTCCAAGATTTACACCAGCGCACTTTGATTGGAATATAGTCAACTATACCAAAATCAAGATTAAGAGCATAGACTAAAGCTCGATGACAACCGTCTTCTATGTAATATATGCCGTCTTGAGACTGCTTTCTTTCTCTTTTGTCTAAGTCAGTAACCCATAACTCTCTTATTAAACGTGGATCAAAAGCCCCATTTATAGTGATACAACCTTCAAACCATTTGTTATTCATAGATGTATTTGTTTCATACTCGTACTTTTCATGGGGAACAAGCGGAAGCGAGGATAACTCACGGTCTAACGCCTCAAATATTTCGTGAGGTGATCCATAAGGATAGTTGTTTTTAATCCTTTTTACAAGGTTTTTCAATGTGCGAGGTTCGTCTCCTGGGGTTAACTTCTCATATAAATTAGAACCTAAAATATTATCTGCTCTCATCCATACCAAACGCAAAAATGTATCTTTAGTGTAAAGTGTCCGCTCAAAATAAACTGCTTCTTTTATTTTCTGTCGTGATGATTCAAGTTTTGATGGATCAGAATGGTTGTTTGTTGCTTGATCAAGTAACATGCTTTTCATAATTGTCACCTTACGTATTATGAAGTACCATCGATTTTTTCAATAGGTGTAAAATAACCCAATGCCGAGTGAGGTTGTTTCCACTTTGAGAGTAGAACAAAACCGATGCTATGTTTATGACAAAGTTCCGCTTGTGAACTTTAACAAGATTGTAATTATGGTGAAACACTTCACAACGGGTCCAGCAACGACATGTTTATCGATCTTCAAGGTTCAAGAGAGCTTGCGTAAACACATCTAAATCTGATGTTTTGGTGGCAACCCGAAGTAAATGATCCAGACGTTGCAGATCGTCAATGGTGCTGAGGAAAGGTCTTAGTTTTTCAGTCACATCTGACTCTAACTTGACCTCTAACACTGTGAGGATAGCTTCAACTATGCCTTCTGCTTTGCCTTGTTCACGAGCTTGCGGTGCCAAGTATTCTACGATGGGTGCATGTTGCATGGTTTCCTCCAATATAATTTCCATTATTATTTGTGATTCGTAAACTAAACTTCCAAATACTGCCAAACTTCCAAGATACGCTGTCTTGTCCGGTACATCAATGCTATCAGCAATTTGCATTGCACACAGCGTCGAATCCATTCCTCATCTGTTATACCCGCTTTATGCCCCATCAGGAGTGTCAAAGGGACCAATCCTACAAGCCTTGAATCCAGAACCTGTTGACCATCAAGATCAATCAGCCGCAAGACTTGATATTCAATTGAGATGTTATGATGTTCTGTCTGTTGTGTAAATTTACCGAGATCGTTTCTGCCAGCATCCGGGCGTAGATAAATCACATTAGAATAGACCGGTAAACGATGTGTTTCAATTGCTCTGGGGCATCTCCGGATCATAACTATCAGTCGTTTGAAATTCAATATGTACAAGCACTTCTTGACCGTTGTAGATCGCTTTGATAAGTGAATCCGCCTGATGCATTTCAACGGTAGGTTGTTCTGGAGTGATGATCTCTAGTACCTTGAATCCATTGCTTCAAATCTGAAGCAGAGATCAACAAAGTCTTGCGGATTTGTTTCAATCTGTTTCTTAGAGGTGGTGTCAAAACTTGCCATTTTACTTCGCTGAGTAAATATAGTGAACTTCAGAATTAAATGAAACACGGGATGATGGCGAGGTGTCCTTGTTCCTATGCTGGGTGGTTTTCGTCATCAGTGTAGGGGTGCAATGTCTCATTAATAATAAACTTTACAATACATGAAATATTGAGTCGTTCTCTGTTTCATTTCTAACATTCGGTAATGAAGGAAGATCTAATGCTAAGTGTATTATATCCGATCATGTCATATTAAGCAAGACGATTCTGAATTTTGAATCCCGTCTCTTTTGTTATAGACTTCCACGCCACAATCTGATATAATTCCTTCAACGACTAAAGGATATAATTCCTTCAACGACTAAAGGAGGATATTGAGATGCGATGGTTTGAAACATGCGGACCCGTTGATCCTGAAGATAACTACGTTGTCGCGCGAACGGAAGAACTCTCGGATTTTGTTGATCGGTTGAAAAAAGGAAGATACATTGTTCTATTTGCACCGCGCCAGACAGGTAAGACTACGTTATTCAGAAAGGCACTTGATGTCCTTCAAAGTCAAGAAAACGGTTATTTTTCAATACAACTTAATTTTGAACCCTATGTAGATACTTCTTTGTCAACCTTCTATGAATACCTTTGTGATGATCTTCGTACCAACATTGAAAGTGTATATGAAAAGCGCGGCAAAAAACCTTCTGATGATATGACCAGATTCTTGAAAAATACTGAGATTGTTGACCATCCTTCAATGCGGACATTTTTTCTTAACCTTGGAAATCTATTGGGAAAACAGCGATTTGTCATGATTATTGACGAATTTGATGCTATTCCCCCAGATGCACTTAGAGGATTTTTGCATACGCTCCGTAGTATCTACCTGTCTGGCAGAGAACGCTGTCCTTACAGTGTCGGTATAGTTGGTGTTAAGAACATTACGCAGCTCAATTATGATCGTTCTATTTCGCCTTTCAATATACAGGATGAGTTCAACCTAAACAATTTCACGCTTCAGCAGGCGGAAGAACTTCTATCACAATATACCGACGAAGTTGGACAACCTTTTGAAACACAAGTCATTGCGTCAATCCATAAACAGACTGCTGGTCAACCCGTGCTTGTTAACCGATTCTCACAGATTCTCACTGAGGAAATGGATATACCCAAAAATGAACCAATTACCATGGATCACTTTTCAATAGCACATATCAGTCTTCTTCAAGAACGTAACACCAACATCAGTCATTTGGTAACGAATATACGTAAAAACCGGAACTTTGAGAAACTTCTCATGAAGATTGCATCCAACGATGAAGGTGTAGAATTTACCTTGCATAACGACCTTATTAGCGAACTTGCCACCTACGGTGTTATATCTAAGGGTGCTGATGGCATGTGTGAAATTGTCAACCCAATTTATCACTATTGCATCATGCGAGCTTTTAAACCCCCTGCAAACGGATTAGAACAAGATTACTTGCTTGAAGACACACATGATGGATTTAGAGACTACCTCACACCGAAAGGGGATATTCGGATGGAAGCACTCCTTGATAACTTTCGTGACTTTATCGCGCGTGCAGGTTTCAAGATACTACAAGTGCCAGAAACACCTCAAGAATACGTTGGACAACATCTCCTCTTTGCCTATCTAAGTCAGATCGTGCAGATCGCTGGCGGCTCGATGTATCTTGAAGTGCAAACAGGTCGGGGTAGAATGGACATCCTTATACTCCACAATAACCAAAAGTATATCGTTGAAACTAAATTATGGGGTGGAGAGAACCGTTATCAGAACGGGAAAGCACAACTTGCAGCCTACGTCAAATTGGAAAAGGCAGTAGAAGGATACTATGTGGTGTTTAATCATCGTAAAACAGCAGAAACCCGTGTAGAAACTGAGACGTTGGAAGGTTTTAAAATACGGAGTTATGTAATCCCTATGATACAGGAACTACCCTCATCTGTTCTAACGTAAGTCATCATCAAATACTTGCAATTACGAATCAAGTATAGTATAATCTGTAACATATTTTCCTGTCTTATGTTGATATTCTACCTGAAGTTATTATTACCTATTAAAAGGACTGGCACTCACAACGTAAAAGATGAATATACATGAATACCAAGCTAAAGAAATATTAGAATCCTTTGGTGTTAGCACACTTCCCGGTAAGGTTGCCGAAACACCTGAAGAAGCAGAAGCAATTGCGAAAGTCATTAATAGCGATAAGTACGTTATCAAAGCACAGATACATGCTGGCGGACGTGGAAAGGGTGGTGGTGTAAAGCTCGCGAATTCAATAGAAGAAGCAAAACAACTTGCTGCAGACATGATTGGCATGCAACTCGTGACACCTCAAACCGGACCCGATGGAAAACAGGTCAGAAAAGTTCTCATCGTTGAGGCTGCTGAAATACAAGAGGAGTTTTATCTTGCATTATTGCTTGATAGAGAGACATCTCAACTCACCCTAATCGGAAGCGAAGAAGGGGGTATGGATATTGAGGAAGTCGCTGCACGTACACCTGAAAAGATTATCCGTACACAGATAAATCCTGCTTTCGGGTTAACCGATTTCCAAGCACGCGAATTTTCATATAGACTGATTACGGATCCAACTTACCGACACCTTATACCGAATGCCACTGAGCTGATCATTTCGCTTTACAACACCTTTGTCGGATGTGATTGTTCGTTAATTGAAATTAATCCGTTGGCAATCATCGGTGAGGATGATGACTTAGAAATCGTTGCTCTTGACTCTAAAGTCAATCTTGATGACAACTCGCTGTGGCGACACACAGAGATTGCCGAAATGCGTGATCCACACGAAGAAGACCCAAGTGAATTAGAAGCGAGTGAGTCCGGACTTAGTTACATCCGTCTTGATGGAAACATCGGCTGTATGGTCAACGGTGCAGGATTAGCTATGGCAACGATGGATATTATCAAACAGAAGGGTGGTGAACCAGCGAACTTTCTTGATGTCGGCGGAGGTGCATCCGTAGAGGCAGTTGCACACGCCTTTAGACTTATCCTTGCAGATGAAAATGTGAAAGCGGTTCTTGTAAATATCTTCGGTGGTATCATGAAATGCGACACAATAGCAACCGGTATCGTTGACGCAGCAAAACAGGTCAAACTCAATGTTCCGCTCGTGGTTCGATTAGAGGGGACAAATGTAGAACTCGGTAAACTGATAATCGCTGAATCGGACTTGAACTTACAATTGGCTGAAGGATTGTCTGAAGCAGCAGAACTTGCAGTAACTGCTGCAAACACCATATAGAGGCATTTTGAACGCGCAAAGTGAAAGGAAAACCGCATCTGATGAAATTATTTTGCCGCATCAACGTTTTGACATCGTAGCAAAAGACCCATTTTATACCTATCCAGAAGATATGCTGCGATTTCTGATGGGGAACAAGGAATTCGAGTTTATTGAACATGTTGACACCAACTTAACCAATGTTGATGTACGACAGATGGACATTTTGTTAAAGATTCTGATTGATGAACAACCCGTCTTAATCCATTGCGAAATTCAGACAGATGATAGTGGACAACCTAACATGGTTCAACGCAATGATAATCCTGATCTGTGCAATACATTTCATTGTAAACTTGTGGACAACCTAACATGGTTCAACGCAATGTTGGTTATATCGGCAGATGCTATGAAAAATATGGATTGCCAATCTATTCCTACGTGCTTTATTTGAGATCAACTGCTGGTTGAGTTGTGGATTATGAGTGGTTTGAGACATGAACGTCAAAACTTAATAGAAACATTATCGGAGGATATTGTGAATAATTCATCAGTATATGAAATGATAATTGAACGCGGTATGGAACGCGGTATGGAACGCGGTATGGAGCAGGGAATACAACAAGGTGCAAAAGAAGGAATAATTGAAGCCATAGTGGTTCTACTTGACAAACGATTTGAAATGAATACTACACCTGTTTTAATACCCTTGCTTGAGACTATTGACGATTTACAACAGGTAAAACAGCTTTTCCAGGAAGCATTAGATGTTGAACACTTAGAAGATTTCATACGTTCGGTTCAAATAATTCAAAATGGTACTAAATGAATATTGATAGGTTTACGATCAGAAAAAAGCATGTTCTATGTTATTTTTATCGAATGTGAATAGTTTCCTACTCACACGTACCAAGTTAAAAGTAACATATTTGTAGGACAGTAGAAGAATATGGAAAAACTTGAATTAGCAGATATTGATGTAACAGGAAAACGGGTTCTCGTCCGTGTGGATTTTAACGTCCCAATCCAAGACGGTAAAATCACTGATGAAACCCGTATTACTGCTGCTTTGCCGACACTTTTAGACCTAATTCACCGTAATGCAAAAGTTATCCTGATGACACACTTAGGTAGACCTATAGTAGGCTCCGCTACTGACCGGGAGACGTTTTCTACTGAACCAATTGCTATAGCACTGAGTCGCAAACTTGGAAAACGTGTTACGCATGTTAACGACTGCATCGGTAAAATTGCAGAAAATGCTGTTGAGTCATTGGATGATGGTGAGATTCTTCTTTTGGAGAACGTGCGTTTTTATGCACAAGAAACAGACAACGATCCAGCGTTTGCTGAAAAACTCTCATCACTTGCAGATGTGTTTGTTAACGATGCTTTCGGCACGGCACATCGTGCACATGCTTCAACACACGGTGTCACACATTTCCTGACACCGTGTGTCGCGGGTATACTCATGGCACGCGAGATGCATTATCTCAGTATGAGTCTTGAGAATCCCAAACGTCCTTATGTAGCAATCCTGGGTGGAGCAAAGATATCTGACAAAATCACCCTGATTGAGAATCTATTAGGTAAAGTTGATAGTCTATTGATCGGTGGTGGTATGGCTTACACATTCCTCGCTGCAATGGGTGTTTCAGTTGGCAATTCGCTTGTTGAAACAGAAAAACTTGACGTAGCAGCATCGTTAATCAAAAAGCGTGGATTTTCAGATACCGTTGTTTTACCAGCAGACCACGTCGTTGGAAAAACATTTGAACCTGAAACCGAATCTAAAGTTGTTGACGAAGTCAGCATCCCTGATAGATGGCAAGGATTGGATATCGGTCCTAAAACTGTCACAGTATTTGGTGAACGAATCACCAATGCGAAAACGGTCGTATGGAACGGTCCTTTAGGTGTCTATGAGTTTGGAAAATTTGCTAACGGTACAGTAACCATTGCACAGCAAATTGCAGCCTCCGATTCTGTTAGCATTATCGGGGGAGGTGATTGCGTTGCAGCGATACAACAAGCTGGTGTTGTTGATAGAATTACACACGTTTCCACTGGTGGCGGCGCATCATTGGAGTTTTTAGAAGGAAAGTCTTTGCCTGGAATTACTGTATTAACTGACAAATCCTAATCGAAGTAATACTTAAAGAAACATAGTGCTTTGTCAAGTGCCATTTGTAGGTCGGGTAGAGCGAAGCGAAACCCGACAGGATAGCCTTAATCAATACATGTCGGGTTTCGCTTCGCTCTACCCGACCTACAGAAGAAGGCTTGATACGGTACTAGCTATCAATAAGCTGAGAACTAAATTATGTTTGATAAAATTACACCTCGTAGTGAAGACTACTCAAAATGGTATACGCAGGTCATCCGACGGGCAGAGATGGCAGACTATGCCCCCGTGCGTGGGTGCATGGTTGTGCGTCCTTACGGTTACGCACTCTGGGAAAACGTGAAGGAACAGATGGATATCCGCTTCAAAGCCACAGGACACCAGAACGCTGCATTCCCGCTTTTCATTCCGATGAGTTTCATTGAGAAAGAAGCGGAGCACGTAGAAGGTTTCAAACCTGAACTGGCAGTCGTAACACATGGTGGTGGAAAAGAATTGGAAGAACCGCTTGTCATCCGTCCAACATCCGAAACCATCATCGGTTATATGTATAGTCAGTGGATACAATCTTATCGAGATCTACCTGTACTTATCAATCAGTGGGGAAACGTGGTGCGATGGGAATTACGTCCCCGTCTTTTCCTTCGAACGACGGAGTTTTTCTGGCAAGAGGGACATACCGCACATGCGACACATGAAGAATCTGAGGAGGAAACGCTCCGTATACTTGACATCTATACCGATTTTGCAGTCAACGAAGCAGCGATACCGGTCATTCTTGGTCGCAAAAGTGATAGTGAAAAGTTCCCCGGTGCCTTAACCTCCTATACGATTGAGGCGATGATGGGTGATAAACGCGCGCTTCAAGCAGGTACTTCACATGACCTCGGACAGAACTTCGCCAAAGTCTTTGATATACAATATCTTGACGCAAACCAGAAACAACAACACTGCTGGACAACCAGTTGGGGTGTTAGCACGCGCATGATTGGTGCGATTATCATGGCACACGGAGACGATCAAGGTTTAGTCCTACCCCCACGGCTTGCTCCCACGCAGCTTGTAATTGTACCAATTATACCTAAAAACAACGAGGATGCGAAACAGGTTGTCACAGAAACCGTTGATCTTATCTGTGGAACCTTGGGGGATATCCGATACCATGTCGATGACCGATATGAGTATTCACCCGGATGGCGGTTTAACGAATGGGAACTCAAAGGTGTGCCTTTGCGTCTTGAGATCGGTCCACGCGACATTGAAAACGAACAGGTTGTCTTTGCAAGACGAGATATACCCGGAAAAGAGGGCAAATCGTTCATCCCGATTCCTGATGTAGCAGAAACCGCAACACAAATGCTTGAGACGATTCAGTCGGACATGTTAAAGCGCGCAACCGAATTTCGTGATGCAAACACTTTTGAACCTAAAGACTATGATGAATTCAAGGGGATTATTGAAAACGGGTTTGCACGTGCATGGTGGTGTGGCAATGCTGAATGTGAAGATAAGGTCAAAGAAGAGACACAAGCAACTATCCGATGTATACCGATAGAGCAACCTGCTGCTGGTGGGACGTGTATTGTCTGCGGCACAGAAGCGGATGAGATCACGATTTTCGCACGTGCATACTAACATAACGCAGTTGCCGCCTAAAATGATGAACAACCACTGGTTTGGATATTTCTCTATCATGTTACTTCTACTGCCGAGAAATTTACCATCCGGGTTGAACGTGATGCCTTAGCGAGTAAGCGGTGTGCTGATGCTTCTTCAGGAAAATACAAAAAAGTTCAAGTTTTGTGAAATCAAAAATAAAAAAGGAGTTCAACGGTACCATTATTTTCGCTATTTCTCACCGAAGCAGTAGAGAATACCATCTTCTGTTCCGATATATATTTTGCCATCAGCAACACTCGGGGACGCGACGATAGAAGAAGCGGCTTCAAATTCCCACACTTTCTCTCCGTTGGCAATATCCAAACCGATAAAAACGCCGCGAGTCGTACCAAAAAATACACGGTTTCCTACGATGACAGGTGATGATTCAATTCGTGATTTCGCAGTGAAGGTCCATATTTTTTCGCCTTTGTCAGGGGACAGTGCATGCACCATCTTATCTCTTCCACCAATGACAACGATGTTTTTAGTTATGGCTGCAGACGAAAAAAACGGTAGTTGACGATCAGGGTTTTCATACTGCCATACGATTTTCCCGGATGTCAGATCAACACCTAATACCTCATTTCCATACGTACCACAGAATGCTCTCCATGAATTATTACCAACGGCAGATGGTGTATCTGCTCCAACATTAAAATTAGTCAAGTTAGATATCGCTGGACTTGCTCCGACATAAGCACCCAAGTTAACTTGCTGAGACTGTGTGCCATCATGAATGTTAATCACGCGTAGATAACTATCGCAACCCGTAACAATTACATAATTTTGTTCGCTATTCGTCCCATCATCAGACTGTGACCAGACAGCAGGCGTTCCATGAACATAACCTTCAGTTTCGTATTTCCATATCAGATCGCCGCTATTACTGTTGAGACAGTATAGGAATCCATCATAGGAACCGAATAGGACCTTATCATTCAAAAAGTTTGCTGAAGAGATTATCTCCCCTTCAGCCTTAAACTGCCATCTCTGTTTTCTCGTTGCTATATCCACAGCATGAAAAATTCCATCTCCATCCCCAAAATAGATGACACCATTCTGATAGGACGGTGAAGATTTGATAGATGATTCTGTATTATACGTCCACATGCTTTTTCCGCTTTTTGCCTCAATCACATAGAGAACACCATCTAACGATCCCAGATACACAACATTATCAACAATTGCAGCAGTGGACTCAATCATGTCCCCTGCTTTAAAAGTCCAGAGTAATTCCAGTTTTTCAGGAAGTTGTGAGTTTGCGACCCCTGTCAGTTGTGGATTTCCGCGGAAAATTGTCCAATTAGCATAAGTATATTGGACAATAAAGATAGCTAGAACAGATATTAGTAAGTTAATCTTTGCTTTTTTATATTTTTTCATAGTCTTGGTTTCATAGTCTTGATTTGATATCTAAAAAATTTTCTTATAGAGTTCTATATAATCGTGGATTTGTAAAGGACGCGGGTTAAACTGAGCAGTCCACTGCTGTGCGGCATCATTTGCTAAAGTCCGTATGTCGTTAGAATCTACACTGTTTTTGACATGACATTCCTGTAGCGTGTTCGGTAATTCTCCAATTTTCTTTAGATGTTCGATTCTGCCTATTATAGTTTTAGCAGGGTAGATTTCGCTGTAAAGTTCTTCAACGGTCTCTATATTGAATCTAATTACGTGTGTTAACATCAAAGCTACAGCGATTCCGTGTGTGATTCCGTATCTTGCTGTTAATGGGTTTGCACACGCGTGTGCTGCACCGAGCATGGAATGTTCTATTGCCAGACCTGCCAGATATGCACCAAATAACATCTTTCCTCGTGCCTTGCTGTTCTGCTTTTCAAGTGCTGATTCATAGTGTTCATTAAGAAGATGCCAAGCGTGTGATGAAAATATCTGTGACCTTGTGTTGCGTCTTGTGCAAACATAACTTTCAACTGCATGCGCGATTGCATCAATTCCCGTTATTGCTGCTACTTCTCTCGGTAAAGATATAGTTAGTGTCGGGTCTAATACTACCGTTTTAAATTTAGCTTTTTTATCGCCGCAAGCCATCTTGATGTGTGTCCCTTCCTGTGAGATGAGTGCGTAGGATTGCGCCTCACTTCCAGTGCCGATGGTTGTAGGGATTCCGATAGATGGCAGCATAGGTTTTGTTGCTCTGTTTGTTCCCCAATAGTCTTCCATTTTTCCGCCGTTCGTTAGTAGGAAATTCACACCTTTTGCAGTATCCATTGCACTCCCTCCGCCAAGTCCTATTATAAGGTCTATCGGTGCATAGGTTTTAGCGTAATGTACTGCTGCATCCACATGTTTGGTCGTTGGGTTTGAATGGACATCACTAAAGACATAATAGGTTATCTTCTCACTATCCAGTACAGTCTGAACTCTATTCAGAATCCCCGCTTCCTTAATTCCTTGATCAGTTACTATTAGGACACGACTCCCACCAAGTGCATCAACATATTCAGCAAGTTTCTCAATAGTGTTATTATCAAAGATGACACGTTGTGCCGAATCAGTATCAAATGAATTCATGCATAAATATCACTTAGTAGATTGCGGTATTTCAGCTAAATGTGCCTGTGGAGTGCCGTTCTGATAGTCCCCATCACATGCGTTGCATAACCAATCACTCAGCCTGTTCACATTACATCTCACTACGTTGAAAAGCGCGTTGTCGATATAGATGTTCAAATAGGTTACCTTCATGCGGACTGTCCCATGAGATTCCGTTTGTTGGAATTGCCCCAATATTCAACCGATCAACAAGCGGTGTTGCTGATAGTCTTTGTATTAATTCTTCGTCTTCGGATAGGACTGTGGCGACAAGGGTTGTGTCTATTGAATCTGCTAATTTACTATAGTGAACTTCTGCCACGCTTACATAAGGGAACGGAAATTCGGTATTTGCCAACGGGTGTTCAGGATCTTCACACCATATAACCGTTGGTCTAAGGAACGTGCATCCATCTAATTCCGTCACGCGATCACCGGTTGTTAATTCTATCGCACCACTTTGCTTTAGTTGTTGGTCAATGTTTGAAGAAATGCTGTGTGCTGCTTTCGGATTTGCCCATGCTGCGATTCCAGCTTCAGGATGGTCAAGGGGTTTAGGTTCAATTTTTGATAGACGATCTGATAGTGCTTCTGCAATCGCTCTACCGTGTGATGTTGTCCAGACTCCAGATGCGTTGATACAGGACCGACCCCCGTTCTTCGATACCGACTCAACCATTAAGTCAAGATAATCATGCCAGTTTTCATCTTCTTCCTTATGAATGAGTATTTTGCTCCGACCCGGTCCGTGAATCTCTACACGGGGATCATTCAACCACGGATCGACAGTTGCACCACCACCAAACAGCATGGATCTGCCACAGCGGAACAGAATCTCATTTGCGCCGGGATAATCGGTAGGATAGAAACTAAATGCCTCTGGTGGTACACCAGCTTCCATAAATGCCTGGGATATCCGATACGGTGTCCAAGGTTCTTCACGCCCCGGCTTCAAGACAAGCGGCACTTTTAAGGGAACAGCAGGAATCCAAAGAGAGTGGACACCTGGAGAATTACTCGGTAGCACTGCACCGAGCGAATCTGTCTCACAGACATAACTCAGCGTGCGATCATTTTGTATTCCCCAACCTGAATCAAGAATACGCAGGTCCAACCCCCGCGTCAGACCGTCTAACACGGTGCCAATATTCTCTAACATCCCTTCTATCTTTGCCATATTATCACGGCAGAGCGTTTCCGGTAAGCCAGTTGTTCCTGAAACTTGTTCGATATAATCTATAGGTGATTGTGCCCCTATATCAAGCGGTAGATCAGCAGTTGTGAATAGGTGTGCTGCTTCATGGCACATCGCTATCAATTCTTCTACAGTATATTGAGATAACGTTTGTTTGTGAATAGAGAGATCGCGTAGGTCTTTTGCTATTAAACCTATATTGGCTTGGCTTACCTCTACAAAAGGTTCACTTGTTCTGATATGGGGAACGGTTACGGTTTTTAAGCTTCTATAGGTTCGTCCAGCACGAAGAATTGGTATGTGTATCATAGATTTCTTAGCGGTTTTGTGTTTGATGTCCGTTATTCATGATGATATCTTTGCTACCCAACCTGGTGACGCATCACAGTAGAGGAAGTTGTCTCCATAGCTCGCCTTCACCATAAGCCATCCCACTTGTATTAGAGGAATCACTTGGAATGTCACGGATGAGTTTAGGAACTTGATAATCTGGGTCGCAAGTTATCTCAACCAACGCAACTCTGTCGGTAATCTGATCAACAATCCATAAACCATTGTCCGTAACTTGCAAATCGTTCGGCACGGAATAGGGTGAACGGAAGACTTTTTCGATTTATGCTGTCATATATAGATTCCTGTTTAATAGACACCTACGACAACACTCTCTTGTAGTTCTGTAAGAAGGCGAAGGTTTTCAACACCGTCCCAAGGATACGCTGGAATCGGTCTGGCACGTTCTGCCTCGTCTCGTTCAAGGAAACGCGGGACAAAGAATTCTTTTGTCAATGTCGTCAACATAACACGTCCGGTTTCTCCGTAATCTACCGGTTCATCAGGATTATTCGGATTAACTAACTCAATCACAGCACGCGGTTGTGGTGGATAGTACACTATTGTGTAGTTATCATCAGAATCGAAAGGTTTGCATGTAGCTAAACCCATAAGTGTATTACCGTAGGTCGGCACAAAATCTATACCGGGTACTAACTCTTCACGTGCAAAGCGATGGAATTGGGCATCCATCTCTGTCCCCCCACAGAAGATACCTTTGATACCAACTTTCAGAAGAGAAATCTTGGCACACAAAGCCTCAAGCAGTTTCGGTGTTGTGAATAGACACTGCACGTTATCGTGTGCTTTAAGAACATTGAGTGCTTGGGAGATGACATGAGACTTGTATTCGTCCAATTCTTGGTGCTTGCCATATTTGACAAGTTGATTGACCCAACGTGGATCCAGATCGACGAGAAAACAGATACCGTCTCTATGTTGTGCAAGATGTTCAACGGCAAGTCGTAATCTGCGAGGTCCAGTTGGTCCTAACATTAACCAATCACTACCCGGTGGAAAACCTTCATCAGAAAGGGTTTTGCTGAACACCTCATAGTCGATCTGGAAGTCACGGACACTGATACGGGTTTTTGGTATCCCTGTTGAGCCGCCTGTTTCAAAAACATATACAGGTTGGTCTGAGTATGCTTTCGGCACCCATTTTCGGACAGGTCCCCCACGTAACCATTCGTCTTCAAAGTGTCCGATCAGTTTCAGATCAGCATATCCGTGAATCTCTTTTCTTGGATCAAAGTCTAAGTTTTTAGCATACTTTAACCAGAATGGACATCCTGTTTTTGGACTGAAGTGCCAATTGACGATGTCCCGCACGTGTGCATCAAGGACAGTTCGGGCATCTGTAATTTTTTGTGAGAGGTTTTGATGAGAAATGTGCATTTTTATCCTATACTCTATTTACGCCGTTTGTTGGTTTTTGAAAAAACGTTCATGCTTCCTGTTTTGCCATGCTTGCAAGGATACCGAGGACTTTGTCACACCGTTCAATTTGGTAGAGAGTCATATCTATGTGAAGTGTTTGTCCCTCCAATTTAAAAAAACGCCATTCTGTGCCTGAGGTAGTCGCGCCATATACGATAGGGATGTCATTTCCCTTTTCGGCATTAAATCGTTGTGCGGCAACCATCTCGGCTACACACTGCCCGAGTCCGACTTCAAGATTATCGTTCTTTGCCTCAACGAGAATAACAATCGGTGCCTCCAAATTGAATTGTACTGGTGAAAGACTTATCACAAAGTCACAAACCCCGGTCAGTCCACTCTCCTCATCAACGTTGAAATCGATACCTGAAAAAAGACTAATCTTATGTTTTAATTGCTCGCGAAGTTCAACGAGTACATCTGCGACAATCATTTCTGATTTCGCTTTCTCTGTTCCAATAGCCGTAGCTAACGGTATTTTTCGCTCCAAAATAGTAGTGAGTACATCACTTGGCACCATGGGTTCTATACAAGCAAAAAGTCCAGCGGTATCAACCTCTTGGAGTTGAAATGCTGCCCGTGCAGTTGGTAAAGTAAAGTTGCTATAAGCCATGTGAAATAACCTCCGCTGTGGCGAGTTTCCCCCATATCCCCGCAGACGGCGGGTGTCTCGTAAGAACACTAATGGGTGTTAAGTGAACCTATTCATCAACCTCATTCTGCTATTGCAATTAATCTGTTCCGTGTTACGATGTAAAGCACACCGTCCTTCGCTACTGGCGTGGTATAGACAGCACTCTCCATATTCGTTTCAAACAGTACCTCTTTGGTCTTACCGGTCTTCAAAATCACGACATCCCCATCTTCATCACCGAGGTACACCTTACCATCAACGACATAAGGAGAACCCCATATTGCTGCATAAGTGTCATGCTTCCAAAATAGGTCACCTGTCTTTACGTCTAAACAGTAAAGAAAACCGCTCAGGTCAGAGATGTAAAGAAGCCCATCATGGATAGCAACCGTAGACATTGTGCGATTGAATTGTTCGTTACCAAAGTGCCAAACAGCAGCACGTGAGGTGGTTTCACCACCTATTATCGTTGCGTCTATACACCAGAGATGTCCTACGCCTTCTCCGTGTTCAGGGTCTTGTCCAACGGCAATAAAGACTTTTTCTTCGTAAATGACTGGCGTAGAGATGATGTTGTTCCGTGTTCCACGACCGCCAAGTTCCCATTCAGAGTCTTTTGGGTTACAGTCAAACTTCCATATTATCTCTCCCGTCGCAGGTTCAAAGGAATATACCCAACCGTCACCACCTGGGATAATTACCTGTGGTATACCATTTATGACACCATAAGCAGGATTAGACCACTGTCCGTGTAGTATATTCTCTCCTGGCGATACATCTTCCCAAACGAGTTCTCCAGTGTGTTTATTTAGTGCAATGAAACTTGGTGCATCTGGGGATGGGATATGGATATGTCCTTCATCAACCCCGTTACTTGTCTCTAAGAATAGTAAATCTCCGACTGCAAGCGGTGAACAAGTTGCAAGATTATGTGGAAACACATCTAATTCATCCATCATATCGTAAATCCAGATGATGTCTCCATCAATTTTGCTGGTTTCTGTTTCGCCTGTATAAGGACCATCATTTTCATCGTCAAGGAATCCTTCGGTATCTATACAGACGACTTCACATCGGTTTGATACATAGTATAAACGGTCTCCTTCAATGTAAGGCGTAGAACAGATTCCCTGAAGGGGCCAGTCGTTTACGCGTCCTGAAGTGAGTTTTGTATGTGTGATCTGCCATAGAAATTTTCCATCGGATTCTCTGAATGCCATAATGTTCCCACGGTCGCCTGTCAGTTTGGCGTTTTTTAGTGCTTCGTTATTTGTTCCGACGAAGATCTTCCCACCGTGAATTAAAGGTCCTGCATAACTTTGTGATCCAAGCTCAGCTGTCCATTTAATATTTTTTCCTGTTGAAATATTCCAACTTGCTGGAATGTTTTTCTCATCTGAGACCATATTTCTGCTTAGACTATCACCCCAAAGTGATATTTCTTTTTCAGCAGCAACATCAGTTACCCTGAGACTCGTAAAAAGACCCAATAAGAAAATGAGTAGGTTAACAGCAGATTGCAACAACCATTTATAATTGCTGGGATATATTTTGCTATTCGTCGCCTGTTTTGAAGCATTGCTCTTCTTATTCTTTCCATCATGAATTTTGCTATAATTCTGAATGGTTACACATTTTAAATCAGCGATGTCTTTAGCATCGCCCGTGCGTTCAAAAATTCGTATACTTGGCATAAATCACCATACCTTTAAATTGTCATAATAGATTATTGTGGGAGAATAACCGTAAATTCCAGGGCTTCCTTCTCTGTTTGGCAACGGATCTTCTGCAATTATTGTCCATTCATCAGGTTCTGCGTCAGCGGTTTTCCAGACTTTACCATAGATGCGTGCCTTATCCGTCATTATTTCTACTTTCATTCTCATTGTATACCAGACATCAGTTTCCCAAGCGAAATCAATTGTCTCTGCCATGCGTAAATCGGATGCCCAGGACCGGATCTGTAATCTTTGGTGTCTTCCTTGCATATCCAAAGTGTAACGATTAGCGATTAATCCCATATCGGGTAGCCGTCGTTTGTCTTTGGTTCCCATCAAGTCAATCTGAATCTGATAGTCTTTCATATTAGAAGGACCGATGTAGACATTAGAACGGTTCAACCCCCGTGTTACTGGTGTTTTGACTAATACTTTGTCACCATCCCTTGCTATGTCACTTTCTCTAACGAAAAACTTATTTGTTGCCCCGATCCAGTGTGTCGGACTTTTCTCAAGCGGCACATCCTCAAAATCCTCTGTCCAAGGCAAAGATGGTATAACACGTATACGTGAAGTTGCGTTCAGTTCTCCAGACTTTGCAGTTACTGTGCCAGCATGTGCCCCAGCCACCGGATCAGGCGTAAATTTATGACTATCCATACTTCCAATTAAACCTATAAGGATAAATTCTGGTGCTGCGTATACATTTGTCTGCATTCCATCCGCATCAAATCCAATAATTTGCAATTCAACGGGTTCACCAGATGTGGTTGTTTCTGCTGGTGTGAGTAGGATTTCCACAGCAGGTTCTGAACTCATATTTGATGTCTCAATTTCTTTGGTTGCACATCCAATCAGAACCAAACTTAACAGAACACCAGCGAAAAGTATGCAGTGTATAGATTCAATGTGCAAAATTCTCTGAAAATTGCAAAATTGTTTCATCTATTTCCTCCCGATGCAGTAAATACGTTCTTCAGTCGTAAAAAAGATTCTACCATCAGCAATAGCAGGTGAACCGAATATCTCAACGTAGTGTTCATCTTCGTTGCGAGTAATTTCTTGAACATTTAGGGATTCACATTTATCTTCACCGGGTTTAAGGATATGAAATTTTCCGTTGACTTCGGTTACGAATATTTTTCCATCAGCCCATACGGGGGATCCTCTTCCGACGGTACCGATGCTATATTGCCAATATAACTCGCCGGTATCAGTATTGAAACAGTGAAGGTTCGCCGAGTTATCTACGACGTAGAGACGTCCATCCTTTAGTGTAGGTGATGCGTATCCTACGCCAACACCATCATTATGCCAGAGTTCATGTGTATTGGTGACATCTCCGTTCCCAGTTGCATCTATACAGACGACCCGTCCCATTTTCGTTGTATCTAAATTCTCCTCACTATGTGTAGCATAAACCTTTGTTCCCTCAACGATGACAGATGTATTGATTCCGCGTTTACTGAGTTTGAAACCCCATACCATTTCACCTGTTGTCTGTTTCATTGCGTAGATACTCCCATCAGCGTTACCACCGATTATAAGTTTCTGTCCATTGATGTCTGCGACAACGGGTGTAGAATAGGTAGTATCAAGCGGACGTCCCCCGGGTGTTGAAACCCAGACAAGGTCTCCATTGCGTTTATCAAAAGCATAGTACCGATGTCTTGGTATTGCTTGTGTCCCCCAACTCACATTCAGGTAACTGATTACGACCAGATTACCCGCAATTATAGGTGTGTGCACGCGTCCACCGTATCCTGAAATACGTCCGTATTCCTCTGTGAGTGAACGAGACCAAAGAATATCACCATCTTTGTTGAAACAGAAGAAGAGTCCTTGAACCCCGTGCACATAGATATGACCTGTTTCTGGATCTCCAGTTGGATTTGTCCAACCTACACGATTAAATGTAATTGTCGTATGAAAAACATTGAACTTATGATCCCACAACATATCACCAGTTTTGACATCAAAGCATGCGATCCGTTCTTGCTCTGTGATATCTTTACCAATTCGACCGATGACGTAAACTCTGTCGTTGAGAACTATAGGTGTGGAACGACCTATAAAATCTTTCTGCCAAAGTATGTTTTCACCTTCTAATGACCACGTTGAGATTAAACTTGTTTCAGCAGATGTACCGTTCTGCTTGGGACCTCGCCAACTTGACCAATCATCTGCATTTGCAATCATTGGGGTGAAAACCAATAATAAAAAGAAAAATATCCGATTAATAATCGGTTTAAAATAGTGCAAACTACTTCCTCCTATACGCTTTAATTGTCATTGCTTTTTTAGACGATGAAAATTGACTTTTGTTTAAAATCCGTATGGACCAATGGCACTAAGATATGTTTTGAAAAACGAAATGAAATTACCATCCTATAGTTTATATATAGTAAAGTCAATAATTAATGAGGCATTTTCACCATTTACGCAAACCATCCAGCGTAGGGGCGAGGTGACCTCGCCCCTACGCTGGATGGTTTCATTAATTCTGAAGTTCACTTTGCGTTCTTGTAGCACAATCTAGCAGATTATGCTACATAGGTAGCAGTTTGAGTTAGTATAGTATGCTGCATGAGTGTAGGTGCGATTTCCTAATTGCACCGTTGTTGATTGTACAATTAATTCCATATTCTACCATAATATGAAAATGTTTGCTAAACATAGACTACACAAGGGTTCATCAAATAATATCGAAAAATGCAAATTTAAAGTGCGGAATGTAGGATATTAAATAATGAGTTATCAATTTTCCGATTTTTCTGCAGGTGTCAAACCTTTAGGGGCGGGATCTTCCCGCCTGTCATTCAACGTACCACCTGCAAATTTAATATTCAAACTGCTCTCGGCAAGCGACTAATCTTGCCGTTTTAACGCTCCCCATTGCGTTGTGAGTTTGTTTTTGGCAGACACTAATCCTTTTAGTTTCGTTGTTGCCAGTCTGTACCGTTCACCTGAAAAAGAGACATCTTCTATTTGATAGTAATAGACGACTCCCGGTTTTGCGGTTGTATCTATCCATTCATAAGTCTGTCGTTCAGCTGTTGAACCGGCACCTTGGATTAACTGGGTGTTGATGCGTTTGAAGTGTCCATTGCGTGTTTCACTGCGTAGGATATGAAATCCTGCGTTGTCGAGTTCGGCTTCCGTTGTCCATTGAATAAGGACTTCGCCGTTTTCCATAATCGGACGGAAGAAAGAGAGTAAAACAGGCATCATCGTGTTTTCTGTATTCAGCGGGGTGCTGATATCGTCTTCACTGCCGAACCATGTTATTTTGGCGAGATCATCAAGGTTTATGTCCACTGCATGTTTCCATGCATAACTTTCCGTATCAGAACTCTCATCTGATCCCAAGGGGAGAGCCGCTCCCTTCTTATCGGTTGCATCACCTGAACTATCACGTGTTGGCATACCGGTGCGTGGGGTGCCGTCGGTATTTTTCAGACGTATCAATGATGTGCGGTGACCGTCTTCTGTTAACTCGGTAGGCCAGTCAAAACCGACAGGATCATCATGACCTATCCCTTCATCAGGATCAGCTGCTGTTCCATCCAAGTTGCCGACACTGTCAGAAACGTTTCCTTGACTATCCGTTATTTTGATAGTGAATCCGCCTGAAGCATTTAAGAAGAGGTTGCCGCGTTTAATCATACTGAAGGAACGTCTGTGCGTCTCCCAGAGCGTCGCAACCCGCGTAGATGGAAAATCGGATGCCCCCGAATTCCGATCCGCGAAAGCAGCAATCAACACCTTCTGCCGTGGTGGAATATACTGAAACCATTCACTTAGATCAACTTCAACGTGCAAGTTGCGTCTGATACGTTTCCATGAGCCTGAATTATGGTTCTCAATCGTCATTTTCCATGCAGTGAGGGCACCATCACCATCAGGGTCCTCTAAATTAATTGCTTCTGATTGAGAGGTGTTATGCAACTCTATCCATTGTGCGTTTTTGCCGTTATCTGTTGTTAGCATCAGTTCACTGACAATAAACCGACCTGTCTTGAGATCGGAGACGTTGGATGCAACAACATTCGGATACCCCGGCGTGCCGAGGTGTCCCCCGTCATCCGTAATGTCGCTGTCGTAGCCGATACCTGTGAAAGGTGCAGGATCGAAACTGTGAACTTCAAACCCGTGTTTATTAACATTGCGTGCGTGCACTGTGCCTTCATTGAGCGTGCGATCGTATCGTAGCAGTATTTCCCCTGTCTCCTCGCGTCCGTTTAGGGGAAATACTGTAGTGTGCCAGAGATCACCACCCTCCGTGCCATCCTTATTCTTCTCTTTCGGCGGGTTGATTTCGTTTTCATCTATCTCCAAAGTGATAGACGCAGGTCCAGCGACATCCTCTATCTGATACCCTGAGTTATAGACGTTGGTGCCATCTTTGACATCCCAGGGTTGACCGCTCCGTAGGATCAACATCCAATCGTTATGGTCTGGCAGGTCAATCCCCGGACTTGTGAATCCGTAGTTATCTTCACCTTTCACAATAAGGTAAGAGATATTCTCATCAGCATCTGGGGGGTGATCTGATGTGTTCACTTTCACATTATGTCCCGTAGCGAGTGCTGTGTTTGCAGGATCCATATTCACGAGTAAGAGGATACCGCCGGCAGGGATGGATATATCGGGAAATCGGATGATTTCCGTTTCGTCATTATATTCAGTGACGATGGACAAAGCCCATTTATCAAGCGATTGTGGACTATCACTGATATTGAGCAGCTCAAGCCAATCATCTTCATCTGATAGATTTGCGATCTCATTCATGACGATCTTATCCTTTGTAGGAATATCAGTGTCAATATTTCTGTGACTTTCATTAGGTTCACCCGAAGGTTCGCCCGAAAAGTCAGACGTGATGATTTGATACGTTGGCACAAATAGCACATAGTTGTAAAAAGAATCCCTAATATTTATTTTTTTAAAACCTTCGAGTTCCAAATAACGCGGGGGAATACCTTTTAAATTTGGAAAGACAATAGTCAATTTTTTATCATAATCAGACCTGCGTGTGTATGGATTATTATCGCCTATAACGTACTTCCTCCTAGAACTATCGTAAAAAACAAAGTCACTCAGTTTAGGCGGAGATTCATGATATATATGACCTCTATTATATATAATATCAATATGAAGATTGGTTCCTTCCGCATTAAAAGAATATGCACTTTTCACCGCTAATGGTTTTTGTTTTGAAAATATTAAAGCTCTATTAGGGATCATCTGAATAGGGGCATTATTTCTAAATTGTATAGTACGCGGAATTATCTGAGTGTTCTTTATTACGATCTTATACCCAGGATCACCTAAACGATGAAATGCAGCATTTGCGGGTAATGATAATCCATCTATTTTCCAATCGAACTTTGTTGATCTCGGATAAGCAGGAACACTAAAAAAAACATCAATATGGGCATCATTATTTCTAAGATATGGAATTACGGAGACCATTTCAAATGTTCTATATGGAGGAACATAACTACGGGTAAATTGGTTTGGAATCTCTAATTTTGCACCATCCCTTAAATTGTAAATAGGTGTATAAACCTTGTATTGAAGAGACATTGGAAATTCTGAAAAATCTTCTATAGTGATACGATAATTTCCTGCATCAATTTTCGTCCATATAAAATTGCGTGGCAACAACTGTCTGTCATTAATTGTAAAATCAGACCTTTGGGATTTAGATATTCCATAGGCAGGTTTACTTGTATAAAAATCATTAAATTTGATATCTATAGTTGCATATCTGTCTTTCATTTCCGATCCAATGGTACGTGTGCTCGCTACAAAACCTTTATATCCTACTGTTAACTTTTGCCCTCGAGAATACTCTCGAATAATGATACGATAATTTGTAGCATCAATTTTTGTCCATATATGATTATTTGGCAGGACAGAACTACCATTAAATGTCCAGAATTTTCTGTCAATATTTTTAAAAATTTTTGCATACTTTTCAGTAAAGGCAATATCCACTTTTGCATAAGTGTTGGTAAGTGTTCCATCCTCAAATTTGAATCGAGTAACTGATCCATCTGTAGGAAAATTAAGAGTTTGATAACCGGCAACTTCTAATGTTGTAGGCACCTCTGTAGCCCCAAATCTGAAGATCTGATATGTGTGTAATTCTCTTTGTGCCTCGGGATCAGAACCACCAAATTCCTTTCCACCATTGAATCGAAAGTCAGTAATTTTGGGCGGGTCAACATCGCCTGTGTAAATGATTTCTATAACATAGTAGAATGACCCTGGAACAGATCCACCAGATGCTATTTCAGCCGAAAATAGAACGTGATGAACTGTGTTTCTTAGGTTAGCAACAACATGATGATCTTCATTTATCTCTACTTCAGCAAAGTGCTGCTGACAGTATCCTGTACTTATAGTCGAAATGAACAGTATTATAAAAATAAAAAATTTAGGTCTAAATTTTTGGCAGTCTTGTCTCACTTTGTGCCTCCATATTAATGATTCATTGAACTGGTTAATAAACAAACTATAGTAAGATTTTATAATAGACATTGGACCGATTTAAGTCTCGGACTCTCTTACACACCCCTATCTAACACGTAATTACACAAACCCAAATGTAACAACAAAAACCCACAACGTTCCAAAATGGACGTGCTGGCATAGTAGCGTTGACACTACCAGAACTAACTATTAAAGTATTTTTACCGTTATGTGTTGTTATATTTAACGGTGACGTTGGAAGGGGGGGGGGGGGGGGGGGGGGGGGACTCAAAACCGATGTTAATGCAAAAGCATCAACGAAGACACCTACACAATTTTCGATCAGACAGTAGACATCTGGTGCATATATTTGGACAGCATGATGGTTACTTTTTCGGCTTTTCATTGTTCCCGCTCAAAAAAAAATACGAAACTGAATACTAAAAGCAAATTAGGTATGTTCTTTTTCCTTTATTGCAAAAAAACTTGAGCATTTATTCTCATTCTAAAAAGATTTTATAATATATGAGCATTTTTGTCAACAATATTTTTGCAAAAAGTTTCTTTTTTTGTATCTCAGGCAATATTGTTCTGCCCAGCTTAATTCTATAAGTTTGATTGAGGAACGAAACCCGAATCTTGTTTTAACGTGAGTTTGATAAATATTTCAAATGATTTTGTGTAAAGAGAACTCTTTTGGTATAATAAAATTATGGCGTGAGTGAACACATTCGGAATGATTAATCAAACTGACGTTATTATACCATTTCTATTAGATTTTCCATCATTACCGATCAGATAGCACGAAAAATGAGGATAAAGATAGAAAAGTTCAGATATATTTAGGGGAGATGGGAGCAAAAGAATATTTTATACATCAACCTAATTTAGAAGAACCTGCGGAGTTTCGTGGATGGTATCGTGACACTTCTGGTGAAATCGTTGAGATGCTAGCAGTCAGACCGAGGACACTGTTTAGTGAGAGATTAAATCTATTGTTCACATGGAACGTATTTTCATCTAGGTGTCATGAAAATGCGATCTCAGTTCAGATAGCATCTCTCTTTGTCCCGAGAGTTCAAGTTTGATCCACCATTCACCACTGTGTTGAATCTGTGCGGTATAAGTTTGTTTCATGTCATTTTCCTTATTGAATTACATTTAGAATTCAAACTGTGCAACTACACCTGCATGGTCAGATGGCCACAATCCAGATGCTAACCTATCCTGAGGTTTATCTCCTACGGTGTGTGTTACAACAGATGTAGGGTTAAGGTTACGGACAAAAATCTGATCAATTCGGACAGTGAGATCACTGATTTCATTTAAGATATCGTCATCTTGACAACAAGTATTACCAGTTCCTTCAGAATCCATCTGCCAGACATCAACATATCCAGCACCGAGTATAATATTGTATCCTGTTCCTTCAGTTGCTCTCGTATTGAAATCTCCTAACAAGATAATTGGTAAGGTTTCTGCTGAGAGTACATCCACAAGTTCCTGAGTCTGTGATACCCTGATTGGCTCTATAAATGCTTCTAAGTGTGTATTGACAATACGGTATGTAGATCCTGCTATTGTTGCATCAACAGCAGTATATCCTCTTGGGATTTCAAGTCCAAGCATTTCAATTTGTAATGTTCTGCCAAAATTCACAGCAACTTGTCGGTTAATTTCAACATCGCTACGAGCGAGTATGACATCATAGTCAGTCAATCTTATATCATCAAGCCCCGTTTCAGCGACCATCGGCATTTCAATGTCTAAATTTTCAACTTGTGCTGCGACTTTGTAGTCTAAACTTTCAGTTTCTAGTGCGTCTAGGATGAGTTGAAGATAATCCAAGACGACCTCTTCAGCAAGCGTTGGATTATCTGGCAGAAAGTCGCTTGGACTTTGATGCCGGATTAGAGAGATCTCTTGCAATCCGATAACATGTGGATTATGTTCTTTTACAGATTTTGCAATCCGGATAGCACGACTTGGGAAGTCTGCTGCAATCACGTTGGCATACATCTTTGCAACTTCACTAGGAACTTGCGATAGTTCTTGCACATTCAGTAACGGTTCAGCACTGCTACCAACATAGACATTGTAGGTCAGGACAGTGAGGGGTTGATTATCTGGTTGTTTGGTCGTTGTTAGGACGGTATCCGTAATTCTGTTGCAACCTGACACAGTAATGAATAGGACGAGAAACATGAGCGTAATATTTAGTTTTAACAAATTGTATCCTACAAAATAGCGTGATTATTATGTGAGAATATATAGACCTAAATGTCCATATAGAAATAGAAACTTCTTAGCATGTTCCGTAGATAAAATCGTTATCATAAGATGTTAATTCTACTTGTAGAATGTGATTTATTGCCGTATCTGGCACGTCAACGAGCACTCTTAGGTAATTTTCTGTATATCCAGAAAGCAGGTTTCTGCCATGTTTTATATGAGTTGTACCCCGACTTTCTTCTATGAGGACTTTCTTCTTTTTTCCAAGCATCTTCTTTCGGAATGTTATGCTTAGTTTTTCACCTAGTTCGGTCATTGCATGACTTCTTTCTCCCGAAATGTGAGGGGAAACTTGGTTTGGATACGTTGCCGCAGGGGTTCCCTTGCGAGGAGAATAACGAAAGACATGAAGTTGGTTGAATCCGATTGCTTCAACGAATTCCAAAGATTCTTTAAAGTCGTTATCCGTTTCACCCGGAAATCCGACCATAATATCTGTGGTGATACCGATATCTTCTGTGAAACGATCACGGAGTGTTTCAACGAGCGTAGCAAACTGTGCGGTCGTGTAACGTCTTCGCATTTTACGTAAGACATTGTCTGCTCCTGATTGTATCGGCAAGTGGAAATGTGGCATACATTTTGATAGAGCCGACATTCTTTCTGAGAGAATATCTGGAAAATACATCGGTTCTATAGAACTAAACCGAATCCGTTCAATACCATCAATATTGTGTATCTGTTCTAATATATCAGCGATATCCTTGTCTCTACCCGTATCTTGACCGTAAGCACCCAGATGCACACCTGTAATGACGACCTCTTTGATACCGCTATCCGCAATGCGATGTGCTTCATCGACAATATCTGGTAGAGGACGACTTGTCATTCTTCCGCGAACATAAGGTATAATACAGTATGTGCAGAATGCACTACACCCGTCTTGGACTTTGATGAGGGCACGTGTGCGTTTGCCTGCATCACTGACACCGCTGCTAAAACGTGCATGTTCACGAATAGCATCGTGTTGGACAAGTTTAATCTGGAGCGGCGTTTTATCCTGCAGTTTATCAAGATAGGTCTGAAATTCTGCTTTTTCCCTGTTACCAAATACGAATCGGACACCTGGAATCTGTTCTATTGTTTTCCGATCACTTTCAGCATAACATCCCGTAACCAAGACATCTGCATGTGGATTCTGTTTAATCGCGCGGCGGACCACTTGTCTTGCCTTTTGATCAGCCGTGTTCGTAACTGTGCAAGTGTTTATGAGATATAAGTCTGCAGGTTGTGCTTCATCAACAATTTCAAATCCGTTATGGATTAAAACTTCCCGCATTGACTGCGAATCGTATTGATTAACTTTACATCCCATTGTGATAAGTTTTGCTGTTTTCATTGTTTTATAATCGGTATTGATATGCTGCGATTGCAGTAACTGCAATCGCAGCGGTTTCTGTTCTTAACGTGTTTGATCCGATTGTTACAGGGATACATCCTCTATTTACAGCATCTTGGACTTCATTTTCGGTAAAGCCGCCTTCTGGACCAACGAAAAATGCTAAAGATTCTGGGTTTGTATTAGATTTGAACACATGACTGATATGATGTTTTTTCTCCTTTTCCCATAGAATTAGAGATAAAGTTTCAGTAGCAATTGTATTGATACAAGCATCAAAATCTCTAACTTGCTGTAGTTCAGGCAACCAGAGGCTTTTACACTGCTTTGTTGCAGAAATAACGATACGGTTCCAACGTTTAAGACGATTCTCACTCGGTTTCTGCAAGGTCCTTTCTGTGATCATCGGAACAAT
The DNA here is from genome assembly GCA_965208245.1 of Candidatus Poribacteria bacterium. Lineage (GTDB taxonomy): Bacteria > Poribacteria > WGA-4E > WGA-4E > WGA-3G > MSPOR6. Next base: position 1,826,103 of record OZ242325.1, read on the forward strand.
CTTTGATACACCAAGTTCAGTTGTTTTTTGAAGGATCAACTCCATTTTATCATTTTTTGGTATCCCTTGACAAAGCATGAAGACTGGGGACTTTTTTTCGCTAGTCCTCACTGCTGGCGTTTGTTCTGTGATCTGTACTGTTGTTGATTCTACACTAATTCTGTTAACTTTTGCAGTGTAAACGCCACCTTTCCCATCAATAATTTGGATGATGTCGTTTTTTTTCACACGTAGGACATTTCTGAGATGGTGATGTTCAAGGTCGCTTATTTCAACTGTATCTGCGTTAGGTCCTATAGAAGGAACATAAAACGTATGCATTAATTTGAATGTGGCAATTACGTAGACTTATGAACTATGCAGTTCGTAAGTTTTCAATAACTGAACTATGCAGTTCGTAAGTTTTCAATAACGGTTTCTGGCTGCTGACTTTTAAATATTGCTGTCCCTGCTACAAGTATTGTTACGCCGCGATCTACTGCTGCAGGTGCGGTTTCAATTGTAACACCACCATCAACAGAAATATCTAACTGGTATTGATGTTTCTGAATTTCTTGAGATAATGTTTCTATTTTCACCAACGTATTTTCTATGAATTTCTGTCCCCCTAAACCCGGTTCAACACTCATAGGTAATACAAGGTCAATATCTGCTAGGTATGGTATCACTGTATCTGTTGGTGTATTGGGGGAAAATGCTATTCCTACCTTTATGTCGTGTGCTTTAATAACTGAAATTACTGCGTAAGGTTCATCATGACTTTCAATATGAAATGTAATCATATCCGATCCTGCTTCAACTAAGGCATCAATATACCTGAGTGGGTGCGTTACCATAATATGCACATCAAAAGGAACATCAGTTTTATCTCGAACAGCAGCGATCATTAATGGACTAATACCGAAGTTTGGTACGAATTCACCATCCATTATATCAAAATGAAGTAGGTCTACTCCAGCATTAACAACGCGTTGCACTTCGTCTCCGAAACGACTGAAGTCTGCTGCTAATAAAGAGGGGGCGATTCTCGGTTTGGACGACATTTGCTAGTGCTGGCTCCCAATGTTAACTATATCCCTTGTATGGATAATGCTTATGTTCGTATTATCCTATTGATAATGACGTTTATACATTTTTTTACCATTTTCAAACACAATTACAAGTACCTGACCGAATACTTTCACTCTGCGTTTCTCCAGATCAATTGAAGTGCCAGGAGCATAAGAACCTTTTACGACTTCCCGTTCACCATAGTCATCAACAATGACAATTCTGATTTCGAGAGATTTTTCGCCTCCATCCGTAACGTTGTGTTTGTGTTTCAACCATCTACCGCTGTTTTCCGTATCTTCACGTTTACCACTAACTTTTAGTCTGATGAAATCGTCACTTTGTACGAGTCTTGGATGTGAAATGATTCTCCCTTGTTTGATTGTAGGGTGTGGGCTATTTACGATTTCAACATTCAGACCGTAAGCTTTGAGTAATGGATACACGCTACTGACAGGCTGGTCTTGAAAATCATCCAATTGTATATATTGTGGTTTTCTTCCAAGACTAACCAGCAGATTGACAGAGGTGTGGCGTCGCTTTTGACTTCCTTCAACTGGACTTTGCGCGATGACAGTATCAGGTAAATAGTTTGACGAGTGTACTCGTGCGATTGTGTCTGTGCGGAATCCAGCAGCATCAAGCGTTTCTCGTGCTGCGTCCCACGCTTTTCCAATGACAGATGGCACAACAATCAGGTCCTCTCCGATGCTTACTGTGAGTTGGACATTCTGGTGTATTTTGATGCTAGAATTTGCTAATGGGTTCTGCTCAATGACATTCCCTTCCGGTTCGGTGCTGCTTTTTTGTTCGACTATATCACTTACTTTAAGACCTGCGTTTTTGAGTGTTGAGACTGCATTATAAAAAGATTTGCCTACAAGATTGGGCACTAATAACTCTGGTGCCTTTACCCATTGTGGAATAATAACTAATAGGACCAAAGCTCCTATAATTCCCAGGACGATTGAACAGTAGATAGCGACCTTGACCATGCCCCACAATGTGATGTTTAGTTTATTCATAACATCTTTGAATCCATTGATTATATCACAATCTAACAGATTATGCTACAAAGGCGCAACTTGGGCTATGTAAGTCTCTGGATCACTTGCTTAGAAAACAATCACCTATTTTTATCTGATAGCCGTTTACGAAATCCTTAGCATTCATAACCCTCTTTGTTGCCGGTTGTATCTGGATTATCTGAAGTTCGCCATCACCAGTTATGACAAACATTTCACGATCTGCGTTTATTCTAATAGTTCCTGGTTGTCCAGACATTAATGCGTTGGTACTTATCTTATCGGTTTCATGTAGTAGAGATTCAGTGATCTTAAGTCTTATATCATTACGAAAATAGGTATATGCCCCGGGCCAACTGGCTGTACCTCTAATTAGGTTAAAGATAGTGATGGCATCTTTCTTCCAATTAATGTGTCCAATTGCTTTTGTTAGACGTGGTGCGTGCGTTGCTTTCGCGTTATCTTGTGGTTCTGCTTTAGGCAGTTTACCTTTAGGTAATTCACTTAGAGTTTCTATTAGCAGTTTTGCACCAATGTTAGCTAAAGTATCGTGTAACGTTTCAGCGGTGTCATCTGAGTTGATGGGGATGCGTTCCTTACAGATTATATCCCCCGTGTCTTCACCCGCGTCCAATAGCATGAGCGAAATACCTGTCTCTTTTTCTCCATTGATGAGTGCCCACTGAATAGGGGCCGCGCCTCTATATTTTGGTAGAAGGGACGGATGTAAGTTTATGACACCGCACGGTGGAATATCTAACACCGATTGCGGCAAAAGTTGTCCAAACGCTGCAACAACGATCACATCTAAACATAATTCGTTTAGAATTTTTACAAATGTGTTATCCCTAACTTTTTCCGGCTGATAAATCTTTAAGTTGTTTGTTGATGCAAATTTCTTTACTGGAGATGGACTTAATTTTTTGCCTCTTCCGCTAGAGCGATCAGGTTGTGTCACTATACCGATGATATCGTAATTGTGGGTCACAAGTTGTTCCAATGCTGGAATGGCAAATTCACTTGTACCCATAAAGAGAATACGCATATATTATTGTTCTTTCTGTCTAGTAAGGTATTAGAACCGAATTTGTAATAGCGGTATAACAAGACCTTCTGATGGGACTGTTCCTCCAATATTCAATTGATGGTTTTGCTGCATAAGATAAGGTTTTCTAATAAATGTTGAAGCGTTATTCATCATTACATGTTGTGCATTACCCGGTATGATTGCGATAGGCCCTTCTGGTGTCCTTTCCTCTTCAGTTGGTGGTGTTGATGGTTTCAATTCAGGTATACTCGGTTCTGAAGTATCTACATTGCGTGTATGCAGCCAGTCCCATATTCCAATAAAAAGCGATAATGATACTGCGCTTATTCCCATAACTCTATAGTTTTTCTGTGTCAACACAGGGGCAATTTTATTGTCTTGAACCATCCTAACAACACGTACACCTAAATAACTATGAATCGCAGTGAACGGTAGTGAACTCAGGGTTATTATTTCGAATCGTCGTAAAGCATTTTCGTGATATTCCTCTCCATGAGCATCATGGGAATGTTCGGATGGAGGGAAACTCGATTGTTGTGCTTCAGCATGTGGAACGAACAAGATAATGGTTGGCAGTACCATGACGACAACGAAATAACGCGCAAGTAAAGTTGATTTAATATTGAACATAAAATCTTTCCTCTAATTTAAGCTTGTGTCTTATTTTGCATTTTAAAGAGAAATACAATAAGCATACCAGCACCGATACATACAGAGACATCTGCAACGTTAAAAGTAGGCCAAAACAGTTTTTTGCTTTCAATACCAAACTGCAAGAAATCCACAACTGCCCCTAAGAATATACGGTCAATGAAGTTCCCAATTGCACCGCCTAATAGAAAACCGAGTGCATATTGCATCCATTTGCTATTCTGGAATCTGAATGAATACCAGAAGATGAAGATTAAAGCTGTGATTGTGATGAGAATTAGAAGTGTTCTCTGATCAGATAAGATACCGAAAGCAGCACCTGTATTCCTATCGTGTCGTATATTGAAAAACCCGGGTATAACTGCAAATCCATCTCCGAGATAGATGTTTTCCCGAATAATCCATTTAGAAACTACGTCAAGTAATAGCATCGGTATTGAAATTATGACTAAGGGTAGCATCTTTTTTGCATACTGAAACAGAGAAATCACTTCAAAAAATACCTCATCTATTTGTGTTTGGTCTGATACGTTTTCTTCAAGGATTCCCATCTGCTTTTCGTGTCTCCTTGAATGTTTATGTGTGAAAATTCAAACAATCTATTTTTGAATATACTACTTGATGAATATGTCTTTACATGTATCTCTTCAGCTAAGAAAGGCTGTAGTGGCGCAAGACGATGTAGAATAGCAGTTAACATACTTGATATAGTGATATATTTAGAGTCTAAATTTTCGTCAGTTATCTCGGTTTTAGATATGTCAATATAAAAGAGGAGATCAGATTGGCAAAAATCAAAGAGCAATTGCCATATCTTCGCGTAATCACTTACTGCATAGGATGATTCGATCTGCTGAATACGTTCTCTGGTTACTGAGATTGCAAGCTTATCCTGTTCAAGTAAGGTACTGGTTCTGTCATCTTCATTTTCATTAGCAAGTGTTCTATGCTTATCTGTTCCTATTCTTTTCTTCAAGTCTTTTAGGAAATTAACAGCTTGATACAAGGCATCTTTAAGTTGTCTATATTTGTTGTAATATTCTTTAATTAACGCTTCTAATTGGTGTTTTCCATTTCCTTTAATCGGCACTTCATGAATATTAGGTAGTATTGAGACATGTCGTATTACATCTGCTGGATATTCTTGTATGTATTCTTCAAGTACCTCAGTTTCCCAAACATGTTCCGCAATATGATGTAACATAATATGCTTGAAAGGCTGACTTTCTTTAGATGGACGACTTAATTGCATTGCAGCTGAGAGAATACTCAATTCTCCTAACCATTTTAGAAAAGTTGTTTTTGGTAAGAATATAACATTTTTTGAAGCATGCATTATCGGTGTTTTAAAGTCAGAACTGTCAAGTGTTTGAAGTAGGTTTGAGAAATCGCTTTCAATATATGTTGATTCTTTTCTAAAGTCTTTTGAATGGCAGTTGAGACAGACTGTATCTGTAGGCAATAATTCCTCTACGCTCAATCTGAACCAATGTTCAGAACCGCGACGAATTGAACTACGGACTGATCTAAGGATCTTCTTATCTGTAATTAGGTCATTGCAGTTATCACATCGCAGCACAGGAAGAGGAACTCCCCATTGGCGTTGTGAGGATATGGGTATAGCATCAATATTACGTATCTCATTTTGAATAGGAGTTTGTATATCTTCAGGATAATGATCCCAATAATCTTGTGAAGTCGAAACTTCCTCTAAAACATTAGATGACGTGTTTGATAAAAACCAATGACGATAGAGACGTGAGACTGATGTATTGTTGCAATGTTCACAGTGAAGTTGCTGTTTTTTTTCGTTTCTTGCATTAATCAAACATTCCCGAGCTTCTAACTCATCGGTGATAAATTGAATTGCATTGAACAAGCTTAAACCACACAATATATCTGTTTCTTCTGTGAACCTGCCGGTCTCATCAAAGATTGGAATTATGGAAGAAGATGAAACAAATTGTTCGTTTATGAAATTTCCGATCTCTGGCATAGTTTTACATATAATATAACTTAACGAATGGTGTGCCGGATTCAACGGGATGATGCCTGATAACATTTCATTTTTTTCAGATTGCTTTTCAAGGGATGCATTGACCGACTCAGGTATAATGAAGAATCTTAGGTCTGTTAAAGAAAAAAGCGGGTGTGTTAGAGTGCAATCTCTTAGTTTTGAAAGAATTATTTTTGCGATGGGTTCAGGTAAGTCTTTACGTTTTGAGTTAGGATGTGCAAATTTTTTTAGGTGTGGTTCAGAGAAAATGATGTACTGCTTCTCATACTCGGTCAACCAGAAAGGAACTTGTTCATAGATGCCAATTGCTATTGTACCCGCAATTTCCCATAATTGTGATATTGGTAGATGTACAGCAAAATATACATCAGGACCGAATTCCTCAAAACCACTACTGAATGGAAACTTCACATAAGTAAATGCAATACTTTTCATTAAGGGGATCGCTGTTTTTCCTGTTTCTAATGGTGAAAAACAGTTTGGACACCAATGGCTCAAACGTAGTTCGTCCTTCAGGAATTTTGAGTCTCGTAGTCTATCAAAAAAACTAAATAGTTTCGTTTCATGACGCGATTCCATCGTTCTGTCAGAAGATGACCAATCAGCAAAAATACCGAGTTTTTTGAGTTTTTGCTGCTGCTTTTTAAGTCGTTTTCCGTAAATCTGTCTACACTGCTTTCTAAAATTGATGATGTTGGCTGCAGATGAGATTTTCTCTTTGATTATGTGTGATTCCACACTAAATGGGAATGTTTCCCAAAGAGGCGTATAAGCCACTGTGTGCCCTCTCATCATTTCAGTCTTTAAAAATATATCCTGATATATTTTTCGCCGAACCGTATCAACATTTAAAGAATCAACAAGTGTCGGCATCTCTCGTATGACATAGGTTGGTAATTCAGAAGTTTTCTCATTAAATGTGTAGACCTTCTGTGCTTTCCACAGATTGCGTATTTCCGACTCTTTCGATCTATCTCGTTTTTCTTGAAGTGCTTCTACTGTGGATATTTCTTTTTTAGGACTTCCTTTAGTCCTTTTTGAAGATGTCTTCTTTGTCTTATTCATAATAACACCAACTATTGGATTATTGAAAAGAACGGATTATATTCAGGTTAATCTGTAGGATTAGATAATACATAACACTCATGGAATCAGTAATCTCTCTAAGATTATTAGCAGAAAAATTAATACCATTGGCGAAAAATCAATTCCAAGATTCCCAGTTATAGGTCTGATTATATTTCGGAGAGGTTGAAGTAACGGATCAACTAGTTGACTGGTTAACGTATAGATTTTATGGACGGTTAGATTCCTTGAGGCTAACACTATCCAGGATAGGAACACATTTGCAATGACAATAAATACATAGATTTCAATTAACCGACTAAGAAAATATGCAATAGCATCCATTAACGTTTTTACCTATTTCATTTATCGGAATCAAGTTGTCTCGCTCGTTCTGTTGCAGCGATTATTGCTTTTGCAAGCGTTGCTCGTAAACCACCGTTCTCAAGTTCATGAAGACCTGCAGCAGTTGTACCTCCAGGAGTCGTAACACGATTTTTCAAAATTGCTGGATGTTCCAACGATTCTGAAAGTACTGTCGCTGTACCTAACACTGTATGGGTTGCCAGCGTCTGTGACTCCTGACGAGGTAAACCGACATGCACACCTGCATCTGCTAACGCCTCTATGAAAAGTGCAACATAAGCAGGTCCACTACCGCTGAGTCCTGTGACAGCATTTAGGTGACGTTCCTCTAGGACTAATGTAGTACCACAACTCCTAAATAACGCTTGGGCAATGTTGATATGTTTCTCGTTTGCAGCAGAACCTGCAGTTAATACTGAGATCGCTTCGCCAACAGATGCTGCAATATTAGGCATTACACGCACAATAGGAGGTACATTTACACAATACGATTCTAATGTTTTCGTTGTAACACCAGCAACTATACTAACAATCCATTGTGGCGGTGTAAGACTCTTGGTGACTTGCGGGAGGATATTAGGCACAGCCGCAGGCGGAACCGCACAAAGGACTACTTCTGTATTATCTAAAAGTTCTTCTATAGTGGGTGTAGCATTTACTTTTAATTGATCACACAATTGCGTTACCAAGTCAGTGTCTATATCAGTAATCCATACTTGTTGAGGTGTTAAGGTAGAATCTACAATTCTGTGAACAATAATTCCACCCATTTTCCCAACGCCAATTACTCCCAATTTTAGGTCTTCTAACACCATTTAACTCCTATGAAACTTAGGATGCCCAAACCTTAATCCACAGCAATCAGTATTATACAGATTGGTCATCTTTGATTTTATTTATGCAAAAATTGCACGACCTATCCTAACAAGGTTTGCACCTTCCTCAATTGCAACTTCAAAATCACTTGTCATACCCATAGATAGATACTGCATATCCACATTGGGAGAATCTTCAATTTTTAGATTGTCAGCAAGGGTTCTTAGTGATTCAAAAGCGGGACGGTTCTTCTCCGGATCTGTAGTGAACTTCCCCATAGTCATTAACCCACACACCCGCACATTGGCGTAATTGATAGATTTTTCAATTATGTTCGGCACTTCCTTAGAATCTAACCCGTATTTACTTTCTTCTCCAGTTGTATTTACTTGTAGTAAAATATCTGTCATGCATTTCTGTTCTACGGAACGCTTGGAAATCTCTTCTACTAACCGCAAACTATCGACCGAATGAATCAATGAAAACATGCTCACAGCGGGTTTTACTTTGTTTCTTTGTAAATGTCCAATTAGATGCCATGCAAAGGTTCTATTAGTTTCAAGTGCATTCAATAGATTTAAAGATAGAGAATTGACAGGTTCAAATTTCTGCTGTGCTTCCTGAATACGACTTTCGGCTAAAATAGTTGCACCTGCATTAAGTACAGTCTCTATATCGGCTACTGATGTCCCTTTGGTTACAACGACAAGTTGAATTGATTCGAGTGAACGTCCGCTTTTTTGTGCTGCTTCTACTATCCGTTGCTTTACATGTGCAAAGTTTTCGGCAATCCGATTCAACTGTCATTTTCCTCCTTTGTGAGATTGTGAACGGTGTCGTCTATCTCAGTCGCCCGGGCTCTTATGCTTCTCATATTTACGGAATATGCTCAAGAACCTATCTGTCATATTATCCCAATTAAACATCATGCCAATCACAGCAATCAGAATACCGAAACTGATAATCCCGATCCCGATAACTACAAAATGTGTAGCTTCAGTGTATACTTGCGTTACTCTGACAGCTGTCGGTGTTTCCTTAGATAATTCCTCTTTATATTTACTTGGATGGACGTACCCCCGTGCAATAAATATTAGGCCGATAATACTTATCAGGATAGACGAAACTGCAATAATAGAACGCATCTTAAAATCCTATAGCAACTGTAAAATGTGTTCAGAGACAGAGCAGATGTCAATCTCTTATATGATACCATTTATTGATAGGTATTGCAAATTTGATTGCGGTAAGGAATTAGATGAAGAACATTGTATTTCTGGAAAACGTCCATCAACTAACACGCGTACTCCCGAATCAATCCGATGCATCGTCAATATAGTTTAGAATAGTGGATTGATTATGCATTACTGGTTTCGCTCTGCAAATAGTTCAAGTACCTTAAGTTGCTCTATTGCAGCAACAACTTGAGGGTCATGCAGGATTTCATCTTTAATATTCTCAGTCTCTAAAGCGATGGCATACTTAATAGCGATATCGCTAAGGATAATCTGTTCATCCGTAAGTGAATCTGACAGGCGACTGTAAGCGCGCACGAGTCTTGCTGCTTGTCGATCATCTCTTGATGCATGTTCAGCGTCGAATAATTTTTGTAATACGTCGTCGCCATGCTCTTCAACAAATGTTTTTAGTTTATCGTGGTTACGCAATTTCAACTGCATTTGACGTTCTGCACGACTGAAGTATGCTGTTTCAACATCAGGTATGATGCCGATTTTGTCAATATCAACACCTTTTGGTGTATAATAGCGTGCAACGGTCAATTTGACTGCAGCCTTAGAATCACTGAGTGAAAAGACTCTCTGTACGGAAGCTTTACCGAAGGTCTTACTCCCCATCACTAATCCTCTGCTATGGTCTTTTATTGCGCCTGCAACGATTTCTGATGCACTTGCACTACCCCCATCAACTAAAACAATTAAGGGGAGTTTTTCTCTCGCTTCTCCCTTTGCACTGAAATCTTCACGGTCTTCAAGTCCTTGGCTGTAAACAACAAGTTGTCCGGGTTCCAAGAAATCGCTTGCAATCTCGACTGCAGAGCTGAGCAGTCCCCCCGGATTCAATCGTAGATCAAGGATAATACCTCGGATACCGTGCAGTGTGAATTCCTCAAATGCTTTATCTACGTCATTTGCTGTTGTCTGAAGGAATTGATTGATTTTGATATATCCTATATCATCACCGATAATCTCTGTTTCTACGCTTGGGATGCGTATTACTTCACGGACAATAGTAGCCTCTATTGGACGACTCACTTTAGGTCGTATGATCGCGATTGTTACAGAGGTCCCGGGTTCTCCTCGTAACAAGTCAACCGCTTCGTTTAATGTCATTACAGCGGTTGATTTTCCATCAATCTGACTGATGATATCGCCGTTCTGCACACCAGCAAGTGCCGCAGGATTTCCTTTGAAAGGTGTTATCACTGTGATCATATCTTCACGCATTCCCACCGTCATGCCAAGTCCACCGTAGTTGCCTTGGCTCTGGGTACGGAATGAGAGATGATCAGGTATGAATTGGCTATAAGGATCAAGCGTACGGAGCAGGCCTTTTATCGCTCCCTCCATCAACTCTTTATCATCAGGATTGCCATAGTGTTCCTGTTTCACATAAGCTAATATCTCAGCAAAAAGTGCAATGTTCTTTAATAGTGTTTCATCATCCGATGTTTCAACACGCTCCGCTTCCTGTGCGAAAATCCAAGAAATTGGAACTAAAACAGAAAAGAGGATAACTAAAGATAGGATAGGTATATTATACTTGTTCATTTTATTTTATACTCCTTTGTTTGTGTCTTCATACTTCAATTTATTTATTCTGACCAATTTGATATTACTTTACGTATCCAACGGTTTAATGTAATATACACACTGACAACGACAGCGATAGCAGCAAATATGAGATCAAACCATTCCATTCTGTCAATCATGTGCTCCCATTTTGTGCTTCCAGAATAAATTGTCTCAGCAATAGATATGGTTTGTTCATCTGTTAGCATTGTCTGTTCTTCAATTATTTGATGAGCGATCTGGGTAACTGCATTCAATTGAACGTCAAGATACTTCCCAACTAAAATGCCAAAAATTGAGAAAAACGCAGCACCTATTGCCAGATAGTTCCAATTTTTCTGATTGTCTGTATCAAGGGATCGGTTTCCTGTAAAGACTATCCCAATACCACACAGTGCCCCGATAGTAACTGACACAAACCCAGCATTACTGCCAGTCCACTTAATATAATTCGCCCATAGTACACCTCCTATAATTGCACCGATGAGTCCACCTAAGGGAGCAGTTAATGCTTTCATATTTTACCTTCTGTTTGTGCTATTTTCGGTTTTTTTAAATGGTGGTCTGTATGCTGTTGATATGTATATGCGGTCCGGAACAATGTTTCCTCGTCGAAGGGGGGTGTAAGTAGCTGCAACCCAACAGGCAAACCGCTTTTTACAAAACCGCATGGGACAGAAATCCCTGGCAATCCTGCATGACTTGCTGGTGTCGTCATGACATCACAAAGGTACATCTGAAGTGGATCAGCAGTCCGCTCACCAATTCTGAATGCGGGTGTTGGTGAAGTTGGTGTTGCGATGACATCCACTTTCTCAAAAGCCGCATCAAAGTCAGACTTTATGAGTGTTCGTACCTTTTGCGCTTTACGATAGTACGCATCTTGATAACCTGCGCTGAGTACAAAAGTTCCGAGCATAATACGTCTTTTAACCTCCTGTCCAAAACCTTCTGTCCGGGTTCTTTTATACATATCCATCAAGTCTACAGGTTCTTCAGTCCGGTATCCGTAACGTACTCCATCATACCTTGCAAGGTTTGCGCTTGCTTCTGCAGGTGCAATAATATAGTATGTTGCAATTGCAAAGTCCGTATGTGGAAGTGAAATATCCACTAGGGATGCTCCCAATTGTTTTAACTTTTGGATAGCTGAACGAACCAGCTCAGATACTTCAGCATCTAAACCTTCAGCGAAATACTCTTTCGGTACACCGATCCGTACTCCTTGAACATCGTTAATAAGACTCTTTGTGAAATCTGGCACAGGAACATCAACGGATGTAGAATCCAACTGGTCCTTACCACAGATAGCATTGAGTACCAAAGCGCAATCTGTCACATCTTTTGTAAAGGGACCTATCTGATCAAGTGATGAAGCGAAGGCGATAAGTCCATAACGTGAAACACGTCCATAAGTAGGTTTCATACCAACGACACCACATAATGCAGCGGGTTGACGAATAGAACCACCAGTATCTGAACCTAAAGAGCAGATGGCTGAGTCCGCAGCGACAACAGCAGCTGAACCGCCACTTGACCCTCCCGGTATCGATTCTAAATCCCAGGGATTGCAAGTTATCTGATATGCAGAATTCTCGGTAGATGCCCCCATCGCGAATTCGTCCATGTTCGTTTTACCTATCATGACTGCGTTCTGCTTTTGTAATTTTGCCATGACAGTCGCATCATAAGGCGGAACAAAGTTGCTGAGTATTTTTGATGCACATGTTGTTCGGACATCTTTGGTGCATATCACATCTTTAATTGCTATTGGTATGCCAGCAAGTGGTGACATTTCATTCCCATTCTGAAATCCAACGTCTGCCTTACTCGCCTGCTCTAAAGCTAACTCTTTTGTTAATGTTAAGTAACCTTTCACAGCCGGTTCAACCGCATCTATACGCGCATATATTGATTCAGTCAATTCTACAGCAGTGATTTCACGTTCTTTCAGTTTTTCGTGTAGTTCGTGCGCTGTTAATTGATTGATCGACATTCAACTACTCCTTACGGTACGTCAATTATCCTGGGTATCAATTACTCTGGGGACACTAAAGTAACCTTCGACTGTTTCAGGTGCGTTTTCAAGGACTGCATCAATAGGTAACGATTTTTTTACGACATCAGGTTTTGTGATATTTTGAAGCGGATGTATATGTGATGTAGGGGGAACATCTTCCGTATCCAATTCATTCAATTTACCAATATAATCTAAGATTCTGCCGAGTTGTTCGGTGAAATGTTGTGTATCTTCTGGATCAAATTCAAGTCGAGCTAAGTTTGCGACGTAACTTACGTCTTCAGGTGTGATCGTTGCCATATCAATAAAACCTTCCTATCCTTTTTACCTATACTTCTTTTGAATGACAGAGGCATTTATACCACATGCAAGGGTACTAATTCAACATCAAATTGTTTTGAACCCGCTCTATCAAACCTAACGACTACATAAGTATTCTGACCGTACTCTTTGAGTTTAACTACCTTTCCCCTGCCAAAACTAGGGTGGAATACAATTTGATCAACAGTGTATAAGTTTTCTTCTTCCTCTTCAACATATCTAATTTCTTGGTGTGTCAATGAGGAATGGGCTGAGTTGTAACGGTCAACATGTTTGATAAGATATGGCGGTATTTCTTCAATGAAACGTGAAGGTATTCTATAGTCTGTTCCCCCCCAAGTTCTCCGTGAATTTGCATGAACAAGATAGAGTTGTTCCATTGCTCGTGTAATACCAACATAACATAGTCTTCGTTCTTCCTCTAAATCTGCTTCGGCATTGACAGATCGTTGATGTGGCAAAAATCCTTCCTCCATACCGACAATAAAAACAAACGGAAATTCTAATCCCTTAGCACTATGTAGTGTCATCAACGTCACCACATTGGTTTCATCAGTATTATCATCATCTTCCATTGTATCAATATCAGCGATAAGAGCAACATTCTCCAGATAATCTGAAAGTGTCGGTTGTTCAGCGATCATTTCATATTCACAGATTGCGTTCATCAGTTCATCAATATTCTCAACCCTATTTTGTGCTTCTATAGTGTACTGTTCTTTAAAACTATCACGATACCTTGTTGTATTTAGGATATGTTCAAGCACTTCTGAGGATAAGTCATCTGCGTCATACGGGTCGAACAATTTCGCGAATTTGCGTATTTTTCCTTTTATGCTGGCGTTTATTTTTGGAATTTCGTCAACGCGATCTATCGCCTCAATGAGCGGTATTTCTTCGTTATCAGCAAAGGTCATCAGTCTTTCAAGTGATATTGCCCCGATACCGCGTGTCGGCACATTTATGATACGTCTGAGACTAATTGAGTCAAAAGGATTACACATCACACGGAGATATGCTAGTAGATCCTTAATCTCCATGCGATCATAGAATCCGAGTCCACCAACAATCTGATACGGTATATTTGCCGCACGCAAGGCCTCTTCAAAAACTCTTGATTGTGCATTTGTTCGGTAAAAGATAGCGAAATCTCTATAATCAACCCCCTCAGCATTCCAACCCTCAATTTTTGTTCCAACAAACCCGGCTTCATCGTTCTCATCCATAGCTTCGTAACAGGTGATAAGTTCTCCTTCCTCATTTTCTGTCCAGAGTTGCTTCGGTTTCCTTGCTTTGTTGTTCTGAACGACGCTCCATGCTGCATCTAATATATTCTGTGTTGATCGGTAATTCTGCTCTAGACGTAAGACATGTGTGTTAGGATAATGCATCTCAAAATTGAGTATGTTGTGTATATTTGCACCTCGGAAACCGTATATAGATTGGTCATCATCACCAACAACACAGACATTCTTTCTGTCCCCTGCAAGTAGACGGACTAACTCATATTGGCATTTATTTGTGTCTTGGTACTCATCCACAAGCACATGTAGGAATCGCTGATTGTAGTATTTTAGCACTTCGGGAAATTTGTTCAATAACCTTACAGTAAAGTTAAGCAGGTCATCAAAATCTAATGCGTTGTTCTTTTGAAGTGTTTCCTGATAGAGAGGGTAAACCTCTGATACGATTTTTTCATAGTATCCTTCGTCGGCATTCTCATAGTTTGCTGGCGAAATGTTGTTGTTTTTTACCTTACTTACCAGATCATGAATGGTTCGTGGATTATACTGTTTATCATCCAGTCCATAAAATCTAATGATATTCTTAACGACTGTAACTTGTTCGCCTTTATCGTAGATAGTAAAGTTCTTAGTAAAACCGTCGAGTTTTTCAATATCTCTGCGTAAGATACGTGCACAAGTTGCGTGGAAAGTAGAGACCCATAGGTTTTTACCGATTCCTTCTTCAACGAGTACATCCAATCTTTCTTTCATTTCGTTTGCGGCTTTATTGGTAAAATTAACAGCAAGTATTTGGAATGGAGAGACGTGGTGGTGTTTTATGAGATATGCGACTCGGTGTGTGATAACGCGCGTTTTACCGCTCCCCGCACCGGAAAGTATCAGAAGGGGACCATCAGTGTGCAGAACAGCTTCACGTTGCACATTATTTAAGGAACTCAAGAGTTTATCGGACAAAAAACACCTCCGAGAGATGGAATAAGTAGTAACCTTTAAAAAGTATACGTCATTTGTATTTTCTTTGCAAGCGAATTTGTTTGTCACTTACCCCCATTTTAATTTTGTGGTGTTCTATGTGTACTGCCATCGATAATTTAGACCACTACCTTAGATAAGATTGTGATATAATTGCAATCTTATTAGAAGGAGAAATCCGATGGCAAAACCAAGAAACTTTATCCTTTAAAGTTGAAGTTGTAATTGAGGTACTGTGTAGTCAAAGTTTACAGACAGGGGGATGTCCGGTAAATAACGTTTATTTAATTTTGCTCATGAAAAATGGGAGAGTTAGCGGTTTTTGAGTCTTTTGTAAGGACAATTATCCGAAAATGAAGATGCAAATATTCAAAATATGTAGGAGAAGTGTAATATGCCAAAGGTTAAGGTTTTCTTGAGCTTTGAGTTTGACAGAGATAGAGAACTTCAATCCAATTTCTACGCGCAAGTCCAGAAGTACTCCAATTATAAGATTAAAAATTATTCTCTGAAAGAGACAAGGCGGCCGAGTGATAAAAGTTGGTTGAAGGAAGCAAAAGAGCAAATTGTTCGTTCGGATATTGTGATTGTCGTTTTAGGACAAGACACACATAACGCGCCTGGTGTTAAAAAAGAGGTTGCATTTGCGAATCAGGAAGGCAAACCGATGTTTCAAACTCGCCCGCAGAAAAGGACAAGTGGTGCTGTCCCTGGAGCAGGTGATGAGATTACGTGGGAATGGAAACAAATTGATGCAATGATTTCCAAATGCCTGAAACAATGACAGAAACGTGCGGAAACGAGGACTTACCGAAATTACAACCTATTAAAAGGGTCGATTTTTAATCTTTGTTCGTTGGCTGTTTTTTCCCAATCCAACTGTTTCGCAGTGTCAATCTTTTCCGTATCCGATTTTCACGCTATCGGGATTGAACGATTATACCAATGCCAAAGTAGGACTATTCCGATAACAAGTAGGATTGTAAAATAAAAAAAGAGAAGCGTCTTTGAGAAAACGGCTTTAAGCCAGTCTCCACCCTTTTTAAAAGGGACAGTGTTCATAGAGAAGTCTATTGCATCCTCATTGGTTTCTCTAACGGTATCGTATAACCGTCGAAAAAGTCTCTCTTGATTGAGATAATAACCGTCCAATACCCAAAAAGAGAGGGTAGGAATCGCAGCTAACCAAACATATATCGGTTTGGAATCTTTTGTCGCAAATCCCAGCACGGCGGCAACGAAAATAACTGTCCATCCTTTCAAGAAGAAAGAGTTATTCGCCAATCGATTGATGACATTTTGAATCAGTTCTAAATGCTTTAGTTTTTTTTCCATTGGTGCATCCTCATTCGCTCAGCAAGTGCCTCCCTTTATACTGATGCTAAATTTTGCATGAATGCCCATGTGGCATATTTGATTTTAGGGTACTACATCAGCACCTAAATGTCAAGAAAAATGAAGGAATGTATAAATATTTTTCGCTTGTCTGAAGCGCGGATTTTTGAAGATTACAAAGTCCTTGCACAAAAGAAATAGGAAGAGTTTTCAACTCCGATAAGTTAGGCGTAGGGTCGACACCGAAACTCATTCTGAGAAAGATCATCAATCTTTAGGTTTCCAATGCTTATCATCGGTTAATTCAACTCCATATTTTTCTACAAATCTATTCGTTTGCCTCATATTAAAACTTGGGAAAATTGATATGCGAATAGATCCAGAACCGATTAGATCAACGAATGAGATACATCCTGAACAAAAAGTTCTAAATATTGATGCTGTTTCTGAATCTATTTCGCCTAATAGCTTGATGGCACGTATTGAAAATGTGCCTGGTATCTTGATTTCACCTATCAGTATTCGTGCAAAGCGTTCTTGCATCTCTTGGGAACTTTTCTGGCATGCTTCGTTTTCAAAAGTGTTAAGCCAATCATCGCTTATTGTCTTTTCCGATTCATCATCAACTTCTTGATTTGCTGAATTATTGTATTTCTTTCCCTTAAATATATCCATAGCAAAACCCATAATTTTCTCAAGATTGGACTGCTCCCGAAGTATCCTTTTCGCAAATGTGTTACTCGCTCTTCGTGGAAATTCGGGGTCAACCTCTATTTGTTGAATAATTTGAGCAGTGACTTCCTCTTCAATTTTAATCCGTGCTTCCGATTCTGCCCGTTTTTCGGCAGATCTCCGCTCAAGAGCTCCAACTGGCACATCAATTAAAGCAGAACACAATCGGTCAACAGCTTTAAACATATTACGCCTAATTGGGGCAGGAATTGCGGTATCCGATATAGGGTCGGTGACAACGTCCAATGTAGTATTTATTTCATCTTCGGAAGTTGCATCCGTTGGAGGCAGCAAATCTTGCTTTTTGTTCATAAATATATTTTCCTCATCGGTGACAACGTATCAAATGATTAAGGGATAATTCAAGTAAGGAGTTGTCTGAAGAACTCTGTATCATTTCGTAACAACCGTTTCTTCGCCGAGCATGTCTATTATTTTTATGGCAACGCGGGCATCGGGGTGTGGGAGTGTTACCGTATATTGTGCCTCAATAAAGTCTTCTTTCTGCTTCGGAACATCGCTCTCAATGATTGTGAAATGTTCTCCGGTGTAGTCAGTATCAATTAGTACACAATCAATCTGTGCGCGGAAATCGTCAATATGTTCGTCAAAAATGGTGCGGTCAATGTCCATGCGTGCTAAGATAGTCGGGCTCATATAATCTTCAACGGTAATCGTGACGCTTTCCTCGTTTCTCTCAAACTTCACATCTGCTTCAGCAGGTGCATAGGTAGTGACGCTGTCGCGTTGAATATCCTGCACGATGATTTTGTTGATCGGATGAATTCGGTTGTCCCGGTCAAGTTCCTCTTGCATGCCAACTTCGCTTCCATTGCATAATATCGTAATGTCGCGCGTCTCATCCGGACGGTTTTGGAGTTCGTCTTTAATAAGTTGAATATCCAATTGGGTGAGTGGTTTCGTGAGGTCAGCGATTTTGACAAGGGTTCCGTTTAGTGTGCCATCAAAGAATCCTGCTTTCCGATCAGTTTCCACACCGTATTTAGAGACGACAATGTTTCTGAGTTCATACTCTGTCTGGAAATCGTAGTTATTGACGCGATAGTGTGCGATTCCGCGTGGTGAGTCAATACTGGTTTGTATCCGTTTCATTGTTGTTTGGATTGCACCTTTGTTGAGATCAGCGGCAATCCAGCGTCTACCGAGTTTTTCCGCTACCACAGCAGTTGTGCCACTTCCTGCAAAGCAGTCGAGAATGACAGAATCTTCGTCACTTGATGCTTTTATGATACGTGTTATAAGAGATTCAGGCTTCTGAGTGGGAAATTTTTGTCGTTCTTTCGCACTTCTGCTAATAATACCGATTTCAAATAAATCTGATGGCAATTGACCTTTTGGATGCGCGTACCACTTTTTGCCTGAAGAATCCAATGTGTAATAACCATCTTCATCCTGTTTATAACCCTTTAATTGTTCTTCTGTATAGGGTTCGCGCATCTCGTCTAAGTTAAAAATCCAATCTTCAGCACTTTTGGCGTACCAAAAAATCGTATCGTGTTTTTGGGAAAACTTCTTTTTTACTGTACTTGCCCAATTATATTTCCAGATAATCTCATTGACAAAATTACCTTCACCAAACACTTCGTCCAAAAGCAAACGGAGATGGTGACTTTTGTGCCAATCACAGTGGAGGTAGATGCCTCCTTTTTCGCTCAATAATTCACGCATCAAAATAAGTCGTTCATACATGAATTGCAGGTAGTTATCATTTGCCCAGATGTCGCTGTATTGTGTTTGCTCAATAACAGAATGTCCTTCAGCCTCTAAGTTCTTCTGTTCACCGCGTAGTTTCACCTTTCGGACGTAATCTGCTCCGCTGTCAAAAGGAGGATCAATGTATATGAGGTCAATCTTGCCACGGAAACCTTGCACAAGGAGTGCAGAGAGAATTTCCTTGTTGTCGCCGTGAAATAAGAGATTGGGGCCGTTCTTAAATCGGTCATAAGTCGGTTCTTTCTCTGGGTTTTTGACGTTGTAGGTTTCAACTAATTGTGCGGGGTAGGCGTTGACTGTGTCAATTGTGCGTTTGCCGACCCAATGCAGCATGGGTCGACCTTTGATAGGGGTGATTTTCATTGTGTTCTCTCTTGTAACTTTCCTCTTGAAGTTCAGCAACTGCGCGTTGGATATCTTGATAGACTTCTTCTTCGCTGATACCTTTATATTTTCTCTCGTAAAGTATTTTAATAGGCATTAGTCTGCATGGGTTGATCGTTGCGAATCCATGTGAGTATTTTGCTCATACCATCAACATTCTCTTTAAGAAAATCAGTGTTAGTATAGATAACATGATATGCGAAACGATCATTGGATTGTAGATTTTCCAAACATTCGACTGCTTTTCTTTTTGCTTCAACGGTTGGGTTCATGCGGTCTCTCTCAGATTTTATTTCAACGATATAGAATTCTCCGGTGTTCTTGACAATTACAAAATCTGGAAAATAGTTGTGGTAATTATTATCAACACCTTTGTATTGAAAATGGAAATCCGTTTTCTTCGGATCTGTCAACCCTCCAGTAAATAGGAATACCTTTACATCCTCTACCGATGTATTTAAGGATTCTAAGATGATCTCAAAAAACTGACGTTCTGGTTTAGTATCAAAGTTGTAAGGCGTATAGTGAAAGCTGAGATTGTGTTCATCAGGCAGGTCATCTTCATTGAATAGCAGCTTGTCGTCCTTCATACGTTCAGCGTTGCGTTTTTGTATCCGTAACCGGTGGATATAGTCGCCATTGGTCCCTTTTTCAAAGAGAAGATTTCCCGCGTCGTCGTGTGTATGGATGAGTGCCAGGACTTCTGATACTTCATCTTTAACCACCTTGTAATTTTGTAACTGGCTTTCCACCTGTTGAAATAACGGATAGAGGTGTCCGTGTGGGATTTCGCCTTTTGGATAGAGGTGTTTGAGCTTTTTGAGTGTCTCCATAAATGGAAGGTGGTATTTTTGCCCAATACGTCTTGCCAATGTGTAGCAGTCAGTTGTTCTATTGGCTACCTCAATTTTGTCTGATGTTTCAATGCCAGTCAGTGGGGAAGTGCTGCCGCCTCGCGTAAAATTGGGAGTCAATAGGTTACGAATAATCGGTGGTGGTTCCTGCACATCGGTAGGGAGGTTCAATTGGATGTCTATAGCGGTATTTTCGTCTCGGACAACACGTGGCACCAATCGCGAGATTTCAAGTTTCGGCAATTCTGTTTTGCGAATACGGATTTCAACATCTTCAATCTCGGCTGTATGTCCGCTTAACCTACCGAGCGACGTGCCGAAGTTTTCTTCTAACTCTTTATCTAAGATTAATCTGTTCTTTGTGTCCAAAAAGATCTTTGCGGGATGTGTATTGCCTTCAACTTGACGGAGGCAGCGCGTTGAGGCTTGCAGGACAAAGTTGCTACTTGTGGTCTGTTCCTTGATGAGCGCACAAGCGAATAGACTTGGACAGTTCCATCCTTCCACACCTTTACCGATAAGCAGCAGGATACGTTTTTGACTTTTTGGAGCATTCAATCGGTTGAACTCGTCAATCTCTGCTTGACTCGATTTTTGTGTATTAACGAGTATTTGGGTTGGGCTCTCGTTGATTTCTGCTAATGCCTTTTCAATATGCAATCGTGAGGTTTCCAAATGCTCTTGGGTTTTGAAGTAGAAAGCGATTTTTGCTTTTGCACCGTCAGGCAGTGTCACGTTTCGATAGTTTTCAAAAAATAGTTCGATTACGTCCGCAACGACCTCTTCTTCGGAACCACTTCCGATATCGTAATGAAGAATTCCGCGGCGGAGGCTTTTAAGGATGTTGTCCTTTATCCCTTCACCGAGGCTATACCATGCGACGACCTCACGTAGCATCTGGCGTTTGTAGTATGGGGTACCGGTGGTATTGATAACGGCAATAACCCCTTTTTGCTTTTTGATGTAGTTAACTGTTTCTCGGACGCGTTTGAGTTCTTTATCCATCCTATTGCCGTAGGTATGGTGTGCCTCGTCTGAGAATACTCCTAAGTTTGGCAAACTTGTGATTTTTTGAAGTCGGAGATTTGCTTCTAACGTTGCTTGTTTCTCTTTTTCGGCAAATTCTAATTCCGTTTGATTCGATCGTCTTCTCACCTTTGCCCGAAGTGCTATTTTTTCTGTGTTTGTTACGATGACGTTGTAAATACTATTGCTTTGAACCTGAATTTCCTTTGCACCAGTTTGTGGGTAGGTGATTTTGAGATTGGCGAGAAAATCGCTGTGTAGACCGGACGGAAGAATCTGATCGAAAGGAATGTCACTAATTTCACGCAGACTCTCAATAATGGTTGTGCCCGGAGCGAAAACGAGGGCATTTTTCATGAAGTCACCCTCATGATAACGGAGTGCCATCGCGAATTCGGTTGCGATAATAGTGCCGATAAGAACCGTCTTACCTGTGCCCATTGCAAGTGCGAAGATATAACTCGGATACGGGAGTGTTACAGCCTCATAAACCGGATCAATTCGCTTCAATTTTACGAATTCTGGGTTGTTCTCCACCAAATTAATAACTGCATCAACATTTGTAATGTATATCAGGTCATTTGGCGTGAGTGGGATTCCAAATGCTTCACAGAAATCGCGGACATCGTCGGTGTCATAGTAACGTCTGTAGAGGTCTACAATATGGGGTGTTTTCAGGACTAACCTTAGATACCAGTAGAGTTCCAGGGATTGGAATTGCGGTTGGCGGAGGTATTTGAGGTGGACACGATCATCTGCTTCACCTTCAAATTGGTAGCGTAAGACTTCACCTATGAGTGGGTAATCTGAGCACGGGTATCCATCTTTACGCCAGTTTAGTGTGTCTTCGCGTAATTTTTCAAAAAGGTGTTGCATGTAACTCCTTATTTAATCAGTATTTGCACTCCAATTTTCAGAAGTGTGAGATGTGTGTCCGTTAGTAAACTCAACACCGTATTCAATAGTGGGCATTATACCATGTTGATGTGAAGATGACAAGTGAATTAGGATAACATATCCGATGGGTATTATCAATCGTTTTGAGTGTTTTGGGAAACCCTCAAAACGATTGATATGTTTGTTAATTCTTCGAAACTACGGGAACTGCACGCCTAATTTTCGGCACAATTTTCTGATTTTGTTAATTGCACCGCCGACTTTCCTACCATCCCGTGTAACGCCAAAGAGATGTTGACTTACAACACGGCGAGAAATACCGAGTATTTCTCCTATCTCATCTTGTGTTTTGCCTTCATAGAAGTAGAGCTGAACACAATCGTATTGTCGGTCAGTGAGTTCTTCGGCAATTATCAGACGAATCTGTTTTAAGACTTGCTGCTTTTTTGCACTGCGCGCCTCAGTATATCCGTTAGATGGGGGTTGATACCAGAGGTGGTCTTCAGTAGTCAGTTGGTCAAAATATTCTGGTGAAACCGGAATTTCCCAAAAGTCCGGGTTAAACTTGGACATAGATAACAACTCCTCAATCAGAGGCGTGAGTACCTATGCCATTTCAAACTTAATGTATTGAGAATGGACAGAGGCACCATCGCCTTGGACACGATACGTTCAAATTGTGTGTGGTGTGGACATAATATAACATTAGTCGGTACCTCCTTATATATGCGTTATGGTTGGAGTTTTGCTTAGATACCATGGGGGGTATCAGCGAATTAATTGGTAAATATTCAACTTACTAATTATACACAGAAACCGTATGTTTTGCAATAAAAAATGATACTAACTATACTTGCAGGAAATGTATAGTGAAATAACTCACTGCTCTTCTGTGTCGGAGGTCAGTTCCAATCCTGCTTGACATTCAGAACAGTAACCGATAATCTCATTTCTATAGCGAACTGGTTTGAATCTATGTGCTTCACAAACTGCTTTCTGCAAGGATTCTATCTCTGGTTCAATAAACTCAACAATCTGTCCGCAACGCAGACAGATGAGGTGGGCATGTTCCTGAAGTGAATGAATTCTTTCATAACGGGTATTCTTATGTGCATCAATAAATTCTGTAAGCAAACCACTTTTAACAAGAAGTGGGAGTGTACGATAAATCGTTGGGCGCGAAACTTTGTAACCATTTTGACGCATCTGAACCAGAAGATCCTCAATTTGAAAATGACCGGGATACGCAAACACCTGGTTCAAGATATCCATCCGGCTTTGGGTTAAACGGAGACCCGAACTTCTGAGGAAATCCTCAAACTGCGCTGATACTTCTTCAACGTTACTGTTTTCTTCTGTATGATTCATTTTCAGCCCGTCCAGGATATTTTCTTCGCGTTCAATCTATAAAGGACAAGGTTTGTCCCGCATCAACAAGCCCGTTCTTTGCAGCTAATTTGTAAAACCTTTCAAGACCCGCAACAGCCGATTCATCCAAATCATAATGGATGTGATGCTGAATGTAATCTCTGCAGAGCGTTTCTGGTAAACCAAGTTTCTTTGCTTCAACCTGTGCAATCTCAGATATTCTTGTGATTCCACGTTCTTTTGCCTTCAAGAGTAACTTCGCTGTATCCCCAATGTCCACGTCTCTTCTTGCCACCCAACATGCGTAAACAAAAGGTAGACCTGTTAATTCCTGCCAGGCAGTTCCGAGGTCAATACTGTAGGCTGTTGTACCAAGATGCTTTAGAGCTGCATCTCCAATTAATAACACCGATTCTGTTTCTGCAGTTACAGGATTAATTGAAGATTCACACCAGACAAATTGCGGGGCTATGTGGTATTTCTCTGCCAGCAGAATTTTTAGCAGTGCAATAGATGAACGTGAACTTGTATCTAAAGCGATATGCTTGATTTCGTGAATAGGGACACGACTGAACAACTGTATACTTAGGACACTCCCATGGGATGTAATTGCAATTTCAGGCAGAATACGATAACCTGCTCCTGTTGCATTAGCACGAAAATACTCAACTATTGGGATTAAACCGATATCTAACGCATCGTTACGCAATTGAGCAGCAAGTTCGCTCGGTACGTGAACACTAAGTGTGATGTTTTCTGTCGACAGTTCACCATTTAAGAGAGGATAAATGAGCGGTTTTGTGTTCAAAAATGAAACGGCACCGACTCTTATGCGGCTTTTCTGCACCACCGATTACCCTCACGAATGATTTTATTGTATAACGTATCACGCTCTACAGGAATATAACCTGCTTCATCTATAAGTCTTGTTAGCGTATCAACTGAAACAGCTTCAGGTGTATCTGCACCTGCCATGTGCGTGATTTTTTCTTCAGTTACCGTTCCATCAATGTCGTCAGCACCAAATCGGAGTGCAACCTGTGCAGTTTTTAAGCCAGTCATAATCCAATAGACCTTGATATGTGGCAGATTATCCAGCATTATTCTTGAAACAGCGATGCTGCGTAAATCAGTTAAACCTGATGTCGAAGGAAGATAAGCCATGCGTGTGTTTGCCGGATGGAACGCAAGCGGGATGAACGTAACAAACCCACCAGATTTATCCTGTTGCTCGCGCAATCTAATGAGATGATCAACCCTATCCTCATTGGTTTCAAGGTGACCATAGAGCATTGTTGCATTTGTTGGTATTCCCAATTTATGTGCAATGTGATGGACTTCAAGCCAACCTTCAGCACTGAGTTTTCCAGGACAGATTTTCTCACGTGTCTTTTCAGCAAAGATCTCAGCACCACCGCCCGGTAAAGAATCTAATCCTGCTTCTCTGAATTGTGTCAATACCTCTTCCACAGACATTTTGAATATACGGGAAAAATGATGTATTTCAACTGCAGTAAAGAACTTGAGGTGTACATCTGGCATGCGTTCTTTGAGACCCCGTATAATCTGAAGATAATAGTCAAATGGAAGTTTAGGGTGCAGACCCCCAACGCTATGAATTTCGGTGCATCCGTGTTCAATAGAATACATTGCCTTATCTAAGAATTCGTCAACGGTCATCTCCCATGCACCTTCCGTCTGCATATTCTTTCGGGCAAAAGCACAAAAATGGCAACGTGCATGCAGGATACACACGTTCGAATAATCTATATGTTGATTGATGTTATAGTATGCTAAGTCCCCGTTCAAACGTTCACGGATGTGGTTTGCTATATGTCCAACACCTGTTACATCTAGACTTTCGTAAAGTGTAACACCCTCTTCAAAGGAAATTCGCTCTTCTGCCTTTACTTTTTCAAAGATCGGGTGTAATTGCGGATCAGTAAATATGTTAAAGTTCTCCATCGTAGTTAACACCTTGCGTATATTTTTATATCTAAAAAAACTGCTTGACAACTGCATCCTAATAAAGGTATTATAGCATAACAACCAACAAGAATGCAAAAAAAAAATCTTCTGAAAGGAACGAAATAAACTTATGTCAAAACTTGGTCTTATTCATTACAATTACGCGGGCAACTCACTTGAGGATTTTCTTAAGTTTACAAGCGATACTGGTTTCGGTTATGTAGAATTAGCCGTGGGCACTGTCTGGAACGCAGATACTGACGATCCTGAAAAAAATGCTGAAAAAGTGCGCGAACTAGTTGAATCTTACAGTCTACAAGTGTCCGCCCTCGGTGCAGGTAACGACTTTGTCGTATTAGAGGAGGAAACTATCCAACAACAGGTAGAACGCATGGAACAGATCGCGGGTCTCGCGAAACGACTAGGGACATCTGTCCTGCGGACTGAAGGTGGTTCTATGAAAGATTCTGTTCCGCAAAACCGATGGGTTGAAGCGATAGCTGGATGTCTGACGCGTTGTCTGGAATTCGCTGAAAGAGATGATGTTTACTTAGCTGTTGACAACCACGGTCTTGTTACCAATGATGGAGACTTACAAGTTGAGTTGTTTGAAAAGGTCGGTTCAAAGCATGTCGGGGCAAATATGGATACTATGAACTATCGGTGGGCAGGACATGATCTGGAAACTGTTGGCAGATATTATGAAATCATTGCACCTTTTACACTACACACACATCTAAAAGATGGAATAGGTTCCCGCGGCAATTACCGTGGCGAAGCACTCGGTGAAGGTGAAATTGATCTCGCGAAAGCGATCAGATGCTTGCACGATGCCGGATATGATGGCGTTTGGTGTTGTGAGTATGAAGGACGAGAAAACGATGGCACCGGTCAACGGAAAAGCTACGCATGGATGCAAGAAAACCTATAATAATACTTGATGTGTAGACATGAATAGATCTTTGCGTATTATCACCTTAACAACCGACTTCGGTACGAGCGATGTATACGTCGGTGTAATGAAAGGTGTCATCTTGAGTATCAATCCAAATGTAAAGATCATAGATATAACGCATTCTGTTTCACCTCAGGACATCTACGAGGCAGCTTTCACAATTCGAGCAGCATATCGCTATTTCCCAGAAAACACAATTCATGTTGTCGTTGTTGATCCAGGTGTCGGTAGTGACCGACAACCAATAGTATCTCAAACAGACAACGCCTATTTTGTCTGCGCTAACAATGGGGTATTGAGCCGTGTATTGCAGGATATTGAAACAGATAACACAAACACATCTAAATCGGTAGTCATAGAGAACCCATCCTACATATTACCCCAGGTGAGTAATACATTCCACGGTAGAGATATCTTCTCTCCTGTCGCTGCACATTTATCGCTTGGTGTTGCGTTGTCACACTTCGGGACACCAATTCAGGACCTTGTCCGGTTTCCTGTTTCAACAGTACAAACTATTGATAATTCTTTGACAGGACAGATTATCAAAATAGACAGTTTTGGAAACTTAATAACGAACATTTCTGAAGACATGCTTACCTCTTTCTTGTTAGCATCCGGTTTTAATGCAGATTCCGTTGATTTTGAAATTAGGGCAGGAGATACTTCCCTTACGAAATTAAACAGTTTTTACGCAGAATCCGAACCCGGTAAACCGCTTGCTATTATTGGGAGTTTTGGTTTGTTAGAAATCGCCATTAATTTGGGGAATGCCGAAACCGGTTTAGGTTTGAAAAGGGATGATAGCATCGTTGTCCGTAGGTTTGATTGACATCTCTATTTCTACAAGTTATAATTACTGTAGCACAAATAAAGGAGAATAGATTTGAAACAGATCGCTTTAACAGGAATCAAACCGACAGGTCAACCGCATATCGGCAACTACCTCGGTATGATCAAACCGGCGTTGGAACTTGCGGAAGATTATCAAGCACTCTACTTTATCGCTGATTACCACGCCTTAACAACGGTAAAGAACAAGAAAGAACTGACCGATTTGACATATCAGGTAGCGGCAACCTGGTTAGCACTCGGTCTGGATCCCAATAGGGTGATATTCTATCGTCAATCTGATATACCAGAAGTGTTTGAGTTGTCTTGGGTATTGTCATGCTTTACATCAAAGGGATTACTCAATCGCGCACACGCTTATAAAACGCTTATTGATGAGAATATTGCTGAAGGACGAGAGGAAGATAAAGGTATCAATGCTGGACTCTATACCTATCCAGTCCTGATGGCGGCAGATATACTGTTATTCGGCACACATATTGTCCCTGTAGGTTTCGACCAAAAACAACATCTTGAGATTACACGAGATGTGGCACTCGCTTTTAATAATAACTATCGTGACGTTTTGGTTGTACCAGAAGCAGTCATTCGGAAAGAGGTAATGACTATCACCGGTCTTGACGGTAGGAAAATGAGTAAGAGTTACAACAACGTTGTCCCGTTTTTTGCTGCATCAAACGAAGTGCGTAAAAAAGTTATGCGTATCGTAACGGATTCTAAACGTCCAGAAGAACCGAAGGATCCGGATGCATGTAATATCTACGCTATCTACAAACATTTTGCTGATGCTGATGCGATTGCGGAGAAACGTCAACTCTATCTTGATGGCGGTCTTGCCTATGGCGATATGAAGAATGAACTTTATGTATTGTTAGAGGCAACTTTCTCGGCACAACGGAAACGTTATAATGCGCTGATGGATAATCGATCTGAATTGGAAAAAGTGCTGCAGGAAGGTGCAGAAAAGGCACGTTATATCGCAAAGCGCGTTTTAGGCAAAGTTCGCAAAGCAGCAGGTGTTACGGGGTCTCTATAAAGCGAACAATTTAGTTATCCTGAAATCAATATAAGAGCATGGTATGAAGGATATTGACCAGAAACTGCTAATTCCTGTCGTTCAATCAAACGATCAACATGGTTGAAGTCCAGAATACGAACTGTTACTTCTCCGATATTGGTGATTGGCGTTATTCTTACACCATCAAACATAAAATGATCTCTCCAGAAATCGATTCTTGGATTGAAAAGACGGATAAATTGTTTTGTTTGCAACACAATAGAGCCTATGTCACTACCTTTATTGCGATTACAGAATGAGCATGCGTAAGCAAGATTATTTTCCTGAGTATCTCCACCGTGCTTTTCACTAATAATATGGTCAACTTGACAACCGAAGTATGTATTCTCTTCGTGTATAAGACAATATTCACACACTCCTTTAGCTCGTTTCTTGACTAACTGTCTTAGATCAACAGAAACGTAAGTCCTACTCATTTTTCAAATAATGTATAGCCCGGGATTTAGCAAGCCGCATTAAGTGCTCAAGTTGAAGACAGTGATTTAGTTCCGCTGTTTCTTCAGAAGTAAGTCCGGTTGTCTTCTCACGATGAATAAGATCAGCGATACGTTCTTTCGCCTTTTCAGATGGGGAAAAATCAACCAGATTTTGTGGTGTCGTCCCCGCCGCGATGAAATCAATTATTTCACTATAAACAGGTGAGATATGCATTGTATTTCCTTATTCTATTAAGGCGGTGTCTGTCAACTGTCCTATTTATTTTACCAAACAAAGTACAACAACTATCAATGTGGTAGTGATAGCCTTATCTGTAATTAAACGATAATCTTCTATATTTTGGTTCTGAGTAGTTTCTGGTATTCCGCATGTGCCGTCTGTGCATCATATTCACCATCCAGCACACGCCGTAGACATTGCACAAAACTAATCGGGTCATCCTCACCGAAAATTGTGCGTCCGAATAGGATTGCACGTCCCCCGTTCTGAACAACATTCTGTGCAAGAGCAAAGGTACTTCGCGCGTTTTGACGCGGACCTCCCAGCGCACCGATCACAAGTGTTGTATCAAATTGACATAACTCAGTCCAAACTTCTGCAGTTGTATATGCGGTTTTAATAAAACGTGGTCGTTGGTGTCTTCGTAGATAACTCATCGTTCGCACAATTGAATCAGCAACATACATGCCACGTTTCTCTTCATCCATTCCCGGTAGTTTAACATTCGGTAAGAACACTTCTAATAGATGATCAAATCCTTCTATTTCACCAACAACGTGGGCAAATTGTATGTATGATTGCAACATTTTTTCGTCAACAAGTGGATCATTATTTAGGGTTATTGAATATAAACCTAAGCTGACACGACAATCCAATGCTGGTCCGATAAGATTCTCACAATACCGCTCCATGTCTTCGGGAAAAACGGTCTGAAATGGCATTGAAGGTCGTGATGTATAAACACCAAAACGTGGATTCCAGATAGCTGTTTCAGAGTTCACTCTAACAATTGGTGTGATAGGTGTATCCTCAAAAAGATTCTCATCAAGTGCCAATATCTCAGCATCTGCGGGGGTCATGAGAAGTCCATCAAGTTGTCCATCAAGCGTTAGATCACGCTGCAACTGCAAAAACTCCGCGTGAGTTCTATAGTGTGGTTTTGGATGCTGGACTTGGCCGAGCCCTTTAATGCCTGCTGATGCAAGTGGATCAGCAGCAAAAACAAGAATAGGACTCTCCGCAAGAAGGGCAATGTTTTCAAGTTTTTCGAATATCCGATTTCCCATAAAAAATAAATTCCTCTGTTTGGTGCATTATAATTCTTATGTTAAGCCTTTTTTATCTTATAGTAAAGTGACAAATTAATGAGACATTTCACCCCATACACAAATGATGAAGCATACCCAGCGTAGGGGCGATGTCACCTCGCCCGTTGTGAAGAGGGTTTTCGGTTTAATAATGATTTCGTCTCAATTCTAAAACGCGAGTCCCTCACAGTCTAAGTTCTCAATCCTAAAATGGCATATACCATTACTTAGCCGAAAACTTTCATTAGATCGTGCGGCGTATCGTGCAGCAAAAAAATGGCATATACCATTACTTAGCCGAAAACCCTCGTTGTGAAATGTTTCATTAATTCTAATATCCACTATATATTATATCACAAGGTATTGGTCGGGTCAATATCCATAATGCATTCAATTGCCTTCGATTTTATTTCAGGTAGCACATCATCGATCACACACCGTAGGAGTTGAGATAACTTTTCCACCTGTCTACAACGGAACAGAAAGTGCCATCGGAACTTTCCATCAATTTTTGATAGGGGAGCAGGAGCCGGTCCCAATACTCTTATATCTGGAAACTTTTCCATCTGTAATACATCAAGATGATTGTTCATGATGTTTGCAGCGTCAATGACTTCATTTTCATTCTTGCCGCGAAGCAGCAATGTTCCCATGTGAGAAAATGGAGGATACTGTAACGGACTTCTGGCTTCTACCTCTCTTTCATAGAAGTCAATGTAATCGTGTTTCTTTACAGCCGAAATGCAATAATGGTCAGGCATATAGGTCTGAATGATAACTTCACCCGCAGTATCTGCACGCCCCGAACGTCCTGCAACTTGTGTCAGCAAACTGAACGTGTTTTCACTCGCTCGGAAGTCCGGTAGATTAAGTGCTGTATCCGCAACGACAACCCCAACAAGCGTCACATTTGGAAAGTCTAACCCCTTTGCGATCATCTGTGTACCGATAAGAATGTCAATGTCCTGTTTTTCGAATGCAGTTAGAATCTGTTCATGAGCGTTTTTCTTTGCCGTAGAATCAGCATCAAATCTTTTGACATTTGCATCAGGAAACAACTTCTGTATCTCCCTTTCCACAGTTTCAGTTCCGAAGCCTTTCCGCCCAAAATAATCTATTGCTGGACTATCACATTCGGGACAAGATGGGTGGGTTTCACGTCTATGACCACAATGATGGCACACCAACTTCTTAGATTCAAAATGAAAAGTAAGTGAGATTGAGCAGTTTTCACACCTCTCTGCATAACCACAACTGCGACAGAAAACATAACTAGAATGTCCCCGTCGGTTAAGAAAAAGTATCACTTGTTCACCAAGTAGAAGCCGTTCCGCAATAGCGAATTTCAGGCTTTCGGAAAGGATAGACCTATTTCCATTTTTGAGTTCATCCCGCATATCTACAATACGAACATCTGGCATCTGCCTACCCAGCACGCGCATCGGTAAACTCAGAAGTTTGTACCTCTCCTGCTTCGCTTGATAGTAACTTTCAAGTGAGGGAGTAGCACTACCAAGAATGAGTGGACATTTTGCAATTTCAGCACGTTTCTTTGCTACGTCCCTTGCATGATAACGAGGAAACGTATCGGATTTATATGAGTCAGAATGCTCTTCGTCGATTATCAGTAAACCGAGATCCCTTACCGGAGCAAAGACTGCTGAACGGGGACCTATAACGATGTCAGCATCCCCGTTGTGTATACGATACCACTGATCGAAACGTTCACCGACACTCAGACGACTATGAAGAACAGCAATCCGTTCCCCGAAACGTCCAATAAACCTTGAGGCAGTTTGAGGTGTAAGCGATATTTCCGGCACAAGCACGATGACCGATTTTCCTGTTTCAAGTATCCGTGCCATAACCCGCATATAAATCTCAGTCTTGCCACTGCCTGTAACACCATGAAGTAGATAGGTTTGTATGGAATTAACTTCCGTTTCCAATGCATTGCTAATTTCAGTGAATGCTTCTAACTGTGCTGGATTTAATTCACGCGGATGTGTCGGTACAACAGATTGCAAACTGAACGGATTCCGCACTACTGCAGCACGTGTGATTTTGACAAATCCGCGACGCTCTAGCGTGTGAAGGAAAGATAAATTCGTTTTTGTGCGTTTTGTAAGGTCAGATGTCGCAATAGGAACACCTTCATTAAGCAGGGTTTGTAGGATTTCAGCATGTTTAATATCTGCTGCATGGGGTGTGATTTTCCCTTTATCATCTGTTGAACTTCCATACCCATCTTCCCCCGATGTGAGCTTGTCAATCTCTGCTTCAATAACTTCGGAGGGTAAAACTAATGCGGCAACATGAGTCGTCTTGGCATTCGCTTTGGGTTTATGTGTAACAGTCAGTTCAATAACCTTTCTATCTCGTAGTGTTCTAATTGCCGTTTGTAGACGTTGAAGGCTCAAGTCAGTTTCTTGTGCAAGTTGATTTATGGAAAGTGGTCCCCCGGCTTCCAATGCAGTGACAATCCTTTTCTGATTTTTTCCTATAGGAGGTTTATAATCAGAGCAGAGTTGAACCAATTGTAGTTTCTTATTCCGGACAGCTGCGGGAACAGCACAGAAGAGTGCATTTCCCCATGATGATAGATAGTAATCTGCCATCCACTTTGTTAGCGTAAGCAACTCGTCTGAATATGTCGGTTTCTCATCAAGACAATCAGCAATCGGTTTTATTATATCAGCAGATAGATCGGTCTCTTCTATCCTTTCTACAACGACTCCTTCCTGCTTACTACCGTGAAAAGAGGCTAAGACGCGTACTCCCGGCTTTACAACATTCAATAAATTTTCTGGGATTGCATAAGTAAACAACCGGTTAACCGCAATAGGAAAGGCAACGTTTGCATAAGTCATGCTGCTGTTTTTCCGATTAGACACATGTTCTTCTAATGCTACACATTATGTTTGTCAGTTTTGCTCTAAATACATCATAACCTGTTGCATATCTTCCCAAACATCTCTTTTTGCGTCTGGGTTACGAAGTAAATATGCTGGGTGATAGGTCGGCATGACAACGGAGACATGAGCATCTTGTTTTGCATAAGCATATTCATAGAATTTTCCACGAAGTGCTGTAATCCCTATTTTCGTATCAAGCAACATCTTGGCAGAAAAATTACCGAGTGTGACAATTACTTTCGGTTGAATTAATTCAATCTGTCGTAGTAGATAGGGACTGCATGTTTCTACTTCATCTGGCGCAGGATTTCTGTTCCCTGGTGGACGACATTTTAGTACATTGGCAATATACACGTCGTCACGCGTCAATTTCATTGCTTCTATTATTCTTGTGAGCAATTGTCCCGCTCTTCCAACAAATGGTTCTCCTTGTCTATCCTCATCTGCTCCCGGTGCTTCACCGACAAACATCAGATCAGCATCTGGATTACCAACTCCGAAAACTACGGTATTTCTGCCTTGATGCAAACCACATTTGATACAACTCTGTGCATCTACATCCAATGCAGTTAAATCCAAGTCAGCATATTGAGACTTCTGTTCAGTTTCGGTTGTTTCTGCTTCAAACAGACCGAGTTGAAGCTGCTCTTCCACGTATTCCCTCACCGTTGCTGCAAGCTGCAAATATTCCTCTTTGATGGTGTCTTTTGTCATAGAGTTCCTATTCTGTTTTATCAATTCCGCAAACTATGGAATAGTCTTAATCCGTCATACCAAGTGATATATATGAACAATGCAATGATAAGGATAACACTTACTTGCTGTATTATTGCCTGTGCTTTGAGTGGTATGGGACGTCCGCGAATTTTCTCCAAAGCAAAGAATAGTAGATGTCCCCCATCAGCAATTGGGATCGGTAATAGATTTACGATGGCAAGATTAATACTGATGAAACCGATGAAAAAGAGAAGACTGTTTAAACCGACGTTTTCAAACATCGTATTTGTCATAGACGCTATTCCTACTGCACCAGCAAGTTGATTAGGTTTTACTTCTCCAGCAAACAGTTTATCTAAAATGCGTACGATTGCTGTACAAGTAAGCCAACTAGTATTCAGACCATTGGTAAAAGCACCTATAAGACTATAATATTGTGTTGGTATTTCCTGCTTTTTTAACAACATCCCGCCCAGAGAATTGTTCCATATTATCCCGTAAAAAGTGCCGTCTGTATCCGATTTTGATTTATCTTTGGGAGATAAGGTACATGTTCTTAATGTTCCATCTCGTATGAATCCGAGCGATACTGGCATATCTGTTGATGCTTCAATTTGAGAATAGAGTGATTTACTGTTAACCGGCTGTCCATTAAATGTAGCGAGTATATCCCCCGTTCTTATACCTTGCTCGTCTGTAGTGCTATCTTTTTCTACTCTTACTCTCATTTCCCATGCCACAGGAAGCTTAAACGTAAGTATCTCGTCGCCGCGTCGGATTCCCAGCGTAACTTCATCTTTATTTTGATTGATTTCCTCATAGATGTTCCGGTATTTCTCATAAGTCCAATCGGATGTGTCGCTCCAAATTTCTGGTCCAAAATAGGGGGTACTGTATATTCTCTGTCCGTTAATGGACTCAATTTGGTCACCGACTATTAACCCTGCCTTTTCTGCTAAACTGTCCGGGGCAATTTGTTTTACAATCGTGTCGTATTTAAAACTCACATGGAGTATCCCGCGTTTTCCTTCAATTGTAGGCTCGGCATCAGGCACGACAGTGAAGGTTTTCACGTAACCCTCTCGTTCCACAACAAGCTCCAATTCTTTTTCAGGGTTAAGCATTATTAACTCTTGGAATCTAGTATGGTTTGGAATCGCTTCTCCGTTTAGTGTAACAATCGTGTCGTTGGACATCACTCCTGCAGCAAGTGCGGGACTGTCATCTGCCATATACCCGATCTGAACACCCTTCTGATCTGAACCGATAGATTGTCCTGTTAACCCATTGATTAAGCCAATTGCGTCCTCATTGATACCGACGCTGAAGACAATCCAATATGCTAATACACCAAATAGTAGATTCACAACAGGTCCAGCAATAACAACGAAGGCACGTTTACCCAAGGATGCACTTGCAAATTCACCCTCTGCGCCGGTCTGTTCATTTGGATTTTCACCTTCCATCTGTACATATCCACCAAAGGGTAACCAAGAGAGTCTGTATTCTGTTCCTTTATACATATACCCTACGATTCTTGGTCCAAATCCGATTGAGAAAGTGTTGACCTTAATACCTGCTTTTTTTGCTGCAAGGAAGTGCCCCAACTCATGTATGAATATGAGAAATCCAAGGGGAATTATAGCGATAATAATCGCTTTGATTGCAGGAAAAATACCAAGAACTAATTCAAGAATAGCCATTGTTGTCTCCTAATTATGATTGCTGCATGAATGATTTGTGTACAGCTTATCCTTTAGTATTGATGATTGAACGGGTAGTTGACTTTGTCCATCTGTCTACCTCAAGGACATCCTCAAGTGTCGGATCGTCTATCACGACATGTTTGTGCATCACTTGATCCAATATTGCAGAGATATCCATAAACCCAATCTTTTCATTGAGAAAAGCGTCTACTACGACTTCATCTGCACTGCTAAGAACAACCGGTAGTGTTCCCCCTACTTCCGCCGCTGTGTATGCAAGTGAAATACATGGGAATTTATCTCTATCTACAGGTTCAAAATGCAAAGTGCGTAATTCACAGAGGTTTAAACGTGGAACAGGAGTCGGTAACCTATTTGGATAGGACAACGCATATTGAATCATTATCCGCATATCCGTTGGCCCCAACTGAGCAAGCGTTGAACTATCCATCCATTCAACCATTGAATGGATAATGCTCTCTCTATGAACAACAATATCAATCTTTTCAAGTTCAATGTCAAACAACCACTTCGCTTCAATAACCTCCAACCCTTTATTCATCATAGTAGCGGAATCAATTGTTATTTTTGCCCCCATATCCCAATTGGGATGTTTAAGTGCCTGCTGTGCTGTTACCTTATATAGGTTCTCTTTTGGTGTATCCCGAAACGGACCACCGGATGCTGTTAATATCAAGCGATGGATGTCATCTTGTCGTTCTCTTGCTCCCTCTAAGCATTGAAAGATTGCACTCATTTCACCATCAATCGGTATCAGATTAATACCATTTTTATTAACAGCGTTCATTACAATAGGTCCGCACATCACCATCACCTCTTTATTGACGAAGGCAATGTCTTTACCAGCGTTGATCGCTGATAGTGTCGGCAATAACCCCGCGCTTCCACCCATTCCGTCCAATACTTGTTCCGCTTCAGGAATAATTGCAACAGCTTGAATTCCATCCGAACCAGATAGTACCTCTGTACTTTTATGATCTTGTAACCGTGTTCTCAACTGATCTGCTGCATTAGGGGTGTTAAGTGCAGCTAATCTTGGACAAAATTTACGGATCTGATGTTCAAGCGTGTCTACATCGCTGTTTGCAGCCAGCGCAACTACATTAAACTCCTCACGATGTTTTTCTACGACTTTAAGTGCATTCTTCCCAATTGAACCAGTACTACCTAATATGGAGATGTGCTTCATGTGGTTTGTTATAGTTGGACAATTCATTGTGCATCTTTGACACTTTGGACAGCACACGGATGAAGATTAAAGAATATTCACGTAATTCAATGCATCAGAAACATCGTAGAGGATAGGTTCCCCAGACCGCATCTTATCGGTTCCACCACCATATACCCAATTAATAACCTAATCTTCATGAGTGTGCCTACTACAAACGCAATTAGAAGGTAATCTGTCACAGACTCTTATGGCAGATATTTCGTGACCACAAGAAAACAGTAATAGAGTACAGGTGCACTGAATATGAGACTATCACATCTATCCAGTAAACCTCCATGTCCAGGGATAGTATCCCCTGAGTCTTTGACACCAGCAGTCCGTTTCATAAGAGATATGCTCAAATCTCCAATCTGTCCCACGATACTCAATAGAAACCCAATAATTGCTGCATGCATAACAGAAAATGTGCCTTGTAGGAATACTGAACTAATAGCAATACTAGTCAAAGTTCCGACAACCAATCCAGCAATAGTCCCTTCAATAGTTTTTCGTGGACTAATTGGTGTACTCAGTTTGTGTTTTCCTACAGCACGTCCGATTAGGTAAGCACCTGTATCACCAATCCAAACGGTACCAATCAGTAAGAAAATCAGTTCCTTACCTACTTCGTCAGTTTCTCTTAGTAGGATACAGTAATACCCAAACAACCACCCAATTGTAAGTATCCCGGTGAGTTTTAGTGCAACAGTGAGTAATTCGTCTGCTACCTCTCCTCTAAATATACTTGTGCTGAAAGCATATATGGGTAGAAAAACAAAGAAAGCGAACAGAACCGTTGTAGCATAAGTATTTTCTCCGTGTGAAGGTGGTGGAAGGAAATACGCAAACAAGCAGAATGCTACTGTTAATATTGATGGACTTATCGGATTTAGTTTTTGACTCAGGTGTTGTGTCAATCGGCAGTATTCAACTTGCATCATTATGACAGCCACAGAGGTAAGAAACAAGAAAAATCGACCGCCAAAATGGATGATCAACAAGACTAATGGAGCCAGAACAACAGCACTCAGCACTCGCCGCCAAAACATGGTTATTTCTCTAAAAGTTCAACTTCTTTGGTTTCGGCTAAATCATTGATTTTGTTGACATAAGTATCCGTTAGGTTCTGGACAGGATCAGCATCGGTGCGACCAGATTTCTTATCACCGCCTCTACCTTTGCTTCTTCTACCACCTGAACTCGCATCGCCGCCTTCAAGTTTCTTAATAGCATCGTTAGTGTCCCTACGTATGTTTCTTATTGCAACTCGTCCCTCTTCGGCTAATTTCTTAACGAGTTTTGTAAGTTCAACTCTCCGTTCGGTTGTCAACTCTGGTACTTGGATGCGAATAATACTTCCATCATTACTTGTTGCAAATCCTAAATCAGATTGAGCAATCGCCTTTTCAATTTCTGTAATTAATGTCTTGTCCCAAGGTTGGATGACGAGTTGATGCGGTTCGGGAGTTGTGATCGTTCCGACTTGATTCAAAGGTGTTTTGCTACCGTAATAGTTTACTGTCACCTGGTCTAACAACGCAGTTGTCGCACGCCCTGTCTGTACATGTGAGAGTTTATTTGCTGTTGATTCGACCGTTTTCTTCATTCGTGATTCAGCATCTTTCAGTACTTCTTGCATCTGAATTCCTTTTCTATATTTCTGTTTTCGCTGATTCCAATATAAGGTATTGCATCCAGATTCGACCTTACTGTCCGAGGACATAAAGCACAAACCGCTTAACTACAATATTCTCACCAAGCTGTGCAATTGCATCCTTGACGAGGTCTTCAATCGTTTTATCGGCATCGCGAATGTAAGGTTGTTTTAGCAGACATACTTCCGAATAGAATTTAGAAAGCCGTCCTTGAACAATTTTATCAACAATATGGTCAGGTTTTCCTTCCTGTAGAGCTTGGGTCTTCAATATTGTTTTTTCTGCATCAAGTTCTTCTACGGGAACATCATCCTCGTTGACGTATCTCGGTTTAGCAGCAGCGACTTGCATAGCAATCTCTGTTGCTAATTTTTGGAATTGTTCCGTCCTTGCAACAAAGTCAGTTTCACAGTTTAATTCCACCATTGTGCCGACTCGGTTTCCAGGATGTATATATGAGATAATAAGCCCTTCTTCAGTTACACGCCCGCCTTTTACTTCAGAAACTTTTAAACCTTGCTCACGAAGTTTCTTAATTGCAGCATCAACATCTCCTTCCGTTTCAGTCAATGCCTTTTTGCAATCCATAATCCCTGCCCCCGTGCACGAACGTAACTCACTGACCATTTTTGCTGTAATAGCCATTTTTCCTCCAATTTAGGTGCTTGACATAACTAACATGTAGTAATCTTTGGGAATTGTGAAGTTAGAACTCTACATTATGCTGCCGCAGGATATAGAACTAATTATTGATTTACTATGAGGAGCGTCGTGGTCGGCCATATCTTTTCTTCGGACGTTGTTGGCGCGTTTGTCGTTGTTCTCCATCACCAATCGTCTCTGGATCAGCAGAAAGTTGTTCAACATCCAGAATCTGTGCAGTCTGCTGTTCATGACGTTCCACTTCAGCGACCTTATCTAACTGACTCTCTGCAGAGTTGCCATCTTCTGCTTCCACTTCTGCACCTTCAACCGCATCACCAC
This sequence comes from Candidatus Poribacteria bacterium, assembly GCA_965208245.1. Lineage (GTDB taxonomy): Bacteria > Poribacteria > WGA-4E > WGA-4E > WGA-3G > MSPOR6. The sequence continues at coordinate 1,865,647 of OZ242325.1, forward strand.
GTCCTTCAATAACAGCTTCAGCAAGAACAGAACATATAAGACGAATTGACCGGATAGCATCATCGTTCCCTGGGATGGGTAAATCAATTGGGTCGGGATCACAATTCGTATCTACTATCGCGATGATTGGAATCCCGAGTTTGTTCGCTTCGGCAACAGCCGTGTGTTCTTTGCGAGTGTCTGTAACAATCACAACTGCAGGGAGAATTGACATTTCTTTTATACCCATCAGGTTGTTTGCCAACTTCCCTTTTTCTCGCATCAAACGTATAATCTCTTTCTTCGGCCGTTTTTCCAATTCACCACTATCTTCTTCAACCTCAAGTTCCTCTAATTTACTGATGCTCTGTCTAATCGTTTGAAAGTTAGTCAGCATGCCACCTAACCACCGGTGATTGACATAGAACATACTACAACGCATCGCTTCCTCTAACACTGCTTCCTGGGACTGTCGTTTTGTTCCCACAAAAAGCACTGAACCGCCTTGCGCAGCAACGGTTTGTACAAACTCTACTGCAGTTTCCAACATTCTTAGTGTCTTCTGTAAATCAATAATGTATATACCATTTCGCTCCGCAAAGATGTACTCTGCCATCTTTGGGTTCCAGCGTCGGGTTTGGTGTCCAAAATGAACTCCGCATTCAAGGAGCTCTTTCATTGTAACTGGCAAAAATTACCTCCTAGGTTTGTATGAGACTTAATGCTCATCGTTGGGTTTAATCGTCCACCTCCTTCACATCTGCAACAGACTCACATTTTGAGAGAACCCGCCGTGCAGATCTAGAGGTGTGTTTCTTTCAGAATATCATAGTAATTATAACACGTTTCTTAACTGTATGCAATCTTTTTTGGTATGAAAGCAGGGTTATTCAGTTTGATTCAGTTTGTAGGTGATTCTGAAGAATTACGCAACAAACGTTAATTTATTGAATTTGTCCGTAGGTTGGGTAGAGCGTAGCGAAACCCAACCTAAAAATAGAACCTGATAAAGCAATAGGTTACTTTACTTTACAGCAGGTCAGAGAGAGCCGAATCAATAGTTGTAAACTGAAATTCGTAACCACTTGCTTCAGTTTTTTCAGGAAGAACTTTCTGACTCAACAGAACAAAATCTGCAAACTCACCCATCATTAACTTCAGTCCGAAGCGAGGCACTGGCAGAATAGTTGGTTTACGAAGTGCTGAACCGAGAGCTTTTGTGAAATCAATATTCCTGACAGGGACAGGGGCTGTAGCATTCAATGCGCCAGTGATACTATCGTTTTCCAATGCATGTAATATGATCCCAACAACATCGTCTACATGAACCCACGACATCCACTGTTGTCCACTGCCGAGTTTTCCCCCGATCCCTATTGTGAAAGGTGTTAGAACTTGTTGCAGCATGCCACCACCTAAACCAAAGACAAGTCCAATTCGCACAGTTACAACACGTATTCCGAGTTCACTTGCCTTGTATGCTTCAGTTTCCCATTCTTTACAAACCTCAGCGAGGTAATCTGTACCCGGAGGCGTTTCCTCAGTAAAAGTATTATCTCCGCTGTCTCCATATAAACCTATCGCTGATGCACATATCAATACATCCGGTTTGGATTCAGCATTAGCACAAGATTCAACAAGATTTCGGGTAGATAAGACACGACTGTCCCGTATCCTTCGTTTTTTCTCACTATTCCATCTGCCTGCAATCGTTTCTCCCGCAAGATGAATTACAACTTCTGTTTCAGATATAACTTCAATGGGAAGCTGTTCTGTTTCTGGATTCCAACCGTATATTTCTCCTGTGACTTCTAAGCTAGTTTTTGCTTTTTCAGGGTTACGAGACACTACATTTACATCATAGTCTTTTTTGTGGAGGGTATCACAGACTTTTCTGCCAATAAAACCAGTTCCCCCTGTGACAAGTATTTTCTTCATTTTTTACCTCCGTTTTTTTTTCATGGCGTTTTATCAATAATAGATCATTAACTCGCGTCGCCATTTTTCTTACTTTGGCATACTTTATTTTGAAAGTCCAGCGATAGTGCCTTCTAGTTGTCGATAATCATCTATGACAGCATCACTAAGCCTGTCACTGCTTTCTGACTTATTAATGCCCTCAAACCGTATTGCTTTCATCCCCGCATTTTTTGCACCTACAATGTCAGTTCTAACGATGTCTCCGATATGCACTGCTTCTGCAGGTTTCGCGTCTAATGCCTTCAAAGTAGAGTGAAATTGTATAACTTCCGGTTTTGTATGTGCTGTTTCATCAGAGAAAGTAAAGACAGAAAAGTACTGCAGAATATCATCACGCTCCATGAGTTGTTGTGCATAACGTCCTGGTGTCAATGCGGAATCTGAAATAATCCCAATAGGATATAGTTTGCTAAGGTTTGCTAATACAGGTTTTATATGTTGAATGAGAATAGGTGGAGATGCCAAAAAAGCACTTCCAAGACACTCAATAATAGCTGCAATTTCTGTTTCTTCAAGCGTAATTTGAAGCGTTTCGGTAAAAGTCATCATACATGTTTCTACAGAAACGCCTTTATGTCGGTACCATTGAGACATCGCAACATTATATGCGTCATCCATGCCTATTTCTACCTGACTTATCCCACAAGAGTATCCTTGACTGTTTAGATAGTCATGACATTTCTTTACACGTATTACCTGTCGCCTTTTCCAATTCTCAAGTGAATCCGCATAAAGCGTTTGCCAAAAATCAAATGTAATTGCTTTGAGCATGAATTCTCCTATTGTTACGTTTTTTTTGCTATCTAATCCATCCTTCATTGTATCTTGCATACTGTAAGATGTCAAGGAACTAATTGAGAAGTGAAAATAACTTTCTTGAAATAACACATCATTTAAGATATACTATTATAGTGAGCATTAGAATGAATGAAACATTTCACAACGGGCGAGGTCACCTCGCCCCTACGCTGGGTATGCTTCATTATCTGTGTATGGTGTGAAATGTTTCATTCATTTGTTACTTTACTATAATATGCCGATATGTTTGAAGCGTATAAATTTGCTTAGAGGTCGTTATGTTGAGGTGGTATCGTAACATTACTTCTACTTATCCGACTAGCCGATTAATGCTCATCTATTTCAGTGTTGGCGTAGTCATACTGATTATTGTATTTACGTATTATACGCGTCAAATTTCGGATTTAAATGCTGAAATAGAGTCACAGATAGAGATTTTTGTGAATCTTGCAATTGAATTGCCAAGTATTGAAGATCGAGAATTGCAGGAACGTTTACTTTCAGTCATGCGGCAGGAACTTTATGCTGAGAGTAGGGCGCATCGGTTTTCTTTTATTATAACCGACTCTGATGGGAATGTTGAGATTTCTCAAGGTGTTGATACAAAGTTAGATCAAAAAGTCAACGAAGACGGTACTATTTCGTTAACTGATACAGAGCATGCACTGCTACTCTCCTCTTTAGAACGGATGAGAAGGAAGAATGAACCGAGAAAAATACCGTTCCTTCAAGAAGATAGAAAAATTGCAGGATATTTCTACTATGGCGATGTTGCACCAAGTGAGATGGCACAACTCCCATTTGCAATAACGGATACTGATAAAACGCCACAAAAATGGCAGATGTGGAACGATGTACACACTGCCGAAAAAGCGACTCTTGAGGAGAAAAAACGCGCACAAACATTCGTTCAAAATACGCCTTCTTTTGCAGCAATTCAAACTATACCAGAATGGCAAGAAGGTTATTTCTACTATGAAATTAGATCGTTTTATGGGCTATTGGTAACACCAATCGTGTTGGTAATCGTTTTCTTGCTTTTTGGCTCTGGATCTCTGCTGATCTATATGCAAATAAAATCTTATGAACATGCAGCAATATGGGGCGGATTAGCGAAAGAAACCGCACATCAACTTGGAACACCTATCTCGGCTCTGTTAGCATGGACTGAACTATTAGATGAACACAGTGAAGAAACAGACGACAGAATCCTTGGAGAACTATCTGCAAATATGCAAAACGACCTTGAACGACTACAGAAAACAACGACAAGATTCGGCTTGATCGGCACCGAACCAACTATGACTAAGGTGAACCTTGCAGAGGTGCTCGCTGAAGTCCTAACATACTTTGAAAAACGACTGCCTCAGATTAGTCGTGATGTTGATATCTGTATTACACCCTATTATGTCCCTGTCATTACCGGAAACGCACAATTGCTACAGTGGGTCTTTGAGAACTTAATTCGGAATTCATTGGATGCAATGCAAAAAGATGTCGGACATATTGAGATAGAACCTATACATGACACTCGACATAAGCAAGTGATCATACGTTATTCAGATAACGGAAGTGGTATTGCAGCAGAGAATCAACAAAGAATATTCGAACCAGGTATGACAACAAAAACACACGGATGGGGACTTGGGTTGACTATCGTACGCCGTATTATTAAAGACTATCATCACGGTAATATAAGATTAGTAGAAAGTAGTTCTGATGGAACTACTTTTGAAATTCGTCTGCCGTGTCATGTGTCTTAGCGTGTATTAAGGAATGAAATGCAACAGAAATCACACCAAATACTTTGGATAGACGATGAAATAGAGGCATTGCTACCACATAGACGTTTTCTTGAAACACGAGGATATGTTGTCACCGCTGCTACGAATGGTGAAGATGGAATTGAACTGCTAAAGCAGCAAAAAACTATATACGATGCAATCCTACTTGACCAAGTAATGCCCGGGAAAGACGGCATGGCCACATTGGATGTTATCCGGACAATTAACACACAGGTTCCTGTAATCCTCGTAACACAATCCAGTGATGATAAATTTGTTGACGTTGCCCTCGGTAAACAGGTGACAGATTTTTTGGTAAAACCAATTGGGGTTGCTCAAATTGCTTCTACACTCAAACGCGTACTTGAGCAGCAACACATAGTGGAAACGCAAATACCGGGGCGTTACACCAATGATTTTAATACAATTAACGCCCTAAAAGCATCACAACCAAGTTGGCAGGATTGGATTGATATCTATGTCAAATTACTCAAATGGGATCTACAATCTGATCGGTTAACCGAACAAGGATTACAAGAGACACACTTGGAGCAGAAAAAAGAGTGCAACACCGAATTCTCTGATTTTGTAGCATTGAATTATCCAGAATGGGTTAACGGTAGTGTGGATAGACCCCCGTTATCTGTAGATGTTTTGGACCACCATGTGTTGCCATTACTTAAAGAGAATGTTCCGATCTATTTTATAGTCGTAGATTGTTTTCGTCTTGACCATTGGATGGCGATAGAATCGCTATTGTATCCATATTTTTCCATTAATTTAGACTACAGTTTTTCTATTCTACCGAGCGCAACAATGTATTCTCGGAACGGTCTATTTAGCGGGTTATTTCCTGCCGATTTAGCAGAGAATTACCCGGAATACTGGCAGGAGAAATCGAACAATGGCACAAGTACAAACCAATATGAACGACAATTACTTGAGGCGTACTTAAAGAGAAACGGCATCAGTCTCAAACCTGGTGTTAAGTATTTTAAGATTTTTGATTTACGCGGTGGCAGTGAATATAAAAAACGGGTTGCTGCAGCGGCACAAGTCAGTTTATCTGCATTGGTTGTGAATTTTATAGATATCTTAACACATCAACGTTCACAATCAGAAGTACTGCAACAACTTGCCCCTGACGAACCTGCATTTCGCGCTTTGGCGTGCTCTTGGTTTTCCCATTCATCCCTTTACGATATTTTACGGATAATAGCTGATCAAGGGGGACATGTTGTGCTTACGACAGATCACGGTTCAGAGTTCTGCAATCGTGCAACTCGCGCGTATGGGAACCGTGATACAAGCACAAGTCTCCGCTTCAAAATCGGGAATAATTTAGGATGTGATGAGAACCAAGCCGTGTATATTTCAAAACCAGAGGAATATCGACTACCAGCCGAAAACACAAGCAAAAATTATATCCTCGCAAAAGACGATTATTATTTCGTCTATCCAAACGAATTTTATAAATATAAACGACAGTTTCAGGGAGGGTTCCAACATGGGGGTATCTCAATGGGAGAACTCATAACCCCTGTGGTTACGTTAACACCGCGGAAAGAGTAGGTGTGAATTGCTTCACAATAATAACGCGGAGAAAAATTATGGTTTTTTATTTGAAAGTCTATCATCAGAATCTTGAGAATACTATATACAGCAAATATATCGCTGTATTGCAATTGAACCTAATGAACTCTTCTTTCTCAGTGCTGCCGCTTATTCATCAAAACGAATTGACTAACCGAGATGTTTTTTTTAGGAAAAGCATGATAGGAGGTAAAACTGATAATGGAAAAGGAGATACTGATTTCTGACGATGAGTACGAAACGCGATGTGCTGTATTGGAGAAAGGCATATTAAATGAAATTCAAATTGAACGAAAAGCAGTAAAACCTGTCTTAGGGAATATATATAAGGGACGTGTCGAAAATGTATTACCGGGAATGCAGGTCGCTTTTGTTGATATAGGTTTAGAACGACATGCTTTCCTACACATATCTGATTTGAAATATAATAACTCAATTAACGATAGTGAGGAGAATGGATTGCCAACGTTAGACCTGCAAGCAACCCCACCAAACAAGTCGCGCGGAGGCAGAGGCTTTCCTTACTTAATTACAGACCTTATTTCAAAGAGAGAAGAAATACTTGTTCAAGTCTGTAAAGAACCTATAGGTAGTAAGGGAGCACGTGTTACGAGTAATATCACACTGCCAGGACGTTTTGTTGTCTATCTGCCGAATTCATCTACTATCGGGGTTTCACGCAGGTTAGAATCGGAAAGTGAACGTGATCGATTACGAGACTTAGCACAGAACTTGAAGGCAGATGTTGATGGCGGCTTCATTATCCGAACCGCTGCTGAAGGACTGAGTGAAGATGAATTTAGTGCAGAAATCCGATCACTGATCAATCAGTGGAAGCAGGTAGGAAAACGAGCAAAACGTAAATCTGCACCGAGTCTAATTCTCAAAGATGTAAGCTTTGCGAATCGCATTGTTCGGGACATGCTTACAAAGGATGTTAAACAACTTCTGATCGATTCACAGTCTGGTTATAAAGAAACAGTTGATTATGTCACCTCAATAATGCCGAATATGCTAGATAGAATTTCTCTATATAAGAACGACACTTCACTCTTTGAAGCATACGGCGTTGAGGAAGAACTACAGAAAGCTCTCAGCGAGAAAATCTGGCTCAAGTGTGGCGGACATATAATCATTCAACAAACGGAAGCAATGGTGTCTATTGATGTAAATACCGGACGGTTCGTTGGACAATCTGATCCAGATAATACGATTTTAAGTGCAAATCTTGAGGCAGTTGATGAAGTGGTACGTCAAATTCAGTTACGTGACCTAGGAGGAATTATCGTTGTTGACTTTATTGACATGGAAGCACATGCACATCGGAAACAGGTGTTCAAAATCCTTCGAGAAGCACTGCGAAAAGATAAAGCACGGACAAACATCCTCCATTTTTCTGATTTAGGATTGGTTGAAATGACACGTCAACGCACCCGTCCAAGTCTATCTACTTTACTCACAGAACAGTGTCCTTACTGTGAAGGTCATGGTACAATTCTCTCTATTGAAACTGTTGCAATAAGGTTATTCCGTGCTATTAAAACTGCCTATCGGCAGACGCAGCAATCTAAGCTGCGTATTCTCGCGAATGATCACATCATCTCACATATCAACGCACAGATGTATACAAAATTGCGTGAACTTAAGCAGAATCTAAAACTGGAATTGACCCTCGAACCTGACGCTGACCTGCACCTTGAGGATTATCGCATCTTCGTCGCTAACGGTGAGGAACTATATTTAGATTAGCAAACGTAGGAAGTAATAAGCACGTGAATTCGTTCAGGTTCTCAACCGAGACGCATTCCTTAACGAAGTCCGTAAACAGCTCCAAATAAATCTATGGCACAAGACTACGATAACATGGCAAAATATCTGTTTACAGACTTTGCCACCGAAATATCACAGTTTGTCGTCGGTGTTCAAGATATTGAGATATTAGAGAATATTGACACGGAGCAACAAACTATTATAGGACAACGGACCGACAGTACAAAACGTATTCGCGTTGACAATCATGAAGCGATACTACACATTGAGTTGCAACTGCGCGATAGTACTTACAAACCGATGTGGGCACGAAACGCAGCGTATCACGGATACCTTGTCGGTCAACACGAACTGCCTGTTTACTCAAATGTCATCTATTTCCATCCAAATGCTGGAAAAAATGACACGGGAATATACCAATATAATTGGCAAGGTTACAAATACATACTACACTATAAGGTGATACGTCTCATTGACATAGATGGACAAGCGGTTCTGGAGATGAATGCGCCAGGTATTTTACCTTGGACACCACTTATGAAGCCTCCCGCAGGGATGGACACCGAACAGTGGGCAAAAGAATGCGTAGACGCTACGTTTGCTGTGTCTGCAGACCGAAACGCGATATCGGATTTACTTTATGCACTCTCCCTCTTTGGCGGTGTAGTGTATGACTCAGAGTTGTTCGACCGACTCATACCGGAGGAACTCATGCAAGAATCTAAAACTTACCAACGACAACGAGAAAGGTTTTTCAGAGAAAACACAATTGATAATACTTTAGCATTGCTGCAAGATCGATTTCATCCTGAGGCTGTGAGTGCTGTTAAACCTCTCCTTCACAGCATCAAAGACGTGCCAAGACTCAAGCAGTTGCACCTTGCTGCCTCAAAAGTTCCGAACATAGAAACCTTTTCACAATTGCTCTGTGAATAGCAACATTGCGGTATAAGGATACGAGGAACTTATGCGAGGGTCTAAATTTACCAACTCATACGCGAGAGAATTGTCAGAGAAACTACCATCAAACACATCTCGTCAGTGCTCAAAGCAAGATGCTCAGTAGATATTGTGAATGCTTTAACACCTATAATTCAGAACATTAGCGATTTGCAGCGACTGGAAGAACTGCACACCGCCGCAGCAAAGGTGCAAAACATTGAAGACTTCACGCAACTGCTGTAAGGATAGCTCCAAACAACATTAGTCCGACACAGGCAAACAAGCCTAATTGCCGAAAAAAACGCATTGAGGTGAATATTCCACTACAAACCATTAACATAGAGTCTGCAAGGGACGCTTCTTTAACACATAGACATCTCTCAACACTCTATGTTACACATTCATTGGTTTGATAAAATGCACATTCTTGCTCTTGAGGAATTTTAATCCAGATACTCCACGATAACTATTGAATTTTGGACATGCTGGTGCTAATTCATGAAGCAGAATCCAGTATTGGTCACATTCATATTCAGAAGCGGGATCAATTGTATGGTTGAGGAAATCAATGACTTTATCTTTATATTGATCCAAAGCGATAAGCATTCCCATTGACATACAGTCTCTTATTTCAATAATCTCCTTAGCGATATCATCGCTGATTTCTTCACCGGATATACCCATTAAATACAATCCCCAGCAGATGGCATCAGAATATTGGAAATTGATGAAATGTCTCAGAGTAGGTTCAAAGATTACATCTGAAATCCTGTCCTGGTGTTTTTTTGCTACCTGACAGAGGATAGGAAGGATAGTAGGGTTATGAAGAACAATAGAAAACAGATATTTAAAATCGGAATTAGTCGTTTTGGGATTAAACATTTTTTAATTTGACAGTCAGTTTTCACCCATGTTATACTATCCATAAGCTCGTTGGCAGGACTGTTTGTGCAACGCACTTTGCGTTGCATCCTGCCACTACTTCAAACAGAGTACAAACGAGCCTACAAGTGATACCCTCGTTTAACATTTGTATCGTTTTAGATGTTCTGACTTAGTCGTTTTGGGATATTCATCTTATACTATCATTGACAAACTTATTGAAAATGTCAATGTTCCTATAGTTATACTTGTAGCACGCCTCTGCGAGATACAGTGGCGTGTATCTTGTTGAGTAGTGGTGGTGCGTTCCATACCATGCACGCTTGATGAATGACCAAAATCCTTCAATGGTGTTGGTATGCATGCCACCTTTCTCCCACTTCTTACTTCGGTTTAGGGTTTCATGCTCTATCTCTTTACCGATAGTGTTGTATCCTTTGGACTGATCCGTGTAGAGTTTAGAGTTCTCCGTATCTACGTTATCACGAATGAAGTTAGCAATCGTTTCTCCAGTGATATCAGGCACCAATTGAGCAATTACATGTCCAGTTCTTGAAACTGCACCGATAACAGCGTCTTTCATTGTTCCGCGACCACGCTTGCGAGGTTCATCTACTGTTCGGTCATAGTCTTTCTTGTCTCTACCACCGACATAAGTTTCATCAGCTTCAACGATTCCCGACAAAAGAGAAGACTTCTTTGCCATTTCAGTTCGTATCTTCATCATTATAGACCAAGCAGCCTTTTGTTTCAATCCTAAATCTCTCGCCAACTGACAAGATGAGATACCTTTCTTTGCGTTTGCCATCAATGAGATCGCTAAAAACCACTTTTGTAGCGGTATTTTTGTTCCAGCAAAGAGTGTCCCGCTGGTAACCTTGAATGATGCACCACAATCAGCACAATGCCACCGTCCTATTCTACCTATGCCGTTCTCTTTTTTGCGTTTCAGGTTCGGACCCTCACACTTCGGACACTGGGGGTTATCACCCCAACGTATCCTCTCAAGATGTTCAATACACGCCTCTTGTGTAGGGTATCGCTCCATAATTTCAACTCAATTCATCAGATACTCCATTTTAGGAGTTGATTTTTCTGATGAATTTCTGATACAATAATCAAATAAACCGAACATCAGAAAAAACAACTCGTCTTTTCTTGTTCATTTAGGGGGTTCATAACCCCCTAATACTTATCTATATATTGTATCATTAATTAGCAATTAAAACAAGCGATAAATCTAGTCTCCATCTATGTTTATAGCGATTTTACTTAATCCCAAAACGACTAATTCCGTTAAAAAATGTTTAATCCCAAAACGACTAATTCCGATTCTCTATATCAAACACTCAAAGTCATGTAGAGTCAAGAGTATTTACCACTTGACCGAAAACCAAAAATCGGTTAAACTGTTAAAAAAATCGTGAAGGGAGTATCAAGCACGTGAATTCGTCAAAGAGTCCTAATCAAGACGCACTTTATAAAGCACTCAACATTTATAGAGATGCCATGCGTCCTTTTATTATTAGAAATTTGAGAACGGTTCAAGGCTTATCACCAGAGGATCGCTTTCAAAACGAGGCGGATATAGATATCGGAAACTTCCCTCATCTCTTCAGAAAATACTGGCACAACGCTTTCGAACGGCACTTTGATCCAGACCGGGATGTTCGTAGTGCAGTAGGCATTATAACCGAGTCAAGAAATAAAACTTTTCACCCCGGTACGAAAGACCTTACATGGGAATATGCTAGTGCACGCCTCTACGATGTTGCCGATTTGCTTGGACAAATCAATGCTCCTGAACAGAAGCAAGAAGTTGAAACAATTCGTGACAAATTGTTAACCAGAGCGGTGTCAACTCCAGATGATAGACCGAGGCTACCACGTAGGAAGGCAACTGACCTAACGCCTTGGCGCGATGTAATACGTCCTAACAATGATGTCATTGAAGGGACTTTCCGAAAATCGGAATTCGCTGCTAACCTCCAAGAGGTCTTTGAAGGAAGGGCAAAAACCGAAGAATATGGCGAAACTGACATCTTTTTTAATCAGACGTATATTACACCCGGACTCCGCAAACTGTTAGTTAATACACTAAAACGACTTGCTGGTAAAGGTGGGGACCCTGTTATCCAACTCAAAACAGGTTTTGGTGGTGGAAAAACGCATAGTCTCATTGCCCTTTACCATCTGATTACCGGGGCAAATATTCTGAGAGAACTTCCAGCAGAGGGTGAATACGCGCGACTCCATCAGGAAATCAGCGAAATCATGGCGGAAGCAGAATGGGATCCAGACACACCAATTAATGCTAACGTCTCTGTCCTTGTTGGCACCTATCTTTCCACAACCGACTCAGATGAAACTAAACAGGGAGACCCTCTAAACACACTTTGGGGGAAAATGGCCGACCAACTTGGTGGTCAGGATGCTTACGATTTCATCCGTGAAGCCTCACTTAAGGGAATTGCACCCGGTGGTAATCAGTTGGACAAACTCTTTAAGCACGTTGGCCCCTCTGTCATATTAATTGATGAACTCGTTGCTTATGCGCGCAACGTACGGGAGGTCACACAAGAAAGCATCTATACCTTCTTTCAGGCAGTTACAGAGTCTGTAAAAGATTCTGACAATGTTACGCTTATTGCAACTTTACCGGAGGGACAAGTGCAAGCAGGTGGACAAGGTGGAATGAATGTTCTTGACTCACTTGAAGCTATTCTTGAAAGAGTTGATGCTGTCTCAATACCATTAGAAGTTGATAATGCATTTGAGGTAGTCCGCCGCCGATTGTTCGGCCCTGTAATTGACGAGACAGAACGCGATCAGACTTGTGAAGTTTTCAGAAAAATGTACCAGAGCTCGCGCAGCGAATATCCCGAAGGTGTAAACGATCAGCAGTACTTACAACGAATGAAGGACTGCTATCCAATCCATCCAGAAATATTTGATAGACTCTTTCAAGATTGGTCTGTAATCCCCGGCTTCCAGCGTACACGCGGTGTGCTGCGCATTATGGCAACCTGTATTTCCCGTCTCTACCAAAAACAGGATCCTTCACTTTTGATAATGCCAGCGAATCTAACACTTGATGACCCTTCACTCTCAGATGAGTTCACAAGGCTTCTTGCCAAATCTGGTGGGAATTGGGAGCCGGTTGTAAACGAGGTCGACAGCCACGGTTCACGTACTGATCAAATTGACATGAAGTCCACAGTATTTGTTAATGTTGGTGGGGCTGCACGCCGGATCGCCCGGACTGTGTTTTTAGGTAGTGCAACGGGTGGTGCATATAAAGGTATAACAACGCGTCAGATTCATCTCGGTGTCGTTGAACCCGGCCAGACCGTTTCTACCTATAACGATGCACTCGGGAGAATGACCGATAACCTATATTATCTTTATAATTTAGGTGATAGATACTATTTCCACACTCAGGAAAACCTTAACAAACTGGCTATCGATCGTGCCGAACAATACAACGAAGAAGATATCTACAATGAAATTGTGTCACGATTAGAAAGGGCAATAGGACGCGATCCGACTGTGCAAGTGTGTCCGGCATCTCTACGTCTTGTAAAAGATTCTGAGAATATTCAGTACGTTATTCTTCCGCCAGATGTGTCGCTGCCAAGTCGCGAAAAAGAGGAAGATACAGCACGCGACACAGCACTTAACTTTCTCAGATACAGTGGTGAGGATGATAAGCAGCGGACCTTCAAAAACACGTTACTCTTCATCACAGCGAAACGTGATGATGTCCGAGAACTCAAAAACCTTGCCAAAAGTTATCTGGCATGGAATTCTATTATGAACGGTGATGATCTAAATAGCAAAGTTACTAACCTTGTAGACACACGATTAGAGCAAACGAAGGAAAACCTTGAATCCACTGAGGATGCAGTAGATTCCGCACTCATTAAGGCTTACCGATGGGGACTCGTACCAACGCAAAATGATCCGCAGAAAAGCGAATACGATTTTTCTGATGTTTCTACAAAAATAGACAATCCCAGAATCGCATCTCGTATGCAAGAACAATTTATCGCTGATGATACTGTCATTAAAGAAATCGCACCTTCAGTATTTTCTGAAAAGTTGCAGCAGTATATCTGGAGTAACAGTACCTACAAAGATCATATTGAAATAGACACGCTTTGGAAACTTATGGCACAAAACGTTTACATGCCACGACTGAGAGACAAAAACGTATTAGTGAAGTGTATAAGTGAAGGGGTTCCAGCAGGTACATTCGGATTCGCCCACACCTATACAGACGATGATTACATTAACTTCCGATTTAGAGAAAATGTCGGGGCATTCCGAATAGAGAAAGGCACAACTGCTGTCTTGATAAACCCTGAACTTGCGAAAATCATAAAGGAAGAGCAAGAAAAACAGGAGAAGATTGACCCTCCCAAACCCGATGAACCAGATACACAGACAGAAGGGGGAGACGAAACAACCGAGGCTATTTCGGACCCACCACGCCCAAAGGGACCTAAGCATGTTGTCGTTACCAAAACTTTGCAGTTAGAGTCGTCTTTTATTGACGAGATTGAAGTAATCCAAGACGAAATTGCACATACGCTGCAAGCAGATGGTGGAAAAGTAAAAATCGAAATCGTTGTTACTGCTGATAAATCCGAGGGGTTTTCTGAAAATACTGCTCGCTCCGTGAAATTAAACAGTGAACATATTGATGCTGATTTCAAAAGCGATTAAAACGCCACTAATCCTAAACCGTTCTGTTTGATTTTCTTGACAGACTACTGTCACAATATTGCTATGGCACAATTCTACGATAATATGGCAAAGAATCTGTTGACAGATCATGCCTATATCTTCTCACAGTTTGTCCTCGAATTGGAAAATGTTGAGGTATTAGAAAACATTGACACGGAGCAACAGACTATTATAGGACAACGGACCGACAGCACAAAACGTATTCGCGTTGACAATCATGAAGCAATACTACACATTGAGTTGCAACTGCGCGAGTACTTACAAACCGATGTGGGCACGAAACGCAGCGTATCACGGATACCTTGTCGGTCAACACGAACTGCCTGTTTACTCGAATGTCATCTATTTCCATCCAAATGCTGGAAAAAATGACACGGGAAGATACGAGTATAGTTGACGCGGGTACAAATACACACTACACTATAAAGTGATCCGACTCATCAATATAGATGGGCAAGCAGTTCTGGAAATGAATGCACCAGGTATCTTGCCTTGGACACCACTTATGAAACCACCTGCTGGGATGGGCATTGAGCAGTGGGCACAAGAATGCGTAGACGCAACCCGTACTGCACCCGTAGATCAGCGTACACAAGCGGATTTACTTTTTGCTATTTCACTTTTCGGAAGTTTAGTACATAACCCTGAGTTGTATAAACGACTCATACCGGAGGAACTTATGCAAGAATCTAAATTTTACCAACTCCAACGAGAGGGGTTTTTCAGAGAAAACACAATTGATAATACTTTAGCCTTGCTGCAAGATCGATTTCATCCTGAGGCTGTGAGTGCTGTTAAACCTGTCCTTTACAGCATAGAAGACGTGCAAAGACTCAAGCAGCTGCTCCTTGCTGCCTCAAAAGTTCCGAACATAGAAACCTTTTCACAATTGCTCTGTGAATAGCAACATTACGGTATAAGGATACGAGGAACTTATGCAAGAATCTAAATTTTACCAACTCATGCGAGAGAGAATTGTCAGAGAAACTACCATCAAGCACATCTCAACAGTGCTTAAAGCAAGATTCTCAGTAGATATTGTGAATGCCTTAATGCCCGTGATTCAAAAAATTACTGATTTGCAACGACTGGAACAGTTGCTACTTAAGGCTCCTCATGTGCAAAGTATTGAGGCATTCAAGCATCTACTAAACGAGTAAGAACAACCAGACAGTACATCCCAAACTGCAAAAGACCGAAGAGACAGAGTCAACTCTATCACAACAGCAGCTTGAGGCAGGCAAACATGACTAATTACCGAAAAAAACTCATTGAGGTAAATATACCGTTACAAGCCATCAACCGAGAGTCTGCAAAGGACGCTTCACTTACGCACGGGCACCCCTCAACGCTGCACCGCTATTGGGCACGCCGTCCGCTCGCTGCGTGCCGTGCCATCATCTTTGCAAGTATGGTAGACGATCCCTCCGAATGCACAGACGAATTCCCTACTGAATCCGATCAGAACGCAGAACGCAATCGTCTACATGAAATCATTAAGCGACTTATTATTTGGAAAAACAGTAATGACGAGAATATATTAGCGGAGGCACGGTATGAAATTGCATTCTCTGTTGCACGCAATAATGGTGAAAATCTTGGTGCATTTCATGAGAAACATAAAAACGACCCGAAGGCAGTACTTCAATACCTCAATGACCACTGTCCTGCTGTCTATGACCCGTTTTGTGGTGGCGGATCCATTCCGCTTGAAGCACAACGTTTAGGATTACGTGCCCGCGGCAGTGACCTCAATCCATTGCCGGTTCTTCTCACTAAAGCAATGATTGAACTGCCTCCGAAATTTCACAATCAACCCCCTGTCAATCCTGATGCGGATCCGATGGGTATATCAGATGGCATGCCGTGGAAAGGCACTGCGGGTTTAGCAGACGACATTCGTTATTACGGGGCATGGATGCGTGAGGAAGCATATAAACGCATTGGACATCTCTATCCGAAAGTGCAATTGCCGGATGGGAGTTCTGCTACCGTAGTTGCATGGCTCTGGGCACGCACTGTTCCGTGTGCCAATCCTGCTTGTGGTATTCAAATGCCGCTGATGAAAACTTTCCAATTATCAAAAAAGAAGGGTAACGAACATTGGACAAGACCTGTTATAGCTAGAGAAACAAAAACAATTTCTTGGATAGTGCAAACGAACAGTGACGGAGTCCCAAAACTGACTGTGGATAGAAACGGAGCAACATGCATCGCGTGCGGCAATGCTGCCAAACTGATCTATGTCCGCGAACAGGCAACAGCCGGAAAAATAGGCGAGGTAATGACGGGAATAGTGGCAGAAGGACATAAAAAGAAAAATTACGTATCCCCGAACGACACGCATGTCCAAATTACCCGATCTGTTACACCCAATTGGAAACCGAGACAGACAATGTCAGATACGCCGACTTTAGTAAGCGGTCGAGGCTACGGAATCACTCACTGGCATCAACTCTTTACAGAACGTCAACTCTTAGCACTCAACACCTTTAGCGATCTGCTGCCTGCAGCGCGTGACAAAATTGTACAGGACAGTGCAGCGGAAAAGTATGCGGATGCCGTTTGCACTTTCTTGTCTTTTGCCATTGGAAGAACTGCGGATGCAGGTTGTAGTTTTGTGTGGTGGTTGAATAAACATGAAGCAATTCCATCAGTTTTTTCTCGTCAGGCACTTCCGATGATCTGGGATTTTGCAGAGGTAAATCCGTTCTCTGTATCAACACAGAATTGGAATAAACAATTAACATGGATTACCAAGTCGGTGACAAATTTTCCGAGTTCTTCGAACCCGGGAGAAGCATATCAAGCCGACGTGACAACGACTCCGCACGCAGCCGACAACCCTGTTTTCGTCACCGACCCGCCCTACTATGATAACATACAGTATGCCGAACTCTCCGATTTCTTTTATGTCTGGCTGCGTCCGTTACTTCACAATATCTACCTCGATCTGTTTGCAGGCATGACAGTCCCAAAAACGGAGGAGATTGTCGCAGCACCTCGTTTAGACGATCCCGAACAACATTTTAACGAAAAACTTGGAGAAGCGTTAGTACAGATGCGACAGTACTGCTCCGACCAATTTCCGACCTCCATATTTTACGCCTATAAACAGCAGGAAAATGAAAGCGGCGGTACCACCTCTACGGGATGGGAGACAATGCTCACTGCAATAGTCAATGCAGGATTTCAGATTGTTGCGACATGGCCGATGCGGACAGAACAAACAGCAGGACTCAAGGAATTAATTAACGCCTTGGCGTCTTCAATTGTTCTCGTTTGCCATCCGCGCCCTGAAGATGCCCCTACTATAACCCGAAATGAATTTCTACAAGAATTAAAAAAGGAATTGCCACCTGAACTCGAGCGGCTCACGCGTATTGGAAACATTAGACCTGTTGATTTAGCACAAGCTGCTATCGGACCGGGAATGGAGATCTATTCACGTTATAGCAAAGTAATACGGGTGAGTGGTGAGATTGTGCCGATACGAGAAGTGCTCATGCATATCAACAACGAAATTTCCGCTTACCACGAAAAAGAGACGGGTGAACTGGACCCCGAAAGTCAATTCTGTTTGACGTGGCTACAGCAGCATGGCTACACGGAAGGTAATTTCGGAGATGCAGAAACGCTTTCAAAGGCGAAAGATGTGAACATTGCTGCAATGCACAATAAGGTGTTATGCAGTCAACGTGGAAAAGTTCGGTTATTGAAAGTTGCAGAATACGTTGAACGTGAAAGTAGTGAAAATATGACAGCATGGGAAGGATGTCTAAGGATGGTATGGCATCTATCTGGTGCAGAGAACAGCGAAGGTATATCGGGATGTGCTGCAGTTGCACGTGCAATGCAAGACTTTGAATCCGCAAAACGTCTTGCACGTGTGTTGTATGATTACTATGAGAAAAGCGGCGATGCAGAAAGTGCATCAGACTTCAACAACCTTGTAACAGAATGGCAATATATATCTGAAAAAATGGTCCCACAACAACAAACAGGGACACTATTTTAACTTTGTAGACGCGATGCGTGTGTTGTCCATAAACTAACGGATTCTATTTCATGCGTGATACTATTACTCCTTATGTCTTGCAATATCAACTCAAGCGCAACCTACGTCCCTTCACGCGCGAAGAGATATTGAAATTACCTACCGAACAGACCGGTGTTTATGTCCTATGGCGAAAAACTGGAACAGAAGGAAGAAATGAGTGTGTCTATGTGGGAGAGTCAACAACATGTGTGAGGCGGCGACTGTTACAGCATTATGATAGGGCAACTAATCCGGAACTGCACTCTCAGCTAAGACTGTTTCGGGGAATTATCCAATTTGCAGTAGAATTCACACAAGGGGTAGAGGAAACGGTTTTATTGGAGACAGAATTAATACGCGCATTACAACCGAAAGCAAATAAGAACAAGTTGGATTAGTCAACTATCAGCGTTTTGTTAGAATAAACCAAAAACCTCTTATCCTGATAATCCTATAATCCTGTCATTCTTAGATGTTTGACCTGGTTCAGACAATTAACCAAAACTTTACACACCCCAGACGTTAAAAACATTTGACTTTTGAAGGGAAATATGGCATAATTTAATTGTCCGAATGACATTTTATGGACGAATAGGTGCGTCCGACCCCTTTTTAGTTACAATCTGATGCGATTTGTAAAAAAGGCACAAAAAAGAACATTCCTGAATTAGATAAGGAGTTCTACACCTAAAAGGAGTGGAAGCAAAATGTATGCAGTATTTGCAAGCGGAGGGAAGCAGCATCGTGTTGAGGTAGGAAACCTTATTGATGTAGAAAAACTAGAAAATGCCGTTGGTGAAACGGTTACCTTTCCTTCCGTTTTAGCGATTGCCGGTGAAGATGGTCAACTGCAAACGGGAACACCATACCTTGAAAACATGTTTGTTACCGGTGAAGTGATTGAGCAAGGACGTGCAAAAAAGATCATCGTTTTTAAGTCCAAACGGAGAAAAGGTTATAAACGTAAGTTAGGTCACCGTCAATCATACACAAGAGTTAAAATTACTGCGATTGGCGCAGAGGAGGTTGAAGCTGATGGCACATAAGAAGGGTGGCGGAAGTACACGTAATGGTCGTGATAGTATAGGCAAACGGCTTGGTGTCAAAAGGTTTTCGGGTAACTATGTAACCGCCGGTAGTATTCTCGTGCGACAGCGTGGTACCCATTTGCATGCTGGGAATAATGTCGGTGTTGGTAAGGACTATACACTTTTCTCAAAAATTGATGGGTATGTCTGGTTTGAACGAAAAGATAAATATCGCCGCAAGGTGAGTGTCTACACAGAACGTCCTGCCTATTAGAACGTCATTATAGTAAAACTTAGAATTAAATTTACACTTATCGCTAACAGATACTTGTTCAATTCAGAATACCAAACGGTATTCTGATGGTTGGCCATTTTTAGATGACCCGACCGTAGTAATTCCTGGTTTCCCTCGTTGCCAAAAAGTGTCATAATATTCTTAGGTTTCACTATACGAAAGAAACCTCACCTATGTGTGGGGTTTTTTGCTTATTCTTTAAACACGTTTCCTATACAACTTAATGCCATTTAGGAGGTTAACATGAAATGGATATTTCCGATTCTAATTCTATTATTCACTGTTGGATGCGCAAACAAGAAAGTTGAGGAACTGGCGATTGAGACTATGGGAAATGCGCGTCTGAGTATTACAGCTGCGGAAAAAGCTGGTGCGCGGGATGTTGCTGACGCAGACATAAACTCTGCAGAAGATATGCTTGTCAACTCCGAAAATGCTTTACATTTTGGGAATGTTGAACGAGCATATCGACTTGGATTACGCGCATATCTCCATGCACGCATTGCAACAGAGAAATCTTTAGCAGTGCGTTTGGAATCACAATTACAGGAAACACAAGCAGAATTACAGTTACGGGAAAAAGCTACTGAAGAAGCAAAAAATAGAATAGAAAGACTAAAAACTGGACGCACGACACCAGAAAATTAGAGGATTCATAAGATGCGAATTACTGTTGTGTTGATGATACTATATTGTCTGATCAGTTTCGGTTGTGTAGCTGAAAAGATTGATGTTGTTCTCCTTGAGACGCAACTACAAAATGGACAGAAAGCCGTCTCCAATGCAAAAGAATTAAATGCTGAGCAGCTTGCAGCCGACGAATACGGTCGCGCAATGAAACTCCTGAGGTATGCTAAGCAGGCACAAGAAAACGGCGACATTGCAAAGAGCATGGAATTTGCTAATCAGGCTGAACTTGTTGCACGGATCGCATTGTATCAGGCAAAGCAGCAACAGATACGAGAACAGATTGCTACAATTCGGGAACAGATCTTTCAAGAACTCATTTCAGAAAGAGAGTATGAATATGATCTGCAGAAGTTACTGAATAAGATTAAAACTGAAGAATATGAACAAGCGTTGAAAGAAATTGAGGAGGGGAAACAACGAACAAGTTCACTCTCAACGGATCTTACAAAAACACAAAATGTGCTCCGTAGAACAGAAATCCGTATTCCTCTCACAAGTTCTGAATTGCTTGTTACCTTTGCAAAGCAGGTATATCCTGATATTGATGAAACTGCCGATTATGAACGCGTGCAATCTACAATTGCTCGTGCTACTTCTCATTTACAACGAAAAGAGTTTGCTGAAGCAGAGAAAACAGCATTAGAATCAAAGACCCAAGCAAATGACCTTTTTGAACAAGCACTTCAAAAACAGAAACTGCGTTTTACTGCTGAGACATCCTCGCTCATTGCCATAGAACGTACGGATGTAAAAATCAAGCATGCAGAATCACTCAACGCGGACATCCACGCACCTGAACCATACAAAAAAGCACAAACGCAATTAGTAGACGCAAGAAATGCTCATAAAGATAACAACTTTAAAGTTGCCAGTCAAATGGCTAGAGAAGCTGAACAGACAGCGAATACTGTAATTTCTACTTCAGAAGTCGCTGAATTTCGAATTCGTGCAAAGAAGGAACTCGATGAAAAAATCACACGCGCGAAAAATGCTGTGACAAGTCTAAAAGAAACTATTACACAAAACATTAACACAAGAGTTCCCAAGTTAGCACCACAGTTGTATGAACTAGCTACGGCAGCACTTGTAAATGCTGAAACGGCTCTTGCAAATAAAAAATACACTGCCGCCGAAGAAACTGCACTTCAGGGTAACGATTACCTGCAACGTGCTATTCAAAAAACTGAACAGCATGACGCCGATCAGGCAGCTTTAGTTGAAGCAACGAAACAGATACCAAAAGCAACTATCATTGAACGTGAGGAAGGTGTACTCATCAGGATAAGTGGAAACCTATTTGCTACCACAAGTACCCGTCTTAGAGAAGAATATTTTCCTACGTTTAAAAAACTCGCTGAGATACTGAAACGGGAACAGTTTAAAGACTATGCTGCAGAAATTGAAGGACATACTGATTCTCTCGGCTCAGCAGGTGCCAATAAGGTACTAACTGAAAAACGAGCAAACTCTGTAAAAACTTACTTGATTAGCATAGGTAAAGTACCTCAAAGTCGTCTGACTACAGTTGGCTATGGTGAAACGCAACTCATTGACGAGGATTCGCAGGAAAAAAACCGTAGAATCGATATTATTATATATAAACCTAAATGATGTGTTGTAGTGTATGAGACAAGACTTACGCATTTTGATCGTTTTCAGAAGTTAAAGCGTTTAATGTGAATGTCAAACACGCATTCACCAAAAGAGACCATTCATTGCCCGTTCTTTGTGATAGACCTTCAATTCGTTGTGCCAGTAACACTATAACTGGCAATCTTCTGCGTAAGTCCAGTTAAAATGAAAATAAGGTAAAGGTAATCAATTATCTTGACCAGTCTACAGATTGCACCTTATGTTGTCAATCAGATTGCTTAAATCCTACCTGAAAATCCGCTATTGATAAACGGAGAAATGACATGAAGCGAGACGCGATTGTCGTATTAGACTTTGGCTCACAATATACACAGTTAATTGCACGACGTATACGGGAACAACAAGTCTACTGTGAAATTCATCCTTATACATTACCGCTGAGTGCCATTAAAGAATCGGCACCAAAAGGTATTATTCTATCCGGCGGCCCCGCCAGCGTCTATGATAAAGATGCACCCAAAATTGATGCTGAACTGTTTGCGATCGGGATTCCTGTATTAGGTATCTGTTATGGCATGCAACTGATTGCACATCTATTGGAAGGCGGTAAAGTCTATCCGGCCACAGAACGGGAGTATGGAAACGCGCAGTTAGAAATCACACACACATCAGAACCACTCTTCGCTGGATTGCCTTCAAATATAGCCGCTTGGATGAGCCATGGGGATAAGATAGACAAACTGCCAAATGGGTTCCGTACAATTTCCAAAACCTCCAACTCTCCAATTGCCGCTATGGTCAACTCGTCAGGAACCTTATACGGGATACAATTCCATCCTGAAGTTGAGCATACACGTGATTTGAATAAGATCCTATCTAACTTTGTTCGGAAGATATGTGGTTGTGCTGCGACATGGACAATGGGTGCTTTTATCGCAGAAACTACAACAAACATCCAAGAAAAGGTTAAAGATGAAAAGGTACTTTGTGCGGTTAGTGGTGGGATAGATTCCATGGTGCTTGCAACACTGCTGCATCAAGCAATCGGTGACGCTTTAGTTTCTGTTTTTGTAGACAATGGTTTGCTGCGGCATCATGAAGCGGAGCAAGTGTTAACAACGTGTAAAGCCTTAGGTATAAACATCACATTCGTAGAAGCTAGGGAGTCATTTCTAAATGTCTTATCGGGTGTCGTAAAACCAGAGCAGAAACGTAAGGTTATCGGTGCACAGTTTATAGAAACCTTTAGATCAACTGTGAAAGAGTTAGGTCCGTGCCGATTTCTTGCACAAGGCACGTTATATCCAGATGTTATTGAGAGTGTCTCAACCAAAGGCCCCTCTGCCACAATAAAGACACACCATAATGTGGGGGGACTACCACCTGATATGCCGTTTGTTCTGATTGAACCTTTTCGGGAACTCTTTAAAGACGAAGTCCGGGCAGTTGGAGCAGCGTTAAACGTACCTGCACATGTTCTTGGGAGACATCCGTTCCCCGGTCCAGGTCTTGCAGTAAGGATTATCGGTGAAGTGACTCAGGAACGATTAGCGGTTCTCCGTTTGGCGGACGATATCTTCATCAATGAAATCAAGGAAGCGGGTTTGTATGATGATATTTGGCAGGCATTAGCGGTACTATTACCGGTTAAGAGTGTAGGGGTAATGGGAGATGAACGGACCTATGAAAATGTGGTTGCATTACGTGCTGTCACCAGCAGTGACGCGATGACTGCGGATTGGGCAAGGATACCTGACGATGTATTGGCAAGAGCGTCCACCCGCATTATCAATGAAGTACAGGGTATTAACCGTGTTGTCTACGACATCAGTTCAAAACCTCCGAGCACAATTGAATGGGAGTAATACGTGTAAAAGCCCGATGTCACGTTGAGATCGCAGACTGCATAGGCACAGCGACTTGACGATCCGAATCACCATTTTCCCAGCTGCCTTCAGCGTGTAAGACATCTCTTTCAAGTGTATCAAGCGTTGTGAATTTCTGTTTTTGATCTTCCGCAAACTTGACACCATCTTCACGCAACAGACGAACCATTTTATCAAGATACGCCTCAGCATTAACAGACTCACGTTCCTCAGAATCGGTGTCAAATGTCTCCTCCATCTCCTCAGGTTCGCCACCGACAGGCGTTTCCGCATTGAGCGATTCCTCTGGCGGTTGCACCGCTTCAACGGTGAAGGGACCACTCACCCGCACCTTTTTACTATCTTTATCTGGTTTATCGACCAACTTCTCCTCATCGGATGATGCTGCGATACATGCATTCACCTCGTCCATCTTTGCACGCCATGCTTGACGGTAATCTGTTAATGCGTCTTGTAAAAGTTCAGGCCAATCGGGGCCTGTATCAAACGGCACTTCCCACTCCTGCCATTCGGTTTCTGGTAGCAGCCAACGTCGTCTATCAGCGTCTGTAATTGATTTATTCCCTTTGCGTTTCTCCTTCTCTACCAGTTTTGCTTGGAGTGTCGTTCTGATTTCTGGTGTAATATACCCTAATGCATTGTTCAACACCTCCAACTTCTCTGTAAGGATAGGTTCATGTTTTTCATAGGTTCCATCTCCTCTATCAAAGAATGAGAATTCTGATTCATCCAACAAATCTCGGTGTAAGAACATAGGTCTAAATTTTATCTGTTCTATATCTTTTGCATACCACAAGATATAATCATATATTCGAGCAATTCCCTTTTGTCCTAATGGGCTCATACTTCTGAAATTAATCATCGCATGAAAATTCTTACTTCCGAACACCTCATCCATAACAGCACGCACTCGATGCACATTCTCATCACTAATCTGCACAAAGATACTCCCACTATCAGTCAACAGATCTTTTGCTACAATCAGTCGGTCACGCAGGTAGGCAAGGTAGGAATGGATGCCGAGTGTCCACGCGTCACGGTATGCCTTTATCTGCTCCGGTTCACGGGTCAAATCTTGGTCTCTATCCTTCACATCGCGTTGAAAGACGGTGGGTTGGAAATTAGAAGAAAACTTGATGCCGTAGGGTGGATCAATGTAGATCATCTGCACCTTTGCGTATAACATAATAGTAAATGTTATTCTGAGTTTTCTATTAAGGTTGCGTAAACCATCGGGAATGTGATGTGCTTTTCGGTCTTTTTGATGCCACACATTCCCTTGTGCTTTGTAGAGGTTTTTGTCAACAAAGACAACATCTTGAGGTGTATCTGTATCCAATGCAATACCTAAATCTCCGAGATATTCAACGAACTGTTCGATTCTGGTTGTGAGGTGTTTGTAGCGACGGGATAGAGTTGTGCGATCCGGAATACTTTTGAACTTGAGTTTTTTCACCCAATCTGGGTGTTCAAGAAGAAAAGCATGCTGTGCTTTAAACGGATGAATGCCTTTCAGTATCATAATGGTAAAAAAGATAATCAGTGAACTATCAGGATGCACTTTAGGTCTTCCTTTGGGTTTAGACGCATTGGAACGGATGGATTTCTCAAAATCTTTGTAGCAATAAGAAAAAAATGTGATATAATATCTCATGTCAGGATAACCCATGGTAAATACTCCTTAAAAAAAAGATTTTAAATTAGAGTATAACCCTTATCCTGACTCATGTCAATTATGCACACCCCTCAAGTAATTAATAGATCAGTTTTTCGTTGACAACGTCAACATATTAAGATAAATTGACGTTAGAAACAGTTATAGTTTATTAGGAAAAATGACACTTTTGTTAGAAAGGAATAATTCAATGAAAACAAAGATTCTACGCAGCATGCCGCTTTCAGTTTTAGGTGTGCTATTCTTAAGTCTACTCATCTTTTCATTCTCAGATAAAACAGAATCGCAAGAAGCCACCGCAACTTACGAAATAGATGCAGTACACTCATCCGTGCTTTTTCGTGCAAAACATAAGGGAGTCGCTTACAATTACGGACGTTTTAACGACTTCTCTGGAAAAATTACCGTGAATGATACGGATGTATCCAAAAGTGCAGTTGAATTCGAGGTAAAAACTGAGAGTGTTGATACAGGAAACGAAAAACGTGACCAACACCTGAGAAGTCCAGATTTCTTCAATGCCAAACAATTCCCTGTAATTAGATTTAAAAGTACAAAGGTCAGTGAGAAAGCAGGAAAAGAGAATGTTTTGGAGGTAACCGGTGATTTTAATCTACACGGCGTGAAAAAGTCTATCACTATAGATGTGGAGATGACCGGTGAACTGGACACACCACAAGGTGGGAAAATCATAGGTTTCCATACTACATTTGACATAAAACGCACTGAATACGGATTTAATTACGGTTTAGAAGCGGTGAATGACGAGATCCAAATTATCGTGAGTGTTGAAGCAGGAAAGAAATGACTATAGTGAACTTTAGAATTAATGCCAGTTAAAATATGCATTGGCTCCACAACGGGCGAGGTGACCTCGCCCCTACGCTGGGTGGTCTTCGTCATCGGTGTATGGAGTGAAATGTCTCATTAATTATTAACTTTACTATAACGTTCCAAAGATGAGATTCACATTACGCGGGGACTAATGCAATGCTCACATTAACTCAATTAATTATCGGTTTGTTACTACCTCCATTAGTCTGCGGCGTTATATACACCTTTGTCGCCTATTTGATGAACCGTGATTCCAATGAGAGTCTCCTAAAATGGTTACTTGCTGCAGCTTTTGGTATAGCCTACATTATCGGATACATCGGTCTGGAAGGTAAATTAACACTTAAGCCGATTGAAAGTAGGCATTGGATTTTCTATCTTACAATAGTAACCGTTGGTACAACCGTATTGTGGCACAAATATAAAGTGTTTGGTGTGATACTTGAGGTATTGTTGTCAATCCTTGTGCCACGTATACTGCTTATATCATACTATGAATACTCGTGGAGTATATTTGAGGGGTTAATTTGGTGGATAGGTCTTGCCATCATCATCTTTTTATTTCTGAGAATAGTGCAACAGAGTTTTAAAACCTTACCCCAAAATGCAACTATTCCTTTTGTGTATCTTGGCATATCGGGTGGGACGGCACTGATTCTTGCACTTTCAGGGAGCATGCTTTTAGCACTCCACAGTTCGGTTTTAGTTGCACTTTTTACTGCGCTATGGATTCTGACTATTGTCTTACCAAGAATACTAAAATCTGATTTCTCACACAACCTCGCTGCTTTACTAATAGGTGCAGCCCCTGTCCTATCTATACTTCTCGTCAGTATCTGGCTGAATGGATACTTTTATGCGGAAGTTCCATTAGTAAGTGTCCTTCTATTGGTAATTGCACCCCTATTTGCTGTGGTTGCAAAAAAGAAATCTCAGTTAATACAGATAGGATTGATTGTGGTTAGTGTCTGCGTTGCGATTGGTATTGCTGTGTTACGATCAGGTTTTTTTAGTGATAGTTCCTATTAAAAGAGAGTAACGAAACCGGAGTGCCATCGGAGGAAATCGAAATGCAATGTATGTATCGTCATCAATCTAAAAATTACTATTATCCTTTCATAACACTTTTTTCTATCCTTGCAATCTTGGTTCCTATTTTAGTGATCAGCGGGTGTGTTAAAATGGAAGCAACCCGTAAAGCAGATTGGGAAACTAACTTCACTGACCTACACTTTGTAAACGCTAATATGGGGTGGCTTGTTGGACTTGGTGGCGTTATCGTTCATACTGCAGATGGTGGAAAAACTTGGGTGCAACAGGAAGTAGAGACGACAAGCGATTTCAAAGCTGTCTACTTTGCAAACGAAAAGGACGGTTGGGTTGTTGGGGATGAAGGTACAATCGCAACTACAGACGACAGTGGCAGACATTGGACGATACAAGATAGCGGTAGTGTGGCAATGCTTCGCGACGTTTTCTTCAAAAACAGTAAAGAAGGATGGATTGTAGGTGAAGAGGCTGATGTTTTTTACACAAAAAACGGCGGTAAACAGTGGAATCGTTATACTGGTGTAAGCGAATTTCCACTCAACGGTGTCTGGTTCGTTGACGGCGAGAAAGGATGGGCAGTTGGGACCTATGATAGAATCTTCCATACGAAAACGGGGGGTGAATCTTGGCAGGAACAGAACAATCGCTTTGAAGGTGAACGCGATAGGATGATCAATGACAACAAACATGTCTTCTTCATCAGTGACAATGAGGGATGGATAGCAGGAAGTGATGGTTCTATCTTTCATACAACCACCAGCGGTGCAAAATGGGATAGACAGGACAGTCGCATCCCGCTAATCAATGGACACGTACGTGATACAATTAATAGCCTACATTTCACTGATGAAAACTACGGTATTGCAGTTGCTGATGTCGGTTTTATCACACGAACAGAAGATGGTGGTAAAAACTGGCAACTTATGGAAAGCGGTACTGAAAACAACCTAACAAGTGTGCAGTTCACATCTCAGAAAGAGGCATGGGCTGTTGGATGGTCAGGAACTATTCTACATACTACAGACGCTGGTGCAACTTGGCATAAAGTTAGCGGAACGACTGCAAATGACCTGCAAAATGTACAGTTTACTGATGCAAACCGTGCGATTGCTGTCGGTAGACGCGGCACAATGGTGATGACAAATGATGGAGGTAAGACATGGAATGAACTTGATTCTGACATTTGGGACGGTATCTGGAACATCTATTTTGCAACAGACAAACACGGTTGGGCAGTAGGAGAACGGGGACTAATTATTCATACGAAGGATGGCGGTATAAACTGGGAGAATCAACGTGCACCCGCTGCATTTACACTTCGCGCAGTACATTTTATTTCGGAGAAGATAGGGTGGATTGTAGGAGATATAGGTACCATTTTACACACGATTGATGGGGGAAATACGTGGCTACAACAGATTCCTATCGGAGATTTCTACTCAGTGATGCTTAAAGGTGTATTTTTTCTTGATGAGCAGAAAGGGTGGGCAATCGGATGGCCCGGGGTATGTCTATCAACTGAAGATGGGGGATTAACATGGCGGAAACAACAGACAGATACTTTCAATGAACTCTACGGTGTATACTTTGTTGATGAAAACGTAGGGTGGATCGTTGGGCAATTTGGTGTAATACTGCACACAAGAGATGGTGGCACAAACTGGAGACCACAACATAGTGGAACTCAAGAAAACCTAAATAAACTCTATTTCGGTGACACACAACACGGATTGATTGTCGGAGACAATGGTGTCATGCTGACCACAGTCGACGCTGGCAAAAAATGGGAACAACAGGATAGTGGAACAGAAAATGACCTATATGGATTAGCACTGTCTCCTGAAGGTGTTCTCGCTGTTGGTAAAGGCGGGATTGCAATGCGGTATTCGGTTGAGAATACACAGTTACCCGCAAAACTTCCGCCAACTGCACCAGACGAAGAAACGATCCTCGTTCAAGACGATACGCTAGTAGAGAATATCGTCTACCACTGGGAGATAATTCAACAAGCAACCTGGAGAACGAACTTTACGGATACACATTTTGTTGATGCTAAGAACGGGTGGACTGTTGGAACGGGTGGCGCAATTTCTCATACAACTGATGGCGGAAAAACATGGTTACCACAACACAGCGGGGTAACTGCAGACTTACGTGAAGTCGATTTTACCGACGCACAACATGGGCGTATCCTTGGTAACGGAGTCTTATTGGAGACAGAAAATGGTGGCAATACTTGGAAAACACTCCTTGATACAACGAAACAGAATTTGCCGAGAATTAATGCCATGCATTTCATCAATAAAGAAATAGGTTGGCTTGCTGCAGCAATCGGAGAAATAGTCCACACGAAAGATGGGGGCAAAACTTGGAAAGTACAGAAAACAGGTACAACCGATCAGAACATTACTGACATACACTTCATTAATGAAGAGATGGGATGGGCAGTTGCACCACAACGCAGAGATGGCGGTTTTGTCCTGCATACCGTAAATGGCGGGAACTATTGGAAAATACAAGCAAAGACAAATCAAGCTGGGATTGCTATCCATTTTGCTGATGAAAAACAGGGATGGATTATACTTGGCAATGGGAATTCATTATTGACACAAGATGGCGGCGAAACTTGGATTCTCCGCGCGACTACGCAAAACACAAACGGATTACGGCGTATTACGTTCAATTCACATAGCTCTGCATGGGGCATGGGTGGAGGCGGAGCCTATATCACAAACGATCAAGGACAAAACTGGGAACGCATCTCCGTTAGCACTGGAGAAGAAACATTAACAGTGCAGCAGACAGTGCCAGAGACAATTGATGACCCAGGTGAAGAGAATAACGAGGATGAAGATGACACTACATTTGCGGAGTTACTTCAACAACAATTTCGTCAGCAGTTACAACGACCAGGACGGATTGCACCAGAAGGTACTGTT
The DNA here is from genome assembly GCA_965208245.1 of Candidatus Poribacteria bacterium. GTDB lineage: Bacteria > Poribacteria > WGA-4E > WGA-4E > WGA-3G > MSPOR6. The sequence goes on from OZ242325.1 coordinate 1,896,153, forward strand.
CCATCTGGTGATACACAAGAAAGCACCAATACAGCAACACAGGAACGACGACCTCAACCTGATCAGAGAAGACGATTTGGACACCGACGTGGTGGGACATTTGCAAGTGTATATTTTCTTGACAGGATGAATGCTTGGGCAGTTGGTAGTGCTGGAAGCATCTATCACTCCTCTGATGGTGGTAAGGAGTGGCATCGTCAACTTGGTGAACAACGTAGCGATATCAGGGAAGTCCTATTCTATAACGACAAAGTGGGTTGGATTGCCAACTCAGATGGCAACCTATCAGAGACAGATGACGGAGGACAGACATGGAAAAGACTTAACATCAGAACGCGTCAACCCCTCATCGGCATTCACTTCACAAGCCTTGAACCAAAATGGGGGTGGACAATGCGACGTGATGGCACAGTGCATTATACAACCAATGGAACCTCATGGAGTACGGGTGAAACACCTGATCAACCCCCATTTATTGAGGGCGATCCACAGGGTACATACTCCCTAAACGATGTTGATTTCGGTAAGTTCTCAGAAGGGTGGGCAGTTGGCAGATACGGGGATATTATACATAACAGAGATGGTGGACCAACGTGGTCCCTCCAACGTACAACCACAAACGACACACTCCAGAGCATTGACATGAAATTTGCCCCACTCGGATGGGCTGTCGGACAAGCCGGGACAATTCAGCGGACAGTCAACGGTGGTGAATATTGGAAAATGCATGAATCCAATACGATCTATAACCTGAATTCTGTAGATTTCGTTACAAAACGTATCGGATGGATCGTTGGTGAAGCTGGACTTGTGCTGAAAACTGAAGATGGTGGTTTCACATGGCAACCGAATATGACTGGCACTGCACAGACACTGAATAGTATTATCACAATCTCAGAGGAGAAGCTTTTTGCTGTAGGAGACAGTGGCACGATAGTCCGTTCAGAAGATGGTGGTAAAACTTGGCAACAGGAACACACAGATATTGACAACGATCTCTACGTTATCAGTAAAGCAAAAAATGGAAACACACTGTGGGTTGTGGGACAATGGGGTGTGATTCTACGGAGAAATTTAGATACCCGTTTGCAGACTTCTAAACGATAATCTTTGTTGAAATTTCAATATTAATTATATAAAATTAAGTCGTAAACAACTTACGAGAATAAACGTTTAAACCAATATAGCATTTCTGAAACCGTAAGAATGTATAAGTGAGAGTATCCAACTATGTCTGAAGTTAATCAGTCACCAGAATATTTGGAACGGCTTCGCCATTCCACCGCGCATATCATGGCATATGCCGTGCAGCAACTGTTTCCTAACGGAGAACATACAGTAAAATTAGCGATCGGTCCCCCTATCGAAAATGAGTTCTATTACGATATGGAGGTACCACGCCCAATTACACCAGATGACTTTCCTGAAATAGAGAAGCACATGAAAGCGATGATTAAAAGTAATGTGCCTTTTGAACAGGAAACATGGACGTTTGATGCAGCACGAACATGGTTTGCTGAACGCAACCAAACATTCAAACTGGAACTGATTGATGGAATATCTGACAGAGAAGTCAGCGCATCAGATGAAGGTGTAGCTGAAGAAGGTGTTTCTATTTACCACAATGGAGATTTCACCGATCTATGCAAAGGTCCACACATAGATAAGACAGGTGAATGCCGTCACTTCAAACTATTACGTGTCTCTGGTGCATACTGGCGTGGAGATAGCAACAGAGAACAACTTCAAAGGATTTATGGAACTGCATGGGGTACAAGAGAAGACTTAAAAGCCTATTTGACACAAAGAGAGGAGGCAGCAAAGCGAGACCATAGAAAACTCGGACGTGAATTGGAGTTTTTCCAGATGCACCCAGAATCACCGGGGAGTGTATTCTGGCTACCGAAAGGTGCATTCATTTACAATCACTTATCTGAAAAGGTCCGAAAGTTAAATCTCACTGAAGGGTATCATGAGGTGCGAACTCCACTGATTTACGATAGCAGTCTTTGGCAAACTTCTGGACATTGGGAACACTTCAAAGAAGATATGTTCCTTATTGATAACGAAGATGGCGAACCGACAAGTGCACTCAAGCCAATGAACTGTCCGGGACACATGTTGATATACAAGAGTAAACGGCACAGTTACCGGGACTTACCCTATCGCCTTCATGATCAGGGTGTGTTACATCGCAATGAAGCAACTGGAACATTGAGCGGACTATCGCGTGTCCGTCAATTATGTCAGGATGATGCCCACAATTTTGTTACCGAAGACCAGATCGATGAAGAGTACGAACGCATTCTTGGATTATTTCAACGTATCTATGGGACTTTTGATTTACCATTTCGGTGTGATTTCAGCACTCGTAATCCAGATAAATATATGGGGGACATTGAAGTTTGGAACCGCGCTGAAGACACACTTGAATCTGTCTTAAAAAACAATCAGATTGATTATACAGTTGATCCGGGTGAAGCGGCATTCTACGGGCCTAAGCTCGATTTCCAAATAAGAGATTCTCTGAACCGTGATGTTCAATGTGCAACAGTTCAACTCGATTTTCAACTGCCTGAAAGATTTGAGTTGATCTATATTGCACCTGATGGGTCTGAAAAAAGACCTGTCGTAATCCATCGTGCAATTTGTGGTAGTTTTGAAAGATTCATAGCAATGCTGATAGAACACTATGCGGGTGCATTTCCTATGTGGTTGTCGCCAGTTCAATGTGTTGTAATGACGATCAGTCAAAAATTCGTTGACTATGCTAGCGAAGTACAGAATTTGTTACATAATAATGGGTGTCGTGTGGTATTAGACAATAGTGACGATAAAATAGGTGCAAAAATCCGACAAGCACGACTGCAGCGGATTCCATATATGTTAATCATCGGTGAACGTGAACGCGATAATAGAACTGTCAGCGTCAGAAGTCGTGAGGAAGGCGATATTGGGGCAATGACCCTTGACAGTTTCATTGACAAAATAAGAGATGAAGTTGATATAGATTTCTAAAACTTTTTAGTTGATATAGGTCTACATATCTCCTATAGGTGTAGATCCTCATTTTAATGTCTAAAAAAGAAATATAAAGGAGTTAAACCAATGAATAAAGTACTGTCATGCCTTATGTTAATCGGAATTATTGTTGTTAGTGGATGCGGTCCTACTATACAGGTTACACGTCTTGATAGCGATAAAACGGTTGACTTGTCCGGCAGATGGAATGATACAGATTCCCGTATGGTTGCTGAGACGATGATTGATGACTGTTTGACAGATATTTGGATCAATAATCACAATCAGACAGAAGGTGCGAAACCTATTGTCATTGTCGGTGGTATTAGAAATAAGAGCAATGAACATATTGCAACCCAAACTTTCATTAGCGATATTGAGCGTGCCTTCATCAAATCCGGAAAAGTCCGTCCAGTATCAAGCAAGAGTGAACGTGGTGAAATCCGTGAAGAACGCGCTGATCAGAGCGAAAATGCAGCAATTGAAACCATTAAACGTATGGGGCGTGAACTCGGTGCCGATTATATGATGACTGGCGAAATCAATACAATCGAAGACAGAGAAGGAGGTCGGCAGATTGTGTTTTACCAAACCGATCTAACGTTGACGAATATTGAGAGCAATGAAAAAGTCTGGGTCGGTACAAAAAAAATCAAAAAATACATCGGAAGAAAGAAGTTCAAACTTTAGTTGCCAACCTTAATGGTCTGTTTTCTTAGTTTGGGCGGGCAAAGTCTTGTCCTCACTTGTTATTTTAATACTAATTCGCTTATGACTAAAATTACACCTTTTCTGCTTATTGTGCCGATCCTGTACGGGTGTGCTGCATATAATTTTGAAACAGTAGAAATGAACTTGAATACCGGCAAGTCCCAAGAAGCTTATAATTATCTCAAGAAGAATGAACCCAAACAACCAGATATTCCTCATAAGTTTGAATTGGGATTGATAGCACACTATGCCGATCTATTCCCAGAAAGTAGCAAAGCATTTGAACAAGCAGAGATGATAGCTGAGGACCGCTTTACAAAGAGTTTAACGAAAGAAGGACTTTCGCTTTTTACGACAGATAAGTTGCGACCCTATACAAGTTCAAAATATGAGCGACTCATTGCACATTACTATCACGCCTTTAACTATATCTATCAGAATAAAATTGAAGATGCACTCGTAGAATGTCGTAGAGCAACAAATCTGATAAACTATTTTAAAGATTCATCTGATGAGTACGACTTCCTTGGTACAGGATTCATTGCCTATTTTTCAGCTATCGTCTTTGAAACTGCGGGTGAATTCAACGATGCCTTTATCTCTTATAGACAAGCTGAACAATACTACAAGAATGCAGCAGAGAGAACAAGTATAACAGTACCTGAAGATGTCGGACATTCCCTTGTCCGGCTGACTCGGAAACTGCGTTTTACTGATGAATATGAATTCTACAAGCGAGTATATGGTGAAGCACCTGCACAGCAAGACAACCATGGTGAATTGATTCTCTTCTATGAAACAGGATATGTTCCAAAGAAAAAACAACAATCCTTAACATTCCCCATTCTCAAAACCGATAAATTTGGGGATGGTGATGATGAAGAGACACTCAAGTTTGCGCGTACATTGCGAACACGTGAAGGGCTTGTCGTTGAAGAAGTTAAACTTGAATACCTATTGCACATTGCTGTCCCGACAATTCGTTCAAAACGTCCCTATCTTCAAGGCATCCAGGTCTCTGTTGAGGACAAGGTTGCTGATGGTGTCTTAGTTGAAGACATTGAGAGGAATGCAATTGAGACTTTCCTTGATGAAAGACCTATAATATTACTGAGAACTTTGATCCGAGGATTGCTAAAGTACTTGACATTTAAACAAACCGATAAGAAGAACGCAATTGTAGGATCACTCGTAAATCTCGCTGGCGCGATTACAGAAAGTGCTGATACACGTTCGTGGCAGTCGCTCCCTAATCAGATCTATATGGTAAGGGTGCAACTCCCTGAAGGCATGCACCGACTTAGACTATCATTCCTCAATTCTGATGGAGAGATCGGTGATAATATATCATATGATGATGTCAGCATTAAGACAGATCAGATTGCCCTGCTAAATTTCCGGACTTACGAATGAAAAAAAATAAACCCGTAATAAAAAAAAATAGAAGAGTCTAGTGGGAAATAAGATATGCAACGCATCTACCTTGATTACAATGCTACAACGCCTCTCAGACCGGAAGTCAGAGACGCGATGATGCCATACCTGACAGAGTCATTCGGAAATGGTTCTAGCATCCACGCTTATGGACGTGAAGCACGTAATGCAATTGATAGTGCAAGAGAACAGGTTGCACAACTCATCGGAGCAAAAAGTCCAAGCGAAATCGTTTTTACTGGCAGCGGAACTGAAGCAGATAATCATGCGATCAAAGGACTAACCGAACTGCAAAAAAGTCGGGATAAGGGAAACCACATCATCACTTCATCCGTTGAACACCATGCAGTATTGCATACATGTCATTATCTGGAACAGCGCGGTTATGAAGTTACCTATCTACCCGTAGACAGATATGGTCGTATTCGGACTGAGCAACTGCGTTCTGCCATTCGGGATACCACTATCCTCATCACCATCATGCATGTCAACAATGAAAACGGCACCATCCAACCGTTAGAGGAAATTTGTGAGATTTCACAGGAACAAGAGATACCTGTTCACACGGATGCTATTCAATCTGTAGGAAAACTAAATGTCAATGTTCAAGAACTTGGCGTAAATCTACTCTCTCTTTCGGGACACAAAATTTATGCCCCGAAAGGCATAGGGGTCTTATATATACGTAGGGGAAGTCGTCTTGCAAACCTGGTTCATGGCGGCTCCCATGAACGTAATAGGCGTGGAGGATCAGAAAATGTGCCAGCGATAGTTGGTCTGGGTCTCGCCGCGGAACTTGCCAAACAGGATCGTGAAACGTATTCACAGTACCTAACAAAACTTACCAATAGGTTACGTGATGGATTAAATGCAAACATTGAGAGACTCCACTATAACGGTCACCCAGACTACTGTGTCCCAGGAACTTTAAATGTTTCCTTTGAGTCTGTTGAAGGTGAAAGTTTAATCCTGCGTTTAGATATGGAGGGTATCTGTGTCTCCACAGGTTCTGCTTGTACATCAGGCTCAATGGAACCGTCTCATGTGCTTGCAGCACTTGGTCTTCCGCCACGATTAGCACAAGGAACAATCCGTTTTTCACTCGGACGAAACACGACAGAAGCAGAAATAGGGACAGTAATAGAAAAACTATCGAAAATAATTAAGCAGATGCGTGCTCTGTACCGACATGCACACCGTGTCTAGCAACATGACTTGTCTCTTCCTTGACTGCTTTCAAGATCCCAATACTCTCCATCTTAAGTGCTTGAACTTCGTCTCGAGTAAAGAGATTCGGTACAATTGCAAATCCTGTCTGAGAAAAATCTTCTTGTAGCGATGATAGAAGGGCGGAACCGTTAGGTCTTCCGATACCCATCCCAACGACTGCAACGCGTACTTGCTTCTTATTTGATGACACTGTTTAGTTTCTCCATATTTAGGATGTTAACTTAAATCAAAACGGTCTACCAAATCTGTTTAAGACCGGACTTACATCATTTTCTATTGGTTTTATTGTTCTAAGGTATGCCCATATTGCCTTAAGATCGGCATCGGTCATCTGAGCATAATGTTTTGTTGGCATAGGTGGAAATATACTACGATTATCTGGATTTCCTTGGTGTTTTCCAGTGCGCATTGCGTCAATGAACATCTTCTCTGTCCATTCACCAAGACCTGTTAATTTATCAGGTGTTAGATTTGAAGCAAAACTTGTTCCGAATGGACCTGAAAATGCACTCAACTTGGTTGAGGTTAAAATAAAGATGTCTTGTTGCATCATACTGAAATTGTATTGCGGATTTCCTGCAGTGGATGGGTGTCCGGCAAGATACATATCCATATCATATTCTGCACCCGCGCGAGGTGTATGGCAATATCCACACGCTGCCACAGCATCTACGAGGTATCTACCACGTTTCACCATGTCTTCCTGACTTTCAACTGACTGAATTGCGAATATAACTATTATACTGACGAATAGGAACGCTATCGTTAAGAATACATGCTCTTTACGCATATTCACTCCTTTCTTGATTTTATCTTTGCTTGTAGATTAAATTAATAATCAGGTATGTCTGATTTCCTCACGCTAGTGTAGGCGCAATAAGGAAATCATATCTACTAGTTGGAAATGATCGGTTTTCATCCTTCTAATTGCTTAATCTGTCTCAGCAGGTTTGACTTTAATTTAGCATTTTGCAGAAATAGATTCAATAGAATAAGGCGCGTAAATCTATCGCGCCTTATTTATAGGTGATGAATTTAACACACATCAAAAACGATAAGTCAACTTGGCATAGTAAAGTCCACCGTTGAATCCGAATGGAGCCGACCTTCTTGAATAGGCAAATACACCTGGGGAATCAACGATGACAGTGCCTTCACCGTCTTCTAGTTTCCCTGCCCGTGCACCGTTCATGTCATCATTGTTCGGATCAGGCAATTGGTCTAATAGGTTGTTGACACCAATAGTTAGTGAGAGGCCTTCATTCAACTTGTAATTCCCTTGAAGATCAGTGAGCCACTTACCACCGTACGTTTGTCGTGGGGGGTCTTCTCCGCTACCCTCTTGAACGGTATATTCACCAAAGTAACGTAATGCCCCACCAATTGTTAGGTTACTGACTATATAATCCGCACTAACATTGATACGTGTGTTCGGCTGCCATTCTTCAATCATAGACCTTTCTTGCGATGGGAAAAGCGTGCCAGCTAAACTCGTAGCGTTTTCTACACCAACAAGGATCTCCGGTGCTTCCACATCACCAATTACTTCCGTGTCTGCAAATGTAAAAGCAGCCTTCACATTAAGAAGTGACTCATTTTCAAAAGCATAAAGGTAACCCGCAGCAATATCAACACCTTGGGTCCGGGTTTGCGCCACATTCGTGAAGACCTGTGCACTGCTTGCACCTGCTGCTGCCAACGCCGGAACGTTATCAGCACTGAAACTTCCACTCAACACAATCCGGTCATCAATCTGTATGATGAATCCATCTATGGTGAGCCACAGGCGGTCAATAGGTTTTAAGACAACACCTGCAGATACGTTGAATGCTGTCTCCTCTTTCAATTCAGGGATTCCCAGTGCACGTGCTGCTTCACTGTCATTCCGGAAAGTACCAACTTCTAACGGTATCTGTTCCCCAGTAACTTCGTCTCGTTTGAATTGTGTACTGATGTTATTAAAATATTGTTGTTGCAAAGAAGGTGCACGAAATCCTGTGCTACCTGCTGTACGTACGGCTACCTGCTGCATAAGATCATAACGAGCAGTTGCTTTACCCGTAATCGTTGAACCGAAATCACTATACTGTTCACCACGAACTGCAGCACCGACAAGTAACCCGCTCCCTGGTTTTCCACTGAGATACGATTCGAAGTCAGCATACCCAGCAATATTGGTTCTGCTTTCATTAACTTCATTCTCATGTTTGAAACCCGGAAAAACTTGTATCCCTTTAGTGGCACCTTCTGCCCCGAGTCCTGCGTCATTCCATGAAATCTGCTCACCCGCATGTATCCCGTAACCTTCACGTCTAAATTCTACGCCCCCAGCCAAGTTAATCAACGAGGATTGATATTCTAATGGATAGGTAACATCCAGATTAAACGCTGTCTGTGAAAGTTCAAATCCACCCGCATCCGCCTCGGTAGGACTTGACGCGCCATAAGTTGCATTCAGGGAGTTGGAAATAAAGAAGTCAAATGTGTTCAATCCGTGATTTACACTGACATCCACATTTAGGTCAGTTGCTTCGTGTGTCCAAGCGACACCTAATGCCAGGGATACATCTTCAATATCTGTATTTATCTCAGGTAGGAAACCGTCTGGATATATGTCAGTTACTGTTCTGTCTGCTTGGTTTGCTCTCCGATAGAAACCTGCACTGTTATTTTGACGTGTCGAATAACCACCAAATGAATACAACTCTGTCCCAGTCATTATCGGTAAACCGAAGTTATAGAAACCGACCTTTTGTGAAGAATCCGCATCTCCGATCCGAAAGTTCTGTCGATCAAAAGTGTATTCACGGGGGTCATACCATCTGCCTTCTTCGGTTACGGTACCGTCTTCATTGGTTATCTCGACCATTTCAATAGGATCGCCTGGTGCATCAACTCCAGTTTTTGTCCAAACATCTGTACTGACCAGATCATACTGCTGGTTACCTGATAAGCCGGCCCGATTTGTTCTGTATCTGTCGCGCCATTCAGCAGTCAGATTAAGGTAACCTGACTCACCAACACTCAAACCGTAATTGGCATTACCGATCCAAGTATCCCCATCACCTTGATAGGTTTGTCCCCAATAGAAGTTCGCATCACCCGTATCAACATCATCCTTTAGGACAATGTTTAAGACTCCTGCAATTGCATCAGAACCGTATTGTGCAGCTGCACCGTCACGAAGTACCTCAATCCTCTTGATGGCTGAAGCAGGAATTGCATTGAAATCTGTTCCAGCCGTACCACGTCCAACAGATGTGTTTACGTGAAGTAAGGCACTCTTGTGTCGACGTTTCCCATTAACAAGTACTAAAATTTGGTCTGGACCTAACCCTCGCAAAGTTGCAGGTCGTAACGCATCTGTTCCATCACTAATAGATGAACTCGGGAAATTAAAGGACGGGACCAGCATCTGAAGAATGCGTCCTGTCTCGGATTGACCTGTAAGACTCAACTGTTCTTTCTCCACAACTTCAATCGGTACTGGTGCTTGTAATGCTCTTCGTCCGATGCTCCGAGTACCGACGACAACGACAGATTCTATTGTCTGCAATGGTGCAAGCATTACAGTTAATTCTTCTTGTCCAGCTGTCACATTCATGCGACGACTTGAAAAACCTATTGCCGTTATCTGCGCATGTCGTGTGCCTGATACATCATCAAACATTGCCACACCGTTATCATCTGTTGTCTTTTCTTCAGTGCCAATGACAACATTCGCTGATGGTACAGGGTTACCGTTCTGGTCCTGAACAACAACCTTAAGTGAATCAGCATAAGCAGTTAAAGGCATTAATGATATGATACCGATGAGGAATACGACAAAATACCATTGATGCCATTTATTCTCTGAAATTAACATTATTTCCTCCTTAGGATTTCTGTTAAAATTTGGATATTCATGTTTCACCACTCCCACTTTTTATATTAATTATGCTATGAAATCGTGTTAAATTGCAAATGAATTACAAGATGACGACTTTCAAGAATGTTTGCAAAATGAAGGTATAGACACACTTGCATTCGGACAAAAATGCGTCAAAAAAGGTCCGACAGAAAATCTAAAAGAAAATAGATGAGGGTTTTCGGCTAAGTAATGGTATATGCCATTTTAGGATTGAGAGCTTAGACTGTCAGGGACTCGCGTTTTAGAATTGAGACGAAATCATTATTAAACCGAAAACCCTCGAAAATCTATCGGGAGGTGGCATGAGCATGTCTATCAGTTCCACCGCACGCGCGGATGGCACACCGCCCCATTCCCAAATGTTATTCGCAATGTAATCCAGTCGTTCCCACGCTGCTTTGACTTCTGGATCCGTGATACCCTCGGGTATCTGCACACGGGTCGGTTCATAGTCACGTGAAACAGGTATTTTTACAACCTTTTCTACAACATCAATACGTTCATCTGGTGTTATCGGCACTTCCTGCGAGTGATCACCATGCTGCACCATCTCGTGACCTTCTCTTGTGACCGGCGGGGTATCTTTCATCTGATTTGCCTTATCTTGGGCTTTCTTTGCTTCGGTTTCCAACTGCTTAATTTGTACATGCTGGTTGATCATGACAAGCACAAAAACACCGATGAATAAGACAATGAAGACACCGAGTCCCCAGTAAACTTTGTTTCTCATGAGATTTTACTCCTTCTCAGTTATGAGAGTTATCCCTTTACTTTGTTCAGTCCAGCGAATGGGGCGGTTTAATAGAGGGTTTAGATATATCCGCATTACACCCAGTGCATGTGCCACCTGAGCCACATTGATGTGTCTCATCTTGTGTTGCGTCTGTGCCAAGTATGAGGACACCGATAATAGCAGAGAAAATAATAAGGGTTATGAGAATAACTTTGTAGTCCAGTCTCCTCTTGTGCCTCCTATAACACCTTATGCAAAGTCTATAACACTTCAATTTTATGTCAATAGACAAAGTGATCTATTGATCTTCTATTGATCTATTGAGTGATCTATGACATACTAAAACTACTATAACACTTTTTTATTCTGTTTGCAACACTTGTTTCATGGTCACTTACCCCCATTTTTTCATGAACGCTTCTGTGTCGGGGGTTTGGTGAAAGAAATGCTGTCCAAGTAGGTGGTTTCATTCCAAAAACTTTACACACACAGAAAGCCTAAAAGAAAATAGGTGGGACAATAAAAAAGGCAGATACCAATAGAGGGATCTGCTTGTTCGGTTCTGAATTGTGATGTCTAACTATAATTATGGTGAACTTCAGAATTAATGATACACGCCACAGCAGGCGAGGAGACCTCGCCCCTACGCTTGGGTGGTCATCGTAAACGTTGATATGTCTCTTTAATTTTTAACTTTACTATATAATTGTGAAGGTCTTGCAGAGACAACAACTTTTATCCATTCACTATATGCCGATCCTGCTGAGTTTATCGCCTCAATTCTGAAACTTCTGGTCTGCTCTCTTCTCAACTTGTCACTGATGACACCATCAATAAGTGATGTCCCTGAAGGACTATTCATCGAATAGTTAGCCGTATGACTATCACCCGCCTCCGCAGTATAAACGCCATCTGATGAGACTAAGGAATACGAAAGCGTGTCTTCATTTTCGTTGTCACCCTCTTGCTGCGGCGCGGACGTAGACACTTCTGGACTGATAGATTGCTCTGTTGTGGTTGTCGTAGACGAAGATTGATCCGGTAAGGTATAAGGAGTAGAGTAGACAGTGCCGTCTTTCGGCGGCCATTTTGCAAGAACTTGATGTTGAAGAACGTAACGAACCTTCAAACGGAATAAACAAAAGGACAAGTAGGAAAAGAAATGATAAATATCTCATGTCTAATCTCCTTTATTTTAAGCGCGCAAGAATTTCCCTTTCCGAATCGCGACCAAATCCTTTGATAGTCAGGAATTCGGAGTTCCTTCCTACCACTTAGAATGTCCAAATTGTCTAATTCACCATAAATGCACATCCAAAATTAATTTGACAATAGAAAAAATATATGTTTATATTACATAATGATTTGCATAAGGTTGATTAACTATAATGGATTACCCATTAACCCTAAATCTCATCTTAGAACATGTGAGACGTATACACAGAGATAAATGCGTCCATACATTAATGCCAAACGGAAAGATACATACTTTTGACTGGACAACTTTCTGTGAACGGGTTGATAAATTAGCGAATGCTATTAACAATCTCGGATTAGCACACGGTGATAGAGTTGCGACTTTCGCTTCAAATACTTATCAACATCTTGAACTCTTATATGCAATACCATTAACAGGTGGTGTAATACATCCGATAAATGTTCGTCTTACATCAAAACAGCAAGCAGACATTGTCCAGCAAGCAGATAACAAACTTTTCTTCGTTGATGATGTGTATTCGGATAAGTTTTCAGCATTGCAAGAGAAAACCAAGGATGCAATGTCTGTCCACTTCAACACTAACAAAACTTATCACCAGAGACAATCTTCTATGGAATATGAAGCATGGATTGCTGGAAAACACAAAGTATTTAATCCAGATATTCAGGACGAGAATAACGCATTGGCTCTCTGCTACACAAGCGGAACAACGGGTGAACCAAAAGGTATACTTTACAGCCATCGTTCAGTACTCTTACATACATTTGCAGTAAATCAGGCAGACGTTTTCGGTATCACAGAATCAGATGTCGTTCTGCCACTTGTTCCCATCTATCACGCATTAGCCTGGGGCATACCTTATGCAGCGATGTTCGTTGGTGCTGATATTGTGTTGCACGGAACAGATTTAGACGTTGTTGTAGATATAATCTCTGAAATAGGTGTTACGATTTCTGCTGGCGTGCCAACAATTTGGCGGAAATTACTACCAGAACTACTGAGAAGAAAACAGGATGTAACATCATTACAACGGATAATAGTTGGCGGAGAAGCGATGCCTTCAACGCTTATTGATGCTTATGAAAAAGAACTCGGTGTAGAAGTCCGACAAGCATGGGGTATGACGGAGATGTCTCCAACAGGCACATTTTCAACACTTCGCAGAGAACATCTCAACTTACCAGATAAGCAGAAAAGTATAATCAAATCTATGCAGGGAAGACCAATTCCGGGTGTTCAAATCCGGCTTGCATCTGAATATGAAAGTGATCTACCGTGGGATGGAGAAACTATCGGGGAAGTACAGGTCAGAAGTCCTTGGACAACAGACGATTACTATGGAACTGAATCTTCACAGGAACACTGGACTAAGGATGGATGGCTTAGAACAGGTGATCTCGCTACAATTAACCACGAAGGTTATATGCACATTGTTGACCGTGCAAAAGCACTCATTAAAAGCGGAGGGGAATCAATTTCAACTGTAGCATTAGAGGCAGTTCTCGGACAACATCCATTGGTAAAAGATGCGGCAGTAGTCGGTGTACCTGATACACAGTGGGGTGAACGCCCCTTAGCTGCTGTAGTACTGTCATATACATTGGCAGAAAATACTGATGAAGATATATCAAAATTATTATCAGAACATCTTGCTGATGAATTTCCAAAATTCTGGATACCCGACCATTTCATCGTTATAGATGAAATACCAAAGAACAGTGTTGGAAAAACCGATAAAGATGCAATAATAAAGTATATTGCAAATAGAATTGGTTGATTTCTAACTTCCAGATTGGTGCGATTAAAAGCGACGACGGGCATCATATTGCAAATAGAATTGGTTGATTTCTAACCCTAAGGAGATACTATGAACGATACAAATCACAAGTTAAGTCAAGAAGATGTTGATCACTTTAGACATCAAGGATATCTTGGTCCATACACACTCTGCAGTTCTGATGAAATGATTAAGATGCAACCCGAAATTGAGAAGATTCTTGAAACGGATGCGCCTGACCACAAGAATAGAGTACACAATCAGCATCTTGATTATCCACTGATACATGATCTGGCTACACACGCATCAATTGTAAAGCGAATGGCAGCTCTATATGGACCTGACTTGCTGCTATGGTGAACTAATTTCTTTGTCAAAGAACCTGGCGCGAAGGAAATTCCGTGGATCCAAGACTTCAACATCACGAACTGATTGTTATACACGGAAAAGATACAGTCCAATTGAATAATAGGCAAAACAGAAAAAGGAGTTAGAATGAACCGACAAATCACATTGGCAGCCCGACCAGTGAGGTATCCAAAAGAAACAGATTTCAAACTTGTCAAAACACCCATCCCTAAACCTGAAGATGGACATGTTCTACTAAAGACACTATATCTTTCAGTTGACCCGTATATGCGTGGCAGAATGAATGCTTCACGTTCCTAGAAAGCACCCGCAGCATTTATCGGTATGCTAAAAGGTGGAAATATCGGTAAGCAGTTAGTAAAAATCGCTGATCCTAGTTGAAAACAAACTAATATCATTTGACATTCTCTCGGTTTAGTGATATGTTATAAACAAAAAATGTTAACGTTTCATAGAAGACTCACACAGGAGGAAAGAATCTTGTCTAATGTAGATTCAAATCGATTGATTGTTATCATGCTTTCTATGTTTATACTTTGTCTTATTTTCGCTACTGTTTTCATTGTGGGTTGTGGTGATGAAGGTGATTCTCCAACTGATATGGTTGGTGAAAATGATGATCATAGCGATCATGACCATGATCCAGTGATTGTCGCCCCGACACCAGACCCCGTTGAACCAGAAGGACCGGCTGTTACTTTCAGAACCGATATTCTACCTATCTTAGCAGAAAGTTGTGCATTGGTAGGATGTCATATAGGTCAGCAAGCAGCAGGAGGTCTTAACCTGACAGATTATGCAAACTTCAATAATGGTGGAGCAAACGGTCGTGCGTTTATTGCAGGCGATGGTAAAGGAAGTCTTGTTGTCCAACGTATTGATGGTGGCGGAATGCCTCCCCGGGGACATACACCCCTAACCGCAGAGCAAATCCAATATTTTATTGATTGGATTGATGATGGCTCAGAAAACAACTAATTCAATTCTTTTGCTACCCTATGCAGAGCAGATTCTCTTTAACTCTGCTCTGCAGCCAATACAGTCTTACCTGAAGAAAACTTTTCCCAATTTGCTTTTAATCTTCATTTTTAAAATTGTTACAAGTGTGCTAAAATCAGACATGTAAATAACTTTGAAGTTGACAATAGGAGCATTGAGCATGCACCCACTAACGATTTCACTACCAGACTATCTATATAAGAAACTAAGGATATCCAAGTTTTGGTTTTGAGACTTTTGCTGTGGAAAAACAGAAACGCTTAGCAGAACTTTTGGCACTAAATAGTGAAATACCTTTAGAATCAGTTGCAAAACAGGAAATGGAGACCCTCCTTGCGGAAGAACAAGTACTGCAACTCCGTAATTTGGACACCTTGGAAAAACGGGTTATGTCATAGGTTTAGGAGTTATGCGTGCGTGTTGATGATCCGTTACGTGGTAATATAGCACACCGATCAGGTGAGCAGTGTGAGTACTGTCATTTACGAGCACGACGTAATCTCATAAGACTTGGAGTAATATAACATTCCAAAGTTCATGCTATTTATATTGCAAGCATATATGCTGTTAAGCAATAGAGACTTGAGAGCAACATGGATTTCAGTATCATTTCCTCATTCACACTTACAGGTCTTGACATCAGTTCTAAAGTCTGATAAATTCATGTCGCGTTCTCATTAGATTAAATCCACACAATTTTTGAGCGTTTATGAGGTATACATGAAAGTCACAAATATAGATCGGATATTGGTAGACGTTCCATTCACACCACGTCAACAAGAAATCACTACGCAAAGCGTTTCCACTGTTTATAACTGGTCTCTCCTTGAATTGTGTAAGGTGACGACAGATACAGGACATGTTGGATGGGGAGAGACGGTTATCCACTATACCTACAGTCGTGTACCTGAACATAGTGTGCAACGCGTACTTGGTGAAAATCCAGCCGAACACATGAACGACGATTCACTCGGTGCAGGACTTCAGATGGCACTCTTTGATGTGGTTGGTAAAATATTGGAAGTACCCGTGTATCAAATCTTGGGAAGACAGTGTCGCCAGGAAGTACCGATCTCATGGTGGTCTATCGATTCATCTCCAGAGAACTGGGCTGCAGAAGCAGCTGATGCTGTTGCAGATGGCTATACCAGTTTCAAAAACAAACCACGTCCATGGTGGGATGTCGTCAAACAGGTAGACGCTGTTGCTGAAGCTGTTCCTGCCGACTTCAAGTTTGACTTAGACCCAAACGATTCGCTACGGGATGCTGAGACTGCCATACCATTACTAAAGAAACTTGCAGAGCATCCAAATGTTGCAATTTTTGAATCTCCAATCCCGCAAGTTGATATTGCGGGAAATAAAGCAATACGTGACATCATAGAGTGTCCTATAGCAATGCACTTTGGAAATCCACCGTATATAACATGCATCCGCGAAGAAGTATGTGACGGATTCGTCATCGGGGGTGGCAAGTCCCGAACGATGTCCGACGGTTATCTCAGTTTGGAAGTCTGTCCATGATTAGAACTTTTCCAGTTTCTTAATCCATACTTGACTGAGTTTGGATTGCTCAATATGAAAGTGTTTTGATACATCTTTATCTGGACTTTCGGTAAATGCTGTTCCTTTCTCTCTATCCTTGTAGTTGATTGCCACTGTATCCGTTCTCGGGAAACTCAAAGCAAGACTGGTAATCTGTACGCGATCTCCAAGGCGAACTTCACTCACACTCTTAAGTGATGATTTGTCAATTGCAGTAAGGTAATAGAATGTGCCTGAACCTCCAAGGTTATAGGAAACTACCGTATAGATATATCTATTTCCTTCTACGGCATGCTGATTTAACACGGAATAATCAAGTTAGTGTGTCTCTCCATCTGATAGCAGATATTCAGTTTTACCCTTAAATGTCTTACCTACGATAATTTCCAGTGCCTTTCCATCTTTATCCTGTTTTTCAGGAACAATGACCGTGATTCTTGGTAATACCTCTTCCAGTGGTGCATCTAATTTTACAAAATCATCTCCAGGGTTCTGATTGCAGCTGTAAATCATAACTGCAAAGAATAATACCAATAGTATTTTACAGGGAAGTCCCTTCCAACATCTGGATTGCTAATGGGTTAAGAATATCACGTTAGAGTGTTCGGCAAAGTGGGCACGCACCGTAGACTGTATCAAATCCGCGTTTTACTATACACTAAACCTGCAGAAAATGTCAAGTTTTTTGTTGTCAATCAAACCTAATTCATTTGTCATTTTCACATCAGACATGGTATAATTTACTTTAGTATATATGCTCAGGGAACACATTTAATGCAACACCTCTATGAAAAACTACGCGAAGACACATTAAACTGGCGAAAAGATGGATACCCCTGCCAAAATTATCCCCTTATCGGAGAGATACTACGCCACCAATTTGAAGGTGAAGCGGATGATCGCGTCCAACTCAAATATCTACGTGAACCGCAATTCCAATCCTTGGAACTCTACTGGTATATCAGATTAGTATTGGAAACACCCCATATTGTTGAACTCTACAGACACTACTACGATACTAGTGATATACGCGATTTCTGCAAAGCATTCGGTATTCCGATCACTGAAAATGAAGCGATGTTGATTGAGAATGTAGATGTTATCCTTAAATTGGTGAAAGAAAAACCAGAATTTTTTCAACAGAAAAGAATTGATCCTGTTTACGAAGCGATAAGTCTACCTTATGCAAGTTACATTTTCGCGCTAGCGATGGGCACCGGTAAGACGGTTCTCATAGGTACTATAATTGCAACCGAATTTGCGATGGTACTCCGTTATCCTGATGGCAATTTTATGAAAAACGCCCTCGTTTTTGCTCCCGGCACAACGATTATTGAGAGTCTACGTGAAATCAGTGATATTCCTTTCGATCAAATTCTTCCATCCGGTCTACACAGTGATTTTCTTGCTAATCTTAAAATCACCTATCCACAAACAGGTGCCAAAGAAATTCAGGTACAAGCGAGGAGTTCTTTCAACGTCATCGTCACGAACACTGAAAAAATAAGTCTGAGAGCGAACCTGAAACAACGGGTGAATCAGTCCCTATTTGCTTACGAAGAAAAGAAAGAAAAGGCAGAATTAGAGGCAAACCTCCGACTTCAAAAAATAACAAGTCTGCCAAGTTTGGGCGTGTTCTCAGATGAAGCACATCATACTTACGGAAACAAAATAGACACAGAACTTAAGAGGGTACGGGAAACGGTTAACTACATACATGAAAAAACGCCTCTCGTCGCTGTAATCAATACCACTGGTACCCCTTACGCCAAAAAGGAGATGCTCAGAGAAGTTGTGGCATGGTACAGTCTTGGTGAAGGAATTAGGGACAACATCCTTAAAAGTCTGCACGACGGTATTGTTCAGTACCCTATCGGCACTATTCCTGACGAAGACGTTATCCGTAACGTTATCACCGACTTTTTTAAAGACTACAGTAATGTATCACTGCCCAATGGTGCAAAAGCCAAAATCGCCTTTTATTTTAAAACGCAAGAACATTTAGATGCCTCCCTTGTGCACATTCAAAACGCGCTCACAGAAATCGGAGAGAACACCATGCAAATTCTCGTAAATACGCAGAAGTCCAGTCAAGCCGATATTGACGGGTTCAACCGACTAAACAATCCTGACAGTCAGAAACGTATCATACTACTTATTGGCAAAGGGACAGAGGGATGGAATTGTCCAAGTCTATTCGCTTGCGCGCTTATCAAAGAGCAGACAACAAGCAGTAACTTTATTTTGCAAGCCTCAACGCGATGCTTACGTCAAGTGAAAGGCAATACACACACTGCAAAAATCTTTTTGGATACGAAAAACAGTACTATTTTAGATAAAGAATTACAGGCAAACTTCGGAACGACACTCGGTGAACTACGTAAACAAGACACAGAAACGAAAGAGTTTGCACTCCGCATGCGTAAACCTGATTTACCGAAATTAAAAATTATGCAACTGGTACGTAAGGTTGTACCATTGGAAAATGCACCGAAAGCCATTCAGTTGCATAAACCTACAAATGTTGGGGAGACACCACCTGCTTTTCGCAGCATTCTGACTCCAGATTTTACTCAGCGGGGTGCTTCACCCTTAACAGCGTTAGGCACGCAAGACGAGGTGAAGATTACTTATCGGACAACGGATTGCTACACATTGGCAAGACGACTTGCAACAAACTATCACCTCTCTGTTATAGAGACGCTCAAAAATCTCAAAAGTCTCTATCCAGAGGGACAAGTCCCGTATCAACACTTCGATTCGTTATGTAAACAGGTGGAAGACCAACAGCAAAATTACGAAGTGATTGAGGAAACAATTACAGAATACCTTGCACTTATCCGTATTCACGATGAGGATGGCAACCTACTCTTTGAAAAGGATGAGGATGAGGATTGCTATGTTCACAAGGTGCGTTTGCGTAAGAGTAAAGCGGAACTGCTGCTCGGTGATGAGGACTTGGATGACAACCACGATGTGAGTTTTCATTATACGTCTTATGACTTTGATAGCGGACCCGAACAGCAATTTTTTAAAACAATTTTGGCAACCCTGAATCAATCCGTTGCAGATGTCAAAGCATTTCTGTTTACTGGAAGCCTAACGAATACTAAGAAAACTGATTTTCATTTTGAATACAAAGGTATTGATAACAATTATCATCGCTATTTTCCCGATTTTGTGATTGTCAAGAACACAGGGGAATTCTACATTGTCGAGATTAAGTCTGAAAGCGAACGCGGTGCCCCGGACGTTGTAGCAAAAAAGAAGGCAGTGAAACGTCTGGCAAAGTTGCGACCAAATGCTCATTTTGAGTATAAAGTCATTTATACAAGGGACGCTTTTCTCCAAGAGAATTTAGACGAAATGCAGAAAATTCGCGAATGGATCTATGGGAACGAACCCATGCAGAACGATGGTGAAAATAATTTTGCGTGAGTTCGGTAAGAGGCAGTTCTCACACTGTTTGGATGGAAAAAGGTTGAAACTTGCTAAAAATTCATTATACTTATAGATATGCAAATTCGCCCCAGAGAGATACTCCACCATACTACGTCAAGCGGAAACGATCCATATCAGCGATGGTACATGCGGCTTAAGGATCAAAGGTCACAGATAGCAATCTCAAATAGAATTTCACGATTACGATCAGGAAACTTTGGCGATTTCAAACGATTGAGTACAGATTTATACGAATTGAGAATCCACTATGGACCTGGGTATCGCGTCTATTTTGGGATCTTTCAACGTGACATTGTGATTTTACTTTGTGGAGGAACTAAAGGAACACAACCACGGGATATTATTAGAGCACAAAACTATTGGAATGATTTTCTGGAACAAATGAAGGAATAATCACCATGGATATAGATATTAAACTACAGCAATGCACAACCCCTTTTAAAGACTATCTCCTTAAAGACTTGGCGCAACCAGAATTTGCGAAAGGTTATCTTGAAGTTGCACTCCAAGATTTTGATAAAGATGGCAACATTGAGATACTATTGCTTACCATGAAAGATATTGCAGAAGCGCAAGGTGGAATTGAAGAACTTGTTGCATGGACACATCTCAGTCCGCAGGATCTCACGTATCTCCTTAGTCCCGATCACCCACCGCAATTGGATAAAGTGTTGGAGATTCTCTCCATATTAAAAGACTCCCTCCACACAGAACATGCCAATATCCATCAAGATGCTAAAACGTAATCTATATGAAGAAAAGTCCAGAAAATGATTCAGAACAATCAAGAACTTAAGACTACATTAGCATGGATCAGGCATTTTCAGAACTTTTGTGCAGAAGCGTATCAACCTGTCCGGGCCATCTTCAGCCGTGACTGGAGGCATCTCTATCCGTGGGGACAGGTAACCGCATAAGAAAGGAGTTCTCTATGTCTAACTTGAGAGACACACTCACACATATTCTTGAACACGAACGTCAGTTAGCAGGCACAAATGAAGCGACCACACAACAATATGTCCGTACTACCGATACTCAGGGCGTTAGGGTGGGATGATACTGATTTAGCATCTATGGCAGTGCTGCCGGAATATAAGGTAGAAAGCAAAAGGGCGGATTACGCTCTGTATGTTAAACCGATTGAAAATCCTGTAGTGCTCATCGAGTGCAAACGGTGGAACGAGTCAATTACAAAACACGAAGAACAAATCTGCTTCTACGCCTATAGCGGAGATATCCCGCTTGCCCTCATTACAAACGGCAAACGCTGGCGGTTTTACCTTTCGCATTGGAAAGCCTCCAGTTTGAGCAATAGGATCTTTTGTGAAACAGATATTGTTGTAGATATGGACAGTGCCATCTCTGATTTAGAAAGATGCCTTTTGAAACCCAATATAGCCTCTGGTGAATCAGAACTGAACGCAGAGATCGCGTTGGAAGAAAAAGAGAAAACAGATGCTCCTGAACCTGAGCCGAGTGATGCTCGCGTTGAACCTAAGAAAGATACCCCCGATACCGTACCAAACCAGCAAAACGATTTTCCTTATTCTGGGGTACAATTGAAAGCGATGAGAGAGCAGGCGGGGTTAACCCAGGTCGAAGTTGCGTTGGCACTCGGTCTCGCTACCGGATCTTCAGCAGGAGTCGCTGATTGGGAAGCTGACAGGCTGAAGGTGCCAGCTAAACATTATGCCAAACTGATTGCGCTGTATTCTAAAATAGGCATTATTAGTAATTGGACGGCAATACGGGTGAGAAATTCACTATCTGAAGACGTGAGAGAGTACCACGAAGCACATTTCTCTGAGGAGAGACGCAATATATTTTACGAGAGGGTTGCAGAGACACAGAATTTGATTGAAGCAGAGGGGTGGCGGCTAAACCCCCCAGAACTCAGGAAGACGCTATGTCCGTTCATTTTAAGCGATAAAGGATCTACAAGAGTGAAAAGACCGTTTGGAATTGTTTTTCAACAATTTCTTCCCCTCGCGAAACCGATAGATCGAAACGGTGAGAAACTCCAAACGCATTCCCTAACATCTAAACCACCCAGGTTTTTTGCGACAATAACGGAAGAAGAGGCAAGACAATTAGAACGTCAGTACGGGTGTAAATTTTTGTGTAGAGATAGACTCCAGATCTATTATGATATCCCTGGAAATGTGAGAGACCTGCTTCCCGTGCTTGAGTTCGCTTACAATAAACATCACTGAAGCGGACACTAAGGTTTGCTCTGTCACCGGAAATTCGAGCCAGTCTCTAAGACAAGATTAACAAGGAAATTATAAAATGAAAGATTTTCAAATTGATGAAAATAGTATACCTCCATGCTTGGAATATGGTGAAAATATAGTGTTATGGAGATATATGTCTTTTGCATCCTTATGTGAAATTTTAATGTATAACCACATACCATTAATTAAATCTGACCTATTTGAAGACAAATCAGAAGGTATTATATTAAAGGAAATTCTAAATAAAATTAGCGGAACATATCCATACAGTATAGATTATGCAATGAAAGTATTTAGGCAATCTACATTTATATCTTCATGGTGTGCATCTGAGCATGAAGATGCTGCGATGTGGGATAAGTATGCATCTGGCAATAGTGGTGTTGCAATAAAGACCAATTCAGATAGATTGATTACATGTATAGATGATTCTGAGTATGATAATTCGACTCGTATAATTAAGCGAGTTCAGTATACCGATAAAATACCATCAGAATTTATAATGGATGAATTACTATTAGATGAATTGTTTGTGATATGTTTTTTCTATAAAATGATTGATTTTCAGTATGAAAATGAAGTTAGAATAGCAATATCACTTTTTGGAAATCCACACTCTTTTGCTAAAGAACATCCATCTGTAATTCCTCATATTAGAAAAAATACTGAGGATCTATTTAAAACCAATCCAATGTTAAAAAATTCATATATGAATAAAAAAACACATGATATTGTAATAACCTCATCAGCAGATCTCATAGAAGAAATTGTTATATCGCCTTATTCACACAAAAACTTTATCCACATTGTTAACCAAATTCTCAGGTATATAGGTGTAGAGGACAGAATAAGAATATCTGAATCACGTCGTAAGCAATGGGTTTAATATCAGATTATCAACCAAAGAAGAACATTACCCAGAACATTTCATGTGAATTCTGAGTGATGAGAGGAAACACAATGAAAATAAAACCAGTTAAAGGCAGACCCATGCTCCACTGGGTAGGAAAACGTCCAATTGACACAATCAGCAACTATCCTGCACAATTGGTGGATACCTATAACGTTGAGAACCCAGAGAAAGAACCGACTTACGACAAATTTAAAGACGGTCCTAACCTCCTTTTTCATGGCGATAACAAAGAGATTCTCTCCACACTGCTGGTGCAAGGTTTTCGCGGTAAAATTGACCTAATCTACATAGATCCACCCTTTGCCAGTGGTGCAGACTATGTGCGAAAGGTAGAGTTACGTGGTGGAAAGGTAGCATTAGAAGGCGAAGAACACTCTGATCTCGAAAAGGTGCAGTATAAGGACATCTGGGCAAATGATAATTACCTCCAATTCATGTATGAAAGACTTATCTTAATGCGCGAACTGTTAAGTGAAAAAGGCAGTCTATATCTCCACTGTGACTGGCATAAAAACCACCTCCTCCGTTTGCTTTTGGACGAAGTGTTTGGTGAAGATAATTTTGTAAACGAGATTGTTTGGTGGTATAAAGACCCGTCAGGCGGAACAACTCGCAGTTTTAGGCGAAAACACGACGTTCTTCTATTTTACGCAAAAACACCAAATTATATTTTCAACGTAGATAAAGTACGAGTCCCATATTCTGAAGGAACTCTTAAACAGGCTAAAGCAGGTGTCAAATCATTTGGCAAAGTTGTTGAAGTAAATCCGCTTGGTAAATTGCCTGATGATGTTTTTGAAATCTCTATAATCAACTCACAATCAAGAGAACGCGTTAATTATCCTACACAGAAGCCTGAAACACTTGTAGAACGCGTTATCAATGCCTCAAGCAACGAAGATTCTATCGTGCTTGATTGTTTTGTAGGCAGTGGTACCACCGCTGCCGCTGCTGAAAAACTCGGCAGACGTTGGATCGCTGTAGATATTAACAAAGGTGCAATCCAGACGACAATAAAAAGACTGCAGAAACTTCCTGATACGCAGTGCGGTATTGCCCATTATCGCGTCAATAACTACGATGCCAGTACCGATTTGGAACGAAGGGATATTGTGATTAAGAAATATGGCGTGCAAACGGATAGACAAGAGGCGTTTTTTGATGGTACTCTGGACGGAACACTTGTTAAAATTATAGACTTAACGAAACCACTCACGCCATTAGATATACAGATGATTATAGACGAACTTGACAACCGTCCAGATGAGTCGCGCAACATCACCGTATTCTGCTACGGAACGAATAGCAACATTCAGGCGGAACTCAAGGAGGAAAATAGACGGCGCGCAGTAAACAAAATCTTTGTGCGTGACATTGGTAGCGAAGGAATCACTACGTTTGAGCCTGTATCCGCAGAGGTAAATTTTGAGAGACATGGAGATAGTGTCAAAATAACCATTGTAGAGTATATTAGTCCGACCATCTTAGCACGCATGGACATTGACCGCACCATTTTTGACGAACAGATTGACGACTTCCGCGCACAGATTGATTGTATGTTGATAGACACTGACTACACAGGAGAGCATTTTGATATTGTAGTAAGCGATGTTCCTAAGACTAAGAATGATTTTGTTGAAGGAGAATATACTGTATCACTGCCCCGTCCAGAAGCCCGCGTCGCAGTGAAGATTATTGATATGCTTGGTGAGGAAACGGTTATTATAGAATAATTCCAGATTATGACAAATTCACAACAGAATTTACTTTCCATCAATTACAAAATAGGTTAGTGAGGTAAATTGACGTGTCAGATAAACCAGAATTAGACCCATACATTGCTTTTTTTGAAGCAGATGTCTTAAACCTATACATCTGTCATCCGAATAAGTATGAATTAGATACAGACTACTATGGGGGTGTTCTTAAATCTACAGATGCATATTTTTATGAACTCGAATCTGCAGGCAGACTAGACGAGTATATCCTGCAAATACGTTTTGCATATCATAGAAAAAAAGATGGCACGCCATGTATTGGAGTCTTTATCCCTGATCTCAGAAAGATTCCAGAAAAAGAATAGGTGAAATGGAGTCCTCTTTTTGTTCAAAAATCCTTATTAGCACAAGAAGATGAACGCTTCAATATGTGGCACAAACGATATATTAAGGGTAGTTGGAACGTCCCGATTGAACCAAGACGACATTTAAGTTATATCATTAAGAAAATTAATGCATGTTGTAAAACGCTCGTAGAACTCCCTTTATATACAACAGTCCCTGACGAATCTATTGTTTATCCTATCGCTCAAAATAGTCATGCCTATGAAGACGCACATCAAAGATTATACGGTTTCATAGTTGACTCTCTTTCAAGAGATTGTCTTCTAAATTTCGCGAATCTGAGAAACCAGACAATTCCTGATGCAAAGAACATGAGACTACCAACTTTGCTACGTCATGTATTCTGCGAATTTGACAAAAGTTCAAAACTTCATACTTTACTTGCAGAAGTTAGTAAACAACGTTCAAAACCAAGTCATGGTGTTAGAGATGCAGCACAAGAATCTAATGCCTTTGAAGATTTCAGAAATGACTTAGTAATTGCTGTTGAGGTATATGAAGAACTGCTGTCGTTAATTGAATCAGAATTTGATGTTTCATCTGAACATGAACTTAGGAGACATGAAATCATGGAGGGGCTACCAAAAATTGTCAGAGATGCTGAATCACACTATTCAATTTGTCAGTCTAAAAAAATGGAGTATCTGATGAATTGAGTTGAAATTATGGAGCGATACCCTACACAAGAGGCGTGTATTGAACATCTTGAGAGGATACGTTGGGGTGATAACCCCCAGTGTCCGAAGTGTGAGGGTCCGAACCTGAAACGCAAAAAAGAGAACGGCATAGGTAGAATAGGACGGTGGCATTGTTCTGATTGTGGTGCATCATTCAAGGTTACCAGCGGGACACTCTTTGCTGGAACAAAAATACCGCTACAAAAGTGGTTTTTAGCGATCTCATTGATGGCAAACGCAAAGAAAGGTATCTCATCTTGTCAGTTGGCGAGAGATTTAGGATTGAAACAAAAGGCTGCTTGGTCTATAATGATGAAGATACGAACTGAAATGGCAAAGAAGTCTTCTCTTTTGTCGGGAATCGTTGAAGCTGATGAAACTTATGTCGGTGGTAGAGACAAGAAAGACTATGACCGAACAGTAGATGAACCTCGCAAGCGTGGTCGCGGTACAATGAAAGACGCTGTTATCGGTGCAGTTTCAAGAACTGGACATGTAATTGCTCAATTGGTGCCTGATATCACTGGAGAAACGATTGCTAACTTCATTCGTGATAACGTAGATACGGAGAACTCTAAACTCTACACGGATCAGTTCAAAGGATACAACACTATCGGTAAAGAGATAGAGCATGAAACCCTAAACCGAAGTAAGAAGTGGGAGAAAGGTGGCATGCATACCAACACCATTGAAGGATTTTGGTCATTCATCAAGCGTGCCTGGTACGGAACGCACCACCATTACTCAACAGGATACACGCCACTGTATCTCGCAGAGGCGTGCTACAAGTATAACTATAGGAACATTGACATTTTCAATAAGTTTGTCAATGATAGTATAAGATGAATATCCCAAAACGACTAAGTCAGAACATCTAAAACGATACAAATGTTAAACGAGGGTATCACTTGTAGGCTCGTTTGTACTCTGTTTGAAGTAGTGGCAGGATGCAACGCAAAGTGCGTTGCACAAACAGTCCTGCCAACGAGCTTATGGATAGTATAACATGGGTGAAAACTGACTGTCAAATTAAAAAATGTTTAATCCCAAAACGACTAATTCCGTAATTCATTATACTGATAGACAGGTAGTTAGATAATTGTGCTTACCATAGCATTGCTAACCACTTATTGTATGGAGGTGTCCCAATGACAACACGGCTTGAACAAGCTTGGAGAGAAGCATCAAAGCTCTCACCGGAAGAACAAGATGCCTTTGCAGATTGGGGGCTTGCTAAACTCCGTTCTGAGAAAAAATGGGATAGATTATCCGCCAATTCTCAAGAGGCATTATCCAAACTGGCTTTTGAAGCACTTGAAGAACATCATAAGGGTCAAACGAAGGAACTCAATTGTGAGGAAACACAATGAAAAATGTCTTGTTATTATCAATACTCATCGGCACAATTGTTATGCCAACTTTCGCTGATTTAACACCTCAAGACCTTGAAAAGATCCGATCAATTATCAAAGAAGAAGTTGATCCACTAAAAACCGAGATCGCATCCATAAAAACCGAGATCAGATCTATGAAAGATGACATCACATCCCTAAAAATTGACGTGGCAGGGATGAAAGGCATTCTGGAAGGTATTGTCAAACAGATCTCACATTCTACAAATCTCACTTACGGGTTAATCGCACTTATTGTTGCAGCCGTAGGCATTCCACAGATTGTCATGGTGTGGCGCAGCAGAGGTGAGAGCGCACAAGATAGACGCATTGAAGAAATAGCACGAGCACAAGATAGACGCATTGAAGAACTTACACGAGAAATAGAGGCATTGAAGCAACAACGGATTATGAATCCTTAGAACCATTCTCTCCTCAGGTCAAACCATTACGCATCCGTGTTCTATACGCATAGAGAACACAATGAGAATAAAGCTAGTTAAACACTTGACAGGGTGCATACAATGGGTTAATATTAAACAAAACTGTGTTAGTATAAAAGGATGCAACATTTTTACCCATGAAGAATTATCGTGTCGCAATATTAGGGTGTCGTAGTAGAGGAACTGCCACAGCAAAAGCCTACTATGCACATCCATGCACAGAAATAGTCGCACTCTGTGACCTGCTTGAGGATAGACTAACAGCCCTTGGTAAGATCGTCAACGTGGTCTGCACAGTTCTCTGATGTAGATGAAATGATTCAGCAGACGAAACCAGATATAGTCGCAATTCCTACAGCAACAGACTTGCACTATCCACTCTGCATGCAAGTCCTTGAACTATGTGGTATTCAATCTAATATTTTTGGAGTATTTTATGCCCAATCCTACAACGAATGCCGATAATTTACCTCCAATCCCACTCACTGAAGAACAACGATTTCTGTTTGATACGCGCGGATGGCTCCTGTTTCCAAGTGTTCTGAGTGACACAGAAACCAAGGAGATGCGCGAATTCTGTTATATTCACTTAGCACCCCACAATCCTTTGGGACCTGTTTCTACTGCTGCATGTCTACATCTCTGTTTAGCATCTTCACTTGTTGGCGTACAGGAACTGCCGCGAGCACCGATGTCTTCATTGACAGATGTTTTCCCCGTGCAAGTACCCTATGAATCCTGGCACTTGTTACCTCCCGAATCCCCTGGATTGGGAATAGAATTCAACGAAGAAGCACTCAAAAACGTCACCACACAGCAATACGGGCCCCCACACGGCTATCAAAGAGATGACGGGTCATTTACGAATTGGTAGGTGTTTCAATATTGTATCTTTAGATTGATCCACAATAGAATAATAGACTATAATGCTTATAATCTATTTCCATACAAAAGGTATAAACTATGCATAAAATTAAAGAAACATTTGATTTTGCTAAACGCCATATTTCCATGTCGGACAAATATGATCCTAATGTTGATGTCGTATTATTTGAAGGGAATTGTGATGAACTGATAAGACATATTCCATCAGAGTCAGTTGATTTAGTTATCACCTCACCTCCTTATAACTTAGGTAAAAAATATGAAAGGAAAACAACACTGCAGACATATCTTACTAACATGGAACCTGTAATCTCAGAATTAAAGCGAATACTTAAGACTACTGGAAATCTCTGTTGGCAGGTGGGAAATTATGTAGAAAAAGGGGAAGTATTTCCGCTTGATATCTATTATTACGATTTATTCAAGAAAATTGGACTAAAATTACGGAACAGAATAATCTGGAGGTTTAGTCACGGTTTACACTGTACGAAGCGGTTTTCGGGTAGGTATGAGGTGATCCTCTGGTTTTCAAAAAGTGATGATTATATATTTAATCTTGACCCAGTGAGAATTCCAGCAAAATATCCAGGTAAGCGACATTTCAAAGGACCGAAACGTGGACAACTTTCAGGTAATCCACTTGGGAAGAATCCTTCTGATGTTTGGGACATTATAGCCCATGACTGGGAGGATGGTGTTTGGGATATTCCAAATGTCAAAGCTAATCATCCCGAGAAGACAGAACATCCTTGTCAATTCCCTGTAGAATTAGTTCAACGATGTGTATTAGCATTGACCCATTCTGATGGTGTTGTCTTTGATCCTTATTGCGGTGTTGGTTCATCAATCATCGCTGCTTTACATCACCACCGAAAAGCATTTGCTTCAGAAATAGATGCTGATTATGTTCGCATTACTCGGGAACGTATAGAAAAGTATGCTGATGGAGAACTGTTATTACGTCCAATCGGTCAACCTATACATCAACCTTCAGGAAATGAACGTGTAGCTCAACTTCCCTTAGAATGGAAATAAATAGTTATGATAATTGCTGCCGAGTATTCTTTTAATGATGGATACTCAATTAAAGACACACAATCTAGTTTGTTGAATGAGGTAGGTATGATAATTGCTTCCGTTGATGCTACGCAATGCAAAACCAAAAAAAGTGAAGAACTCACAATGCCAGGAAAATCCTTGTATAGTCCGAAAGACCTAAATCGTGCATTTGCAGGAGGCTTTGAAGCTAAGGGATGGGAAAAGAAACGGATAAAGTGCGAATATCCCACTGACTACTATTGTCAAGGGTACTCACCGAAACAGATCCAACAGACTGCATACAGAGAGATGGATTTTCTGAAGGAGAAACTTGGAGTTGAAATTCAGTTTGGTAAGTATGCATTTATGGTTTATAACGTTTGTGCCAAAATGATTATTTTCCACAATTTAGGTTACATAGAAAAAGGTATTGAGATTGTTCCAATAAAATCTTTTGCCGATGAAATGTCTACCGGAGTCTCTTACTTTGAACAGTTTGTCTGGGATTTAGAGCAACGGGGAGTGGCAGATATTGACATTCCTGTTCTTATATACGGTATTGATGTTGATAGCAATTAAGACTGTGTATTACAGAAGGTAATTACTGAGGTGTTATTTTTTGGGAGATAATTAAGATGGGACAACCTTATACAAGAGTTCATCACAAAGGCTATGAACTCATAATTTATCATGGAATTGCACCACTTGATCCTAATAATGATAATGTTGATGTAGGAGTCACTTTCCCAAACGGTGATAGTTTTTCTGCGGTATTTTTTACAATCAAGAACATTGAAACTCTCATGAAGCAATACAAGAAGACGGGTGAATGTGCTAACGGTCTCTACTTTTGGACATCTGATATGGTCATAGTGCAACAACTATCGGAGAAGACGATCTGCGCGACAATTGACAGACTCTTAGTTGATGATGAGTTTGAGTCTGTGTTTTCAAAGAACCAAGAATCTCCAGAAATTTCTTCTGATGGTGATCAAGACCTTATCGGATACTTTAATGCTTAGAAACGGTGCGGTTGCCTAATCACGTCTACCGGGTCTAACCTTTCGCTTCTAAACTTTTATAAAAGACCCGGTAGGTTTACTCACTCATTCTGATATCTCAAACAGTGATTCATCCACATCAATGTTCAGTTTAACACTTGTAGTTCTACTCTGACTGGCAAGATTCCCATTTACATGCTCATCAACACGATACGGTATCTTCACACCATCGATTTCTCTGTAATCCGAATAATACCGCTCTTTATCAACTATCACACCCTGTTCTGATTCACTAAACGCATACTTTACTACATAATGCGTCTCATTGCTAATATATACCTTAAGGGTTTCACCCGATGGCTGTTTCACGAGAAGAGTAGAAGTAGACTCTCCATTAATCTCTTCAATCCCAGCAAATTGAACAGAGACATCAGATTCTACGAGATGGACGAATAACGGAATAATGTCTCTAAAAACAGCATCCTTTAAAGAACGAGACATCTCCGGTGGTAGTGGTTGTGCTCCCATCGGAGCCAGGATATAACCTACCTGTCCATCAAAAACAAAACTCAATTCACCTTGAGGTGTGGTCATGTTTTGTCGTAGTTTACCCGGATAAACCTGATAGGCAACAACACTTATCTCAACTCTTCCCATCTCCGTATTCATGGATGACTTTGCATCTGAAACAACAGTTTTTACTGCTTTTAGCTTATCCATACCCCCCATTGCAATGACAACATTTGCAACGATCTCCTTTCCTTTTGCGATGTCAGACGCTGTCCCTTCAGTTAAGGGTTCAGTTGGAGGTGACTCGGGTTGCTCAATTATTATCTCGTTGACCGTGCCAAATTCGCTAAGAGGACGATCAAAGTCCTCTTGGTTCCCTACAGTGACTATTGTCAGACCATCCGGTTGTAAATACTTTTCAGCAGTTGCTTGAACATCCTCTGCTGACACTTTCGCTATGTTATCGGTGTATGTTACAAGAAAGTCCGGATCAAATTCCCGATATGCAAGCATCATCTGTTGAAATGCGATCTGAGAACTACTTTCAAATCCGAATACATAAGAATTGATAAGTGAATCTTTTGTTAACTGTAGTTCTTCTTCGGATACGGGTTCTTCGCGCATCTCACGTATGATGTCAATGATCAGTGATATTGCTTGTGCTGTCTTCTCGGAGCTGGAACCGCAATATGCAAACCATTCCCCCGGATTTGTATAGAGATTTGTTTGCATCAGACTTCCAACCATATATGCCAATCCGTGTTTTTCTCGCACCTGCTTCATCAATCTTGAAGTGAATCCACCCTCACCGAGTATGTCGTTCATCACGCGCAGCGCAAAATAATCAGGGAAATCAGGTGTTCGTTTTATGCCGAGATGACCAATCAACATTGTTGTCTGTGGAAGGTTTTTCTGAATATGGTTCACAGAAGGATGATATGAGACCTCAACCGTAGGTATGTCAGGCAAGTCTATGTCATTCATTATCCAGCCTGCAAAAACGCTTTCAAGTTGATTAATCAATTGGTCTGTATCAAAATCACCTGTTATTGATAGCATGATGTTGTTGGGATGGTAATACTTTGAATGGAAATTTTTTAGGTCTTCAACGGTAATACTCTCAACTGTTTCAATTTCTGAATACCAACCGAACGGATGGTCTTTGCCATAGAGAATTGCTGAAAAGTTCCGCCATGCCAATTGGATAGGATTGTCGTTTCTTCTTCGGATCGCTTCTATCGCCTGTTGTTTTCGCAGATCAAGTTTGTCTTGCCTGAACGCAGGATTACGCAGCACATCAGCAAATATTTCTAATCCTTTCTCAATGTCCTCGGCCATAGTTGACAGACTGACGGATCCATATTCGGGAGACATGTCGATTTCAACAGATGCTGCCATAGATTCTAATTCTTCGTTGAGAACGTTCGGTTCACGGGATACTGTACCACCTGATCGCATTACACTTGCGAAGATTGATGCTAATCCAATTTTATCCATCGAATCATAAATCGTTCCAGTTTTAACGATGCCGCTTATGTCAAATACCGGCAATTCGTGATCTTCAAGAAGATACAGTGTCATCCCATTCGACAACTTTCGAACTTCTGGGACAGGTGGGTTAAACTGAATCGGTTCATAAGTTATCTTTTCATGCGGTCTTGCAATGAGTGGTAGACTACTCAGTTCAATTGTTATTGCAGCCATAGTAGCAGTAAGTAAAACGAGAAATAGTCTCTTCGTCATTAGATTATTCATTATTCACTTTCCTCCATGATCGTATCTGCAGCCATAACCTTCTCCTTTTTGACAAGTGTAGCGACCGTCCGGTTGCTTTTATTAAAGTAAGTTTTTGCTACCCGCATGATGTCGTCAGGTGTGATTTCATACATCTTTTTCCGCCACTCAAGAATATATCGCCAGTCTCCAGCAATACTCTCATAGAATGCAAGTTGTTGTGCCATCCCCGCATTTGAATTCAGTGCTCTAATGAATCCGGCATCTATCTGTTTCAGAATACGTTTAAATTCTTTTTCTTCCACAGGTTCATTCTTCAGTATTTCCAATTGTTCGTAAATAGCTTCCTCTACATCCATAGTCGTATTGGGTGAACTTGGTGAAGCATTGATGACGAAGAGATTGTCATATCTTGCCCCTGGATAACCGTTTATGGAATTTGCAGAGACCGCTATGCTCTCTTCCACTATGTTCTTGTAAAAACGTGAAGTTCTACCATCAGATAGAATAGCACTGATCATATCCAAAACATAATCATCGAAATGTGGCACAGTAGGTTTATGGAAACCGATCATCAATCTCGGTTCAGCATCAAATTCGACCTCAATTCGACGTTCACCTTCCTGTTTAGGTTCCTTTACAGTCACTTCGTCAGGGAGTAGTTGAGAAGGTATATCCCCAAAATACTTCTCAATCAATTTGATGGTTTTCTCCACGTTTATGGCACCAACAATTACCATGATTGAGTTATTCGGTGCATAGTATGTCTTAAAGAATTCTTCAGCCTTCTTTCTATTTAGTAGTGCAATATCAGAAGGCCAACCAATAATAGGTGTTCCATAAGGATGAGCAGTAAAAGCAGCAGCCATGAATTGTTCATAGAGTTTACCACCCGGTTGCGAATCTACGACCATCCTGCGTTCCTCTTTAACTGCCTCCCGTTCAACGTA
Organism: Candidatus Poribacteria bacterium; assembly: GCA_965208245.1. Classification (GTDB taxonomy): domain Bacteria; phylum Poribacteria; class WGA-4E; order WGA-4E; family WGA-3G; genus MSPOR6. The sequence continues at coordinate 1,930,462 of OZ242325.1, forward strand.
AAACTGCCTGAGAACGGCGTTCTTGAGTCTATCGGACTCAAGCATTGCCCACAATTCCAGTTTGTTAGAAGGTAGTTCCACAGTGTAAATAGTGAAGTCGACTGACGTGCCAGCATTAAAACCGGTACTACCGTGTTTAGTGTAGATTTCGGTATATTCACCTGGAACAGTGAATTGTTCAGCCTTTTCTTGTAAATCTTTCAATGATTCTTCTAATTCAGTAATTGTTGCTACGTCTGCTCTCCTTCCTTTAGCGCGTTCTAAATCCAACTGATCACCGATAGTATCAATCTTATCCAAAACCACTTTCTCATTTTCATAGTCAGTAGTACCGATTGTCTTCGTGCCCTTAAATAGCATGTGTTCCAACATGTGTGCAATACCACGGGAGTCATCTGATTCGTCAACGGAACCTGCTTTGAAAAGGATATAGGGAGCAACGGTGGGAGATGTGTGCCGTTCAATCATCAAAAGTTTTAAACCATTTGGATAGATGTGTTCAACGACACGTTCTTCAAGGTTTTGTGCTGACACTATTCCGGGTAACAACACGAGGAACAGCGTGAGCATATATTTTATTTGTTTCATATAACATTTCAGCATTAACTGTCAAGCATCTTAACGCTAATGCAATTCCTTTCAAGTAAATCTGTATTTGGGATAACGTAACGGGTTTCTATTCTTTTTTCAGATCCTCAAGCAAACCAACCAATGCAAACCTGATGTGTGCTGAGAGTGCTGAATTCTCGGCTCGGAGATCAGCCCCTTCGTCATCTGGATACATGATATGTGCAGCAACAGCACGTTTAACATGCCTTTCAGCTCTGTCATCATAACGTATGTATTTCTCTTTCGGTGCAGTGCAAGCTGGACACTCATCGGGAGGTTCTGATGCTTCTTTCCAAAGGTAACCACAAGCAGTACAAACAAACATAATCTATTCCTTTCTTTTTATTTGTCTAATCGGTTTTGATAATCTACATATATGTCTGTACTCTTATTTTATCAGAAAACGTGTTTTTATACAACCTATCTAATATGGAATCGATTCATCAGGCAACTGTTCATTCAACTCCTTTATCTGGTCGCGTAAATTTGCAGCGAGCTCAAAATCTAATTCGACAGCGGCTTTCTGCATCTGGCGGGTTAAATCCGTAATAACGGATTCAATATCTTCAATTGTACTGGTTTCTTTTACGACTGGAATATCTTTGGCAGGTTCTTTGGTGAGATACTCTTCATTTGATTCAGAAATAAGTTGTTCAATTGCTTTCTGTATCGTTACGGGTGTGATATTGTTTTCCGCATTGTAAATCAACTGTTTTTCCCGTCGTCGTTGTGTCTCGGACATTGCATCTGCCATTGCATCAGTGATGGTATCACCATATAACAATACCTCTCCATCCACATTACGTGCTGCACGACCAGATGTCTGAACCAAGGATGTCACAGAACGAAGGAAACCAGGACGATCTGCATCTAAAATTGCAACAAGTGATACTTCCGGTAAATCAAGTCCCTCTCTTAGCAGATTAATACCAATAAGCACATCAAACTCACCTTCACGGAGTTGTCTAAGGATACGCGCACGGTCAAAAACATCAATTTCAGAATGCATATAGTTTGCACGTATACCAGCTTCAATCAAATACTCGCTTAAATCTTCTGCCATCCGTTTAGTCAGAGTTGTAACAAGAACGCGCTGTTTATTCTTAACCCGCTCGTTTATTTTACCTATGAGATGATCAATTTGACCATGAACCGGATGAACAGAAATCTGAGGATCAATCAAACCGGTAGGACGAATTATCTGTTCAATGATCTGTCCACCCTCCTCCATCTCATACTTGCCCGGTGTAGCGGAAACATAGATGACCTGTTTGAGATAGGCTTGTACCTCCTCAAACTTAAGAGGTCTGTTGTCTAAAGCCGAAGGCAGACGGAAACCGTAATCAACGAGTGTTGTCTTCCTTGCTCTATCACCCAGATACATTCCCTTTAATTGCGGTAAAGTAACGTGTGATTCATCAATAAAGAGAAGAAAGTCTTCAGGAAAGTAGTTTAAGAGGCAGTAAGGGGGTTCCCCAGGTTGTAATCCAGATAGGTGTCGTGAATAATTTTCTATACCAGAACAGTAGCCGACTTCTCGCAACATCTCCAAATCAAAACGTGTTCTCTGTTCAATACGTTGTGTTTCTAACAATTTGTTATCTTTTTCGAATGTGGCAATCTGTTCATGCAGTTCAAGTTCTATGTTAATCAGTGCTTCTTCAAAAATATCGGCATCTGTCATAAAGTGTTTAGCCGGATAGATTTCAAGCGTTTCATACTTTCCTAAGATCTCACCTGTCGTAGTATCAATTTCACAAATTCTATCAACTTCATCATCGAATAATTCTACTCGATAGGCACTTTCGCTGTAGGCTGGGAACACCTCAATCACATCACCCTTGACACGAAAAGTGCCCTGCCAAAAGTCGATGTCGTTTCTAACATACTGAATTTCAACTAAGGAACGTAAAAACTCATCTCGACAGACTATCTTGCCAACCTCTAAATCCACTTTCTGTCCTTCAAACTCACGCGGAGAACCGAGACCGTATAAGCATGATACACTTGCAACGATGATAACATCACGACGCGACATAAGTGATGCGGTAGAAGCAAGACGCATCCGAGTGATCTCTTCATTTATTCGTACATCCTTCTCAATGAATGTATCAGTCGATGGGATATATGCTTCTGGTTGATAATAGGCATAATCACTAACGAAATAATGGACAGCATTATGCGGGAAGAACGTCTTAAACTCGTTATAAAGTTGTGCAGAAAGAGTCTTATTGGGTGAGATAACAAGGGTTGGACGTTGAACATTTTGTATGATATTCGCCATTGTATAGGTCTTACCAGAGCCTGTTACACCTAAGAGGGTTTGTGCCCTGTCCCCTCTGAGGATACCTTCAGTGAGTTTATCAATCGCTTGCGGTTGATCACCTTCAGGTGAGAATTCAGAGACTAAATCAAAAGACTTATATGGTGCTTCATGATCTACGTTTATAGGAGATATAGATGGACGTAAATCAATACTCTCTCTCATTGTCATCCTTCATATTACAAGCATAGAAATAGTCTAATGTTTATCACATATTCTTGTAGGTACTTGTCCTTGAATAAAGGGTTCGGTGCTTATGTTCTCCGGAGGACATTTCTCTTTATTCCTTAACAATCCTGTTACTTTGTCAATCTCCCAGAACGTAATGCCTTTCGGAACTTCAAAATTCTTATTAGGACCGCGTATCCCTTCAGCAACGAATCGTGCCCATATCGGTAGTGATGCCCTTGCCCCTTCCTGATTATAGTTTCGTATACCTTTCTGTTGTTTGTCAAGACCAACCCAAACACCTACCACCAAATCGTTTGAATACCCAATGAACCATGCATCCACGAAATCATTTGTAGTACCTGTTTTACCAGCAACAGGACGTGTATTCTGTAGATTTAGATAAAACGGATCCCGTGTTGCCCTAATACCTGTTCCTGACTTTATAACACTATGTAAAAAAGAGGTCATCTGATACGCTGTCTTTTCATCTATAATACGTGTTCTATCCTGTTGATAATTTTCATTTGGATAGATAATCTCGCCTTCCTTATCAGTAATGTATTCTATGTATTTTGTTTCAACTTTGATGCCGTGGTTTGCGAATACACCGTAAGCAGAGGTTAGTTCAAGCACTGTCATACCAAATGCTCCCAATATGAGAGCTGGTTTTTTAGGATCCATTTTAGTAGAAATCCCCATTCTCTTTGATAGGTCTATAACTCTGACAATCCCTTCTTTATATCCTTCCGCAGTCTCAGGGGTTTCCCAAGCAGCCCGTGCTGTGGCTACGTTGATTGATTTCTTTAGTATACTTCGGACAGTAACAGGTCCATAGTATTTTCCCTTTACATAGTTGCTAGGATTCCAACGTTGTCCTGGTTGGTGTTGAATCTCCCACGGTTTGTCAACGATGATGGATGCTGGCGTGATAAGCGCAGGATCCTCCATTAAGGCTGTGAAAACAATCGGCTTATAAGCGGACCCCGGTTGACGTTTGGCATTACCTAATGCTCGATTTAAGAAATTGTAATTTCTCATTTTGCGTATGTATGGATTTACACCATCTATACGGTATTCACGACCCCCTACCATCGCTTTTACAGCACCAGTCTTCGGTTCAAAAGCAATCAGTGCAGCTTGTAGATACCTTGACTGTGGGTCTATCCCCTTTGGATTGTCCTTATTCTTATCATAGTCAGGAAGGTGCCCTCCATAGGTTTTATCCAAGTAACGCAGATGTTCTGCAACAGTATGCATAGCAAGGGATTGCATGGACATATCAATTGTTGTATACACCTTTAAACCCTCATGATACAAACTGTTCTTTAGTTCTGATATGTCTTCAAGTTCATTTCTTAAATGATCAATAAAATGTCCAGCGGTGTTCCGTTTTTGTCTGACAGATGTCTGTTTTTGACCTATAACTTCTATCGGCTGTTTTTTGCTCTCTTGATATTCTTTAGGCAGGATGAATCCTTGGTTGTTCATTGACATGAGGACAACGTCCCTACGTCTCTTGGCGTTTTTGGGATTTTTGACCGGAGAATACTCTGTGGTTCCTTTAGGAATACCTGCAAGTAAGGCACATTCATGGAAGTCAAGGTCCGCTACCTTTTTACCAAAATAAGCCATAGCCGCCTTTTGCACGCCATAGAGTTGTTGACCATTGAATCTACCAAAGTCAATATAGTTGAGATAGGCTTCCAGAATCTGGGATTTTGACAACTGACGTTCTATCCTGAAGGAAAGTAAAATTTCACGTGCTTTTCTGGCAAGCGTCCGTTCCTTACCAAGATATACATTACGTGTTAACTGCTGTGTTAATGTACTTGTTGCCCCCAATCTATCGCTTTTTGTTAGAGTATCCTTAATCGCCCCGACTAAACGTACAATGTCTATACCAGAATGTTGGTAAAATCTTCTGTCTTCAATTGCAATAAAAGCATCAACCAACTTTCTCGGCATGTCAGTCAGTGGGATAATCTTACGTGTTGTTCCTTCATCATCGCCAGAGAACTCAGCAATCAGTTCCGGTTCAAGGTAGAAATTTCTTAGATTATTCCCTTTTTCATCTTGTATGTATAGCACTTTTCCATTCTTAATTGTTAATTTAACTCGTTGCGCTCCGCTGTTTTCTTCCATGTAAGGGTAATGAAAGTCTCGTGTGAATACATCTATGGATCCATTCCGTTTCCCTATTTCGCCCCTTAATTTCACATGAAATTGCCCTTGAGAGTTTACACCTTTAATAGGGAGTGATACCTCTTCATACTCTAAACGCTGCAACTTATCGATCAGAAAAACAACTGAATTAGTCATCTGAACTTCACAGATGGTAGAATAGACTTCAAGGTGTTGTCGCCATGTCTGTTTGTCTTCCTTATATTCTAATCTATTAAGGTCAAGTACGGCAATGTCTTGCCAACATCCAATTGTAAACCCCCCGACAACGCCAACACAGAAACAGACAATAAAGAATATGATCAACAATCCTGACAGGACAATTGTAAGGAGTGACTGTAGAATGTTGTCTATAATACGTCGCATAATACCTCTGTAAGGAGTGACTGTAGAATGTTGTCTATAACACGTCGCATAATACCTCCAGTAACGCTACGGTGTGCGATCTAATTCTGCTTTTCTCACTCTCTTTATTGTACACCCAATTGCACGCGTTTTTCTCTGTTTTTCAGGAATAGGTTCATCTTCTAAGACTAAATTTAACACCTTCTGTAGATAATGCTCATCTGGATTCTTTCGACTATCATCTATACCACCCCTATAACGTAAAGTCTTCTTATCATCGATGAGGAATACTTCAGGCGTTCTACGCGCTTGGAAATAATCTGCAATTTTGTTCTCCGGATCCAATAGAATTGGCAAGTTGACGTTCGTAAAACCGTGCTTTTCACTGTACGTCTTTATATCTTCAACTGTCTCGTGTTTGTTGGAATGGATACCTACAAATTGAATCTCTTTATCCTTGAAATCCTTGATGAGTTTTGTAATGCGACCTACATAATCATCTACGACAGGACATTCCGTTGCAAGGAAAATCAATACAACTGCCTTTTTCTTCTCCAGAAGTTTTTTTAATGTATACGTTTTTTTCTCAATACTAACTAAACGCATCTCTTTGACTAATTCATCAACCTTTACAGGTTCCTCATTGCCCTTTACCGTTTCATTCTCAGCGGAAAGCAGGTTGATGGATACTATTAGAACAAAAACAATCAGAAAGTACTTTTTCACGATGGCATCTCCTCTCAATTAAAACGTTAGAATTTACAATTCGTTTATAATGGCAGGACTGAGGATATCGTAAGTCCGATTTCTGGATTAAAACGTTGATAGAAAGTCTGTTAATTCATGTAAATGTGTTAGTTGTATATCAACAACGGAAAGATCAAGGCATTCTTTCGGTTGATTCCCGATCATCCATGCTGTCCACATACCTACTTTTTTCGCCCCAACCATATCAGCCGTGTAACTATCACCTACATAGATAGCCTCCTCTGGATTAACACCTAATTCTGACAAAGCAGCTTGAAAAATGCTTGGATCAGGTTTTATCTTACCAAACACCGTTGAATCAATAATCACATCAAGCAGCGAAGTGAGATTATATTCATCACACCAACCACGTGTGTTTCCGAAGTTATTGCTAATTACACCAAGTTTATAGTTATCACATAGTTTTTCCAACCACTCTCTGTTTTTTGTCAGATGTTCAGATGCTTCTTTGCAGAACCACTCAACATATTCATCTTTCAGTTGATGGGTTAAGTTCAACCTATTGAAAATACCTATAGCAATAGCATCAACAGTTTCACGTAAAGTATAGTTTGCAGCCTTGACATTTGTTGCAACTAAACCTACTGGTAACATACTACCGTCTTGATATGATACTTCATCAGGTAATTTTTCAAAGGCAAATTCCAATATAGTCTCTCTATCCGCAACATCAAACGCTTCACGTGTTATTTCTGGATGGTGTCTATGAATGAATTGGTATGTCCTTTCAAGCCAATGTATACCGTTGCCATCCAAAGTACCACCGAAATCAAAAACCAAAACTTGAATCATTTAGTGTGTATCCTCAGCTAGTGTTTTTCTTTACTTCCTGTTTAATACCTCTAATACTTCATCTAACACCTGTGATGTTTCTATTTCTTTCATACACAGATACGGTACATCTTTTAGCATACATGTGCGTTTATAACAGGGTCTACAAGATACCGGTTTTTCAATGATCGTGTGTCCAGCTCCATAAGGTTGGTGCCGTATAGGATCGGTCGGACCAAAAAGTGCAACACACGGTGTGCCTACCGCAGCTGCAATATGCATAGGCCCACTATCACAGGTTAAACATAACACACACAACTCTAATAAGGCTCCAAGTTCAAGTAGATTTGTCTTACCAACAAGATTAATAGTAGAATCAATATGAGGTAATTGATCGACCAAGTCTTGTTCTGAAACGGATCCCGTGATAACAATTTTCGTATCACAAATCTCAGCTATAAATTCCCTAATTACTGTTTCAAATCTCTCAATATCCCACCGTTTTGTTTGCCATGTAGTGCCAATATTAACCGCAATTAAACTATCTTTCCTATCTTTCACAGTTACACCATGGCTCCGCAAAAGTTTCTTAACTCTCTTTCGATCAGTTTCTGTATGCCAAAATTCTAATACTGCTTCACGTTCTTTTAAAGATGTATCATCACCGTCTGATACACAGTAACCATCAAGTAGACTCGTCACACTGAGATAGCGTTGAACTTCGTGGATATTTCTATTTGTAGGACATGATGTTGAGAGAAGAAAACAGCGTCCTTTATAATTGGAACCAATTCTGAATGGAACTTGGGCAAAAAATGGAAGCAATGCATTACGGAATGAAGTAGGATGTAGAACCACAGCAATATCGAAATTACGATCTCTTATGTTTTTTGTCAATCCAATAAATGATGAAATGATACCATCCTGTCTTTTATCAACAAGACACCTATCAACATAAGGATTACTTTTCATCAAGTCTACAACTTGTGCTTGCAACAAAAATGTTATGTGAGAATCAGGATAACGTTCTTTCAGAGCACGTAATGCTGGCGTTAACAGAACCATATCGCCAATCCATGCACCTGTATGACACACTAGTATTCTTAGCATTAGAAATAAAAAGGATTTGACCAAGCCTTCTTACCGGTCTCATCTGTCACTTCAACTCTTACATATTTTGTATTGTCAGGGATTGAAAAGGTCGCTTCAGTTATTAAACCACCGTCTTGTGGCAAGATGCGTCTACCTCGACTGCATTCGGATTTAAATACAATAGATTGTGCAGCGTCACATTTTACAGTCATCTGTCTGTCTTCAATAGTAATATCTTCAATTTCTGGTCCAATCGTTGAATAGAATGATCCTGTTCGCAGTGCTTCCATTATACCATCGAGTGTAAGTTCTTCAACTTTTACATTAATCCATCCGTGAAAACAGTCGTGTTCTGTACCATGGGCATCGTCAGCAGCAATTCCGTAAACTGGTCCACATCTATCCAACATATCGTCCCATGCTTGTTCAGAAAACCCTTTTCCGTTAGTCATACAAGTATCATTATATACTTCAACAGCAAAGTACCCGCGTAATGGAACATAATCAATGATCGTATGACCACACCAATAGGGATGACATATTACTGCCTCACCCCCTTGTCTCTTTATATCTTCAATCACTGCGTTTGGATGCATCTTGCCACAGTTTACCGGTTCATGAATATTAATAGCGACTATATGATAGACAGGTCCTCCATAAGGGTTATTGGGATGAACTTCACTACCTGAAATCGCAAGAAAGTCCTCAGTAGAGTTAGCGGACACATCATTAACCTTCCTATGGTCAGTTAAAACCAAAAAGTCATAGCCTTCATCGCGATAGGCTGTAAATCTATCAGCGATAGAGAGTTTACCATCGGATTCAGTGCTATGACTATGTGTATTTCCTCTAAACCATTTACCGGGTTGCTGGAAAGGATTATTGTTCAACATATTTTACTCCTTGTTGAGCGTTCTTGACTGTAAATCAGAATTGGTCTGAGATGTATATATTCATATCCTGTTACACCACTGAACATTACTTCTCAAAATTTTACCATATTCAGCAGCATTATGTCAATCTGAATGGGTGTTGCACCGAAAGCAGGGTTTTTCAGTTTTAAGAATTCTCAAGTTTTGGTATTAACTAATAGTTTAGATTTAGGAGTGTATATTCCATTTTTTAGCGACATTCGGTTTTTCCTTCCATTTTAAATACAAGGACTGCCGAATTTTGCCCATTGCAGATATTTTTTGACATAAGCGACTGTGTCAAAACAACCTGAAAACTCAAGATAACTTTCAGCAATCTTGCTCATCCACTTTGTTAATGCTTTCTCTAAAACATCCGGTTCTAATCTTTTCAATAGATTGTGCAATGTTGATGCTGCGGGCGTTTTCTTATGTGTCCAACCGGGTTTTTTTGTGAGGGTTTTCTGTGAATGTGCCCAAGTTGCTATGGCTGTGTATCCTTCAATACCACACATCATTCCGATAATGAGAAGTGCTAAGATTGACACCAACGAATATCGTTTTCTTTTTGCGTTGCGTGGGTCTTCAATTTCTGATAAAATAGATAATAAGGAGAGAAAGATTTCTTTTTTCTTTTTCTCCTTTTCATATTTCACCTTCCTTATTTAATATAAATTTAATATAAATTAAAATTTAAACCTTTTAGATAAAGGTTTTAGGTGAAGTATAGCAGATATAGCGAAATAAATCACGCTATATCTGCTTATTTTTAAATATTAACGATTGTAATAGAAAATGGGCAAAATACCTAAAAACTGAAAAACCCTGAGGAGATCCGCCTTGCCCGTTGGACGCAGCGGTAGAGACATCCGAATGTGAACGTTCAAATATCCATTCAGACTGCAATCCTGACAGGATGCCCAAAGATTATATACGGGAGACCTGGAAAGGTGGCCCCCCTTGTCCGCTGGACGCAACAGAATAGCAGGGATAACAACATTGCGGCACGTTGTTATGGTGTCACATTAGAATGCTATTTATCTTTGCAACAACGCGAAAGAGAGGAGAAATGACATGTCAATTCTGAAATATACGACGAAATATGTGATACTCGGTGTTCTTGGTCTTGTTTTGATCATCGGTATCGTAGCGTTAGTGTCGAATCAACTAGACAAAAGCACATCCGACAGTGTTGTAGAAGGAGAGAACCCGAAAGCACGTGCTGGGACTGTGGGACAGACACCACTTCCAGTGAACATCTCTACCAAGAAACCACCACCCGGTGAGACTGAAGATACGAGACATTGGCACGGCAATACGTGGCATAAAACGCCCGTGCGCGAACCTGAAAAAGGTTTTATTGATAAGTTGTGGGAACCGAAATCCCGCGGTGCAGATAAATACTATGAGATGCTGATGCATACGGGTAATGTTCCTGAAGAATATAAGAGTCCCAACGGCACTGACCACTATGCTTTTTATCAACACATCATTGCGAAATACCCGAATTCAAAGGCTGCTTTTGAAGCGAGATATAGACTCGCAACACAAGGGAGTGTTACAACTCAAGCAGACGATCTGAAATCGCTACTCAAATACTATCCAGACTCACCGCGTATCAACGCAGACATAGCGTTTTGGACTTCTATTGAGTCTCCTGAAGAATCTATTGCGTTTGCGAAGAAGGCACTCCGTTTGCCTGCGTTTAGTTTGGAATGGAACTCAGATATATTAAGATCTCCTGAGGTGGATGCTCATACGGCGTTAGGACGTGCGTATCAAAGGTTAGGCGATTATAAAACTGCAATGGTTCACCTGAAAAAAGCACAGAGTCTCATTCTACCTGAGATTGATGATCGATGGGTTTCTAATAGATATGAAACATATGGTGAGCATATTGAAGCCATAATAGCAGGAAAGCCGTTGTTGGGACCGGATCCTATTGAGGTTCAGGAAGAGTCATCAGGACAAGAATCTGTTCTCGCTGTCCCATCGACATCTGATGTCTCTGCTTCATCAGATTCCCCAACTTCTGTTGAGGGTTTTGATTTTTCATCGGATGACGATGAACTTTTGCCTTTTGACAGACGGTCCCCTGATTTTTCTGAGTCTGATCCCCGTTTGCGTATACGTGAAGTTGCGGAGAAAGCACGCGCTGATTTTCTTTTGCATCAACAGCAAAAACAGCTCGAGTTTGAAGGTTTCTTGCGGTGGATGGAACAGATAGAACGTGCGAAATCGCCTGCGGACCTGGACGATTTTCTGATGCGCGAAATGGCAAGAACTTTACAAGGTGAAGCGTCCGATTTTGAGACGGATCGTTTGATCCGTGCCTATGAAACGATGACGCGTTATGGTAAAACCGAAGGTCTCACAAAACTAAGACAGCGCGATCCAGAGATGGCAAAAGCGATGTCACGGGCGAGGTGACCTTGCCCCTACGCTGGGGATGCTTCATCATCTGTGTATAGGGTGAAATGTCTCATTCATTTGTCACTTTACTATATTTGGCAAAGAACGGGCAATAAATGGTTGCCCTTGGTGAATGCACGTTTGGCATTCACATTAAACGCTCGAACTTCTGATAACGAGCAAAATGCGTAAGTCCTAAGTATTAACTAATAGTTTAGATTTAGGAGTGTATATTCCATTTTTTAGCGACATGCGCTTTTTCCTTCCATTTTAAATACAAAGACTGCCGAATTTTGCCCATTGCAGATATTTTTTGACATAGACAGGTCTCTGACAGGCGAAATCCCTTCTCAAAGTTGATTATCAGCAATCTTGCTCATCCACTTTGTTAATGCTTTCTCTAAAACATCCGGTTCTAATCTTTTCAATAGATTGTGCAATGTTGATGCTGCGGGCGTTTTCTTATGTGTCCAACCGAGTTTTTTTGTGAGGGTTTTCTGTGAATGTGCCCAAGTTGCTATGGCTGTGTATCCTTCAATACCACACATCATTCCGATAATAAGAAGTGCTAAGATTGACACCAACGAATATCGTTTTCCTTTTGCGTTGCGCGGGTCTTCAATCTCTGATAAAATAGATAATAAAGAGAGAAAGATTTCTTTTTCTCTTTTTCATATTTCACCTTTCTTATGTAATATAAATTAAAATTTAAACCTTTTAGATAAAGGTTTTAGGTGAAGTATAGCAGATATAGCGAAATAAATCACGCTATATCTGCTTATTTTTAAATATTAACGATTGTAATAGAAAATGGGCAAAATACCTAAAACTGAAAAACCCTGAACCGAAAGTCTATTGCTTGACATTCGTTGCAATTTATGTAAAAATATGAATTGTCCGTTGATTACCCAAAGGATTTTTTAATCTTCATCTGGGGCTTATTCTGGTAATATCAACGTTTTCTATACACCCTTCGTCCTCTAAGACTTGATATTCTTACAAAAACCTTATTCATGTGTTTCTACAAAAAATTTACACCCCTCGAGTTATTAGTTCAATCTTGAAATTTAGTTTAAAATATGCTATCTTATAATCACTGAGACAACGAGAAGATGATATCGGAAGGAACAAGATGACACAAAACAACATACAATATCACAACATACAATATCAGAACTACGACTGTGTGCCAGAACAAATGGACGAAGAAGAAGTTTGCCTTTTAGCGACCATCCAAGTTAATTCACAATTGCCGGAAAAAGAACAGCAGCGGTATCAAGAGTTATGGCATAAATGTGAATATGGAACTTTAACCGAAATCGAACTTGCAGAATATCAGACATTGGTCAACAAATTAGACACTCGGAATCTGAAACGTCTTGAAGCAATTATCGCTTTAGCAGAGCTCAGAGGAAAAACAATAGATGAGATTATTGCAGAGGTCGGAGTAAAAGAGAAAATTAGTGTCACCTAATTATGCTGTCGATGCCTTGCGTCAACAGGTAGAAATTCGCGCAAACGGTTTATGTGAGTATTGCCAATCTCCAAAAAAATACTGTACTGTTTCCTTTCACTGTGACCACATTCACCCGAAAAAAGAAGATGGCAAGACAGAATTAACCAATTTGGCATTTGCATGTCCATCGTGCAACATCCACAAAGCTGCCAAAATGTATGCTCCTGATCCATCAACTGGGAAGAGTGTTCCAATTTTTAATCCACGTCAACAAAACTGGCACCGACATTTTCAATGGAGTAATGACTTTCTATATATTGAAGGAAAGACTTCAATAGGAAGAGCCACAGTATATACTTTACACATGAACAAGGATAAACAAATTGTATAGATGGCGAGTATTCACGATCTTTGACATATATACTTTAACACATGAACAAGGATAAACAAATTGAATTGAGAAAGTTATTAAAGAATGCAGGTTTGCGTTTGACAAATACAATCAAAAAATATAAAATAACTTAAAGCAAACGAAAGCAAACGCAAAATCTTAAATCTGTTTAGCAAATTGTTCGGAGGAAAATATGGCAAACGCAAACTATAAAATAGGGGTTGTTGGTGTAGGAAGAATGGGGGCAAACATTGCACGACACCTAAAGGACGATGGGTTTCAGGTCGTTGTTGTATACGATGTCGCAACGGAACGCGCAAAAGAATTGGCCTCAGAACTCGAGGTAACTGCTACCGACAAATTAGCACAAGTCACCGCACTGGCAGATTACATCATCACCGTTGTAACAGATGATGATGCCATGAGACAGATATTCTCTGACGACGCGGACGACAGCCTACTCAAAAACGCATCTGGCACCGTCTTTATCAATTGCGCAACGATTAGTCCACAGGCACATGTAGATGTTGCAGCACTTGCAGCAAAGCACGGCGCAGAAAGCCTTGAAGGATGTATGGCAAGTAGCATCACACAGGCACGTGAAGGTACACTATATCTCATGTGTGGTGGAAAAAAAGAGACTTTTGACAAAATACGCCCCATACTGGATTCTATGAGCGTTTCCCTCCGATATATCGGGGAAACAGGAAAGGCAGCTCAGGTCAAAGCATTGGTCAACGTGGTCATGAACATCAACACAGCAGGACTTGCAGAAGGGCTCGGATTAGGGGCTGCACTCGGTCTGGACTTGGAGATGTTGCAAGAGGTATTTTCACAAACCGGGGCAAACTCTCGCGTCTTAGAAACTGATGGAGAGGACATGCAAATACGCGATCACGAATGTTATTTTTCTGCTGCACACGCATCTAAAGATTCAGGTATTGCACTTGATCTTGCCGACGAAGCAGGAATCTCACTACCACTGGCACAAGCAACGAAAGATCAGTATGATCGCATGATTGACCTCGGATTGGGAGAATTGGACAAATCTGGTGTCGCTGAATTAACGTTCCCCGGACGTGGAAAAGACGCGTAATGCAGTCAGAAGCACATGTATACCCGATGAATCGCGTTGCAAACTGACTGATACCGGAAACCATAAAAAACGATGATGAAAGGCGTTATTCTCGCTGCAGGATTAGGCAGCCGTCTACACCCGCTTACTAAGGTTACCAGCAAGCACCTGCTCCCTGTTGCTAATGAACCGATGATCTATCACGGTATCAGGAAACTTTCAGAAGCAGAAATCACCGATATCCTGATTATTACAAATCCTTGCCATGTCAGTGATTTTGTGAACGCATTAGGTAGTGGTACAGACTTCGGTTGTGAATTTACCTATCGCGTTCAAGAAGAAGCAAAGGGTATTGCACATGCACTCGCTTTAGCAGAAGGTTTCGCTGCCGATGATAAAATAGGTGTCCTACTTGGCGACAATATCTTTAATGCCTCAATTCAACACGTGGTTGCCGATTTTCATGCACAACAGACAGGCGCACGGGTTCTACTCAAGAAGGTAAATGATCCAGAACGTTACGGAGTCGCTACCATGTACGGAGACAGAATTACCGCAATTGAAGAGAAACCTAACCAACCTAAAACCAATTATGCGGTAATCGGTCTCTACTTTTACGATTCAACCGTCTTTGATATTATCAGAAGTATTGAATCTTCAGCACGGGGAGAATACGAGATTACAACAGTTAATAATATCTATATTGAACGAGAACAACTTGAATACAGTTTTTTAAAGGGTGAATGGGTTGACGCTGGGACTTTTGATTCCTTCGCTGAAGCACATAGAATTCTTACAAATCAGAAGGAATAGCATTGGACGTAACACAAAAACCATATTTATCAATTGTTGTTCCAGTTTACAACGAGGAAGAAAATGTCCGACCCCTGTTTGAAAAATTAGGGAGGTATGTGAGACAATCGGAAGAACCTATGAAGTGCTTTTTGTGGACGATGGCAGCGTAGATAACACCTTTGAAGTTTTATCCGAATTGCGAAATCATGAACCGTGTTTAGCAGTAATACGGTTTCAAAAGAATGCCGGTCAGACAGCTGCAATGGCAGCAGGTTTTAAATTTGCACAAGGCGAACGAATTATCAGCATGGATGGTGACCTGCAAAATGATCCAGCGGATATTCCGAGATTACTTAAGAAACTTGACGAAGATTACGACCTTGTATGCGGATGGCGGAGAGAACGACAAGACAAATTCTGGACAAGACGAGTCCCCTCTGTCGTTGCTAATTGGATAATTAGCAAAGTCACTGGCATACGAATTCATGACAACGGTTGCTCACTTAAGGCATATCGTTCGGCAATTATTAAGCAGGTGCCTCTTTATGGAGAAATGCATCGGTTTATTCCAGCGATGTCTACTGTTGTCGGTGCACGTATCGGAGAAATCGTTGTCCGTCACCATCCACGACAGTTTGGAACAAGCAAATACGGACTCGGTAGGGTTTGGCGCGTCGTACTGGACATTTTAGCATTTAAACTGATCCTCTCAATTTTTGCACGACAACCAGATTCTAAAAACCAATCATCTACGCAACGTCCCTATCAGAACCAACTCAATCCGAAATTCAATGTCTATAGAGTTGCAGGATTGCTCAGTCTTCCCTTCTTTCTGATTGGAAGCCTTTTAATTAATGTTACGATTGGTGCTGGAATGAGTTGTATAGGCATAGGTATTTCCCTCATGCTTGTTAGTTTAATAACAGGCTGGTCGCTTGGAAAGGCACAGCGCGAAGCGGCTGATTTAAGTCCACTTGCATCTTTTTTCATCTATCGTTGTGGGAGACGTCCTATACGTATCTTTGGTCCCCTCGGTGTCATGTTATTATTGTTGGGTAGCATTTTAATTTTTCAGTTTTTTCACATTGGACCAATTCTGATATGTATAGGTGTTGTCGTTTTCTTTTTCGGTTTGTTCGGAGAAATTATCGCCTACGCAAACGCGAAACGTGTAATAGATTATTCAGTAGAGATATTTTTGAACGTCAAAGATGAGGTAAAACGTGTTGAAAACACCAACTGACAAATGGCGAACCGAATTTCCGGTTACCAATACTTATATCTATATGAACTATGCAGGTGTTGCCCCATTATCACACAGAATTAGAAATCCAACGCCTACTTGATGTTCTACCTAATTTGTAATATAATAAAGATAAACATATCAAGCAGAATAAGAATAATGTCAAACACACAACAAGAACCCTACATACCTATCTACAAATACGGTTTATTACTTATCATAAGTTTCCTCATCATCGTTGCTGGTTGTACACTCCCAGGTAGCGGTCAAAAATCAAGTCGCATAAAGTTCTCTATCCAAAACACCCTTCCAATTGAAAGAAAAAACGTTCCGATTGTCCTAACGATAGACCAATTGCAAAATGTCAGTCCCGATATTACGTTTAATGCGTTATTGCTTGTTACCGGCAAAGCACAACGAGAGACGATGATCCCCGCACAAACCGATGACATTAACTACGATGGCGAACGCGATCAATTGGTATTCCTAATAAACCTTGCAGCAGAGCAAAAAAGAGAGATTTCAATCTTATATGAACCCAATGCTAAGACAACGGTTACATTTGATGTCAATAAACAGACACGTGCGGGAATATTTCCTAAACTCAATGCTGTCGCTGCATTAGAATCAGACATACTCGCTTATGTCCTAAAATCTAATGGTACTGTGGTAGCCTACGGTAAAAAACGCAAGCATTTATTCTCCGTAGATAAAATGTTCCAGTATGAATTAGATCAAAACGCACCATTCTCTCCAGAGTTTAGATTACATTTTGAAACTTATAACATCAACCTCACACAGAACCCGCAAGCATTAATTATAGATGTTGAGAAACCTGAACAACGATGGGTGATACGGGATTTTGATAATCAAGAAGATTTCTATGTCCGCAAATCTGATGAACAACTCAATATCTATAACGCAATCGGATTGTCACTCAATGCACTTTTCCCCGAACATGACAACAATTTAGAGGAAGCGACCACGGTTGTTCTAACACCTCATGTTGATAAAACAGAGGGATTGATGATAGGGTGTGGCGGTTTTGCACTATGGCACAAAACTGAACAACGCTTAATCCCACTTCCTAATGAAGGTGATTACGTTAGAGTGCTGGCAAATGGATCGATACGCTCTATTGTTCAAAGAATACTGCCGAATTGGGAGGTTGGTAGCGAAACATTCCAACTCACATATACCACTTATATCTATGGGAGTAACCCGTGGTTTGAACATTACATACATATTGATAGAGAACTACCATCGGATTATGCTATCGTTGCCGGCATTCCAAAACTAAAAGAGACATTCGGTATAGATGAAGACAAAGGATTGCTGTGGAGTTGGGGAACAGACCCAAATGAAACTGACTCGCTCGGTATGGCACTTATCTATCCCACTGCACAGACATCTGGACCGGTTGATACGGATCCATCCCTTATTACAATCACCTTACATCCTGATGATGCAGGGTATCTGGTGTATCGTTCATTGGCAATTTGGGATGGTGGTATAAACGGGATAGAGACCCAAGCGGAATTCAAACAGTACCTTCAGAAGATGATGACGACTATGGAAAACGGGCCGAGAATCACATTCATACCGTTAGAGGAAGTCCAGTAAATATAGTGAACATTAAAATTAATGAAACATTTCACAACGGGCGAGGTGACCTCGCCCCTACGCTGAGGATGCTTCATCATCTGTGTATGGGGTGAAATGTCTTATTAATTTGTCACTTTACTATATTTTTGGGTGATAGAGAAGGCAGAAGGTTCAATGCTTATCAAAGAAGCATCTTTAAAACTAATCGCAGCCCAGCGTACAGATGAAATTGTTGTTACAACAATGGGTATAGCCGCACCGTGGGGTAAAATATCAGCACATCCGTTAGACTTTGCCTCAGTTGGAAGCGCAATGGGGCATGCGGCAGACTTTGCTCTCGGTATTGCACTGGCAAAACCTGAGAAAAAAATTGTCGTGCTAAATGGTGATGGCAGTATGTTAATGTGTTTAGGCACCCTTGCAACGATTACAAGTTTGGAACATCCACCGAAAAACTACCTACTTTTTGTTTGTGACAACGGGACTTATGAAGTAACAGGAAATCAACCTATTCCATGCAATGCAGATTTTAGGTGGACAACAATTGCTAAAGGAACAGGTTTTGAACATGTATATGAATTTGATCAGATAGAAAAATTAGAGACCGACCTACCGAAAATCTGGAGTCAACCAGGTCCTGTTTTTGTAAACCTGAGAATTGCGGAAGCTACTGAACCACCACCTGACCGATGGGGTGATTTCCCATATCCGTATCTACAGGAGTCACTTGCAACATCAACACATAAACTACGAAAAGCACTTGAAGAATAGCCAAGGATAAAACTTCAAAATAGGGAAATAATCATATCTTCAAAATTACAGGACTTACGCATTTTGCGTAAGTGTGCAGAAATTAAAACGTTTATAGTAAAGTGAATAATTAATGAGATATTTCAGAGACATTTCACCCCATACACCGATGACGAAAAACACACAACGTAGGGGCGAGATCACCTCGCCCGTTGTCAAGTGTTTCATTAATTCTAAAGTTCACTATAATGTGAATGCCAAACGCACATTCACCAAGAGAGACCAGTCATTGCCCGTTCTTTGTGGTGGACCTTCAATTCGTTGCACTAGTAACACTATAACTGGCAATCTTCTACGTAAGTCCTATTCAATTTGTTGTGAAATTCAATCTTTTGCGTAAGTTCTAAATTAGAAACTCACAGAATAGGACGAAACTTCTGTACCAGACAAGAATGCCTATGGAAGAATAAGAAAATGGTAGAAACAGAACCTTTATTGTGAAACTCTTGAAAGGAGATAACAGATGCGTGTCAAAATCGTTGCTGATGTAAATAATGGTATCACATTACCGATCAACTATAACCACCTACTCGTCAGTGTGATTTACCGATTCCTATCAGAATCTGATCCTGCATTCGCTGATTTTCTACACGATGAAGGGTATCGCGTTGATAAGAAACGTTTCAAGCTTTTCACCTTCTCTCAACTGATGGCGGAACGTCGGCACATCACGGGGGAACAGATTCATTTTCGGTCTACTTTAACGTGGTCCGTATCTTCCCCCGTAGTACAATTCCTAACCCATTTTGCGGACACCCTCCTCACTGAAGGCAGACTATCTATTGGGGATCGTCACCTAAAGGTAAGAGACGTGACGATCCCGCGTGCACCCCGTTTTCGGTCAGAGATGTTTTTCAGTTGTTTATCACCTATTGTCATGTCCGCTGTGCGTGAAGTTGATGGCAATCGCCGCACCCACTACTGCCTACCAGACGACCCTTATCTCTCCGCTCTCATCCGTCAAAACCTACTACACAAACATCAAGCCATACATGGATGCATCCCACAAGACGACACCCTCACCTTCCAATACGATAACACCTATATCCGTAGAAAAGAAGGCAGAGTCACCCGCTTAGTAGATTTCAGAGGAATCAAAATCCGCGGGGTACTATGTCCGTTCCGTGTTACCGGCAGTGTCGCGCTGATACGGACAGGATATGAATGCGGATTCGGCGATAAAAACAGCGCAGGATTCGGCATGGTGGAGGTGTAGTGGGTATAAAGTTAATGCTGAGCAGATAGATTATTGCATGGGGTGATGGGATGTGTAGCACAATCAGCCTGATTGTGCTACATTAAACTCAATATGTCAAATTGACCATGTTGTTTTATGAAGTTTTGATAAAATTGCCAATTTGGCACAGCGGAATGAGGTAACTACATAATTTCTACTGAAATTATTGGCATGAATTTTGCTCATATAGTTAGTAAGTGAACATTAAATCGAACCAATTTGGAATTAAGTACCATATTGACTGCTTTTATGATAACATACCGTAAAACCGCAATAATCCTATAGCCAAAGGACAAAACACATTGAAAGAACAAGATCATCTACCACTTGCAGCACTCCTACACAACATCGGCAAATTTCGACAACGCGCCATTGACCGCTACAAACCACATCAAGAACATAGTTTTGAATTTGTCAATACAGATTTTGCTGATTTTTTCTCGCCTTGTGGCGATGTTTTCGAAAATGCTATCCTACATCATCATCCTGAACGCCACCTCAAATGTTCCCCACATCAACTGGAGCATCTAATAGAAAAACAGGTGATATTGGCAGACCGACTCTCCGTCACCGAACGCGAAGACGAAGAAAAAGACGCAGAAGATTTTGTTAAATCCACGCTTATTTCACCCCTTTCACGACTCAAATGTGCAAATAAGGAACATCGCTACAAACTCACGGCACTCAACTTTAACCGAAATACTATCATCCCATCAGAAACAGCAGAGATCGATCAAAAAGATTATGCAGCTTTGTGGGATAACTTCAAAACGGAATTTAGTAAGGCGACAGAAGGTAAACCCTACGAACTAGTACATTACCAAACAATAGTTGCACTCCTCCATAAATACACATCCCGCATGCCATCCGCAACATCGTGGGGATACAAAGATGAGAAAACAGTGCCGGATATTTCACTTTATGACCATCTCCGCACAACCGCAGCAATCGCAGCGTGCATCGGACGCGAACTCTCTGAAACAGAAGTTGACGAGGAACTCAAAATACTAGCGGATAAAAAAGAAGATAAAAAAGAATCGGATCGCAAGATATGTGCACTTATCAAAGGCGACATCTCCGGCATACAGAACTTTCTATATCACATCCAATCCGACGGAGCATCAAACCAACTGCGCGGACGTTCCTTCTACCTCCAACTGCTCACAGAAGTGATTGCAAACTGGGTGCTAAAACAATTTGATCTACCCATCACAAATCTAATCCTCGCCAGTGGTGGACACTTCTATATCCTTGCCCCCTATACTGCAGCAAAAGAGAATTTGGACACACTTCGTCAAAAAATATCGCAAAAGTTATGGGAACTACATAGTGGTGATATTTCCTGCATATTAGCGGATATCTCCATAAAAACAAGTGATTTTGGATCTGATAGATTTTCAGACAAGTGGGATGCCGTTTCCAAAAAAGTCCAGCAACGCAAACAGCAAAAATGGTCAGAATTGGAAAATGAAAATATGTTCCAGAAGATCTTTGTACCATATCATAACAATCAGGATGAAAATGATAACGACCCGTGGGGCTTTATTGAACTTGGAAAGAAATTGCAAAATGCAAAGTATATGATTGCGACTGAAGTTACGAACGCATCACTCTCCCAAGACCAGAAAACACCAAAATGGCAGCAAACAATACAGACATTCGGATTGGATATTCTGGTCTGCAAAAAAGTTGAAAAGGTACCAAAGGAACATGTAGTCATCTACCGATTGGGCTGCACAGATTTTCTCAACGAAAATATCATAAAATCCTCTCAGTCTGAAAATCCCGCAGTGAGTTACGATTTCCGTATTTTCCATCCCGTGATTGCTCAAAACGATAAAGATGAAAATGCAGATTACAACTACCTGGCTGAAGCATCAGAAGGTGTTCACTGGCTCGGTGCGTTGCGTATGGACGTTGACAATCTCGGATCTGTCTTCAAAGAAAAACTCAAAAACGCGACTATCTCACGTCATGCAACCTTAAGCAGAGAACTACGACTCTTTTTTGAGGGATACGTGCCGCAGCTTTGTAAAGAACATAACAAGAGTAGCAAAAAAGAGATACTTGAACTTATCTACGCTGGCGGTGATGACCTATTCCTTGTCGGTGGGTGGAGTGCACTACCAGAAATCGCACAAAAAATCCGATCCGAATTTAAGCACTTTGTCACGGGAAACCATATCACCCTTTCAGGTGGTATTGCCATTGAACACATGAAGTTTCCGCTCTATCAATTTGCAGAACGGAGTGGCACTGCGGAGAAAGCTGCCAAAAATCTTGATAAAAAGAACGCCATCACTTTTTTACAACAACCAATGAAATGGAAAGCGTTGGCAGAGGTGAATGAATGGCACGACAAGTTTGTAGGTGCCCTAACGGGTCAACCTCAACTACCTCGCGACATTCTCACCCGACTTAGTCTCATATATAAAGACGAAAAAAGGTGGGCATGGCGTTCACTCTACTACTTCCACCGCTTACAAGAGAGGAACAAATCTGACGAACACAGAGTTTTTCTACAGCACCTAAAACACGAACTTAACCATCAAGATTCCGACGAACTTAACCATCAAGATTCCGATCAATTTAGAGAGGAATTAATCCATGTTATTACCAGATGGACAGCATTACGCATTAGAAATTCGTAGGTCGAGTAGAGCAGTACCGCCATCAAAATATTAACAGGACTTACGCATTTTGCAATATTAACAGGACTTACGCATTTTGCTCGTTATCAGACGTTCGAGCGTTTAATGTGAATGCCAAACGCGCATTCACCAAGGGAAACCATTTATTGCCCGTTCTTTGCCAAATATAGTAAAGTGACAAATGAATGAGACATTTCACCCGATACACAGATGATGAAGCATCCCCAGCGTAGGGGCGAGGTCGCCTCGCCCGTTGTGAAATGTTTCATTAATTCTAATGTTCACTATAAGTTCAATTTGTTGTGAAATCCAATCTTTTGCGTAAGTTCTGATTAACTAGCGACAACACAGAAATAGAAGGAGATACAGATGCCTACAGGAACAATTAAAACCTTACGGAAAGGTTATGGCTTTATACAACCAGATGAAGGGGATGAAGATATCCACTTCACACGTAGAGCCCTTAAAAATGCTCAGTTTGATGAACTTATAGAGGGACAGCACGTTACCGCATATACCATTACACAGAGTGATAAGGGACCAACTGCAAGTAACGTTGAAGTTGAGGAAGTAGCACAACAAAAAGTTGATATTTCAGAAATTATTGAAAATGGTGGGGAACCACTCGTCACCGCAGCTGAAAACTTAGGACGTAAACTTGCGAAAAACCTGAAAACTTCTCAAATCCGAAAAGTATACGGGGCGGTTAAGAAAATTCAGATGAACAAAGAGTTTAACCGAAACGAATTGATCATGCTGAAACCAAAATTAGCTTATGCTGCAGCCAGAAAATCAGAAGTGGAAGACCTAAAAGATACGCTAACACAAGCGATCAACCACGTAGACAATCAACAGAAATTCAAAAACTTCGTTGATTTTTTTGAAGCAATTCTTGCTTATCATAGAGCTTACGGTGGAGAATAAGGAGGAACACATGCCAAGTATTAAACTACAAGGTAGAATCATACTTAAAGGAACAATTGAAGCAAAAACTGGATTGCATATTGGTGGCAATTCTGGTGAATTAGATATCGGTGGTATTGATAATCCTATCATACGGAATGCCTTCAATCGACAACCGTATATCCCCGGTTCATCCCTACGTGGAAAGATGCGAGGTTTACTCGACCGACACTACGGAAATGATTTAAATAAACGTGTCGGTAGAGATGTCCAAATCCACGAGAGCAAAACTTTAGAAGAATATAAGAAAAGCCCGGTTTCTCAAGTTTTCGGTGTCGCACCTACACAACAATTAAGAGGTAAAACAATGCCGACCCGTGTGATCATACGAGACACCTTTTTAACTGACGAATCACTTGCAGCATTGGACAAAGCCGATACAGATACAGATTTCACTGAAATCAAAACGGAGGTAGCAATTGACCGTATCACCTCTGCCGCTACACCACGCCAACAAGAACGGGTCCCAGCAGGGACAATCTTTGGCCCCATGCAGATTGTCCACAGTCTTTATACTTTGCATGGATCTGATCATGACAACACACTTGAAGACGAAATCAATTATTTTGACACCGTCCTAAAAGGCATGGAACTCCTTGAAGATGACTACCTCGGCGGCTCAGGTTCACGCGGTTCTGGACAAATAGCGTTTGAAAACCTAACAATAACCTTCAAATCTCGCGAATGCTATGAAGACCCAAACGTTGCACTTACCCCTATCGGAGATGAAAACACCGATATTGCCACCCTACGCAAATTGGACTATAAAACTACAATTCTGAAGGTTATTAACGGGGAATAGTGGACTGTCTACTCTTACATTGTAGGTCGGGTAGAACGACGCGCCATTAAAATATTAACTGGCGACATGTGTTGATTGTGTCCTTCATGTCGGGTTTCGCTTCGCTTTACCCGACCTACGAAAAAAGACTTGATAAAGCAATAGGTGCAATTATGGATGATTATACCGTTTATCGTTTGAAATTCAAAACACAACTCCATCTTGGACGCGACATAGGGGCAGCACAAACAGGCAGCCTCGGATTAGAAAAGACAGAGACATACATCCCCGCAGACACCCTCTTTTCAGCAATCTGCCAAACATGGTCAACCTTTTATGACACAGAGAGTCTCACCGAGTTTCTCAAACGATATGTTGAAGATAATGAGACGTTGCCATTTATGCTAACCTCTGCTTTTCCGTATGCCGATAGCGTATACTTCTTTCCGAAACCTTTGACTTTTCGCGGAGATGAAGACACCTCAGACGATGCTAAGAAAAATATCAAAAAGGTCCGATTCATTTCTGAATCTGTTTTTCAACGTATTATCTCCAATGAATCGGCTGATTTTGATAAAGGTAGTCTCATCAACGGTGAAAATGTTTGGGTGAGTGCAGATGAAAAAGATTACCTGAAAAATGTGTTGATGACTGCTGAAGAACGCAAGCAACTAAAAAAAGATGAGAACCTGAACATAATGACAACAAGCAATCGTCCCCGCGTTACAATCGGTGCACAAAACGCCGGGTCAGAAATATGGCACGTCCAAACCGTCCAATTCAACACAAACTGCGGACTCTGGTTCGCCGCAAAATTTGACTCCGATGCAACAAAACAGAAAGTAGAAACGCTACTCCGAGTACTTGGCGACAACGGCATCGGTGGAGAACGCAACGCTGGTTATGGACAGTTTAAATTTACCCCAGCAGAACTTGATATACCGACAGCAGAAGATTGCACCCAATTCGTCACACTCTCACCGATACGACCAAAAACACCGGAACAACTTGAACGGCTTCTTATAGGAGATATTGCATACAATCTAAATGCTAAGATAGGATGGGTCGGTGCACCGGGAACACATAAAAGAAGAAAAACGGTCAACATGTTCTCAGAAGGTTCTGTCCTAAACACTTCTGACATTTGCATTGGCAGCTTAGTAGATTTAACACCTGAGAATTACACACATCCAGTTTACCGTTACGGTTACGCATGGCAGATCGGTATCACAATGTAGGAGACCACCTCAAAAATGAAACAGAAATACAAACTTGAGACCATCACCCCTGTCCACATCGGTTCAGGTGAAACACTAAACCACATAGATGGCTACTATGCTGATGGCAACTGGTCCCGTATTGACTTGGACAAAGTGTTGACGCATCCGAATACTGACATCAACGCATTGACATCCGAAATGTCGCAACGCGATTTCCGTTGGAGCAATTATTTTTCACGTCACAACATGAATGCTGCCGACATCTCTACTTATAGTCTCCTATGTGCACAAAGTCCAGGAACAACTGACATTCGTGAAGCGATCAAATCCGTTGGAAACCGTCCCTATATCCCTGGTAGCAGTATCAAAGGTGCAATTCGCACTGCACTGCTATCGGACCTTATCAATCATAAGGAAAATCAACGACTCTTTGATAACAGTGCAGCACATTTAAACAGAGAGATTGGTAAAGGATCGCACGCATACCGACGTAATGAGACGCCTGCAAAGAGAATCGAAGAAATGGCTTTAGGAAAAGACCCCAACCATGATCTGCTACGTGCATTACAGGTGAGTGATACCGAACCCCTTGAAAGCAATGCACTTGCGATTGAGACTGCATGGACGGTTACCCTCAATCAAAACAATCAACTTGAACAGAAGATTGAAGGCAACACAGAATATAAAAACTATGTAGAAGTAATTCAAGGTGTGAAGTCTTTGACCTTTACACTCAAGATTGATGATCTACTTTTTAGGGATCGCGAAAAAGACCTTCTCAACTTTAGCAATTTACAAGAAAAAACACTCCGAGAAATTGCTGATGTTTGCGGTCATGAAACACATTTACTCATGCAAGCCGAAAAAGAGTTCTTTGATTACTACAACATCTCAGAAATCGCTAATTTATACGATAAATTCATCGATCTCAATGATTCACTAACCGATGGTGCATTTATGCTACAAATCGGATGGGGGACGGGATACCTTGCGAACACAGTATCCTCTTCCTTTACACAAACGGAAGATGCACCTATAGACTTGATAGCATTACGAGAACGGTATCGGTTAGGTACAAGCCGTGCCCGACGCGGACATTATGACGAACGTGAGTTCCCAAAAACGCGCCGCATCTTATACCGCAGAGAGAACCCGATTGCACCGCTCGGTTGGGTCAAAATATCACCTATCCAGAATTAGGAGAGTCAAATTATGTCAAGACTTTTAATTACGACTGTAGGCACATCGCTTTTAACAAATCGGGATGACCGACCCTGGACGTGGTCACCTCGTGATGATGACCCTTTACCTAATCCAGGGGACATTGACAGTTGGCTTGCTAATGCAGATCCTATAGAAGCCAGTGCAGAAATGAACACGTTACATAGACGCAATATTGAGAAAACAGATCGGATTTCCTTTTTACACTCGGATACTCCTGAAGGTAAGTATTGCTCTGAAAGACTTGGCACATATTATGCTAATAAATGCCGAGACGTAAAACAGTGCGTCTTGAAATCTCTAAACTACGGAGATCAAAGTTTTGCCCAAAGTGGATTAAAAAGTCTTATTTCAGTTACGCTTCAAGAAATACGTTCTGCTCACAGTCTAAGCTTAATGCCAATTTTCTGTGCCACAGGGGGATTCAAAGCTGAAATAGCGTTTCTAAATCTTTTAGGTGCACTTCTTAACATAGAGGTTTACTATATACATGAATTACACCGAGGGGGAGTCCAACTGCCACGATTGCCTCTAACATGGGATGCAGATTACGTTCTTCAACATCAAGACTTTTTTGAGTGGCTTAAGGAAGATCTCCGTAAAAGCCCTGAGGTTGAAAACAGACTCAAGGCACGGCCTGAATTAAGACCATTAGTAGCAAACGTAGAGATGGATGGAGAATCTTATACCGACTTGAGTGCAGCAGGTGAACTCTTGTATGAAGCAGCCAAAGAGTTTCGGCCCCGCGCAGTGTGGCCACAACCTAGTCCGAATCTGCCTGAGAAGAAATATGGATTGTCCGGTGTTGAACATCATCGTCCAAACGGATGGGAACAATATGTTGATAGACTCTGTAAGATCGACTGTGTCAGTTATGTCTGTTACAATAATGATGTTCGTAGTGGAACTAATGTAAAGGTGATAGACGGTAAGAAAGGCACTATAGGCGTGCGTTTGGGTCCAACGGGAAAAGTTTTACCTTTACAAGTTGATACGACTGCCAGGGGAATTGAACAGACTGAATTGGTTGCAGCCCACATTAGAAGAATTCGGTAGTAGGTCGGGTAGAGCGAAGCGAAACCCGACATGATAGTCGTTTACGAAGAACACCCAGCGTCCGGGCGAGGTCTCCTCGCCCGCTGTGGCGTGTCCCATTAATTCTGAAATTCGCTATATTTCTACTTGACACCTAGGTCAATTAAAACTATACTTTGTCTATACACCTAACATAAAGGAGTCAATACGATGTGGAATCTGCTAATAGGTTCAGGGGTTCAATTGTAGCGGCTGCTTTAATCTTTCTCATTTCTTATTGGTATAACAGCAAAAGACAATCAGATGCGGAAGCGAATGAATATACGCGTCTCATAAACGAGATTGCCAATTTGAATTCAAAATTCGCCATTTTGGATTCAAAAATTGACATAGAACTAAATACCTCTGCAATCAAAAACCAGACGAATGACATCAATAACTTAACGACGATCATTCACGACTTACAGATGATAATGCTTAAAGATGTGGATGACAAGCAAGTGGTATCATGATGACAGAATTTAACTTCGGACCTATCGCGAGAACTTCTGCAGGTGGCACACACGACACTATCAATCTCGTCTCATTACCGCTTCATGTTATGCTCAATTCACTTGTTGGTTCAACAAGTGTAGAGGAATTTATCGCGTGGCTATGGCATGATTTGTATAAACCTGCCTTCTATTGGGTTCGTAAAGGCAAGTTGAGTTGGTATCATACTCCGGGTTTAGCTCCTTTTGACCAAGCGATTCAAACCTTTGCACAACGCACAAGCATTCCGGAAGATTTGGTTAGGACACATCACTTTAAAACACATCATTTTGCTTTAGGTGAGGATGATTTTATTTCTGATCAGGCAGATCAGGTCAACCTCGGTGCTACCGTAAACTATATTCAATTGAGTCTTGCTGCCGAACCCGCGTTGCCAACCCTATTAACTCGTTCAGTTATTGCAGATGCTTTTATTGAGGTAGTGGTAAGAGATGTAGCTGAAACATTAAAACAGGCATTCATTGATGATGGACGCGAACCAATTGAACGAGTCCAATTTAAATTTGAGAGTAAAACAAACATAACCTTTTCCCCACAACCAACAGAATCTGAAATCTGGCACGAAGTCGGGAGACATTACGATGTCTACATGGACGATAAGAAGTTCATCATGCATCATCTCACCCCTGTGACTAATCAAAGACATGAACAGTTTGCTACAAACTTTACCGCAGATTTAACAGCAAAACCGTTATTACCTAACGAAATGTTGGATAACACTGTGTCATTGTCAGAACTGTTGGTGGTATATCAAGACAACCGGACAGTAATAATTGCCGTTCCACAGCCCCAACTCTATTCCGATGACTTATTCAAAAAGGCTCAAGAGATTAAGGAGATGACACTTGATAAGAGTCGTCATCGACTTGAAAAAGATTTTAACATCTTGACACAAAAGGATGGTATCGATTATCTCAAAGCTGCTTTTGATAACCAGGTTGACATTCGTCAAGTTCCCGGACGCTTAGATAAACGTCCTGCTAAAAATGACTGTTTTCGCCCGTTAAATAAAGCTATCCAACATCCTGTTGAAATGCTTTCTGAAATTAGAAATACATCAAATAAAAAAGTCTGCCGTTTGACTGGTACACCGTTTGTTTCAGATCTCCCTGCTGCCCCAGCGAGATTAGACAAGTTATTTTCCTCTAAATTTGTTGATACAGAATTTGTAGGTTTTGAAGAAGATGTTGCCCCATTAACACATTTATATGTGATTAACTCACCAGGCTCAGGATCTAAAACGCGAAAGTCACTTCGCGGATCTTTTGCTTTTTTTGCTCCAGTTTCACATTTCGCAGCTGACGATCAAGAATTGGAAGCAGTTGAACAACCACCTTTGGATGTAGGAGGACGTTTTCGCAATAAACTCAACCGTATTACAGTTACGACTCAGGAATTCACACTTTTTCAACAAATGTCACGGCGTGTAATTACAAAACTATGGCAGCAGATCGCTCCAGATGAACACCTTCCACTGCCATATCTTGGTGCTATCGCTTTAACTCACGAAGCAAAGGATCATATTCGTAGCCTGTTACCGCACCTTGACCTTATTTTCTCAGATGTAAAACTAAAAGCCTATCCATTTAAATCAAAGGTGTTCCCCGCCATTGAAATCGCTATGGGAGCTGCTATAAAACCCGATCGATCTGCACATCAAAAGCATACGCTGCTTAAGGTGGCACCTCATATCACTACCGTTAATTCCCAATCTACTATACCGATATTAATTGATGACAATGTGCAAGTAGGTTTGACTAAAACATTTTTTGATCGGGAAAAACTTTTAACAGAGGTTACAAATGAACTCAAACGTTCGAAAAAAAGAGTAAACCAGAAAAACCTCTGGATTAAACTAGTACTGTCTAATACCGATCCAGTCACAGCTGTTTTTGAAAGTGCTACTGCAATCAATGTAGGACGACTTCCGAAAAATTCTACCTTAGAGAATAGAGCATTTAAGGACGCAGAAGACTTCTGGGACATACATATTGATAAAGGTAATATTTCCGATAGTTGGAAACAATATGAGGAGTTAAGACAAAATACAGCAAACGCTCTTGAGGAATTTCCTGCACTTTTGCTACTTTTGCATGCCCTCCAAAAACAAAAGAAAGCCCCGCATAAGCAAAATCAGGACAGAACACAAGCGAGTAGCCACAATCAACTTCAAAAACAAGAGAAAGTTCCGCAAAAGCAAACAAAAGTTGAGAAAAATAAGACAAGTGCACCCGAACAACTTAGTTTATTTCCCCCACAAAACACGGATGGAATTTAGGAGGATTCGCCCATGACGCAACAGAAAAACAAGACAAAGACTTTAGAGGAAACTTTAACTGACGCACTACAAGCAACTGAGAGACTTGATTTAGATGAATCTGTTAAGTTAGCAGTTCAAACGCTCCTTCTGATGCGAGGTCCACTTGACCCAAAGTTATTTAAGCGTAAGAATATGTTTAATCCATACCCCGTACTTGTCAAGTATATACGGGCTTCTAATTCAGAAACACTTGGAAGTTTGGTAAATGATGTGCAGTTAGCTATTTCACCCAATTTCGTTACATTACGGTGTCTTGGGGAAGTAACTGAAGCAATATATCAGTCTAAACCAGAACATATTGATGAGGCATTGAGACTTTTGAAAGAGGAAACAACGCCATTAGTAATGCTCATGAAAAAAATCTATCAAGAGGCACGGGGAGGAATTGATGAAGCAGATGAAGCCCAACGCCTACTTGAAGGTGTCAGTGAAGGAGAAGCATAATATGAAACAAACTAATCACACTTTTGTTGACGTAAAGTTAACATTTGCATACCTTGCAGAACAACCGATCATTCATACAGAAGAAACTATTGGAAATATTAGCAAACTTAAACAGATGCGCGTCATTTACAAAGGAAAACCTATGTCTGTTCCTGCATTGTCTGGTAACAGTTTTAGAGGTCAATTTCGTGACATTCTTGCCGACGCACTCTGTTCGAGTCTTAGTCATCAAGGAAAACAACGCCTCAAATTCAATGATAATGATGTCTACACAATTTTGTATAGCGGAGGTGCACTCTCCGAGAAAAGCAAAGCAG
Organism: Candidatus Poribacteria bacterium; assembly: GCA_965208245.1. Classification (GTDB taxonomy): domain Bacteria; phylum Poribacteria; class WGA-4E; order WGA-4E; family WGA-3G; genus MSPOR6. The sequence continues at coordinate 1,962,161 of OZ242325.1, forward strand.
GAGGTCTGATATATAAATTCTCTAATCATCTGCCCTCAATGCGGTTGATGGGGGCTGCATTCGGAACTGTGATGCTTCCTTCAAAATTGGCGATGACACATATTGTGCCTTGTGCAGAGGAAACACAGGAAATCCTACAAGGGATGTATAAAGCACTTGATGAGTGCCCTATTCCGCCAATGAATGAATGGACAAGTGCACGCAATCTGATTTTTAACGACGGCCCCCTCACACGGAAGGACGATAGTAAGGACCTCACACAGCAACGTTTTGTCGATCTTGGATTACAAAATGACAGTGGGTCCTCTGAAGAAAACCAAGATCCCCAACAGATGATTTACTATGTTGAATGTATCCCCGCAGGGACCTGGCTACTGCAGCAACTCTATTCAAAATATTCACTTGATCAATTGGAACTTGGGTGTCTTTTTGATGGATTGACCACTTTTCTACATCAACCCACGATCGGCGGAAGAAGTGCTGCTGGATATGGACAAGTTCATATACAAATACAAGGTTCTGTTGGAACCGAACCTGTGCAATTGAATGGAGATTGGTCAGAAACCATCAAAACAGCAATCGTTGTCTACCAGAATTATCTAACTGACAAACGAGATGATATTCTTGAGGTCTTAACTGTTCAGCCTGTAGAGATAAACGAATGACATTGCACCGATCTAATTCAGTTTTGCAACCTGACCCGTCCATTAAGAAATTGCTTGAAGATGCACAGTACCAATTCGGGATAAAGACAGGAAAGGAAATATACGAACTTCGATTAAATTTAGCTACATCAGCAGTTACTACTGCCGAAAAGTCAAATGCACCTGTCATCGGGCTCCCCACACTTGACGGTTTTTTAAGTTATGTCGCCTTCCGGGCTACCCTTGACAATGCCTTAAATGACAATCCTGAACTTTCCCAAAAACTATTTTGGCAATGGAATATAGCTTTACGTCATAAAGAAATGTGGATAGACTTTGAACTACCGTTACGAAAAATTCCATTAAAAGGGTTAAAACCATTATATGATTGCTCAGTAGGTTTACCTATTGATGTAAACGGCGATGTCCTTATTCCTGTTGGTGCTTTGTTTACTTCTAACAATCAACAGTTTAAAGTATATCCTAAAATTGTAGATTCTATTCCCTTACGACGAAGAGTCAGCGAACCGTTTGGTCGTCCAATTCGTCTGAAGAGTGAGCTTAAGACGGGTGGTGGTTCAACAAAAGCTCTTGACAATCATCTCTATTTTCCACTCACCAAAAGTTACGCCTTTTTCTTTCGCGGCGATAAAAGCGGAGTTGAAAAATTGTTAGATTTCGCGTCCAACGAACAGATTGGACTTGGTAAGAAAACTACTTTGGGGTATGGACAGATTGCTTCCTTTGAAATTAGACAACGTCCTGACGTAAAAGCCACTTGGACAAAACCATTATCTGGACCGATCTACAACAATGACAGGTTAGCGTTGATTAAGAACCTACCTTATGACCGCGTCTTTGCACGAAGAGACCTAACGGACACTCGTAACCAAGAAGACACTCTTAACCAAGAACTTTTCGGTTGTGAAAAATATGCATTAGTAGCAACAATTGAAACTTTTGGGGCATATTGTCCCCCCTATTGGTTGCCAACACAACGGACTCAGATTGTACGTTATGGATCAATAATTCAAATCCGAAACACATAACATAACAACGGAGGCACACAAAAATGCAAAACCCACAACACCCAGACATCACAGGCACAGCCATAAACTACCTATACATCTGCCAGCGTAAACTCTGGTTCTACCGACACCACATCGAAATGGAACACACATCCGACAAAGTTGACCTCGGTAAACACCTACACGAAGAAAGTTATCCACGTGAACAACGTAGAGAATGGGATATCGACAGCCTCATCAAAATAGACTTCGTTGACAAACAAGGCATTCTCCACGACATCAAATCTGGCATATCCATGGAAACAGCACACATCATGCAGATATGCTATTACCTCTACCTACTCAAACAGAAAGGTGTCCCTAATAGGAAAGGAATCATCTTCACTACTCGTCAAACAGGTGCAACACTACGAAAATTCGGATAAACGGATGGTGATTGCACATGAATTCGTCGATTCCGCAGTCTTCAACATGCTCCGCATATTACGGTATCATACGAATCGTGGTAAGGATTGCACGACACAGATTCAGATCATCGAATCGCGTCACTTACCCCCATTTTTATTTTGTTTTGTTCCATTGTTGTGTTTGTATGGTTTATGTGTGAGAAAGTCTGTCTTTATGTGGTGATAAAGTCTAAGTTTTTCAGACACGTCTGTTTCGTAAATAAGAGGAGTTCCTCCTTTGTCCACCACGCGTCAATGATCTTTTTGATGATTGTTATCACTGAATAGATCTTGCGTTTGGATTCATAAGCCTTCGCCCAGTAGCCCGCTGCCTTCTCATCAAAATGCCTCCTTTATATTCTTTAAAGAATATTCTTTCTAAGGAGGTATTCTACCATAAACCACCTACTTGGACAGCATTTCTTTCACTAAACACCCAACACAGAAGCGTTCATGAAAAAATGGGGGTAAGTGACTTTTTCAGGAGTAGATGGTAGTCAGGATCAATCTATAAGAACCCATCTATAATAAAAGCAAATGAATGTGAATCTGTAATGGCGACATCCATCCCAAAAAGGTCACTCTCAATCATTCATACAAAGGAAAATTAGTGATTATCAAGGATGTACCAGTAGGGGTCTGCCAAGAATGTGGACAGCGGGCATTATGCTGCTGACACCTGAGAGAAACTTGATACTACGGCACAGAACAGTGATGCTGCACAAGAAAGGATAACTGTCTCTGTCATGGCGATGACTCCTTAAACGCTGTCCTACCATATTCTGCACCATTCTGAAGTATATGCATGAAAGCAGCAAAATCTCGCACCTCGGCCGCAGCACGACGCAGTTGCTTAAGACGTTCTAAACTGTCAATACTCTCAATATCAGACTTTATTGCTTCTGTCGTGTCAATTGTGAAACGGATAGAGAGCAACTCTAAAATGCTCTCAACAGTATTATTACGTTCACCTTGTTCAATACCTTGTTCAATACCTTGTTCAATACCTTGTTCAATACCTTGTTCAATACCTCGTCTATATCCTTGTTCATCGCCTTGTTCAATACCTCGTTGTATCACATGTTCGTAAAAAGGTGATTGTTGCATAATTGCCTCCAATGAAGCGTCCTTAAATAGTTCGGTGGATTGGACAAAACTCCCGAAAAGCGAGAGCGCAAACAGAAGCGTCCCCCGCATCTTGACATCAACATCAACTGTCCGTATCGTCTCAATACACTTCTCAGTCCAAGCGTTACGTGTCATGTCCGATGGCGGATCCATCAGAGCCGTGAAAGGTAACACCCCTAAAACAGCAGGATCCAGGAACGCTGCACCCTCTAACTCATAGATACGTATAACGTTATAGCGGAATACGCCACCGCCCCGATCTTCGTTTCCATACTCATAGAAACCATGATCGTTTCGACCTGCGGGAGGACGGAAATATAGCACCGTTGAATAGACGTTCTTTTCATATTCCAAATAAAGAACACTTGAATAAGCAAGCATCCGTAAATGCATCGGTTTATATGTGCTGTCGTCGGTTTGTGCTTCTATATGTAATATCGCCTCCTCATCCGGCAAACGGACTTGATATATCATATCGCTCTGATGTGTCTTAATCGTGATATGTTCTGTGTTCAACCGATCAGTGACTTCCACCTCCGATGTCTTCAGTGCTAACACTGCTATGTCTCGCGGGAACTCCCCCGCAATATGTTTAAAAATCTTATCATACGCCGACATATCAGTATTATACCTGCTTTTATGAAGATATGTCAAGTGTTTTTCAGAAGTAGATGGTAGTCAGGATCAATCTATAAGAACCCATCTATAATAAAAGCAAATGAATGTGAATCTGTAATGGTGACATCCATCCCAAAAAGGTCACTGTCAATCATTCATACATACAAAGGAAAATTAGTGATTATCAAGGATGTCCCAGTAGGGGGCTGCCAAGAATGTGGACAGCGGTATTATAATGCTGACACATTCGAAAAACTTGATACTACGGCACAGAACAGTGATGCTGCACAAGAAAGGATAACTGTCCCTGTCATGGCGATGACTCCTTAAACGCTGTCCTACCATATTCTGCACCATTCTGAAGTATGTGCATGAAAGCAGCAAAATCTCGCACCTCGGCCGCAGCACGACGCAGTTGCTTAAGACGTTCTAAACTGTCAATACTCTCAATATCAGACTTTATTGCTTCTGTCGTGTCAATTGTGAAACGGATAGAGAGCAACTCTAAAATGCTCTCAACAGTATTATTACGTTCACCTTGTTCAATACCTTGTTCAATACCTTGTTCAATACCTTGTTCAATACCTTGTTCAATACCTTGTTCAATACCTCGTCTATATCCTTGTTCATCGCCTTGTTCAATACCTCGTTGTATCACATGATCGTAAAAAGGTGATTGTTGCATAATTGCCTCCAATGAAGCGTCCTTAAATAGTTCGGTGGATTGGACAAAACTCCCGAAAAGCGAGAGCGCAAACAGAAGCGTCCCCCGCATCTTGACATCAACATCAACTGTCCGTATCGTCTCAATACATTTCTCAGTCCAAGCGTTACGTGTCATGTCCGATGGCGGATCCATCAGAGCCGTGAAAGGTAACACCCCTAAAACAGCAGGATCCAAGAACGCTGCACCCTCTAACTCATAGATACGTATAACGTTATAGCGGAATACGCCGCCGCCCCGATCTTCGTTTCCATACGCATAGAAACCAGGATCGTTTCGACCTGCGGGAGGACGGAAATATAGCACCGTTGAATAGACATTCTTTTCATATTCCAAATAAAGAACACTTGAATAAGCAAGCATCCGTAAATGCATCGGTTTATACGTGCTGTCGTCGGTTTGTGCTTCTATATGTAATATCGCCTCCTCATCAGGTAAGCGGACTTGATATATCATATCACTCTGATGCGTCTTAATCGTGATATGTTCTGTGTTCAACCGATTAGTGACTTCCACATCCGATGTCTTCAGTGCTAACACTGCTATGTCTCGCGGGAACTCCCCCGCAATATGTTTAAAGATCTTATCATACGCCGACATATTAGTATTATACCTGCTTTTATGAAGATATGTCAAGTGTTTTTCAGGAGTGTCACTTACCCCCATTTTTATTTTGTGCTGTTCTATAGTTGTGTTTGTATGGTTTATGCATGAGAAAGTCTGTCGTTATGTGGTGATAAAGTCTAAGTTTTTCAGACACGTCTGTTTCGTAAATAAGAGGAGTTCCTCCTTTGTCCACCACGCGCCAATGATCTTTTTGATGATTGTTATCACTGAATAGATCTTGCGTTTGGATTCATAAGCCTTCGCCCAGTAGCCCGCTGCCTTCTCATAGGTAATAAACAGAAGTCCATAAGCGAAGACGACGATCAGGAAGAGGATCTCAATACGGTGTTTCTCTGCTTTTTTCAAAACGAGGTCTTTGAAGTTGAAACACGACTTGATGTCTCTAAACCCGTGTTCAATCTGCATCCTCCGTTTGTAGTAGGTGTATATCTGTCTGCCTATAGTGCGATTGGATATCAGATACATCGGGTCATCGTGTGCTTCGTCTCGGACGACATAAAGGTTGAGGGGAATGGCTTCGGTCTTCTGGTAAAGTATATTCACATACCCGCCTACTTCTAAGGCGTCAAGTTTTCGCCACCTTCCATCCACACGCACACTGACGTTGCGGGGAACACGCATCAAGACGTTGATACCTCTATCGTCAAGATACTTGATGACATATCGTGCCCGTGCAAACCCACGATCAAAAACGGACACAGGTTCAACGCTTGCGACTCTAAGAACTTGTTGGTGCAGATCAACACAGAAGTTTTGGATAATCTCATTGTGGCTGCTATAGGTTACATTTGAAATCTCCTCGTTTTTATAGATACACCAATAGATTGGAATCGCACGATTGCGGAACGGAACCGAGGCAACAATCGCCTTCCATCCCGCCAGTAAATCGGTCTCATCTATCAAAACGAGTGCTTCTTGCTTTGCACGCTTTGAACGCCACACTTCCTGTGTCACATAAGCCAACACTGCTTGCATCACATCCCGACAGGGAAAGGGTGTGTCAAGGAAACGCAGCAACCTTTTTTGCTTAGATTTTTCTTTCGCAACATCTATCGGTAAACAAGAAGCGATCGCGTTGATACGAAAGGTTTTTGAGACGCAAACCGCAAGGAGCGTCAACAAGAAGTTCCGTTGGTTCGTTTTTTTTACCGACACTTGCTTGAAAACCTTTTGGAAACCTGCTATAATCTTTCTCGGATTCGCCCGTTTTCGGGTGCAACGCATCAGAATGCCTACTTTTTGTATTCTTAAAGAATATTTATTCTAAAGGAGGTATTCTACCATAAACCATCTACTTGGACAGCATTTCTTTTACCAAACACCCAACACAGAAAACTTCATGAAAAAATGGGGGCAAGTGACAATACCAAAACTTGGCAATTCTTAAAACTGAAAAACCCTGGGTATAATTGACAAACTGAGTCTTTTGTGATATTATATTTAAAATAGGTTAGAAAGGACTACTTCCATGTCAGATGTTTTTGAAACCTTGCAACAGCGAGGTTTCGTTCAACAGTGTACTAACGAAGAAATCGTATCACGACTACTCACTGAGACACAGATAGCATATTATGTCGGATTTGACCCAACAGCAGATAGTCTGCATGCAGGTAGTCTGGTCCCGATTATGGCAATGGCGCATCTACAGCATGCTGGTCATAAACCCATCGCGATAATAGGCGGCGGTACTACCATGATCGGTGACCCGACAGATAAAACCGAAATGCGACCTATGATCTCTGCTGAACAGATCGAAAAGAACGGCGCACGCATACTCAAGCAACTACAACGCTACATCCAATTAGATAACACAGCAGGAATATTCCTAAACAACGCTGAATGGCTACTTTCACTTAACTATGTAGAATTCCTACGTGAAATCGGTAGACATTTTCGCGTCAACGAGATGATGCGTGCTGAAGGTTATAGACAAAGACTTGAACGCGAAATGGGACTTTCATTCCTCGAATTTAATTACCAACTCTTACAAGCTTATGACTATCTACGATTATTTCAGAAACATAATTGTGTGCTACAATTGGGCGGGGATGATCAATGGGGAAATATACTTGCAGGTGTGGACCTTGTAAGGAGAATTGAAGGTGAAAAGGTGCACGGTCTAACATTTCCACTTCTGACAACCGTTAGTGGAGCAAAAATGGGTAAAACTGCAGGTGGAACTATATGGTTAGACCCAGATAAAACAACACCATACCAATTCTATCAATATTGGATCAACACCGATGACCGTGACGTCAAACGTTTCTTAGGTTTTTTCACTTTCTTGCCAATGAAAGAAGTACAAAGACTCGGCAAATTAGAACACGATGAGATTAGAGAAGCAAAAAATATACTAGCTTACGAAGCAACGAAACTTGCGCACGGTAAAAAACAGGCTGATAGAGCACAGGAAACTTCACGGACTGCTTTCGCAGGAGAAGGTATAGACCTTGACGCAATGCCAACTACCACAATATCTAAAGACCGCCTGGAAAAAGGTATACCTATCATCCAACTCTTTCATGAAGCCGGCTTAGCAAACTCACGTAGTGAAGCACGTAGACTCATAGAACAAGGTGGTGCTTATGTTAATGAAGAACAACAGAAAGATATAAAAATCGTTGTTGATACCAATTCACTAAAAGACAAGGCTTTGCTCCTACGAGCAGGTAAAAAACGATACCATCGCATTCTTCTTAATTAAATTATTTGACATAACTCCTAATTATATGATATAATACTTTAATGCTGTAGTTTAATTAAACTTTTTCTCCTATATCACGTTTTATCTACTAATTACAGTTTATACTGCCAACTCAGGTATTTAGGCCAAAAAAAAAAATCAGGAATTCATAGATGAAAAAACTTGAAAACATTGCCTACATGACAGCACACAAGAATGTATCCCAGTCCAGCCGGATAGATTCACGGGATTACGTTTTATACTTTTGGGCATATTTTACGACCTTATTATACCCGTTTACGCACTGCGGGGGTAGGTAGTGATAGCCTAAAAGAAGGCTAAAAGCAAGACACAAGTTACAATGGATTTCAAGTTTCACCCCCAACGTCGAAAAGCTTCGGTGTTGGGTTGTTTTTTTTATAATAATCGTGTTGACTAATTCAGTCTTTTCGGAGGTTTTTTTAAATTATGGTTATTGTCACCAAACCGGATGCAACGCCTGATCAAATTGATAAGATAGTCAAAAGAGTTGAAGGCGTGGGGTTGAAAGCACAGATTTCGATGGGTGAACAACGCACCGTCATAGGTGTTATAGGAGATAAAACATTGCTTGGAGATATGCCAATAGGATCGATGTCCGGTGTCGAAAAAACGATGCCTATCACGGCACCATATAAATTAGCAAGCCGACAGTTTCGGGAAGAACCCACCATCATTGCGGTCAACGGAACGAAGATCGGGGGACGAAAACTTGCGGTTATAGCAGGTCCTTGTGCAGTTGAGAGCACTGAACAGATTGTTACCATCGCAAAACACGTAAAAAATGCTGGCGCAACTTTTATTAGAGGTGGCGCATTTAAACCCAGAACCGGCCCATACAGTTTCCAAGGTTACGGATTAGACGCACTCAAAATGCTCGCCACCGCAAAACAGGAAACAGGATTAGGAATCGCAACCGAGGTAATGACACCAAGTGAAGTCGAAATCGTAGGTGACCATACAGATATCTTTCAACTCGGAACACGTAATATGACAAACTTCTGTCTATTACGTGAAGTAGGCAGAGCACAAAAACCTGTCATACTCAAACGAGGATTAGCTTCAACAATTGAAGAATGGTTACTCGCCGCCGAATATATCCTATCCGAAGGAAATTCTGATGTCATCTTATGTGAACGCGGAATTAGAACATTTGAAACACATACACGCAACACGCTTGATCTCAATGCTGTTCCAATAGTCCATCAATTAAGCCATCTACCTATTGTTGTTGATCCCAGCCATGGAACAGGAATCAGAAGCATCGTAAGTGATATGACAAAGGCATCCGTAGCATCAGGTGCAGATGGATTATTGTTAGAAGTTCATCATGATCCTGACCATTCAATGACAGGAGACGGAGCACAATCACTCTTTCCTGAACAATTTGAAAAACTCATGCAAGAAATAAAACCAATCGCAATCGCTGTAGGACGTGAATTATAACTCAAGATTACATACCTACTTGCCCTTTAGAAGAAATGAATTGAATATACCATACTACTTTTCAAGATACACCTAAACTTATAGGAGGATAAAATGGTGGATGACTTCAAAGCAAAACAGGAAAAGATCTATATTTTTGATACAACACTCCGAGACGCTGAACAGACACCCGGTGCTGCACTCGGTATTGAAGAGAAATTAGAGATCGCTAAACACCTTGCGAAACTAAACGTTGATGTAATCGAAGCCGGTTTCCCAATTTCTTCTCCAGGTGATTTTGATGCTGTTGAAAGAATATCACACGAAATAGAAGGACCCGAAATCTGTGCACTTTCACGCGTTGTGGAAAAGGACATTACGGCAGCATGGAAGGCTATTAAAAACGCACACCGAGCACGCATTCACACTTTTGTAGGCACTTCCAATATCCACATGGAAAGAATTACAAGAACGACACCTGAACGCACATTGGACATGGCTGTTGATGCAGTAACTTATGCAAAAAGTCTCTGTACAGACCATCCTGATGCAACTGTAGAATTCTCACCAATGGATGCCGGACGTACCGAGTTGTCATATCTATATAAAGTTGTAGAAGCAACTATTGATGCAGGTGCAACTGTCGTAAACATACCTGAAACTGTCGGGTGGACAGTACCAACAGAATTTAGCAATCTCATCACGGGAATCATGCAAAATGTAGCAAATATTGATGACGCGTTTATAAGTGTACACTGCCACAACGATTTAGGGTTGGCAGTAGCAAACAGCATCGCCGCAATAGAAAAAGGCGCACGACAAGTCGAATGCACAATTAATGGACTCGGAGAACGCGCAGGTAATACTTCACTCGAAGAAGTCGTAATGGTTATACGAACACGACGCGATTACTTTAAAAGATACTATACGGATATAAACACGAAAGAAATTGTTCCTATTAGCAAACGGGTTAGTCGCACAATGGGAATTCCGGTCCAACCTAATAAGGCTATTGTGGGAGAAAACGCATTTGCACACAGCTCCGGAATTCATCAAGACGGTATCATAAAATCACGCGTGACATTTGAAATTATCGACCCAATAGAGATCGGTTGGAAAGAGAGCCAGATAATTCTCAGTCCACGCTCCGGACGAAACGCACTGAAACATAAACTAAACGAACTCGGCTATGAATTGGATAAAGAACAAGTAGAGAAGGTCTATGAGAGATTCCTCCAAGTCGCTGATAAGAAAAAAGCAATCCATGATGCTGACCTAGAAGCTATTATGATCGATGAGATACGTTATGTTCCAACAACTTATGAACTCAATTATATCCAAATTGTCAGCGGAACAAAAATCGCATCTACAACCACCGTCGGTATCAAAACTGAAGATGGGTTAATAGAAAACGCTTCTACAGGGGAAGGTCCTGTTGATGCTGCATTCAAGGCAATTAACCAAATCGTAAAGATCAACCTTAACCTCATCGACTACCAGATCCGTTCCGTAACTGAAGGCGAGGATGCAATTGGTGAGGTCATGCTAAAGGTACAGGACAACGGTAAGATCATCACTGGAAACGGTGCAAGTACTGACATCATTGAAGCGAGCGCAAAAGCTTATATTCACGCCATCAACAAATTAATACAACTCCGAGCTGAAGGCTAACTATTGTTAAGCGAAATCGTGAATTTTCAAGACGACTTAATTCCTTGATAACAATTCATGTGTACGCTATCATCTTTCTATTATAACCGAAGTTGATACCTATAGGTTCTTTGTAGCGCAAACTGCTAGTTTGCGCTACAAAGGCACAATCTAACACATTGTGCTACAAGATGGCAACTTATGTTATTATAGGTATTAACAATTTCATACACTAGGAGACATACATGGCTGTTTTTCTACATACACGTGTCCGCGTCAGCGATCTTGATAATTCTATCAATTGGTATTGCGATCATCTGGGTTTTAAAGTCAAGAGTCGCAGTGATAAATCACCAGCCGGTAACCAGATCGTCCACCTTGAACTCCCAGGTAACGCGCATACCTTGGAACTAACTTACTCACCCGATTACGACCTTCAGGTTCAGGAAGACCTAATGCATTTTGCTATTGGTGTTCCAGACCTTGTGGAATTCTGCAATGTTTTGGAGAAAGCAGGATTGGAGATTTGGCCCGACGAATGGCGAAAACAATTTACTACCGGCGGAATGAAAATGGCTTTCATCACAGACCCGGATGGGTATGAAGTTGAACTCTTAGAGCGCAAAGACGCAGTAGGCGATCAACTCGACATCATGAAAGAATCCTAATCAATTCTATGACCGACAAATTATGGTAAAACTTAGAATTAAATATACACTTTTTCGTTTACATATACTTGCTCATACGGGTTGGCCCATTTTTTAATATCCAGCCCGTAGCAATTCATTGCCCGCCGTTCCAAGAAGTGTCAAGATAATTTTAGGTTTCACTATATTCAGACAAAAGGCCAGAACTGATCCCAAGCAGTCATCCAAGCATTGACACCCGTCTCTCCAACAAGATCATCGTTAAAAAAGGTAGATGAATTACTACCGGAAAGGAAATTGAATTAATATGGACAAGGGTTTTGAGAATCCCCAACTCGTTATCACAGTTGACGAATTAAGGAACAACCTTGATGATGAAAATAACTGCATTGTTGATACGCGTCCAACACATGAGTATATGAACGGACATATTCCGGGGGCATTACATTTGGATCTATTCGGATTAAGCATTATCAATACAACACAAGAAATGTTTGACGCCTTTATGTGGATGATAGCATATCTGTTTCAACAACGAGGCATTGATCCTACAAAGACAATCATCTGGTATGAGGATATATCGGGAACACGTGCATCCCGCGGACTCTGGTTCTGTGAGTATCTCGGACTTATGAAGACGCGTCTACTAGATGGCGGTTACAAAGCATGGCTAGCCACGGACGGACCGGTAAGTACAGAAGGGGTTATACCACCTGCAGTTACACCCTTCACGGGGGAACCGCAGAGACATCTACATCTCAGTGCTGATTCAATTCACGAACAATTGAATCAGGACAACTTCATTCGATTGGATACACGCACTGAGGATGAACACTACGGAAGAGTAACTCGGGCTGAACGCGCAGGTGCAATCCCCGGTTCTATACATATTGAGTGGCTCGACAATCTTGACGAGAACGGTACCTTTAAAACAGCACATGAACTCCGGGAATTGTATGAACCTGTCGGCATCACACCAGAAAAGCAGATCATGTGTTACTGACAGGGAGGATACCGTTCTTCCCAAACCTACTTAGCGTTACGCTTATTAGGTTATCCGAATGTAAGTAATTACATCGGCTCATGGAAAGAATGGGGAGACCGGCTGGATTTGCCGGTTGAAATACCAAATGCATAGATCCCAAACGCATAAGGTGCAGTTCGTTAACCACACCTTATGCGTCAATTTAAGGAAAATGCGAAACTCGTAATACCCCCAGACCGGTAGGTACGATTTCCGTATCAATGCAGAATGCCAAACGCGCATTCTGCTGGATCCTAAGCGGAAACCTTCATGGTTCACTAACACAAATCGTTAGTTAAGAAACTGCGCTTCTACCCTTTCTCCTGCACTTAACGTTACACCTGCAGGAATTGTGATAAGACCGTTTGCTAACACAAGGGAATGAAGTATTCCCGATCCTTGAGGACCCGTCGTTTGCACAAGGTATTCACCATTCTCTTTGGAGATAATAGCCCGCATATAATTCACACGTCCATCGCTGTTCATAACATCAGTCCTGAGAACCGCTTCAAAGATCGGACGTAAAAGTTCGGTGTGTCCAGCCATTTTCAAAAGTGCTGGACGAACAAACAACTCAAAAACAACAAGCGATGACACAGGATTGCCAGGTAAACCAAAAATGGGTTTGTCATCAATAAAACCGTAGACTTGCGGTTTACCCGGTTTCATTGCAACCCGCCAAAAGTGCATCTGACCTAACTTTGTCAAGACATTTCTAACAACATCGTGTTCACCGACAGAAACCCCACCACTTGTTATCAAAGCATCCGCATGAGAGAGGGATTTCAAAAAAATACGTTCAGTCTCATCTTCATCGTCGGGGGCAATACCCATATCTATAGGAATCCCACCAGCATTTTGAACCTGTGCGTAGAGACCGTAACGATTGCTATCGCGTATCTTACCCGGTTTCAATGTTTCTCCAATAGGCGTGAGTTCATCACCCGTTGAGACAATTGCTACTACGGGTTTACGATACACTGCTACCGTCGCACAATTGAGCGATGCCATCATGGATATTTCAGATGGACGCAGGATCTTTCCATTTAACATGACACAATCTTTCACCTTGACACTTTCACCCGTGAAGCGTACGTTTTCAGATTTATCAACACTTTCAAAGATCTCTACTGTATCGCCATCGAATTCGGTTACCTCCTGCATAACGACTGCGTCCGCACCGTCTGGCATCATTGCACCTGTCATGATACGTGCCGCACTCCCGGGTGATACCTTTTTTTCTGGGGCATATCCCGCAGCGATAGTTTCAACTACCGATAGATCAATTGGATTCTCTTTAGAGGCATCCTTTACATCCGATGATATAACAGCAAACCCATCCACCGCTGAATTATCAAACGGGGGAATATTCTCAGAGGCATACAGGCCCTCTGCAAGGACATAACCTGAACATTCAAGTATCTCTTTCTGTTCTGTTGGTAAGACACCTATTGTGTCTAACATCTGTTGACGTGCTTGCTCAACACTAAGCATTATATTTACTCCAAATTCTACTAAAAACAATTCTCAAACTACTTTGCATGACCGATGAGAAGCACCGCAGAAGGTAAGGACGTTTCTGTGCTCTTTTGAAATGCCCAATCAATAAACGTTATATCTGTGTCAGATGCTAACATCTTGTAGGGTAGAGACCACGCTTTGAGTGTCGGTTCCAAGAAAGTTGTTACTGAGTCAACCCATTTTCCATGCTCATCTCGATTGTGAAATCCACGATATCCGATAAACACAACAACCGGTATTTTCATGTTGTAAACAGTACCGCGAAATGCGTCACCCGATTCAAGGAAACCGGTATTCTGTATAATAATCACAGGTTTTTTGCCACCGACAAACAACCCCGCAGCAACAGCAAATGCTTCACCTTCGCGGCTTACAGTGATGACTTCAATATCCGACTCTTTACGCAAACGTTCATATATCTGTGCGCTACCGTTATCCGGAACACCAATTGCATGTGTAATATTCTGTTGTTTGAGTACTTCAACTATTTTTCGAGATGAAACCACAAAATGTCCCCCACAAAATTTCCAATTCATTGATGTGCTGCTATGCCACTATTTACTTTACTGTCTACCTTCAACTAAGGCATCAACAACGGATGGATCAGCAAGTGTAGACGTATCACCGAGATCCGACACGTCACCCTCTGCAATGTTCCGTAATATCCGCCGCATGATTTTACCCGAACGCGTCTTCGGTAAAGCCGGTGTAAATTGGATTTTGTCAGGTGTTGCAATAGGTCCAATATGTTGTCTGACAGCTTGTTTTATACCCGTTTCTACATCCTCTGAAGCAGTTTCACCTGTCATAAGTGTTACGTAAGCATAGATACCCTGACCTTTAATATCGTGTGGATACCCGACAACCGCAGCTTCTGCAACCGCGGCATGCTGTCCAATTGCCCCTTCAACTTCTGCCGTGCCCAATCTATGTCCTGAGACATTCAAGACATCATCTACGCGTCCTGTGATCCAGTAATAGCCATCCTCATCTCGCAAAACACCGTCCCCTGTCATGTAATAACCCGGAAACCTCTTGAAATAGACATCAATGAAACGTTCATGGTCACCATAGACAGTGCGCATAATACCGGGCCATGCACGTTTAATACAGAGATAACCAGTAGCCGGATTACCTTCCACCTCATTTCCTTCCTCATCTAAGATCACCGGTTCAATACCAAAAAATGGGAAGGTAGCAGAACCAGGTTTCAACGTGGTCGCTGCGGGGAGAGGCGTAATCAGAATACCACCCGTTTCAGTCTGCCACCATGTATCAACAATCGGACAACGTTTCTCTCCAACAACGTTATAATACCACAACCATTCCGGTTCTTTTATCGGTTCACCAACAGTGCCTAAGAGTCTGAGTGTAGACCTATCATATTTTTCTACCCATGTATCGCCTTCTTTCATCAATGCACGTAAGGCAGTAGGTGCAGTGTAGAATAGGTTGATTTTGTGTTTCTCTACCACCTGCCAGAAGCGACCATAATCAGGATAGTTCGGCACACCTTCAAACATCACAGTGATCGCACGATTAGCAAGCGGACCGTATATGATATATGAATGACCCGTAATCCACCCAATATCTGCCGTGCACCAGTAAACATCCCCTTCATGATAATCAAAAATCTGTTGATGTGTATACGATGTATAGACGAGATACCCACTAGTCGTATGGAGAACACCCTTCGGTTTACCTGTAGAACCCGATGTGTAGAGTATAAAGAGCGGATCCTCAGCGTTCATCTTCTCAGGTTCACATTCTGTCCCAGCGTCAGCCATAACTTCGTGCCACCATACATCACGTGAAGAATCAAATTCAACTGCATCACCTGTCCGTTTTACAACGACAACAGACTCAATTGAAGGACATTCAACGACTGCCGCATCAGCGTTGGCTTTCATTGGAATATCGCTTCTTGCACCCCGCAGTGCAGTATCTTGTGTGATTAACATTTTACATTCGGAGTCATTAATTCTATCCCGAAGTGATTCAGCGGAGAATGCACCAAAAACGATAGAGTGAATCGCACCAATTCTTGCACAAGCCAACATTGCGACCGCTAATTCCGGGATCATCTGTAAATAGATACAGACACGATCACCTTTTACGATACCGTTAGATTTCAGTACATTGGAAAACTTTTTTACCTCCACAAGAAGCTCGCTGAAGGTATAGTGCTGATCTTCCTGAGGGTCATTTCCTTCCCAAATTATTGCCGTTTTCGCGCCATGTCCGTTTTCAACGTGCCTATCAACACAGTTATAGCAAGCGTTAAGTGTTCCACCTTCAAACCATTTAATCTGTGCATTGACAAAATCGTAGTCACTCACAGTATGCCACTTCTGATACCACGTCAACCGCTCAGCGATCTGTGCCCAAAATGTGTCTGGGTCTTTAACCGATTCAGCATACAATTCTTGATATGCTTCTAAACTGTTGACGTGCGCGTTCTCTATTGGATATGATGTTTCCGATGGTGGGAAAATGTTGTCTGCCATTCTAACTCTCCTCTATAAACATTCCTTAACTAAATTTCATCACATTCTACTTTCTCTTATTTTATCGTAATCATGCGATTGTGTCAACTACTGATTTGCATGGTCAAATACATCTTGGCAATCGTTGTTTTCACACACACTTAATGATATACTTGACATTGGTATTCTCTCCTAAAATAGGTTCATAAATATTAGGTTAGGATACCATTTTGATACATTCTATGCAACAACTCTATTCATTTTCATGCCAAAAACTTCACACCCCCACGGTATCATAATTACTTGACATTCACCAAGAATTCCTGTTGTACTACATACCGAAACCAACATCGCTTCCCATCACTTTTCACCGTAATCGCACCCAATTGATCTGTCCGTAATTGCTTACAATCTCGTTCTCTATACCTTTCCACGACTTCAGGATGCGGCAATTGAAACTGATTCCTCTGTCCAAGTGAATAGATAGCAAAACGCGGTCGAACTGCATCTATGAACTGTGCACTGCTTGACGTACGACTACCGTGATGCGGCACCTTCAGAATCTCTGATCGCAAATCTTGTTGTGATGTGATTAACAAATCTTCACCCTCAGCCTCTATATCACCAGTGAACAGAATGTCTACTTCACCATAACTGAGCTTTATCACAAGTGAATCAGCGTTCTTGTTATCGTCCATCAGATCAATAGACGCAGCGTCAATCGGATGTAGCAGGTTAAGTGTGGCAGTTCCGGTTAAATCTATTTCACCCGCATAGGGAAATGAATAAGGGATGTCGCGTTCATTTGCGATGCTGCGAAGATGCCGATGGGTTTGCGAATCCAGTTGCATGTCCGCGATCCCGATAACCCGTTTAACCCTATAGTTGTGGAGAATATAGCCCAAACCGCCACCGTGGTCAATATCGGGGTGTGAAAGCACCACTAAATCCAATTCTCGTATGCCATTGGAATTGAGATAAGGTTCAATAATCCTTTCACCTACATCGTATTCCATCTGTCTTTGCCTTTTTACATCATAATATGACCGCTGGATACCCCCATCAATTAGCATCGTCGTCCTATCAGGGAATCGGACAATAGCTGCATCCCCCTGTCCAACATCAAGCGTAACCACCTCTAAGAGACGACCCTGTTCATGGAACCCACTATCCCAAACCCACATCGCAATGACCGATAGTCCGATAAGGCTTGCAGTTTTCCACTGTTGATAGACGAAACGCCAGTGCGTAATACCTAAAATCAAGGTTATATAGACAGCGACGAGTCCTAAAGTCGGTGGTGATATTGTCATGATACCCCACTCCTGTCCAAATATGCCGATGAGTTTTAGGAAGATGAATATTATCGTGTGATTCACGACCGCCAAGATTTTGGCAAGCGGCAAAAAGATAAATCCGACTATGACAGATGTCATACCTACACCAACGATGAGCGAAACCAGTCCAACAGCAAAGGGACCTACGATAATACCAAGCGGATATCCGCGATAAAAGTGATAAGCGATAAGGGGTGTCGTGCCAATTTGCGCTGCGAATGTCACAAGATAGGATAAGACTAACCATTTCAAAGTCGATTTCCTATATCTCGTCAACCTGCTTGATTTATCATCTTCTGGGATTTCCCACAGTTTCCGTATCGGATTCTCCATTTTAGGAACAAAATAGACGATGGCAATGACAGCAGTAAACGATAATTGAAAACCGACATCCCACACTTGTGTTGGATTTATCAGGAGTAGTGCCAAAGCTGCAACTGCAAGTAGGTTGTAGATATCAGCATCACGGTCAATGATTCTGGCGAACAGATATAGACTCGCCATAAGCGCAGCGCGAAAAACAGAAGGACGGAAACCGACCAAACATGCATAGATGATAATCGCTACAATCGTTAACAATGAAACGATCTTTGGTGGAATACGGAACGTCAGCATTGGAATGCGAAACTTTGAAAAAGCAACGAAGCAAAACATTGCAACAAGTCCTACATGCAAACCTGACACCGCTAACACATGGAAAGTGCCACTATTGCGAAACATATCCAAAGTTTCTGTTGGCACATCTCCCCGTTTACCGAGAAGTATTCCCTTTAACAACTGTGCATGCAATCCATTCATAGGAGTATTTTCAGTTGAAGGTTCTTTAAAACTGACATAAGCATCATCAATAGTCCGTTCGGTTCGCAGACGTAAAACTTCTATCCAACGTAAATGCGGAAAACCTGACTGTTCACCTAAGCGAAACAGTCCTTGGTGAGAAATAATACCAGACACATTTTGTCGTGAAAGATAGGCACGATAATCAAAACCACCAGGATTTCGTTTCGTATCAGGTTGATATAACACACCTGTTAACGTAATCTTTCTACCATATCGTAGCGGAATGGGTTCGTCAAACCTAATCAATACCTTTGTTGACACCATTTGGGATGGATCAGCCAAAAGTTGTACCTGACCTATAGCATAGCATGCCTCCCATACCTCTCCACGTTCAGGTTGATAGGTTGTCTTACCAGTGAAACTAATAGGTTGGTCATAGATATGATGTGGGATTGAAGGGACGGTTGCAATCTCCAATCTCAGCATACCACATGTAAAGATAGCGATATGAAGCAGGATATAACACAGATATCTTTTCCGGTTCCGTACAACCACACTCCCTATGAGACAGATCAATATGGATAACCAGAACCAGAACACTGGGATAGACGTGTAGTTTCCCGTGATGATACCGATCAGGAATGGTATGAGGAAATAGACCGCAGGACGTAGTTTGACATTCATAATACAATGGTATTATACGATGATCTATGCAGAACTATGCACAGACAACGACTTTACCTGATTTTGCGGATTCATAAGCTGCGGCTAATACGGTGTTTGCCTTTAATCCATCGTCTCCACTTGCAAGTGGTGCTAAACCTATTGTTACACATTCTGTAAAATGCTCAAACTGGTGTTGATATAGGTCTTCGAATTGTGATGTGATGACCCGCTTTTCACCATCAATGTTTGTGTGTATTTTCCATCCGTCATCGTTTAACACAATTACGGCACCTTCAGTACCATAGAGTTCAAGAACAATGTCGCACTGTGCCACAGAGAAACTCAGGTCAGTGAACCCTTGCGCGCCATTTTGAAACCGCATCAGGATGCCGCCAGTCTCCTCCACTTTATAGTTATGTATTGCAGTATCACAAAATGCCGAGATTTCTGTGACCTCACCGATAAAGTATCGTAGCATATCAACACTATGCGGTCCTAAGTCCATTAAACACCCACCACCTCCTTTGTCAGGTTGTGCACGCCATTCATCTGCACTTAATAGATATTTTTTAAGGAAAGGCATCCTTCCGTGGACTATCTGACCAAAACGATTGTCGTCGACCCACGACTTGATCTGCTGAAAACATGAGTGGAACCTGAAAAGAAAACAGACCTGTAGATGCACACTGTTAGCGTTACATGCGTCTATCATCTTTTGACATTCTTGCGGTGTGAGTGCCATGGGTTTATCACAAAGGACATGGAGTCCACGTTCTGCGGAAGCGATGGTCTGTTCACAGTGAAGGTTCACAGGTGTTGAGATATAGATTGCATCAAGTTCGGTGTCGTTGAGTAACTCGTCAACGTTGCTGTAAGCTTTTGTTGCATTATGTTCTGTAGCGAGATTTTTGGCGCGTGCTGCATCTCTTGAAAAGAGTGCATGTAATTCTGCACCGTCCGCCTTATGAATAGCGGGCATTGCACGTCGCTGAGCAACACTTCCTGCACCGAGGACACCCCATTTTAATGTCATTATGTTTCTCCGTGGTGAGTAGGTTTATGTAACTGTTGTTATTTATGTAGGTCGGGTAACGAATTGGATTGTCTCTTGTCTCTTGTCTCTGTATCTGGATTTTGCTGTCGTATCCGTTTAGACCTTACGAATTCTAATACCGCAAATAAACAAGCAATTCCACCGATGACCTTTTTCAAATGGTCATCTGAAATGTCCTTTAAGATGAAACTTGCAAGTACGATACCGATGACAGTACCCGGTATCAGTTGCCACACACTTTTACGATGCCACTGCTTCCAGTAGTGTCCGAGTGAGATGACATCTGTAGAAAAGATCAATGGAAGCATCAGAGCGACAACGTTACGCGCAGGTCGAAACTGTGCAAACAGCGGCACCACTATCATACCAATACCACCACCGAATCCTGCTTTACTGACACCCGTAAGCCATGTGCCAAAACAGAGTATGAGTATTTCGTAGATATGTATTCTCCCAACGTTTTTGCGATCTATGTTACCGTATTCTGACTATATTGTCAAGATGTAATGATCGTCATAATTCCCATTTATTATCCATTAATTAATTGACATTCCATGCAAAGATATGGTATACTAAAGACGTAATTATATTTAACATAGGAGGATTATAAACATGGTTCAAGTAGAAGTTACGGTAGATGCAGGTGAGTCTTTTGATAGAGCACTTGCTCGTTTTAAGAAGATGTGCGGTAAAGCGGGAGTCGTCACAGAAATAAAAAACGCAGTTTTTATGAAAAACCAAGCGAAAAGCGCAGACGGATTGAACTAAAACGACAACGGAAGGTAAAACCGCGCACAACCGAATATCGTCCCCGCTACGATCATAGCCGATAGATTGTAAGGAGGAGGTCTATGCTTGTTCAGGATGTTGTAGAGGTAGATGGAAACTATAAAGGACTTTTGATTCAATACTGTCAGGAACGCGGATTGGGTCAACCTCGATTCACTGAAACACAATACGGCACACCAGACGCACCGAAATGGAAAGTTACTGTTTATTATGGCGATAGGGTTCACGAGACAAACGAAGCCATCCCAGGTGCTAAAAAAGGGGCTCAACAGATCGCCGCAAAACAGGTGTTGGACGCAATTGTTGAAAACCGTGAACAACTATTAACAGGTGAGAATAATAATCAGGATATGGTTCTTTCTGATCCTATTGAACTGTCTATACCTGAGGAGACGCTTGAGGTTGCATTACCACTGGTTACAAGCGCATTGACAATCGCAAATGATAGACTCGGATCTTCACACCCTTCGCGATACCGGGGCATCTCGGACGCAGAATATTCACGGAAACTGACTCAATTGACGATGCGTATTGTTAGAGACTTAGCACAAGCGGCAGATGAGGCGAATATAAAGTTGCCTCAGAATTAAACAAAACTCTAAATGACGGGGTCAGTTTTCTGATCCCGTTTCTGTTTTAAATTGTAGCATAAACTTATAGTTTGTGCCGTTCTTCATCTTATTTCTAACAACCGGTAATGAGTGAAAATGAAAAGAAATGGTATTACTCTATGGTTGATCGTATTAAGCGTCGGTTACGCCAACACCGTTTTTTAACACCATTGATGGGATGTCCTTATCCCGCACCACGTTGGAATCGTGCTGTTAAAAGCGTAATTCACAATTTGGGAACGGAGGCAAGAATTCTGGATCTTGGTTCAGGTGCACAACGTCGCGCCCCCAATGTCGTTAATCTTGAAATTGAGCACACACCCATGGTAGATATTGTTGCCGATGGACACAATTTACCGTTTGCAGACGCGGTCTTTGATGCAGTTATATCTGAGGCAGTGTTGGAACATGTGAAAAATCCGAAACGGGTCGTGGCGGAGATTTACCGGGTCATAAAACCTGGCGGATATGTATGTGCAGCCGTGCCTTTTCTACAAGGTTATCATGCATCTCCTCACGATTATCAACGTTGGACGACTACAGGTTTTTCTGTTCTATTCTCTGAATTCAAGAAGACAGAAGGTGGGGCATGTGCGGGACCCACTGTAGCCTTACATTGGATATTACGGGAGTATGTCGGACTCGTGTGTTCGTTTGGCAGCCTATTGATAGCCAAGGCGATTTCGCTCTTGGTAGGATGGTTGACGTTCCCGCTGGTCTGGTTGGATTTTCTATTAATGTTGCATCCGCATGCACACGTCTTAGCGTCTGCAGTCTATTTTGTTGGACAGAAAGCGGAACATGATTGATATTTACCATCATTCCTTCGGTTGATACTTTGTCGCATCAACAAAATATAGAAAACCGATACACATTTCATCTGTCGTTTTATCTCCCCAACCAACAGGAATCGGTGGATTATGAGGGTTGGCTGGGTTGGCTACAGAGTTGTCATAATGTGCAAGAAGTGAGATACGTGTCCCCATAGGTAAAAATATCGGTTGGCTATAGTAATAAATGTCTTGCCAATTGAAATCCCAATCCTGAATCCATATAAGGTCAATAGGTTTCCCCGTAGGTGGGTGAGCGATGATGCGCATATCGCGCCCCAGTAGATGCATATGTGGCATTGTCGCTAATAAGTAACTGTCCTTCTTGACTTGTTTAGTGGCACTGACAGCATATTCCTTCTCACCAGCAGGGATGATGAATTTTGTGTTGATTGCGGATCCGATGTGTAACTTCGCTGTCTTTTCTGTTTTAGAGAAATACAGTCCCACTCTGGATTGGTCTCGCTCCGTATGTCCCGTGCGATAGTAGTGTACCTGTAGAACAATGTCAGCACCTTTAGGTAGTTGATATCCGATACCTTCCGGTAAGACATAAGGTTGTAATCCGGGTGCCCATCCCCCCAGTGTCCCTACAGGATCAAAACCTGGACTAGTGCCTTGTGTGAGGTATCCCGGTTTTGGGTCTTGTGCATCCAATTTTCGCGCTTCCCCTTCAGTGTCAAGATAGATAATGACGTGATGGACAGTTTTCCGGTTACCTGGTTGTACATCTACTGCTTGAACGTATATGTCCGTTTCAAAGTTTGTCGGTATGATAAAGTGTCTGTATTCGTCTTCACCTTCCGGTTCAATTTCGTATTCTACCGACATTTCAACGATATGGTCAGGTTCTCCGAGAGCCCATCCTTGATGAAACTTTGGATTAGGAGGCGTTTGGGATAGGTCTCCTGCGGGAGCACCAGCAGCTGCCCAATCCGCTATCATCTGTATCTGTTTATCTGTCAATCTCCGTTCATTCTTAAAGTCACCATATCCGTGTGCTGGTTTCCAAGGCGGCATCAGGCGCGCTTTCGTGTATTCTGTGATTTCAGTTGCCCAAGCTTTCGCATCACTATAGTCCGCAAGTGAGAAAGGCGCAACTTCACCTTGACGATGACAAGATTGACACTGTTTCTGTATAATAGGTGCAATGTGTTCGCTGTAGGTGATCTCTTCAGCTTGAATGTGGGATACAATGCATGTGAACGTTATAAGTACAAATAATAACTGCTTCATATCTCTGGGGTTGTCCTCCTAATGTTTGTATATGTCTGTATGGATTAATATTGTTAGGACTTACACATTTTGCTCGTAATCAGAAGTTATAGCGTTTGTAGTAGGACAATTCATTGCCCGTTCTTTGCGATATTCGTTTAATTCGTTGTTAATTCAAGTTTTTTGCGTAAGTCATGATTGTATTTTACTCGTGTGATATTGTCAAGTTAATTTTATTGTCAGGGGTGTGTAAAGTTTTTGTCACCAGAAGTTTCTGATAGCAGTGCAGAAGTTGAAAGGTCCAAGCGACGAAAAATGGTATCTATCAAGAAGATATGTCGTGTTTTGGTGCAAGTTGGATGTGTGTTGTCCCATCCATCAGCACCGGTACGCCGCGAAGGAGACAGATAACGACAGCTGTTGTTGCCAGGATATGTGTTCCTGTCTGAATTGTTTCTAAGTGTTGTGGAAAGAGTTCATAGCTCTGTAGCATGCTTAAGACAGCCATCGCACAGAAAGCACACATTTTGGAGGCACCGGATATAAAACGTGAGATGCGAGAACTTGTTAATGCACGTGTCCACCTTCTTGTCGTCATTTCAAAAGGTGTGTTGTCATCGCTGATTGCGAAACTACGTATTGCGTCCGTTGTGAACCCGCGTGTGAGCACAACGATAGGCATCCAGAAGTGGATAATATCGTTGACTGCAAAGTAAATCCAAAACACATTTTCAATGATCCTATCCGCTGCAATATCGAACACGGCACCAAATAATGATGTGGTGTGCGTCCTGCGAGCCACATACCCATCTACAGCATCCAATATGAAAATAAGTGCGATGGTAACAATCGCCGCTATATCTATGGTTATGTTTTTACCGAAGCAAGTGATGATAAGAAATGTGAGAAATAATCGGGTCAGTGTAATGATGTTTGCCATCATAGTGTTGTTGCTACTTTAAGAAAATGCTTGTGTTCATCCTCAGCGAAATCCTGCGTTTTCCTTTTTTGAGTATAACCTGTTTTTCTTGTATATCCATGATAATAGTTTCTTCATCAATTTTGGTGCCGATGTTAGCGATATGTACCCTTTTCTGTCCTGTGGTCTCTTGTAATATAGCAGTCGCTTCAATTTCTCTGCCGTTAGGTATCTGTGTCCCGATGAGTCTATAACTGGGTGTTCTTATTGGGGGTTTGTATCCGAGGGGTGCAAAGATGTTATTCTCAATGATGGTGTTATAGAATACTTCCTGATGGTCAATCGGTTCGGGTAAGAGGTGTTCATAGAGTTTTGTATTTTTTTTGACATATTTTTTCGACTCTATTTTAGGTACGATGTATATTTTTTCTGGGGTTTGCATCACAATCCGTTGTCGTCCAACGTTGGTGATCGCAAGTGCACTGATGAGGAAAACTGCGATGAGGCAGCAGCGTTTGAATACCCGCATCATTTCTTTTGGTCTTTATTCTGTGGAGACTTTTCAAGGTATTTCGTATTTTCTTTTATATCGGGTGGATAATGTATCTCCCAGATTTTAAATTTAGCATCTGCTGTCTGTTTTTGTGGATATACCTGTCTAAACCCACCACTGTGTTGATTTCGGAAGAATAACTTGATAGCAAGACTGTTCCAACGCTGCGGTGAGAGGTAATGTATGGCTTCTTGATGTGTTTTTTGATCGAAGAAGTGTAGTATTCCACCGTTTTTTTCTGTAGTTTCCTCTCTATTCTCCTGGACAGTGTTGGGTTCGTGATCCTGTTCCGCATGTGAAGTCTGAGAACTGCCATTTGTGGTAACATATCCGAGTTGGACGGTTTTACCGTTTTTGAGGTGTGCTGACGCGTCTGCTGGCGTGTGATGAAAGTCTATCTCCACAAAGTTGATAGCACTGTTCTTGAATGCAGGTCTCATGCGGTAGTGCGGAGTCCCGATCTGTGTGTGTGGGATAAGCGGCATCATATTGGGTACCGCGCTGTGTTTTTCATCTGCTGTGAATAAGACATCTTCTTCTGTCAGGAGGAGGTGTGTCACATTGTGTGTTTTGAGAAACTCTAATGCTTCGCGTTCGGTGGTTGCGTTAGAAACGTGCTTTTCATAGAGTTGTATTCGGTGTAAGATGAAATGGTCTGGGTCAATGATTGTTTTGACACCACCGAGTCCGTTGAGCATGTGTCCGTAACTCCAGGGTGCTGCGATGACATTGTCTTCAGATAGGTGTTCTTGTATCCAGTGGCAAGCATTGGCAATGGGTGTATTTTTACCGGGAAAAACAACTTCAGGAGAGATGCGTGTCTGGTACCCTCTCTGTGCCAGGGCAGGCATGTTGTTACCTGGCAATTCGAAAAAGAGCAGCAGTGCAACGGCAACTAATGTGATAGCGGGTTTTGTTATCGTTTGTATTCTCTCAAACACTTTTCTCGGTGTTCTCTGGTGGATATATTTTGTCATGAAAAGTGTGCAGTGTTGTATGCCGAATGCTGCAAAAACTGAGAGTGGCACACCGATAAAAAAATCATAGCGCAGCGCATCGCGGGCAAGTCCCACCCAGAGTCCTAACCAGAACGCGAAAGCAACGTAAGTCAGTTCATGCGTAACGTCTTCCGTTCGAAGTACAGCGATACCGAGTGCAGCGATAGGTGTAAAGGCGACTGCACCATAGAATAGGTATTCACAGAGAACGGGGGATAGGACATGATATAAGTACTGTCTGAGAAACGTAGCGGTGGTGAAAAAAGCGAGCAGTGCTGCAAGGGGGATTGCCTTCTTTCCCCAGATTCTGATGCAACCTATGCTCATACATAGACTCGCGATAAGCAAGACGTGTCCATATCGTCCGTACCAGAAACTATCATGTGGGGTTTGGAGTTCTCCCACCATTTCCATGATTTCTGCTGCACTGAAAGGCAAGATACTGTGTGCAAAAGTATCGCGTTGAAATGCAATGTAAGCGATGCCTATGAGGATACAGATCGCACAACAAACAAGCGAGATGGCACGTGCTGAAATTTGTTCTGTGATAACCTTTGAAATGGCATGCTGTTTGTGCGTGAGAAAATAGCGTAACGTGCGTCCAGCAAGTATAACGAGTGAAGGCAACAGCAGAAAAGCAGTGACGTGTGTTGTCCAACTGCTGCCACTACGATATACGGGGGAAAGTATGTAAAGGGTTGGAACGAACATCAACACCCACAAGAGATACTCTGACAAGTTTTCTTCAGTATCTGTTGTGAGAAACCGCCAGAGTTCTACGACGACAATAACGAGGACGAAACCGCCAAATCCTTCCCAGCTCAACCCACCAACAAAAACGCAGATACCAGACAGTCCCGCACAGATATAACGTGGGGTCGCGCGTGTTATGTTCTCTTTCCACAGATATATTGTGACAGCAAGGGTAGCGAGCATCCAGCACCAAGCGTCTCTATCGCTGAATCCAGCAGTGCTCCGATCAATGCTACCGGGCATGATAATCAGCAGGATACCTACAATTGCTGCGACAGAAATCCCAAAACGGACATAAAGAAAAGCACATAACACCGCTACACCGATGAGGAAGCAGACAGTCGGCGCAAAGAGGAGCACTTGATAGAGTGTGACACCCGGCAGGAAGAATTTGATAAACTTATAGGCGTAAGCGATTACGTAAGAATAACCGTTGAATGTGCTACTCAAATCTCTACCTGTCGGCACCCAACGTCGATCATCTACTTCAGGTAAAGCACCCTCGGAGACAATCGTTTTCGCTTGCGAATAGTATAGAAACGCATCATTAGACACAAAGTGATCTGTCGGAATATTGGGAATACCTTGTAGACGGATCTTGCTACCTATAAATAAAAGGGATATAAGGAGTACAGCCGCACCAACGTGTTTTATGATCGTGTCCGATTTCATTTATTCTTCAGTCTGTTGCTTGTACCCATTCATGTAATACCAATGCTATTGTTTTGCCTCATCTTCTGTAGGTCGGGTAGAGGAACGAAACCCGACATGCTTTGTTTGAGGCTATCATCGTCGGGTTTCGTTCCTCTACCCGACCTACGAAAGGTTGAGGGATCATTATTTAGAAATGTAACAAGGATCAATCTCTTTTGAACGCCAGAAATTGAGACTATTGACAACATCGTTTTTTTGGATTGAGTCCTCCAACATCTCCCACGTTGCGCCGCATGGCAAATCGCGATTCAGGAGGTAATCACATCTCTGTTCTGTATTCATGACATCCCAATACAATCGCTTAGCATATAACCAACGACGTTGCTCTGTCAGTGCAGTTTCATAGTCCGAGAAGTCTATAAACGGTCTCCCAAGTTCAAGCATTTTGGAAAGATAGGCATCCTGCGGATAAACGTTGTCAATTTTTTGCATCATACCACGAATTCTTCAGAATACCTATATTTCTCAAACAGTTGGGTTTGCCACAATTCATTCATTTCCGCAACCGTGTAAGGTTGAAATTCTCTTCTAACCGTGGTGATATCAAGTTGATCCCACTCTGTTATCCATCGTTTATCATCGGATTTCAGCACAGATCGATGTGACATCATATCGTCCAGATAGAAACTCACGGCTACAGCAGCAATGAAAAGCACGAGGATTATCAGGGACCTGTCCGTTTTCATTTAATCCGTATCGCTGGACGTATCCGTTGTTTCTGCTGGCTTCGGTGGCACGGGTCTTTGCGGATTTTTCGGCACCGAAGCAGGCGGTTGAGAACGTTTGCCAAAGTGTCGCTCTAACAGATCAGCAAGTGTCGCGTTATCCTCCCGTATCCTACGCATACCATCTTCATAACCGTATTGAAAAAGGGTGCCTAATGCACGCTCAAGACGTTGTGGTGTAATCTGTTCTAACTGTTCTACCGGTAGCTCTGGTAGGAACTGTTTGCGGAACTGCCGTTCAAGTTTTTTCTCTATCTCAGCATCAGACATTGTTGCGAACTCTTCAAGTTGCTTCATACGGTTCTCAAACTTTTCGTATTCTGCTTTTGCAGCCGCCTGAGCTGCCTCCGCAGCTGCACGGGCAGCCTCACGACGTGCTGCATCTAGATCAATAGAAGATTCGGCACCGACATATTCATCATACCTTTGCCTTGTCTCATAAGGCATCTCTTCCCGAGTTATCTCATGATAACGCTCTGGGGACACGAGGGTGCCATCTGGATCCCGTAACCCTTCGGGAACAATGAGATAAGTGTTTTTTTCTAACCACTCTTGATGGTTGTAGGGTTCAGGTTTTTCAGTGAGAACATTGTATTCATCATCAATATAGATGATTTCAATTCCCTCGGGTTCTATGCCTTTGTCTCTAAGGTTTGCTGATTGTTCATCTGTCAGTATAGTGCCATAGGTCCGCATCGCGCTGCTATTCGGTTTTCTGTAGACATACGTCATGTTACCGACTACGGGGAGGTATTTATCCGGCTGACTACTTGGAAAAAACGTTGTAATCCTGGGTTCGTCGGGGTGGGCAGCGCGAACTTTTTTGCGCATGTCATTTTCCCAAATCTTCCTTTGTATATAAGCAGATTCGTATTTCTCAAAGTTGGTCGTGGGGGGAATGCCAAACGCACCACTCCGCCATTTATACGGATCCGCTTCGTGTTTGATAAGGGCCCTCCGCAATTTAAGGTAAAAACTATAATCGCCGTAACTTTGAACTTCACCCCCCAGACCTACAATGCGATCAAGCCAGGCAGCTTTAGGATAGTGGGTGTCCCAATCCACCGATTGCGGATAACGCTCCATCCACTTTGGATCAAACGCTGCCATTAGTGCTTCGCTCGTCTGAGGGCCTTCATAGTCAAACAACTTCTTGGGGGGACACTTCGGGATTTCGTGTGGATAGTTGGGAAGAATACCCCCTTGAGACTCACAGCTGGCTGCCCATTCCATCTGTGCAGCTAACGTTTTCTCACGCGATGTTGCAAGCTCTTTAGGGGTGTTAATATACCCATACAGTACGTCCATTGCAAGACCGATTTCAACAGTTCTTTGTGCCCAATCCTCCCAGGATAAAACCCGCTGTTTCTGTGCGGCTTCAACCGTTTCCCAATCTGCTGCGAGCGGATGCAACGCTATACGGGACGCTTTGTCTAAGGTGGAGATGGGAGCATTAGAGGATCTGGACTTCAGTTTGTTATCTACAAGTAGGACATTGGAACTTCGTAAAAAGATAAAAGCACTAAAGCCAAAAAGTAAAACAAAAAGTATCATAAAAACACGTTTAATCGTCATAGGAATCCTCCTTTAGAACACCCCGACAGTATAAACCGGGGTGCCAAGTCGCATCTAAAAAGTTATTCACGGAGCATAATACCAGACCGACCCCTCATCAAAATCGTTGCCCTCAAAATCAAAATCCGCATGGGCAGAAGAGTCTGCTCGCGAATCAAAATCTACTTCGACCTTTACACCCTCTCTTCGTTCAACCGCGGGGGTCTCAACCATCACTTTATCACTCTTGCTCATCGCGACATACGTAGTCTGACCCACTGTGAATTGAGCGTCCTTCAGCACAACAAGATCGTCGTTTCCTAACGTCACTGTTATACTCACATCCGTCTCTTTTTTCCGTGCCAAAACGGTGTGTTTCTCTACTTTGGCATCTATATCAATATCTAAGACGAGAGCTGTATTCTCGCCATTATAATAGGGGCTATCTGTCTTGTTTGTGTCTATATCACCAAGCACAATGTGCATGTGTAACCACGGCGTGTAATAGGAATGAGGATAGTGATAATGTGACATCAAATAACCATGTCTAACCGCTGTCACCTTACCCGTTCCGCTAAATGGCTCTTCAAGTTCTTCCGTAAAAAGTCCAAGATTATGATCATCAGGGTAGAGAGAAGCACTCACAGATTTCGCATCTACGGAGCCGAACACCTGCCAAGAGGCACCTTTAGTGTCCTCAGTTACTATAATATTCGCAGCTGTATTTTTACTGTAGAGAGTCCAACCATGCTGGTGGAGCTCACAATTACCCGTAATCGGCAGCATTACCAGACCCGTCAATGCCACAACAGACAAACATCCTAAAGTTATCGTAATCGTTAGATTTTTAAAACGCATTATTCAATCTCCTTATATTATCAGTAAACTGTTAGATTTTTCTCACTGTGATGGACGACAATAATAGGAGACGCAAATATAGTACCACGTTCTCGTATTATTGTCAAACAGAAGATAATTCACATTGCTGTTCAAAAAATGTGCAATGCAACAAAAATAGCCCACGCCGAAATTTTCGGGTGAGCAAAAATAAAAAATCACAGAATTCCATTGCTGTGATTGAACTTTGAAATACGATTTAACAGATGGAGAGCTGAGCTGAGCTGAGCTGAGCTGAGCTGAGCTGAGCTGAGCTGAGCTGAGCTGAGCTGAGCTGAGCACTAGAGTTCTGAATTCTAATATTCATCAGTAGTCGCTTCTTCATCCTAAATCTCCGCATTCAAAATTTCCTATTAAGCAGTATAACATAATGTCAAGCGAATTGCAAGAAAAAAGGACAATATTATGGCAAAATTTGCACTTTCTATTTTAAAAAGTATACTAAAAAGTCCAAGCTTTGTCAAATTAAATTTTCCTGTTACTTATCGGATCCGATCAAAGTCTTGATGATGCAGCTGATATTGGGCGAATTCTCCGTTATTCTGAAAACATGGTTGAAATTCTCTTCTAACCTCTGTGATATCAAGTTGATCCCACTGTGTTATCCATCGTCCATCATCGGATTTCAGCGCAGCACGATGGGATGGCATAGCGTAAAGATAGAAACTCACGGCTACAGCAGCAATGAAAAGTACAAGGATAATCATATACCCGTACGTTTTCATTTAATCCGTATCGCTGGACGTATCCGTTGTTTCTGCTGGCTTCGGTGGCACGGATCTTTGCGGATTTTTCGGCACCGAAGCAGGTGGTTGAGAACGTTTGCCAAAGTGTCGCTCTAACAGATCAGCAAGTGTCGCGTTATCCTCCCGTATCCTACGCATCCCATCTTCATAACCGTATTGAAAAAGGGTGCCTAATGCACGCTCAAGACGTTTCGGTGTAATCTGTTCTAACTGTTCTACCGGTAGCTCTGGTAGGAACTGTTTGCGGAACTGCCGTTCAAGTTTTTTCTCTATCTCAGCATCCGACATTGTTGCGAACTCTTCAAGTTGCTTCATACGGTTCTCAAACTTTTCGTATTCCGCTTTCGCGGCATCACGGGCAGCCATAGCCGCTTCACGAGCAGCATCACGCCTCAATGTGTCCGGATCCACATCAGGTACTACAAGTTCGTCATCAGGTCCTACAAGTTTTGTATCAGTTCCGATAGGAACATTAGGTTCCTCATAAGTCCTTATTTCCGGCATCATATCTTTCAGCACTTCCTCCGTTACTGCTTTTGCATCAGGACTCTTCGGATTCCAAGGCGGAGGTTTTTCCGATAGAATATTGTAATCATTATCAATATAGACGATTTCTATACCTTTCGGATGGATACCGCGCATAATCAGGTCTTCCTCTTGTTTATCAGTCAACATGGTCCCCCATGTGGTTGTAGCGGGGCCATTTCTACGAACATACGTGAGGTTATCCTTGAATGGAAGGTAATTATCACCTTCTATCGCCATGCCTGTTACGTCAGGATTTTCCTCTACCACCCGGTTCCAAGTTTCCTGTATCCAGATTTCACGTTCAATGAACGCCTCTTTATATGCCTCAAGGGTAGAGGCAGGATGAACGCCGCCAATTCCAGATGTCCACACTGAAGGGTCTTTTGAACGGTTCATGAAGACAGCTCGTGAGTTCAGATACCTATCATAATCATCATAATGCTTAAATTGTGCTCCTTTATTTAGGAAGTCTTGTATCCACGTTTCTTTGGGATGCACAGCTTCCATTCGGTCTACACGTTCCGATGGAATCCGGGTATACATATCGTCAAACTCCATCATGATTGCCTCGGTAGTCTGTGGACCTTCATATGTTTTTGGAGAGGCACTTTCCACTTCTTTCAGAGACTCAGATAGAGGAGGACGCGTTATTGGAGGTACACTCCTGCCACTTCCTTTGCCGATTTTCGCCTGATCCTCGAAAAACTCACGAAAAGATGCCTCTCTGGGTGCTAACTTTTCAGGTATGTCATACGCTTCTAAGTCCGATGGGAGCGGGTTACCATCATTCCAAAGCCGGGTAATATGTGAAATCATACTAAGTTCTACGTTGTTATCAACCCACTCTTCCCACGTATGTGTAGGTTTTTCTTCGAGTTTCTTATAATATTCCACTGATGGGGGCAGTAAATGCGGATATTTTTTACGCAAACTTGCTACAGTTTCTCCCAAATGACGTTTACCGTCAATGACAGTGCCTGGTGAGTCTTCAGGGTGGACAGGAGAGTGTGTAGTATAGAAAAGAAAATAGAATCCACCCAAAATCAGAATAATAACACCCGTGAAGAGTAAAGGTTTCCATGTCATCGTTATTTCTCCTTTCTTCAAATAAAATATAAGGCAATAACCTATAGTAAACTTCTGAATTAATGGGACATTTTGAGACGTAGAAAGGAACTCCGATTCCCGACTATCATTACGTTAAGCCGATATTCGGAGATCGCCCCTATAGGAACTTTGTCCCATTATTTTTAATGTTCACTATAAGTTGCTACTGACAGAAGTTCTATAATCAAAACACCTTTTCTACTAAATCAAAATGTCTGGTTTCCGCATATTTTGATGCAAATTCTAATAGGACTTCAGTTTGAGACTCACTGATTCATCATAAAAACAACAACCCTCCATATCAAATCCTCTAATTGATGCCCAAGCTTTTCCATATTCACTAGATCCTGTAAACTTGGCTCTTTTTCGGGTTGGTTGCCCCTCTTTGAAAACATCCATAGTCGTGTCTTCTCCGATCTCCGCTGTCCACACCTCCCCATTCGATTTTGTATATTCATAGCCAGCAGTCCCTCCGAGATTTACAAGCCCTTTAATAGAACCTCCGGCAGTAACTTCAACTTTCACACTGTGATCACTACCTTTGCTACTGCTTGTAAGGTGGAGCCATTTAGCCTTCTTGGTAATCTTCACGGCTGTGGAAATAAGGGCTGTTGATGGATATCGGGTGTTTATATAATTATTCGGATCCTCATATTTTAAGTACCAAGGAAAAACCCCTGCTTTTACTGTGGCGTTCCCACGATAAGATTTACTGTTTTCCGTGTATCCATTTTCACAGAGAATACGAAGAAGTTCCGGGTCTACCATGGAGGGAGATGCACTTGCCGTACTGACTCCGTAACCATCTCCATTTTTAGATACATTGAGAGAAGCAGAAACCTTCCAACCCATATTCTCGTCCTTTGAATATTTGTGATAAGCATAGAAACTCGCCCATGTATTGTCACTAGCCTTACTCCATTGCGGTTTTGGATCGGTACTACAACCATAAAGATGGTCACTCGGCAGCATTACCAAACCAGCCAATGCCACAATAGACAAACATCCTAAAGTTATCGTAATCGTTAAGTTGTTATAACGCATTATTCGATCTCCTTAAATTATTAGTAGACAGTTAGGTTTTTCTCACTGTTATGGACGACAATAATAGGAGACGCAAATATGGTAACACGTTCTCGTATTATTGTCAAACAGAAGATAATTCACATTGCTGTTCAAAAAATGTGCAATGCAACAAAAATAACCCACACCGAAATTTTCGGGTGAGCAAAAATAAAAAATCACAGATTTCCATTTCTGTGATGGAACTTTGAAATACGATTTAACAGATGGAGAGCTCAGCTGAGCTGAGCACTAGAGTTCTGAATTCTAATATTCATCAGTAGCCGCTTCTTCATCCTAAATCTCCGCATTCGAAATTTCCTATTAAGCAGTATAACATAATGTCAAGCGAATTGCAAGAAAAAAGGACAATATTATGGCAAAATTTGCACTTTCTATTTTAAAAGTATACTAAAAAGTCCAAGCTTTGTCAAATTAAATTTTCCTGTTACTTATCGGATCCGATCAAAGTCTTGATGATGCAGCTGATATTGGGCGAATTCTCCGTTATTCTGAAAACATGGTTGAAAGTCTCTGCTGACCTCTGTGATATCAAGTTGATCCCACTCTGTTATCCATCGTTTATCATCGGATTTCAGCGCAGCACGATAGGATGGCATATCGTAAAGATAGAAACTCACGGCTACAGCAGCAATGAAAAGTATAAGGATAATCATATACCCGTACGTTTTCATTTATTCCGTATCGGTAGGCGTATCTGTTATTTCTGCTGGCTTCGGTGGCACGGGTCTTTGCGGATTCTTTGGGACCGAAGCAGGCGGTTGAGAACGTTTGCCAAAGTGTCGATCTAACAGATCGGCAAGTGTCGCGTTATCCTCCCGTATCCTACGCATACCATCTTCATAACCGTATTGAAAAAGGGTGCCTAATGCACGCTCAAGACGTTTCGGTGTAATCTGTTCTAACTGTTCTACCGGTAGCTCTGGTAGGAACTGTTTACGGAACTGCCGTTCAAGTTTTTTCTCTATCTCAGCATCCGACATTGTTGCGAACTCTTCAAGTTGACGCATACGGTTCTCAAACTTTTCGTATTCTGCTTTTGCAGTCGCCTGAGATGCCTCCGCAGCTGCACGGGCAGCTTCACGACGTGCTGCATCTAGATCAATAGAAGATTCGGCACCGACATATTCATCATATCTTTGCCTTGTCTCATAAGGCATCTCTTCCCGAGTTATCTCATGATAACGCTCTGGGGACACGAGGGTGCCATCTGGAGCCCGTAACCCTTCGGGAACAATGAGATAAGTGTTTTTTTCTAACCACTCTTGATGGTTGTAGGGTTCAGGTTTTTCAGTGAGAACATTGTATTCATCATCAATGTAGACAATCTCAAGGTTCTCCGGTTCAATGCCTTTGTCTCTGAGGTCCTTTATTTCTTTATCCGTCAGCTTTTTACCATAGGTCCTCACGACACTGCTATTCGGTTTTCTATAGACATACGT
Source organism: Candidatus Poribacteria bacterium (assembly GCA_965208245.1). Classification (GTDB taxonomy): domain Bacteria; phylum Poribacteria; class WGA-4E; order WGA-4E; family WGA-3G; genus MSPOR6. Next base: position 1,998,152 of record OZ242325.1, read on the forward strand.
CATATTACCTACGACAGGAAGGTATTTATCAGGCTGACTACTTGGGAAATATGTTGTAATACGGGGTTCGTCAGGGTAGTCCGCACGCACTTTTTTTCGTATCTGGTTTTCCCAAATCTTTCTATTGATATAAGCAGATTCGTATTTCTCAAAGTTGGTCGTGGGGGGAATGCCAAACGCACCACTCCGCCATTTATACGGATCCGCTTCGTGTTTGATAAGGTCCCTCCGCAATTTAAGGTAAAAACTATAATCGCCGTAACTTTGAACTTCACCCCCCAGACCTACAATGCGATCAAGCCAGGCAGCTTTAGGATAGTGGGTGTCCCAATCCACCGATTGCGGATAACGCTCCATCCACTTCGGATCAAACGCTGCCATCAGTGCTTCGCTCGTCTGAGGGCCTTCATAGTCAAACAACTTCTTGGGGGGAAGTTTAGGCATTTCATAGGGATACTTGGGAAGACTACACCCTTGGGATTCCACACTCTCCGCCCAGCTCAATTGTTTATCCAATCTTTCCTCTCGTAGCGATGCAAGTTCCTCAGGAGTGTTAATTAATCCATACAGCACGTCCAAGGCAAGACCAATTTCAACAGTTTTTCGTGCCCAATCGTCAAAAGATTTAACTCGCTGTTTCTGTGCGGCTTCAACCGTTTCCCAATCTGCTGCGAGCGGATGCAACGCTACACGGGACGCTTTGTCTAATCCGGAAACAGAACCGCCAGGGGATTGGGGTTTCAGCTTGTTACCTACAGAGAGAACATCAGAACTTCGTAAAAAGACAAAAGCACTCATGCCAAAAAGCAAAACAAAAAGTATCATAAAAACACGTTTAATCGTCATAGAAATCCTCCTTTAGGACACCCCGACAGTATAAACCGGTAATCAAATAAGCTTGAATATCAGAAAAAGCAACTCGCTTTTTAGTGTTCATTAGGGGGTTTGTAGCCCCCTAATACTTATCTATATTGTATCATGAATTAGCAATTAAAACAAGCGATAAATGTACTCTCCATCTATGTTTATAGCGATTTTACTTAATCCCAAAACGACTAAGTCCGATTAATTATTAGGGTAGGATACCAAATACGGACATTCTATGCAACAACTCTATGCATTTTCATGCCAAAAACTTTACACACCCGTCAAATACGTTGACACTCACTACAGATTAAGGTAAGATGATAATACCATTTCTAATATATGATGCCCTTTTGTAGCACAAACTTTCCAGTTTGTGTCCCGAAGCAGGACAACCATAAATATGGAGCATAAACACAAAAAGAATAGTTATGGCGGATGCAACACAAATACTCCTATTCATTACAGACGAAGAATCAGACAACGGATTCTACGATGCACTCAACTACATCCGACAAAACGCAAACACACAATTCGGTAAAGGCAGACTCTTTGAACGACTGATAAGAGCATATCTACTTGAAGACTCTTTCTATAAAAAACGATTCTCAGAAGTATATCTATGGGGAGAATGGACAGAAAACCAACCCGGATTTGACCGTGTGGATCGTGGTATAGACCTCGTCGCAATAGAACGTACAGGTGGTATCTGTGCTATCCAGTGCAAGTGCTATGCAGAAGATAAGCGGATCTCAAAATCCGATATTGATACGTTCATCTCACAATCTAATCGTGAACCCTTTACCGCACGAATATTTGTAGACACAGGGAAAAGTTGGACTACCAACCTAAAAAAAGCCGTTGATGGATTAGAACCCCCATGCCAACGGATTAGTGCTGCAGACCTTGCAAGTCGACCTGTCCAGTGGCCCGACCTTAATCTACAAGAACCCGACCAATTAAACTATCAACTGGAAACGTTCAGTCTGCAGGATCATCAAAAAGAGGCATTTGGTGATGTTATCAACGGATTCAAAGATTCCGACCGTGGTAAACTCATTATGGCATGCGGTACAGGCAAAACCTTCACCGCACTCCGAATCGCTGAGGAAATCGCGGGTATCGGGGGCCGGGTGTTATATCTCGTCCCATCCATCGGACTCTTTGCACAAGCAATGCGTGAATGGGCAGAACAACAAGCAATTCCACATCGCTATATCGGTATATGCTCCGATACAAAAGCAGGAAAAGCGAATGAAGACGCTACCCTCATGGAATTGGAGTTCCCTGTTACCACCGATGAAATCGTTATCTCCAAGGCACTACAGCCATCTAACAGTCCTGACGATGAAGACAGCATGCGTGTCGTATTCTGCACCTATCAATCACTCCCGAAAGTCGCAGAAGCACAAGACGCGGGTGCCCCTGAGTTCGATTTAATTCTCTGCGATGAAGGACACAGAACCACCGGTATTGATAAACCCGACGACAAAACCTCACCTTTCGTTCTCGTCCACGATACCGAACGTATACGCGCCAAAAAACGACTCTATATGACAGCAACCCCTCGCCTCTATACACAAGGTGTGAAAACAAAAGCAGCAAAACACGATATTGACGTGTTCTCTATGGACGATCCAAACACTTATGGACCTGAATTTCACAGACTCCCATTTTCAAAAGCAGTAACACAAGAACTCCTCTCCGATTACAAAGTCATCGTGCTTGCAATGTCAGAACAACGTGTGCAGGGTACGCTACACAACTATCTCAGCAATGGTGGCAGTGAAGTTAACATCAGTGATGCAGCAAAAATTGTCGGTTGTTGGCGTGCATTACAGAACCCTGAAAGAAAATCACCAGACGACGACACAATCAAACCTCTCACACGTGCCATCGCATTCACAAATACCATCAGGTCATCACAAAACCTTGAGAAGCATTGGAATGGCATTATTGAGAGTGCTATAGAAGAGATACCAGAAGAACGTCGTCCAACCAATTTTAAATGCGAAACTGCACACGTTGATGGAACAAAGAATGCCCTTGATAGAAAAAGACTTATTGAATGGCTAAAAGGCGATACAGATGATGTATGCCGTATCCTCTCCAATGCAAGATGTCTCTCCGAAGGTATTGATGTCCCCGCACTTGATGCTGTATTGTTCATGTCCCCGCGCAACTCACACGTTGACATCGTTCAGGCAGTTGGTCGAGTGATGCGCAAAGCACCCGATAAGGAATACGGTTATATCGTCTTGCCAGTCGCAATTCCGCCAGGGGTTGACCCCGTCGACGCACTCAACGATAACGAAAGATTCGCTACCGTGTGGGGTGTCCTCCGTGCACTCCGTTCCCATGATGACAGACTCAATGCCGAAATCAATAAAATTGACCTTAACAACGAACCGACTGAGATTATCATCTTTGAAAAGGAAAATGGCGATGGTGAATATGGAGAAGGAACAGTAGATCCTGATCAGTTACTGCTGCCTTTCGGTATTCCTGCCGATGCAATTTACGCTAAGATAGTGGAGAAATGCGGCGATAGAAAATACTGGGAAAGTTGGGCAAAAGATGTCGCTGATATATTCAAACGACTCGTTGGACGGATAGAAAACCTATTGGAAAATCCTGAAAACAGCGCACTACAAGAGTGGTTTGACGATTTCCATAACGAGTTAAGGGGAACAATCAACGACTCAATCACCCGTGAAAGTGCTATTGATATGATGGCACAACACATTATCACACGACCTGTCTTTGAAGCACTCTTTGATAACTACGATTTTGCATCCGGCAACCCAGTAGCAAATGCACTAAACAAACTCCAAAACGATTTTAGCGAATTCGGACTGGAAAACGAAACACGTGATCTGGAAGGATTTTATGAAAGCGTCCGAATGCGTGCACAAGGACTTGATAATAGTGAAGCACGTCAACGCGTCCTATTGGAACTCTATGAGAAGTTTTTCGTGACTGCCTTAAAGAAGGAGGTAGAACGACTCGGTATCGTCTACACACCAATTGAGGTGGTAGACTTCATATTGCACAGTGCCAACGAGGTATTGCAAGACGAATTCGGACGTAGTCTCAGCGATGAAGGCGTGCATGTGCTGGATCCGTTCACGGGTACCGGTATATTTCTCACACGTCTGCTGCAGTCCGATATTATTCAAGATGCCGACCTTGAACGCAAATACCGAGAGGAACTCCATGCAAACGAGATCGTCCTACTGGCATACTACATCGCCACCGTCAACATAGAAGAGACGTTCCGTGGTAGACGCGGAGAAGATAGCACTTACGAACCATTCAACGGCATCGTCCTAACCGACACCTTCAATCTCAACAAAAAAGACGTTACAACCCTCTTCCCAAAAGAATGGCTGCCAGATAATAACAAACGTGCCGAACGTCAACAGAAACTGCCTATCCAAGTCATCATTGGCAATCCACCCTGGTCAATCGGGCAGCGGAGTTCCGCAGACAATAATCCAAACGTGGAATATCCTGAACTTGAAGAACGAGTCAGAGAAACCTACGTTGAATATTCTACAGCGACATTGAGAAACAGTCTCTATGATACATACAAAATGGCGATCCGATGGGCATCAGACAGAATTGGCGAACAAGGAATCATTGCTTTCGTTACCAACGGGTCGTGGATTGATGGGAACGCTGATTCTGGAGTCCGTGCATGTTTGGTAGAGGAATTTAGTTCTATCCATGTTCTACATCTTAGAGGAAATCAGCGCACACAAGGAGAACGTTCACGGCAAGAAGGAGGTAAGATATTTGGCAGTGGTTCACGTGCACCTGTAGCAATTTCAATCCTTGTCAAAAATCCAAATGCAACACACGAAGGCTGCAAAATACGATACCGGGACATCGGCGATTATCTTACACGCGAGGAAAAATTGGAGACACTACGCACGAATGAGTCGATATCAGGTTTTAGTAATTGGGAAACCATCATACCTAATTCCCACTACGAATGGATAGAACAGCGTAGCGAAGTATTTGAGACATTTTACCCAATGGGAACAAAGAAAACGAAAGCGGCAAGAGCCGATGATGCAATCTTTAGATTATATTCAAGAGGTTTAGCAACAAGCAGAGATGCATACATCTATAATTTCTCACGTGCTGCTTGCACCGAGAACGCAGAGCGAATGACCCAAGATTATCTCGCGGCTATGTCTGAACTTGAGGATAGCCCTGAAAATATAGTGAATGAGATAACACAACGATATACCGTTAATGTTCAATGGGATAGAGAACTTGAGAACAATCTAAGTCGGAGAAGAACAACTGAATATGATGTGAATTACATTCGAAAGAATATTTACCGACCATTCGTAAAAACAAATTGCTATGCTGACTATACATTTGCAAATTGCAAATACCAGCAGGATTTAATTTTTCCAGAGAGGTACAGTGATAACCTTGTGATATGTGTTCCTGGCATCGGTTCTAAAAAACCGTTCTCCGTGCTTATGACTGATACAATGCCAGATCTAGGTTTCAACGAGGCGTGTCAGTGCTTTCCACGGTGGCAATATCCAAAACCTTCGGGTACACTAAACGCATCAGATACCCTTCTTGATGTTGACGATATACCGGGACGTATTGACAATATATTAGATAAAGCACAAGCTGAATTTTATAGGAATTACAGAACAGATAAAATCACCAAAAACGAGATTTTTTATTATGTTTACGGCATCCTTCATGCCCCAAGCTACCGAGAACAGTTTGCAAACGACTTATCCAAGATGCTCCCGCGTATCCCTTATGCGCCAGACTTCACCGCCTTCGCCGAAGCAGGATATAAGTTAGCAGAACTCCATCTTAACTATGAAACGTGTGAACAATACGCGCTTAGCGTTGAGTATCCCAATATGAAATCACCGCCAAAGGATATTGAAGATGCTGCCCCGGACCTCTTCCGACTAACAGATAAAGCAATGCGTTACGGACCTGATGGGAAAAGATCACTTGACATCAATCAAAACGTCCGATTGAACGGTATCCCAGATGACGCTTATCATTATGTCGTCAACGGCAGGTCACCGTTAGAATGGTTTATTGACCGCTACTATATCAAGACAGACAAGGACAGCGGCATCGTCAACGACCCGAACGGATGGTTTGCTGATCCGCGTGATTTGGTTACGGCAATTAAGCGTATTGTTTATGTGAGTGTGGAATCTGCGCGGATTGTTGACGGGCTGCCCCTCGTCTGATAAGCGAAACCTTGTTGAGGTGTTGCGGGACGATTATTCAGTTCACCATAGCGATCAAGGTGTGCAGTATCTTTCAGGTGCCTATATCTCAACGCTGAAACAGCACGGCATTGAGATATCCTTAGCTCGTAGAGGTTGTCCGTGGGAAAACGGATATGCTGAAAGGTTCATCCGAACTCTCAAAGAGGAAGAGGTATATCTCAATGATTATGAGGATATAACCGATGTTAGGACACACATCGGGCATTTTATCACAGAGGTGTATCATTACAAACGTCCTCACTCGGCGTTAGAGTATTTGACACCTATTGAATTTGAAAAACAAAACTTGTCTTAACTTGACCGATTTTTCGGCCCTAATGAGCGTTGGCACTTCAAATGAGCGTTGGCACTTCAATACACGGTCCTATCTTACGGAACGTAGCGATGCTATACGAATACTGTCTAATTCTTCTGCACTGAAGACACCCGCTTGATATAGATTTCGATACTCATCTGATACGGTTTGATCGAAAATCATCAGATCATCAGTATTGATTGTTACAGGAACACCGTTGTCAAATAGGACGCGAATTGGATGAGAATCAATATCTTGTACTGCGCGCAACATCACATTACTAGTCGGACAAACATTCAACTGTATCTTGTTTTCAGCAAGCCATTTCATGACTTCCTCAGATTCTATAGCGGCAATACCGTGTTGCACCTCGTCTAAACCGAGTATTTCAACCGTTCTTCTAATCTCTTCAGCACCACCGAATTCACCGACATGTGCTTTCAACTTCATCCCCACTTTACCCGCTTCAGTATATAGCGACTTGATTGCTTCAGGGGGACATGCATCCTGATGACTATAAAGGTCTATTGAATGAAATAATCCAGAGTCAATAGCATGATACATTAATTTCACTATGTTTGCATCATCAGTACACTTCCGTGGCAAACCTAATTCTGGTCGCAAATCAATCTGCGGACGGTACTTTTCAACTAAAGTCTGAATATACGCATAGAAAGGACGAAGATCATCGGCATAAAACTCCGCTATACGAATGTCAAAACTCATTTCAAGAACAACAACACCGTCTAGTATAGCCTCGTTTACTGCTGAATCTGCAACAAACTCAAAACCGTATTGATTTCTTATATGCGGAATCAATATTTTTCCCATATAAGTTAACATACCCTCAAGACCATCCATTTTGGAAGGAGGTTTATCCAGAGAATGTCCAAGCCAACGTTCCACATTTTTTCTGCGCGTACTAAACATCACATGACTGTGAACATCTGTTTTGGGAAATGACTTGATATCCTCAATGTCATCGTCTGAGAGTGCTTGAACAAAATCCTTTTGCATAGTACAGACATTCAATTTTATTAACCAGAACAAACCAAGATGATTTTTCTTGCATGGAATTCATCTTTATTGTATGATTCCTACATAATTGGTGATAGCATTTTTCTTTAAGTATAACATTGTTTGATGTTTTCTGATAGAGGAATCGCATCTCAATTTTCCATCTGAGTTGATGGAGGTATGGTGAACATTAGAATTAATGCAACATTTCACAACGGGCGAGGTGATCTCGCCCCTACGCTGGGTATGCTTTATCATCTGTGTATGGGGTGAAATCAACGATTTCATAACACACAAAAAAGGAGATTCACATAATGTCAAAACGGAAAATCACAGCAAGTTTCAAAAACTTCCACGTTATTGCTCACGATTTAGATGAGACGGAAGATCTTAAAGCTGAATGCAAAGAGCACTTGGGTGAAGGCGTTCGTCTTGCTGACTGGAACGATATCCTTGCCTACATTGAAGCAGGTGGTTCGGTGAAGGAGTTTATTGAAGCATTAAAAATACCGCTTGAGTATGTCCATCCGGACGATATGGATCCTGTCCCGAATACCTCTTACCGTATAACAATGAATGGCGAACTGCACTGGAGCGGTGATCGACACTATTTCTTCGCAAGGCACGACCACAAATTACGTGGCGATTTCTTAGCACACGACGATATTGATGATTATCACCTGTCGTTGGGTTCATGGTTTGGTAAAGGTGGCTATGCACTACTCTACGGAGAGCCGGATAGTACTGGTGCACCTCCAGAACCGGAAATCCGTGAACCTGAGCGGGCATCGGGCGGCTGAGGCTGAGGCTGAGGAGGCTAACACAGTGGCGGTGCCACTGTTCATTTTCTTTGTTACCTGTTTATACATAAGAAACAGTATTACCCAAGGTCGGTAGTTTTTGTAAGTCGGGTAGAGCGAAGTGCCATTAAAATATTAACTGGCGACATGTTCAGTACCAATCAATACGTGTCCAAATAAACGTCAAATGTGAGTTTGTTATATGTCGGGCTTCGCTTCGCTCTACCCGACCTACAATTAAACTGAGATTTTATAAGACTATGCCCACGGTTCCAAGACAACCTTACCACACTCACCTGTCACTTGTAATTCCCAGGCTTTCTGAACATCATGCATCGGGAAAGTATGTGTGATATATGTGTTAATCTTATCTGCTGATTCTTTAATCACCTTCATTAATTTAGGATAGAAACCGAGGTTATAGTGCCAATTACCTCGCAAGATCAGACCTTTGCGTATCATATCTCTACTGGCTGCAAGCGGGAATTCGCCACCTTCCCCAACAAATGTGACTTGTCCTTTTCTGCGGGCAGCATCAACCATCAAGCGATGTGCTGCAGAGGATCCTGAACAGTCAACTGCTTTGTCTATACCGATTCCATTTGTCAGCTTCTGTATTTGACCGAGGATGTCTTCATCAGTAGGGTCAAGGACGACCTCAGCCCCTAATTTTTTCGCGAGTTCTGCGCGATACGGATGACTCTCCACACCGATGACACGTGCACCACGATAACTTGCATTGATGATACCCCCTAAACCCACAGGTCCTAGACCCGTTATCATCACAGTGTCAAGAGCGTCTACCTCCATCTGTTCCATCGCGCCAAATGTCGGACCGAGTCCGCAACACGCCATCCCACCGTGAGCATAACTCATGTCATCTGGGATAGGAAATAAGAGATCTTCCATCTTGTGCATATATTGTGCATAAGTTGCACCGAAAACATCTCCATCTACCATTTCACGTATGTTACGTCCTCTCATACAGTGAATATGTTCACCGATAACACACATATTACACTTACCGCATGCGTTTTGTGGTTGCACAACAACACGATCGCCGACTTTTACGCGTCCGGGTTGTGCGACTTCAACAACTTCACCTGCTGCTTCGTGTCCGAAGTGTTCACCTGTATTACCAGTTTTGAATCCTTTGTATTCAGTGCACATCGGCACAGCATGGATTTTAACGACAACAACATCTCCACCAGCTTTAGGATCGGGTTTGTCAACTAATCCACCTTTACCTTCACCAAACATTGCTGCTACTTTCATTTTATCACCTCTTCGGTGTCAGGACCCCCGATGCTTTAGCATAGGGGGTATGTCAAACTACGAAAGTCCCATCTTCTGAAGATTTTTTAGGCTAATACCTAAACTCTCAAACGGGTCACGTTCATAGCAGGTGTCTTGTTCAACAATATACCATTCTACTTCAGCATATTCACATGCATCTAGGATAGCAGTCCAGTTAAGGTTCCCTTCACCAACTTCAGCATATCGTTGTGAGTTCCCGACGACTGCCATATCTTTGAGATGGACAATGTGCGCGCGACCTTTCAACTTGCGAATCCACTCCGCAGGGTCACCACCGCCGTGCTGAATCCAATACGTGTCAATTTCGCTATTAAAATACGCAGGATCGCTATCTTCATATAAGATTTGCAGTCCAGTACGTCCATCATCGTAACGTTCCAACTCAAAACTGTGATTGTGATATGAGAAGGTTAAGCCACCTTCAGCGAGACGTTTTGCAACATCAGAGGCTTCCTTTGCAAACTTTGAATAACCTTCGGTACTGCGATATTCGCTGGGAAGTCCACCGATTGCTGCGTGTTTGCATCCCCACAGATTATGTTCATCAATCACTGCTTGCGGTTCATCCCGCATCTTTGCGTAACTTGCGTGTGTAGCACAAATTGTAATACCTTCATTTTCAACAATGTTCTTCAATGCTTCAGGTTCAATCTGTCCAAGTGCTGAACATTGAACAGCCTCGTACCCAAGCTCTCGAACCTTTTTCATCGTTTTCGTAATGTCTTCCTCTGTTTTTGTAAATTCTCTAACTGTATAGAGTTGTGCTGCAAGTTGCGTTCCCATATTCACTCCTTCTATTTTCAAAATCTGTTTGTGTAAGTATAATGACAAACGGTGTTGATGTCAAGGTATAATTTCTGGAAAGCAAAATTCGTTTGCATAAAATACATGAATTTTGCTAATATAGAGTTATGATCGATCCATTTTTCTTCGGCAGTAAGGGACGAGGTATCTTTCGTTTTTTACGTATCTTTCTCCATTTTCCGAACTTTATAAAGTTGACGTTGCGCCTATTCCGTGACAAACGCGTGCCTATCTATCGTAAGGCAATCCTTGTCGTTTTTGAAATCCTTGCAGTTGCTTTTGCTATTGGATACTTTGTGTATCCATTTGATGCAGATTTCATATTGCCAATTGTTGGTCGTTTTGACGACATTTTGATTGGATCCTTTGTAATCCTCGTGCCGGGAGCATGGTTATTTATCAAATCCTGTCCTCAGAACGTTGTACGTGAACATGTTGACAGAATTTCTCGTGGTGAATAAGACACTGTTTTTTCGAACTTTTTCTGCAACTTTTAATCTTCTTATGTGTGTTTTTTAATGAAAATACGAAAGACAGATAAAGACTAGTCGGAATATTAAATTTATAAAATTGACTTAGGAGGTCATAAACCGTGTTAAATAATATAGGACACATACACCGTAGCCGCGTAGTAATTCTGTTAGTAGTAGTTGGACTTACTGTTGCAGCAGGATTTGTTATCAATCAAGGTGCAAATGAGTTTGTCTTACCAACTGCTATTGGTCAAACAAACGAAACTTTTGAACAGACTGAAGATTTTCAATATCTGGAACGTGCTAATCGGGCATTTATCAATTTGGTAGCACGCACACGTTCTTCTGTGGTACAAATAACGACAAAAACAGATCGGAATCAGGAACAGACATTACCCAGAACACAGATAATCCCCCCTATGAACCCACCTGAAGGAATGGATAGGGAAGAGTTTAGACGCAAATTTGATGTAGAACCCTGGTTCAGATTCCGCATTCCTGAACTTACACCTCCAGGACCAGCTACAGGTGTCGGTTCAGGTGTAATTGTCAGCGAAGACGGTTATATCCTCACCAATAATCATGTGATTAAGGGGGTAGATGAAATTACTGTCACCCTTGCAGATGGCAAAACCTATGAAGCAACGTTAGTTGGTCGGGATGATGCAAGAGAGGATGGTGGTGGTACCGATTTAGCTGTCATCAAAATTGATGTCAAAACAGATGTAGAAGGTCTACCTGTACTACCCTTCGGTGACTCAGATATACTTGAAGTCGGAGAATGGGTGATTGCGATTGGAACCCCTCTAAACTTATCACAAACTGTAACACGTGGCATTGTGAGTGCGAAAGAACGTCCAGGTATTACCGCTTACGGTAACTTCATTCAGACAGATGCGCCTATCAATCGCGGAAATAGCGGCGGTGCCTTGATTAACATCCGTGGGGAACTCATAGGGATAAATACCTATATTGCAACAGGTGGATTGTCATCAGGTAATATTGGTTTAGGTTTTGCACTCCCAAGCAATCTCGTAAAACAACTGCTACCTGAACTCATTGAAAAAGGAAAAATTGAACGCGGATGGCTTGGAATTTCAATGGCAACCGTTGAGCAAGAATTAGCCGATAAGTATAATCTGGATTCAATCGAAGGAGTCTTAGTCGATTTCGTCGGAAAAAATAGTCCAGCGGATAAAGGCGGCCTGCAAGAAGGCGATATTATCATCAAGTTTAATGAACAGAAGATGAAGAATATGTTACACCTAAGGCATATTGTCGCTGCAACACCTGTTGGAAAATCCGTTAAGGTAGAAGTTTTACGAGATGGCAAAGAAAAACAACTGACTATTAAGTTGGGTAAACGGACTGAAGAAACATTGGCATCCCTTGAGCAGGAACCAGAATTCCATTTTGCCGGACTTAAAGCTGAAGAATTAACACCTGAACTTGCTGAACAGTACGGACATTCAGAAGATGAAATGGGGGTTATTATCACAAAAGTCAGAGAAGGTAGTGAGGCAGAGCGGAAAGGAATCAAACTTGGATACCTCATTCAAGAGATGGAATATGCAACGATAAAGGATTATAAGAAATACTCTAATATCCTCAGTAGAATCAAGGATCATAATGAAACGCGTATTCTACTCTATGTTAAATCTCCCTACCAAGAAGGCACAGGTTATGTTACACTTAATATATCCCCCAATATAGCTCCGTCAGATAGATAGGTGGGTGTGGATATACTGTGAACACTGCTGATAGTATTGACTCATTATAAAATTCTTGAAGGATAGCCGTTTTTTTGATATACTTCTGAAAAACGACTATCCTCCATTTTTTAAGGTGTGAATATATTATATGCAAAGGACAAAGAGTTATTTGGCCAGAACGTGCTATGGTCGACATTGAAGATTTTGAGTTGCCTAATATCAAGGATGACGAAGTTCTGATAGCAACAGAATCCACACTTATCAGTCCTGGCACGGAACGTGCATTTTTGTTATCACTTCCTAACGCCCGCGGCGGATATCCATCACGACCAGGTTACAGCAATATCGGGAAAGTGGTAGCGGTTGGAAAAAAAGTCAGTGGTTTTAGTATAGGTGACCGTGTTGCATCAACACATGGACACACTAGTCACTTTGTTACATCACCAAGTCGATTACTCAAGATAGAACCATCTGAAGCGTTGGTCTTCTTTAATCTCGGTTACTATAGCATTGCAAGGTGTGAGAAAAGCACGGATTGAATTAGGTGAATCAACCCTCGTTATAGGACAAGGTCTCATCGGTTTGCTTGCACTGCAACTTGCCAAACTTAGCGGAGCAGTAGCTGTTATTGCAGCAGATTTAACAGAAAACACTGCCAAGAATTAGAAAAAGAATGGCGGAAGTCTAGTAAATATAAGTTTGCTAAATCGGAATCTGCGAAAAAGAATACCAACCCTGCAGATACTACTAAAGTTCAAGCAGTCGATTAGAAATCTGAATAGTTCTTTTCTCTTTTGTTCAGCAATATAAGGAAATAGATGGCACGTGAATATCCAATAGAAAAAGTACGCAATATCGGGATTGCCGCGCACATTGATGCAGGCAAAACAACAACTACCGAACGAATTCTCTTCTATACCGGCAAAAAACATAAACTCGGAACGGTGGACGATGGCACTACCGAAATGGATTGGATGGTACAGGAACGTGAACGCGGCGTAACAATCACTGCCGCCGCAACAACATGCTTCTGGCAAGACCATGCAATTCACCTGATTGATACTCCCGGACACGTCGATTTCACTGTAGAGGTAGAACGTTCTCTACGTGTTTTGGATGGCATGATCGCGCTGTTCTGTGCTGTTGGTGGTGTGGAACCGCAATCTGAAACCGTTTGGAATCAAGCTGAACGTTATCAGATACCACGTATCGCATTCGTCAATAAAATGGATAGGGTGGGTGCAAATTTTACACGTGTCCTTGAGATGATGCGTGAGCGTTTCGGAACAAATCCTGTGCCGTTACAGATACCTCTTGGTGAAGGACGCGATTTTGCTGGAGTCGTTGATCTTATCGACATGAAAGCAATACAATGGGATGAATCAGATCAAGGAAAGACGTTTCAAGAGATTGAAATCCCATCAGAATTCCAAGATGCAGCGACGTTAGCACGAGAATTGCTTGTGGAAAATGTCGCATCTGAGGATGATGCGCTCCTTGAAAAATACCTTGAAGGCACGGAGATTATATCTTCCGAATTAATCGCAGGTATTCGAAATGCGACACGCAATGGAACCATAATCCCTGTACTCTGCGGGAGTTCACTAAAGAATCAAGGGATCCAACCGATCCTTGATGCAGTTATCGCGTTTCTGCCTTCGCCGGTCGAAGTGCCTCCAATTGAAGGTGAAATACCGAAACCTACAAAAGGCAAATCTTCCAGACGTGATGCTCCTCAAACTTTAGAAAAAGTTGTCCGTCATGCAGACGACTCCGAACCGTTTTCAGCTTTAGCATTCAAGGTCGCAAACCATGAAAATGTGGATAAACTTGTCTACTGCCGCGTCTATTCCGGCACGCTCAAACGCGGATCCGTTGTCTATAACGTTGCAACGGAAAAACGGGAACGTGTCAACCGTATCCTACAGATGCACGCGAATAAAGAAGCAAACTGTGATGCTGCTTATGCGGGAGACATTGTCGCTCTGGTTGGGATGCGGACAACGAAGACTGGACATACATTGAGCGATATAAACAATCCACTCCTCTTAGAATCGATTGAATTTCCGCCACCCGTAATCTCCGTTGCGATTGAACCTGAACGTGCCAGCGATACAGACGCATTGGAAGAAACACTCGAAAAACTTATGGACGAAGATCCAACGTTTACCGTCGGTGTTGACCAAGAGACAGGACAACGGATTATTTCTGGTATGGGAGAACTGCACTTAGAAATCCTCACGGACCGCATGATCCGAGAATTCGGAGTGAATGCCCGCGTCAGCAAGTTACAAGTTGCCTATCGTGAGACGATCAGTTCCACCGCAAAAGCACGTGGAACGCATGCTCATAAGACAGAAGATGAAGGGATTTACGGTGATGTGGAGCTCTCTGTAGCACCATTAGAACGCGAAGAAGGCTTTCAGTTTGAGGACAGAACAGATGAAACACAACTACCACGACAGTTTGTCTCAGCTATTGAAAGCGCACTTGAAGGTGCTATGGGATCTGGCGCATTGATGGGATACGCATTGCAAGATATTAAGGTGACATTGACCGGTGGCTCCACACATCCCACAGATGCATCAGAGATCGCTTATGAAGCGGCGGCTGTATTGGCATTTGAAAAAGCTGTCAGACAGGCGGACCCTTTACTCCTTGAACCGATTATGCACATACACATCACTGTCCCAGATGAGCATGTGGGAAAAGTGATTGGTGACCTCAATTCTCGTCGCGCGCAAATCAACGAGACGACCACGCAGGACACAACTAACATCATCAATGCCATCATTCCGTTAGCGGAGACCTTTCAATATACGACCCATCTACGTTCAATGACACAAGGTCGGGGTGCGTTCACATTAGAGTTCTCACACTACGATGTAGCACCATCATCCATCACCGCAAAGATCCCTTGATTTAAGATTCGCTAAATACCTCTATCCCTGCAGACCCATCAGCAATTTTGCGAATCCGGGAGGAGATAGCGAGTTTTGTGTCGGATGTCTGCTATGCTAACTATCCGTAGCATACACATTTTCATTTAACAGAACAGATATTTCTTTAAACTGATTCTTGTTGAATACCAATTGAAAGATTCCTGTCCGAGTGGCTTCTTCACACATGCCTTTCTCATCTGAGACATTGAACGCATCCTCAAGTGTTTTCAATACTTTTTCTTTATACTCTGTGTCCCGGTTTCCTTCCAAATGCTCTCCTTTTGTTTCAAAAATCAGAACACGCGTCATACCTGCTACTTCCTTTGACATGGCAACGAAGTCTGGGTAAATGCGTCTATCTTTCCAGCCTTGCACGTAATATTCTCCCTGTTGACGTGCTACTACCCGATGCCACCATTGCAATGCCTTTTGACCATCAAGGAAATGCGCAAAACTCTTTTCCAATTCGTTATCAGAAGGATATTCATACATTGGTTCAAACAGGCTAAGTTGAATAGGTTTACCGTGTTTTGCAAGTTGATTTTGGTTGGCGTGGACCTCAATTTTGTAACTTTGTCGCAGTTTATAATTCGGTTCACCTACCGTTAAGTCAAATTGAATATCACCAGTTTCCAACTTTTTTCGGAATATTTGCTCAGCTTGATTCTCTAATTCATTTGCTACGTGTGCATGCAACATGGGAATGAGATAAGAACGTCTGTCGTAGATTTTTTCATCAGAATCCCCGCTTGTTTTTAGACCTTCTACCATTTCTTCTGCAATGCGTGCAGCTTGCCATGGATTTGACACAATGTCAATCAAACTGAGCACAAAATCGGATACACTAACCTGTTTTTCAACATACGGTTCTTGATCGTCATGGAAAACAGGGGGTACATCATCAACATCAACTGTTGCAGTTCGCAATCTTGGACCGTCGGGTGCTGATGCATTCAGGTCCGGTGGTTTAATACTAAGCCAATCTATATGAGGTAATATATGTGCCTGATAATTGAGTTGAATCCATTCGTCACCGTCCTTATGTCGTACCACAGGCAAATAAATCTCTTGTCCGCGAAATTGTTTACGATGGCGTATTGTTTCAATTTTGAAATCTGCTTGATCTTGGGTATTACCCTTAGCAAATACCCTATCTTCCAACCCTGTAAGTCCTTGTGATTCTAATCCCTTCTTAACCTGTTTAACAGCCGCGTCAACATCAATCTCATTACAAAAAACATAACATTGATCCAGTGACTCATTACCGGTTAGTTGTGCATGTGGTTGCCGC
Organism: Candidatus Poribacteria bacterium; assembly: GCA_965208245.1. Lineage (GTDB taxonomy): Bacteria > Poribacteria > WGA-4E > WGA-4E > WGA-3G > MSPOR6. The sequence continues at coordinate 2,014,958 of OZ242325.1, forward strand.
ATTACTCTCCCTACGAGTTGCGTAATTGCCTTTTGCGATTGTGTATTGTCCAACATCACTAAAAGATAAGCAAACGAACAGTCCCATCCCTCCATCAAAGCGGACTTTGTAATTATCCATTTTACCTGCGATTCCTTTGAAAGTAAGTTTTCTCCTCGGATTTGATCATTATAGGCAGACTTAATACGTATTTCATCTGGATGCACGTTTAATTTTTGTGTAAGGTAATCTTGAACATGTTCAGCATGGATACGCTTACGATCTTGTGGATCGGTTCCCGTTACTTCAACACGCACAACAACAATCGGTCGGATATATCGATCCGTGCTGCTTTCAAGTAAACTTGCTTCTTTATGAAGTCTCTCAAGTTCTGCGGCAGCCTCATTCAACGTATTTTGCCATGTCATACCTGAAAATGATGACACCTGGACCGGGGACTTAATCATTTCCTCTTTTTTCAGATCAGGACCTGCAATATCAACAAGTAAGTTGCTAATACCACTGTTCGGTGTAGCGGAGAGTTCAATAACTATTTGCGGGTCAAGGCGGTTGATAGAACTTGCAAATTCCTCTCTATCCTTAGTACCATAAGCCTTATGTGCCTCGTCAAGAACAACAACGGGACGTAGTAACTTAATTACATTAAAGAGACTTTGCATAGGAAAGTCGCCATCAGGGTTGTATTCAAGATCGGGGTATTTCTCTTGCATGAGTGCATTGCCTTCTCTGTCGTCATGGTCGGGAAAAAAGCTTGAATAACGTCCCGAATTTCTATACATGCGGTAGTACGCTTTATCAGCAAGTTTTTTATCGGGTGATTTGTTCGCTGCTGGCAACATGAGTAGCATGATACAAAGGTAATTTGTAATGTCATCTCTGTTAAATGGATGTTCTCTTTCCAGCATCTTGACGTGCCCAGCACTTGCACGTTCCAAAACTTTACGATAAGGATGTTCTTTGTTCCACAAAGCAGCCTTTGTCTGATCAAAGATAGCCTTTGTCGGTACAACCCATAATGTCAGTCCCCGTTGCCGATGCAGTTGTTCTAATGCAGATGCAGCGAGCAGTGTTTTACCGCCACCAGTAGGCACTTTAAAACAGATATGCGGAATAGGCCGATTGGCACCATCTTTACGATCAACGTATTCACCCGCAGTTGCTGCAACACCATCGTTTTCTGCCAATTTTCTCCAGGCAGTTTTGGGGTAATCGCGTATACCATCAAGAACGTCTTCACTAATACTACTCCCCGCTTGTTTCAAATGCTCAATTGTAGTTTCTGCAGTCTGCCGCTCTTCTCTAAGTATCTCTAACCAATTGCTAAATGCGTCGAGTGTATCACGCTGATATGTTTTTAGTTCCAGCATAATGTTTTGCCTTAGATTTTCGTTTGTATTATGAATTATTTAGGAGTTTATGATAATTATTTTTGTGCTTGCCGAATTTTTTCTGCTTCTCGCACTGCCCTATGTAACCGTCTTTTCAAACTATTATGGTCTCGGGTGTTTGCTGATCGCCATACTTCTGTTGAAAGGTACACTCTAATATCCTCTTCTAAAATTCTTTGGCGCACATCAATAGTGTGGGTTATCCAACGTCTTATAATGCTAAAAGCGAAGTGCCCGGGGAGTAAGTCAATGAAACGATGAGCTTCTAAAAAACCTTGCAGTAAGGCTCGCGCTTCCTCAATGCTTTGTTGATTAACACACGAAGTCGCATCACTGCATCGTTCCTGAATTTTGCTATCTTGAAAATCTGCTGTTGATTCTACAAAAAACTGTTCCGCCCGGTTGGGGAGTACCTTATAACTCGTTTTTGTGCGCTGATGTGCTACATCTAAAATTAATAGTTCCGTAAATTTCAGTTCTATATCTTCTAGTATTCCACTAAAGTTGCTTGGTAGTTTTTCTAAGGTATCTGTTCGAGGAGCTCTACTGTACCGGAACCGTTCTATCGGTTCTTCTTCCAAAAGGTAGTTTTCACAAGAGTGCCGGTGCAGCAAAACCAATCGCCTATGTGGACTACGTCTACGCGTTAAAATTTCATAATGTCCATCAAGTATAACGACATAGTGAGGATTGTCTGTTACAAGGACATTTAACAATTTACGGTAATCTGTTTCTCCGCTATATGTCTTTATTCGGCAATCATAGTTTTGAAGAACTTCGTTATAGAAAGGAATATCTGTATGTCCTTCAACGTAAACAAGAACTTTGTCTTTGTAAAAAAGATATTCCGCAGCTAACCCTGATGGGGTTCGGGAAAACGACATTAACTTTCTCTCCCTAAATCTATCACTTTATCCCTAAAGTCTCCAACAATATCGGGAGAGTGTGTGGCAACAATTATCTGTTTCTGTCCGCCAAACTTTACTATAGATTCCAACAGTTTTTCCTGCCAAATAACATGGAGTGACAATTCGGGTTCATCGGCGACATAAACCACAGGTTCATCAGCCTTAAGGATGGCTTGGGTAAGTAAAATCAGAATCTGCTTTTCACCTGAAGATAGGAGGCGAGGATTGAGCTCTGAAGACGAAGGAGATTCAATTCTTAAATGTCCGCTTTCATTAACTTTAACGGATTTGCCATTCAAAAATGAATTGACAGTGTTTTCATAACTGCGTAAATGGGCGAAAATTTTCTCTCTGTCTTCTTCAAGTTTCCCTGCATATTCGACCATTGCTTGTGTTCTATAGATGAGCGGGATTACAAGAATATCTTTCAAATCCCAACCCAATTTTTTACTTTTGTCTATCCGTTTCAATACTTCTTCTGCTGCGGCAAAATGTTCATTGATTCTGGCACGTATCTGTTCATCTAAAAGACCGGCAGCCTTAAAAGCTCCTAACAATTGTTTTTTTTCCGTTATTGTGGGCGATTTAGAAGGCATTGAACTAAAAATTGAATCAAGTTGATCGTGTTTTTTGCTGTAAAGAATTACCGATAAAACCTGATGCTCAAATTCCTTATAACGCTTAGAAAGCAGTGTGTTTAAATGAGAGTGGTAGTGGAACAGACCTTCTAACAATTCCTCAAGTCGTAAGTCTACCGAATCCAGAGTCCTTGTTTTTATGTAGTGTTCTTCTTCAAAATCTGTTAATGGCAGACGACGACTTACAGGAAGCCAGGCAAGTGGAACTAAAGAAATTAATTCATCATGTAATTCCCTTGGTAATCTTCTATCAAAAGGTCTTACCTCCTTTTCCCATACAGTATTACCTTTTTTAGATGAAATATAATCATCGGGAAATCTTATTCCAGAAAGAGTCCTTATTATATCAATTTCAAATTTGTTCTGTCCTACACTAAGTTTAAAGGTTCTATCCATTACCTCAGCCTTAACAGTGCGTGCGGAATTACCGTTAAACCTTTTCAATTTTATCTCTGCTTGTTTAAAATCAAGAGTAAGAATGTTACGCAAATCCGCTGATAAGATCGCCTGAAGAAGATTCAAAATAGTAGTTTTACCAGAACCGTTTGGACCTATTATTATATTTACGTCGCTGTTAAAGGAGAGGTCAATGTCTTTATACCCCCACAACTTATCTATTTTGAAAGATTCAATGAAATAACTGCTCATGATTCGGTTTCCTCTTAGAATCTATAATCCTCAACTGATTGTTAAAATAGTAGCATATTTGGTGAGAAAAAGCAAAAACTATCAGAAACACTACAGTTAGAGCCTTAACTTGAAAGAGTTTATCTTTCATGTATGCAATATGGAAGTTGGCAAAATGCGATTCCCATCTTTGTGAGTTCGCGCTGTCCGATGTAATTTCCCGCCGCGTAGACAATCGCTTTTTTGCCGTTTTCGGTACTGGAATCTTGAATACGTTTGGCATGCTCCATACTTAGGATTGCTTCGTTGCTTCGTAAATAGTCAAAGTCTTGTTTGTAAATCAGATAGTAATCGTTTTTGTCATCACTGTAAAAAAGTCCGTCATTATTTTTCTGATCCAAGACATCATCCTCAATAGAAATACCCTCAGCAGTAAACAGTAGATTAGTAGCAAGTGCTGTGTATGTTGGTAAATTCTTACCAGTAAGCATCGCCTCAACCTCAATTGGTTCACCCAAGGTGCAGTAGGTAAAAGAACCACCTAATCCTTCTTGTAGTGAAGCATCACTTGCATTAGAAACACCGTTGATAACGCGGCGGACACGTTCTGCGGTAATGGTGTCGGCATAGTCTTCGCACTCAATAAGGATAAATTTGCGGTTGCCACCGTCTTCCTTGTTTAAGGCGAGTACGGCGTGGGCGGTCGTACCACTGCCAGCAAAGGAATCAAGGACAACAGCGTTTTCATCGTTAATGGTAGCATAATCTATGATTCGTTTTATAAGGTCCGTTCGTTTTGGATTTGGAAATTCAATTCCTAATGTTTTCATTAAAGATGAGGATTCATTAACAATCATATCTGTCCAAAGTGAACTTATTATTCTTCTATCTGATGGAGGGACAAAATGTTCGGGGCGATTTGTGCTTGACATTCTCAACAGATCAGTTTTCTGTGGTGATTGTGCAAACCACCATTCATCAATATCTGTTTGGGTAGGATCGGAACCACATTCATCAAGCAAACGTTCATAGTTTTCAATAGCAGTTAGACTTCTTTCTTTTTTCCATCTCCATTGACCTGTTTCCGGTGTTATTCCCATTAACTCATATCGCATTGTTGGCCTGTTAGTGCCACGCCAATGATTATTCCAAGTTCCAATCTTTTTCTCATCAATATCTACAGTTAAATGATGAAATTTCAGATCGGGGGATTTGCTGTAGAATAGTATGTATTCTGATCCGACATTAAGTCTATCAACATACTCAAATTGGGCTTGGACATTTTTTACACCGCGACGGAGACTGATTAGATTCCTAAAATTTCCATCTGTAAATATCTCATTCATTAACATCCTTAAATGATGCACCTCATTATCATCAATAGAGATAAAAATTACTCCATCCTCAGCAAGGAGTTCTTTTAACAAGTGCAATCTGGGCCACATCATACAGAGCCATTTTTCATGTCGTTCAAGGTCTTCTTCATCAACTGGTCCATTTTCTTTTAACCACTCCTGCATCAACGGACTGTTTACGTTGTCGTTGTAAACCCATCCTTCCTTACCTGTGTTATAGGGTGGATCTATATAGATGCACTTGATGCGGTTTTTGTAGCGCGGGAGTAGGGCTTTAAGGGCGTGTAGGTTATCGCTGTCAATAATAAGGTTATCGTCTTCACCGGTCGGGTTACAAGAGTGGTTCTCATCTGTTTCAAGTGGTCGGTATGGAACGGTGAGGTGATGAGTATAGATATGGTGTTTTCCGTTGAATTCGAGTGTAGGCATGGGGCAATTCCTTTCTGCTGATGGGTGTTTAGTTCAGGAAGTATAACGATCAATAAAATCCTTATTGTCTATTTCTGGTTGACCTTGCCGTGCATAGTATGAAGAGAAACGTGATACAATATCCTTTATGAAAAATGGAGAAATCTGAATTGTAGGTTTACCGAATTTCTGGTCAAATTCATCTTTGTGCCAAGTTGTCAACTTTCTAAAATTGAGAACACCACCCTCAAAAAAATCTGTTTCTGGAAGCCAATGATAGTAAGTACGTTTGTTAGAACAAAGTTCCTTGACTTTGCTTCTACCGAGTATTTTGTCTATCCTCTCGATCTCAACTGTGAGAATATGGTCTGTGTTAATTTCACTGTTTTCCCCTCTGGGAACAAGATCACATGCTGGACTCAGAACTACAAACCACTGATCGTTTTTCTTTACCATACTTCCGGTTGCGACCTTATCCGTGCCCGGTGGATATAGGTAGACTTCTTCTGGAAAGAATGGTTCTTTGCCTTCCTCAAGATGTTGATACAAGTGATTCAGGGTATATCGGAGTAGAGCCTTTTCAGTTCGTTCAGGATCTGCTTCTCCATAACGGTTCCAAGTTTTTATCTGTGGTAGAAGGTTATTAAGATAAACTTCACGCAACTGTTCTTCGATCAGGCCTTTTCTACCTATAATATGGGTCAGTCCACTATTTCGTATCCGCAGAAACAATGATAGATCACCGTGATACGATCCATCTTCACGCCTACGGATGTTTATGACTGAAGGATGATGATTCACCGAATCGGCGAATGATGTAACGAAGATGATCGGTACTTTTGAAAATTCATCATGTAGGTTTTGAACAATTTCATTTCCACCTTGATCATTACCATCCAAGTGCAAGTCAATAATTGCCCCATCGTAAGACTCATCAATTTTGGTCACTGCTTCACGGACATTTTCTACTATTACAAAATCAACGGACACATTATTGGGTTGCTCTTGAAAAACTTCTATATCGTCCCTAAAAGTCTCTTGTTGTTCTTTATCGTCTTCAACAAACAGTATTTTTAATGGGTTCATTTCTCACTCTCCTTCTCAGTATGAAGTCTAAAGTGAGCCCCGTTATTAATTTCATAGACTTCTAATCTAAGACCATTTCGAGCTGCCGCTTCTCCTGCTATAGACAACCCTAAACCGGTTCCATTTGGTTTAGTGGTAAACCCGGGAGCGAAAATTACTTGGGTGTCAATGTCATCCGGTTCTATTCCTGGACCAGTATCATAATAGTCTATATAACGCAGAGATCTACCGTCCATCTTGAATTTAATGATGATTTTACGTGTTTCAGTATTTTTTTCACGCATCCAATAAATACTATTGTCAATAAGGTTTGTAAAAATAGAATACATATCTTGAATTCGTGCAGAGTATTGTAAGTTGTCCGGCCCCTTAATTTCAACAGATATATCGTTAGATTCCATTTCATTTTCAAAGATAGAACACACACCTTGAATTGTCTTTTTCAATGGCAAAGGTTTTCTGACCGTACTTCTTCTTGCTGCAAGCGGATCGAGTCTTCTAAAAAGTTTTACAAAGACATCTGCATTCTGGACCATACCATTTATAATCCGAATGATTTTTTCAAACGTGGTTGGATCGCTTGTTTTCTGATATGACTCGAACCAATAAATAAGATTCGGTAACTGGTTACTGAAGTAACTGAGAGGTTTGCTGCCTTCATGAAGTATTATACCAACGATTTTACCTAATGTGGCATCTACTTGATAGATAGCAACAATTGTCTGAATGTCGTCAACGATTTTATTTTTATCTAGTGTATCTTGATTTATAAATTCAATAGTTTTCTCAAGGGTTTTCTTGTTAACTTTATCTTTTTGAAGCTGCGTCTTTACATTTTCTATTAGTTCATCAGAAGAAAAAAGTTCTTGCAGACTTTCACCCACTTTGACAGTAGATCTACTTAGACCTGCACTCTTTCTGTATTTGAATCGTCTGATTTCAAGTTTTTCTATGACCTGTTTTGTAACATCCTGTAGCCGATTGAAATGTATATTTTCCTTTAGTCCATCCCTGGCACTTTTTTCAATTAAACCAGACTCATCTTCAGACTGAATCTGAACATATCCGATTACTTGATTACTACCAATTTTCATAGAGGGATTATTTACACGTCTTGCGTTTAATCTTAGCCAATCAAATCCTGCGTCACCGAGTGGACGAATACGAAAACCATTCCGATAAACACCTATTCCATTATAATGATTTAAAAGCTGCCTTGCAGTAAGTCTTCCAAATGGACTATCAACATGTTTTTCAAGCCCTCGTTTACTCAAAGCACTTATAGCTTCTGCCTCACGGTCAAATACTCTAATATCAATATCAAGTTTTCCACATCCTGTTTCATTTTCTCCATTATCAAAAGGGATCTTTTCTTCAGGACTGTTACGCTGTCTCTGATTTGAGTATGTTAGCACACCATCTCCATTAGCATCTATGGTCCCCGAGATTCTATAGTCATAGAGTTCATAAATAGGAAATGGTTCTATGGTTTCCTTAACATTATCTACACCGGAAAAACCTGCCACTTTCAAATTGATACAAAAGTTGTCACCGTTGTCTTCATAATTGAAAATACTACTCATTGGTGATGTCAGTTTTTTCAGTTCAAATCGAAGTGTTTCAAATTGTTTCTTGTCCCATTCTTTGAGATATTCATCATTTCCGTTGATTGTTAACACCGTCCCGGAAGATTCTGATACTTCCACCGTATCAATTAATATTTCCACATCATCCAAATATTGTGCTTCTGTAAACATTTCCCATTCAACATATACGGTTGTTTTTTCACGTTTCTTATTCACTGTTTCAAGAAGTAGGTCATTGCCAAGAATTGAAGTCGCATAACGTCCCACCCCCTTACTTCCTTGTAGTGTTCTACCAGAAGGACTCTTACCCCTTTTTACCTTGTCTGCGGTTGATGACACAAGCCATTTGTTGATAATATCATCTCTGGACATACCATGCCCGTTATCAGAGATGACAATGGAAAATTCGCTCATGTTGGGATTTTTTTTGAATTCTATGTTCACATGAGATGAGTCGGCATCATAAGCGTTTTTTACTAACTCAACGACAGCTGCGTAGTTATCCTGAATAAGGTCACGACCAATTGTAAGAAGATGCCGACCTGCTGGCCTAATGTTGTAGGTTATGTCTGTATTCATTGTTACCAATTCTCCTTCAATTTATTCGCTATTTTTTGAGCAAAAAGAACAGGTACCGCATTTCCTATCTGACGATAAGCAGGGGTCCGATAGGGTCTGCCATTGATGCTCTCAAAATAGTAGTCATCGGGAAACGTTTGTAACCTTGCTGCTTCTCTTGGAGTAAGAGAACGGTTCTGTGCAATATCTGGATGAATGTAATAATGTCCGTCCATAGCTATATGTGCAACAACAGTATGAGAAAAAGGTGAATCTCCTTCAACAACCTTGAATCTGTTTAAGAACGTATGTTTATTGTTATGCGTTTGCAACTCTTCAGGTAGTTCGTTATACTTGAGAGGATCTTTTTTATTCTTCCAACGTGTGACAGCGATTCGGTAAATTTCAAGATCTCGTTCATTAATAAACCGTGCCTGATGAAATGTAACTGGAAGATCATTATTACGTATACCTAATTTTTGCAGCAAGTCTCCTTTATCAGGTTTGACTTCACAAGTTCTTATATTGAGGGTTTTCGGTTTAATAATGATTTCGTCTCAATTCTAAAACGCGAGTCCCTGACAGTCTAAGTTCTCAATCCTAAAATGGCATATACCATTACTTAGCCGAAAACCCTCCTTATATTACCCTCATGGCATTAATAGCAGGTAAATCGGAGAAAACATCTAATACAGTTCCATCTAATTCTTCTCGTTCTGGTTCCGGATAGATTTCTACTGGGTCTTCCTTCCAACAATAACTGATATTTCTCAATATCATTCTGAACCTAATATCCATCAGCATTTAGAATGGATATCGTTATCAAAATGTGATCTGTTATTTTAGATTCTACTTGACTTTTTGTGCATGAGAAGCCATACTAAATAGTAAAACACTATTTTTACTTTTTTGGAGGCAATCTCATGCAACACTATGTTATCAAATCTGTTATGTTTTTTCAAGTGCTTCCAGGGTTTTTCAGTTTTAGGTATTTTGCCTATTTTCTATCACAATCGTTAATATTTAAAAATAAGCAGATATAGCGTGATTTATCACGCTATATCTGCTATACTTCACCTTAAACCTTTATCTAAAAGATTTAAATTTTAATTTATATTACATAAGGAAGGTGAAATATGAAAAAGAGAAAAAGAAAAAGGAAATCTTTCTCTCCTTATTATCTATTTTATCAGAGATTGAAGACCCGCGCAACGCAAACCTGCATTCTTTAATAACTTTCTCAATTCAATTTGTTCATCCTTGTTCATGTGTAAAACCTTTACTGTGGCTCTTCCTATTGAAGTCTTTCCTTCAATATAGAAAGTCATTACTCCATTGAAAATGTCGGTGCCAGTTTTGTTGACGTGGATTAAAAATTGGAACACTCTTCCCAGTTGATGGATCAGGAGCATACATTTTGGCAGCTTTGTGGATGTTGCACGATGGACATGCAAATGCCAAATTGGTTAATTCTGTCTTGCCATCTTCTTTTTTCGGGTGAATGTGGTCACAGTGAAAGGAAACAGTACAGTATTTTTTTGGAGATTGGCAATACTCACATAAACCGTTTGCGCGAATTTCTACCTGTTGACGCAAGGCATCGACAGCATAATTAGGTGACACTAATTTTCTCTTTTACTCCGACCTCTGCAATAATCTCATCTATTGTTTTTCCTCTGAGCTCTGCTAAAGCGATAATTGCTTCAAGACGTTTCAGATTCCGAGTGTCTAATTTGTTGACCAATGTCTGATATTCTGCAAGTTCGATTTCGGTTAAAGTTCCATATTCACATTTATGCCATAACTCTTGATACCGCTGCTGTCCAAGTAGGTGGTTTATGGTAGAATACCTCCTTTAGAATAAATATTCTTTAAGAATACAAAAAGGAGGCATTCTGATGAGTTACACCCGAAAACGGGCGAATCCAAAAAAAATTATAGCAGGTTTCCAAAAGGTTTTCAAGCAAGTTTCGGTAAAATTTGTCAATAGGTTTTGTTGGTGTGGCGTGTATATTTATTTTATGTATCTGAATTTTCTTGACAAATTTTGTGCATCTGTTATACTAACAGCATAATCAAAGACTAGAAGTGTGCGTTCCTTATTGGTAGATTTACATATTTCATTACTTAAGGAGGATTAACACCGATGACCCGTTTCATCCCTGATTTCGATCTAAGAATAGATCGAAACTTTCTCACTATTTTCTTACTCGGTATACTAGGTATACTGTTGGTAACGCATATCGGATGTATAGGTAGTATTAACAATATCAACATTATCCCACTGAGTGCGAAAATTCAAAATGCGGATAACGCTTATGACGCAGCGGAAGCCGTTGTCACTCGTTCAGATGATGCAGAAGAGAAGAAGAAAACACGTGCAAAACAGCAAAAACTATATGATAGAGCAATGTCTATTTATCTGGATGTTATTGCTCAAGATGCAGATGGAAAATATGCACAACGCTCTCACTATCAAATTGCCAGAATTTACAAGAAATATTATGAGTGGGATAAAGCAGATCAACATTACAAAGCAATAATTGAACTCGATCCGACTGGTTACTATGCCAGTGAAGCCAAGAGTGGTAGTGCTAATATGCTTAAGAATCGCCAACTTATTATCACTGAACTTGCGAATTATCAGAACTATAAGGCACTCTATGATACCCAAAAGGCGGAAGGCACCGCTGATACCGAAGCGTTGGAAAAGACTTATGATATAGCGGCGACTTCCCTCTACAAGGTTGCACAAGCTTATGAAGCGTTGGAAAATTACCCGCAAGCTATAGAGACTTTTGAAAGAATGGCTAAAGAGTTCCCTGATCATAAAAGAGGTGTCCAAGCACAATATCAGGTAGGAAATATCTACTTTTACAAATTGTATGATTATACCAACCCTGGTGGTTGGGGTGCTTTTGTAAAAGTTGCTCAGAATTTTCCCGATACTTACGAAGCTGAACAAGTTGTCATCTTGTTGAATAAAGCACAGAAACTATTGACAGAGATCAAACAGTTGCAAGATGAAAACTTGCAGTATAGGAGCAAAAAAGCAAGAGATTTTGAAGAGGATGATCGTTATGTTCTTCCATCTGAAAAATGGTTGATGGCACGGACCGACCTTGTTGTACAGAATTTCCAGCAAATTGCCAGGAACTGGAAGGAACTACGGAATTACCCGAACGCTATTGAAACCTATAAGGTGATAATTCTTGATCTTTCACACAAAAAGTTTGCTGTTGCAGATGCATATTTCCAAATCGGTGCCCTTTACCAACAGAGTGGACATTATGAACGCGCAATAGATGCTTATGAAGACCTATTCGATAATGCCGCAGAATCCACATGGCGGAATGAGGCAGTCTATCAGCAGGCAGTTTGTTATCGTGCTATTCGTGAATTTGCTAAGGCCTACAAGGGTTTCCAAACTTATGTGAGTCTTACCAAAGGTGACAGATCCTATCTTCGGGAAGCAGAACAGATTCTGCGTCAGTATGAACTTGACCAAGACCAGGACGGTATTTTGTTCTATCAGGAATTAGAAAACGGTACATCTGACCAAGAACCGAATTCACTAAAAGGGAACTAAATAAAGTTATTGAAAAACGGCATGTAGCACAAACTTTTAATTTGTGCTACACCGCTGATGAATTAGTGAACTCCGGTCAGATAAATAAGTGCACGCGACGATGTTCAGAAGTTGGTAACCGTTTGTAAACTTCTTCTCGAATAAACTCCGGTGTGTAACGGCGTGAGAAGTGGTTTAGAACGATATAGTCACTTTCAAATTGATCTAAAAACGATGGTAACATATCCAAATGTATATGTTTTGTTTTTTTAGCACGTTCACGATGTTCGGGCGTAAGGAAGGTGCATTCACAAATAAGCAGTTTGCATTTCTTAAGTAACGGGTGTGCGTCAATTGTGATACCTCGCGTGTCCCCTAAATAAGCAACTAATGGAAGTTGCTCTTCATTTGTTATTTCAACATCTGAATTCTTGAGTGCCACGATTTCTTTTCCTGATAGATGACGGTATTCCGGTTTTAGTTTGTTGCGCACTTCACATATCAGATAGGAGACTGCTGGAACGCTATGATTCCCAGGTAGGATGTGTGCAATTAGATTCTGGCGGAACGTAATGGAATCACCTGCTTCTACAGGATAAATCTGATATCCCCAACTCCGTCCTGAGTCCAATGCAGATATTCCATCAATTATGTGTTTCAGTTTCTTGAGTCCATTTAATGGAACGTATACATTTCCCGGTGGCATTCCCGCCAACCACCGTTGGCTTATATAGACTGGGAGTCCGATATAGTGGTCAAGATGGAAATGTGATATAAAGACATGATTAGTTCCAATAAAACGCATGGGACACCTACCCAGATCGAAAATCAGGTCTAATTGCTTTACTCTGATGTATGTTTTGACTGCGGAATTGGACTTTCCCTCAAGTATCCAATTTCCACATTTTAATGTTGTCATAATGATTTACGAGCGTATTTTTCGCTTTCCTTTGGAGAATAGTTATCTATGCATATCAAAATCGGTATAATTGGTGGTAGTGGTTTCTACCAGATTGAAGGTTTAACAGATATTGAGACGATTGATATTGAAACCCCTTTTGGTAAACCGAGCGATTCACTCATTTCTGGTAGACTTGATGGACGGTCTGTCGTTTTTCTTCCTCGTCACGGTGTTGGTCATCCACTTTTACCTTCTGACATTAATGTCCGTGCCAACATTTATGCTTTGAAATCTCTCGGTGTTGAATGGCTCATCTCTGTGAGTGCTGTCGGCAGCTTGAGGCAGGAAATTGACCCCCGCCACTTTGTCATTCCAGATCAACTTTACGATCATACGAAAAACCGGATATCAACCTTCTTTGGTGACGGTTTAGCTGCACACATTAGTCTTGCACATCCGTTCTGTGAAGATCTAAGCGGACTCCTTTACGAGGCAACAACCGAAGTCGGCGTACCTGTGCATAACGGTGGCACTTACATCTGTATGGAAGGACCAGCGTTTTCTACACAAGCCGAGTCCCATGTTTACCGACAACTCGGTTTTGATATTATCGGTATGACTGCCGCACCTGAAGCGAAACTTGCACGGGAAGCTGAAATCTGCTATGCTGTTCTCGCATGTTCCACGGATTACGATTGTTGGCACCCTGACCACGAAAACGTTACAACTGAGATGATCCTTGATAACCTGCGTTCCAATGTAGAAATTTCCAAGCAGATTGTGAAGAATGTAGTGTCCAAAATCCCAGACGGTGAACGCGATTGTGCTTATGCCAATGCACTTCAATATTCTATCGCGACACAATTGGATAAGATTCCGCTTGCAAAACGGCATACGTTGAAACTGCTACTGGATAAGTACCTCTCGTAGTGTACTGCTATCATGCGACCTTCTAAAGTGCAAAGTAAGCATCAAGATATTCGTTTCCATCTACATCTACAAGTGTTGTGCTGTGTCCCGATTTAAAAACTATTAGGTATGTTTCTTCAAGTCGTTGGTGTTGAAACAGCAGGTGCCAGACGTGGAACTTATCTATTTTGTTGTAGTTCATTTCTATTTGTTGAAATTTCCGTTGTTTTTACATCGATTCCGGTGCTGAAATGTCTAATAGTTTCAAACCGTTTGCTAATACTGTTTGCACACATTGTGTGAGGACGAGTCGTGCCTGGGTGCGTTCCATATTTGCTGCGTCAAGTACCCGGTGTTGTTTGTAATACGGATGAAATATTCCTGCTAATTCGTATAGATAGTGCGGGATACGATGTGCTTCCCGTTCCTCTGCACTGGACAGAACGATTGATGGAAAATCAGCAAGTTTGCGTATCAACTCATGTTCACTCGGTTCTGATAGTAGAGTTAAAGAAATATCATCTATCGGTATTATCTGAATTTGCTGTTCTATTGCTTGTTGGAAAATACTAAAGCATCGCGCGTGTGCATATTGTATGTAAAAGACAGGATTTTCATTCGCTTGTGTAACCGCTAATTCGAGATTGAAATCTAAATGTGCATTGTTAGATCGCATCAGAAAAAAGTATCGTGCGACATCAACGGCAAACTCTTCACCGACAGCCTCAGCGAGTTCATCAATTAACAGGTCAAGTGTGAAGAATTGTCCACGACGTTTTGACATATCCTGTCTATTACCGTCGGTGTCTACGAGATTTACTTGCTGGATGATATCAACTTCCAACCAATCATCCGCTAATTCGAGTGCTTTCACAAAGTTCTTTAGTCTTGTTACATGTCCTTGATGGTCAGGACCGAACAAGTCAATTACTTTGTCAAATCCACGGTCGTATTTATCGCAATGGTATGCTGCATCTGGCACGAAATAGGTATATTCTCCATCGCTGCGGATAACGACACAATCTTTATCGTCTCCGAAGTCTGTCATCCGAAACCAAGTTGCGTCATTGGCTTCGTAGAGGTAGTTTTTTTCACGAAAGAGTTCTATTATCTGTTCAGGTTTTCCACTGTCTCTGATCGCTTTTTCTCTTGTCCAGATATCAAAGTTGACACGGAAACGTTCTAGTGATGTTTTTTGTTGTCTCAGTAGGTGTTCAATTCCCTTTTCTTTGAAAAGTGCTATCCGTTTTTCTCGGCTATGTTTAAGGTAGACATCACCCTCTTGCGTAGCGATGGTATGTGCGAAATCTTGTAGGTATTCGCCTTGATAGCCACCTTCTGGTATTTCTAAGTCTTTTTCTCCTAATGCTTGTCGATAGCGTATATCAATCGATTCTCCGAGTTTTTCGACTTGTCCGCCAGCATCGTTCACGTAATACTCTCGAATTGCTTCATAACCGGCAGCGTTGAGTAGGTTGACAAGTGTATCACCGACAGCTGCTGCGCGTCCGCTTACGATGTTAAGGGGCCCTGTGGGATTTGCGCTGACAAACTCAATTTGGATTCGTTTTCCTTTGCCGATTCTGCAATTTCCATAAACACTCTTTGCTGATACAATTGTCCTGAGTGTGTCATATAGCCATTTGTAAGAGAGGTGGACATTAATAAACCCCGGTCCCGCGATTTGGAGTTCACGGATACTCGGGTGTTCGGTCTCATTGACGTGTTTGACAATGGTTTCGGCGATTGCTCTGGGTGCCATTTTTGCGCTTTTTGCTAATCCCAATGCTATGGGTGTTGCGATGTCACCATGTTCGGGGGTTTTTGTGGGTGAAAATGGTATTTCGGGAACTTCTGATATTGGAAGTTCCCCTGCTGATATTGCGGTTCGGATTGCTCCTTTTAGGATTTCTTGTATCTCTGATTTTGTTTCATCCATATTGATTTTACCGATGTTATACCAATTCTATTTGTTCTTATCTCATTCTTTCGTAGGTCGGGTAGAGGAACGCCATTAAAATATTATCTGGCGACATGTCTTGATTGGGCACATCATGTCGGGGTTCGTTCCTCTACCCGACCTACGGAAGAACAAGGTACTATTAATCAGAAAAGGTGTTATGTATCGTTTTTTAATGTTTGGTTTAGGATTTCTAATCATAGAATTATATCACAAGGGATGTCTGAAGTCAATTTTCATTATGATTTGTACAGAGGTATGTCGTTTACGGCATCAGAGTGATTTCAAGGGTTTTTTAGCGTTCCTGCCAATCGGGGAGATAGGCTGACATGTATCCTTTGAATAACTTACCGTGATCAGGGACGAGGAGATGCACCAATTATTCTGAAACCCGCTATATTTAAGGAGGTAAACATGAAACAAGAGCATGAGTTAATCGAAGAAATTGAAGATTTATTCCACGCTTTAGAGGAAAAAACTAAGAAATACCAGAAGTATTTTGAAATTTTGGAAATTCTTCCTCAAGAACCCCCCTCAAATACAAGTTTTACTGAGTACGGAAACTCATCTGTCTCTCGTGAGGAACGTGTAAATGCCCAACTGGAACCAAATCTTAGAAGAACTTAATGCTGTTGAAGTTGCTGCTAGATCTCAAAGCACGTTTGACGTTGTTCGGCTGCGTTATTTAAAACAGTTGCACGCACTAACGGGACGGAATGTTATAGTGTACTATATTGGGTTTGTGAATTGACATCACTATAATACCTACTTAGCAGTTGCAGTAAATCCTGCGGATTCTATGACTTTAAAAAGTTTATCAACTGTAACACTATCCTTACGTATTTTAATGATTGCTTGATTGGGTAATGAAACTTCAGCAGAAATGACGTTTTGGTGTTTTGTAAGTGCGTCCTGCACCTTTGCAACGCAAACAGTTCACATCATACCAGAAACTGCCAAAGTGACAGTTTCACTTGCGGTAGTTTCAATAGGTACCGACATGAATACTTTTGTGGGTTCACCAGTTTGAGTATCAAATATACGTACTTTTCCATCAAAACCACCTGCCGCAAGTTGTGTGCCTTCAGGATGAAATGCAACCGCAAAAACACCCACTGTATCTGCTTCCATCGTGACTAACCTTTTACCATCAGAGACATTGTAGATTCGGACTTCACCTGCTGAACTACCGACTGCAAATCTGTTGCCATCTGCTGAGAAAGCCACCGCATCAATAGAGCCTGCTTGTGCTTTGTAGGCACGGATTAGGTTGAAGTCTGTGTTACCAACATCTCTACGTCTTTGACGGAACATTCTGTAAAGACGCGGAATTCTATCCTCACCTACACTGAGAACCTGATCAGCATGTGGATGTCTTGCAATAGCGTTGATCTCTCCATATCCTTTGTTGCTTGAGTTAACATCGTCCACGAAGGATCCTGTATCTACCTCAACTAACTTCAGAGCCGTGTCACGACTGCAACTGACAAAATGTGTTCCATCGGTAGAAAACACTGTGCCAAAAACCCAATCACTGTGATTGTCGAATTTCACAAGTTCCTTTTCATCATCAATAGATATAACGCGGGCAGTGTTATCTGAGCTTCCGAATGCAACGCGTTTTGCATCTGGTGAGAAGGAGAGACCGTAGATCGTGTCATAAGTTGACCTGATCGTCTTGATCAATTTATTCGTTATTGCATCCCATAGTTGCACTTCTCCGAATTGCGCAGGTGAACCACCCGCGACACCTATTGTCTTGCCATCAGGTGTATAGACGATTGATTGTATTCTACGTGCTTTACCAACTAGGCGTGCTTTGATCTCATAATTCTCTGTATCATAGAGTAGTATTTCCCGTACACCTGATATAGCAAGGATGTTTCCATCTGGAGAAAAGGTCATTGCGGAAATAACAGGCGGAACAGTATATACTGGTACTTCTTCATCCGTTTGATCAGCATCTGTCGGTGTGTCATCCTTTGCCCCCTCAAGTATCCATCTTCTGAACAGTGCTATTTCTTCATCCGTGAGGGGTTCTTGGTTCAGCGGCATCGCGGGTGGATCTCCAGTGATAAGTTCAATGATGAGACTATCATCAGGTTTATTGGGAATAATCGCTTCTCCCCCCATCCCACCGCGTTTCAACTCTGCATAAGATGTGACAATAAGGTCTGCATTTGGATCGCCAGGATGATGACATCCTTGACAACTTCTTTTAAGGATTGGCACAATCTGCTTGTAATAACTGACAGGTTCCTCTTTTTCATGACCGTCTGCCCAGAGATCAAGAACTAAAAAAGAATTACTCATTAGAAACATAAACATCACAACAATATAAACTAATACAGATGTTTTCATTTTCAACCACCCCTCATTAATCTTACTCCAATTGCAGAATTAGACCAGAAACTACCTAACTGGAACTATTTTAACATATTTGCAGATAATTATAAAACAAATTATATCTCTTTTCAAACGTCACGCTTAACATCAATCCAACTTTTAAGTCTACCAGAGAATTCCTCCTACTGGACTGCCAATTCCTACATTGTAGTTTATCGGAAATGTGGCGAGGATGTCAAGCATTAAATTATGTCAAGAGGACTTGGCATTATATACGTTTGTATGCTATTCTGTACGGACACTGCACATGGAGGTATTGAAATGTCTGATCAAGATTTCCGAGAAAGAGTACTTGAATCCTTATCGCGGATTGAGGCACAAGCAAAAGAAAATAGTACACGTTTAGGAACTTTGGAACGTGATCTAGGGTGGATAAAAGGAAAATTGGAAGGTAGCCAAGAAGGCAGCAATAAGGTCCTGTCTGTCCTCACTGTATGTACTGCTGTCGGTGCCGCGATTATTGCCCTTATAGCTTTGTTAACTTAAATTACCAATGTCCCAGCCCGAATATTACCCAATTTAAATCTCAATCTTCACTATAAAGTCAATTCTGGTAAACTGTAGCAGCTGCACTTACAGCAGTACCCGTATCAACGTTATATCCAAGTTCTATTAGCAATTTCTCAATGGCGTTTAATACGAGCAGGACATTCTGTTCATTTGCAGCGTCCCCCATAAGTCCTATCCGCCATGCTTTTCCTGCAAAGATACCTAAGCCGCCACCTATTTCAATGTTGTAATCTTGTATAAGTCGTTTTCGGACGGTAACATCGTCAATTCCTTCTGGAATTCGGAGTGTTGTTAGCATTGGCGCGCGATAATTTTCTGCTGCAGCAGGTTGTAGACCGATTGCCTTAGCACCAGCGATCAGTGCTCGAGCGTTACGTTCATGCCGTTGGTAACGAGCATTTTCTCCCTCCTCAATTACTATACGTAGTGCTTCGTGTAGTGCATAGACGAGAGTCATCGAAAGCGTATGATGGTATTTTCGTGTGTCCCCCATCCAATATTCTGCCAGCAACGTTACATTTAGATAGAAACTCTGAATCTTTGACTTTCTGTTCTGAATGACTTCAACTGCTTGATCGCTAAAACTGATTGGAGAAAGACCTGGAGGCCCCGCAAGACATTTCTGTGTACAACTGTAAGCGATATCAATACCACGTTGGTCTAATTCCACAGGTTGTCCACCAAGTGATGTAACACAGTCTGCCAAGAACAGTGCGCCGTTATCATGTGCAATTTTGATAATATCCTCTAAAGGTTGCAGTATTCCGGTCGAGGTCTCACCGTGTACTACAGCTACAAGTTTCGGAGTAACTTTTTTGCATGCATCAGCGATCTGTTCCGGTTCAATAATCTGTCCCCATTCAGCGTTAACGGGGGTGACAACTGCTCCACATCGTTCGGCAATATCCGCTATTCTTCTACCAAAATAACCATTTATACCCACAACAACAGCATCATCATGTTCAATTATGTTTGTCAGTGCGGCTTCCATCCCTGCTGTACCGGTGCCAGATACCGGGAAAGTGAGGGTATTGTTGGTGCCGTAGATTTGCCGTAACATATCTACGGTTTCATCCATCACCTTTACGAAGTCACTATCTAAGTAACCGAGCATTGGGGTTGTCATTGCTTTGAGTACACGAGGGTTTGCTATGGTAGGACCTGGTCCAAGCAGGATCCGGGGCGGTACTCTTAATTCACTTTGCACTATTGCATAACTCCTTTCTAATGAAACTAGACAGAATAATAGGGACAAGTGCTACACCTGCCCCTAAACAGTAGGTTGTTGCTTGTCCTAAACAATTAATTGCCACCCGCAGGTTTTTGGCGTTCAGGTATATTCTTCGATCTCATGTACGCAAGTACCTCTGCTGCCTCACGAGTGCAGTAATCAATTGCATCTTTGACCTGAGCATCACGCGGACTCTCGACATTATATTTCTTAGGCAAGAATCTGTAATAATATAATGCATCCGCAAAATAGTGTTCCTCTTTATCCGCCAACATTGTATAGGCATCACCTAATCTACCGTAGGCAAGGTCTCCATACTTGGTAGTATCATAATTTTCTGTGATTGATTTGAACATCTCAATTGCTGCTTCAATATCAGACTTTTTACCTGCTCTACCACCCTTCTTGAGCGCGTCGTCAGCTTGTTGATATTCGTTATGTGCAAGGAAACTAGCAGTATCATCTCGAAAACCTTTTGCAATGCTCTTGGATTCATCACTGAGACCGGGAGATACCATTGCCCGTTCATAGTTCTCAATTGCAAGTCGGAACAGACGAATTCGATCAGTCTGATTGAGTTCTTTATCTAACGCAGAATTATAGTGTTTGTTCCCGATATTGATAAAGGCTTCACCAGCGAATTTGCTATCCTGAAATTCCTCTACAAGAATCTCATTTGTCTTAAACAACTTATCAAGATAGGCTTTCTCGGCAGCTGCATTACCAGCATCTTTTGCTTCCTCTGACAGATATTGATAGCAAGTAGCAATTGCATATAAAGATTCAGGGGCTTTTTCATGGTTCTTGTTTATCTTCCTGACTTTATCGTACTCAACAATCGCCTTGTCAAACTGCTCAGTCGTGTAAAATGCTTCTCCAGCTTGGTATTGCCACAGTGCAGCATCTGGAGTACTCGGGTAGCGTTTGACCAGATCGTTAAACAACTTTGCAGAGGTAGTAAAGTATGCTACAGCTTGTACAGACATTTCTTCGTCTAAACCTACTTGCATGCGTCCAAGATCAAAATTAGCTGATGCTAAATAATTCAGTGCCGTTACCATGTTGCCTGCAAGAACATCTGAAGCGGGGAACACGCCAGCATCTGCATACTTCACAAATTGTGAAAGCGGTTCAAGCGAACTTACCAACTCTTCATGCCGTTTGTAACCAACACCAAGAGAATAATAGATCTGTCCTGCTTGGAAAAGTGATCGTTCCACATAAGGGATGACAGTTTTCTTATCAGCTTGCTCTATGGGTGCTGCGATTTTTCCAACTTCAAAGAAAGATGCAGCAGCTAACCCACTTGTTTCAATGTATGGCTTCATATCGAATCCTGCAGGTATTTCTCCTTCAGGATAGAGTTTTTGTGCTGTACCAGAATATAGAAAACCGAGGTTGTACTGTGCAGCTACCTTCTGTGAAACTGTCGCATTCGGGTTCGTTTTGTATCCTTCAATTGCGGCGAGTGTGGTAGCGATTGCTTCTTCTGAACGTCCGAGACCAACTAACAATTCAGAACTGCGTAGACGAGAATCAGCAACCATAGAAGCGACGCTTGCGTTCTGATCTAAACCGTAGTTTTCTATCAGAGTCTTAAATACATCTAATGCCCTATCAAACTGCTTAACCTTTTCTTGGTAGATCAATCCCATGCGATAGTATGCTTGGGCTTTAATCTGATCTCCAGCCAATTCAGTTGCCTTTTGATAATTCATCAATGCATCATCATACGTTTTAAGGTGTTCGTCTTGAGCATACGCCATTGCAAAGTATGAGCGTCCACGTAGATCATCATCTTCGGTGTTAGCAATAATATACTGATATTCTTTGACAGCACCAGCATAGTCCCCCGCACCACTCAGCAATTCTGCAAGTCTTGAATGTGCTTGAGAGATAAGATTCTTACGGTCGGCATCTTCGGTTTGCCCTTCCCTTGCAGTAACCCGCTTAAAAGCTTCAATTGAGGCAGCGTTATCTTTTAACCCTAGCTGCGCTAAACCGAGTGTATAGTACGCACTAATAAGGTTATCCACATTCTCGGTCATATCTGCAACTTTTTCTGCTTCACTCACTGCATTGGTATAAGCAAGTTGAGCAGAATCAGTGTCATCTGCTTCCTGTGCTTTCAGAGCAATCTGATAGTAACAGACAGCCACTTGATATTGTGCATTTGGAGCGATTTCATTATCCGGATAGGTCTCAACGAACAACTTATATGCAGCAAGTGCTTCTTGAAAACGCTCGTTTTTGTAGTAAGTATGCCCGATTTTCAGTTGTGCACGGATGCGAGCGGTTTCCGACGCACCAGGGTTATTAATAATGCGATTATAACTTGCCACAAGTGCTTCAACATCATCCTCAACTGTATTTTCAATAGCAGATGCTTTTATGAGATCAATTTGTCCGAGCGTTTGAAGAACCAGTTCATCATTACTATCCATGAACTTCTGATTGGCAGCATCAGCAGTCTGGATTACCAATGGCCACTTGGATGTATCCCCATGTTTTTGTGCTGCATCACTATAGACAAGGACTAACCCGTAATACGCTTCAATGGCGTTTGCACTATCCCCGTATTCATCAATGACTCTATTGAAAGCTGCAATCGCCTTATCGGAAAGTTCTGGTTTGTCTACTGAAGCATGGTAATAACAGAGTCCAATTAGATAAAGAGCATCATCTGCATAATCACCTGTTGGGTTATTGTCAACAACTGTTTGATACTGTGCAGCAGCTTCTTCAAATTGCTCCTCTGCCCGTAGCAGATCAGCTAACTTAATATCTGCAAGAGATCGATTATCCTTATCAGTGAGTTTTGGCAGGATGGTATTGTAATAGGCAATAGCTTGGGTCTTATTCCCCTCCCTGACATAACTGTTTGCTGTAAAAAGAAGTGATCGCTCATAGTAATCACTGCCTTCAGGAATCATTGCATATCGTTGTCGTGCTGTTTCCCAATCTCCTATCATCTCGTGTGAAAGAGCTTCGTTCATGATACATGCCTCAACTTGTGAAATACGATCAGAAAAGTCACTATACCGACCTTCGGTAATACCAGGTTGAAATGCCTCGTCTGAAAATGTTGTGATAGCAAGTTGATATGCAGCAACAGATTTTTGAAGGTATTCAGTATTGAAGTTTTCGGTAGTATCACCTTCTTGGAATCCTTCAGGTTTTGCGGCTTCATAGTAGGATTTACCTTCAAAAAATTTGCCCATTAGTTTAAGCCGATGGAATTTCGGTAGCGGTTTGTAATCCCACAGTTTTGCATATTCCTCTGCGGCTTCAACGTATTGTTTAAATTCGGTGCGTTTCATATCCGCAAACCGGAGTTGAACTTCAGCTGCAAGAATGTCAAACTCGTTGTCGTTTTTATTTTTTTCAATAAAATCGTTAGCTACTTTTTCCAACTCTTCCTTACGTCCCAGATCATTCAACGTCCAGATAGCACCATAGAGTGCATGTGGTGCGACAGGGTCTTCCGGAAAATCGTCAACAGTCTTTTGATACCATTCTAAAGCGAGTATAAGGTTCGCATCTCCTTCTTCCATCTGTCCTGCATCACGTTGATTGGTACCGAGTTTGTAATATGCTTCTGCAACTTGAATAGCACAATAGGGAGTAAAACTCAAATCATCGGAACCATCACCTGTCACCTCGCCTTTTTCATGATCAATTACTGCTTGATACGAGATAATTGCCTCACTCCAACGTTCCAATTTAAACTGGCTGTCAGCAATGCCGAGTTTTGCTTCATCTCTATAGTCACTATCTGGATATTCGTCAAGAAGTACAGTATAGGCTACGATCGCATTTTCAAAATCTTCCTGATCAAAGTATGTTTGTCCTATTGCTGTCTGGATTTCGGATTGTACACCACGATCTTTAGTGTTTTGCAAAGCTAACTCGTAATTTACGCGGGCATTATCATAGTCTTCCTGTTTAGAATATATCGCACCTTGATCAAAGTATGCTGCAGTTACGAGTTTATTCTCAGGATATTGTGTGATAAAATTCGTGTAACGACTAATGGCTTCGTCGTGCCTATTGAGCTGGTTCAAGCACATAGCAGCTTTATACATCGCCTCGGCATGAAGTTCGGTGTAATTCCTGAATTCTTCAGTAGCAAATTTATCAAATTCTGGATAAGCTTGCTCCCAGTTCCTCTCATCAAGAAAGGATTGGGCAATCAGGAGTTGGGCATCATCCTTAAACTCAGAATTAGGGAAACTTGAAAGGATGTTATTGAAAGCCGTGCGACAGTCTTCATAGTTCCCTAACTTATAGTTCAATTGACCAATAGCGTACCATGAATTTTCCACGTTGAGACTGTTCGGGAAGTTCTCAATCAATTGTTTAAACTTTGCTTCTGCCAGTTCGTATTCTTCAGTCCGAAACAGAATATGTCCCCAAAGATATGTTAAACCCTCCTGATGTTTAGGAACAGTTGCATTGAGCGCAACTTTTTGGATATACTCTAATGCGGTCTCGTAGTGATTGTGGTCTAACGACTGTTCAGCAAGTCGAGAATAACAGACTGCAATTTGAAAATTGGCAAGTGTCGTGAAATCTTTGTCAATTACTTCGGTTTTCACGCCACGTTTTGTCGATTCTTCAAGGGCTTCAATGTACTTGGCAATCGCACCTTCATAATCTGCTTGACCATATAAGGTCTCAGCGTCTGTGTAGAGCTCCTCTACCTTCTTGGAACTACCCATTAAGAAAGGCGATAGAATTGCAACTACAAGTGCAAGACCACCAATTACGCCTAAAATTCTTGGATTCATTACATTCTCCTTTAAAATATATATAAAACAAACTACGGGAAATGTGGATTAACTCCACTCCTAAAATTGTTAGAACACGGATTGTTAGAACACGGATGGAATCTGTCCAAATGTTCTGTCTATTGTACTTAACCATGATAGTATATCTAAGGTGATTGCATAAGGTATCGTAAATACCGTGGTGATACTACCCACTACCTAAAGGTAGGGGCTTGTGCTTCGTAGCAGATGCGCTGTTTTCTTGAGAAAACACCCGTCTCAATTCTGCTCCACTTTAGGCTGCTAAGCCAGCCTGTTTGATATTGATAGCAGCGTTTATGTCTCTGTCGTGATGTGTCTCTCACACTGAGGACATATCCAATACCTATCGATAAGAGTTAGGGTGTCGTTTGTGTATCCACAGTTGCTACAAGGTTTAGTTGTAGCAGTCCACTTGCCCACTTGTTTGAACGCCTTGCCATGTTTGGCACATTTCTGTTCCATTATCAGCAAGAACTGTGCAAAAGACAAATCGGATACTTTGCGCCCCCAAAGCCTTTTCATACCATCTATATTTAGGTTCTCAAAGACAAGCACATCGTATTCACGACACAGATGTGTGGCAAGTTTCCACTGCCAGTCAAG
This sequence comes from Candidatus Poribacteria bacterium, assembly GCA_965208245.1. Taxonomy (GTDB): domain Bacteria; phylum Poribacteria; class WGA-4E; order WGA-4E; family WGA-3G; genus MSPOR6. The sequence continues at coordinate 2,040,411 of OZ242325.1, forward strand.
TCGCTGGTTAGCAATATCGCGATACTGTCTACACAACGCACGATACGCACGATACCAGTTGCCTGAACCTTTGATTTTGCGTGAAAATGCTTTGCTGAGTGAACGCAACTTATTCAAGGACTTCTTCAGAAACTGCGGGGATTCTAGCTTCTCACCACTACTGCTTGTCAAAAATGTTTTCAATCCAAAATCAAAACCTGTACTCTTACCCGTCTCGGCAAAAGGTTCTGAATCGTCAACATTATCACAGCAAAAGCATAGCCAATAGTCGCCACATCTGTCACGTTTAATAGTTACTGTTTTTATTATTCCTTTCATCTCACGATGTTTATGAAAGGAAAACCATGTATCTATACAATTGATTTTTATTCTATTTTCTTCAAGTTTGTAAAAGTTTGTAACCTGCCTATGTAAAGGTCATAGAGTTATATTTATGATGCGGTTTAATCTTCGGTCTGCCGACTTTACTTCATCGTTTTCCCCGCTTTGCGATCTTGCATGTTTCTGAAAAATGCATCATAAGCTTGGCCCATACGCAACACAACGTCTTGAACAACTTGACTCGGCAGGTGCTTCCAATGTGGTTTCGTCCGCTTTTTCAACTTCGCAACATGGGCATTCATGCGATATGAGGATATGTTTTTCTTATATCTGTGATAATACCTACGCTGTGATAATACCTACGCTGCAAGGTCATGATATGCACATGGATGTGCCACATATCGTCAAGCATATTGCCTAACTTGATAGTGTTAGATTGATTTTGTATCTTGTATTTATATGTCTTTCTCATTGTATCACTGTTCTGCAAAGATTCTGTTTCCCATCTGACGTGGTGTGGCAGGTCCGTCAAAAACCCACCACTGAAACAGTCCCATAAGTATACCACATTTCAACCTAAAAGTTAAGTTTTTTTGATAAATAAACCGCTGAGCCGTCTACATCCCACAAGCTAAAGCATGGGGATTTGACGGGAAGAGCGTTAACTTTTCCGTAGGTAGATGTATTAACTTCACAACAAAACCTGACAGTTTTCGTTGTTTTCTCGGATGTTTCTCAGAAAAAAATTTCTCCCCCGGTTTCTACTATTTTAGACAACGCTATTTTAAAAACCGTTCAAATTTTCTTAAAATACTATTATAGCACATATTGAGAAATTGTGTTGAAAAAAGTGTGTTAATATTTTGTCAATGGTTTAGTTGTCAGGTGATAGAAATTAATTGGTTTTAAAAAATCATCTGAAGAATCCATAAAAAAGACAGCGTATCAAGATACGCTGTCTTTTTTATCGAAATAGTCGAAAATTTATTCTTTTGCTTTTGTGGTAAAACTGATCTTAACTACAGCTTCGTTGCCAGAAGCGTCTGCAACCGTTCCCACAACCATATAATCGGTTTCGTTACTGAGTTCTTTACCGGCAACACGTGTAAGCGTAATCGTATCACCCTCTGTGGCAGATGTCCATTCAACATCAGTATCGCCATCCATCAGTGCAAGTGAACCTGTGACAGATTCAGTAAATGTAACCGTAATAATTTCTATCATAGCCGGATCAAGGTCTTTAGCACCGTGTAAGGGATCACTGTTTTTGACTTCAGGTGGAGTTTTATCTTCTTCAGTGACAGTATAGTTCAGCGTTTGGCTGCCATCACCGTTTGTCCAAGTAATTTCAAGTGCCAAAGAACCAACATCAAAAGGACCTAAGATGGTCCGTGATGTTCCAGATCCAGAAACGCTGCCAGCACTTGCCATTACTTCGCCCGGATTATTATCAAATGTAACTTTGATACTGCCGTTTGCTGCAACAGATCCACCATCAGCGGGAACGGCACTTGAAAATGCAGCGGTAACTTCTTTGTCACCATTATCATCATCGTCATCTCCACCGCAACCAACTATGTAAACAGCAAGCAATGCCGTCATGACTATTGCCAAGGTTCTAAAAAATAGTTTCATGAGTAGGTAACTCCTTAATTAAGGTTTATCAGAATATAATATACCTGCAAATCAGGTACAAATTAGTAATTCATATTTTGATGAGGTTTGCTACGTCGATCTACTTTTTCATCGATTTTAATGAAACCTGCCATCATATCTAATGTTAAGTCAAACAATTTCAGACTATTTCGTTTGCCTTCCCCGTTAGTTTTAGAGGAATAGTAATATATATGCTTTGAGAATAAAACTTTTTGGGGAACTGATATCCTCTAATACCATTGGAAAGGCATCTTTTAGTCCCAAAAGTCAACACCCAAACTCAATACCTTTAAGTTTAGCAAATAATACAAAATCTGTAAAGGTAAAAAATTATAATTTTCACATATAATTATACAATATATCTACATTTTTGTAAAGTGAAAATTTAATTTATATTTTAAAGTTGGATAAAAAATAACATATATTCAAACTTTTTTCAAGCAAAAACATGCAGGACTTACACAATTTGCTCGTTTTCAGAAGTTAACGCGTTTAATGTGAATGCCAAACGCACATTCACCAAGGAATATTCATTATCCGTTCTTGGCAATGGACCTTCAATTCGTTGCAAATTCCAATCTTTGCATAAGTCATGAACATGGTGTTCTTTTCTTTCTTTGGCACATGTTGGAGATTAAGCTTTCATGAGGTTAAAATAATTGTGTTTGTTCTGCAGATGTACCTACAATATGTGATTTTAGGTTATCTGGATCTTTTAATAAATCCGCTACGATATTAAGTTGATTAGGTTGAAAAGGTATTGCCCCTTTTGCAATGAGTTGACGTGTACCCGCACTATGCTCATTTTGCAAATTCCATTGACAGGCAAAAACCGGTCTATCTTGACGTTCTGCGTATCGTGCTGTATGCATTGCCCCACCATCTATAGTCGTTTCAACGACAATGGTTGCCATAGAGATACCCGTGATAATCCTATTTCGCATGACCAAATAAACTGGAGTCGGTTTTGTTGGATACGGGTGTTCCGAAAAAATGCAACCTGTTTCACAAATCTGTTTCGCAAGTTCTTTATTCTGAGGTGGATAGATATAGGACAAGTCCGTTGCAATGACACTAACAGTTGTTCCACCTACAGATAATGACCCGTAATGTGCATTTGCATCAACACCGTCTGCCAGTCCACTGACTATCGTCCAACCTGCATTCACCAATTGTATTGAAAGATTGAGTGTCAGGTCAATCGCTTCTGGTGTAGGTTTTGAACTTCCCACAATCGCTACACACTTGTCCGTTACCTCAGACAATTCACCAATTTTACAGATTAAAACAGGGGCATCAGATAATAATCTCAAGAGTGTTGGATACCCATTATCTTCTTTAAAGAGTATCTCAATTCCTTGGTCCGTAAGTTCGTCAATCTTGTGTCGATACTGATCTAACTGCTTACGCGCAGTCAGAATACGTGTTGCTAAAATTGGATTAAATTTCGGCAATTGTGCTATTTCATAGAGTTCTGCATTAAAAATACGCTCTACGGTTCCAAAACGTTTTAATAGATTCTTGATGCCAACTGGACCAATTCCCTCAACCGAATTAAGAGCAAACAAGTATTCACGATGTTTTCTTTCTTCTGATTCAGTGTAATTTGACATTTTTGGTTAATAGTTTCTACGGTTAGTACTTGCTCTTCTATTTCTCTTCTATTTTATTTTTCCTATTTTTTCCTATTTGTTCCCTAATTTAAGGAGTTCATTTAACATCAGTGATTCTATTCTATCAATATCAAGAGCAATCCTTTGAATTCCTATGCCTGTTGCTCAACCATACGGACGAGAATACCGAAGATTTTGTCACATTGCTCAATTGAATAGACCGCTTTGTCAATATAGAGCATCTGTGCATTGAGTTTAAGAAATTGCCACATAGTGCCTGTAGTAGCAGCTCCATAAATGTTAGGAATTTCGTTGTGTCTTTCGACATTAAAACGTTGTGCAGCGAGCATTTCCGCTACACACTGTCCGAAACCTGTGGTCGGCTCATCTTTCTTTGCTTCAACGATGACGATAATGGGTGCCTCTAAATAAAATTGTGTAGGCGAGTGACTTATCAAGAAATCACATACACCTGTCAAACCATCTTCTGAATCAACGTTGAAATCAATACCTGAAAATAGACTAATTCGTCGCATGAAGTGTTCTCGCAGTTCAACCAATACATTGGTGACGATCATTTCTGACTTTGCCTTCTCGGTGCCTATGGCAACAGCTAATGGCACGTTCCGAGACAATATCCTGCTGAGATGTTCACCCGGTACCACCGGATCTATACCTGAAGAAATGTCTGCAGCCTCATCAGCTTCCAACTTAAATGTCCTTCGCACAGTTTCCAATGTAAAATTGCTATAAGCCATGGCTACAGTCCCTCCTTCAATTACGTCAAATTTTTCTTTTACTACCAACGCTCTTAAAGTTATGTTAAGTTCATTTTAAGTGTATCATGAAAAGTTAATTATCTCAAGGAAAACTGAACGTCACTTGCCCCCATTTTTTCATGAAGTTTTCTGTGTTGGGTGTTTGGTAACAGGGTTCTTCAGTTTTAAGAATTGTTAGTTTTTGCATATTACTAATAGGCTTTGTCATTTGTCATACGCGTTTGTAAAAATACGTGCATTTTATGATAAAGGACAACGCATCAAACTTGAGACACTGAAAGGGACAGCGGCATATCCGAACATATTCTATCACGGAACAGAAAAACTTAAACTGAACCTTTTGGTTTTTAGAGACGCAGACCATAAAGAACTGCTTTATCTCGTTTCAAATAGTCTAAAGAACGCAGATACAAAAAACTGGGGGCAAGTGACGGTCAAAAAAAGTCACTTACCCCCATTTTTATTTTGTTTTGTTCCATTGTTGTGTTTGTCCGTTTTATGTGTGAGAAAGTCTGTCTTTATGTGGTGAAAAAATCCAAGTTTTTCAGACATGTCTGTTTGGTAAATAAGAGGAGTTCCTCCTTTGTCCACCACGCGTCAATGATCTTTTTGATGATCGTTATCACTGAATAGATCTTGCGTTTAGATTCAAAAGTCTTCGCCCAGAAACCTGCCGCCTTTTCATAAGTGATAAACAGTAGTCCATAAGCGAAGACGACGATCAGGAAAAGGAGCTCAATGCGGTGTTTCTCTGCTTTTTTCAAAACGCGGTCTTTGAAGTTGAAACACGACTTGATGTCTCTGAACCTGTGTTCAATCTGCATCCTCCGTTTGTAGTAGGTGTATATCTGTCTGCTTGTAGTGCGGTTGGATATCAGATACATCGGGTCATCGTGTGCTTCGTCTCGGACGACATAAAGGTTAAGGGGAATAGCTTCGGTTTTCTGGTAAAGCACATCCGCATACCCGCCCACTTCTAAGTCGTCAAGTTTTCGCTGTATCCCATCCACACGCACACTGACGTTGCGGGGAACACGCATCAAGACGTTGATACCTCTATCGTCAAGATACTTGATGACGTATCGTGCCCGTGCAAACCCACGGTCAAAAACGGACACAGGTTCAACGCTTGCCACTCTAAGAACCTGTTGGTGCAGATCAACACAGAAGTTTTGGATAATCTCATTGTGGCTTCTATAAGTGCCATCTGAAACCTCCGCGTTCTTATAGATATACCAGTAGATAGTGACCACAGAAAAAAGATTTGACAAAAAAATAAAAACGTTTTAGAATAGCGATAAGGTGTTAGAAAGACACGAGGATGCGTGTATTACACCGGGACGAGTTTCCCCTTGTGGGGCGCGCAGAAAGTGCTAATCTTCACAAAAGCACGATCCACGCGCGGCTCTGCCATAACTGGAGTATGACAGGGCTGGTTTTCAGTTTATCACAGACAAGTGTTTGTGACAAGGTGAAAACTAGCTAGTCCAGGGTTCTTCAGTTTTAAGAATTGTTAGTTTTTGCGTAGGACTAATAGTGGACTTTGTAGTTTGGGTAGAGCGAAGCGACCCCCGATAGAAGCGTGATCGTGTCGCCAGTTAATATTTTAATGACGCTACGCTCTACCCGACCTACGGATAAATTCAATACATTAACGTTTATTGCGTAATTCTTCAAAATCACCGAAAACTGAATAGCCCTGCAGCTAGTCCAAGGGAAAACGTTGACAGCACCAACGTTCGGAACCTTTACCTGCCAACTTCTCCTTTGTGGTCTGTCTAAACAACTAACATGCTTCATGATATAATAGAAGCACAACCTGAGACAGAACTACAAAATCTTTCTCATTTCAATTGTTATATATAACACCTCTTTTCGCTGGACGCAGTGGAAAGGCAATTCCTATCTATAGGAGGAATTTATTGTGAAAAGTAGAATGAAATGGGGATTAGTTATCCTCATCATCCTCGCACTCGGTATTGGGACATTCTTGTTATTCTACAAACCCGACACCGATCCGATTATTATTTACAAAGGCGATACAAAACCTACACAAAAGAGTGTAGATAAAGATGATGTCCATAAGGATAATAGCATTGTTCCAGACGAAGTATCCGGTGATGCTATTACCGAAGGGACACCATCCAACCCGAATATCGCTAAGTCCAAAACGGATACGAAATATGCAACAGAAGTTGAGGAATACGAGAAGGGAGGAAGAATGTATGTCACACACATTCCGCGCGATCCTGATCGTTTTGCTCATTTACCGCCGCCCCCTTTGCCACCTTCGGCAGTGCCAGAGGATATTCCCGAACATCTTAAACTTCCACCCGAATGGATAGATGGGGTGTATCGGGGATTAGAACCGAATCCACCGGGAGATCGTTTCCATGAAGTATCAGCAGAAGGCTTGAGGGATATTGCCCTTGAGGTTGTTCGTGAACATAATCCGAATCGTCCCATCGCAGAGATATGGGATCAGTTTATTGCGTATGAAAAGATGTATCGTGCGTATGCGGAATATGAACTGGGTTACACACCTGTGGCATCTCTTGCGGCAAGTAGATTGGATTGGTGGTATGAACAGATGTGGGCGTTTCCTGAAATCATTGAATGGAATCTAACAGCTCCCCCTGTTCCGCATGGTGAAGAAGATCGTTTCTCAATGGCTGTGGATGTAGCCATGGGGTATATGACCCCGGACTGGAATAAGATTACGTTGCAGGATGGTCGCGATTTTTTCATTAAAGGGAATTCGCGTTATGAGTTTGTGTATTCGGGTGTCACCGATGATGGCAATGAGTGGGAGCGTGTCACGGGTTTTAGTCGTGTTCGTCTGACAGACAGCACGCCTGTTGTTCGTATTGATGTGTATAACACCTCTGATGAGGAACTGGAGGCGTTGATAGGGTGGGATTACAGTATAAATCCCCTAACGCTGCAACCGATGGATCATGATAGTTCACATGTTACGGTCTACCCTCGTCTTATGGGGGTAGATTGAATCCATATTTTATGGGTTATTACTTATTTTTTAAGGAGTTTCAAAATGACATATTTCAAATCGTTGGTATGTGTTTTTATCTTGCTTTCTGGCGTGTTATTTCAAATTTGTGACGTTTCAGGTCAGTGGGTAAACATCAAGAATCATACTGTGGAAGCTAAGAATGATTCCTCAATGGAAGCAGGGGGTTTAGGTGGTATTGTTGGGGCGGCAAAGGAGAAAGTTTTTGGAGAGATAGACGTAGATGCCATTTATCATATTAATGATGAAAAAGGTGCCAGCAAGGTTCAATCCATGGTCTTTTCGAGTGTCTCTATGCTGGCTGTAACAGTATCCTTTCGTGGATTTGCTTCTATTCGTGGGACTGCGGACGCTGGACATACGAAACAGTTCGCGGGCAACCAGAAAAAAGCAGTGAAAACGGATAAAGGTGTTCTGAATAGTGCGGGGGTTGCCAGGACAAGTAATTTTACTGTCCGAACGTCTCTTGTGGATACTGAAGATGGGCGTCCGATAAGTTTGAGCAAATCCCAGTTCACTGACTATAAAAAATGGTATGCTAAAGCATCTCCAAAGCTGCAGGAAAAGTGGGGTGATAGTGAAGGTTTTTCATATAAGCATTCCGATAACACCTTTTATACTGCTATGGTGGTTTTGATATTGTCATCGGAAATCCACCTTATGTGCGTCAGGAACTAATCAGACAGATTAAACCGACTTTAAAAAAGTTATTCTTTGAAGTTTATACAGGTATGGCGGACCTTTACGTCTATTTTTACAAGCGCGGGTCAGAATTGCTCCGCAAGAGTGGCGTTCTTACCTAATTGGTAAACACAAAAATATGTGATATACTATTTTACATTTTAGGTTAGTAGAATACCTTTTTTGTTAGACAGGTTCTGCACCATTCTGAAGTATGTGCATGAAAGCAGCAAAATCTCGCACCTCGGCCGCAGCACGACGCAACTGCTTAAGACGTTCTAAACTGTCAATGCTCTCAATATCAGACTTTATTGCTTCTGTCGTGTCAATTGTGAAACGGATAGAGAGCAACTCTAAAATACTCTCAACAGTATTATTACGTTCACCTTGTTCAATACCTTGTTCAATACCTCGTCTATATCCTTGTTCATCGCCTTGTTCAATACCTTGTTCAATACCTTGTTCAATACCTTGTTCAATACCTTGTTCAATACCTCGTCTATATCCTTGTTCATCGCCTTGTTCAATACCTTGTTCAATACCTTGTTCAATACCTCGTTGTATCACATGTTCGTAAAAAGGTGATTGTTGCATAATTGCCTCCAATGAAGCGTCCTTAAATAGTTCGGTGGATTGGACAAAACTCCCGAAAAGCGAGAGCGCAAACAGAAGCGTCCCCCGCATCCTGACATCAACATCAACTGTCCGGATCGTCTCAATACACTTCTCAGTCCAAGCGTTACGTGTCATGTCCGATGGCGGATCCATCAGAGCCGTGAAAGGTAACACCCCTAAAACAGCAGGATCCAGGAACGCTGCACCCTCTAACTCATAGATACGTATAACGTTATAGCGGAATACGCCGCCGCCCCGATCTTCGTTTCCATACTCATAGAAACCAGGATCGTTTCGACCTGCGGGAGGACGGAAATATAGCACCGTTGAATAGACATTCTTTTCATATTCCAAATAAAGAACACTTGAATAAGCAAGCATCCGTAAATGCATCGGTTTATACGTGCTGTCGTCGGTTTGTGCTTCTATATGTAATATCGCCTCCTCATCCGGCAAACGGACTTGATATATCATATCACTCTGATGTGTCTTAATCGTGATATGTTCTGTGTTCAACCGATCAGTGACTTCCACCTCCGATGTCTTCAGTGCTAACACTGCTATGTCTTGCGGGAACTCCCCCGCAATATGTTTAAAGATCTTATCATACGCCGACATATCAGTATTATACCTGCTTTTATGAAGATATGTCAAGTGTTTTTCAGGAGTAGATGGTAGCCAGGATCAATCTATAAGAACCCATCTATAATAAAAGCGAATGAATGCAAATACTGTAATGGTGACATCCATCCCAAAAAGGTCACTGTCAATCATTCATACAAAGGAAAATTAGTGATTATCAAGGATGTACCAGTAGGGGGCTGCCAAGAATGTGGACAGCGGGCATTATGCTGCTGACACCTGAGAGAAACTTGATACTACGGCACAGAACAGTGATGCTGCACAAGAAAGGATAACTGTCCCTGTCATGGCGATGACTCCTTAAACGCTGTCCTACCATATTCTGCACCATTCTGAAGTATATGCATGAAAGCAGCAAAATCTCGCACCTCGGCCGCAGCACGACGCAACTGTTTAAGACGTTCTAAACTGTCAATGCTCTCAATATCAGACTTTATTGCTTCTGTCGTGTCAATTGTGAAACGGATAGAGAGCAACTCTAAAATACTCTCAACAGTATTATTACGTTCACCTTGTTCAATACCTTGTTCAATACCTCGTCTATATCCTTGTTCATCGCCTTGTTCAATACCTTGTTCAATACCTTGTTCAATACCTTGTTCAATACCTTGTTCAATACCTTGTTCAATACCTCGTTGTATCACATGATCGTAAAAAGGTGATTGTTGCATAATTGCCTCCAATGAAGCGTCCTTAAATAGTTCGGTGGATTGGACAAAACTCCCGAAAAGCGAGAGCGCAAACAGAAGCGTCCCCCGCATCTTGACATCAACATCAACTGTCCGTATCGTCTCAATACACTTCTCAGTCCAAGCGTTACGTGTCATGTCCGATGGCGGATCCATCAGAGCCGTGAAAGGTAACACCCCTAAAACAGCAGGATCCAAGAACGCTGCACCCTCTAACTCATAGATACGTATAACGTTATAGCGGAATACGCCACCGCCCCGATCTTCGTTTCCATACTCATAGAAACCAGGATCGTTTCGACCTGCGGGAGGACGGAAATATAGCACCGTTGAATAGACATTCTTTTCATATTCCAAATAAAGAACACTTGAATAAGCAAGCATCCGTAAATGCATCGGTTTATACGTGCTGTCGTCGGTTTGTGCTTCTATATGTAATATCGCCTCCTCATCCGGCAAACGGACTTGATATATCATATCGCTCTGATGTGTCTTAATCGTGATATGTTCTGTGTTCAACCGATCAGTGACTTCCACCTCCGATGTCTTCAGTGCTAACACTGCTATGTCTCGGGGGAACTCCCCCGCAATATGTTTAAAGATCTTATCATACGCCGACATATCAGTATTATACCTGCTTTTATGAAGATATGTCAAGTGTTTTTCAGGAGTGTCACTTACCCCCATTTTTATTTTGTTTTGTTCCATTGTTGTGTTTGTCCGTTTTATGTGTGAGAAAGTCTGTCTTTATGTGGTGAAAAAGTCCAAGTTTTTCAGACATGTCTGTTTGGTAAATAAGAGGAGTTCCTCCTTTGTCCACCACGCGTCAATGATCTTTTTGATGATCGTTATCACTGAATAGACCTTGCGTTTAGATTCAAAAGTCTTCACCCAGAAACCTGCCGCCTTTTCATAAGTGATAAACAGCAGTCCATAAGTACAGACGACGATCAGGAAGAGGAGCTCAATACGGTGTTTCTCTGCTTTTTTCAAAACGCGGTCTTTGAAGTTGAAACACGACTTGATGTCTCTGAACCTGTGTTCAATCTGCATCCTACGCTTGTAGTAGGTGTATATCTGTCTGCCTATAGTGCGATTGGATATCAGATACATCGGGTCATCGTGTGCTTCTGCTTAGATTTTTCTTTTGCAACATCTGTCGGTAAACAAGAAGCGATCGCGTTGATACGAAAGGTTTTTGAGACGCTAACCGCAAGGAGCGTCAACAAGAAGTTCCGTTGGTTCGTTTTTTTTACCGAAACTTGCTTGAAAACCTTTTGGAAACCTGCTATAATCTTTCTCGGATTCGCCCGTTTTCGGGTGTAACGCATCAGAATACCTCCTTTTTGTATTCTTAAAGAATATTTATTCTAAAGGAGGTATTCTACCATAAACCACCTACTTGGACAGCATTTCTTTTACCAAACACCCAACACAGAAAACTTCATGAAAAAATGGGGGCAAGTGACGCATGGAAAGCTCTTGACAAACTTGAAATTGAGTATGCAATGCTACAAGTGCAATGGGACGCGAATAATCAGAAATTGTCCTAACATTCCTCAACTGAGTTGTCCAATAAGTCACATGCATTGGAGATTTTGTCCTGACACTTGCCAGAAGAAGTTTGTTCCCGTAGCACTTCCTCATCCTGGTGGGAATGGGAATGTCATTTATGTCTCCAATTTCCCGCACGAAAAGAATTGCAACAAAAGAGTGACAAAAACTTTAACGAATCTATTAGGAAACTGCCCAGGGCAGTATTATAGTTGTGCTGGCGTAGACAGTTGCACAAATGCCAATAATCATATAAACGGAACTAAACCTTCACCCCCTGCAAGTGTTTCTCTAACGGCGGGTAGTATATCCATTGAGGTGAATTGGACAAATCCTACTTCGGATGGTGGTGAGTCTATCACTCGGTATGAATATCAATATCGTAGTTTGAAAAATCGAAGGAGTTGGAATTGGAGTGGATGGAGTTCTGCTGGAAAGGGAAACACCTACATTATTACAGGATTATCGCCAAATACGATTTATCAAATTCGTATGCGTGCCATAAACAAAGTAGGTGCCAGTAGAGCAACGGATACTGTATCTGTTAGAACCCAAAAAACCTCGATGGAGTGGGAAAGGTAATATCCGCGTTTTCCGCTTTAGACTTCAAAACAGGCAGGTCACCTTTTTGGTACCTGCCTTTTCTTTACTGCAAAAATGTGAGTGATCGTATTGACGAAACCAACAAAAAGGAGATACGTAATGAAACAAATATGTAGACCTGATGATACCCAAATTAACTGGATACAATTGTTATTCTCATTCAAAGGGAGAATAAACAGAAAAACCTTTTGGGGATATATAGGGCTTAGTTTCTTGGTATACATCGGTATGGCTATGTTTCTTGTTTTACTAACGGGTTGTGCATCAGACCCGAGTGATGTATACATCATCAGCATGATGCCAATTACCATCATAAAATTCTTTTGGATAGACCACGCTATTGCCGCGAAACGATTGCATGATATTGATAGCTCAGCTTTCGGTATCCTGACATTTTACATTCCAATAATCGGTGTCGTTCCCTGGCTTATCACGGCTTTTACAAGAGACACTGAAAAGGACAGCGGCATATCCGAACATATTCTATCACGGAACAGAAAAACTTAAACTGAACCTTTTGGTTTTTAGAGACGCAGACCATAAAGAACCGCTTTATCTCGTTTCAAATAGTCTAAGAGATAAAGTTCGTAGCATGTCAGCATTAACTTCCTCACACAAAGCATCTGAAAAACCTTATGTACATTTGCCTCTACAAAAAACTGAGAGCAAATCAGAAACTGAACAAGTTCACTGTACCACTGTAGGGTTCTTCAGTTTTAAGAATTGTCAGTTTTTGTGTAGGACTAATAGTGGACTTTGTAGTTTGGGTAGAGCGTAGCGAAACCCGACAGAAACGTGAACGTGTCGCCAGTTAATATTTTAATGACGCTTCGCTCTACCCAACCTACGGACAACTTCAATAGATTAACGTTTGTTGCGTAATTCTTCAGAATCACCTAAAACTGAATAACCCTGGTGCCACTGTAGTTCGCCTTGACAGTGGAGAAAAAAGCATGTTATCCTTAAATATATACTATGCACCGAACACTGTATTGAGGAGATGTCTGATATGACACCAGATATTGCAATTGGTTGGTTACTCTTCAACGTTTTTCTTGTCGTTTTAACGCTGATTTGGGGTATCTTTCGGTTCCGAAAAGGTGTATGGTATCGGAGATTGATTCTGAGACTTCAGGCATATTTGCTATGGAGTATAGGTGGGGCGGCGTTACTGAGTAGTATTATTCCGTTTTCTTACCTATACACAGAGCATATTTGGCGTTTTGAAAACGTTGGTTATGCAGATGTTTTTTGGAAAATCCGGCAAGTGAAGTGGGGACTTTTTGCTGGTTTTTTTTTTATTGCATTTGTCTTCTTGAATTTAAATGGTATTATAGCAAAACATCTATGTCCAGAACCGCGTGAGTTTGCACGTTGGACGCGTGATCGGACTGTAACTTTCCATCGCGCATTCTTCTGTGGAACAGTACTTGTTGCCTTAATTCTTGCTGTTCCGATGATGTCTCTCAACGATGTATTGATACGTTACTTAGAACGTCCCGTAGAAAAAATTGAACCTTTCTTATTGGGTAAAGATCGGAATTTCTTTCTTTTCTCTTTTCCGCTGCATCAACCTATGAGTTTATGGGTTAATATTCTGCTTTGGACAACCTGCGTCTTTGTGGGGTTGCTCTATAACTACTATTATCGGCGTGATGCACGTTCTAAAGGGTATGTGAAGAGAAATATTGTAATCCATGGTACTGTTTTGTGGTTAATGTTACTAGCGGCAGGAATCTGGGCTGGACAAGTCCATTTATGGCGCACACTCTACAAACCGTCATTATCAAGACGATTATCAGAATATCATGGATTTTTCTATGCTGACAGTATGCTTGCGGGTGCAACACAGATATACTTTGTCATTCTCCTTGCTATCGGTGTTGTTATCATATTTAACTTATTCTGGAGAAGACGTATTATTTGGTATGCTTCAATTGCAATATTATTAGTAGGTCATGTATGCTTACTTCATCTTTATCCTATGGTGATAAATTACTGGACAGTCAGGACAGCAGGAAATGCAGTAGAAGTAGAAAAAGGCTTCTTAAAACAACATATTCAGGATACACGGACAGCTTATGATCTAAATGCTATTAAAACTGAAATCTATAAAAAAGGTCTTGTCACACTTGATATGATTGAGCGAAATGAAGAAATCAAACATAATATCCAATTTTGGGATCGACGTGTATTTTATAATATTCTTCGCAATGCAGAGATTAAACGAAATCATAATTTTCACCCTTATGCTGATGTTGATAGGTATCGTTTAAATAGACGATCAGGGAGAGATGTAGCCTCAAGAGAAATGGATGGGAATGATGTTGCATCTGAAAATCAGGATTCGACAGAAAACAGTGCAGATTCAGCAGAACAGTATAGACAGGTGCTTATATCTGCTCGGGAAATTGATCCTGAAGGTCTAAGAGAATGGGGAGAACTCAAGCTGAAGTTCACACACGGTTACGGTGTATGTGTTGCACCTGTCAACGAAGTTACGAACGCTACAACACCAGATTTGTGGGTTAAAGGTGTTCCCATCACTCAGAAAGAGGGTATGGACTACACAGAATTAAAGGTAAAACAACCCAGGATCTATTATGGCGAAATGACTGACGATTATGTGATCGTCAAGACAAAACGACCGGAACATAATATTGAGGTAGGAGAAGATGAGACATCTGACAATAGCACTTCCGCACCTGAACTGGAAAATACCAATAAAGGCTACCATTATCGGGGAACAGGAGGCGTTGCATTAGGTGGATTGTTTAGAAGATTCTGTTTTGCTGTGCGGTTCACATCTGTCTTTATCTTGCGGAACTCAAATCTACAGTCTGATAGTCGTGTCATGTTTTGGCGTAGAATAGGCACACGGAAGAATGAAAAACTTGTTACGGACCGTTTGTCACACATTGCTCCATTCCTCGATTACGACCCTGATCCTTACATTGTGATTCACGATGGACAACTGTGGTGGATCGTAGACTTCTATGTGACAAGCGATTGGTTCCCGAATGCACAACCTTACACAGATGACACTGCTCCCATTGAACACGATGGACGTGATCTATACGTTGAACCGCGTTTCAAAAGGTTCAAGAAATTTAATTACATCCGTAATGCAGGCGTTGCGGTAGTCAATGCCTATTCTGGACAGGTCAATTTCTATACTGATATTGAAAATGAAGCAATTACGGGAATCTACAAGAAAGCTTACCCGAAACTATTTAAGCACATAGATGAAATGCCAGAAGGTTTGAGATCTCATCGGCGTTTTCCTGATTACTTAACAAGGATTCAAGCTCGAAAATACGGAGACTATCATGTACAAGATGCAGAAAAGTTCAGTGATAATAGCAATCAATGGAAGATTTCAAAGGAGGCATATTATTCAGAAACACCAAATCGCGAGATGATGCCGTATTACGTGATGTTGAAACTGCCTGGTGAAAAAAAGGCTGAATTTGTTAATATGATTCCATTTACACCACCGAAAAGAGACAATTTCATGAAAGGGTGGATGATAGCACGTTGCGATCCACCGAATTATGGAGAACGCAT
The DNA here is from genome assembly GCA_965208245.1 of Candidatus Poribacteria bacterium. GTDB lineage: Bacteria > Poribacteria > WGA-4E > WGA-4E > WGA-3G > MSPOR6. Next base: position 2,056,159 of record OZ242325.1, read on the forward strand.
AGTCTATACACTTCCAATCCCGAATGTTAAAGGTCCAAAACACGTAGAAGATGATATCGACAAAAAAATGTCAGAGTTCTTTCTTAATGAAAGTGCAACCAACGTTATTATAAGAGGGAATCTACATGTCATCCCAATTGAGGACGGTATTTTCTATATTAAACCTATCTTCCTTAAACCGAAAAAGAAAAAGGGGAGAAATGGAGATGAGGACAACGGTTCTGAAGATCCTACACTAGATCTACCGGCTTTGAAGACTATCGTAGTAGCGGCAAACGAAGGACTTGCTGAGGATAAATCCTTTGATAAAGCGTTGCGAAAGATCTTTTTAGGTCAACCTGCTGCTACAACTACTGAAACAGATGGCGAAGAAACACTGACATTGTCAGAACAATTTGAGATACTATTGAAAACCGTGGAGGATTTTGGTAAAACACTAAAAGATGCAGAAAAGGAAAACTTAGAAGGCACACACACAAAAGTACCTGGAAATTAAAACAATAATCAGTAGAACAAATAAAATGCGGGAAACATCATCTGTATAATGTCTCCCGCATTCTTGTTATAGATGCTGACTAACGCATTAAGATACGTTGTTTCCACTTCTTGTTATCGAGCCACTTGACTGAATAGTGTAACAAGTTCTCCATCAACTTCCTGTTTATTTCTACATCTCTCGGATTATCATTCTTCAAACTTGTAACAATGTATAATCCTTGTTGAAATGGAAGGGTGAGCAGTGCAGAGGCATCCTGTGCTGTAGATTTCGCAAGTGAATTCCATTTACTAAGCGGATCAACCCACATATCGTCAAGTTTGACTAAAGGAATCTCCTTTGTTTCAGGTGTGGTATTCAGCATGTTCGGTTTATGAAAAATCCTACTCCTTCTGCCTTGCGTAGTTGGTAGAAGTTCATCGGTCTCGTCATATTCAATACCTGTCAAAGGTTCTGGAATCCAACCACCCCCCCGTCTCTGTTTTACGTTTGTTTTCACATCCTGTCCTGATACGATAACAACACCACCTTGACTAACGAAGTTTTTAATTCTATGTTCGGCATCAATGTTAAGACGATACCCAGATTGATATATCTCTCCGTTTCCTATCCATAGAATGTCCATCTTAGCGAGGCGATCATTCCGTAAAGTATCTACAAGTTCATAGAGCATGTGATGTTCCTGAATGTATTCAAACTGTTCAATGACTGAATACTCTTCATTTGTACCGTTACTCGTAAATACCATGACCTTAAGAGGCAAGCGGATTTCACCGTTTGTTGCCAACTTAAGCAGCGATACTCGCAATCGTCTCTTATGTTGCTTGGGATACGCTAAATGTGATATAGCCTCTTTCTGGAGTCGGTTTTCCCTGATGTGTTCTACAAGTGCGTTCTGGGTAACAAGTCGTTTCACGTAAAATGGCATTATCCGCTTGCGGATTGGCACTCGGTGACGTAAGGTATTGTCAAAATGGGTATATGCACTCTCTACTTCCCACCGTCTACTGTAACTTGAATCAACTGACTTTATATCAAGCCTTTCTTCATTTACATTGGTGACATATCCGTGAACAAGGTTCATACCGTGAATAGGTCTTCCTTGAGCATCCTGTATAGCGATTTCTTCCTTCTCGCTGCGGTCCATAAGTGCTTCGGTTAATGCGGATATACTGAACAACTCCTGCTGATGCTTTTCTGCACTTTCTATGATTTTGCATTCTTTTCGTGGAAAAATAACATCTGCATCTCTGAAAGATCGGAAATGGAGTTTTATCTTTTTATAGTTTCTCGGAGTCCGCATTTCAGGAACTAAAATTCGTTCAAAAGGACCGACTCGGTGATGTGACACCGGGTTAAGACGAATTCTCTTGACACTAAGGGGTTCAACACACCACTTAAATTTCATGTCCCTTGCCCACTGAGGTGATCCATCATGTAATATAATCTTTCCAACCTGTATTGCATAGGCAGTGTTGTTTTCTAAGACTAAGAAATATCTACCTTGTTTGTCTTCCGCCATGCGGCAGCGGAGTCCACGGTCATCCCGTTTGTTAAAATTGTTGATATTGTGTTTATATTCATGATTGACTTCCCACTGGTCTTTGTATCCGTTGTTATTCTTATCCTTTACATTCATGAACGAGAAATGATCTTTATTATAATCTTTAAGGAGAGCCATGTATTCTCCAGAACCTTCCACCCTAATTTTAACACGTGTACCTACAAGGCGTTCAATTATAGTATCATAACTTTCTTCTTTGAAGAAAGCAACAGATTCTCCCTCTAATTTGTCCATAGTCTGATCCATTTGGCTTTCCAAAGTTTGTCCTCCTAAGTCTTGGGTCGCCTTATCAAGGGTTTGTAGTCGTTTTTGCAGAGGGTTTGCTGCACGTCCGATTGCACCCCACACCATGCTAATAGCGTTTTTGACTGCTTCATTGAGAGCATTGAAAATGTTGCGTATTTTTCTTGACAATCTTTGAGACATAGGTGGATGTAGCAGACGTTCAAGTTCCCAAGAGCGTTCGCGCAATTCTCGTTCGTTCATGGTGTCAATATACCGCACGTACCCTCTAATACTCTTTTGCAAAGTGTCTCCTGGGAAGATATAACTTGGCGCTTGTCCACGTTGTCGCGATTCTTCGGAAACAATCTCCATTCCTTTATTACCGAAGCGCATTGTGCCTTGGTATCGAGGACCATCTTTCATATCAAAAACTACATACTTGTTCATAATTGTCTTGAGTAGTCTGTCTTTCTTAAACAATCCGACAATATAAAGGATGCCTTGAAAAACGAACGCGAGAACTATACCAGTAACCGGTAGTCTTATTTTTTCCCAAAGACTTTTCGCACCATCCTCTAAACTGTCAGCGACCTTTTCTTCCTGCGCTAAAGCAGTATGAGTTGCAAAAACTACCCCAATGATAATTATGATTAGAAGTACATGTTGTTTTCTTATCATGATGCAAACCTCCGATTAATATATGTTAATCCCGTTTTCAACTGCAATTTTGCGGACATTATGGGTCACTATCAGTATCTTCTCTATCGGCAGATGTTCTATTAGTCCATATCCATCAGGGTAGAGTGCATCAAATCTCTTTAATGCAACATCCAATGCCAACTCACCTTCACCGGCTACTTCTTCGTTAAGATGTAAGACTAATCCGTTTTCAACGCGTATATCTTTAATATGTGCCATCGGCGCAATGTGTCCCATTACATCAAAAATGTGATTCAGTCTTGATTCGCTTTCATAGACCTGTCGGAGCGTTTGGAAATGGTTAACAAAATCCATAACAATGCGGAGTCTAAAGGAAACAAGCGGAATTGCTGAACTAGCATAATGGAAACTGACACCAGTAAACCGCAATTCTTGAACTGCAGCAATCTCTTCCTGATTTAGTTTTCTAAAATCACCACAGATACCTACAACCCCGAGTCTCATTATATTCAGTCCTTCCGTTCTTGAGAGGTACGTAACTTGTTTTGTTCGTTACAAAGTTTCTGACTTAATTTGTGTAGTAAAGCGCGCGCTTCTTTCTGGTCAACATTATCAAAACCTTCCGAGAACCAATCGTATATCGCTTCAAGTTTCTGGTACGCAATGTCATGCCGATTCTGCGCAATCAAAAGTTTGCTATAACTGACAACTGTACGTATTTCCCATGATTTCGCTTCTTGGCGTTGTGCTATGTCAAGTGCTTTTTCAAAACAGACTTCCGCTTCACTGTCATATACCGAATAACTGTTTTTGTCTCTATTCTTTTGTTGATATGCATCCTTATCTGCCTTTATCAGAAACTCATCCGCCCTCATCAAAAGTTCCCCTTTCAGTCGATAGAGTTCAGCCTCATTTGTGCGTTCACCACTCTCAGCAACTGCACCTAATGCAGATTTAATAGTCTGAAGTCCATCTTGGATTTTTCCTGTTTGCATATATGCTTGTGCTAAAATACCCAAATAAAAGGGACGCAACACACGTGAACGATTAGATTCCCAACCAACGATTCCCTCTCGGATGAGGTTAATTGCTTCTTCGTTAGCATCCTGCGATTCTTGTAGTAGTGCCCATCCTTTCATGATTCTACCTATAGGCTCCCATACAGTGAACCCGTGCTCCTTACATATTGCTATGAGTTCTGTAGCATAAGTGTTTACCTTTTCTACATCTCTACGCTGTTGATACATCAGAGCACCAAAATGTAATGAGATAACTTTGCTAAAGGGATGCGGTCGCTTTTCACCCATCTGCTGTGATTCATGGAGTTTTTCAATTGCTTGTTCTGGATACCCTAAACACCACATTAGAGGTGCAGCATAAGCATGTAATGTTATACCAGGGTCAGCAAGATAGTGAAAAAACGCGTAGACCGGGTGTTGGTGTGGGTTATATTGTAAGATACCTGCTTCAATGTGCACGCGAGCCATCTTGAGTTCCCCGAGATAGAAGAGTGTTGATCCTAATGCACGATGTGCTTCTACCTGTAAAACTTCGTCTTCTTGTTGTTCTGCCATCACTAAACACTGTTCACCAAGCTCACGGGCAATTTGTAACTTCGCTCTAACGAGATACGACAACCACAACCCAAAGAGAATAGGAAATCGAAGTGGCATCCTTTCGCTGTTCGGCATTGTTTCAAGGAGTTCTTTTGCTCGTACATAAGTCTCTTCTACTTCACGCGCTGCATAACCCATCGTCGCTATCAGAGCCGGTCCCAATGTTGTCTGTATCACCAACTCACGCGCTGCCCGCGCCGGAGAATCTGGTAAACTCTCTAACAACGTTAAACCTTGGGTAAGGTGTCGAATCCCTTCAACATTAGCAGAACGTACCACTGCACGCTGTCCAGCCTGTTGCCAATACTCTATACCACGTTCGGGAAGTTCGCCCTCCGTATAGTGGTATGCAACCAATTCAGGTTGTGACCGAACAACATCACCGAATGCTTTACGTAACACAGTAGCAATCCGTCTATGGTATGCAATACGTGTGCTTTTTAGGAGACCTTGATAAGCCGTTTCTTGGACTAACGGATGTCTAAATGTATAAACGAGTTTGTTTTCATGAGTCATTCTTGACCTTAATATATCTGCTTCAATCAGGAACTGTAACTCGTTTTCAAGCCAGTGAAGATCGTTCATCTGATCCGCTAACGGGGACAAAACTGTCATTTTCTCAGCACGTGTCAGCATCTGATCTGTTGTCAGATCTTCAGTTATGCTGACCATGACTTTATGCAGTAATTCTGCAGTCCATTCCCTACCAAGTGTTGCACCAAGTTGTACTATTTCTTTCCGATCACCCAACCGGTCAAGACGGGCAGTCAATGATGCTTGTAAAGTCGCTGGTATATCTGTCATAACATCAATATCTTGCATATCAGATTCAATCACCATCCGTGCCAATTCTTCAACAAAAAGCGGTACACCTTCAGTTTTCTCAGCAATCTGTTTGGACACATCTGTCGGTATCGGGTGATCACCTGCAACTTCCGAAATCATCTGAAACACTTGTTCCCTGCTCAACCGTTTCAAAGAAATATCGGTTACCCATCCAAACTTTATAAATGAATCGAGTTTTGCTCTACTTGCAACTTGCGTCTTATCCTGATTAACGCCGACCTCTCCTCTTAATGTAAGGATAGCAAGGATTGGATTGTTCTCCATGCAAGAAATTAACAGATACAGGAAATCTATTGTAGATGGATCTGCCCATTGTAAATCTTCTGCAACTAGGAGAAGCGGCTTTCGTTGAGCTGTTTTGAAGAAAATACTAACGAGTGTTTGTAAAATACGTCTTCGGAGTTGTTCCGGTTTCAACGTAACGGGCTCATAGTTTGCATCTAACTCTAAAAGTTCAGCTAAAATAGGAAGATGATTCAACATGATATCGTTGTTGTTTAGAAATTCCTCCAATTTTATGAGTCGTTTTTCATCTGTGTCCATCTCTCCGAACTTTAGGAGTTGTTGTTTTAATAGGGTGATTATTGGATATAAAGGACTGTGCTGCGAATCTGGTGATCCACAACATTCTAATACTTGCGCAGCTGCTTCAGCACCGTTGTAACATGTAACAGTGTCAGCAATAACAGCAACAATCCGAGATTTGCCGATTCCCGCTTCCCCTTCAATCAGAACCACCTGTCCAGATGAATTTAAAGCAAGCTTCCATCTGTCTTTAAGGGTTGAAACATGTTGGTCTCTACCAATTATTGGTGTCATACCGCCGATTGATGGTAATTTTGTCTGTTCACGTCTGAATGCTGGCAACGTGCTGTCAGGATGTTCATCAAGTATCTGGTATATCGGAATAGGTTGAGAGATACCTTTCAGTGTTATTGTACCTAAGTCCTGATATGTGAAGAGTCCCTCAATTAATCGAAGTGTCGTATCACCAATCACGATACCGTTTGGAGGTGCAACTTGTTGCATCCGGGCAGCAATGTTGGGTGTTTTCCCCACGATATCTATAACATCTCCATGATAACGTTCTAAAGTCGAGAGTTGTTCAACTTTATTTTTGGGGGCCCCAATCTCCCACACAACAACCAAACCGGTGTCAATACTGAGACGTAACTGTATCTGGATACCGAATAACTCTATCAATTGTGCATTCAGTGTTTCTAAACCAGAAACGATTCCCAAACCTGCTTGAACAGCCCTACGTGTAGCATCCTCATGTGCAATGGGATAACCAAAATAGACAAGGATACCATCCCCGAAATATTGTGCAATATGTCCATTGTATTCCAAAACAACATCTGCAACAGATGCACGATATGCATCTAACACTTGTCTTAAATCTTCTGGATCTAATTGTTCTGTCAATGCTGTCGAGTCAATAACATCGCAAAATAGAACTGTCAGTTGACGCCTTTCTGCTTTGTTGATCGGTGTTGCACTGATAGGTGTTTCAATACCAGAGTCTAAGAAATCAGGAAGTTCACATCCGCAGTCGCCACAGAACTTCACAGATGGATTGAGAAACCCACAACTTGTGCAACGTTTTTGGGTTAGGCTTTGCATAATTTATACGAGTATATCTATAGTACATACTCCTTTGAGTAGTACATACTCCTTTGAGTTGTCAAAAATCTCCCCCAAATTGATGTAGGTATTCAGCGAGCTCTTCATCGCCAGGTGCACGTTTTTTGGCTTCAAGCAAAAAATTGATGGCTCTATCTCTTAAACCGATTTTCATAAAAAACGATCCAAGATTTCGATATGGAGCATCATAGGTAGATTTATATTCTATAGACTTAAGATACAACCATCGTGCATGCATCAAATGATCTTTTGTAGAACCAATAAGGATATTGAGCGTTGTCCTCGTATTGCCATAATGCGGAAATACAGTTGCCCCTTTTGCTTCTGCATATTGTTGAATTGATGACGCTATCTCGGTTGAGTCGGTTAGCAAAACGATATAACCAGATTCTATTTTCTCTATAGCAAGGTCAAACTCAGCATACGCCTCTTTCACTGATGCACCTATTAGGTCTTTCTTCCATGACGGCCAATCCGGCCCTGCATATTTCAGACCAAGATCATAGTGTGATGAACCAAGATCGTTATATACCTCAGCATTTTCTGGACGTAAGTCTAATGCTTGCTCGTAAAGTTCAATTGCCTGGGCATAATTCTGTGCAATATAAGCGTTTTCCGCATCAATCTTGATAGACCTAAACTCTTCGCTTTCAACATTTACTTCCTCGGGAGATTGTGAGTTCTTACCCCCCAAGTAATGTATAGTTCCAATAAGAACAATCGACACACAAATGATAATAAGAATGAGCATATACGTTTTCATTTCAGATTCTCCGCTGTTTTGGATGGCATCGATCGTGCCTATTATCTTTCAGATTCTGTCCATCCATATTGTTGTTTGCCATTTATTTGGATGGGGGAATTGCTTCTATCTATAAGTAACCCTTAAAACACTTATCTATAACGATTGTTTCTATTAAAAGTGATTGAAATAGATTTTTCTTTGCCATCCCTCTCAAAGTAAAGTCGTATTCTATACCTTCCTCTGATACGTTGATCCACAATTTTAAATATTTCCAATGAATGAATAGTGATGTCGTTTATACGATAGATGATGTCTCCCTTTTTTAGACTATCAGCCAAACCACTATCTTTTGCTACGTGTGAGATAAGGACACCCGGTCGATTTGATCTTTTGAAATGATTCCTATTAGGTTGTGTGAGGGTGAGCCCCCACACATCAGGTATATAATTCCATTCCAATTCTTGTAGTCTTATGAATGTATTCTGCTGATTACCTTTCCGTATAAATTCGCACGGTATGTCCTGGTTTAGCGGTAGCAAACGTCCAACAGCCTTGAATTCATTTTCATCTTTTATTTTCAATCCTGCCATTGATTTTATGATGTCGCCGCGTTTTATACCTGCTTTGGCAATCGGACTATCTTTTTCAAGTTCTGCTACTAAAACGCCACGGGAATAGATTACGTTCTGTGCAACATCTTTACCGAGAAGTTTTTCCGCCATTTCCTCAGTTACAGACTGTGTTTCTATGCCAAGATAAGGTGGCACAACGGTACCGTGTTCAATGATCTTTCTGATAACTCTTCTTGCTTTGTTTGTTGGGATAGCAAAACCAACCCCTTGTGAACCACCGCTTGTTGAACGAATGACAGTATTAATACCGATCAGTTGTCCAAATACATTGACTAATGCACCGCCACTGTTACCAGGGTTCACGGAGGCATCTGTTTGGATGAGGGCTTCATAGAAACGGTTGTCAACAGTCATAGAACGTTGCGTAGCACTCACAATGCCGATTGTCACTGTGGGTTGTGCGGTGCCTATTGATAATCCAAATGGATTTCCTATTGCAAGTGCCCATTCACCGATAAGCAGGTCATCGGAATTGCCCCATTCGATTTTGGGTAAATCCTCTTTCGTATTAACCTTTAGTAATGCAAGATCTGATAGGAAATCGTATCCAAGTATTTCTGCCTTAAACTGTCGTCCATCAGCAATTGCAACAGTTATCTTTTCTGCTTGTTCAATGACGTGATGGTTTGTGAGAATATGACCCTCTTTACTGATAATGACACCTGAACCGACTTCACGCAAGGAGCGTCTCTGAACTTGTGGCAGGTCACCCCAAAACCATTCTTCAAACGGTGTTAACTGCGCTACGCTGCGAATTGCACTAATATTCACAACTGCTGGACTCGCACGTTCTACTGCGTTGACGATTGCAGTTCTACGAGATTGTGTAACAGCACGTTGTAAGTCCTGTTCTGCCCCGCCAATTTTTATAACTGGTATATCGCTGGCAACTACAGTATTGATAGAACAAAAGCACCAAGAAATCACGACAAAGAATAGGATTGTGTTTTTTCTGTGCTGACAAAAATTAGAAATCTGCTGTCTTATTTTATGTAATCCGATATATGATAAGGATCTCATTTAAATTTTGTATTATACCTTTTCTGAGGTTAAGTGTTGAAATTTGTGCTTTCAATTATAGCATGAATACATTGGCTGTGTAAAGATTAAGATTAATTAAACCTGAAGCATTGACGTTTGAAATTAAACAACTCTCTTCTTCAAAATAAGCAGATATTCGGATTTCATGCCTTCAGGATTTTTATTTTTTCGTAAACCAAAAAGTTGCCGGGTTTTTATTCTGTCTTCATAGATTTTCTCAAACACGTAACCGCGATCCGAAAAGTATTCTGTCAGGATACGCCATATCTCAACGGTTATACCATCAATACGCGGATTGCCGACAAAAATACATGCGTTTGCATTCTGTCTCAATCTATTCATGGAATTTTCGATCGCGTTAATCGTATGGCAGAAATAGGAGTCAAGTCTATTCGTAAGATCTTTGCGGGTGAGGCTGTCCCGGACTCTATCCAATGTCTCGGTATGGATAATGCTGTCCGGTTTCCGATATGGGATTTCAAGCCGTGATAGCTCCTTTATTTTTTCCTCCGTGTGTCCTAACCAGAAAAGCTCCATCTTTGTAGAACGGATGTATTCTTGCGCTTGAAGATAGGGAGGTGAAGTGAGCAACGCATTACATTCACGTCGGATTGTGACGTTAGAGGAATCAACGCCACCATAGAATTCAACCCAATTTTGTTGAGGCTTTGTATGGAGCATAAACTCGTTAAGTTTTTCCAGAGTTTTCATAGCATGGCTATAAACCATCTCAATCAACTGTTCCTGCCAGTTTTCTTTTAGTATTTCTTCAATAGCAGCTAATTTACGTTTGGACCTTGCTAATTTTGGTGTTCTATGTTCAGTATATGAGAAACGTTTGCTTGCTTTCAACAGCCCCACTTTGATAATCTCACTGTAGACACTGTCTTTTATGCCGTGAACAAAACCCCACAACTGTGATAAATGATTTAGTATTGCAGGAGCATACCAATATGCAACATTTGACCAAGCAGGCATGAACTGGTGTCTTATGTTGTCTTGCATACCATCAAGCAATTCACATAGATGTTCTTTATCTAACAGTTCTTCAGCATGATATAACTTTAACGGCATGATGTGATTTAAGAGAAGGTTCAGGTCGTATAGGACAGCGTTTCGTTTGGATAGAACTGCTTCAACACCTACAGTTCCTGAACCAGCAAATGGGTCAATGATCCAATCATCTTTTTCTGTATAAGTGTTGATTGCGTACCGAACAACTTGAGGGATGAATTTTGCAGGATATGAAACGATAGCATGGGTTAAGTAACCTGTATCGATGATTTCAGGCACTAACGATCTAAATGACACTAACTCTGGTTCATTAGGAGATGTGTGTTGTCTAGGTTCTTTAGGTATATGCGGTTCGGGAAAAGGTGTTGTTTGTTCTGTTAAGTTGGTTTTTTTCATAATGTGCCTTCAAAAACAGTAAATCCCTGATGTACTGCGCTTTATCCGATAACGTTTTCATTGGAATGCTATCTTCTTTCCAAAATGGAATTATCCTTCTTACAATTTCATCAATTGAATCTATTAAGGATTGATAGGACAAGTAACTAAAATCATTTCCTATTTTCTCAAATTTTTCGTTTAATAATGCTATATTTGATTTATCACAAAACGTCTTAACTTCAAGTTCTATATTTGCTATCGCGTAAACGATCCACAGATCATCCCACTTACTGATCATATCTACTATTGCAGAAATTGCGTCCAAAACAACTTCGTTTTCATTTCCTATCCACTCGTAAAGTGAAGCAGCTATCTCATCAGTGCCGTATGCAATCTTTAAGGAGATATTCTTATTTAATTCTACTTTGTTGTTAATATCGTAGTGAAAATCTGCTTCATTTACTTGAGTAAAGTCCTTCAATGTAGAATACATCTTTCTAACCGTTGAAACCTTTTGTTGGGTGTCGCGAGCATCCCAAATACAGACTAAATATAGAATGTTGCTTTGTGGGACTTTATTGAGCCTCAGGAGTTCTTGTAATAATTCGACAAGTGACCCTTTAGCAGTTGTACCACCTGTATCGTCCCTTGAACGAAGTTGAATCATTAAGGTCTTATCATTCTTGTAATCAAATGCCAATAAGTCAATATCTAAGTTTGGAAATTCAGTTATATCAAAAATCTGTTCTATAATCGAAAGTCTTTCTTTGTTCCTAATAGGTAGGAACACTATCACAATTACCGTATTTCCTAAGTATTTCTTGTAATACGCGTTCAAGTACTTTTCCCTGTCTTGCCCGAAAAGAACTATGAAAGTATTGGTGAAACGCAAACATAAATGGATAGTAAGATGCAAGAGAATAACTAATAGATAATTCTTCAGCACGGTTTATCCCTGCCGCGAATGATTTGATTTCATCCAAATCATCCTTCAGTTCAACTAATTTTTCTTCAAAAAGACATGTAAATATCTTATCGGCGAGTGCAAGTGGACTCTTGAGAATATCTTTTACCAATAGCATCTCCGCGTTATCATCCATTAGATGTAAGAATCTTCTCTCAGGATATAGGCTGTTCAAGGTTTTTTCTCTTCTGAGGTTAAGAGTTGAAATGTGTTCTTTCAATTATAGCATGAATACATTGACTGTGTAAAGATTAAGTAGTACCCAAACTTCGGTTTTAAATTGACTTATAGTGAACTTTAGAATTAATGAAACACTCCGCAACGGGCGAGGTGACCTCGCCCCTACGCGGGGTATGCTCCATCATCTGTGTATGGGGTGAAATGTCTCATTAATTTGTCACTTTACTATAATATGACATAACAATCAGATGAGTTATGCTTTCAGTTTCAGCGAAATGCGGTATCCTTCCAACCCAGGATCTGTGTCTACAATTTCCTGAACTGCTTCTAAAGAACGACGTTTTACTGGGAATCTTTTATGGTTTGCACAACGTAGTACTATCCTTGCACCAATTGAACTTGCCCGTCGCAGGTTGTCTAATTCCACCTTTTCAAGTGTATCATAGGCGGTATGTCCAAACCCACGTCCTGATGGTACAGATGTAGGATCCCCCATGTGGCTTGTCGGTACTCCCTTTAGGAAAAAAGGGAAGTGATCGGAATAGGAATGCACTTTCTGTCCTATAGGCATATCATCATGTATCTGCTGTTGAAAAGTCTCAAACAACGACTGTAATGTGTCCCAATGATGCAGGACAATTCCTTTTCGACTTGTTCCGCCTGCAGCATCCATGTTCAGCAAGAATCTAATGTTATCTAACTCATCTTCATGTGCGTCTGTATACCGAGATGCTCCCGTAAGACCGATTTCTTCTGTTCCAAAAGCGATGAATCTGACAGTGCGTTTTAGTGAATCGGCAGTATACGTAACTAAAACCCGTGCAGCTTCCATTACAGAAACCATACCTGATGCCGGGTCGTGTGCCCCTTGTGCTATGTCGTGCCCATCGTAATGGCATCCTAATATAATCATCTCTTCTGGTAATTCTACTCCTGGCAAATCTGCAACAACATTCCATGACGTACGCGGCTCGTTGATGTCAGTCGTTTGCAGTCTCATTTTAACTTCCTTGTAGCGGCTTATACACCGCGTAAGAAAATCACCGTCTTCCTTACAAACAGAGATACCTGGAATTGGTGCAGGACTATCATTCTGAAGACTACCCGTTTCGGGTCCGACACCTGGATGCTCACTGACGAAAATGAATGCGCTTGCTCCACTAAGAACTGCCCGATCATACTTTTCCTTCCGATGCACCCAGCGTCCCAGGTTTCTTGGAGATGAACTTTTCGCCATCACAAGTTTTCCTTTTGCATATTCTCCAAGATTACTATAGTCATCTGGACTTCCATGTCCAACAGATACAAGCTCAGCAGTAATATCATTTGCAGGACAGTAGGGTAGCGAAATGCAGTGTAAAGTTCTTTCTATAGGTTCGGTGATTGTCAAGGTTGCAGGACCGCGCGTCCATCCTGCATACGGATATTCCTCTAATCTAACATTCTTAAGTCCGTACCGTGTGAATGTTTCAGATATAAAGGTCGCTGCCTTATATTCTTCAGGTGTTCCTGCAAAACGGGAACCGAAGTCATCACATAGCACCGTGAGATTCTCCATAGACTCATGACTTGTATAAATATCACCGACCATGTGCCGGTCTATCTGTAGGTATGGATTTTTTTTATTCATAGTCTCCTTTTTCCAAGAGAAAGTAGGCGAACATTTTGTTTAGGCTTTAGTTACTGTTTGAGGTTTTGATACTGTTGAGTCAGTCTGAATGCTATTATCGTTCGATAGATTTGTCAGCAATTCCAGACCAAAATCATCATCAGGTGCGGTGTCAGGTACTGTAGGTGCTGTCAACGTTTTCATGGATGCGTCTGCAATTTTCTTTAGATGCCACGGGTTCAATACCTGTATCCTACCGCGTCTTTTCTTAATCACATCGTACTGCTTGAATGTATTGAGAAGTGTTTCAATTGTCTCGGTTGAACTACCGATTAATCTTGAGATACGTTTCTTTGATAGACGGGGAACTAATACAACCCCCTTACTATCTGGTGTATCAGCGAGATTATGTAATAATAGAGCGAAACGAGATGACGCACATCTAAAGGCTATATTCGTAAAGCGGTTAAACTTTAGAGTGTCTGGTGTCTTATTTTTCCTTAATATGTTAGATGCAGGTTGTTTATATAAATGGGTGTGCCAATTTTCATTATTCTTACTTCCATAAGAAAAAGTGTTGTGAACTTTACGAAACACATGAGGTGTTTTGGCACGTTTTAAGTACAGTAGCGGTAACCCCACATGCGGTTTTCGTTTCAAGAAGAAGGAGAAGTCGCGAATTGTCACAACACCGAGACAAACATCTGATAGCGTTTCCGCATAGCACGGAATGTTTTCGCCCAAGATACTATCATCGCTTGGAACGAATCCAAACATCTCCCCCTGTTCCAATACCTCTTTTGTTTGCTGTTTTTCGTCTGGGTCAGTATTCTTAGTGTTAATCTCGGGTTTTTCCGTTTTGGGTACTCGTGAGTTTTCGGTAATCTTAATCCGTCCTTCCTTAATCAGACAAACCCCTTCTGTGCAAATACGTTCCTCATGTTTTAGGTGTTTGAATGTAGTGATTTGTTCTAATGCACGCGCATCTGTTTCTGATAGGTCTCTAAAGATATTGATGTGCTTTACACACCAGAAACGTTCTGAAATGAGATTTCTCATAATAATAATAGTAGACTTGTATCAGGTTATGGATCCTTATGTTTCATAATCATGAATTCCCGATTTATGCACATTGTCCAATCTTCTTTTTGAGATCGTTACATAATTCTCATCTATATCACACCCTTTAAAATCTCGTAGATTTCTCAAGGCAGCAACCCCAGTAGTACCAGCTCCAAGGAATGGGTCTACAATAAGATCGCCTTGGTTACTATGTTTACGGACTAATTCCTCAAACAGTGGCAGCGGTTTTTGAGTAGGATGTTGTCTTTTACCTTTGTGTCGTGGAATCGGATACTCATAGATACCAGAGTCATACTCACTATTGAAGGTAGGTTTGCCAACTTTAACTCCCACAACAGCCATTTCTCGACTGTTAGAGAGATACGTTGCCCGCATATTCAACGGTACAGGATTGGTTTTCTGCCATATTATCTGACGTATCATTTTGAAACCGGCTGATTCCATTGCAATCTTCACTTTACCTATTTTCCAAAGGTCATACCATACAATAGCAGTACCGCCGCGGCGTAAGGATTTGTAAAAGACTTGTGCCATATCATCCAGATTTATCTCAACATGATCCCAGGTACCGAAATCCATGCTAACTGCAAAACGCTGGACACCGTTCACGACATCGGCAAATCCAGTTTTTTTGCTAATGCAGTAGGGTGGATCTGTTAGTATAAGATCCACTGAACCGGCGGATAGCGAATTCATATAATCTTGATAGTCAGCCACCTCAACGGTGAAATCATTAAACATTTTAGCTAAACCTATTATGTAAAGTTAATAATTAATGAGACATTTCACCCCATACAACGATGACGAAGACTACCCGGCGTAGGGGCGAGATCACCTCGCCCGTTGTGGAGCGTCCCATTAATTCAAAAGTTTGCTATAGTTTGTAAGTCAACGTAAGATTCTATGTCTAAACAACGTTGTAATTATCTTTATACCCGCTTTAGCACTACCTATGAACGTACCACTTATTTTTGATGTGCCGATACGTTTACGATAGGTGACTGGCACTTCTATCACGTTCATCCCCGTTTTAGCAGCTTTGAGTTGCATCTCAATCGTCCATCCGAAGTTCTTATCCTGCATTTCCAGTGCTAACAGTTTTTTGTATAGGATAGCGCGAAAGGGTCCTAAATCGGTATACTTTGCCCCGAAAAGGAACTGCATCAGAACGGTTGCAAGTTTGTTTCCAAATTTTGCTTGTGGTAGCAATGCTCCTTTTTCACTTGGAACACGTGCACCTATAACAAACTCCGCAAGACCGTCTCGTATCGGTTGCACAAGCGAATACATCTGCTTAGGGTCATCACTATAATCACCATCCAAAAACACAACGATGTCTGCTTTATTTACGTTTGCGATTCCTGTGAGACACGCGCGACCATATCCCTTTCTCGGTTCTGCTACAATTTTTGCGCCATGTTTTCGTGCAATGTCCGCTGTTCGGTCAGTACATCCGTTGTCTACAACGATGATTTCTTGCACTAACTCTTTTGGAATATCGTTGATGACATTAGCAATTGCATCTTCTTCGTTCAAAACAGGTATGATAACCGAAACATTCATGACTGTCTCCAAGGTGTCGTGTCAATAGCATTGATGAATTGAAATGTATCTGTTGTATACGATCTACACATTTACATTTTGACAGCTGGTTCCTGTACAGTTTCTAAGAGTCGTTCAATCACTGCATCTGTATCAATACCTTCAGCTTCAGCGTGGAAGTTTGTCAAAATTCGGTGTCTTAAAACTGCAGGTGCAACGGATTTGACATCTTCACAGGATGCGTTGTATCGTCCTTTAAGTATCGCTCTTGCTTTCGCGCCTAATGTTAGGTACTGTCCAGCCCTCGGACCTGCTCCCCATCTTACCCACTGTTGGATAAATTCTGGTGCATCCTTCTCTTTTGGACGTGTTGATCGTGCAAGTTTTACTGCATACTGTACAACGTTATCTGCTGCAGGAACTCTTCGGACTATCTGATGCAGGGATACAATCGCTTCACCTGAGAGAACCGTTTCTAATTCAGGCTCGTCTGCCCCTGTTGTTGCTGCAATGATATCAACTTCCTCATCTTCTGATGGATAATCAATAACGATTTTGAACATGAACCTATCGAGCTGTGCTTCTGGTAATGGATATGTCCCTTCCTGTTCAATGGGGTTCTGCGTTGCAAGTACAAAGAAGGGTTCTGTCAGTTTATATTCAGTTCCACCAGCGGTGACATGGTGCTCCTGCATCGCTTCAAGAAGTGCAGCCTGTGTTTTCGGGGGTGTACGGTTTATTTCATCAGCGAGTAGGATATTGGCAAAAATCGGTCCTTGAATAAACCGAAGTGTCCGTTGACCCGTCGTCCGGTCCTCCTCAAGCACATCCGTTCCAATAATATCCGCAGGCATTAAATCTGGTGTAAACTGAATTCTCTTAAATTTGAGATTGAGAATATCAGAGAGGGTTTTAATCATCAAGGTCTTCGCTAATCCCGGTACACCTTCTACTAAACAGTGACCACCTGCAAAAAGTGCCATCAACATCTGATTGATAACCTCTTCTTGACCGATGATAACTTTTTTGAGTTGTGTCACGATTAAATCTTGACTTTCCATCAACTCTTCAATCGCTTTGACTTCTTCTGTTGCTGCCATCTACTACTCCTTACAGACACAATCTAACAGATTGTGCTACTTGTTGTGATTGCACACAATGTGTGCTTAATCAGGATTCTGGGTTAATATAATTCGTTTCGTGCTTCGACTGGAAGCGATTCTGACAATATCTGTGAGTTGTGTGAATTGATCCGCCTTTACTAATGGCGCATGGAAACGTATTGTCTTTTTCATTTCTGCTTTCTGTCTTGACCTATTAGAGTTCAATTGCCATTTTATGTCTATGGCAGCGACATCTGTCTGCTGTTTCTTAGACTCTGGCACCGCCTCTATTGTAAAGGATGCTTCCACATCAACAGTGATGTTGTCTTCTAATATGAGAGATTTTCCAATTAGAACGGGATGTTCACGATCCTCCTCCGACAGAAGTATGGCATAAGGGTGTTTGACAACAGGCAATTCCAGAATATATTTACTACCAATTTCGTAGACATATTCCTGGCATAACCAAGTGAGTTCAACCTTTAGATCCTTATTCAGTTGTTCAATTTCTGAGATTCTCAGATCATCAACAATTGCGCGTTCATCCAATTCCAATGCTTCACGTAACAGTTGAATGCGTTCATCCCGATTACGTGCGTTGAGGATACGCGCACGTAATCGGGCATTGAAATCACCGGAAACCCACAGTTCCTGTGTCACTTCTACACTCAGATCCTTTTTGACTCTGACATGCGTAGATGTGCTTTTTCTGTTTGTATCTGCGGGGAGTGCTGGACTCTTTTGAAATACAAAAAGCCTTTCTTTTACTTGCTCACCATCAATCTTTTCAATGTCCACTACCTGCGTTTCGGTGGTATTTGACTTCGGTGCATCTGTGTTGATAATCACTGTCCAACGATTTTGGTCGCCTACAGGAAAATCACCGAAAGGTGTTGTATGAGCGGTGGGGTCAAGCCAAATTAAGTCCTTATTTTTCCCACCATCCACAGTGAGTATCATGTGATTGAAGTATGAAAGTGAAGGCACATCTCTTATGACTCTGCTCTCTTTACCTGCTGAAATCAGCACTAGATAAGAATCAATACCTGCAATGCGAAGCATCGTAGAGAGTAGCGTTGATTTACCCTTACAGTCTCCCCACTCTTTCTCCAATACTTCACCAGCCGGATAAGGTTTGATCGCCCATATCCCCCGCTCATCTCCTGCATATTGAATTTTTGTTGCAACAAATTCATAAAGCCTTCTGATTTTTTCATTGCGCGTTAATGCACCTTTTAACAACGCCTCCGTTTTCCGTACAATCTCCTTAGTACTTCTATCTTGCTCACGAATGAGTGTTGCATACCAAGTGATTAATTTATCCCACGAATCGATGGTAGACAGACTGATACTGTATGCAAAATCTGAAATAGCAGGCATCAAAGGTTCACGTCGTAGAGCAGGGACATCAGTTGTTTCAAAAGTATAGGTGCGCGTGTAATTATTTTCAGTAACTGTCGGAGTAATAGACGGTCCATCAACTTTGAAAAAAAGAGTGAGCTTTTTCGGTAAATGGGTAGTAAGTCGATAGATCTGAACGGGGTTATCAATCTGAAAATGTACCTGTCTCCAGAATTCACCCTTCATCACACTCGGTGGATTCTGGGCAGAATAGGCATAGTCAATGATACAACCATCAGTCATTTTAGGTAACTCAAAATACATCAACCGTGTGTTAACGTGCAGACCTGCTTCAGTTGCCGATGCTGGCGTAATACCACGAACAATTTTTTCGTCATCCAATTCTACTTGAGACCCATCTGGCAGAACCGTTCTTGCATGATGTATTGTGACATCATCTGCTCCAGATGTATAGGGTATCTTTACTTCACCGAGATGAAACCCATCTTTATTGAAGATTTTTACCACGCGTCGTGTTGAATAGACATGGCTACTATCCTCGTCTACGTCATATTCCTCTGCTTCCCATAGCACAATAGCACCATCATCTAAATGTGACGGTTCATTTGGCGCATTAGCAATCCTTGATTGAATTGCTTGTTCGTCTTCCTCACTAATAAAGTTATACGGAAGCGATGATTTTCCTTTCATTCCGGCATGTTCGTTTGCTTCACTCTGTTCCTTACCTTCTTCATGCAAAGGCACAAGTTTATCTAAATTGGTTGGATCGTCTTGTTCGTCACCTACATGCTGTGCCGTATTCTCCTCTAGTGGCGGTAGCGGCGGTTGTAAAGGAATTTGGCGTCTACCTAAAAAGGCTTTATCCGCCAATGCTCCTTCACCGCTCGCTTCCAGATCCTTTCGAACTGCTCTCCCATCACCGTTATCATCTAAATGTGGATGTTCTGCTTGAATTAAACCCTCCTGTTCATACCATTCGTCTGTACGTTCTTGGATCCAGAGAAATGCTTCAAAAATTGATATAGCACCATCGCTGTTAGCATCTGCAGTAGACACAGAGAAGGCATCAACGAATAGATCTCCGAAACTGACTTGAGAGGAATAGCCCTCTCTTGCAGAACTAGATGTCAGGATAATCCGTCCAGTCTTGCTAATATCTCTAACAACTCTTGCACTGTATTGAAATCCAAAAATAAGTAACTGCTGTTCGGCATTGATTTTGTTGATACTGTCTGTGTATTCCTGCTGTGAAATGTCGCGTCCGAGCAAATTAAATTTCACACCATCCGATGCACGTGAAGCGTGTCCAATCATGAAAAGGATAAATCTATCTGTTGGTTGGACTTTCTCAGCGAGTTGTGTGAAAACATCTAAGATGGGTTGCCGTTTCGCTTCCCCTGTTACCAGTCCTGGTAGATTTCCTGGGTCTTCAAAAAGGAATGTTATCTGTTCAGGTGAATAACCGTATTGTTGTGTGAGTAATTGATGGAATCTTGAGGTTGCACTCCAAAACTTGTCATAGTATGATTTTTCACCACCAACGCCTCCAATAATCAGTACATAATCAGTGGCATAAGTTAATGTGGTAGTCAATAAGAAAATAGCAAGGACTATTAAAGTAAATTTTCGCATCATTTTTCTCCTCATACAGCAAATTATGTTTGCTGGCGTTATATGTCCTTTTCAGGATGGACTTGAGGGGTTAAATCACTAGAGTATCATTGAAAGGATGACTTTTTAACCCTCCTATACCCCCCTTA
The DNA here is from genome assembly GCA_965208245.1 of Candidatus Poribacteria bacterium. GTDB lineage: Bacteria > Poribacteria > WGA-4E > WGA-4E > WGA-3G > MSPOR6. The sequence goes on from OZ242325.1 coordinate 2,076,623, forward strand.
TCAGAAGGGAATGCATGAGTCCTGAGTTCTGTAAAATCACGGATGGTAAAACGTTTTGTATTTCCGTCTGGGATGGAATTTTGAACTACCTCTAAGAGATCCTCTCATCTCTTGCTATGACTGCTTTGGTTGTTATCTTGTTCGACTTTAGAGAATTCCGTCCGTTCTGTGTATTGTGCTTTGAGCTCGGTCCGCTGATGTTAAAGTTTTCTAAGTCTGCATTTAACACTGCATTTTTAGTTTTGGCGATAATCTCATCTAAACCAAGGCGGTCATTGCTTTGGTGTGTGTCTTGTTCGCTTCTTAAAAATGCAGACCTATTATCAATTTTGCGTAGGATTCATTTTCTGTTTCCTCTGCTGGAATATATGTTAAGTTGCAGTGTAAGGACAGATCAACATGCCATCAGTTGTTCTTTCAATCATGACACCTGATTCCAATCCCAATTCCTTCACCCAGTCAAGGGTAATGTGATCTTATAGTCAGTCTCTAACGATACCGTTTTCAGGGTATCCACCTCTGCCTACAAGTAGTTTAGAAAAGTATACCACAACTTGAGCCAATTATCAATTGATTTAATAGGTGTGGGTGTGTCCAGCCCTCGCCACCGTTTTTGTCTGAATCGCGGAGGACGCTGAGGACACGCCAGTTACACAGATGGACGAGGAAGGGTGTTTTGGTAATTTCAAGGTATTTTCACAACGCCATATACTCTGTAAACTAAGGACAAGGAGATCGCTAATTTCACCGTTTTTATCTGAATCGCGGATTATCGCGGATTACACAGATTTCGCGGATTTTCCCTCACACATCCAAGGATCACTTGGACAAACCAAAACATCTGTTGCATGCTAACTAATCTAATACACTGACTTCACAGAGAACGCCAATATAGCAGACGCAATAATCCGTGTAATCTGTGCTAATCCGTGATTCTAACAGCATTTTATTTCCTGCTACGTCTGCAGGGGAGTTAGCAGTGCGGCGATGTCTTCTGGTAGTTTGACATTATGTTTCTGTTCAAAGTCGGCAACGTTCGCGTAGTCGTTTTGGAATGCAGCAATGATATCCACACCCATGTTTTTAGCAGTTTTTGCTTCAAAAGTTGTCTCATGATCTCCTCGGATACCACAAGCAAAACCCTTATAAAAGTGTGTATATGCATCCCCATGAATATCTTGGTTTCTAATAAATCCATAAAGATCGTTATAAATACAGGACTTACGCATTTTGCTCGTTATCAGAAGTTCGAGCGTTTAATGTGAATGCCAAACGCGCATTCACCAAGGGAAACCATTTATTGCCCGTTCTTTGCCAAATATAGTAAAGTGACAAATGAATGAGACGTTTCACCCTATACACAGATGATGAAGCATCCTCAGCGTAGGGGCGAGGTTATCTCGCCCGTTGTGAAATGTTTCACCTCGCCCGTTGTGAAATGTCTCATTAATGCTAATGTTCACTATAAGTTCAATTTGTTGTGAAATCCAATCTTTTGCGTAAGTTCTGAGAGTATTAAACATCGCTTGTCATTAGTCGTTCACAAAGGTTTCTGAATCGGAGATAATTGTGAAATGACACAGAATCTTAAAAATCCGCGTTATCTGCGTAAACGCGTAAATCCGAGATTCAGATACCCTCCACAATTGCAATCTCACCTTCCGTTAAATTATACAATTCATATACATTTTATCAATCTCATTTTGGTGGGGTTTGTCCTTGAGGTTTCGCCCTTGAATGACGAAAATTTACTTGCTCTATTAAGGTGTTTCTTATTTCTTCCAATCTATCTTGAAAACCAAAATAGCATGCAACGATGTCGTCTATAAACAAATGTTCATCTGTGTATATCTCCTCTGAAACAGGCATCGGTTCTCTATCTTTAAGCATTTCGAACACTTGTTTTGCTTCATGTGTGAAGTCAAATTTAAAACCTATGGGTAACATTTTCATATCTGTCGCTTCCGCTTTCAACAAACCGCCTCCGAGGTTTTTTCTTCCTGTAATTTCTCTAAACAACCAAGCAAAAGAAGAATTTAGATAAACCCATAGACAATAGTGTGTATCTGAATACCATAGGTTTTCGGGCAAATATAATTCTACATGACTATATGAAAAAGCCCGACATAAGTTAAATGTACAGTAATATCGTTCCCCAATTCCTCGCGGCATAATCAAGGCTGGTATTTTATTTCGGAATTAGTCGTTTTGGGATTAAACATTTTTTAATTTGACAGTCAGTTTTCATCCATGTTATACTATCCATAAGCTCGTTGGCGGGACTGTTTGTGCAACGCACTTTGCGTTGCATCCTGCCACTACTTCAAACAGAGTACAAACGAGCCTACAAGTGATACCCTCGTTTAACATTTGTATCGTTTTAGATGTTCTGACTTAGTCGTTTTGGGATATTCATCTTATACTATCATTGACAAACTTATTGAAAATGTCAATGTTCCTATAGTTATACTTGTAGCACGCCTCTGCGAGATAGAGTGGCATGTATTCTGTTGAGTAGTGGTGGTGTGTTCCATACCATGCACGCTTGATGAAAGACCAGAATCCTTCAATCGTATTGGTATGCATGCCACCTTTCTCCCACTTTTTACTTCGGTTCAACGTCTCGTGTTCCATCTCCTTACCGATGGTGTTGTATCCTGTAAACTGGTCGGTATAGAGTTTGGAATTCTCTGTATCTACGTTATCACGAATGAAGTTAGCAATCGTTTCTCCAGTGATATCAGGCACCAATTGAGCAATTACATGTCCAGTTCTTGAAACTGCACCGATGACAGCGTCTTTCATTGTTCCGCGACCACGCTTGCGAGGTTCATCTACTGTTCGGTCATAGTCTTTCTTGTCTCTACCACCGACATAAGTTTCATCAGCTTCAACGATTCCCGACAAAAGAGAAGACTTCTTTGCCATTTCAGTTCGTATCTTCATCATTATAGACCAAGCAGCCTTTTGTTTCAATCCTAAATCTCTCGCCAACCGACAAGATGAGATACCTTTCTTTGCGTTTGCCATCAATGAGATCGCTAAAAACCACTTTTGTAGCGGTATTTTTGTTCCAGCAAAGAGTGTCCCGCTGGTAACCTTGAATGATGCACCACAATCAGAACAATGCCACCGTCCTATTCTACCTATGCCGTTCTCTTTTTTGCGTTTCAGGTTCGGACCCTCACACTTCGGACACTGGGGGTTATCACCCCAACGTATCCTCTCAAGATGTTCAATACACGCCTCTTGTGTAGGGTATCGCTCCATAATTTCAACTCAATTCATCAGATACTCCATTTTAGGAGTTGCTTTTTTCTGATGAATTCTGATACAATAGTCAGACAAAAAGCAACTCGCTTTTTAGTGTTCATTAGGGGGTTTGTAGCCCCCTAATACTTATCTACCCTAATACTTATCTACCCTAATACTTATCTACCCTAATACTTATCTATATTGTATCATGAATTAGCAATTAAAACAAGCGATAAATTCAGTCTAAATCTATGTTTATAGCGATTTTACTTAATCCCAAAACGACTAATTCCGTTTTCATATATCCATCAACGATTTCTGGTACATGTGTCGTCAGATCATCCTTCCACGGAACGTCGTCAATATCTACTTCCATAATCCGCACATTCGGCAGGACAGCACATAGACTCGCACTAATATATGTTGCAAGATGACTGTAATAGTGATGGAACACCAATAAGTTCATAATTCCCCACCCGTGAAGATCCACAATGGGACCAGTAGACTTGCACACTCTCACGGGTTGGACCACCAAAGAGTTCAATAACTGAAATATCTAAAGCCTTTGCCTTTATATCAACCAGAGCCAATTCGATCCCAGCGATTGCTTTTGCTGCGATGCCACCCGGACTCTGTCGTGAACCGCGAATCATGTCCCAAAACAGCATCTCATAGGCGCGAAGATCGCGCCCAATCAATAAAGGTGTTAAATCTTGAATTGTGCCTGCCACACCGTTTGGATTTCTACCATCACTACATTCACCGTAACCGGTAACACCTTCGTCAGTTTCAACTTTGACAAAAATCCAAGGTCGCCAACCACCATCTACAATAAAGGTTTCAATCTTAGTAATCTTCATATTGCTAATAGACCTTCTTGTTACACCACAGTAACAACCTCTCCTTTTTCAGCTGACTCCCGTAGAGTACTACAAATACGCATTGTGTCTACTGCTACATCTGACCATTCAGGTTCAAGGTTATCAGATTGCACGATTGATGAAAAACGTTCAATCATATTGACCTCTTGTATACAATGAGCCGTTTCATGTTTGACATTATCATGTCCGTGGATCCAAAACCTTGCAGTGTTTTCTGAAGTTGGAACAGTAAAATCATCACATACCAATGATGCTTCTGTTCCAGCCACTTCAAACCATTTTCGTAGGCTCGTATCAAATCCGCAATCCAGTGTGGCAATACGGTCGTTTTCAAACCATAGAATACCTGACAAGTTGAAATCTACTCCGACTTTGTGCCGCGCAGTAGCGTAAACCTTTGTTGGCAGTTCCTCGAATGCCCACAGGATCGCTCTTACACAATAGTAGCCGAGGTCTCCAAGGCTGCCGCCCCCGAGTTCTGGTTTTGCGCGGATATTGTTGGTTGGAATTGTGTGCCAATTGAATGTGAAGGCAGCAGTGACTCTCCGAAGATCTCCTAAATTCGCAAGCTCATGTTTCATGAGTTTTGTCCGTTCATGATGCACCCACATGACACCATCCATCAATTGCACTCCGTTTTGACGACAGGCATCTGCCATAACGGTTGCTTCATCGGCAGTTACTGACAACGGTTTCTCACAAAGGACATGTTTGCCGTGTTCTGCAGCTCGGATTGTCCATTCAGCGTGCATAGAAGGGGGAAGCGGAATATAAATTACATCTAATGAAGAATCTGATAGGAGTTCATGATATGTTCCATAAGCAACTGGGGCACTGTGTTTTTTTGCCCACTCAGTTGCACGTTCATGAGTGCGACTTGCTATTGCGATCAATTCAGCGTTCTGAGCGAGGTTAATTGCTTGTGCTAATTTTGAAGCAATATTGGCTGTACTAAGTATTCCCCATCTGACACGTTCTTTTGTTATGTTCATAAAAACCCTCATAGTAATTCGACATTCTATCATTTGCAATTCTTTCATACTATACAACATAGTTGGAAATTGGTCAAGTGAAGATGCGTATGATGATGAAGGCTACATTATTTTTGATGATGTTGTGCTACCTAAAATCCATGCGAAAGAGATTGAGGCTCTCCGTTCTCAGTGGAGTGGTAGCGACAAAAAAATCGTTTTAGGTATCGGTATTGTGACGTGTATCTATGTCACCCCTAAGACACACGCGTATTGGGTCATTGATTATCGCATTTATGACAAGGATCATGATGGTGTTCCGGCTTGTCTCCTCTAACGGACGCATGGAATATATTGCGACAAACGATTTGTCTCAATCGAATGCGGATGCGGCACACCAAGCATGTTGCGTGCGTTGGAAGATTGAACAACTTCATCGTGAGCTCAAACACGTCACCGGTATTGGTAAATGTCAATGTCGCAAGTTGCGTGCCCAAAGAAATCATATTGCATGTAGTTTCCAAGTATGGGTCTGTCTGACACGTGTTGCACGTAAACTCGGCAAAACAATCTATGAAACGAAACAAAGTGTATTGGATGATTATATGCAATATCAACTCTCTAATCCTTCAATTATCTTTAATAATGCGTAAGTCCTGAACTAAATACTCCTATCCTCAAATAATAATGGATGTGTGAATATTTTGTCACCATAATCGTCAATTTAAGAAGATAAATCCAATCTCTTAGTGTCCTCAGTCCCGTAGGGACGATATGTTTATAGATCATGATTGAACACCGTTCTTTAGTCCCGACAAATGACAAACGCACATTTGGTGTTGATTTGGTAGGGACTAAAGACTTACTCATAACAAATTAATCCCTGTAAATTGACACATAAGGTTACAATAACTTTACGTGTCCGGAGGGAATCTAGTGACAATGACTTGAAACACCCATTATAATAGTTGACATAAAATGAAAGCTCACGTATACTATAATTTGATATATAGAAAAAATACAGTTTTCTATGTAGAAAAAGAAACATCAATGATGCAGTGATATTCAACATGGCAAAGAAAAAGAAAAGGTCAGCGAATGTTGCTCGGAAACGAGAGAAACGCAATCGCAACCAGAAATCAAAACATAAACAGTTAGCTCTGGAAAAACAACGCAAATTACAATTCAATAAGTTGGATGAGGAAGGTATATTTGAGTTGCTCATGAACAGTCGTAGTCTCGTCCTTGAACCAGAATTGGAGAACGTACACTTCGACTTTGATAAGACAATTACGCAACTTTCAAACTATATTCAACTACTAGACATAAACGCTGAACTTAATTCTGAAGATGAAGAGGATGAGAAAACACCTGAAAACAGTGGTGAAAGAAATAGTCATTTCACAGGCAAGTTTTTTCAATCTATGGATGACATAGAAGTCTTTATGGAGATTTTTCTGGTTGAAGCAATGCCAAACTTAATGACACCAGAGATAATCGGTTCCCTGAAAGTTGCACTCAGCAATTGTGAAAAACGTTTCAAAAGAACTGGGGATCGCAGTCAAGCTGAAGCGGCTTTTGTTGCTCGCACATTTTTTGATGTAGCTCCAAAAGAGCAATATAGCGAACACCCAATATTTGAAGGTATTCTGATAAATACAATTCGTCTAATTTCCACACAGCAACACTTAACCAATACCGAAATGCATGCAGAACCAGAAATTGATTCAGATACAACCATTCCAAATACACAAGAACTTGATGAACCGATGTTATGCAATCAAGAACAGTCTGCCTATGATTTTCTGAATGAAACATCTGTCCCTGACTTTCAACTATTTCTTGATGGAACAATATCAGATAAGTATCCAGTAAATGCACTCTATAGGAATTGTATCGGAGTCGATATAGTTGAGCTGTTAGGTGACTGGGAAACGAATCAACCTGAAACCTATAATACAATTCACGGTAATGCATCGGGACGAGTCATTGAAAATTATGTTCATGTTACATCAGATAGATTACATCTATTTGCACATTCTGCAGAAGAGTTAACGATTGCCATGGATGCCCTGGAGAATTACTGTCAATCTGCGGTCATGTTTCTTGCAAAAACTATTGATGAAGGAGGAAATTCTGATGGCACGGAGTAAAAGCGGACAAGTCAGAAGACGAACACAAATTCGTCAACGCCAATTACGACGTAAGAAAAAGGAAAAAGCTGCACTGAAGGAACTTTTGCAGAACCGTTAGGTGTGACTTTTAACTTTTGCAGGCGGATACCCAGATTCCGCCTGCTTAGCGTTCTATTTTGTCAATGGACTCAAAATACCAAAAAAATCCACGAATTTTCCATAATTTATTTGACATTCTTGAATTTGATGGGTATAATTACTACTGACAACTTAAGCATAAATGTTGTGCAACTTAGTTTTCGAGTACACTTTAGGATAATGAGAATCATTATCAATAACCTAAAATATGTCCATGACAATAAACGTACAAGATTACTTATGGGAATGTAAGAGAATATGATAATGAGACTAAATATCATACTAGTTTGCGTAATGAGAGTGAATATAACTGTCTTCACGATTTTCGGGCTGTTATTCTTCTTAAGTTTTCTTAGTGCTTCTGCTGAAAATAATCCTTTTTCAGTTTCAGGATATGGGGTAATTAACTACGCGCATTATGACTGGGATATGGACCCAGATAGACGCGCAGCTGTTGATGTGGAACGTCTCGTTGTTGCACCAAAATACCGACTCAACGATAGGATTCACCTTGAGGCGGAAATAGAGTTTGAACACGGTGGTACCGGTAGCACTATGGAATTCGATAGGTTGGAAGAATTCGGATAGACGTTTAGCACAAAAGGAATTAAATCAAGAAAACACCTTATCCATTGGTTTAGGTTTTCAATATTAACATTATTATAGTAAAGTTAATTATTAATGAGACATTTCACCCGATATGCCAATGACGAAGACCCATCCAGCGTAGGGGCGAGGTCACCTCGCCCATTGTAGAGTGTTTCATTAATTCTGAAGTTCGCTATACATTTTATTTTATGAAGGATAAAAAATGAAACTATATAACATATCGATTGTTTTCTGTTGTATGATTATCGCATCCGCCCTGATAGTAGGATGTGAAAGTGGGGACGATAATGAAACGTACGATGCACGAGACATCTTAGAGCATTATGCTTATAGTGTCGTTTACGGGATTTATTCTGACTTGGATGGCAAAGTAGGTGAACTATTAGATGCGGTAAAAGCGTTGCAAGCAGATACTTCCCAATCCAACCTTGAAGCTGCACAGCAAGCCTGGGTGGCTGCAAGAATACCATGGGAAAAAAGTGAGGCATTTCTGTTTGGACCTGTTGATACACAAGGACTGGATCCAGCATTAGATAGCTGGCCCGTTGATCGTACTAATCTTCAAGAAGTATTAGATGGTCCAAATGAATTAACTACCGATTATGTCACGAATGAGTTAGATGATAACAAGAAAGGTTTTCACACAATAGAGTATTTACTATTCCGAGAAGGAGACCAACGTTATGCATCAGATATTACTGAAAGAGAATTAGCGTATTTGCTGGCATCAACAATGAACCTTAAAAATAGTGCTGTTCAACTTGCAAACGCGTGGGCACCCGATGGTGAGAACTTTGTTAACACGATTGCATCAGCAGGTGAAGGAGACAGTGTTTATCGATCACAGAGCGCAGCATTACAAGAAATGGTCCATAGTATGATTGTAATTGCTGATGAGGTTGCTAACGTGAAAATCTCTAACCCATACAATGAAGAGGACACAACACTTGTTGAATCTCAATTCAGCTTTAATTCTATTGCCGATTTCCAAAATAATATCAGAGGAATACAAGTTGTTTACACAGGAAATTACAACAATGATGGTCCTGGGTTAGATGACTTTGTCAGTGGCAATGATAGTGCCCTGGATTCACGTTTTAAAGCTGAGGTGCAAGCAGCAATAGATGCCATCGGCGCGATTCCGAATCCTTTCCGTGATGCGATTACGAATGATCGTCCGGCTGTTCAAGCAGCTATTGATGCTGTTGGTACTGTCCTTATGACACTGCAGCAAGATATACTCACGCTTGTTGGAGAAAGTGAGTTTAAATAAACATGAAGACTTGGTTCACTTTTTTTGCGTCTATCCTGATGGTATCTATCCTAATTGCATGTAACGTGGATCAACCAACGGATGTAATTGATTCCACTGTACCCGTAGAATCTACGAGTGCGTTATCTGGTGGGGATACAACTATCTTTAGCGAATCAAGCCATGCATTCTCAACGCCAGCATCTAATCTATCCGCTGATGCACTTGAGAAACATCTTGATGGAGACTTAGAATTTGAAGCAATTTTCGTCACTGCGCCTGCTGAGGTAAATCCTGGTTTAGGTCCTATCTACAACAACATTACATGCATCAACTGCCATGCACGTGATGGGCGCGGAAGACCACCAACTGTTGATGAAAAATTTGTATCCATGCTCTTTAGGTTGAGTCTACCGAGTACTGAGAACGCGGATACAGGAAAATCCCCTATTCCAGTCCCGGGTTACGGCACTCAGTTGAATGACCGCGCAATTTACGGAACACCATCTGAAGGAACGGTTATAATTGAATATTCTGAGCAAACTTTGACGACAGCAGATGGAACACGTATACATCTCCGCTATCCAGATTACACTATAACAGATACCTATAAACCTATCCCTGATAATGTAGAAGTTTCACCTCGGGTGGCACCCGTGGTATTTGGCCTCGGATTGCTAGAAGCAATACCTGAAGAAACTATATTGTCTTACGCTGATGAAGCGGATGTAAACGGAGATGGAATCTCTGGGAAACCTAATTATGTTTGGGATGTCGTAGATAAGAAATACAAACTCGGTCGTTTCGGATGGAAAGCGAACCAGCCGAACCTACTGCAACAAGTCGCTTCTGCGTATCATGATGATATGGGTCTGACCACTTCACTGTTCCTCTTAGAAAACTCTCACGGTCAAATACAACTGAAAGAGAATCGTGCATCACCTGAAGTGAGTGATGAAATCTTAGATGTTGTGACATTCTATGTGCAGACGTTAGCAGTGCCGGCAAGACGCAATGTGAACGATCCACAGGTGATGCACGGTGAGCAACTCTTTGCGCAAGTAGAGTGTGCCGATTGCCATATACCAACATTGAGAACTGGCGTTCTACCCGGCGTGCCTTCTGTCAGTAATCAGACCATTCACGCTTTCACCGATATGTTATTGCACGATATGGGACCTGATTTAGCAGATAATCGTCCCGATTTTCGGGCAAGTGGAAGTGAATGGAGAACACCACCTTTATGGGGTATTGGTCTGGTTCAAACGGTTAATGGGCATACGAATTTTCTACATGATGGCAGAGCACGAGATTTGATGGAGGCAATTCTGTGGCACGGTGGTGAAGCAGAGAAATCCCGACAAATGACAATGCAAATGACGAATGCAGAAAGAGAAGCACTCATTGCGTTCTTAGAGTCCCTTTAGTTGGTTAATATGAAAATAGGAATTACACGATGATACAATATAAGTTTATTATTAAGGCTCTCTTACTTGTACTGATAGTCATTGTCTCAACAACTTTTCTGAGTTGTGAGAGCGATCCGATACTCTCACCACAGGTTGAAGCTGAAGATGATGGGGGAAGTTATGGAAATACAAATCTTCCCGTTAATACAAGCGGAAATACTGAAAATACCGGAAACGATACGATAAATAAAAAAACACTAAAACAGAAAAAGAATCCTAAACTATTTTAGGTCAATAGGAATATAAATTATGAACCTTATACGCCACAGTCTCACCACAATCCTTAAATCTAAACTTTCAATGACAACCTTGCAGATCTTCATATTGCTTGCGCTTGTTATTGGATGCGTAAACTATTGTGATAGTTCCTCCGATATAAGTGGTATAGTTATAGAAAAAGGTACAGGAGTTCCAATTTCTGATGCAAACGTTAAAATTGAATTAGACGGTCAAGTGCTAAATGAAACGACTACAGAAAAAGATGGTAACTTCCGAGTCTCACTTAATTTTAGTGAAGACCACGAGATTGTTGTGTCGGCAGAAGGGTATAGAACCTACCGTGAAAAATCGTTAACTGCAAGCGACTCAACCATTCAGATAAAAATCGAACTAACAAAATTCAGCTATGAACTTGCTCCTATAGAAATAATAGGAAGGTCCCTTCATAGACATAAGCAGTTAACAGGAACGGTGAGTAAGTTAGAACCCGATACCGTTGACCTAATTATGCCGGTTGGCACGCAAGAATTGCTTGAGATGATCCCCGGTATCAACGGATTTTCAGACGATGGTTTCGGTAATTCAAGATTGAGTGTCGGTATACGCGGTTTAAATCCGCGGCGGAGTGCAAGAGTACTCATACTTGAAGATGGCGTTCCAATACAACCTGCAGTTTACATATATCCCAATGCTTATTACAATCCACCTGCTGATCGGATTGCTGCTGTTGAAGTCATTAAAGGGAGTTCTGCACTCCGCTACGGTCCACAGACTATGGGAGGGATAATCAACTACACGACAAGGAAACCCGATGGGAGAAGCGGTATTGCAAATCAACTCACCGTTGGTAACAATGGATATTACAGCGCGTTTTCTGAATGGAATGGTATCGGTAATCCTGAAACTGCACTATCAGACATACAACTTCTATACAAACATGGTGAAGGTTTTAGACAAAATAATGCATTTGATCAAGTTAACGGAACCTTTAAGACCTTTTTCAATCTCAGTGATGGAAAAACGCTTTATCTGAAAGTAAATGTGAATTATGAAAACTCAAACGCCACTTATACAGGGTTAACTGAATATTCCTTCCGAACAGACCCAAACTTCAATCCAAAAGAAGACGATAACTTTAAAATCTTACGCACATCACTCGATTTAATCTATACTAACAAGATAAGTGAGAATATTGAAAGCAATACGACTTTCTACACAAGCCTGTTCGACAGAAGATGGTGGCGTGAGGATGATATTTTTGTTCAGCCAACTGCACTTGAAACAGGAGAAATACTGCCTGTACCATATTTCCAAATAGGAGACCTTGTTAGAATTGGTAATGATAGCTCCAACTTTGGCATTTTACGCACCTTTTATGTTGGTGGAATTGAGCAAAACTATACATACAACCACAATATATTAGGTAATACGGGTAGAGCTGAGATAGGAGGTAGAACTGCATTGGGAACGATTCATTGACGACAAGAAGGTTGGAGATGCACCTGATGCTAGAGAGGGTGTTTATTACACAGGAACAGAAGGTTCTACGGTGGACCCTATAAAGATTGTTGGACAAAGTCATCACTATGAAACTGCTGCCTTAGCACTCTATGCTAAAGAAATGCTTGAACTACAAGACTTGACAGTAACTTTAGGGACACGGTTTGAAGTCTTTAGACAGGATAGAGTCGATAGGCTGCGCGGTTCAGTACTGGCGGATAAAGTATCATCAGTACTATTGCCAGGTATCGGTGTAAACTATGAGATCGGACAAGTCAATCTGTTTGGGGGCATCCATAGAGGTTATACGGCTCCTTCAAGTGGAGCACTAAAGATAACCAACTTCGGCCAGAATGCTGAAGTTGGGGGACTTGACCTAAAGCCAGAAAAGAGTTGGAATATGGAGGCCGGATTCAGAACCTGGTTCACCGGACTTAATATTGAAACAGCAGGATTCTTTATAACGGTTGAAGACTTAGTCGCTGCTGGTCGCGGAACAGCATTCAAGAACTTAGGCAGAGTCAATCTTGCTGGTGTGGAAACGGCAATTAAATTCGGCATATCGGAATTCATCTCAATGTTCCCAGACATCAATCTAACCTATACATACCTTCAGACAGAAATAATTGACGGCATCGTCAAATCTGCAACAATTGCGGGGAATGTAGATGTAAATCTGAACGGTAACGAATTAACCTATGCACCACACCATACATTGAGTGTAGGTTTAGAGAAGTTTTTCGGGACTGTGCTACGTATACGTGCTGATATGCGGTTTGTTGACGAAGTCTTCACTGACTTTGAAAACATACAAGTAACTAAAAACCGTGGAGATACTGGACCAATTCCAAGTTATTATATTGTCAATGCAAGTATGGACTACAAACTTGCACGACAGTGGCGATTGTTTTTTTCTGCTAAAAACCTATTTGATAAAGTCTATATTGGATCACGGTTACATTCAAATGCAGGACAACCCGAAGCAAACTTAAGCTCAGGAATACTCATTGGACCGAGACGACAGATACTTCTCGGAATTAAGCAAGGTTGGTAAAAAAATAGTTGAAGAGCATATCAAAACTATTCTCTTCATAAATGATTCATTTCAATTTGGACTTAGAACACAACCAAATTCAATTTAGAAGGTATAATTGAAATATAAGTTCAGAAACACATAACTATGATATAAGATGATGAGACTCATTATCTTACAATCCATAAGGAGATAGAATGTTACCCATAACAAATAAATTCAGATACCTATTCTTGTTACTCGCTATTTCAAGTCTATTCCTTTACGCTTGTGGTAGTGACGATGATGACGATAATGCTACTCTTGATGATGAAACTAAGATTGAGGTTCCGCAAGCGTATGTTTTTGACAGCCGTTTTGAAGAGGGAGCAAGTAGTGTTTCATATTCAGGACAGGTCGTGCGAAACTTACTCTTGCAGGACCTGAAGTCTGTGACCGATAGTGTTGGCAAAGATGGCGCAAGTCCTATATCCGTTGACGATATGCTAAATCTTTATGCTTATGATGACGGTCTGAACTTAGAGACAAGAACGTCAACGGGTTCCATACCAGCTCTTGAAAATAAATACTCAGCACTCTCTACTGGTAAAAACCTTGTTGGTAAAATCTCAGATGCACCCGTCATCGGTTATGATATAACCGATGATGAATTGGTGCGTGATTGGATAGGTCAAATCGCTAAGAATTCACAGGATTCAAACAAACTTGGTACCGCAATGGCATACACGACCGAGGATGGGGTTGATCTGTCTCAAATGATCAATAAAGTGCTTATTGGAGCAGTACCCTATTACCAAGCGACAGGTGTCTACCTGAACGGTCTGCTTGATCGTGACAATTCTGAGGCCCGTGATGGAGAAGACCCCTATACCTCCATGGAGCATGGATGGGATGAAGCTTTTGGATATTTCGGTGCTGCACGCGATTATGCGCGTTACTCCGATGATCAACTTGCGGGAAGTGTGGACGATTTCACTTTTGATTCTAATGGTGACGGCAGTATTGACTTCAAATCGGAATACAACTTTGGTCTGTCAAGAAACGCGGCGAAACGCGATAAGGGTGGATCAGGGACTGATTTTACCAAAGATATATTTGAGGCGTTCTTGGCAGGAAGGACAGCAATAACCAATCAGGGGTCTGTTGAGGAAATTAGTATACATCGTCAAGCTGCATCCGAAGGTATGGAAAAAGTCATTGCCGCTACCGTCGTACACTATATTAACGATACACTCAGTGATATGTCCGATTTAGGCACACCAGATGAAAATCGCGCAAACCTAAACAAACATTGGGCAGAAATGAAGGGATATACTGTTGCACTTCAGTATAATCCTTTTAAGTTGATTACTGATGGACAGTTGCGCGAGTTACACGGTATTATGGGAACAGCACCGAAATATGATGATCCAGGGAGCAGTGCATATAGTACACAAGTAGCGAATTATCAACGCGCAAAGGTAGTTCTCCAAACTGCTTACAGGTTTTCCAATGCCAGCATGGAAAACTGGTAGGTTTACTTCTAAAATATAGTTTCTATATAGGTTGAGTAGGTGGAAGAGGTAGGAAGATTAGATAAATCTGATTCTAATCTTCCATTCTTCCTATTTTAAATTGGAACTAACAGATGTCTCGTCGGGTATGTTTTACAAGCATCTATGTCTGGTGTATCGTTTTTGTTCTATGCGTTAGTTCTCGTCTACTCACTACCATATACTACATTGAAGACATAGACAGTCTCCGTTTTGCCTTGAGTATGGTGGCGTATGATGTTGGGAAACTACAGCCACATTTTCCTGCTTACCCCGTATTCTGTTTTCTTGCCAAAGTTGTATATGGTGTCACAGGTCGTTATGCAATAGCATTTTCACTTCTTGGGGGTATGTCTACATGCTTAGTTATCTTTTTTACGTTATCTATAGCGAAAGTTCACTGTACATCACTATTAGGAAAAATCTGCATTTTCGTTGCATTCATGAACCCTCTTCTGTGGTTAATGAGCAATCGGTATATGCCTGATACAATGGGTGTTGCTTGTCTACTGGCAAGTCTTTATTATATCACAATCCCAGAAAAGCACAATCGCGAAACGTTATTGTGTCTGAACACAGTAGGATTTCTACTTGCTGGTATCTTGATCGGTATAAAAGCCTCGTATATTCCGTTTCTGTTACCGGCATTAACTATATGTCTAATACAATATTCAGGTAGACTTAAGAAGATTATCGCTGGAATTATTGGCGTATTGGTATGGTTAATACCGCTCATCATGATAACTGGTTGGACCGACCTGATCAATGCTGCACAGAAACAGAGCCATGGACATTTTTCAGATTTCGGAGGTACTGTTTCTACTAATCCTGAAATCGTGCTACGCGTGTCAAAGATGTTTGAGAGTATAGTTGCCGATGGATTCGGATTGTATTGGATCGGTAGACATCCTATGATTGCAGCTTGTACAGTTTTCTTGATTGCTATAGTTCTGGTTTATATATGGTATGAACTTTCAAGGATGCAACTCGCAGCACTCTACAAAAAATATGAGAGGATATTACACAATCCTATTCTTCTTGGAACAGTTACTTATTGTATTTGGATTTTCATCGGACAGAACATAATCTATAAGAGTAGACATGTATTGCCAATTTTACCTATAGTTGCCTTGGGAATCGCCTTCTGTTGTTACCAGTTCATTCTGAACAAAAAAGTAGAAGTAAATAACAGTGGAAGAAGTTCTACAAAACCTCCACTGTTGACATGGGGTACAGTCCTTATATTTCTCACCTATTATAGTTATGTAAGTCTAAATACTGTCATCCAACACACGCAACCAACAGCAATTGCTCAAGTTCACAGATACTTGCACAACAGACAGCTTGAAAGTAGTAACAATCTGACGATTGTATCAGTTTCATTAATCAAGTACTATTTGGCTTCACAGGACATAACAGCGAATTATATCACCATAAAAGATGAAACTGATCTTTCTCCGCTTGATGATATTAAAACAGGATTGATTGTTATTGGAAGTCCTCTACCAAACAGAACAGCAAGAAAAACAGAGACTTTTTATCACAATCCTTACGTAAATCGGATGTGGTCTGAATTATCGGTATATGAATACTGAATATAGGTATCATAAACACTAAATCAAAAAATGAATGCTATGGATAATACGAAGGTTCACATTCTCGGTGGTGGTCCCGCAGGATTGACTGCTGGCTATTACGCCAAGAAGCAACATCTAAACTTCATCATATATGAAGCAGGTGCTACGGTCGGTGGGAACTGTCAAACAATCAAATTAGGTAACTTTCGATTTGATACAGGGGCACACCGTTTCCACGATAAGAACCCAGCTGCTACTGTAGAGGTTAAGCGACTACTTGGTGATGATCTACTAAGTGTTGACGCGCCAAGTGAGATATTCTTTGATGATAAATTCTACCGTTTTCCACTTGAATTGACCGATATGATCGATAAGCTTGGGTATAGCAGCTTGTTAAAAATCGCATGGGACAAACTGCACAGTAGTGGCATACGAAAAATAGATAATTTTGAAACACTTGCACTACATAGATATGGTAAGACATTAGCAGAACAATTCTTGCTGAATTATTCAAAAAAACTATGGGGTTTACCAACACGTCATCTCTCCACCGTGATTTCTGGTAATAGGCTCAAGGGATTAGACCTATGGAGTTTTCTCAGATCAACACTATTTGGAACACCGAAGAACCCAGTACATTTAGATGGAGCATTTTTTTATCCAAAATATGGTATTGGTATGATTCCTGAGAAATTGTATGAGTTTATTGGTAAAGAAAACGTCAAGCTGCAACATGGTGTTAGTCGTATAATGCACAAGAATGGAAGGATAGATCGGATCATCTTGAACGATGCTATTGAAATTCAGACTGGCATTGTAATCAGTACATTACCTTTGACCCTTTCTTTGCGGATATTAGACCCGCCTCCTCCGTCGGCACTTATTTCAATAGCAGACAATATAAAATACCGTCATCTCATTCTGTGTGTTTACTGTTTAAAAGGAGGTGCATTTTCACAGAACGCATCACTCTATTTCCCAAGTGAAGAATTCCCTTTTACACGTCTATATGAACCGAAAAACCGAAGCTCCTATATGGCACCAGAGGATAAAACAGTTGTTGTTCTTGAAATTCCTTGTTTTAAAGACGAAGAAATATGGCAAAAGTCCGACAGAGACCTGAACAGAACAGTCTGGGAAGGGTTGTGCCGTGTAAAATCACTCAAAGAGGATGATATAGAGCATTTTCAAACATTTCATTTACCTTTTGCATATCCTATTCTTGAGGTAGGATATGAAGAAAATGTAAAACGACTCGTTGATTATTTCAAGAGGTTTGAAAATCTATATCTGACAGGAAGGAGTTCACTTTTCAGATATGTACATTTGCATGATCTGTTTAAAGCAGGTAAGGAAGTCGTAGAAGAAATTGTATATGCATAACCGTAGGGGTTAGGTTTCCTAATCCCTACGGGGAAAAAACCTCACCCCTACAACATATCCAACATCTAACTTTATCAATCTTAAGTGAGAATTACTTGTATAAAAATAGTATGAGGAAACTCAATACCGCTGCAGGTCTTGATCAATTTCGCATGCCCATTTATCTATGCCACCAACAAGGCTTAGAATAGACTTAAAACCGAGTTGTTGTAACAGGTATGCTGCATCAAGACTCCGCATCCCTTTGTGACAATAGACGATGATCTCATCTCCAGGCGAAAGTTCTCCGAACCGCCTCGGTAGTTCCCCAAGTGGTATAGAGACTGCCCCATCAAGATGAACCACCTGAAATTCCCATTTTTCTCTAACATCAAGCAGGATAAAATCCCTACCCATATCCATCTTATGCTTTAGTTCATAAGGATAGATTGTGTATTCTTCTGGATCTATCGGTAAAATGGCTTCTTCAGCACTTGGTGCTGCTTTAGGAATATAGGTGTCATCGGAGTTCTTTCGGAACCTATACCAAATATTCTCAAATGCTTGCTTGATATACTTCAACATATCTCACACTTCAAAACTACTGATCTGCCAAGTCTTATTTTGTAGGTCGGATAGAGGAACGCCATTAAAATATTGACTAGCAACATGATAGACACAATCAATTCCTGTTGGTTTCGTTCCTCTACATGACCTACGATGTAATCCTGACTAAAATGTTAGAGTTATACCCAATGTTGGAACAATTGGCAATAATGGTTCAGATTCTACCGAACAATCAATTAACTGATTTGTATCTTCGTCTCTTATTTCACTGAATGCATATTGGTCAATGTTAGAACGATTATATAAATTTAATATTTGGAAATACCAAGAGAGTGACCATCGTTTATATATACTACGTTTTGTAATCCGAAAGTCAAGACTGTGATAGGGTGGTAATCTTTCTGCATGCGGTTCACCAAACTGTCGGTTACAGTTGGATTCTACTTTTTCGTGTAAAAGAAGTGTTCTTGGTGTTCCCGTGTTGAATCGCCAACTGACATATAGCAGCCATGATGGTGCAAACTGGTAGTTACTGTTTAAATAAATAGAATGTCTTCGGTCAGACTCACGATATATGGTTCTCCCTCCAGTCTCCTCCTCAGCGATACCAAATGCATAACCGAGACTCCATGACAAACGGTTTGAGACTACATGTGTCGTGAACAGATCAAATCCTCTGACATCTGCCGTATCAAGCTTTGTGAACACTTGAGTCTGTCTCCCAAATTCTCTAAGTCTCCCCACTAAATTGTCATAGTCTTTGTAGTAACCTTCAAGTCTTATTAGAAGGTTATTAGATAGATTGTACTCAAAACCAAGGATATAGTGTATTGACTGTTCAGAGGATCCGACAGTATCAATACCGTCTTCCACTGGTAATGAAATCAGGTCAATAGGTTGATGATAAATACCCCATGCTCCTCGCAATATAAGATTGTCATTTGCTTGGAATGCCAATGCTATACGTGGTCCGATTTCATGCTTAGGTATATCATCCATACGAGAGTCCTGATAGATGTAACGTCCACCGACATTCAGTGCAAGTTTAGAATGTATTTGCCATTCATCTTGCAGAAAGAACTTAATATCATTACCGTTCTGATTAATGTTAACGTCTATTTCATCATAATTGTTTATACCATTGAGACGTTCTGTTGCAAAATAGTCATACTTTGCATCCGACCATCTCCACTCAATTCCGCTTCGGATTGTATGTTGATCATGAATGTTGGAAGTAAGTTCTACCTTTGTACCGTAATATAAAAAGTCACGATTATCAAAATCAGCATCACCTGAGACTTTTTCTTGTCCCGAAGAACCGCCATACAAATAGACATCTGTCCAATGGTCTGTAGTGAATATATGCCGCCAATTCAGCCACGTTGTTAAGTTGTCATAGTTCGACTCTAAATTATTGCTGACATCAGCAGCATGTACGAGGTTATAGTCCCAACCGTATAGTCCGTTAAGTGTCAGTGTATCGGCGTCTGTTAATTGCAGTTTAAACTTCCCATATACATCTGAGTATTGTGGTTTATATCTGTCATCAATATCAGCGAGTGCAAGGATAAGGTCAACGTAACCACGACGTGCAGATAGTATCCATCCCCCTTTATCGGTCAAAGGTCCCTCAATCTGAGCAGTTGCATTTATCAGATCTAAACCAAAATTAACTGAGACCTTTTCACTGTTCGGTTCTTTTGAGGTTAGGTCAAATACCCCTGACATTTTCTGTCCATACTCAGCAGGAAATCCTCCCATAAGAAGGTCAGCGCGTTGAATCAACCCAAGTCCAACAATTGAGATTGCACCACCGAAATCTTGTAAATGGTATGGATTGTATAGTTCAATTCCATCTAATCTGACAGCGACACCATCTTTCTCGCCGCCTCTGACACTAAAACGCGCACTAAAGTCGCTTGCTGTCACCCCAGGAAATATGTGTCCTGACCGCATAATATCATTATCTATGAGAGGGAACTGTTCGATCTCTGCTTTAGAAATTGAGATCTGTGGTGTAGTCCCTTCATAGATTGTAAATTTTCCCGGTGTAACGACTATCTTATCAAGTTTTATCGGTTTTTGGTTCTCTTCTGCTACAACCGGCAGCAGGAAAACCGTAACTGAAACAAGTGTATAGATGAAGAATAAAGAGATATAGGTTAACCTGAGATTGAACATTTAAGCATTTTACCTGAACAGACTGATTGATATAAATAGATTATAACATTCTAATTGGATGAATGTCAAGATAAGTAATTGTGGATAAACATATATCACTTGATTTATCGTGCAATATTTGCTATACTTCACTCTAAAATCTGTATTTCAAGCAATACCTTCAAAAAAAAATGCAAACAATACACAAATATCTTGATCCAGTTGCGTTGTCTCGTATAGGTAGCATGGAACTCGTTGCACGACTTGTCGTTGAGGGGTTTGTTACCGGTCTACACAAAAGTCCCTATCAAGGATTTAGCGTTGAATTCGCTGAACATAGACAATACATGCCAGGTGATGAAATTCGTTATATTGATTGGAAAGTCTACGGAAAATCCGATAGGTTCTATGTTAAGAAATTTGAAGAAGAAACGAACCTACGGGGCTATATCTTGTTGGACACAAGTGCATCCATGAACTACAAGCACAATGATAATACCCTAACGAAATTTGAATATGGGTGTTATCTTGCAGCAACCCTCACGTATCTCATGTTGAAGCAGAGAGATTCTGTCGGATTAGCACTTTTTGATACGGATATCACACAATACATTCCGCCAAGAGGTGCTGCAACACATTTACGCGCTATCATGAATGCATTAGAGAATGCGACACTAGGTGAGGAAACTGAGTTAAGTGGTCTTTTCCATGAACTTGCCAAAAGAATTGTCAGACGCGGATTAGTCATTGTTATCTCTGATCTGCTTGACGAACCATCACAAGTTATATCAGCACTTAAGCATCTACGTCATCAGAAACATGAGGTGATTGTCTTCCATCTACTTGACCATGCAGAGATGACATTTCCCTATAAGGGTTCTGTTATTTTCCGTGATATGGAAACTGGACAAACACTATCTACACAAGCCGACTCACTGAAATCAGCATATCTTGAAAAGTTGAATGACTTTATCCAAAGTTACCGACGTGGCTGTGGCGCAAGTCAAATCGACTATGTGCAGATGGATACCACCACACCCTTCGACCATGCATTATCAGCATATCTCTCAAGACGTAAATAAGAGAATACTACAGATACTGAGATATTCTTTGAATGATGTAACCACTTCTCACTGCTGTTTTGACAACTCTTGTGCTTTATCAAAATCCTTCTTTGCTTCCCCAAGCATACCGATTGCACGTTTTGCTGTACCTCGGTTAACATAAGCATCCGTATAATCTGGTCGTAGGTGAATTGCTTCATCAAAATCAACGATTGCTTCCTGATGTTGACCGAGTGCACGTTTTGATACACCACGATAGTGATATACATCCGCAGAATCTGGTGATAGATGGATGGCTTCATCATAATCAGCAATAGCATCCTCATGCACTTTTAATATCCGCTTTGCATTTGCACGATTATACCATGCCTCAGCAAAGTCTGGATTCAAACGTATTGCCTCATCAAAATCTGAAATAGCACCTTCATAATCTTCAAGAATAGTTTTCAGCTGTCCACGACTATTAAATGCGTCTGAAAATTTGGGATACAACTCTATAGCCTGAGTATATGCAGAGATGGCTTGATCATTTTCTTGCTGTTCTGCATGGAGAAACCCAATAGAGAAAAACGCATGTGCAATAAGTTCTGGGTTGACATCCTTTGCGTTTACGATGAATTGCCATTTCGCAATTGCTTCGGTATATTTGCCTTCATTCTGTAGTTCATAAGCATCCATTATTGCATAGTCTTCGGCAGTTAATGTGGAGATTTTTAGGATGTCTTGGTACGAGGATTTTAGTATTTCTACCTTGTCAGGATTCTTGAAATCTTTGCTCGTTAATTTTGAAATTATACCTCTTATTGTTCTCTGATATACTGTTATTTCACTTGCATGCTTTTTTGCATCATTTGCAGACTTCTCTGCCTCTGAAGCATGCCGTTTTGTTTCGTTTACCTGGATTACCAATTGGGATTGCAGTTCACTGTATTTCTGATAGACAAAATAAGCAGCAATACCCGTTCCAATAGGAATAAGTATTGTAAAGAAAAGTAACACTATCCCTATAAACATCAGCAAACGATTCATAGAATTCGAACGTTCACTAAGGTATTGGCTCTTTAGTTCATTGAATTGCTGTTGAATTGATGGACCGATTGCAGCTGAATCTACACTGTTTTCATTAGAATTGGCACTCACTGCGTCTACACTGTTTTCATCGGTCTGTGTCTTCTTCGTTTTGTTATTCTTTTTCATTTTGTTATTGTTATTCTTTTTCATTTTGCCCACCTACCTAAGTTAAGAATCGCGATCTACATTATATAGTGAACTTTAGAATTTATGAAACACGCCGCAACGGGCGATGTCACCTCGCCCCTACGCTGGGTGGTTTCCATCATCGGTGTATGAGGTGAAATGTCTCATTAATTGTTAACTTTACTATAAGATGTATCCGTTAGCCCTCTGGCAGTTGCAGTGATTGTATCACATACCTCCATATAGAGTTAAACGCTCAATATCAGTATTCTGCATCATATATTTCTTCTCTCTATCTGCCATAACCTACTTTTCTAATTTAATCCTTATCTTGGTATCTACACCCTTTTCGCTGTTCCGTACATCTATAGCAATCGGTCCCAGTGACTCCAACGGAAACAGGTTTTGTCTAATATGATCTGTTATCTTAGAATCCATCTTCTGTCCAGAAAGTGAAACTAAGAGTGATATTGTTGGCAAATATCTCTTTATCTCATGGATCAGAACATCCGGCTGTATATATGCCTGAACGGCATCTTTGTCTTTTGAGAAAACAAGATCAGACAAAGCATCCGCATTGACTGATCTTGTATCCAGTACTGATTCTAATCCAGAGATTGTCGTACTGAAGTAAAAATCGTTGTCAACAACTGCGTACGCTCCTGTTAGAGACAATAGTAGATTCAATCGTAGACGAATTGGTTGTATACTGATTCCATCATAAGTCTGCTGTTGAAGAAAATCAACCGATTTCCCAGCGACAAATATCCCATTTTTTCTCTGTTCATTAATTGCGTCAATAAATTCAGTTTCACACTTAATCGGTATGTGAAGGACAAAAGACGGCAACCTAAGGAACTGTTCTGTAGGAATTGAAATCAGTTCTAAAGTCATTCCTTGTCCCATAAGATTAGAGAATCCACTATTTGTAGATTCAATTTCTATCTGTCCATAATCATTTAGAGTCTCCCATAGCACACCAAGATCCTGTTGTGGATTATAGATGACAAGAGCTGTCTGATTAGGTATGAATGAATGCGTAAGCTGCTTGTCAGATTTCACATGATTCGATTTTCCAGTATCCCCTACCCTAATATTTGATATGATAGTGCCATCCTCGTTCCTATTGCCAAAAGTAAGATAGTTTGAAGTGCTTGTTGTAGGCGAAACTTGTTCAATAATCTCACCAATATTCAATTCAAGCGACTTCAACAATTTTGTTAATTGTGCAATATCAATATAACCTATATTTGAATTGTTTTCATAACTCTCCAGAATTGCATCCCTTTTGGGGTGTTTAGCGAGGAAATTACGCTTCTTGCCACCATAGATATCAATCACTTCTGCCAATAGCAGTGGATTCAGACTTAGCATGCCGATCTTGCCGATGAAAGTATAACTGAAGTCGAGAGGAAATCCCGTAATCGTGTTAATCGTAAATTTTTCATATTCTGTCTGAATTCTTTCGTATCGTGGATCTATTGCATCTGTCGCCGTAACTGCTTCTATTGCCAATTTTTCTTTGCCACCGATCTCTGTAATGAGTAGAAATGACACTTCACCTTCATTTTCGTATAGTGCTAAAATCACCTCTTTACCGAAATATCCGTTGAATGCCGCTAAATCGAGTCTTCCACCCATTTCGTATTCCCAAAATTGTTTTTGATAGACTAATTCTCTCCACCAGAGTTGCTTCTTGATGTGACTGAGAATCGGCATTTTTGCAGTCTGTTTTCCAAATTCGCTACTATTAAATGTTTTTATTGTCCCTTTCAGGTCTTTGAACGTCAGATAACATATTGGTGATTCAGGAAGTAAAGTTATTAAGCTCTGTTCAGGTTTCCACAAGGATGTCTGATGATAGATAACGCCTAACAGGACGATGACAAATACAAGCACCGCAAGAATCAATAGGATAAGTTTTTTTCTTGAGAGTTTCATGAATTTCATAATGCTATTTCTGACGAAAACCGAAGCTTATATACGTTGTATGAAAGATGTCTTTACAAGAGTCTCGATTGCGTTTCTATCTGATTATAGCACATCTCCTACCTGTTTTACAAAGTAAAGAAAGTTGTGTCAACAGTTTTTTGTATTCAGAAATTGAAACTGCCTTGTAGACGTGCTATACTTACAGAATCAGATAAGGTTAATAATCAAGAGGTATGTACTACGGTTTGATAAAACCAAATGCTGAACAAGAACATTATTGCGTGGGGTGACGTGATGCAAAGCACAATCAGGCTGAATGTGCTACGGCTTGATAAACCAAATGCTGAGCAGTTACTTTTTCGGTGGCGATGAAAACTTCCTTAGAGAACATGCGTATCCATTGATGAAAAGTGCAGCTCGATTTATTTTTGACTTTCTTGTTGAAGCACCAGAAGGTACACCGTTCCCTGGAAAACTCATAACAAATCCTTCACACTTCCCTGAAAACGTGTTTGACGCACCTGATGGAACCTGCACTATGTTCACGTATGCAGTAACAATGGCAAACTCACACAAGCACAGATACTATCAAGCCTCGGACAAGATTGCCGAGTCCGAACACCTAGACAAGTCAACGTAACTTGTGACGGATCACGAATTAAGTATTCCCAGTCAAGAAACGTCGTAGACTTCCACACTGAAGCAGGAAAAACCTACACAATATCACCTTCAAAAGTAGTAGGCACACTCCGTGTGCTGTCTCCGTATACCTACTACCCAATCGGCAAACGAGTCTGATCCGTATACGCACGAATCCGCTCATTTGCCAACTGGATATATGCTTCCTCAATATCGTATCCAATATAATGTCTATCTGCTTTCAACGCACTCAGACACGCCGTACCACTGCCACTAAACGGGTCCAACACAACATCACCTACGAAACTATAAAGTTGTATTAACCGATGCGGTAACGTTTCAGGAAACGGAGAAGGAAGTTTGCTTGTTTTCCTTAGGATGTTCTGACGAAAACATACCCGTTATCTTCTCAACCTTATTTTCAGCACACGTCTTCATAAAGTAAGAGACAAATGCGTTCAAAACATCTGGCGTGTCCGGTATATATCCTACCTCAAGTACCTCCGCGCACTTATCCTCTATCTGAAAGTTCAAATATCCTCCGATATCCCCGTCCTTCTCTGCGACAACAGACGGCAGAATACCATGAATACGCGAAGGCTTCATATCCCAATAAGCACGAGTCTGGGAAACAGTCCCACTCTGATGTGCATTAGCAATGTCGTGAATTGACGCAACAGCATCCAAATCCGTTTCTACATTGAAATTCCTAACCTGCCACTCGGATGGTATTGCTGTTCCCGTTTCCACTCCACATGCAACCGAGAAACCGTGTAGGGGTAGGGATGTCCATCCTAATCTATGGTAAAATTCCTCAGGTATGATTGTGAACAAAACACCAAGATCGTATCCTCTCGCCTTTTTAGATAACCGATAGTATCCCGCATCAGTGCAGACGCATATCCTACGCCCCGGTATTTGGGATCGGTGCAAACACCGCCAATCCCACCCACCATCACAAGTGATACGCCGATCCGTATCCGCTGTTCCCACACACGCAGCGTTGAAACAACCTTATCATTCACAACGACAACTCTTGTCTGTGAAAGCCGGTAACTACTATCACCTTGCACATATTGCCAATATCGTTCATGCTGGTTCGGATTAAATGCAGTGCAGTTCAACGACTTGTGCTAATTCTGACTCTCTTGCTGATCTAATTTCCATTCGCTCATTCCAATGTCATTTATTGCATTTTCAAGATAACACCTAACGCTGTATTTGGGTCTTGTATCAGTTTTTCGCAAGCCGCAGCAGCTTCGTCAATCGGTACACTATCAGTGATGACCTTTCCAACACTGATTTTCCTCTCAGCCATCAGTCTAAGTGCCAATTCCAAATTCCGCTGTGTTGGCCACGGTACAAACACGGGTGGATAATCTGCACCATGTTCATAATCTTCATCGTGGTAACCGGGACCGGTGCGTGCTGAACTAATCACATCCACATTGCCGAGTCCCGCTGCAAACCCGTGTGTAACGCTTGCACCACCGACAATGACGATACGTCCCATCTTATGTGTGTCGGGTGCTGTCTTTAGCATAGCACGTATCTGCTGGAAAGCACTCGTTGCATCACCACCAAAAGCGATAATTCCACAATCCATACCGTAACCCTGCGTGAATTCCTGTGCAATCGGTACAGGGTCTGTCTCAGAAACATTAATTGCCATATCAATACCCGCGTTCTCAGCGATACCTAATCGCAACGGAAACCGATCTAAACCCACGACATAAGCACCGGCAGTTTTAGCAATCTGTGATGCAAATTGTCCGAGAATACCTAATCCCGCAATCACAACATTCTCACCGATACGGATACGTCCGCGTTGTACAGCGTGCAGTGCCGTTGCTGCAAGGTGTATAGATGCAGCTTCCTCATACTTTACGTTATCAGGAATCTTAGCGCACAAGTTATGTGGCACACAAGCGTAAGTCGCGTGTAGTGCGTAACCACCCCCCATACCTGCGACTCTGTTCCCAATTTCAAATTCATCACAATTCCCCTCTATACCGATCACGACACCCGCGTTGGTATATCCGAATGCGCGTTGGCTTGTTCCGGAACCCGGTTTTTGGTGCCTCCGTTTAATACCACCCAACTCTGTACCAGGACTGACCATAGAGGTGTGTACCTCAATTAGCAACTGTCCTTGTTTCGGGATAGGTGTCTCCTGTTCCTCTGTCCAGATACGTCCAGCATCATTCCGCATCACAACTTTTCTTGTTTTATGCATAATTGATCCTCACTTCTATCAGTTTTTCAACTTTACAGTATTTTAATATATCGGACTTAGTCGTTTTGGGATATTCATCTTATACTATCATTGACAAACTTATTGAAAATGTCAATGTTCCTATAGTTATACTTGTAGCACGCCTCTGCGAGATACAGTGGCGTGTATCCTATTGAGTAGTGGTGGTGTGTTCCATACCATGCACGCTTGATGAATGACCAAAATCCTTCAATGGTGTTGGTATGCATGCCACCTTTCTCCCACTTCTTACTTCGGTTTAGGGTTTCATGTTCTATCTCTTTACCGATAGTGTTGTATCCTTTGGACTGATCCGTGTAGAGTTTAGAGTTCTCCGTATCTACGTTATCACGAATAAAATTAGCAATCGTTTCTCCAGTGATGTCAGGTATCAATTGAGCGATGACGTGTCCAGCACGTGAGACAGCACCGATAACAGCGTCTTTCATTGTTCCGCGACCACGCTTGCGAGGTTCATCTACTTCCAGCAAAGATTGTGCCACTGGTAACCTTGAACGAAGCACCACAATCAGCACAATGCCACCGTCCTATCCTTCCTGTACCGTCCTCATTCGGACGCTTTAGGTCTTTACCCTCACACACTTCGGACACTGGGGGTTATTCCCTCAACGTATCCTCTCAAGATGTTCAATACACGCCTCTTGTGTAGGGTATCGCTCCATAATTTCAACTCAATTCATCAGATACTCCATTTTAGGAGTTGCTTTTTTCTGATGAATTCTGATACAATAATCAGACAAGCTTGAATATCAGAAAAAGCAACTCGCTTTTTAGTGTTCATTAGGGGGTTTGTAGCCCCCTAATACTTATCTATATTGTATCATGAATTAGCAATTAAAACAAGCGATAAATGTAGTTTCCATCTATGTTTATGGCGATTTTACTTAATCCCAAAACGACTAAGTCCGTTCATTTATTCCGTATCGGTAGGCGTATCTGTTGTTTCTGCTGGCTTCGGTGGCACGGGTCTTTGCGGATTTTTCGGCACCGAAGCAGGCGGTTGAGAACGTTTGCCAAAGTGTCGCTCTAACAGATCAGCAAGTGTCGCGTTATCCTCCCGTATCCTACGCATCCCATCTTCATAACCGTATTGAAAAAGGGTGCCTAATGCACGCTCAAGACGTTTCGGTGTAATCTGTTCTAACTGTTCTACCGGTAGCTCTGGTAGGAACTGTTTACGGAACTGCCGTTCAAGTTTTTTCTCTATCTCAGCATCCGACATTGTTGCGAACTCTTCAAGTTGACGCATACGGTTTTGGAACTTTTCATATTCAACTTTTGCAGTCGCCTGAGATGCCTCCGCAGCTGCACGGGCAGCCTCACGACGTGCTGCATCTAGATCAATAGAAGATTCGGCACCGACATATTCATCATACCTTTGCCTTGTCTCATAAGGCATCTCTTCCCGAGTTATCTCATGATAACGCTCTGGGGACACGAGGGTGCCATCTGGATCCCGTAACCCTTCGGGAACAATGAGATAAGTGTTTTTTTCTAACCACTCTTGATGGTTGTAGGGTTCAGGTTTTTCAGTGAGAACATTGTATTCATCATCAATATAGATGATTTCAATTCCCTCGGGTTCTATGCCTTTGTCTCTAAGGTTTGCTGATTGTTCATCTGTCAGTATAGTGCCATAGGTCCGCATCGCGCTGCTATTCGGTTTTCTGTAGACATACGTCATGTTACCGACTACGGGGAGGTATTTATCCGGCTGACTACTTGGGAAAAACGTTGTAATCCTGGGTTCGTCGGGGTGGGCAGCGCGAACTTTTTTGCGCATGTCATTTTCCCAAATCTTTCTATTGATATAAGCAGATTCGTATTTCTCAAAGTTGGTCGTGGGGGGAATACCAAACGCACCACTCCGCCATTTGTTCGGGGTCCCTTTGTGTCTGATAAGAGATCCTCGCAATTTTAGGTAAAAGTCATAATCGCGCATTTCTTGGAACTTTCCTCCCATACTAACAATACGGTCGATCCAAGCTGCTTTTGGATAGTGTGCGTCCCAGTCAGTATAACGGGGAGGAGAAGTGTTTAACCAACGTTGATCATATTCTGCCATCAGTGCCTCGGCAGTCTGAGGCCCCTCGTAATCAAAAAGCTTCTTTGGAGGAAGTTTAGGCCATTCATAAGGATACTTGGGAAGACTACACCCTTGGGCTTCTATACTCGTAGCCCATCTCAATTGTTTAGTTAATTTTTCCTCTCGTAGCGATGCAAGCTCCTCAGGAGTGTTAATTAATCCATACAGCACGTCCAAGGCAAGACCAATTTCAACAGTTTTTCGTGCCCAATCGTCAAAGGAGTTAACCTGCTGTTTCTGTGCGGCTTCAACCGTTTCCCAATCTGCTGCGAGCGGATGCAACGCTACACGGGACGCTTTGTCTAATCCGGAAACAGAACCGCCAGCGGCTCGCGGCTTAAGTTTATCCCCCGAAGGCAGGATATCAGAACCTCGAAGAAAGACAAAAACACCAGATCCAATCAGTAATACAGAGAGTATCACAATAAAGCGTTTTACCATCATCGGAATCCTCCTTTATGGAAACCTGGCGGTATTGTATGTGCCGCCGGGGATAATATAAAGACTATTCTTAGGGAGCATCATACCAGACTGTGCCTTCATCAAACTCTATTTTATCTAAGTCATGCTCATTGAAATCAAAATCCGCGAAGGCAGAAGAGTCTGCTTCACTATTAAACGTTAATTCGGCTTTTACACCGACTTCTTGGGCAACCACGGGATTGTAAACAGACACTTTTATACTCTCGTCTTTTGAAATATATATCGTCTTCCCCTTTTTTCCTGTGAATTCAATCCCTGCTTCCTTTATCTTCGGGATATCTAATTTCATATCCACCGTTATAGATGTTTCGGTGCTATCCCCTTTTCGGTATCCCTCACAAGTATGTTTCTCTACTTTAGCATTTGCCTCAATATCTAAGGTCAGAGCTGTATCGTGACCATTATAGTAATCACTGTCCGGATTGTTTGTGTCTATATCACCATGCACAATGTGATTGTGGTACCAGGGCGTGTAATAGGAATGAGGGTAGTGATAATGTGCATATATATATAGTTATCTTTAAAAACTGTCACCTTACCGGTTCCTGTGAATAATTTATCCTCAGTAAAGTGACTGAGATTGTGATCATCGGGGTAGACTTCAGCCCTAATACCTTTCGCATTTACGGTGGCACGTATCTGCCACGATGCACCTTGTGTGTCCTCAAGGACCAATATATTCGCCGCTGTATTGTTACTGTAGAGAGTCCAACCATACTGGCGGAGCTCACAATTGCCCGTAATCGGCAGCATTACCAGACCCGCCAATGCCACAACAGACAAACATCCTAAAGTTATCGTAATCGTTAAGTTTTATAACGCATTTTAAATCTCCTTATATTATTCAGTAAACTGTTAGATTTTTCTCACTGTTACAAAGGAAAATTAGTGATTATCAAGGATGTAGCAGTAGGGGTCTGCCAAGAATGTGGACAGCGGGCATTATGCTGCTGACACCTTAGAGAAACTTGATACTACGGCACAGAACAGTGATGCTGCACAAGAAAGGATAACTGTCTCTGTCATGGCGATGACTCCTTAAACGCTGTCCTACCATATTCTGCACCATTCTGAAGTATATGCATGAAAGCAGCAAAATCTCGCACCTCGGCCGCAGCACGACGCAACTGCTTAAGACGTTCTAAACTGTCAATGCTCTCAATATCAGACTTTATTGCTTCTGTCGTGTCAATTGTGAAACGGATAGAGAGCAACTCTAAAATACTCTCAACAGTATTATTACGTTCACCTTGTTCAATACCTTGTTCAATACCTCGTCTATATCCTTGTTCATCGCCTTGTTCAATACCTTGTTCAATACCTCGTTGTATCACATGATCGTAAAAAGGTGATTGTTGCATAATTGCCTCCAATGAAGCGTCCTTAAATAGTTCGGTGGATTGGACAAAACTCCCGAAAAGCGAGAGCGCAAACAGAAGCGTCCCTCGCATCTTGACATCAACATCAACTGTCCGTATCGTCTCAATACATTTCTCAGTCCAAGCGTTACGTGTCATGTCCGATGGCGGATCCATCAGAGCCGTGAAAGGTAACACCCCTAAAACAGCAGGATCC
Source organism: Candidatus Poribacteria bacterium (assembly GCA_965208245.1). Taxonomy (GTDB): domain Bacteria; phylum Poribacteria; class WGA-4E; order WGA-4E; family WGA-3G; genus MSPOR6. The sequence continues at coordinate 2,108,534 of OZ242325.1, forward strand.
AAGAACGCCGCACCCTCTAACTCATAGATACGTATAACGTTATAGCGGAATACGCCGCCGCCCCGATCTTCGTTTCCATACGCATAGAAACCAGGATCGTTTCGACCTGCGGGAGGACGGAAATATAGCACCGTTGAATAGACGTTCTTTTCATATTCCAAATAAAGAACACTTGAATAAGCAAGCATCCGTAAATGCATCGGTTTATACGTGCTGTCGTCGGTTTGTGCTTCTATATGTAATATCGCCTCCTCATCCGGCAAACGGACTTGATATATCATATCGCTCTGATGTGTCTTAATCGTGATATGTTCTGTGTTCAACCGATCAGTGACTTCCACCTCCGATGTCTTCAGTGCTAACACTGCTATGTCTCGCGGGAACTCCCCCGCAATATGTTTAAAGATCTTATCATACGCCGACATATCAGTATTATACCTGCTTTTATGAAGATATGTCAAGTGTTTTTCAGAAGTAGATGGTAGTCAGGATCAATCTATAATAAAAGCAAATGAATGTGAACCTATAATGGTGACATCCATCCCAAAAAGGTCACTCTCAATCATTCATACATACAAAGGAAAATTAGTGATTATCAAGGATGTACCAGTAGGGGTCTGCCAAGAATGTGGACAGCGGTATTATAATGCTGACACATTGGAAAAACTTGATACTACGGCACAGAACAGTGATGCTGCACAAGAAAGGATAACTGTCTCTGTCATGGCGATGACTCCTTAAACGCTGTCCTATCATATTCTGCACCATTCTGAAGTATATGCATGAAAGCAGCAAAATCTCGCACCTCGGCCGCAGCACGACGCAGTTGCTTAAGACGTTCTAAACTGTCAATGCTCTCAATATCAGACTTTATTGCTTCTGTCGTGTCAATTGTGAAACGGATAGAGAGCAACTCTAAAATGCTCTCAACAGTATTATTACGTTCACCTTGTTCAATACCTTGTTCAATACCTTGTTCAATACCTCGTCTATATCCTTGTTCATCGCCTTGTTCAATACCTCGTTGTATCACATGATCGTAAAAAGGTGATTGTTGCATAATTGCCTCCAATGAAGCGTCCTTAAATAGTTCGGTGGATTGGACAAAACTCCCGAAAAGCGAGAGCGCAAACAGAAGCGTCCCCCGCATCTTGACATCAACATCAACTGTCCGTATCGTCTCAATACACTTCTCAGTCCAAGCGTTACGTGTCATGTCCGATGGCGGATCCATCAGAGCCGTGAAAGGTAACACCCCTAAAACAGCAGGATCCAAGAACGCTGCACCCTCTAACTCATAGATACGTATAACGTTATAGCGGAATACACCACCGCCCCGATCTTCGTTTCCATACGCATAGAAACCAGGATCGTTTCGACCTGCGGGAGGACGGAAATATAGCACCGTTGAATAGACATTCTTTTCATATTCCAAATAAAGAACACTTGAATAAGCAAGCATCCGTAAATGCATCGGTTTATACGTGCTGTCGTCGGTTTGTGCTTCTATATGTAATATCGCCTCCTCATCCGGCAAACGGACTTGATATATCATATCGCTCTGATGTGTCTTAATCGTGATATGTTCTGTGTTCAACCGATCAGTGACTTCCACCTCCGATGTCTTCAGTGCTAACACTGCTATGTCTCGCGGGAACTCCCCCGCAATATGTTTAAAGATCTTATCATACGCCGACATATCAGTATTATACCTGCTTTTATGAAGATACGTCAAGTGTTTTTCAGAAGTAGATGGTAGTCAGGATCAATCTATAATAAAAGCAAATGAATGTGAATCTGTAATGGTGACATCCATCCCAAAAAGGTCACTCTCAATCATTCATACATACAAAGGAAAATTAGTGATTATCAAGGATGTAGCAGTAGGGGGCTGCCAAGAATGCGGACAGCGGGCATTATGCTGCTGACACCTTAGAGAAACTTGATGCTACGGCACAGAACAGTGATGCTGCACAAGAAAGGATAACTGTCTCTGTCATGGCGATGACTCCTTAAACGCTGTCCTATCATATTCTGCACCATTCTGAAGTATGTGCATGAAAGCAGCAAAATCTCGCACCTCGGCCGCAGCACGACGCAGTTGCTTAAGACGTTCTAAACTGTCAATACTCTCAATATCAGACTTTATTGCTTCTGTCGTGTCAATTGTGAAACGGATAGAGAGCAACTCTAAAATACTCTCAACAGTATTATTACGTTCACCTTGTTCAATACCTTGTTCAATACCTCGTCTATATCCTTGTTCATCGCCTTGTTCAATACCTTGTTCAATACCTCGTCTATATCCTTGTTCATCGCCTTGTTCAATACCTCGTTGTATCACATGATCGTAAAAAGGTGATTGTTGCATAATTGCCTCCAATGAAGCGTCCTTAAATAGTTCGGTGGATTGGACAAAACTCCCGAAAAGCGAGAGCGCAAACAGAAGCGTCCCCCGCATCTTGACATCAACATCAACTGTCCGTATCGTCTCAATACACTTCTCAGTCCAAGCGTTACGTGTCATGTCCGATGGCGGATCCATCAGAGCCGTGAAAGGTAACACCCCTAAAACAGCAGGATCCAAGAACGCTGCACCCTCTAACTCATAGATACGTATAACGTTATAGCGGAATACACCACCGCCCCGATCTTCGTTTCCATACTCATAGAAACCAGGATCGTTTCGACCTGCGGGAGGACGGAAATATAGCACCGTTGAATAGACATTCTTTTCATATTCCAAATAAAGAACACTTGAATAAGCAAGCATCCGTAAATGCATCGGTTTATACGTGCTGTCGTCGGTTTGTGCTTCTATATGTAATATCGCCTCCTCATCCGGCAAACGGACTTGATATATCATATCGCTCTGATGTGTCTTAATCGTGATATGTTCTGTGTTCAACCGATCAGTGACTTCCACCTCCGATGTCTTCAGTGCTAACACTGCTATGTCTCGGGGGAACTCCCCCGCAATATGTTTAAAAATCTTATCATACGCCGACATATCAGTATTATACCTGCTTTTATGAAGATATGTCAAGTGTTTTTCAGAAGTAGATGGTAGTCAGGATCAATCTATAAGAACCCATCTATAATAAAAGCAAATGAATGCGAATCTGTAATGGTGACATCCATCCCAAAAAGGTCACTGTCAATCATTCATACAAAGGAAAATTAGTGATTATCAAGGATGTAGCAGTAGGGGTCTGCCAAGAATGTGGACAGCGGTATTATGCCGCTGACACCTGAGAGAAACTTGATACTACGGCACAGAACAGTGATGCTGCACAAGAAAGGATAACTGTCTCTGTCATGGCGATGACTCCTTAAACGCTGTCCTATCATATTCTGCACCATTCTGAAGTATATGCATGAAAGCAGCAAAATCTCGCACCTCGGCCGCAGCACGACGCAGTTGCTTAAGACGTTCTAAACTGTCAATACTCTCAATATCAGACTTTATTGCTTCTGTCGTGTCAATTGTGAAACGGATAGAGAGCAACTCTAAAATACTCTCAACAGTATTATTACGTTCACCTTGCTCAATACCTCGTCTATATCCTTGTTCATCGCCTTGTTCAATACCTCGTTCAATACCTTGTTCAATACCTCGTCTATATCCTTGTTCATCGCCTTGTTCAATACCTCGTTGTATCACATGTTCGTAAAAAGGTGATTGTTGCATAATTGCCTCCAATGAAGCGTCCTTAAATAGTTCGGTGGATTGGACAAAACTCCCGAAAAGCGAGAGCGCAAACAGAAGCGTCCCCCGCATCTTGACATCAACATCAACTGTCCGTATCGTCTCAATACACTTCTCAGTCCAAGCGTTACGTGTCATGTCCGATGGCGGATCCATCAGAGCCGTGAAAGGTAACACCCCTAAAACAGCAGGATCCAAGAACGCTGCACCCTCTAACTCATAGATACGTATAACGTTATAGCGGAATACACCACCGCCCCGATCTTCGTTTCCATACTCATAGAAACCAGGATCGTTTCGACCTGCGGGAGGACGGAAATATAGCACCGTTGAATAGACATTCTTTTCATATTCCAAATAAAGAACACTTGAATAAGCAAGCATCCGTAAATGCATCGGTTTATACGTGCTGTCGTCGGTTTGTGCTTCTATATGTAATATCGCCTCCTCATCCGGCAAACGGACTTGATATATCATATCGCTCTGATGTGTCTTAATCGTGATATGTTCTGTGTTCAACCGATCAGTGACTTCCACCTCCGATGTCTTCAGTGCTAACACTGCTATGTCTCGGGGGAACTCCCCCGCAATATGTTTAAAAATCTTATCATACGCCGACATATCAGTATTATACCTGCTTTTATGAAGATATGTCAAGTGTTTTTACGACCTAATTTACCCCAGTTTTTTCAGGGTTAGAATTCTGTATGTCTTTTGATAATAGTTGTGCAAATTCGCACCGCTGGTGCTTGGGTTTTTGTTGTTCACTTGTTCTCAAAAAGTTACTTGAGTTTCAATACAAATATGTGATAGAGTATAACATTATTTTAATTAGGGTTGATGAACAGCAACAGCAAAGTGTTCTACATGAATGAAAGGAAATGGTTATGGCAACATTTAAAGCAGGTATTATAGGTTGTGGCGGACGTGGACGCGCACATGCAAACGGATATAAGGCATCACCCGATGTTGAGATCGTCGCATGTGCTGATCCAGTTGCAGAAACGCGAGAAAAATTCTCTGAACAGTTTAATGTACCAAGGAAATATGAAGATTACCATGAGATGTTGGAAAAGGAAACACTTGACTTCGTCAGCGTCTGTACGTGGATTGCACTTCATAGGGATATGGTCATCGCAGCTGCAAACAGCGGCATCAAAGCTATCCATTCAGAAAAACCGATGGCACCTACCTGGGGTGACGCAAAAGCACTCTACCAAGCGTGTGTAGATAATGATGTCGTGATAACTTTTTGCCATCAACGCCGATTCGGCGCACAGTTTATTAAGGCGAAACAACTGGCAAATGATGGGACAATCGGTGAGATACGGCGTATAGAAGGTTCATGTTCAAATCTACTTGACTGGGGAACGCATTGGTTCGATATGTTCTTTTTCTATAATAATGACGAACCTGTTGAGTGGGTTATCGGTCAGATAGATGTAACAGATGAAAGAATTGTCTTCGGAACACGCGTTGAAAATAGCGGTCTATCGTGGTACAGATGGAAAAACGGTGTAGAGGGTCTATTGACCACAGGTGGTGTATCCCTAAAAGGTTTCTCTAACCGTATCATCGGCACAAAAGGTATTGTTGATGTTGGAGGCGGGGCACCTGTGAAGGTCCTGCATGAAGGATCAATAGGTTGGGAAAAACCCGATCTAAGTGATGTCACTCCCAGAGGAAATGATACCACACTCTCAGTCCTTGACCTTATTGATAGTGTCAAGACAGGACGTGAACCTGAACTGAGCGGACGCAAAGCCCTGCAAGCCACTGAACTTATCTTCGCGACCTATCACTCCAGCAGAGAACGCGCTAAAATCACACTGCCACTTGCCGCTGAAGATTCAGCACTGCTGACAATGATTGAGAACGGTGGAATTGGGTGAAATAGAACTTTTTCCATAAATAAGGGCAGGGTATCTTCCTGCCAACAAAACATAGTAAAGTTAAAAATTATGGAGACATTTCAGCGTGGACGATGACTACCCAGCGTAGGGGCGAGGTCTCCTCGCCGGTTACGGAGTATCCCATTAATTCTGAAGTCCATTATATACAGCGCGATTCTTCTGTTATATCCGTTTTAATCAACCTAATTATAACAGTTGCGTCTAATAATCAATTGAAATAATACCATATCTGTTAAATCAAAAAACCTTGAAGATATATAAACTTGCAGTAGTGGGGGAAAATGCGTGACAATAATCAATAGAAGGTTTCCTGTTGTGTGTCCTGACAAAAAGTGTCCTAAATTTCCATTCAGGTTACGGTGGACACACTTATTAATATTTCAGTTATTCTGTGCTCTGTTCGTTGGACATTCGCCTGTCTGGGCGAATGTCCAATCAGATACATCCGATGATGTAAATGATGCATTTCTATCAAAGCCAATCGCTGATGCAAACGGCGATTCGACTTTCAATGGAACTACCGAAAAACTAACCATCACCTTCACAACTAATGTTGGAGAAAATCAAACGTATACCTACGAAATAAAATTGAGTGACGGAAGAAAAATAACTAGCAGCCCAGATACTGGACAGCCCCTCACAGAAAATCAGACCTTCAATTTTATGTGGGATGGGACGGTTAGAAATACTACTAACAATAACCGGCAGGCACTTCCTGATGGTGATTACAGAATTATTGTAGCACTGACAGTCAGCAGTGGTGATCCCCCTAAAAATACAACTTATGAAGAAAGTATAACAGCAACCATAGATAAGACAAAACCTACAATTAAGGATGTCAGTGTTGGTGGTAGTGAGTTCTCACCTGATTCTGGCATGTTGCCGGTCTACTATACACTCAGTGAAAATGTCGCAGAAGTGTGGTTAGAAATTCAGAACGCAGCTGGCGAAGTTGTCGGACGCAGAATAGAATTGAAAGATGATAAAGAATCGGAAGATGATCCCAAAATGAAAGGGAGTCGCATCTTTTATTGGAATGGAAAGGATGGCAATGATAGAAATCTTGAGAATGGAAGTTATCGACTGAAAATAAATGCTACTGATAAGGGGGGTAATACAGCTGAAGCAAAAACAACCGCACAGATTACAATTGACTCTGAACAACCACGTATCACCGGTATAACAATCAATGATTCAATCCCACTGATAGATGGCTCGTTTGTCAATACCTCAATTCAGACAATCGATTTCACTGCAGATGCTGGTAGCGGTACGCCGCTCGACTTTAATACTTCGAAAATACAGATTAGACCTATTAACGGAACAGACCTTAGTGGTGCTTTAACTGTTACGGATAGCAACAAAGCGGTATTTACGCTCGGAAACCCACTTGACAGCCTCTCAGAAAATGGAAATTATGAAGTAACAGTCTTCTTACTTAACAGTATCGGTAACCGTGTTTCAAGTACAGCGAACTTTACCTTTGATAACACGGTTCCAACATTAATAGGTCTAACAACTAACAGAGAAGAATTCACACAAGGTAGCGGACTCAGTGGAAGCACAAACTATATTGAAGCAGAATTAGAAGATAATATAGAACTTGATCTACCCGCTTCATCCATACGGCTCAATGGACCTGATGGAAGTTTAGTTCTCGGTGAACAGACACAAATATCAAATAATAAAATAAGATGGCAATTACGATCTCCGTTAATAACAACAGACGGGATCCAGGATGGACATTATACCGTTGAGATTATTGGAGTTGACAAAGCAACTAATAGAACTGAAACCATTAACATAACATTCATTTATGATAATTTAGCACCAGAACTTGTTTCACTTCAACCTACACGAGATGGTGCAGCATTTGATATATTGGGAGATACAACCTATTACAATCTTACGCTCAGTCAGTTTGTTGCCACATTCAATGATGGTGAATTTGGAACAGGCGTTTTATTTTCAGGTTCACAAGATACTACTAGTATCGTCTTTGGAACACCTAAATTTGATGGCACTATTGACGCGTTATCTGGCAGGACTTTTGTAGATAAAAACAACAGTGTCCTTACTTATATCTTGGATTCTCCACTCCTGAGTACGGATGGCAGCCAAGATGGCACTTATGTCATATCCATTAAAGCTGCAGACGCTTTAGGTAATTTCAATACAATTAATTACCAACTTATCTATGATACGCAAGTGCCCACACTCACATCAACCGTCCCCGCTGCGAATCATACTGTGTCAAGTCTTACAGATGTTGTCATAAGAATGAACGAACAAACGAGTGGGATTGATTTTGCACAAAGCAACTATAGATTGACACGCAATATAGGAGAGAATCAAGTTGAAGTTCCTGTAAATATAGCCAGCAACGGCACAGATACCGTTACACTGACGCTGCTACAGCAGATTGCATTGGACGGTTCGGATGATGGAACTTATACTATTGAGGTAACACCTGCCGATAATGCGGGGAATGTAGGTGCTCCGATTAGACGTCCATTCTATCTTGTCAGTACTACACAACCGAAAGTCCGATTGACTGTTCCAGATACAAGGACTGTGAACAATATTACAGATATATCCGTAGTGATTGAAAATTATATCGGCATAGGTATAAACTTTGATGATTCAAATATTATCGTAACCAACGTGAACGGGACTATTGTGTCAGATGCAAAGGTTGAACATGACGCAGCCAACAATCAACTAACATGGAGCACTGAAACAGCAATTCCACGAAACGGTACAGCAGATGGAGAGTATGCTATCTTTGTATCTTTCGTCGATTTTACCAGAGAACGATACACACAGACATTTTCAATATTATTAGATACGCAGCACCCTTCTATAGAAACAGTTGAGACGAAAACTGATCCGTTGCAAAGTCTTTCCATTGATAGCGTAACGGATATTAACGCGACCTTTTCACAAATATATATAGCATTTGCAGAAAATGATGTTGATTTTGAGAACACAGTTGTCTCTTTAGTAGCACCAGACAGCACTGAAATCCCACTTCACCGCAGCAATGATGGTGATTCCGTTTTAGTGCTAAATTTCCAAAACCTATCGAACCTTGGGACTTATGTCCTTTCCTTAACACCAACTGATAGAATTGGGAACATCTCCCAACACCCTTACGTCTACAAATTTGATCTGGAAATCGCAGTTCCTGTCGTTACGACAATACTAATTGGTGGTCAGAGTGGGGCAATTGTCTATGTGAACGATAGTGTCGAAGAGATCGTCGCTACACTCGTAGATACGACAGGAATAGGTTTAGCTATCGGAGATAGTGAATCCAGAATTGCTGTAACCAGCGAAACCGGACTGCCTGTCCCAGGTACGACAGTGCTTAACAACGAGGATCAACAGAATTGGCAACTGATTTGGAGACCTATAGTCCTTCCTACGGATGGTAGTGGTGATGGAACATACACAGTCACAGTAACACCCGTTGATAATGCTGGGCGGACAGGAAATATCGCATTGCGGGGATTTATCTACGATACACAGAAACCGCTTGTTACATCTGCTTCACCAGCAACATTACATCAACCTATCTCTTATCTTGGTGGGAGTTTCCCACAGTTACAGTTTACAATTGAAGATGTCGGACCTGCCTCGCTTGAACTTGACGCACAGACTATCAGTTTGACAAATAGTGCCGGAGAAACTGTTTCAGGTCAGGTTACACATGATGGTGTTAACCAACTTTTCTATACACTGTATGATCCACTCCCTACTGATGAAAGTGCAGATGGTGAATATTTGGTGACGGTCAACCTTATGGATAGAGCAGGTAATCCGCATCAGTTTCAACATAACATCTTTTACGATTCTCAAGCACCGCTTATATCTACAGTGTCTTTGAATACTGACACACCGTTAGACTTGCTACCGTATCAGGTTACAGACCTCGGTGAATCGATAAATAGGATTACCGTCAACTTTGTTGAATCTACACGAGTGGACTTTGAAAACACTGCGGTTTCTCTCATGGGTCCAGATGGTTCTGAGATTCCATTCAACTCGGAGAATAACGGCGTTGACCAACTTACTGCAAACTTCGTTTCCTTAATTCAAGATGGATTATATACACTGTCTGTCACAGCTCAAGACATAACGGGTAATTCTGTTCGAGGGGCGGTTCAATATCCCTTCCGTTTAGAATTTGCAGTACCAAGACTTTTATCGGTGAAAGCAAACACTTCAAATACTTTGATTGATTTAATCCCACACCAAATCGTTCAGATTGATGAAGTAATTAACCAAGTCACACTTGCGTTTACTGATCCAAACCGACTTGATTTTGAGATGACAAACGTTGAATTGTTAGCACCAAATGGACAACTCATTTCTCTTACACAGGAAGAAAACGACTTATCTCAATTAAGCGTCCGATTCATTTCGGTGACAGAGAACGGTTTGTATACGTTGAGAGTGACACCCCGAGACATTGCAGGAAATATTGCACAAACAGCGGCAGAATATCAGTTCCGACTTGATATAGCGTTACCGAGTGTCAGTTCAGTTCTGATAGATGATCAACTCATTTCTAATCTTTATGTCAATAAGGCTATCTCAACAATAGTTGCCACCTTCATAGAACCTTCAGAGATCGGATTGGACTTTAGCGATGATGGTTCATCAATCACTGTTACTAACGAAAGTGGCGTTGAGGTGGTAGGTATTACACAATCTAATGAACAGAATCAGTTAACGTGGAGTCCGTTAGCCTTTCCATCGGACGGTAGCATTGATGGAATATATAATGTCTCAGTAACACCGATAGACAAAGTGGGAAGAACTGGTAAAATTGTCAATAGGCAGTTCAGATATGATACACAGGCACCCAGAATCATCGATGCTTCCCCGATCGAATTACATCAACCAACGACCTATGTGGGGGCAAGCATCTTCAGAAGCCTAACACAGTTCCAGATAACTATTGAGGATGTTGGTCCAGCAACGCTTGATCTTGATGCTCAGGAAATCACCCTACATCAAAGTGATGGAAGTGATGTATCCGGCGTATTAACACATGATAATAGTAACCGACTCTACTTTACGCTCTCAACACCGTTCCCGACAGATGGTAGTGCTGATGGAGAATACGGTCTTACGGTAAACCTTGTTGATAGTGCTGGCAATTCATACCAAACAGAATACAAGGTTTACTATGATTCTCAAGCACCAACTATATCCTCAGCAACTTTGAATACTGAGACACCGTTAAACCTAACACCTTATAAGGTTACTAAACTCACCGAAACCGTCAGTAAACTCACATTACGTTTTGTCGATTCCACACGTGTGGATTTTGCCGATACAACCGTTACGCTTACTGGACCCACAGGATATGAAATTCCGCTTACATTAACCAATAACGGTGTTGACGAACTGACAGCGAATTTTGTTGCCTTAACACAAGGAGGAGAATATACGCTGTCAGTAACCCCTCAAGATATCATCGGTAATGTCGCAAAGGGGACAGTGCCATACCTATTCAGTCTTGAATTTCAACTTCCTGAATTAACTTCAGTAAAAGTTGAGACACCCCACCAAACCGTCCCACTTACACCTTATGAAATTGTTGAGCTTACTGAAGTAATTAGTAGTTTGATCCTTGAGTTCACAGATGTGATGCGGATCGACATTGAGGAAACAAACGTAACACTATCAGGACCAGATGGTGAATCCATAACTGTGACGCTTGAAGAGGGTAATGGTTCTCAGTTAGTAGTTCGATTCGTCCCATTAGAACAGAACGGCATGTATAGTCTATCAATAACGCCACAAGATACATTAGGTCAGGTCGCACAGAGGTCCACGACATACCAATTCCGACTGGATTTTGCAGTTCCCAAAATCACTTCAGTTTCTGCCAAAACAGCCGATGCCACTATCGCGCTGACACCTTTTGAAATCATTAACATTACAGAGACTGTGAATAGTATCGGTATCGGCTTTATGACGCAGGCGGATATGTTGCGGATAGATATTGAGAATACTAACGTAACACTATCAGGACCAGATGGTGAATCCATAACCGTGACGCTTGAGGAGGGTGATGGTTCTCAGTTAGTAGTTCGATTCGTGCCATTGGAACAAAGCGGCATGTATACTCTATCCATCACACCACAAGATATATCAGGTCATGTTGCACAAAGTTCGACGACATACCAATTCCGACTGGATTTTGCAGTTCCCAAAATCACTTCAGTTTCTGCCAAAACAGCCGATGCCACTATCGCGCTGACACCTTTTGAAATCATTAACATTACAGAGACTGTGAATAGTATCGGTATCGGCTTTATGACGCAGGCGGATATGTTGCGGATAGATATTGAGAATACTAACGTAACACTATCAGGACCAGATGGTGAATCCATAACCGTGACGCTTGAGGAGGGTGATGGTTCTCAGTTAGTAGTTCGATTCGTGCCATTGGAACAAAGCGGGATGTATACTCTATCCATCACACCACAAGATATATCAGGTCATGTTGCACAAAGTTCGACGACATACCAATTCCGACTGGATTTTGCAGTTCCCAAAATCACTTCAGTTTCTGCCAAAACGACTTCTGGCACTATTGCGTTGACACCTTATGAAATCATAGAGATTACAGAAACTGTCAGTAGTATCGGTATCGGCTTTATGACGCGGGCAGATATGATGCGGATCGATATTCAGAATACTAACGTAACACTATCAGGACCAGATGGTGAATCCATAACTGTGAAGTTAGAAGAGAGTGACGGTTCCCAGGTAGTTGTTCCCCAGTTAGTAGTTCGATTCGTGCCATTAGAACAAAGCGGCATGTATACTCTATCCATCACACCACAAGATATATCAGGTCATGTTGCACAAAGTTCGACGACATACCAATTCCGACTGGATTTTGCAGTTCCCAAAGTCACTTCAGTTTCTGCCAAAACGACTTCTGGCACTATTGCGTTGACACCTTATGAAATCATAGAGATTACAGAAGTTGTGAATAGTATCGGTATAGGGTTCTCTGATATGATGCGGATTGACATTGCGGAAACAAACGTAACGCTGTCAGGACCAGATGGTGAAGCGGTAGTAGTGACGTTGGAAGAAGGTGACGGTTCTCAGATAGTTGTTCCCCAGTTAGTAGTTCGATTCGTACCATTGGAACAAAGTGGTATGTATAGACTATCCATCACACCACAAGATACATTAGGTCAGGTCGCACAGAATGCTACGACATACCAATTCCGACTGGATTTTGCAGTTCCCAAAGTCACTTCAGTTTCTGCCAAAACGACTTCTGGCACTATTGCGTTGACACCTTATGAAATCATAGAGATTACAGAAGTTGTGAATAGTATCGGTATAGGGTTCTCTGATATGATGCGGATTGACATTGAGAATACGAACGTAACACTATCGGGACCAGATGGTGAAGCGATAGTAGTGACGCTGGAAGAGGGTGATGGTTCTCAGATAGTTGTTCCCCAGTTAGTAGTTCGATTCGTACCATTAGAACAAAGTGGTATGTATACTCTATCCATCACACCACAAGATACATTAGGTCAGGTCGCACAGAATGCTACGACATACCAATTCCGATTGGATTTACAAGTTCCCGGAATAACTTCAGCAATTGCGAATGTAGCCGACACACACGTAGCACTAACGGTTTATGAAGCACCGATTATCTCAAATTCATTCAGTAGTTTCACCCTTGAGTTTACTGATGCAGAGAACCTTGACGATGAGAATACGTTAATAAGTTTATCAGGACCAAACGGACAAGAGATTGCAGTTACGCTTGAAAAGGGTGAAGATGCTAAGTATGTCGTCCGATTTGTTGCCTTAACAGAAAATGGACTGTATAGCATCTCTGTTACACCTCAGGATAAGGGAGGAAATGTCGGACAGAGTGTCTATCAATACCAGTTCCGACTTAACATTGCACTTCCAACAGTTCAATCTATCAGTATTGATGGCAAACTTGGCGCAACTATTTCTGTAAGTAATTCCACGCCTCGAATAATTGCATCATTAACGGATGCTTTAGGTAATGGCTTATCCTTCGGTGACAACGGTTCTACTATAGTTGTGACTGACTCCAATGGTCTACAAGTTCCAGGAACAGCAACCAATAACGACTCAAATCAATTAATCTGGATCCCTATTCCATTTTCGACAGATGGTAGTGCTGATGGACAATACAATGTTGCTGTCACACCTATTGATATGAATGGTCGTTCTGGAACTGTAGTCAATCGTAATTTCATTTATGATTCACAGGCACCGGGTATAACTGCCGCCTCGCCAATCACACTTCATGCACCAGTTTCTTATATTGGTAGTGGCTTAGATGAATTCATTCTTACGATAGAGGACGAAGGACCTGCTGGTTTCGTTCTATTATCACAAGTCGCTGCATTGATGGATGCCGCAAATAAACCTATTCCAGCGGCTATAACGCATGATGATCTTACAAACCAATTATACCTAACACTATCAACACCTTTTGCTAATGATGGTAGTGCTGATGGTACTTATACGTTAAACGTCGCATTGATTGATAAGGCAGGAAACCGTAAGACATCTCAGTATACAGTGGTATATGATTCCAGGATACCCCAGATATCTTCGGTACAAGTCAATACTGTCGGTTTAGTGAAGGAATTGGTAGCGAATGAAGTTACAGAACTGTCAGAATCTATCAGTACTATCACGCTCAGGTTCTCAGAAGCCACCAGAGTCGACTTCACCAATACTGAGATATCATTGCTTGATCCATCTGATCTATCAGTTCCACTCACCATTGAAAATGACGGGGTCTCTGAAATGACGATACGTTTCCCTAATCTGACCGAAATTGGTCAATACATCCTATCTGTGACACCACAGGATATTGCTGGCAATATTGCAACAATTCCGATTGAATATACTTTCAATTTGGAATTCATCCTGCCGACCGTTGAATCGATTCAAATAGGCGATACCATTACACTTGGCAGCGGCGACATCGCTTATGTCAATGCCGATAATCTTGTGATTGTTGCTAATCTACTTGATCCAACTGGTACTGGCTTACCCTTTGATTCACACACGGGGTCCGAGATCACGGTTACAACACTTGACGGGGTAATTGTGTTTGGTTCTACAAGGTCAAATAACAGTAATGTTTTTGTTTGGCAGCCAATTACATTATCAACCGATGGTAGTTCTGATGGAAGATATGCTGTGTATGTAACACCTATAGACAAAGAGGGACGTGAAGGGAGTACCATTTATCGCGAGTTTATTTTAGATACACAAGAACCTGAAATAACCTCTGCATCTCCTGTCAATCTAAGTCAACCCGTCTCTTATGTGAGTGAAAGTCTAACACAACTCCAATTCACGGTTCAAGATGTAGGACCAGCAGACCTACTTCTTGAAGAGCAGCAGATTAGTTTACGGAATCAAAACGGTGCTGTCATTCCTACAAAACTCACACATGACAGTCAAAACCAACTCTATCTGACGCTTAATGAACCATTGCCACTTGATGGTAGTATGGATGGTGAATATACAGTTGTCATTGCGTTCACTGACAAAGCAGGAAATATACTCTCTGTTGAACATACGATCATATATGACACACAAGCACCAACACTCGTGAATACTGTACCAGATGATGGAGAATTACTCACTGAAGACCTGACACAAATAGTGTTGAACCTGAACGATGAAGGTGAAAGTGGTATTGATTGGTCAAACACTACAGTGACCCTAATTGACCCGAACGGTGTTGAAATCTCAGGTGATGTGTCCAGTAATGGAAAAACACAGTTGACACTCAACACGAATCAACTTGTTGCAGATGGTAGATATATCATACGTGTACAAGCTATCGACAGAGCGGGTAATGGAAACCTATCTGTTTTTGAAAGCAGTTTCCTACTGTCAAGACTTTTACCAGCAGTTATTTCTACAGTGCCTATTACTGCACCAGAAGATGAAGCATACATAAACGAAGAAGTTAAACAGATTGAAGTCATGCTTCAGACTGAAGATGCACGACACCTTTCTACCGTCCGACTGTTGAATGCTGATGGACAAGTTGTCGCTGGACAACAGCGTCGAGAGACAGGAAAGTTGATTTATGAATTAGTTCGTCCACTTGCTACAGATGGTTCTGAAGATGGTGTATATATGATTGAATTCACCCCAATCAGTGCATCAGGCCGAAGTGGTGAAGTACAAAGCATGACATTCACTTATGATACACAAGTTCCCAAACTCATAACAGATGATATTCAACTGATCGTTGCCGAACCAGAGGTGAATAATTCGCTCGTTGAAATTAGAGTTCCTATTACCGATACCCAAGCAGGTGTTGACGGGGAGAACCTTGATGATGAATGGTTTGCCTTTGAGCAACTGACACCGAATAGGACTGACATCACTGGACGTCTGTCATATCATGACGAGCAGAGCATCCTTGTTTTCAAACTCAATGTTCCGCTTGCAGATAACGGTTCCGCAGATGGTGAATATAGGATTACAATAACACCAATAGATAAAGCAGGAAATGGTGACGAAACTTACGAGAAGGAACTGATTTATGACACAAGTCCTCCTGTGATAGACAGCAACACGCTGCTCATAAATGATGCACCACTACTGACAAACATAGATGCTGAAGATTATCCAAGCTCGATCTCTACTTCTCGTGGTGTCGTTATTCAAGCAAGCATTACAGATGTCGGATTAGGCGTTAATCTTTCACAGTCAAGTATCACTATCATAGATCCGAGTGGACAAGAAATCTCCGGCACATCCCAACAGAACGGTATTGATACAATTGTTTTCAAATCTGATGGCTTGAATATTGAAGGTATCTACCAAGTTACGATAACAGGTACCGGAAACGATTCAGAACTTCTCGGTTTTTCTCCCAAAGACTCAATTACTGCTGCGTTTCTCTATGAGACAACTGAACCAACGGGGAGTGTGACAAACGATGGTGGTAAGACAGAATTTACCGATGAGGCAATTCCATTTGAAGGAACCGCTGTTGACCCGGAAGGTTCACGCCGCGCAGGACAACAAGGTGAGAATGAAGTGCCTGTCCCAGCATCAAAGGTCCTGTTAGTAGAAATTATTGGAACGGGTCCAGATGGACAAGAGATAGAACCCGTGCCAGCTAAAGATAATAGCAACGCACAAGCACAACCATGGAGTAGGTGGTCGGTACATTTCTTACCTACACGTTCAGGAGAGTATGATTTAGACTTACGGGTTACGGACAAAGCAGGAAACTATACCATCTACGACATCGGTGAGTATACGATGTCCGTTTCATTCTCCTTCAAAGGAAACACTTTTAGTTGGCCCAACCCCTTGCGAAAATCAAAAAATGATGTCGCGTTCTTTTCTTTTGACCTAAACACACCAGAAAACGCAGCCATTGATATGACGCTATACATCTATGATTGGGGGGGTGATCTGGTTTACAAACAAAAATACGCGAATATCACGACAGGACAACGTGATGACTCACGCATAAAATGGAATTTAAAAAACCAAACAGGAAATTCAGTTGCACGAGGTATTTACGTGTTCCGATTAGAAACTGTCAATAGAGCAGGTAACCGCGCAAACGCTGTCGGAAAAGTTCTTGTCGTTGACTAAGACAATATAAACTGAAAAATGAATACATGGAGATAAATAATGCACAAACGTCAAGTTGTAGTAGTTCTGATAATAACCTTACTCCTAACCGGTTCCCAAAGTTTCGCACAAGATGAGGGAATTCATGATGGGGCAGGAACTGCTGGAACAGCATTCCTAAAGATAGAACCGGGAAGCAGACCTGTCAGCATGGGAGGGGCTTTCACGGGACTCGCAAACGACATCAACACCATCTTTTGGAACCCCGCAGGATTGACAGCAATTCACACAAGAGAACTTACTGCAATGCAACACTTCTCGTTTGTAGATATCAATAATCAATCTATCGGATATGCACAACGTGTTAACCGGCTTGTATGGGGGGCGAGTTTCTTAGGAAGTTTCACCGAAATTGAGAGACGGATTGCTGCAACAGAAACTCCCGACAGCACTGTTACTGTGGGGGGATTTGCTACGGGGTTGTCTCTTGCCTATCCGTTAGCAACGAACTTTTCAATTGGTGGGACAGCGAAATTTATTTCTCAGCAATTGGATATTCAGAATATATACGGATTTGCAACTGATTTCGGTGCAATTGGACATCTACTTGATAATCATCTCGGACTCGGTGTTTCGGTACTAAACGCAGGTGTATTAGATGGTGAGGAAAGTCCCCCAACGGCAATCCGTGCTGGACTCGCTTATAGAAATTTTAGTATTGATAAGGGACGGAAAATAGAAACCGATTCTGAAGAGATGGAACAAACAAGTGACCTATGGGCATTTGTAGTTGATGCACACCTACCCCTGATTGATGCAAATCCAAGCTTCCACTTAGGCACGGAAAGATGGTTTTACGATATTGTTGCAGCACGGATTGGATACCGTATGGGGCTGAACGATAATCCAAGTGATGGATTGTCTATCGGAATCGGTGTTCGCAAGGATGGATTGGACTCATTAGCGAACATAGACTTTCAATTTGATTATGCATTCGTTCCAGATGCACATGTCGGACACGCTCACAGAATATCTTTTATCACACGCTTTTAAACTCTCAAAAAAATAACCGTAGGGGCGGCAAATTATATATGATGACCCCGCCCGTACACAAAACATAATCGTAGGGGCGGGGTTTCCCCGCCCGAAAACTCGTAAGGACAGGATTTCCCCGCCCGTATATTACAACAACTTATCACCCTATTTCTTATACACTCGCCTCCAGCATACGTTCAATCGGTATCCGTGCCTTTTCAATCACATCAAGATCCAGAGTCACTTCATATTCAGTCAAGTCATCTCCATTGTCAATAGCTTCCAGAATATTCCCAATTTTGTCAATACGCACTTTTGCCATGTGTGAACACCTGACTGAACACGCTGTCCAAAACTGTACTTTCGGGAATTCTTGAGCTAAGTTGGATGTTAATTCACATTCCGAAGCGACAAAGGCGCGTTCTATATTGTCTTCTGCAACGCGAACAGCGATATCTTTCATAATCTGACTAGTACTGCCGTAAAAGTCTGCTTCCTTTAGAACATCTGGTCGGCATTCCCAGTGTGCATACAATTTTCGTTTCGAATGACCTTTAGGTATTTCAAATGATTCACGGATCAACAGCAGATCAGAGAGTGTAAATTTCTCGTGCACCTCACAAACAGCTCCGCGTGCTGTGTTATTTTTACCGGGATATACAACATTCTTCTCACCTTTCAGTTCTTCTTCTAAGTTCTGTGCAAAGAAAATATCAGGAACGAAAATCAGCGTATCCCCAGGCATAGATTTAGCAATATGCGCAGCATTTGCCGACGTACAGCAAATATCCGACTCTGCTTTCGCGTCTGCATAACTATTAATATATATCATAACCGGGGCACCAGGGTAAAGATCTTTCAGTTTTCTGACATCTTCCGCACCGAAGTTATCAGCGAGTGAACAGCCTGCAGTTTTATCAGCTACTAAGACCGTTTTGTCAGGACTTAGTATCTTAGCCGTTTCTGCCATAAACGGCACACCATTAAAAATGAGATAAGGTGATTCTGTCTTAGCAGCATACATACTTAACCCAAGCGAATCACCCTGTTCCTCTTTATCGGATAGACCAAAAACCAACGGTTCCATGTAATTGTGACCTAACATCACAACATCATGCTTCTGTTTCAAAGTTCGTATCTTGTGTACTGTCTTAGCGTGGACTTCAATATCAAGGAAAGTTAAACTTGGGTGGTGTCTGTTATATAACTCATGTTTAACATCCTCAAGTGTGAGATCCTTACTGTCCATCCCGTTTTCTAAACGTTGCGTATGTTCCACATGCGGAGTATTATCCGTAGTATCCATGATAATCATGCTCCAATTTGATCATTAAGAGCAGATCGTAAACGTCAATGCTTACAGAATCTGTTCTTAACAGTATCATCTATTCATAATAGGATACCCACATTTGTTAGATTTGTCAAGGATATCACACAAAAATGCAAAAATATGGTATAATTCCTTGTATGAATACGAAAAAATTGATCGCTATAGTTATACTGATCCTATTAGTTCTAAATATGAACTTTACTGCGGATGGTTTCTCAGTCAAACTTAGAGGTAAACTTGCCCTTGCTGGTATTCTCTCAGGGGCTGCGATTTTGACAATTTCGCTTGTTAAGCATGACAGAGACATCTCTGAAAACGTATTGTCAGAAGTCGGCCGGGCTGAGTCTATCTGGAAGATAGACCGTGGATTTGACACATGGTACGTTCATCAGTTCAAAGAACAGGCGTATTATTTCTTAAATAATCGATATATTCAAGAAAAACCCTCATATATATTTTTGGGGTCTTCCCTTAACTTGAGAACATGGCAAAAAACAGAGATTATCAAAGTGCCTTTAGGGGACCATCACCCACCATTTAGGCAAGGGATGTGACATAGGACACTTGAATCTATTTCAATATAATTAATTTGTTTTCATGATAGCATTAAAACAGAAAATATGGTAATATAGTTGATAGTGAATTCTTGACAAATTATCGTAAATCGGGGTTAGAAACATCTCAAACAAGCATAAGGTGACAATTTAGGTTACAGCAACAATTTGATACAAACCTATATACCAAAATAAAGAAAACTCAATTATGGCAAAAAAACCTAAAAATAAGCGAAAGAGAAGAAGTAATAACCAAAGAACATCTACTAAGAGCAATATTGCCAAGTATCATTATGAACAAGGAATGACTAAAACAGAACAGGATAATCAAGTAGGGGCAATCAAAGATTTTACCCGCGCCATTCAACTGAAACCTGACTATCTTGAGGCATATTATGCTCGCGGTAATTCACAGAATGCTCAGGGTGAAATAGAAAAAGCTTTTGATGATTTTAATAAAGTCATTGAATTAAATCCTAAACACGTAGAGGCATATATAAAACGGGCAGAAGCATTTATTCTAATGGATTATATACATGATGCTATTACAGACTGTAACACTGCTTCAGAGCTTAATCCAGAATGTGTTGAAGTATGCCTGACGCGAGCCTGGGCTTATGAAGAATTAAATGATTATGAACAAGCACTTGCAGAATATGACCACGCAATACGGTTGGACCCTAAATATGCTGATGCATACTTTTATAGAGGGATTCTCAATGAGGAGTACAACGAATATGAAGCTGCAATTGCCGACTATGATAAAGCAATCGCATTAGACCCTACAAATCAAGAAGCACGTGGATACCGAGAAATATATATGGACATGTTAGATAAGGGAGACCCGTTTGGTTCCGATGGACTAGTTTTTCTGTCCGGTGATGACGATGATTCAGAAATCGTTATGCCCTCAATGCAAGATTTCTTTGATGAAATTATTCCTGAATTAACTGATGAAGATATGGAGGAATATAAAAACGATATAGTAAATGCAAATGAAAGCATAGAACAGGATCCAAAGGATATTGATGCTTATCTTAAACGTGGAATGGCAAAAGCTTATTTAGATGATTTAGATGGTGCTATTGCTGATTTTGATGAAGTTATTAAACAGCAGCCAGATCACTGTGAGGCTTACAATTTTAGAGGAACAGCAAAGATGTCACTCGAACTGTATAAGGATGCAATTGCTGATTTTGACAAAGCTGTACAATTGGATAGTGATCATTTCCCATCATATTACGCACGCGGTATGGCAAAGTATGAATTGGGATTACTTGAAGAAGCCATCGCCGACTATGACATTACAATTCAATTAAAATCTGATGCATTCCCACCTTACGTGAGTAGATCGATGGCTTATATGGATCTGGGTAAAATTCCAGAATCAATGTTTGATTTTTATAAGTGTATGCAATTGATGCAAGAGCCTTTTGAAGAAGATGTGAATAGGAATGAAGTGTTTGATGAAATAACGAATACATTAGAAGATGATAAAAAGTAGAGATTTCCTTTGTAGCATAATCTTTTAGATTGTGCTACAAGAACGCAAACTGAGTAGGTGCAATTCCCTGATACATACCTAAGTTATGTCCTAATCGCTCGAATTTGAACGTAGCAGATGCATTCCCAAGGCACCGTTCAGCAAGGGCAGCATAGCATCAAAGATTATCCAGACCATAGCACCGGTGTCAGACTTGTTTGTGGGAGTGTAATCTGGGTTGAAGATACCGAACCAGTTCCAGAAGAAAAATATCGCAGCAAACATGAACCCAAAAAATAGTGTGTTCGCTGCAATGTATTCCTGCACGCTTGAACTTTCACTAACGTTGCTCTTACGGACGTAAGATATTATAATCCCTAATACTACAGAGATTGCCGCAAAGATGTTGATATAGAACCATACAGGAGCATTGTAAGGCTGTTCTGGCGTGGACTGATAGTATAAAGGTTCTGTGACTGTGTGGATCGCAACGATTGCCGCTACGAGAATTAGAAAAACGCCAACAACTTTCTTGAGAAAATCCATGAAATCTCTCCTTCCCTGATAGGGAGTTTAGTCTGTAGGTCAGACACAAATAATATTTGGCAATCACTAGGTCCTAACATTCAGATATTGTACGGGAATAGAGTTTGCATATTGCGCTTTGTGTTTGAGTTCAATTATACGCCAAATCTACAAAAATGCCAAATATTTTTTTAGAAAAGTGGAAGTTTTGGAGCATAATGTGTTCACGTCCAAAGGGTTTCTATGGTAGGTTGAATTTCAAACGCTATTCAAGTTATTCCAATCTATTGCCTTGTAGTGTTCTTTAAACTTTTTGAAAAGTTCTTTAATTTTTTCGATTGCTTGTGTAGCATTATCAGCGTCGTTTCGCATACCACAATGTGCAAGGTCGTTTCGGATTTCAGCACAATCTTCCCAGAGTTTATTAAGAGAATCATCTGTATTTGGAACTAATGAACTCAATTCTTGTGCCATTTGAGAGTCTCGCTGTTTTTTTAGTGATCTCAATTCCTCTTCAGCAACACAGATAGCGAAAGGTATCAGGTGCAGCTTGATTCATAGAAATGCTGTTTGTAGTAGCACAATTCATTGTGCGTCTTTGACCTTGTGGACAGCACACGACGTGTGCCTACTATTTTTAAGTTTTAAGCACTACCTACGACATTGAATAATATATGCACACCCCGATTATATGCAAAGTCATACCTTCGCTTATGTGGAATTTTAAAGTCCATTCTTTTCTATAAGAGGGTTTTCGGTTTAATAATGATTTCGTCTCAATTCTAAAACGCGAGTCCCTGACAGTCTAAGTTCTCAATCCTAAAATGGTATATACCATTACTTAGCCGAAAACCCTCTTCTATAAAGTCTTCGGCTCATGTATAGAATAAGTGCAAAGAGAAACGTGAACCCCTATTCCCATTGACTTCGCTGAAATGTTTGCACTCAATTTATACATAAACTAAAGTTTCAATAGCCTAGTGTTCTGTCCAATTTTATTTTGTAGGTCGGGTAGAGCGAAGCGAAACCCGACATGTATTGATTGTGTCTATCCTATCGGGTTTCGCTTCGCTCTACCCGACCTACAAAATCCGAGTAGACACTCTACTAGTATACTTAACTGAACGGTTCAAATTTATTGAGCAACTCGTAAAAGCGTGTCCGGTCCTTCCAAAATTCTCATAAACTCTGTACCCGGTTCAGGCATCCGAAATTCCTTAAGGTAGTCTTTACTGTCAACATAACAAATGTCAGCTGGGATAACAGCAGCAGCGAGTGCCGCACCAGCACCCATAAAAGCTTTACCACCAGTAATGTCTACAATAATGTTTTCAAGGTTTTGCCAGGTATCTCTCCCAAATGTCCAAGTTATATCGTAAATTTCTTTGACATCCATTCCATCAATCGGGAGAAGATCTGTCTGGTCAGTACTATATCTCGTTTGGCCTTGTATGTATTCAATGAACATCTCTGTTTCCGATGTATAGAGAAAGGCAATGCGTTTAGGATTTAGGGATTTGATAGAAAGAATTAGCGGATTAGGTGAAAAACCGAGAGTCAAAATCAGACCATCGTACTTCTTCTCCGGACTGTGTTTCTCGATGAATATATCTATGATAGTTGGGAAAACTTTTTGGTCATAAAAGTCACTCGCTTCTTTCCGCTCAGCAGCGGTAGATCGCCTCATTTTCTTCCATTTTTCAACGTACGCATTAAAATTATCATTCAGCATGCTTATGCCTCCTTTTGGTTTTCTGGTAGGATTCCCCAATTTTCTACTTCATCTTTTGGGACAAGATTAGGCTCAATACCAATTGGATTTGTATGGGAGTGATAATAGTATTCTGTGAACGTATTATCCTGAAAATCACTATATCGATAATCCGTAAAAAAAATAATTTCACCAGAATCGGTATCTGCGGCAACTTTGTGAATACCATACTCATCAACAGTATAAGAACGCAGTACAATTACTTTTGGATAGATTTCATTCTCAGAGATTGAGTCAAGGAACTTACTAAAAAAACTGATCATCCTCCGAACCATTGATTGCTCAGGTGGAAAAGGCTGATTCTTCTCGTAAACTCTGGTAACGTAGTTCCAATTACTATTCCATTCCCTTTTGGTACTGTCATCCATATCGTTAAAATTGAATTTTGCTTTCTCCACAGAGTCTTTCCAGTCAGTTTCGTTATTTGGTTTTGGATGGCTAATAATGTTTCGATATAATGTGAACATACCAATCTCAGCGATCTGGCTTTTATTTAAGGGCACTCTACGCTGAAAATAATTATCACAATAATTCGTAAGTATATTATGCTGTTCAATGAGTCTCATGAAGTCGCTCAGAAGTAAGAAATACCCTCCTATTGTCTGTTGTAACTCTTGATAACGGTCAAGAAAGTTCTGAAATAGTTTGACTAAATCAACTTTTTTTTCGTTTTGATATTCATATACATATCGATCAGGATCCTCTTTAACATACTTAGACAATGTGTAATGATAAAAAAGGAATATTCTACTCAGCAAATTTTGCATAGCTGCGTCAATCTTATTTGGTTTTTCAGACTCTAAATCTTGTTCAATTTCAGATCTCATTTGAAAGAAACCAAAAGGTTTAACTTTCTTTGGAACGCCAAAATACCCTATCAAATTGTCAACAAGGACAGAATTATCTGGTCTTACATTATATTCAGGTAAGTCGTACTTGTCAGAGATTTCCTGATATACCTCATACAGATCGTAAAAGCAATTTTGGAGTATTTCATAAGGATCGCGCGTTTTGATGAATTTTAATAATAGGTCATTCTGATCTAGTGTTCTTGCGTTAGGAAGTGCCTTATTAATTTCATCAAAGTTGATATGAGACATAAAACTATCTATAAACGGCTCAAACTCATGGCATCGGTCTGGCGAATCTTCCACGAACTCTTTTTTGTTGTCCATCACGCACCTCCAAAGTTGAAAATGCCAACTAAGGAACGACTTTGGTTACGTGCCCATCCGCATTGATTCCAAGTACTCTCAACTTAACTTGTGCTCCAACCGAACCCGGATAATAAGGTCTTTCAAAGACAAGTTGTTCTTTGTTATCGGTATCCAATTGAACTGTAACTTTGAATCCATCCTTTTTTAAAATCGTAGCAGGGACTCTGTCGCCGATCTTGATTTTTGGTTTCACTTTTTCTTTTGGTAATGGTAGTGATATTATCTTCGGTTGCTGTTTTACCTGCTGCTGTTTTGGTTGTTTTGGTAGTTGTTCTTCTACGGCACGTTTCGGTTCAATTCGATAGTACCGCATCAAACGCAGACTCCAACCTAGTATCAGTAAAAGTTCTTTCGTGTCTTCAATGTCATGGAGATGTTCTTTGAAGGTTTCTTGAATGTTGCGATAGAATCGTTGTGTCTGACGACTTCGGATAAGTGCGTTTCGACTGCTGGATAACCGTTGTACTAACGATGTCAGTTTGTCCTTTAAATCACGTTCTGCTCTGTTCTGCCGCACGAAAGCAATGACTTTTCCTAATTCGTTCGGATCAGTACCTCTGTCAACTAAATCAAAAGCAATGTCATGAGCAATTGTCCACTGTTTTTCTTGCATTAGATACCTCCGTTAGTATAACCCAGTAGGACAGTTACGGTCATCTGAATATTTGAGAATTTGAGCAAGTTCAGATAATAATTCCTGCTGGATGAGGCTGTTAGTATCTTGGTCATTGATACACGATAGTATCCAATTCTCCTTACGTTCACCTGTCATAGCAGCATCTTGAGTAACATCCCATGCCAGATAACGTTCACGAGCCTGTTCTTGAACATGTATCTCATCAATCTGGATATCAATTGACCCGAAACAGACAGGTTTTGCACCGCCGATCTTGAGTTTAAAGGGATGATTCGGATGATGTCCTAAAGCCGTAAAGAGTAACCCCCATTCAGATAGTTTAAGGTTGTCCACTTGCATAACGAAGCTGAATTGTGTGCCTTTATCACACGCTTCAACAGGGGTGCTGCCGGTAGCCTCTTTGCCGTGCATGTAGAACTTACGTCCCGGAACATCCCACATACTTCTTTGTCCGCGTCCTGTTGCATAGAGTTCAGGGACATGTTTTGTAACGATATTACCTTCTGTTTTTAGTGCGTCTTGTATAGAGATGTTTCCTTGAAATCCCATTGCGCCAAATAATCTGCATGCAACACATAGGTTTTCTTTCTGTCGACATTCACTAAACGATCTTGGCAGCGCGCGGCGCACCTGATACGAAACTTTACTAACGCAGCTTTCAGATATTGCTTCAACGACACTGCGGATTGCCCCTTTCAGTGAGCTTCCGGGAATTACAATTTTCCCACCCGTTCTCACCGCTGTCTTGATAAGTTCTACATCATTACCGACATCTATAACACCGCTGCCAATATGTATTGGAGAGAGTGCTTCAATCGTGCCGTGTATCTGTCCTGAAATGTGATCTGTCTGGAATTTGTCATGTCCTGCCGGTCTACTTCTATTGACGCGTTGTGGTAATGACACAAAAGCAAAAGGTTTCGGTGCCGCTTGTTCTTCTCGTCTATCACTATAGCCGCCGCGTTGATATTGTCCCATCGTATTAGTCTCCTGTTTTGGGCACGAATTCGGTGTATCTTGTAAAACGAATAGTTTGCGAATGCTGTTCTTTGTATTGAATTACCTTGACACACGGATATTTACACCACGGTTTGATCGGATAGTTAAGCTTTCTCGGAATGCGGGTGTCTCTCCATGGCTTTGTTTCGCCACCACCAAGTAGATACATCTCGTGGGGAGAAGTCGTTTCCCATTTGCCTTGCTCCTCAAAATCTTCAGGCAAGGATTCCTCTGACAACCAAATTAACGCATAACCACGTTTAGTTTTTTGCCAACGGAGTTCACCTTGACTCCCGAATAACCTACCGTTTGTATATGTCTCGATATCGGTTTCATTAGGAATCCCATTTTTCCAATCGGTGATTTTATCAGGACGATGCAGCAGGTAATATGTTGGCTCACCGAATTGTAACTTCGTTAATTGCTCATTGAGTTTTGAAACATCAGACACTTGTGTTGTTGCGACAATTGCTTTATCCATTTGCCTACTCTCCATCAACTATATCACGCCAATTACCGACACATCCACGCCATAGTTCGTTGATGTCTTCTGGTGATTCAAATGTAAGTGTGGCACCAATTCCGTAAGCATCCTGTTTTGCTTGAACGTTTACGTCAATAGAATCTGAATTTGGAAATCCGTAATCTTGATCGTCACTTACAAGCTGCCCCACACCTACGACATCATCTATGTCGAATGGCTCTGATTGATTTCCCAGCATTCTAACTTGTTGATCTTCAACCACTGCTGTTGGGTAATGAATTTTAACATTATTGACTTTCATATTCACTTGTCCTAAACCGCGAGACTTCGCAAATCCGATACCGACTCGCTGTTCGTCAAAGTCACGGATAGCGAGTGCAATGAGAGCAAGTTGTGCAGTCGTGAAGTTTTTTACATGGATAACTGTTTTGAACTCCCCCGCAGTGATAACCTCAAAATTGAAAGGACCGACAGCGACTGAACCGAAAACACGGTCAATCGCTACACCGTTACGTTCTTCGCGTTGAATCTCTTTCGGATTGATAGGATATGCATCGGTAATTCTGGCATGCGCAGCAATATCAGTGCTCCCAAAAATCTTGCATACGACACAAGAATCTCTGTAGATAGCAGCAGTATTTTCTTTATAGTGCTCCTTCAACTTCCGACATGGTGCATTTTGTTTCAATGGATCACAAGTCCAGACCTTATTGTCATCTGGCTTGTTACCCCCGAGTGTTCGGACAATTCGCTCACAATGTGCGCGGAGTGTGCCTTTCAGTGAGGAACCAGGAAGATAAACGCTGCGTCCACTTGTGTGGTAAGTTTCAACAAATTCCATATCTGGCTTGGTCGGATCTGCTCCTTGGTCGCTTGCTTTGATGAGGAGTGGTCCGACAGGAGAGATTGTTATTTCAATTTTCGCTTGATTAACCATCCGTTTGTGCATCTGTTCCCTCCAATTCTGCTTCTATCCTCTCTTTGAAAGCATTTACCCACGATCCCCATTTAGCATCATCACCTTTATCATTTTTGATAAGATAATCCATTATCTTTGTTTTGTCAATGTAGTGCGCGGAGTCTAACTTTAGGGTGATAACGCCGAGTCCACGACTACTTGCGCCACCGATAGTCAAGTCACCTTTTTCAAAAGCAGATAACCCCAAGTATAACATGCCGAGTTGCCAATCTTCGGCGTTGTCAACGATAGCCTGAAACGCAAAAGGTGTGCCTGCAGGAACCACCTCAAAATCGTAGAGGTGTCCTCCAACAGCCGTTTCCGTATCACGATCAATAGCGACACCGTCCCGTTGTTGAAACTGCCCGAACCACTGGTCTTCTGGCACGTATAGGTCTCGGATTTGAAGTTTTGATGCATACCGCAAGGAGCCGAAGAGTTGACAAACCCAACATGTATCCGATAGAATCCTCTTGCTGAATTCTTGGTCAGTCCAATTGTGCCGATCCTTTGGGTTTTTCAAACCTGTCTCGCGTGCCTTACGCAGATTTTGCATATCGGTTCTGTTAATACACTGTCCATCATCATCAACAGGATTACAAACGACCTGCTTATCGTCTATGACACTACGGAGAATACTCTCTACATAGGATCTAAGTACACCTTTGAAACTTGAACCGGGTATATACGGTGCACCTTCAGCATCTCTCACAACAGGAAGGTCTGAACCGATGACTGCCGTTGAACGTCCTGCACCGATTCGTATCCCCGTTTGTGTTTCCACCGTGCCTTTCAACTCGAGTCGGGATTGGAATGTGTCAAACATTAGTTGTTACCCCCTTCGTTAGCCAGATACGCCTGATACCTAGCAAGGTTACCTAAGTACAGCTGCATGAGTTTGAGATGGACTTTCTGAATTTGATCTTTGTCCGGTTCTTTTTCTGGATCGGTTGCCACTGATTTAAGGATTTTCTTTGCATCAGTGGATAATCCCTCAATCTTTTCGACTAATGCAGTAGCAAAAGTTGTGTCTCCATCAGCAGTATCTTGCCACATCCGATTTGCCCCTTTCCGACCAAGTTGATAGCGGATATAGTTTATGGTGACTTCTATACCACTTCCAGTATCAATTGCGACGTTTAGCACGTTGCGAAAAGGAGATTTCTCTATAACCCTTTCGAGTTTATATCTATCCGCAAATTTTCGCATCTGAGGAATGATCTCTTCCATCTGTTGGCTGATTGCACATTCTATTTTCAAATTGGTTTGTCTTCCGTTAGTGTCTTTCTCTTTTTCGTTCATTCTGTGTTCTCCTTATTGTCGTTCAGTGTGTCTCGCGTGTGAAGATGGAAGGGATCGCAGATTGTTACTTGTCCGTATCCCTCTTCACATCGGTTGCCAATACCTATGTTTTCAAGGTTTTCAAGTGCTGATAACCATGCGTCAATGTCCAGCGTGTGAAATACAAAGACACTCCCCATATTAGTTACGAGTTCGGTATCTTTAGGCAATCTCCATGCAGCGTTCCAACCCCCCGCATACCCATAACTCGCGAAACTTCGGACGAATTTTACTTGAGCACTGCAGTCAGCCATGTCCTGCAGCATCTGTGCTGTCAGAACCATCGTGCGTTGCCATCCATCTACTGCTTTTAGAATGGCTTCTGATTGTAAGTTGACGGTAAAGTAGCTGCCTTCAAATTCATCAATATCTGTATTCGGTAGACACTTATACGCCTTCCATACTTTTGATAATGCGTTGTTGAATTTCTGAACCCGTTCGTTGATCGAGTTAATCATCGGTCTGTTTTTCACTGCAATATCCACGCGTCCAAGTCCCCGTGTACTACCGCCTCCCAATCGCATCACCTTTTGCTCTAACGTCTGAGCGACTTTATCAATGAGGTATGATGGCACTCTGACAGAACCGTGTAAAACCACCGGTTCACTTTCTGTTTCCTCTTGCGAATTCTGCTTTTTTGTTTTCACAATGATAGGATCGACTGAGGTTAGATGATAAAGCAGTCCTTCCTCAGCGACTTTTCGTTGTCGGTTAATCGCCACGCGTGTGAGAAGTCGGGTGTTGATATGTCTCTCTTTGTAGGAATCGTCTGTAACTTCATAGTAACCACTGTGTGATTCCACGCGTCCAGAACAGTGTGGACAATTCGGATGATACATCCACTCAACTTTTTCTGCAACGATTCGCTCTATAAGCGTATCAAAGACACCACCCTTTCCATCGGCACTAAAGCCGGGAGAATCCTTACAACTTACGGCTGTTGCTGGCAAGACTTTTGTGGCAGGTGTGCAGTTTCGGAAGATTGCGGCATCATCCTCAAGAAAAAGTTTTTTGAAATCGGCATCTGGAGGACTATTTTCTAATTCTGCCAATAGTTCATTTGCCAGAGCACCGCGTATTAAACCACCACGGATGTAATTAAGGGATTCTACCGCCTGTCCGGAAGGTTTACGTCCACCTATGATGATTGGTGATTCCAGTGTGACCTGCAGCGAGAGTTCATGAAAATCATCTTCATGAAAACCATCAACGTAATGTTGCGATCCGTTATTAGACGTTTGTATTTCGGTATCAGGGAGTTGTGTTTCGGTTTTGATGGTTAACCAGCCGAGTCCACGAGTTTTACCTGAACCGATAGCATGGATGTAGTTCACTCCTGCAGTGAGGAGTTCAATCTGTTTATCTGTGATGCCGTTGTTCAGTAAAACCTCTCCTGAAAATTCAAAACCTGCGTTTGGAACACTCGTTTCTGTGAAGTAGAGGCGTTGATCTTCTGCAACTCGACGATTGCGATTGATGGTGACACCGCTTCGGTTAACTGTTGTATCTTCTCCTAAATCTATGACAGGTTTAAGATCGTTGATAAAGATGCTCGATTCCAATTTTGGAGAACCGAATATCTGACAGACAACACAGTGATTTTTCTGGAATAGATCTGTGTTTTGACCTTGCAGTTCTTCGGTTGGACGTGGACACATATTCTGCGATAGTGGACTGTTGCAGACATAGTTTCCTTGACTTCGGATGATGGCCTCACATGCATGTCGCCAGATACCTTTGAGTGTTGATGCGGGAATGTATAATCTACCGTCGATGGTTTTAACAGTTGCCTTGTCCGCGCCTATTTCGCTGGATCCGCTATCACCGATGCAGAGTGCGGTATCAATTGTTGCTGTAATTTTCCAGCATCTGTCTGTTGTTTGTTTAGTCACTGTCGTTGTCCTCTGTGTTATTTACAGGTTTTGGAATAAATTCGTAAGCCTCAATTATATCCAAAAGGAGTGTTTCATATTTTTTCTTGTCCTTTTCATCTGCCTTTAACTTCTGATACCACGGTCCGAGGTTGTCGATATTTGAAGCACCGTGCCAATTCTGTTCAATTTGTGCTTGTAACTGTTTGCCTTTCCCTTCCTTGAGGCGGCTTCGGAAATAGAGATAATCAAGCGTTGATGTTGCTCTACCAAGTTTAATCGATTCCCGTAGTTGATAGAGTTGTGATTTCGGAAACTCCTCCATCTTTAAAACTTTGACGGTTTCTATGAATCCTGATAGTTCGTGCAATGTATAGGGTCGCATCGTGAGTGCATTCTCGGTTTCGGTCTTGTAAACACTTTTTCGGAAATCACTAAGATTGCTTGTTATCATTGAAATAGACTTAAGCACAAGAAAATCAACGGTGCCACCACGATAACCGATTTTGTCTTTTATCAAGGTTTTTGCTCTACTCTTTGCAGATTTGAGGAGACTTGCAGCTAGGTGTTCTAAGAATGCGACAGGTGTATGTTCTTCCGTAATGACGAATCCGAGCGACATACTGAAAACAGGTTGCATTTTCTGTTTATCTGACCAGTCGCTTGCTTGGTACCGCTGTGATTGACATAACTTTTCTTTTTCTGTATCTTTAAATTTTGCGTAACTATTGAATTGATTATCAAAGTTTGTGCCGATTTCATGAACGATCTCAAACGCATTACTGCCTGGGACAATCAGGAGCAAGTCATCTCCACCGATGCTGATAATTTCAAAAGGATGAACATTATCTTGAGTAGGTGTGAGATGATTAGCAAGTGCATCAAACGCTGCCTTTTGCATTGCGACAAAAACACGTTCTGAAAACTGCCGATACTGTGCGGGGGATGCAATGTTCTCTAAATACGCACCCATATTGTTACCATCTGCATAGATAAATGCAATATAGTTCTCTTTGTTGCTAGCTGCTGCAATATCGGCAAGATCATTCGGTCCATCAAATTTATCACTCCTTTTAGTATATTCGTTGTATAGAGAAATCCAATCCATTAGCGAGTACGTGCCATCTTCGACTTTACTGGCAGGTGCCCAACAATTCAGACGCGTCGTATAGTTCTTGAGCGGATGATCTGTCTGTGGTTTTTTGGTTGCGCGTCCAGTAATAAATTTTCTGGCACATGCTTCACAAAGTTGCCTCATCGGTTCACGGAATAGTGCTGGTCTGCGTTCACAACTTTCGCAACGTTGTTGATATGGACCGACTTCAACATGTGTCGGTAGGTTCCTCCGTGTCTCCCTGTCTGGGGTTATATTTCCTTCCCGCCGTTTCATCTGTGCACCTGCTAACTTGCTTGTTAATTCACCGAAACATTTGCTTTTCAGGAATTTCTTTTCAGATTTGCCGTAGTATGTTTCCACAAGCATTTTGGTGCTTTTCTGTTCACATGCTTTGTGATAGTCTTCAACCCAGAAATTTGTTGGATTTATCCCGTATTGTAATTCAAGCAGATTGAAAGTATCGCCAACTGCAGCACTGTTAGCAACGAGTGTCTCTTGTGTGTAAATTCGCTCAATTTCATCTGCGATATGCTGAACTGCGGAGGTAGGGGTAAATGCTAACGTATTGCCGCCAGCTGCGTAAATAATACATTCCGGTGCGGAGAGATTATGTCCTGTCCGCTTACAGAAGTCTTGACGGAAACGTTCTGCCCGTTGCGGATCCTGTTCGTGGGTTCTACGACCAAAGAGTGAAGGTACATCCTCAAGGTTGATTCGGTCAAGCAAAGCACTTGCACCGCGAATTTCTGGCAATTTTGCCGATTCAAGAAAATAACCCTTGATCTTCGTCGCACCACCTAACACAAGTCCAATCTGCCGTTTTTCATCTTTAAGTGGATGTGTACTGAAATCAACCTGATCAGGACATTTCCGTTTTGATGCAACCGTCATTGCCAAATATACAATACGTTCAAGATCATTTCCATCAGATTTAGGTTCAATCTGGGCGTGTCCATCCCATAGGATATCGTGAACTTCACTGAATCCATCATCTATCCAAGTTGCTGTCATGGCGGAGAGTCGGAGAATATTTAATTTTTCGTCATCAGAGCGGATATCATCATCATCATAACCAAGGCAATAAGCTATCGCTGAAGCGGTTAGGGAGTGGTCGGCAACAGTTGCCCCTTTAAGCGAATTACAAGGCAGCCATCGGAACGGATATTCACTATCCTTTCCTTGCCATAATGTATAAAGCGGTGGGAGAAGTAAGTCAATGATGCAAGAAACACGGTCTGCTATGGATTGATCCGAATAGTTGCGAACGTGTGCTATAGTCTGCTGTATTGTAGTATCCCAATCTTCCTCAGTGATACCAAACTCATCTTTAAGAATCGGGTCTTTCCAACGCCGATGTGGGTTTATAATCAATGTGCATGTTTTCCAGTCTCGGGTCATAAAAGCATCCTATCCAAAAAATCGTATCGGGACAATTTATTGTCTCAAAAGTTATAAAACGCAACATCGTGATTTAAAACCTATCATACTATAATTTGATTAATTTGTCAAGTTGAATTTTTACACAGATGTGTAAAGTTTTAGATTGTGCTACGATGCGCGTCATCCCAGGATGTGTAAAGTTTTTGTCACTTGATGCTCTCTGGCATTTAAAGTTTTTGTAACCTTATGTGACAATTTATAGGGATTAATCTATTATGAGTATGTCTTTAGTCCCGTCGGGACTGACGACACTAATAGATTGGATTTATCTTCTTAAATTGACGATTACGGTGACAAAATATTTACACCCCCTCCTTCCATCCAATCAGTTTCTATTCCCTTCAAAACGGGAAAGCATTACGAACTATTGGTGTCACCCTTGTTACGAAAGAGAAGGTGAATTGTTTCTATTCCCTTCAAAACGGGCAAGCATTACGAACAGCACCCCTACGAACCCAGTCACAGTAAGGACTAAAATTGCCAAAACCAAACGCGAACTGCGCGGAGGGTTTTTCCACTACAAATTTTACCCAAAACCCCTCTAAACCCTTATGAACACTACACAAAACTCGATTTTTTAACAAAATTGACTGAAAAACAAGTCACTATCTATGTTAAGAGGCAATTTCAACCACCTCGGCGATCAATTTGTAAATCGCGTTTTGTGTTTGCGTTAAGATGATTGAAGAATCTTATTCGATAGTTTCTGCTTAAATCTTGTTATCAGTTCACGTTAGGTAGCAAGGTTGTAGCAACATACTCGGCTTGTGCGCGTGTGGTTGCGGTTGTAAAAACCTTAAGTGTTAACCCTTTTTTTGTCTTAGGAATGAAAAACGTAATTGATTGATCTTCCTCAATACGATATTCTTCGCTCGTCTGAGAATTCCAATCCGTGGTTGCAATTCTATTCACGAAAGGACTGTAGAGCATCCGATTAGCGATTGTTTTTAGTTTGTTCCGATCGCTCCCCGAGATGCCGTGCTGAGTTATACTAAATTGTTTTCTGCTATGCGGAGTCGTTGATGTTTCTGGTGCTGTTTCAACCTCACTTAAAATTGTCAATAGATCTTCGCCCGCTTGTGTAGGTTTTCCATCTGCATCTATTAATTCATTTTCACGAAGTAAATCGACAACATTTGTATAATCCTCAGTATCCTCACCTTGTAAAATGCTGGTGATTTGGCTCATATATGGAAAGAGTCCAACAACAGGAATCGAAACGAGTTCCATCTGGTCAACATCTGGATGAAGTGCCTCGCGACGTGCTTCAGGTGACTCCTTTAACATTTCATAATCAACTCTCTTCTTCTCAATCTCTTCAGGTACAAGCACATGATATAACCCTTTAGCACCGAAAAGTTGTGCGACAATTGCCATCGCAGCGGACATCGTTTTTCGTCCCCCTGCTATGCTGACATATACATTATGACCATCTCTCCGATAACTGTTGAGAAATGTTGTTGCCAATTTAATGAAATCAAGGTTGTCTTGTGCTGTCCAGATATCATCGCTTGCAATTGGAGCAGGAATCAGTGTGATTTTCCCTTCGTAAGTATCAGCAAAGTCAGCACACAAGAGGGGTAAGGAGATGTCCATAATCCTCTCGCTTGAAGTTGAGAGGAGGACTACGGTATTGATTTGAAGTCCAGTGTGTTTAAGAGCATCAATCGTTTCTGTGACAACAGCTGGTGATAATCCCAATGATGATAGCAGCACGTTTGCCATCTTTATATCTCCTTTTTTAATTTCGCGTAAGTATCAGTAACCACGGGACATAGTTACACGTTTACCTACAAAAACGTGATGAACAACCCTCTGCTAAATCGTCGGTTTTAATCGCGTTTGTTGGTGAAACTCTTTTTCCTTTTCATCCTGAAACCAATCAAACTTTGGGTAATGGATTCGTGTTCTGGGATCGTCGGTAGAGTAAATCAACATTGCACGTAGTTCTTGCATTGTTTGATCAGTTCGTCCACGGAAGGATGCAGTGCGACTGTCAAGTTCTGTTGCAAGTGCACACCCTTCAAGTGCCTCAGTGGTGCTGCCACCTCGGTAACGTGCTGTTGCATTTGCCCGTAACTCCATCTTCGTTATACACATACGAATAGAACCAGCACCCTGGGGTTTAGCCCCTCCTATTTTGTGACGCAGCGGCCCCTTAAATGTAATAGACGATTCGTTCTGATCCCTTCCCAGTGCTACTGGACTTAGGGTGACGGTAACATTTTCCTCAAGCACCAGGCAGTAGAGCAGCAAATTCAGTTCATTTTCGCGTAGATTCG
Organism: Candidatus Poribacteria bacterium; assembly: GCA_965208245.1. GTDB lineage: Bacteria > Poribacteria > WGA-4E > WGA-4E > WGA-3G > MSPOR6. The sequence goes on from OZ242325.1 coordinate 2,144,861, forward strand.
TAAAGTCCACTGTAAATTGAAAGTGTGTACCAAGGGGAGCAGGTCTAACACGATTTGTTTGGGTGATACCAGGATGTGGCGGAACGAGCCCTTGGGCACCCGGATGATGGTGGTAAAATTTGCGTCTATTCTTCTTTGCTGGATAAAATGCACGGTGGTTCGGTTTCGGCTGTCCAACAGCGACTTGGTACTGTTGCCACTGATTCGGAGGACTAATTTCTGTAGAAATTTCTGCATCGCTAAAGTGAATCAAACCGGTGACGACATCCCCATCTCTCATGTAACCAAATGTTCTTGACACAATGTCAAAACACTCAACGTCGCCTATATTACGTCGCGCCTGTTCCAATCGATGTGGGTCATCAACCTGCGGTCCTGGGAATGGGACAGTTGCGTTTCCAACAACTTCAGCCAACGAACGCACCACGCCTTTGAGGGAAGTGGATGGAATGTAAGGTTTCTGGTTGCCCTTATGGCACACAAATTCACCATGACCATCACCAATCATCAACGGAGTTAATGCTTCAAGTTCACACCAGATACGTCCGGAAACGCCACTGAGTGTATGTTGATAGTTCGGTACGTCGTATTCAATATGCTGATCACTGATAGTAACCCAACGATATGGGTTCCAAAAATTTTCACCTTGTGGCATCATTTTTCCTCCTCATACTGTTCAAGATCACACAAGCGAGAAAAATGGATCGCGCCGGTGGCATCTCGCCACTGTTCTACAAGGATTTTCACTCTATTGGGGTTTCCAGGAACCGGATATGTGAAACGATGCGGGATACGCAGTTCAATCCATTCATCAGGTGTTCTCAGAGTTTGTTGTCCCCACAAGAAAAAACGATCCTCGTGTGGGTGTAGATCATTCAATTTATTCGAATGGTCCTCTAGTGATGCACCGACCCAATCCGTTTTTCCGAGAAAGACAACACGATAGCACGCTTCACCGAGAGCATGAATTGTGCGCCAACGGAGCTCACCAGTGGCATCAAACAATCGTCCGGCGGTGGATCGAGTCAAACAGTCGTAAGCAGATTCTTTTTCTGCAAGCGACTCCTGACCTATTCCGTACCAACGCAAGGTGTTGACGTGAGGTTCTTCATTGTTTATAGATTCCTCTGCTACAACGAGTTCTAACGTCCAATCCCACCAATCAAAAGCCCAACCGTCTGGTGCTTCCAACCACACATAACCACGCCTCTTGACATTATCAGGTTGAAGATTCCCAATCAACTCTACGAACCGTTCCTGTGTTAAATCGGCTGCTTTCAATAAGGCCATTATGATGCACCCTCCTGCCCAGCCGCATTTTCGGGTTCCCTAGGCGTATAGTTTGAACAGGCCAAAAAATTCTCAAATGCGGGAATTAAGGCTTTTAGCCGCTCTGACCAATCGGTGCTCAAATCGTATTTGTGTCGCAGTCCCCGACTTGGAGAAGTAGGTAGATCAATAGGATCTAGTGGTGACCAGTCGTGTAACTGATAAGCAGACTGCTCTTCAGACGTGACTAATTGGTATAAACCTCCTAAGTGATTCACTGCACGCACATAGGTTAGCACATACGAAGGAACGGTAATACGGACACGTCCAAGTCCTCTGCTCCGTCCCGAACCAATGGTGATGATTGCATCTTCCATATCCATCAGCAGCAAGTTAAGAGCAGCCAATTGCCAGAGCTCAAAATTCGTTAACCGCAAATCTGCTTCAAATTTGCCACCTACCAGTACCTGTAGGTCAAACAGAACCCCTGGTACTGTTCCTCCTGTAAACCGGTCAATTCCGACACCATCTCGAGATTCAAGCGTGGGGTCTTCAGATGGATAGGCATCCCCAATACTGAAGCGCCCCCCAAACTTTAGCGAACCGAACATCCGGCACACTGCACACGAATTGGCATAGATCAACGATGTTGTATCTCCTTCTGCAACATACCCACAACCGTAGGCGTGTTCTTCCGATGGAACAGGGATAGGGATGCTGTCTTTTTTCGTGTTATCATAGTAAGGGACACACACACGACCCGGATGCAAAGTGCGAGCGATGCGCTCCAGATGGCTGCGCAGCGCACCTTTGAGAGAACTCCCTGGGAAGTAATAGACCCGCTTACCGTCCTTGAACGTTGACACCGGTACCATGTCCGCGCCATCTATCGTGGCGTAACCACTTTTAATTAGCACCGGATCCACCGGTTCAAGGGTGATCTTGACATCTGCCTGACAAAGCCATTTACGTAACATGGTTAGCCCTCCTCAGTTTCGCCAACAGAATTAGGGGGTTGCTGATTGTTCTCAGCAGACTCCAGTTGTTTTTTGATCTCCAGTTGTTCTTCTATTTGATCACTAAAGTAACTTTCCCACTCTACCGAGTCACCGAAGCGGTCAGCAGCATCCGTTTTTGTAAGAAAATTCAGCCGTTGGTCAGTGTCGTTCAAGTCAACACGAAAAAGGTTGATATCCTCAAGATGGAAGCGTCCGAGACCTCGACTGGTAAATCCACCGAGACTGCTGCCAGCATGCCACTCAAACAGCGCAGCACCGAGGAGTACAAGATCTTCATCGGTCGGGTTTTCTAAGTCAATACAGATTTGGAATCGGCTGCTCGCTGGAACAACTTCATAGTCGTATTTGAGGCCATCCACAGCAGTTCGGCTATCCCGATCAATCACGACCCCATCGCGCACTTGTACAACTGATGCCCAATCTTTAAGTGTTCCATCACTTACCGACAATCGTCCAGCCTTCATGGTAGAACCAAATAGTTTGCACACATCACAGGTGTGGTTGTCAATCCATTGAAGGCGAGCGTCCAATCCTTGTTTAAATGCATTTTGATAGTCTTCCCGAACTTCGCTTTCGCTGTAGTACTTGACATCACTTATGCAATCGATGCCGCTCGCTGCCTTATTTAACAGGCAAGCACTCAGTCCGAGAGCATGGGACAGCGTTTCACAAGTGCTTCGCAATTTCCCCTTCAGAGAGGATCCCGGGAGAATAGGTTCCCCCAATGTCGTGAGCATCACCCCCAAATCGCTCATGGTTTCGCCTTCTTTACCGGATCCGATATGCCACGCCGTATCAAAGACAAGGGATGCTGTGAGGCGAACTTTTTCGTTTAACTGAAACATATCACCATTACTCCTATTAAGATCAGACTTCCTTGAAGGATTCAGCCTATGTTTTGAAACGATTATTCAACGAGATTCACTTGTTGAAGGGCGGCCTGCATGGTGCCTCCATCTTGGCTATTGCTTTGGTTCTGTTGTGAAGACTGGTCAGTCTCGTTTGCACTTGCCAACTGGCCCATTTCGGCTTTCGCGATACAGTACAAACAATGTGTGCAGAAACGCTCAAAAAACGCTGGGATATGTTCGTTGTCCCATTTTTTCAGCCACTCTCGTCGATCTTTTTTAATTCTATTATTATGCTGTTGGATCTGCTGTTTTTCTTGCTGTGTTGTCCCTTGGACCTCACGCAAATTGTCATTCCGAAGATCTTGTGGAAGATAAGTGCATCCCTCCTTTTTCACAGACCAGTGATCAGGCAAGTCCCCGCACAAATTCGACACAAGAGTCCAAAAACTGATTTCGGTTTCCCACTTTTGCAAGTCTTCATCCCTGGGATTACTCTTTTCGTTTTCTGCCTCATACCTACTTTGGGCGCGTAGTTTCTGATGGGCGGCAAAATCTCCGATTCTTTCCGGTTCTTGCCTCGCGATTTGACGAAGCCCATAAATCTGTGTGGACTTAACTGGAAATTGGTTGTTGCTACCTAGTAGTTGATGGATCTGTTTAATTGCCTGTTGACGGTAGACTGTATCAGATAACAAATCAACAAGTGTCATGTGTTGTCCTCCATTTGATCGCGAGCGACCCGGTAAAGGTATTGACTCACGACAGCCCGAACCCAACCTCGGGCGAGTCGCAGCCGCACAGCCATCTGGCTGTCAGGATCCGTATGAAGTTCTTGGCTTGTGTCGTGTAACTTCTTTAATTCTTCCAAGACCTCGTCTCCCAACTTCCTCCACTGCAGTTTAGATTTGCCCTCTTTGCCCATTTGGTTCTTTACAAAATCTTCAATATCGGCAAAGCGTGTGGCGGAACAAGTAATTTGCTGAAGATTCCGGATTTGTGCTCTGATGGTATTTTTCTCTTTGTCATAGCGAAATACATCGAAAAAGCGATCACCGAGTTCAGGAAATGTTTTATGCTTGTTATCAATATAGGAATCGACTTCCTGAATCAATTTATTACTTAAGGTGTTCACGATTTACCTCCTATTGGTTAGCATATTGACGATGAAACCCATTGCATACGAGAACCGTCCCAAAACCTTCATTTCGCCTTAACCCCACGCCTTCTTGGGATAAAGTTTTGAGTTGCAGTATTAGTGCCGATCGTTCTTCGTATGTGCCGCTAAAGCAGTAAACATAAACAGCCCCACGGGCTACCATCCATTCGTCCTGCCGTGGTAAACCGTGTGCTGTGTTCCAGCCGCGTAACCGCTCATGTTTGGTGACAGTCGTTACCCACTGCAGTGTGCCTCCCGTTGACAGTTGATGAGTGGGGCGGACTTTCATCGGAAATGCTGCATCAACTGAAGGTATCACCGGTAACCACGGTATCATATCAGAAAGATCAATGGTGTAGCGCAGAAAACGGTCCATCAGTACAGCACCGGTAGGAAACGAGAGGCTAAAGTAGAAATCGTCAGGATCGATTTCAGGAACAGAAAACGGAGATAATCTAAGAAATGTAATCAATTCGCTGCTCCACTGTTCCCAATTTCTTTCCGCTGCCGAATTCTCTGTACCTGCAGGTTCACCTAAATGTAAACAGATATCTCCGTAGCCTCGTGTGCGATGATGTCCAATTGATATACGGGAATCTTCGGTTTCCAAGAGGGTTTCTAGAACTGTGAATGCTTTATCGTCCGCTATGAACCAACCTGACAAATCTTTGTCCTGACACGAGGGCAGTAGTGCCTCAAGTGTGTATAATATAGACTCTGCAGCGGTGTTGGTATGACGGTCAATACCGACATGCGCTGCAACATGGTGCTTGTCACTGGTATTCTCAGATAAGCGACCGTTGTTTTCATGCCAAAACCCCTTATGTCCCTTCAAATCCGCCTCACATTTCCCACATTGTCGCCATGTAGTTTCGGCATTTTCTGATAAGTTTCCCCCCGTATGATGTTGTGCGATCCGGTACCATAACTGATCTACCAAGGCGTGCTTTATCCCTTCGCGCTTACAAGAAGCAGTTGTCAAAGGAAATATTTCTGGACCGGGATCCAACGGACCGAAACGACAAACTCTTTCATTCAAAAATAGATGTTTGAAATCATCATCTGCTTGTCCATGCTGCTGCAAATAGATAGATGCCAAAGCACCACGAACCGATGTGCCAGATATGGAACGCACACTTCCAGAACGTTCAGATTGCCGATCGCGTTTGATCGCTATCGGTGTAAGTAATTTTGCGGTTACTGGGATTTTTTTCATGATGTTTGTTCCTTGATTCCTCACGTAAACTATTAATCCACTCGTTCAAATCTTCACTTTCAAATTCTTTTATGACTTCATGGAAACCTTGAAGGACATTATTCAATGAGATAGGGCAGCCGTTCCAATACAATGACTCTTCACCGATTTTAATATCACATCGTCCCAAACCAACACTCTTGTCCCCACCCAGGGCATCAACCAATGGTAGTGCAGACAACAAAAGTGAATATTCATACGGAAATCCATTATTATCTTGAGTTAGGACCCCAGCAGGATGCCGCCCCCGGATTTGTCCGCGCAGGTTTATTTTCCTTTCTACGAGTTCGGTTGTAAATAGATGCTGCTCCATAACCGTTCCCGTGGTCCGATCCATAGCAGTTCGTGTCTGAACAACATCCTTGTTTTCCGAATCAGAGGAAATAGGCATTGCATTCGTCACAAATAGGCATTCTCCTTGGTAACGACTGCCAAACAAACGATCAACGATGAGTTCTGAGTTCGCCAATGGGGTAAAATGATCTAATAGATTCTGTTCATCATCTTTTGTAACGGCATGTGGGTTAATTGCTTTAAATCCCAAGGCAAGAGCCAATTGTTCACATTGGTAACGCAGCACGCCTTTGATCTGTGAACCCGGAACAAAAGGATCTCCCTTAACGCCGCCCATACGCCGCAACAATCGATCCGCAACTGCGGACTGATAGCCACTGCCGACGTGCCAACGTCCGTTCCAAACAATCTCGTAGTACAAATCTATACGTTGAGGTTCCATATATCAACTCCTTCCTACTTAGGGAATAAACGGTAGGCATCAACCAAATCGGCGACACACAACAAACGCTGATCGTCCTTTTTAAACCATGGAAAATCAAAATCATATCCTTCTGGGCACATACGATCAATGGATTCCCACAAGACACGCCGCTGAGGACGATCCTCTCCATGCCTGCATCGCGCGAAAACCTCTTGAATACGTATGGATGTTTGATTGCGATTCGACAATAGTGCTGCTGTTTGAAGTTCATACAATTTGCTGTGTGGGAACCCAGCTTTTCGTAGATCTCCAACATTCTCGCGCAACTGTTCTAATTGCTGACAAGACAAGGGGCGGAGCGTGCGTGGGTCCGTCGATCCCGTTTTCACCAGATAAGTTTCCTCACGCACCTGTTTTAAGGCATAACTGTTTGCTCCAGCAACCACATGGAAGTCAATGCGCGAAGATCCATCCGCTTCGCTATGAGAATAAAGGCTATCTTTTCTTTTTGCATTCTTCAGCAACTCCTCTGCAAGGTCCAGTAATAGATAAAACGGGTAATTGCTTTTGGCAATAGCAACGCCGCAGGAAATCGTGAAACCTTCATAGCCAACCTGATCATAGAAGAATCTTTGTGTGTTTTTATCTTTTAACGCATTGATCTTCTCTTGTGTTCGGCACTGAAATGTTTCTGTTGCCTTCTGTGCAAAATCAAGTGCTCGGTCAGCTGGCAAAGCTACCAACAAGTCATCGCCGCCGAGGAGTAAAATATCAACTGGCAATGACTCAAAAGGTTTTTGACTCCTGAGTGTTTCTTGCACATTATTAATTTCGAATTCGGAAACTTCATTGAGCGCAGTGAAGCATGCTTCTCGAATGCTTTCATCAACGATTCTACTGAATTGTCGGTATGTTTCTGATGAATCCAATGTTTTGACAATTTTGCCCATGGCGTTCCCATCGGCATAAATGATCCCAATATATCCACCCCAATCGGAGGAATTCCCTATATTTGTCAGACTCTCACACCGCAGTTTATTCCAATATTCATTTGATGGCCATGATTGCACTGTATCCGCGATGTGCTGCATCCACGCCGACCAGAGTCCGTGCTGACGCGCATCACTGCCGTGTTGTCTTTTTTCGTAACTAGCATGAGACAATATATCGCCATCAGTATGAATACAAGCGGCTGGTAGATATGAGGCAGATTCACACTCCTTCATAATTGGTATTAGACTGGTATTGCGCTGATAGGTTGCGAATTCACGCTGCCCACGCAGTTGAAAATGTGCCATGCGCACTGCCTCAGGATAAGCAACTTCCTCTTTGAGTGGTGCGATGCCGTAAACGACTCCCACTTCACCGCCAGTTTGCTCGCGAATATGTTGAACCATACCATTACAAGCTGCCTTTACATCAATCTCCTCAGACTTGTGAATTAGGAACTGTGCCGAACCACCGTTTGCATAAACGCATTCTACATGATCCACACCGAGTCGGTCAACCAAGCACTGTTTCATCTCATATTGATTGAGTTTATCCAGCCAATCACTTGCACCCCGGACCTCATTCAAGGGGTCCGTACCGAATACATAGTTTTTGATGGACGGGGTGTCAATTACAATGACAAATGTCTCACCTGCCATAATGCAGACATATCCTTTCTACTTATTTCAGTTATCAAGCCAATGACAGCCGCCTACAACAAATGGATCCTGATCTTGCTGTTCCGGGGGGCGGCGGTCAATCAAAACGAAGCGTCGTACCGGTCGATCCAACTTTTGTGCTTCCTCAACCAGCTGCTGCACGATAATGCCCATCAGTGTTGTACCACCTGTCATATTGGCAACAACCTCGTCAGCCTCCAATAGATAGTGGCGAACCTGATCCACTGCCTTCACAATTTCATCAAAACCTCCATGTGGATCGTCCAACTTAATTGACTCAGTCTTCCCCGCAAAGGATGCATGAGAGGCGGCATCAGCGATACTGCTGACAGATGCCGATGAACAAATGACTATAGTATCAGCGGGGTGTGTAACCTTCAATGCTGAAAACAGAACACCTGGTCGTGTTCCCTGCGGCGAGATCAGCAACTTTCCACGACTACCACCCAACGGTGGTAGTTCGGTTTTGCCGCGTCTCAAATCGTTCCAGAAAGTCCGAACCCCTTGAAGGGATTTCGGAGTTTTTTCAAATGCGTCTACACGCATCGCGTGATGGTGCAGAAAATTACGGAGTGCATCCCCCAACTGATGCCAAAAATTCCCAAATGCTAATTTTTCAGGTGTGATAATGGATTTGAAGGCATCATTTTTGCTAAAAGCTGCGATAGCACCGAGTCTATCCTTATACCGCCAGCGCACTTTTTGGTGATCCACCCAATTTTTAATATCTGTGTTGTTTCCTGACTTCCAAATTGCCCAAGAGACCACCCACTCGCGCATCAAACCTACCCCTAAAGACAGTTGATCCCGATCTAAGTAAATATCAATCATGCGCGCTTGACGTTCCAACTCGTCCGCATCTAAAACAACGTTTGGTTTCCAATTCCCGCGGTTCGGACGTTTTCCAAATGCCGATTTTTCTGCGGCGGTAACGATCGCTCCATTCAGTTCCGCAAATAGCGGCGGAAGACCTACACTATCTATGGTCGATCTATGAATTGAATCAATGAGTTCTTTACTCGCTTCAATGAGTTCTTTACTCGCTTTTCCCAATTCCAGAGGCAAAGCAGACTCATAGGCAAATGCATAATTTGTTAGCCGATTAACAGATTTTTTAATTTGTCTGGTATGCGTTGAAAGTCTCTGACCTGCTTCCCTGTCACCGGATTTGAATAGTTGTCCTGTTTCATTCTTCAGCGTGTCCGCTAAGGGTTGAAGGAGTTGCGCCATTGGCATAGTTGTTCCTTGGTCGCGAAACATCCGCACAGCATAGAACCATTCTGGCAACTCAAGTAGCGGCTGTAGATCGATAATGGGTTTGGGGGCATCTTGCGGTATTCCTTCAGCCATGCCGTAGTAGACACCACGGATATTTACACCGCGAAGCGACTTAAGGTATAGCACCAAGGCATAGAAAATGAATGGGAAGTGTCGGAAACCTTGTGTGACATCAAGTGTAAGTTCGGCACCTTCCGGAATATATTGAGGATCGGCAACAGATTGAAGAATTTTGCGAATTTCGTCGCTGTTACGGCCGTCATCAATAGGAATAGATTCTGCTTCGATCCTATGGTTGCTAAAAACCCAATCACGAAAAACCGGCCATGTGGTGTCCTTAGCACCTTCCGTAACCACAGCGATAAAGCGATTAGGTATGGATAAGTTAAGGTTACCAAACAACTCCATTAATGCCAATGGCGCGAGATCCGCGGTCGCTTCTGCATCTTTCCACTTATATGTAGTATTCCCAAATACTCGTGTTCCCAGGCTCGTTAGTAAAATATGCTGCTTATCTGAAAACTTGTTGTTAGTTTTCTTCATACGAATTGACTCTAAGTTTTGTTCGAAAACTTAATCTATTTCTTTAGTAACAGTCTGTGGTTTTGTACATAGGGTATGTTACAATGTCTGCATTGCCAGTAGATTGTTTAAAAACTAGTGTAACCCAATTTATATCACAGTATCCCATTTGTTGTATAGCAGCAACGGGTCCTCTCAAAACACATAACACTCAACTTGAGTGCGGAATTTATTTCAGAGTTGTGTGAGCATCTGAAACTTATGGAAAATCCGCAATCCCTTGAAACCTCAACTTTGACAAAGCACGAATTGTCCATACTTTTGGTATAATATGAAAATTATACCAAGAATGCATTAAGTTGTCAAATTAAAATTCTTGTTTAGGTGTGTAAAGTTTCTGTCACTTATCTGTCTGAATCGCGGATTACTCGGATTACACAGATTACGCGGATTTTTTGGGTTTGATGTGCGGTAATTCTGTTGTGAAGATCAGCGTTATGCTTTTGGTTTGATTTCTTTTTTCTGAACCAAGATTTACAGGATTATAGGATTTTCAGGATAAGCGGTTTGTGGTGTGTATCAAACGGATATGATAGTATTCTTCCAGTCTTCAACGACGCACACTTTACAGAGGGACCTACTGTTGCTCCTGATGGAACGGTCTATTTCAGCGACATTACCTTCACACACGAAGCGGATATGCAAGCAGGACACATCATAAGATATGATCCCGACACAAGTCAAACAACTACCTTCCGATCACCCAGTGGGATGTCAAACGGAATGAAGTTTGATGCTCAAGGTCGTTTAGTGATAGCAGAAGGTGCCGATTTTGGCGGTAGACGGATAACACGAACTGATATGAAAACGGGTAAAAGCGACATTATCGCAGGTTTATATGAAGGTAGACCCTTCAATTCACCAAACGATCTGACGATAGATGAAAACGGACGCATCTACTTTACTGACCCGCGCTATGTTGGACATGAACTTATTGAACAACCGGTCATGGGGGTCTATCGGATTGATACAGATGGTTCAGTACATCTCGTCGTTGCAGATTCCGGCAAACCCAACGGAATCGCCATCTCACCTGACCAAAAGACACTGTATATTGGCAGCAACGATAGCGGTTCATTCCGTAATTTGCCAGATGAATTAACTACTTATATTGGACGCATGGCACTACTAGCTTACGATCTCGATCCTGATGGAACCGCTACCTACCGTGAAACACTTGTAGATTATGCACCCGAAACGTACCCGACGGTTTTTCAGCAATCGTAGGTACCACCAATTAGATAGCAGGATGGAATTGATGCCAAGACGTTGCCTGTTGATATGTATGTCCAATTTGGCATAATAACGGTTCGGACAAGTGTTTCCCTACAAACTGTATGCTCAACGGTAAGCCTTCACTATTCATACCACACGGTACAGATAAAGTCGGCGCGCCATTGTAATCAAAAGGTGCTGTCCATCTCTGAAAATTTGCTGGTCTTGTCTCTTTGGGTCCGTATAACATTGCTGCTGTTACGACATGGGGTGGGGCAGACATGGATGGACATACCAACACATCAATATCTTGAAAAACCTTCTTGAGATGTCCCGTACATTCAGATCTTAATTTGCTTGCTTCAATATAGTCTGAAGCTGTTACCTGTGATCCCATATCCAACCATCCTCGGAACCAAGGCCCGTAGGAATTCCGTTGGGATGGGTACGTAGCGGAATGTGCTGCAGCTGCCTCTGCAGAACAGATGGTGGGCCATGACAGCACATATTCATCCATATCAGGAATCTGCACTTTAAGGTTTTTTGCGCCTAATGTTTCTAGTAATGCTACGCCATCACAAACTGCCTTAGCAAGTTCAGTGTCAACATCGTTGGTGACAAAGTCTTCATCAAAACCAATACGTACGTTTTTGACACCTTTGTCAATACCTCCTATCATGTTTAGAACCGAATGTGGGAGAGAAGTCGGATCATTTGGGTCATAGCCTGCTATTGCTTCTAACAGAATACCTGCATCTGTTACGCTTCGTGTCATAGGTCCGACATGATCCATTGATTCGGCAAGCGGGAGCACTCCGTATCTACTGACTCGTCCCCAAGTAGGCTTTAATCCAACGATACCGCATGCCGCGGATGGAAACCGAATTGAACCGCCTGTATCACTTCCAATAGAACCAGCACATAAACCGGCAGCCGTTGCGACACCAGAACCACTTGAGGATGAACCTGTCCACCTTTCAGGATTCCAAGGGTTGATCGGAATATCAAATTCAGGATGATACCCACCCATTGCACCTTCTGTCAAGTTTAGTTTACCAAGTAAAACTGCCCCTGCATCTTTCAATCTCTTCACGATAGTACTGTTGTAGTCCGGAATATGATCCTTCAGTACTTTAGCACCCCCCATTGTTCTGACACCTTTAGTGAAACAGAGATCTTTGACTCCGATCGGAATGCCGTGTAACGGACCACGATATTTACCTGATGTAATTTCCTGTTCTGCTATCTTTGCTGCATCTCTTGCATGCTCACTCATTACTGTCGCATAACTCTTTAAATGACCATCATGTTGATCAATCCGCTGCAACAGTGCAGCAGTAAGTTCAATAGGTGAGAGTGCTTTTGAAGATATTAACTTAGATAATTCGGTTATGGTTTTGTAATGTAGTGGTGTATCAGACATGTTAACTTCCTGAGTGGTGCATATCAATGGAACATCTGCCGTAGCATGGAGATTCTTAGAAAGTGTACCGAAGTTCTTGAGGAGAGTCTTTAAGGTTCAATACAATCGTTCCCGTATCCTGTCTGTAGGCATTCTGATACATGGTTTTAATCGGTGTGAGATCAAAGTTATAGTTTTCGGTTGGATAGGCTTCACACGTATCACCCATTGCATTATGCACAACTGAAACACTGAGTTGAACAGGAAATGATTCAAGAAACTGGTCTGATACAATCAAAGTGAATTTGTGAGCCTTACAACCGCCACTATAGGATACACTAATTTGTAATGTATCCTCAACTATCATGGCAGAATTTAAAGCGAAATCATCGTTTCCAAATCTATCGTCTGCCTCACCAATCACAACCGTCCCCGTAAGAGGTATGTCAACATGATCAACATCATCAGCGGAAATCGATACAGTCGTATTATCGGGATCTGCTTTCATGGAATTCTGAACTTGTTCACATCCCAATATGAGCATAAATAGTGGAGCGAAACAGAATACAATTGCTTGTACAGGGTTCATCTGATTATCTCCCAAATAGTGTTTATGCATTTAGCCCATCTGTCCAATTACTGCATTCCAAGCCAGCTGCTAAAAACATCACCATATTTTGCGATAAGACCGGCAAAGACGACAGATACCATAGACATTAGTTTAATGAGGATATTCAGCGAAGGACCGGAGGTATCTTTGAAAGGATCACCGACCGTATCTCCAACCACGGTTGCTTTGTGCTGTTCAGACCCTTTTTCACCGTATTCCTCTTTGTGGCTTCCTTCTTCAATAAACTTTTTAGCGTTGTCCCAAGCACCACCAGCGTTTGCCATCATGATCGCTAATACGAAACCTGTTGCTAATCCGCCTGCAAGGAGACCGAGTACACCTGCGACGTTGAATAACAGACCGACTGCTACAGGCACCACAATAGCGATAAGTGATGGAAAAATCATCTCACGTTGTGCGCCAGCAGTAGAAATAGCGACACATCGCGCGTAATCAGGTTTTTCTTCACCTTTCATGATACCCGGTTTTTCTCTAAATTGACGTCTAACCTCCTCAACCATAGCACCTGCCGCGCGTCCCACAGCTTTCATCGTCAATGCACAGAAGTAGAATGCCATGACAGAACCGATGAACAGACCTATCAATACTTGCGGATTCATCAGCGTGACGTTGTAATAATCCATGAATTGACTAACCGTGACCTTCAGTGTCTCAACTGTCCCTTCACCTTCAATTACCAACTCTTCCTTACCTGCTAAGTGTATTAATCCGTATCTAATTTCTTCAAGGTAGGCTGCCAAGAGTGCAAGTGCTGTCAAAGCTGCTGAACCGATTGCAAAACCTTTCCCCGTTGCAGCAGTCGTATTACCGAGCGCATCTAACTGATCTGTTCGTCCCCTGACACTTTCATCAAGATTAGCCATTTCAGCGTTTCCACCAGCGTTGTCTGCAATGGGACCGTAGGCATCTGTAGCAAGTGTAATTCCAAGTGTTGCGAGCATGCCGACAGCAGCAATACCTACACCGTAAAGACCCATCAAAGGTTGAAACTCGTCAAAAGCATTACCCGGTAGGTAGTAGCTAATCGCGACTGCACCGATAATCGTGGCAACAGGAATAGCAGTGGATTCCATACCGACAGCAATACCTTCTATGATGACTGTCGCCGGTCCCGTCCCTGCCTGTTTGGCTATTGCCCGCGTAGGTTTATAGTCGTGAGAGGTAAATATTTCTGTGACTTTGCCAATGATCAAACCTGCTATCAAACCTGCTACGATTGCTATCCATACTTGCCACTTGTTAGGGATATCAAGGATAATTAGGACAGGGAGTGCTAATATCGCTATGCCGAAAGCACTGCCGTTGATACCGAGATTCAGGGAACCCATCAACTGCTTCATCGTTGCGCCCTCTTTCGTGCGCACCAGATAGATACCCAGAATAGACAGTATCACACCGATACCAGCGATTATCATCGGTGCTGATAGATATCTTAATTGGAGTTCAATAGATGTAAACCCTAAGGCTGTAAGGACTGTATCTGGTAAAGCGACAACCGCAGCAACACCGAGGGCAGCTGTCGCGAGGATTGAACCGGCATAAGACTCGTATAGATCGGCACCCATGCCAGCCACATCCCCAACATTATCCCCAACATTATCGGCAATGACAGCAGGATTGCGGGGATCATCCTCCGGTATCCCTGCTTCAACTTTACCAACAAGATCAGCACCAACATCTGCTGCCTTTGTATAGATACCGCCACCCACACGAGCGAAAAGTGCTTGCGTTGATGCTCCCATACCGAAACTTAACATAATCACCGTAATCTGTGGAAGCGGATTCATCTCTTCTAAAAAACCAGGGAGTATCTTCGGGAAAAGATAATAGAGAATAAGAAACCAACCGGTAATATCAAGCAGTGCAAACCCAACAACTATCAAACCCATAACCGCACCAGCACGGAATGAAACCTTTAAACCCGCGTTGAGACCTTTCATCGCCGCACTTGTCGTTCGGGCGGAAGCATTTGTGGCTGTTTTCATTCCCAAGAAACCGCATAGACCTGAGAAGAAACCACCGGTGAGAAAGGCGAATGGGACGACTCTATTTTGTGCATCAAGAACAAAAGCCATAAAAATAAAGATTAGACAGAGAACAGCAAAAACTATACCAACAACTTTATACTGTTGTCTGAGATACGCCATCGCACCTTCTCTGACCGATTGTGCAATGTCACGCATCGTCTCATTTCCTTCGTCCTGTTTCATTACAGAACGATAGAAATAGAATGCAAAAACTAAAGCAATAATTGCACCGATTGGGGAAATCCACCATACAGAAGGTATAGCAGGATGAGTGTCTGTTTGAGCAAAAACTTCGGTGGCTAAACTTAGGATGGGTAAAATAGTGAGGACAACTAAAAGAAACTTCCAATTTAACCACCTTTTTTTACAGTTGATTTCACGCATGAATAACCTCTCTTTATATGTTGCTTTTCCATATTTAAATTGTGATTTCTGATGAAGAAGTCCAATGCTTCTCCCACAAGGTAAAGTGAACCCGTTACACAAATTAAGTCAGTTGGACTCGCGCGGGACAAAGCAGTTGAAATTGCTTCTTCAGGCGTTGGATATGTTGTGATCTTGTTAAATATACCTGACCATGCATTTTTAATTATTTCCGCAGGTATTACACGCGGGTTTCCGGTAACCTGAGTGATTATTATAGAATCAGCAATTTGTGATATGATATTGCCAATTTCAACTAAATCCTTATCTCTCATGATACTAACGATAAAAGTCGCTTGTGTGTAACGATAACTTTCACAAATTGCACGACGTAACGCACTAAAAGAAATAGGTGAGTGTGCACCATCAAGAACAACCGTTGGTGAAGACATGACACGTTGGATTCTTCCATCCCACTGAACGTTCTTGAAACCCGCATAAACGCTCTCTTTTGATACTATAAATCCTTCATGTTTTAGACATTCGATTGCTGCAATAGCGGTCATTGCATTCCCATGTTGGTGCTGTCCAAGTAGTGGCAAGGTAAGTCGGTCATAACACTCAGTATGGGTCTTTACGTTAAATCGTTGTCCTATTGGAATACCTTCTGAATTTCTAACGAGCGTAGCAACTGACTGTTCAGTGCACCGTTTTTCAAAATCTTTTACTTGAACGATTGAAGCATTACGTGCGTCTGCAACGCTTTCAATCACTGCTTGTACCTCAGGATGTTGGGGGGCTAATGCAATTGGACAACTATCTTTGATAATCTCTGCTTTTTCACGAGCGATCTCAGTATAAGTTTCTCCTAAAATAGTGGTGTGTTCCAACCCTATTTGTGTAATAACAGTTGTTACGGGTAATACGACGTTGGTTGCGTCAAGTCTACCCCCTAAACCGACTTCAATTACCGCAAAATCGGTTGCTTTATCGGCAAAATAGGTAAAAGCGAGTGCTGTGTAAATTTCAAAAAAAGAAACCTGTCCGAATTCGCTGTTTGTGACTGTCTCAATAGCAGGTCTTAACTTTTCAATATAACCAGCAATGTCTGTTTCCGATATAAA
This sequence comes from Candidatus Poribacteria bacterium, assembly GCA_965208245.1. Classification (GTDB taxonomy): domain Bacteria; phylum Poribacteria; class WGA-4E; order WGA-4E; family WGA-3G; genus MSPOR6. The sequence continues at coordinate 2,161,421 of OZ242325.1, forward strand.
CTCATCATCAATCCGACAACGTTCACGTGGTGTTATGAGATGTGGTGACGTAAATAAACCGGTCCTAAAACCGGCATGTGTTAAAACCGAAGCGATGAGTGCTGACGTAGATCCCTTTCCTTTACTTCCTGCAACGTGTACGATCCTTAGTCTGTCATGTGGATTCCCAAGCAGATCTAACAGCAGTGAAATGCGATTCAGGTTATAAAGTCTCGCCTGTCTTGAAAAGTTTGGACTTCTCTCATAGTCTATGAATTTATCAATGTAGGTAAGTGCCTCTTTATAGTCCAATTTTTTTTACTGTTTCCGTTTACAACACACGTTAGTGTACCTACTTTAGATACTCATATATCGGAAATTGTGTTAAGAATTCTTTGACCTTTGCTCGTATGCCTTTTTTCACGGATCCTTTCAGTCTGTTTTCAAGTACTTCAGTGATAAAATCAGCGATAATCCACATTTGATCTTCTTTCATTCCGCGGGTTGTAACCATCGGTGTGCCGAGTCGGATTCCGCTTGTCGTCCTGGGTTTTCGTCTGTCAAAGGGTATGCTGTTTTTATTCACAATAATACCAGCATCCTCAAGGTGATCAGCTGCTTGTCTGCCACTTAATTTTTCGTATTTAGTCGTTAGGTCTAACAGCATCAGATGGTTTTCAGTACCACCACTCACCAAACGGAAACCGTTCTCCATCAATCTTTCAGCGAGTACTTTCGCATTGTTTACAATCTGTTCTTGATATGTTCTAAATTCGGGTTCGCTTGCTTCTTTAAATGCCACTGCTCTTGCAGCAATCGTGTGCAGGAATGGCCCCCCTTGTAAACCGGGGAAAACAGCACGATCAATCTTATCCGCATGTTCAGATTTACACATGATCATTGCTCCCCGAGGACCGCGTAAAGTCTTATGTGTCGTCGTCGTAACAACATCGCTGTAGGGAACAGGATTAGGGTGAACACCACCCGCAATGAGTCCAGCAATGTGTGCAATATCTGCCAACAGATAAGCTCCCACAGAATCAGCGATTTCTTTCCATTCAGAAAAGTCAAACTGTCGTGGATAGGCAGTAGCACCGACAACGATCATTTTCGGACGGTGCTGTGATGCCAGTCCTGCAACTACCTCCATGTCGATACGTTCTGTGTCAGCATCTACACCATACGGAACGACATTGTAGTAGCATCCAGAAAAGTTAACCTTATCGCCGTGGCTGAGATGCCCACCGTGGCTGAGTGCCATCGCCATAATCGTATCACCCGGTTCAAGTAGAGCATGATAAACTGCCATATTTGCTTGTGTACCTGCGTGGGGTTGAACATTCACATGCTCAGCACCGAAGAGTGACTTTGCGCGTTCAATAGCAAGGGATTCCACACTATCCATAAACTCACAACCGTTATAGTAACGCTCACCCGGGTAACCCTCAGCATACTTATTCGCTAAGATACTCCCTTGAATTTCCATAACAGCGCGACTAGCATAGTTTTCCGATGGAATCAACATCAGACTATCTTGTTGACGTGACAAATCATTTGACACGATTTCAACTATCTCTGCGTCTACTTCTGTCAATAACTTATCCATTTTTTCACCGTATAGCATAAGGCTTTGCGATTTGCATGATGTGCTTTATGAAAATGTGCTTTATGAAAATCAAATTGTAACACAGATTGTACACAATTTCAAGAAAAGTTGACTTATGTGTGGCAACATGTTATATTAGTGGTAACGGATTTTCGTTACTTCATTAATTCACCCTATCTAATACCAAATTAACAGGATATATCTTGTTTTATAGTAAAGTGGCAAATTAATGAGACATATACACATTTACAAAGATCACCCCGCGTAGGGGCGAGGTCTCCTCGCTCGTTGTAGAGTGTATCATTAATTCTGAAGTCCACTATATTTGTTGTAGAGTGTATCATTAATTCTGAAGTCCACTATATTTTAAAATCGGTGTGATAAGGAAATTGCACCTACCGAGTTGAATCGCGTTAATCTGGTATAACAGTCTGTCTTTTACTATGTCTCAATCAAGAATCAACACTGTTTTGTCCGTTATATTCTTCTCAATCGTCCTCTGTCTTTTTTTTGCTTGTAATCCATCAGATAAGCAACAAGACTCTCCAACCTCACCTTCTAAAACACCTGAAATTGCCGCGCCTATCTCCCCACCCCGTGATGAAGACTGGCACATGTATATGAATGATCTGATGTTTTCTGGTAGAAGTCCTGACCAACAGCTTAAACCGCCTCTCCACCTAGTATGGAAGTTTAAGACTGGAGGTCCCATAGAAGCATCCCCCATAGTTGTTAATGAAGTCGTCTATATCGGATCGTCCGACGGCAGGTTGTATGCATTAGATGCCAAAACCTGGGGAACCAAATGGGTCTATGATGCTGGCAGTGCTATCCGTTTTTCTGCAGTCGCATTAGGTGGACGCGTGTATTTCTGCACACGCGATAGTAAATGCTATGCACTGAATGCCGAAACAGGAGAAAAACTCTGGGAATTCAAAACAGAAGGATGGATAGATGCAGCTCCAGTTGTTTCTAGTGGAACTGTTTACATCGGTTCTTTTCCCTCACGGATTTATCTTCTGGATGCAATGCATGGTAAAATGAAATCCCTACGGAATAGTCGTATCAGAATTGATGGGAATGACTACGGCTGTGTAAATGGTGTGTTTCGTCCTATTATGCCACAGTCCAATGAGAGCCTGTGGCGTGGATATACTGAAGGGAGTGATAGTTATCCGGTTATTGCAAATGGTTTTGCGTACATCGGTGCAAGAAATGGCAAAATACATGCTTTCAATGTAGATTCTAAAACAGAAACAGGGACTAAATCAGAATCATGGTCTTATCAGGTAAGAGGCCCAATTAGTGCTGCACCTGCCATCTCCGACAGCTACCTCTATGCAACATCTTTGGACGGAACAATCTACGCCTTTTCAAATCGGACAGATAGACCACCTGTAACAGCAGATGAACGACAACGTGGCATCGTCACCCGAGACAATGTACCTGTTTTTGCTGAACAGGAGGATGTTTCAGCAATACTTCGGCTTAATGATGGCACAGAATTACCGATTGTCAATACGACAGAAAAAAGGTATCAGGTTGAATTACCAAACCGGGAGAATGCCTGGTTAAATCGCAATGACTTCGGAGAATTTGAAGATACTCAAGGAATAATGTTCAATACGAACTATTGCAAAACACCGCGGGTATTACATCTCGTTGAAGGTGCAGAATATCCCTACTGGAGTCCCAACGGTGAACTTGTTGCAGTGCTAAAAAGGACAGACCTAAGTGGAAGTTATTGGAAAGCAAGTGAACTCTGGATTATGGACCGAACAAGTAAGCAGAGCAAGAAACTATATGAAGGTATATTTTACAATCCGCATGTATCATGGTCACTGGATAACCGTCTGATCGCTTTTGAAGTTAATGAAGATAATGAACGCTATATCTATACCGCTGATTGGGAGTTGGGAAGGGTTAAGAAAATTGTTAAAGGGAAAGCACCCGCATGGTCGCCTACTGCAAATCAATTGGCTTTCAGGAGACGGGACATCATAGGACGTGGGGGGATTGACTTTGTATATCTGATTAACAGTGATGGGAGTGGTGGTAGGATGGTTGCACGAGTGCCATTCAAAAAGCCTCTCTATACTTATGTTTTTCTACAGCCGCCTTCTTGGTCCAGGGATGGGAGTATTTTAGCTTTCAATATAGTTTATGAGCATGAAGTGGGTAACACATCGGTTCCTTATGCGGGGATACGTCTTCAAAGTGTTGAAGGTGATCGGTTGGAACAGATCCCGACTCAGCATCAATATATCCGTCAAATCCGATGGTCGCCAGATCAGACATATCTTGCTTATGTGTTGTCAGGGGGTAGTCGTTCCGATCCCGTTTATGATAAACGCCTCCATTTAAACCCCTACAAGACTTCCGCAACGGATGACAGCACATTAAAACAACAAGTAAAACATCAGGTTCTTAAACACACGATGCCTGCGTGGGCACCAACAAACATCACACAGGGTAGGTTATTAGCATTTGCTGAACGTGAAGATTGTGCAGGACTTCAGTGGAAAGTGTGGGTGTATGACTTAGATACTTATAAGATGTATGCAATTGCTCGGACATCAATGGAACTCGCTTCTATAGTCTGGATGCCGGATGGAAAAAGTCTTTGTATATGGCATACATCCGAGTATCTGAGAGACAACAAATATCTTCCCGCTGATACTAAAGGATGGATTGTACCGATTGATCTTTCACCTTAGTTTGTGCCTGTATATTACGAATACAACCTAAAACGCCTCTTGCAGCAAATTTAGCATATCCTGTTCAGAACACGGTCTCGGATTAAACTTATGACAATGATCCAGCATTGCATCCGCTGCCAGTTTCGGCATTTTCTCTCTGTCTAAACCCGCTTCGCCGAGTCCCGTAGGTATATTCAGTTCTCTGTTCAACTTTCGGATTTCATCAATCGCGGCATGTGCAGCATCACTCTTGGTCATCCCTTCAATATTAACCCCCAAAGCATCCGCAACAACAGCATACTTTTCAATAACGTTTGGCAGATTAAACGTCATGACAGGTGGCAATAGAATAGCATTTGCAACACCGTGTGGGATAGGTGCCTCAGTTGATAGTTGGTGTGCAATTGAATGTACTGCACCGAGACCTTTCTGAAATGCGAAAGCTGCCATACACGATGCGAACAGCATCTCTCCTCTTGCTCCTATATCATTTCCGTTATGGTACGCTGTTCGGATATTCGTGCCTAAAATCTTCAATGCTTGCAACGCCACCCCTTCTGATATGGGGTGATATTTTGTTGCGACATAAGCCTCTATGCCGTGTGTGATAGCGTCCATACCTGTTGCAGCTGTTAATTGCGGTGGCATCTTCACGGTAAGTGTAGGGTCCAGTAGGGCGATGTTAGCCATATTATAGCGTGTGACGATCGCGCGTTTTCGCCATCTATCTGTTGTCTTTAGTGAAGTATCAGTTATGACCGCTCCTTGAGAAACTTCACTTCCTGTCCCCGCAGTTGTTGGAATGCATATTAAGGGTGGCATATCCTCACGGATTCTTTCTGCTCCACCTGAACCCGCATAGTAAGGTTCCAGTGGGGGTTCGTGTGTTACCAGAATCCGTATCGCCTTTGCAGCATCCATAACGCTGCCGCCCCCTACGGCGATGACCAGATCACACCTTTCTTTCTTGTAGATTTCTGCCCCCTGTATGGTACTCATATCTGTCGGGTTCGGTTCAATGTCTATATAGATTGCGTAAGGTATGTTTGCATTCTTGATCGGGGTAATGGCTTGTGACAATATCCCTATTTCTTGGATACCAGAATCGCTGACGATGAAGGGTTTTTTACCATTGAGTGTTTTGACATGTGCTGGTAAGTTGGCAATTGCCCCTACACCGAATTCTATACGTGGTGGTAAATAATAGTTGAGGATTTCCATCTTATTGTTGACCCCATTCTATTGAGGTCTTTCCTTGAGTAGGTTAGTAATTCTTGGTTAGTAATTCTTAATAAATCCGAGCAAAAGGATATGTGTGAGTTCGTTGTGGTAGAAACTAACTGCCACGACCACCAATTAGTATTATCCTATTCTAATGGTTTCTTCACCAAGTACGTCAATAATCTTCACTGCAACGCGTGCATCCGTATGAGGCAACTCCACAGTATATTCTCCCTGAATTAAATCTTTGGGATTCTCTGGAACATCACTTTCAATTATCTTGAAATGTTCTGCCGTATAGTCTGTATCAATCAACACACAATCAATCTGTGCGCGAGAATCATCAATATGTTCGTCAAAAATGCTGCGATCCTTGTCTAAGCGTTTTAAGATTGTTGGACTGATGTACTCTGTAATGGTAATTTTGACGTTCTGTCCGTCTCTGTGAAAATTAACATTTGCCATTGCTTGTTGATATGTAGTGATGCCTTCACTCCCAATATCACGAATAAAGAACCTGTTAACCAAGCGTTGCTGATATTCATTGTCAAGTTCCGATTGAATTTCAATATTACTACCATTACAAAACACCGTGATGTCGCGTTCTTCATTTGGACGGTTATCAAGTTCGTCCTTGATAAGTTGAATGTTCAACGGTGTGAGCGGTTTATTCAAATCAACGATTTTTACAAGTGTTCCGTTTAACGTGCCATTGAAAAATAGGTCTCTTGTATCTCTTTCTACACCATACCCCTCAAAAATAATATTAGTAAGTTCAAGTTCTTTTGTGACATCGTAGTTATTCACTCGGTAGTGGGCAATTTCTCGAGGGGCTTCAATACATGTCTGTATCCGTTTCATTGTTGTCTGTATCGCGCCTTTGTTAATGTCTGACACGATCCAACGCCTACCGAGTTTTTCAGCAGCAGCAGCGGTTGTCCCACATCCAGCAAAGCAATCCAAGACGATAGAATTTTCGTCGCTTGAGGCTGATATGATGCGTTCAAGAAGTGCGACAGGCTTCTGGGTCGGGTAATCTGTCCGTTCCTTTGACACGTTGATAACCGGCTTAATGTCGTTCCAAATATCTCTAATATATACATCTGCAAAATAACGACCTTCATCATCTACTTGTTCATTAAAAAATGGTTTTTCGTAATAGATCCGTTCCTGCAAGGCATGATGTGTAAATTCACTTGATTTAGAGTAAAAAAGTATGACATCATGTTTCCGAGGCCAGGCACCCTTACTAGCTCCACCGGTGCGATATGCCCAAATTATTTCATTCTGGAACTGCTCTAAGCCAAAAACTTCGTCCATTACTAATTTCAGAGAATGACTCATAGTAGGATCACAATGCAGATAGATTAAACCTTTTCTTGATAATAATTCACTCATCAAGATAAGACGTTCATACATGAACTGCAGATAGTTGTCGTTTGCCCAAATGTCATTGTATTGTATCTGTTCACCAATAGTGTATCCTTCCGCCTCCAACTTCTCCTTTTTTCCGCGTAATGCGACTTTCCGAACATATTTCGCACCACTAGCGAACGGTGGATCTATGTAAATAAGGTCAATTTCACCGCCGAACCCTTGTACAAGTAGGTTAGAAAGAATCTCTTTATTGTCTCCGCTGAATACGAGGTTAGGACCATCCTTAAAATCCGTGAATTTCGGTGCAGCTGCAACACTGTCTTCTGATACACCATAGGTTTCCACGAGCTGAGCCGGGTAATACTCAACCTTATTTATCGGGTGTTTACCGACCCAACTAAGCATCGGCCTACCTTTAACTGGTTTTATTTTCATTCTGTCTCCTCCATTTATTACGAACTTCCATGATTATAGAGTCGAGAGTTTTCATCGTTTCTAATCCAGGTGAGAACTGCATGCAAATCAGGATTCTCTCTCAAAAGCGCACCCTCTGTATAGATTATATTATATTCAAAATGTTTGTCTGGCTGATTGTTTTTCAACCGTTCAATGGCTTTTCGTTTTCTCTTTACATTTGCGTCATTACGTTCTTCTTTAGATTTGATTTCAACGATATAAAATTTGCCCGCACCTTTTTTTACAATCACAAAATCAGGAAAGTAATTGTAATAAATACCGTCAACACCTTTATATTGAAAATGAAAATCGGTCTTTCGGACATCTTTAATTCCACCGGTAAACAAGAACATCTTCACATCGTGCTCAGAAATATTAAGTTCTGTCAGAATCGTTTCAAAGATTTCGCGTTCATTCGTGCTATCAAAGTCGTAAGGTGTGTAATGATAACTAATATCGTGTCTGTCCTCCAGATCATTCTCATCAAACAGCAGACGCTCTCGTTGCATTCTATCAAAGGTGGTCTGTTTTAATCGTAAACGATGAAAATAGTTGCCGTTTTCATCCTCTTCAAACAAAGCGTTGCCTTTGTCATCGTGGACTCGGATTAGCGCGAGTTCCTCTGTCACCATCTCTTTACCCTCTCTGTAATTTTGCAACTGTCTTTCTATCTGTTTATATAAATGATATATATGTTTATTCGGCACTTCACCATCTGGATAGAGTTGCTTGAGTTTTTTGAGTATATCTATAACTGATAGATGATAATTTGTAGCGACACGCTTTGCTAACGTGTAGCAATCCGTTGTTCTATTAAGCACTTCAACTTCGTCCAGATCTCCGACACCTACAAGTGCAGAGGTTGTTCTCTTTCGTGTGAAATCAGGTGTAAGGATATTACGGTAAATCGGTGATGTGTTATCCTCGCTGGTCGGCACACTTAGCTGAATGTCAGTCGTTATGTTTTCAGTCTCCCAAACAACTTTGCGAACCCATCTCGATATTTTCAGTTTAGGCAGATCGGTCTTGCAAACACGAACAATAACCTGTTTTATTTCTACGTCTTCTCCACGTAGTTTGCTAATACTCGTGCCAAAGTTTTCTTCTAATTCCTTGTCCAATATATCTCTATTCTTCGTATCTAAATATATTCTTGCTGGGCGCGAATTACCTTTAACTTGACGAAGACACCGTGTTGAAGACTGTAAAACGAAGTTACTGCTTGTCGTCTGCTCCTTTATGAGCGCACAAGCGAATAGACTTGGACAATCCCATCCTTCTACTCCTTTACCAATAAGCAGGATGATACGTTTTTGGTTATTAGGATCGTTGATCCGATCAAATTCATCAATTGCCTGCTTACTTGATGCTTGCGTATTAGCAAGTATCTGAAGATGGCTTTCACCGATTTCTGTTAGTATGTTTTCCATGAGAATCTTTGAACTTTGCAAATGTTCTTCTGTTCTAAAGTAAAAAGCGATTTTTGCTTTAGCACCATTAGGTAGTGCTACGTCTTTGTAGTTGTCAAAAAAATCGGTAACGACATTCCGCATTATGTCTTCATCTGTCATTGACGCAATAGGATAATGAATTATACCTTTATTAAGACTTTTAAGGATATTGTCGTTTATACCTTCTCCAAGGCTATACCACGCGACAACTTCTCTGAGCATTTGTCGTTTTGAGTATGGTGTACCAGTTGTATTAACAACGCCAATAAGACTAGTTTTTTCGTTGATATAGTTAACAGTTTCTCTAACCCGTTTAAGTTCCTTGTCTATACTGTTTCCGTAGGTATGATGTGCTTCGTCTGAAAAGACTCCTAAATTTGGCAAACTTACAATTTTCATGAGGCGATGGTTCGCTTCTAATTCTGCCTGTTTGTTTTTCTGTTCTTTTTCATTCTTTTTCTTAAACTCTTGGAACAGATTATTTTTTCTTGTATTTGCCCGTAGACTGATTTTTTCGGTGTTTGTGACGATGATGTTGTAGACACTACCGCGTTGAACTGGCAGATCTTTTGCGGCTATAGGCGTAAATTTACGGTTTCCCATAAATTCTTGGTACAGACTGGGTGGTAGAATTAGATCGTAAGGAACATCGCTGATTTTCCGCAGACTTCCTATGATGGTCGTGCCGGGTGCAAACACCAGCGCGTTTTTCATAAAATCACTGTCAGGATAACGGAACGCCATTGCAAACTCAGTTGCGATGATTGTTCCGATGAGTGTTGTTTTACCTGTGCCCATGGCAAGCGCGAAAATATAACTTGCATAGTCAAGTGTCACAGCCTCATGAACAGGATCAATTCTCTTTTGTTTTACAAATGCTTCGTCATTTCTTACTCGGTCGAGCACCGAATCAATACCCGGCACCCACTGCAGATCGCCTGCGCTCATAGGAATACCTAAAGTTTCACAGAATACCCCGATATCATCACTGTAGTAATCCTTGTATAGTTCCACAATATGTGGAGTGTTTTTCTGCAACCGTAAATACCAGTAGATTTCTAACGCGTAGAATTGTGGAGCTCGCAGGTATTTGAGCTCCCCTTCCTCAGGTGAATTACTATCAAACTGCCAATTCAGTATTTCTCCGATGAGCGGATATTCGGAACACGAGTATCCCGCTTTACGCCATTTCTCTGTATCCTTTCGAAGTTTTTCATACAAATGTTCCATATAAGTCTTTCTCCTTGTTAATCTCAAATTTTCTGCATAAAGTCTTCTATCTGTTTTCCAACCCCGATGAAGTGCCAACGCTAATTATGTCCGAAAAATCGGTCAAGTTAAGACAAGTTTTGTTTTTCAAATTCAATAGGTGTCAAATACCTTAACGCCGAGTGAGGACGTTTATGATGATACACCTCTGTGATAAAATGCCCGATGCATGTTCTAACATCGGCTATATCCTCGTAATCATTGAGATGTACCTCTTCCTCTCAGGACTTACGCATTTTGTTTGTTATTAGAAGATAAGAGGGTGTTAACCAAATAATGATGGAAAAGTCCACAGTCCCTCTAAACTGTGATGCACCGTAACCAATATCTTAAAACTATAACAGATTTAAAAAATGGTGTCACTAAAAATTATGATTTCGACGATTTTTTTATAGACTTAGGTGTTGTTATGCTGTATCCTCCATAATAACAAGTCACTTTACTCGGAGGATTTCATGAAAAAATGCCCAAGATGTCAAAACAAGCACTTTGTGAAAAACGGGTTCGTCAACAAAACACAACGTTATAGATGTCCAGCGTGTAGGTATCAATGGACGTGCACAACACCGAGAGGACATCCACCCAGTCATAAAAGGTTATCTGTGCTATTGTATTGTTATGGCATTTCAATGAATGCTATTTCAAAACTTTTTGATGTCTCTGTGACAACTGTGCTGAACTGGATATGCGCCTTTGCGAAAAAACAAGCATCCAAACCTACGCTTGCCCCAGGAACTTCTGTTGTCTTAGAACTTGATGAGATGTGGCACTATATCAGAAACAAGACAAGAAAAATAAATCGCTCTGATGCCTCGCTGGATTGCTTGTCCTACGAACTAAAGGAATGACGCTACGAACTAAAGGAATGACGCGTATAAAGGATATGATGAGATATTTAGTTTCAAGACCTAAAGTTGCATATAACATGATACTCTAAAACCATATAAAAACTCAGAACTGAAAACACTTTTCGGATGCAAATAACCAACTTTGAGAAGGGATTTCGCCTGTCAGAGACCTGTCTCTGTCAAAAAATATCTGCAATGTGCAAAATTCGGCAGTCCTTGTATTTAAAATGGAAAGAAAAACCGAATGTCGCTAAAAAATGGAATATACACTCCTAAATCTAAACTATTAGTTAATACCAAAACTTGACAATTCTTAAAACTGAAAAACCCTGTCTAAAACTTATGATCTGTAGCACAATCTGTTAGATTGTGCTACAATGTTGCAACTGCTAAAACTAAAAGTTTGTGCTACAAAATGGCAAGAAAGGTAACCTATGAATTCAGAAGTAACAATTAAGAAGAAAATTGAGAACGTCCTAAAGGAATTTGATACCCCACCGATAAGAGATGCTGCAACACAACTCTTAGATATCCTCGGCTATCGTAGCAAGCGGATCAGTAACGATGCGTTAGATAATGAGAAGTATAACAATCTCTTGGAATCTGCTCTTGAAACTTCTAATCCATCCAAGAAACTCTGCATTGAAAAATGGCAAAGCTATAGACGCATCATCCAAATAACAGATGAGGAGATAAAGCAGCAACAAACACCTGATCAGCAATTCTTATTTGAAAGCATAGGCATAAACGAAAACCTCAGAACATCTTATATGTTTGTGGCTATAGAACTTGATGGTACTTCCTTTACACGTACCCAACTCGCGGACATTACCCGATTCCTATGTAGAAAAACACCCTATTCAATAATGGTGATGTTCCGATATGGTGATTATCTCTCGCTTGCCATCATCAACCGTAGACATCACAAACGAGATAAGACAAAACAGGTCTTAGAGAAAGTTACCCTTATCAAGGATATAAACCTAAACACCCCCATACGTGCCCATATTGAGATCATCTACGACCTATACCTCCGTAACCTTATCCAGACTAAAGAAGTTAATAACTTTGATACACTTCACGATGCATGGGAAAAGATTCTGAATACAGAAGAGTTGAATAAAAAGTTCTATCAGAAACTGTTTGCATGGTATGAATGGGCAATAGAAACAGCAACGTTTCCGGCAGACGAAAACCGTGTCATAAAACCGGAGGAACATGTCATCCGCCTCATCACACGTCTACTCTTTATCTGGTTTATCAAGGAAAAAGGATTAGTGGCAGATGATCTGTTCAACAAAGCACAAATCCAAGACCTATTGACAGAAGATGACTTTGATAATGGCGATTCCTACTATCGTGCCGTGCTACAGAACCTCTTTTTCGCTACACTAAACACGGAGATTGACAAACGTGAGTTTAGCAAGGGAGGCAATCCTAATCACCGTAATTTCTCGCGGTATCGTTACAAAAAACAGATGGACGCCCCCGAAAAGCTGCTATCCCTCTTTGCACAGACCCCTTTCATCAACGGTGGCTTGTTCGATTGTCTGGATAGTTTCAAAGCCACAGGTGAAGGGGGTTACAGAATAGACTGCTTCTCTGATAGGCAGTATCATAAATTATCCATACCCAACCCCCTCTTTTTTGATGAAAACCGAGGGCTTATTCCCCTGCTTGAACACTACAAGTTCACCGTTGAAGAGAACACACCGATAGATCAAGAGGTAGCACTTGACCCCGAACTACTCGGTAGAGTGTTTGAGAACCTACTTGCAGCCATCAACCCAGAAACGGGAGAAACAGCACGCAAGATGACAGGTTCCTACTATACCCCACGCGCCATTGTAGACTATATGGTGGAGGAGGCGTTAGTCGCTACGTTACCTCAAAAGTGTCAACCTACTGATGACAATGATGTCGCTTGGGATGAACAGCTGCGATATCTGTTTGACTATGCAAAGCTGTTTGACGATGCAAGCGAATGGTTTGATGATCGCGAAACAGACGCGATTGTCAAGACTATCTCTGAACTCAAGATACTGGACCCAGCAGTCGGTTCCGGTGCGTTTCCGATGGGAGTGCTCCACAAGTTGACACTGGCACTGCGGCGACTTGACCCAGATAACACCCGATGGGAAGCATTGCAGAAACAACTTGCATTGAAACGAACAGAAATCGCTTATGACACACAGGATGACCAAACGCGCCGTGAAGAATTGATTGAAATTGATGACACTTTCAAGCGTTACCGAGATTCAGACTTCGGACGAAAGTTGTATCTGATTCAGAACAGCATTTTCGGTGTGGATATCCAACCGATTGCATGTCAGATTGCCAAACTCCGCTTCTTTATCTCACTTGCAATTGAGCAGGAACCGGACAGCGGTGCGGAAAACTTTGGTATCAAACCGTTGCCGAATTTAGAGACGCGGTTTGTTGCTGCGGATACCTTAATTGGACTTAAAGAACAAACCACACTTAGAAGTGATAGAGCGGTGAAACTTGAACGTGAACTGCACAGGAACCGAGAACGTTATTTTCACGCAAAGACACGAACTCAGAAACGCAAATGCAAAGAAGAAGAACAGAAAATACGCAGCAATATAATCGTAGAATTAACCCAATTCGGTCTCCCTGAAGATGATGCCAGAAAAATCGCAGAATGGGATATCTATGACCAAAATGGTAGTACTGATTGGTTTGATCCGAATTGGATGTTTGGGTTTGCAGATGGATTTGATGTAGTAATAGGGAATCCGCCTTATATTCAATTGCAGAAGGAAAGTGGTAGGCTTGGAAAACTTTATCAAAACGCTGGATTTGAAGTCTTTGCCCGAACTGGTGATATTTACTGTTTGTTCTATGAACGCGGGATAAGACTTTTAACACAGGCTGGACATCTTTGCTATATTACGAGTAACAAATGGATGCGCGCTGGATATGGAAAAAAGTTGAGAGATTATTTTGTAACACATACCCAACCGATTCAACTGCTGGATATGGGACCGGACGTTTTTGATGCTACTGTAGATACAAATATTTTATTATTCCAAAATGCTGTTGATGATGTTCGGAATACATTCAGAGCAGTATCATTTGGTGCAGACTTTGATATGGAGACTAGTAATATGGCACATTATTTGAACGATAATGGCGTGGATATGGAGATACCCGCAAGAGATGAACCGTGGGCAGTCCTCTCCTTAGATGAACTCAACATTAAACGCAAAATTGAGGATGTCGGAAAACCGCTCAAAGACTGGGATGTAAACATCTACATGGGAATTAAAACAGGTTGTAATGAAGCATTCATCATAGATGAGGCAAAACGTGAGCTACTCATAGATCAAGATCCTAAATCTGTCGAAATTATAAGACCTATTTTGCGTGGAAAAGACATTAAAAGGTACTGCACCAGACCTTCAGGATTTTACATACTTGCAACAAGTTACGATCTTGATATTCCCAATAAATATCCCGCTATCTATGAACATCTTGAAAGTATCGGTAAGCAAATAGAATTGGGAAAAATAAAAGTAAAAGGTAAAGGACTCTTCAGTAGAGACGACCAAGGTGAAAACTGGTGGAATCTCAGAGCTTGTGCTTATTACAAGGAATTTGATAAGGAAAAAATTGTCTGGCAGGAGATCGTAAGGGAAGGAACGTTTTTTATTGACAGAAATAACTTTTTTGCAGAAGCTACAACAACTATTCTAACGGGGGAAAATCTTATATATCTACTCGGACTCCTAAATTCAAAATTCTTTACTTTTGTTTTCAAGCATTACTATGCAGGTGGTCATTTAGGATCTACAGGTATTCGCTTTAAAAGTAAATTCATCAAAAATGTTCCTATACCACCTATCACCGATGGAAACCAACACATTGTCACAGAAATAGAATACAAGGTAGACGAAATCCTTGCGGCAAAAGCCACAGCCCCTGAAGCAGACACTTCCTCTTTTGAAGATGAGATTGATAAACTAGTTTTTGAATTGTATAATTTAACGGAAGATGAGATTGCAATTGTGGAGGGTGCCTGAATCTCGGATTTATCGGATTATGCGGATGAGTCTTCTGATGGGCGGATATCCTAATCCTGTGAATAGCAATTCGAAATACCAAACAGAAAATCCGCGTTAATTCGCGTCATCCGTGAAAATCCGCGATTCAGAATACTTATCAGAATCGCGGATTAGACTGATTACACGGATTACGCTGATTTTAAGAGCGTTGCATCGGCACAACCTATGGGCATGTCAACATCCTATTATAACGAGTTGTGCTAAATGACTCATTGTAATATTAGAAATTACATGAGTGTATGTTATTATCTACGAACTTCATAGAATCTTATGTTCTTCAGTTTATTAACGAGTTGTGCTAAATGACTCATTGTAATATTAGAAATTACATGAGTGTGTGTTATTATCTATGAACTTCATAGAATCTTATGTTCTTCAATCTCGTAGAGACGATATGTTTATATGTTAAACTAAATATATGTGAATAAAAAATAAACATATTATTAACTCACACAAGTCGTTAAATTGGAACGTTTTAGACGTTTCAAAAATCTAACGATAGAGTTACCTGAAACAACTCTCACTGCATGCCCTGAAAATTTTCAGAGCACAATTCTGAACACAAAACCCAAAAACGCCTACAAAATCAGTCATAGTAGGTATTCGCAACACTTTTGACAAACCTACCATTTCATGATTAACTCTGAAAAACTCTGAAATTTTTGAACGCACTTGTAAAGATTCAGAAAAAACATAACCAGCCCATCACACAGCAATTCGGTTGCTTTATTGGACTGTCCAATTTTATTTAGTAGGTCGGGCAGAGCGAAGCAAAACCCGACCTACAATGTCCGAATAGACACTCTACTTAGTGACCAAAACTGGACACACCCTTATGGTTTTGGGTTAGCTGCGTGTTTGTCCACGTTGCAATTGTTCTCGGAGTTGTGCAATTTCAGTTTCAGCCGCCGTAGCGCGTGCTGCTTCTTGTTCAGCGCGTGTTGCTTCTTGTTCAGCGCGTGCTTCAGCGTTCTCAGCGCGTGCTGCTTCTTGTTCAGCGCGTGCTTCAGCGTTCTCAGCGCGTGTTGCTTCTTGTTCAGCGCGTGTTGCTTCTTGTTCAGCGCGTGCTGCTTCTTGTTCAGCGCGTGTTGCTTCTTGTTCAGCGCGTGCTGCTTCTTGTTCAGCGCGTGCTGCTTCTTGTTCAGCGCGTGCTGCTTCTTGTTCAGCGCGTGTTGCTTCTTGTTCAGCGCGTGCTGCTTCTTGTTCAGCGCGTGCTGCTTCTTGTTCAGCGCGTGCTTCGGCTGATTCAGTTGGGGTCTGCAGCCATGCACCCGCAACAGGATCATATAACCCTAAACCCACATCATCCACATAGAAATCTAAACCCAGCACAACAGAATGTAGACCCCCATCTCCCGCATCAAGAATCGGAACATATTCACGATCAACTAATCTATAACCTAGCAGCGGTGATGGCAGGTACAGACCTTCCGCATCATATAGGAAATAATCTTGGATACCTAAAGAAGCATAGATATCCATTTTTTTCCCTAAATCATCATCATAAGTGGTTTTGCTACTGAACTCCATCACAAAATCAGGCAGTTTACCTTCCACCCAAACAAGATACGTATTCCGCTCTTTTTTTTCTAATCCGAAAGAGACTAATACGTCTGGGGCAACCACTTCGGAAGGGTTCCCCTCCACATAATACATGAGTATATCACCAGAGACGTAAACATCGGGTTGTTCGTAATGTGCTTCAAGTGTTTCTAGCGTGCGATTGAGTATACGTCTGTGCAGGTCGCTTGCAGCCATAGGTTTACCATCCGTATCAGGGTAAAATATTGGTGTGTCTGTTGGAACAGAAACTATTTTCCGTTCATCTGTCCATGGTGCCATCGGTGTTTCTCCTTTTAGGCAAATACGTTAGAATATTGTTAGGACTTGAACCGTGGAGACATCTTATATTAATTATAATGAGAATTGATAAGAATAGCAAGCACTTTAAAGATGAATTGGAATACGGACTTAGTCGTTTTGGGATATTCATCTTATACTATCATTGACAAACTTATTGAAAATGTCAATGTTCCTATAGTTATACTTGTAGCACGCCTCTGCGAGATACAGTGGCGTGTATCCTATTGAGTAGTGGTGGTGTGTTCCATACCATGCACGCTTGATGAAAGACCAGAATCCTTCAATCGTATTGGTATGCATGCCACCTTTCTCCCACTTCTTACTTCGGTTCAACGTCTCGTGTTCCATCTCCTTACCGATGGTGTTGTATCCTGTAAACTGGTCGGTATAGAGTTTGGAATTCTCTGTATCTACGTTATCACGAATGAAGTTAGCAATCGTTTCTCCAGTGATATCAGGCACCAATTGAGCAATTACATGTCCAGTTCTTGAAACTGCACCGATAACAGCGTCTTTCATTGTTCCGCGACCACGCTTGCGAGGTTCATCTACTGTTCGGTCATAGTCTTTCTTGTCTCTACCACCGACATAAGTTTCATCAGCTTCAACGATTCCCGACAAAAGAGAAGACTTCTTTGCCATTTCAGTTCGTATCTTCATCATTATAGACCATGCAGCTTTTTGTTTCAATCCTAAATCTCTCGCCAACTGACAAGATGAGATACCTTTCTTTGCGTTTGCCATCAATGAGATCGCTAAAAACCACTTTTGTAGCGGTATTTTTGTTCCAGCAAAGAGTGGTGTCCCGCTGGTAACCTTGAATGATGCACCACAATCAGAACAATGCCAGCGACCTATTCTACCTGTGCCGTTCTCTTTTTTGCGTTTCAGGTTCGGACCCTCACATTTCGGACAACGGGGTTTATCACCCCAACGTATTCCCTCAAGATGTTCAATACACGCCTCTTGTGTAGGGTATCGCTCCATAATTTCAACTCAATTCATCAGGTACTCCTCTTTAGGAGTTGATTTTTCTGATGAATTTCTGATACAATAATCAAATAAACCGAACATCAGAAAAAACAACTCGTCTTTTCTTGTTCATTTAGGGGGTTTGTAGTCCCCTAATACTTATCTATATATTGTATCATGAATTAGTAATTAAAACAAGCGATAAATTCAGTCTAAATCTATGTTTATAGCGATTTTACTTAATCCCAAAACGACTAATTCCGTAATAGATTTAATCTCTCACTAAACAACGTCCTTGGTGTGTCTTGTGTCATCTCAAGGATTTCTCCAGAAGTGTCCCGATACCATCCTCTAAACTCAGCGGTTTTTTCTAAATCAGGTTGATGTATAAAGTATTCTTTGGCTCCCATCTCCTGCAAATAGATTTGAACCTTTCTACCTCTATCCTCATTTTTCGTGCTATCCGATAGAACTCAAATACAGTATCGGGAACAGTACCTTCTGCCCACGTATAGAAGCTGCGTCTGAGTGGATATTTTTTTGCACCTATATACAACAAATATATCGGGTGTGACGCATTTCTTCATGTCTCCTTCACTATAATAGATAAAACTGTCAAGTCCTATCAAGATATCAGGTTCTGTCCAATAATAACGTTTGAGTTGTTCGTGAAAGGTGGAAATCTGTTCAGCGTGATAAAAGTTTGCTGCCATCGGTTCATCATCCTCAGATGGATAGCCTTCAATATAAATGGTCGGATGTCCAGTCGCTTTGGGGAAGATGGGCATGTATTTGTTGCTATAACTGATCTGTTTCATAGTATAGATTAACAGGTATGGAGAGGAATGTCAATGGAATATTCTGGTAGAAGATGGGAAGGGTAGATTTGTTTGAAATATATCCATTCTGGGCCCATTCTGAGTTGCAAAAAAGATGGTAGGTATGGTATAATACTAATAGTAGAATACATTGAGCATTGTAGAGTGCCTTATGGATTGAACATCCAAGTCTTTCAAGGGGGGAACTTCTATGAACCAAACACAATCAAAAGACAACGTGGTGACTCTGCCGCCTCGTATGGAAAAAGCATTAGAAAAATATAGAAAACGTGTCTGGATAATCAAACTTGCCGAAGGTACTTTAGCAGCAATTTTTGGTCTCATCATATCTTATCTGATCGTGTTTGGTTTGGACAGATTGATTGATACACCCAACGTTCTGCGCGCCCTCATCCTACTCATTGGGATGATAGGTATGGTTGTTTTTCTTCCATTGAAATATTACAAATGGGTGTGGCGAAATCGGACATTGGATGGTGTCGCTCGGTTATTGAAGCATAAATTCCCGCGTTTCGGAGACCATGTACTTGGCATTGTCCAACTTGCATCAAATAGGTCTGATCAGTCATCAAGTCCTATGTTGGTTGCAGCAGCAATGCGTCAAGTGGATGAAGAGGTGGCAAAACACAATCTTTCACATGCAGTGCCGAATCCTCGGCACCATCGTTGGGCATTAGCAGTCAGTTTACCATTAATCCTAATTATTATCGGTGTGATGATAATCCCCGCAACAACACGTAATTCGCTTGCACGTTGGTTGACACCGTGGAGAAATGTAGAACGATGGACCTTTGCACAGTTAGACGGCAATCCTGATCTTCAAGTCGTCGCTTATGCGGAGCCTTTCAATGTTGAGGTACAACTCAAAAACAAATCTCAATGGAAACCGGAATCTGGTCAAGCACGGTATGCGAAGCAAAAACCGATAGTTGCAGAACGGGATGGTACATCCTATAAATTTGAATTACCACCACAAACAGAAGATGGAACGATAAAACTTCGCGTAGGTGATGCACGCCGTTCTATTCCGGTTGAACCGAAATTAAGACCCGCACTAAAAGAACTTGTTGCAACGGTGCAACTCCCCGAATATCTGCAACGTGAAGAACCGCAAGTAGTTGATGTGCGAGGTGGTACAGTGAACTTAGTTAAAGGTAGCACTGCCACATTGGAAGCCACAACTACACGCGAACTGTCAGAAGCAACTTTAAACAATCGTCCGCAAAAGGTGGATGGAGCCACTGTGATAACCGAACCGATCTCCGTTGCAACGACTACGGAGATGCAGCTGACATGGCGGGACCGCTTTGGACTTACAGCAAAAACACCTCAGGTATTACAGTTTGATCTGGAGGATGATGCTACACCGACAGTTGCTATCAAAAATTTGAAAAATAATCAAGTTGTTGTGTCATCAGAAGTGCTTTCATTTGAGATACAGGCGGGTGATGACTTCGGCGTGAAACAGGTCGGTTTAGAATGGAAAGGGATTCCTAATCCAGTTCAAAATCCTGAGCCTGCAAGTGGTGAGAAAACTGTATCGTCAGGTTCTCCGACTTCTGAGGATCTCAATGTTACCGCAACATTTTCCACCGGACGTGAAAACGTAAAACCGCAGAGTCTCCGTTTGCGCGCCTATGTTGAAGATTACTTCCCAGACCGGGGACGTATCTACTCACCTCAGATTGTGCTTCATGTGCTTTCACCAACCGAACACTTCAAATGGCTTATTGGACAGATGCGCCTGTGGGCTGGTGCAGCGAAGGATGTTCACGATAAGGAACTGCAACTACACCAAATTAATGAAGAACTTAGTAGTCTGCCACCAGAAGCACTTGATGACCCTGCACAGCGAAAGAAACTACAGAATCAAGCTGCAGAAGAAAAAGCGAATGCAGCAAAACTGGATAGCCTAATTGATTCAGGGGAAGCATTGATACAAGAAGCAGCAAAAAACAGCGAATTTGATGGGGAACAGATTGAATCGTGGGGAGATATGCTTGAAAAGTTAGAGAAGATTGCTGGACAGAAAATGCCTTCCGTGGCAAACTTACTTGCTCAAGCATCTGATGCTCCAGGACAAACTTCTCAATCTGGTGAACCGAGTGATTCCAATCAACCGCCAAGTGGAGAAGTTCAACCTTCTGATGGGAAACCCAATAAGCAGACCGATTCTAATCAACAACAGAGTCAGATGCAAAGTGGACAGTCACAATCCTCCAATAGCAAATCTGGTGAATCGCAGGATGATATTGAGAAGTATGGTCCTGACAACCTGATAAGTGAGAAGTTGTCAGAGACAGCAAACGAAGAAGAAGATAGTGATGATTCAGAGAATGAGAATGATTCCGTAAATGTAGACCGAAGCAAACCCCCTCAAGGGGATGCGGGGCAGCAAGAAGATCAGTTTACTAATCCTTATCCAGGTATAGGGGATATTGAATCTGGATTCAATCTGTTTGATGATCCGCAAGCGGGTCCTGGCTGAAAAATAGTTGGAGGAATGGGCATTCCTCAAACTACACTTAAAGGCAGCAACAGCGACAATCAAGCACAAGACCAAGAAACCCAACAGGAACAAGATGCTGCAACCCCTCAAGCAGATGAGTTGGTTGATGAAGCGATTGAAGTGCAAGAAGATCTGCTTGATGATTTTGCCAAATACTCTGACGAAATTAAAAAACTACTTGTTGCTTTTGAAAACAGCACATTCGTGAAACGTTTGAAAGCTGCATCTCGTAAGCAGATTGAGATAGCAGTAGACCTGAATAAATTAGATACATTCGGTTTAGCAAAGGGAGCAACAGATAATGAAGTTGACCGTGAACGTCTTGCATCACTTGAGGATGCTGAGTTAAAAAATGTGTCAACGCTTATGCAGGATATGTCGGCATACACCGACAGACGACCTAATGAAAATTATCTACGTGTTCTTTCGGAAATGGAAGATTCGTCTATATCAAAACAGTTATCAGAGTTGGTAAAGTCAATCAATAGGAATTTTATCGGACAATCAACTATTGAGGCAGAATATTGGGCGGATACACTGGATCGGTGGGCAGAACAACTTGTTGATCCGTTATCCCCACCACCTCCTGGTGATGGGGATAACGGTGAAATAAATGAAGTGCCTAATCTACCCCCAGAACTCATCGTAAGAGTATTACGTGTCATCAATAGAGAGATACAACTACGTGAAGAGACGCGTGAGGTAGAACAAGCAAGGAAAGCACTAAACGATGATAAGTACTATGAACGTAGTGAAGCTTTAAGCGATACACAGTACGACCTTGCAGAGGAAACACGAGAAATTGCAAGTGAAATCCGTCTACTGCCCGATGCAAACACAAGATTTATTCAACAGGAACTTGCTAAGGTAGCAAGAGCCGCTGAAGTCATGGATGAAGCAGAAACGATCCTTGCAAGACCAGAGACCGGAAACGACGCAATCGCAGCTATCACAGAAGCCATTGAGATATTGCTAGCAGTCAAACGTGAACCGAATACCCCCAGCAGTGGTGGCGGTGGCGGAGGGAATACGCCAGGTGGTGGTAGCACAAAAGGATTAACATCAATCCTTTCTGCCCTAAGACTCAAAGGTACAGGTGATGACAGCGGGACAGCATTCATTGAGAAACGTTCATCAAAACAGGCAACAGGAAAGACAGGACGTGTGTTACCCGAAGAATTTCGTCAAGGATTGGATGCTTATTTTAATGTCTTAGAAGGAAGACAGTAGACCTAATTGCATGCGGAATATTATCAATTTCAGAAATTAAAGGCAAGAGTGCCTATACGTCTTAAATAGACGCGGTATCCGATATTATTATTTTTTCTGACTGATGATGTACCTACCTAACGGATACCTAACATTTATATTACTTGGAGTATTAGATTACAAATGTATCAACATTTATATGAGAAGGATGCTTGTGGAGTAGGGTTTATTGCACACTGTTCTGGGAGTAAAAGTCATGATATACTGGAAATGGCAATTCAAGCAGTAACGAATCTAACGCACCGCGGTGCTGTGGCAGCTGATGCTAAAACTGGCGATGGCGCAGGTATCCTAACACAGATACCAGAAAAATTATTTAAGAGAGAATTAGAAAAACTTAACGTAAACCTTGATTTAATCAATGACCTTGCAGTAGGCATGATGTTCCTACCAGGAACTGATCCTGTTGCACAAGAACAGGGACGAGAAATCGTTGCTGATATATTAAAACATTACGGTTTTCCACTTCTCGGATGGCGTTCAGTACCGATCGATGAATCTGCCCTTGGTGACAAAGCACTTTCAACCTTGCCACGAATAGAGCAGGTACTTATCGGTAGACCTATGCATGTCACCACCGACAAGTTTGAACAACGCCTCTATCTCACCTGCAAAGAGATAGAACATCGGATTACGGACCAGCAGTTGGATGGTTGTCATATTGCATCTTTTTCACACCGAACAATAGTCTACAAAGGACTTCTTGCAGCACCACAATTAGCCATGTTTTATGCGGATTTGCGTGACCCTGATTTTGAAGTTGCTTTAGCAGTTTTCCATCAACGTTATAGCACGAATACTTCCCCAACATGGTCTCTTGCTCAGCCCTTCCGAATGTTAGCACACAACGGTGAGATCAATACGTTGATGGGAAATCGGAACTGGATGCGTGCACGTGAAGCAGAGATGAATTCACCTGTATGGGGTGATGCGGATATCAAGAAACTTGCACCTATAATCAACCCACACGGCAGCGATTCCATGAGTCTTGACAACGCTTTGGAATTGCTAACACATTCTGAACGTAGCATTCTCCATTCAATGATGTGCTTAATGCCTGAGGCTTACGAACAGATTCCGGATATGCCACCTACTATCAAAGCTTGCTATGAATTCTTATCATGCGTCAGTGAACCTTGGGATGGTCCAGCCGCCGTTGCATTTAGCGATGGAAAAATCATTGGCGCAAGTTTAGACAGAAACGGACTCCGGCCCGCTCGTTATAAAGTCACCGATGATGGACTCGTTGTCATGGGGTCTGAGGTCGGCATTATCGAATTAGATGATAGTCGCGTGGTGGAAAAAGGACGATTAGGTCCAGGACAGATGATCGCTGTTGATACAACACGCGGACGCTTGCTAAAAAATTCAGATATTAAAATGGAGGTCTCCCAGCAGAAACCTTATGCAAATTGGCTGAAACAGAGTACGCAGTTGGATAAACTCAATCCACCCCCCTTGCAAACCGTAACCCCTATACCTGATAACCTAGAAACACAGCAAAAAGCATTTGGGTATACGGTAGAAGATATAGAACGTTTTATTAAGCCGATGGTAATGGAAGCCAAAGAAGCGGTTGGATCAATGGGAGATGACACACCTCCTGCTGTTATCTCACGACATCCACGTTTGCTCTATCACTATTTCAAACAGTTATTTGCACAAGTTACCAATCCGGCAATTGATTCTCTCCGGGAACGAATGGTTATGTCCCTGACGACTTATCTCGGCAGACGTCACAGTTTACTTACGGAAACTGAGAAGCATGCACATTTAATTCGTCTGAAAACACCTATTTTGACAAATGAAGAATTAGAAACTCTGCGAACTCAGAACCTGTCTGAGTTTAAACTTGAGACGATTCCTGGCTGTTTTCCTGTTGCTTCCGGTAAACAGGAATTGGAAAATGCACTTGAGAGTTTGTGTGAAAAGGTCTTAGAAGCAGTTAATGCCGGTAATACACTTCTGGTTTTAAGTGATATAGGTGTCAATGCCGAATCTGCACCTATTCCTATGTTGCTGGCAATTGGTGCAGTGCACCACCATCTCATACGGGAAGGCAAAAGACGGCAGGTCAGTCTAATAGCGGAAGCAGGAGACCCTCGTGAAGAACATCACTATGCAGTGCTACTCGGTTATGGCGCCGATGCTATCAATCCCTACCTTGCATTTTCCACAATTGTTCAACTTGCTGAGAATGGAGAATTTGAGGCATTTACAACTGAACAGGCAATAGTTAACTATAGGGAAGCGATTGAGAAGGGTATTTTGAAAATTATGGCGAAAATGGGGATCTCCACAGTCTCAAGTTACCGCGGTGCACAGATCTTTGAGGCAATCGGCATCAACGCATCCGTTATTGAAAAATGCTTTACTGGAACACCATCACGTCTAAGCGGTATCGGTTTTGAACACATCGCCGCAGAAACACTACATTTCCATACCAAAGCCTTTGGCGGACAAAACGAAAAACGATCTATCCAAGAAGCAGGCTATTTCAGATTTCGTAGACACGGTGAATTTCACGCTTTTAACCCAACAGTTTTCAAAGCAATGCACAAGTTTGTTAAGAGTGGTGAAACTGAAGACTATACGGAATACGTTGAGGCAGTTGAAGAGGGTGAACCTTTCAGTCTAAGAGATTTACTTGCTTTTAAAGCCAGCACACCAATTGCAATAGATGATGTAGAACCCGCAGAGGACATTGTTCGCCGTTTTACCACAGGCAGCATGTCTTTTGGTGCGTTAAGTCGTGAAACACACGAAACCTTAGCGATTGCAATGAACCGTCTCGGTGCTAAGTCAGGGAGCGGCGAAGGTGGTGAAGACAGTGGACGTTTTGTGCAACAGCCGAATGGAGATTTGGCATCCAGTGCAATAAAGCAGATTGCCTCTGGACGTTTTGGCGTTACACCGCAATACCTCGCTTCAGCAAGAGAATTAGAAATCAAGATGGCACAGGGATCAAAACCAGGCGAAGGTGGACAGATCCCTGGACATAAAGTGACGCTGGAAATTGCTAAACTTCGGCACTCCATTCCCGGTGTGCCTTTAATCTCTCCGCCACCCCATCACGACATATATTCTATTGAAGACCTTGCACAATTGATTTACGACCTGAAGCAAGTTAATCCGAGAGCCAAAGTTGCAGTCAAACTTGTGTCTGAGTTTCTCATCGGTACTATTGCATCAGGTGTTGCAAAAGGATACGCAGATGTGATCCAGATTAGTGGCCATGAAGGAGGCACCGGTGCATCACCGCTAAGTTCTATCAAGAACGCGGGTACACCGTGGGAACTCGGTCTTGCAGAAACACAGCATCGGTTAGTAGAAAATGATCTACGCGACCGAGTCGTGTTGAGAGTTGATGGAGGTATGCGGTCAGGACGAGATATCGTCATTGCAGCGATGTTAGGGGCTGAAGAATACGGATTCGGTACAACTGCTATGGTAGCAACAGGGTGTATAATGGCACGGCAATGCCATTTGAATACATGTCCTGTCGGTGTAGCGACACAAGACCCCGCATTGCGAGCTAAATATCCTGGTACACCTGAAATGGTCGTCAATTTTATGCTCGGCGTAGCGAATGAAGTCCGGGCACTTTTAGCAAACCTCGGACATCGTTCTCTAAACGATGTGATCGGTCGTCCAGAATTATTAGAATTGGCTGACTTAACAGAATATCCAAAGGCATCTACGCTGGATTTAGGTGAGATTCTTACCCCTGTTGATCCAACAGGAAATAGACCACGATATCACCTACAGGAACGCAATAACCGGGTTGATACACCTTTAGATGACCAAATATTGAAAGATGCTGAAACCGCAATCTCTGCAAAAGAACCGATACAACTTTCATATCCTATCCGTAATACACATCGAACAGTAGGTGCTAAGTTATCTGGTGAAATCGCTTATCGACACGGAGACACACCGTTGCCAAAAGAAACCATCCGATGCTATTTTACAGGGAGTGCTGGACAGAGTTTTGGTGCCTTCTGTATCAGTGGTATCCAACTTGTTCTGACAGGTGAGGCGAATGACTATGTCGGTAAAGGCATGGCAGGTGGTGAACTTGTGATTAAACCTTCTCCTGATGCTCGTTTTAACCCCCATGAAAATACGATTATCGGGAATACTGTGTTGTACGGTGCGACAAATGGATTCCTATTTGCTGCCGGTAGAGCAGGTGAACGTTTCTGTGTTCGGAACAGTGGTGCTACTTCCGTTGTAGAAGGAGTGGGAGACCACGGATGTGAATACATGACAAGGGGCACTGTAGTGATTTTAGGAGAAACGGGACGTAACTTCGGTGCTGGTATGACAGGCGGTATCGCTTATGTGCTTGACGAAAACGGACAGTTTGATACAAGAATCAATCCACAGAATATAAAGTTAGAACGGATAAGCGACAAAGTTGGCGAAGATACATTAGTGAGACTAATACAGAAGCATCTTGAATTGACTGAAAGTGATCGTGCACAGCAGATTCTCACCAATTGGGAGACATACTTACCGCTTTTCTGGAAGGTTGTTACACCTCCACCACCTCTACTAGCACCTGAACCCACTCGACGTGTCCGTAGAACACCTCGAAAGAAAAAATAGTCCTTTCTGTATCTACACTACAAACAACAATAAGGGCAGCGTTTGCTGCCCTTATTGTTAGGTGAATACCAAATAACTTTTAGTTGAACCTATTCTTTACTCACTTGGCGCAGGTGTAGGACTACTGCTACTACCGCCGCTCTCGTCTTCAGCAACGGCAAATGCAACCTCAAGTCCTTCAGGTTTCGCTGAACTCATTTTTGCCCGTTCAACTACATCAATCACCCGTCCGTGTTTAGCGAGTTTATCAGCTTTTATAATTAAAGTGCTAATTTGATGCTCATGAGCAGATATGAAGAGGCCTACCTCTTCCAGGGTAAACAACTCACGGTCATCAATTGCAATCTTATCGTCGCTGCTGATAAATAGGTTATACTTCTTTCTCGGAAACTCATGCTCAGTAGTGGAGTCTGGTAGTGTTACACTAAATGGTGGTGGAACCCTCATAATGGCAGAAACCATAAAGAAAATGAGTAACAGAAACACACAATCAATCATTGGTGCCATAGGTATATCGTCGTCGCTACTAGTTTTCCGCCTGCGTGACATGTGGAGAGCCATGCACATTCTCCTTTATTTACGGTTCGAACCGTTTTAAGATTGCCAACGTCATTCACGTGCGGCAATCGCAAATCCAATTTTATCAATACCTGCATCTTTCGCTGTATCCATCACTTCAACAATTTGTTCATGGTAAACTTCTCGTTGTGCTTGGATAATAAGCATAGATTTCTGGTCTTCAGGTGCGTTAAAGAATCGTGCAAACATGTCTCCAAGTTGTACGACTTCACCATTCAACAACATAGTCCCCGTTTTTAGATTACCAGCAGGATTGTCGATTTTTACGATGAGTCCTTTCGGTTTATCCTCTGTCGGTTCACCAGGGGGAGGGAGTTGTACTCGTATCCCCGGCATGGGTGTAAACGTTGTAGACACCATGAAGAAAATCAGGAGCAGGAACACACAATCAATCATAGGTGCCATACTGAGCGTCGGTGGTTTGCGTTCTCGTATTCGCGTTGCCATGAGACTCAATTTGGCTTCGCCAAGTTGTTGCATTTCAATTCTCCCTTATGTATAATGGAAAAGAGGTGTTTTATAAACACCCAGTCGTCCCCTAAATTAAGCGTCTGCTTCACCTACAATCAACTGGTTAACGATTTCCGTGGAAACCTGAGAAATTTCAACCATGTGTCTATTAACCCAACTATCAAAAAGTTGGAAGAAGATAAGACACGGAATAGCAATTGTTAAACCACCAGCGGTTGTTAGAAGTGCCTGTGAGATACCTTCAGCCAACTGTTGCGGATCACCGGTACCTTCAAGAGCAATCGTCGTAAAAGCAGTAATCATCCCTGTAACAGTCCCAAGTAGACCGAACAACGGTGATACGACTGCAACTGTACCAAGTACGGGTAGGTTTCTTTCTAATTCAGGAATTTCAAGTAGACTTGCTTCTTCAATAGATTCCTGTATTTCCTCTTTAGTGATATCCCGTTCTTCGATCTGTGCTTGACTGTATCTAAGCAATCCAGCCTTTAATACATTTGCCAGAGGTCCTCCTGCCTCTTCACAAGTTGAGACAGCTTCCATAATGTTCTCTTTGCGCAATGAATCAGCGATACTTGCAATGAACTGCTCAGTACCAATTCTTGAACGACTTCGAAGGAACGTGAAAAGTCTTTCAATAATGAAGGTCAAAGCAACAATTGAGCAAATAGCTAACGGATAGAAAACGAAACCGAATTTCCTGAAGAAAGTGTAGATGTTGTCTCTTTCTCTCATTTTGATCCTGTCAAAAATCTCGCCACTTGCAGCAAGCAATTTTGTTTTGCCAACACGATCAGCATATCCATCTTTAGAATAACTAATCGTGTAACGACCAGCTTCAAGTCCAGTTTTTTCATACCTACCGTCTTTATCTGTTTTAGCAGTATACTCTTGACCCTCACTGCCGACAATACTAACATTTACGTCTTCAATAGGGTTCTGCTCGGTACTAGTATCAATTACTTCCCCTTTAATCGTTGCGTCACTCCCCATGGGCTCCCCAACGGTCGTGGAATCATCAACTTCAGTTGACGTCTCACCACCCATCGGTGTTTCATCCGCTGCTTCCTGCGCCATAACGATGCCAATAGACATAAACATACATGCAATTAACATCAAAATCAAACTAAAACGAGTCATTATTTCTAATTCTCCTTTAGGGAACTTGCCGATTTCCGGCATTAATTTTTGTTCATTTCTGAATTATCATAAGTATAAACAGATACTTATCAAAAAGAAAGGTACATAAAACGTGCGAATCAGTTTAGAAACTATGCTATCAATATCAATGACTGAATTCCACACTAAATTGTATCCTGCTTTAAGCAAGCAGGTATATAACGAACGAACTAACGTATCTCTATTTTTAAACACCTGAGTGTTATAGAAGTTACGCTTATGTTTATAAATTTGCCAACCTATAATATTGTGTGCCGTACACGAAATATCGGCATACGGCACACAATTATATTTAGAAACCCATCATTGCTCGGACGAATGTTGTATTACTCGTTGTGTTCTGTAGTAATATTGTTGTCCGACGATAACCAGCAAGAATCACGATATTGAAACCGAGCCATTCGCCTCTATTGATTGCTTGAATTTCAAAGATTCGTGTTCGCAGGTTCGGCCGATATAGAATTGGAAGAAATTCATTTTCTGGGAAATATGACAGATATGCTCTGTAGTCATTATCTCTATTTGCGAACTTTCTATATTGATATCCACCAAGTATGTTCATTCTTTGTGTAAATTGATAATCAAGGCGAACACCGAACACATCTTCACGACTTCTACGGTTGAAGCGCAAGTATTCTCTTGCTGCATCACTACTAGGGGCGTTGAAGCGTGGGTGTATTCCTTCTGGTGGTGCCCAGACCCCTGGGTCTTCCTCAACACCTGGTCGTCTTGGAAGTGGTATTTCGTCGGATCTTTCCCTGCCATCAAGTCCACGATCCCAGATATATTTAACCATAGGTGTCACCGTCAGGTCTTCACCAATGAGCCTTTCAACGATGCCTATATCACCAAGAGCGATTTCATATTTCGCTTTGAAGATCATCTGTTGGCTCCGTATGCTTCGGTCAGGATACCGTCTCGCTTTCCAGTTATCAACATTATAGATCAGTCCGGTATCTGTCGGATCAAGAGCGTTTATTCCGTGGTCAGGATAGAAAGGATATGCACGTCTTTGACCACTTGTCCGGACCTGTTGCTCCGGCACTAATAAATCAACACGTTCATCCGTTAGATACATCTCACCATC
The DNA here is from genome assembly GCA_965208245.1 of Candidatus Poribacteria bacterium. Classification (GTDB taxonomy): domain Bacteria; phylum Poribacteria; class WGA-4E; order WGA-4E; family WGA-3G; genus MSPOR6. Next base: position 2,191,794 of record OZ242325.1, read on the forward strand.
TTCCGCAATGTCTAAGAACACAGCATTTTCTTCATCCTTTTCAAACTGATTCTGTATAACAAGGAGAAGCTTTGTTTCCAATGTGAGGTTTGGAATCGCTGTATACAGAAATTGGAGTGTCGTTGTATTTACACGCGCGTTGTAGTAATCCAATTCGTCGGTAATTTGGATTTCTTCTAATTCTCCAACCCTTAACGTGATGGTATAATCCGGTATATCATCTTGCGCAAAGACGAGTCTGTTCTGGAAAAGTATTGTTCCAAAATCAGGAATGTCTCGTTGGTATGTAACATGTAGATATTTGGAATCGTTTTTCCTACGACTTGAGATTTCGCTTTCGTTCAACCATCCGAGTTGGAGAGAGAGGTTATCAAGTAGGTCATATTCCACCGAGATATGGTAACCTTGACGGTCAATTCCGTATTCATATTGCGGTTCAAAATCATCCTCAAGTGAATCTATCGTCCCGTTGTTATTTAGGTCAATCAGGTCAGTAAAGATGGGCGGATCAGCTTCAAAGATGAGGAAATCTTCTTGATAGTCCAAAATACCGTTCTGATCCCTATCGTCAGCACGGGGTAGAACGCCATCAAAATCGTCATCATCCGGCCAATCATCATCATCATCATCATCTTCTACCAGAGCGTAATTCGTCACATCCCAAGGATTACGCTCTGCTTGTGAAAGCGTTGTTCTAGGTAGTTGGTATTCTTGGTCCCGATTATTATTAGAACCGAAATTCAGATAGGTAGTGGTGTAGCCTGGATCAATGTGGTATAATGCACCTTCAAGGTAGAGTTTACCGAACCGTGATTTGAGTTGTACAAACCAAGCGGTTTCCCTTCCAAGTTCACCATCGCCGTTTTCATCCGTACCATCTCCACCAAGTAGAGCCTCAAATCGTTCTCCTTCGGTTTCTGAATAGGTAGCGATACCATTAATGTCTATTGGTATATCCTCATCGTTGAATGAGATACCGGTTGGTTCTTGACCATCTTCTGTTACGATATTTTCAGTGATTCGACTGAACCCGACCTTATCTTTAGGAATAGTAGGATACTGTTTGTATTTCCCGTTGATAGAATAGTGTGCTCTGACGAATACATTTCCAACAGTTCCTTCTAGATCAAGTCCGTATAGAACGGCTGCGCGTGCTGCACCATATTGATACCGGATTTTGCGTGGCCTGCCTTCATCTTCCCATGCGTTAGGATTATTTCTTAGACTTGTTCTATTACTCGTATAATGCTCTGATTGTCCATAGTTGCCTGGAGCTTCAATAATGTCACGATAAGGCATCTGGATGTGTCCATCAGCGGTTTTAATCCATTCCTGAATATCTCCATTGTCTGCAGACAAATTTGCTTCGCTGAATCCGATAACAGCAATATTGTAATCGCCAGCGACGACCATTTCAAATACAACAGATTTTACCCAGCGCGGATCAATTGGCTCCCCATCAACCGGATCAAAGTGTTCAGCAAAGACAAGATCGTACTTCATCTTGTTGAACCCATCAACAATCTTCCATTGTCCATCATCAGAGTCACCCACAATATCTTCTGCGCCCACTGGAACAATGTAGGGTTCATCGTTACCAGGATTGATGTCGCTAGCATTGATTGAAAATTGGTATGTCCTCTCAGGTAGGAGTGCGCGTTCTGGCGGTGATTCACCATCATCTACCCCGATCGGGGGTTCAAGTTTTTGGATCTTAACGGTGACTGTCATACTCTTGACTGCTGCACCAACGCCTCCCTGAAATTTTTCTTCAAATATACCTTGGATATCAGTCTCATTTAACTCATCACGATCCGTATCATTGATAAAATCCTCATATTGATGATTGTCTTCCGGTGAATCATCTCTGAAGACGACCGTAATACTATCCGGCGGGGTATTGGCAACAGTTCCCATCAATGGGTTTTCAACACGTTCGGGGTGTTCTTTATGCAGGTTAATATAAGTGAATCCGACACGGAAAATATCACCTAAGAGTCCTTGCCCTCTAAAACCAACAAGACGTGCATTTTCTATATGACGTACTCCTGCTTCTTGATTTAACCCGTTTCTACGTCCAAACGTTGGGGCAAGACTTGCTGCACCTTCTCTTATTTGAACCGGATTAGAGATACGGGAGTTAATCAACGTAAAAAGGTGACGTTCTTGTGCAAATGATATATCCCAACGCAAACCATCAAATTCGGTTTTGTAGAGAATATACCTATTTGGAAATAGGGTTGAAGGTTTGAGCCGCATATGATCGCCGATAGCAAACTCATTATATCTCCCACGATACGCATCTTCAGTCAAGATAGTACGATCTAACTGCGCAGAGAAACGCTCACTATCAAGTTGCCCTGTCCAGCCAACCACGAGTTCCCCATTCCGATTGAATGCCTTCCGTTCGCGATAGTTATAAACTTCACTACCTTCAAGTAACTCTTTACCAAATAGATCATAGAAAAACTGTGGTTCTTCTTCTAATTGAAATCTATCAGAGAATTTTGAATCCCCCTCAATAGTAGGTAAGAGGGGTTCCTGCGGTCCCAAACTTTGTGCACCACAACCGTATAGCACAAAACCAGATATGACGCAAGACGTTACAAGCAAAACATTGGTTATGCGTTTTAACTTGTTCATTAGTTTAGTATTCCTCCTTAGGAAATTATAAGGTATTTTGGGAAAACCCTTTGCAAAATGATTATTAAGTGATAAAATATCATAGATGACGTTTTTTGTCAAGTTTTTGATAAATAGATAAATAGGGATAAATAGTAAATAGATAAATAGATAAAGTCCTAAAAGATTATTCAAAGAGAATCATATCAAATTCGTGATTATTTTGCAACAATAAAATGTATTGATCGGTTTTTATAGTGAAATCTATAATTACGTTCACACAATTGTAGTGCAAACTTTTAGTTTGCTTGCACTACTGCAAAAACTAAAAGTTTGTGCTACACCACAGTCCGGTCTGTCGGTTTAGGTCCACCGTTCCAAATGTATGCATATATTCTTGTATTTCACTATAAGTGGTTGAATAGGTAAATCCGGTGTGATAAGGAAATCGCACTGACCGACCTTCAATGAAATAGGTTTATCTTAATCTGGTGCGTCTGATGTCCTCGCGTAGGATCCTGTGTGTGATAAGGACATCACACCTACCGGACTGGGAACATCCCCAAATTGAACGCTTATGGTGTAATAAGGAAATCATACCTATAGGGTTTGGGACGGGTTCTTTGCGTTATGAATCGTTAGTCTTGAAAAAACTCTATTGCCAGAGCCGACGTAACACCTAAACATAACCCGACAACGCTGGCAAGTACGACTATGAGTTTGAACTGTGGACTGACTGCTATTTTTCTCGGAACAGCAATGTCCACAATCTCAATTCCACCTTTCTGAATAGGTGTAACATTTGACTCGGCACTCAATATTTCAGATTCCAGATATCGCTTTTCAATTTCTTCTTTGAGTGTACCTGCAAGTTCTATATTGGCACGTAACTGCGTAAATGTATGCTGATTTTCTGGGATTTTAGTCAACAGTTCTTCTAATTGGTTTCGGGTTTTTTGTAGTTCTTTCCTAAGTTGGTCAGTTTCGTTCTTGTACCCTTCAATTGTTGGAGGCAACTCAATCAATTGATTTTCCAAATAGGTATAGTGAGCAGAAGTGCCATAGGTACTGACCGTTGTCAATTGTGTTGTGTTTTCAGTTTGTTCTCGGATACCCTTAATTTGTGCCTCAAGTCCGCTCAGTTCATGTGTGCTTTTTCCTGCTTTCTCAGAATCGCCTATTCTCTGTGACTCCAGATCAATTAACTTCTCTTGTTGATATAACCAGATGGGATTTTTGTTCTGCGTTTCTGATATTTTTGTTTGTTGTGGAAGTGTGTCTTGCCAGGTTTTGAAATGGTCGAGACGACCACGGGCGGTGTAGAGTGCCAATTCTGAAATTCCGAGTCGTTCTTGTCCATTTCGGTACTCTTCTAACAGACTTGCCAACTGTGGATACCAAGTTTCTGGACTGCCGTTTTTGCGAACAAAATCAAGGGTTTCGTTTATGAACTCTCCTATCTTTTTATCAATTTCATTCCGTTTATTTTCAAGAAATTTCTGATGTTTTGCTAATCTGTTTTTTTCAGTTTCGCTCCGTAATGTTTGCATGTCTCGCGCTAATTGGTTTACTAACAGTGCTCCATTCCGTTCCCCTCCTTCATCTTCAGTCAATTTAATTGAGAGCTCAATATAGTCAGCTTCTGGGTCGATTTGTGCTTTCAATTTGCGTTTTAAGATGCCGATACTTGGAAGGTGCTGCACGGCTCCGAGTTGACTATCATCCATGTTTTCAATGGCGGCATTCAGCATAGATTCTGTAGAGAATCTTTTGCCGATTGTTACCATTTCACTCCTATCAACACCCCCTGAAAGAACTGTTTGAAACAAATTATTGGAGGAGATAGGTGCGCTTGTGTTAGATTGGATGAGCCGTAACAACGTGGATGCGGAATAGGTTTTAGGTATTCGAAGGGAGACAATGAGTGCTGTACCTAAAACCAATATAGTACACATGCAAATTACGAAGGTGTACTTTTTTATGAAATGCAAGTAGTCCCGTAAAACTTCCTCTTTCTGAGGCATGTATGTAAATTTCCACCTATTTTCTGGGGTGAAAATCCTGCTCCCTTCATTTACTTTTAAGTGACTTGTTCGTTATAGGTTGTTTGCAGCCCGAATTTCTTCATCGTTGAATGCTTCATCATGCCATTCTGTAATTCGCCATTCATCATTTCTTTTTTGAAAGATGAATAGGTTGTCACCTTCAGCAAACCATCCTGTAAAACCACCTTCAAGTGATTCACCATCCGCAACAAAACCTTGTATTCTATAATGGTTGCGTACTTCTGCTTCGTCCCCATCTTCATTCACCTCTACTTCTGGGGGTCTAGAAAGTTCTATCTCAATGTCTTGAAATTTACTAAAGACGCGAATAGCAGAATCCCTTTCATCTCGTATGTCATCAAAAATAAGGTCATCGGTTTTATCCCCATCAGTCCCCATATCGGATACATAACGAAAACCGTCTGACCAATACGTATTCATATACATTTCAACGTCTTCGGTTTCATAACCTTCACGCCACTGCTGTAAAACTCTGTTAATTGCTAATAGGTCTTCGGGGAGAACAGGATTCACCTTTTCTACATCACCGCAGCCTATAAGACTTGTCAATAAAATGAATACACTACCAATCACTGCTAATTTCTTATACATAATATTTTATTCTCCAAATCAAAATGCAAAATTTAAAATGGCTTCACAACTCCTAAATAGAGCCGTGATGGCGTAATTCCAACTTGGAGTCCTAAATTTTCTATGTGTTGTGCATCCTCACGAATAGATTGAACTTGCGAAGTAGCGTTGTAAAAGTTGGCACTGACATAAGAATCAATAATGCTATAAACCCAGATACCGATACCAGTATAGATAAAAAACATCCTGAGTTTATACCTCTGATTTGCTGTATCGTAACTTGCTTGAACAGCGGTAATATTATCCGGTTCATTGCTTGCAGTTAGTGCATAGTTGTTATATTCTGCATCAAAGGCGCGTTGTGCAAACAGTGCGCCTGTGGTTGAAACCCCAATACCGATTAACAGAAGTCCTCCACGAAAATAGTTTCGACTATGAATTTGCCCCCAGCCAGGAATTACAGCTGAACGGACCATAGTACCGACAGGTGAAACAAGTCGTATAGGCTTTTCTGTTTCAAGAGGAGAAGTCCTGTATTCCGTATCTTTAGCGATACAAACTTGTCCGAGCAATAATACTAAAAGAAGAATAAATGATAATGGACGCATATATTAATTTTAACTGAAGTCGTTAGATTAGAGTTGACGATGCCATGTACAAAACCTGCGTTAGGCATCGTCAATGTTAAATTGTTAAATTACGTAACTTTGTTGCTAAGAGTGTCTATCTTCTTCTTTTAATTCGTTCTGAAGAACGACTCCGGCTCTTATTGTCATCATCGTCGTCATCATCATCACTACTTGAACTGCTTGATGAACGTGTTCTACTAGTAGTTGTTGAACGAGTGCGTGAACTATTAGATGATGTGACCCGTGATGAATTTGTTGATGCCGGTCGTCGTGTTTTCGTCTGCGTTGTCGTTACTGCTGGCGTGCTTCGTTGGGTCCGACTACTACTGTTGCCGGTACGTAGACGTGAATTTGAAGACGGAGAAAAACCTGAACGACTGGCAGAAGAGGTAATGGACCTTCTGAAGATTCTTGAAGACCTTTCTGTAACTGCTGACGAACTACTTCTACCGGTATTCATCCTTGACCGTGTACCGTTTAGAATTCTACGGTTGCTGTCTGTGTTCAGGTTTGAATAACGCGAACGACTACTATACGTGCTTGATGCATCATTTGTACGGATCGATGACCTCGTAACTGCGCGTTGTTTCTGTGAAATTAACGCAGATCGCGTAAGTCTTTCTGTAGCTGGCGGTGCTTTTCTGCGATGATTTTCTATAACTACACGAACATTGTTGTTAATTTGTGTCCGTTCAACGGTTCGAGTTGGTACGGCTAATCTACTCCGTGAATACTGTTTTCGCACATTTTCGTGTTGTGCACTCCACCTATTCAATTGTGTCCGTTTAGAATAGACAACGTTACCTCTGCCATATCCGTATCCATATCCAACGCCATGATAAGGGGTATGGTAGTACGAATAACGTGCCGGGTAATAGGTGCGATAGCGTCCCAGGTATCCTCCATAATATGTGCGAATGGAAAGATAACGATGGTCGTAGACAGGGTAACTCCAGCATAGATATGAATCGTATCCTGATGAATAAAATACAGGTCCATCGTAGAAATAGAGATATGTATATCGGTTCCAAGAACGCCACCTATATGAAGGTGTATACTGCTGCACTACGCGTAATTTTGGTGCACGCCGATAAGTTGATACTTCAATATATTCTACATCAAGCTGTTCGCCTCCTTCCGCAACGACATGAAGTTCCATCCAGCCATCTTGTACACGTCCGGCAACCGGTATTCTTATAGTTTCGGACCGATTTTTTGCACGTAGTACAAAAGTGTCGCCATATCGTGTTTCAGAAGCACTTTGGTCATGATACCCTCGTCTTGTCATTTCTCGCTTGATATTCCGTATCCATATCCGTCCTGCAATCGGTTCATATTCATCGTTAATTTCAAAAGTGTGTGGTTCACCTTTATAGCGAACTACGATTTCTATTGTCTGTGCAGAACGTGGAATTTCGAACAGATATACACCACTTGCTATAGCAAATTGAAATTTTTCTGTATCCTGAAAGTTGTTTGCCCACGCGGTAAGTCGCATGCCATTCTCAAAGAGAGGACTTGCCGTGATCGTTGCGTTTCCACGTTCAATCCATTCGTCAACATCATTTGCGATTCTATGTTCACGACTCAGACGGTCTGCATAATTACCGTAATCAGCATCACTTACTGACGCTAACGAAACAATAAGCATGCAACTGAGAAATCCTGTGATTGTTAGAGTAAAAATTCGTTTCAGCATGAGAACCCTCCAAAGTAACCATCTCAAACATGTAAAACTTATGTTTGATGTGATTTAATAAAAAGTAAGTTCATTCTTCTGTTCTGAATCATGTTTTCCTATAAATCTGTGAATTGTAGTTTATATTTCTTTATGCGTTATTATGATGTAAATTGATAAGAACTTATGTTTAACCAAATTATACAATTAATTATCGTAATTGTCAAGCATCACGAATTACATCAATCTATCGATCCGGTGTCAACCTAATCCCCAACTTTTTTGCTTGTTCGTGGGCAAGAGGTGTAATGACAGTAGGTTTGGCGTATACTAACTCTTCAACATGAGGTGGCAGATTGGTGATAACGGCTACACTTATGACAGGTGTATTGATACTTAGGCGGTTCTTTGCATCTACTTCACCAATTGTTTCCGCAATCTGACCAACTGTTACCCATTTAACGCCAAATGCGGATAAAGTGTTGACATGTTCTTGTTCAATTTCGTCAAGTCCTAACGATTTCTTATTTAGTAATTCCCTTCTGTTCAAAAAATCCGCTGCTGCAATGACCTGTTTTCCGCAAGATAGTGCATGAAAGATTAAGTATGTAACCGGCGTATCAACCAACTTCAGTGCCAACTTTCCCGCCATCGGATAAGAAAGTGCTGGTAACACAATCTGTGTATATTCGTCAACAATAGATGGAATGTTAGTTAGTTCATTTTCCTGAAGAATATTCTCTTCACCCAGCACTTCATCAATCAGAGCGAGATCGACTACTTTAGTTGCAAGTTCAGACAGAATTATTCTAATATTCCATCCGTTTTGTGTGCAGGTTTGTAATTGTTGAAGCGGTTGTTCTAAAGGACGTTGCGTCGCGCCAATGATGGCAAGCAGTTTCATGTTGGCCTGTCTGTTGTTGTGTAAATTTTCTTGTAGCACTCGTTCAACAATTTTCTCGATGTGCTCAATCTGTTCTGGTGTCATGTGTTGTCGCGTAGCAGTTCAACAGCTTCGCCACCTTTCAAGCCTGCGGCATTAGAATCATCAGTATCAAGATGCATCTGGAGTGCATAATCTTCATGTATTTTCGGACGAATGTTTTCAAAGGTTAAAGCGCGTTCACCTGGAATGCGTACCTTTAATAGGTCTGTTTCGCTAATACTAAAGGATTCAGCGTGTTCTGGTGTCATGTGGATATGTCGTGCAGCACAGATTGCCCCCTCGTTTAAATAGACACTGCCTTCGGGACCTACGAGGGTTATCGCTTCAGTACCTTTAAGATCGCCGGAATCACGAATGGGTGGGTTTAGGCCGAGTCGGATTGCTTCGGTTCGTGCCACCTCAACTTGCGAATAATCCCGTACGGGTCCGAGTATGCGTACGTGTTCAATTGCCCGCATCCGTTTTCCGACAACAGTAACGGTTTCATTTGCAGCGAATGCTCCTGGTTGATACAGTGGTGCATAGACGGTAAGTTGATGTCCAGCACCGTAAAGTATTTCCAGGTCTTCTTGGGTTACGTGTGCATGCCGAGCTGAGACACCGACAGGTATTTTCTGCTGTGCTGTAACAACATCACATGCACGTTCCCCTGGTGCACAACTTCGCAGTGCACATCCACTGCAAGGTTGATCATTGGATAATCGACTTACCACGCGACGGGTAATTAACTTTACTAAGTCTTTGTCGTGCATAGTAGTATGTTTCTATCAAATATGAACGTCTTCAAAGGATGTTCATGAAAGTATGTTTATTTTTTCAGGATAGTTTCAACTTCAGGGTGTGGTCGTGGGATTACATGCACTGAAACAACTTCTCCTACTCGTGCGGCTGCTTCTGCGCCAACATCTGTAGCGGCTTTCACTGCCCCAACATCTCCTCGTACCATGACAGTGACGTATCCGCCTCCCACTTCTTGACGGCCTATCAATCTCACATTAGCAGCCTTTACCATTGCATCGGCTGCCTCAATACTACCTATCAGTCCTCTTGTTTCAACTAATCCTAATGCATCTTCAGTCATACTATATCCTCCTATTGTAAAGTATAGTTATAATATATCAGAAACACTTAATTTATTCAAGAAAAAATGTGTGTACAAACTGTAAACTTTTTTCAGATCAGTTTCCGCTGCCTGAACGTAATCCTGCTTTTTGTAAGCAACTGCACGCCACAGATAGATAGTAAGCAGTCCATCAGCATTTTTTTGCCAATTTTCAATTGCATCGGCTAATAGGTCAATAGCCTTAGCATAGTCTTCGTCATTTGATTTCTGTTGTCCGAGATGGTTGTAAACGTCACCACGACTGAGATACGCTATAGCAAATTGTGGTGCTAATTCAATTGCCTTATCAAAGTTGGACAGCACAAGTTTTAAGGTTTCCTCTGTTTCAGGTAAACGGAGAAACTTCTGATAATATGCTCTACCACGATTGTAGTATGCAATAGCACTTGGTTGTCGTTTTATAATGTAATTATAGTCCGCAAGTGCTTCATCCAATTGACCTATGTCCAGAAAACTCTGTGCCCGTTTTGACATAACAAGCGCATTCTTTCGCTTTTTGATGGAAGCAGTGTAATCGGTGATTGCTTGAGGAATATCACCTAATGCATGATAGACATCTCCCCTGCTGGCATGTGCGTCCGCGATATATCTTTTGAATGAAAGTGTTTTTGTGTAATCGTCAATTGCTTCTTTATAACGTGTAAGATGGTAATTGGCTCGACCACGTTGAATGTAAGCCAGAGCATATCTAGGTTCAATTTGAATAGCATGTGTCAATTCAGTAAGTGCTTGGTAATACCTCCCTTTCCTAATGAACTGTGTGCCATCATGCAAATGTTTCAATGCTTCAGTGTTAACACTTTTTAGCCTATCCCATGATACAAATCGTGAAGCGAATAGGAATGTGAGAATGAGGATAGGAATCATGATGTAAATGAGTGTACGCATACTATTCCGGATAGAGACGATGAATGTTAACACCGAATTCTAATTCATCAACAGATGTATAAGTTTTTGCCAAGTCAATTTCTATATAAGTTTGTCCACCCCTATTAAGTCCACCGTATCCTGTAGAAAAGATCAGTTGTATTCCACCGATTCGGGCAACACCGTCTCTGATATTCTCTTTTGGGAAATAACTAATAGGGGTATGTCCTACGACGAGAAATTTTGCATTCAACATTTTCAGAAAATCTTTGGTATGTTTGTGTGTATAGCCACCACTGTATGCGACATCAGGACGGTCCCATAGTATCTCGTCAAATAATTTGGTATCAGGTTTAATAAGTTCGTTAAGGGTAATTTTGCTTCTAGCAGGCCCAGCGTGAACAGCAGTAAAACCATTCTTAGCAACAACAATCGTAGGAATATTCATTAGAAAATCGTGATGACCATCGGACATACGTTCAATGAAATTGAACTGTTGATAGGTAAGACCGAGAGGCCCGTTGTATAGAGCATCAATAAACTCTTTGCGATTATGTTCGGTCATCCCTCTTTTCTTTAACATCTCATAAAGGTCTGCCGCAGCGTATTCATGATTACCTCTTAGGTAGATAAACCTTTTTCCGTTCTCACCAAGCTGCTGTTGAATCTCAATGACACGGTCGATTATCTTTATATCACCGTAAGGGGGTTGAGGAATCTCACCAGGTTTATAGTCAATTGCATCTCCAAGCATGAGACCATAGACATCCTCTCCAGCTTCGATTCTTTCAATCAGTTGAGTCTGTTGTAACCACTGATTGAAATCGTCCCAATGTGCATGTAAATCTGAGACAATATAAATGGTTCCATGGTCAGGTAGCACGATAAGATGTCCATCACGGGTGAACTGATTTGGATATTCGGAGATGTGTTTATGTTGTGCAATCGCTGCAAAACTGATGCAAATAAGAATAAGAAGGACGAGGGTAGTAATTAATGTACTATTCATAAATTTTTACTCTTTAAAGAATGGGTCTATACGGTTTTCTTGTTGAATAAGTCGATCAAATTGTTTTCGTCTACGACTTCTGGTAATCAGATAACAGATGAGGAACAATCCACTGATGCCACCCCAGAACACATAGGAACTGGAAAGGAAGGATGCCCAATGATAACGTTGCGGTAACGATTCACGCCAGAGTTGGTCGAAGGTCTCAAGGTTGTAACCTACAACAGTTATGAAAGCTTCGCTTAAGGTTACCCCATTATGTAGATGGCCAATTACTGCCCAAAGAGTTTCAATACTGTTGACTTCAACAAACCATCGGATCGCATCTTGGCTTTGTGCGTACGCTAAATCTGCTCCTTTCTGTGAAATAGGGAATTTCTCTGTTAATTCTTGTAGTGAGACGATGGATTTTGAGAAAACACTGCTCAATAGTGTTTTGTGACGTCCTGGCACCCATTCCTTAGAGAAGTGGATAGCGATTCCCTCAACGAACCATAGGGGCATACCCTCAACAACCTTCTGTGTATATTGTCCAAATAGGACATGTGCTATCTCGTGCCGAAGCACTTGTGCTAATTGGAGCTTTGCTGTCATTATCTGCAACGGATTTTGTATAATGATACGCCGACTTAATGGAAATGCACAACCGACTGCCCAATCTTGGATTGGCGCATGAACGTAAGCCTGAAAATCTTTTTGTGTTTCACATATCCAGATTGTTATCGTTCCATCTGATATGTGACGTGAAATCCGAGACATCTCAGCATAAAAATCTTCAGCTATTTGAAGTATCGGTTTTGGATCTGCCATTTTTTCTCGGTAATAGACACGGAAGTGTGTACTTTCTGATGATTTCCAATTTGCAGTTGCTGAAAAAAAAGACAGAAACATGAAGAAAAATATAAGGCTTTTCATCAGAAGGTTCTTCTGTACTGTCTTGTTTTGTCTACGGATGGACGACAACACCCATAAATAGTACCGTTTGTGTTTCATTATCACGTATTGCAAAGAAAAACGGTTGGTTAACAATAAACATCCTCGGTAGCGACTTAACACCAATCGTTACACTTGTCAATGCTGCTGCTTCAGACCCCTCTTCGTTGACTTCAATAAATGTCTTATGTGCTACCTTGTCTATATATAGATTAGCACTAGGTTTTTCTAATGTTGCCATTCGACTGAAGTCTGCCCGATCTTCATCAAATGCTACACCCATTCCAAGTGATGTTAACGCATCATTGAGTTCTTTCGTACCATATTCTATTTTAAATTTGGGAATTCGTATTGAGATATCCTGTTCTCGGAACTGTGTCAGCCAATTTTCCCAGTCTGCAGTGTTCAGAGCACCTACAAAGTCGTTAAGGTTAGACGCTTGTGAAGGTAGGAAGATATACATACCTATCCGTCCCTCGCCATAGGGAAGGTTAATTGCTGCTACATTGTCTCCGTAATAGATAGAAAACATGCCTTGTCTGCTCATCATCGGAACCTGTGTTGTACTGCCATCGGTGAGATAGAAGTCTCCATTTTGCGTTTTTGCGGGATCAAATTCTGTTTGCCACGCGCCTTTGAAATAGATGGCATTTATCAGAAACAACACAGCATTTGATTCAATTTCTTCAAGAATCTCTGGAATTTTACCGTTTGTGTTGGTATTGACCCACTGATTGATTGTATTGAGCGTATTTGGGTCTAAGAAATCAAGTGTTGAGATTTCAGCCTCAAAATAACTCTCATTTCGTTGTAGGAAGTCTTGTTTGAATTGGTAATCCTGATTTGCCCAAAGTGAGTTCGCAATTGTAAGCGTTACTTCCGGATCGGATGTTTGGAACTGCTGTAGCAGTCGCCTAAAACTGTTATTAATTGCATCGTTACCAATATTCTGTAGTTGTAACGTATCGGTCATTGCCTGTTCTGTTTCACCAGATGCACCGTTCAATGTCATCGTCAAAACAGTAGAAACGCTAAACGGAGATATAAAGATATTCTGATTCTGTTCAGTTTTCCATATCTCCTTGAATAGATCAAATCCAAATTTGGTATTTGCCGTAGATACATCTGAATCAATCGGAACGACAGCAGGTTTGTCTATATTCTCTGTGAGTGTGTCAACCACATTATCAAAACACCCGATAAGCAGGAAGATACTAAAAAACATAATATATAGGTTGGTTTTTCCAAGTGTTATCTTACTATTCATTGGTTTCTCCATTAAAACATAATATATAGGTTGGTTTTTCCAAGTGTTATCTTACTATTCATTGGTTTCTCCATTTCAGCGGCACGTCTAACAGAAAACTATTCTTGTGTAGGATCAATGACAGTACCCATGAATAACACTGTTTTCGTTTCATTGTCATGAATTGCAAAAAAGAACGGACGGTTGACGATAAATTGTGGTGGAGCCGATGTGACAGCTATGCCAACATTCGTCACAGCCGCAGCTTCAGTGCCTTCTTCATTGACTTCTACAAACGTCTTATGGTCAACTCTTGAAATAAACAGATTCCCTGTAGTTGTTGCGTCATCAGGTCGCATTCGACTGAAGTCAGCTGCATTTTCATCAAACGCTATACCCATACCGAGTACGCTGAGAACATTGTTCAGATTAGTTTTATATTCAAATTTATATTTTGGAATTTGGATCCAGACATTCTGTTCACGGAACTGTGATATCCAATCTTGCCAATTTTCTGCATTCAGATTCTCAAGAAATTGGTCAAGGCTGGAGTTTTGGGATGGTAAGAAGATATACATACTTACCCTTCCTTCTCCGTAAGGTATACTGATTGCAGTAAAATCCGATGTGTAATAAAACGGATACTGACCCTCCCGTGTCATCATTGAAACTTGCTTTTGACTGCCATCAGTGAGAGTGAATGTATTATCACGTGTATTGGCGGGGTCAAATTCTGTTTGCCACGCGCCTTTGACATAGATGGCGTTGATAAGAAACAGTATTTCATCCTCGGCAATTTGATCAAGGATTTTTTCTATCTTTCCGTTCGTATTTGTATTAACCCATTGATTGATTGTGTCAACAGAATTTGGAGCTCTGAAATCAAGCGTTGAAACTTCCGCGCCAAAATAGTCAGTATTTCGCTGTAGAAAATCTCGATTGAATGTGAAATGTCGATCCGCCCAGAGTGAATTTGCAATTGCCAGCGTCACTTTAGGGTCAGACGTTTTTAATGCTTGAAATAATAATGCATAACTTGTACTAATGGTTTCAGAATCGTTGCCTTGTAGTTGGAGCGTGTCTGTCATAACTTGTTCAGTCGTCTCTGCTGCACCATTTAAAGTCATCGCTAATGCAAGCGAAACACTGAATGGAGAGATAAATATGTTTATATCTTCTTTAGTATTTAGAATTTCGTTGAATAAGTTAAAACCGAATTTTGTGTTTGCTTCAACGACACTAGGTTCAATAGTACCTGTCAAGGGAGGTTTAGTGTCTTGTATATTGATATCGCGTTCACAACCTACAGTGCCCACCAACAAGATAGCACACATGAGAAATGGGGTGTATAATAAATAAATTGCCTTAAAATTCATATCCATTAGAGAAGTCTCCTACTCTATATTAAACTAAATTGCTACCTATAAGTTTTTAAGCAAGCAGATGCCGTTTTTATGCAAGAAAAGTTCATAATTCCCGAAATATCGTATCGTAAACTTTCAACTTGCGTCGTTTTGACACAAACTAAAAGTTTGTGCTACATAGGTAGCAACTTAGGTTATATTAATTGTATAGATGTGCAACAGCGTCACCATAACCGTTATATATTAATGTAGGGTGTCTTTCCATAGTACCAATCATCCATTCGGTAGCTTGTGACCAACGCGGATGCGGAACATTCGGATTGACGTTGGCTTCAAACCCGTATTCTCTTGGTAGTATAACGTTCCAGAAGTTTCGCGGTTTTTTCTTAGTGAGTTCAATGCTGACTATGGACTTGATACTCTTGAAACCGTATTTCCAGGGGACGATTAGCCGGATAGGTGCGCCGTGCTGTGGTGGCAAAATGTGCCCATAGATGCCAACAACTAACAGTGTCAGGTCATTCATGGCTTCTGCAAGTGTTAACCCCTCAAGATAAGGCCACGGCAGATTCGGATCATTCTGTTGCGGTGCTACCTTGGGGTCAAAAAACGTTGTCATCTGCACATATTTCGCATCAGATGTGGGTTGAACTTTTTCAAGCAGTGCTTTCATTGGGAAACCGATCCACGGCACTACCATTGCCCAAGTCTCAACACAGCGAAAACGGTAGATCCGCTCTTCAAGCGGCATCATTTTTATCAAGTCATCCACGTCCAAAACCATCGGTTTCTCAACGAGTCCAGATATTTCAATTTCCCATGGACGTGTTTTGAACCTTTCAACCCGTCTCCACACAGTGCTTTTAGAACTTGTGAATTCATAAAAATTGTTATATGTAGCGGCTACGACTTCTTCAGTCTGTTGT
The DNA here is from genome assembly GCA_965208245.1 of Candidatus Poribacteria bacterium. Lineage (GTDB taxonomy): Bacteria > Poribacteria > WGA-4E > WGA-4E > WGA-3G > MSPOR6. Next base: position 2,207,773 of record OZ242325.1, read on the forward strand.
CGTTTAACGGTGAAATCAGGGTTCTTCTTATGTTCAAACTTTTGTTCCTGATAAGGCTCAAGTTGTTTGGCAACCCTATCGTCTTGTGCACAAACATTTGTACCAAAAAGGAATAACGTTCCAGCACCTACTAAGCCGAGGTCTTTGATGAATTTTCTGCGGTTAATGTAAACTAATTCAGGAGTGACTCTGTTTTCTGGTATCTCCCATCCTTTAGGAATTTTTATATTTGTCATGTTGAAACTCCTATATCTTTGCCTCTTAGTGTAGGTTTAACATCATTTTCTTCACTTTAATACAAATTATACCAATTTCGTATCTGTTAAGCAATACTATCAGGGTTTTTCAGTTTTAAGAATTGTCAAGTTTTGGTATTAACTAATAGTTTAGATTTAGGAGTGTATATTCCATTTTTTAGCGACATTCGGTTTTTCTTTCCATTTTAAATACAAGGACTGCCGAATTTTGCCCATTGCAGATATTTTTTGACATAGACAGGTCTCTGACAGGCGAAATCCCTTCTCAAAGTTGGTTATTTGCATCCGAAAAGTGTTTTCAGTTCTGAGTTTTTATATGGTTTTAGAGTATCATGTTATATGCAACTTTAGGTCTTGAAACTAAATATCTCATCATATCCTTTATACGCGTCATTCCTTTAGTTCGTAGCATCATTCCTTTAGTTCGTAGGGCAGATAATGCGGTATTTCGCAATGCAGCCATGATCTGTGGCATACCACCACGAAAACTGAATCTAAATAGGTGTGTAAAGATTATTGTCACCTTTTTGATTGCATCAATTCAAGGATGTTCCCAACCCGGTGGGTGTGATTTCTTTACTGCAACCTTCCGCCCTTCCGCCCAAGTCAATGGGTGTGTAAAGTTATTGGCATATTTTTTGTCAGAATCACCCAACACAGAAAGCGAGGTGTCTAATGAACCAAAACCAACAGAATGACATCCCAATCCAACCTATAGAACATCCCATCCTCTGCAGTTCTTACGACGAACCGGATATGCACTGGACATACAACACTGACATAGGTGAGGCAGTAAAAAGTGTCGGACGACGCGATGCAGGATACTAGTATAAAACAGAGACGACTGGTAGTGATCAGATGAGTCTCTTTCAAGAAGAGGAACGCGACGACCTACCGTTAGTGAACGCACTACGTGCCGATGTGAGACGATGGCGTGAAGCGAACTATCGGAACGCTACAGTTGTAACTCGTGAACTTCTACGACATTGGGCACGCGATGACCTACTCAGACGGCTCTTCTTCTGCCAACGTGAAGCCGTTGAGACAATCATCTATCTTGTAGAGATACGGCAAGGTGGCAAACGTCTCGGTTTTACCCCGACATTCAGTGATGAAGACCTGACTAGGTTAGTAGATACACTGAATGAACCCGATATTCCAGACCTTATCCGATACGGGTGTAAGATGGCAACCGGAAGCGGTAAAACTGTCGTTATGGCAATGCTAATTGCTTGGGCATTTTGCAACCGTGGCAAAGTGCCTTCTGATGAACGGTTTCCATACGCTGCACTTATTGTCTGTCCGAATCTAACAATCAAAAAACGGCTACAAGTATTGCGACCGGATGAGATTGACAATTACTACGACGAATTTGATCTTATTCCTACGAAACTGCGTCCACTATTGAACAGTGGAAAAGTATTGATAACCAATTGGCATCAATTTGCACCAGAATCTGAACACCATGAAAGTGGACAGACCTACGCTGTTGTGAATAAAGGAGAGGAAACCCCGGATGTATTTGCCAAACGCGTCTTAGGTGAACTCTACGATCGCGCACCGATTATGGTCTTGAACGATGAGGGGCATCACGCCTATCGTCCTGCTCCCACAGATGAGAAACTAACCGCTGCAGAAAAAGAGGAGCTCCGCGGTGCTACTGTCTGGGTGAGTGGATTAGACAGGTTCAACCAATCGTGTGGTGTCAAGTTCTGTGTGGATCTTTCCGCTACGCCATTTTACATCAAGGGGAGCGGTCATGCTGAAGGCATCCCCTTTCCGTGGCTTGTTAGCGATTTTGGATTGGTAGACGCAATTGAAAGCGGTATTACAAAGATACCAAGACTCCCTGTCAGTGATACGATAGGTAGATCTGAACCGAAGTATTTTCGTCTCTGGAAAGCCATTAATGATGAGATCTCACCCGCAGAACGAATGTCTAACAGGAAACCTAAACCTGAAACTGTCTACCGAGTAGCAGAGGACGCACTGAATACCATTGCAAGCCAATGGAAGGAACGTTTTGAATACATTCAGGAAGCATCTGACGAACAAGACAAAACACCGCCAGTGTTAATCATTGTCTGTGATAACACAAATATCGCTGAGTATTTTTACCGAATGATCTCAGGTGAAAGAGAGGTGGAAGTCGTTGAAGATAATAGCAATGGGAAAAAGGACAGAAGGAAAAAAGACACAAAAATTGAATATGAGCGGGGTGCTGTATTTCCCAATTTGCTTGGAAACAACTACGGCATCACACACACAATACGCATTGACAGTAAAGTATTAGATGCGGTTGATAGTGATGACCCGTCCAAGAGTCGTAGTCAAGCAGCAGAGGAACTCCGGCAAGTAGTTGCTACGATTGGCAAGAAAGGGGAACCGGGGGCAAATATAAGGTGCGTTGTTTCAGTTGCCATGTTCAACGAGGGGTGGGATGCAAACAACGTCACACATATCCTTGGTATCCGGGCATTCAGTAGTCAGTTGTTATGTGAACAGGTCGTCGGGCGCGGGTTACGCAGAATGAACTATACTCCCGATCCCGAAACAGGACACCTCACTCCAGAGTATGCTGATGTCTACGGTATACCATTCTCTGTTATCCCATTCAAAGGTAGGAAGACGAAAAATCTGGAAGAAGGAGACAGACCTGTCAATCACGTCAGAGCATTAGACGAACGGAAGCAGTATGAGATACGATTTCCTATTGTGGAAGGATACGCATTCGCGCTACGTAAGAACGAGATCACCGCAGACATTGAGTCCATGCAATCCCTACGGTTTGAACCAGAGTACACACCAATTGCAGTGTTTCTTGAAGCAGCCGCAGGTTATCAAGTCGGAAACATCAGCATTGGACGACCGGGTGGATTTATCAGGCAGGATAGACAGCAGTATTATCAGCAGACACATATACAGACAATCAAGTTTGAAATTGCCAAACAGATTGTCTATAAACTCGTCGGAGACAAATGGAATGCACCAGACCCAGAGAGTAATCCAGAACTGCGGCTCATCTCTCGACACAGACTTTTTCCGCAGGTATACCGGTATGTAGACAAGTATGTTGAGACAAAGGTAGATTTCCGAGACTGCAATCCGTGTGAACTCGGACATCAAAAGTATGTTATGTTGATAGTTGATCGTCTGATGACTGCCATTCTACCTGATAAAACACAGGGTGAAGTGCCGTTGCTTCCGATCTTGTACCGATATAAACCTATCGGTACATCAGCAGATGTGGATTTTTTCACAACGCGGAGATGTAATGGTACACAACGTAGTCATGTCAATCTCGTTGTGCTGGATACTGCAACTTGGGAAAGTTCTGCCTGCTTCTATCTGGAATCATCCGATGTTGTCAAATACTATGTTCGCAATGACCATCTCGGTCTGAGTATTCCTTATGAGAATCTCGGTAGGACGCATTATTACGAACCCGATTTTATCGTTAGACTCAAAAACAGTGTTAACTTGCTATTAGAAACGAAAGGGTATTCACGGCAGGAAGAATCCTTAAAGATTGAAGCTGCAAGACGATGGGTTGCTGCAGTTAACAACTGGAATCGTGAGAGACTTGGGGATCCAGAGCAACAAGGACGCTGGATGTTTCATGTGTGCAGAGACCCACAACTATTAAAGGGTGAATTAGAAGCAATAGGAAGTAAAAATTGATTCTAAACATAATACTCGTTGTTTATTATCAATCAACTTAGGAATACTATTACTTGTATATATAATAACTGTCAGGTCAGAGAAGAATGCTATAAAAAGAGAGGACTTAGATATCCTACGGGAGCAAGTAACTAAGTCAGAAAAAGAGATTCGATCGGAAGTTAGAACAGCTCAAGATTCTACTGCTAACTTGCATTCAGTTAATATCAATGAATTGAGTAAAGTCTTATCGGACTGCTGAACGAGTTGTCTAAATAGAGATTTTCCTTGATCAGATTTTAAATTGAGTGATACACTTTTCTTGCCGCGATTAATACTCATAAAATAGAGACTAAATCCGTTTTTGAATGGACCAAAATTCCGCGCTTCATCTCTTATCTCAGGTTGCTCTATTTTTATCACATCTGCGCCAAGATCACCGAGAATCATAGTCGTAAAGGGTCCAGCCAATATTCTCGTTAAATCTAATACCTTTATTCCAACCAATGGACCTGACATGTATTGATACCTTTTTTGAAATGGTTGTTTTTTGTAAGCAGACGTGCTAAAATAGAGAAAAGTTCCTATAATAACATAGGTTGCTACGGATAAGATTTAGACTTGGAAACACTAGTTTTTTAGCAGATATTTGTAGTGTAAACTGTCAATTTACGTTCTTGTAGCACAATCTAACAGATTATGCTACATAGGTGACAACTTGGGTTATAATAGCAGTTTATGGCATATTCGTCTATAAGTTTTCATATCTTTATGATACTGTCTGAAGGGGAATCGTAATGGACAAATTGAAAATAGCACACATCGGAGCAGGAAATAGGGGATCTAATACATATTTGCCTTTAATCACCAAACTAGAGGATGATCTTGAACTCGTTGCTGTCTGTGATATACACAAAGGTAGGGTAACACAACAAGCAGAAAAGTATAATGTCCCAGCATATACGGATACTGAACTAATGTTACAGAAAGAAAAACCTGATATATGCTCCATCGTGATCACACCCAGCAAAAACCATATTCCAGGTCTACTCTGTTCACAGTATGGTGTTAGTTACTGCACAGAAACACCGATCAACACCGACCTGAAGTTAGCAGATGAGATGATAGAATCTGCTAAAGAACACAGCACAAAGTTAGAGGTTAATGAAAACTATTACCGTCGACCATCTGAATGCATCAAACGCGAGATGATCCTTGAAGGCATTTTCGGAAAAGTTAATGTTGCATACAACGATTTTCGCGGACACGGATACCACGGTATAGGACTCATACGAAGTTATCTCGGATTCGACAATGAACCCGTGCAAGTATACGGTTTTAGCAAACACTTTAGTGTTCAAGAACATGAATGGCGTAAAGGTCAACCACGACGTAAGAGTGAAGATTGGGAACATGCTGTAATAGAGTTTGAAAATGGATCCGTTGGAATCTTCAATTTCTCAAGTCTCTCTTACGGTTCACCACTCCGCGGTTTTAATGGTACAAAGTTCTATGCTGAACGGGGAATGTGTTTTAGAGACGATGCGGTCCTGCTAAATGAGAATGCAGATGAACAAATAAAGGTGACGATCACCCGAAAAACAAACAACGTTGATGGATATGATACACTTGCAGCACTTGTTGCAAACACTAACCCTGAAGTTGTATGGGAAAACCCACTTCAGTATTATCCGCTTAGTGATGGTGAGATCGTTGTTGCATCAGAATTGATGAGCATTGCTAACGCAGTTCGAAATGATACAGAACCAGAATATGGTGCATATAACGGAAGGAAAGATAGAGAAATAGATATTGCAATGGCACGTTCACGGAACAATAACGGTGCTCCCGTAACTTTTCCATTTCAATACTAAAGCCTAAACAATAATCTCTAGTATCTCTTATCATAATTGATATTGTCTTGTTTCATGCATCGTATTGTGATATACTTAAAGTCAACAGATATTAGAATTGGAGTGAAAATATTGAATTACATAAAGACGAGAATTGGAGTGAAAATATTGAATTATATAAAGACGGTTTGCATTTTGTTGATACTACTGAGTTTCAGTGTAGTTACTACAGCAAACGACACATTAACAGCGTTTTTTCCAACCACAGAGGGAAGTTTTTGGGTTTATGGAGATCGGGAAGGCAACGAATTTACACGAACTTCAACTGAACAAAAAAACATTGCCGGTGAGATATTTCATACTTTCAGTTATGAACCTGCAATAGAAGGATGGGAAAAATACAACTATCTTTTGCATCCATTCATGTATCAGGTGGATACGGAATGGATTAGATTTTATGTGGAAAATGAAATTGAAAGTACTATAAAGTCAAAATTGAAAAAACGATTAGATGAAATTGCTGCTGAATTGCGACAAAAGTATACTGACCAGCTGCCTCCCGGAATATCTTTAGATGTTGATTACACTATTGAACCAACTGCTCAAGATACACTTTATTTTCTTCCATCAACTCTCAACAATAGAGAGAAGTGGATAACTACACAAGTAAGTGTCAGAATACAGATATCTATGAACATCAAAGGCACCGAGATTAACATCCCAGAAGCAAACAAGTCATTATCTCTCACTATGAAAATATCTGAGACAGGAGAACGCATTGGAAAAGAATCTGTCAAGACTGCTGTCGGAACATTTGAAAACTGTTTAAAAATCGAGTATCGAACAAAAACAACTTCATCAAAAAATACTGAATCAGATATTCAACAAGAATTGACTGATCAGTCACCTAAAGATAAAATAACGACTATCTGGTTAGCACCTAATGTTGGAATAGTAAAACTCATGAGTTCCATAGTGGATTCTGAGGAAGTTGAAACAGTAGAATTGAAAAGTTTTAAGATTGAGTCACCCGAAACTGTTAACCTTGACAAGTAATCCGAACAGACTAAGAAACGATTAGCTGATTCTTTTTACCTAAGTATATTGACAAGTTTTCTTATGTCAGGTCGTGTAGAGCGAAGTACTAATTAAAATATTAACTGGCGATACGTATCGATTGTGTCTATCATGTCCAAATCAACATAGGAGGCGCGTCTGGCATTTGTCGGGTTTCGCTTCGCTCTACCTGACCTACAAAATAAAACTTAGCACAAAATAAAACTTAGCATTCTATGTATAACAAATTATCTATTTTGATTGTCGTCATATTAGTCCTCTGTACTGCCAACGGCTTGCCTGGTAAGGAGAGAGGACATAAGTATTTTCCAAGTTCATTGGAGAGCTTTTGGGTATATGAAGACCAAGATGGAAACGAACTTACACGACGGGTTGTCGAAAGCAAGTTAGATGATGGCAAAATGTATACGGGTTTCAAAGTTGAACCAGCGTTAAAGGAGAGTAAAGATTTTATCCGTTTCTTACATCCTGTGTATTGTCATTTTGGAGAAGATTATGTATATCTTCTTGTAGGTGAGAAGTTAAAACAAGCAATTAAAGCGCGTCTGACTGATGAGATGGCGTTATTCTCAAAACTATCAGTTGACTCACTAAAGAAAAGTTTGCCACCTGACAATAACATAACAGTTAATCTTGATTATGAAATAAAGGTAGATCCGATAGATCATCTGAAATTACTCCATAAGCAAGTTGACATGGATAAAGAGTGGAAAGCATTGGAGATAAATGCCAAAACAGAAATGAAATTTAACATAGAAGGTATAGATATCTTCAAGGATGCAGAAGACTTACCAACAACAATTCTTGATTTTGCCATAGTTGAGAAAGCGAAAGTCGTTGGTACTGAATCAATTGAGACACCCGCTGGCACCTTTCATGAGTGCTTGAAAATTGTCTACAAAACCGATACAAAGATGACTGAGACACGACCGATTGCCTCTGCTGACTTACCGGGGGAATCTGTTACGACACTATGGTTTGCTCCGCATGTAGGGATGATAAAGATCCATAGTGAAACCGAGAAAATATTCCTACATGCTTTACGTGAAAGAGAATTGGTTCAGAAACATGCATCAGATGAGGAGGTAACTGCCATTACTAAACCAACAGTGAAAACGCTTCAATTGAAAAAATATAAGATTGTTAATGATAAGGAGCAGAATAAACATTGATAAAAATACGAAATCAAGAAATAGAATTTAAACACTTAAATTACAAAATGAGCGGATTCCCTATCTATCGTCCAAGGCGCATGCGAGCCAATGAGAATCTAAGACGACTCGTCAGAGAAACATGTCTATCGGTAGATGATCTCATCTACCCAATGTTTGTCGTTCATGGTGAGAATACAGCAACAAACATTTCATCAATGCCAGGGTGTTATCAGTATTCTGTTGACAGGCTCGTTGAAGCTGCAAAAGAATTGGTATCTCTTGGTATCCTGGGAACAATTCTGTTCGGAATACCTGAAAACAAGGATAAGTTTGGATCAGAAGCATACTCGGATGATGGTATAATTCAACGGGCAGTTCAGGCAATTAAGGATGCTGTACCTGAACTACTCGTAATTACCGATGTATGTCTATGTGAATATACGGATCATGGACACTGTGGCATAGTAGAAAAGGGAGAAGTCCTAAACGATCCTACGCTTGATCTTTTGGTTAAAGAGAGTCTATCGCATGTTCGTGCTGGAGCAGACATGATCGCACCGTCAGATATGATGGATGGTCGTATTGGTGTAATTCGCGATGCATTAGATGGTGAAGGTTATGATGCTATTCCAATTATGGCGTATTCTGCAAAGTATGCATCAGCGTTTTATGGACCCTTTCGTGAAGCTGCAGAATCTGCTCCGCAATTTGGAGATCGCCGCACATACCAAATGGACCCACCGAATGCTGAGGAAGCGTTACGCGAAGTGGCATTAGATATTGACGAAGGTGCTGATATCGTTATGGTAAAACCAGCACTTTCTTATCTGGATGTAATTTATCGAGTAAAAACGGAATTTCAGATGCCTATTGCAGCATATAACGTCAGTGGTGAATATGCCATGATAAAGGCTGCAGCTCAGAATGGTTGGATTGACGAAGAATGCGTTGCACTTGAGGTATTAACAAGTATCAAACGCTCAGGTGCTGACATTATTCTAACCTATTTCGCTAAGTCTGTTGCAGAATTGGTGGATACTTAGCATATAGGGTTCTTCAGTTTTAAGAATTGTCAGTTTTTGTGTAGGACTAATAGTGGACTTTGTAGTTTGGGTAGAGTGTAGTTACCCCCGACAGAAGCGTGAGCGTGTCGCCAGTTAATATTTTAATGGTGCTTCGCTCTACCAGACCTACGGACAAATTCAATAAATTAACGTTTGTTGCGTAATTCTTCAGAATCACCTGAAACTGAAAAACCCTGCTTAGCATATACAATTCAGTTGTCTCCAAGGTCAATCTATGCTAAACTATACTAACAACTTAACATCTGGAATAAAGGGTTTAATACTGTTTGCTCCGTTGATGAAGCCACCAGTAGGCGTAGAAGATAAAGGATGGCTCCGGCAATGTTTTGAAGTGGCGAATTCAGTGTCACAGGATACGGTATCCAAAGCAGATTATCTTACAGATGTAGCGATTTTAAGCGGTCTAATATTTGATTTTACGACTATTCGTGAAACGATAATGGAGACGATCATGCAAGAGTCATCAGTTATACAACATTTCCTACAACAAGGTATTGAACAAGGTATTGAACAAGGCGCACGAAATAGTCTCATTGAAGGTATCCTTGAAAACTTAGAGATACGTTTTCATGCACCTAACTTGCAAGAAATAAAGGAAATGCTTGATGAAATACATGAATGTGAATAATAGAACACAAGATTTTGGAGGAACGAATTGCAGAGTAGCAGATCATTATCAGCGTGGAATAAATCGCAACAGTATATACCGGGTGGTGTAAACAGTCCAGTACGTAATTTTAGTAAGGTCGAAGGACACCCACGTTTCATTGACCGTGGTCAAGGTTCTAAGATTTACGATATTGATGGAAATGAATACATAGATTATGTTGCGTCTTGGGGGCCTTTAGTATTAGGACATGCACATCCTGATGTTGTTGCAGCCATCAGTGCAGCTGCATCACATGGCACAAGTTTCGGTGCACCCACAACCTTAGAAACCGAACTTGCCGAAATAATCGTCAATGCAGTCCCTTCAATTGAAAAAGTAAGACTTGTCAATTCCGGGACTGAAGCAACGATGAGTGCTATACGCGTAGCACGCGGGTATACAGGTCGCGATAAAATAGTCAAAATTGATGGGTGCTATCACGGTCATGTAGACTATCTACTTGCAAAAGCAGGCTCTGGTGTTGCGACATTTGGTCTATCTGATAGTGGTGGTGTACCAGAAGATTTTGTCAGAAACACGCTTACCATCCCTTTCAATGATCCCGCAGCATTAAGAACAACCGTAGAAGCAAATCAAGACGAGATCGCTTGTCTCATACTCGAACCCATTATGGGAAACATGGGAATCATACCGCCACATGATGGATACCTCAATGAAATCAGAGAAATTACGGAAGAAAACGGTATCGTACTCATCTTTGACGAGGTAATAACCGGTTTTAGGGTGGCTTATGGCGGTGCGCAGACATACTTTGATGTTATACCAGATATGACGTGTTTGGGAAAGATAATCGGTGGAGGTTTACCTGTTGGTGCTTACGGAGGTAAGCACGAGCTCATGAAATGCGTAGCCCCCGAAGGTGATGTTTATCAAGCCGGCACTTTATCTGGGAATCCGTTAGCTGTGACTGCAGGAATTACGACTTTAAAAAACTTAGTAGGACAGGGAATATATGAGAAACTTGAAGAAAAGGCATCGGCACTTGCAGAAGGACTTGCTGCAGCGACAAAAAAACATAATATAGATGCTTGGCATAGTCGTGTTGGTTCAATGTTAATGCTATATTTTACACCTGAAACTGTAACAGATGCAGATGGTGCAAGAACCGCGGATACGGATCGTTTCTGTCAATATTTCTGGGGTCTACTTGAAAACGGAATATATATCGCGCCTTCCCAATTTGAAGCAGGTTTTGTCTCTTTAGTTCATACGGATGAGGATATCAACGATACCGTGAATACTGCAAGTGATGTTCTGTCAAAACTTCAAAACTGTTAGAAAAGGATATGAATGACAAGTTTCAATCAGATAATAAATGTAATCGTTGAGGATCTCCAGGCAGTTGAGGAAATCCTCACAGAGAATACGGCAAGCGAATATACTTTTGTTGACATGGCAGTTCAGCATGTAGTTGAAGGTGGCGGTAAAAGACTTCGTCCGATTCTCGTTCTGCTTTCTGCAAATGCAAGTGGATATAAAGGCCAGGATGTGTATCTGATCGCAGCGGTAGTTGAACTGATTCATGTTGCCTCCCTTGTTCATGACGATGTACTGGATGAGGCAGCGATACGGCGTGGACAGGAAACATTACAGACAAAATGGGGAAATAAAGTTGCTGTGCTTGTTGGAGATTACCTACATGCACGAGTACTCTCTATGCTTGTATCTCGCCGCACAGACGATCCAGCAATGGAGATTCTTGCGGATACAACACAGGCTATGTGTGAGGGAGAAGTCATTCATGCATACAAAAGCGGTGATTTTGATATCTCTGAATCAGAATACCTTAAAATCATACATTTCAAAACGGGAAAGTTAATCGCTGCATCCTGCACCCTCGGAGCGATACTCGGGCAAAACAGAAAAAGGCATATTGACGCATTCACATCTTATGGACAGCAGATCGGCACAGCGTTTCAAATTGTTGATGATCTCCTCGATTTTGTTTCAGACGCAGAAAAACTTGGAAAAAACGCTTTCGGTGATCTTCGCGAAGGAAAACTCACTTATCCTATCATACACACACGAAAAATGTGTGATGAAAATGAAAAACAGAAACTCAAAACAGTGCTAAATCCTGATACTGAAGAAGCGGAAGCAATCGCTTACGTTGAGACACTATTTGAGAAGTATAGTGTTGAATCACACTGTTTGGATGTTGCTCAGGAATATTCAGAAAGTGCAAAGAATGCACTAAAAGAAGTTCCAGACTCAGAAGCCAAAAACGCATTAAAGGACCTTGCTGATTATGTTGTGTTACGTGATTCTTGAGGCATGATTTGAGTCACCATGTCGCTAGTTAATATTGTTAATGGTGTTCCTCTATCCGACCTATGAAAGAATGAGATTAGAACAAATAGTATTAGTACAATGTTCTATCCAGTCCATCTAAATCTTCAGAATAGAAAATGTCTTGTTGTTGGGGGAGGTACTGTTGCCGAGCGTAAAGTGGTCGCGATGCTCATCAGTGGTGGTGTCGTCACTGTCATCAGTCCAGATTCAACCGAATTATTAGATTTGCTTGTGGACAATGGATCAATACGTTTAATAAGACGCGACTATAGAAGTGGTGACACGGTAGGTTATTTCCTTGTCTGTGCAGCAACCGACACGACAGATATCAATACAAGCGTATATGATGAAGCACATATAAAGAACCGAATTGTCTTAGTAAATGTTGTAGATGTGATACCACAGTGCACATTTGCTGCTGCATCAGTTGTTACGGATGGAGAGATCGTAATCAGTATTTCTACAAGTGGTAAGAGTCCTGCAACGAGTCGCCGAATTCGCGAGTATTTTGAAGAGAGACTAAACGTCCCATCACTCTATACACTCGGATATAACTATGAAGATGGTCCGGGGATACCTGTTTCAATTGAAAACCAGAGATTACCCTATCCTATTTATCTCCTCTTGGAAAATCGAAATTGTGTCGTGATAAACAGTGAAAACAGTACGGAAATTGAACAGCGAATTCAGTTATTGCAACGTTGTGGTGCAAATGTCACGTGTCAAAATACGAACAGTGTGAACTTAGAAGAACTACAAGATGCTTTCTTGGTGATATCAGAAGATCATACTACAATTGACCTTATAAGGAAAAATATTGGAAGTTATATCTATGAATGCCTGAACAGTCCCGCTGCTGGAATGCACACTACCCCAAAACTGATAATTGATGAGAACCTTATCATTAGTATTTCCGCCAGAACAGGAAAAGGATTAAAATTAGCGGAACGTCTCCATAAGCGTCTGTTACATCAGTTTGAAAACAGAGGTTATGGGAACTTCATAGACTTTCTCGGAACACTACGACCGAAAGTTCTCAGAACATTCTCTACTTCTAAAGAACGTGCAGACTATTTTGAAAACCTAATTGATTGTGTAGGGATAGATGGATCATTTAAGAATACCGTTCCCGCTAAAGTGGATAACATAATAGACACAACTGATGCATGCTGTCTTAGACTGAAACAACCCGAATGTAATGTCGAATGTCTTTTCAATTGGATACAGCAAGGTAAGATGCATAAAGCATCTAAACTATCAGAAAGATTATTAAACAATTAACCTATCAACGCAGGTCATAATCGGTAAAACGCCATGCAAATCCATTTTCTCTTCCTCATTACCGTTTTAGTGTATTTAGCAGCAAGTATCTTCCATGTACTGTACCTTGCTATTGACGAACGTTCTGAGGCACTAGCATTGCGTAAGCCAATATCACATATTGCATATTATGTCACAATTCTGGGATTTGCTCTATTGACGTTATTCATAATATTGTGGTGGTCCCGAAGGGGGCATTTTCCTATGAGACATTGGACAGACTCCACATCTTTTTTTGCATGGGCAATTACATTAATATATCTAATCATCGTTAATCTGACACAACTTCGAGCGATAGGCAGCTTCGTCATGCCGCTTGCATTTATCATTATATTAATATCATATAGTTTCTCACGAGATACATCGGCATTACCAGCAAATTTAGAAACATATTGGTTAGTATCTCATGTTACGCTGATTCTACTTGCTTATGCATCATTTATCACAGCATTTGGTTTCGGGTTACTCTATCTGATGGCAGAGAAGAAAATCCGTCAAAAAACACATACAATATATAGCAACTTCCTTCCCTCACTGGGTGCTTCTGACGAACTCGGTTTCCGTTGTACTCTTCTCGGTGTACTCTTTTTAACTGTTGGTGTAGGGATTGGCGCACTCTGGACACAATACATAAAAGGTGTTGCATGGCAATGGCTTGATGTCAAAGTATTCTTCACCATTGTTACTTGGATTATCTATGTTGTGCAAGTTGGCATACGTCAACTCTGGGGATGGAGGGGTCGGAAAGCAGCATACTCTACAATCATCGGTTTCATCGCCGTACTATGTACTTATATTGGTGTTGAAGTGTTTTTTGATAGCGCACATCCTTTTCGATAGTCGTTATGCCCCAAAAAACAGATAGCCTCAAAATAAACAGACCTAATATCCAGATTATTGGTAATGACACACAAGCTGGAACATACATACTCAGAATCCGACTTGCAGAATCTCAAAAAGCGCGGGAAAAGTGACTTTACCATGTTAAGTTATTGTGGCGTTGTTTCATTATACACTCAAAAACAGTTGCATTCACAAACATTTGCAAAGTATAATTAAGTGAGTCTATATTCATCTTTATTGAATTGTCTAAGTCCGTAGGATAGACTTTGATGGAAATTCTATTTTTCTATTGACGATAATACATACTTATGACTGATATCTAATTTTAGTCACAATGATGTCTTTGAAATTACATTACCGAGAGGAACAATCGATTGGCAGAACAAAAAGTTTCTAATCTAACGTGGCATGATACTACTGTAACAAAACAGGACAGAGAAGAATTACTTAACCAAAAAGGGTGTGTTGTTTGGTTTACTGGACTCTCAGGTTCAGGGAAGTCAACTTTAGCAAATGCGGTGGCACACCTATTACATGAAAGAAATCATCATACTTATGTCTTAGATGGTGATAATGTCAGACATGGATTGAATAAGAATTTAGGTTTTTCACCAGAAGATCGGGAAGAAAACATCCGGCGCGTCGGTGAAGTGGCAAAATTATTCGTTGATGCTGGCACTATCGTCATGACAGCTTTTATTTCACCCTACCGTGCTGATAGAGACCAAGCGAGAGAACTCATAGAGGATAACAGATTTGTAGAAGTTTTTGTTGAGTGTCCCCTTAATATCTGTGAAGAACGTGACCCTAAAGGACTATACAAAAAGGCACGATCAGGAGAGATAAAAGAATTTACTGGAATCAGCGCGCCTTATGAAGAACCAAACAATCCAGAAGTAGTTATCAATACTTCTGAACTTAGTGTTATTGAGTCAGCAAACCAAGTCGTTGTTTATCTTGAAGAGGCAGGTTTAGTTCTAGCAGTCAAATAAACATATATAATCAGATCCGATAGTGTCGCTAATAGAATCTACAGATTGCAACCCATATTCAGAAAACTTTACATGTTTATTCTGGTCGACATACTATGAAACTAATTCAATTTCATATCCCTAACTTAGGTAAGCGAGTGGGGATAGTTACACGGGAGAACGAAGTTATTGATGTCACTAGCGATGAATCTCACGGTGTTTTAGAGATTCTTAAGTTGGCAAATAGTGAAAGAGTGTCCCTTGGCGTACTATTGGCAGACATCCAAGAAAAGGTATCTGCTCCGGCACCCATGCGATTCACCGCATTCCAAGATGCTGATACTGTAGCTGATGACAATGGTGGATTGACTTTAGAGAGATTGGAGATTCCACCTAATGAACAACTACCACATCTGATGCTCCCAATTGATACACCCGAAGTCTGGGGATGTGGTGTCACTTATAGACGTAGTGCTGATATGCGTGATGACGATAGTGAACAAGATATCTATAGCCGTGTATATAACGCTGACAGACCTGAGATTTTTTTCAAAGCAACATTACCACGTTGTGTCGGACCCAACGGATATATCGGAATACGCAGTGACTCTGTTCTTACAGTTGCCGAACCAGAACTCGCTTATGTTCTAAGTGATACGGGTGAAATCTTGGGGTATACATTATGCAATGACGTGTCAGCATGGGACATTGAACGGGACAATCCACTGTATCTACCACAATCAAAGATTTATTACGGTTGTTGTGCATTAGGTCCAATGTTCATAACACCTTCAGAAGTTGATGACCCTTACGATCTACAGATGAAATGTACTATTCTACGTGGAGACGAAGAATTATTTGTCGGAGAAGTAAACACATCACAGATCAATTGGAAGTTTGAACAACTCAACGAATTCCTGATGCAAGATAATCCTATTCCTTTCGGTACCGTGGTTTCCACCGGAACTGGAATCATCGTACCAAACGAACTACCACTTATATCGGGTGATGTCGTAAAGATAGAAATTGATGGTTTCGGCACATTATCTAATCCGGTGAAACAACTGTAGGGGGTGATAAATGATTGACAGTGAGTATTATGTGGGTAAACACAAATCTGAATTGGACACACCAGTACTGTTAATTGATCTTGATGTTTTTGAAGAGAATATCCAGAAAATGTCAGATTATTTTACGACTGTCAACGCAGAACTTAGACCCCACCTAAAGACACATAAATCACCTATAATCGCACAACAACAGATTGCTGCAGGAGCGATAGGTATCACATGTGCTAAATTGGGAGAAGCGGAAACAGTCATAGATACCGGCATACGAGATGTGCTAATTGCAAATCAGATTGTCGGTAAACAGAAAATAGAAAGACTTACCAACATTGCAGTTAAATCGGAAATTATGGTTGCTGTTGACAATATTCAGAATGTAGAAGACATATCAGATGCAGCTACCGCAAAAGGTGTTAAAATTAGAGTATTGGTTGAAGTTAACATCGGTATGGATCGGTGTGGCGTTGATCCCGGAAAAGCAGCATCTGATTTAGCACAAAAGGTAATTCAGAGTCCCAACCTAATTTTTGAAGGTTTGATGGGATATGAAGGACATACAATAGCAAAACCTGACCGTTCTGCACGTGAGAAAACTACACGTGCAGCAATGCAACGATTAGTTGAAACCAAAGAATATCTCAACAGAAATGGGATAGAAGTCTCTATTATGAGTGGGGGTGGAACAGGAACCTTTGACATTACAGGAAGTATTCCTGAAATGACAGAAATTCAAGCTGGTTCTTATGTCTTTATGGATTCTACCTATCACAATGTTGAAGAAGTCGGTGAAAAATTCGGTTGTGCATTGTCTGTCATGGCAACTGTCGTAAGTCGTCCTACAAAAAACCGTATTGTTGTTGACACCGGGCTGAAAGTGTTAGCAAAAGAATTTGGCATTCCACAACCCATCAACATTGCTGGACTTGAAATGACAGGACTTTCCGAAGAACACGGTAAGATGTCCGTTACGGATGAGAGCGTAACCTTGAAACCTGGGGATAGAATAGAAATACGACCGACACACTGCTGTACAACTGTGAATCTACACGATAGATACTTCTGTATCAGAAATGATATTGTTGAATCTGTTTGGGAAATAAGTGCAAGAGGAAAATCTCAATAGAAATCACAACATAATACGACATAGAAGGGTAGGTGAACGGAGAACAATAAATGCAAAAACAATTACTGAGTTTAAAGAAGAAACTTAATGCACATATTCCATTCACATTATCCTTCCTTGTCGTTTGTGCTGTTATTGGGATGCAATCGAGCACATCTGCATATATCGCGAAACGTTACACTGTTTCTCAAATCGTTAAGGAGAGTAGTAATATTGTCTTTGGTACAATTTCGGTAGTTAACAATAGTAGAAAAACTGCTGATATTAAGGTAGAAAAAAACATCAAGGGACGAAGCGAGTTTGATGTCATCAAAATCCGCTATGATGTGTATAAAGGTGAAGCAGATCATCGGGCAGAATTAGCACGATTTCTAAAGCAGAAAGAACGAATTATAGTCTGCTATCTTCAAGAAGGTGGACGAATTGACGCTTTAGCACATACAAGAGGAAAATGGTTCCAACTCCAACTGACAAAGGATAGAGAAAGAGGTTGGGGAAGATGGCGGTTCACACATTTCGAGAAATACCTCAATCAAGATAAAGTTTCAAGAAGAGATTCTACACACCAATTTATGAAAGAGTTGGAAGGTATGCTGGGTGATAGTGTGATTCAACTCCTATTCTTGAAAACGGACGACTACGAAAATGAAATACCTATAATCACTACATTCAACAAAGTGAGCAACCGATGGATTTCATATAATCCTTCAGCGGATCGTAACTTACCCGACATTAACAGATCTGACATTCTATGGATTGGATTTCGTTCCATCGGAAAAAATGGTCGCTACAGACTCAATAGTAATCAAGAAAAACGGATCAGAGATTTTGTCAAGAACGGAGGAATCGTCATCGTTTCCGGACAAGATAGCGATCCTAATAGACCTTGCGGAACAGGTTGGCTACCACAACCACTAAAGGGTGTAGAAAGTGATCATTGGAACGATTTCAAACCAACTTCTAAAGCAGGAAATCTCTTCAAAGCACCACACAAAATTAGTTCTGGTCAACTTTCACTTGATGATTCCTGGAACGGTTGGAACGACAAATTTGAGGTACTAGCTACATCCAATAGCGGGAAACAGATCGCTATTGCGAAATTGAGACACGGTAAAGGGATGTATCTCATTACAAGTCTACACAACCGCACAAAAGAAAACGTATCCAAAAACAGACATATGCTGCAAAACATATTGCACTTTGCAGTAGATTTTTTAGAAAAAAATAAATAATGGTTAAATAGTGCAGGAGTATAAACTGATGAAAAAAATCACATGGGTTATCACACTTAGTTTGACATCTATACTCACCTGCTTCACAATCCCTGCTGATGCGGTCATACCCCAATTACTTGGCCCCTTAACAGCACTCATGAGTATTATCCCGCAGATACTTGCATTTATTGGCGTTGCGATCATCACATCACTTGTTTTTGCGCGTGATACAACGAAACTGGTCTTTTACAAAATTTGCAATTTTTTCTCATTAAAAAGAGTGATGACACTGCTCATCACTCTGGTTGTTCTGATAGGAATAGCAGTGTTAACCTATCAGAACGTTGTACGTACTGTTGATAGTCCTACACCTACAGTTGTTGATAAAGGCGGGAACCGTGGCGACACCAATGCTGTCACAGGAAAACCTTGGTCAACTTTCAGATTCAATGCAAATCGGACAGGACACGCTGATGCACTACCAGGTCCAGAGAGCGCAATCCCAGCCTGGATATTTAAAGACAAAGGATTGAAAACAGTCAAATTTCATTCATCTCCTGCTGTCGTTGGAAATCGCCTCTATATTGCTGCAGCGGTGGGTGCGGTCTTCTCTACAAGTGGCGCTACGTATTGTATTGATATAGATACACAAGAAGTTATATGGCGGCATGACTCAGACATACCTATCTTTTCGTCACCAGCAGTTGTAGCAGGTAGAGTTTATATAGGTGAAGGGTTCCATTATGACGACAACTGTTCATTGAGATGTCTGGATGCCAAAACAGGAGACCCTATCTGGAGTTTTAAAACAACAAGCCATGTAGAATCAACCCCCTTCATCACACAAGGTAGACTTTACTTTACTGCGGGAGCAGATGGCGTGTACTGTTTAGATGCACTTGCCGGTGAAGAGATATGGCATTATCCAGCAGTCCACGCTGACATGTCCCCATTAGTCAAGGATGGCAAAGTGTTCTTTGGCACAGGTTATGATGGCTACTGTATCTATGCAGTTGATGCTGATACAGGTACTGAAATTTGGTCAAGACAGATGCCGTATCAAGTATGGGGAAGTCCGAGTACCTACCAAAACATGGTTATCTTCGGTTTAGGGATGGGGAATTTTGCAGAAAGTGCTCCTATACCGAAAGGTAGAGCCGTCGCTGTGAATGCTAATACAGGCGATACAGTGTGGGAATATGAAGTAGGAGATGCTATAATGTCTGCAATGGTCACCTATAAGGATCATGTCATCTTCGGTTCACGGGACGGTCATGTCTATTCACTTACTGCTAAAGATGGTGATCTGCGGTGGAGGAAATATATGGGTGGAGTTGTAGTATCATCCCCAGCCGTTGCACATGATGCTGTATATGCTGCCACAGCAACAGGCAAAATATTTTCTCTCTCCGTTCTTAATGGTGAGAAAAATTGGGAATACGATTCCATTCAGGAGAAATACGGGTTAAAGTTTTATTCCTCTCCAGCAATCGTCAATGGAAAACTATACATCGGTTCAAGCGACCGATATATTTTCTGCTTAGGAGGCAGCAATACAACCCGTACAGTTGAGGATAGATAGATACAAAATCAGTAGACTCATGTATAGAATAAGTGCCAAGAGAAACGTGAACTCCTATTCCCATTGACTTCTCTGAAATGTTTGCACTCAATTTATACATGAGCCAACATATTATGAAATCAGAATCACTCCTGAAAATTTGGGGTTTGGAAGTAGTTTCAGTGCAGGTGATGAACTTGGACTCGGCATCTGTGTCAACGATGGTGATTTATCTGCAAATCAAGGTGGACAGAAAGGCTGGAGTGGATGGTATCCCATGCTATCGTATTCGGGAAGAACTCCGAAAAAACAGGCCTTGTTGTCCTAAGCGATACTGCCGTTACACTTGTTGAACCTAATGGTAAATTAACGACTACCTGGGGAACTATGAAGTCTTCTCGGTAGCCGCAATTCACTTACACTTTAAATTTAGGACCGCTTTAGCAGTTCATCTGAACTGCTAAAGTGAAACAATATGCTTTCAATCACATTAGATGTTCCCAAAGAGATAGCTGTTCCACTTTCAGTCTCTGGTTACAACAGTGAGAAACTGACAAAAGAGGCAAGAGAATTAATTGCTGTATCCTTTTTTGAACGGAAAATCTTGTCTTTAGGTCAAGCAGCAAAGATCGCTGAACTACATAGGTGGGATTTTATCCAACTACTGAATCAGAAAGATATACCAATTGCTGAGTATGAGGATGAAGAAATCCAACAAGAGCTATCTACAGTCGAATTATTACTGAAGAAAGCATGACTCTTGATAAGAAGTTAACTGCTGCTGCAGACTCCTCATTTTTAATTTCTTCATCGTCAGTAGATCATATTTTATAAGTGTTTTTGTGTGGGTAACTACATCCATTCCGCAAGTGCTGAATGTCTAATCGCCTTTGTAGCTTCGCCACTCTCCTTTGTGATTATAGATGTTGATAAGACCATCATTGGGACGTCCTTCGACAGATCCAATGATGACAAGTTTTTTTTCATCCTCGTTGTTTATCTCTATAAGAGATCCTAGAATATTGACAAGTTTTTTTTCATCTTCGTTGTTTATCTGTATAGCACCAGCTGTAGATTCGCCATCGATAGATGATGCAGCTCCAATGTGGACAAGTTGTTTTCCATCATCGTTGTATGTCTGTATAGCACCGATTTTGCCATTGACAGATGATCCAATGGAGACAAGTCTTTTTCCATTCTCGTTGTTTATGATCATACTATTTTGGCCAAGGAAAGTTCCAATGGAGGCAACGGCTTTTCCATCCTTGTTGTATATGTGCATACTACCTGCGTCAAGGAAAGTTCCAATGGAGGCAACGGCTTTTCCATCATTGTTTTTTATGTACATACTACCGCTGCTAAAGGAAGTTCTAATCTCGATAAAATTTTTCTCATCTGGGTTGTTTATGCTTATAAGACCTCCGCCCAAGTCAGATGATCCAATCTCGACAGTTTTTTTTCCTTTATCGTTGACAATTACTATTTCCTTGCAAACGATTTTATCGATCACGTTAAATCTATCTTGAGCTTGTGTTGTTGTGTTGGTAAGGTTTGATATAATGGTGCCTGCCAGTGTGAATAGACATCCGATAAACATATAAGTAAGTTTTTGCTTCATGTTCATAGTTGACTCCTTTGCTTTTGGTAAGCATTTTAGTGATTTATTGACATTTTCAATCATTCGTATCTTATCAGATTTTTGATGTTCTCTGTCATTTTTCTGATATGTGTTCTTGTATAGGTAGATGCAGTATCCCGCAATTGCAAGTTTGTGCTTTTGTCTTATATTTGTTCATCGTGCTTGACTATTCCTTATCCCATCTGTTCTGGATAAAAACATTATAAATATAGCAAATAAAGTCTCCAAAATTGGAGACTTTATTTGCTTATTATCTCTAATGGTCTAATGATCATGATGGTCTGTCTTGTGATAATGTAAGCGAAGCAGATCAGCCCCAAAATCATCCTCAATGTGTCGCCATACCGAATGAATGTGATTTGCACTGTTCTGTGTATTATCATATTCAACAAAGAAGAATGGACTATGCAGTCTATAGTAATGTGGCATACCTCGTTCTTCACCACCTGCCCACGCAAAGTGTATATCGTTTAGACTACTCTCACGGAGTTTGTGACGTTCAATCTGTGCAACCTCATCCGGTAATCTATCAATATATTCATGAATTAACTGTATGAGCAGTTCCCGCTGATATGTCTGCATTGTTTCAAGTGCTATTCCTTCAACTGAATCAAACTCGACTTTAGGTGCATTTCGTGTCAGAATATCAGGGGGTGCTTCTGGATTAATGACAGCGTGTGTTTTTTGGTAGGGTGTAAAACTTGCTAAGAGTTGTCTTGCCAAGTCTTCTTCTGCATAAAGTACCCTTAACCCTTTCTTTTCTCCAACACGTACCTCTGCAGGATTCGAACCAAAGAAAAAAGGATTAGGAGAAATTAACTCTCTATTTATTACGGTAAAGTTTAATGAGACATGATGTCCTTCTGCACGCCAACCCCATGCCCCATTACCTGTCGGATCACCGAAGACAGTAAAAAAGTAGTATTCCGGATTCCGATCAAGTCTCACTTCACCCTCCTTTTTTTCTATCTTTCCGAGTATCGTCTCTAAATCAATTATGGCACGTGCTTTTTGATATCCCTCATCACTTAATCCACTTGCCATGAGTCTAAATGCATATTCCTGCTGATTACTGTTAAGCTCTTTGAGTGATACACCTTTTCGTTCCCACATCTCAATAGGAATGTAATGCCAACGAAACCGTTCTTCTCCATCAAATGACTGACACGCTTTCTCTCTTAATTCAGGAGATAGAAATTCCAGAAAATTAGATGCTGCTGTAGCCATACGTTCTGCTGTTTCTGATGCTGCAATCGTTAACGGTGCAGCCTTATTGGTTGATTTCATGTCTTCCACCTACACATACCTCCGATTTAACTATATACCCATTTTAACCCATTTTAAGTCAAAAATCTACTGAAATTAAACTAATACCGTTTCAAATTAAAAATCTTTCATTATTTCGTAGGATAGGTAGAGGAACGAAACCCAACATCATAGGACCAATCAAGACGTGTCACCAGAGTTAATATCTTGATGGCGCAAGCTTTACCCGATCTATGAAGAGAAAGATAAAAATAAATAGAATTGGTATGACATAACAACAGTTCATAAACGAGGCGTAATTTTTACGTGATAATTTGCTTTCTCTGTAAACATATTAAATGTTATACACGTTAACAATGATAAGTTGTTCAATACTGAACGAAAGTTTGCAAAATAATATGGACAAGATGATTGACGATGAAATGCTGGTAACACAGTTCAAATCTGGTATTCAGAAGGCTTTTGACGAGTTAATGAAACGGTATGAACGCAGAATATTCAGTTATCTCCTACGTTCTGTCAGGAATTATGAAGATGCCGAAGAATTGACACTTGAAGTCTTCTTCAAAGCGTATCGTGCATTAGGTTCATGGGAACCAAAAGCAAAATTCTCTACTTGGTTATACACAATCGCTTCAAATCTATCAATAGATTATCACCGGTCCAAATCAAGACATCCTGTTTTTACTTATGAAGATGAAGACGTTATTGAGAAAAGATTAGTTGCACATGACATCTCAAGTAACCCAGAAAGACAGCTTGAAGATAAAGAACGTGGAGAAATCATCCGTGCCGCGGTGGATGAACTCTCCCCAAAACAGAAGCAAGTTTTCATGCTAACACGCTATGAAGGATTGCAGATTAAGGAAGTTGCAGAGACACTCGGAATGGCAGAAGGAACTGTCAAAATACATCTACATCGCGCGATCAAAAAATTACAGACCCTACTTCAACCTTTATGGGAAAATAATGAAATATAGCCAAGATATAGGAGGTAAATTCATGCCCAAATGTAACTTTTCTAAAGCATACGTTATAGATTATGTCATCGGCGAATTGGATACTACAGAAGCAGCCGAACTCAAACATCATTTGACAACATGCAACCAGTGCGTTCGTAACGTAAACGTTCTAAAACATGTGCTTCAATTGGTAGATAGTGCTGAAAGAGAAATTGCACCGCAAGTTATTGTCCCTACAGACCTTGAATCAAAGCTATATAGACGTCTGGCTGAAGAACCGATTCAGAAACCGTCAGTTCAATCACGATGGATAGATTTCATTTCAAGACTCGGATCGATTCTACAGGTCCAGAAGCCGGCAGTCGTCGGTCTACTTGCTGTAGTTGCTATCGCTATAACACTTCTCATCAGGAATCCATTTGACAACGAACCGACTTTTGAAATTGATCAGACAGAATCAGTTGATGCGCGAATTGAACAGTACCACCATCAGGGTATACAACGAAGTATTGAGGATGTCATTCGAAATAAGCATCTACGACAATCAGATGAATGGAATACTGTGAGTCAACTTAATCGTGTCAAAGATCAAGCAAAAGGCACCGATTGGGCAGTATTAGCAAATGAACACCTAAAAGGTGTCAGTTCAAAACTGTAATTATCAGCATCTTATAGTGAAATACAAGAATATATGCATACTTTTGGAACGGTGGATCTAAACCGACAGACTGGACTGTGGTGTAGCACAAACTTTTAGTTTGTGCAGTAGTGCATGCAAACTAAAAGTTTGCGCTACAATTGTGTGAACGTAATTATAGATTTCACTATAAAACAGTGATTAACCAAAAGGTATCTCCGTGAAAAAATATAGTTACATTAGAAATTGCTTTCTTTGGACTTCATGTGTAATTCTACTGTTGTTCTCTGGTCTGTCTAAAGCAGCTGCACAACAGGAAAAAATTACCACTTTGGTTCAACAGAAAAATTATTTAGAAGCTGCATCTGAATTAGAAAAACTCTTACGGGTAGCAAAAGGTGTTGAAACGCGCAGTTGGTGCTATTATCAACTCGGAGAAATATACTACAATTATACCCAATACTACCAGAAGGCACTTAATGCTTACAAAAATATCCTTAAGATGCAGAACGATGGATTGCCGATTGCTGAAATATATCTGGCATATATTAAAATCGGAGATGTGTATACAAGGATGGGAGAATATGAAAAAGCAATACAGAACCTTAATACATTGGTCGGGATGACGGACGAAACCAATTTTGTACACAAAATTGGTTCTCAGAAGATACGAGACATTCGGAAGAGTTTGCAAGATCTAACGATTCAGAGAGAAATCGTGCGCGAGTATAAGGGAACATTCCTTGAAGTAGTTGCACAATTTCAGATTGCAGAACTCTACAGATCACAATCGCAACTCAATCAACCTGAAACAGCGATTAAAACTTATGAAACCCTCCTGAAAAATCATCCAAACCACAAGATGGCACTAGAAGCACGGTGGAGAATAGCACATATACGACACACAGTCCTACATCAAACAGAATTAGCTGTTGATGCTTACAAAAAAGTAGCAGATACTTATCCTACAAGTAACTTTGCTGCTGAGGCACTCTTCCATATAGCAAGTATCCATCGACATGACGAAGAATTTAAACAAGCACTCACGGTTTACGACACTATAAAAGAAAGATATCCAAACTTTTGGATTACGCATGCAGTATTCTATTGGTCTGCGGTATGCCATGAGAAACTCCAGAATTATTCGGATGCACGCAGAGCATTTCAAGTATTCCTAAAAGTCTACCTGCCATCACTTGATCCCGTGGACCTCGGACAGATCGAAATGTATGATAAGACTGTCATGCAAGTGAGTGAATTAATACAGACAAGGATCAATACACTAACAAAGATAATTCCAAAACACGAATATGAAAAAATTGAAAATGCAATCACAAACAATCAATATCTAAATGCGCTCTCTTATGCACGAAATCTAATAGTCATTGCACCAAATTCAGAATATGCCAAACGCATTTCATCTAGACTTCGCTCATTAGAATATCATGCAGCAATTCAGAACTTACAGGTTAGAATAGATGAAGCGAACTTTGATGTTGCTAAAAAGACGAGTACACAACTACAAATCGCTACGATATATGAACGAGAGTTGCATGATTACGCAAAAGCAGTGGACGCATACAATACTGTTATCAAAGATAATCCACGTTCCATTTACGCTGCAGAAGCACGATATCGCATTGGTATCATATCTGCTGACATACTGGCAAAACCGAATACTGCACTTCAAGCATTTAACGCTGTGATTAAACATCATCCAAATACCCTTGAAGCGATGATGGCTACTTTCCAGATTGCAGAAATATATGAGAAACTACAAAGATTTGACGAAGCTTTACAAGCATACCAAAAAACAAGCGCGTACCCCGAACGTGAGTTATATCTTTCTGGCGGATATAAGGATAGTTTTGCAGATAGAGCACAATTTCGAATCGGAAGGGTTCATTTTGAAGACAAAAGGTTTGCTGAAGCACGTTTCGCTTTTGAGGAATTCATCAAGAATCGACCGAATTCACCAAGATTTGCAACTGCACATGTGTTCTTAGCTGTCATGCACCAAGATAATGGAGAGACCGATTTAGCACTAAAGTATTATCAGATAGCAGAGAAACTCCTAAATAAAAACGGTGTACAAGTGCAAACGGTCATTGATGAAGCTGGAAGTCTTGGATTTCAGAGCACTGATACTGTGATAAAATTCCTACAAGAACGTCAGAATCGTCTAAAAAACCAATAATACACGATTAATTTAAGTAGACAAAAGCTATTTAATCCTGTAAAATAATAGTTACAAATAGATCCTGCAAATAACATATTATCTTCTCATTCTGATTGTGGTTTTTTGTATTGTCAAGCGTATCGTAACTTGGAGGAAAAGGCATTTGTCAGCTGAAGTCCTTAGTGGCATCCAACTTGCCCAGAAAATTCGAATTCAAATTCGAAAACAACTTAAAGAACTCACTTTCATACCAGGGCTCGCTGTTATCCAAGTAGGCAATGATGCTGCCTCTTCATTATACATCAAACACAAGCAGAGAGACTGTGCAAAAGTGCATATCCGCTCCGAATTACATCATCTTTCCGAAGATACTTCCCAGCAGCCCCTTATACATAAAATTGAAG
This sequence comes from Candidatus Poribacteria bacterium, assembly GCA_965208245.1. Taxonomy (GTDB): domain Bacteria; phylum Poribacteria; class WGA-4E; order WGA-4E; family WGA-3G; genus MSPOR6. The sequence goes on from OZ242325.1 coordinate 2,235,007, forward strand.
AGTTAAACGCTCGCCAAGACATACATGCCATCTTAGTACAGATGCCACTACCTGAACACGTCAATTCGCAAGAAGTCGTTGATTCAATTGCACCACATAAGGATGTTGATGGTCTAACTCCCCTCAACCTGGGAAATATATTTATCAATCGTGAATCAGTCACACCGTGCACGCCAGCTGGTATTATTAGACTAATTGAATCAGCGGATGTGTCTATTCAAGGAAAGCACGCTGTGTGTGTTGGTAGAAGTCATCTTGTTGGAAAACCGATTGGTATAATGCTGCTAAACCGCAATGCCACTGTTACCTACTGTCATTCAAAAACCAGAAACCTTGCGGCAGTCACAAAAAAAGCAGATATACTCGTAGCAGCAGTTGGCAAACCGGAATTCATTACAACGGATATGGTAAAGAAGAACGCTACAGTAATAGACGTTGGAATCAATAACGTTAATGGTAAACTTGTAGGAGATGTGAAATTTGATGAGGTGAAGGAAATTGCTGGATGTATTACACCAGTACCAGGAGGAGTTGGACCGCTAACCCGTGCTATGCTGTTAGAGAATACATTGAAGTTAGCAATCAATAATAATTCAATCATATAAATATTTGGAGGACAATATGGCATTTCCAGGATTTGAGTTAAATGACAAAGTCATGTTAATCACTGGATCTGGTAAAGGCATTGGCAAAGGTATTGCATTAGCGGCTTCACAGATGGGAGCGAAAATTATTCTCAATAGTCGTACACGTTCAGACTTAGATGAAGTCGCTGATGAGATACGGGCATCTGGAGGTGAAGCAGAACCGGTAGTATTTGATGTGAGTGATATGGATTCAGTTGCTGAAGGTGCAAAGTCAGTTATTGATGTATGGGGAAGAGTAGATATACTCGTCAACAATGCTGGCACAAATCGTCCAAAACCCGCATTAGAACTCACTGAAGAAGATTGGGATGCAATCTACGATCTCAATCTCAAAGGTTTATTTTTTCTTACACAGACACTTGTCAAACCGATGATTGAACGGGAAAGTGGAAAGATAATTAATATTTCCTCAACTATGGGGTTAGTCGGAGGTCCGCTCAGGACAGCATACTCAGGTAGCAAGGGCGGTGTAGTGCTGCTAACCAAAGGTCTGGCAGTAGAATGGGCACCACACAACGTTACTGTAAATGCCGTTGCACCTGCATTTACTCGTACTCCTCTTGCAAATGTGTTATTACAAAGAAAGGAATTTTATGAAGATGTCGTTAGCCGCATTCCAATGAGGCGTGTCGGTGAGGTAGATGAAGTTGTCGGGGCTGTTCTCTTCTTAGCATCTGATGCAGCAAATTGGATAACAGGTCAGACAATTGCAGTTGATGGTGGTTGGGTTGCATGGTAATCTAAAATTCATCTAACGACACAGAAATCAATCCAATAACCATCTAACAACAGAAAAGCTAATCTAAAAATTAGGAGAATATTTGTGAAACGTATTTTTGTTTTTTTTGGAATCGCACTCGCGATTCTTTTACAACTCAATTGTTCATCAGAACAAGAACAAGAAAAAATTGAGAATCCCACGCTAAGTGGTGTGACAGATGACATACATGCTGCACCACTAGTAGAGGAAGTTAATCTTGAGAGCATGTATGAAGATGAAGTTCGCAAACTCGCGACAAAAACGCCGGTTCAAATCATCACTGCTATTGAAGGAACCAGTAAAGTTATCATTGAAGCAGAATTTCGCAAAGTGGAGACATCAGGTTTCGGATTCCCACTTTATGAGTGTGTGTTGACTGATGAAGCAGTTCAAGCGATGGGGGGTGTTGCTGAAGGCATGTCGGGAAGTCCTGTTGGACCACCCGGAAAGGTTTTCGGAGCACTTGCTTATGGGTACGTTGGGGCAGAAGCACCCCATCGTTTTCTTGTAACGCCGATTGACGCAATGGAAGCTACGCTTGACCACATTACATTTGGGGAATTCTTAAATCCACCTGCTGCACCAAGTGCTATTGTAAAATCAACATATTCAGCTGTTAAAACACCAATTGCTATTTCGGGCATAGACAATAGTAGACTTGAACAACTTTCTTCACATTTAAGTGGAACACGATTTGGCAATGTTGAATTCTTAGCAGTAATTGGGAGTGCACCTATTGCACCACCAGCAAATGCAACCCCTAATCTTTCAGCAGGAGACATGATTGGTGTTGCACTTGCAACTGGTGATGTCGTAAACGCTATGGGTTTCGGAACAGTTACACAGGTTTATGGGGACAAGTTTGTTGCTTTTGGACATGATATGTTTCTTGATGGACACGTATCTATGCCTGTATATAGAGCAGTTGTATATGGAATAGTACCACGTGCTGAATCTTCATTCAAGTCAGTATCTGCATACGGTAATCCAATTGGCACTATTACCAAAGACCTGAGACCTGGTATTGTTGGGGAACTCGGTCCACCCCCACCGATGATCCCCGTCAATGTGATATATCAACCTGTGAACAGTCAAGAACCTATTAGGAAACGACATAAGGTTGCCTATGGGCAAGAGTCATTTATCCCAATTGTTGCTGCAACTACATTAGATGCAATACGGATGGAAGTCAGTCCAGGAACAATAGAAGGAAATGTTGTAATTAGTTTCAAAGAAACAGATGATGTCTATACAGAATCCTTCCGAACAATTACGTCTGATCCTTATAAATCTGTATTAGCAAACATGGAAGTTATCGTTGAGTCATTTACGAATAAACTCTTCAATGGCGCGGCTAAAACTACCATAGATGAAATTAATATTTCCTTGATAGACATTCCAAATATTCTTCACACTGAGATTACAGACATTCATGTTGTGGGTGAAGTCAAACAAGGTGAAGTTGCAACATTTGTGCTTGAAATGCTGCCACATTGGACTGCTGCTGGAAATACACGCGCAATGTATAGAGAAGTGAAACTTGAAATTCCAGAGGATTTTGTGATAGGTCCCGCAATGATATCAATGGCTGCAGTAACCGAATACGGTTTTAATCCTTTCGTTTCACAATTCCCACCTTCACCTGCATCTTTAAATAGCTTTATTAAACAGCTCAAAGATGCACAGTTTGACAAGGGATTAGTTCTTGTAACACTAGCTACTTTAGTAAAAGAAAAGATACCCGAAGAAGCTTCAATAGAAGATCTTTTAGAAGACTACTTTGCACAGTTTTTGGATACTCTGCTTGAGAACCTTGAGAACCTACCAGTCCCAGGTGAAGAGGGTCTACCATCTGATAATGGAGAATTGTCTCCTGGAGATGGAGAACTTCCACCAAGTGATGCTGAAATTCCTGACGATGGTGAGATGGTTGGGAAAGAAGTTGAAATGATGATGGAAGAAATGCCATCTGCTACACCTTTGACAGGCACGGCACTCATAGTGCAACGGTTTATCGTTACGGGTGATACAGATGTAAAAGTAGAAGTACTTCCAGCTGATGTTGAATTGGATGCAGATGCTGAAAACACAGCGGAATAACACCTTCATCTAACAAAAGGGGTAACGCTCTGTTACCCCATATACCTCCCCCCTTCCACTCTTCCATAAAAACATTTTGACACATAACTAACGGTGTGGTAATCTTAACATACTTAGCATCTTATAACACCCAATGAAATACAATGAGCAATATAAAACTCATAATTGAATACGATGGCACAAATTACAACGGTTGGCAGATTCAACCAGACCTTCCAACAGTTCAAGGCACGATAGAAATGGCATTGACACAGTTAACGAACAGAAACATAAACATAATAGGTGCAGGCAGAACAGACTCCGGTGTGCATGCTGAAGGACAAGTGGCAAATTTTCATACAGATTCTTCTATACCGCAAGCGGCATTTCAGCACGGACTTAACTCAATTTTACCGCACGATATAGTCGCCTGTGATGTTACAGAAGTGGCTACTGACTTTCATGCCCGTTTCAGTGCAACAAGCCGAAGGTATCGATACACAATACTGAATCGGTCATATCCATCAGCTATTCTACGTAAGACAACGTATCACTATTCTTCCCCGGTAGATTTAGACTTAATTCGCTCAATTAGCAAGTCAATTTTAGGAAAAAATGACTTTACATCCTTTCAGAAAACTGGAAGCGATAGACAGAACCCACACTGTAAAATTTTTGACATAACTTGTGATAAGAACGGTGATTTCATATACTTTGAGATTGAGGCAGATTCGTTTCTGCGAGGGATGGTCCGGGCAATTGTCGGGACACTCCTCAAGTGTACAAAACATAAGTCGGATAGCAAAACCAACGCATGTGAACAGTTCCTTGAAATTATGCAAGCCAAAGATAGAGCATTAGCAGGTACTTCGGTTCCTGCACATGGGTTGTCGCTTATCCAAGTCAAATATAACGATCATTAAAAAGCGGTGTTTATGAATTACTGTCAAGTCTTGAATGAGTTGGAAACGTTGGTCAATGAAACGTTCGGTCTTTGGCAACACAACCGAGTCGGTTTTCAATGGAGGCACTAGTACGTGGAACCATACCATGCGCGTACGTGCAATGAGTATGGGAATATTGAAAACCAAATCCTCTACGATGCAGATACGATGGACCCGAACGTAGGGTATACAGGTTTTTTCAGGAATATTCACATACATGCACATTTCGCACTACAACGTGGGAATTTCAATTTAGAGGAATATGTCAGGAATCTACCACGTTGGATAAATTCCAAATAGAAATTTGTAGACAAACTACTTACCGAATCCTCATGTGAAGTAGGTCAAGCAAGACAAGATCGTAATCAGCAACTCTTTGCACAGATGGTGGGTGAATTAGATGATATGGAGATAAATCGAAAATACGGATTGTTAGGTATTATTGAGTGCTTTGTAAGTGAAACTGAGGATCCGCATTTTCTAAATCAACTTGAATATCTCCAAACGAAATGGCTATCAGAACGTCAGAAGTGGGTAAATGAAGGGACAACTGCATCTGCACGTGAACGTGCCCAAACTGCAATAGAACGCGTTAGCAACTTCCTGAAACTACTTGAAAAAGAAGGACGAGGAGAAATATAAGGAGTAAATCATGAACCAGCAAGCAACAGTTTTACCTAAAGATGTCGTCAACACACCAACACCAATTCCGTATCCTGAGGATCTGTATCGATTTGATGCTGTTGCAAATAGCATTATAGGCGGCTTTTCATCTGTCTGTAAAACTGACATTGCGTATTTTCATCAAAACGGATATTTGGTCATTGAGGATGCTTTTACAGATAAGGAAATTGAGGAAGCATTGGCAGGTATGGTGTATCTGATGGATGGAAAGAATCCTGATTTTCGCGCCATACAGTTTGAAGCGAAACTCGCTAAACGCAAGGATGAGATGAAACCGAAAGAACGACGTGATGCCATTCGCAAAATATTTAACTTCGTAAATCATGAAGCACGACTGAAAGCACTTTCAGAACATAAAGGACTCATACAGGTTCTTGAACAAATTATGGGAGATACACCGATGCTGTTTCAAGATATGGCGTTGGTAAAACCCCCACTGCACGGTACAGAAAAACCCTGGCATCAGGATTGTGCATACTTCAATTTGGTACACAGCACTACTGTTGTCGGCGTGTGGATCGCATTAGATGAAGCAACTGCTGAGAACGGTTGTATGCACATCATCCCAGGGTCCCATAACGAAGGATCGATGATACACTTCAACCGTAGAGATTGGCAGATATGCGACACTGATGTTCCAATTGCTCGCGATACGATGGTACCACTTCAACCTGGTGGATGTCTGTTCTGGCACGGATTGACTCATCACGGGAGTCCTGTCAATCGCTCATCTAAACGCCGCCGAGCATTACAGTTTCACTATAAACCTGCAAGTTCGGATGATATTTCCACCCAAGAACGTATGGAAATATATGGGAGTGAAGGTAAAGATGTAGACTGTTAATCTTCATTTTCAAAATCTCAAAAAATGATCGTAGGGACGGGGTTTTCCCACCCGTATATTACGATATAAAACGATAAAGTATGAAATCTACTATCCTATTTCTGTTCAGGGAACGGTGCACGTATGTCATAACGCCCCTCAACAAAGACAGGTAATTTCCCACCTTCAACCAATAGATCAAGTGGATTAGGCCGTGTCGTTAAGGGGAAGGTAACAACGTCTTGAAGTCGCACAGATTCGTAAAATGCCATCAGAATTTCAATGGTGCAAAGACCGTGTCTGCCAGCATTCCGGTGTTCATCAACGTCACCTTCAATCCATGCTAACATCTCAGAAAACTGATTTGGTTCACTTTGACGTGGTTTGATTGTCTGCCATCCTGCCGCTTTACTGTTCAACACCTCAATTGTTCCATCAGCGCCACGTCTGAGTTGACCATCATCGCCGTATACAGCATCGCCTCTTAGACCAGGACCGGGTAAATCGCTTTCATAAATACCTCGGATACTGCCTTCAAAGCAGATTTCTGCCATACATTTATCTTCTGTTCTCACTCTTCTTTCCCAACGATCCGTTTTGCGTGATACTTGACCAATGAGCCATTGCGGTTCAGGATCGCCAAGGATAAAACGCATTTCGTCAATTTCATGTGTCCCACGATTCAATAGACCGTGTCCATCCCGACGCAACATTGCTTGGGGTTGTCCAATTGCCCCCTCTTGAATCAGTCTACGCGCTTCACAGTTCTGTGTACTAAATCTTCGTTGATGTCCAACGACTAACTTCGTCCCATTTTTTTTACAAGCATCCATCATGTCTTGTGCATCGCCAACAGAAGCTGCCATCGGTTTCTCGGTAATAACGCCAATCACACCATTTTCAGCAGCCGCAATTGTAGGTTCAGCACGGACGCTCTGCCAAGTTGTGATGCTAACGATATCAAGTTCCTCTTTCTCACACATTTCAGCAAAATCTGTATAATGAGAAGGTAGCGAGAATTCATCCGCAAACTTTGCAGCGGATTCAGCACTGATGTCTGAAGCGGAAGCAACCTTAGCACGACCACTACCATTCCAACTACGAGCATGTGCGCGACCCATACCCCCACAACCTATCACGCCAACACGATATGTTTTTTCTGCCATCATATTACCTCGTTCTTTTTAAATGTTTAATGTTAACAACAGAGTTTATCAGAAACATAATGCAAATGCAAGGAATATATGCATCAACATTTTCATAACACCTTGACTTAGACAGATTTCTATTATATACTATAATAAGAAGAATCGCTGAAATAGGAGATGATACGATGCCGAAAAGAATAAAATCTGCACCGACGATATTCTATCCGGAATCGGATGGTAAACCTATGGCAGAAACTGAAACACATCGCGATTTGATGATTGATTTCATTCAAATGCTAAAACACCATTTTCGTAATGATGACGATGTCTGTGTATCAGGAAACATGTTCATGTATTACGAAGAGGGTAACACAAGAAAATCTGTTGCCCCGGATGTATTCGTGGCATTTGGTGTAGGTAAGAAAGAAAGACGAACTTATCGAATCTGGGAAGAAGGTCGCGCACCGGATTTTGTACTGGAAGTTGCAAGTCCTAGGACATTTAGACACGATATGAGAAAAAAGAAGGACCTTTATGTGACTGAGTTGGGAGTAAGAGAATATTTCATCTACGATCCACTTGGTGAGATTGTTCCAAGTTTTGTAGGATACAGATTAAACAACGGTGTCTATGAGGAAATCCCCTTTTCTAATGACAGACTTACCTCAGATGTTTTAGGATTAGAATTAGGTGAAAATGATGGTATCTTACGTTTATTCGACCCGGTAAAATCTGAATGGTTACCAACCGTGACAGAACGAGCCGAAAACGCCGAAGCACATATTGAAAGTGCTGAAGTTCGGGCGGAAAACGCTGAAGCAAAAATTGAACAACTTTTAGCAGAGATTGATAAACTGAAATCACAGAACAAGCGTTAATCTCAGTGTATGGGTTGTTACATGTGTCTATTTTAATACAATGAAGAAATTGCTTAATTCACCTTATATTTGTATTTGTAACATGTTCGCTTTTGGCATCGTTTATGCATGACAATACCGTATAGATTTAAATACATAGAACATTCTAATCTCATAATAAGGGTGAACAAAATGCAAAAATTTGTTATCAATGGCGGAAACAGACTTGAAGGTAAGGTTAAAGTCGGTGGTTCAAAAAATGCTGTACTACCAATCACAGTTGCCGCAGCAATTCTCGGGGACAATGTCAGTGTACTTCACAATGTCCCAAACCTAACAGATGTAAATACACTGAGTGCCGTTCTTGAAGGACTCGGTGCATCCATAACACGAAAAAATGGATCACTCTATATTGAACCAATAAACCGAATGGAATATGAAGCACCTTACGACCTTGTGCGAAAAATGCGCGCATCAATTTATGTGTTAGGTCCTCTCGTAGCAAGGCTCGGTAGAGCAAAAGTCTCCTTTCCCGGAGGATGTGCAATCGGTCCCAGACCTGTCGATTTGCACATAAAAGGGTTAGAACATTTAGGGGCAAAGGTTGAAGTAAAAAAAGGATATATCTACGCACAAGCAGAACGACTAAAAGGCACAAAAATTGACTTACTCAGTCAACACGGACCCAGTGTCGGTGCTACAGCTAACGTCATGATGGCAGCAACATTAACAGAAGGCACAACCATTATAAAAGGTGCAGCACGAGAACCACACGTCTATGACTTGGCACAATTCCTAAATGCTATGGGAGCTGATATTAAGGGGATCGGCACTTCAACATTAAGCATAAATGGAGTCAAACAACTATACGGTACCGAACACACCGTCATATCAGATGATATTGAAGCTGGGACATTCATGGTTGCATCTGCAATGACAAACGGAGATGTGTCGGTTGAAGGAATTAAACCGCAACAGGTCACAGCCATATCTAAGAAACTAATTGACGCAGGTATACAATTAGACTGGTACGATACAGGAGTACGCGTGACGAATCTTGGAGAACTCAAAGCAATAGATGTAACAACCGCACCCTTCCCAGGTTTCCCAACAGATATGCAAGCGCAAATCATGGGATTGCTAAGTATTGCATCAGGTAAGAGCACTATCACAGAAAATGTCCATACAGACCGTTTCATACATGCAGCTGAACTAAACCGTATGGGGGCAAATATCACGCTTAAGGGAAGTAAATCTATCATCAGAGGTGTACCTTATCTGAGTGGTGCCCCCGTAATGGCTTCTGACCTAAGAGCGGGAGCGGTACTTGTCGTTGCAGGATTAGCAGCAACTGGGGAAACCACTGTCTCACGTATATATCACATCGACAGAGGTTATGAGGGAATTGAAAAGAAACTCAATAACGTCGGTGCGGATATAGAAAGAGTTAAAACTGACATCTGATTATTTACCTAACATCCAAAATACACTTTCTTCACGTATCTAATCACTATTATGCTACAAGTTATAGAAACACAAACGCCGGAGTGTACAGCATTTCTTAGCAAACTAAACGAACGTGGCAAACTCAAGGATGAAAACATCCTTAGAACAGTACGCAGGACAATAAGCGATGTTCAGGATGAAGGTGATAAAGCTATTGCACGTTATACGCGCAAATACGACGCACCGCGCATATCCGCAAAAGGTCTACGAGTTCAGCAGAAGGAATTTAAGCAAGCTTACGGGGATGTATCCAACGATTTTGTTGATGCATTAATACAAGCTAAAGCAAATATTGAATCGTTTCATCAAAAACAGGTGCAATCCTCATGGTTCTCTACTGAAGAAGATGGTATATTGTTAGGACATCTGATTCGTCCATTGAAACGAGTAGGTGTGTGTGTGCCATCCGTAAGTCAACTATTAGTATCTTCATTGGTCATGAGTGTGGTACCAGCGAAGGTAGCAGGTGTAGAAGATATAGTCGTCTGTATGGGACCAATGCGGAATCGACAGATTAACCCTCACATGCTTGTCGCTGCAGCTGAGTGTGGTGTTAAGGAAATATACAAATGCGGCGGCGCACAAGCTGTTGCTGGGATGGCTTATGGAACCGAATCCATCGAACCGGTTGACAAAATCGTCGGTCCAGGGAATCTCTATGTTCAACTAGCAAAAAAAGAGGTATATGGACAAGTAGACATTGACAAGTTGGCGGGCCCCAGTGAAATCCTTGTGATCGCTGATGGGGCAGCGGATCCAGATTTTGTTGCAGCTGACCTTATCTCACAAGCAGAACACGGACCAGAATGTTCAGCGATACTGCTTACATCTTCCCTCGGTTTTGCTGAACAGGTAAAGGCAGCTATAGAGCTGCAAGCACAAACACTACCACGACAATATGAACTTGTAAAGGCATTTGAAAACTACGGCGCAGCAATTGTCGTTGAAAATATTACCGAAGCAGTCACGTATGCAAATCAAATTGCACCTGAACACATTGAACTACACATTGAGAATCCATTCGAATGGCTGAGTGAAATTCGAAATGCTGGTGCAATATTCATTGGTCCTTATTCTCCTGAAGCGGTTGGTGATTACATCGCCGGACCAAACCACATACTACCTACAGGAACATCGGCAAGATACGCATCTCCATTGAGCGTTCACGACTTCCTAAAAAAGACAAGTCTTATATCATATACTAAAACTGCATTAGAGAAGGTCACACTATCAGTCGTAAAACTCGCTGAAGTAGAAGGACTAGAAGGACATGCAGAAGCTATGAAAATCCGTTTTGAAGACGATTGATCTCTGGACCTTATTACTATAAATTGGAATACAATAAATCCTTCTTACATTAAGTTGAACTCTTATGGTTAAACCGATCTCAACATTCTCAATAGTAGCTTATGATCCTAACAACGGTGACCTAGGCATTGCAGTTCAATCTAAGTTTTTTGCTGTCGGGGCAGTTGTTCCTTGGGCAGAAGCAGGCGTTGGGGCAATCGCAACACAATCCTGGGCAAACACCACCTACGGTCCAAGAGGATTAGAACTACTGAAAATTGGACTATCTGTGAAACAGACATTAGACCATCTCATAAAAGACGATACCGGTAAAAACACGCGTCAGGTCGGTATAGTTGATGCAAATGGTAATGTTTCAAACTATACGGGAGAGGAGTGTCACGATTGGGCAGGTGCTATATCTGGAGAGCATTTTACCGCACAAGGTAATATCCTTATAGGTGAAGAAGTTGTTAAGGCTATGGGATCCTCATTTGAGAACTCAAAGGGTGAACTTGCTGATAGATTATTAGATGCATTAATTGCTGGTCAAGAAAAAGGTGGTGATAAGCGCGGACAGCAATCCGCTGCTCTGTACGTTGTCCGCAAGAATGGTGGATACAGTGGTTTCAATGACAGATATGTAGACTTACGGGTTGACGATCATGAGAAGCCAATCCAAGAACTAAACAGACTTTTAGACATTCACAAAAAGTTCTTCCCTAGACAATAATTCCCTCATGGATGTTAAAGCAGCATCATACCCATTATTTCTATGTTTATTCTAATTGCAAGGGTTGTCGTTTAAAATGTAGACGTATCTTATTTGCAGTCAAGTATACTGTCCGGATGCAAATAATTCGTCGTGCCAAACGTTTCTTACCAGGGAAATCGCTGATAATCAAGCCAGCCAAAACAGTCAATAGGCCTTGTCCAGGCAGTAGACACATTAATGCACCTACGATGATAAGCAAAAAACCAACGATATTTTTTATAAGTGATACAAAGAAACGCACGAAAGGGTTATTTATACGACGTTCTTTGTAAGAACCTATAAAGTAGTTTGCGGGTAGATTCGTTATCATCACAGCACAACCTGCCACGGTCAGAACAAAGCTTAGAACTGAAACGATTGCAACTTTCCACCGATTTTCTCCTGTCCACTTTAAAATGACTAAAGACCATGTGCTAATTTCTGCCCAGAAAGTCTTCAATATATCAAATAACCGCAATAACTTCTTCTCCTTATCCATAATTATATAGTGCAATCTATTATAACATGTTCTAATCGTGATGTGTAATTGAAAAGGACATCCTGCAAAATGGATAAGGCACGATTAGGAATAACTTTGGTTTCATTTTTTGGTTCACATCATACTATTCATTCGCAGGGACAGGTAATATTTCCCGTTCCACCTCATGCACCTTATCGGGAAACGTTTTTCCTCGAATCCACATCACAGGTTGTCCTCTATACGCTCCGTTATGATTTGCCCATTCCGCTTGTCCGCTCAGATAATGTGAAACATAGCTACGTCTGAATCGCAGACTGTGGTTGTCCGTACTCTTATGCAACAGATGGCTGTGAAACCAAACAACTGCTCCAGGTGGCACTTCAACAGCAACACCGTCTTCATCACGTGCGCCCCGAGCCAGTTTGAATTCATTTTGTTGTGAACCCTCAAGGTCATCATGTTCATGAATATCGTGTTTATGGCTACCGGGAATAACATATAGACATCCATTATCTTCATCTGCAGCATCAATCGCTGTCCATGTACCGATCGTAGTTTCCGTATTGAACCTATTTCTGAAGTAGAATTTATCCTGATGCCATGGAAATCCAAGTCCAATCTTTGGTGCTTTCCATATAAAAAGATTATTTATCCCGAGTATATCAGGACCCATTAGATCAACAAGGGGATCTGTTAGCCTCGGATCACGGACACGGTCAAGGAATTCTTGAACAAAACAACTTGGGTGATGAATTTTATGCATCGCATAAATTCCCTGTTCTTCAGTCTTCCCATCTCTGACAAGTGCGTTTTGATTAATATGTGCTTCAGGAAATGGACGTTTTCTATCAACGATCTCTTCTGCGACTTGTTGCAGGTTATTATTTTCATCAGCATTAAAAACACCTAAACGCACCAGATAACCCTTCTCATTCCAATGTGCAATTTCTTTATCACTCAATTTAAAGGTTCTCTCTTCCGAAGATATATCTGTTTTCATCTCATCTCCTGTTCTGTATGTAATTATGGTGTCACTTCTCTATTATGCTCCTAAATTGTGAACGCAAATACAGTAACACATCTGACATAAATTATCAAGCAAAAGGTAGGGGTGGGTGTGTAAAGTTTTTGGCATGATGTCATGCTGCTTTTGTGTTTGGATACCAATATTCTTCCCAATTCTTATTCTTTAGCAAGCATCTCCACTTTAGCACTGCATCAATGCCCGGTTTATCCCATCTCATACCTGCTTGTTTACACCTTTCTCCGACACCATGTTTGCAAGCACTTTCAATCACACCACTCCCAATCATATACCCTCAAAACTTTACACACCCCCATGGATATCTCTGACCTTCTACACCACTGCGGGCCACTTTTTCCTATTCAGATTCTGTCGGCAGACGTTTACCAACCCACTGTAAATAAGCGACTGCAGCATACCAACTTACCGATACCACGGGATGGTCGACTTTATTGATCGAATATGAATTATCGGAAGTGATAATTTCTTGTGCAAAGAGGTCCTCCTCTAAATCAGAATAAATTGTTTGGTATCCTGCAAAGTTCTTACCTTACAATTAGCAACCTGATTCCACATTAAAAACCTTGTCCATTTCGATCTGTATCATCTCATACAGATCCCTTTTCAATCTGATGAGATTTGTATCCGTAATACTTCTTGGACGAGGTAAGGTGACATCTACCTCTGCTTTTATTGTAGCAGGCCTTGCTGTTAGAACAAATATCTTATCTGCCATGACGAGTGCCTCCTCTAAATCGTGTGTAATCAATAGGATTGTCTGCTTTTCTTTGTCCCATATATCTAACAGAATTGACTGCATCATGGAGCGTGTCATTGCGTCCAATGCACCAAAGGGTTCGTCTAATAATAACGTATCTTTTTTGAATAAGAGTGTCCGTATCAAAGCAACACGTTGTCGCATTCCTCCTGATAGTTGCGTAGGATAATGATGGGCAAAACCTTCCAATCCTAGTTGCATGAGGAGCATTTGTGCTTCCTTTATTGCAACACTCAGAGTTTCCTTTTTTATCTCTGGACCGATAAGAATATTCCTTAAGACCGTCCGCCAAGGTAACAGAAAATCTTTCTGCTGCATATATCCGAAATAACCTATCTTGCTCTCTATCGGTTTCTCATTATAGTATATTTCACCAACTTGCGGTGTAAAAATCCCAGATATAATATTGAACAACGTACTCTTACCGCAACCAGATGGACCAATTAATGTAACAAATTGTCCCGGTTCTATTGAGAAGTTGATCTTGTTAAGTACCTGTAATTGCAAACCATTCTGTGTGAAATTGTGTGATAGATCCCTTACCCGTAGTTTGGTCATCTTTTTTTACCATTATCAGTTGCGTGCTGCACGTTGACGAAAAAAACGAATTAAAGGCAAAACATAAGATTCATCTGTCCGGATATTAACAGAGTCTACTTGACTCGATCTAAAGGCTTGTTGCAGTTCTAAGGCTGCTTTGCGATTAAGTTTTGCAATTAATTCTCTTGCCTGTGTTGAACGTGTATCTACCACGATGCGTTCTCCTGTTTCGGCATCTTGCAACTCTATTAAACCCACATTAGGTATTTCCACTTCCCTTCTGTCTTGTAACGTGATAGCAATCAGTGAATGCCGTTTGCTGGTAATCCGTAACTGTTGCTGATAGTCTGTATCCTTAAAATCTGATAATAGAAAGATAACGCTATGAGGTTTTAAAACGCGGTCTGCAAATGCCAATGCCTCGCTAATATTCGTTCCGTGCTGTTCTGGTTGGAAACGGAGTATGTCCCGAACGACACGTAGGACATGGCGTTTCCCTTTCCCTGGTGTGACATAGTGTTCAACTGCATTTGTAAAGCAGATGAGTCCTACTTTGTCGTTATTTTTGATGGCTGAGAACGCCAGTACTGCAGCAATTTCCGCTGCTACTTCCGCTTTTGTCTCAGAAGTACTACCTAAAGTTGTTGATGCACTCATGTCAACAATCAACATCATCACCAATTCACGTTCTTCAACGTATTTCTTAATGTATGCATGTCCCATACGTGCAGTTACATTCCAGTCAATCGTTCTGATGTCATCCCCCGGTTGGTATTCTCGAACTTCATCAAATGTTATGCCTTGACCTTTAAAAACACTCCCGTACTCCCCTGCGAAAATAGTGTTTACCAACCTGTTTGAGAATATGTCAATTCGTTGGATCTTGAGTATCTCTTTTTCATCCATGCGATTTACTTATTGAATAGATAGAAAGGAACAGACGGTCTTACCGTATTACTGGTTTTACACAACGAAATCCTTCATTTGGATTCGTATCTGTTGGTGCTCTTTTGCTGCGATTCGTCACACGCGAGCTGTGTTTACTATTGAGCCATGAACCACCTCGCAAAACACGATCGGTTTTCACTTTGATGAAGTTCTTTACGACTTCTTGTATGTTTAAACCACCGGCAATTGGGTTCTGCTTCGGAGAATCCTCATAGTATCCAGCTATGTAACTATCTAGACACCATTCTCTTACGTTTCCTGCCATATCATACAGACCGTATCCGTTCTCAGGATACGTTCCGACAGATGTCAGTTTTTTGTTGGGAGCGTCGTAGTAGTTAGCCTTAGTCGGATCAATTTCATTACCCCAAGGATATATTTTACCGATCAATCCGCCACGAGCAGCTTTCTCCCATTCAGCCTCTGTAGGTAGTCTTTTCTCAATCCACTGTGCATAAGCCATCGCTGCATACCAACTAACATAGACTACAGGATGGTTGTTTTTCCCGAATGGATAGTCGTTCCCATTCCAATGTGCTAAATAGTATCCATCATGATACTCACGTGGGATCTGTTCCTTTCCCCACTTTGGGTTTGCATCAATGAACTTTTTATATTCTGCATTTGTAACCTCGTATTTGTCTATATAAAATGTATCAAGATAGACAGTATGTATAGGTTTTTCGTCTGTATTTCCTATTTCGCTACCCATCTGAAATTCGCCTGCATTAATATAGACCATTTTAGCATCGGGTAAATCTAGTTTAAAATCATAAGGTATCAGAACAGTAAGTTTGATTGGCTTTCCATTCTTGATTGCCGGGTGAAATGTAGATTGTTTGAGTGCTTCTATTGCCGCTTCTTCCAACCTGAAACCGAGTGTTGTCAGTGCTACTATGTTTTGTGGAATGCCATTTACATCAATAGACGTTTGAAGCTTAACCGTGCCTTCTTTTTCTAACCTTCTTGCTTCTTGAGGATATACCGGTTTTACTAAATTCTTGATCCGCGGCGGTGTAACTTCTGATTTTTGGTTGGGTGGTAATTGACTAGACATCTGGTCTGAATTTAAGAAACTTGAAGAAAGAAGTAGGAAACAGATTAATGTGGTTAACGTTTTTATAGTTCTCATATTCTATTTTCATCACGGTAATCTACAAGGAAGATGATATGCACATGCAGTAAAAAACACATGCATATCATGTCATGAAGTGTGATTACGAAAAAGAGTTTGTCAGGAGTTTAAGCTTCTTCCTCTTCAGTTTTTGATGCAGCGATGACTTTCTGAGCAACATCATTAGGAACAATCTCATACCTTTCAAATTCCATTGTGAATTTTCCACGTGCGCTTGTCAAGGACTTCAAATCAATAGAATAACGGAGCATCTCGGAAAGTGGTACCATAGCAGAGATCTCTTGACGTTTTCCTACCTGTTCAACACCCATTACCTGTCCGCGTCTGCCGTTCAGGTCACCGATGATATTCCCCATAAACTGGTCCGGAACAGAAATTGTAACGTTCATAATCGGTTCCAGCAGACAAGGATCCGCTTGTTGAACACCTGTTGCAAATGCCATTGATCCAGCGATCTGGAATGCCATATCTGAAGAGTCGACTTGGTGGAATTTTCCATCGTGTAGATCAATCTGGATGTCAACTAATGGGTATCCAGCAAGAACACCCCGTTCCATTCTTTGACTAATACCTTTTTTTACAGCTGGAATGTAGTTGCTTGGAATAGAACCACCTTTAATACTGTCAATAAATTCAAATCCTTCACCTCTTCCTAACGGTGCAATGTTTATTTTGACTTCCCCAAACTGTCCTTTACCTCCAGACTGTTTCTTGTGTCTTTCTCTGATATCCTGAACACTCCTACGGACTGTTTCACGATAAGCAACCTTTGGTGGTGTAAGCTGTGTTTCAACGCCAAATTTTTCTACGATTCTGTCGCGATTCACATTGATGTGAAGATCACCGAGACCTGAGACGAGTAACTGCTTTGTCACATCGTTTCGTTCAACCTGAAATGTGGGGTCCTCCTCACCCATCCGGTTGAGTGCTGTCATAAGTTTTTCATCATCACCTTCACGTGCAGGAGAAATTGCATAAGAGATGACAGTATTAGGAAACGCAATTCCCTGAAGTTGTATCGGTGCGTCTTTGTCACATAGTGTGTCGCCTGTTCGGGTGTTGTTGAGCTTTGTCAATGCACCAATATCACCAGTCGTGACTCCTGATGTGTTAATGGTCTGTTTGCCATTCATGTAGACTGGTTTCCCAAGACGTTCAGTACTACCGCGCGATGAATTACTGACTTGCATATCACTTTCAAGCGTGCCTGAATAGACTCTGAAATAACTCAATTGACCAGAAAACGGGTCTGCTATGGTTTTGAAGACAAGAGCAGATAGTGGACTTTCTGTTGAAGGTTCCCGTGTATTAGATTCGTCTTCAGTATCTTCTACTGCACCAACCTGCACAGGTGATGGCGTACAAGCAATTACTAAATCCATCAGTTGTTGAACACCGATATTCTTCAACGCCGAACCGCATAGTACTGGCGTGAACTGATTTTCAGAGATGCCAGTTTGGAGTCCGTTCTGAATTTCTCCTTCGGTGAGTTCTCCTTCAAAGAACTTTTCAATCAGTTCATCATCACTTTCTGCGGCAACTTCAACGAGTGTTTCCCTAGATTCTTCAGCACTACTGACTAATTCATCCGGCACATCAGATGCAGAGGCTGGAGCATTTCCATTGGGTTCAAGAAAAGCAACATTGTGTATGACATCAACAACACCGGAAAACTGTTCTTCTTTCCCGATAGGGAGTTGAATTGGAACAGCACGCGTCTCTAATATCTCTGATATACTTGCAAGTGCGTTGTCAAAACTTGCATTCTCTTTATCCATTTTGTTGATAAAGATGATTCGTGGTAGTTCATACTTGTCTGCTACCTCCCAGACCTTTTCTGTGCCTCCTTCAACGCCTGTTGTAGCATCAACGACGACGATCACTGCATCAACGACTTTTAGGGAACTGTGCAGGTCTCCATAAAAATCTTCGACACCAGGTGTATCAATGAGGTTTAGTTTGTGCTCACCCCATTCCGCTATACACACTGAACAGTTGAGTGAAGTTTTGCGTTCTATTTCATCAGCGGCATAGTCGGCGACCGTGTTTCCATCATCTACGACTCCCATTCGATCGATTGTGCCGCCGTTATAGAGCATCGCTTCAATAAGGGATGTCTTTCCAGCTCCTGAATGAGCAATAATGCCGATGTTTCGAATTTCTTCTGTTCTGTATTGTCTCATTTTGTAAGTTAGTTCTCCTTTGTAACCGCACGGAATAGGTCAAACTATGCCGTAATTAAGATATTCTATTTTAGCACATATAGCAAAATGTTATCAACAAAAACTGAAGAACCCTGCCCATTCTCAGATTAAACGAGATATAATTTCATAGAGATGGTATAATATCTAATTAATCAAAATCTCACAATAATCTGGATGGTAACACAGATGAAGAACATTTTCTTTGCACTCGGTTCTATCTTCAGTCTACTCAGTGTCTTGTTCGGTGCTTTTGGTGCACACACATTGAAAAAGAAATTAACGTCGGAAATGTTGGATATTTTTGAGGTCGGTGTGCGGTATCAGATGTATCACGGCATAGGATTAATTATAGTTGCATGGGCACTTTCTCAATGGCAGCATGTATTGACGACAGCTGCGGGGTGGTGTTTCTTCGCGGGAATTTTTATCTTTTCCGGCAGTCTCTATATCTTGAGTTTGACAGGTATGCGTTGGCTTGGTGCTATTACGCCTATTGGTGGTCTGGTGTTTATCGCTGGATGGGGGTGTCTGGTAATAGCGGTTTTTCAAAAATGAAGAAACTACCTATCTCTATTTGTGATTCTATCCCAATCCCATAGAAGGATTGTACCGTCTTCACATGCACTCGCTAAGGTTTTTCCATCTTTCAAGAATACCAACTTGCTAATTGTTCTTGAAATCCCATTCGAATGTCCTATGTGTGTAGAAAGAACTCGTCCACTGTCCGAATCTATCAGTTGAATCTTGCCATTCCATCCGCCACTCACCAGGGTCCCTCCATCTGGTGAAAACAGTAATGTTGAACAGAGTTATGAGTTTTTATCTTTCTGAGCAGTCTCCTTGATGTCAAATCCCATAAATAGACAGATGAATAGTTTGCGCTGGCAAGCATATTTGCATCCGGTGAGAATGCCAGATTATTTGCCATCAACCGTAGAAAAACAGTGACCTCAATGATGGCGAAAACTATTGTAGATAGTAGGAAGATGATACGCGATGGTCTCATGTTTGATTCCTCTGTTTCGTAACTATACAATAGTCTATCACAGTACGGTTATCTAATCTATAGTTTTAAATCGAGTGAACATAAACAGGGTAGGTGTTTAAAAGATCGGTTTTATAGTGAAATGAAAATAATATGCACACTTCTAGTTAGTGGGTGGGACATGAACCGACAGACTAGACTGTGCTGTAGCACAAACTTTTAGTTTGTGCAGTAGTGTACGCAAACTAAAAGTTTACGCTACAATTGTGTGCAAGTAATTATAGATTTCACCATAAAATGGAATAATCTAAAGATTCTATTGTTCTATCGTTAGAGAAAGACTTGTTGACCTGCCAGCACCATCAATACAGGTTAATTCATGCTTGCCAGCGATAGGAGTTAGGAAGGATGGTTCTACTGCTTGACCACTGAAGATGAGATCACCGTTGAGAAACCAATAAATATCTTGCGTATCACCAGAGACCGATGCTGCTAAACGTATCTTTTGATGCGTAATTGGAATGTTTGGACGGATATAATATACTGTGTCCCGTGCAGGGGAAAGAATGACAGGACGCGTACCTGCAAGGAGACGGGTACAGTCCTCATTGTGTTTTGGTAATTTTGAGATACCGAATCCGTTTCCATTTAACCATGTTGCCACTTCTGCAGGGAATACCGCAATAGTTTCAGTACGAAACTCTTTTCCGGTACGACATGCTGAACAGAGTCGTTCGCCTGTTACCTTATCAATCTGAATGCTTTTGTGTATGTGGCATTCGCCCACGGCAGAGACACCGGGTATATAAAAATCTATCGTTGAAGTTGGACAGTGCGTTGAAACGGGGAGACCTGTCAAGGCACAGACAGGACGCGTCTTTAATTGATGTGGTTTGTTATACCAATGAACTGTTTTTTCTCCAGAGAGGGTGGTGAATAGATTGAAAAGGATAGGTGCTGCTGCTTGAGAACCGCTAAGCAGTGGAGAACCTGTGCCATTGAAGTTTCCAACCCATACGCCTATGGTGAGTTCTGGTGAATAACCGATACTCCACGCATCTCTATGACCGTAAGATGTTCCCGTCTTCCAGGCAACCTTTGGCATTGTTCCAGTCTGCTCAAAGGCCTCAGGATAATCTGGTCGGACAAGTGTTGTGAGCATTTCGGTGATGATCCAACTAGTTTCGGGTCTTAGCAATTGTGTTGCTGTTGAAAACGATATACCTTTCTTTTTCTTTGCATTGTTTTCTACGTCAACATTTCGAACTAACTGATATGGAGCGAATTCACCCATATTTGCTAAACCTGCATACAGATTTGTGAGTTCAAGTAAATTGA
Source organism: Candidatus Poribacteria bacterium (assembly GCA_965208245.1). Taxonomy (GTDB): domain Bacteria; phylum Poribacteria; class WGA-4E; order WGA-4E; family WGA-3G; genus MSPOR6. The sequence continues at coordinate 2,255,929 of OZ242325.1, forward strand.
CACCACATCCACCCAGGATAAGTGAAAGTCCATAGTTCTCCTGATCAGAGAATGTCGTGATACCTGCCTGTTTTAGGAAACCGTATAGTTGACTCTGTCCCAGCTGTGCATAGAGGTTGACAGCGGGAACATTAAGTGAACGTGCTAATGCTTCCTCAGCAGTTAGGTATCCAATGAATTTTCCATCAAAGTTCACGGGTGAATACCCGACATAGTCCACCGGCACATCATACAGAATTGTCCTTGGGGTTATAGTTCCCATATCTATGGCGAGTGCATAGACAAAAGGTTTAAGTGTTGATCCTGGGGATCGCACTGCAAGCGTGCCGTTGACTTGTCCTTGTGCGGATTTGTCAAAAAAGTCATGGGATCCAACCATCGCAAGTACTTGACGACTCTGTGTATCCATGACAACAATAGCACCTGTAGATATACCTTGCATTTGTAATGGTCGTAAACGTTCACGTAGTATTCGCTCAGCAGTGTCCTGATAATGCATATCTACTGTCGTGGGAATCTTATAGTCTTTTGTAGATATGGATGCTAAGGAGGGTTGTTCCTTTACGAGAAGACGGGATAGATGCGGTGCTTTGAACGGTAATGTATATCGGGTTTTGGGAATCGGTTCTCTTAGTGCTTCTTGAAGACGTTGCTTTGATATTTTTCCTGCATCTACCATACGGTATAAGACCTTCTCGCGCGCTTTACGAGCACTGTCAGGATAACGATCAGGACGTAGATATTCTGGTGAGTTAGGTATCGCTGCTAATAACGCTGCTTCTCCCAGGCTGAGTGCACTTTGCGGCTTGTTGAAGTAGAGTCGGGCAGCTGCACCTGAACCGACAATGTTCCCACCGTAAGGTAACATATTGAAGTAGTGGGTCAGTATTTCGGGTTTTGTGAATGTCAATTCAAGTTGAAGCGCACGGAACATCTCTATGATTTTATTGGGAATCGTGCGGTCTTTCGGTTCCATAAGTCTTGCTAATTGCATGGTGATTGTTGAAGCACCGCGCACGACTTTACCCGATCTGATGTTGTCAATAGTTGCGTTGAACAATGAAACGGGATTGACACCCCAATGATGGTAAAAGTATTTGTCCTCATACGTTAGCATAGCAGATTGTAAAAGGGGGGATATTTCATCAAGAGAATATTCGGGAAATCGCCACATTTCGTCAGGTGAAGTGAACGCACGCAGCCACTCACCAGTTCTATCAAATATAACTGTTGATGGTAGAGGTTGAAGTTCTTCTTCTGGAAGTGGGAAACACCAATTGGTAATAAGAAATAATAGGAACGGTGTTATGGGTATTGCAACAATATACAATCTTCTCAAGAAGAATCTAACGATTCTGGTGTTCTGAAGTCTTTTCAAAGGAGATAGTATGGGTATTATAAGTTTCATGGTTAGTATGTTGGTGAAAGAGATGAAGGGAAGAGGAAAAAACCCTCCATCTCTTTCACATATTGCCCTATGAGTTTGGGCATAGAACAAACTTTTTTGCTTGTATAATAGCCTACTGCTTTGTCAGTCAAGTGCTTTCTTGTAAGTCGGGTTTCGCTTCGCTCTACCCGACTTACAGAAGAAGACTATACCTTCAATTTGGAAGTTGACGAAACCTTACTCTCCAATTCTTATATTCCCACTACCTGCTACAGATGACTTCACTGGATCATACATGGCTTCCGCTAAAACTGGTGGTAACGTAAAACTTCCACGGGTTACTGCTCGAAGTGCATAGTGAAATTTGCGCTGTCTTTGTCGTGGGAATGTACCGAAGAATATTAACCTGTCGTCCCGAATGTCCACGTAATCGGGATTAAAGTCTTGTGATTTTAACCAAGGTATGCCTGCACGTGATGCTAACCTTGCATTCTCAATTTCGAAACCAGCGGGGAACATGTCAACGACTACAACATTCTCAAGGCTTGATGTAAGTGCTTTGACTGTAACTTCAGCGATTATCATGTCACCGTGCTGGAATTCGTTTTCATAAGGGATTCCCTCTTGATTGAGATAGCGTCGCCGGACTTCTATATCGCGATCATACTCTTCAATATGTGAGTCCCGTCTTATGCCGAATGCTGACCAATAATAGTAGCAGTTCCCTTTTCCTTCAATAGTTATCTTAACTTGTACACCGTCCCAATCGGCATCATCCAAACGAAACGATGGTGTTGCAGAATCGAAATCAGCAAGATGTTCACCATTCAGAGTAACATTTCCGATGTAGTTCCCATCCATCTGCTTCTTCATGATTTTCCCGAGTGCAAGGAATGCAAATGCGTTTTCTTGTGTGGTACCCCATCTGTTCCTCTTAGATGCTGCTTGGTTGAGATTACTAACAAGCATTGGAATAGATGGGTGATTTTCGTTGACTTCTGACAATACGTCAAGCATAATTGCCTGTGACCGTACTGGAGAATCGAAGTTTCTACCGGTATCACGACTTCCGTTAGTCTGAGCAGAGACAGAAGCAGGCAACATTGAAAGTGCAGTTTCTAATTCACCACTAAGAGCAAAAGCACCAGCCAATTGAAATTGACTATACTCTGCAAGTCCACTCAGTAGGTTATTCTTGAGGTAGTGCATTACGCCTTTTTCTGGAAGTCCCGCTGCGGCTAAGACATAACAAGCATATACTGCTCGTTGCGTTTTATACCTATTTGAATCATTAACAGACTTTTGTATACCTGAAATTTCTTTTGCTTGTTGCTTTAGTCCTTCAATCAGTCCATCGTAGACACGATCAGAGACTTCGTATCCGGCTTTGCGTGCTTCAATCAGGAAGTGAGAAGCATAGACACTGCTCCAGTGGTTAATGTAATGACCCCCTGGCCAATATGAAAAGTGATTCTGAGATGTGAGCATACCTTCCAGTTTTGCGATTCCTTGAGTTAGGAAGTGATCAACGTTTTCTTCCAATGCAAGTTCAGGATCAACAGTCTTTGCTATATCGCTAAAATAGAGCAGTGGAAAAACTCCACTTGTTGTCTGTTCAAGGCAACCATACGGATACTTGATCAGATAACGTAGTCCACTAGCGAACCCGATTGCAGGAAATGGTGATACCGTCAGTGTAAAGTCAGAGGAATTCGGTATTAGATTCGAAGGGAATATGATCTCTGCAGGTTCTTCTGCAGTAATCAAACCATTTCCTGTCTCAGTGATGGGTGGGGCTGCAGATCGAAGCGGCAGTTCTACAGACATCTGTGTATTTTCATTGTTCCCTGAGGCAGTTACTTCAAAGGATGCTTTACCTATTGAGTCAAGTGCAAGCAGTTCGAACAACAGTTGTGCTTCTTCATCCGCAGCGATCTGGATATTTTTACGCAACCTAGTGTCCTTAATTTGATTCTCTACCTCTCTATCGTTAGAGATAAATTGCACATCACCTGCCGCTTGTATCTCTACCTCAAATTCTCCATCAGTACCCGTGCCGTTGTGAACACTGACAGGGAATTGGATGTGGTCGCCACCAGAAAGGAAGCGGGGAAATGTTGGTGTCAATACAATGGGTTCCACTACTTTCGTGAATTTCTCTGCGGAGCCGAAGTTGGTATTTGAGAATGCGACAGCCATCAATTTCAATGTACCGTTAAATTGTGGAATATGGAAACTCGTTGTTCCATTTCCGAATCTGTCCGTCTTGATTATCCCTGACCAGAGTGACACAGGTTTGACGCGCATGACACTTGATGCGTTAAGTCGTTTTGACCGTCCATCTAAGCTTTCTGCAGCATCGCCACCGATGCTGGAGTCTCCTTGTCCTGCATCTAGTTCGGGTAAAATAGCTGAATAGAGATCATACGAACCTGTTCTCAATCCTCGTTGACGATAGAAGTAACTGTGCGGATCGGGAACACTAAAATTGGTTAACTGGAGTATGCCTTCATCAACGGCAGCGATGGTAACATGTGAGTATGGGCTATGAGCCCCGTTCACACGAAATTTGACAGTTAAATCTGTATTGGGTCGAATCTGTTCAGGCACATCAATTTCTACACTGAGGCGTTTGGCTTCAGTATCTAACTTTAATGGGATTACGCCGTAAGCTCGTGCGGGTGAATGTTCTTTTAATGACTTCGTTGAACGGATGAGAGTACCAGAAATGAATACGTTTGGTCTATAACTTGATTTAACAGGAATATCCAAGCTTGCAGTGTTACCAGTTAGACTGACGGTACGGTAGTTTATGATTTTTTCACGTTCAATCGTCAATAAGAGTTTACCGGCGAAAGGTGCTTTGATGTTTACTTTTGCTGTCTCACCGGGTTGATACGCATTTTTGTCTAATGTCATTTCAAGCAGAGTTGGGTTTTCCATTGACACAGGCACACTACCCCATCCATAAGTCTCAATTTTGAGTTCAGTCTTCGCTCCAGATTCTACATCTTCAAGATGGATGCGGTATTCACCATATTCAGTAGGCGTATATTGGAATACGCCGATTTCTTCAGTTGTAACCACCTGATGTGTCTCTAATTTCGTTAATTGTTTATCCGAGACATATTCATATTGTCCGTGTGCGTTTCGACGCAGGATAGAATTCCAATGCACTTTGTGAACTGTGAGTGTTAGGACACGTTCTGAAGCAATATTGTCAGTCTTATCTAATGAGACATATTCTATATTCACATTCTCATTAGGTTTGACAGCTCTTGTATTTGATTGTCTGATGCCAACATAGTGTGAATATGGATGAATAGTGACACGATATGAAGCAGAAACAGCTCTGCCACCCGGTTCGTTCACTGATGCAGTTAAAATGCCACTTAACTGAGATGGTGATTTGACTTTCTCAGGTAACTTGAATTTATACTGTGCCATCCCTTCAGCATTAGTCTTTGAGTCTCCCAAAGTGATACGTTTTTTTTCAAATGGAATAGAACTGGAAAAATGGAATGAATTCCATTTTTCTGTCGGCACATAAGGGATAGATTCAAGTACATAATATGCGGTAACTTTACGGTTTGCAGCGGGTGGACCGAACAGATTAGCTGCGGAAACATCCATGCTCACCTCTTCCGCTAAGTCATACACGTTCTTATTTGTTGAGACATTCACCTTCATTCGGTCAGGAATGAATTCCTCAACCTGAAAACCTCTCCGACCAATTTCTTTGTCAGCAACACTCATTTTTGCAATGTAATTACCGGTCTGAGCATACGCAGTTAGTGGTACTGTAATCTCACACCCTCCGTGACTATCCGTTGTTTTACGAAACTCATTTATTATCCTCCCATCTGGTGCTAAAATATCAATATTGATAGGTAATGTAGGAGGAGTAATATTCTGTTTACCACGAACGACTGCTGCAAGATCAACTTTTTCACCAGGACGGTAGACACCTCTGCTTGTATAAAGGAATGCGTCATATCCTGAATCCAAGTAGGGAGAACCGCCAACATTGAAGTCACCCGTGGAGAGTTGATGTCGGTTTAATTGAATAAAGGAGAGGTCCCTGCCCTTCTCTGCTATTAACATAAAAGGTGTAAATCCTTCCGTTTTCTGTGCAACGGATGTGAACTTAATCAAACCTTCCCAATTCGTTTGTCCAGAAAGGAGTGTCTGATTGTTATCACTTACCAACCTAACGTTTGCTTTTGCGATAGGTCTTGTCGTTGCAAGCGAATTGATCCAGACCCATAATTCATCTCCTGTCTGTTTAGAAATAATGCCAAGATCCGTTAGCATCACCCATTGCGTAGCATGGGCCCGATAACTATTTGGGTCTTGTGCAAAAACTTTGAAAATACCGATACGTTTATCACCCAAATATTGTCCCAGGTTAATATAATTTTGGACTTCATCGTTCAACTTTGAGGAAATGTTGAGAGTTTCAGAATGAATGTGTTTGCCTAGATCATATGCCCATTGGCTCCAGTTGTTCTGTTTTGCAGCATATACAAGATTATTACCGAAGATCTTTTCTATCTGAAGTGAAACCTTATTTACGTTTATTGTCGCTAAACCGAGGTTCATATTCTGATTTCTGGTGAGAAAAAATCCACTGCCGACAAAACGTACTTGAGGAGGGACATCTGGAATTGCAAGTCGAACAGTATAAGGTTTCTTTAATACTGAACCGTCTATAGCAGTTAAACCTTGCTGAATAGTGAGTTCATATCTGGCACGTCGTTCAAAATTACCGTGTATTTCTACTTGTCCGTAACGTGTAAGAACTTGTGTTTCGATTTCAGGACTTATCTGGATATACGGTTCCACTGTATCAGATGGTATACGTGAACTAAAGCGGACAGCGAAATACGGTCTTCCTGATCCTTCCTGAATATTGGCATAGGTCACACCGAGTGTCTCGCGTCCTGTTAAGGTCAGTGTTTTTACATAAGGATTCTTCAATCCGATCTGTCCACCTATTGGTTTGAATCCTCTTTCTATTTTGAACTTAAGTGTTTGATCTCCGATGAGACGTGGAATCTTTTCAGTTTCTATTTGTATCTCTCTTGCAATACCATTTTGGGGATTTAATGTAAATGGTATATCTAAGTCTTCTTGGAGTCGTGCTGACATATTTGCACGCAGATCAGCAATATTGACTGGATAGTTAAAAGTGAGTCTTCCGACTGCCATGGCATCTGTTTTTGTATACTTAAATTCCAAGTTTTTACTCTGGACATTAAAAGTTTCTGTTGAGAATGTGAATTTTCGGTCACCTGTAATAACAAACCCAAGGGTACTTTGATGTAATTTAGGAGCAAGTTCAGCAGTGTAATTTGCGGAGGGGGATAATGCTGAATCTAGGAAAAAGCGAATAGTATCAGTAGTTATCCAACGAGCAACACCTTTAACAGTTGGTGTAAATTGGATTGCACGTTTAGGTAATTCTGTGTTAATTACAGAATTATCTACGACGGGTTCTGAAAATGTTATCGTGAAATCTGACCATAGCGGCACCTTTTCTCCTTTCGGTTCAAAGGATTTTACGGCGACACGCGTCTTCTCGCCTGATATAAGACTATGGATATAAAGTGAACCGATAATTAGAACGAGTAATGAAAGTACTGCAACTATACCTATTAATAATTTATTGGATTCTGTAGAGAGAATTTTTCTTAAGTTAACCATTTTTCCATACCTCCTAAAAATAATTTTACCCTAAAATAATTACACTTTGAGCATTGTTACAGCAATTTCCGTGCCAAAGTTCATGTTATTGTGACTTAAGGGGGTGATAATCACAGAACTAACGCATTTTGCTCGTTTTCAGAATTTAAAGCGTTTAATGTGAATGTCAAACGCGCATTCACCAAGGGAAACCCTTCATTCCCTGCTCTTTGCAATGGACCTTCAATTCGTTGTGCTAGTAACACTATAACTGGCAATCTTCTGCGTAAGTCCTGATATATAATATATGATAATTGCATAGAATTTATCACTGAATGTATCTTCGTTGGAAGGAATTGGAAAACATATAAGCATGTGTAAAAAAAGACACATATCTTATTTAAATCTTATTTAAAACCAAAATCGTGACATCAAAATGAACTGATTATATCCTTTGAGTTGTCTTAACATACTCTTGTTGTTGATCTCGTCATCCGGTTTTCTGTCTGCATTCGGTAAATTTGCCCAATAGAACAAGGAGATTGCGCCATTTTCCATAAAGTTATATTGTGTGATGAGTGTGATACGTCTACTTGCATCACCCAAGACAGTTCTGTCAGGATCGAAGAGTCCGTATCTACCCGCTACAGTTAACTGTGGAATAATGCGATACTTCACACCAAGATAATAACCTTTAGAATCAACTTCATCCAAAGCGAAGGAAGTAGAAGATTGCGTCTCTTTAAAGTTGAATTCCCCTTCTAAACTTAATCCGCTGTAAAAGGTAGTAATAAATGTGCTGATAAGTCTTTCCCAATCTTCCCCTGGCTTTTCATAGATATAGGAGACACCTGCGCGAATAGGACCGATTTGTCCTCCCACTGTCCCGAGTAATCCTTGTGCTTTAGCATTATCGGTGTTAAAGAATGCTGCATTGTAAAACACTCTCCCCGCACTTCCACCGAGTTCAAGTCCTACATCCCGTTTGTTTGAACCGAGATTATAGCCTTCTCTGACAAGGATATTATGATCTTTCTGCTTTATGCCAAATGGTAAACGAAATTGTCCTACTTTGAAATAGAGATGTTTTTGAATTGCGTCTACAGTTGCAAAAGCGTTCAGTGTAGTACCTAAGTTGTTTGAAAGTGTAAGACGAATTCGTTCCGAGGCTTGTGCATTGAATGTCGCCTCTGCCTGCATTAACAGAAACCTATCTACAGATGTATGACATGTGTTACAGTTTGCTACTGCACCTTCGCTTGTGTCCGGATGCATGGTATTGATGAATGCTGTCTGCAGCTCTATCGATGTTGTGAACTGTTTGATGGCATCTTTTACCTCTTCAGAAACAGCATCAGGATCAAAATCTCCAGGGAATTCAAAATAATTCTCCTCAAATATTTCACCAATCCGATTTCTGGGTCCCCCACCAGCGGGGTCAATGTGGCAAAAAGTGCAGTCTTTGTCTAATTCTGCTGCGAATTCAGGTCTCGCTTCAGCACTGTTTATTGACAGAACAAACAGTGATATAATTGCTATAGCAAGAATTAGTCGTGATGTCAGAACTTGTCTCTGGAGAAATGTAAAAGTGGAAGAAAGAAGATTCGAATTATACAGACATATTAACAAAACTTACTCCTTAAAATGTGTCTTTGTAAATTTGGCAAATATGCAGATATCAAACATATTCTAACAGAAGACAAAAAATGTATCAATAAAAGAGAAAATAGCGGTGTGTTCCACCGCTAAATATCTATTCCTCTGCGAATTGCGGTCTACCAAGCGCGTCAGTTCTTCCTTGGCGTTTATAGTGAGGTAGACGTCCATCAGCATCTGCTAAGATGCGTTCGTGTGCAAGTGCAATTCTATCTTCACCCTTATCTGTTATATTCTGTTGACATGTCGGATCAGATTCCAGATCAAACAGACGCGTTCCACTATCCAGATCCACACTTGAGAAATACCAATTCTTCGTATCTTTATACCAAACTGAGTTGACGTATCGACATGTTAGATATTCTCGTGATGTAAATCCATCTTTGTCTTCAATAAGTGGAAGCAAACTCTGTCCTTGTATGTCACCAGCAGGTTCAACTTCACTTGCTGCAATGACTGTTGCAGGTACATCAAGTGTATAGACGAATTCATCACAAGTTGTTCCAGCATTAACGCCAGATGGGTGTCTAACAATTAATGGAATATCCATTGTTCCAGGATACATGAAGTTAGCAGGTTTTCCTGTTGCTTTGTCCGGGTTTTCGGCAAAGTTTGTGCCGTGGTCACTTAGGAACATAATCAGAGTATTGTCTCGTAATCCGAGTCGGTCAATCGTATCAACTAAATTACCAAACCACGTATCTACAAGTGTTACCAATCCAGCATAGTTAGCCTTGACGCTTGGAAGACGATTTTCAAGTTCTTCATCTTTCAGTGAGCCGTAAGGGAGATTTAGGCAGATCGGTTCTCTATCTTCTCTACTGCCGTATAGGTCGTAGTAGTGTATAGGCGCTTCCCATGTTTCGTGGGGTGTGAAACCGTCTACATAAAGGTAGAAGGGCGTATTATTGTGATTGTGCTCTATGAACTCAATTGCGGCACGAAATAGTCTTGCTGTAGGCCAATTTTCTTCTTCTCGTTCCGGTTGGACGTTTACAATATGAGACCGGATTCGCCCTGGATTACCACGGTATCTGGCGACTTGACTCGGATCAGCGTGTGCCCCACCACGGTATCTATCTTCGGCTTGTCCTCGCACAAATTGCCATTGACGGAACCCGCGTGTGAAGTTCATTCCTGGGACAAAGTAGTGTGGTACATCTGCAAAAAAACCGGTATGGTATCCATTCTGGACAAGTGATTCAGCAATGGCTGGTTCATCTGAAGACATCGGCTGCCATCCTGGCGTATAGACGTTATCCCAAGGGACAGGATTGTATGTCTTGAAGGGATAGATACGTCTCCCTGTGTGTAAGGTTCTGCGTGTCGGTATTGTGGGTAAACACTCGGGATGTGCATTGGTAAAACGGACACCCTCATTTGCGAACTTTGCAAGATTTGGTGTGTGAACCCAATCGTTACCATACGGACTTAAATATGCTGTTCGAAGTGTATCAGAAACAACGACGACAATGTTCCAACTCATGTATTTCCTCCAAATACTGTTTGTTCTTGGTATTTTCCGCTTGAGAGACTTACGCAGTGTAGTCAAACACCAACATATCTTCTACAAGTGGACGAATTTGTTCAGTTGCGATTTTAATTAACATGGAATGGGTGCGGTAGGTATTCATCAAACAATCTAACAGAATGTGATACATACACACAATCTAACTTAGTTGTGCTATAGTTTAATAAATTGTCTTCTTCTAATAGACGATACATGCACCACCGGCACAGACACTTCCTGCTTTCTGTGTAACATCTCCAGCGACACTCTCCTCTTTCTGGTTTTCAAATTCGGCAATAAGTGATACTGTTTCATCATCGGGTTTTGATAAATTCAGTTGTAATACCTCATCAGAAGAGATTGAGACTGTGCATCCTGTCCATAAGATAGGGCAAAGAAACACTGTTATGAGTAATAGTATTGGAACTTTTTTCGGTTTCACTATTTATACCTCAATTTTCTCAAGTTTAACCTGATCAAGCGAGTTTTTTCCTATTCCAAGTCCACTCGCTGCAGTAATATGATTTGCATATTTTGACATTGAGTCTAAACCCATCTCTTCACGTTTCTGATTAACAGTCTGAAGTATTAACACATCTAGTATGACGGGGTCCTCACTGATAAACATTCCACCGTATTTCCATGTAGTCTCTTCGTGATAAGTTGGTCCTTTGTCATAAGATGCTAATAAACCGTCAACAATGTTGAGGACGACTTTGTCTTTTAGGACTTTGTTCTCAAAGATTTCACCGATTGCCGGGTTGCAGTAGAGGGGTCTGCCATGGAACCTGCGTGTGTTGTTCACACTACCAAACGCCATGTTCTTTAGACATCCACTCACACCTGCCATATCGTGATGTTTCAGGACAGGTACATTTATGAGCACGTCTACGTGTTCGGTGACAATTTTGGAATAATTGGATCGCGTGCTTTCATTTTCTCGTCTTTTGACGCTATCTTTCTCGGTTTCATAAAAGACTGTGTCATCATAGCCGATGTCTTCTAAGTCTGTTGCCAGTGTTTGCACATCACCATCGTCTGTTCTGATTGGATAGTTTGCCTTCAATAGATGTTCTTCAAAGCGATCCCAAATGATGATCTGTTTTTTCAAGACACCAGAACTGAATAGACTATCGACTATCTTATTGACAATTACCGAATGTGTAGATAATTTAGATCCGGCAAGGGGATTGATTTTTATTCCGATTTTGTGATCAGGTAGAACAAAATCTCGCCATGCTTCTTTTATATCCTCGCGTCCGGTCAGTTTCAGCATCGCTCCATCAAGCATCTGACCGACTACATCTTCGTTGAGTCTTTCTTCCTCCCAGACATCTTTGCCGATGACCTCTACGACAGGTGTAAGGTTCTCCTGTTGCACAGGAGGTGTCATGACCCGTCCACCACCGATCTGTGCAATGGCAGGGATTGAAGTCAGTGCAGCACCACCGATTGTTCCAATTTGGGTTAGGAACTGTCGTCGGTTAAGTGAATCACGAATATCTCTGTCCACTTCACAATCTGAGATGATGTTTTGAATTACCTTATCATGGGACATCTTTATAGTTTTCCTAATTCTGTAATTAATGTTGCTGTTGGCACACGAATACCTGTTAAGTCAAGTGTACCCCATGCAATTGTCCCATCTGATTGGACAATGAAAGTTGCGGGTCGTGCAATTTCAAAATTGGTCTGATCAAGGACATTATAAGCTGTGATAGTTTTTAGGTCTACATTTGAAAGCACGGTGAATGTAAGGTTCAACTCCGCTACAGTTGTCTTTGTTTCATCTTCGTCATCCGCACTGATAGCGATGAGTTCTGCGCCTTCCGCTTGTATTTTGCTGTAGTTATTCTGCAACTCACCGAGTTGCGTTATGCAGAAACCTCAGCCCCCGAAACGATAGAAGACCAAGACTACATCTTTTCCGTTTTCTAAGTAGTACGATAGTGAATGAAGGTTTCCATTTCCATCTGGCAACTCAAAATCGGGAGCACGACTGCCAATATTGAGTCCTTGACCGGGGTTAGTCACAGTCTGTGAAGTTGGTTGTAACGTAACGCCATCTATACTGATCACCTGACCCGTGAGTATCTCAACGTTACGTTCAATTTCTTCGAATCCTGCTACAGTAATACGAAGTATGTAGGAACCTGCTTCAATATCCGTTATCTCAAAACTGCTCTTACTATCGGTCTGTGCAACAATTTCTTCACCTTGATATAGGGCAACTTGAAACGATACATTCTGGTGGTTCACTACCTCAACTTGTAATGTGCCCGTTGTAGAGGAAATATCATCTACCGGATTATCAGAGTTTTCACAACCTATTGCACAGCAAAGTAGAAGCAGCACTGTTAAATAAATGCGTATGTCACACATAGTCAACATTTTCATAATTAGAGTTCTCCTAATGCGTTGAGTATTTCATCTGTGGGAGTACGTTGATCCCATTCAGCAATTGAGACCCAGGTAATCTCTCCATTCATACTTATGACGAAACTTGATGCTTGCGCGATTCTTATATTATCCAGACCAACGACATTGTATGCTTTTATGACATTTAGATCAAAATCTGCTAAAACGGGAAATGTCAATCCACGATCTTGTACCGTTGATTTGGACGAACTGACATTGTCCGAACTGATTGCAAACAGTTCAGCACCTATTGCTTTAATCTTAGCATAGTTGTTCTGCAACTCACCGAGTTGTGCTCTGCAGAACGGTCACCATCCTCCTCTGTAAAATACAATCACGACGTTTTTACTTGTAAGGGTCTGCGAAAGTGAATGCGTTTGATCATTGCTATCAGCCAGATCAAAATCAGGCGCTTTACTCCCAACACCCAATCCTTCGCTTGGACCTAATACGACTGTGTCAGGTATTGTAATAAGTTCTACATCCAATTCAACTGTCTGGTTTGAGGAGATTGCGTTTACTTCAAGATTCTGTTTCTCAAAACCGTAATGTAATACATTCATGATAAACGGTATATTTATAGGTAAGTTCTCAAAACTGTATTCTCCTAACTGAGAGGTCATTGCTTCGTATATTTCACCTGAATTAGCTATCAGTTTGACAAGAATACCAGATAGTGGATTGCCGGTTTCTGAATCAGTTAGCACTCCTGACAGATGCGATACAGGTTCAACTAATTCAGTGAGTTCTACTTTTGTTATGATAGAGAGTTGCCCATCCGCAAGGGTAACATTCCTTTCTTCTGTTTCATACCCTTTTGCCGTAATTTGGAGTATATAATCACCATCTTCAACATTATCAAATTGAAAACTCCCATCTGCAGCTGTCTGAGAAATTAACTGTCCTTCTTTCAATAGACGCACCTGAATTGATACACCGTCAATAACCTGAACTTCACCTTGGATAGTCCCTGAAGGGACTCCTATTTCATCAATAGGTACTTCCAAAACACTGTCAGGGTCTTCTGTTGAACCACAACCGAATGCAGTTATAAGCAGCAGTGACAAAACAAGGTATGCATGTAATTGTTTCATGACTGTTTTCTACCTCATAATTCGGGAATTAATCCATCTTTTACTGGCTGCGCTTCTTTATACTACCCCAGGTTGTAGCAATTTTTCCCTCTGCTTCAACTGCGGTAAGTGCAGCGAGTCCATCGTTCATGACTGTCTGTAAATCCGTTTCACTTAAAGCGTTATTGAATAAGACAACTTCATCTATAATACCAGCGGTATATCTATTATGGTGGCGTCCGATGTGGAAGACACCTTCACTCGTTCCATATCCGCTTGCAATATCATAGTCGACTTCAGCTTCCTTTACACCATCGACCCACAAAGATGCTTTTCCTGAGTCTGCGTCAGCGACACCGGCAATAAAGTGCCATTGATCATCCCCAATTTCAGTTGTACTGATAGGTCTATAGTTTTGATTTGTAGAATTTCGCAGGAAGAATGTCACCTTGTTATCACCACCACTATTCCATAGCATGAACCATGGCAGTACTTGGCTTGTATCTTCATAGTTTTTGCCAGCGAGTGAACCACCGACCTTTGTTCCTCTGAAATGAACGGTAAGGGAGAATGATGTACCAGCTTCAAAAGAGACTGTCTGTGAGTGAGGAACTTCCACCCAGTTATCCGTGCCGTTAAATTCAAGTGCTTGACCGAATCTTCCATCAACCCACGTTGCACCGTGGATAGTTCCATCGTTTCCGTTTCCTGAAGAATCTATTGCGGTTGTACCTTGACCTTCATCAAACAGCCAGAGGGCAGTAATGTTCTCAGTGTTTATTGCTGCAAATGCAGGACTAAGTGTGAGTAGGCAGCATCCGATTATAGCAAAAGTAATCATACCTATTAGGTTCAGCTTGTTAAATGTATACATGAAATATTTCTCCTTTTCTTTCTATATTAGCGTTTGAGATGTGACCAAGTAATAGTTAGTTTGTTGATTGGTTCAACAGCAGCAGCTTCTTCTAAACCGTGATTCATGATTGTGTCCATTTGATCTTTACTCAATGCAACATTGAAAAGACCGACATCGTCAATTATGCCTGCTGTATATCTGTTGTGATGTCGTCCCATGTGGAGTACACCCTCGCCGGTGCCATATCCGTCGTTGGTATCCATAGTTCCTTCAATTTCCATTTTACCGTCTACCCACAGAGATACCTTCTTTGCTGATGCATCTGCTCTACCGACTATAAAATGCCATTCATCATCACCGAGGTCGGTTGTACCGTCTACTCTTGAATTCTGTTCTTCAGTGGATCGGAGATATAAAGAGACTAAATTGTTTGAGCCTGCATTCCAGAGTAGGTACCAAGGCAATGTTTGGGATGTGTCTTCATAGTTTTTACCTACGAGTGCGCCCCCAACTTTTGTTCCTTTGAAGTTAACTGTAATTGTAAAGGAAACACCTTTTTC
Organism: Candidatus Poribacteria bacterium; assembly: GCA_965208245.1. GTDB lineage: Bacteria > Poribacteria > WGA-4E > WGA-4E > WGA-3G > MSPOR6. The sequence continues at coordinate 2,271,074 of OZ242325.1, forward strand.
AAAAGCAACTGAATCTGAATGTGGTACTTCTACCCAATTATCAGTTCCATCAAATTCAAGTGCATTACCAAATTTTCCGTTGACGCGTTTTGCACCATGAATTGTACCGTCATTTTTGTTTCCAGATGAATCGATTGCGACGTTGCCACTGTTTTCGTCAAAAAGCCACATTCCCATGATATTCTTTGAATCGATAGCAGCATGACTTGTCGTTAAAAAAGCACCAAGTGCAATGAATGTGATCAGGAAACCTAAGCTCATATATTTCATAATCTATCCTCTTTGAAATTGTAATTTTATAGGACTTACGCATTTTGATCGTTATCAGAAGTTCGAACGTTTAATGTGAATGCCAAACGCGCATTCACCAAGGGAAACCATTTATTGCCCGTTCTTTGCCATATTCGTTCAATTTGTTGTGAAATCCAATCTTTTGCGTAAATTCTGTTTTAGTTATTTGGCTTTACCGAATCATCCATCCAAATGTTAAAATATATATTAGCATAGAGGTGTATGATTCGTCAAGAAGTTTAATAAAACAAGCGCGCAAAAGTTTAGTTACTCTGTCTGAAAATATAATGATTTTGCAGGTAAAAGATGAGTTAATGATTCCCGTTCATGAGTCAGCCCACTCTTAGTCTTATGCCAAAACTGACAATTCTTAAAACAATTCTTAAAACTAAATAGCCCTGCATGTTATTTAAGTATTCGAATTAAAACTCTCCGGAAACAGAAATCCTTTGTGATGCGCCGAGGGCATGTGAATTAAATGCGTAATCTACAAAAAACGTAACAGAACTAAGGTTCAATTGCAGCCCGGTGCCAGCTGTGAAACCGCGTCCGTTCCATCCACAACGCAATGCTAGTATGTCAAACAAGAGATATTCAGTGCCTATTCGTATAAGCACACCTGCATTTGACTCTGTTCCCTCTGCCAAATCCGTTTGGTCAGTTTCAAAGTCTATATCAAAACACCCCTTCCCGAAACTGGGAAATGTGAATTGATATGCGGCCCCGAACCTTAACCTTCTTTCCCGTGTAAAAGTTGGTCTATCAGACGTATCCCAACGTATCTGTGTGCCAGTTGCGTCAAGTAAAAGTACCCCTATCTGAATCCCTCTATAAGGTGTCAACAGGAATCCGATGTCTAATCCGAACCCTCTTCCGCTGTTTTCGTAGATAGATTGTCTGAGGAGTTTAACATTCCCACCAATTGAAATCAGTGAATATATCTCACGTGCATAAGATATTAGCAATGCATTGTCTGCATTGCTAAAATATTCTGCGACAGTCGGTGTATCTATGTAGTGTTCGCCTTCGTCTTTAACGCCATTCCCATTTAGGTCATGAAAATCACCTAACATGCCATTGTTATCAACGTCAATAAATGTTGTTCTGGGTATATTATCTATTCCTTGCCGAATCCAACTGAGACCGAGACTTCCGATTCCCTGGATTTGGTGTATATAATTGACAAAATTGTAGCTAACTAATCCTCGGCTAAAGAAACTCCCTCCACCTATTCTAAATGTGTCGGAATACATCGTTGAAAATCCGTTTTTGTTTATTTTTGTTAATCCTGCGGGGTTCCAATAAGTTGCTGTCACATCGTCTGCGATTGCTACGAATGCGCTGCCCATCCCAAGAGCCCTTGCCCCCACGCCATGACTGAGGAATTCTGCGACGTGTGCACCTTCATCAGCAGCTTGAGATGGCAGATAGGCAAGAAGGATGAGTGTGAAAGTTGTTATACTGTATACTGTTTTTTTCATATTTTTTACACGAGTCTTTTTGTATTCATGTTAGCACGTTCAACCATTTTGAATGTTTCAAGTTGATGTGGCATGATGTGTTCACGATAGCCATGCCCACTAAAGAAACAAAAATATGGAAAGACAGTTAGGTTATGAGGTCCGATGCGTCTTGTGCCTAAAATATTCGCTAAAAATTGCAATCACGTTTTCGTTTTGACTTTCAAAGGTGGATTGTTGAAGAGTCCATACATTCATTCTGTCTTTCAGTTTATGAGATTTAGAAATGCGTTAATGGTTCATTCTCTGCTAATTCCCAAACAATATGTCCAAATTCATTTGCCCCCACACTGGATCCTTTAAATGTCATCGTCAAAAAACCCCAAGCCAATTTATATGCGGATAGGATCTGTGTTAAAGATGTGGAAACATCTCCATAGCAGAGGAGTGCAACGGTACCGCCGCCACTAATCTTTGCTCCGTAAATTCCTCCCTGTGGTCCTATTTTCTGTGCAATATTGACAATACCATCAATCTCAGGGCAACCGAGTCCTGCACAATCACGATAACTTGCATTTGATTCATACATGAGTCTTCCCGCTTCAGTGAGGTATTGTTGTGTGTGATGGGGATATGCATGAACATTTTTAATCGCATCTATGAACTGCTTTACCCGTGCATTCTCATAAACAAGATGATTTACGCAGTTACGAACGTTATAGGTCTTGTCAGGTTTTACCGTCGTAACAGTATCTACAGATAGACCGTACTTATCAATGAATTCACATCCATGAACTTTTTGTGGTAGAAGAGGGATACACATTTCTTCATATTCGTCTACCGTCAGGTTGCATAAATAGTTTGTATCTAACTTTTCCCATGCAAGCTCTTTCTTAAGTATCGTCAACCCCATAAATGCTGCAGTTCTTGTATTAACATAAGCACTGCTCTTCATGCTACGGTGAACTTTGGGGTGTATACCTATAAATGAGACGTTGGTTGGACAGTCGACATATTCCAATATTCTATCAGGTTGACATAGGAGTGATAGTATTTTATTCTTTTTCCCTAATGTTGCTGTCACCTGGTCCATAATTCCACACGGGGCACCGACTACTCGGTTTTCAACGATCTGCCCTAATCTTGCAATTTCAATTGGTTTTAGACCCAAGCGATACTGTTGGTTGATTACGCTTAATGTCGCAACTTCAATTGCTGCAGATGAAGCAATACCAGCTCCCATCGGAATATCACTTTTAATAACTATGACAGCACCGTAGGGAAATTTTTCAACTTTTTCTTCCTTCAACAGAGCAAAAAAGCAACCCAGTACATATCCCATCCAGGCTGAATTCTTCTTTTTTGACATCATGTTTCGGACTTGAGGATATGACTTAAGTTTATCATCTTCGTAGAAGTCATCAAGTGACATCTGTACACAGGATTCTAATGGTTTCTCATCTTGTATTGTAAGAGCGAATAGTTTTCTATCATCTCTTGGTTGAATAGCAGCGGCGACAGCACGATTGAGTGTCATCTGAAAGACGTTAGCACCGCAATAATCGGCAATCCCGCCCATGATGTCGAGTCTGGCGGGAGCACGTGCTACAATTATCCTTCTCTCTTTATTGAATCCCTTTTGAGAGAACACGTCAGGAGAGTCGCATTGTAAGAGATATTCCAACTCAACAACTTGTAGCGTTTTTTGTGAAGGACCGTGAAGTTGTTCAACCTTCATTGTTTATCTCATTTCTTCAGTGATAGTGTGGCGAAGATTTGACAAAGCAGTGGTGAAAACGACTCCCTATTTCAAGGGTTGACAACTGTGACACTTTCTCCTACTTTAAGTGAGTGTTGTCCAGCGACGATGACAGATTCTCCCTCGTCTAATCCATTCACTATCTCTACTAATCCATCCTGAGCAAGACCAACTTCTACAAGTTTGCGTTGACTCTTGCCTGCTTCAACAACAAAGACATTCTGTTTTTTCGTTGTTCCATCTTCAATCAAAGAGACACGCGGAACAAGAATGGCATCCGTTTGAATCTTGACAGGTATATTAACCTTTGCAAACATGCCGGGTTTCAGGAGTCCTTCAGCATTATCTATTCTAATCTCAACAGAGGCAGTACGTTGCATCGGTTGTAATGTTGGACTGATATAGGATATAGCACCAGTTATTGGCGTGTTGATTCCTTCAACGACAATCACAGTTTGCTGATTGAGGGATATTTGACTTAATTGTGACTCAATTACATCAACCTTTGCGTTAACTATGTCAGTATCTACTATTTCAAACAGAGGTGCAGTTGGAACAGCCATACCACCCAAATCTAAGCGTCTTTGAGAAACGATTCCATCAATAGGTGTGACAATTGTAGCATCTTTGCGTTTTTTCTGGGCAAGTTTTAGAGCAATACTTGCTTGTTTTTTAGCCGTATTTGCGGTTATAATTTCGGTTTCCCAACTTTTTGCGTTCTGTAAAGCCTGTGCCATCGTAAGTCCTGCTCGTGCTGCATCAACTTGGGACGCAGCGAAGGCTATATCTTTTTCCCAGGTTTTTGTTTGTGCTTGTAATTTAGCAAGTTTAAGTGCTGCTCTTGCTTGTTCTACTTGTGCTTGCATCGCCAGAATATCTTCTTCACGGGATCCGTTCTCTATCAGTTGTAGCTGCTCTGAAGCAATATTATATTGAGCCATCACAACATCTAACTGCGTTTTGCTATTATCCAATGATTGTTGACTAATAGCACCATTCTTGAAAAGGTGTTCAGATCGTGAGTAGTTGTTTTTAGCGTTTGCGAGGTTTGCTTCAGCTTGATTTAAAGCTGCTTTGGATTGTCGTCTATCTTCATCCCTTGCACCAATTCTTATCTTCTCAAGATTTGCCTCAAGCGATTTTAATCCTGCTTTCGCTTGTTCAATCTGTGTTACAGTGCGAGTTTCAGCGAGTTCTTTTACTTGTTGAAGTGACGCTTCAGCACCATCCAACTGTGCCTTTGCCTGTGCCACTTGTGAGAGTATACGTACTTTCGCGAGCTGCTTTGCTTGAAAGTATCCTGTTTCTGCTGCTTCCAATGTTGCTTGTGCTTGTTGCACTGCAAGGTCTAATTCCTCATGCTCGACAACAGCGAGGGTATCACCTTTCTCTACAAGGTCACCTTCAGAAACGGCAATCAAGATAATTCTGCCCGAGATTTTAGGTATTATATTAACCCGAGATTCAGCTTCAATTGTTCCAGATAGCTTAAGTTCTGACCGGATCTCATCCCGCATTGCTTTAACGACTTCAACAGGTTTTGAGCTAGTATCTGCCTCTTCAGGTATTGTTTCTGTTTGTTCAGGTTTCATTACACGAAATAATACGATTACTACAATAATTGCGATGATAGTTATACTGATCCAAAATCTCTTCAATTGACTAAACTCCTTCAGTAAATTTTATCATGAAAAGTTGCATTGGTTAATATCATGACCATTCTGTTATTCAATACGCTGTCCAATTGCTTTTTCAAGTCGGACTAAACCGATCACATAATCGTGATATGCTTGAAGTCGGTTGACTTTTGACTGCATGAGTGCAAGTTGTGCGTCTGTCATTTCAACCGTTGTAATCATTCCACTTTCGAATTGCAGAGTAGCAATCCTGACGGTTTCTTCAGCTTGACTTACAGTCTCCCGTTGTGTATCAATCAATGATTTGGCTTCATGTAGATCAAGATATGCTTTCCTTACTTCAGATTCAACAATCACCTTAATGTGTGCTGTCCTTAACTGAGACTGTTTCAGTATTGACTCACTCTGTTTGATAACGGTGCTGGTGGCAAACCCATCAAAAATTGGAACATTGATTTGAAGACCCAAACTCCAAATACGATTCATTTGCGTTAGTCTCTCATTGTGAGAAATCTGATAATTAGAAAAGAAAGCAAGATCGGGAAGTCTTCTTGTCTTTGCTATACTTATCTGTTTCTCTCCAACTTCTTCATTAAGTAAAGCCTTTCTGACTTCAGGTCGTTTATCAAGTGCGATGTCAATAAGACTATCAAGTTGTATGTTAACGTCCTTTATTTCAAAAGTACCTTGAACCGAAATTTCTTGAGAAAGCGGCAAATTCAAGGTGCTTTTATAGATGTTTTTGGCATTCTTTACGCCGTTTTTTGCGCGAATTAGTTGTGACTTAGCATTTGCCAGTTGCACTTTTGCACGCATTACATCGAAATTAGTTGCTGTACCTGCTTGAAAAGCTGTCTGTGCAATGTTAAGTTGTTTTTCAACAAGTTCAAGACTCTGTTCTGCAACCTTAACGAATTCTTGTGTGATTAGAACTGCGTAAAATGCATTGAATACATCAACGTGTAGTTTCTGATATGCAGTCTCTACATCCTCTTGGGCTACTTTATATCCAATTTTGGCTGCCTTGTAAGCGTTATGGTAACGTCCCCATGCAAATATGGGTTGAGTCAAACTCACTGTTCCTTGTATATTGTGTTGTGCTCCAAACTCCAGTTCAATCAATTCTGCTTCATTGTCTGGGGTTGATGTTTGCATTTCATTTATTTTCTCACCGGGAACAGGAAACCCAAACCCTCCTTCAGCCTGAATAACCGACTTTTGGACATCTCTAAAGTATGTATAGTTCCCATTCGCTGTCAGTCGTGGTAGCATTGTTGCACGGGAGGCATTTATCTGTGCTTCAGCAGCCTTCAAACTCTCTAAAGCAACTTGAATTGTCAGATTGTTCTCCTTTGCGGTTGCTAAACTTTGCTCAAGGTTTAGCACCTTCGTTTCATTTGCATATACAGAATAAGTTAACGAGAGGAATAGAGTCAAGAGTAAAAAAGACAGTAGTAATAAAGGGGCTCCAAGGCAATAAATGTGATGGAACCTATTAATATTCATCTGAGTAATTTCCTCCGAAGAAGACTAATAACGAAGGATTGTCGTTGCGTCCCCGATAATCCAGAGTGTTCCGTTGGGAGCTTTGATAATTTCTCTAAGATTGTTACTCGTGGGTGAATTATGTCGGAGCCAGGTGACACCTGCATCAGTTGTTTTCAAGATTATCCCTTTGTCACCCGCTGCCCATCCATCTTGTTCAGTTATGAATAGAATAGCATTAAGGTTCTCATCAGTTGGGACTGTTTGTTCGGTCCAGTTTTCTCCACCATCTTGTGAATGCATAATTGTGCCTTGTTTTCCTGCAATCCAGACTTTTTTTGGTGAGATTGCATACACATCTTGCAATTCTGCATAACCCATCTGAATACTCCAAGTTTTTCCGGCATCTTCAGTTTTTGCAATGGTTCCAGCGAATCCGACGATCCAACCTATGTTTTCATTAAGAAAATGGACTCCGTGTAGATTGTTAAAACCTGCACCGGTGAAATTCGTGTCTATATCTACTCCGGTCCATGTTTCCCCCCCGTTTTCAGTTTTCATGACTTTTCCTGTTTCCCCTACTGCCCAAGCGTGTGTTGGACTTGCAAAGCTCATAGCGTAGCAGCCCATAGCACTTTTCCAGTTATTCGGTCCGCCGAATTTTATCCGTTCAGCTCTACCGTGTCCTTCATCGCCGGGATCGCTAACACTCGTCCATGTATTTCCGCCATCCAAGGTTTCAAGCAGAGCAGCATTGCTTCCTACGATGTATCCCTTCATTTCATCAACAAAACCGATACCGAAGAGTTCGAAAACATCACCACTATTTTGAGGTATCCAGGTATTTCCACCATCTGCAGTATGCATGACAGCACCAGCCAATCCCACTGTCCAACCGAGTTGTTCGTTGTGAAAATAAGCTGCCCTAAGTTCATTTGCACTTGAGACAACTTGCCAAGTGTCACCACCATCTGTTGTATGTAGAATTGTAGATTTAACACCGACGATCCATGCTTCAGTTGCGTTGATCATGTGAACACCTTGGAGTCGTGCTGCGACAGGCCGTTGTTTTATGGGTGTCCATGTTATGCCACCATCATTTGTCCTGAGGATTACGCCGAATTCTGCTGCGGCTAATCCGAAACTTGGGTTTGTGAAGTGAACATCCCATATAGGTTCAGGCATTCCGTTTGACTTGGGTACATTGCTCTGTTGAACTTGCCAGTTTTCCCCATCCACCGTTGAAACGATTGCCCCACCTGCGCCGACCGACCATCCAATTTTATCATTAAGCATTGATATTGAGTCAAGTGTGTTTACAGTTGCGCTTGTTTGAAAATCCCAGTTTTCTCCGCCATCAGTAGTGTGAAGTATAGTTCCTCCACCACCGGCAGCCCATCCGACCTTATGGTTAACGAAATGAATACTCTCAACTTGATTATTGGTTTCTATAACTTGTTGTTCCCAAGTGATTCCGCCATTGTTTGTATGCATTACAAAACCGCCATCGCCGCATGCCCAACCGTTATTTTCATCTACGAATGAGACACCTGATAGAGCCACGCGTGTATCCGTAACTAACTTACGCCACGAGTTTCCACCATCTATAGATTTCAATACAGTGCCGTTCTCACCAACAATCCATCCAATTTTTGGATTGATGAAGTGGACCTTATTGAACTCTACGATGAACGGTTCGGTTGATGAACGGTTCGGTTGCGGATGCCATGTTTTTCCACCATCAGTTGTGTTTAGGATAACGGAGTTGCTTCCGACGATCCATCCATGCATGTCATCAAGAAAAAAAACATCTGTAAAGTTTGATTGCCATTGGGATTCGCTGATTTTTACCCAATCCTTTTGAGCGAATGTAAACGGTGTAATGTACAGAAATAGAAACAGAATTAAGAGAACAAAGCACAATGTTGATCGTTGCATGTTAAACAACTCCTCTATTTTTCTAATATTTTACAAATCATACTTAGAAGTCTATGTCGTCATACATTAAAGAATAAATCGTAATTGATGTATAGATTTTATTATATCACTTTGTCCTGCATTACGTCAAGATGAAATTGAGGAAAAACATTGTGTTGAAAAAACAACATCCTATGCTAAAATACGCTAAACCATAAATAGACCGCAAACCTTATTCAAGAAAGTGAAATAAATATGTCACAAGCAACACAAACGCCTTTACTTATCGGAAATGACCAACCGGACAACGGATTGTACGATTACAAACTCAAGAAAGAAAGAAAACTTATTTTTCGATTATTGTCAATTTTTGTTATCTAGTTTCACGAATTGGACACAAACCTACTTTGGCAATCATTCAGAGAAATGGAGTCACGACCAACTCAATCGTTTTTTGAGAAATGAGAACATTTCTTCACTTAACACACCAAACACTCAACGTCCATGCTGCTGCATCACCTGTCTCAACCGATCTAACGGAATCGCAGGCATCGTCCGACCATTACGTCCAGTCATAGTCGTTGCCATCGTCATAGAATTGATAACTGCCTCCTCGGTTGCCTCAATAGCCGCCTGAAAAAGTGAACTCAAACGTCTATTGACGACCATATCAATCTGAAAAGTACCGCTCTCCGTATTACCCGGAAAAACGTTAGCAGTAGAAAACGCAATCACGAATTCACCGCTGCTATCAGTACTCGGAGTTCCTGTGCGAGCGAGTCCGTGTGTTGCACGCATCGCCACCTGTTTCAACTGACGATGCGACAAAGGCGCATCCGTTGCGATAACAATAATAAACGATCCATCCCTACTCGGTTTCACCTGATCTTCTGTTAAAGCCTTACCGACTGGCACACCATCTATACGCAGCTGATGTCGTCTGCCACCGTTAGAATTTACCAATACACCCACTGTCCATCCGCCGATGTTTTCTGATAATACACGAGAAGCAGTACCAATACCTGCTTTGAACCCGTAACACTGCATACCTGTACCGCCACCGACACATCCCTCATCTACCGGACCAGATGCTGCTTTTTCAATCGCTGCAATTGCATGTTCCGGTCTAACATGGAGACCGCTTATGTCGTTCAAACCACCATCATAACATTCTGCAACAATTGGGAGAATGATATTGTCGTTAGGGTATCGTTTCACAATATATCGCACGACACCGTCGTGGACTGCACCAACACTTAACGTATTGGTCAGCAGAATTGGGGACTCAATCCATCCTGCCTGATTTATCCGTGCAATACCGGTGGCTTCACCGTTGCCATGGATAGTATGTGCCGCACCGAAGTATCGTTTTTTCCAAATATCATCATGGGGAAGAATAACCGTAACACCGGTCCGGATAGACTCCCCTTCGTTCAAGGTAACGTGTCCGACTTTAACTCCCAGCACATCCGTGATAGCGTTGAATTTTCCTGTAGGAAGCGAACCGATAGTGATGCCGATGTCCCGCGCTCGCATCCGCTGTTCTTCCGCCTTCTCAGTCCAAGAAAAACTCACGAACTGTAACATTAATACACAGATACTCAATAAAGCAATGACTTTATGCCACGAACATAATGAGACGATCGATTTTTCCAACCTTCCACTTTTCCATCTTTTGTATTCATTCATCCTTGGAGTTGCTCCCTATAAATTGACCGGATATGATTGAAAATTGCAATGTAGGTAGGCGAACGATAATCCGGATACGTCCATTCCCACGGCTGAAAAGTCTTATGATAGTAACGGAGTGTCATTTCAGCATAGATACCATCCCGCAGATAGATACGATGTGCGTGGTCCTTGGTAGATGCAAGCACCAACTTTGCCAGACAAACATAACCTACATCTAAATTCACACGACGTTGTGAGATGCCTTCACGCGCATAGTGCTGTTCCACTCGGTTCGTCAATAGTTTCTTGTCTGATAGAGTTTCCGCATCAATCAATTTCTCAAAACTGATAAACTGCCTTTTTAAGTCCTTCCCCATTTCAGTTTCGTAGTAATCTGTGCTATCAAAAGTTAAAAGTTCACTAGTAAAGTCAATTGTACCCAAGTGTTCAGACAATTCCTGATAGACAGTTGGCAGAATGGACGGTTCCGCTGCTAAAACACCGATAATCGCTTTGACAGGAAATTGATCTAAAAACGTCTTCATAATGCAAGAAATGATGGTAGGGAAGGGGTTATGGAGATTAAGTTATTTAATTGGGTAATACACGGGCGGGGAAGCCCCGCCCCTACGAAACCTTATTCCCACGATAAGTCTTATTGGTAGAATTTAACTGATTATTTATTTAATCTTCACTTCCCTGCCCGCAAAATATGACAATTCGATCCAAAAATGATGGTAGGGGCAGGATTTCCCCGTCCGCGTATAAACGAATAGATTCTTATATTTCCAATTCTACAAATTAAAACCGGAAATTTACAAAAAATTCTGCATTTTTCCTTGACAATCTTATGAAGTTTGATGTATAATTATACGTTACGCCAAGGTGTTATAAAGGCAGAAGTTATATAAAAGTGTACGTTATGTTGTTTTTTTGCTTTAATGAAGTATATGCTTTAATGAAGTATATGCTTTAATGAAGTATATGCTTTAATGAAGTATATAACTTCTTCAAGAAATAGGCAAATGTTTTTGCATTAAGAATAAAAGGTGTTCATGGAAGTTCAGTGTAGCACCCAAATTAGTCGCGCTTCCCACTTGCTACACCTAATAAAATACGGTGTTGTGCAAGCGGCCCCAATTTATATTTTTTGCTGCGTCCACTCCCCGACTAATTGAATCTATGTTTCTATTTACGACTTGGTTATTAACGCCTCGGTTATAGCAGTCTAATTGCAAAACCTTCAACCCATCATCGACCCGCGCAAGGTAAATAATCTTATGCCAAACAAAATAAAAAGTAATGATAAAAGTAAGGGAAATTCAGCAGCATTAAGAGAACGTAAATCCTTTGCAAAAACCCCCTCAGTTCTTGATTTACCCGACTTGATTGAGACTCAAAAGAAATCCTATGCAGCATTTATGCAACGGAATATTAAAGATGGTGAACAACGAGAGTCAAAAGGACTTCAGGCTCTGTTTGAGGAAGTTTTTCCGATTTATGACTTTAAAGAAACAACAAGTCTTGAATTCGTTAGTTACACACTTAGCGCACCAACACATGATCTGTCTGACTGTGAATCCCGTGGACTCAACTATCAGATGCGGCTACAAGTACGGCTTATGTGTGTTGAACGAGAAAAAGATGATGATACAGAACAAACACGCGTCTTAGACATCACAGAATCTGATGTCTATCTCGGGGACATCCCTCTTATGACCGAAAATGGCACGTTTATTATTAATGGATCTGAACGTGTCATAGTCAATCAATTACAGAGGTCACCTGGCGTAATTTTTCTTGACAAGTCACATGCAACAAGCACACAGAAACTCCCTACGGGGCAAATCATACCATATAGAGGTGCATGGATAGAGTTTGAGTTTGACTCAAAGGACTGCATCCATGTCCGATTAGACCGGAAAAAGAAGATACTCGCTACCGTTCTGTTACGTGCACTCGGATGGGAGACAGATGAGGAAATCCTAAAACTCTTCAGTCGTACTGAAACTATTCCGTTGGAACAGGATGTTGTCGGGCGAGTCATCGCGAAAAGCGTTGTCAATGAAGAAACGGGTGAAGTGCTGCTTGAAGCCAACACAAAACTGTCTGAATTAGAATATGATAGACTCACAGATGCAAATGTCACAGAAGTTGAAGTATTGGTAGACTCGGATGAACAGGAACTCCGATATTTGCGTAACACACTCTCCCGTGATACAGTGAAAGCTTATGGTGGCAGCACACTAAAAGAAGGTGTGATGATTGAGATCTTTCGCAACCTTCGCCCCGGTGATTCCCCAACACGCGAAGGTGCCATGGCGAGTTTAGAACGACTCTTTTTTGACAGTGCACGATACGATTTAGGCACTGTAGGACGATACAAATGTAACTCAAAATTCGGTGACATGCCTATCTATCTTGATGAATCCGGTGAGATGCCATCAGAAGATAGGCGGACACTCCGAAGAGAGGATATTGCTGCTACCCTGCAACATCTGATAGACATCCGAAATGGACTGAAAGACGTAGATGATTTAGACCATCTCGGTAATCGACGTGTGCGTGTCATTGGAGAACTTCTTGAAAATCAGTTCCGAATTGCCTTGTTGCAGATACGTCGGGCAGCACGTGAAAAACTCAGTACGACGACAGATTCACAGTTGAAAAACCCGAAGAATTTAGTTAATCCAAAACCTTTGATGATGGCACTCCGAGAGTTTTTTGGATCCAACCAACTCTCTCAATTCATGCAACAGATCAATCCTTTAGATGAACTTACACACAAACGTCGTATTTCAGCGATTGGTCCTGGTGGACTCCATCGTGACCGGGCAACCGCAGCGGTGCGTGATGTCCATCGTACACACTATGGACGTGTCTGTCCGTTAGAAACACCTGAAGGTCCCTCAATCGGTCTTATTGTTTCCTTAGCAACATTTGCACGTGTTAATCCGTACGGATTCTTGGAAACTCCCTATAGAGCAATACGGAATGGTAAGATAACCGAAAACGTAGAATATCTAACGGCAGATGCAGAGGACAGGTACCACATTGCCCCTGCAGACGCAATTAAGTCGAACGATAAACTTAAAACACTACGAAGTCGTAAAGGGGAAGAAGTAATTGAACGTGACCTGAATGAAATTGAATATATCGGTATTGCACCCCAACAGATTGTAGGAGTTTCTGCTGCACTCGTGCCATTTTTAGAACATGAAGATGCCAACCGGGCACTCATGGGAGCAAACCACCAAAGACAAGCAGTCCCATTAGTCAGACCTGAAGCACCCTGGGTCGGCACAGGTATGGAACATCGTGCCGCACGCGATGCAAATGCAATGGTCACTGCCCAGAGAGGCGGTGTCGTTTCTAGTGTTGATGCAGAAGAAATCCTAATCCGTACAGGACAAGCACTCCACCTTGAAGAAGGTGAGCATGGATTCAGCGAAATGGGATACGATGTCTACAAATTGAAAACCTTTAAACGCAGCAATAGCGGGACATGCATACATCAACGCCCACGCGTCCATATCGGCGATGTCGTTGACGCGGGTGATGTCATTGCAGATGGAACAGCTACAGAAGGCGGAGAACTTGCACTCGGCAGAAACATACTCTGTGCATATATGCCTTGGGGTGGACATAACTTTGAAGACTCCATACTTATCAGCGAATCGCTTATCAAGAATGATACATTCACCTCAATTCATATTGAAGAGTTTGAGGTCACAGCAAGGCAAACAAAAATGGGAGATGAGGAGATCACAAAGGATATTCCAAACATGTCCGCACGAAGTCTTGCACAACTTGATGATGAAGGTATCATCCGAGTCGGTAGTGTTGTTGGAACGGGGAGTATCCTCGTCGGAAAAATCTCACCGAAAGGAGAAAGCGAATATGGACCCGAAGAAAAACTACTTCGTGCCATTTTCGGTGAAAAGGTTAAAGAGGTTAAAGACGCTTCCGCTTATACCCGTCCCGGTGTAGAAGGTGTGGTTATAGACGTTAAGGTGTTCTCTCGGCAAGCGACACCTGATAGTGAGAAAACCGCATGGCGACAAGACTCACTACGAAAACAAATTGAGCAGACATGGCTTGAACAACGTGAACAGGTATCCGAACGGTTGACTGAAGAATTACGGGGAACATTGGCTAACAAAGAACTTGCATATCCCACAACCTTCAAAAGCGATAAAGAAACTGCAGATGGGAACCACACTGATGCACCTGAACAGCTAAAATCAGGGGATGTGTTGACACGAGAATATCTGGAAAAACTATCTCAAAGTCAACTTGAATCGCTTCAAATTACCGATGAAGCAGCCATGACCTACATTAAAAGTCTTCAAGAAATTGCTTCTGGTCGTATCACAGATTATACAAGGGAGAAAGATGAAGCACTAGAGAAACTTGATGCTGGCGAAGAACTCAAACCAGGTGTCTTGAAACTCGTGAAAGTTTATGTGGCAAGTCGACGTCCTATCTCAATTGGAGATAAAATGGCAGGACGTTACGGCAACAAAGGCGTTGTGGCAAAAATTCTACCCGAAGAAGATATGCCATATCTACCCGATGGAACCCCGGTCGATATCGTTCTAAATCCGCTTGGTGTACCATCTCGTATGAACGTTGGTCAAATCCTTGAAATCCATTTAGGATTAGCTTGTAAGGAACACGGATTGCACATTGCATCACCCGTATTTGACGGTGCAACAGAGACAGAAGTCTTTGATCTGTTGGCTAAAACAGATTTACCTGAAAACGTCAAGAAGACCGGGAAGAGTGTTCTCTACGACGGACGAACGGGTGATCCGTTCGGGCAAGAGGTCACTGTAGGTTATGTCTATTTCCTTAAACTGAACCACCTCGTTGCAGATAAAATGCATGCACGTTCAACAGGTCCATACTCCTTAGTCACACAGCAGCCACTTGGGGGTAAAGCCCAACACGGCGGACAACGACTTGGCGAGATGGAAGTATGGGCACTTGAAGCTTACGGTGCAGCGCACACACTTCAAGAAATGCTAACAATCAAGTCCGACGATGTCAAGGGCAGAACCAAAATATACGAATCTATCGTAAAGGGACAAAGTCCATTGAAACCAGGTACACCTGAATCCTTCAACGTACTTGTCAGGGAACTACAAAGCCTTGGTCTAAATGTTGAGTTAACTGAAGGAGACCCCTCAGATGTCGATTCTACACAGCATGGACTACACGACATCGGATTCCCGCTTTTGCACACAGTGGAAACAGTAGAACCCATAGATGAAGAGCCGCCGCTGAAATTGGCATGGAACACAGACGATTCCGAATAGTTATCAGTCTATCTTAGAATCAATACAGGTTACAATCATTAAAGGAGCAAAATAATGGCAGACAATGAACAGCAATTCAATCGTATATCTATCAGTATCGCCTCACCTGAACAGATTAGAGATTGGGCAAAACGGACATCTTGTAAGAATAGGGATCCCGTAAGCAGTGCTTGGTCATGCCCCGATAAAGATACATGTGACTGTGGAGAAATCAAAAAAGCGGAAACGATTAACTACCGAAGTTTTCGTCCCGAACACCAAGGACTATTCTGTGAAGCAACATTCGGACCACAGAAAGATTTTGAATGCAGTTGTGGTAAATACAAGCGGATTAAACACAAAGGACTTATCTGTGATCAGTGCGGTGTTGAAGTAACGAAATCACAAGTCCGACGTGAACGACTCGGTTACATCAAACTTGCAACACCTGTCTCCCATATCTGGTTTTTTAAAGGAATCCCATCACGTATTGGGACGTTCCTTGAGCTTGCATCACGTCAAGTCGAACGGGTCCTCTATTTTGAAGCGTTTATCGTAACAGAAGTCACCGATGAAAGTTGTGAGTTGAACGAGAAAGACATACTCACTGAAACCGATGTGATCAGTAAGATGCAAGAGCATCCAGGCACATTCAAAGCTGGAACAGGGGCAGAGGCGATTCAAGAACTGCTACGAAAAATAAGTCTCCCCGATGATGTTGAAAAACTGACTGAAGAACTGGAAGCAACATCAAGTCGGCAGAAAAAAATGAAACTGTCAAAGCAACTCAGGATGGTGGCTGGATTCAATAAAACACAGATGCATCCTGAATGGATGATACTTGATGTGTTACCTGTCATTAGTCCTGACCTACGTCCTTTGGTCTCGTTGGAAGGTGGTAGATTTGCAACAAGTGATCTCAACGATCTGTATCGGCGTGTCATTAACCGTAACAATCGCTTACAGAAACTTATTGATCTAAGGTCTCCCGAAGTTATCCTCAGAAATGAAAAACGGATGCTTCAAGAATCTGTTGATGCATTTCTGGACAACGGTAGACATGGACGACAGGTTACCGGTCCAGGCAAACGTGCGCTCAAGTCCTTATCTGATATTCTTAGAGGCAAAGTCGGGCGATTCCGTCAGAACCTACTCGGAAAACGTGTCGATTATTCTGGTAGAAGTGTGATCGTCGTTGGACCCGAACTTGAACTGCATCAGTGTGGTCTGCCGAAATTGATGGCGGTTGAGCTTTACAAACCTTTCATTATTGAAAAACTCTTGGCAGCCGGACATGTCCAGACCATCAAGCATGGTAAACACATGACCGAACATGTCACACCCGATTCGCCTGTCTGGGAAGCGTTGGAAGAGGTTATCGCTGATCATCCCGTGTTACTCAATCGTCCACCGACACTCCACCGACTTGGCATTCAAGCGTTTATGCCTGTCCTCGTTGAAGGTAAATCTATCCGAATCCCACCACTTGTCTGTAAAGCATTCAATGCGGATTTTGATGGTGACCAGATGGCAGTTCACGTGCCACTTTCTATTGAAGCACGTACAGAAGCCAAAATGTTACTACTTAGCAGTGGGAACATTCTTAAACCTTCACACGGAGAACCGATTACAGTCCCAGAACTTGATATGGTCTTAGGCGCAAGTTTCCTAACAAAGGCTTTACCAGATCATCAACGAAGAGCAGAACTACTTCATACTGCGTATGCAGAAGAAGCGGAAAATGGCAAGAAGGGTGATATTTTTGCAACATTAGAAGGCGAACCCTGGGCAAAACGTCGCTTCACGTCTCTTGACCAGATAACACATGCTCACGGGTGCGGCACCTTAAAACTACACGACTCTGTGCTACTCTTTTTTAAAGGGCACCGTGAACCGATCCTAACAACCGTCGGACGCGTGATATTCAACGAAGTACTTCCCTTTAGGAATGGTACATCTTTATTGAAATGGACAGATGAAATAACGGGACTTGAATTGCCATTCTTCAATGAAGAAGCACGCGGGAGACAGCTGTCACAACTCGTCAAACGTTGTTTTGAAGAACTCGGCACAGGAGAGACTGTTTCTCTGCTGGATCGCATGCAGAAACTCAGTTTTGAATATGCAACCCGCAGCGGTATCTCTCCCGGTATCCAGGACTACTTGATACCACCCGAAAAAAACGCGATCCTCAATGAGGCAAGGAAAAAGATTGAACGGCTAGACAAGCAGAAAAACCTTGAAACTGAGGAATTAGAAAATGAGAAAATTCGGATCTGGTATGATACTGTTACGAAAATAGAAGATACACTTTTTGATGTGCTTCCTGAAACTGAAACCTATCTGGTAGAACAGGATGAAAATGTAGAAGGTTTCAGTCCGGTGCATCTGATGGCGAATAGTGGCGCACGTGCACGCAAAAACCCATTTATTCAGATCAGTGCAATTGTCGGTTTGAAATCAAAGCAGAGCGGTGAAATTCTATCCACACCTATTCAATCCTCTTATCGTGAAGGATTGGATGTTCTCGACTACTTCACCTCTACTTACGGTTCACGTAAGGGGTTAGTTGATACTGCAATGAAAACTGCTGCATCAGGATACCTTACGCGTAAACTCGTTGATGTCGCCCAAGATGTCATGATTACAGAAGATGATTGTGGAACAACCCACGGTATTCTGAAGTTCACGACAGATGCAGGTTCCATCAGTTTCAAGATTAGTGGCCGTGTTACAATTGAACCCATCGTCCATCCAGAAACTAAGGAGACAATGGTGGAAAGTAATACGTTGATTACACCACAGATGGCACAGGCGATTGAGCAAGCAGAAGTACCGAGCGTCCGTGTCCGTTCCATACTTACTTGTGAAGCAGAAAAAGGCGCATGCGCACAGTGCTACGGTGCCGATCTAACATCAGGTGAACGCGTCAATGTCGGTGAGGCTATCGGTATTATCGCTGCACAATCTATTGGTGAACCCGGTACACAGTTAACGATGCGGACATTCCATACGGGGGGTGTCGTTGAAGATATGAGTGAACGACTTGCCCGTAAAATCCTTGCTAAAGATACAGGAACAGTCCGATTCCGTGATTACATTCCCGGCAGAACTGTCCGAGAAGAGGGTGGACTCTGGATTGCTCAACAAGTTGCTGAACACCTTGATCAACCAAAATATAAGATCAGAACAGTGCAGCATCCTGATTGCAAACTCCAATCCGGTGAATTCCTCACCGAAAGACAGTATCAGGAATACCGCAAGAAGTTCCCTGGATTTGAGGTAGAACCTATCTCATACCAAATTACGGAAGTAAACCATCCAGATGCAGTTGAAGCGAACGCAGGGACAGATTCGCTACTAAACGTAGGACGACCTCTTACAGAACAGGAATACCAAACGCTTTCACACAAATATTCCTTATTCCGATGTTCGGAAGCGCACTATCGTGTGGAAACCGTGAAGCATCCAGGAACTTCCCTGAAGGCTGGAAGACTATTGACTGAAAGTAAAGCAGAAACCTGGCGTAAAAAAATACGACCCTTTGCTGGTGAATGGGTATATCAAACCAAAGCAGGGGACATCCTTACCGAAACTGAGTATAAAGAGGAATACAGTAAGATGCAGGGTGAGATTCCACTGAAATACCGAATTCAGGTAACTCATGATGAAGAAAATTTTAAAGTCGGCGACCTACTCTCACAAGAAGAAGAGAGTCAATACTACCTGGAACTCAGTGAACCGATTTATTTAGTAACCGAAGTGAGTGAAGGCGTAGACCTTACACTCAAGCAGGAATTGACAGCGAATGAATACAAACGTGCACAAGAAGAGAATAAAGCCTTTGAAGTGAAACGACCTTCACCCGCCATTTGTCGTGTCTTGAAAGTCAATCATCCTGAGTGTCCGCTGAAACATGGCGATATAATTGAAGTTGATAACTTACAAACACTTCAGGATAAGTTCTCCGGGATAACAGAGGATAGACTCAAGTTCCGAGTCACCGCTGTACATCACACATACTGTGAATTGGTGTCAGGAACACTACTCACTGAAAATGAGAAAAAAGCAGTTGCAAAAACCTATCCCGGTTTTGAAGTTAATGTCATGAAAAATGACAGTGCTTTTGAGGTGGAACGACTCTATCGCATCGCTGCCATCCATCACGACGACTTCCCAGTTGATCTTGGCGAACTCATCACACAATCTGAATCGAGTCGTTACAGGAGAAGTCACAGAGGGTTTGACTATGAAAAACTATACATTCATACTCCCGAAGATGGTGAAGAAGAACAGGTTTTGACTGTAACTGATCACAAGGCACTCCTCAAGCAGCACGGAGAAACGGATACACCGCTGCCTGAGACACAATTGGTGTATCATATCCTTGATGTACATCATGATGAATGTGGACTTACTCCCGGACAGAGGATTGATGAAATCGAATATAAACGTGCACTACGACTCTACAAGGGATTTGATACCGAAAGGGTATTCAAGGTGAAAGAAGTCATCTCAGAAGAAATTGATGTTAAGGTTGGCGAAATACTGAATGAGGATGTGTATAAGGAAAAATCAGCATTAACTTCGAAGAACAATTATGAGGTTACCAAGGTTATACACCCAAGTTGTCCGCTTAAGATAGGAGAAGAATTAAAAGATTGGGAATATGCAACCGCTCTTGAACAATACCCGGGTGTAGAAGTGGATGGTCTGGAAGAGCGATTCAGAATCGATATAGAAACTGCAAGTGGTGCAAGAGTTTCTCACCTTATACCCAACGGTTATTCTGGTTCACTCAAAGATAGAACTAAAGTGAAAGCGCAGGATCCGTTGGCTGAATTGCACGAGAAAACCACCAACCTTGACATTATTGCTGGAATCCCAAGAGTGACGGGTCTGTTTGAAGCACGTCCTCCTAAAAAGCAAGATGCAGCAGAAATCGCTGAAATTGAGGGAGTCGTCCAACTCACAGGACAGAAGGCTGGCGTACCGCAATACCGAATTGTTGATGGTCAAACGAAAAGTCGCCTCTATGCCATCCCAGATGAAAAACGAAGGGTCGACGAAGGAGACAGGGTAGAAGCTGGACAACCGCTCACAGATGGATACCTAAACCCACACGACATCCTTGACATCGGCAGGACTACCATCAACGGACACTCAATTGAAGGTGAAGAGGCTGTCTGGACATATCTCGTTGATGAAGTACAGACTGTATATGGAACAAACACTATCAACGACAAACACGTTGAAGTCATTGTCCGACAGATGCTTCAAAAGATACGTATCCTGGAGGTCGGAGATACAAAGTTTTATGCTAATGATGAAGTGCCTCGACACAGATTCCACGCTGAGAATAGACGCGTTGAAGAAGATGAAGGAACTCCGGCAACAGGCAAACCTGTCCTACAAAGTATTAGCAAAGCATCGCTGAGTACAGAAAGTTTCATCTCCGCAGCTAGTTTCCAAGAAACGCGGAAAGTACTATCGGATGCCGCAGTTGAAGGAAAGACTGACATGTTAACAGGTTTGAAGGAGAATGTAATCCTAGGTCGACTCATACCAGCAGGAACAGGATTCTCTGAGTGGTGGGAACTGGAAGTAACTAGTGACACCATTGCGGACTTAGAACCAGAAGAACTGTTAGAACTTGAGGAACTTACCGAACCGCTTTCGGATGCCGTTGAAGACTAAACCTAGTGAATGTCTGAAACATGTTCGTAGGGGGAGTTTATGGAGATTACGAATAAAATTGGGTAATATAGTGACGGGCAATTTATTGCCCGTCACTATGTGTAAGTTCTCAAACAACTACAAATTCGGCACCACCATCTCACTTGGCACAACCAATTCATCAAACTCTTCCCCTGTCAACACACCTTCTTCAACCGCAACGTCCCGAAGTGTTGATCCATCCCTATGTGCTTTTTGTGCAAGTTTTGCAGCAGCATCGTAACCTATGTGTGGTGTCAAGGCTGTTACTAACATCAACGACGCTTCTAAATATCCAGCAATAGTAGCCCTATTCGCTTCAATCCCAACAACGCAATGCTCTCGGAATGCATCACATGCATCCGACAGCAATCGGATAGACTGCAAACAATTGAAAGCGATCACAGGCATAAATACGTTCAACTCAAAATTCCCAGCACTCCCCGCCAAAGAAATCGTTGTATCATTGCCAATCACTTGTGCACAGACCATTGTCATCGCTTCACACTGCGTTGGATTGACCTTTCCGGGCATGATAGAACTCCCTGGTTCGTTTTCCGGTAGAATCAGTTCCCCTATACCACACCGTGGTCCGCTGCCTAACCAACGGATATCGTTAGCAATTTTATACAAAGCACAAGCAAGACGTTTCATTGCACCGCTTGCGGATACGAGTGCGTCTCGGCTTCCTAACGCTTCAAATTTATTCGGTGCACTCACAAATGGATGTCCAGTCCGTGCAGCTAAACGAGAAACAACAGCATCTGCGTAATCAGGATGTGTGTTTAAACCTGTGCCAACTGCTGTACCACCAATCGGAAGTTCATACAGATGTGTTAACGTATCTTTAATCGCCTCTTGTGCATGTGCCACTTGATGTGCATACCCGCTAAATACTTGTCCTAACGTCAAAGGTGTAGCATCCATCAGATGTGTGCGGCCCGTCTTTACGATATCTGAAAAATCTTGTGCTTTCTTTTCCAACGCACCTTGCAACGATGCAGCAGCAGGTAACAACCGTTCAACACACTCACTCACAACTGAAACGTGTATTGCAGTCGGGAACACATCGTTCGTGGACTGTGAGCGATTTACATGGTCATTTGGATGAACAGGAGATTTTACACCACGTTTCTCTCCAGCAAGTTCATTTGCGCGGTTTGCAATCACCTCATTAATATTCATGTGAGTCTGTGTTCCGCTGCCTGTCTGCCAGATCTTAAGTGGAAACTGTTTTGCAAGTTTACCATCAGCGACTTCATCCGCTGCGCAACAGATAAGGTCTGCTATTTCTGGCGTAATGCTATCCAATTCTGCATTGACTGTCGCAGCTGCATGTTTGATGATAGCAAGCGAGCGAATGAAAATAGGTGGAAAATGTTCATTACCAATATTAAAATTGTGATAGGCACGTTGTGTCTGTGCTCCCCAATATGCATCTTCAGGAACCACGATCTTACCCAAACTATCTTTTTCTAATCGTGTTTTCATCAAATTCCTCTCCTATCAAAATATATTTCTGTCTTAGCAGTTCAATTCTAACGCATTATTCAGCGTGTATCAAGGTGTATCAAACGGAGATTTGGTATTTATCCATTAGCATTATAACGAAAAGAGAGTCAAACCTTTTTTCAATCCGTCTTATTCCCGTCTCAATCTTGACAAAAACGTAAACAATAGGATTATTACACCCACACCACATAAAATACCGATCCACGATGGCAAACTGCTTGCTGCAGGCAGATATCCACATATTAGAGCAATTGCGGCTACAGTAAGCGCATAAGGCATCTGTGTTCTCACATGATGCATCGGATCACAACTACTGACAATTGCACTTAGTATTGTCGTATCAGAAATAGGTGAACAGTGATCGCCAAAGATCGCACCATCTAGAACAGCACCAAGACATAGAATAGTCGTAATCCCATAGGTATTGTCGTCAAGTAAGAATGCAACAGGAATCGCAGTCGGTATGAGAATTGCCATCGTACCCCAACTTGTTCCTGTGGCAAAAGAGGTAAGAGATGCTACAATAAACACAAGTGCGGGGAACCATAAAGGAGAAACGACATCACTGAGAATTGATGCAATATACTGTCCTGTCATCAACTTATCACAACTGGCTTTAATTCCCCAAGCGCAAAGAATGATACCGAGTGGTAACAGTGTTCCAGTTAATCCACCCTTGACTGCTTTCGAAATCTCTGAGGGAGACATCCTTGAAAAGACTGATCCACAGATTATTGCAGCAACAAAGGAAATAATCGCAGCTGATGCAAGGATTTTCACATTATCTGCCTTTGATAGAGCGTTTCTCCATGAAGTAAGAGAAAAGACTGAACCTGATCCTTTACCATCCACCCACAGTCCCACAAGAATCAAACCAAACAGGAGCGTGAGAGGGATCACTGAAGAGAGAATCTGAATTCTGCTTTTTACATCAGTTATTTCTGTCGCAATTCCACCCATTACTTTCGCGTCGGTTGCAGAGACATTACCAGTATTGCGCGAACGCAGTTGCGCGCGCCGCATCGGACCATAATCCTGACTGCTAACACTATTGATAAGAACAAAAAGGATAGTTAATATGCAGTAGAATCGAAAAGGAAGCGCATCAAAGAACATTGAATACCCGTCACTCGCTAAACCGATGTTCTCTGCAACAGAGTTGAACAGTCCTACCTCATAGCCGATCCAGGTACTCACAAAGGCAAGACCAGCAATAGGAGCACTTGTAGAATCTACAATATATGCCAGTTTTTCACGACTTACCTTGTAACGATCCGTGATTGGACGCATCGTAGGTCCAACAAGCATTGCATTACTGTAATCTCCTATGAAGATAAGCGTTCCCATCAAACCCGTAATAAATTGTGTTGAACGAGGACCTCGTGCAAGATGGGATAATGTAGAAATTGCACTTGCAATACCTCCAGAAGCAAATACGATGGATATCATAGACATCATAAAAAGGACAAAAAGGATTACATATATGTTGAAAAGGTCAATCTCATCATTACCAATCGTTACTGCCCGCGCAAACCAGACAACTTCAGATACAAAAGACTGTAAAGAAACTTCCTGTTGAAACCAAGACAAGATGATCCCTGCCCCAACTGCAACGCCAAGACTCAAGAATAACCTGGTTGTAATAACTGCTAATGTGATAGCTATCAATGGGGGTATGACACTATACCACCAGACAACATTCTTCTCATCTGATATAGCACTCGGATCATCTGATATAGCACTCGGAAATTGCCACATCAGCATGATACTTATGATTATGAACAGAGGAACACAGATTAGTGCTTTATAATTATTATTCAAACATCACCTCAACTGATAAAATAAGGAGATATGATCTGCATAAAGTCTTTTATAAAATAACACACAAACACAAAAAAGACAAGTTTTTCCTTATGTCAGCAGGGCTTATGTCATTATGTCATAAACTGCTTGCAATATAATGGACTATCGTGTAAAATACACATCAAGAACGAAAAATCAGGAGAAGTTTCAATGCTAAAAGCAGGATTTATAGGGGCTGGGGGAAGAGCACAAGGTACACATTATCCAAGTGTCCATCGGTTTGAAGATGATGTTGAAATGTCCGCCGCATGTGAACTTGATGAAGGAAAACTTGCACAAGTCGCAAAAAAGTATGAATTTCCTCGGACCTTTACCGATCATCGGAAGATGTTAGATACTCTAGATTTAGATGTTGTCTATTGCATCATGAACGAAAAATGGTTACTGCAACCCGCGTTAGACTGTCTAAATGCAGGCAAACATCTCTTTATTGAGAAACCACCAGGTGCAAGTAGTGATGAAACGCAACAATTGGTAGAAACAGCAATCGCCAATGATGTCTACTGTATGGTCGGATTTCAGCGGAGATTTGCAGCCGTTACACAAGAAGCAGTCCGTAGAGTTTCGCAAAAGGGTCCTGTTTCATTAGTTGTAACTACATTCAATAAGCAGATATTAGGAAGTAACCAAGAATTTACCACAACACTCTGGAATGACGTGTGTCATGTTGTAGACCTACTCCGTTTTATGGCGGGAGGTGAACCTACTGAGGTAACCGCACACCGTGACTCCTTTAAGTCTGAAGTACGTAACTTCTATACTGCTTTTGTTCGTTTTGACAATAATGCAACTGGAATCATATTCGGTAATAGAGCATCTGGTGGACGCGTACTGAGATCTGAATTGCACGGAGTCGGTATTGGATGTTATATGAAAATTCCTGAAGAAATCGAAATATACGAGGACAACAATAGAAGTGTGATGGGTGGTTGGGAAGTTGATGGTGTAGACCAGAACGATTCACCCAGTTATGAAGGGTCACTCACAATGCACCGTCATTTTGTTGATTGTGTTACAAAAAAAGAAGTTCCACTTACAGACGTGCGCGATGTCATTCATTCTATGCATCTCGTTGATCAGATTGAAGGTGTCTTACCAGATTAATACAAATGAAACAAAAGACTTTTTCATCGATACCAGCTCGGGTTGCGTTATGTATTTCCGTGTTTTTTAGTCCATTCATTCTACCGATTGTTACTGCTGTCTTTGTTGTCCAAAAACATGCAAGCTCTTCACATGAAGTTTACATAACGGTCGCTGTCATAGCAGTTTTTGTAACGATCTTACCTATTCTATCAGTTCTTCTTCTGTTTCGTTTTTCAAAGGTCAGCAATGTTCATCTACATGATAAAGATGAACGTCTATTACCGCTCTGTATCACATGTATCAGTATGGCATTAGGTGCAATAGTTCTTTACAACATTGGTGCAAGTTGGAAAATCGTTTGGGTATGTTTAGCATTTATCGTTAACAGTGTCGTTTTCTCAATTATTACGCCTTTCTGGAAAATCAGTTTTCATACTAGTGTTGCTACAGGATGCATACTTGTATTAGTATTACTATTGAATGTTAAACTAATCTGGTTATTTCTGATTATTCCAATCATAACCTGGGCACGTGTATACAGGAAACGACATACACTCCTCCAGACGCTTGCTGGAACCGTTGTGGCTACAATAAACACTATGCTGTTTTACATCATTCTACCGTTCTGATGTAGAGTGAATGCGCAGCAGACTAATTGGAATCGTGGAAAATTAAAAAGATTGCATCAGAGTTAAACATGCCGATAGGCACAGTTAAAACGAAATTACGTGAAATCCGAGAAATCCTAAGAAGTGAATTCGACCCCGCACCATTAACGATAGAAACAAAAGGAACAACAATGAAATCAGAATCTGATCAGCCTAAGAGAATCATAGAGAAAGCAAAGAATACCATCAAACCAGCAATCTTCAACGTTGATTCCAATGATCCTACGGGTGATAATTGGAATCTACCTGAAGGAGTCTATGCAAGATTCGGTAAAGGTGAAGTCCAGTCAGTTAAACTGTCACCAAATGGAGTCCATTTTGCTGTTGGAACTACCTCTGGATTGTGGTGGTATGATGTCGCTTCAATGCAACCGATTTCACTATGGGATGACCCACTAGGTTGTGTATTCCGATTAGAATTCTCACCTGATGGCAAGTTGGTAATACTCGTTACGAAACATAACCCGATCAACGTCAAGGTGATGGACGTTGCAAGCGGCGAATGTGTGTTGGAAATTGAGGAACAGAGTGCCTATGCTAGACTTGCCTGTTCGTCAAATGGAAAATGGCTTGCAATTGCTGATTACGAAGGACACGTCAGAGTCTTGGACATTCATATAGGTGAACAGATAGTTCAGATGGATCGCGGAGAACACAAATGGAAAACCAATGATATTTGGGGACTCACATTCACTCCAGATGGATCACTGCTGGCAGCGATGGTTAGTAATGACAAAGAGAATTCAAAGGAACATGAATGTCTGGACCCAGATGGAGAAGGTCCTCAGATCTATGTTTGGGAACCAGAAACAGGTAAACCACTTGTCAAGTTTCCAGGAGAAACCTTTGCCGTTTCACAAGACAGTCGTTTTATTGCAGGTGGATCAACTGACGGTACGTTGATTGATGATGAACTGCTCTATTCCGATATCGCTGTCTGGGATATCGCTGCAAGTGAACAGATTGCCTACTTCACAGAACATGATGATGAGATTATGTCAATCGCTTTTTCCCTTTGTGGAAAATACATTGCATCACATGACGATATTCTGCTGGTTTGGGAGATCGCCACAGGTTCCGTCCAGAGAGTTGCTCCCAATTTCGAGGGACCTTTCTATGCAAACAACGGGCAGCTATACGTTATCAGAGACGTTACAAGACCCAACGGCTATGCGATTGATGTGTGGAATGTTGAGTCTAACGAAAGAGTGCTTGAAGTCCGCTCAGGTGTAGGCGGCTATTGGTTTGCTATCGATTTAGCGAAAGCATACACAGACCTGCTTGCATCTGAGATAACAGATAATGAAAACACCAAGGCAACAGATGAAATACCGAATTACGAAGTCGTCCGTGAACATCATTTCATTTTTAATCGTATCGACCCTGTCTGGATAGACAATCACACGCTTGTGTGTGATTGTTGGGACGGTATCGTCCTATTGGATGTTGATAATAGGTCTGTTAAAGAACATCAGTTTTTTAATGATTATATTGCTGATTTCGTTGTGCAACCTTCAAGGGAGATAATCGTTCTTCACTGTCATAATGATCGTTGCACTAAGGTGTGGCGACTTAGGTCAAAAGAAAGATCTATAGTTGAAATCCCTGTCCCTGATGAGATATTTGATAGGAACTGTGGACCAAAGTTCTCACCACAGGGGGATCGGATTGCATGTGGATGTGAATCTAGTAATGTGTATGTATGGAATATTGACGATCCAGAGAATCCATCAGTACTGAAGGGACATAAGGATGATGTTTTTTCGGTGACGTTTTCATCGGATGGACAAAGACTTTTTAGTTTTGATCACAGCAAGAAAGTGTGTGTATGGGATTTAGAATCTTGTCGAGAAATCAAAGAGTCAACATTAAGGTTTCCGTATTTCTTTTCTCCCTGTGGAGATTTCGTTGCTTCTTGTTCTGATACTGAGATCCACATTCTGGATGCACACACGTTCACGACATTGCAGATAATATCGCTTCCAAAACCTAACTGTGATGGCGTTACGTTTGCGTTCACACATTGCGGTCAATATCTTGCTGGTGCATTGTGGTATCAGACAGAACAAGACATTGTGCTTATCTGGGAAGTTGAGACGGGTGAACAGGTAGCAGGATTAAGTGGTCAATCCGATATAGTCGCATTTCTCGCCTTTTCTCCGAATGGCAAATTACTCTCTGGCAGCTGTATAGATGGGATCATAGTGTTGTGGGATGTGTCGTAAGCAAGAATCCTATAATCCTCTGAAACGGTTGAAGGTGGTGCTGTTCCTGAAGAGATGTGTCGTAAGCAAGAATCCTATAATCCTGTCATTTTTATATGTCATTTTTATATGTTTTGCCTGTTTTAGACGAGTAACCAAAACTCTATATAACCAATATAAATTATTGTTGCAATTTGCTTTGCAATGTGATATACTATTAAGTAACCGATTTGAAAGTGCTAGCAGCACTGTGCAACAAGGAGGAACTGGTGGACTTAACGCTGTCTTGCGTTTTGAGTAGACCCAGGTATCTTAATGAATAACGAACAAACCCACACAATCGATTCCATAGTTGATGTGGAAGAAGAGAAACAATCAGTTGAAAACGAAACTGAAGGTATACACGAAGAAGTAAACGAAACGGAAACAGAGGCAGAAGTTGAAACAACTACTGATGATGCTGAAACAGAGTTATCGGAATCCGATGAAAATGACTCTGATCAGATTGATTCTACTGATGAAGTAGATACTGCTGAAAGTGAAGAAGCAACCAAAAGTGGTACTTCTGAAAATTTTCTGCCTGCTAACGATAGTGAGAGTGATATTGCAGAAACCGAACCTGCTGAAAGTGAAACGACTCTGACCGCTGAAACCACTTCTGCCGCAACCGTGTCTGAAGATCACGAACAACCTATTGAAGTTGAGAGTGATACATTAGAAACAGTCCCCGCTGTAGCTGTAACTACTCCCTCTGATGGCGAATCTGAAGTATCCGCATCCGATATTGAGGAACTATCCATGACTGATGAACCTGCAATTGAACCAGAGGAAGATCAAGTTACCACAATGAGCCAGGAATCTCTCGAGAAAGCTTATGATAACTCAATGAAAGCCTTCACAGATGGTGAGATTGTTAAAGGCACTGTCGTTGATGTAAGTCGTGATGAAGTTATGATTGACATCGGCTTTAAATCCGAGGGTTACATTCCAGCTTCCGAGTTTGAATCTGGTGAAGATTCTATCCCTTTGGTACAAGTCGGCGACCAGATAGATGTTTATATTGTCCGTCGTGAGGATTCTGAAGGGCAGATCAATCTATCTAAAAAAATTGCCGATCAAACTTTAATTTGGGACGAGATCGGCAGTGCATTTGATAACGGTACCCCCGTTGAAGGGCAAATCACAGAACGTATTAAAGGGGGACTCCGTGTTTCTGTAGGTTCTTTACCCGGCTTCTTGCCAGCATCTCAAGTTGAAATGCGTCCAATTCAGAACCTTGACCAGTACATCGGTGAAACATTCCAGATGAAGGTTATCAGTATGAACAGACGCCGTAACAATATTGTTCTGTCCCGCCGAGCGTGGCTTGAAACTGAGATTGCTGAAAAGAAAGAGCAAGTGCTAAAAACTCTTGAAGTTGGTCAACTCGTTAAAGGTGTCGTGAAAAACATCACCACTTTTGGTGCTTTCGTTGACCTTGGCGGCGTTGATGGATTACTACATAAGACCGATATGGCATGGAAGCGAATTCATCACCCATCTGAAATTGTCGAATTGGGAGACGAAATTGAAGTCCAAGTTATTGCTATTGATATAGAAACCGAAAAAATATCATTAGGTCTGAAACAGAAGACATCTGACCCATGGGAAAATGTTGAGGAAAAATATCCCATCGGTTCAAGAGTCTCCGGAGAGGTAGTAAATATTGTCAACTACGGTGTCTTCGTCCAGCTAGAAGAAGCAGTGGAAGGATTAATACATGTTTCTGAAATGGCTTGGACTAGACGCAACGTTGCACCTTCAAGAATAGTGAGTAAGGGTGATGAAATTGAAGCAATTGTACTTGAGATTTCTAAAGAAGATAAACGAATATCTTTAGGAATCAAACAATTACAGCCAAACCCTTGGGAAATCTTGGAACAGAAATATCCTGTTGGTACAAAAATTACAGGACGTATACGAAATTTGACAAATTTCGGTGCTTTTGTTGAAATTGGGGATGGTATTGATGGATTAATACATACGTCCGACCTATCTTGGACAGATAGAGGTTCCAACCCACAGGAATTGCTGAAGGAAGGTGAAGAAGTTGAGGTAGTCATACTACAAATTGATGTCTCAGAACGCCGCGTATCACTAGGACTCAAGCAAACACAACCAGACCCATGGGATGAAGTTCCAGAGAAATATAAAGTCGGTTCAGTCGTACGAGGCAAAATCGTGAATCTAACTAGTTTTGGTGCATTTACGAAACTTGAAGAAGGGATTGATGGACTTATACATATTTCTGAAATCGCCGACAGAAGAATTGATCGACCTGAAGAAGTCGTTACAGTTGGTGATGAACTGGATGTTAAAGTCATAAATCTTGATGCAAAAAACCGACGTATCGGTTTAAGCCTAAAAGCAGCACAAGCTGACCAGGAACGCGCATCTACGCCACCAGAAGAGCGACATGAACGTCCACGTAGACAGCGTCCAGCACCAATACGCGAACCGAAACAACCCAAACCTATAGAGGAAGAGGAAACAATTATGGGGGCTCTCCTCAAACAGGAAATGGGGAAAAATAACGTTGATAATCTACTCAATTCTCAGACTTCAGAGGAAACGCCTCAAGACACTGGAATCACTGAAGAAAACACTAACATAGAAGTCGCTGAGGATCTTGACAACGTGGCTACATCTGAAAATACAGAGGACACAGATGCAGCCGAAGATGTTAAGAACACGGATGCAACCGAAAATGCTGAAGATTCTGTGAGTTAAGTGTTGGGTTGAACATAATCCACCCCCCTTTTCTGTAGGTGAGAGATGTCTAATTGGTATTTATACCGTTGATTGGGAAAATATGGAGCACGTTATGCTAACAGGAGAACCACATTGAGTCGTAATTTTTTGTTTACGTCGGAATCTGTTACAGAAGGACACCCGGATAAGTTGGCTGACCAGATCTCTGATGCTGTTCTGGATGCTATTCTAACAGAAGACCCGCAAGGAAGGGTGGCGTGTGAAACACTTGTAACGACAGGACTTGCTGTCATTGCTGGTGAAATCACTACCTCAGCTACGCCAAATTTGCAAGAAATTGCTCGCGGTGTCATAGCAGACATCGGGTATACTGACGCAAGTTACGGGTTTGATGCTGAATACAGTGCTATATTAGTCACACTTGATAAACAATCACCTGACATTGCAATGGGGGTCAATCCGGGGGGGGCAGGAGACCAAGGCATAATGTTCGGATACGCTTGCCAAGATACACCTGAACTCATGCCGTTACCAATTACTTTAGCACATCAATTAACACACCGTTTGGCACAAGTACGAAAAGAATCAATTCTTGATTTTATTCGACCTGATGGTAAATCACAAGTTACAGTTGAATATGTAGATAACAAACCAACCCATGTGACAACCGTTGTCATCTCATCTCAACATCATCCTGATACTAGTGATTCTGACATTAAAGAAGGCATCATTGAAGAGGTTATAAATAAAGTTATACCTGAAGAACTAAAAAGCCCGGACATTGTCTACCACATTAATCCTACAGGGAGATTTGTAACAGGCGGTCCTCACGGCGATGCAGGATTAACGGGTCGGAAAATCATAGTGGATACTTATGGCGGTATGGGACGTCATGGCGGTGGCGCACTTTCCGGAAAAGACCCGACAAAAGTTGATAGAAGTGCTACATACGCAGCACGACATGCAGCGAAGAATATAGTTGCCGCAGGTTTAGCAGAAAGATGTGAAATACAGATTGCTTATGCAATCGGAAGAAAAGTACCTGTTTCAGTTATGGTTGATACTTTTGGAACAGGAGACGATGAAAAGGCATCAAAATTAGTTAACCAACATTTTGATTTAACTCCTGAAGGTATCATAAATAGATTAGAATTACGTAAGCCTATATACAAAGATACTGCCGCTTACGGACATTTTGGCCGGAATGAACCTTGCTTCACGTGGGAAAAAACAGACTATGTTGATAAACTAAAAGCCTAAGGAGGACGATGGATTACGATATCAAAACAACAGATCTTGCAGCTGAAGGGAAACAACGTATTGAATGGGCAAATCGGTTTATGCCAGTTCTAGCGTCAATACGTGAGCGTTTTGTTAAAGGAAAACCGTTACAAGGCATCAAAGTTGCCGCGTGTTTACATGTAACAACAGAAACCGCAAATCTGATGCAGACACTGAAAGCAGGTGGGGCAGAATTAGCATTATGTGCATCAAATCCACTTAGCACACAGGATGATGTCGCTGCTTCTCTCGTTGTTAATGATGGCATTTCGGTATTTGCCATCAATGGTGAGGACACAGAAACATACTACAAACACATCCACGCTACACTTGCCATGCAATCAAACATCACGATGGATGATGGGGCAGACTTAGTCTCAGAACTACATGCTGCAGAGATAGATCCAGCACTCGTTGAACAAGTCATCGCTGGAACTGAAGAAACCACAACAGGTGTTATCAGACTAAGAAGCATGGCTGCCGAAGGTGTTTTGAAATATCCTATCATCGCTGTGAACGATGCAAACACAAAGCATTTCTTTGATAACCGATATGGCACTGGACAAAGCACATTAGATGGTATCATTCGCGCTACGAATTTGCTCATTGCTGGAACAACCGTTGTTATCGCTAGTTACGGTTGGTGTGGCAGGGGTGTTGCAAGTCGGGCACGTGGTTTAGGTGCTAACGTCATCGTAACAGAGGTAGACGCGCTGAAAGCGTTGGAGGCTGTTATGGATGGTTTCCGCGTCATGCCAATGCATGATGCTGTCCAAGAGGCAGACCTTGTTATTACACTCACAGGTGGTATTCATGCCCTCCGAAAAGAACATTTTGAAGTGATGAAAGATGGTGCTATCATCGCAAACTCTGGACACTTTAACATTGAGATAGACATTCCTGCACTTGAAGAGCTTGCCGTTGAGAAAGCAGAGTCACGTGAGTATGTAGCATCGTACACACTCGATGATGGACGGACGCTGTGTCTTATTGGGGAAGGCAGGTTAGTCAACTTAGCAGCTGCAGAAGGACATCCGGCAAGCGTTATGGACATGAGTTTTGCGAATCAGGCATTGTCACTTGAATATATCACACAGAACCATCAAAACCTTGAAAATAGGGTTTATGATGTTCCTGCATCTATTGACGATGAAGTCGCAAGGTTGAAATTAGCTGCCTTGGGTGTGAACATTGACACACTAACAGAAGAACAAGAGAAATACCTCAACTCATGGGAGATGGGGACTTAAGGTTCATTTTGGTCGATATTTGGTACCTATGAAAAAAACTGAAGTCTGGGAAGGTACACTTCTACTTATTTCAGCAGTGCTGTTGCTGCCGATATGGTTAGCACGGACAGGTACAATTCAGTTTCCTCCACTAATTTTCACACTCCTTGAGTTCTTACTGTATCCACTTCTGATTGTACTTGCCGTGATATTGGTTCGACGTGTACGTCGTATCGTCAAGGCATTCCGAGAAAACAAAAACCGTCCCGGTACATTTTAGGCATACCGATGGAGAGAAAATGGCGATAACAGTTGTTGGGACGGTCACATTAGATACCGTTGAAACACCGCAGAAACGGGTTGAAGATATACTTGGAGGTTCAGGAGTCTATGCGGCCATCGCCGCAAGTTTTTTCGGAAAACCTATTCGTCTCTTGGGAATTGTAGGGGATGATTTTCCACAGGAATACATAGATGTTATGCAATCCAGTGGTATTGACCTTGAAGGATTAACACAAGTTGAAAACGCCAAGTCTTTCCGCTGGGGTGGTAGGTATTCTGAAGACTTCAATGTACGTGATACACTCTTTACAGAGTTGAATGTCATTGCAGATTTCCATCCTGTCTTACCCGAAGCATATAAGGATACGTCTTTCCTTTTCTTAGCAAATGATCCGCCACAATTACAACTCAGCATCATAGAGCAATCATCAGAACCGAAACTTGTCGTCTGTGATACTATGGACTTTTGGATTAACGAAGAACGAGAAGCATTAGAGAAAACAATAGAACGGGTTAATATCCTTATCCTAAACGACAGCGAAGCACGATTGCTGACCGGAGAGTCTAATCTAATACAGGCGGCACGAGAAATCCTCTGTTATGGACCAGAACGCGTTATCATCAAGAAGGGAGAGCATGGAGCAATTAGCATCACTGAACCATCTTACTTTAGCGCGCCAGCATATCCGTTGACAAAGGTAATAGACCCAACGGGTGCAGGAGATAGTTTCGCCGGAGGTTTTATGGGTTATCTCGCTTCAGCCGATAATGTATCAGAATGTTCTATCCGCAAAGCCATGATATATGGCACAGTCATCGCTTCATTTAACATTGAGGACTTCAGTGTCAACCGGCAGCTGACTGTGCAGTTTGAGGAAATTGAAGAACGGTACCGGGAACTAAGGGAGATCGCTAGGTTTTGAAGGTTGTGGTGAATTTCACATCATTACACTTACCATATAAAACACTTAGTAAGATACTATCATTTTGTTAGTAAAGGCCGATTAGCAGTAAGAATTGGTATTTCTTGAGTCTTGAAATCACCATCATCAGTAATTAGAATAAACCCATTGTTTTTACATAACTCAGTGATAACTTGATCGTTATAGTCTTTACTACCTTTAGCATAATCATCAAGTAAGTCATACATCTGCAATCCTACAAATCCGCTTTCAATAGGTTCGCAATGTGCCATCACCCTTTTAGTATCTGCTGCTATATCTATAGCAACCGGTATGAAATTGGAACTGTTGCGAAAATTCTTAAAAAATTTAAATCGTTTGCCAATAGTTGTCCATTTTCTTCTTGCATAGGTATTAATGAATTCTGAAACAATTAACACATCAATGTAAATTTGGCATTTTGCGTTTTTTATATGTTTAAATGCGTTGGAATAGGTTCTTTCCTTACGACTCCGTGGCTTCTAGGGTCCATGAAGACATAACCAAATATTGGCATCCAGAAATAATCTGTCCTTGTCTGTAAAATTATAGTTGTGGATGTGTAATGCTTTATGCTTCAATATATGAGGTTTCCTGGATTGCCCTATTGAATTTCTTAGGATTCTTATAATACAATTTAGCATTGTCAACGACACGCTTCAACAAGGCAAGGTCATCTTGTACCGCATCTTCAACTTTCAATAGGGAACGGATTTTCTCTTCACTAAATCGTCCATATAGTTGACCGAATGCAGCATTTAGAAATGCGGAGGTAAGTGTAGTGACATTGTGGAATGAAATCACAATATTTCGTTCCGCTTCAAATACCGTAATAAGCCGTTCAAACACCTTTTGACCATCGCTGGAAGCTACACATAAGGGACTTCCCACAACTTCAAATAAAGATAGCTTGATATTTCCTGACATAATTCTCTCCTTAAAAAACATAGTCTGGATCTACTTCCTCAGAAATGATCGAATAAGCCACCGTATCTTTAGTGTTAATTTCCAAACTAACTACTGTACCAGGGAACGGATAACTTAGCTTCGTGGTTGTAATTTGCTTATTTTTCCTCTGCCAATAACCATCTTCAGAAACAAGAGGAAATTATTCTTTGATAGGATCTTTTCAACACGATCATGAAGATTATTTAATTTTACTGTGTTCAAGTTTCTTCTTAAACCGTGGAGAATTGCACCAAATACTG
This sequence comes from Candidatus Poribacteria bacterium, assembly GCA_965208245.1. GTDB lineage: Bacteria > Poribacteria > WGA-4E > WGA-4E > WGA-3G > MSPOR6. Next base: position 2,307,334 of record OZ242325.1, read on the forward strand.
CACATATATCGGCAGCAAACCAAGACGTTTCTCCCATATCAATCTCAATTTCATCAAAAACAAGATCTTTTGTCTGTAAATAGATGTACGTTAAGGCTTCAAAACTTGCGGAATCATGATAGATCTTTGGCAGAAAGAATCTCATTCCATTAACTCAACACTCATTACTGTATCATTATCCAAATGTTAACTCCATTAACGTTTTACGCGAATTGAGTTGTATTCATAGATATTACTAACTAATTCCTTTAGGGATTAATCTGTTATGAGTATGTCCTCAGTCCCGTAGGGACAATATGTTGATAGAAAAACGTGCTGTTAACCCTCTTTAGTCCCGTATGAAGATTAAGTTATTAAAAGGGTAAAAACCGATTTTTCTCAGGCTGGTAGGTGCGATACGGAAATCGCACCTACCAGCCTGGTGTAATCAATATTAACTAATTATTTATTTAATCTTCATTTAGTTTGTGCAGTAGTGTCCGCAAACTAAAAGTTTGCGCTACAATTGTGTGCAAGTATTTATAGATTTCACTATAAGTACAGTTCTGACAACCTAAAACACATGCACCGCACGATCAAAAGCAGCTTCAGCAGACTCCATTACCATCTCTGATAATGTTGGATGTGCATGCACAGTATGTGCAATATCCATCGCTGATGCCCCCATACGAATTGCAACAGCAGCTTCATGAATTAACGTTGATGCCTGTACACCCATGATATGAACCCCAAGGATATCATTACTTTCTGCATCAGTGATAGTCTTGACAAATCCATCTGCTTCACCCATCCCTAATGCCATGCCACTTGCACCATACGGAAATCTACCGACCTTAACTTCATAACCTTCATCTGTTGCCTCTTTTTCTGTCATACCCGCATGACCAATTTCAGGTAAAGTGAAAATACACCACGGAATAACTTGGTAATCCATCTCAGCTGTATCACCGAGACAGTTTTGTGCTGCGATCTTCCCTTCAACAGACGCTACATGCGCTAATAGATATCGACTGGCAACATCACCAACAGCATAGATATTCGGAATATTCGTCTGCATCTGTTCGTTCACAAGGATCTTTCCATTGTCTGTCCAGACACCAACCTTTTCCAACCCTAAATCTACACTGTTGTAACGTCTACCGATTGAAACAAGCATCTTTTCTGCTGTCAGACTTTCACCTGATTCAAGATTTGCAGTAACACCTTCATCCGACTTTATCACGTTAGTTATTTTAGCATCCGTGTGAATAGTGATACCTTTCCGTTTCATGAACAGTTGGATATGTCGTATGACCTGAACATCTTCAGTCGCAAGAATGGTAGGCAGCAGCTCTAAGACGGTCACCTTACAACCCAATGCGTTAAATATGGATGCAAATTCACATCCTGAAACCCCTCCACCAACAATGATAAGATTCTCCGGTAGTTCTTTGAGATTGAGAATTCCCGTTGTTGTCAACACATCCGTTTCATCAATGTCAAAAACGGGTGGTTCTGCAGGTTCAGACCCAGTAGCAATGATTATGTTATTTACATTTATCTGATCTATTGTACCATCTGATTTATGCACGACGATTGTGTTTCTGTCCTTAAGTGATGCAGAACCATTGATGGTATGTATTTTATTTGCTTTAAGGAGTTTGCCAATGCCACCTACCAACTTTTGGATAACATCTGTCTTGTGTGTCAACACTTTGGAATAATCAACGGTAGAATCTGGAATGTTAACAGCAGGATTATTCTGAACCTGTTCGGTAAGATGAGCGATAGAAAAAAGCGTTTTTGTTGGAATGCAACCTCTATTGAGGCACGTTCCACCCCATTCTCCCTTCTCTATCAAACACACAGTACCTCCGAGTTGTGCTGCTCTGATAGCAGCTACATATCCTCCAGGTCCACCCCCAATAATTCCAACATTATAGGTAGTCATATTTACTCCAAATCTTAGTGATGTATTCAATTTTAACACAGCAGATGAGGGTTGTCAAGTTATGTCATCTTTTTTATAGTAAATACTATAAAAAAACACTTGCAAATCAGTCTAGTAATATGCTATACTATTCAAATAAATTGACGTGGAAATTTAGACGATGAAAAAGACACTACTCGACAGTTTTGGACGTATTCATACGAACCTAAGAATCTCTGTCACAGATGTATGTAATTTTCGGTGTATCTACTGCATGCCTGAAGACATGGTTTTTATGCATGATTCTGCGCTGATGACTTACGACGAGATACTCCATTTTACACACATTTTTGTCGGGTTAGGTGTTAACAAGATAAGGATTACAGGAGGAGAACCACTCGTCCGACCCGGTGTGTCCCAACTGATTAAGCAACTAACACAGATAGATGCGTTGAAAGACATCAGTTTGACAACTAATGGCATCGGACTAATTACCCAAGCACAGACACTTTACGATGCTGGACTGAGACGTATCAATGTCAGTTTAGATACCCTCAACGAAGAGAAGTTTGAGCAGATGACAAGACGCAAAGTGCTCTCACGCGTGATTGAAGGTCTCAAAGCGGCACACGAGTGTGGGTTCAATCCGATAAAAGTCAACGCCGTTGCAATGCGTGGATTTACCGATGATGAAATCGTGGATTTAGCCACCTTCGCGCGTCAAAATAGTTATCAACTGCGATTCATAGAGTTTATGCCACTTGATGCCGATGATATCTGGGGACGCAATATGTTCATCCCCAGTAAAGAGATTATAGATAAAATCAGTAGTGTCTATCCGCTGGAGCGAATGACACTAAACGGTGATTCAAAGAGCGACACTGCACAACGTTTCCGCTTTGCTGATAACGGCACTGAGCTTGGTGTCATACCCTCTGTCAGTGAACCGTTCTGTGAAAGCTGCAACCGGATCCGTCTTACAGCGGATGGCAAGTTCCGGACATGTCTTTTCTCTATAACAGAAACAGACCTTCTCACACCACTACGCGAAGGTGCAGATGACGAGGTGATTGAAGAACTGATCGTTGATGCGGTTGCAAAAAAAGAAGCAGGACATAAAATTAATGCTGCTGACTTTGTGAAACCTGAACGAAATATGTCAAGGATTGGGGGGTAAGCACTAAAATTAAGAATGCGTGAGATACATCCGAGAGAAGTCCAAGTATACCAAACTTCAAATGGACGTGAACCTTTCAACGAATGGTTAACCTCAATTCGAGATATTGAAACACAAGCTCGGATTCGGGCACGTCTTGAGTGTCTTGAAGACGGTAATTTGGGAGATTGTCAATCTGTTGGTGACGGTGTTTTTGAGCTGTGAATACACTTTGGAGCAGGTTATCGAATTTATTTTGGACAGATAGGTAACTCAATCATTCTCTTACTCTGTGGTGGTGACAAGTCATCACAAAGGCGAGATATAGAACGAGCAAAGACATTTTGGCTTGAATATAAGAGGAAAAATCTGTGAGAAAAATGAGAACATGGCGTGAATGCCTTATTGAACAGATTGCTGACCGGAAAAGCGCAATTGCCTATCTGCAAGCGATCCTTGAAGACTACCGGATCTATAAGGAACCTGCTGTCCTTCAAAGATCACTCCAAACCGTCGTTGAAGCACAAGGGGGTGTTTTTGAACTCGCAAAACAGATAGATATGGACCCGAAGACACTATCAAGAATGATCTCCAATGAGGATACCCCTTTGATTGACGCATTCGGAATTGTTCTTGAGACACTTGGATATCAACTCTCCATCCAACCGATAAAACCTAAAAATCGTGACCTTGACACTTATACCGACGCATTAGAAGAACAAAATACATCAACACATGTAGCGGAAAATCAAATCGATTAACAACAATAGCGAAACACTACAATTTCAAATTTTACGATAATAAGGAGCCCAATATAAGAGATGAGCAATGAATTGATAATCAAAGACCTACACATCAGTGTGCAAGGAAATGAAATCATCAAAGGGTTGGATATAACTGTTAAACCGGGTGAGGTGCATGCACTTATGGGACCGAATGGGTCGGGGAAAAGCACACTCGCCTACGGTTTGATGGGACACCCCTCCTACGAAATTGAATCGGGGGAAGTGCTATTCAATGACGTAGATATTCTGGAATTGGAACCGAACGAACGCGCTAAATTAGGACTATTCCTTGCATTTCAATATCCTACAGCAATACCAGGTGTCACTATGGCGAATTTCCTACGGAGTGCGGTCAGTGCAGTGCGTTCTAAAGAGACAAACGGATCCGAAAACATAGAACTCATACCGATGCGCGAATTCCGTGTAGAACTACGCGAAAAAATGGCACAATTGGATATAGATGATTCGTTCGCGAGACGGTATCTCAACGACGGTTTCTCTGGTGGTGAGAAAAAACGGGCTGAAATCCTGCAACTTGCAATGCTTGAACCGAAAATCGCTGTGCTTGACGAAACAGACTCCGGACTTGATATCGATGCTGTCCGCATTGTCGGTGAAAGTGTCAGCAGCTTGGTAGGACCTGAACTCGGTGTGTTGATTATCACACACTATCCGCGGTTGTTAGACTACATCCGTCCGCAGTTTGTGCATATACTGCTTGATGGTAGGATTGTTGAATCCGGTGGATATGAACTCACACAATTGTTAGAAGCAGAAGGTTACGATCCAATTCGTGAAAAACATGGTATTGCTGAGGTCACTGAGTAAATCTATCACAAGTATTGCAGGGTATAAACACAATGAAATCTATCCTATTTCTCTCAATCCTCTTTTGTACAATCGCATTGCCAGTTTTTGGTCAGTTAACAGAAACTGATCTCAACAAAATCCGATTGATTATTGAGGAGGAACTCAAACCAATAAAAGCCGATATCGTATCCCTGCAAACAGATGTTGCATGGGTCCGCGGTAAGCTTGAGGGTATTGAAAAACAAGTCACGCACGGAACAAATGTTATTTACGGACTAATCGCTCTCATAGTCGCAGCTGTAGCAATCCCACAATTTCTCATCGCGCGGCGTAACGAAAAAGATCGCGCACTCGAAAAACAAATTGAAAAACTCACATAGGAAATAGAAACATTAAAGCAACAACGAATCGTTAACCCTTGACAATCACAACTATAACTATTCTGAAGGAGGAATACAAATGGCAACCCCTGAAACGAAACATTTGGAAGATATGGGAATCAGTAAAGACTATAAATACGGATTCCACGACGATATCAAACCTACGTTCAAATCCAGAAAAGGATTGGACGAAGAAGTCATCAATCAGATGTGCGACATCAAAGAAGAACCCGATTGGATGCGCGAATATAGATTGAAAGCCTACGAAATCTTTAAACAGAAACCCATGACAAAATGGGGAGGCGATCTGTCCCAACTCGATTTTGACGACATCTACTATTACGTCAAAGCCTCGGACCGCAGCGAACGCAGCTGGGACGATGTGCCGGATGACATCAAGAAAACCTTTGACCGACTCGGCATACCAGAAGCAGAACGGAAGTTCCTCGCGGGCGTCGGCGCACAATACGATTCTGAGGTAGTCTATCACAACCTCGTTGAAGAATTGGATAAAATTGGTGTCGTTTTCGTCGATACGGATACGGCGGTCAAAGAGTATCCAGACCTCATGAAGAAATACTTCGGCACTATTATTCCATCTGCCGATAACCAATTCGCTGCACTGAATAGTGCTGTCTGGAGTGGTGGTAGTTTCATTTATGTTCCCCCTGGTGTAAAGGTTGAATATCCATTGCAGGCATATTTTCGGATCAACAGCGAGAATATGGGACAGTTTGAACGTACACTCATCATCGCTGACGAAGGTTCACAGGTCCATTATGTTGAAGGCTGTACAGCACCCACATTCAGCAGCGAGTCTTTACATAGCGCAGTTGTTGAAATCGTATGCATGAAAGGTTCACGCGTTCGTTACACGACGATCCAAAACTGGGCTGGAAATGTATATAACCTCGTTACCAAACGTGCCGTCGCTTACCAAGACGCACAAATGGAATGGGTTGATGGCAATCTCGGCAGTAAACTGACGATGAAGTATCCGAGTGTCTATATGATGGAACCGGGCGCACGGGGTGAAATTCTCTCCATTGCGTTCGCAAGCAAGGGACAACATCAGGATGCAGGTGCCAAAGTCTACCATTGTGCACCACACACCACCTCACAGATTACATCAAAGTCTATCAGTAAAGATGGCGGACGTTCCAGTTATCGCGGGTGGGTTGATGTCGCAAAAGGTGCCAAGGGATGCAAGTCTCACGTCGTTTGCGATGCGTTACTGCTTGATAAGGAATCGCGTTCAGATACCTATCCGGTCATTGAAATTAATGAGAACGATACCAACATTGAACACGAAGCACGCGTCAGCAAAATCGGTGAAGAGCAGCTCTTCTACCTGATGAGCCGTGGACTATCCGAAGAAGAAGCATCTACTATGATTGTCAACGGGTTTATTGAGCCACTCGTCAAGGAACTCCCGATGGAATATGCTGTTGAGATGAACAGACTCATCCAACTTCAGATGGAAGGATCAATTGGATAGGAAAGGTAAGGTGGCGAATTGCAAAAAGGTGATTTTTCAAAAGACTATCTTGAACATATAACACGCGATGAACCACAGTGGATGTGTGATAAACGATTCGAAGCATACTCGATCTACGAATCGTTACCCATGCCACATACCACTGATGATGATCAATGGCGACGCACTGTTGATATGCGGACACAGGATTACTGGCGACGAACTCGGCGGCATCTCCGCGGTTTCACGGTAGAAAACTATTATCCTGCTGTCGCAACAAATGGCAACACATCGCTGGAAGTCGATGATGTGGAAGGCGTTATAATCCAGGTTGATGGAAAAACGCAACACACGTACTTGTCCCCTGAATTAGAACAAAAGGACATCTACTTCGCCGATATGCACACGGCTATAAAGGAACGCGGTGATCTTATACGTGACTACTTTATGACAAAGGCAGTTACTTTAGAGACAACACTAAAAAGTGGGAATATCGCTACTTGTAACAAGTTTGACGCACTCCACGGTGCATTTTGGCAAGGTGGATATTTTCTACACGTTCCGAAGGGTGTCAGAATAGAGAACCCACTCCGAGTCTATATACAACTCTCGGAAGACCAACATGCAGATTTGTCCCACGTTCTACTCATTGCAGAAGAGGACAGTCAAGTGGTTATCTTGGAAGATAATGCATCCGCGAATCCAGATGCTGGTGGTTTACATTGTGGCGCGGTTGAAATCTTTGCAGGACAGCATGCCAATGTCACCTACGGACAGGTGCAACATTGGAATCGTCAAGTATGGAATTTTGCATCGCAACAATCCGTAATTAGCAGAAATGCCCAGCTCTGCTGGGTCACGGCAACGTTTGGTAGTCGTCTAAGTAAACTGAATCAAGCGATAGTATTAGAAGGAATAGGTAGTAACGCGCAACTCTTAGGGTTAGCATTTACCGATGCGCGACAACATTTAGATGTCAGCACAGCACAGGAACACCTTTCACCGCACACCTCAAGCGATCTCCTCTATAGAAACGTCCTGAAAGACAGATCACAGACTGCTTGGGGAGGCAATATCTATGTGTATCCTGATGCAAACTACACCGATGCGTATCAGAAAAACGACAATCTGTTGCTCAGCGAACGCGCACATGCGGATACATTACCCGGATTAGAAATTGAAGCACATGAAGTCCGATGCACACACGGGGCAACAGCAGGACAGATTGATGCCGAACAAGTCTTCTACCTGATGAGTCGTGGATTACCTTATGACTTAGCAGAGAGATTAATTGTTGATGGGTTCTTTGAACCAGTCATTGAACGTATACCTATGGAAACAGTCCGAAAAGAAATGGATGATTTTATCTCACTGAAACTTGCATAGTAGTAGGCACACGCCGTGTGCCGTCAACCACAAAAGAAGGGAGTTATAACAATGGATCAACCCAAAATTATCGCATACATGAAACCAGTCTGTGGCTGGAGCAACGGTGTCCGAGCCATCTTTGCCAAATACAATTTGGAATATGAGGACAGAGACATCATCAACGACGAAAACAACTATCGTGAAATGGTACAGAAGACACGGCAACCATACCAACCGTGCGTCCAAATAGATGACATCATGCTTGCCGATGTCAGTGGCGATGAAGTGGAAGCATATCTGCTTGAGGAAGGCATAGTCGCACCGAACGAAGCCGAAACCGATATCCCAACTGACCAAGCATGTGAAGACCACGGACCGTCTCCTGTGAGTATTGGTTTTCCGAGTAGGTAAATGTCTTTTTATGGCTGGCGAGGTGTTCAAACCTCGCCAGTTAACTTATAGGTTACGACTTGCGGAGCCTATAAGTGTGAAATCAACGTTGACTTGCTTGTCTAAATCTTGATAATCCGCGATTCAGACAAAATAAACACTTCCATGAAGCATATAGTTGATAATGTCAATAAACTTGAACTCACATTCAAGACTATAGACTTGGCAGGGAGAGAAAGCATTGAAATGACACTTGAAGAACACATTGATGACATACGTAATCAGTTAAAACAAGGTGCTTTTGCAGATGAAGCAGCAGTTTCTAATGGTATTGTAAATAGACTGCTTCACACATTAGATTGGCCGATATTCACACCTCAGGTTGTCATCCCTGAGTTCGGTGTGGAAGGACAACGAGTGGATTTTGCACTGTGTCATCCAACATCAACACCACGTGTTTTCATTGAAGTAAAGCGAGTTGGAAACATTGATAAAGGAATCAAACAACTCTTTGAATACGCTTTTCACATAGGTGTTACAATTGTTATCCTAACCGATGGTCAGAAATGGCGATTTTACCATCCTGCGGGAGAAGGTTCTTATGAAGACCGTATGGTAGAGGAATTAGATATCATCGTTAGAAATAGCGAGGAGTGTGCTAAAAGTTTTAACAGATACCTGAACTACAAAACAGTGCTGACAGGTAAAGCTGCCGAGGTTATCGTAGAGGACTATAAGAGTATCGTCAAGCAGAGAAAGGTTGAAGAAAGGTTGCCAGAAGTGTGGAGCGAATTAATACATGAGAAAAATGAGAATTTGTTACAGATCGTGATGGAGAAAGCGAGAGAGAAAGTTGGGCATGAACCTACAGAAGAACAGGTAGTATCCTTTTTGAAAAACTTATCTGTTCCATCTGTAGAACTAACTTCTGTCCCCATAATTGTTCATGAGAAACCTAAACAAGATAAAAAGAAACTAACGTTTAAACCCCATATTCCGAAAAATGGGAAGAGGGAAGAGGTTCATGAGAAACCTAAACAAGATAAAAAGAAACTAACGTTTAAACGTCTACGCGTGACGTTGTCCGATGGAGAAGTGATTGAGCGAAATAACGGGCTAACTACCTTCATTGAGGTGATTGAAAAGTTAGGAATAGAACGTGTAAAAGATCTTAACCTAATCCGAAATACTATTCCTCTAATATCGACTTCTAAAGACCCTACGCACGAGCAACATCAAATTGGTGAATTTTATATAGTGAAGCGCATGTCTACAAAAAACAAAAAAAGGATTCTTGATCGTATCGCTAAAGAATTAAAGGTTGATTTAGAAGTAGAACTCGTAGATAAAGCATGAGAGTATAGTTGATACTATCAATACGGAGAAAATGATGGATACCATAACAGACTTTGAAATCAAACAGCGAAAATATATGCCAATATTTCCAAAAGCAAGTGGAAAACCGACAATCTACATTGAAGGATATCCTTATGAGGACGATGAACCTATGTCAGCAACTGGATTTCACGGTAAGCAAATTAATACCCTTTATGATCAACTCGCAAGATATTTCCATCCCGATGAACATATATATGTCGGAGCTGACAGTTTTGTCTATTACAGTGAAGGGGACAACACAAAGTCTGTTGCTCCGGACATTTACGTTGTCTTTGGTGTTAAGGACACCGAACGGCGTAGTTTTTATACGTGGGCAGAAGGTGCGGTTCCTGTAGTAGCATTTGAGTTTCTGTCAGATTCAACCGCAGATCAGGATCGGTATGAAAAAGTTGAACTGTATTTGAATGTTATAGGTATTCAAGAATACTTTATTCATCAACCTGAGATGGATAAGCGTGCAGAGTTTCGTGGGTGGAAACGGATGCCATCTGGTGAGATTGTTGAGATGGAACCGGATCCGGAAGGGGGTTTGTTCAGTGAAGAGTTAGGTCTCTGGTTTCGATGGGAGGAACAGCCCAACGACGTTAGACTTTTACGTCCGTTCCTACCTGATGGCACTCCGATTACAACATCTATTGAAGAAAAATATCTTAAAGAGGCTGCAGAGGCACGAGCAGCAGCAGAAGCACAACGTCGACAGGAAGCAGAAGCACGAGTAGCAGCAGAAACACAACGTCGACAGGAAGCAGAAAGACGGGCAACAGAAGAAGCACAACGTCGACAGGAAACAGAAGCAGAGTTAGAACGACTTCGTGTGCAACTTGCGGACCGTCAGAACGATAACACATGACAAATTACCTAAGATTGCTTACGATTGATTAGAGGTAGTATATAGGTTGAACAAACTATACTTCGGCGATAACTTAGAAGTCATGCGCGAGATGGACGACCAACGTGTCGACCTAATCTGCACCGATCCGCCTTTCAATAGCGGACGTGACTACAATACGTTCCTCACTGACTCGCTTGCACAATCCAAAGCGTTTACGGATACATGGACATGGGATGATCCCGCACAAGATTCCCGAACTGACATAGAAAGGCGAGCGCGCACTAGCGACACTTACAAGGGATTGGACTCCTGTCTAAAAGGATATGATCTTGTGTTGCAAAATGCTGTGTCCGGTAACAAAGGGGCAATGCGTGCATATCTGACATTTATGGGACCGCGGCTTGTGGAAATGCACCGCATCCTTAAAGACAAAGGGAGTATTTACCTACACTGTGACCCGACTGCAAGTCATTACCTTAAGGGTGTGATGGACGCTATATGGGATCAAGATAATCACAGTAAAAACGATTTTTTTCGTAATGAGATTGTATGGTGCTATAGAGGTGGGGGTGTGCCAAAAAAAGATTTCTCAAGAAAGCACGATATTATACTTAGGTATACCAAAACGGGTAACATAACTTTCAATGTTGATGACATTAGACAGCCCTACTCAGAACAGAGCCAAGAAAGACTAAAATATAAAGCGAGGGCGTTCAGAAGCGATAAAGTTTATGATAACTATAATATGAACGAGAAAGGAAAACACCCAGAAGATTGGTGGGTGATGCAACCTGTTATGCCATCTTCTAAAGAACGACTTGGTTATCCCACACAAAAGCCGCGCGCCCTCTATGAACGCATGATTAAAGCCTCCAGTAACAAAGGCAATCTCGTTATGGATCCTTTTGCAGGTTGTGGTACAACAATTGACGCAGCGCACACGCTCAATCGGTTCTGGATAGGAATTGATCTCACAATTCTCTCACTTGACCCGATGCGGCGTCGACTCGCTGATAGGCACGGCTTAGAACCGTCAAGAGACTACGAAATTCACGGTTATCCCACAAATATGCAAGAAGTGCGTATGCTTGTCCGTGACGAAAAGAAATATCACGACTTTTCTAACTGGGCAGTTACACGGCTTGGTCTCCAACCAACAAAATCTGTCGGCGATGGGTGGCAGGGATGGTGAGGCAGATGTCGGACATATCACGCTCTGGGACCCAGAGGCAGGAGAAACGACTAACACACGGATATTTGCTGAAGTCAAGAGTGGTAAACCCACTATTGATCAGGTCAAGTCTTTTTGCTACACAATGGATAAACACGATGCAATCGGTGTTTTTATCACAATTGAACCTGTCACTGCAGGTATGCGTCAAGAAGCAGCGGATATGGGCACGTTCTATCATAACAACGAGACTTTTCCAAAACTGCAGTTCTGGCAGATAGACGATGCTTATTTTGAAAATCCAGGGTCTCTCCGGAGTCTTATACGTTTACCGAAGCAGTGGCTTGAACCGATGCGGAAAATGGAACGGCATTTTACGGATACGCAGATGACACTTAACCTAAGATACGAATGTTGATTAAACTGAATCCTTTGGATAAAATATGACACAAAAAACAGACTATACCTCCGACTACCGTCCACTTGATGTCCAAGCAATACGCGAAGACTTCCCAATCTTTGCAGAAACACCACCTTTGGCATTCCTTGACAGTGCCGCATCAACCCAAACCCCGCGGCCAGTCGTTGAGGCAATGGACGCATATTATGGGACCTATCGTTCTAATATCCATCGCGGCATTTATCGGATATCAGAGGAAGCAACAGACCAGTATGAGAAAGCACGACAGAAAGTTGCAGGACTGATCAACGCACCACGCACAACCCAAGTCGTCTTCACACGGAATACGACAGAATCCATCAATCTTGTCGCATACAGTTGGGGAAGTGCCAATATTCAGCAGGATGATGAAATCGTACTCACTGAACTTGAACATCATAGTAACCTCGTACCATGGCAGATGTTAGCACAACGAACCGGAGCAAGACTACGGTATTTGGAGATAACAGAGCAAGGGTTACTGGACTTCACACAACTCCAGGACCTACTCTCTGAAAAAACGAAACTCATCGCAATCACACATGTCTCGAACGTTCTCGGAACAATCAACCCAATTCAGTCAGTTATTGAAGCTGCCCATGCAGCCGGTGCAAAAGTCTTGGTTGATGCAGCACAATCTGTGCCACATTTCCATGTAGATGTACAACAACTTGATTGTGATTTTCTGGCATTTTCTGGACATAAAATGTGTGGTCCGACAGGTGTAGGTGTTCTATACGGTAAATCTGAATTACTTGAGGAGATGCCACCATTCCTCGGTGGCGGTTCGATGATTCGCTCTGTCGAACGTGATATTTCAACTTATGCTGATGTCCCCGCAAAATTTGAGGCAGGTACACCAAGCATCGCAGAAGCAATCGGACTCGGTACTACTGTAGATTACCTCACACAAGCGGGGTTAGCGTCAATTCATGTGCATGAGCAGGAACTGACAAAATGTGCACATGACTGCTTAAGAGATATTGATGGTATCACAATATATGGACCAGCATCACATCAGAAGTCAGGCGTTATCTCCTTCAATATTGAGGGGATACATCCGCATGATGTTGCAGGTATTTTGGACATGCATAATGTTGCTATCCGTGCAGGACATCACTGCGCGCAACCCTTGATGAAAAAGTTAGATGTTATCGCAACTGTCCGCGCGAGTTTTTATCTATACAACACTTATGAAGATGTAGACCGTTTATGTGAAGGACTGCAAAAAGCACAGAAACTCATGATTCGGAGAAATTAATGAACATATATCAGGAAGAACTTCTTGACCATTACGAAAACCCAAGCAACTATGGGACACTCCCGAACCCCGATATATCACACGAAGAAGACAATCCACTCTGCGGAGACAAGATTCGGATGGACCTACTTGTTGAGAATGACATTATTAAAGAGGTGCGCTTTTCTGGTCACGGATGCACCATTAGTTTAGCCGCAGCCTCTATGCTAACCGAAAAAATAGAAGGTAAATCTCTCACAGAAATTAAGCAGCTCACAAGAGATGATATTATGGATATGATCGGAATTCCGTTGGGTCCTGTCCGTGTAAAATGTGCTTTATTAGCTCTAAAGGTTCTCAAGGCAGGTGCTTACGGTATAAAAGGTTGGCCCGGCGAAGAAGATGAATAGGATGCACAGCACAATGCGTGACAATAGGACAGCAACACAAGAACCCACAATTCTTTACCTTGATAGAGAATCTCCACTTTATGAAGATATAGAGGACATTCTTGAACGTAAAGAATCAAACCAATTGAAGTTTTATACACACGAGTAAATTTGGAAAGAACAAATGACAGATTTTTACAAAGTTGCAAAAGTTGATGAAGTGCCACCCGGCACGAAAAAATTAGTTGAAGTAGATTTCGTCCCTATGCTACTCTTTAACGTAGAAGGAGAGTTTTACGCGATGGAGGATGTTTGCACACACGATGGCGGTCCTTTAGGTGAAGGCTTTTTGGATGGGGATGAGATAGAATGTCCACGGCACGGCGCAAGATTTTGTGTCAAGACAGGAAAGGCACTCTGCATGCCCGCTGTTGAAGATATCGAATGCTTTCCTGTCAAAATTGAGGACGACGAAATTTTTGTTAACATTGATTAACTATTACCTCATCGATGTGGATTACCATAGTTACTATAGGAGGAAAAGAAATGGTAACGGAAGAATCTGTATATGAAGCTATAAAAGAAATCATTGATCCCGAAATCGGTATTAATATCGTTGATATGGGACTTATCTACGAAGTTGACATTGATGACACAACCGTTGATATTACGATGACACTCACGAGTCCTGGATGTCCCGCTGGTGGACAGATAGTCAACGGCACGCAGCACGTCACACAACAGTTGGACGGTGTCGAAGAGGTTAATGTTCAAGTTGTGTGGACTCCACGGTGGACACCAGAATTGATGAGTGAAGAAGCAAGAGACGAACTCGGCATCTTCTAACAAATTATGAGGCACTGATGGATTACAAAATACCTCTTGTTCTGACACCACAACCTGAGGGTGGGAAAAAAGTCCAAAAACGTTTCGGAATACCACATCTATATAAACACCATGCAGAACTTGCACAGAATGACGATATTGAAGCCGTCGCTGTTTCAGCAGATTTTGCGCTGCAAGGGGAAATAGCAAAAGACCTGTTACAAGCAGGGAAACATGTCTCCATGGAAAAACCCATGGCAGTCTCACTGGAACAAGCACAAGCAATCGTTGAGGCATCAAAAGAATACAACAAAAAGTTGATGGTCGGTTACATGAAACGCTACGATGCCGGCAATGAAATCGTAAAAGAAAAAATTGCACAATTCCGAGAAACGGGTGAAATGGGACGCTTAACCTAATACAACAAGAGAGGTGATTGTCATTTTCTTAACAAAATTTCAGTTCCATTAATATCAATCACAGGTCCATAGTTCTCAGTCAAATACGCTGCAATAATTGGATGACGCTTCTCAACAGGAATACCATCAACATTACCAAACCAACCACCAGTCTTGAAGATTACCAAACACGTCTGATCCCGTTCAAGAGCAGATACTACCTCACGCTGCATTCCCGGTGTTGATGCATAAGACACCATGTGAAATCGTGTGACACTCGGACGATTGGCAAAGAAATAATACACACCTTGACTCGAAAAATCAAATATCCTTTCACCCGGTTCACTGTTCTCCTGTATGCGCGAACAGAAAAATCGTAGCTTAATGTGAAGTCAGGGAAGAATCTATGGATGGAATTGAGATGCCTTCTTAAAGGGATACGTACCTCGTGTGTGCAAATAGATTTGGCAAGACGATTATTGGACAACATCACCTTCAACAAGTTCAACTTGAACCTTGATATTCTTCAAGTAGTCAATGGCGCGTTCAATCTCATCAGATGCACCCAGCAACTCCAACATCACCCACCCTGCATCCTCTGTAACATTTGCCCGACGGATGTTCGTGATCACATGAAACTGTTGTCCAATGTTGTAGATAATCGGTTCAGTGATTTTCTCTGGAGGGAACATTAGTCGCACCTTTAGTGAAGTGTTTTGCAGTGCCACACTCGGTATAGTTTGCCCACTCGGAATCGTTTGAAAAGGGACTTCTGAAAAATCAGATTTTGCATCATCCCAAGTAGTGAATGCTTTCACAACCCGGACAGTAGCGTCGTAGATGGAAATAACAAGGTATGTCACACCCGGATAGATAGGTTCACCCCACATAATCGCATCAGACTTGTCTTTATCAGAGAAATACGCTTCATGATTAGGATGTGAATGGTAGAATGCTTTGATCGGCAGATTCTCTGTTTCTGACTCTTTATGTATAGCGATCAGATCGTCAGGATGCATCACATACGCTGTCTTAGCGTCGCGTGGATAAGCAACAGGATCATCTTTATGTAGATCATTTTGTATATTACGACACTGCCTCACATACTCCTGTGTACCGTTGTGGAGTATGATCCCACAACATTCATCAGGAAATACTAATTCTGCATGTGCATATATCTGTTCCAAAGTACTTGGTAATAGGGTAACCATGTTAAAATGAAGGTATAGGGGGTTAAGAAAAACGCTTGAAACCCCTCTTTAGTTCAGTATGAAGATTAAATAAATATTTAGGTAATCCAATTTATATAGGACTTACGCATTTTGTTCATTATTGAAGTTAGAGTGTTTAATGTGAATGCTAAACGCGCATTCACCAAGGGAAACCATTCATTGCCCGTTCTTTGCAATATTCGTTGTTAAATCCAATCTTTTGCGTAAGTCCTGTTATAAATGATCGTAGAGACGGGGTTACCTCGCCCGAATATTACCGTTTTCACCGCACACATATTACCCAACTTAAATCTTAATCTTCATTAAAGACGATATGTTTATAGAATACCACCAGCAATAGCAGGTATGATGGATATTTCAGCACCATCAGTTACAGCAGTTTCTTGTCCGTCAAGAAATCTAATATCTTCGTCATTCAGATAAATATTAACAAACCGACGGATATTTCCACCTTCATCACAGAGACGTTCTTTCATCCCAGGATAGTCGGAATCTAAATTCTCAATGATAGTTTGAATATTGGTTCCTTCCGTTTTTACCTCAGCAAGATTCTGTGTCAAACGCCTCAAAGGTGTCGGAATTCTAACAGTAACAGCCATATTATCCTCCAAATATGAATTTATAGTAGAGTTAAAAATTAAAGAGATATTTCAACGTTTACGATGATCCCTACCGTAGGGGCAAGGTCTCCTCGCCCGTTGTGGAGCATATCATTAATCCTGAAGTCTTCTATAGATAAGGTGGATTATATCCACCTTACAAATTGCGTCAAATTGCGTAGTGTAATCCACACTCCTTAGTGTCGACTTCAGTGTCTGTTGCATTCTGCCATCGCCAACGGCCTGCTCGTTTTGTTTCACCCGGTCGTATCCGAGTCGTACACGTCATGCATCCAAGTGAATCAAAATAGTGTCCATTGGCATCAGGTTGAAAAAGTGGATTCACTGGAATATCATGCTTCTTTACATAAGACCATACATCTTCGATAGTCCAATCAATTAAAGGACTCACTTTAAGAATAGGATGAGTTTCAGAAGATAAAACTTCGACTTTTTGAAACTTCTGACGACTTTCTGACTGATCTTGTCTTGTTCCGGTAATCCAAACATCTAAAGATTCTAACAGTTTACGCATAGGTTTGACTTTACGTACATCACAGCAGAACTGCTGTTTGGTTCTACTGTCAAAAAATAGGTACGCACCATGCTCAGATACCATATTGCCAACATCAATCGGGTCAGGTTGTATCCTCTCAATCTCTATACCGTAGCGATCCTCTACCTGATTAAAGAACTTATAAGTCTCAGGAAAAAGCCGAAGCGTATCAATTGTACAAACACGAAATGGGAGTTGGCTTTCTGCCGCTAAGTGAATCTGAACCATTCCTGACAATTGTCCACTAGTAACAATAGCCGCACGATCGTCATAGTGTTTGAATAAACAAAATAAGATGTCTTGCGGATCCTCTATAAAACTGATCTTCTGTTTCACCTGCATCAGTGATGTACTTTGAATGTGATATACCATTCCATTTATGATCCTGATAAAAAAATTAAGATAATGTCTCCATTATATCTGTCTCAAGTTCAAAATACCGACTCAGACTAAAGTAACGTTCACCTGTATCTGGTAAGATCGTAACGATAGTTTTACCACGCCCAAGTTCTTTAGCAATCTGCAATGCAGCATATACATTGGCTCCAGAGGACATGCCGACAAGTAAACCTTCGATCCGAGATATATCTTTCATCGTCTGATATGCAATTTTCTCGGATACAGCAATAACGCTATCAAGGATATCAACATTCAGTACCTCTGGAACCATGCCAGCACCAAGACCATCAATGCGTGTAGGTCCTGGTTTACCACCCGAAAGAACTGACGAAACAAGCGGTTCCACAGCAACGACTTTCGTAGCTGGATTTCGCTCCTTCAATACCTCTCCGACACCGGTGAGAGTGCCACCTGTACCGACACCCGCAACAAAAGCATCAATCCTATCACCCACAGATTCTATTATTTCTACTGCAGTGGTGTGTCGATGAATCTCTGGATTAGCAAGGTTTGTGAACTGGTTAGGCATGTAGTGTCGTGAATTGCGACGACGAATCTCCTCCGCCTCCCAAATCGCGCTTGCCATCCCACCATGTTCGGGTGTCAATACGATCTCCGCACCAAATGCTGAGAGGAGCGCATATTTCTCACTGCTAACATTCTCAGGCATGGTCAACACAACACGATACCCACGTGCTACACCAACAATGGATAGACCAATACCCGTATTTCCAGCAGTCGGTTCAACAATCGTATCACCAGGCCTTAGAATGCCATGCTCCTCCGCATCAACAACCATTGCATAACTAATCCTATCTTTGATACTACCACCCGGATTATAGGACTCTAACTTAGCAAAAATAGTTGCATCATCTTCACTCGGTAAGCCATTCAAACGAACCATCGGTGTGTTTCCGATAAGTTCTGTCAGATTTTGCACTAATTTCATATTGAAAAAGGATGTGAATGTGTAGGTTGCGGCAACCGTTTAATCTTCCGCGCATGATAACAAAACTCATGCAATGTCTTCGTATTCAACACATCTCTTACCTCTTGCTCAAGCTCAGCGAAAAAACCGCCTATCTCATAAGATTCTTGTAACTCAAAACCTTCAGAAAAATTCACAGGTCCATCAACAGCAGTAAAAATGTCACCTATACGAATCTCGCCCGGCGGCAGTGCCAAACTATAACCACCATCCGGGCCACAACAACTCATCGTCAAACTAGCACGTTTGAATTCCAGTAACAACTTTTCCAAAAACGGACCCGGTATACCACACTTCTCAGATAATACATTCACAGAAACAAACTGATTATGATGCTGCAGACCAAGTTCTAATATTGCACATAACGCATACTTTAACTTAGCGGATAAATGCATCTGTATCCCCTTATTAAACCTAACCATTTTAGGTAACTATAATTATAATATACCCTACTAAACATGTCAAATATTTATGTTATTCCCGACTAATATGGTCTGATATTCTTATGTGAGGTCATACAGTCCGTCTTGATTGGAGGCATAGGGTGTGTAAAGCTTTTGTCACTTAACTGTCTGAATCGCGGATTATCAAGATTCAGGCAAATCCGACGATTCAGCTTTCAGCAAGCAGTTGTCAGTAAACACCCTATCCATGCAGGCATCTCTCCGCTCAACAAACATCGTCATACAGCCGTAGTACATTCAACTTGATTGTGCTTTTTTGGACAACAACCATCTTTCATTGCACCTCTCTGCACAACATGATCAAACCCAATTCTGAGCAGATACATTATTGCGTGATATGACGTGCTTCGTTGCGCAATCAAGATGAATGCACTACGGCTTGTGTGAAAAATAATTAAAGTTAAAAGTTTTTTTAACTTTAATTTGACAAATGAATGTCAAATATGTTACAATAAGTTTATGTTACTTAATGTTATACAATAAGTTTATGAAAAAGGTGATTAAAACGTTATTCTACAATACTTCCAGAAATGATCATAAAATAAAATGCCCATCTATGTAACTGACCCAAAACACATCATCAAAAACCAACTAAAATCGTTGCAAAACCGAAAACGCATGCAAGCAGTGATTCATAAGACAACACAAACACTCTTCATTGGATTGTCCATTCTTGCGCTGCTACACCTCACGGTTCGCTTCGTACCCTTTCCAATTTCAACAATCTTTGCCACAACCTCGGTGATTCTATTATCACTTACTATTGGTATTCTACTCGGATTCGGACAGAGAATAGCTATAATAGACACTCTCAGGCATGTAGACAATCATCTTAAACTAAAGGAACGTCTAACGACTGCATGGGAAATGATGCAGATAGATCGACAAGACAAACTCACACGACTACAAATTGACGATACTGTAAAAAACATTGCGAACAGAGAACTTTCAAAGTGCATACCACTTACCGTTCCATTAATCCTCAAATGGATTCCAATCCCATTACTCATCTTTGCGCTCTCTTTCGCAATACCACGCCAATATGCAGCACCACTACCACCTACGATAGCAGAAGGTGAAGCAATTAACAACGCAATGAATGCACTATCAAATGAACTGAAGCAAAATATTGATTTCGATTTACAAGAGAATATCAAAGATACAATCGAAAAACTGCAGCATGTTACGGATGTACCCACAGCACACGAGAATCTACAAACACTAAATGACGAAGTAAGGAAACAGAAATCAGCACTTCCAGATGATTCCACAGTAACACAGGCAGCGCAAGCAACACAGCACTTCCGAGACATGGATACAACCGCGCTTGCACATGAACTGGATAGCATATCTAAACAAGATGAACTCACACCAGAACTCCGCGCTGAAATTGAAAAACTCTTAAACAGATTGACAGAAACCGTTCCACAAGGAGAACTTAGACAGGCGTTAAATAGTATTCAAGGGAAACCTATTTCAACGGATATATTGAAAGAAATTGTCAGACAACTCAATAAACTTGATCAACTCAATCGGCTTGAAGCACAGATAACTGAAAGTCGAAAAAATATTGCTTTGGCAAGTATTGAAACAGATATATCGGATAGAAGCATTGCAAGCAGCGACAGCAATCCCGGACAAGAAACCGGTAATCAAGAAACACAAGGCAAACAGATCCAACCCAATGAATCCCAACATGAAACGACAAATGATGATGACTCTTCTCAGACAACAAACAAAAATACAGAAAAAACCCTCACCGGTGATGAAGATCCGACACTGCAGACCAACGGTAAAGAATTCAGAATCAAATCAGAAGTTGCAGCAGAGACACAGCGCACGACAAGAGTCTATGCAGGAAACACAGGAAATGGGAAAGATGAATCCGAATACCTAAAGTTTGAGGATGTCGTTCTGAATGCACAACGAGAATACGCACAGGCAATAGAAAATAACCGCATTCCAGTCCGTTTTCGCTCACAAATTCAAAACTACCTAAAGGCACTTACCCAAATCAATGAAAAATCCAATGAAAAGTAAGTTGATTAAATGCATCGTGGCATTCCTTACTATCGTTCTCATCTACTTTATACTAAGACATTACGGCATAACCGAATATATCAACCTTAAGAACGTCCACAAAATCAAAACATGGGTTTCAGGATTTGGAATCATTGCACCGTTGGCCTATATCTGTTTTTACATCATCGTGACACTCTTTTTCCTACCAGGCCTACCTGTAACAGTGCTCTCAGGCGTTGCATTCGGTCCGGTATTAGGCGTAGTCTATGCGTGGATAGGGTCAGTCATTGCTGTCTCACTGGCATTCCTCACTGCCCGTTATGTTGCCCGTGACCTTGTAGAAAACTGGGTCTCAGGAAACACACAATTCAAGAAAATTGATGAGAAGGTTGAACAAGAAGGTTGGCGTATACTGATGTTCACACGCTTGGTTCCTCTTTTTCCTTTCAACTTACAGAACTATGCCTACGGATTAACAAAGATAAAATTCACCACTTATGCTCTTGTTTCATCAATTTTTATGCTACCAGGAACCATCGTGTATGTTCAAATTGGGGGAGCACTTGTCAGTGGAGAAGGGAATCTCCGTAAGACACTTGTCTATCTATCCCTTGCAGGAGTTCTCATTCTATTGGTGTCCCTTATTCCCAGATTATTTAATAAAACGAAAACAGAATTATAATGGACCCCGCTACTTACGCAGTAAATCCTCCACAATTTTAATCGCTTCCTTTCGTGTGCGTATCTCACCATAAAACTGTCGTTTCTCAATCTGCTCTAACAACATCCCGATCTCTTTTCCCTCTTTCAATTTGAAGTCCCGTATCAAGTCTTCCCCTGTAAGAAACTTCCCCTGCTTCAGTATAGGTAAAATATGGTTGTAATAGATATTCACAATTTTATGGATTTTCTCATAAGAAATCGGATGAATTGCCATCGAAAACAGTAGAATACCCCACCAGTCAGAAACAGCATCCCTTAGAAAATCAATTATCTCAAATCTGCTATAGTCGCTATCCAATAGGAATTGATGTCCATTCATAAGAGACTTTAGGAATTGCACCGATTTTCGACCTAGCTTAAGTAGATTACCAATATCGTTAACACTATCCTGAAAAAGTATACACAACTTAATCAACGACTTACGATTAGTAAACAACGCAATGTCTTCATTGAGATAGGTGTTTATCTCATCACATTGCGAATCAAGTGACTCAGATATTGGATACGTCTCAAAACAATCTAACATATCCCAATAATCAGAAAAGATTTTCGCTGCAGGAAAAACCTGTGCTATCAATCCCGCTTTACACATATTCTGTAAATGAGGTGCTGATTTCTCAACGTGCAAAGTCTTGAGTAATTCATCGCGTATCCGTTCCTGAGATACATTCGGCAAAAGATGTTGATGCTTCTGGACCTGTTCAAGCGAAACCTTTGACATCTCAAAATCTAATTGTGCAGCAAATCTAAAAATCCGCAGCATCCGCAGCGGATCATCAACAATTACCTGTTCACTCGGAAATCGAAGCAAACGGGACGATAGGTCCGACTGACCATCACAAGGATCTATCACTTCAGGATTGTCTGATGCCATAATCGCTTCAAGTGGAATTGCCATTGCATTGATCGTCAGATCACGTAAACGCAAGTCATCCGCAAGTGTCTTTCCTCTGAACTGTGTAAAATCTAACTGAAATTGAGACGGAACACTATCAGGTGAACGTACAATAACACGAGCAGTCGGAGGATTCTCCTCAAGTGGAATGAAAGGTGCATTGATACTGTCAGCAAACTTCCTGACGCATGTTAATGTGTCAGATTGAAGTGTGAAATCAATGTCTGTTATCCGACGATTCAGCAACAGATCCCGCACACTCCCACCGACAAGGAAGAGCGTAACTTTATGATAAGTAACAAACTCAAAAAGTTGATGCATGAATGGACTTCGCATATCAGAAAGGACACGCAACCCTTGAATGTCGTGAAATGCTGAATTCATCGCTTCCCTTTAACTTTCCTTAAACGGAACAGAATACCATCGAGATAGAGATGTGACGCATACCCGATCACGCCAGCTAGATAGAATGTCAAACTATCCAGTAACACATCAGGAAGACTCTCCCGTTTAAACAAGGAATCAATCAGATCAGGTAATTCTACCGATCCGATACGCCAACTCGGATATTCTATATATATAGGAATTACAAAAAACAGACCTGGCAAAAGAATCATCGTTATGCGTGAATGCGTCCATCCGCGATGTCGACTTAGAATCGGTAACATCGCAAATAGACCTAAGAGTGCAGCAACTGTATAGAATTTAAAGATGAAGATGAGAACCACATCCAGCACAAACAGAACCGTATAGAAAACCTTCTGGCTTTTGCTCTTAATGTCTACATCAGGCCACAATCCAAAGAGCAGTGCAACGACAAAACATCCCACAATCACCACAAGATTCAAAGAGATCGTCGGATTCCAGTCGAACGGCAAACCAAAAATGATGGATGCTGAGATAGAAACTGCAAGTGAAAGAAAAAAAAATACACTATATGCAGTTAATCCCCCAATCCAATGTTCACGAAACATACTCATAATACTATTGCTTTATCAGAATATCCTGCTTAACGTTCATTGTATTATGCCATTTTCCCTGTGAAATTTCAACCGAATAAGAGACCATGCAAAATTAATGAATTGCACATGCAAACAGAATATGCTACAATGAAAGGAACACTCTAAAAGTTTATAAATTGGTGACAAAGGTATTAAAATGATTCAAAAGCGGTGGAGATATGAATGGACAGCATCAACGAATTTTACGCCAAAGTAAATAAATATATGCCCATCTTCCCCAAAGCGACTGGACAACCGACTATTTATCTTGAAGGCTATCCATTTGAGGATGATGAACCAATGGCAGCAACCTTGTATCACGCGAAACAAATTTCCATATTTCATGACCAACTCGAGCGTTATTATCTTAAGGAACCTCATATCTTGGTAGGACTTGACAGCTTTATCTATTATAGTGAAGGTGACATAAAGAAATGTGTTGCTCCCGATATATATGTGGTATTGGGTGCAAAAAAAACGCCACTGAGACGCAGTTTCTATACATGGAAAGAAGGGGCTATACCCGATACTATATTTGAGTTTCTATCAGATAGCACGAAAAATGAGGATAGAGATAAAAAAGTCCAGATATATTTAGGAGAGATGGAAGCAAAAGAGTATTTTATACATCAACCTAATTTAGAAGAACCTGCAGAGTTTCGTGGATGGTATCGTGACACTTCCGGTGAAATCATTGAGATGACAGCAGATACACCAAGAACGTTGTTTAGTGAGAGATTAAATCTATTGTTCACATGGAGCATAGATGTGAATGTGGATGTCCGACTGCTACGTCCATACCTACCGGATGGAACGCCAATAACCACATCCATAGAAATAGAACAACTTCATGAAGAAGCACAACAACAACGCGATGAAGCACAACAACAACGCGATGAAGCACAACAACAACGCGATGAAGCACAACAACAACGCAAAATTGCTGAGGCAAAATTTGAAGAACAAGCAGAAAAGATTCGAGAACAGACTGCTGAATTAGAAAAACTACGTCAACAACTTGGTAAGTGATAACAAATATCAATAAGGTTTCGTCTCTATTCTTCTTGACAATGTTGCCTACTTCTGATATTATGTCAACAGACTTATATCAAGAATAGGACGCATAAATCGCATGAAAAAAACATCTCAAACCCATTTCATCCTATTGTTTATCGTATCACTCCTGCTGATACCAGAAATATCCCATAGTGAACAAATTGCCATCGTCGATAGAGAAAACGGGGACAGACTGACAGGAAGGTGGCTACGTGCTACAAATACACATTTTGAAATTGCGTATAACGGACAGATATTAAGGTTACCACTAAAAGGACACAGAGTTAGTTTCACAACAGACATAGCAAATGTTCCTGACAGAACTGCCACTGATCACTATGGCAAAGGACAGCAATTACTTCAATTAGAACTACCAGAACTCGCAAAAAAGAAATTTGAAGCAGCACTTGAAGAATTCCCACTCTATGCAGATGCACACTATCAACTCGGTTTACTACACAAGAAAGATGGTGAAATAGATAAGGCATTAGTCAGATTTCGCTCCGTATTGTTAATAGATAATCAGAAATTCGACCTAGTACCAATCATAACAGAAATCGGAGAAGAGGCTGCAGTCGCTGAACACTATGAGCAAACGTTAAATGCTTACGAACTCATTCTCAAATACTATCCAGAACACGATTCCATTGCCACAATTGCATATCGCACCGGTTTTCTGTTAATCAAAGAGTTAAATGATCCTAAGGACGGTTTCGATGTCTTATATGATACAGTACAACGTTTTCACCAAGCACCTGAACACGAAGAAGCTGTGTACCTGATAGGACTAGCGCAAGCAGAGAAAGGTGAATTCCAAAATGCTCTATCCACACTAAAGAACTTCGCCAACAACTATCCAGAAAGTGAATGGTTAGATGATGCACTTTTAAAACGTGCTGTTATATACCTACAGATTGGCAACCCTGATGAAGCAATCAACGAAGCAAAACGCGCACGAGAGAAAAGCAATGATCCTGAACTCATCGCAAAAGTAGATGAAGTCATACAAGCAACTGCATGGAACATCTACACACACAATCTGCCTGATATAAATATACAGGTTGTCGTCGTAGATGGAAATTCTCTCTGGATAGGGACACCAAAAGGAATTGCACAGATAGTCACTGATCACACAGGGAAATGGAGTGCAAGTGAAGCTGTTGCACTCTTGATAAATGAACATCTGCCAACTGTTCCAGATGTTCGTTCTATTGCTGTTGACGAAACAAGTGTCTGGGTAGGGACGCGAAATCAAGGTATCCTACACTATAATCGACAGAACAACCAAGTGAGAAATTACACATTAACAGACGGTTTTCCAAGTAACTGGATTCGCGATATTGAGATGGATGATGAAGAAATCTGGTTCGCCACAGATACTGGGGTGGTGAGATGGGAACTCGATTCTGAAAATCAAACCCATTATAGAGAAAACAGTGATGTAGCGGATGATATCTATTCAATTGCACTTACACCAGAATCAGTATGGGTTGGTACAGCAGATGCTAATATCGCTTTCTTCGATCGCAGATCAGAAAATTGGCAACAAAGGAGTTTTGTTGATATAGATCGCAATACACAGATCGTCCGATTTGAAGTAATAAACGAAAAAATGTTGTTCTCATGGTATAATGCAGACGAAAGTGAAAACGGATTTTTCCTTGCAAATTGGGACGGTAGCAAAGGTGAATCCTATCCAATTATAACAGGTTTTACTGAAGAAAAACTTCTGTCCAATATTTACGTAACAGGACAGACTGGAAAAACTGCAATAAGAAATAACGCAAATGAGGACGATACCAAACCCTTACATCTTCAAGTCTGGGCTGCAATGAATGATTCCGTTACAATCTATGACAGCCGACTGAGTGATTTCATCGGAATTATAAAGTACCCAGAAATTGTCTTATCAAACGCAGTAGTTCAATGTATTGCAGTAGACAGGAATCGAGCATGGATAGGAACATCAAAAGGTATGCTTACAATTGAAAAAGAAAAACTCAGTCAAACGGTTGAAGAGTAAACTCAATGTCTACAGACTCTAAAAATACTTTTCAACAGACAGCTACAAAACAGATCATACGCTGGAATCAGTCTACATCAAAACAGGTAGAAGATGAGTTAGTCATTGAAGAACCGCTGGAAATTCGCGTTGCACAACAAAACCTCATCGTGGTGATGCGGACACCCGGACACGATTTTGAACTTGCCGCCGGATTTCTATATACTGAAAGTCTAATAGAATCAGTGGATGACATTGAAATCATTGCATATTGTGAAGATACAAATGTTGACAGTACACACTTTACCGAGTTTCAGAATATAGTGAATGTCCGTCTAAAAAATGGCTTTGACCTTGAAGAACATGATGGTTGGCAAAGGAACTTCCACGCCAACGCTAGTTGCGGTCTCTGTGGAAAGATGACAATTGAATCTGTAAAACTTCAAGTTGATCCTTTAGCGACTGACATCAGTCTAAAGCAAGCACTGTTTTATAAACTCAATGATAAACTAAGAAAAAAACAAGCGATCTTTGAGAAAACGGGTGGACTCCACGCTGCTGGATTATTCAACGAAAATGGTCAACTGCTGATTGCTAGAGAGGATATCGGTAGACATAACGCCGTGGATAAAGTCATTGGTCAAGCACTGTTGTCCGACATGTTGCCGCTTGATAGACACATTCTGATGGTAAGTGGACGCGCAAGCTTTGAAATCGTGCAGAAAGCACTTTTTGCAAGAACACCTTTTATTGTCGCTGTTTCAGCTGCATCTACGCTCGCGGTAGACTTAGCAGAAGAAGGAAACATAACGCTGATCGGTTTCATGCGAGGAGAACGCATGGCAATATATAGTCATCCGGAACGTATACAAGTTGGAAAAACTAAACAATAAGTTGTTTTTATTCATGTAATACTACAATATTGCAGGACAATGTTAGATCAACACTATGTTCTCATTCAACTGAAGTATGCAAAAATGGCGAAGGTATTGTAAATACCATAAACTCGTTCTTTATTTCCAAACCCACATTTACATACTATCCTTTTCCTTTTACGGTGACTCTAATATGTTAAACATACATATAGGAAGTAAACTAAAATGGTAACTTTACTGAGCGGAATTCAAGGACTTGTTAATCTACTGCTTGTCGTTGTTATAGCAGGAACGCTGATAATCTCTTGGGTCTTTGCAGATAGACTGAAAAAACGACATAGTGCCGATTTTCCTTGGGGGAAAGCACTCGCAATCGTCGGTATTGAAGTACTTGTTTTTATCGGATTTAATATTTTTTTTGAGATATTCAAAGCAAATTGGCTCTGGATTACGATTGCTACAATCATCGTGCTGTTTATAATATCCATCACGAAAAAGTAAGAAATATCGTTGAAGAATCCTTATTGAGTGTAGCAGATTACGCAATCGGTGTCCTGCATCAATATGAAATCCGCACTGACCAGGATTCAGAACAAAAAATAGAGGAGATAGTTATGCCTTGCACGGGCAGAGCGGTAATTGCTCACGGTCGAGATTTTGAGATACGCGAATATCCTATACCGGAACCTGAACCGAATACAATACTCTTGCGGCAGGAATTGGCGGGAATCTGTGGAACTGACCTTCATAACTGGCAAAACGGATTCAAAACTGAAATACTCTTAGGACATGAGAATGTCGGTATTGTTGAAGCAATAGGCGACAATGTCGAAACTGACTACGTCGGTAACCCCATCAAAGAAGGAGATAGACTCATTTTTGCACCAGGAACAGACTATGGCGGCTACGGATTCCAGTGGAATCCAGATGAAACACCACATTTCCGCGGCGGCTTCGCTGATTACATGTACCTTACATATCCCAATACCTGCTATATGAAGACAACTGCGACACCTGAAGTTGCAGTTCTAACCGAACCTTTCACCGTCGGCGTGCATGCCGTCATGCGGGGGGACATAAAACTGGGGGATACCATAGTCGTTCAGGGCTCAGGGGCAATCGGGTTGGTGACAGTTGCCTGTGCAAAACTCAGTGGTGCTGGTAAGATAATCAATGTCGGAGGTCCCGCAGGTAGGTTAGAACTTGCCAAAAAACTCGGTGCCGATGTAACAATCGATATCGAAAAGATCACCACTGTTGAGGAAAGAACAGAATACGTTAAAGCTGAAACACCACGAAAAGAGGGAGCTGATGCCGTCTTTGAATGTGCAGGTTTCCTACCAGCAACGCCAGAAGGTTTAGGATATACGCGACGCAACGGCACCTTCGTTGAAGTCGGACATTTTGTTGATATGGGTTCAATAGACTTTAACATCAATCAGTTGTTGATGCGGAAAAACCTACGCGTAGAAGCGATCTGGGGAAGCCGATATGAGCACTTCGTCCGAGGACTACCACTCCTCGAAAAAAGCGAACTGCCTTTCGCTGATATGGTGAGCCATCAGTTACCACTATCAAAGGTTGAAGATGGATTTAAGGCACTTGATGGTGGATACCGTCTTGACGGTGAAACAGCAATAAAAATCGTCGTTCGCGCAGAAAAATAGAATATGTAACTAGGCAAATAATACAAAGGAGATACATTTTATGTCAAAAACATATCGCGTCGGCTTCGCCTCGCTCGTACATGACCACGTCTGGGGTGAACTGAATCGATGGAAAGCACACCCAAATGTCGAGATCATCGCTGCAGGAGACATCAACGCTGAATTACGAGACCAATTCAAAAGCGAAAGCGGTATTGATAACGTCTATGATTCCTGGCAAGAAATGCTCGATAAAGAAGAATTAGATATCGTCCAAGCGTGTGCTGAGAACAGTGCCGGACCAGAAATCGTTGAAACCGCATCCGCAAAAGGTATCCATGTCGTTTCAGAAAAACCAATGGCCGCACGTCTGGCTCAAGCAGATCAGATGCTCAAGGCATCCGAAAATGCAGGTACTAAACTCATGATCAATTGGCCCACCGCCTGGAATCCTGCATTGAATCCTGCAATGAAACTTATCAAAGATAGAGCAATCGGTGATGTCTTCTATTTCAAATGGCGTTCTGCACACAACGGACCAAAAGAGATCGGTTGTTCACGCTACTTCTATGAATGGTTATACGACGAAGAAAAAAACGGAGCGGGTGCACTGATGGATTACTGCTGCTACTGTGCCGATATGTGTGCATATCTGATCGGTCTTCCCGAACAAGTGACAGCATTCCGAGGAACTTTCGTCAAAGATTATCCCCTACCCGATGACAATGCTATTATTCTTATGAAATACGGGAACGCATTCGGTCTAACGGAAGCATCCTGGACACAAAAGATAGGTTGTGTTACACCTAATCCAGTTGTATATGGAACAGAAGGAGCATTGACAGTATCGGGAAACAGCATTAACCTCACCCCCGCAGGTGAAGATGTCAAGTCTATTGAACCTGAACCACTGCCTGAAGGTAAGAGAAATGCAGCAGAATACCTAATTCATTGTCTGGAAACAGGTGAACCGATTGATGGATTGTGTTGTCCCTACATTAGTCGGGATGCACAAGAAATATTAGAAGCTGGATTAGTCTCATCGGATACGGGTAAAGCAATAACTTTACCAATGGATTGAAACTATTGAAGTCTCGTAGGAAAATTCGAGATATTTCGGTAATTCTCAATATCCTAAACCCGGTGCGATTAGGAAATCGCACCTACCGGCCCATTTTTGGAACAATGTGTTCGTAGGGGTGGGTTTTCCCCGCCCGCATATTACTTACGATATAAAGGAAAACATAATTGAACGAAAGAATACCAATAGCATTACAGTTATATTCTGTTAGAGATGATTGTGCAAAAGACCTATCTCTCACACTACAAGCAGTCGCACAGATGGGATACGAAGGTGTCGAATTCGCAGGATATTATGACCGATCAGCCGAAGAATTACGAGGAATGTGTGACGACCTCGAACTAAAGATCATTGGAACACATACCGGCCTGAATACACTACTTGGCGATAGACTCGCTGAAACAGTACAGTTCAATAAGACCCTCGGCAACCCATATCTGATTGTACCAGGATTGGGTGGTGAATATACCGGATCTAATGAAGCCTGGAAAAACACAGCAGGCATATTTAACAACATCGCTGAGAAAATTAAAGACCAAGGTATGTTCACAGGTTATCACAATCACACGGGTGAGTTTAAGCCAATTGATGGTGAAATACCATGGGATACATTCGCAAGCAATACCAACGAAGATGTCGTCCTGCAAATTGACACGGGGCATGTCCTTCGCGCGGGCGCAGACAATGTGTCCTTCATTGAGAAATACCCCGGTAGATACAAGTTAGTACATATCAAAGAATTCTCCGCTACAAATAATAAAGCGGTGATCGGAGAGGGAGATATTCCTTGGGAGGATATATTCAACGCTTGTGAAACCGTTGGCGGTACTGAATGGTATATCGTCGAACAAGAGAGTTATGCCTTCCCGCCACTGGAATGTGCCGAAAAATGCATTGAGAATCTCAGAAAAATGGGGAAAATATAGGTTTGAGTGAACCTGATGCTTCAAAAACAAATACTGACGATACTTCCGTTGAAGTAGAACTACTACTCTGGTGGGAAGATTATTATCTACCGATCTTTGAATACATATTACCCCAGATGGGTGATCTACAAGGAAAGAAGATTCTGGAGTTAGGCACTGGTACAGGTGGAACTGCAACAATGTTAGCTAAACGCGGTGCCTTCGTCATAGGTATTGATCTGTTGCCTTTCCGTCTGATAGAAGCAAGGGAGAGAACGTTACAACATAATGTAGCCAATGCAACTGATTTCTTACTGATGGATGCAACAGAACTTGCCTTTCCAGACAACACTTTTGACATCATCATTTCTAAATCTGTTTTAGTTTTTACTGATCATGCAGAAGTATCAAGAGAGTGCAATCGAGTTCTTAAACCGGGCGGTAAAGCAATATTCATTGAGAATATGCAATATCATCCGGCCGTCTGGTTGTATCGCAAACTGTTCCTAAAATACTCACGTGAACTCCGTTATTTCTCACTTGCAGACATACATGCAATTGGTGATAACTTCAAAGAAATGGAACATCGTGAATTCCATCTCATGTCCCTTGCTGCACTCATCTGGAAAAGATGTATACCAATACCAACCCTCTATCGTTGGACACTGAAGGTTTTAAGAAGCGTTGATGACCTTATCATCCGTTACATACCCATGCTCAATTCTTTCTGTTGGATTTCTGCAATGATCTGTCGGAAATAGTCTGTCATATCCTAACGTCATATTTTATCTGTCAGGACTTACGTATTGTTAATCATTATTAGTGGGTAGAGTGTAGCGACCCCCGACAGAAGCTTGAGCGTGTCGGGGGTCGCTACACTCTACCCAACCTACGGACAAATTCAATACATTAACGCTTGTTGCGTAATTCTTCAGAATCACCTAAAACTGAAAAACCCTGGTTGGAATCAAAATTTTATTGACACCATTTGTTAAATCTGTTAAAATTTAAGATATTGGGTGTGATGCACCACAATTTAGCAAGGAAAAAGAACATACCTAATTTGCTTTTAGTATTCAGTTTTGTATTTTTTTGAGCGGGGAACAATGAAAAGCCGAAAAAGTAACCATCATGCTGTCCAAATATATGCACCAGATGTCTACTGTCTGAGCGAACATTGTGTTGATGTCTTCGTTGATGTTGTTGCATTAACATCGATTTTGAGTCCCCCCCCCCCCCCCCCCCCTTCCAACGTCACCGTTAAATATAACAACACAGATCGGCACACCGCTTCATACAAGTGGAACGCCATTATCCGTTACGCTCTCTCTCTCTCTCTCTCTCTCTCTCTCTCTCTCTCTCTCTCTCTCTCTCTCTCTCTCTCTCTTCCGTCCAGTTTCAGAAAAGGGTTGGACAACCCGCACAATCTAACAACATGCCAATTTTTGGCGAAGGTATTAAAAAGGTTTTAATAAACTATGAGATATTCAAAATATTATTGGACTTCATTATGTGCTCTGTTAATAGTCATTTTAGTGTTAGCGTTTACTTTATTTTCAGTAATGGCTTTGCCATTAGCTTATGTTGAAACTAACGTCTTTCCTGAGGGACATTCAACTATTGAGATTAGATTTATTGACCCCCCTTTCCCTGAACCGACATGGTCAGATTGGACAATCAACAGTGGACTCCCACTGCCTGGAGATTTTAATTTCAATCCAACCAGCGATAGAACGTATCAAATCAATATACCTTCCGGAGGTTCATTACCTATAAGTTTACAATATAAGCATTATGCAGAGGTTTTTATCAATCATGGCCAAACAGAAACAATTGAAGATTTCGGTTTGCCTGATATCAATATTCCGGATAATAATCAGCCCGATGATATTACTAACCTAAATCCATTAGCCAATCCATTAGCTTATGTTGAAACTAACGTCTTTGCTGATGTACATTCAACTATTGAGATTAGATTTGTTGACCCCCCTTTCCCTGAACCGACATGGTCAGATTGGACAATCAACGGTGGACTCCCACTGCCTGGAGATTTTAATTTCAATCCAACCAGCGATAGAACGTATCAAATCAATATATTTTCCAATATATTGCCTGAAAGTTTACAATATAAGGACTATGTAGGGGTTCTTATTCAGGATGGGCAAATAGGAATAATATTCGACGATAAATCCGATTTAACATATCAAACATCCCTACTAATTCCATTAGCTATACTTCCCCAAGGTCCACCTGAGAGTCATGATGTCGGTTTTTACATGCTCTTCAATGTGCCACCGTACCCTCCATTGACAGCAGCAGACTTTACCATTAATAGCGGGCAACTCATATCTAGTATGCAGCATGAACGGGTAGACGATTATCAACCACTTTATAGATTTTCTTTATTAGATATGACTGAACTGCCTTCCACCCTTCGTTTTAGAGATTTTCCAGAGGTTGCTCTCTTCAAAAACACATTAACGCAAATTATAGAAATTCCCGCTACTGCTTCTCATGCTTATTTTAATCATGTTGATAATGAGGATGGAACATACGACATTGACATTACTATCTATTATAGTGGTCCTGCTTTTCCGGAACCTAAACTAATTGATTTTACTTATGATCTTGGAAAGCAAATCGTACCAGGTGAATGGAGTAGCCTAGAAGCTGTTGACCTCATGCACACAGAATGGAAGTTGTCTATGTTAGGTACCACTGTGATACCTGAAACTTTGGAAATTATAGGGTATCATCCCATACAACTTGTGCAAGGTCAACTGATAGAGATTAAACCCTGGGTCTATAGACAAGTAATTAGGGATCCTAGCCCTTCTGGCAGTAATACTGACACGGCTTTGCCTTCTAACAGCGATACTGACACGGTTTTGCAGACAAAGCATGGTGCTGATATTCCCGCAAAGGATAAGATCGTCATAAATGAGATCGCAAATCTATCCGGTGAAAATGATTGGCTTGAGCTGCTCAATATCAGTGATAGTCCGCAATCGCTTGATAAATGGGCTTTGTCCATCGTCACTGAATATAATGACGAAACGGAAATCATCCGATTTCCCGATATATCTATCCCCGCTGGTGGTATCCTCTTACTCGTGAATAGGGACCCTGCAAACACTGCACTCGCTACGGGACATAATGTCCAGATGAATATAGAGTCACAAGCCGAAGGCGCAGATGAACGTATCTCTTACCTTATTATGAAAGGTGAAACCAACTACGGATTCACAAGCACAGGCATCGCCCTGCCAAATCATAACGACTGGTTGCTGATCCTACGGAGCGGTAAACCCTGGGATGTCAAAGATGGCACCAACGTCTATAACACAGGATACCAGATAGAGGATGCTGCTGGACCTGCATCTATCACTTTGGAGATAGATGAGAACGAAATCAACCTGCCTAAAGAGAAGAATAAGGATGGCACGGAGGGTGGTGATCTCTGGCACACTACAGTATTTCCCCTAAACGGACGCGAGGAGACAGGGGAAATACTGCTACGATACGATCGCACGCTCAATGAAGGCACAGTGCACGCACGCAATGTCAATAAACACGGGTTTGAAGTTCACAGTTTCGATCCTGCACCTTTCACAGGTATCGGCTACGACAGCGACATTACGGATGACGGGGGACACCTCGGCACGCCGGGGTATCCGAATGTTGTTGCATCCAACGTCTCCGATCTCAAGACAGGTCGGTTTATTGTCAGTGAACTGATGCTAACAACAAATAACGGCAAAAACGCACAATGGATAGAACTGCACAACACCTCTCAATCAGAAGCGATTAGTTTAGAAGACCCCGATGGTGATGGTGCCCTCACTGCATGGAAAATGACAATTGAGAACCATAATTCAGGCTCATGGAAACGTATCAGACGCAACTTGCACGTTGAAGTTGACCTGAGTGAGTGGTTTCAGTATATTCCACCACGGCAGAAGGTGTTGATTGCTGCTTTCGCGGATCGGAATTCGGGTGCATCCGATTTTCCATCTACGCGGGTTGCGACGCTCTGGGAGACGCACAGACGTTCCTTCAGTATGATTAAACGCGGCAACCTCTTCTTAAATGCTTCAGGCGGATTCACTATCAAAATAACGGATAGTCAAGGAAACGTTTCTGACAGTGTCGGCAACTTGGATGGAACAGCAGCTGATCCTGATGAAGGGATAGGTCATGATGATCCTGTCGGTTTTGACTGGCCTACCGAGTTAACAGAAGACGGTCACCGCACATCATTGATACGTCTGAAAAATACCGACGGCACCCCACGCACCGGTATGCCAACACGTGATAGTTCAGGTGATGCAACCGATAAGAAGGGAACGGTTCTTTCTCTTGGGGGAGATGAAACATCTGATACGACATATTATGCATGGAAACATGCAGCGGACATAAACCTTGATGATCTCGCCAAAATAACATGGTTCGGCAGTGAAGACGATATCAGCACCCCACTGAATACAGAAAACACGATGATGCCTGTCTTACTCTCTTTCTTCCGTCCGATTATGGAAAATGGCGAAGTCCTTATTCAATGGACAACGGAAGCCGAACTCGACAACGCAGGATTTCATATCCTACGCAGTGAAACACGCAATGGACACTTCAAACGCATCAACACCCAGTTGATACAAGGTGCCGGTTCAACAGCTGAACGACAGACTTATGAATGGATAGATACAACCGCAAAACCGGGAGTCGTCTATTACTATCAAATAGAAGATGTCTCTTTTTCAGGTGAACGGTACAGACTGGCAACAACGAAACTAAAAGGATTAGTGTCTGCCAAAAACAAACTCACAACGCAATGGGGAGCGTTAAAACGGCAAGATTAGTCGCTTGCCGTAAGCAAGTTTGAATATTAAATTTGCAGGTGTCAAACCTTTAGGGGCGGGAAGATCCCGCCCCTAAAGGTTTGACACCTGCAGGAAAATCGGAAAATTGATAACTCATTATTTAATATCCTACATTCCGCACTTTAAATTTGCATTTTTCGATATTATTTGATGAACCCTTGTGTAGTCTATGTTTAGCAAACATTTTCATATTAAATGATTGAAAAGACCTTCCGCGTAATCCGTGTAATCCGTACTTCAGACAAAAAACGGGGACAATTACCTTACGCACCCCAAGAAAAAGGTTGAAATTTTCACAAAATTAGGTTAATGTACGTTAAGAAAAAGAGGGTTAGCCAACGAAAAACTGCATAATCATCATTGTAGCATAACAATACCAAATATGGTATAATATCTCAATAATATCGGTCCTTATATTTTGCAACGTTTGTAGCACATTCTGTTAGATTGTGCGGACATCTTAAAAAGAATATGCTTTTAGATATCAAAAAACCGAAAACGACAAGAATATCATTACTTGAAAGCAATTCATCCGATGCGTTCCAACTGTTACTTCAAGATTTCTGGACTTGGCACTACGAGGATTCACTATATGATGCAGTTAAACTCCTATTGGGAACAGAATTAGGATGGGAAAAAACTTCACAAATCATACTACCCTCTGCAGGAGAAGTAATTTCACCAATTGGACATGCACTTGCACACACGGATGAAAACATCCGTGAAGTTGCTCTACAGGTATTAAATGCAACGGTTAATATACCATCAGGGACTGTTCTTATAGGTGAAGAATGCACACCACTTAAGATTGAGGCATATCAAATCGGTATATATCCTGTAACAAACGCACAATATCTAAACTTTCTTCTAGAGACAGGACATCAACCACCGAATGACTGGGTTAAGAACTGCAAATTGAATTATGAGATTTACGGACGAAAGGGCGACCATCCTATCGTCTGGGTCAGTTACAAGGATGCGGCAACTTTTGCTGAGTATGTTGGAGGAAGAGTACCAACATTCCAAGAATGGCAATATGCTGCACGCGGATATGATGATAGAACGTTTCCTTGGGGGTACGAAATAGATAAACCCAGATGCAATACCGCAGAACTTGGCACAGAAGGAACTACACCAGTTGGTACATTTGTGGACGGAAAAAGTCCTTTCGGGTGTTATGATATGATGGGAAATGTCTGGGAATGGACATCCACTTCCTACGATAATGAAGAGAATTTCAATGTCGCATGTGGTGGATCCTGGTATTATAACCACGATTACAGCACTTGTATTCATTATGATTTTTTTAGCAAAGACTATGCAGAATTCGTGATAGGATTTCGTGTTGCTTTCTAAAACAAACGTATAGGGTTAGATTTCCCTAACCGATTATATCGTTA
Organism: Candidatus Poribacteria bacterium; assembly: GCA_965208245.1. GTDB lineage: Bacteria > Poribacteria > WGA-4E > WGA-4E > WGA-3G > MSPOR6. Next base: position 2,345,025 of record OZ242325.1, read on the forward strand.
CCGATTATATCGTTACCGATTATATCGTTACCGATTATATCGTTACCGATTATATCGTTACCGATTATATCGTTACCGATTATATCGTTACCGATTATATCGTTACCGATTATATCGTTACCGATTATATCGTTAAAGAACATTCGTAGGGGCTGGGTCTCCCAGACAGAATATTCAAGCTGGGTCTCCCAGACAGAATAATACCGATAGACAATTTAATTGGCACTTTTTCACGCTTTAGGTGTTAATATAAATACTATAACCGTACTTGTTGTCCAATTGTTCAATTAAGGATGGAGATATGAATGAAAGATACTGAAATACAGAAAATACAAGAATCCGATGAAGGTGTATCCGATAATTCACCCATCATACTGACAGGGGGAGTTATATCATCAGAAAGATTGCAGAACCAATTTGTTCAACAAGGACGTATAGATATTCATTTACACGAAACCGCAGCCAAACATCTTAAACAGGGGGCAGAAGCGTTGAATGGTCGAGACTATAAAAAAGCAATACAAGAATTTCTACAAGTTATCCAACATAACAACCGTTCTGCAGAGGCGCATTTTCATCTCGGATTAGTTTATTTTATGTTGGAGGACTATGAAAAAGCAATAGATGCCTATAAAAATGCCATCATCTGTGAACCGAGTGAACTAACGGTATATACCAATCTAGCTGAGACATACCGCTTGCTTAAACGCTATGATGATGCCATTAGAGTTTATCAAGCAGCAATACAGAATGCACCTGATAACCCTGAACTACATTCTGAACTCGGGAAAGTTTATTCTCTCAAGGGAAAACGACAAGAAGCAGTTGATGCTTATAAAAGAGCAATGATACTTAAGTTGAAGGATTCCTTAGCATCAGACAACCAAGAAAGAGATACTTCAAATGACGAATAGAATACAGATAACTAAATAGCAAAAAGAACAAATAAATTCGTGATTTGCCATTCTTCCATCTTTTATGCCTCTCCAACAGGAGTAAATCGTGTTTGTTTCAGATGAAGACTTGATGATGGACTGCAAAAAGGGAGATATGAGAGCGTTTGAACTTCTAGTGAGAAGACATCAGGATGCCATCATCAATTATATCCATTTCAGAATCAACGACTATCATCGCGCAGAGGACTTAACTCAGGAAACATTTCTACGTGTCTTCAAAAATGCAAGTCGCTATGAAGTAAAAGCATCCTTCAAAAGTTGGTTGTATACTATTGCTACAAACCTAACTCGAAACGAAATTAGAAACCGAACAAGACGGACCACATACTTTTTAGGTGATTTAGCTGATGAAAATGAGGATGTCTATCACTCCGTATACATGATAGATGGAAGTTTACAACCAGATTTACTATTAGAGAGAAAAGAACGACAACAAATAGTAAAGAAGGCAATGAAAATGCTACCAGAAAATCAGTGCACCGCATTAACGCTTGTCACATATCAAGAGTTGAGTTACGAAGAAATCGCCAAAATACTAAACTGTTCAATAGGGGCAGTGAAATCACTTATCCACAGAGCACGGCAAAACATCAAAGATATACTCATCAAACTTGGAATAGGAGATAGCAACAATGAAGAAATCTATTAGGACTGAATGTGATAACACTGCTCCTCAACTCTCCGCTTATTTTGATAGACAGATGCCAGTATGGAAACGACATATAATGAAAAGACATCTACACCAATGTGACATGTGTAAATCACGATTACAATCAATTCAACAAACAGATAAACTCTTAAAGTCTGTGGAACTTGTAAAGGCTTCCGGCACTTTTCTTTCTAATGTCTTAGATCAAGCTGCAAACATTAAGAAGACTAAAAGAATCAAAGAATCAAATATAAATCGTATCGGTTCACACATTGAAAATATGCAATTATGGATGCGTGGTAAAGTCCGTGCATATAATCACATATTTATGTTTGGTTTCATATTTGCAGTATTTGTCATGGTTGGCGCAACACTCTACTCAGCCAGCATAAAAGATTTCAATCCTTTCCCACAATTTATTACCAAATCAACAGAAACACAGTACCATAAACTCATTACCTTCAAAGTAATTCAGCAAGAGGAATCGAAACGTATTTTAACAACTCGTTAAATGGAGATAAAATCATGAACATTTTTGCTAAGAAAACTATAAAGTCAATCACAGGTAATGCACTCATACTCTCAATGATACTTCATGTCATCATGCTGATTGCACTCTTCTTCTTTACTGTGCGCACTGAAAACCCTTATGCAGTGCAGGATAAACTTGATGCAACAATTACGACAATACCGAAGGAAATAAAGACGAAACTGCCAATCAAAACACCCATACGCCAACTATACAGAACCACACCAGACGAAACAGCAAAAGTTAGGAAGATCAAAGTAAAGTCTATTACGCCTGAAGTTACATTTCAACCACAATTATCATCTACTGAACCAATGATGGCTGAACAGCCACGACTAAAAAGCACAGAAATAAAACCGGATGTAAACGTAGATGTTAGCACTGCACTTCGCAAACTACGGGAAGTAGAAGAAGGTTTGTCAAGAACAGAAACTACAGGACCCACCTTAGGAGGAGCATTCGGCACAAAAAAATCGGGGGCACCAGGTATCCAAAGACAAGGTATTCCTTCTACACTCAACATCACAACAAACATTGATGGTGATGATGTAGATACACCCACGGAAATTGGTGACCTCGGTGGGGACCAACCAGAAGTGCCCTATATCCCCTTTGAAAATGTTATGAAGAGTCTCGCAGATGAAATTGTTGAAACAAGCGAAGGTGGACCGATAGATGTCGTCTTCATCATTGATGCAAGTGGTAGTATGGGCGATAACATAAAAGGTGTTGCTGACCACTTAACGGATATGATTGATGTCTATGAAGCTTCGGATATAGATTACGAACTCGGACTAACAGAATTTGCCACACGACAGAATAGGAATGTAATTAAAGTACACCAATTAACAGATAAACTGAAAGATTACAAACTGAACCTATTATCCATCATACCGCGTGGTGATGAGAGAGCATTGGATGCTGTTGCACAGACTGTTCAAGAACTCAATTTTCGTGCAACATCCAAAAAACACTTCATTATCGTAACGGACGAACCTTTAGAAAGTCTTAAGAATAGAACACTTGAAGACGCTATCGCGCTCTGTCGTGAATTCGGAATATATGTAAATATACTCGGTATACCGAACAAGGGACACCAATTGATTGCACAAGAAACAGGTGGAAAATGGCATGCTATACCACAAAATCCCCAACAACAAAAGTCCTCTTCAAGCCAGAATAGAACACTTACAGCTATGCAAGCGGCCCGAATGCTCAGACATGCAAAATGGCAGGACGCACATAGTATCGGCAAACAACTCCTAAAATATACACAAAATGCACCAGTGGATGTTCTGTTATTCATTGACGGTAGCAAAAGCATGGAAGAAAAAGTACCGGACATCTTAGATCAGTTAGAACTATGGATGCGCGATTGGGATAATGCACTCATCAACTATCAGATAGGCGTTGTCCGGTTTAGAAAAAGCGTAAATTTCAATAGAGTGAATGTATTCAATCCACCACAGACGCTTCAACAAATTAGAAAAATCACAGAACTACCGTGCCAAGAAGATGAGAGTCTGCTATATGCCATTGCTGAAGGATTGAGAAAAATAAAACTCCGTCCGAGAGCTCAACTGAACATAATTATCATTACTGATGAACCCATTAGTGAAAAGAATTCTGCTGGTACGATACAGCTTTTACGCGAAAAACATGCAGTGGTCAGTGTTCTCGGAACTATTGATGACTTCCAACAAAAGGTGACATCCGAAACAGGTGGTATTTGGGTACCTATTCCAAAAGGGCATACGAAGAATAACACCATCTGGTAAGGATGTTCCCGGTCCGATAAGTGCAATTTCCTTATTGCACCGGGACCCGCGTGGAAACCTTTTACGAAAGGGATGAAAGTAATTTCATTACGAATTAGGAAATAGACAAAAAGTGAAAATTGCTGTCCTTGCATCCGGAGATGGAACAAATCTTCAGAACCTAATTGATCAATTGCATAGTGACAAGAATTGTCATATAGAAATTGCTGTTGTGATAAGTGACCGCAACGATGCTTATGCATTACAAAGAGCAAAACGTGCCGGAATACCACAGCAAATCATCAGAAGTCAAAATTTCAAAAATAGAGTTGAATTTGACGCAGCAATAGCTAAGCAAATTCAAGATTATAGTGTCGATCTCATTGTACTTGCTGGGTATATGAAACTGTTTCAACCCCCTTTCGTCCGACAATTCCAAAACAAAATCATAAACATCCATCCCAGCCTATTACCCGCTTTCCCAGGAGCAAATGCCGTTGCTGATACTTTAGCTTATGGCGTAAAAGTATCAGGACTAACCGTCCATTTTGTAGATGAAGGTGTTGACACAGGACCCATCATAGCACAAGCAACTGTCCCTGTCTATGACAATGACGATGCAGAAACTTTACATCATCGCATTCAAATTGAAGAACACAAACTCTATCCTGAAGTCATCAAGAATTACGCCCAAGGCAGAATAAAAATTTAAAATCATAGTGTTATCACAGATGTGCAGACTTTAGAAAAATGGGATAAGGTTGGACTGATAGAGTGGTCATCAAGGGGAAACCCAAGAAAAATAATCTTTGCGGATGAACAGATAGGTAAAAGAGTTCAGGATATTTGGGAGTACAAAGACCCTCAATCCCCAACCTATCCAACGGAAAAAAAATCCAGACATGTTAGACCGAATTATCAGAACTTCTTCTAATCCTGAAAGTATAGTTCTGGATTGTTTTTGTGGTTCAGGAACAACCCTGAAATCTGCACATCTGCTAAATAGAAAGTGGATAGGCATAGACCAATCAGAACAGGCTATAAAAGCAACAATTGATAAATTAAGTGCAAGCTGACTGCCTACTCCTTAAATATAAGTTCATATCGTTGCTTTGACGCAAATGATTTGTAGCACAATACAATCAGAAAACAATGCCTAAATTGTGGAGAAAGTAATGTCCAGTAAGGTTAACGAGTTCCAAATTCTAAATGCGAATGATGACGAGTTGATGCGGATTAGTCGTGAAGGGACACTGTCACTCAATTTGGATGAGATGCACGCAATTCAGACACACTTTGCAAAACTGCAACGAAACCCAACCGATGTTGAACTTGAAACACTCGCGCAAACATGGTCTGAGCATTGTGTTCACAAAACCTTTAAAAGCATTATTCTCTATACTGAAGATGGTAAGGTAACAGAAAAAATTGACGGTCTCTTTCCAACCTATATCCAGCGCGCAACTGAGGAAATTAACAAACCTTGGTGCGTCTCTGTGTTCGTAGATAATGCTGGTATCATAGAATTTGATGACACATACAATCTTGTCTTCAAGGTAGAAACCCACAACCATCCATCTGCAATAGAACCCTACGGCGGCGCAGGAACAGGTCTCGGTGGTGTAATTCGGGATTCCCTCGGAACAGGTCTCGGTGCTAAACCGATACTCAACACAGATGTGTTCTGTTTTGGATTGCCCGATACACGTTATGAAGACCTGCCAAAAGGCACACTCCATCCAAAACGCGTTTTCAAAGGTGTTGTATCAGGTGTTCGTGACTACGGCAACAGAATGGGAATTCCAACGGCAAACGGTGCTATCCTATTCGATACCCGCTATACAGCAAACCCACTTGTATTCTGTGGAAACGTCGGTCTCATACCGAAAAATCGATGTGACAAATCTGTTGAACCGGGAGATTTAGTCGTTACTGTCGGTGGACGCACCGGACGCGATGGTATCCACGGTGCTACTTTCTCATCAACAGAATTGGATGACACCTCTGAAAGCCTCGGCAGTGTTGTTCAAATAGGCAATCCGATTATGGAGAAAAAGATCGTTGATGCACTCCTACAAGCACGCGATCAAAACTTATACCGTTCCATCACAGATTGCGGTGCTGGTGGTTTCTCATCTGCTGTCGGTGAAATGGGAGAAGATATAGGGACAGAGGTACACCTAGAGAACATCCCACTCAAATATGAAGGTTTAGCACCGTGGGAAATCTGGCTATCAGAAGCACAAGAACGTATGGTCATCGCTGTTCCGCCTCAAAACATTAACAAACTCATGCAGATTTGTGAAGATGAGATGGTAGAAGTAACGGTACTCGGCAGTTTCACTAACTCTAAACGATTGCAGGTCTTCTATGAAGGAGAGATCATCGCGGATTTAGATATGCAGTTCCTCCACAAAGGATTACCGCAACATGTCAAAAAGGCAATTTGGACTTCACCTCAACACCCAGAAATGTCTTCACGAGATGAACAGACAGATGATTACACCGAAGACCTATTGCGTCTGCTTGCATGTCCAAATATAGCAAGCAAGGAACATGTTATCCGGCAATATGACCATGAAGTACAAGGTGGAATTGTTATCAAACCTCTCGTAGGTACTGAGAATGATGGACCGAGCGATGCATGTGTTGTAACGCCAATCATTGGTAGTCCGAATGCGGCGATCATATCAAATGGCATCAACCCTAAATACAGTGATGTTGACCCATACATCACTGCAGCCGCCGCAATTGATGAAGCACTTCGAAACATTGTCGCAGTCGGTGGAACGGTTGAAAAAACCGCACTATTAGACAATTTCTGTTGGGGTAACCCCGATAAACCTGATAGACTCGGTGCGTTAGTACGAGCTGCAAAAGCATGCTATGACATTGCTACTGCTTACGGCACGCCATTCATATCTGGTAAAGACAGTCTCTATAACGAGTATCGTGATACCACAATAGGTGAACAACGCGCTATACCATCAACGCTGTTAATCTCGGCAATCTGTGTCATGCCTGATGTTCGTAAAGCTGTTACAATGGATGTCAAAAAGCCGGGTAATCTGATTTATGTTGTGGGTAATACTTACGCTGAATTGGGGGGTTCACACTACTTCAGCATACACGGGTATATCGGCAACAAGGCACCCATTGTTCGAACCGAAGCGGGTAAGTTGACGATGCAAAAACTGAGTGCTGCTATTGACAAAGATTTTGTCCGATCCTGCCATGACTGTTCAGAGGGTGGTATCGGTGTCGCAGCAGCAGAAATGGCATTTGCAGGGGGGTACGGTCTCTCACTAAATCTCAATGCAATTCCTATAGGTGAGGAGATTATGTCTAACGACTTCCTGCTGTTTTCTGAGTCAAATAGTCGTTTTCTCGTTGAAGTTGAACCACAGAAACAGACCGACTTTGAAGATCACATGACTGAAGTATCAATTGGATGTCTTGGAAGTGTAACAGATAGTCCAACATTTACTGTCAATGGTATAGAGGGAGAACAGGTCATCAGAACGTCAATTGAAGATCTGAAATCGTCGTGGCAGACCCCTTTGCATACATGACTGACTTTTTAATGACTGATTATAGTGTCACCCAAAAACATCAGAGCACTTCCTGCCACAACGGGCAATGAATTGCCCTACTACGAACGGTCGTTCGTTAGCGGTAAAGTCTCAATTTAATTCTATATCATTTTAGGAGGATAATATGAAACCCAATGTTCTTGTCCTTCGAACAGCGGGGACAAACTGTGATGTTGAAACTGATGTTGCATTTAAACTTGCTGGTGCGGATACATCATTAGTGCATATTCAGAATCTTATTTCAGGCAAGGTAGATCTTTCCACATTTCATATACTCGCTATTCCAGGTGGTTTCTCTTACGGTGATGATATTGCAGCGGGAATACTACTTGCTGTTGAGATGAAACACAAAATCAGAACCGCTTTAGAGCAGTTTGTTGATGATGGCAAACTCATCATTGGAATATGTAACGGATTTCAAGTGCTTGTTCGCACAGGTCTACTACCTGGTGTAGCGGACGGCAACAACGGTAATTCTGTAATACCACAACGTGCTACTTTAGCAATGAATACATCGGCAAAGTTTGAATGCCGGTGGGTAGAACTGGAAACGCAACAGAGTTCCTGTGTATTTACAAGAGGAATCAAGTCACACCTTTATCTCCCCGTAGCACATGCTGAGGGTAGGTTTACGGCACCGTCGGATGTGTTAGCGGAATTAGAATCGCATAATCAGATTGTATTCAGATATGATAGATCTTCTAAGTATCCTTCCGACAACAATAATTATCCGAACAATCCGAACGGTTCTGATGCTGATATTGCTGGTATCTGTGATAGGACAGGTAGGATATTCGGTTTAATGCCGCACCCTGAAAGGTTTCTGACAAAGTGGAATCACCCACGTTGGACACGAGAAGACTTACCCGATGAAGGGGACGGTGTTGCTATCTTCAAAAACGCAGTCGACTATGTAAAAGGAACATTTGCAGGACTTACGCATTTTGCTCGTTATCAGAAGTTCGAGCGTTTAATGTGAATGCCAAACGCGCATCCACCAAGGGAAACCATTTATTGCCCGTTCTTTGCCAAATATAGTAAAGTGACAAATGAATGAGACATTTCACCCGATACACAGATGATGAAGCATCCCCAGCGTAGGGGCGAGGTCACCTCGCTCGTTGTGAAATGTCTCATTCATTCTTAAATATTAGTCGTTAAAGGACTATGTCCAGCAATTACTAAATTTGCCATAATGTCGTCTCACTTCTCGTCTCCATATTGTGCTTAACGCACGCCACATGCCTGCAAACACGCTTGCATGTGTCCGCGAGATTCAGCAGCGATCGTGCAACACTGCTCTAAACTATACTCTCTTGCCCCGATCACTTCAAGGTTAAGAGGTCCTATATATCCGTTTTCATGCAAAACACGGATATAGCCAACAAGGTCAATATCGCCTCTTCCATTTGCTTGCAGTTCAGGAGTTCCAGGTCCACGCTGGGTTCCTTTACAATCCCGAATATGCACATGTTTTACCCGTGATACCACCGCGGCGATAGCTTCAACAGGATTCTCACCTGCCCGATGGATATGTGAAGGATCCATGTCGATACCGAATGCTGATGACGATATCTCCTCCATCGCGCGTAACGTCGTCGGTGTGTTATAGATGCTCGCATCAACATGCGCCTTAACACAAAGTGTCACACCGTAATGTTCAGCACGTTCTGAAAGTTGTCCGAGAGAATCTATAACCGGTGCCCAAGCGGATTCATCATCTGACGCACCACCAGGACCACAGTTGACGATAGGGATACCTATTTCAACGGCTGCCTGAAAGGCGAGTTCCATTCTCTCTGGGTCTCTTGAGGGGTGTTCCATTGCTAACAACTCAAGTTCGTATTCTTTAGATAGACGTTTAATGTCGTCAGCGAGTTCCTGCCAATTTGCCAAAACAAGATGCTGACTCATGCCATCAATTGCTGACAGTTCAATACCATCGTAACCTGCCATGACTATGTGCTTGAAGGCGGTTTCCATATCGTATCCACCGAAAAGGACAGAATTTGCTCCTAATTTCAAATGTGTATGCTCCTTTTATTATACCAATTCAATCTGTTTCTATCTCACGCTTCTGTAGGTCAGGTAGAGGAACGAAACCCGACAGGATCCCCTAGAATTAAGGGATGTCGGGTTTCGTTCCTCTACCCGACCTACGAAAGAGTGATGGTATTATCAATTAAAGATGGTATTTTGTTTCCTTGAATTCAACCTACAGTCCGTTTAATGTTGGAAGCGGATGTGGACGTACGAGAATCCCGCCTTGTTCATAAGATTCTATTGCTGCCCAAGTATACTCAAGCGCAGCGAGCGCGTCTCTACCAGAAGCGCGCAGCTTCTCTTTCGACACACCGTTCGTGATGTCCTCTAAAAACGCATGGATTCTCAACGGGAAGGTTTGACCAAAATCAGTAATTCCTGATTCAGTAACGACTACGTCATTACCCTCTGGGGCACCAGGTGATGGCCAAAATGTTATCTTCTCTATACAGTTCTCAATACAGAAAGTACCCCGTGTGCCGGCGAGTTCTACACTCCACCATCCACCTAATCCAAAAGTTGCATCTCCGCGTTGACTCAATAAATAACCTATACAACCGTTTTCAAAACGCAGGTGAATACTGTTGATAGAGACCATCAAATCCCCTTCTTTCCTTCGAAAGTGAGGACGTTCCATAAAAGCCTGCACATGTGTGACATCACCACAGAAATGACGCATCACACTGAATGGATGTGAGAGAAACGCTTTCACGTGAAAGTATGGGAAACCGTCAGAACGCGGTGCTTTAGAATAAGTGTAGTTGAATTCTCCACCAGCGAATCCCATCTTATGAATAATATAGACTTGTTCTCCGATCTGTCCGTTATCAATATATTTTTTCGCTTGTTCAGCGGGAGGGGTAAAGTAGTGGTTTAGATTGCAGCCGAGATATAGGTCGTTTTCTGTAGCTTTTGCCACCATCTCACGTGCCTGTCCCACATCGTTTGAGACCGGTTTCTCAACGAGAACATGTTTACCATTTTCGAGTGCTTCTATCGTCGGTTCATAATGCCAACTACCGTTCTCATTTCCACCTGTGCTAACATCAACGATGTCAAGGTCCGGTTCTCCATCAATCATATCAACTAAACTGTAGTACGCCTTCACACCGAGTCGCTCAGCAGAACTGTCAGCCTTCCCTTTGTCTATATCACATACGGCAACAAGCTCCGCTAACTCATTATTTGCATAGCAATTTGAATGGTTATTGCCAATTCCACTCATTCCGACTACGCCAACTTTTAATGCCATTCTTTTGATTCCTTCCGATAAGTAAACTAGTTTTGATAACACAATTCTATACTGTGAAATGTGGTTTTGTCAACATTTATCTTGTAGTTCCTATTCTTTAGAAAACCTATCCAATTGAAACGGCGCGATTGTCTCAGAAGTCTCACCCGTCAGAACTAGTTTGGATACCTCGTAAGCCGTGATGGGGGTGAGTAAGATACCGTTGCGATAGTGTCCTGTTGCATATATAAGGTTCTCGACCGGTGTTTTACCGAGTATTGGAGCATTGTCACTGCTACCGGGTCGTAACCCTGTCCACGTTTCAATAAGTGGTAGTTCATATATTCCCGGTACAGCTTCAAATGCACCGTGGAGGAGTTCATATATACCCCCAACGATCAGATCCGTGTCAAATCCCAACTCCTCAGTTGTAGCACCGACGACAAGTCTACCATCGCCTCTCGGTACCAAATATATAGGCATCGGATACCTCGCCTTGACGGTACGAATGACGTTACTGAGCATAACACCCTCCCGCATCTGTAACGCTAACATCTGCCCCTTCACCGGACGCACAGGAGGAATGATATTGTCTGACAATCCACCAATCTGTCCCGACCAGCATCCAGCCGCGAGGATACATACATCCGCGCTTTGGAAACCGTCTTGTGTTTGAACACCGGTTGCTTTTCCGTTGTGTACGACAATTCTATCAACAGAACTATTTTGATGTAACACGCCACCACGTTTTTGATATGCATGTTCGAGTGCCTGGACCATCAGTCTGTTATCGACCTGATGATCGGTTTCACACCGAATAGCTGCAGTCACATAAGGTGAGAGGGCACCTTCAATTTCCCGTGCTTCTTCCCCGCTTAACCACTCTACATTCAACCCTAAATCTTGATATAAGGTATAAGCATATCGGAGTTGATATGTATCATCGGGTTGAATTCCTATTATGAGCGTACCTTCTGCTCGGTAACCTATTGGCATTTCAGTTTCTGATTCTAATTCATCGACCCATTCCGGGTAACGTGCTAAACTTTCATTGCTAAGTTTGAGCAGGTCGAGTTCGTCTATATGCGCTTCAGCGATTGGACCGAGCATGCCTCCTGCTGCCCATGAAGCACCGTGTCCTGCTTGTCCGCGTTCGTGAATGGTGACAGCCGCACCTGCTTTTGCCAACTGCCAACCGATACCGAGTCCGATCACACCGGCACCGATAATGATAATCTTCTTGTTATGCATTGTCCACCTTTTCTGACATAAGTTGTCCTCGGAAAAAGTTTTAGATTTATAGGTTTTTCTCTATAATGTTTATCCTAACAAACATTTTCTTTGCTGACTATATAGTATCATATTCATGAATTAATTTCACTTATTGAATTAATTTCACTTGACAATATCAGAATCACATGGTATCATTATCTATATGTTTTTATCCCTAATTATGTTGGTTTGAATCATTTGCGCTAACAATATATGAGAATTGATACGTATGATTGAAGTAAGAGAACTTACAAAGTCCTATGGTCCAACGCTTGCCGTAAATCAAGTGTCATTTGAAGCACGGGCAGGAGAAGTTGTCGGTTTTATCGGTCCCAACGGTGCTGGTAAAACAACAACGATGCGCATTCTAACCTGTTACCTCACTGCAGACTCAGGTAGAGCTTCTGTTGCTGGGTTCGACGTTCAGGAACACCCAATTGATGTTAGAAAAAACGTAGGATACCTACCTGAAAGTGCACCGTTGTATGTAGATATGGGGGTTGTTGATTACCTGAAATTTATGACAGAAATCCGAGAAATCCCAAAACATGAACGGAAACAACGAATAAATTCTGTCATAGATATATGCGGACTGAATAGTGTTGTTCAAAAAGACATCGGCGAACTTTCTAAAGGATTTAGACAACGGGTCGGTTTAGCACAAAGTCTGATTCACGACCCGCCAATCCTGATTTTAGATGAACCTACCTCTGGACTTGACCCGAGTCAAACAATTGAGATCCGAAACTTAATAAAGGAAATTGGTAAAGAAAAACTTGTTCTCTTCAGCACACATATTTTACCTGAGGTGGCTGCTACTTGTAGTAGAATACTTATGATTAATCAAGGTGAAATTGTTGCCAACGGAACACTACAAGAACTCATCAGTCAAGTGCAAAGTGATGACACTGTACATCTGGCTATTCGTGGCGCGGAGGAAGAAATTAGAGTAAAACTAAATGAAATAGATGGTGTTACGGGTTTAAAACATGTCACAACAGAAAAGGGCATCGTAAGTTTTGAAATCACGACATCCCAAGGTATAGACAATCCGACTGAGATGTTTTTCCTTGCTGCAGTTGAGAACAATTGGCAGATGCTAGAACTGCGGCATGAATCTGTTGATCTTGAGCAAGTATTCTTGAACTTTACGACTAGACAGGCGAAAGATACCATCCCTGCTGTGAAGCTAGATACAGAGGCGGAAGATACATCTCCTAATGAGGAGATAGTTACGCAGACAGAGGGAACTGTGACTCACATTGCTGTTGCTGAAGAGGAGTAGTATAAGAATAGGTTCTACTGAAGACTATGAGAAACATTAACGCTATTTTCAAAAAAGAATTCAGAAGTTATTTCAATTCCCCCATTGCTTATATATTCATGACAGTCTTCCTTGCAATCTCATCGTGGTTGTTTTTTCGGACATTCTTTATTACAGCACAAGCAGAAATGAGAGGACTCTTCGGTCTTATGCCGTGGATATTTCTCTTTTTCATACCGGCAGTAACGATGAAACTTTGGGCAGAGGAAAAGAAAATCGGCACTGCTGAAATCCTGATGACTCTACCGATACGAGATTATGAGGTTGTCCTAGGTAAATTTTTCGCAAGTTTTGGTCTACTTGCAGTAACCGCATTTTTCTCTCTTTGTATCCCTATTTCAGTTGCAATAGTCGGTGATCCGGACGGTGGAACAATAATTTGTGGGTATCTCGGGCTTCTATTGATGGGTGCAGCTTATCTATCCATTGGACTCTTCGCTTCAACGTTAACTGAGAATCAAATTGTAGGATTTATATTAGGTATCTGTGCTTGCTTTTTATTATTGATAATAGGTGAGGAAATTGTTCTATTCAGTACCCCTAACTGGTTGTATCCTATATTCAGTTATCTCGGTCTCGGGACACACTATAGCAGTATTCTACGTGGTGTGATTGATTCACGTGATATTATTTACTACCTAACGATCATAGGGTCTTTCCTATACTTGAGTACACTCTCCGTTGAAAGTCGAAAATGGCGGTAAAATGAAGGAGGTAAACTGTTTTGACTGATAAACGCATCAAATACGGTAGCAATACAGTTGTCGTAATAGCACTTATTATCAGTATACTAGTGCTTGTGAATTATCTATCCGCACGACGTTTTTTGCGTTTTGATCTCACTGAAGATAAACGGTACACTGTTTCAAAAGCAACTAAGAATGTGATAAAAGATCTTGATGATATCGTTACTATTACCGCTTATTTCTCAACAGAACCGGCTGAAGTTAATCGTATTCGTCGGGATGTCAGAGATGTTCTTGACGAATATGATGCATTCTCTCAGAAACTAAAGATTAAGTTTATTGATCCGGGAGAATTTGACGATGCACAGAAACAGGAACTCCGTTTCAAAGGTATACCTGAAATGCCTATCAATGTCTTACAGAAAGATAAAGCAGTTATCGCCAACGTCTATATGGCTCTCTCTGTTGGCTATGGTGGAAAGGAGGAGGTGTTACCTGTTGTCCGTTCAACATCAAATTTAGAATACAAACTCACTTCCACAATCCTTAAGGTAACCACTAAGGATGCAAAAACAATCGGATTTCTAACAGGACATCAGGAATTTGACATCAACGCACCAACACAAGAATTCCAACACCTCCGTGAATCGTTAGATATAAATGCAAAAGGTCAATACAACCTAAACAGTGTTGACTTGAAAACAGGAGAATCCGTTGACACATCTATCACGACTTTAGTGGTTGCCGGACCTAAACAGGAGTTGTCAGAACGAGAGAAATATGAAATCGACCAGTTTATCATGCGTGGTGGAAGAGTCATATTCTTGATTGACCCCGTGACAATGCAACCGCAGACAGTACAAGCAACGCCACTTAGCACTGGCTTAAACGACATGCTTGAATATTATGGGGTTAGACTCGGAAATAATATCGTGGCTGATCTGAGATTTCATGATAACGTCCAATTACAGCAAGGATTCGTGAGGGTCGTGCAACCCTATCCGTATTTTGTAAAGATTGTAAAGAATAACTTCTCAAAAGAAAATGCTATCACGAGTCAACTTGAAACATTAACGCTACCCTGGACAAGTTCTTTAGAGGTGCTAACAAAAGATGGTATAATAGCCACAGCATTAGCCAAAACATCCGAATTCGGACAGAGTTCCCAAGGGTTTTACAACCTGATGCCCGGAACACCGATCCCGAATACTGATACACAGATGTATACAGTGGCTGCTGCTTTAGAAGGAAAGTTTAAAAGTTTTTATGCAGAAAAAGAAATCCCACCTGTAGAATCAGCAGTAGAGAATAGGGTCGAAGCAGAAGATTCTTCATCGCAAAAAGAGAACACTGAAGAAAAAACGACAATTACAGATAGCACAGAGACACAGATTATCGTTGTCGGAACTTCTCAATTCCTGACACAATTAAACCAGAACAGTGTGGACTTTCTATTGAATAGCCTAGACTGGCTAACACTCGGTGAAACACTCATCGGAATACGATCTTATACGATTACTGACAGACCCTTAATAGATGTTTCTGGCATCGAAAAAAGTTTCATAAAATACTTCTGTATGATCGGTATACCACTTTTAGTCGTTATTATTGGACTCATACGGTACTTACTGAGAAGGAGAGTGAAACGTCTGGTAGCAGCCTACGGTTCCGATATTCTCCGTACATTGTAGATTACTATAGATACTTCTGGGTGAAACTAGTAGAACGTCTTCTTTTTAACTGTAAGTCGGGTAGAGCGAAGCGAAACCCGACATGATAGACACAATCAACCCATGTCGGGTTTCGCTTCGCTCTACCTGACCTACAAGATAAGACTTGACAACGAACAATGCAAAATAGACAACTTAAAATATTAGGTGGAATTTTCGCTCTACTCCTGCTAATTGTGC
Source organism: Candidatus Poribacteria bacterium (assembly GCA_965208245.1). GTDB lineage: Bacteria > Poribacteria > WGA-4E > WGA-4E > WGA-3G > MSPOR6. The sequence continues at coordinate 2,360,975 of OZ242325.1, forward strand.
TCATCTTTGAGAATCCTTTCGGGAAAAGCGAGGATGAAAAAAGATCTGAAGAAGTAAAACCACTATTTCCTGACTTTAGCATAGAACAAGTTTCAAAAATTGAGATTCTTGCTAAAGGTGAGACAACAGTGCTCACAAAACAGAACGAACAATGGGTCGTTGCTACGATGGACAATTATCCAGCAGATAGCAATGGTGTGAAAGACCTATTGGAAAAAGTAGTTGAATTTGACAATTCCATACACGTATCCGACAATCCGAAAAACCGAGCTGAGTATCAAGTTGATAGCAGTGGTGTTGAAGCAAAGTTACTTGACACCGAGGATAAAACTCTCGCACACCTATTTGTTGGCAAAAACACACCTGGTATTTTCAATGGTTATGTGCGTGTCGCGGGTTCCAACGATGTCTATGTTGGGAAAGGATATTTACAGAGTACTTTTGACAAAGGAGACCGTACTTGGAAAGATAGAACAATCTTCAAATTCGAAAAAGGTCATGTCACACACATTGATATAGTCTCCCCTGAAGAGACGATTGAACTCCGTTTAGATTCAGAGAATAAGTGGCAACTGCTACAACCGATTACTGCCACTGCAAACCAGACAGAAGTTGAGAACTTGATTTCCTATTACAGTGCGCTGAAGACAGATGATTTCGCAGATGCAAAAGAACGCATAGCGTATGGATTAGATACACCGATTTCATCTATCACGGCAAACCTAAACGATGGCACTTCAGCTAAATTACTTATTGGAAAAGAGGAAAATGAGGGTGGCAACATTTACGTCAAACGAGATGATAAAGACACTGTCTTTATGTTATCCAAATCAAGTGTTGACAGATTAATTAAAAAGTCTGATACGTTGACAGAGAAAACAACCCCTCCAGAGATGGAGGACACCAATCCATCAGAGTAGAATTTAGGAGAAAAGATGAAAAAACTTAACCTTGTGTTGATGACAATTAGCATAGCATTGATTGTAACACTCACTGCTTGCGATTCACAGGACACATCCCCGTTATCACCGCCGCTTATAGAGAGAACCATACATGTTAATGGAAGCGGTTCAGTAACGGGAGATCCTGATATTGGAACCCTCAATATTGGTGTTAACGTGCAAAAAGATACAGTTTCGGAAGCACGCAAAGTTGCCGCAAAGGCAATGACTGATCTGATAGAGACTTTGAAAACTAACAACATAGATGAAGAGGATATTAAAACTCAGAATTTCAATATCTATCCTCAATATGATTGGACAGAAAAGGGACGAATACTTATCGGTTATAATGTGAATAATACTGTTAGTGCAACAGTACGAGAATTGGATACATTAAGCGATGTCGTTGATGATGCTGCCGAAGCTGGCGGAGATTATGTTATCCTAAATTCGATCTCCTTTTCAATTGATGATCCCAAACCGTTGCAGTCTCAGGCGCGGAATTTGGCAGTGAAAGACGCCGAAGGGAAGGCGCAGACCTTAGCAGAAGCATCAGGTGTAACACTCGGCAAACCTATTACCATATCTGAAAATACATTTTATGTAAATCCACCTGTTCCGTATGATCTAGTGGAAACAGCGTCAGATGATGGTGCCTCAGAAACATCAACCCCTATTATCCCTGGTGAACTTACTATTACTGTAAATGTCTCTCTGATTTATGAAATTGGGTAAGTTTATCCCACCAGAAAAAAGAGGAGTAGATTAACTATCCACTCCTCTTTCATTTTATCATCATCGTTGGTTGACACAGTAGTTACTTTGACTTTCGGTAAATCAAGTCTTCTTTGTAGGTCGGGTTGTTCTTCAGTCATTTGATGTCGTCAAGGTGTGCGGATTCAATCTCATCCATAATATACCCAACAACATCATGTGTCGATTCCCGATCAATCCATCTTATACGCTTATCCTTACGAAACCACGTTAACTGCCGTTTGGCAAAGCGACGGGTGTTTTGTTTGAGCTGTTCTATCGCTTCAATATACGTGCATTGTCCATCAAGATATGCTATCAATTCCTTATAACCGAAACTTTGGAGTGCAAAGGTGTCCCGCGAATATCCATCTGCTAACAACAACTCTACTTCTGCTATCAATCCGTTAGCAAGCATTACATCAACCCGTTGTTCGATGCGACGGTAAAGTATTTCACGAGGGATTGTCAAGGCAAATGCAATGAATGGGTATCGTTGGTTTCCGTGTTGCCATTGCTGCTGGTGTTCAGACATGGGAGTGCCTGTCAATTCATACACCTCAAGTGCGCGGATGACGCGAGTCAAGTTACTAGGATGAATCCGTTCTGCTGATTCTGGATCGCATGCGCGGAGACGGTTGTGCAACGTATCAACACCGTGCTCTGCGGCTTCCTGCTTAAACCGTTTTCGGAGTGAAACATCAGCTCCTGGCCCCTTAAATAAACCGTCAACAATAGCGCGAAAGTAGAGACCTGCACCACCGACAAGTAAGACCTGTTTACCTCTATTCTGTATCTCAGCAATTGCTGTGTCGGCAAGTGATTGATAGTCAGCGACAGAAAAGGGGTGTGTGATGTCTACGCAATCTATGAGGTGATGACGTGCGGTTTGCTGTTCTTTGAGGGTCGGCTTAGCAGTGCCGATTTCCATCTGACGATAGATTTGGCGGGAATCAACAGAGACGATTTCGGCATTGATTTGTAGAGCAAGTTGAATCGAGATTTCTGTCTTACCAACTGCCGTGGGACCCAGCAAGCAAAGAAGTTTAGATTTCATTTCTTAAAGCATTATCACGAGCATCCACAATCCATCCACCACCGATGACGTATTCGCCATCATAGAAGACGGTGGCTTGTCCTGGCGTGATTGCACGACGGGGTTCATCAAATTTGACGACTGCCTCGGTCTCACTAGTAGGGATGATGGTTGCTGGACCTCCCTCGTCACGTGAACGAATTTTGACGTGTGCACGTATCGGTTCCGTCAACCTATCCATGGATATGAGGTTTATACGTTCAACATGCATGGTATCTTCAAGTAGATCGTCGTTTTCCCCGACAACGATGGTGTTATCGGATACGTTGAGCTGCGTCACATAGAGCGGTTTGCCGACAGCGATTCCTAATCCGCGCCGTTGTCCAACGGTATAAAACGGTACGCCTTGATGTTTGCCGAGGACCTTGCCATCCTTGTCAAGAATATCGCCGACTTCAATTTTCTTAGGTATCCTATCCTGTATGAAACGTCTATAATTGGTATCTGCTACGAAACAGAGTTCCTGACTTTCAATCTTTTCGGCAGTTTTTAATTGATATTTTCGCGCGAGGTCACGCACTTCTGCTTTGGAATATTCACCAAGGGGCATCATCGCAGATTGAAGTTGTTCCTGAGTGAGTGCTGCAAGGAAATAGGACTGATCCTTGCTGACATCGAGTGCTTTGCGTAAGAGGTAACGGCCTGTTTCAGGATGCTGTTCTATTCGTGCATAGTGCCCGGTCACAATTGCTTCAGATTCCAGTGACTTCGCTAAGTCAAGGAGTTTGCCGAATTTGAGTTCTCGGTTACATACCATGCAAGGACTCGGTGTTCTGCCGACAAGGTATTCCGATACGAAGTAATCAATAATCTGCTCTTGGAAAATATCTTCGTAGTTTACGCCGTAAAAAGGGATATCGAGTTGGGTAGCAACACGTCGCGCGTCCTCAATGCCTTCAAGGGAACAGCAATTGGGACGTTCGGGTTCAACTTCAATTGTATCGGGTGAACCGAGGCGCATGGTGATACCGGTGACATCATAACCTGCATCAACCATCATGGCCGCGGTAACAGAACTATCTACACCACCGCTCATTGCGACGAGAACTTTTTTCATGGGGGGTACCTTTAGAAACTGTATGCGGAGTATGTCTACTGCTATGTAATTCAACCTACAATAATCTTGTATGTACTTATGACAAGACAAATTGATTACAATGAGACATTAACTACTCTCTCCTTCATTCTGCTTGTTCACCTTCAGGAAGTCTATTGAGTAGTGTACTCAACTCAGATTTAACCAGATCATTGTTTTCCTCAGTTTCATAGTAAGTATAGATGGTAGCGGGTAAATTATCATAGCGGTCCGCTGCTTGAATTTGCTTTACAAGTATAGGTGTACTCATGAGTTGAACGATACGAATTCTATCTTCATGATTGGGGATAGCGGTTTTCGTCAACAAGTTGATTAGACGCGGTGCTAATCCATCTGCAAGTCCCTTTTCAGCATAGTACTCTAAGGTATTGACAGCAATCTGCTTTGTGTTTCCACTTGAATTATTCAAAAGTATATCAACTAAATGATCCACAGCATTAGCATCAACATGTTCCTTTAGTGCTTTTACGATATCTCTGCGTACTTGGTCATCAGTGTCTTTGAGTGCTGCTATGAGTTTTGAAGTTGCAGGTTTATTCATCAGGACCATTGATCTTGCTGCGGCTTGTCTAACCAACACGTTATCTGAATCCAAACCTGCTTCAATTTCAGATTTGTATACCTTTTTTCCGAGACGATATAGGACAGCATTAATCTCTGTCAGTAAAGCCTTGTCATTGATCGTCTTTTTGGATGCTTCCAGTTGTTCTTGTATTACGGGATCACCTATATCACCTATCACTCGAATCAATCTTCTTTTAACATTTTTTGGTGTTTCGTCTACGTTGACAGCAGTTAAGAGTTGTTCAAGTCCATCAGAGCCGATCTGTGTCAAGACATCATCAAAAACTTGGTGTGCATTGGGATGACGGTTATTGAGAAAATTCTCTATAATGAGTGATATAACTGGCGTTCCTTTATGAATCAGAATCTGTTGGGCACTCTTTCGCACACGATTTCTTGCATTAAGTACCTTAAAAATCTCATCAATTTCATCATTATTCAATGCTTTAAGCCGCATATTGCGCTGGTTTCGATATTCTGTTTCTAAGTTATTACTTTTTAGATATGCAAGGTCTTTTGCAAGTGCATGACTATAAGCAATAAGTAATAATGCGCGAGGTTCAGCCTTATCTTTTTCATCTATTTCAGCACGTTTGAGATGAACAATAGAATCTACTGCAAGGCCAGCTAACAGTTTATCTCTGCCTATTGATAGTTCAGGAATGATGTGATCCCGCTTACACCCAAATGACACAACCCATGCTAAAACGAGGCATATCGTTACAAGTTTTTTCATGTTCCGTTTGTTTTTCCTCCTAACTCAACATATTACAAGAACCGGTTTATAGTGTATATACTAAAGTTAATAATTAATGAGACATTTCACTGTTTACCAAGACACCTAGCGTAGGGCGAGGTCACCTCGCCCGTTGTGGCGTGTTTCATTAATGTTGTCCTGTTGTGGCGTGTTTCATTAATGTTGTCCTATTGTGGCGTGTTTCATTAATTCTATAGTTTACTATAATACCGGAATGCGTCAATTATCCATCGCCAACTATCTGATTATGATAAAACAGTTACATTTTTGTGTCAAGTTAATATTTCTGTTTTTTTGCTGTGACGCGTGATTCTGTTTTATCTGTTCTGTGAGCACACATTCTATTATCTAACCCAAATTGATACCTACAAGGTTGTGACTTGTAAACACTAGTTTTTAGCAAATATTTGTAGCATCCACTGTCAATTTGCATTTATAGCAGCTTGGGTTATCTAAGATCATCAAGGAGTTCGTGCAGTGCATTTTTTACGAATTCGCTCTCTTCAACATTGGTGGTATATTCGTAGAGTTTCGTCTCAAGATCGTCAACCAGCATTGCTGCTTTTAACTGCTTTATGAGACGTTCTTTAAGAAAATTCGCCAAACGTATCCGGTCTTCATCACTTTTTACCTCTTGACTAATTAGCAATAATGTCATAGATTTTGCCAATCCTCTTCTGAGTTCACCACCTGCTTCAGTATAGGTTGCAAGTGTGTTTATAACAGCGTCCTTTGCTTTTGCATCATAGTCGCCTATGAATACATCTAATAATGGTTTATGAGCATCTTTGGTTTTATAAACTGCTAATGCCTTTGCGATGTCGGCAAAAACCTGTGAGTCATCGTCCTTTAGTACGTTGATGAGGGTATTTGTATTGACGTTCTTTAAATTTGACATTGCTTTTGCTGATGCGCGTCGAACATCAACATCATCTGATTTTAACCCTATCAGGATATGCGTTTTGTAACTGCTATCCCCAAGTCTATAGAGTGTTGTATAGACTTCCAATTTGAAAGCTTCTGACATATTTGTCAAATCTAATGATTTTAACTTATCTACAGCCTTTTTATCACCGATTTCACCGATCACACGGATAAGTTTGATTTTATCTTCGGCAGTAATTGCAGTATCTGCAATTCTGTCCATGATAGGACCAACAGCTTCAGCCCCCATCTTTGTAAGAATTAATGGGAAATACTTATGAGCATCAGGTGATGTTCCATCGGCATAATGGTTTAAAATTACAACTGCAGCATCCGCACCTTTATCGGCTAATGCTTGAAACCCATCTTGTTGTACCTGTGAACGTTTACTGATAATCTCTATCATTTTTGTCGTCTCAGCGTCATTCATTGCGTCTATTCTTTCACTTCTCTGCTGTTGGTATTCATCCTCAACCTTTTGTGCTTTTGCTGCTTCCGTTGAAAGTGCATAAGAGTAGGCAATGATAAGTAAGGCGCGTGCTTCGTCTCTATCTGCTTCATTCTTTTCTGCTTTCGTAAGATGATTATCGATTGCTTCAATTGCAAGTCCACTCTGGATAAGACTAGCTCTCCCTACCGACAAATGGCTTGGTCCTTTTTGCTGCGTTTTACAAGTAAAGCATGCAAATAAGATTAAAATCAACGGAATAAATTTGAAATACTTCATAATCCTTTCTGTTCCTCCTCTATAAGTAATAGACCTATCTATTGCAGAAAATATGTTTTTTATACATTTCACAATGGTGTGATTGGGAAATCTTACCTACCGACAACGGTGCAATTAGAAAATCACACATACCGACTGCACCACCGGTCCTGCCGTTTTGGTCAACAAAATTCTCTATAACTGCATCTTTAATTTAATTCAGGACTTACGCAGAAGGTTGGAATTTGCAGCGAATTGAAGGTCCATCACAAAGAACGAGCAATGAATGGACTCCCTTGGCGTATGCACGTTTGGCATTCACATTAAACGCTTTAACTTCTCATAACAAGCAAAATGGGTAAGTCCTAATTAATTATTAAAAATACCACATTAATGGAAAAAAGTCAATAAAGATTGTGGGGTATTTCAACAGAACCAACTTGGGTTTAAATGAGGTAGGTGGGTAAATGAACTACCCACCTACACAACATTTATGTGACAACCACATTTATATTTTGTCAAGTTCGCTTAGGACCTGGTCTGCTGTCAACGTATTATCGGGTGGTGCATTCTCTACGTGTTTGAAAGCGATCTTTCCAGAAGCGTCAACGATAAAGACACCGCGTGTTGTGATTCCTACTTCCTCAAGTGCCATCCCATATTCTTTCGATACCTCAAGATTCATATCGGAAAGCAGGGGAAAATTGATGCCACCAAGGTTTTTACTCCATGCTTTGTGTGCGAAAGTTGAATCTCGGTTTATGGCGATAACGTCCGCATTTTTTGCTCGTATCGATTCTAAATTCTCGTTGAAATCTGGTACTTGCTCGGAACACACAGGTGAAAAATCTAACGGATAGAAAAGTATAACCAATTTTTTACCTTGATAATCCGACAATGAAACATCATTTGCATCTTCCTGATCTGTTGATCCTGACAAACTAAAATCAGGAGCAGCATTCCCTATGTCTGCCATTAATAACCTCCTATAGTAACTCAAAAAATGATAAATAAATTTCCAATTAAATAATACCATATATCCGTTATAATTCCAAATTAAAACAGATGGATGTTAGTAAAATGAAGTGACATAGCTACCTATATTGTGGTATGATATAATCATGAGAGCATCAAGATAATAGAGCATAACGTAATCAGAACAGTCGCATTTATTTCTACCAATTGATCACGTCTGAATCATTAACGATCCGCAAAATGATTATTAGGAAATGAAAACTAAAGTCAAATTCGTATCATACATATTTTTTGACATAGCAGTTGTTGGGATTGTCGTGTTTTTCATTTTTGTTGAGAGAGAATTCAGAATAACAGAGAAAATATCCGAATCCGATAAAGAAGAGTAAAATATACAAGAAAGGAGAACAGATGTCCAAGAAAATAGCAATCTTTCCTGCAAGTTTTGATCCTGTCACTAATGGACATGCAGATCTGATTGACAGGGTCTGTAAACTTGATGTTTTTGATCAACTTGTTGTCGTTATCGGTGTGAACCCTGCAAAGCCGGAACGTTTCACGCTTGCAGAACGTATCCAGATGCTTGAAGAGGTAGTCAAACCTTATCCGAAAGCTACTATTGATGGGTATGCTGGATTGACTGTGCATTATGCGCAAGCGTGCGGTGCATGTGCAATTATACGTGGGTTACGCGAAATTACCGACTTTGAATGGGAATTCAAGATGACACGGATGAATCAGCAGATCGCACCGGAGATTGATACGCTCTTTATGGTCGCAAATACACAATACGCACATATCAGCTCAACCCTCGTGATGGAGGTTGTGGAGATGGGACAAGGAAGGGTTAGTGAGAATAAGTTGCTGGAGATGGTGCCGCAGATTGTTGTTGAACACATCAAGAAGAAGTTTCACGTGTCGTAAGTTGGGCGCGAGATAGAACCACGCCCTCATAGTCTGAATATGTGAACTTTTAGAATCGGTTATCTAAGCTTATGCTCAGATTGAATCCGGGTGAATTTACACCTGATCCGTGTACACGATAGCGGCGATCTAATAGGTTTTCAAGTGTTATTGTTAGGCTTGAATAACCGAATAGTTTGCCCCCACCTTGCAGGCTAAGCGTCCACCATGCGGGTGTCCCCGCATCAACTGCATTCCCATTATCATCAAATTCAACTTCTGCGGGATCCCGTGTTTTTCCTTGTATCCGTGGATCGCTTATGTCACTACGATTTAGTCTTCTCTGTTCGGCAGCACCGCGTATGAATAGGGTCCCCCAATAGTTTGTATTGACCGGTTCCCACTGAATACCTACGACTCCGTTTAATGGCGGTTCTCTCCGCGTGCGTGCTTCCCATGGTTTCTCTGGGGCCGGTTCTACACCGTTAATCAATAGCACTTCGCCATGCATGAATGCAGCATTACCAAAGATAGAGAAAGTAGAATCGATCGGGACTGAACCAGCTATTTCAACCCCCTGAAATTGTGCTTCGTCAACGTTGTCAAAGACAAGAACATCAATACCGTCATATTCTCTAATTAGGTCTTGGTGAAGTTGAGGTATTTCACCCTCTGTGTATACCTTTTGAACAGGTCTACGTGCGACTAAGCCGTTAACTCTGCTGTGGAACAGTGTGAGTGTACCGCGAAAGTCAGCATGGTCTATTTTGAATCCGACCTCAATTGTCCACGAAGTTTCAGGATCAAGATCAGGACTCGGTGCAGTAACCCCTTCATTGGTGACTTCAACTGCTGTTGTATCATTGAGTGAAGGTGCGCGAAACGCCGTAGCGATATTACTTACAAAGTTCACCGAATTTGTGAGTCCGATAACTACTCCGGCACTTCCGGTCAAACTGCTGTCAAGTTCATTAAATACGTCAAAATCTTCAGCACGGAGAGAAAGGTCGGCATTGGTTTGATAAAACGTTGCGCGTCCTCCGAGTGTCAGTTCAACTTTATCGTGAATCGTTATTTCATCCTGCAGATATAGACTTGCATCCCAAAACTGAGAACCGTCAATGAAACGTGCCAGGTTTTCGTTGATAGTTTCATTTCTTTGAGCGTCTGTTCGGACGGTTTGACTTTGCAGTGTATCAAAATAGAATTCACCCCCGACGACGATCCGTTGCTTAGGTAAAATGGAACTGACAACTTGTGCGCTTAACCCGATGGTATTGACTGTATCGTTTCTGTGTCTGCGGGAATCCGCATCACGTTGAACTTCATTGCGTCCCTCTTCTTGTCTGTGAAAAGAAGCGGTTAGGCGATACTGATCTATAGTATGACTTTCAGGATTTGCAAGATAGGTAGCATAAACGAGGTCACGATTTTGCGGTTCAAAGTAGAATTCGTCAAACTCTTGGGGTGCTATCTTATCATAACGAGGTGTCTGTGGTTGTCTCCACATCTGGTATGCAATGTTTATCTTGCTTGTATCGTTAAGTTGGTAGGCGATTTTTGCATCTGCATCATACGCATGCCAGTTTAATGGACCTTCGTCATCAATGAGCCATGCTGCTGGAATATTGTCTTTTGACACCTCTCGGATATCGTCATAGGTATAGAGTTGCACGTTATTCGGCATTTCATTCACGATTTCGTACTTGCGATTTTTGTAATGCAGGTCATATCCCCTACCAGAGTTTATATCTCCGTAGTATCGCAGCCCTCCCCCGATGCTGAATCCGAACTGTCCTCGGATTCCTGTCACTGCTACTCTTCCGAGTCGTTCTTGTGTCGCTGTTGAATAGCGAGCAAGGACTCGCGGTTGTATCATCCAAGAGTTCTGTGAAGCATCAAGTGGAATATCTTTCGTAAAGAAACTGACAACACCCCCTATCGCGCCGCTTCCGTACAAAACAGAACTTGATCCGAGTAGTACCTCTGTTCTTTCTATCATTTCCGGTGCAATAGTTGCAGTGTATTGATTCGGTCCTGATCGAAATATGGCGTTATTGAGACGCACCCAATCGATTTGTATCACTGTCTGATAGCCCGTTAGACTTCGGAGCATCGGTGAGCCTTGTCCGACTGTCGTCTCCTGTGCGATTACACCGACGACATCTTGGAGCAGATTAGCAGCGTGTTCCGCGTTGTTCCTTTGAAAATGTCTTTGATTAAGAACAGTAATTGCATTTGGTGTTTTATTGGGTGATTTGACGGTGCGTGTAGCAGTCACTGTAATCTCTGGTAGTTGCACGATTTCATCGTCATTTGCTGTTTCACTGTCGGTATGTTCATCCGCAGAAATTTGCGGAATCCAAGTTATGATACACCCCAAACTTATTACGAAAAAAAGATAAAGTGCTTTTTGCATTCTTATATTCTCCTATATATAACTTCAAGGTCTGTTTTGCAGTTTCACCACCATCTTTATGAGCCTATAGCGCAAATTGTATGCCAATGGAAATTGGTATAAACTGGGTGTTTTTTATGCTGTTTATGTCACATTTTGTGCAGTGATGTCTATTTTCTGTTCAACTCTTGAAGGGAATTAACTGACAAGCCCAAGCCTTTAGTCTTCGGGTCAAACCCCGTTGCCTCGTGCTGAAGTCAAAAAAGATTTGACTTTAAAACTATATTATACTACATACTAGTAATTAACATAAAGGATATAATATATCGTATCCAAGTTACGTCAGTACTACGCATCGGCAGTGGTGACAACACTGCCGATGCATATAAAAAGCACCCTCCGACATAATCCACGCGATTGGCAATTCTGTGAATTTTTAAATGTCTAAAAAGCGTTATACAAAATTGTGCAAAATTTGGCAAGAAAAAATAAGTTCCGATTTGCCCCCAGTTTTTTGTAGAGGCAAATGTACATAAGGTTTTTCAGATGCTTTGTGTGAGGAAGTCAATGCTGAACTGCTACGAACTTTATATCATACAATCACCGCTCCCCAGATTTTTCAAATTTAAAGTGCTTGTTATTTTTATCAATTCTCAGTTATAATTAGCAACAGCAGTCTCCACGGTTCAAGTATTAACAATATTTTCACGTATTTGACTAACAGGAGAAACACCGATGATAACCTATACAGATAAGCAGAAAATATCTTCTGTTCCAACAGACACACCGATATATTACCCTGATACGGATGGTAAACCCATGGCTGCGAGCGACCTGCACAGAGATATACTCAATTGTACACTAGATACACTTAAGGCACATTACGCACAACGACCGGATGTTTACGTCTCTGGTGATATACTGATGTATTACGTGGAAGGCGACCCGCACCAAGTCGTCGCACCGGACGTGTTAGTCTCTTTCGGATTAGATAAAAAAAGGCGGAATACTTATCTTGTTTGGGTGGAAGGTAAACTGCCTGATTTTGTGATGGAGTTCAGTAGCAAAACCACTTATGCTGAAGATTTAGGGAAAAAAATGGACCTCTATGCTTCTTTAGGTATCCAAGATTACTTTTTATATGATGCGGAAGGTTTATTTTTGGCATCTCAACTGATGGGTTGGACATTAGTTGATGGTGTTTATGTTCCGGTATCTGAGCATGCAGATGGTGGTTTACATTCTGATGTTCTCAGTTTAGATTTCCATGTGGATGATGAAGGTTTAGGTTTCTATGATCCTGTTGCGGGTGCATGGCTGCAGACCCCAACCGAAGCAGCCGAAGCCCGTGCTGAACAAGAAGCAGCCCGTGCTGAGAACGCTGAAACACTCGCAAAACAGGAAGCAACACGCGCTGAGAACGCTGAAACACTCGCAAAACAGGAAGCAACACGCGCTGAACAGGAAGCAACACTTGCAAAACAGGAAGCAACACGCGCTGAGAACGCTGAAACACTCGCAAAACAGGAAGCAGCACGCGCTGAACAGGAAGCATCCCGTGCTGAACAAGAAGCAGCCCGTGCTGAACAAGAGGCAGCCCGTGCTGAGAACGCTGAAACACTCGCAAAACAGGAAGCAGCACGCGCTGAGAACGCTGAAACCGAAGTCACACAACTCCGAGAACAATTGCAACGTTTACAAACACACAGCTAACCCAAAACCATAAGGGTATGTAAAGTTTGTGTAACCGGACGCAGTGTCGTCCTTTACGGATTCCCAGAGTTCGCTTGAAGAAATGTTCTCATTTCTCAAAAAACGATTGAGTTGGTCGTGACTCCATTTCTCTGAATGATTGTCAAAGTAGGTTTGTGTCCAATTCGTGAAACTAGATAACAAAAATTTGACAATAATCGGAAAATAAGTTTTCTTTCTTTCTTGAGTTTGTAAATGTAATCATAATAGAATATTATACACTACTATTTTACAAAATTGCGTAAGTCCTATTAGTAATACACAAAAACTGACAATTCTTAAAACTGAAGAACCCCTACTCAGGACTTACACCATTTTATAAAATGGTGTATACTATTCTATTTGACTACATTTACACAATTTAATTAATGCGCAACTCCGGATAATAACGCATATATCTACAGATAGCAAATTTATTTTCAGGATAGGATAGAAGTATTTTAATTTGACATTTTTTGGGTTATATGTTACAATAAGATTGCTTTTAATCTTATTGTACTCTTGAAGGGATAAGTTAAGAGTGTTTGCGGGAGTAGCTCAGTGGTAGAGCTCCACCTTGCCAAGGTGGAGGTCGCGAGTTCAAATCTCGTCTCCCGCTCCATAATGGTGGCGTAGCCAAGTGGTAAGGCCAGAGTCTGCAAAACTCTCATTCGTCGGTTCGATTCCGACCGCCACCTCCACTCTTCCATAATGGGTGGTTAGCTCAGGTGGCTAGAGCGTTTGCTTGACATGCAAGAGGTCACAGGTTCAAGTCCTGTACCACCCATCCTACGCTCCGTTAATTCAGCAGTGATATTAGGATTCAACTCTAAACTACCACACTGTGGTCCTTCAGAAATCACAATGTATAAAATATCTTCTTTTTCAAAATAGACTACTTTTGCTTGATCAAGTGTGGACATTCGACTTCTAAGTTTGAATTGAATCGTCTAAATCTTCTATTTTATCTTTTTCTGGATCAAACAGACGGTATTTACCTCTTTCTACACGCCAATAATAGTTATGTTTTGAGGTATGATGCTTCCGTGATGGGTGATTCGGACAGTCTTGAATAATTTGTGCGTTTGTAGTACTCCCTTTAAAATTGGGATAGGTTTTATGAATCACTGATTCAACATCTTTAATTGTGAACTCAACATCTGTTTTGTTTTGGGTTAATTCTCTGACTGCATCTTGTACTACCTCCCTTGAGCTTTTATCACCTGACCATCGTGATGACTGTGATACTTTTTTATTTTGACGTCTTTGCTGCAACCCATCGTACAAGCTTTTACCACTTGTCCTTAAATGATTTTGTGTCTTTGAAATGTTTTCACTATTGTCTTTATTCTCCTTCTTTACTTTAGCAATTTCATTCTCTATAGCCTGGATTAGTTCTATGTAAACTCTTTTTTCCTCTTGCAATGCTCTAAACTTCTCTAAAGTATTGCTAAGCCTTTCTTCAGATGTTAGCAGTGATGTTTTTGTGTTTTTCAATTCCTTTGCTGTAATTACAAGACGTTCTTTATAGTCAACTATTGATTCCTCGGCTTCTCTTAATTCTTCTTTCGTTCCAAACAGTTCCTTTTTAAGTTTGGTAATTTCTGCTTTTGTCTTTTTCAATTCTGTAGTATTCTTCTCATATTCTTCTTTTTCCGATACCGCATCTTGTAGGCTTTTACTTTTTTCCGCAAGGGATTCTGATAGTTCCACATTGCGTTTCTTGTAATCCTGTTTTTCAGATTCCAATTTCTTTATGCGTTCTTCTGCTTCGGCAAGAAGGTCCTTTGTATTATCATAAAAGAGATTATCCTGGATTGCTTTTACTTCACGCTGTTGAGTAGGTCTATTTATCTTGCTGAGTATTTCAGCGATCATGAAAAGTTGTACTTGAGTAAAATCTGGGTTTAGATCCCGTGATGGTCGATGTGAGGCGCGATTTCTCGTCCTTCTACAATTAAATGCACTACACTACGAACTTCAAAATGCTTATCTACTCGCTTAAAATGCTCTTGAAGAATAGGCGCGCAATCTCGATCTCTGAATATATATGCAATATGCTTGCACTCCATCGCATCTTCCCCACAATATTGTCTGATTATTTCCTCTCGTGTTTGCTTCTGGTTTTTTCTTAGTTTTTTCACAATGAAGTCAGACATTTCCTCCAAGTATATGTCCAGTGCCTGCATAAGCGCATATCGGTTAGGGTACTTTGTTGAATTCATATTGCTCCTCCAGATAGGATTATTTAACGTCTTGTGCCAGTTAACAGTCTGTTTCTTGGTTTTTTCGTTGTAATTGCATTAAATCTATAAACATATCGTCCCTACGGGACTAAAGAGTTTGCATAACTATTTTCTATAAACATATCGTCCCTACGGGACTAAAGAAAAAAGGGTCAATCCTGTTCTATAAACATATCGTCCCTACGGGACTAAAGAGGGAATTTATCTCGTTTTTCTATAGACATATCTGCCCTAATGTATACTAAGATAATAATTAGGTAATACACGGGCGGGGAAACCCCGCCCCTACGAAATCTTGCTCCTACGATGAGTCTTATCAGATGAATTATCGAAATATTTAGTCAATCTTCATAAAGTTTGTGCTACAACTAATCAAATCTCTATTAGAATGGTATTACTTAGAAAGAACATATACCTGGATATGTTCCCATTTTCTTTTAGACCGATGTGTTGCGACCCGTCTTTTAATGATATTTGAATAGGAAAAACCCGATTTGGCTATGATGGTTTCAAGGTTTGATATTGCTTTAGGGCCTGATGCATCCGCATAACCTAACAATATCCTTCCATCACGTTTTAGGTAGTTCGGTACTTGCTCAAAGAAACGTCTCAACGTCTGTTGTTTTTCGTCATGTATCGCCAATTCAGATCTATTTCTGACTCGCGCGACAACCCACGGTGCATTAAATATTACGACATCAAATTGCTGAGATGTAAACGGCGCAAACAGATCACCTGCTGGCATCACATGGATATTCTCTGCCCCACGATTCTTAGAAAGTGGAAGCAGATGTTGAACGTTTATTCTCGTTGTTGCTATTGCTTCGGGTAGAATATCAGCTGCATATATTACTGCATTTTCTCCAAATTCTTGATGTGCAAGTAACGTCAAACACCCGCTGCCACAACCGACATCTGCAATGACAGGTTTGTCCGGTAGGTCAGGGTTTTCCAAACTCCGCATCGCCTCTTGAAAACATGCTACTGTTTCTTGAGATCGTGGTGCCAAGACATTTTTTGATGCAACAAGTGATACACCCAAGGCATCAATAGGATAGGTTTCTTCAAGCGCGCTTTGGATACTTTGAATGGTAACAACCGGCACCAGAAAGGGACAATCTTCATTGGCGTTTGGTGGTTCTCCTATCAATTCCAACAGATAAGGTAATTCAGGCGTAGGTGAAACTTGTAGTGAACCGTCTTTATCTGCCCAACACATCAACTTTGATATTGCAGCTTCACGATTCTGTTTAGGTGTGCTACGTTGATGTCTTGATTTACCTTTCCTACCACGTTCAGAACCTGTCGTTGACAGTTCCCGTTTGTGTCGGTTGATATATTCGGTTGCATTGATAATCTGTTCCCATTCACCTTCTACAATAGCCACACCACCGCGCTGCATAAGTGTAAAAATGCGACTCAACTGTTCCAACTCTTGCATGGAGAATAGTTTTACACTGCCTCGTGCAAAGACGGCTTCGCGACATTCTTCAGGGATATAGAGTTCACCGATAGGATTGACTGAATAGAATGCGTCCATTTCGATTCCGTTGGTTTAGCGGACTGGTACAATTTCACCCGTTTTGACAGACTCCGCTTCTTTATAGCAAAGCAGGAGTGCATCTCTTGCACCGACACCGGACAACGCTGTCGGTGCACTGTTATTATCAATTGCATCAACGGCATACTGTATCTCTGCAGTGAACGCATCAATGGGGTCAACTTCACCTAAATCAACCTGTTCAACCGTTCCATCCTCAGTAAGGAGTGTTAACGGCATGGCAGTAGAGGGTTCACCTGCAAGTGTAGAGAAATCGAACAGGAGTGTGGCTTTTTCGAGATAGAGTTCGAAACCGTGTGAAAAGGCTCTGCCCTTCTGTGAGATAGCACCTGATGAACAACTCACTGACAATTCTTTATCGTTGTAGATATACTGCGTTGTCAGATAATCAACGAAATGTCCACCTGCAAGTTTCCCTTGAGAAAAGACTGCATCTGGCACACCGCAGAGTAGTTGTATAAAATGTGTATCGTGAATATGTAGGTCGATACCGGGACCACCACTTTTTTCAATATCAGCAATATCTCGTGACCAGCTCGGTTTTGAAATAACTCGCTTAAAATGTCCACCGAGAAGTGCACCATAATCGCCACACTCAACAATCTGTTTCGCGTAAGCATATTCTGTGAAGAAGGGAAGCACATGTGCTACCATAAATTCTTTATCTGTTCCCTCAGAAAGTGCCACAATCTCGTTTGCGTCGTCAATGTCAATAGAGATCGGTTTCTCAACAAGTGTATGTTTCCCCGCTTTGAGTGATGCAATACTCACAGATTTGTGAAGGTGCGTCGGTAGACAGATATCAACAAGGTCGATTTCTTCATCTGCAAGTAATTCGTCAATATCACTGTATTTTCGGATGTTAGATAGGTCCTCCATACCCCCCCGAGGTCCGAAGTTGCCTTGTATACCAGTCCAATCTCCGTTAAGTTTTTTCTGGTTGCGGGTGCATATAGCGACTACTTCCGCACCAGTACCTCGCTGGATACCGTAGTAGTGGATCATTCCCATAAATCCGATACCAATAATTCCGATTTTTACCATTCTTGTCTCCTTGTTGATTTTTGAAGAACGGCACTAGGATGAAGATTAAATTATTAATTGGGTAATTTGCGGGCGGGGAAACCCCGCCCCTACGAAACCTTGCTCCTATGATGAGTCTTATCAGATAAATTACCCAAATATTGTTTTTATCTTCATGAGTGTGCCTACTACTATTGAAAATAGGAAGACACAGATGTCTAACCTACCATGCGGACACCCGTGCCATTTTGAATTAGTGTGATGTCAAAGGTTAATTTGCAAGTGTTCTTTGCTTAATATTGCCCCAAGTCGTTGAGACTTTATCTTTGGGTGTGACGGAGAGGATTTCTCCTTTCATAGCCGCTTGGATTTCACTTTCACTGAGAGCACGACTCCATATAGCAGCCTCGTCGATCATACCGTTATCAAACGTGTAATTCGCTCTGTCTTTAGAGCAACCGATCCGAAGTTCAGAGTCGTTAGTGCCTGTGAAGTTAACTTTTTCGACGTGTTCAAGTGCTACATCACCGTCAACGTAAACTTTCCAGTTTTCACCGTCATAAGTTCCAACGACATACTGCCATGTTTTCTCTTTAAGCGAATACGGTTGGCTCAGTCTCGGACGAGCAGCACCTGTACCCAAGAACATATTGATGTTCCTACCGTTATCAAAAGCACCGATTCCATAGGAGGTATGTTCTCCTCCGTTGTGGCAATTCTTATCAATCCATTGTGCATCGTTATTCCATGCATCCTGATATATCCAAGCTGCCATCGTTATCTCTCCGCTGATTTTCAGTTTTTCGTCAGAGGGTACATTTACGCAATCAGCACCTTCATCGGTGATTTTAATCGCATTACCGTATTTGCCTTTGACAATTTCTGTGTTAGCAACGATGTTTGCATCAAGTCCGTTGCCAGAACTATCTTTAATGGTCTTACCACTAACATCGTCAAACGTGAAGTAAATTACCAAACCATCTTTAAGGTCAGCGGTGAGTGTCCCAGCAGTGAATAACATCAATATAGTTAAGAATGGGACTGTTAGTGCGCGTGACATTAGAAATACCTCCTTCTACAACGTTTTGTCCGGAAGCATTAAGTTTACTATAAAATGCAGTACTCCAATTTTGGGGTGTCTTTGCACATTATGGCTTAACACTGTTTTTTATGCAAGTAATTTTGATTTCTCCAGGCCGGTAGGTGCGATTTCCTTATCGCACCTACCGGCCATTTTTAACAGAAGAGACGGCACACGGAGTGTGCCTGCTACTATGCAAAATACGACTTATCGATTATCCTGTATCTCGTCAATTTTCAGATCAGGCATAGGTTTCCCATCAGTGTCAGTAATGCGGAAGTAGAAACCCCAACTCAACTCTTCATTACAGATTTTGACAAGGATGGTGTTTTTCCCCGCCTTGAGTGTAACAGGAATGATTTCGTTATCAACTTTCGCCCAACGATGATCTGGAAATGCATATACCTCTTTGCCGTTGAGCCATACTTTGCTCTGGTCGTCACTGCCAAAGCGGAACTGTACCTCCCTTTCATCAGGAGAGTCTACCGTTACCCATGCATAAGATACGAGCCAATCCTTATTTCTACCGAAGTCAATAAAACCGTTGAATGTCTCATCTGTTGATTTTTGCCATTTTACCTTCCGTTCTTCACCATCGGCAACACCATCATATTCTGCTGTTAAATCAATTTCTGTCGCGTCTTCTGTAATATAAGCAGTGTCATATCCGATTCCGCTTGTGTTATCAAAAGGTCCTAACACTAACCACTGCTTTTCATGGATAATTCCGGTTTTTAGCATTTCTTCCATCACTTTGTCATGCATGTCGTTTTTGCTGTAGTATTCAATCATACCGAGGACAGCATTGAGATGGAATTCTGGTTCGGGAGGTGTAGCACTGAGCAACTCATCTTCGGACTTGTATGTCAGGTCATCGAACGGCATACCGTCATCATCGGTTATTCGGAAATAGAAACCCCACCCTTGTGTTGAATTGCATACTTTCACAAGTATTGTGTTTTCTCCCTGCTTGAGTTTGACAGGGAAGTTGTATCGGTCAATTCTTTCAGCACTTGTTCTGTCGTGTTTATATTTCTGTTTTCCGTTTAGCCATACGGTGCCTTGATCGTCACTATCAAAACGGATTATAACGTTCCGTTCATCAGGGGAGACAACGATAGCCCAAAAATATGCAGCACTGCCATCGGTCGGGTCAGTAAAATTGTAATGTCCATCTAAAGACCTATATTCTGATTTTTTCCACCTAATGAGTCCATCTTTCCCGTAGTATTCTGCTGTCGGGTCAATCTGTGTTGTTTCTTCAGGGATAAATGCATTTACATGTCCTCTGGAATCTATATTGTGAAAGGATTCAAGGACAAGCCATCGATTTTCGGGAATAAATCCACCTTTCAGGACATAACTTTCTGCGGTTTTCGGCATGCCTTTATCACTAAAGAATTGTGCAACCATACGGTGTCCATTTGCCCATTTGCTGAATTCTGATTTCGGTATTGTATCAATAAGATCATCAAGGAACTGTCTGTAGTGTTCATTGTCTTTGAGTTTATCACCAGCATCAAGAGCACTTTTCCAAACGTAATCAGTTGTAGATGCAGAAGAAACAGTACTAAACGCGTATCCGTAAAACTTCAAAGCGTCATCATATAGTTCGTTAGCAATAGATGCACGGCCAACTAATGAAGGATATCGATAATTTACATAAGAATAACCTTGTAGGGCGCGTTTTGCGAATTTTAGTGCCACCTCCGGATAGAGGCCTTTATCAAGGAGTTCTTCCGCAAAATTACGGTGACTATATGTGCTCGTTGTACCACTCATCTCTCTCTCACGAATTTGTATCCACCGATCATAAGCAAGTGTAGATTTTTCAGTATCCTCTAACTTTTCATAAGTTTCAGCCATAAACTGGTGCATGAAGGCACGACTCTCCATTCTCGGTCTGAACTCTTCAAGGATAGCAATACGTTTTTCTTCTTGTCCTTCATTGCTATAGAGACCTGCAATTGCACGGACTGCTGATTCGTGGTTGCTCTGTGAGAGCGGTGCGTCCAATGCCTGCCGATAGAGTTGTTCGGCATCGGATACCCTATCAGATTTCAGGTAGGACTTTGCCAATACGTCGTAATGGCTGTATGAAGTCGGTTTAAGTTCAAGAGCCTTTTCGTAAGCAGCGATTGACTTTGCTAAATGCTCATTCTCTGTCGTCTCAAATATTGGACGTGTATAAACTTCAAGTTTAGTCTCACCGACTAACTTACCACTGTTATTGTTAGGTGAAGAATCAGTAATTACACCATCCTCTTCGCTATTATTACTGACTTCATCAAATTTCCAATATCCGACTAAACCGGGTTCATCGCCGTTGAGTTGTCTGTTCATGTCGGCGCGAATCTGTTTTTCTGTACGTGCAATGTTCCAGATACGTACCTCATCAATTTGCCCTACGTAAGTCTTTTTGTCTGGGATATCTTCCCGATAAATCCATCCAATCCTGAATGGGAGTTTACTCTTGTGTATACTTTTCGCATCTCTATAACCGGTTTTCCCAATTTCATCACCATCAATGAATAATTTCAAATAATTCTCTTTAACATCAATGACTACTGCAATGTGATACCAATTGTTAAGTTCAATAGAATTAGAGGGTGAATTGTAGAAAGTAAATCTCTTATCTTGGGGTGCAGATGAGATTCTAATTCTTCCATCCTCTACTATATTGAAGCCGAAACTACGTATATTAGGATTCTGAACTATCTCATCACTCTTATAGATAACAGGGGTGTGTTCATTTGGGAATGCGGTCGGTTTGATCCAAGCAGACACCGTCATCTGTGCTGTGATGTTGTTTAACGTTTCGCTATCGGCAATTGCGACGTAACTCCTTTCTCCGGACAACGTTAGTGCTGTGCCCTCAATTGTTTCACCTGTTTCGCGTCTTTCTATTGGTAATCCTGCATATAGGTCGCCTATTTTTTTGTACCATTCGGCTTTTTCAGGTTTGAGCGATGTCATTGTTTCATACTGAGCAATCGCTTCTTTATGTTTTCTTGCCGATTCATAATTCTGCGCAAGTTTCAAACGAAAATTGGTATCATCAGGATTTTTCTCAACTTTCGCAAGTTGGTCTGGGATCCATTTTTCAAAGAGTTTTCCCTCTTTAGCGATCTTACGAATTTCGGATTGCACATTCATTCCGCTGTCACTTGGCACTGACCGGTATGCTTCAACAGCATCTTCGTAACGTTTCATTTTGTGATAGTTTTTTGCAAGCAATTCATACAGTGTGTCCTTCATGTAAGTGCCACCGTATCTATTACTCTCTTCAATTGCTAACTTCGTAAGTTGTGTTGCTGCGTCGTGCAACGTGTTCTCATAACAGAAGGTGGCAAGTCCAGCAAGATACCACATATCATCACTGTTGCTGCTTGTTTCAAGAGCACGTTCAGCTCCCTTAATCATCTCTTTAAATTCATCAGTCTGTTTGATTTTTTCAAAGGCAACCGCTGCATAGTAGAAGTTGAAGATATTATCTGATTGTGCTTTGCTCAACTTTTGATATGCCTCACCCGCTTTCTTATAGTCTTCCTCATCCCAATAGATATTTGCGAGAACTGAAAGAGATGAAACATCATCAGGTTTCTCCTCAAGTTTACTTTCATAACGTGTTTTCAGTTCCTCAAGTTTGTTTTGATCCTTAAATGCATTGATCAAAGTCTCTCGTGAAGAATCAGCATCAGACTCAACTGACACACCTACGGATTGATGCCTAATTGATCTAACTGATGTACTTTTACTCGCCTCATTTTCGTAGGTTTCCAGCACTTTATCGGTATCACCGAGCTTTACTTGGATCTTGAGAATGCTATCTGAGATGTTGCTTTGCTCATAGGTGCTGATTGTCATATTCTGTGCTTTCTTATATGCCTCGATAGCTTTCTCTGATTCGCCTCTATTGTTAAGGTTCTCTGCCCATATTTTTTGCATCTCAAAGGTGATAGTGCCTTCTTCTTCAGCCTGCTGCAGTTTTTCGTCTAAAATCCCTTGGAGACGGTATAGGTTTATGATGTGCCGTTCAGTGTTTCGTCTATCATACTCTGAAGGCGTAAATTGAATAGCATTTCTGTATGCTTTTTCGACGTTTGGCATATCGTCTTTGAGAAAATAGAGTTGTGCCATCTGGAGGTAAGTTTGCCTATCTCCCGGTGCAAGTTCAATTGCTTTCTGATATGTAGCGATAGCATCATCTATCCTATCGTTATTTGCGTAATATTTTGCAAGTCGGATATGATGGACGCTACTATCGGGTTCGGCTTCAATGTATTTCTGCGTAAGGTGAAGTGCCTCATCATTTTTACCAGCATCTTGAAGACTGTTAACCATTCCATCTTGATATTTTGTATTTTCTGGGTCAGCATCAAGCAATTCAGCCCATGTTTCATAAGCGTCATCGTGCTGGTTATTTCGTGAATATAAGGAAGCGAGTTGTGCCCGAGATTCAAAGTCTTCTGGCATCTCTTTTTTGATCTTCTCGTAAACACCAATTGCCTTGTTAACCTGATTACGTTGTGCGAACTCTTGTGCCATAGCGCGCTGCATGCTTACGCTCATATCTTGTAAGTTTTCGGTAATCTGTTCCTGCGTATTTAGCTCGCCTCGCTGCTGTTTGATCTGCATTATCCTGTCTTGTGAATAATCGCGGTCATAGGAGGAGGTATCAAGATCGTTGATAATTTCAGTAAAGATAGCCTCTGCATCGTCCCACATTTTATGGGTCATATAGGTCGATCCAAGACTTCTCTTCTGATAGATACTACTTAGACTACCTCTCATTGCCTGAAAAGTGCCCATCTTGCGAAATGCGTTCTGTGCTTTTTCTAATTCATCTCTCTTTGCATAAGCTTCAGCAAGTTTCTTGTAACATTCTTGAAGTTCCCAAGAATTGTTGCGTTCAAACTTTTCAACTACCGCTTCCAGAATGCGAAATTGGAGTTTATATCCACCAGCTTCTTCAGCCGATTTAGCGAGGTTATAGAGCCACTGTTTATTCACAGTTTCCAGTGATGATTCAATGATCTGATTGACATGAGTACTTGCGCCTTCAGTATCTTCTGCCTTTAGTTTTAGATTTGCAGCAAGATACAGCAACTTCGTATCATCAGGAGATTCTGCAAGTTTAGCATCATATTCCGCTATAAAACTATCTAACTTGTCATCCTCCTGATAGAGTTCAGCAAGTTTCAATACATAAGAAATGTCTGAATTAGTTGAATCATTCTTTTTAACTGCTTCAACCTGTTCACGTAAGTATTGGATAACTTTGTCTCGTTGATCTGATTCTTCAAGATACTCTGCAATTTTCAATACAAACTCCGACTGATTCAGTGATGTTTTCTCTTTTTCATGCATTTCGGTTAAGTATTGAATTGCTTTATCCACGTCACCAGCTGTGACATAAGCATCGGCTAAGTCTTGGTGTATAGGGCTCCAACTGGGATGGACCTTGATAATCTTCTTGAAGATCTCTATTGCGTCATCGTATTTTTCTTCCTTTATGCATCTGCGTCCAACGGTTGCGGTCATATCGCTGCCGGCGTATTTTCCGACAGGATCTATCATCTCTTTTACAAGCGTTATAAGCTCGTCAAATCTGTCTGCAGCGACGAAAGCATCAATCGCTTTTTTGTAATTGTATCCGAGTGCGCTTGAATCGTTTTTAAGGAGTGTGAGGTATTCGGGTATGACATCAACAGCCTTTCCGTTACGTTCCATCATCTGGATGTAACGTAACCGGACCATATCGTCTTTTGGTTGTAATTTCAGTGCAGCTTTAAACGCTTCTGCAGCTTGGTTGAACTTATTTGTGCCTTCATAGTACATTGCTAATCGGAGTTGTGCTTGAAGCGAGTCGGGGTTGTTCTCGACATCAGCGATGAACTTGTTTTCCCGTTCTTTCATACTGTTTGATCGGTTCGCAAGACTTGTTGCTTGTTGAAAATAATGCGAATACATCATACGTCCAGATCGGTCTGGACGGCTTGCAAAACGGAGTGCGCGTTCGGCGAGGAGTGAAGCATCCTGTCCTCTACCAAGATTATTCAAATGCTGTCCCAATTGAATTAAGAAGTTAGGGTTCCGTTGCACCATAGCTAGTGACATGGCTTTTTTCGCCGCTGCAATAGCATATTGTGTGAAACCTGCATCCCGAAGTTTCTGTGAGTATTGATAGAGTTCTGTTGCCCCTGTTGGTGAGCTCAGTAGTTTTGACATTAACTCACGTATTGCAATCGTATCTCCCGTATGAATGGCAATCTGTAGCAAGAGGTCTTGGTATTGCTTCCGATTTCTGGGTTCCGTTGCGACAAGGTTTTCAAGCAATGCCGTTGCTTCCTTATGTTTCGCTGTCTGAATAGACACGAGAGCAGTGTTGAGTTTCAGTGTCAAATCATCGGGGAATTCTTGTTGTAGGACTGTTAGCACCTGTTGTGCTTCATCCTGTTTTTCATCCCACCAGAAGCAGTAACTGAGTGCCAATGCGGGAAAAATCCGATTTCTACCTTCAGTAGTCTCAAACTCGGTCTGTAATTTGGTCAGTAACACTTGTTGTTGATCCCGCAACCAAAATTCTCGGAAGATAGATTGTAGATAGCTGAGACGATCACCATTGAAATAAACTGTTGGAGCAGGATAACTGGTCTGAATCGGTCTATAACCGCCATAATAATAAGAGGTCTGTGCCAGTGCAGCAACCCGTCTTGGGTTAATCTTCGTGGGTTTCGTCCGTTCACAAAATGTCCAGAAAAGTTCTACTGCTTTCTCCAGGCCACCTTCTTCAATATATTCGGTTGTGAGACTCGAAAACAGTCGTCTATATTCATACTGCTTTTTCTGGGGTGGTGTTGGCAAATTGACAAGTATCCTCTCAGCGGTATCGAATTTATCAATTAGATTAAAAGCTGCAACCAATTCAAAACCTGCGTTAATATCGGTCACCTTTGCATCTTGAATTTCACTCAATAGTTTTTTCGCATCTTCTTTTTTGTCTTTACGGTATAGTATCTGTGCATATTCTGCTATGTAAGCAAGTCGTGATACGTTGTCTATCCCCAGCATTTCCTCAAGTGATGTCTTTAACGTTTCATAGTTGGGGTTTTCTTCTATGATGCGATGTAATCTAAGGGGTTGGTATGAAGAATCGTTTGGTGATATTTCAACTAATCTGTCAATAGTTTGCTTCGCTTTGTCATCAAATTGGACCAGCGTATAGAGTTTCACCAGGATTTCAAGTGTCTTAACATCTGTGGGATTTGCATCAGCCTTGTCTTCAAAATGTTTAATCAGTTCGGACAGTTTACCTTGCGTTTGTGCAATAGTGGTTAATTGAACAAGTGCGCCGGATTGTGTTTCCTCAAAATCCTTCGGCATCCATGGCATACTTGCTCCTGCAAAATTCGGTCTGCTCTGTATCGTACCAACGCTGCCGCGAGTTATTTGAAATTTGTTTCTTTCAATTCCAGGTACTGAAGATGTAAGGAAGATAGATGGTTGGTTTGACTTCCTCTTTGTAGTGTTTCCGATGGGTTCGGACATCTCAAGGATTCGGTGGAAATATGTTTTTGCACGGTCAGGTTCATTCATGCCAACTAACATCACACCCAAGCGATATAGGGGTAGATGTGCATCCGTTCCACTGATTTTCTCTGATGCTCGGTCCAGTACAAGAAATGCCTCTTCTGATAGTCCGTGCCGTAACAACAACGCTGCGAGTTTTACTTCCGCTTCAAGCGTCTGGTTTTTTGCGTGAAGTAGTTTTGTCCAGGCTTGAATTGCTTCCTGTTCACGTCCCGCATCAAACAACAGTTCTCCGAGTCTACGTTGATGTGCATAGTCAGGATCAACCTTGACCAGTCGTTGTTGATATGTCAGAGCATCCTGCAGGTCACCGAGTTCCATGCTAATTTGAACGAGGTGTATTAAGAGTTCTGAATTTTCGCGTTGTCTGTTTAGTGCTTGTGCTAATTGGAAGCGAGCACTTGGCAGGTCACCCTCAATTCTGTGAAGTTCGGCAAGCGCGAGGACAGGTGCTACACCCACAGTGCTTGACTTCGCCATCTGTTTAAGTCTCTCTTCAAATTCACCCCGTCTACCGAGGTCGTAATACACCTCTGATAGCGGTTTGACAAAAGTGAGTTTGTCGTTAATATTATCGCTCAATTCCCAACAACGCCAATACTGTGCAAGGGATTGCTGCAGTTTTCCTGCAAGTTTATAGGTAGCAGCCAACTCACTGCGGATGTCAATTGCTTCAGGACGTAAACGTACTGCTTGTTTCAAACTATCAATAGCAGTTTCATATTCGCCAGATTGCTTTGCAACCTGTGCAAGCAATTGATGTCCTTCAGGATTGCGCGGACTATGTGCAATAACCTGTTTTGCTGCAGTGGTCGCCGCCTCAAAGTCTAATACATTCAGGTATGACTTCGCAATGTTTGCATGATATTCACGAGCATTTGCGCTATCCAGTTCAATCAGCTGCATATAGACAGCATTAGAATCATCACGCCTACCTTGTCTGTGGTATACTTCCGCAAGCCAACGGTTGACGCCGATATCATTCGGTTGTTGTTCCTTCGCTTTTAGGAGGACTTCAAGTGCGTATGTAACGTTTCCTAAGCGGAGGTACATTTTGGCAAGTTGTTTGTGAAGGGTGAAAAGATTCTCCTGAGACGATGCTGTTTTTTCGAGTTCGTTTTCAAGTTCTTCTATTTTTTCGTGTAACGTCCCTTGTCTTCGGTAGAGTTCAATCCGCTTGTCATCCATCTTTTCAGCGAAAAATGCATTCGGTGCAAGTTCCATCGCCTTCGTGAATTCTTTGAGTGCATCTTCATACTCACTGTTCTCCATGAGTTGTTTCGCCAATGCTTCACGGTAGCGATATTCATCAGGCATTAATTCAACCGCTTTTTTGATTGCATCAACGGTTTCAGTTTTGAATTTCTTTGCATTGAGTAGCTCTGATAACTGGTTATAATTCTGTGCAGTGTTTAACTCGCCAGCCACCATCCGATTCCACGTTTCAAGTGCCTTTTCACGATCACCTTGACGGAAATAGAAATCACCAAAATACTCAATGAAATCAAGGTTTTTTGGTGCAAGTGAAATTGCTTTCTCATACTGTGTAACAGCATCTTCAATCCATTCGTGTCCAGCATATATCTCAGCAAGAATGAGGTGTGTACTTGGATTTTTCGGATCACGTTCAATCATTTTCTGATATACGGACTTAGCCTTGTCCTGATTTCCAATTTGCAGATACAACTCTCCGAGTTCACGGTAGATACCGAAATCATCCGGGTCCTGTTCACTAAGGACTTCGTATTCGGCTGCTGCAAGTTCATATTTTTCTGCGTTGCGGAGAGAAGCGATCAGGTTGAGACGCAAGTTTGCGTCAGTCGGCGCAAGTTCTAACCCTTTCCGATACGTCTTCATCCCTTCTTCAATCTGTTGATTCTCAATATAAGCTGCTGCCAATAGTCCGATAAGCTCCGGTTCATTCGGTGTTGCTTCAAGTTTCTTCTGATAGTATTCAATGAGTGCTTCCCAATTACTTTCGGCTGCGAAGATACCGATGATACGGTGTTGTAGGTCTTTACGCAGCCAGTTCCCGGGAGCCGTTAGCGAGAGTGCTTCGTCATAATGTTGTATCGCTTCTTCAAAGTCACCTTTCGCTTTATGTATATTACCGATTTCCCTACGGCTCAAACAGACGCGATAGGGTTCATCCTTTTTCAACTGAATAATTGCTTCGTGTTCTGCGATTGCTTGTTCAAAGAGTTCCTGCTCTCGGAATAGGTCAGCGAGTTCAATTCGTGCGAAAATGTCATCAGGATCAAGTTCAGATATTTTCTTCCATGCTTGAATCGCTTCGTCAACTTTATCACGACTAAAATATGCGTTTCCGAGTGCTTTATATATTGCCGTTAACTCTTCAGGAGGAACATTCTGTGTTTGTTCAGACAAAGATGCAGCCTTCGTCAACTCTTGGATTGCATCCTCGTGTTGTCGTAGTGTAGCATACATCTGTCCCAACGCGACGTGTGGATAGTATTTATTGGGTGCCAATTCAACGGCGCGTTGATATGTTGAAAGTGCTTCAGTATCTTTACCGAGTCGTTTGTAGATGTGTCCTAAGATGAGTTGGAGGTTAGCATCGTTTGGTTTGGCTTGTACTTCAACTTGATAGTCGCTGACCAGTGCCTCTAACCCAGCATTTTCCAGGTAGAACTGGTAGACGCGGTCAAATGTACTACCTTCTTTTGGTTTCCGCGCGAGCATTAGCTTGTATCGTTGTATGATTTGCTCATCGCTGGTTACATCTTGTGCAAAAGTGAATGGTGTAATATAGAAAGTTAAAACAGAGAGACAAAACAGAGAAACGGCAAATAATTTCTTTTCTCGTCTGAACATTCAATATCCTCCAAGTGGAAAAATGTATGATTTAGCAATTTCCGATCTAAGTTTTATTTAGGAATTTAAAGCAATACGTTTATAGTCGTTAAGTGGTGGTTTAAAATATTCAATTAGCTGGTCTTCAATAGCAAATCGAGATTCAGTAGGTCTAGGCACATAAACCGAGATATAATTCATACCAAGATCTCGGGCACGCTCCCATTTTTCATGATTTGGATTCAACCGTGTTCTAAAACCCTCTGTTTGTCCAATATATAATAATTCATGCTGATTTATACTTTCTGCATTGGGTGGACCTTTTGAAAATATGTAGACACCTGGGGCATTGTAAATAGGTCCGTCCAAGTCGTAAACTACAAAATGGTATGTATTCTTATCCGTATTGACATCCATCGGTCCAATCCTTGCCATTTTTTGCCTCCTTAGTGTTCTGATAACTTGGTAGATGCAATCAAACTAACATTGGTATCAAGTAGGTGAAAAACTTGCCTATTCAGAAGCAAGCACATCCTCCATTACCGCTTGCCATCTACCTTCAAACTTTTCACCAAATTCTTTTTCTCCACCGGTTGCCAAAGGGCCTGTAATCATCGGTTTCGTAGCGTTATTTCTTTCCCAGATTTGCTTGCCACCAAAATCGTTGTGTAGGAAATGGAGTGCCACACCTGCGCGTTCCTTATCAGAAAGATTTGATCTCGTGCAATGTGCAACACCGTAGCAGAAGAACAACACACCGCCAACTTTTAACTCAATCGGTACAGCACGTTCTTCAGGAGGATCGCATCGTATATGGTGATCGCTCAACGGGTCACGATAATGTTCATAACTCTCGCGATGGCTACCGGGGATAACATGTATAGTTCCATTTCCAACATGTGCATCGTGAATAGCGATCCACATTGCAGTGCCTCGCAGCGGGTCGGCAATTTTGAAATATGCGTTATCTTGATGCCAACTGGTGCCGATACCTACTTTCGGCGGTTTCCAAAACGCCTGATCCAGTTCCAACATGAATTCTTCACCAATGAGTTGGCTGACGACTGAGACAACCTTAGGATGAAAGGGTAACGCCTTGTGTAAATCACTCCGGTTATTTAGGGGAATAACCTGCAGATTCTGACGTTCACCATCGTTGTCGCGTTTCGTGCCATCCTCTTGGATAGCACAATTGATGCCCCTACCGCTTTCAAGCTCAGTATTGTAGATCTTTTCTAACTCTAACCGTAGTGCCTCTGCCTCTACTGGCGAGAAAAAACCGTCTATTGCTAAGTATCCTTCTTCTCTAAAATGCGCGAGTTGATCTTCTGTTAATTGCATGTTGGATTGTCTTCCTACTTAGTATTTGTTTGGGGAGTTCAAATGAATATTGCTAATATCAGGATAAACACGATTCAACACTGACATTGGACACAATTTTGATGTACAGTGGCAATTATATCATATTTGAAACTTCATAGCAAAGAAATTAGGGTGGGGCAGGGTTCTTCAGTTTTAAGAATTGTTAGTTTTTGCGTAGGACTAATAGTGGACTTTGTAGGTCGGGTAGAGCGTAGCGAAACCCGACAGAAGCGTGATCGTGTCGCCAGTTAATATTTTAATGACGCTACGCTCTACCCGACCTACGGATAAATTCAATAAATTAACGCTTGTTGAGTAATTCTTCAAAATCACCGAAAACTGAATAGCCCTGAGGGTGGGGTGTGTAGCGTTTTGGTTACTTGTCTGAACCAGGATTTTCAGGATAAGAGGTTTGTGATGCGTATCAAACCGGTATGGTAGAATGCATTAGATTTCCAATTGGTAATTTTTCAAATTGCTCTTTATGGACTGTGACTGGATTCGTCTATCTGAAAAATTACCAATTTTACCAATTACGATTCTGACAAAAATCGTGACAATAACTTGACACACCTATCTGTAAGATAATTCTTGAAAATTCTACCTTTTTCATATATACTATTAATAAGCATTGATGGTAGGGATATTAAAATGCCTAAAAAGTGAAAGATGCCTTTGCAGATAGATAACTAATCCTTGTAACCAAGGGATAGTTTTACAATTAAGGAGATGTTTAAGATGGTCATTAACGGAGAAGGGATGATAACATATTATATCTATAATGAATTGTTTGATGAAACCTATACCGCACATATTCAAAAAAATGGAAATGCTTGGGAAGGAAAAATCGTTGAACTGCCCGAAATAAAATGTCCTGCAGAAACTGCAAATGCTGTAAAAGAAAGACTACCAGATATACTTCATAAGACTTTAGTTGTGAAAGAAGCAGCCTGGGATCAACAAATCAAAGAAGATATGGAAGCGGGAAGACTTGATCACCTTATTGAGAAGGCTGTTGAAAATTACAAGACAGGTAAATATTCAAAGATAATTCCTTAATATGAACATTTCTCAATTGGAACATATTCAGGATCAAGATTTCATTGAGAAAGTATTAATCCTTTCTCAAGCAATGCAGAATCGTGTT
This sequence comes from Candidatus Poribacteria bacterium, assembly GCA_965208245.1. Taxonomy (GTDB): domain Bacteria; phylum Poribacteria; class WGA-4E; order WGA-4E; family WGA-3G; genus MSPOR6. Next base: position 2,392,646 of record OZ242325.1, read on the forward strand.
GCCAGACAATTCCGTATCCTACAAGAAAACCCCTTATACCCAAAATAATAAAGGATTGTTGCTTTTCAGGGGATCGCTGCCATTCAAATGAACTTCCAAATGCTGCTTCAATTACTGCTTTGTCTTGTTCGAGTGCGTCAAAGATTGCAAGCCTATTTTCATTGTCCCTTTGATATATCTCTACGCATACAATCATTTTAGTACCTTGGTCAAACCGAACATAATATCTTACACCTCTATATCCCGATGAAAAGGTATACCATGTACCCCGTTGTGCAGCTTTAGCATTGGTAAACTTATGATCTTCCCGTAGTTCATCGATTAGTTTTTGAAAAAAGTTTCTATAGCGTCTCTGTTTCTCTGTTTCTCCAGTAGTTTTGACAGACTTTATCCATTGATTCGGTGCAATAATAGGTTTAAATTCAAGAGCAACTGGTGAGTCCTCTAAACCCTCTATTTGTAATAGTTCCACTATGACCGCGAAAAAACCGATGTCTGAAGGAGTTTGTTCATTAAGCCATTCTAACACTTGACGATATTCATCTCTAAACTCATCGGCAATCCAAATTATAATCTTAGCATCTAATTTTGCAGCATAGGCAAGAAGTTGTCCAAGATGACTATGATCGGCTTTGCCTAACTGATTTTCAATAATGACTGTTTTTGAGCTGTTATGGTCTTTGGCACGCAAATCAAGTGATAAATTACCTACAGGGTATTCTGTAGCTATTACTTCAAGATCAAGGTCAAGGGCTTCTGATAACCTATCAATATTTTCTGCCAACCACGGAGTGAAATCCCTTGCTTCATGTGGGAAGTGTTCACGTAATGGAACTCTTTTTAATTTACTAAACTTAGGCATGTTCGTATTCGCCATTTGTGTCTCCTGTTCATTTGATTTTGTAATTCCGATAATTGAACTGTTTAATCAGGGATGATCTGTAAGGGAATACTGTTGATGATGTGAGGCGATTCGACACTCACATAAACAGTTCGCTTAATGACCGTGACTAAATCGCGCGGAATAACTCCAAACTCTACTTAGGTTGTATTTGGTTGCCGTTTTGCCAAATTGGACTGAATTGTCTATCTCTCATTTTGGCTTTGAGACGAGTGTTTTCTTGACTGTTTCGCATCAATTCAGGACCATCTGCATTTAGATACTGATATTTGATGGCCTTACTAGACATTATTGCCTCTGCTATACCGACACTTATCATAAGTTTTCGTTAGTTGTTTTTGTTTTCTCTGGCTTCACTTACAGGGTGGGGTCCCAATTCTTTTGGAAAAGAATTAATCCTTTCCTTTTTCCAAAAATTCATTTCTATATCTCCAGTTGTTTTTCTGCCGGTCCAATATCCACCAGATAACTGATCCTTTTTCTGGTCCTTAACAATATTAAAGCTCATAGTTCCACAATGCTGAGGACTTCTTTCTTTAACTGTTTCGATTGGATTGCTATCGTATGTATAAACGAGTCTTTCCAGTTGATTTTCCTTATCTAAAACAAAACTACTGGTGAGACTCCTACTGGTCATCTCTGCAGTTCTCATTACGCAACTTATGTTCAGGTAAGATTGTTTGATGGTCAAGATTGCAGGAATAGGCCCAGGTCTTTCACCTGTTTTTGGATCTGTCCAAGTTGTATGGATGTGCCCTTTCCAAGTGCCATTAAGATTGGGAAATGGAACTAACCAATTCTTGAAAAAAGGTAACTTCCATAAGAAACTAACAAAACAACCATAAAGGAAAAGGTCAATTGAAACCACTTTTGGCAGTATTTGAAAAATTGTTGTGCGGTTAAAGTCTGATGTTTCCTGAATTTGGTATATAACGAAAAACAGTAAAAACGACACTACAAGTAATAACCATAATGCTGTCTTAATCTTTATATTTTTCATCATTTGTACTCCAGATAACGCCATAATTGTAATAAATATGTATTGATATCTGCTTGTGCCCATTTACGATCATTAGTAAAAAGATAAAGCAGTCCTGAAACTTCACACCAATTGTTGCAGTCCTTACTTTCCTTAGTGTTATTCCATAAAAATGTAATTGACTCTCTCAATCTATCTGTCCATGTTTCATAATCGTTAAATATCTGATTAGGAACGTTCCAAAGTAAGCATTCCAATAAGAAAGACGTGATATTTCCATTAACGCTTATCCCATCATCAATCATCTTAGCCCGAATTCGTTTGTAGATTCTGGTCAAGCGTTTGAATCTCCGTTGTGTAAAACTATTTTTAAGTTTCCCATTTTCTATATGCTGAATAGGAAAATTAGTAACCTTTTGTCCATTATCTGCAAAGAAGCGAACACCTTCAACGTAACTTCCGTTTTCTGAATATCTTCTGTATTGCCAGGTTGGTACTACATCTGCTCCTACGCGATATGTGTTCCCCTCAATAGCAATACATTTGTTTTTCCTTCGGACGTCGTTTCCAAATTTCTTGACAAGTGCTCTATGGACATCGTTTTTGAAATCGGGTGCCGAATATGGACTAGGAGTTATTGGACTAGGAGTTATTCCGAAATTGATAGGATCAACACCAGAAGGAAGATCATAGTAAAAACCGTCTGTATATTTAACATTTAGGTCAACATCACTGTTTAATCTGACATTTGTATCGTTTACATAAGATCCCTGCCCAAAAGTTTTAATTTTCATTACTTTTAATGTAGAATCTTCGTTTATACAATTCCTCACCATGCTTTCTACATTTGAGAGTTTAGTTTCTTCTGTGTCACTGGGAGGTTTTCTCCAATTATTCAATGTTTCCTCGGAATATTTTGGCATAGGTTTATCTCCTTCTTATTAGGCAGAATGGAAAACTGTACTAACAGAATTACGTTATTTATATCTTTTTTGGTATCGTCAAAAAGGAGGTCTTGTATATAGGTAATTTGTGACTCAGGCTGTATCATTTAGTATTTGCAGCCAATCAGACTTATTAAATTCTCCAAGTCTATTTTCTTCATCGTTATTGAAGTATACCATCTTTTTTTAAATACGCTTCAAAAAAGGAATCTTTTCAATAATTTCTTTTAATTTGCGGTCACATGTATGAAAGGTAACATTAGTAAAATGTGCATAATATAGATAATTGGTGTCTCTAATTATCTCACGTTTGTAACGATAGAATTAACCTATATATTTCCGTGCAAATGTGTCCATTGCACTTCTTTATACGATTTGCTACTTGGCATGAAGCCAAGTAGGGGCTATCTCCCAAAGTCTTTCTGAAACTTCAAAAAGACGCTAATTTATTTATGAATATCTGTCCTTCTTGTGGTTTTTAAGAAGAATAGCGTGATTTTTGCTAAAAAATATCACAAATATATCTATCGTTATATCATAAAATACCCTGAAAAATCAAGAAAAAACACCACTGTTAATCAACCGTAGGCAAGTTGTCAATAATCCGAGCGGATTCCACACTCACATAAACAATTCGCTCTATTGCGGTGATAAGGTCGCGTGGGTTTTCAAACCAAGCGTTTGCATCGTTGAGGATGCCGTTGTTCTTCTCCGGTGGTGTAATTTTGTATCGGTTGATAAACCACTCCAGTGGGGTTCTGCCATTGACAACATAACGATGTGCTTCTTCTGGGATGCCTGTTAACATGACATGCTCATTGATGATGAGAATGTTTTTCTTGGTTTTGTCTTTCCATTTCATCGCTTGTTTCCGTAACAGGAAGTGTTCGGGTTTTTCTTCCCAAAACAGTTGGGGTTTGATGGGTTCAACTTTCAGGTCTGGATACTGTTCATAGGCTTCGTAATTGAGGTGAAGGTCAGCAAGGTCTTTGCCTGCTTCTGCAAAAGCGTGGAAGTCTGGTGCATACGGGATGTGTGGTAGCATTTTAGACAGATCATTGGCGAATTGCTCCCGATAATTGGGAGCGTGTAGGATACCGTAAACATAGTCAAAAATGTCGTCTTTTGTGATGGAGTTGTCTTGATAATGATAGCGGAAGGCACGGAGTGCCGTATCTGATATGTTGTCTATGCGTTCTGGTTCAATTCCACTTGTTATTTGGTGTGCGTTAGCGGGTTTAGGATATCGCCACCGTGGGAAACATTGTGTGCCTGCATCGTTAATATTGAGGTCCGGCATCGTATCAACCATAAGAGCAGAAAATGACTTTTTGCTTGAAATCCCAGGGATACATATCACACGGTTTTCACTTGAATTATCAGGGAAAATCTTGTCCATTTGGTATTTTCGTTGTACAAAGATATAGTCGGCATAACAATTCGTTGCAATGAATGGACGATACATAACTTTTCGGATGTATTTAACATCAGATGCAGTTGTTTTCAGCTGTTTTAGATTGCTCTTAAGATCATCATCCCATTTAATATTGGTGTTGTTTTGAATCGTTACCTCATTCACTGTAAGATGCAGATCCTGTTCAAGTTTGGAAAGCGCACTAATATAGTCTTGTGTCATTAGTTGGGCTTTCTTAGCACAAGTATCACGTGAAAAGTTATAGATGTATGCGTCTCTGCCTGTTGATAATCCTCTTGAATACAATCTGAATATTGTGTTGTCCGCATTGCCCGATCTCGCGTCCTTTGATCCAATAGGATAGAACATCTTAAAATCGCTACTGCGTTGATCAATCCAATCGTAGTATTCGTTTGAGGCGATTGTTTTCCAGCCACTAAAACGTTTTATTGAATTTGTCTCCCTAAGTATTTTCAACTTCTCATTGCGTTTTAGATTCTCACCAATTTCTCGGTAGTATATTTGACAACCTTCATGCTCGGTATTTGGATTTTTGACCAGAATCGTGATAGCAACGGGGGATTGGGTTGCGCTGCCAAAGACACCTTCCCCTTCTATTTTACCTTGTTCTCCGTATATTCTTGCGTTTCCCCTCAGGTTTAGTGCATAAATTGAAGTAAACTCTTTTGGTAAAATGGCACGCACCCCTGCTTCAGTGTTGCCGTCAATCCAAGTAGCAGGAGTTACAAAGGCAACAATCCCTTGTTTTAGTTGTTCCTGTGTCTGTAGTCTGTCGGTTGCCCATCGGATTGCCATTTTATACATGTCGTATAGACTTTGTTTATTTGTAACTGGAGAATATTTCGCATACGTGTTTTCAATACGTTTTTCAATTTCAGGGTATTCTACGTTTGGGTTTTCGTCTGCTGCATCTTGCTGTTTGGCAGACCAAGGCGGATTGCCGATGATGACCTCTATCGGAAGGTTTTGTTGGCGTTCTATCCGTTTGTTGTTTTCTACCATTCGCTGTTCATCCGGAAGAAGTGTATATTGTTCCTCTTCTTTGAATTTGTTCAGGTTAAAGGTATCTGTTAGGATAATACCTTCAAATGGTTCGTAATCGCTATCTCCGCCACGCTGTCCTCGGTACGTTTCTTCAATATTGACAGATGCGATGTAGTAAGCAAGTAGGAGGATTTCGTTTGCATGGAGTTCTTCATGGTATTTTCGTTCAAGGTCTTCTGGTTGGATGAGTCCAGACTGCAGCAGTTGGACAAGAAATGTGCCGGTACCTGTGAATGGATCGAGGATATGGACACCTTCATCACTGAGCGTTTTCCCGAACTCCTCCTGTAGGACATCATTGACGCTATGTATAATGAAGTCTACAAGTTCTAATGGGGTGTAAGCAATACCGAGTCTGTCTGCTTCCTTTTTCAATGCTTTTTTGAAGAACTGCTCGTATAAATCTGATAGTACCCTTTGTTTACCTTCGGATTTTTTTATTCCACTGGCACGTTTTTGAACGCTTTCGTAGAAACCTTTCAAATCGCGCGTTTCGTTTTCAAGTCCGAATTCTGCAAAATCATTTTGCAGACTGTTCAAGGCAATTGCGACTGGATTACCAGATGAGAAGTTATAATTCTCAAAGAGTGCATCGAATACAGGACGTGTCAAGATATGTTGTGCTATCATGTCAATGGCGTTAGTCCGTGTAATAGAGTCGTTAATTGTTTCTTGCAACTCGGTGTGGAAGTTTTCAAACTTTTTGGTCAAAGCGGTGTTTTCAGGATTTTCCAATAGGTTATTGATGCGATCAATAAGTCTGTCAAAGATATCAGCAACGTCTTTTGCCCAGTTTTCCCAGTATCTCTTATCACCACACTTTTGAACAATTTTTGAAATAATTGCATCAACAGGAATTTCAATTGGCAGAAGTGGAAGCTGCGCGGCATCCAAACCGTGGGCAGCTGCACCATTGCCTCTTCCACCGATAACAATAGGATCAGGCAGTTCTTGATTGAGGTCAATACTGTTAATTTTTGCGTCAAGTCTATCATCGTGTGAACGGAGTGCGTTTAGGACACTCCATACATTTGAAAATCTTTCATTGTCATCTAATGCTGCTGCGGGATCTTTATCATCGGGGATTGCGACTGGTAATATGACATAACCGAACTGTTTACCGGGTACTTTCCGCATGACGCGCCCGACTGCTTGGACAACGTCGATATGGGATTTTCGGGGTTTATAGAAGATCACAGCGTCAAGTGCGGGGACATCAATACCTTCGGAGAGACATCTCGCATTGGAGAGGATACGACATACACCATCAGTCCCATCTTTCAGCCAATCAATACGTGTCTTTCTATTGAGTGCGTGGACTGTTCCGTCAACGTGTTTGGTTTCACATTCAAAATCGTCAGGAATTTCATCTTCCTGTAGTTGGACAATTGCATCGTCAATAATATCATTCCAATAGTGTGCTAAAGCCTTTGATTCGTCAATTCTGTTTGTGAATGCGATCACGCGTCTTAAGGGTTTACGTGTTTGGTCATCTTTTTCTTTATCTTCAGGGTTCTGTAATGCGCGCCAACATCCAATAATTCGTGTGGCATCGTTTATGTTGATTTCGCCCCCGTATCTGCCCGTGTCTCCTGCTAATACTGAATTGACTTCCTGTTCAGAGATACCGAAAATAGCGACTTTGTAGTCGGACAGTTCACCGATTTCAACGGCTTTTGAGAAGGGAAGTCTGTGAAACTGTGGTCCATATTTCTCTTCATCGTCCATAGAGAACACGTCAACATTATATTCTGCTGCTTTTGTTCTTGCGGTTTCGGTGTAGAGTTTGGGGGTAGCTGTCATATAGAGACGTTTGTTGGCGCGTATTCGTTTTGGATCATGGACAAGGATAAATGGTGAGGTCTTATCTCCAGGTTTGTCAATACCAGTGGTTCTGTGTGCTTCATCGCAAAGGATAATATCAAATTGCGGTGCGCCTGCATCTTGTGCTTTTTCTATGAGTGGAAGCGATTGATAGGTGCAGAAAACGACTGTCATTTTGTTGGTGTCGGCCTTCTGTAATGCTTGTGTGATTGCTAATGGGTCAGTGGTAACAGGGATTTTGAGTTCCTGAATGGATGCGTCCTCGGTTGTATCTCCTGCGCGTCTATCGGAGCAGATACCGATGTAGCTATGGTCTATGCCGCGTTGGTCTGACCATTCCCGCATTGACTGTGAAAGTAAACCGATAGATGGCACGAGATATAACACTTTTCCCTCAATTCCTGCAATTTCTTCAGCGATTCGGAGTGCTGTGAAGGTCTTGCCAGTACCACACGCCATTATGAGTTTGCCGCGGTCAGAGGTTTTGAATCCGTTTATAACGTCGTTGAACGCCTCTTTTTGATGGTCTTTTAGATCATACTTTCTCTGCTTATAGGTAAGGGTTTCGGGTTCTTGTATGCTGAGGTCGGGCCAATCAAATGGACTGTTTTCAAGATCATTGAAACGAACAGTGCGAAACTTTTCGCCTAATGGTTCTATAGTTCTAAGAGCATTATCTCCAAATTCTCCGCCAGTATTTACGAAAATCCATGAGGTGAATATATCACTTGCTGAGGCAGATAAGAACGTATCTATATGTAGTTTTGAAATCCTTGTGTCTTCTGCATAACACTTACACTGAATAGCACAGAATGATCCATCATGTTTTTCGGCAACGAGGTCAATACCTATGTCAGTAGCATCGAAATCTGTTCTGAGTTGTGCCCACTGTTTCCATAGCCATACATCCGAGAACTCCTCTTTATAGTCGGGGTCTTCACTGAAATATATCAGCATCAAACGCTCGAAAAGTTCTCCTTTTTTATGTTCGGTATTTGCAGCTTCTCGGATGTAATCAAGTGTTGCCTTGAATCCGGGGTTGGTGTATTCGGTTGGACCAAATAGATATCCTCGTGTTTCTTCGGACATAGAAGTTCCTTTCGTGTTTATTTTTCAAGTGTGAGTAGATTATAGCATAAGGACGGTATTGTGTCAAGATGGGTATGGATGTCACTTACCCCCATTTTTTCATGAGTGCTTCTGTGTTGGGTGTTTGGTGAAAAAAATGCTGGAAAAGTAGGTGGTTTATGGTAGAATACCTCCTTTAGAATAAATATTCTTTAAGAATACAAAAAGGAGGTATTCTGATGAGTTACACCCGAAAACGGGCGAATCCGAGAAAGATTATAGCAGGTTTCCAAAAGGTTTTCAAGCATGTTTCGGTAAAAAAAACGAACCAACGGAACTTCTTGTTGACGCTCCTTGCGGTTAGCGTCTCAAAAACCTTTCGTATCAACGCGATCGCTTCTTGTTTACCGATAGATGTTGCAAAAGAAAAATCTAAGCAGAAGCACACGATGACCCGATGTATCTGATATCCAATCGCACTATAGGCAGACAGATATACACCTACTACAAACGGAGGATGCAGATTGAACACGGGTTCAGAGACATCAAGTCGTGTTTCAACTTCAAAGACCGCGTTTTGAAAAAAGCGGAGAAACACCGTATTGAGCTCCTCTTCCTGATCGTCGTCTGTACTTATGGACTGCTGTTTATCACTTATGAAAAGGCGGCAGGTTTCTGGGTGAAGACTTTTGAATCTAAACGCAAGGTCTATTCAGTGATAACGATCATCAAAAAGATCATTGACGCGTGGTGGACAAAGGAGGAACTCCTCTTATTTACCAAACAGACATGTCTGAAAAACTTGGATTTTTTCACCACATAAAGACAGACTTTCTCACACATAAAACGGACAAACACAACTATAGAACAGCACAAAATAAAAATGGGGGTAAGTGACACTCCTGAAAAACACTTGACATATCTTCATAAAAGCAGGTATAATACTGATATGTCGGCGTATGATAAGATTTTTAAACATATTGCGGGGGAGTTCCCGCAAGACATAGCAGTGTTAGCACTGAAGACATCGGAGGTGGAAGTCACTGATCGGTTGAACACAGAACATATCACGATTAAGACACATCAGAGTGATATGATATATCAAGTCCGTTTGCCGGATGAGGAGGCGATATTACATATAGAAGCACAAACCGACGACAGCACGTATAAACCGATGCATTTACGGATGCTTGCTTATTCAAGTGTTCTTTATTTGGAATATGAAAAGAATGTCTATTCAACGGTGCTATATTTCCGTCCTCCCGCAGGTCGAAACGATCCTGGTTTCTATGAGTATGGAAACGAAGATCGGGGCGGTGGCGTATTCCGTTATAACGTTATACGTATCTACGAGTTAGAGGGTGAAGCGTTCCTGGATCCCGCTGTTTTAGGGGTGTTACCTTTCACGGCTCTGATGGATCCGCCATCGGACATGACACGTAACGCTTGGACTGAGAAATGTATTGAGACGATCCGGACAGTTGATGTTGATGTCAAGATGCGGGGGACGCTTCTGTTTGCGCTCTCGCTTTTCGGGAGTTTTGTCCAATCCACCGAACTATTTAAGGACGCTTCATTGGAGGCAATTATGCAACAATCACCTTTTTACGATCATGTGATACAACGAGGTATTGAACAAGGTATTGAACAAGGCGATGAACAAGGATATAGACGAGGTATTGAACAAGGTATTGAACAAGGTATTGAACAAGGCGATGAACAAGGATATAGACGAGGTATTGAACAAGGTATTGAACAAGGTATTGAACAAGGTATTGAACAAGGTGAACGTAATAATACTGTTGAGAGTATTTTAGAGTTGCTCTCTATCCGTTTCACAATTGACACGACAGAAACAATAAAGTCTGATATTGAGAGCATTGACAGTTTAGAACGTCTTAAGCAACTGCGTCGTGCTGCGGCCGAGGTGCGAGATTTTGCTGCTTTCATGCACATACTTCAGAATGGTGCCGAACCTGTCTAACAAAAAAGGTATTCTACTAACCTAAAATGTAAAATAGTATATCACATATTTTTGTGTTTACCAATGTAAAGGATTTACAAGGACAAAGAATCAACCTTCATACTTCCATTCCTGCATCCCGATACGTCTGCTTAATCAACGCAATCTCCGCTTCAGTCAACTCATACAGTTCATACACTATTTCATCAATTTCCCGCTCAATTTCGCGTGCCTGATCACTGTTCGGATTTGCCAATATCCGTTCAACAAGTTCCGACAACGCTGCTTTCTGTACCGTTGTCCGATCCGCTATCGGGACCTTTTCCATATATTGAGCAAAAAAGAAAAGACCCCCGCCCTCCCAGGTGTCACCGAAACTCCCAAATCTATACCTTGCATACCAGTCAAACAGTGTGCTATTCAGTATAGCAAGCAAGGAAAGATCATTAGTTGGAACGGAGTAGGTTGTCTTTAATCCCAATGCTCCTGTTGTGTCATAGCAAGCGTAAAGTGATTTAGAAATCTCTGAATAAAGAATTTTTGGTTTTTCAAATTCAGCATAATAAACGCATGATCGGAGTTCCCAAAAAAATTTTCCTTGATCATTACGGGCAATTAAACGTGATCGATAACTACTCAAATGTTGATAGATAGCAGGATAGGTTCTTTCGAAAATCCGTTCTGCTTCTGAAGCGTTTTTGGTATTTGACCAGGGCCACTCTCTGTTAGTGCTGCTCGGAATTGTGATCAGGTATTCATTTCCCGAAACTGCTTTCCATTTATTAAGGTTTCTGCCTCTAAGCAAAGGTTTTATAAGATCACGACTATCAGGGTCAGCAGCAATCAACCGTTCACAGGTAACAGCATCTACGATAAAAGCATCGTTACATCCTGTTTTGATACCAAAATAGAATTTCCCGTCTACTATTTCATTGAAGAGCATCCCAGTGTCTTGAAGTCTGGAAAGCAGTAAGATCGTATCTAGCGATGTCAATATCCATCCGTCAGGTAATAAGTTATGAACATGCATGGAAAAAGCCTGTTCTTGAAATGCCTCGGAGAGACGGGGAATATCCGCCTCATCACGAAAAGTTACGACGAAAAATACTTCTTCACTCGGTTCAGCATTTTCAACGAGAACTATACAAGTATCCACACTCGCCCTAAAAACAGGAACACTTCCAAAATCAAGTAGTCTGTGAATGCAAAGATTATTGGTAAAGAATGTCCGGAGATTCTCACCGTACGCTGCCCGCATAAACTTATTGGAAGAAATATAAGTGAGTACCCCACCAACACGAAGCAATTCGGTTCCACGTTTATAGAAATAGACATATAGGTCTGCCGTACTTATATAAACTGCAGGGTACAACTTTTTTAAAATCGGTTTAATCAGTCTGATTAGTTCCTGACGCACATAAGGTGGATTTCCGATGACAATATCAAAACCGCCTTCTTGAAATACTTCGGGAAACTCAGCCTCCCACATAAATTCATCTTCAACACTATGAATTTCTTGGATTTGTCCTTTAAGTTCAGCAATTGTTTCGCGAAGTATCTGCTTGTCAGAGTCATTGTGAGTAACCAAATATTCTGCTTGATGTTCCTGAATCTGTTGAATGAACTGGATTGCAAAACCGAGATTCTCGCCTGATGGTGTGGGACCGGTCAAACTATCGCCGACTGCAACCTTATAGTCTAAGTTTGGCAACGGTTGAGGTGTGTCACCTTCATAATCGACAGCAAGGCTAAGCCACAAGCGAAGCATGGTTATATTGACAGCAAATTCATCTTTGTCTACACCGTAGAGATTGTTTTGAATGATGTCGAGTTTCCGTTGATATATTGTTGGGGAATCGATTTGATTGCTTTGCCAGTTAATATTAGAGAGTGCATCCCGCAAACGTAGCAGTTCACTCATCATTCCGAGTAGATACGCACCACTTCCACATGCGGGATCACAGATACGTAACGTTTGTAGCACTTCTAAGACTCTCTCTGGATTTCGAATCTCGGTTGCGTCTCCATCATCAACAAACTTTTTAAGGCATTCCTCTGTCTCATCGGTTTTATTCTGGAGGCAGATTTTTAGGCTCTCGCGGCACATAAAGGATACAACGGGACGCGGGGTATAGTAGCTGCCCGTGTCGTGCCTACCGGTAACAAGTTCTTCAAACACCTTGCCAAGCATTTCCGGGTCAACTGCCACCTCAACGTCAAGCGGCGTAGATTCGGTTACCGTGAAGTTATACCTTTCAAAAAGCTTTAGGACTTCGTCAAATTTATCGTTAGGAATTTGGACAGTGCCGCGCGCATCATTGTCCTGCATCTCAAAGAGTCCGCCGTTGAGAAACGGCACCTCTCCCCGTCGTTCAACAACCTCAGGTATGTTGTTAGGTGAACCTCCAGGAGTACCAAGTCCATTGAAGAAAGCCCAATAGAGTCGGTCATTGAGAAAGTTTGCATCCGTTTCTGCTTCCGTAGCATCAAACATGGCACGCAAGTATTCACGGTTACCCTTGTAGGTCAACCATCCCTTCTTTTCAATAAACCGTAAGAACATTAATCGGTTAAAAAGCCGTTGCGTCCAGAGGCGTTTCGCTTCAGCCTCGTTCTCAGAAATACCTTCTACTGCCGCTTCAACCCGTGAAAAAACGCGTTGATAATCAGCGAAAAACTTATCGGTTACGATCTCAACATCAAATGCTTCTTTCCACGCGTTCAGCCATGCTTCGTCATTTGGAAATCCATCGCTTGGGTAAGCAAGTGCAGGTAGGTTATAATCACATAGCGTCCGGATGTGTGTATCTCCCTGTTCCCAAGAGAAGATGGAAAGGACTGAACGTCTCCAATTTTCGTTTGCAGCGAAATTGGCGAAGGCAAACTGTTGATAGTTGGGTGTGGTACAGATAAAGAGAAGTTGATCATGCTGCCAAGAAGGTAGGTTTGGGTCTCGATCACGTCTTTCCACCAATCCCCGCAGCACACGACGTAGTGCAGTCCGATAGATATGTTCACTGTTAAATTGGAGGAAAAATATGCCCCACGGTTGCGTTTCTTCTCCGAACAATGTGGATTGGATCGGTGGAAAGGGTGGGAGTTGCTTGCATTCAGCAATTCTTTCATCAGCGGTTTCGTCAAGATCAAGGTCTTCGGCGGACCAGGGAAAAGCGACATCTTCAAGTTCAACGTTTTCGGGGATGTGCCAATCAAGTCTATCACGGAAAAAGTCTAAGAGCGTGTCAAAGTCACGGATGTTTTGGATGTCGTCCGGTGTAATATTGGGCATTCGTTTTCCTTAACATTTCCAACTTAAAGTCGTTTAAAGATAACATCTTCAAAATCAAATTCTCACTGCATTATAAACAACTCCGTATAGTGATTTCATTGGAAATGCGCGAGAAAGATAGCAGGTCGGACTATAAGAATACCTTGATAACTTTTAAGGGGTAACAGGTACTTCTGGTCGCCAGTAATAATATGTGTAGCACCTCCGACAATAGCACATTCTATCACCTTGTCGTCGTCAAGGTCAGAAGTGACTCCTTTAAGACTGTTGGTAATTTTGACAGTCCGGAAGAAACCGAGGAGTTTCGCGATGATTTCCGAGACTTGATATAGAGAATAATCAAACTTAGTAGTTAACTTTTCTGTGAATTCATTAAGTATTTCATCACATGTCACCCCCTGAACCTTACCTTGCTGTGCCAACTCAATACAGTGATCAGGAACACCTCCCCACATCATGCCTGATATTAGGACGTTCGTATCGTAAACTGCTATGGGTTGCATTCACGATCCTCATGCACAATATCGTTAATAAAATACAATCGTTCGTCTTCCGTCATTGAATTCCAATCGACACCTCGCTCTATACATACTTGTCGAATCTTAGATTCAGCGTCCTTCATGCGTTCAGCCTCCCTAGCGTATGCCTGCTCCGAAAGTGTGGTGAGAATCGCTATCTTTTCTTTTGGTGGTATCTGTTGAATCAAATCAACCACTTGGTCTATTGTTAATTGGATAGTTACATTCATCCTAACTTCCTCCTTTCCTAATATTTGCGATCCTTGCTGCGCGTAAAGTATATCACAAATTCGTTGGAAAATCAAAGACGATCTTTACGTCACTTGCCCCCATTTTTTCATGAAGTTTTCTGTGTTGGGTGTTTGGTAAAAGAAATGCTGTCCAAGTAGGTGGTTTATGGTAGAATACCTCCTTTAGAATAAATATTCTTTAAGAATACAAAAAGGAGGTATTCTGATGCGTTACACCCGAAAACGGGCGAATCCGAGAAAGATTATAGCAGGTTTCCAAAAGGTTTTCAAGCAAGTGTCGGTAAAAAAAACGAACCAACGGAACTTCTTGTTGACGCTCCTTGCGGTTAGCGTCTCAAAAACCTTTCGTATCAACGCGATCGCTTCTTGTTTACCGATAGATGTTGCAAAAGAAAAATCTAAGCAGAAGCACACGATGACCCGATGTATCTGATATCCAATCGCACTATAGGCAGACAGATATACACCTACTACAAGCGTAGGATGCAGATTGAACACAGGTTCAGAGACACCAAGTCGTGTTTCAACTTCAAAGACCGCGTTTTGAAAAAAGCAGAGAAACACCGTATTGAGCTCCTCTTCCTGATCGTCGTCTCCGCTTATGGACTACTGTTTATCACTTATGAAAAGGCGGCAGGTTTCTGGGTGAAGACTTTTGAATCTAAACGCAAGGTCTATTCAGTGATAACAATCATCAAAAAGATCATTATAGCCTTTTCATACCAATTCTGTTTTTCCTGCTTCTTACTTGCTAAGCTTCCTCTATTTTGATAGACCACTCCCTTTGCAAATTCAAGGTTAGGATCTATATATGTGCCCAACATTTTAATAAATCCGTGAATGTCTTTGTAGATGTGTTTAGTAGAAATTTCATGGTATTTTTGCAAGTAACTTAGCACAGATAGTTTTAGGTCTTTTGGAATAACCACTATATCATCTGGATCAACAAAACCTTTGAGTGATCGAACAAGTATGCTCTTCTGGGATTCTACCCGTTTAATGCCTCGTGAAGGTATTTCCGTTTAGTAGTTTTCAGATACTCTTTTTAACAAGATAACCCTACCGTCTTTGTGATGAGAACTGGTGCTGGCAAAAAAGAGTGCTATAAGATAGTCGACCGTAAAATCTATCAGGTTGGTTTTACAACCATAATGTTGGAGTTCTGCCAAAATTTCAAAATCGCTGCCTAGATCATCTAAATACCCTCTAGTTGCTTGTAAAATTGCTGTTTCCATAGATGCTACATCAGGCTAAAAAGGGGCAAAATCTGGGTGATCTATTACAAAATCAGCAAATGGACGATAAAGACCTGAAGAGATTTGAGGATAACATTCGGGTTCCCCACGATAGATATAATCCGCGTCAGCAGATTTCTCGACTATCTCACGAATTTTTTCCAAAACTCCACCAAAATTTTCTCGTATAGCGGATTTGCCGTTCATTTGCTCTCCTTCACAAGTACAATTTGTTTAACATCCAAATAACGCCTATTCACTACAAAGTATCCAATTGGATTTTACATCAAATCAAACTGAACCTAATTGTGTTATCACTATAGATTTTCACGATTTTGCTTTATTAAATCATTGTGTCCATAGAAAGCACCCATAGTTCCAAGTTTTGCAAGCCAAGAGATACGATCTTTAATGTCTGAAGAAGTAGAACAACCTACAAAAAAGCGAAGCCTTTCAATTTGGTTACTATCTTAATGTGTTCAATAGGATAACCTCTATTTATCTCTTGACACTGTTGGAGAAAACCCCAATACCCAGCAACTCCAAGTTTATCAACAAGAACTTTAAGTCCGATCTCAAATATTTCAATATCCTTCATTTTTCGGATTTCTGCTTGAGAGGCATTGAATCTTTCAGCACTTTTACGTTCTTCTACTTTTCTTGCTTTGCGTCTCTCTTGGATACGTTCTACAATTGTGTCAATATCTCCCTGATTTGCTAACAATTTGTGGCGATCAACAGAGTAATCACCCTCACCTGGTTTGCATTGGCGAATAAACCGATCGACCTGATCGGCACCAAGTTTATCAGCAAGTAACTTTTGACCGAGTTCATATAGTTCTTTATCTGTCATCTCAAGTCCGTTCATTTTTTTTCACCTTCTGTAACCATTCCAGAGGATTATCAGCCTGTATGTTAAGTTGAGTTTGCACGCTTCTCGCCTTATTGAGTAACCTGTCGTCTGTTGTTAAAAGAACATCTGCTGATCCGCTCTCAGCACAAGCAAGGTGTAAAGCATCCTTTGCCTTAAAAGTCAATGTTTCTAACTGTCTTCCTCTTGACACTTCACTCGTTTCAACAGAAATATCTTGGTCAACATGAATTAGCCACCTTTTGATTTGAATCCGTTCTATTTCATTTGGATTGTTTTCAATTTCATCAACTAAAACTTCACTGGATATCCAAAGCCAATGTCCATCGTGGAAATGATTAAGTATCTGTCTGATTGCTTGAGTTTCATCAAGAATCCGAGTTTGCGTCTGATCGTCAAAACGTCTACTCAAACAACAAGTATCAAGATAAATTCTAAAAGATTGCTGATAGATATCCAAGCGTGTATCCAAACCCTATCAAAATCATACTATTGTTCTGTCAAGTTTATATCTAAGGGTTCATGTCACGATTCGGAGATCGATCGGACAGAAAAAGGCCTGTCTTGTTTGAGGAAAATCCGATTCTCGACTTTTACCGATATCCTCAATTTGAAAGATGGCAGAACACTATGAGGCAGCTTATACCCCTTGACTTGTATTCTTTGTTCATACATAAGTATAACACACCACACATAATATCGCAAATTGCTTCTATAAAAATCATTGGTGTGTAAAGTAATTGTCACCGTTCTTGTCTGAATCGCGCCGATTATATAGTTGGCGCGGATTACACGAAAGGGTGTTTTAGGCTAGTTACATAGATAGGGTTGCATGGTAAAGGAAATACCGATTTTCAATTGACACGAGGGTTGTTGGGTGTGTAAATGTAATCTAATCCTTGAAGAAGAAGCATTACATTTTCACCCGCAAATTGGGGTTCAGTACCACGTTGCAGATGTTGTGAATGGAACAAGCAGATACCCTCTCGGTACCTGCCTGCTCAGTTCTGAAAGTGCGCGGTCCTGCAGGTCCTGCGGGTGTTGGTAGGATCTCTCGGTACCTGCCTGCTCAGTTCTGAAATGTGGTGTCTAATATAGTTAGTTTCTTGCAGAGACAACCACTTTTATCCATTCACTATACGCTGATCCTGCTGAGTTTATCGCTTCAATTCTGAAACTTCTGGTCTGCGCTCTTTTCAACGTGCCACTGATAACACCATCAATAAGTGATGTCCCTGAAGGTACCCCACCGTCTCTGCTCCCATTGCGCCTGCGCGTGATAGTTGTACTGCCTGTGACATAACTATTGAGGTCTAAATAAAAACTGTCACCAACCTTAACATAGATAGGGTCAGGTATATCACTCCAGACAGGTGCTGACACCGGTGCTGCGGGCGTTGTGGGTGTGGTTGTCTCGGTGGTAGTCGGTAGAGAGACAGAGACCGTGTAACTTTCTTCAAATCCCGCAGACCCCGCAGTGCCCTTCGCTTTGAAAACATAATCGCCACTGACACCGCTCGGAAAAGTATAAAGATACCCGGTTGCCGTGCTGCTTCCATCACCGGTTACCGTGTGTTGATACACACTGGACAGATCGGAAGGTGTCTTGATATACCAAGAAACAGAGACATAAGGGACACTGCTCGTAAACCCTGCATCATGATTATCACCTGCCTCCGCAGTATAAGACCCATCAGAAGGAACTAATGAAAAAGTCGGAGTCGTTGGAGACGATAAAGAGACCGTGACGGTATAACTCGGATGCGGGGACTCTGATGTCCCATCATTATAATAAACCTTAGCATAGAATGTATAATCACCAGAGACATTTGAAGGGAAGGTATAGTCCACAGATGCCGCGGTCACCGTGCCATCTCCAGATGCTTTTTCTAAAAATGTGCTGACAACGTTGACAGCATCATTTGGTGTTATCACATAAAAGTTAATAGTCGCCGCTTTAGAAAGTATAGATAACTGAGCCGTATGACTATCACCTGCAGTTGCAGTATAAGAGCGATTAGATGGAGATAACAAGTTACTACTTAGAGAGACCGTGTAAGAATCGGACTCCTCACCGTTAGAATCCTTCACAACAGCCGTTATTAAATAATCACCAGCAGACGCATTCGAATCAAAAGTATATGAGAAATCCGCCGTCACAAGAGTGCCATCCCCCGTGTCTGTCTCCATCAACGTGCCAATCCCCGTTTCACCCGGTGTCCTCACATACCATTTCACACTATCATACGCATCAAGAGCAAGCAATACCGCCTTATGAACATCACCCGGAACAGCACCAAACCAATTATCCCACGGATTTATCTTCCAACCCCCATTGCCAGGACCATGAGGTGTCTTAATCCCTGGCAAATTCCCCTTATGTTTTATCTTCGTGTTAGAACAATTTCGGTAAAGTGCACCACACTTATTGCCATTCGGTAGAAGTTTGCCACACACACGAACACAATGCTCATTCCTATCCGAAACACTACACACATAAAACATATCACCACATCCCGCAGGTGCCGGCTTGCCATTCAACTTCGCATCTATCGGCAGATTACGCAACGTCTTCGTATCAGAGACCTTTAGTGTAGATGACGTCAACGGATACGGACAGGTGACCAAATGCTCAACAGGGGTCCGATACTTCTGACCACAACCCCCACCACATTTATACTTCTTCGGCAACGGATCCAACTTCCAATAGGTGTCAAAATCTTTAAAACGATCAAAACCAAACACTGACGGCTGAGACGAACTCTTCAGATCATCAATGTGATACCAAAATTCCAACTTGTTCTTCTTGTCGTCAGGATTATACGCATCCGCAGCTTTAACCATTGACTTGATAACTTCAAGGTCCCGTGCCGTGTAATTGGTTGAACCGGTATAGTTATTCTCCCGAACTATACCACCATCATGATTTTGCATCGCCACCACATAGGCATCATACTTTGTCTCATACTTATTAAACGCCTTTTTATTCTCTGATATGATATAGTCCAAAGTAGAAACAGCAGAACTGAGTGCAATCCACCAGCCCTCTTTTATCGCAGTTTCATTACCACTCCACGCAGATAAAAGTGCTTCCGTTGTCCCCTTCGCGGCGTCATACTTTTTCAACCATTTATCCCTTTCAGTCCAATCGTTTTTGAGTTGTCTCACTACGTTATCATCTTCTAGGAGGTTGTGCGCCGCTGCAAAAGGCACTCTTACAAAAAGAGACACAAGACAGAAAAGAACTACACAGAACGCAATTTTTCTAAAAAACATTAAAAAATCCTCCTTCTAATAATCCCAGGCACCATGATCTTTCAAAAATGCTCTCATTTCTGGATCACCAAAATACTCTGATGGATGGCGGACGCCTCCAGTAACAGGATCACTATCAAGCGATGGCCATGTGAGCTTCATTAAATCCATCTTACGCGCACCATACGGATATGACAGAATTTTACTAAACATTCCATTCGCTATCGCCCTAGCCTTATGAAATACCTTCGTTTCCTTTTCATATTCAGGGTCATCTAACTTTTCGCCGTATGTATGAACATAGTATCTCCACCGGTATTCTGTCCTTGCGAATTCCTGTGCCTCCGTATCATTGGTTGGAAATGGGGGTATCCATTCCGCACTCCAATGTCCACGCTCCTCCTGCTGCAAGCGAAGTGCTTTCACAGGATTCGTTTTCAACAGTTCCTCATGAAACGTCAAAGGTCCCTTATACAAAGGTTTTTTCGGCTTCGGTTTCGGTGCTTCTGCTTTCGGACTCTTATCGGGTTTTATCTTCGACATATCTACTTGTTGGACGGGTTTAACGGGGCGGACATCATTAGGCGGGTTGTCCTCTGTGCCATCACTATGGGCGGGATCCTCATCCGCATGGTTATGTCCATGTAATGCTATTTCCAACTCGTGTTGCAGTCTCCGAATTTCTGCTCGGTTTTTCAGAACAGAAAACACAGTCACACCGATAATGAGAAGAACGAGGGCAGATAACCCCTAATACGTTCTATATTTCATAATATATTCCTCCTATAGATAGGAATTGCCTCTCCGCTGTGTCCAGCGAAAAGATGTGTTATATATAACAATTGGAATGAGAAAGATTTTATCGTTCTGTCTCCTGTTGTGCTTCCTATTATATCATGAAGCGGGTTTAAATGTTTAGACAGACCACAAAGGAGAGGTTGGCAGGTAAAGGTTCAGAACGTTGGTGCTGCTAACTTTTTCCTTTGGGCTCACTAGTTCTCACCTTGCCACAAACACCTGTCTATGATAAACTGAAAACCAGCCTTGTCATACTTCGGTTATGGCAGAACTCTTCGTAGTTGTCTGGATGGAATGCCGAGGACGGAAGCCTTGTCATACTTCGGTTATGGCAGAACTACGCGCGGATCGTGCTTTTGCCATTACCAGCACTTTCTGTGTGCCCCACAAGGGGAAACTCGCCCCGGTGTAATACATGCATCCTCGTGTCTTTCTAACACCTTATCGCTATTCTAAAACGTTTTTATTTTTTTGTCAAATCTTTTTTCTGTGTGTTTGTAGCGGGTAGATGGAAATCATCACAGATACCCGCACACTGTGCGAAAGCTGAATTGGCTGAACGTGGTGCGATCACACGATTCAAAGATGGTAAGCGTTAGCTTCACACTCTCCGGATGTTCTTGAAAGTCTTCCGTAAAATTCTCCTTTTCTTGACGAAGGGAAAAATCGGAACGCCGACATTCATACTCTTCTATAAAGGTGAAATTATAACAACTATGACAGGGACAATGTCAATGAAACGTTAGTAGATCGTATCTTTGAGGGTTTAGTGTCTGTGATACAACCACCACTCACAGAGGAGCAAACAGACACCGAATAACACTACCCATTGCCAAACTTCATGAACGAGCGGTTGTAATAACACATTATCGGTGACTAGTTCCTTAGTGTCGGGTGCTAAATTAGATGTGTTAAGCGTGGATTCATCTTCATTTAGTAGATTTACCGAAAACTTCTCATATAAAACACCATCAACAAATACCGAGTAAATTCCGATTCTGTAGTTTTATTTTTTCTTTTCAATTGACACGGGGGTTGTTGGGTGTGTAAATGTAATCTAATCCTTGAAGAAGAAGCATTACATTTTCACCCGCAAATTGGGGTTCAGTACCACGTTGCAGATGTTGTGATCAATAACTTCCCACTGTGCTTCTACATCTATATCGGCAAATCTATGTTTCTTCGTTGCTCCTGTGATCGCGCTTTTCAATTTTTGCCCTGACGCATTCTCTGCCACAACCTTATGCGTCTTTACAATACGCGCATCCACAGAAAAAGAAACAAAACATACCATAAACAAAAGTATTGTCCGAAAAAACAATTTACTATTCATTTTCAACTCCTTCTGCCATACGGGGCCAAATGCTAACGTGTGAACTATCATGATCCATCGGTAGCAGCGTGAGGGGATTTATACTGTAATCCCACCCCATATAGCCTTTTAGTTCTTCGTCAGAAGTATTATACACATCAATCGTAATAACAGGCGTGCTATCTGTCACGCGGGTTCGGCTAAACTTTGTGGCGGTCTTCCACTCGTTTCCTTCTGCCGTTACGCCATGATACACAAACTCATAAACCGTATCGCCCTTAATAAAAAAATCGCGACCATCCTTGAGTGTGATTTTGTTCCAGACAGGATCCAAAAATCCTAAGGCAATCTCATGAGCTACAAAGAAACGATTTTCTTCACCATAAGGGGGTGGTATAGAAACACTGTTCGCAATAGTATTGGTTGTTTTCAATCCCAATTCTATTAATTCAGGAAACGCCCACGTTTGTTCATACATCCAATCCACTCGATTGGCTCCCGGCACGCCAGCACTCGGTGTATAACCTAATTCATACTCCCCATAGGCGCGATACATCTTTTCATATTCAATGAACTGGTCCCATATTTCAGCATAAGGGCGTTTCGGGTTGTGATCACGCACGATCGCTTGAACAATTTCTGTAAATTGTCTGGCTAATTCAGGGGTCAATTGATCATCCTGCGGATCCGGTTCTATATTCCGATACACGCCATCCATCAATTCTTGTGGAAGTTTGAGATGTTCAGG
The DNA here is from genome assembly GCA_965208245.1 of Candidatus Poribacteria bacterium. GTDB lineage: Bacteria > Poribacteria > WGA-4E > WGA-4E > WGA-3G > MSPOR6. Next base: position 2,415,081 of record OZ242325.1, read on the forward strand.
GATATCCTCTGGCACCGCAGAGGGTGGCAAAGGGGGCGGCGGTAAATGAGCAAAACGATCAGGATCACGAGGAATGTGTGTGACATACAGACCTTCAACGCCTTCCTTTTCGTAGCCCTCAACTTCTGTTGCATATTTCGTATCCGTTTTGGACTTAGCGATATTCGGGTTGGATGGTGTCCCTTCGGTAATAGCATCACCGGATACTTCGTCTGATACAATGCTATTATCCTTATCTATACCCGCTTTATCTGCACTCTTTTGTGTAGGTTTTGTATCGCCTTTGTAAATAATAATCGGATCGGTGTCGGGTTTGTAGAATAACAAGAATGTCCCAATACCGAGTGCGAGGATGATGAGGATAGCTAATCCCCATTTCATTCTACTTTTCACAATAAATTCCTCCTATAGATAGGAATTGCTTTTCCATTGCGTCCAGCGAAAAGAGGTGTTATATATAACAATTGAAATGAGAAAGATTTTGTAGTTCTGTCTCAGGTTGTGCTTCTATTATATCATGAAGCATGTTAGTTGTTTAGACAGACCACAAAGGAGAGGTTGGCAGGTAAAGGTTCCGAACGTTGGTGCTGTCAACGTTTTCCCTTGGACTAGCTGGTTTTCACCTTGTCACAAACACCTATCTGTGATAAACTGAAAACTAGCCCTGTCATACTCCAGTTATGGCAGAGCCACGCGCGGATCGTGCTTTTGTGAAGATTAGCACTTTCTGCGCGCCCCACAAGGGGAAACTCGCCCCGGTGTAATACACGCATCCTCGTGTCTTTCTAACACCTTATCGCTATTCTAAAACGTTTTTATTTTTTTGTCAAATCTTTTTTCTGTGTGGGCATGTAATCATTAACATCAAAATACTCTGAGGCATTCCTACACACATGCACTCATATATCTGTTTCATCTCGTGGTATCCAAAAGACCTCAGACTGAGAGGGAACATCTGATAGAACATATTTTGATACATAATAGAGATACGGAGGTTGAAAATATTATTATGACTGGTGCAGAAGCTCTAATTCAACAAGGACATAAACAAGGCAAAGCGGAAGGACTTGAACAAGGTAGAATCGTTGAGAAACGGACAACCGTTCTCAAAGTAGCACGCCACCGGTTTGCTGACTTCTCTGACACTGTTAAGGCAACCTAAAACTAATTATCCCTGAGTTTATTGGATCTCCTTCTACCCCACCAATACACGAACTGCCGATAGTAATAACCTATATTCTTGTGTATCTGTTCAAACTCTGGAACGAATTGACACGCGCCACCGAGAACAACCAACTGTCCTTTTGCCCGCGTCATTGCTACATAAAAAACCCGTCGCTCCTCCTCTAATATAGTATCCTTACGCGGAAACCTACGCTCTAATGTATTGTGTATCAATAGTACTTTATCCCATTCCCGTCCCTTCGCTTTATGAATCGTTGACACCTCAACAGAACGAAATTCTGGATAACCTGATAGCATTTCTATAACCCGATCAAGCTCATAATTCGTTCTCACCAGAATTCCTGTTTCTACGGATTCGTCTAAGTTCTCTAACATGTGTTCCTTTACGGTATCTTTGGTTGTCTCAATGATTCTTATTTTACGCTTCAATGGATTGAATGCACGTAGGTTCTTCTGTATACGCGGACTGTTTCGTTCAATTAAGGCTCTGGCGTGCTCCACTATCGTGGATACTGAACGATAATTACATGTAATTGCATACTTCGTAACATCCGATTGTTGAGTGAATTCTTGCATGATCAGTGAGTCACCACCGCGGAAACTATAGATGGCTTGGTCATCGTCTCCGACAGCGAAAATGTTATTAGATAACTGTGAGATCAACCGATAATCAATCGGAGCAATATCTTGAAATTCATCAACGAGAACATAAGGAAATTTGTCTTTGTAAACCCGACGGATGTCAGGATTTGTTTCAAGCAGGTTTGCCGCATAGATAATCATATCCTCAAAGTCTACAGCATTGGCGGCAGTCTTTAACGTTTCATATCTCTTAGCAAATTCACAGGCAACAGGATCCTGAATAGTATCTGGATCAAACAGTCCTATCTTAACTTGACGTTTTGACCGCATCACAATGTCTTTAATGTCGTTGAAACGCTCTTGGAGATCTCTATAATCTAGGTTTCTATTTAGATGATCCGTATATGCTATTTTAAAGTGTTGACAGAACATCTCAAGAAAGAGTTGATCGCTATACTGTTTTCGTAACGGATTTGCACGGTTGAAAACATCTCCTAATTCTTTGTAATGTTTTATCCAATATGTTTCACGATAGTTTGCATCTTTACCCTTTACTTTTTCCAACACTTCAAATCTAAACTGCTTTTCACCTTCAGCACGAATAGCACTACGTAATCTGTCATTTGAAGAATGTTCGAAATGTTCTTGCATACGTCTTTCAGGGTCGGTTGTTTGTCCAATATAACACTTACCTGTCAACGTGTTTTCAATAATATAGATTGCGACTTCTGCTTTAGATGCTGCTTGATAAACCATTCTCCTTTCATCTTCAATGATTCTGTCTATTTCTCCCGACCAAATTTCTGGAATCTGTAGAAAACCTGCTTGTTTGTGATTCTCGGTTACGATGTCTTTACCAAATGCATGAAGTGTCCTAATAGCAGGGATCCCTTCCTCAGTGGATACTCTCTGTGCAATCCGATTTTGCATCTCTTCTACTGCTTTTCTGTTGAATGCTATCGCAAGGATATTCTTCGGTGGGATATTCTCAGCTTGAATCAGTTTTAGTATTCGTGCTGTGACAACAGTTGTCTTTCCACTGCCAGGTCCAGCAACAACGATAGCAGGACCGGTAGTATGGTTCATGGCTTTTTCTTGGTTTCTGTCAAGATGCATATTCATCCCTCTTATAGAGTGATTTGCAAGTGCACAAATGAAGTTTAAGAAAATATATAAAAGTCCTTGCTATAATAACTTAGAATCTGATATAATTCAAGCAAGGAATATATAGTGAGTTTTAGAATTAATGAAACACTCCAGAACGGGCGAGGTGACCTCGCCCCTGCGCGGGGTGACCTTCATAAACGTTGATAATGTCTCATTAATTATTAACTTTACTATAATATATCAGATAAACATCTTTAGTATACGAGTTTTTCAAAACTATATTGCTGCTGTCTTGTCTAAATTGATTGCTGGAATACATTTGTTGGTAACCCTGGGTTCACAGAAATTCTTTACAACGCTTAGGATGTGATGAGAGGAGAAAAAATGGAAACAAGAGATGGTTATGCAGAACTACAAGCAAAAATATTAGATGCCAAACGTGTTTGGAAACGAAGCCTTTTCTGGACTGGAATTGCTATAGTCTTAATTGGATTCTTGGCGATTATCGTTGGTGAATCCATTATAGATTGGATAAATCCACTGCCAAGTTATGTACGTGCAGTGTTGCTTGCGGGTATAGTCACGGCAACTATTTACCTATTATACAAACACTTGATAAAACCTATCAGAGCTTCCCTTACGACTCGGGATGTTGCGCTCAACGTAGAACAGAACCATCCGGAACTTGAGGACAGATTGGTGAGTACAGTACAATTCGGTTCTCGGGAAACAGAAGATCCAATAGAACAACACATGCTGCATCGGTTAGTTAATGATACGACTGAGCGGATTAAGGGTATAGATTTCAAAGCTACCATTGACCAAAGCAGAACACGTAAGTTTGCTGCAATTGCAACTCTAGTGATTGCATGCTGTTGTCTGATAGCGGTCTTGTTCCCTATAGAGACGAAGACAAGCCTAAAGAGAATCTTTATACCTTGGGAAAAAACCGACCCAATATTGACGACAAAAATTGAAGTATCTCCTGGGAATGCACGGATTCTTACAGGTAAAAGCCTACAAATTCAAGCTCATGTCACAGGGAAGTCTGCAGAGAAGGTTGTGCTGAATTACCATCCAAAGGACGCAGTGCTCACTGAAGACAACAAGGAGATTCTTCAGCACATTAATATGGTACAGAACCCAGACGATAAACGTGAATTCGCTTACGAGATTTTTAACATTGACGCAGATATGCAGTACTATGTCTCAGCTAATGAGAAAACTTCTGAAAAATTTACTGTAGAAGTTTTTGAAATACCGAGAATAGATGAAGTTTCTGTCTCATACACATATCCAGAATATACAAACTTAAAACCGGTCGTTCAACAAGGTAGTGGTGATATACAAGCAGTTGTCGGCGCAACAGCAGAGATCAGAATGACCGCAAATAAGGTAATTCAATCAGCTACTTTTAACTTCTCTAAGCCTGAATCTACTGAATCTACTGAATCTACTGAAGGCGTTGCCGAAAACGTTGAAGGTGAATTAACTGCCAATACCTCTGAAATGCTAATCGTTGACGGTAACATACTATCAAAGACTATAGATGTTGACGAAAGTGGTAAGTATAATGTAACGCTGTTCTGTATTGATGGATTTAACAATGAAATACCGATTGAGTGGACGATTAAAGCAATGCCAGACAAGGTTCCCGAAGTCGTAATAAAGGAACCTGGACGTGATGTAAAAGCAACGAAATTGGAAGAGGTAAAAATTGTTGCTGAAGTTACAGATGACTACGGTATAAGTAAATTTAGTTTGAAGTATCGTATAGGACCTGGGGAGTTAAAGGAGATTCCGTTTGAAATTGCAACTAATCCTGTTGTCAATAATATCAGCAAACATCTTCAATCCGGTACACATACTTTCTATTTAGAAGAATATGATGTTGAACCGGGTGAAATCATCTCTTACTATGCACATGCAGCTGACAATAATACAATTACCGGTCCCGGTGAAGCCAGCAGTGAAATCTACTTCATAGAAATCAAGCCATTTAATCAACGACTTACAGAGGCAGAAGGCGAAACAATGGAAGGGAACATGCCAAATCCTTTTCTCGGATTGATTGCCTCTCAGAAACAGATCATTCGTGAAACGTGGAAACATGTGAACTCACAACCTACGCCTATCACAACAGAGTTTGAATCTGCGGTTAGGAGTACTGGTAAGAAACAGTCTGAATTGAAAGATAAGACTCAACAAGTGACTGATCAGTTAAGTACGATGATGCAAGAATCACAGATTGCACCTGAAATCTTCATGAACCTTGAAGAAGCAATAGATGTGATGGGTGAAGCAACAGACCAATTGAATGCTGTCCGTCCTTTAGAAGCCATTCCACCAGAACAAGCAGCCCTTGAACTGTTGACTAAAGTCAATCTTGAAATTCCTAAGATGCTGAGTCAGGCAAGAAGTAGTCAACCGCAACTTGCTGAGAATTTTGAATTAGAGATGGAAGATCTGCAGAATGAACTTGAGCAAGATCAGGAAGAATTAGAACGTGAGATGCAAGAACAGACACAGCAGATGTTAGAGCAGGCTCGTGAAATGCTTGATCAGCAACAGAACCTAAATGAACAGAGTCAACAATTGGGTAGAGAAAGTGAACCTTCACAGAGCGACATGCAGCAGAACAGCCAACAGCAAAATCAGTTATCACAGCAAGCACAGCAGATGTCTGAGCAGTTAAATCAGATGCAAGGAAATGCACAAGACATGCAACAACAGAGATTGGGTCAAGCCGGTCAAGCCATGCAACAAGCAAGTGAACAGATGCAACAAGCATCACAAGGGATGCAACAGCAACAACCACAGATGAGTGCAGCAAAAGGTGGTAAAGCTGAAGAACGGCTTGAGGAAGCTATTGAGCAGCTTGAAGGGGCAGCTGCTGAATTTACCGAAAACGCCTTAGACAGAACAGCACAGCAACTGCGTCAATTGACTGAAGATCAGTCCGAAGTGAATCAGCAGACTCAAGAGTTGAGGAATAGGTCTCAACAAAGTGGGATGAGTCCAGAAGATTATCGCCAAGCGTCTGATCTTGTGAATCAACAGCGACAACTTCAGCGCGACTTAGAGGCAGTTGAAGAGAAGTTGAGCGATCTACAGGAGCAACTTAATCAAGAAAATCCCGAAGCATCCGAAAATGTTGCTGATGCTTCCAGAAGACTCGCCGAGGAACAGACTGCAGAAGATATGGCGACTGCACAACGTGCATTACAGTGGCGAAGTATGCAATCAGCAGACCTAAATCAGCAAGAGGTTATTGATGCATTGGAACAAGCACAAGCTGATCTCCAACAAGCCAGAGCGAACATGGCACAGAATGAAGAGGAACAACTGAAAGCTGCCCTTGAACAACTCCAGAATTTTGAGGAACAGATGCAGGATATGGATCGTGAACTTGAAGCAATGGAGGAACAGGAGCAAACCCGGGAACAGCAGGATCGACAACAGCAACTTGCTGAACAGCAACAACAACTGCTCGAACGTATGGAACAGGCACAACAAGCCATGGAGGATGGTCAGGAAGGACAACAAGGGCAACAACCGGGACAAGAAGGTCAAGAAGGACGGGAACCGGGAGAAGGTGAACAACCGAGAGAAGATGAAAACCAGACTGACATCACGCGCGGTGGAGCAGAATCCATGCGTGAAATCAAGGAGTTGTGGCTTGGTATGCTTGAAGCGACACGGACTCCATGGCGTAATAATTCCGGCCCTTTCCCCAACTATGAACGTGCAATACGAGACCTGAGAAAACTGGAAACGGCTCTTGAAAAGAGACTCAACATCCTGCAAGAGAAAAAACAGTTGGCACAAGTTGCAAAAGAAGATGTGCCACCTGAATACCGAAAACTTGTTGATAACTACTACGAATCTTTGGCGAAGTAAAAATAACTATACAGTGAAGGAGGGTCTATATGGAAATACCATTCATGGTTAAACCAGGAATGAATCTAAGTCTGCAGAAGGGGTCTGAAGAATGGAACAAAGAATTTGATCCTGAGTATACATCCAACTATGTCAAGAAAGGTGACACGAAGAAACCGTTGAAAAAGTTGCACAAAAGGATGTTAGAACTACAGGAACTATTATATGCAGAAGGTGAACGGGCATTACTGATCATCCTTCAAGGCATGGATACGTGTGGAAAAGATGGAACTATAAGAAAAGTGATGTCCGGTATCAACGTGCAAGGATGTGAAGTTGTAAACTTCAAAACACCTACAAGCGATGAACTCTCCCGTGATTATCTATGGAGGGTCCACAAAGTCGTACCACAGAAAGGAAAAATCGGTATTTTTAACCGTTCCCATTATGAAGATGTTTTGGTAGTCCGTGTTCATAATCTTGTCCCTGAATCTATTTGGAAAAAGCGGTACAAACAGATCAATGATTTTGAGAGAATGCTGGTGGAGAATGGAACGGTTATCTTGAAGTTTTTCCTCAATATTTCAAAGATGGAACAGAAAGAAAGACTCGAAGCACGGATTGAGAATCCTGCAAAACATTGGAAAATTAACGCAGCTGACTTTCATGAACGTACTTATTGGGATGATTACATGCAAGCTTATGAAGTAACTTTACAAGAGTGTAGTACAGATTGGGCACCATGGTATATAATCCCAGCAGATAAAAAATGGTATCGTAACCTTGTCATTACAGAACGTATTGTTGAGACACTTGAAGACTTGGATATGAAATTCCCTAAACCTAATACTGATGTGTCAAAACTTATTTTGGAATAACTATTAAGGAGAGTATAACTTATGAAACTTTTCTCAACATTTTTATTCGTATTTTCAATTATAACTTGTCTCTTTTTTGCACAGGATGCCTTTACACAAACGATATTGGTTCAAACAGGATTTGAAGAGTTTCCAATCGGTGAACCACCAACCGATTGGGACTTTGATGGTTATCAGATGCTAGTAACGGATGACACTGTTAAAACTGGTGATAAAGCACTCGGTATCTTAGGTGGCGGTAACGAAAATAGAGTCGGTATTGCTATCCTCACTGAAAATCCTGTCATTTCTGTTGAATTCTGGGTATATATTAAAGGTGAAGGACGTTCATTTAACTTAAAAGTGGTCTCACACGACGATATCAAAGTGAACGATGGTGGTGTTTATATGAATTGGAATGCCAACGCTGTTCGTTTATATAACGGTTCCGCATGGGTACCGATTGGTGATTTTCCATTTGAAGCATGGAAATATGTACGTGTAGTTGCGGATGTTAGTCAGAGCACATTTGATTACTATATGGGAGACGATAGAGAAAGTGCTTTGGATGCTGAACCCGTTACGGGTCTTGCATTTAGAAAAGCAGCGACCAATCCTGTCGCGCAATGGGTTGTCTTCCATGTGTACGCAACAGTAGCACAAGGTTTTGTAGACGATCTTTTCGTCTATGAAGGGGCTGAACCGCCTGCAGCTACACCAGTTGATCCGAAAGAAAAACTCACAACTTTCTGGGGACATGTAAAACAACACGCCTCATTTTAGGGCGATTTATACAATTATGGTATTATTTATACACTATCAATGATACACCAAGCCGGTAGGTGTGATAAGGATATCGCACCTACCGGAGGATGAAGTGTGTGATTATTTTCAAAATTTACCATAGTTTTTAAGGAGGAAAAATGTTCAGAAAAATGTGCTGCATCAGGGTAGAATCAGTAGCAAATAAATCCTTCATGCGATTTATGTCTATAAGCCTTCTCATCCTTTATCTCATGTCTGGACAAGTCGCAATAGCAGCAGAGATTCTCATACAGACAGGATTCGAGGAGTTTTCTGATGGTAAACCACCAAAAGACTGGGAAGTTAAAGGAGAGGGTTTTGAGGTAACGAAAAATACCGCAAAGACTGATAGACAATCGTTAGCGATCTTGAATGGTGTAAACGATGATTATGTTGGTGTGTTCATTGAAACCGACAATTCTGTGCTTTCGGTTGAATTTTGGGTTTATATTGAGAGTGGTGGCAGGTCTTTCAACTTCAAAATCGGTTCTTCCGATAATATCGCTACCAACAATGCATGCATTTACGTCAACTGGAATGCTGAACAAGTCAGATGTTTCGACGGTACCGCATGGGTTACAATAGATGACTTTGAGACAGGTAAATGGAGACATGTCCGGGTTGTTGCTCATGTGGATAAAAGTGAATTCGACTTCTATTCTGGTGAAGATAGAAATAGGACTCTAACTGATAAAGGTATAAAAGGATTACCTTTCAGAACTGCTGCGGAAAGTCCTGTCGCTAAATCAGTAACCTTCCACGTCTACGGAATTGCTGCCCCTGGGTATGTTGATGATTTGATTATTTCTGAAGGAGATGAACCTGTTAATCTTGCGGTTGATGCTGTCGGAAAAATTTCTACATATTGGGGTCGCTTAAAGGGTCATTAAAATGAGGTACTATCAATTTGAAATGGTAAGCTCATGTCAAGCATATAGTAAAGTTAATAATTAATGAGACATTGTATCGTTTACGAAACCCACCCCCGTAAGGGCGAGGTCTCCTCGCCCGTTGTGGAGTGTATCATTAATTCTAAAGTCCACTATAAGTGCATAAGGAAGATTTAAACTGTGTGTTTATTGACTTCGCCAAAGTGCTTACATGAACTTTATACATGTGTCTCATTATTTAGTTTAGTTAATACCCTCCTTTGCCCAACCTTATGCACCTGATGTTCGTGGAACAGGCAACGATTCTTTACCCATTTCAGCAAACAGCAGTTTCATAACAAGGTCAGCTTTCAGTTCTGCATGCTCAGTTGAATTCCACAGATTATTTATCTCACCCGGATCTTCTTGCAGGTCAAACAATTCACCATAATCCCGATTGTAATAGACGGTAAGTTTATAGCGATCATCAACATACGTCTTCACATGAATAGTTGTCGGTTCATGGCGATTCTCAACGATAATATGGCCTCGTGCCTGCTCCTCCTGTCCATACCATACCGGTGTCTGATCCACTCCTGTCATGCCAAGAGGAATATCAATTCCTGCAGCACTCAGGAACGTTGGTGCTAAATCTACTAATGTCTGTAATGCGTCAGACTGTTTTCCCGCGGGAACAACGCCAGGATAACGCACGAGAAATGGGACACGTATCACATCTTCATAGTGAAATGCACCTTTAGCAATTAGGCCATGCTGTCCATAGAAATGACCGTGATCTGAAGTGAAGACAACCAATGTATTATCAGCGATACCGAGTTCGTCAAGTTTGGATAATATCTCACCGATATACTTGTCCATGAGACTTACCATCCCGTAATAGATCGTGATATCTTTCGCAAGTTCATCACGATCACGAAGGTGAGATCGGAATCCGTGTATACCTTTACCCGTTTCACGCCAGTCAGAAAAATCCGGTTTCCTCTGCTGTGTCATCTGGAAATGTATCGGATTCTTCTCATGTTCGCCTTCTGTTACAGATGGAACCGTGAGAGATTCTGGGTCATACATCGTATCCCACGGTTCTGGTACTAAGTATTTCGGATGAGGGTCAAAGAAACTTGCCCAGAGAAAGAAGTTCTCTCCGTTCTCTTGGTAACTTTCCATCAGTGCGTTGGTGCGTTCAGCAATCCACATATCATAATGATATTCTTCGGGGATTGGCCATTTGTGATACTGTCCTTTAGCATTACCTGTTGGTGGTGCATAATAGTCACGCCAGTTCGTAAGTCCATTCTCCTCCATCCAGATAGCATAGTGCTGTCCGACATGTGCTTCATCGGCATGGTTACGGGCGAGTTCAACATGTTCAAAACCGTAAAATGGTTCATTGAAGTTACGCCAGAAATCCAAGTCTTGCAGAATCGGATAGGATTCAAGGGAAGGAAATTCTTCTGATCCGTGCAAAGGTTGGAAATGCGCTTTCCCGACGAGTGCGGTTCGGTAACCTGCAACAGTAAAGTCATCTCCAACAGTGTGTTCACTCTCTAAGAGTTTAGTGCCGAGTGACCATGCACCGTGTTGACTCGGATATTTGCCAGTGATGATGGATGCACGGGTGGGTGTACATGTCGGATTTGGACAGTAGGCTCTGTGAAAGAGTGTTCCATCTTGTGCCAATGCATCAAGGTGTGGGGTCTGAATTTCTGGGTTTAAGCACCCCAACGTGTTCCAATGTTGTTGATCACTTGTAATCAGTAGTATATTGGGTCGGTTCTGTTCCATAGCGTTTCCTTAGATTCTGTTATTCAGACAGCACTGTTTATATTTCCGTCCGCTTCCGCAAGGACAAGGTGAGTTACGACCAATTTTCTGTGATGCTGTAGATATGTTCTGAATGGGAGTTCTCCTTTTGTTACTTCTTGACTGCTGATTCTGTCGCATGATCGGAATAATACTATTGGCAGGTTTACCCTCCTGAAGTGCCTTAGCCATAAGTTTCATCGGTTCATCAATATGACTGAAAAAGTGTTTGTAACCCTCACATAGGTAATTCAAACCATCTTCACCCTCAGGGGTTTTGATAATTCGGTTCTTTGGACACCCCCCATTGCAGACGAACTGGACATCACACTTTAGGCAGTATTCGGGAAGTGTGTCTTTTTTGTCTGTCCCGAATTTGCGTTGAAAAGGTGAATCTACCATATCAGCGATTGAAGTTTCCTCAATGTTACCGATATAATAGTCAGGTATAACGTAGTGGTCACAGGAATATAGGTCTCCATTGTGTTCAATAGCCATAGCATCACCACAAGTTTCATTGAATACACACAGACTAGGGTTATATCCTAACCACGCCTCAAGTGCTATATCGAATATCTGTATGAAGATCTTACCGATATCATTGACAACCCATTCATCAAATATGGTGCATAGGAATTTACCATACCGCTTTCCGGTTACTGAGCGTGGTGACACATTCTCACCATCAAAATGTTCAACTGCAGGTATAAACTGCATAAATTCTGCATCAAGGCTTTTAAAATAGGAATAGACCTCTTTTGGATATTCAGCATTATGATTGTTTACAACACATAGGATATTGTAGTCAACATTATGCTTTTGTAGTATCCTTAACCCACGAATTACTTGTTCTGACGATGAACGTCCACGTTTGTCATAGCGATACTTATCGTGAATTTCTGGTGGTCCGTCAATACTTATACCTATCAGGAACCTATTCTGTTTAAAGAACTGTCCCCATTCGTCATTAAGTAAGGTGGCATTTGTCTGGAACGTATTCTGAATCCGCATACCCGACCTTCTGTATTTTTGCTGATACCGGATAGCTTGTCTGAAGAAGTCAACTCCCATGAGTGTCGGTTCTCCACCTTGCCATGCAAAGGTGACATCATTGACCTGTTGTGCTTCAATATATTGCTTGACATATTCCTCAAGCGTTTCATCTGTCATCCGAAATGACTTGGTTTCGGGATAGAGTTCCTCTTTTTCCAGATAGAAGCAGTATTCACAATCTAAATTGCATATTGGGCCGATCGGTTTTGTCATCACATGAAAAGCACGTGGAAGTTTCGCTTGAACCATATATTTTGCCTCCTACTTTGACTATTTCCTTAAGTGTATCATAATCACGTGGAGTCCACAAGAAAAAACTGAGGTAGACAGTCTACTAGTCAGGACTTACGCATTTTGCTCGTTATCAGAAGTTCGAACGTTTAATGTGAATGCCAAACGCGCATTCACCAAGGGAAACCATTTATTGCCCGTTCTTTGCCAAATATAGTAAAGTGACAAATGAATGAGCAAAATGCGTAAGCCCTGAATAAGAAATGTGAGAAATAATCGGGTCAGTGTAATGATGTTTGCCATCATAGTGTTGTTGCTACTTTAAGAAAATGCTTGTGTTCATCCTCAGCGAAATCCTGCGTTTTCCTTTTTTGAGTATAACCTGTTTTTCTTGTATATCCATGATAATAGTTTCTTCATCAATTTTGGTGCCGATGTTAGCGATATGTACCCTTTTCTGTCCTGTGGTCTCTTGTAATATAGCAGTCGCTTCAATTTCTCTGCCGTTAGGTATCTGTGTCCCGATGAGTCTATAACTGGGTGTTTTTATTGGAGGTTTGTATCCAAGGGGTGCAAAGATGTTATTCTCAATGATGGTGTTATAGAATACTTCCTGATGGTCAATCGGTTCGGGTAAGAGGTGTTCATAGAGTTTTGTATTTTTTTTGACATATTTTTTAGGTTCTAATTTGGGTGTGATGTATATTTTTTCTGGGGTTTGCATCACAATCCGTTGTCGTCCAACGTTGGTGATCGCAAGTGCACTGATGAGGAAAACTGCACGGTTTTACCGTTCTTGAGGTGTGCTGACGCGTCTGCTGGCGTGTGATGAAAGTCTATCTCCACAAAGTTGATAGCACTGTTCTTGAATGCAGGTCTCATGCGGTAGTGCGGAGTCCCGATCTGTGTGTGTGGGATAAGCGGCATCATATTGGGTGCCGCGCTGTGTTTTTCATCGCTACACCGGTGAGAAAGCAGACAGTCGGTGCAAAGAGGAGCACTTGATAGAGTGTAACACCCGGCAGGAAGAATTTGATAAACTTATAGGCGTAAGCGATTACGTAAGAATAACCGTTGAATGTGCTACTCAAATCTCTACCTGTCGGCACCCAACGTCGATCATCTACTTCAGGTAAAGCACCCTCGGAGACAATCGTTTTCGCTTGCGAATAGTATAGAAACGCATCATTAGACACAAAGTGATCTGTCGGAATATTGGGAATACCTTGTAGACGGATCTTGCTACCTATAAATAAAAGGGATATAAGGAGTACAGCCGCACCAACGTGTTTTATGATCGTGTCCGATTTCATTTATTCTTCAGTCTGTTGCTTGTACCCATTCATGTAATACCAATGCTATTGTTTTGCCTCATCTTCTGTAGGTCGGGTAGAGGAACGAAACCCGACATGCTTTGTTTGAGGCTATCATCGTCGGGTTTCGTTCCTCTACCCGACCTACGAAAGGTTGAGGGATCATTATTTAGAAATGTAACAAGGATCAATCTCTTTTGAACGCCAGAAATTGAGACTATTGACAACATCGTTTTTTTGGATTGAGTCCTCCAACATCTCCCACGTTGCGCCGCATGGCAAATCGCGATTCAGGAGGTAATCACATCTCTGTTCTGTATTCATGATATCCCAATACAATCGCTTAGCATATAACCAACGACGTTGCTCTGTCAGTGCAGTTTCATAGTCCGAGAAGTCTATAAACGGTCTCCCAAGTTCAAGCATTTTGGAAAGATAGGCATCCTGCGGATAAACGTTGTCAATTTTTTGCATCATACCACGAATTCTTCAGAATACCTATATTTCTCAAACAGTTGGGTTTGCCACAATTCATTCATTTCCGCAACCGTGTAAGGTTGAAATTCTCTTCTAACCGTGGTGATATCAAGTTGATCCTACTGTGTTATCCATCGTTTATCATCGGATTTCAGCACAGATCGATGTGACATCATATCGTCCAGATAGAAACTCACGGCTACAGCAGCAATGAAAAGCACGAGGATTATCAGGGACCTGTCCGTTTTCATTTAATCCGTATCGCTGGACGTATCCGTTGTTTCTGCTGGTTTCGGTGGCACGGGTCTTGGCGGATTTTTCGGCACCGAAGCAGGCGGTTGAGAACTTTTGCCAAAGTGTCGCTCTAACAGATCAGCAAGTGTCGCGTTATCCTCCCGTATCCTACGCATACCATCTTCATAACCGTATTGAAAAAGGGTGCCTAATGCACGCTCAAGACGTTTCGGTGTAATCTGTTCTAACTGTTCTACCGGTAGCTCTGGTAGGAACTGTTTGCGGAACTGCCGTTCAAGTTTTTTCTCTATCTCAGCATCAGACATTGTTGCGAACTCTTCAAGTTGACGCATACGGTTCTCAAACTTTTCGTATTCTGCTTTTGCAGCCGCCTGAGCTGCCTCCGCAGCTGCACGGGCAGCCTCACGACGTGCTGCATCTAGATCAATAGAAGATTCGGCACCGACATATTCATCATACCTTTGCCTTGTCTCATAAGGCATCTCTTCCCGAGTTATCTCATGATAACGCTCTGGGGACACGAGGGTGCCATCTGGATCCCGTAACCCTTCGGGAACAATGAGATAAGTGTTTTTTTCTAACCACTCTTGATGGTTGTAGGGTTCAGGTTTTTCAGTGAGAACATTGTATTCATCATCAATATAGATGATTTCAATTCCCTCGGGTTCTATGCCTTTGTCTCTAAGGTTTGCTGATTGTTCATCTGTCAGTATAGTGCCATAGGTCCGCATCGCGCTGCTATTCGGTTTTCTGTAGACATACGTCATGTTACCGACTACGGGGAGGTATTTATCCGGCTGACTACTTGGAAAAAACGTTGTAATCCTGGGTTCGTCGGGGTGGGCAGCGCGAACTTTTTTGCGCATGTCATTTTCCCAAATCTTCCTTTGTATATAAGCAGATTCGTATTTCTCAAAGTTGGTCGTGGGGGGAATGCCAAACGCACCACTCCGCCATTTATACGGATCCGCTTCGTGTTTGATAAGGTCCCTCCGCAATTTAAGGTAAAAACTATAATCGCCGTAACTTTGAACTTCACCCCCCAGACCTACAATGCGATCAAGCCAGGCAGCTTTAGGATAGTGGGTGTCCCAATCCACCGATTGCGGATAACGCTCCATCCACTTTGGATCAAACGCTGCCATTAGTGCTTCGCTCGTCTGAGGGCCTTCATAGTCAAACAACTTCTTGGGGGGACACTTCGGGATTTCGTGTGGATAGTTGGGAAGAATACCCCCTTGAGACTCACAGCTGGCTGCCCATTCCATCTGTGCAGCTAACGTTTTCTCACGCGATGTTGCAAGCTCTTTAGGGGTGTTAATATACCCATACAGTACGTCCATTGCAAGACCGATTTCAACAGTTCTTTGTGCCCAATCCTCCCAGGATAAAACCCGCTGTTTCTGTGCGGCTTCAACCGTTTCCCAATCTGCTGCGAGCGGATGCAACGCTATACGGGACGCTTTGTCTAATCCGGAAACAGAACCGCCAGGGGATTGGGGTTTCAGCTTGTTACCTACAGAGAGAACATCAGAACTTCGAAAAAAGATAAAAGCACTCATGCCAAAAAGCAAAACAAAAAGTATTAGAAAAATACGCTTAATCAACATCAAAACACTCCTTTAGGATGCCCTGACAATATAAACATAAACCGGGGCACCAAGTAGAATCTAAAAGTTATTCACGGAGCATAATACCAGACCGACCCCTCATCAAAATCGTTGCCCTCAAAATCAAAATCCGCATGGGCAGAAGAGTCTGCTCGCGAATCAAAATCTACTTCGACCTTTACACCCTCTCTTCGTTCAACCGCGGGGGTCTCAACCATCACTTTATCACTCTTGCTCATCGCGACATACGTAGTCTGACCCACTGTGAATTGAGCGTCCTTCAGCACAACAAGATCGTCGTTTCCTAACGTCACTGTTATACTCACATCCGTCTCTTTTTTCCGTGCCAAAACGGTGTGTTTCTCTACTTTGGCATCTATATCAATATCTAAGACGAGAGCTGTATTCTCGCCATTATAATAGGGGCTATCTGTCTTGTTTGTGTCTATATCACCAAGCACAATGTGCATGTGTAACCACGGCGTGTAATAGAAATGAGGATAGTGATAATGTGACATCAAATAACCATGTCTAACCGCTGTCACCTTACCCGTTCCGCTAAATGGCTCTTCAAGTTCTTCCGTAAAAAGTCCAAGATTATGATCATCAGGGTAGAGAGAAGCACTCACAGATTTCGCATCTACGGAGCCGAACACCTGCCAAGAGGCACCTTTAGTGTCCTCAGTTACTATAATATTCGCAGCTGTATTTTTACTGTAGAGAGTCCAACCATGCTGGTGGAGCTCACAATTACCCGTAATCGGCAGCATTACCAGACCCGTCAATGCCACAACAGACAAACATCCTAAAGTTATCGTAATCGTTAGATTTTTAAAACGCATTTTTAAATCTCCTTAAAAATTGTCAGTAAACTTCTGGTGGTTCGATTGCAAGATATTTTGGATTTGTGTGAGTATCTAATGGATAGTGAATTTCCCATACTTTGACTTCCGGTGGCATATCTATTCCCTCTGGCGTGGCAGTATAGACGTTTTTAAATGTCTCAGTATGTTCACCGCGTATGAACAATTTGACAGCAAGACTGTTCCAACCGATGTTGGGAAGATAATAACTGTAGAGAAGTTTCTTTTGTGCATTGAAGATGAGCAGAAGTCCTCCGTTTTCTGTATCCTTTTTTTCTTTTAGTGTGATTCGCTGACTGCCGACATAAGCCACATAAGGGATCAGTGATGTCCTGCCTGTCTTGAAGCGTACTTTTACGGACAGATTCTCGATTTCTGTGCCTTGGATGTCAATAGTATCTAATGTGGTTTTTGGCATGAACCGTATAGGTGTCCGATATATTTTGGGTGCAAGTGTGTATTGTGTTCCGGGTGCGGTAGGCATTGTATTGAGGGCATAAAAGTCGAAATGTCTGTCTAAATCCGCATTGCTACCGACATAAGAATTCCCACCCGCACTGACGGTTAAATCAGGAGTTGTTATCATTAGATGCGTTGCTTGGTGAGTTTTTAGGAATTCTAAAGCCTCTTGTTCGGATTGTGCACAGTAAACGTGTCTGTAGAATAGATGTATCCAATGCTGTATAAAATGGTCCTGGTCAATAATAGTTTTCACACCTCCGAGGACGTTCAGTTGGCTGCCGTATCCCCAATTTGCTGCCAGGACGGTTGTATCTGCTGGCAGTTTATTTTTCATCCAAGTGTATACTTGTGCAAGGTTATTGTTACCAGGGATAGGAGGTCGTCTGCTGGCAGCGTGTATGCCTCTATTGGCATGTCCGCCTGCAGGTGCCCAAAAAAGGAGAATGGTAATCATGCTAATCGCTGTTGCTGCTGTTACTATTTTGGTGTTCCAGGGTTTCCCCAAGACCTCAATCGTTTCGGCTGCCGTGTGTGAATGTGTCAAAGCAGTTGCAGTACCGATTGCGATTGGAATTCCTATAAAGAAGTCATACCGTATTGCTATTTTCGATAATCCTGCCCATAAGAGGAACCAGTATATGGTTGCGATGACTGCGTATTCGTTTTTTCTCGTGTCTTTTCGTGTGTCTAGGAAAGCAGTTCCAATGATAGCGAGTAAGAATGCTGCGACAAACAAGGCATCACACGTTTCATTCCCAATCAACGCACTCAAGGTGTCTCGTAAGAAGATTGTGCTTGTGAACAGTGCGAGTCCAGCTGCTAATGTCAGTCCATTCCACTTCCATAGATAGCAGCAGATGCCAATTAATCCGATGCTGTCTAAGACAAATACACCACCGTAGCGAGACACCCAGTATTGGAATCCTGGTTTGTAGAGCTCAGTTGTCTGCTGCATCAATCTATTCCCACTGAATGGAACAGTTGTTGTGGCAAATGTGTCAAACCGTAAGAAAACGTATCCGGCGGCAATACTGATTGCGACAAGTATTAAGAGTCTCGCGATTGTTCTGGCATGAGCTCTAAGCGTCGTGCTAAAATGAATGAGGATATATCTGATGCCTCTTAGTGCAAAAATAATAAGGGGTGCTACCAACACGAGTGCTTTAAGATGTGTTGCAAATCCGATTCCGCTTTGGTATGCGGGCGATATAAGGTAAAGCCCTGGAACAAACATTGCGACCCATATTGCGTATTCAAGAAGGTGTTTTTCCGAATCTGTGGTGCAGAATTTCCAGAGTTCCATTAAGAGGATGACTAAAATGAAGACACCGAACCCTTCCCATGAGAGTCCACCTAAGAAAACAAGAAAACCACTTAATGCTGTCATAATGTACCTGTGCCAATTTTTCGCTTCTCTTCTTATTTTTTCTCTAAGGTTAACCGTCTTCTCTTCCCTATCCGTTGTATAAACTAGTAGTTTTTCTTTCCATAAGTATGAGACGACCACAAGTGTTCCTAATAACCAACACCATGCGTCTCTATCACTGAAACCAGCAGCACTTCTATCCACAGATCCGGGTAACGTTGCAAGGATCAAGGTAGCGATAAAAGCGAAGAGTCCCCCAGCTGTGTGGTATAAAAAAAGTGCTAAGAATCCGAGTCCAAGTGTGAAACAGACTGCGGGGGCATAAAGTTGAATATCATAGAGGGTAACCTTGTAAAAAAACAGATTTACTACTTTGTGTGTGTAAACGAGGACGTATGAATAAAAGGGAAGCGTCTGTTTTACGTCTCTGCCGTTGGGTATCCACCTATGTTTGTCAATCCGGGGTAGGTATCCGTATTTTGTTATCTGTTTCGCGTTCCAGTAATATAAGTATGCATCGTTTGCAGTGAATTGTCCTTGGGGTATACGTTCTATACCTTGTATCCGTATCCAGAAAGCAATAAAAAGGATACAGAGTAGTGCAAGAGCTGTAGCGATACGCGTGATTAGAGAATAGTGCTGTGTCATTTCTGGTTGTATTCTAGCATTCGCTTGCGTTGTTCCGCTGCGATTTCCTTCAGTTTTTCTGATTCCTTTTTAAGTTCTGCAATACGTTGTTTTTGCATCTCCCGCCAGGTTGTGCGTTCTTTGTCATCGGTATTTTTGGCAGGATTGTGTGCGGTCTGCCTTTCCGATACAACCTGTGATGGTGGAAGGGATGGGGTGTAGGTGGAACGCTGTCGGCTGCGTGCTTGACTGATAAAAGGTGTCGATGCCATAGCGAGGCTTATCATTTTCCCTTTTTTGTCTAATGTAACCTGTTACAGCAACAATAAGCATCCCGATGCCAAAACAGATCTTCGGTTTTTCCATGAAGCACCCTGACAGAAACATCAACAGTCTTACTCATCTGAATCCGAAGGAGTTGGATTCCCTTCAGGGGTGGTCGGGCGTTCTGGCCTCGGTGGCGGTTTTAGGTGCTTTTCAGCCTCCTGCCGTTTCTTCTCCAATACCGTGATAATTTCCTGGAGTGCCTGCAAATCTCTTGGCAATTCTCCGCCATGCAAAGCTTCTAACTGCCTAAACCATTGAGAAACCGCATCTGGAGTGCGGAGGTATGGCGGAAGCTCTAGCCCGGGTGGGAGTTGCTTGGCATCGGGGTTTGGACGTTGTAGTTGTGCTGCTTCAACGTCCTTGGGTCTCTCATGTGTATGGAATGGATCCTGTTCATGCACATGTTCATGACGAACGCCTCTCCCTTGTTTTTTCTCTTCAGGCGTGTTCAGGAGCGTATCCATCTCTAACAAGAACTCATGCTCCTCAATCTGCTGGTGCAATAGGGACTGCGCCGTTTCCAACTCTTTCATGTTACGTTCAAAAAAACGGGGCGGCACCTTACCGACAGGTATCGGTTTATCATTCGCGTCTATGTAGACAACACTCATGCCTTCAGGGGCAACACCGAAATTGACTAACGCATCCTCCTCAGCAGACGTCAGACTAGGCCCTATAAACTTCGTTCTCCCCGTCTTAGGGTCTATATGCACGTTCACAAGATTCGGCGAAAACGGCAGAAAACTACCATCTAAGTCTGTAACACCGCCTTCTACATCGGGGTCTATCTCCTGCGCACGCAAAACGTTTATCAGACGCACAACTGAAAACTTGTTTTTTATTTCTACATACTCTTCCCACGTCGCGTCCGACGGCAACTGGAGCTTTGCAAGATAA
Organism: Candidatus Poribacteria bacterium; assembly: GCA_965208245.1. GTDB lineage: Bacteria > Poribacteria > WGA-4E > WGA-4E > WGA-3G > MSPOR6. Next base: position 2,435,666 of record OZ242325.1, read on the forward strand.
CCTGCTTTGCTACCGTCATACTTCATCTCATCCATCACAAGATCGTATTCTGGTATCCCGTTATACCACCCCTCGCGTGTCGGTCCCATCATGCCAAGTCGTCTGTCAAAAGCTAGCTGGTAGTGTCCAATATTCATAAACGGGTGGCCAAGGTCTATGAGGTCTTCAAGCCACTTATCAAGGGGATAAAATCCTTCTGCCACCTCTACATCCTCAAGGTTGGGACCGAACCTGTCAAGAAGTCGCCCATGCCACATCTCGTTCATTTCGGCGACGGTGTAGGGTTGATATTTCTCTTTGATGGAAGCAAGGTCAAGCAGTTCCCAGGCGCGTTGAATTGGATGTTTTGTGTCGCTTGCCTGTTCCCATTTCAACGGGTCCTTGGTATCGGTGTCAGGGGTGGCAAAATCGTAGGTGTGGGTATGTTGAACAGTGCTACCATCGGGAGCGGTATGTTCATGCGGTTTCGGTTCGGGGATCTCTTCTTGGACAGACAATAGGCGGAACGGTCTATGTGCTATATAAACAGAAATACCGATAGTAATGACGAGCAGTGTTATTGTGATGAAGACCATCCGTTTTTTCATAACTTTTTCTCCTTCCTATCCGGCAACTTTGGAAACTGCCCGACAGATCTGTGTGCGTTCTATGATGCCAAAATCAAAATGCGTCTGGGAACCGTGCAAGGGGTTCCCAGACACAACGTTAGGGTTACCAAAACAAAGGCTCTTTGGAATCGCCGCAGTAGCAGTCTTCCCAATCTGTAAAATTATAGATTGCAGAGGCTGTCTCGGATTTTATATGATCATCCATTAGTTGCCCATCACCTATTGCATATTTATTCTGTAATTTGGGATAGCTATCCCACCAACTCCCCTTTAATTCAATCAAAAAGCGATACCCCCGAGCATTAAGTTGTTCATAAGAAGCGGTGTACGTATGTTCACTGTTCGCTGTCAGACTGGCACCGTTACTCTCAAATCCTGCCCCATACGTCTTCTTCTCTCCTTTTGAGATTTTTTCAATGCTGACTGCCATGTCAATAAATCCCGTATCCCTCCAATAATCTCCCGATCGACTGTGTTTTATACACAGCAGACCGGTATGAAAACACACGCCAGAGAACTTGACGAGGCCCGATGCTGCCCCTTGCCAATTGCCGGTTGTATAAGGGTATTGTCTCAATTGGTCAATGCCTGGTGTCACCTTGACGCGCGCATGACGACTCCCTGTACTGGCTTCAATATCAATACGCACAGCATAAACATTCTGTGTAGCGTTATCTTCATCGCCCGGGCTAGGACTGTACTTACCTCCCCAGTAGCGGATTCCCCAAGCAGTCAGATATCCCTCCCTAGCATTACCACACGTCCCACTATAAAGGTTCCCTCTCGGATCGCAGCCGCCACTTGTCACTGGATTGCCATTAGAATCTACCTTTATTGAAGGTTTATGCGTATGTCCTGGGGGTTTGTGTGGTGGTGGACTGTTTTCAACATTAGGATCATAAGGTTTACTATGTCCGATCCCTTCTTGTACCTGTGCTAAAAAGACAACAGACATTACAAAAAACATTAACATTGCCATGTGTATCAGTTTGACTTTCATTATATAATCTCCTTTTTTGAAAACGCAATAAATGAGCTTATATTGGTATGAACAATACCACGTTCTCGTGTTATTGTCAAACGAAAGTTAAGCCATATCGGTTTTCAAACATTGTGCAATGCAACAAAAATAGCCCACACCGAAATTTTCGGGTGAGCAAAAATAAAAAATCACAGATTCCCATTTCTGTGATGGAACTTTGAAATACGGATTTAACCAGATGGAGAGCTCAGCTCAGCACTAGAGTTCTGAATTCTAATATTCATCAGTAGTCGCTTCTTCATCCTAAATCTCCGCATTCAAAATTTCCTATTAAACAGTATAACATAATGTCAAGCGAATTGCAAGAAAAAAGGACAATACTATGGCAAAATTTGCACTCTCCATTTTAAAAGTATACTAAAAAGTCCAGGCTTTGTCAAATTAAATTTTCCTGTTACTTATCGGATCCGATCAAAGTCTTGATGATGCAGCTGATATTGGGCGAATTCTCCGTTATTCTGAAAACATGGTTGAAATTCTCTTCTAACCTCTGTGATATCAAGTTGATCCTACTGTGTTATCCATCGTCCATCTTCGGATTTCAGCGCAGCACGATGGGATGGCATAGCGTAAAGATAGAAACTCACGGCTACAGCAGCAATGAAAAGTACAAGGATAATCATATACCCGTACGTTTTCATTTAATCCGTATCGCTGGACGTATCCGTTGTTTCTGCTGGCTTCGGTGGCACGGATCTTTGCGGATTTTTCGGCACCGAAGCAGGTGGTTGAGAACGTTTGCCAAAGTGTCGCTCTAACAGATCAGCAAGTGTCGCGTTATCCTCCCGTATCCTACGCATCCCATCTTCATAACCGTATTGAAAAAGGGTGCCTAATGCACGCTCAAGACGTTTCGGTGTAATCTGTTCTAACTGTTCTACCGGTAGCTCTGGTAGGAACTGTTTGCGGAACTGCCGTTCAAGTTTTTTCTCTATCTCAGCATCCGACATTGTTGCGAACTCTTCAAGTTGACGCATACGGTTCTCAAACTTTTCGTATTCTGCTTTTGCTGCTTCACGGGCAGCCATAGCCGCTTCACGAGCCGACTTGGCAGCATTGGCAAACGCCTCAGCAGGATCCGTTGTGGATTCATTAGAAGACGGAGAAGCAGATGATCGCTCAAATCCATCAGTCCCTCCGACAGTTCCCCTCTCTGAGTCTAACTGAAATTCTTCGGACATCCTCTCTTTCAGTGCTTTTTCTGCTGACGGCTGCACGGCTGGACTATTCGGATCCCAAGGCGGCGGTTTGCCCGTTACATTGTAATTTTCATCTATGTAGACAATCTCTATACCTTCGGGTTCAATTCTGCGCCGCAACTTATCATGACCTTCTTTGCCAAGTGGCGCACCCCAACTCGTTATACCCCCATTGCCATTGTTGCGAACATACGCCATATTAGCACGCATCGGCAAATAGTGATCGCCCTCAATCGCGATACCCGTCATGTCAGGATTTTCTCTGAGAGCACGCTTCCACGTCTCCTGTATCCATATCTCACGTTCAATGAACGCATCTGTATATGCCGCCAGGGTAGAGGCAGGACGAACCCCACCAATCTCTGATTTCCACACAGACGGGTCTTTGGAACGGTTCAGCAAGACTACACGGGAGTTCATATATTTGTCATAATCGTAAATATCACGAAAACTACCCCCCTTATCCAAGAAGGCTTGTATCCACGCTTCTTTGGGATACACCGATTCTATCTCTACAGCTTGTTCCTTCGAGAAAGTACGACGATAACGGTGATCAAACTCTGACAGAATAGAGTCAATCTCTTGAGGACCCTCGTAAATATCTAAGTAATGCGGATTGTCAAGCTCTGCCTGCGTTGGGGGGGGATCCTTCGGAAAAACTTGACAAGTTGGCGGCACCTCTGCACCCTGCTCTTGATATCTTGCCGCACTTGCTTCGAAACCTTTTCTATACTCAGCTTTTGCAGCTGCTAACTTCTCAGGGGTATCATGCGCTTCTAAGAACCACGGCATAGGGTCGCCGTTATTCCAACGCCTATATATAAACTGATTAAAAGCAAGTTCAACGTTAGTGTCAACCCACTCCTCCCACGTGAGCGTAGGTTTTGTGAGCTGCTGCTTAAACCATGTTTGCGGTACCGGTTGTAAATGCGGATATTTTTTACGCAAACTTTCCACAATATACCCCGACTTACCAACCACTTTCTCTGACGTCTCTGATCTCTGCAACGAATGCTGCGGGGACGCACGATGAAAAAGAAAATAGCAAACGCCGAAAAACAGAAGGATAGCACTAGCGAAAAGGACTTTTTTCAGTGTCATGATTTGTTCTCCAAAAAATATTATCGTAGACAATCCGCAGTAGGCAAGGTAGAAAACCAAGCCTACCGTGGATAATTAAACTTGTAATCAGGAATACGCTAATTGCCAAGTGTGTATCCAACTTCTTCAAGTGTGCAATCGCCCTTATTGAGAGACACTTCTTGGTCAGGAAAAAAACATCCCTTCATATTAAAACTTGACACTTTCGCGTGAGCTTGAGCCCATTTATTGCCAAGGCTCTGTGAGGCTTTCTTCGTAGTAATTTGCCCAAGACCGTGTTCCTTTTCTGTCGTTTCGCCCTCAAACGTCACAGTCCACACTTGCCCACTCACATCCGTATACTCATATTCAGTCGATACCTCTGTAGTTACCTTTACGACTCCTGCCGGAATTTCTCCCGCTGCAGAAATTTTAAGATTCAATCTTTGTGTATCACTACTACTCTTACTCTCGAGAAAGCAAACTTTATACCGCTGGGTTTTTACCTGAACATTCACACTAAGGGAGGTGTTCGGGTAGGGCGTATCTTCATAATCTTCACGATCCTCAGCGTCAAATGCGGCAGGGTAAACTGCTGCCATTACTGTGGCGTTACCATAAAAAGTATGTGAAACTTTCTTATTGTCGGCTTCCCAGAGACCTACTATGCGATCCGGGTCTACTATAGACGGAGAAGCACTTGCACTAGCAGAACCCGTGGAGTTCATATAAGAAATTGGAGTCACGGAAACACTCACACTTGCACTCACAGACCAGCCCAAATTATTATATTCATCTGGATACTTGTGATACGCAGAGAAGTTGGCAACCCTATTGTCTGAAGACATATCCCACGTCTGATCATCACTACAACCGATTACATCCGAAATCGGCATCATGATCAATCCTGCTACTGCCACCATAGAAAGCACACCTAGAGTTATCGTAATCGTTAAGTTGTTATAACGCATTATTCGATCTCCTTAAATTATTAGTAGACAGTTAGGTTTTTCTCACTGTTATGGACGACAATAATAGGAGACGCAAATATAATATGGTAACACGTTCTCGTATTATTGTCAAACAGAAGATAAGTTGCTCCCTAAAGCAAACAATAGAGATAACCCATAAATAACCCTTTTCGCTACACAGCGGAAAGATAACTCTTTATATAAGGAGAAAACAATGAACCGTAGATTTTACTGGGGGATCGCTACCCTCATTATACTACTCATCGGTGTCTCTGTATTTTTGCTAACGCGAACGCCAGAGACCGAACCTGAAATAATCTACAACCCTTTCACACCAGAGGAAAAAGCAGAGGTAGCTCATAATATTCAAGAAGCGATTGATAATACAAAGAAGGATCTGTCCCCTATTGCTGAAGATGAGCATCAGGAAGCACCTCATAAAAATTCGCAGCAGAGCGGTAGTGCTGAATCTGTCACTATAGAGTCTCATGAAGTGTCTAATAAAAATGCACAAGACACAGATATACTCAGTCCAGAGGAAGTAAAAGCACTTTATCGCATGTTAGATACAGAAGGATTGAAACCTGATAAAATTTCTAAGAAACAGGCACTGTATCTAAATAAAGTTGGTTTGTCTTGGCATTACCTATCGCCAAAGCAGGAAAAAGAAGTATTGCGTGACTTCCATGCCAGATATGGCTTGAATCCACCTCCAGAGGGATATAAGTATAAATTTGATGCCCCAGGAGAAATTGCTTTGGATGAAAACGGAGACGCTATTATCTATAAAATAGATGACAGATCTATAAAAAAATCATTTGGGTTCAACACTTGCCACTTGAAGAACCTGCTGGTGCAAAACAACACAGAAGTTTTGGATAATCTCATTATGACTTCTATAGGTGCCATCTGAAATCTCTTCGTTCTTGTAGATATGCCAGTAGATCGGGATGGCTCGGTTGCGGAACGGAACTGAGGCAACAATCGCCTTCCATCCCCCCGGTAAATCGGTCTCATCTATCAATACGAGGGCTTCTTGCTTATCTCGTTTTGAACGCCACAGATGCCGTATCACAAAGACCAACCATGCTTGCATCACATCCTGATACGGAAAGGGTGTGTCAAGGAAACGCAGTAACCTTTTTTGCTTAGATTTTTCTTTTGCAACATCTATCGGTAAACGAGAAGCGATCTCGTTAATACGAAAGGTTTTTGAGACGCTAACCGCAAGGACTGTCAATAAGAAGTTCCGTATACTCGTTTTTTTTTTGCTGAAACCTGCTTGAAAACCTTTTGGAAACCTGCTATAATTTTTCTCGGATTCGCCCGTTTTTCGGGTGTAACTCATCAGAATGCCTCCTTTTGTATTCTTAAAGAATAATCTTTCTAAGGAGGTATTCTACCATAAACCACCTACTTTTACCGCTTTTATTTCACTGAACACCCAACACAGAAACCTTCATAAAAAAATGGGGGTAAGTGAATATTTTATTGTCAGTTTTAACTTGCCAAAAAACAGCAATCCTGCTAAATTCTACAGAAGTTTGAAATTAAAGGAGAACGGTATGTCAAATAAAGACAAAAAAAAGGACACAAACATCTCGCGGCGGAGCTTCATAAAAGGCGTAGGAACCGGTACAGTTGCAGCAACCGTTGCACCAGCAATATTAGTCGACAACGCCAGTAGTGAACAGTTGTCTGCTGAAGCACAAACCGATCAAGCAATCTCCAAAGCAGAAATTCAACTCAACATTAATGACACCATTTACGAAATTGAAGTTGAAGCACGCACAACACTCTTAACAGTATTGCGTGACGGTATAGATACAGGTGGAAATAACGTCGATTTGACAGGCGCAAAACTTATCTGTGATAGAGGCGAATGCGGGGGCTGCACCGTTTTAGTAGATGGAAAAACAGTCTACGCGTGTATGATGCTTGCAATGGATGCACAAGGGAAGCAAATTACCACCGTGGAAGGTATTGCCAACGGAGACAACCTACATCCTATACAAGAAGCATTCATCAAACACGATGCAATGATGTGTGGATTCTGTACCCCAGGATTCATTGTATCTTCAGTTGCACTCTTGAACGAAAACAGAAAGCCAACCCTCACAGAGATAAAGGAAGGCTTATCGGGCAACACCTGTCGTTGCGGAACTTACCCGTTCATTTTTGACGCTGTCGAAACGGCTTCAGAGAAAATGTAAAAGAGAGGAGAAAAATTATGGCATCATGGGGAGAAGCGAGCCAGTCTCGACTTATTGGTAAGCGGATTACCCGTCTGTCCGGTAAGGAAAAAGTTACAGGAAAAGCAAAGTATACTTACGATATTAACCGACCAGGAATGTTATACGGACGTATCCTTCGCTCTGAAGTTCCACATGCAACCGTCACAGATATAGATTTGACAGATGCGGAAGAAATGCCGGGTGTCAGAGCTGTTATGCCCCTAATAGAAGTCGGCAGAAAAATTCGTTATCAGGGACAGGAAATCGCTGCAGTCGCAGCAGAAACGGATGACATCGCAAAGGACGCACTACGAGCAATTTATGTCGAATTGGAAGAACTGCCTTTTGTTGCAACTGAAGCTGATGCAATGGCTGAAGGTGCACCACAAGTCCGTGATGATTGGAAAGGAAATCAAAGTAATCCCAGTAAAGGCGGACAAGGAGACGTAGAAGCAGGATTCGCTGAAGCAGTTGTCACTGTTGAAGCTACATATCATACACCTGTTCAAACGCATGTCTGTTTGGAAACACACGGACACGTCGTAGAATGGACAGATGAACAGAACATTACTGTTTGGGCGTCTACACAGGCAGTTTTCGGTGTCAGAAATGATCTTGCACGCCGTCTTGAATTACCCGCGAATCAAGTGCATGTGATTACGGAACACATGGGAGGTGGTTTTGGTAGTAAATTTAGCCCTGGTGTTGAAGGACTCACAGCAGTACAACTATCACGCATGACAGAAAGACCCGTAAAATTGATGTTGACACGAAAGGCTGAACACCTCGTAGCAGGGAACAGACCCTCAATGACACAGCATGTAAAAGCAGGTGCAACCCGTGATGGGCGTCTTATCGTTTACGATATGCGTGGCTATGGTACGGGAGGGACAGGCGGAGGTGCAGGTTTCACAGGTCCCTACGTCTACCACGTCCCGAATATCCGAACAGAACGCACTAACGTCGCTGTCAATGCTGGCAGCCAACGGGCAATGCGTGCCCCTGGACATCCACAAGGTGCATTCGCAATGGATTCATTGATGGATGAACTTGCCGAAAAACTCGGTATGAATCCGCTTGAATTCCGACGTCTAAACGATGAGAGTGAGGTGCGACAAGCACAATACACGCTCGGTGCACAAGAAATTGGATGGTACAGACGCAATAGTGTCGCTGGTTCTGGAACTAGTATTAAAAAACGTGGCATGGGTGTCGGTAGTGGGCAATGGGGTGGTGGTGGTGGTGCCAATACGCAAGCACGTGTAAATATCAACGCAGATGGCACCGTTGAAGCCATCACTGGCACACAAGACCTCGGAACAGGGATCAGAACTGCCATCGCTATCATTGTCGCAGAAGAATTTGGACTCACACCGGAAGATATTATCGTCAAAATCGGGGATAGCGCTCCCGGATTACCTTCCGGTGGGAGTGGCGGAAGTCAAACGACCGCATCAGTTGCACCTGTCATAAAAACTGCAGCCGCTCATGCAAAGCAGAAACTATTTGGACACGTTGCACCGCTACTACAAGCACCCGTAGATGACCTCCGTATTGGAACAGGAACTATCTATGTCGCTTCTGACAGAACTAAAACGGTAACTTGGCATCAGGCAACAGGCCTGCTCGGACAGGAAACCATCAGTGAAGGCGGGGAGTGGGACCAACAACTGCGACAAGGCGGCGTTGCAGGTACACAGTTTGCAGAGGTTGAGGTCAATACACAAACAGGACATGTCAAAATACTCAAAATCGTCGCTGTCCAAGATTGTGGATTAGCAATCAACCGACTAACTACTGAAAGTCAGATTAACGGTGGTGTGATCATGGGGATAGGACAAACGCTACTGGAAGAACGCATCATGGACCCAATGACAGGGCGTATGCTTAACGCTAACCTTGAGGGCTACAAAGTTCCCGGTACACATGAGATACCTGAAATCAAGTCTATCGTTTTTGATACACACCGAAAAGTCTCAGGTGTTGGAGAACCACCATGTATTCCCACACTCGGCGCAATTGCGAATGCAGTCTATAATGCAATCGGTGTTCGCATAAGGGAACTCCCAATAACACCAGATAAAGTTCTCAACGCACTTGCTGAGAAAGCGTAGAGGAGGTAAATAATGGAAAAATTTAGTTATGTCAACGCGACAAGTCTGAAACAGGTTACCTCACTACTCAGCGACAGCAGATGGGGAGAGGTAATGGTCATAGCAGGTGGGACTGACATACTTGCTGAACTTAAGGAATACATAGAAACTCCCAAAACGCTTGTTAATCTCAAGACGTTGCCGGAAATGGATAGCATCAAAGCGGATGCAAATGGATTAACAATTGGCGCATTAACCACTGTCTCTGATATTGCAATGCATCCGATAATTCAGCAACAGTACAGTGTACTATCACAAGCGGCAGCATCAGTGGCGACGCCACAGATTAGGAATGTCGGCACACTCGGAGGAAACCTCTGCCAACGTCCGAGATGTTGGTACTACAGAGATGAAACCGTCAATTGTTTCAAGAAAGGTGGCGATATGTGTTATGCCGTTGACGGTTTGAACAAATATCATGCAATATTCGGTGACGGTCCTGTCTACATCGTGCATCCTTCTGATATAGCACCTGCATTGATAGCACTCAACGCATCGCTCAAGATAGTTGGTTCAGAAGGTGATAAAACCGTGAAGGTTGAGGAATTCTTCACGTTACCAGCGGCGAACCTGATACGGGAGAACATATTACAACCGAACGAGATCGTTGTAGAAGTGCAAGTACCAGCACCTAACCCGAATACAAAGAGCTTCTATCTGAAAGCGAGAGAGAAAGGTGCGCCCGATTTTGCATTATCAAGCGTCGCAGCCGTTTTTGAGATGACCGGAAAAACGTGTCAACGGGCAAACGTTGTCCTTGGCGGTGTCGCACCAGCACCGTGGCGATCCCCAGAAGCTGAAACAGTATTGACAGGCAAGACCATTAACGAATCGCTCAGTATGAACGCTGGTGAAGAAGCCGTTAAAAATGCACAACCCTTGACTGACAACGCGTATAAGGTCACCTTAACACAAAATCTCATCAGTCGTGCAGCAATGATGGCAATAAGCTAAAGGAGAATGAAAATGTTAGACAGAAAAACACTTCCAATCTTTAAGCGTCCGATATGTCAGAACCTACGGACAAAAGCACTTTACATTCCCGGCGGAAACTTACAGAACCTCGTTAAAGAGAATCCGGGAACGCACTATTGGTGTAATTGTACTATGCAGGTCGTTGGTCCCGATGACGACTTCGTGTCTCCTAATGCTTGTAAGCAATCACGTTCCTGTTTCGACCCTATCGGTGGAAAACCTATAGTGTAGACAAATTAAAACCAATTCTATCTGTTTTTATCACATTCTTTTGTAGATCGGGTAGAGGAATGCCATTAAAATATTAAACTGACGACATGATCGTCATAATCAAAGAGCGTCTAAATCAACGCTAAATGCACGTGGATGAATACACGTTGATATTCGTTTTAATTTGTCGGGTTTCGTTCCTCTACCCGACCTACGAAAGAGTGTCGTATTAATAAAGAGTGTCATTTTAAAAGTAGGAATGGTATTAGCACATGTTAATTAAACCTTTGATACAGTGGGTGCATGTGGGTTCCATCGTCTTATTGATTGGTGGATTTTTCTTTTTTCGAGTTGTACTTATCCCGATCGCAAATCGTAACCCTGATCCAAAAAAGATAATCTCAGCTGCCCTTAGACGTTTTAGTGCAATCGTTTGGATTGCACTACTGACAACACTCATATCGGGACTCTATAACGTTATAACCTTCTTTAGGACTGCACGAAACACCGCTGCAGCGACACCAGATGTAGACTACTCAATCTACATACTTGTTTTAGGCATCAAATTCTTTATTGTATTTGTTATTTACACGTTGGCAGTCATCTTGACATTCCCATATCCCGTTTTTGCAGAAGCACAGAAAAAATCCTCACCGTGGTTGAACATCCTCATACTCTTAGCATTGATTACAATTTTCCTATCAGCATATCTCAGAAGACTGTAGTGATACTACCCCCTACCTAAAAGTAGGGGCTTTGGTTTCATAACAACTGCGGTTTTCTCTGAGAGACCACCGTCTTACTATTGCTCCACCCGCAGACTATTATTCCGAATCAGATCGGTTTTATCGTGTATCAAGACACGGGTGGATCGATTTCAGGTTTAGGTTCGGCATGAGTGTATAGTAGCACATTCTCTCAAATTGTGCTACAAATTGATACATAAACTCAACAATCAAAATATTTACGCACCCTTTCAAATAAACAACTTGACCATTTTTGAGGAATTGTTTAGAATTGTAATGCAAATCAATCTTCATTAAGATAGAAATTGAGAAAATGCAACTGCATCAATACGGAACATGGTAAACGCTTCATACATACTCTCAATAGACCAAGGTACAACCGGTACGACAGTATTACTTGTTGGTTCTAACGGAAATATCGTTTCTCAAGGCTATAAAGAATTCACACAACATTATCCACAATCTGGATGGGTAGAACACAATCCTGATGAGATATGGGAAGCGACACGGGATGCTATAATAGAGTCGTTAAATAAAGTTGATACAGATGTCAGCATCGCTGGTATCGGAATTACTAACCAACGTGAAACAACTGTTATCTGGGAACGTAAGACTGGGAAACCGATCTATCCTGCGATTGTTTGGCAGTGCCGTCGCACTGCAGAAATCTGTAATGAACTAAGAACCGAAGAAAGTATTGCTGAAGATATAAGAGCAAAAACGGGACTTGTAATTGATCCGTATTTTTCTGCAACGAAAATCGCATGGATTTTGGACAATGTTAATGGAGCACGTGCTAAGGCTGAGAAAGGAGAACTTGCTTTTGGAACAATTGATACATGGCTCTTATGGAAATTGACAGATGGGACAGAGCATAAAACTGATTACACGAATGCATCACGAACGTTACTATTTGATATAGATGTGCTTAAATGGGATGAAGCAATACTTGACATATTTAATGTACCGGAGACTATTTTACCAGAAGTATATCCATCTTCAAGTCATTTTGGTATAGTCCGTATTCCTCCTTTGGAAGGAATTCCGATATGTGGGATTGCTGGTGATCAACAGTCTGCACTATTTGGTCAGTTATGCACGCAACCTGACATGGTCAAGAATACTTACGGGACTGGTTGTTTTCTTATGTTAAATACCGGTTCAGAAAGAATTGTGTCGAAGTCAGGACTGTTGACGACACTTGCTTGTATTTTAAATGCTGAACCTATTTACGCGTTGGAAGGGAGTGTGTTTGTTGCGGGTGCAGCTGTGCAGTGGCTTAGAGACGGTTTGGGAATAATTGAATTTGCTGCAGCAACAGAGAAACTTGCAGAACAAGTTGAAGATACTGCTGGGGTGGTTGTTGTGCCAGCATTTACTGGATTAGGTGCTCCCTATTGGAATGCAGATGTTAGGGGTGCTATTTTTGGACTAACACGCGGCACAACACACCAACATATTGTGCGGGCAACATTAGAATCGATAGCATTTCAATCTGCAGATGTGGTGACTTCAATGATGGCTGATACGGGAACATCGCTTGAACGTTTACGTGTGGATGGTGGAGCGGTTGCTAATGATTTTCTAATGCAGTTTCAAGCAGATATTTTGAATATAGAAGTTGAACGACCCGAAAGGATTGAAACGACAGGTCTCGGTGTTGCATATCTTGCTGGATTATCTTCAGGTGTATGGCACGATGTTGCTGAACTTGAAAAGCACAGAAAAATCAACAACGTGTTTGTTCCTCAGATGGATTCCAAACAACGCGAACTGAAACTTAGGGATTGGCGGAATGCTGTCAGAAGACTGAATTGAGATGTACTTCTGACAGCATTGGGAGAAGAAGCGATGCGTCTACAGTGGAAATATACACTGATAATCAACGTTATCGTAATCATTGTCCTCGTTGCTTTCTATTTTTTTAATAGTGTTCATATCCGTAGAGAGATGAATGCGATCCATGCTTTAGGTGCTGAGCAGGGAGCCTTTTTGAAGCGGATCACAGAGAATACTATCCTCAATGCTGTTGTGGAAGAGCTCACAACTTCTCAAGCTTTCAATGTTGAGAAGTTGAACCAAACACTTATAGACCTAAAACAACAGCACAAGGACTTGAAAGATGTTCTAAACGTTCAAGTTACTTTAGGTGATAATAGGGTACGTTCAAGCCTACTGAGCAGTGAGGGCAGTGATGAAAGTCCGAGTTTAGTCCTCTCAGAAAGTGATATTGAACAGATTGAAACTGATGGTAGTATAATTGATACAGTAGATGATCACAACGCAACAACTATATTGATAAAGTATTCTATTCTAGCGAAGAGACTAATACCCTCAGAACCAGAGTCAGAAACTGCGTTGAAAGTAGAAGATTTACCTCTCGATTTCTGGGAAATGTTGGTATCAGCGGAGGCGGTATCAGAGGACCTTGCCAACCGGCAAGATACTGAGGTTACCATCATTGAAGAGATTCGTCCAGAACTTATTTATCAGAATGCGTTAAATAAGGGTAAATTTGATTTAGGTTTGTGGCGGTTGTTTATAGCGAATAAGATATATTTGTCTCCAGATTCAACAGTGACTGTTGATAGGAGAAATAATCAATGGCGGATCACGGACACAGATAGTGGTCATGTGTATGATTTGTGGTTAGATGGAAATGATTTTTGGATCAAAATGGCTTATGCAAACAGCGGGTATATCCGTGTGCTTTACGATGTGCCATATATTGGGAATTCCATCCAATCCTCACTCTTGAAGCATGCTGTTTTCTTTGCTATAGTCGGAATTCTGCTTGTTGTCCTGATACATCTTATGACCAATCATCTGATTCTGAAGCCGCTTGCTCGATTGACAGATATTATTCAGAATGCTGAAACAGGCAATTTCACCTCCTATTTCAGCAGAACATACTCCACTGATGAAATCAGTAAAGCTACACGTAACTTAGTCCGTATGTTTATCCAATTAAAAACATCTCATTCAAGGAAGATTGCTGCTTTAGGACAGTTCGCTGCGGGGGTTGCACATGAGATACGCAATCCTCTCAACTCCATTGGCATGACAGCACAACACTTGAAGAACATATTCTCACAACCGAATGTCAGTGCTGATGACATTGAAGAAGCAAAGGTATTTTTGGATATTGTTGACGAGAAGATTCAAGACTTAAAATTGACTTCGGAACAGTTTTTAACGCTCAATCGTCCCCGTAAACTGGATTTAACAGCGAAGAATCTGAATGATCTTCTGGACTCTGTTCTGTCAGGATTTATGCTCTTAACAGACGAAGCAGAGGTCCAGATCATCAGAAATTATGAACTCGATTTACCAGACATACTGTTAGATGAGATGTTAATTCGACAGACTCTCTTTAATTTTGTTCAGAATAGCATCCAAGCGATGCCGAAGGGTGGTAGCATTTATCTGACGACTACATTAGAGGAAATTCGTGGTGTAACCGTCGTTATGCTTGAGATCCGTGATACTGGTATTGGGATACCAGAAGAGCATCAGGACCGTATTTATGACGCGTACTTCACAACCAAAGAAGACAATGGTGGCGTTGGTCTTGGACTTGCTATTTCGCACCAGATTATCACTGCACATCAAGGGAGGGTTGAGGTAATGAGCAAAATTGGAATGGGTACTGCGTTTAGAATTACAATGCCAATTAAGAGTACACAATAGGTATATAGACAAGTGTCTGATGAGAATGAGAACTTAGGATAGGTTTCTAAGAGGATGTCTCTTAGAAACCTATGATGACATAGTGGGGATTCATTGATGCCTTCAATATTGATAGTAGACGACGACCATGCACAACTTACGATTCTACAGCGGATCCTACAACGTGAAGGATATGAGGTAGATACAGATGATAATAGCACCTCAGCTATAGAGAAAATAAAGGAGCAGATGTTTGATGTCGTGATCAGTGATATGTGGATGTCTTCAAGGTTTGAAGGGCGCGACCTATTGCATGAAATAAGGAAGATTGATCCCAGTCTACCCGTGTTGATAATAACTGCCTTTGCTGATCTAAATGACGCTGTAAATCTTGTTGCACATGAAGGTGCGTTTTATTATCTTGAAAAACCGATTCAACTTGAAGTTCTTAAACGGGAAGTAGATAGGGCACTACAATCACGAGGTGCTATTCAGAACCCAGAAAAGACTACAAAGGAAACTATACCCGAAATCCAGATTGAATACATTGTAGGCAAGAGTGATAAGATGCAACAGCTTTTTATGAATATGTCCCGTGTTATCCATCGAGGTGTGAAACAGGTTCTCATTACAGGAGAAACTGGTAGTGGTAAAAGTCTTGTGGCACGTGCATTGCATGAATATGGGAATCGTAAAGACCGTCCATTCGTCACAATCAACTGTGGTGCAATTGCGGAGACACTTATTGAAAGTGAACTCTTTGGACACGAAAAAGGTGCATTCACTGACGCAGTTCAACAGAAGAAAGGTATTTTTGAAATCGCGGATTCAGGCACACTTTTCCTTGATGAAGTTGGGGACATCTCTATCCAGATGCAAAGTACGCTTCTTCATGTCTTAGAGAAGCATGAGATACGTCGTATTGGCGGCACTCAGAATATAAAGGTAGATGTGTGTGTTATTGCTGCAACGAACAAGGATTTAGTTGCAGCAGTCAAAGAGGGGACTTTTCGCGCAGACCTATATTTCCGTTTAAATGTTATTTCGCTCCATGTGCCACCGTTGCGAGAACGTGTTGCAGATATTCCATTACTTGTAGACCACTTACTTCAGAAATTTAACAATGAGTATGTAGAGGCACAACCCAAGCAGGTCACGGAACGCGCGATGTCTACGCTGTGTCGATATGAGTGGCCTGGTAATGTGCGCCAATTGGAAAACTATCTTCACCGTATCTTCGTGCTATCAGAGAGTACAACTATTGCTATTGATGATCTTCCTCCTGAGATAATTGATACTTCATTACCGTCGACTGATTTTGAGATTGACATTCCAGCTAGCGGTGTTGCATTAGATGAGATAATAAGAGAATACGTGCATGCAGCATTGACAAAAACAAACGGGACGCAGACGAAAGCTGCCGAACTCTTAGGAATCTCAAGACGTCAGTTGCAACACAGAATGCAAACTTACGGGATGCAAAGTCAAGATTTCAAGGAGGATACGTAGATGATTCTTAGATAAAGAATAGTCACTTGCCCTCATTTTTTCATGAAGTTTTCTGTGTTGGGTGTTTGGTAAAAGAAATGCTGTGCCATGTCTACAATCCACTTGGCACGTAAAATACTTACGACCACAAGGACGGATGCCGACAAGAAAATTCTTATAGACCGGCACCTGGCACACCGCCTCGTGATCATGGTATGTGGTAATAACATCATATCCAATCGTATCTAGCACCGGGATTATACTACGTGTTGGTGGTGGGAAAAAAACACCACAGAGGGCACGACACTCTATATAATGATTAAAATATAATGATTAAAAAAATAACCAGAAAATTTATCATAGAATATGCTAAATACCGAACGTTCAGTCACGATTAAGATATCGATCCTAAAGAACTTTTTATCATGGTATCCTTTTCATAAACCAAGTCAGACCTTATAGGTCGGGTAGAGCAAAGCGAAACATATAAACTTCAAATTACGGATGTCCCCAGGCTGATAGATGTGATTTCCTAATTGCATCTATCAGCCTGGGGACACTTGTTTAAGACATCTCTATCCTAACCCGTCCATCTCTAACGCCATTCATAGTCAGACGATTTCCTTTGTGTGCAAGTCCTTGCTCGTTCTGTTAATTATCAAACTCACGTTGGTATATAAGATAAGGCAAGCGACTAATCTTGCCGTTTTAACACACCCCATTGCGTTGTGAGTTTGTTCTTAGCAGAGACTAACCCTTTTAGTTTAGTCGTTGCCAGTCTGTACCGTTCACCTGAAAAAGAGACATCTTCTATTTGATAGTAATAGACAGTTCCTGGTTTTGCGGTTGTATCTATCCATTTATAAGTCTGTCGTTCCGCTGTTGATCCGGCACCTTGGATTAACTGGGTGTTGATGCGTTTGAAGTGTCCATTGCGTGTTTCACTGCGGAGGATATTAAATCCTGCGTTGTCGAGTTCGGCTTCCGTTGTCCATTGAATAAGGACCTCTCCGTTTTCCATAATTGGACGGAAGAAAGAGAGTAAGACAGGCATCATCGTGTTTTCTGAGTTTAGCGGTGTGCTGATATCGTGTTCACTGCCGAACCATGTCATTTTGGCGAGGTCGTCAAGGTTTATATCCGCCGCATGCTGCCATGCAAAACTTTCCGTATCAGAACTCTCATCTGATCCCAAGGGGAGAGCCGCTCCCTTCTTATCGGTTGCATCACCTGTTTCATCACGTGTTGGCATACCAATGCGCGCACTACCATCGGGTTTTTTCAGGCGTATCAATGATGTGCGGATACCGTCTTCTGTTAACTCGGTAGGCCAGTCAAAACCGACGGGGTCATCGTTGCCTATATCTGCATCAGGATCAGCGGCTTTCCCATCCAAGTTGCCGACACTGTCAGAAACGTTTCCTTGACTATCCGTTATCTTGATAGTGAATCCGCCTGAAGCATTTAAGAAGAGGTTGCCGCGTTTAATCATACTGAAGGAACGTCTGTGCGTCTCCCAGAGCGTCGCAACCCGCGTAGATGGAAAATCGGATGCACCCGAATTCCGATCCGCGAAAGCAGCAATCAACACCTTCTGCTGCGGAGGGATATACTGAAACCATTCACTTAGATCAACTTCAACGTGCAAGTTGCGTCTGATACGTTTCCATGAGCCTGAATTATGGTTCTCAATTGTCATTTTCCATGCAGTGAGGGCACCATCACCATCAGGGTCCTCTAAATTAATCGCTTCTGATTTAGAGGTGTTATGCAACTCTATCCATTGGGCATACGTGCCACCATCTGTTGTTAGCATCAGTTCACTGACAATAAACTGACCTGTCTTGAGATCAGAGATGCTAGATACCGTAACATTCGGATACCCCGGCGTGCCGAGGTGTCCCCCGTCATCCGTAATGTCGCTGTCGTAGCCGATCCCTGTGAAAGGTGCAGGATTGAAACTCCTTGCTTCAAATCCGTGTTGATCAACATCGCGTGCATGCACTGTGCCTTCATTGAGCGTGCGATCGAACCGTAGCAGCATATCACCGTTATCTTCACGTCTGTTTAGGGGAAAAACTGTTGTTGACCAGAGGTCTTCCCCCTCTGTGCCATCCTTATTCTTCTCTTTCGGCGGGTTGATTTCGTTTTCATCTATCTCCAAAGTGATAGACGCAGGTCCAGCAACATCCTCTATCTGATACCCCGAGTTATAGACGTTGTTGCCATCTTTGACATCCCAGGGTTGACCGCTCCGTAGGATCAACATCCAATCGTTATGGTCTGGCAGGTCAATCCCCGGACTTGTGAATCCGTAGTTAGTTTCACCTTTCACAATAAGGTAAGAGATATTCTCATCAGCATCTGGGGGGTGATCCAATGTGTTCACTTTCACATTATGTCCCGTAGCGAGTGCCGTGTTTGCAGGATCCATATTCACGAGTAAGAGTATCCCGCCGGCAGGGATGGATATATCGGGGAAACGGATGATTTCCGTTTCGTCATTATATTCAGTGACGATGGACAAAGCCCATTTATCAAGCGTTAGTGAATCATCACTTAAGTTTAGCAGTTCGATCCAATCAGATGCCCCCGACAGATTCGCAATCTCATTTATGACGATCTTATCCTTTGCGGGAATATCAGCACCATGTTCTGTTTGTAAAAGCGTACCATCACCAATATTAGTGCTAGAATCTGGAACATTAACGTCATAATCCGTATCTGGAAGTTTTGCTAAAGTGAAAGGTATAAACGGTACAGTTATGTTATGATAAAGTCGTAAAGGATGATACCCTTCCAATTCCAAAGTTTTCGGTATCACAGTCCTATCTTCATCCCCAATAGACAAGAGGGTTTTTGTCTGAACAAAAGCCATCCAAACGTTATCGTTATCATCTTTAAGTAGGGGTTGGCCATTATTGATCGTAAAATCGGATAGTTTCGGTTCTGGATAAGGAATTCCATTATATTGAATCAGAATATAATAGGATTTATCCGTAAGTATAAGTTCTGCAGTTTGTGGTAAAACTTGTGCAGATGTAAACGATACCGGTGTGTCCTCAACGAGACTAATCTCTGGAAAATTTCTGAACTTAAGTGTCTTTGGAATTTCAGTGGTATCTTTTATGACAATTTGTTGCAGCGGACTTTTAATAGAAACTGGATCTTCATTTATGATGGCGGTAGCAGGGAGCGGTTTTCCGCCATGAATGGTAAAATCTGACGTTGTTAGGGGAGGATAAGGTACTACATTAAACCCAACTTCAATTGCAACATTACCTTGCACTTGCCTAGCGTATGCAGATAACGGAATTAACACAGTAATCCTTTGGAAATGACTACCGATTGCCTTCGGAATTGATACTATCCCCGGCATCAGAGTTATACCTAAATGATTTTTATATTCTAAAGTGTTAGGATATTGTATAGTACCAAATACAAGAAAGTAGTAGTTATGATCATCTGTTTTTGCAAATTCGAAATCTCGTGGGATTGGTAATCCACCGTTAAAGGTGAAGTCTGACATAGTTGGTTCAGGAATAGGAGGTTCAAAAAACCTAATTTTTAGTAGAAGAAACTTTTCGATTCCATAATCTTCTACAATGGTATTAACATTAGCAAGATGATCTTCTGTCAAATCTATAAAATTCACAGTCTGATTTTCTATAAGCGTCACCTTGTAAACGTCCAAATAAAATAAAGAATTAGATGGAAGTTGAAGTTTAGGAATGCCAGAAACCGTCTTACCTATTATATACATTCGGTAGATTAAAGGATCATTTAGATCGGCTAGAGTTAGAATTTCATCTGAAGTTTTACCCTCATAAAATTCTACTAGAGTTTTGTTATCATGGGTTGTAAAATCTTCTGGTTTCAGTTTTATATTGGGCTGTTCACTAAACTTAAATTTAAGAGTGATCACATTAACGCTCCGAGCTATATACGTAATTTCAGTATGAACGGTGAGCGGTTTAGCTAGTGCTGGCATTCTAACAAAAAATAGTATTGAAACGATTGCTAACAGAAAAACGCAACGCTGTGCAAAATGTTTTGAAAATTTCACGGTTGTTCTCCTTTTTGTCAATCCTAATAGGATTGACAAAAATATAGTAAACTTTGATAATTTTGAATTATTAATAACTTCCTTTAATTTTCGGACTAATATGCACAATCTAACAGATTGTGCTACGTTAAGTAGCAATTCGGTTATGCTACGTTACTCTTTCAACTGTCAAGATAAACTGAAATTCTCCTTTTTAAAAATAGAGACTGGACCGATTTAAGTCTCTAACTCTCTTACACACCCCTGTCTAACACGTATTACACAAACCCAAATGTAACAACAAAAACCCACAACGATCCAAAATGGACGTGTGGGCACAGTAGCGTTGGCACTACCAGAACTATTAAAGTATTTTTACCGTTATGTGTTGTTATATTTAACGGTGACGTTGGAAAGGGGGGGGGGGGGGGCTCAAAATCGATGTTAATGCAAAAACATCAACGAAGACACCTACACAATTTTCGATCAGACAGTAGACATCTGGTGCATATATTTGGACAGCATGATGGTTACTTTTTCGGCTTTTCATTGTTCCCGCCCAAAAAAAAAATACAAAACTGAATACTAAAAGCAAATTAGGTTAGGTATGTTCTTTTTCCTTTCTTTATTGTGTAAAAAACTTGAGCATTTATTCTGATTTGTATGAACAATTGTATCATATATAATTATTTTTGTCAATATTATTTTGCAAAAAGTTTCTTTTTGTTTTTTGCATCTATAGTGGATTGGATCGACATCAATTGTTTATCCTGGATTCCGTTTGAATTTCATTAAGTCATCCATTTTTCGCTAAAGTTTCAATTAGATCAGGACTTACGCAATTTTGTAAAATAGTGTATAATATTCTATTATGATTACATTTACAAACTTAAAAAAGAAAGAAAACTTATTTTCCGAAAGTTGATTGAAAAACTCTCAAAGATGGACTATGTGCCACTGAAACGCAATCATCTTGTAAATGATACAGATGGAGTTGAACCGCACCAACAAGTCCAAGCCCTATCTTGGACACAGATAGAAACCCTGCAAGGGGAACGCGTACACATCAAGAAGTTTCCAAAAGGACATCAAGTGAAGTTATTCCGGTTTGTCTCCTCTAACGGATAACGGACGCGCGGAATATATTACGACAAACGATTTATCTCAATCGGATGCAGATGTGGCACAACAAGAATGTCGCGTACGTTGGAAGATTGAACAACTTTATCGTGAGCTCAAACACGTCACCGGTATTGGTAAATGTCAATATTGCAAGTTGCGTGCCCAAAGAAATCATATTGCATGTAGTTTCCAAGTATGGGACTGTCTGACACGTGTTGCGCGTAAACTTGGCAAAACGATCTATGAACTTAAAGAGGGTTTATTGGATGATTATATGCAATATCAACTCTCTAATTCTTCAATTATCTTTAATAATGCATAAGTCCTATAGTTAATTACATACTATAATTGCACAGGGGAATATATTATGGATTGGAAAAAAGAACTCAAAAAAATAATCACCGAACCAAAAACTAAACTCAGGTTTGATGAACCGCTTGCGAAGCACACATACTTCGGTATCGGTGGAGAAACAACTGCTTACTTAGAGATTAGTTCCTTTACAAAATTAGCAGCATTAGCACGTTTTCATTGCGAATGGCAAGTTCCCATCGTAGTCATCGGCCGCGGGTCAAATCTACTAGTAAGTGATAGTGGATTCAAGGGTATCAGTATTAGGTTAATCGGTGAACTTGCTGAACTGGAAGTAAATGATAACATTGTTTCCGTTGGTGCTGGACTTGCACTGCCAAAACTATCAAAACTTATGTCACAAGGTGGGTTAAGTGGCGTTGAGTTTGCTTTCGGTATACCAGGTTCTGTTGGCGGTGCATTGATAATGAATGCTGGTGCATGGGGGAGTAGTTTCGGAGATGTTGTCATCGATGTAACTGTTATGCATGAGACAGGAGAAATTGAAAAACTAACCCACGATGAAGCAAGGTTTGAATATAGACACAGTTCACTTGATGCCTATTTCTGTGTTACAGGCGCGACACTTAAGCTGAAAAGCGGTGATATGGACACAATTACGAAAAAGATGAAAGACTTCTACAAACAGAAAACGGCAACACAACCCTTCACAGAAGAGAACGCAGGATGTATCTTCAAAAACCCATCGGGTGATTCTGCAGGACGCCTAATTGATATCAGTGGTCTGAAAGGATACCGTATTGGCGGTGCAGAGGTGTCCAAAGTTCATGGCAATTTTATTCTGAACGCTGATAAGGCCACGGCAAAGGATGTCTTAGAATTAGTCGCTTATATCCAAGAACAAGTGCACAAGAAAACAGGAATATCACTTCAAACCGAAATCAAACGATTGGGTTTTGATAATACAACTCCTTGAAACAAATTGTTCATGCAGGTTTTAATCAAAAAAGAAGAGAAAACACCTTCGGCAAGTCATCACATTCTGCGAAATATGTACGCGGATGAAGTCTATGAGACGATCTTTGATAAGATTGACATATTCATTCGGATTATTAAACAATTCTCCCATCACGATAGGAATGCTTGTCTGCTGACGCATCAAGATGATCGAAAAGTTTGATAATAGTATTGACATAAGGTGTCGGTTCAAATGCGGGTGAACTCCGTTTTCCTCTTTATCTGTGTTCTCTGTATCCTCCGTATCTTCCATGAATCAGACAAACTCCGCGATTCTGACAGGTAACGGGGACAGGACCTCTCTTTTTCATTCCTTAAACGAGGCAGTTACCCGAGGAATACTTTCCTCACATGCAAACCGTTCTATGCTGGATGCTCCTACAAAACCGACAGTATCTGTATGCGCGTTGATATAAGCAGCATCTGCTGCTTTTGCAATAGGGCCACCGTGCGACAAGCAGATTACATCAGGATTTTGTGACTTTGCAGCATCACAAATTTCCTGCACACGTACCGATGCATCTTGAAGGGTGAAAGCGGTCTCTGCACCGATAGTGCCACCAATAGTCGTGTTCATGTGTGCTATAATAACATCTGCGCCTGCAAATGCCATATTCTCAGACTCTTCGGGATTAAAGACATAGACTATAGTGAATAGGTCCATCTCGTGTGCAATATGTATCATGTCTATTTCTTTGTAGAATCCCATTCCGGTCTCTTCAAGCGTGACGCGAAAGGTGCCGTCTATGACACCGACTGTGGGAAAGTTGTTGACACCATCAAATCCGACATCTCGTACCTGCTTTAGGAAACTACTCATGCGTCTTGTTGGGTCTGTGCCGTTGACACCAGCAATAACAGGGGTTTCTTGAACAACTGGCAAAACCTCACGTTCTCCCATCTCCATGACGATGGCGTTGGCATCACCGTAGGCTAAAAGTCCAGCACATGATCCGAATCCTGACATGCGATAGCGACCGGAGTTGTATATGACAATTAGGTCTGCTCCACCTTTTTCTGCAAATTTTGCGGTGATTCCAGTTCCTGCACCGACTGCAAGCAGGGACTTGCCTCTGTCTAATTCTGAATTGAGTCGTCCTAAGACTTCATCTCGTGTATAGTCTGGCATTTTGTTTCCTTTCCTAATATGGTTTTCGACTATCAGTTTTATGTAGGTCGGGTAGAGCGGTAGCGAACCCCGACATTGTGCTGTAAAAGTTGGGTTTCACTGCGTTCTACACAACCTACGTAAAACTGATGGCTATTCATCGCGAGATTTTGCTTGTAGACGTGCGGCTTCACCTGGGTTTCCGATGTGCAAAGTGTTATATGCTTGATCGGATGACTTGAAGGGACCTACACCTTGTTTACCGTGCCAATCACCTTGGTTCATGATAGGATTTGGTAGACCTGTTTTCTTCTCTCTTTGCTGAATCCAGTTTTTCATACGGGTTTCCAGTAGATTGACTATATCTGTATGTGTTTCGGCAAGGTTTTCGTTCTCATTGGGGTCATGAATTAGGTTGTAGAGTTCGACCGGCGGTTTATAGTGGAAATCGGGTTCAAGTGCGACGATGAGTTTCCATTCAGGGGTACGCCATCCGTGTTTGCGCATCCATGTGCATTCTGTGATATAGATCTCGCTTTCATAGGAAGCGAGATCGCCACTAATTAGGGGGGTGAGACTGTTTCCATCAAATGTGATATCCGTTTCAATATCTGCTAATTCAAGGAGTGTCGGGACCAGGTCTTTGTGCTGATTATATCCTGAAACGCGTTTACCTGCTGGAATATGACCGGGATATCTAATAATCAATGGCACGTGGAGGGTAACATCGTAGAGTCCATGGTGATCAAACCAACATTCATGGTCGTAGAGTGTTTCCCCGTGGTCTCCGTTTATGATGACTATTGTTTCATCTAATACACCACGCGTTTCAAGCGCGTTAAAGAGTGTCTGAATACAGGCGTCCATATATGCTATGGCACCATCGTATTGTGCAATGACGTAGTCTTTATCTGTAATTCCTACCGGCATCCATGAGGCAAAGTAATCACAAAACGGTTTGAATGACATCACGGGTTCCATGGATTTGTTGTTCGGATCGCATTCATCTCCGTGGTAGAACATGCGTTCATAGGGGGCAGGAGGGAGATAAGGTGAATGCGGGTCCATGTGTCGTAGGAACAGGAAAAACGGCTTTTCATCACTCTGATCGATTAACCGATCCAATTCAGGGAGGGTTGTTCTGTTTAGGTTTTCCGCTTTAGGACTGCGTCCGGTGTCGTCAGGTCCCCATCCGGAGAAATCGAGATATGTATTGAAACCGCGTCCACTCGGTCCACCGAACCCAACACAGGTCGTATCATAGCCAGTTTCTTTCAAGATTTCTGCTAAGGTTTTAACATCTTCGCGGAGGGGGCCCTTGTGTCGGAGTGCTACGACTTGTGTGCTAAATGTGTCCATTCCTGTAAGCATTGACGCATAAGCACTTGTTGTTGGGATGTGTGTACTATACGTCTTTTCAAACAGTGTGCCATCTTGAGCGAACTTGTCAATGTGGGGTGTTGTTTGTCTGTGATACCCGTAACAACTCATGTGTGTTGCAAGTAGGGAATCAACACCCATCAGGACGATATTTGGTTTATTTGCCATTCTTAGTTTCCTCCTTTTTGGTAGTGGTCAGTTGTTAATGGTCAGTCATTTGTGATCAGTTTTCAGTTTTCAGTTTGCCAACTGTTGTGCCAAGCGAGGGTATTCTGTACATCGTCATCAAGCACATCACCTATTTCGAGTGAGTTGAAGTAGTCTCCTGGCAGGATGTTTCTTTTGCCGTTGAAGGTGCATCCATCGGGCATGAAACCGCATGTCATT
Source organism: Candidatus Poribacteria bacterium (assembly GCA_965208245.1). Classification (GTDB taxonomy): domain Bacteria; phylum Poribacteria; class WGA-4E; order WGA-4E; family WGA-3G; genus MSPOR6. The sequence goes on from OZ242325.1 coordinate 2,461,412, forward strand.
GCTCTTCTGTGTGAAAATGTCATGTTAGCACCTGCGCCGTGTGCTAACAATCCGTTGTGCCAGACCATAGAACCCGCAGGACACGGTGCTGATTGGGGTTCAAGTTTTTTCCACTCAGGATAGACATCAAACAGTGCACCGATGTTTTCTCCGATACCGACATTGTCAAAACAAGCGGTCTTGTGAGTACCGGGGATGTACCACATACATCCGTTTCCGAGTGTTGCATCATCTAACGCAACCCAGAATGAGACAGCATCGCGCGAGTCAAAAGACCAATTATGTTCAGTAATGGCACAACCTTTTAGGTTATGCTACATTAGAATAATATAATCGTATCATGTATAGTGTAAATAGACAAGTGAATTTTAAGGGATGGGTGTGTATAGTTTTTGTCATCCTTTTGCCAGAATCGCTGAATCGATGTATTCTGCCATGTAATGAACAAAATACCTAAAACTGAATACCCCTGCTGAAAATCTAAATTTTGTTGCCTTTAACATATTAATTACGTTATAATATAATGTTCAGATGGAAATAAAAAAACAGTCTCAAACTCAGATTAAATCAAAAAACACAAGAACATTACTACTGAAAAATCACATTAGGAGGAAATAGCGTTAAGTACGCTTGTTGAGTTAACTATGCAAACTGCTCAGAATCCTGTCAAACCCAGAACTTCTAGTAAATATCTGATTCTATTCTGTCTCTACATAATTTGTTGCTGTTTCCATAATTTTACAACTGAGATACATGCAGCCACAGCACAAGACTTTGCATGGAAAGAGGCATTCAAGGCAGTTGATAGGAAGGACCATAGACTTGCAGTTACAAAATTAGAGATGTTACTGAAATATAATTTTACTGCATCTCAAAAGCTTGAGATACATCATGCACTTGCCTATAACTATGAGAAACTAGGAAATCGTCCAAAAGCTGTAGGAAACTATGTGAGAGTCATTACGAACAATTACCCACTTGCAGATAGTGCCACCTACCGACTTGCTAAGTTATATGAAGGCATGAAAAACGAGACGAAAGCAATAAAATGGTACACAAGACTTATTAACGATTACCCTAAAAATTCTTACCTGAATGAGGCAATTTGGAACCTTGCACAACTTCACTTGGAACAGAGTCAGTACGAGAAAACAAGAGTACTCCTCACTAACATTGTAGATACAACCCAAAATCAGCGAGAAGTAAAATATGCATTAGCGCGATGTGAGGAAGGTTTAGAAGATTATAACGAAGCGTTCCAGATTCATCAGAAACTTATTGCCGAACAACAATTTGATAGTGTGGCTGAAAAAGCCGTCCGTAAGTTGAAAATGCTTGTATCTGACCACACCACTCTGAAACTGACAACACAAGATAAGTTAAATTTTGGATTGGTACAGTATTACCAAGGTAATTGGGAATCTGCCATAAAAGAATTGACATCTCTTTCCAAGAGTTCTGATGTTAAAATGAAAGGACGTGTACTCTACTATATTGCACAAAGTTATAAGGCACGCAAGTGGTATAATACCGCCACAAAAAACTACAACTATGTAATCGCTCTTGGCAACAAGACTGAATACCTGACCCGTGCACATTATCAGATTGCACAATGTTATAGACTAAAGGGCAGTTTCACAACTGCTGTTAACCGATTTGAGAGTTTTGTCAAGACGTATCCATGGAGTGAACTTGTTGATAACGCATTATACGACATTGCACAGATCTATGAAAGGCGAGAAAAACCGGAATTAGCATTAAAAGCATATTCCCGGCTTATTGATGTTGCGCCTGGTAGTGATTTCGCTGATTGGGCTGCATGGCGTATTGGATGGCAACGGCTTGATAGAAAACAGTATGAAGAAAGTTACAAGGCATTCAAGGGACTAAAAGAGAACTTCCCCGGAAACCGATATGCAATGGGAGCACACTTCTGGATGGCAAAAATACGCGAACGACAGAATAAACCTGAACTTGCTAAAGTAATATATGAAGAAGTTGCTAAAGCACGCTATTGGTATTATAGTGCAAGAGCAAAAGAAATTCTCAATATCAGAACGTCAGAATTAGAACCGAAAGCTATTAAGGATGCAAACCTACCTGAAGAGACAGCATGTCCCGAAAACCTACCGTTATTGATGAAACTAAGATTGTATGAAGACGCAGTTTATCAATTAACCCGTTACATTGAACAGAACAGAAACGCTGCAAAAGAATGCTACTATGCTTTGGTGACATGCTATGAAAACATGGAAAAGTATGACAAAGCGAGGGAAGTCGCTGATAGTGCTTTGATGAGTCCATCATTCCAGAACCAAGCAAGTGGTGACCTTGCTAAATTGAGAAAATTCCTATACCCTCTGCACTACCAAAATCTGGTAGAAAAATACGCTGAGAAGTATAATGTCAGTGCAGCACTCATATACGCCATGATTTTAGAAGAGAGTAGATACCGTACAGACGCAATCAGTTGGGCAGGGGCAATCGGTCTAATGCAAATTATGCCCGCTACGGGTAGAGAACTTGCACGTCAACTCAATATACGACGTTTCCGCACATCAATGTTAAAGGACCCTGAAGTTAATATACGCATGGGAACAAAATACATTGGTTATCTAAACTCAATTTTTGACTATAATGCACTGCTTGTTTCTGGGGCATACAATGGCGGTCCAGGACGCATGAGACGTTGGTTAGAATCAAAAAACATCAAAGACATTGATGAATTTGTTGAGAAGATTACCGTCCGAGAAACGCGGCTGCACATCAAAAAGGTCATAAATAGTTACGACAATTACGTTGAGATATATGGTCAACCTGAAGTGCCAGCAGTGAAATCTGCTTTGAATGTTCCAATCAAGCAACAGAAGAATCCTGTACTTGGACGATTGAGTAAATAGTCTGTGGAAGACATATAGGTGTAATATGTTTATAGAATTATCACGTTAGACCTACAAATTCGGGTTCATTACCTATCTTCATTTTGACGCGTCGATTCCAACTAACATCATCCTGATCAGGAAAATCAGAGCGATAATGTCCGCCCCGGCTTTCTGTGCGAATAAGGGCTGCGTGCGTAATCATATAGGCAACATTCAGCATATTGTGCATTTCATTTAAATGGATATCAGTAGATTGCAATTTTATAGAAGTTGATGAATTGAGTCCAATTTCTGTTGCGATTTCCGCTAAATCCGCCAACGCAAATTCCAAACCTGCCTCATCTCGCTCAATTCCTACGTTTTCCCACAATGTATCGCGAATTGCATCCTTAGCAGTTAACACCGTATCCTTAAACGTATCGGAATTGACATCGTTTATATGTATGTAATCCCAACGTGGAAGTTGGATTCTCGGTGGTAACGTATTTGAGAGTGAATTTGCATACATTGCGGCATTTTCACCAGCGCGGACACCGAAAACGAGACATTCCAAAAGCGAATTGCTTGCCAAACGGTTTGCACCGTGAACACCTGTACAAGCGACTTCACCACATGCAAAAAGTCCACTAAGATTCGTTTCTGTTTCGGTATTCGTCCGAACCCCTCCCATCATAAAATGAGCACCCGGTCTCACAGGAATTAAATCAATACTAACGTCTAAACCGTAATGTGTAGTCGTGTTAGCAATTGTCGGGAAACGTTCCTGAATAAATTCAGCAGATTTATGTGTTATATCAAGGTATACACACGGAAAATCCGTAAGTAACATTTCGTTTTGAATGGCTCTGCTGACAACGTCTCGCGGTGCAAGTTCCGCTTTCCCGTGGTACCTATCCATGAATTGTTCACCGCGAATATTTATCAGTCGTCCCCCTTCACCACGAACAGCTTCAGAAATAAGAAAACTAGGAGCACCATCGAGGTATAACGTTGTTGGATGAAACTGCACAAATTCCATGTCAATCATTTCACAACCTGCCCGCCATGCAGCAGCGAAACCATCACCTATTGCTACTTCAGGATTTGAAGTACACGGATATAACTGTCCGAGTCCTCCAGTTGCAAGTATTGTCGCCTTGGCATAGATGTTTACTAGTTGGTTCTCTACAATAGCAGTAATACCATAACATGTGATGCTGTTATTACCTAATGGTGCCGTAGAATCTGTTAGTATATCTACTGCAAAGGCATTAGATACCGTGTGTATCCGTTCATTATTTAGGACACGTTGTATGAGGACATCCGTCGTTTCGCGTCCGGTAGCATCCCCTTTATGGACAATTCTTCGACGACTGTGGGCTGCCTCTTGAGTAAAACGAGGTAACGTCCCTTCCCAATCAAAATTTGCCCCCCAATCTAACAACTCAGTTACACGGGGAATACCTTCTGACACCATCGTTTCAACTGCGTCAATATTGCACAACCCGCAACCTGCACCACATGTGTCCTTAACATGAAGCTCAACGGTGTCGTCAATATTCATTGCAACGGCAATACCGCCTTGTGCGTAAAGCGTGTTGCTTTCTTTAAGCGTTGTTTTCGTAATTAGCGTGACATCAGCATTTTCACTTGCTGCAAGTGCGGCACGAAGTCCAGCAGCTCCGCTTCCAATTATGAGAACATCTGTGTCCCAGTTGGGATGCGCCTCAGTTTCAAGCGCGGTAAAATGTGATTCTGTATTCATAGAAATACGGGCATGCCTTTCTACTCACGGACTCATTCCTGTGAAGCTGCAGAGGCAAAACTCTCGTCTACTGGCATCACCTTGCCAGTACCAGTCGCGATAATCGTATTGTCACTAAGTCTTACCGTAGCCTTTGCTTCTATCAATCGTCGTGAAGTCTTTATTCGTTCAGCAGACACATATAACTTCACACCTGTCGGTGCGGGATTTCGGAAACGTACTTCAAGCTGGGCTGTAACCGCAGGACCATCATAAGTTCCAATACCTATATGCGTTATCGCTTCATCCAATAGAGTAGTGATAATCCCTCCGTGAAGTATATCTTTCCACCCTTGCATGTGTTCGGGTGGTGTGCATTCAATGTGAACTTCTGCACCCGCCCGTATTACTTCAGGATTAACTTGCAAACCGTAAGGATTCTGCTTACCACAAACAAAACATCGATTGTTATTCTCTATTCCCATAATTGTTCCACTGTATATCTCATTAGTTTCTTACATTTATGATGAAGAAAGCATTGTCAGACTACGCGATAGTTTGTCCTCTTCAGCATTTAAACGATCAAGAAGACTCTGTTTTTGTGCGACAACTGCTTCTGGTGCACGTTCTTTAAAGTTGGGATTAGCTAAAGTGTTCTTTGCAACAGCAATGTCTTTTAGAATCTGTTCATGCCTCTTTGTAAGGCGTGTTTTCTCAGCATCAAAATCAATTACACCCACCAATGGAACATAAATTACCATATTTCCAATGACTGCCTCTGCAGATGCAGATGGCTTAACCATCGTTTCACCAATTTCAATTTTATCAACGCGTGTAAAAGCAGGTAGAAAATGACCAAGATAGGTTTCGAGTTCACTCCTAATTTCTTTATCAGGTGTCTGAATGATGACATCTATAGAAGTACCAATTGGTACATTCAACTCACCACGGATGCTTCTAATGTTATCAATCACCTTCATGAGGATTGACATAGTTGCTTCTGCAGTTGAGTTCTTGTCTTTCGGTTTTGGAAATGGGGCAACGGTAACGGATACAGCCTCGGTTAAATCTGTATCAGTACCGATACGTGGAAGTTGTTGCCATATCTCTTCAGTAATGAAAGGCATGATAGGATGCAGAAGTCTCATCATCTGCTCCAAGACTTCTGCTGCAACCCATAAAGTTTCAGGTTCATCTTTCGTAAGACGTTGTTTCGCTAATTCTACATACCAATCACAGAATTCATGCCAGAGAAACGCGTACGACGTTTGCGCTGCTTCATAAAATCGAAAACTCTCAAAAGCATCGGTTACTGCTTTGATAGTATGACTCAGACGACTCTGTATCCACTGTACCTCTAACAATTCTTGTCCACTATCGGACATCTCACTCTCATCTGGCATAGGGAATTTCTCCAAATTCATGAGAATAAAACGGGCAGCATTCCACACCTTGTTAGCAAATCTTCTACCAGACTCAATATGAGATTCTGGTAATGGAACATAAGGAATCGGCGTACTAATGTTTACAAGCGCAAAACGGAAAGCGTCCGTACCGTAGGTAGTGATTGTATCCAAAGGATCAATACTATTCCCTTTCGACTTACTCATTTTCTGACCCTTATCATCTGAAACAAGACCGTGTAAAAAGACTTTACGGAATGGAACTTCGTCCATACAGCCTAACCCCAGCATAATCATTCTGGCGACCCAAAAAAATAGAATGTCCCATCCTGAAACCAGAACAGAGGTAGGATAGAAGGTTTCCAACTCATCGGTTTTTTTGGGCCATCCCAATGTTGAGAAGGGCCACAGTCCAGAACTGAACCAAGTGTCTAATACATCCTCCTCCTGACGAAACGCCGTTATGCCACATTCACATTTTTCAGGCATTTCCATTGCAGCCGATACTTTTCCACAGGCTTCACAGTACCATATAGGAAGTTGGTGCCCCCACCATCTCTGTCGGGAGAGTGGCCACGGTTCAATGTTCTCCATCCAATGAAGGAACCTTGATGTCTCTCGTTCCGGTATGAATTGGACTTCACCCTTTTTTGTCGCTTCAATTGCACGGTCCGCAAGCGGGCGTACATTCATAAACCATTGTAAAGAAACAGAAGGTTCAACTACTGTATCACACCTATCATGATGTCCAACTGCATGTCGATGCGGAACTATTTTTACTAACTTGTCCGACTTCTCTAAATCTTCAACGATCCTATCCCGACACTCCCATCGAGATAAACCAACATAATCCTCTCCTGCTTCTTCGTTCATGTAACCATCGGATGTGAAGATTGTCAACTGCTTAAGGTCATGTTGCAAACCGATCTCATAGTCATTCGGATCGTGTGCTGGTGTCACCTTTAGTGCCCCCGTTCCAAATTCTGTGTCAACATAAGAGTCTGCAATAATAGGAATCTCCCTATTTGCAAGGGGAAGGAGAACTTTTTTTCCAATCAAGTGCTGGTAACGTTCATCATCTGGATGAACAGCAACCGCAGTATCACCCAGCATCGTTTCGGGACGTGTGGTGGCTATCTCAAGTACTGTACCGCTGTCAACAACCGGATAATGGATATGGTAGAAGTTTCCATCAATCTCAATCTGTTCTACTTCAAGATTACTAACTGCAGTATTACACTGAGGACACCAATTAACCATATAGGTGTCTTGATAAATTAACCCTTGATCAAAGAGTTTAACAAACGCTGTCCGTACCGCTTCTGATAAACCGTCGTCAAGTGTAAAGCGTTCCCTCTCCCAATCGCAAGAACATCCGAGTTGCTGAAGTTGTGAAACAATATAGCCAGCAGACTCATCCTTCCATTCCCACATGCGTTCAATGAATCTCTCTCGCCCCAGTTCGTTGCGTCTTGTACCTTCATCTGCAAGTTTCTGTTCCATTATCAGTTCGGTAACAATTCCTGCATGATCAGTACCTGGCATCCACAAGACGTTATAGTCATCCATGCGTCTCCATCTGATTAGGCAATCTTGAAGCGTGTTATCGAGTGCATGACCAACATGGAGACTACCCGTGATGTTTGGTGGAGGAATGACTATTGCATAAGGTGGTTTATCGGAAGTGGAATCAGCATGAAAAAAACCGTGATTTTGCCAGAATTTATACCATTTGCTTTCAATAGACTTAGGTTCATAAACCTTTGGAAGATTTGCCATATACTTACCTAAAAGAAATCAATTGTCCAAATTAAACAGAACTGTTATGTAAAAGATGGTTCTACCCAGCCGTACGCACCATCGTCGGATTGATAGAGTAAATTAACCTGGCGCGTATCTGAATTCAAGAACATCAACAGTGTATCGCCAGAGGTATGTAATTCTGCAACAGCTTCATTCAACGTCAGCGGTTTTGCAGCAAACTTTTCAGATGCAGGCACTATTTCTGGGGGATCAGCAATGTCAACATCCAAATCCATTTCCGATGTTGCAGGATTTAACTTTTCCACGACCTCACGGTGTGGAACATTCTGACGCCGATCTTTGACCTTCTCTTTGTGTTTGCGGATCTGACTTATCACCTTATCAAAAGCACCATCTAAGGCAGATATGATCTCGTGTGTTTTATGTTTGGCATAGAACGATACACGGGGCGCTAATACTTTCACCTCTGCTTCAAAACGATTTTTTTCTGACCTTAGAATAACATTAAACTCTTGCATTTCACCAAAACGAGGTTCAATTTTCTGTGCTCGTTTCAACATATAATTATGGATATCCTCAGTTATTTTAACGTTATGTCCTGAGTAGGTTATATTCATGATGTCTCCTCCGCATAGTAATATAAAAATTTATAATTCCAGATTAACCGTTATTCAGCGAAGAAGGTGCAGTTATCTAATAGCACTTGACTCCGAATCAAAATGACACATACAACTATACATGCCTTCGTTGCCGAGAAGCGAGAATCCCAAGTTCTTCACGATATTTTTGTATTGTCCGACGTGCAACCTTTATTCCCTGTTCCTTTAGTGAATTACTTATCGCTTGATCACTTAACGGTTTATCTAAATCTTCTTTACTAATCAACTCTTGGATAATTGCTTTCACTTGTTTTGCTGACACAGATTTGCCATGCGTTGTAGCCAATTGATTGCTAAAAAAGAACTTCAAAGGGTAAGTGCCTTGGGGAGTCTCTACATATTTGCTACTCGTGACACGACTCACCGTCGATTCATGAACACCTGCTATATTTGCCACTGTCTTCAACGTTAGAGGTTTAATTGCATTGGCACCATCTGTCAAAAAGTCAGACTGAATCTCAAATATCGCCTCTGTAACACGTTCGATCGTATTCCCTCGTTGTGTAATACTGCTTAGCAGATCAGCGGCATCGCTATATTTCTTTTTAATCCATTCTTTTGTTTCAGGATCCAAAGTCTGGTTTTTGTTTCGCATCATATCAATATAGTATGGATTTATTCGCAAACGTGGCACATGATCATCCAAGGAAAATACACGATACTCTCCATCTATCTCTTTGATCTGCACATCCGGGATAATCCTCTGTGCTGAGGCATGATTCCTCGCTAAATCTTTGACAGCAGGATCAGTGAAATATCGTCCAGGATACGGCGATAATGTCCTGATCCATTGTGATGCCTCCTGTATCTCGCTTCTTTCCACATCAAGTGACCGTGATATGTTGATAATTCTATTATTCAACAGATCATCCCAGTGTTCTTCCACAATACGTTCTGCTAAATCTAAAGGATCCTCGTTATGATTCATATGCTGACCATTTGTATTAAATGAATCTAACCTATGATGGTCTATCTGAAGACATAACGATTCTTTGATATCACGATAAGCAATCCCCATAGGTTCAAATGTAGTTTGGATTTTCTGAAGTACACCCTCGACTTCAGACACCTCACAACGAACTGCTATCGCTATGTCTTCCAAAGTTAGTTCATACACTGTAAGCTCACCTTTTTCCTTTACAACCGTGTAGTGCTTTCGTTCCACTTTATCAGATAGTATCCAACTATCTATCTGATCGTTCCTGTCAAGACCTATAGATGATAAATCTCTTTTCTTAATATTAAATCTCTGTCCATCATTATTCTTCTCCGATTGTTTGACATTTTCCTGACTAAATTGCATTATAAGTACCGCTTCCAATTCTGTGGATACAAAACCGTTCTCAAAGTCCGGACAGAGTTCGGTTGGTAGTGTAAACAGTTTCAGAATAAGCTGACCATCATCATTTAAACTACGAATAATCAACTCTCCTATTGCGCGTTGTCTATCAGTGAAAGGTGAATACTGAAGTTGCTGATAGAGAAATTCCTGTAGTGAAATTGCTTCGGCAACATCAGGTTCAGGTGCATCTGGATCATTTGCATTATTATTACCCATTATGACCGGTGTTCGTAGATCGTCAAACACAGCATGCCAATCAATATCAACTTCTATATCCCTCTTATCTATATTAATTTCAGGTGTATTCAATTGAGGGGTTGGGTCGTAATCTTCTTTATTCAGAGCAGTTTCATGTTCTTCCTCAATTTCCAAGAACGGATTCTGCTGCATCTCTTGCTCAACAAATTGGGACAGTTCATATTGGGGCAACATCAACACCTTTATTGCTTGCTGCAACTTAGGAGTCATCACAATTCTTTGTTGCTGAGTCTGTTGCTGAGTAAGTTTCTGCGTCATTTTCATTGTGTTGTACTCCATTTTGAGAATACGATTACATTTTCTTATGAATATCTAAAAAAGTTCATATAAAGTGATACTAACTAATGACAGACTACGAGACAGAATCTTGTTTGAAATACTGGAAGTTATGTCCAAAATAGAGTTCTCTTGCTACTTCACTTTCCAAGAGTTCCTCAGGTGTACCTGATAGCGTAATCTTTCCATCCGCGATAAGGTAAGCTCTATTAACAATATTAAGGGTTTCAACCGCATTATGATCAGTAATCAGAATACCCAGATTTCTGTTTCGCAAGTGAAGTATCAGTTGTTTTATGTCTGCGACAGCAATCGGATCAATACCCGACAGGGGTTCATCTAAGAGTATAAATTCTGGTTGTGCGGCCAATGCCCGTGCAATTTCCGCGCGCCGACATTCACCGCCTGAAAGTGTATACGCCTTACGATGTAACAGGTTAGAGATACCGAGTTCATCTGTGAATTCTTCGATCCGTGCTTCTCGTTCATTCTTCGGAATACCTCTCACCTCCAGAATCGCTTCAATGTTCTGCTTCACAGTTAACTTACGAAAAATTGAAGTTTCCTGTGCCAGATAACCGATACCGAGCCTGGCGCGTTTATACATAGGCAGAAAAGTTATATCACTATCTCCATAAGTAATCCGACCCGAATTTGGACGAATTAGTCCGACCATCATGTAGAATGTCGTTGATTTCCCCGCACCGTTGGGACCTAATAGACCAACTATTTCACCTTGCTCTACAGAGACACTGACTTCATTAACAACGGTTGGACCCCGTCGAGTATATCTTTTGACAAGATTATGCGCTTGAAACTCTGTTGACATGTTACTATACCTTGTATTCTCAATTACCGTAAAAAACCGTAAACTGTGAAATGTCCCATTGAAATAAAATCTTATTCATGCGTCTACTCTTTCTCATCACTTTCCTCTTTATCTTTCTCATCACCTTTCTCTTTATTTCCTTCATCGCTTCCCTCTTCATTTTCATCATCCTCTTCATTTTCATCATCCTCTTCATTTTCATCATCCTCTTCATTTTCATCATCCTCTTTACTTCCATTTTTCCCTGCATCATCCTCTGTACTTGGATCATCCTTTTCACTTCCATTTTTCTCATCACTTCCATCCTTGCTTCCATCTTCCTCATCACTTTCCTTTTCATTTCCATTTTTCCCTGCATCATCCTCTGTACTTGGATCATCCTTTTCATTTCCGTCCTTCCCTGCATCATCCTCTTCACTTACTTCCTCTGGTATCGTTTGTGTAATTGTCACTTTGAATTTAACATCTCCGACACCGGTCTGTTTACCAGTTGTTCTATTGAACGTGAAGAGTTTCGTCTCAAGTCTATCATTATCCTGCAAAACTTCAACATTATCTTTAAGTGTAATGATATTCGTAAGATTATCCATGAGAGCGTGGTCACAAGTAGCGAATATTTTATCGTCTCGTATCTCAACATTTCCGACTGCTATTATCTCTTTTGTCTCACCCGTATCCAAATCTGTTATAATCGTAATTCTGTCGGCGTTAAGAAACCCGATAATGTCGCCTTCTTCGTTATGTCGCAAAGTTTTAGCTTTACCGATCAGAATGGTAGTGCCAGTTTTCTGATCCCGTTCCATTTCATCTGAAGTACCCGTAATTACTTCCTTTCTGATATTTGCGGGTGTCTCTTCAGTATCTGTCTCGGTTTCTTCCTTTTCAAATATATTTTTTTTATCTTCATTGTTATTTGGTTCTACCGCCTTTTCCTGTACTTGTTCTACGACTGCTTCTTCATCTGTGTTTTCATCTTCAGTGTCCTCATCAGCAATCGCTGGCAACAGAATCAGACATATTAGGATCCCCATCAAAACAAAACAATTTCTCATAATATGGGAAAGTTTACAAGAAGTGCTATCATTGATTTTCATTATCTTCATTTATCTCCTCATCTTTAGGATATAGTGTAAATCTATTATTTGACATCTTAACAGTTTCAAGGTCCGGATTTGCTACCATATCAGTGCCATGCCATGTAGAATCTCCACGAACTATCTTAACTTCAACAGGTGAATAGAGGGTTCCATCTTTGTTCCGCCACTGGAGTTCATCTGTGAACAATTGACCTTTTTCATTTATACCAACTACATCGTCGTAAAGAAACAGGTCATTCTTGTTTTTACCTGATGGATAATATTTTCCAGTCTTCGCTGTTATCTTCAATGAGATTTTACCCTCTTCATAGATTTCAACAATCGGATTCTGGACTATCATCTCGTTACCGGCAGGTCTGGAATTATGACTGACCAGTTTTGACGAATCTCCAACAAGCGTCCACTTCAATATACCAGCTTCTCTATGCTGTGTTGAAAAAGAATCCAATTGCTGGACAGGTAACGTCTCTGTCGGTTCACTAAAGTCCTCTTCACGTTCACATCCAATAATGAATATTGGACAGAAACAAGACAGACACATAAGAAAGATGCAATTAAGAAATAACGACCTCTCCAAAAATCCGTTTACAAAACTACGGTTGGGTTTTCCAACGTCTGTGCATCCAGATCCACTGTTCAGGATACTCCCGTACATATTCTTCAATAATGCTGGTAAATTTCTGTGTATTAACAACCAATTCTTGCTCTTTATCATCACACTGTTCTAAAGTTAAAGGTGGTTCAATTTTGACCAGATGTGTATTATCAGGTTGACGCACAATAAAGGTCGGTATGATAGGTGCTCCTGTTCTTTGTGAAAATGCAATTGGACTATATGGCGTATATGCAGGTTGTCCAAAAAAGTCAACAAACACACCGTTTACAGTTGTATCAACATCAGCAACAATACCGAGAAGTCCATTACGTCTTAGACAACGAAGCGCATCTCTTATACCAGTATCCCTATCAATCGTGGCATATCCAGCTTTCTGTCTATATCTGACAACCAACGAATTCAGACTACGTGAACGCAATTCACGAACGATAGGTGTTAAGGGTGCAACAAGTGCGGATATACTCGCAGCGAGGAGTTCCCAATTACCAAAATGACCCGTAATAAGTATGACACCATTACCTTCTGCTATAGCGTTCTCAACATGCTGAGCTCCTTCAATTTTTACATATTTTCGTATCTTCTCCACTTCCAACCTTGGAAACTGCATAAATTCTATGACAGTTTTACCTAAGTTCTCAAAACACTTCTTCACAATTACTTTAATCTCATGGTCATCTGAAACATCTATACTCTGATGGATATGTTTACAAGCCAAGTTTCTTTGCTTATAGGCAAACCAATAAACAAATACACCTAACCAACCACCGAAAATCAATGCAGCCGATCTTGGTAGTAGAGACACACAAAACCCTATCAGTTTGGCGGTAATTCCATAACACCAATCTTTCATTAGGAATATAGTATACCAAATTTACGGCAGATTTACAAACAAAAATGAATCACATGCACACCTGAATCATACAGAATTATCATCAGGACTTACGCATTTTGCTCGTTATCAGAAGTTCGAGCGTTTAATGTGAATGCCAAACGCGCATTCACCAAGGGAAACCATTTATTGCCCGTTCTTTGCCAAATATAGTAAAGTGACAAATGAATGAGACATTTCACCCTATACACAGATGATGAAGCATACCCAGCGTAGGGGCGAGGTTATCTCGCCCGTTGTGAAATGTTTCACCTCGCCCGTTGTGAAATGTTTCACCTCGCCCGTTGTGAAATGTTTCACCTCGCCCGTTGTGAAATGTTTCATTAATGCTAATGTTCACTATAAGTTCAATTTGTTGTGAAATCCAATCTTTTGCGTAAGTTCTGATCATATTACTTTGTTGTTTAATAAATGAAATTCTTTGATATTTCTGTTCTGATACTCCTTCTACAAAAACCTATGCAGTTGTCAGCAAGATCAATAGTGTTTGATTTTTCATTATTTCTTCAGTTATAGTAAAATATATGTGAACATATAGCCACGCGCAAAGAAATCATTACAGAATCATCAAAACATCGGTAACAGAACAGATGTACTATGTTGAAAACTGAAAGTATTAACAAACAGATCTTTAGACTCTCAATCCCCAACATTATAAGCAACTTCTCTGTGCCACTCTTAGGTGCAGTGGATACAGCATTGATGGGACGTTTAGATAACAAACTTTATCTCGGTGCCCTTGGAATCGGTAGTATTATGTTCAGTTTTATCTATTGGGGTTTCGGTTTCATTCGAATGGTGTCAACTGGACTCACCGCACAAGCCTGTGGAGAAGACAATCCTAAAGAATGTGGTCTATTACTACAGCGGAGTATTGGTATCGGTATAATCTGTAGTCTTCTATTGGTGGTCCTGCAATGGTTTCTTGCGGATGTGTGTTTTATTTTAATGACCACAAGTCCGGAAGTTGAAAAACTGACACGAACCTATTTTCACATACGCATCTATGCTGCGCCAGCGGCACTCTGTTTACATGCATTTCACGGTGTTTTTTTGGGTTTACAGAACGCAAAATATCCAATGGTATTAACAGTAGTTGTTAATATTGTTAACATCGTCATGAATATTGTGTTTGTGATTTTCCTTGGAATGAAAATAGAAGGCGTAGCATACGCAACTGTTATTGCACAATATGTAGGTCTCATTCTGGCTGGAATCATGTTTGTTTTTCGTTATAGACACCTTATAACCACATGGAACTTATCTATAATCCTTGAACCTTCCCAACTGAGACGTTTGCTAAGTATCAGCAGTGATATTTTCATACGCACACTCTGTCTCATATTTAGTCAAGCATACTTCATGGCAAGATCGGCTGCTTTAGGGGATACAGTTTTAGCGATTAACACAATTCTCTTACAATATATCTATCTACTCGCTTACGCAATTGATGGGTTTGCATTTGCAGCAGAGAGTATGATAGGAAAGTATAAAGGGGCTAAGGATATGCTAAACTTGAAACGAACTACAAGACAAATATTCTTGTGGTCATTCTTATTTGGTGGGACTTTCATGTTAGTCTTCATAGTGTATAGTAGAGAATTACTCACTGTTTTTACAGATAAAGAATTACTGATACAACAAGCTGCACCTTATCTGATATGGATCATAATTGCACCTATCGTGAATGTCGCAGCGTATATTTGGGATGGGATATTTCTCGGAGCAACCGCTTCAAAACCTTTACGGGATTCGATGATCCTGACGATGGTCGTGTTTTTGATAGCAGTACATCTACTAGCACAGTATGGTAATCACGGTCTCTGGGGATCACTAACCATATTTCTTATCAGTCGAGGAGTAGCATTGACGATTCTGTCAACAAGGCATCTTTTCAATTCAAGTCAAAATGATTGACAAAAAGTCAAATCTATGTAAAATTATGGACACGTTCCGATAGATCAATAATAAGAGACAGAACATAAGAGACAGAACGGCTTATATATGAAGGAGTTTATATGTCAACAGATACACGAATCGTTTTTATTGCTGGAAGAGCAAGTCATGGGAGTGGCTTCCATGAACATCCAGCTGGGTGTTCATTTTTAGCAGACCAACTAAACGATGCAGTTGAAAACATGGAAGCAGTTGTTTATCAGGGGTGGCCCTCAGAACCATCCGCTTTTGATAATACAGATGCAATTATCGTCTACTCAGATGGCGGTGGGGGACATCCGAGTATCCCGCACCTAAACCAGATTTCGCAATTGGCCGCTAAAGGAATCGGAATTGCAATGCTGCATTACGCAGTTGAAGTGCCGAAAGGTGAGGCAGGAAACAGTTTTTTGGACTGGATCGGCGGCTATTTTGAAACACACCTATCGGTCAATCCGCATTGGACTGCTAACTTTACTGTATTTCCAGAACATCCGACAACCCAAGGTCTAACCCCTTTTGCACTAGAAGACGAATGGTATTACCACATGCGGTTTCGTGAAAATATGCAAGGTGTTACGCCAGTATTGAACGCAATCGCACCAGGGTCTACACTCACAAGACCTGACGGACCACACAGTGGAAATCCACATGTCCGCGCATCTGTGGCAAAAGGTGAACCACAACATCTAGGGTGGTGTGTAGAGCGAGAAGATGGAGGGCGCGGATTCGGGTTCACAGGTGGACATTACCACAAAAACTGGGGACACGACAACCTAAGGAAATTCATTCTGAACGCTATTGCATGGACAGCAAAAGTTGAAATACCTGAGGACGGTATATCTACCCCTACACCGACTGAAGATAAACTGAATTCATATCTGTAATCCTATTACAGAACAAGGTCAAACTCAGGAGGAAAAATGGATCAAGAACATCTGGATTATCTGTTTGACCTGCAAGGTTATCTGATTTTAGAGAACGCAATCTCTGAAGATGACCTTGCAAAGATAAACGAATGGATAGATAACCATTGGGAATACGTAGAACAACCTTGGGAACCGAATGATGAAAATAGACGTATTCCGAGATGGATAGGTAATATTGAAACCCATACCTACAATGTTGAGAATGGCGTTAATTTCCAAAACATCATTGAGGGTGGAGATGTATTCCGCAAACTCATTGATCATCCTGCGTGGATACATAAGATTCGAAAATATGTCCATGAGGTTAACGGATTGTCTATTCACGAGAATTTCTTGAATGTCCGTGGACCAGGTGGGTTCATTCATATCCACTGCGGGGGGCACGTCCCGCTCAGTTATCTAACGTTCCGTCAAATCAACACCGGTGAATGGTTGGTAGGACAGATAAACGTCTTGATGGCATTGAACGATATTGGTCCCGGTGATGGTGCTCCTGTGCTAATCCCCGGCAGCCATAAATGCGCTGAGATACACCCACGTTTGAAGCATGACGGTAAGGGAATCGTCTACGATGGGTATACAGGAAAACCTGCAGGATCGGCATTGGCAACACAAGAGGTGCATCTGAAAGCCGGTGATGTCGTGATGTTCACAGATGCAATTACACACGGTTCAGCGGAACGTACAAATCCCGGATATCGCAGGTCAATCGTCTATCGTTATTCACCGAAGTATGTCAGGGAACGTTTTGACTATCCCCATTCAGATGCGTTGTTAGAAAGTTTGACTCCTGATCAACGGAGAATTATACAACCGAATGCACCACGGCGACCACCATAGGTTGCATAGTCCGCAAATCGGATCATTACATAATAGTGAAAACTGAGATTTGTGTTGAATACAAGGTGAATCTCTGCTAAAATATATCTCTAATGCAATACTTTACCATGTTTGAAATGAATTGAAGATCGATGGAGATAAGAATGGACAGCATCAACGAATTTTACGCCAAAGTAAATAAATACATGCCCATCTTCCCCAAAGCGACTGGACAACCGACCATTTATCTTGAAGGATATCCATTTGAGGATGATGAACCCATGGCAGAAACCCTATATCACGCTATACAGATAAGCTCTTTCTTTGACCAACTTTATCGCCTTTATCGATCAGAACCGTATATCCATATCGGAATGGATAATTTTATCTATTATAGTGAAGGGGACAGAAAAAAATGCGTTGCTCCTGATGTATTTGTGGTGTTGGGTGCAAAGAAAAATCCACCGAGACGCAGTTTCTATACATGGAAAGAAGGTGCCATACCCGATACAATATTTGAGTTTCTATCGGATAGCACGAAAAATGATGATAGAGATAGAAAGGTTCAGTTATATTTAGAGGAGATGGGAGCAAAAGAATACTTTATACATCAACCTGATTTAGAAAAACCTGCGGAGTTTCGTGGATGGTATCGTGACAATTCTGGTGAAATCGTTGAGATGCTACCAGTCAGACCAAGGACGTTGTTTAGTGAGAGATTAAATCTATTATTCACATGGAACGTAGATGTGAATGTGGATGTCCGACTGCTGCGTCCATATCTGCCAGATGGAACACCAATGACCACATCCATAGAAGAAGAACAACTTCGTAAAGAAGAAAAACGACTTCGTGAAGAAGCACAACAACAACGTGAAGAAGCACAACAACAACGTGAAGAAGCACAACAACAACGTGAAGAAGCACAACAACAACGTGAAATTGCTGAGGCAAAAATTGAGGAACAAGCAGAGCAATTGAGAGATGCAAAGAATCTCACAGATGAACAAGCAGAAAAGATTCAAGAACAGGCAGCTGAATTAGAAAGACTGCGTCAACAACTTGGTAAGTGATAAAAAATATTAAGTGGATTTCAAATTTGATGATTCATTCTACAGTGGACGAGGAGACCTCGCCCCTACGCGTTTTCTTTTACCCATAAGTCTCATGTGTTGAGCAAACATCTCTTTTTTTGATTTATGTCTGCTTCAGTATAAACTGCACACCAATCTCCAGCCACGACAATAACGCTGTTTTCACATCACAACTATGGTCTGTAGCACATTCATCTTGATTGTACTACAGACCACATCATTCCGCATCTTCCGTGTTCTCCGCGCCATCCGCGATTCAGACAAGAACGGTGACAAAACTATACACGCCCTCAAGTCCAAAACTAAGTTGCTATTTAATGCTTGGTTGTGTATAATATGTTTCAAGGCATATAGAAACTAATTCTGAAGTGTATTTCATAATGACTACTATTCAAGAGATTACTTCTATTCTACCAAGACTAAGTACGAATGAATTACAATCAATCGAACACGCTATTCATGTGTTGTATCGTGACAGAAACGAAAATATCATATATGATGATGTTTATGGAATCTGGACAGACCAAGACCAGAATCTTACCTCAACTGAAGCATTTCGGATTTTTGATATGGAAGAGGAATTGATTGATGACACAAAATTAGGTTATTCCGTTATAGAGGAGGTTTGATGATGCAAAGAATGGACTTACAAAAACAAGCGGCTATGTTAATCGAACAACTCTCTACTGAAAAACTTAAAGAGGTAGTTCATTATCTTGCTGATCTTCGGGATAAAGACGCGCAAAATGCAGTCCCTTTACTTGATGGAGAGATTCCACAAAAGGGACTTGGAACATTAATCCACGAGTTTTTCAAACAATCCGGTGGTGTGGAACTTAACATACCTCCACGGGAATTAATGCGAGAAACTCCGCGCTTTGACTAATAATATGGCGTCTATTATTGTTCTTGATACAAATGTCATATCGGAATTAATGCGTGACAACCCTGACCAACTGGTTGTGGATTGGCTTGATACCCAACCTTCAAACAGTTTATATATAAGTAGCATTACTGAAGCAGAGATTCTGACAGGTATTGCTCTCTTACCTGATGGAAGACGTAAGAATAAACTCTTTGAATTGGCAGATGATGTATTTACCTTCTTATTCACAGGACGTGTTTTAGCATTTGATAGCAATGCAGCTTCTACTTATGCCGAAATCTTCGCCAAACGACAGACATTAGGTAAACCCATCAGTCAAGCAGATTGTCAGATAGCTGCAATTGCTCTTTCCCAAGAAGCAACTATTGCAACCCGAAATGTTACTGATTTTGAAGGGATAGAAGTGAATCTTATCAATCCTTGGTTAGCTTATAATACATAGGTGAAGTAGACTACTTTTGAAACAGAAATCATGAATACCTACCAAAAGAACCTATGGGGCGCACGTTTTAGCACAAATCTGTCCACAGAAACAGTCGCTTTCACACACTCCATAAATGCTGACACTCGACTCATCGGATACGATATCTGGGGCAGCCAAGTTCATGCAATTATGCTTGAACGACAAAAGATAATCTCAAAGACTGACTTACGCGTTATCTTACACTGGCTCTGTAAAGCAGAAGATGATTATCAGAATGGCAACTTCACACTTGATCCGAATAAAGAAGATGTGCACATGAACGTTGAGTCTTATCTGATTGAAAACGCCGGAAGCGAATTCGGGGGGAAACTCCATACTGCACGCTCTCGAAACGATCAGGTTCTCGTTGACGCGCATTTATACATAAGAGATGAGATACGCAATATCCAACAAGGTCTATCAACACTATCGGAAGCATTCCTCAACATAGCAAAAGAACATGCTGATACTGTGATGCCTGGATACACGCATACACAGCACGCTCAACCGATTAGCCTCGGTTTCTGGGCAACTGCTTATGTGAGTATGTTTCTCAGAGATCAGAAGAGATTACAAGCTGCGTATACCCTTGCGAACATGAACCCACTCGGTGCATGCGCTCTGGCAGGAACAACCTTCCCAATTGACCGAAATCTAACTACCAAACTACTCGGTTTTGACAGCACACACGAACATGCGCTTGATGTTATTAGCAGTCGCGATTTCATCGCTGAAACGCTTTTTGCATTATCTCTCCTGATGGCAAATCTCTCCCGATTGAGCGAAGAAATCATATATTGGACAACTTATGAATTTGGGATAGCTGCGCTGGATGACGCATATAGTTCCGGAAGTTCTATTATGCCACAAAAAAAGAATGCAGATATTGCTGAACTTACAAGAGGACGGACGGGACGTGTCTACGGCGCACTCCTTGATCTGTTGACAAACCTTAAAGGATTGCCTTTGGGATACAACCGAGATTTTCAGGAAGATAAACCACCGCTGTGGGAAGCATTTGATATAGTAAATGGCTGTCTCACTGTTTTACCACAACTGCTACGAACAACAACATTCAATAAAGAACGTATGTTAGAATTAACAAATGCAAACTTTGCTACGGCAACAGAGTTGGCGAATTATCTTGTGAAAAAACATCAACGCAGTTTCCGTGACAGTCATGAAATCGTAGGATGGCTTGTGGGTGAATTGATCCAACAAGGGAAATCATTCTTAGATTGGGATTTAACGCACACGCTCTTAAAACAGAAAGACATTAACATCTCAATTCTACAACTACAACAGATTTTAGATGCAAGATGTGCACTTCAGAACAACAAGAGTCTTGGCGGAACATCGCCTGCTGAGGTAAATCGGATGATAGAGACTTTGGAAAGACAAATAAATGAAATTACGACAACGATCAATAACTGTCAGACACAGATTGACAATGCACGTAATGAAACGTTACGTATAATTAACGAAGTCTTAGATAAACCAAAATCTTAGATAAACCAAAACTTGTAGAATGTCTACTCTTACATTGTAGGTCGGGTAGAGCGAAGCGAACCCCGACACGTATCCGTTGAGATTAACATGTCGCCAGTTAATATTTTAATGACGTTTCGCTCTACCCGACCTACAGAATAAGGTTGGACAGTCCTATATACGAATGGAGCATAAAGCGTTGAAAAACAGATTGATTGTTGCATTGGACACGGATGGTGGAGGAGAAATTGATTGGATCACCGAAGACCTTAGGGATACAGTCTCGTGGGTTAAAATCGGATTTCAGGCACTTGCATCTTTAGGTACCGAGATATTCATAAGGATGCATGAAAGAAAGTTTCAGTGCTTCCTTGACTTAAAATTCCATGACATACCGAATACGGTCGCTCGTGATGTCGCCACCATGACAGAACACGGTGCAGACATGATTAACATGCACGCTTCTGGTGGTATTGAAATGATGCATGCAGCAAGAAAAAGTGCTAACGCTGCAGCGAAAAGTGCAAAGAAAAAAACACCAATACTTCTTGGCGTAACTATTCTGACAAGTATGGATGAGGTTAGGTTTCAATCTAACTTCGGTTCAGAGCGAAAGATGGCTGACCAGGTCGTCTATCTGGCAGAACAAGCGAAAGCAGCAGGATTAGATGGCGTTGTCGCATCACCTTTGGAGATAGAACCGATACGGAAAGCTTGTGGAGATAAGTTTCTGATTGTCACACCAGGTATCCGTCCCACATGGTCGGATGTAGGAGATCAACGTCGTTTCACCACTCCTTCCGAAGCGATAAGCATGGGAGCAGATTACATCGTAGTTGGAAGACCCATTATTAAAGCCGGTGACCCGTTAGAAGCCGCTGAAAGAATACTCGACGAAATGAAAGGAGAATAGAATATGAATATAGTCTGTATCTGTTTAGATACTTTTCGAGCAGACATAATTGGAGATGGTAAGAAGTTTAGCCACGTTCAAACCCCAAATTTGGATGCATTTGCATCCGATAGTGTGCGATTTACAAACGCTTTCGGTGAAGGACAACCAACGCTCCAGATTCGCAGAGGGAACTTTACAGGGATGCGGAGTTTTCCGTGGCGGTATAACTTCGACCGTCGTGGACATTGGCATCATGCACCAGGATGGCATAAAATTCCACCTGAACAGGACACCATCGCTGAAGTGCTGCTGGAACGAGGTTACCTTACAGCGTTAATCGCAGACACTTACCACATGTTCAAACCGACCATGAACTTTTCGCGCGGGTTTGCACATTTTGACTTTATTCGTGGACAAGAATCTGATAACTGGAACAGTGGAGATCCAAGGTTGATTGAGGACACACTACGCAAACATGTCCGAGAACCTATCAATTGGAAACGGCATGCCGGTTTAGTGAACTATCTGTTGTCGCAACGACACCGTCAAACTGAGGATGACTATAGTTGTGCACGCGTGTTTCGTGCTGCAGCAGATTGGCTACAAGATAACCATACGGTCGGTCCGTTTTTCTTATGGGTAGACAGTTTTGATCCACATGAACCGTGGGATCCACCAGGATCTTACGCAGATATCTACATGCCCGGTTATTCTGGTAAAGACTTTATAATGGGTGGCGGTGCACATGAAGGGGGTGGACCCACTGAAGAAGAACTCAACCGGATCGTAGCACTCTATTGTGGGGAAGTCACATTCGTAGATAAATGGGTCGGTGTCCTATTAGACAAGATTGAAGAACTAAACATCCGAGATGATACAATTGTGTTGGTCATGTCAGACCACGGCACACAACTGAGGGATCACGGCAACTTCGGGAAAGGGGCAAACAAACTACACCCGTTCAATACGCAGTTAAATCTAATGATCCGTCATCCAGATGGACCGCATGACAAGGGTATCTCAGCATTCGTACAAAACCACGATCTGATGCCGACACTGCTGAACTTAATCAATATTCCTTGTAGTTGGACAGATGGTGAAGATATGTGGCAGTTGGTAACACAAGAAAAAGCATTCCTCCGAGAAAGGATCATCAATGGGTGGGCAAGAGGTACAACCGGCAATGCAACGGGTCGTGTCAGCGTGCGTGATCATCATTGGAACTTTTGCACTTCTGTCGGATACCGAGACGAAAGAGGAGATCAACTCTTTGACGTTAGGAATGATCCGGAAGAGAAGCAAAACATTGCAGGTGAACACCCAGATGTTGTTGCGGAACGACGACAGGATGTTGAAGCACTGATCGGTCAACCCTTACCCGGACATTTCATTGAAGTGTCTGATCCCGGTAGTGCCCCAATGTGGAAATGGCTTCAGAAGAAACTCGCTGAGATGGAATAGACGTGCATTCTGTAAAAAATATTTGATATTGATTCATGTTTTCAGTATAATAAGGGATATGCAAACAGAAATCAATTTTATCATTTTATGAAGGAAACAGATATGCAAAGAAGATCCAGAACAAAATACTGTATTGGTGAACTTATTGAACGTGAAGATTTCTCTGAAGATTTAGCTGCTTTCAAATTCAAGACTGACCAGCAGCTCCCCTTTATACCAGGACAATATGCCACGATAGGGTTTGAAGTAGACGAAAAAATTGTACAACGTCCCTATTCCATCGTCTCCTCACCGCACGAACCTTTTATGGAGGTATTTGTTGAACTGGTGCCTGAAGGAGCAACGACACCCCTATTCTGGGAATTGAAACTTGGTGACACCGTCTTCATCAGAGATCGTCTTGTAGGAAAATTTGTTATGGATACGGAAAGCGGGATGACACGTCATGTCATGACTGGTACAGTCACAGGTGCTGCACCCTACATTAGCATCGCACGTACACAGAAAATTGAGCAGGAGCAGGGAAAATCGAGTCCACATAAGATACTCTGTATAGTCGGTGCAAGTCGTTCTTGGGAACTCGGATATTATATGGATGAACTCAATGAACTCGCTACACAAGAGGAGTGGTTCGACTTTGTTCCAACGGTAAGTCGTCCGTGGGAAGATACAGAATGGCAGGGAGAAGCGGGACGTGCTGAAGATGTCATACGAAAATACGGTGATGAGATCGGATATGACCATACAAACGCAGTAGTCTATGCATGCGGACATCCACAGATGATTGAGAATGCAAAGGCAATCTGGGCACGCGCACGGTTCCCAGAAAAACATATCAAAGAGGAAAAATTCTTTGTGATTAAGGAGTAGTTTCGGTGTTGCGCTATACCCAACAAAAAGGAAAAACACTCTATGGTAACAACTGAAGTCTTGCAAAAACGACTTGCTGGCTGCGCTATAGCGAGTCAGTAAGTTAAGAATATAGTAAAGTTAATTATTAACGGACTTAGTCGTTTTGGGATATTCATCTTATACTATCATTGACAAACTTATTGAAAATGTCAATGTTCCTATAGTTATACTTGTAGCACGCCTCTGCGAGATACAGTGGCGTGTATCTTGTTGAGTAGTGGTGGTGTGTTCCATACCATGCACGCTTGATGAATGACCAAAATCCTTCAATGGTGTTGGTATGCATGCCACCTTTCTCCCACTTCTTACTTCGGTTTAGGGTTTCATGCTCTATCTCTTTACCGATAGTGTTGTATCCTTTGAACTGATCCGTGTAGAGTTTAGAGTTCTCCGTATCTACGTTATCACGAATGAAGTTAGCAATCGTTTCTCCAGTGATGTCAGGTATCAATTGATCGATGACGTGTCCAGCACGTGAGACAGCACCGATAACAGCGTCTTTCATTGTTCCGCGACCACGCTTGCGAGGTTCATCTACTGTTCGGTCATAGTCTTTCTTGTCTCTACCACCGACATAAGTTTCATCAGCTTCAACGATTCCCGACAAAAGAGGAGACTTCTTTGCCATTTCAGTTCGTATCTTCATCATTATAGACCATGCAGCTTTTTGTTTCA
The DNA here is from genome assembly GCA_965208245.1 of Candidatus Poribacteria bacterium. Taxonomy (GTDB): domain Bacteria; phylum Poribacteria; class WGA-4E; order WGA-4E; family WGA-3G; genus MSPOR6. Next base: position 2,486,707 of record OZ242325.1, read on the forward strand.
ACCCTAAATCTCTTGCCAATTGACAAGATGAGATACCTTTCTTTGCGTTTACCATCAACGAGATCGCCAGAAACCATTTCTGTAGTGGTATTTTTGTTCCAGCAAAGAGTGTCCCGCTGGTAACCTTGAATGATGCACCACAATCAGAACAATGCCACCGTCCTATTCTACCTATGCCGTTCTCTTTTTTGCGTTTCAGGTTCGGACCCTCACATTTCGGACAACGGGGTTTATTACCCCAACGTATTCCCTCAAGATGGTCAATACAACTCTCTTGGTCAGGGAATCTCTCCATGATTTCAACTAAATTCATCAGGTACTCCTCTTTAGGAGTTGATTTTTCTGATGAATTTCTGATACAATAATCAAATAAGTCGAACATCAGAAAAAGCAACTCGCTTTTTAGTGTTCATTAGGGGGTTTGTAGCCCCCTAATACTTATCTATATATTGTATCATGAATTAGCAATTAAAACAAGCGATAAATGCACTCTCCATCTGTGTTTATAGCGATTTTACTTAATCCCAAAACGACTAATTCCGTTTTAATTTTGACATGAAACCCCGTCGGTGCTATAATTACAACAATGCACAAAAAATATAGTGGAACGAACGCCTACCTAGAAGGAGTCAAGACAGAGAATGGCAGAAACAATAAAAGGTGCTGTCCTCGGTTACGGAGCAGCATTTAATATGGGGAAAGCACACGCAAACATGATGAATAACACAGAAGGTATCACGTGTATTGCTGTGTGTGATATTGACCCTGAACGAACGAAAGCTGCAAGAAATGATTTTCCTAACATTAAGACTTACAACACGGTTGATGATCTTGTTGCAGATGAGGAAGTTGATCTTATCGCCAACGTCCTTCCACACAGTCTGCACTGCGATCCAACTGTCACGGTTCTCAATGCCGGTAAGCATGTCGTCGTTGAAAAACCGATGTGTATCACAGTTGCAGAAGCCACAGAAATGATCAACGCCGGAAAAGAGAACGGAGTCATGCTTACCGTTCATCACAACAGACGTTGGGACGCAGATTTTTGGACCCTACGAGAACTCGTTCAATCAGGAATTATTGGTAAAGTCTTTAGTGTGGAAATGTGGGGCGGCGGTTACGGAAAACCGAATCCCAATTGGTGGCGAAGTGTAAAAACTATCTCGGGTGGACATTTCTACGATTGGGGAGCACACTTCCTCGATTGGCTACTTAATGTACTTGAAGCACGCATGTATAATGTCACCGGTTTCTTCCAACCTAATCTTGTTTGGGATGACATTACGAATGAAGACCACGTGCAAGCCGTAATACGATTTGCTGAAGCAGAATATGTTGCTGAAGGCGCATCGGCAAACATACAAATGTCAAGTATCTCCAAGATTGGTGGAGACCGATGGAAACTCCTCGGTTCACACGGCGCAATCGTTTCTGAAGGTGGACAATATAAAGTACTATCAGAAGTAGAAGGACACCCAAAAGAACAGAAAATAGGATTTAAAGGTAGACCAGGGCCAAGATATTACGAGAATATCGTGGCACATTTGAACGATGGCACCCCTTTGATCGTAACACCTGAATCTGCGCGACGGGTCATCGCAATAATGGATTTAGCAGAAAAATCAGCAAAAACACATCAAGCTGAAACTATTCCTTATGAGTTTGACTAGTGGACTGTCCAACCTTATTTTGTAGGTCGGGTAGAGCGAAGCAAAACCCGACACGTTAGTCCAACCGATACATGTCGGGTTTTGCTACGCTCTACCCGACCTACAATGTAAGAGTAGCAACTCAACTAACATGTCCTGCTACTAAAGAATGCATTGCGTAAGTCTTGCATTGCAATACAACTCCCCAATATGAAAGCTGTTGTATTTGAAAAAACACACACATTAAGTATTCAGGATATACCTATCCCAAAATTGGATGCAGGTGATGTGCTGATTCAGATGGAGTTGTGCGGGATCTGTGCATCAGATATTGCAGCACTCCGGGGAGATGTCTCAGACTACAACCCACCGGTTGTAATGGGACATGAAATTGCAGGCGTTGTTGTTGAAAGCAGACACAAGCAGGTGAATGTAGGTGAAAAAGTAACTGTGAATCCTATGCTTTCTTGTGGGGTTTGCATTCACTGCAGAAATGATCAAGACAAATACTGTAATTCGATAGAGGGGATCGGACACGATATTGATGGTGGGTATACAGAATACATAAGGATGCCAAAACACGGTATAGATACAGGTAAATTAATACAAGTACCAAACGATATCCCGCAAGAGGAACTGCTCTTCCTTGAACCGTTAGGTTGTTGCCTGAATGCAATGGACGAGACCATTTTTCAACAGACAGTTGCAATACTCGGAGCAGGTCCTATCGGACTGATATTCACACAATTAACAAAAAGAAAAGGATTAGCAACTTATGTCCTTGAACCTCTCTCCAATCGCAGAAATGCAGCCGATGCAGTCGGTGCAGACGCTACCTACGATCCTTCACCTGAAAAAATTGAACACTTAATCAACATGACACAAGGGGGGGTTGATACAGTAATCTCAGCAACGACAAACAACGCAGCAGTAATATCACTTGCTTATCAGATGGTGCGTAAAGGGGGTTGCATAAATTTCTTCGGCCTGGCACCAGAAGGAGAAGCGTTAAACATCAATCTTGAAGAATTTCATTATATGGGACATAAACTGATGGCATCATGGGCTTTTTCACGAGCAAACCTTGAAGAATCCCGTCAACTCCTGCTGCAGAAAATAATCAATTTCAAACCACTATTAACAGATAGATTCAGCATTTCACAAGGTTTGGAAGCATTTGACAATGCTATTGGACAACGTGGTATAAAGACAGTTTTACATCCTTAAAAGGAGTATTTTCTCTATGATTCTCGGTGCACATGTTTCTACAGCTGGCGGTCTCCATAACGCTATCAAAAATGGTGATGAACTACAGTGTGATGCTATACAGATTTTCCTTGCAAATCCAAATAGGTGGGAATCTAAACCGCCAACAACAGAAGTGCTAGAAAAATTTCGGAATGCTTGGTCCAACTCTCCAATTCAGGATGTCCTCGTTCATGATATACATCTGAGTAATCTGGCATCACCAAAAAAAGATGTATTAGAAAAGTCGCGTAATCAGTTCAAAAAACAGATGGAACTTGCACAAAAACTTGATATACGCCATCTTGTCACACATCTCGGTGCACATCTCGGAGAGGGTGAAGATTTTGGTTTGAAGAGACTCACTGAGAGTTTTGACCTACTCCTCGAAACAACAGATGCAGAAGATGTGATAATACTACTTGAGACGACAGCTGGACAGGGGACAAACCTTGGCTATACTTTTGAACATTTGCGGGATGTGATAGCTATGTCAAAATATCCAGATAGGTTCGGTGTCTGTTTAGATACGTGCCATGTCTTTGCAGCTGGATACGATATCAGAACTGAAGCAGATTGTGATACCACATTTGACAAATTTGATGAAATCATAGGTTTAGAAAGATTGAAAGCATTTCATATCAACGATGCGAAATCGGAGTTTCAAAGCCGAGTTGACAGACATGAACACATCGGAGAAGGTAATATAGGAGAAGCCGCATTCTCATATATACTGAATGATCCGAGATTCTCTGAAACACCCCTCATTATTGAAACACCGAAAATGAATACAATGCACGGGAAGAACCTGAAGACTTTACGCGGATTAGTAAAAAATCATTAATTACAGGACTTACGCAGTCTCTCCTGAGTAGTTATTTATGAACTTAGAAAAGATCAAATCCGCATTACAAACACTATCAACCGGCGATTTTCTGGAAAAATCAAAGAACCTACTTGCAACGATAGGCTACCGCAGCGAACGCACCCTTGAACTTACCGGTACCATCCAAGACTTCTTTGACGAATTCCCCATCTTTAACGCTTTTGCCGATATTGCCAATTATCTAACCCAAGTTGCTACCTATAAGTTGTAGACATGCAAACACCGTCTTTAATAGAAAATTATGCATATTTCGCATTAAAGGTAACCTATGAATTCAGAAGTAACAATTAAGAAGAAAATTGAGAACGTCCTAAAGGAATTTGATACCCAACCGATAAGAGATGCTGCAACACAACTCTTAGATATCCTCGGCTATCGTAGCAAGCGGATTAGTAACGATGCGTTAGATAACGAGAAGTATAACAATCTCCTTGAATCTGCTCTTGAAACTTCTAATCCATCTAAGAAGTTCTGCATTGAAAAATGGCAAAGCTATAGACGCATCATCCAAATAACAGATGAGGAGATAAAGCAGCAACAAACACCTGATCAGCAATTCTTATTTGAAAGCATAGGCATAAACGAAAACCTCAGAACATCTTATATGTTTGTGGCTATAGAACTTGATGGTACTTCCTTTACACGTACCCAACTCGCGGACATTACCCGATTCCTATGTAGAAAAACACCCTATTCAATAATGGTGATGTTCCGATATGGTGATTATCTCTCGCTTGCCATCATCAACCGTAGACATCACAAACGAGATAAGACAAAACAGGTCTTAGAGAAAGTTACCCTTATCAAGGATATAAACCTAAACACCCCCATACGTGCCCATATTGAGATCATCTACGACCTATACCTCCGTAACCTTATCCAGACTAAAGAAGTTAATAACTTTGATACACTTCACGATGCATGGGAAAAGATTCTGAATACAGAAGAGTTGAATAAAAAGTTCTATCAGAAACTGTTCACGTGGTATGAATGGGCAGTAGCGGAAGGAAAGTTCCCAGCAGACAAAAACCTGACCATAAAACCGGAGGGGCATGTGATACGACTTATCACACGTCTGCTCTTTATCTGGTTTATCAAAGAAAAGGGATTGATAGCAGATGAACTGTTTAGCAAAACACAAATCCAAGACCTATTGACAGAAGATGACTTTGATAATGGCGATTCCTACTATCGTGCCGTGCTACAGAACCTCTTTTTCGCTACACTAAACACGGAGATTGACAAACGTGAGTTTAGCAAGGGAGGCAATCCTAATCACCGTAATTTCTCGCGGTATCGTTACAAAAAACAGATGGACGCCCCCGAAAAGCTGCTATCCCTCTTTGCACAGACCCCTTTCATCAACGGTGGCTTGTTCGATTGTCTGGATAGTTTCAAAGCCACAGGTGAAGGGGGTTACAGAATAGACTGCTTCTCTGATAGGCAGTATCATAAATTATCCATACCCAACCCCCTCTTTTTTGATGAAAACCGAGGACTTATTCCCCTGCTTGAACACTACAAATTCACCGTTGAAGAGAACACACCGATAGATCAAGAGGTAGCACTTGACCCCGAACTACTCGGTAGAGTGTTTGAGAACCTACTCGCTGCTATCAACCCAGAAACGGGAGAAACAGCACGCAAGATGACAGGTTCCTACTATACCCCACGCGCCATTGTAGACTATATGGTGGAGGAGACGTTAGTCGCTACGTTATCTCAAAAGTGTCAACCCACTGATACCAATGATGTCGCTTGGGATGAACGATTGCGATATCTGTTTGACTATGCAAAGCTGTTTGACGATGCAAGCGAATGGTTTGATGATCGTGAAACAGACGCGATTGTCAAGACTATCTCTGAACTCAAGATACTGGACCCAGCAGTCGGTTCCGGTGCGTTTCCGATGGGAATGCTCCACAAGTTGACACTGGCACTGCGGCGACTTGACCCAGATAACAACCGATGGGAAGCATTGCAGAAAGAACTTGCATTGAAACGAACAGAAATCGCTTATGACACACAGGATGATCAAACGCGCCGTGAAGAATTGATTGAAATTGATGACACTTTCAAGCGTTACCGAGATTCAGACTTCGGACGAAAGTTGTATCTGATTCAGAACAGCATTTTCGGTGTGGACATCCAACCGATTGCCTGTCAAATTGCCAAACTTCGCTTTTTCATCTCGCTGGCAATTGAGCAGGACCCAGACAGCAGTGCAGAGAACTTCGGTATCAAACCGTTGCCGAATTTAGAGACGCGGTTTGTTGCTGCAAACACACTGATAGGTATAAATTTATCCGAAACAAAGGGATTGTTTGAAAATGATACTGTACAGCAATTGCTGAAAGAAATTGACGCGATTCGTGAGAGGTTTTTTCTCGCAAACAACCGTGGGACAAAACGCGACCTTGAAAAGCGGGAGGAAAAGTGTCGTGAACAATTGGAAAATGAATTGGAGCGGCAGCGGACAGAATGGATTGAAAATCGGCAAACAGAAATAGAATCCAAAATTGCGTCACTCCGCAATCCTGAACAACGTGAACAGTTGAAAGAAAAGGAACAGAAAAAGTTTGAAACACATAAAAGAATCTTTGATATTGACTTTGAAAATGCTCGCAAAGTTGCACAATGGAAACCCTATGACCAAAACGCAAAGACAGATTGGTTTGACCCTGAATGGATGTATGGGGTCAAAGATGGGTTTGACATTACCATCGGTAACCCGCCTTATGTCAGGGCAGATAGAGGCGGACAAAACATGGAATTACGACAGTGGATTAGGAACAGTAAGCAGTATGAGACGCTTTATGAGAAGTGGGATCTGTTTATTCCTTTTATTGAACGCAGCTACAAAATGCTCAATCCTGGTGGTTTTACAACGCTTATTGTTTCCGATGCCTATTGTCACGCAAAATACGCAATAAAATCTCAAGAGTGGTTTCTACGAAATAGCAAGATATTGCGGCTCGATTTTCTCAGTAAAATTAAGATTTTTGATGCTTCAGTAAAGAACGTAATTTATCTTTTTCAACGGGTAGATGGAAGTGAAAACAAACCAGAACGCCGCGTGCATGAAGATGAATTCGGTTCTGCCTACCACTTGCCAACGGACAAACAACAAAATCTTACGCAACGGGTATTTTTCCCAGAAGATTCTGATTCTGAAGTAAATGGATTTTCGAATACTACTATTACGTTATCAAATATTTGTTATATTAGTTACGGTTTACGTCCCAGCAGCAAAAAGACAGTTAAAGAGAAATTTGTTACCAAGGATGTAACTTCAGAGGCGCGCGATGATCTTCACTGCAAGCCTTTTGTTGAAGGGAAACATTTAGATATTTGGCTACCATTAACTCACCTTTGGCTTGAGTGGGGATCAGAACGCGCCCCTTCACAGTTCTACACACAAACTTTTCCTGAGATGTATGAAATTGAAGAAAAAATCCTTGCACAACGCAGTCCTGGACCAGATCCAAAGGTTTGTTATGACAACCAATATCTTATTTTCACACCAAGCAGTGTTGGTATTATTCTTTGGCATGATTTATCATGCATCAAAAATAAATCAATCCAAAAGCAGAGTCGATATTATGATGAAAAATATCATCCAAATTTACCAAAACGAGAGGAACTTGAAGAAATAAGCACTCGGTTTGACCTAAAGTTTTTGCTTGGTGTGATGAACTCTTCTTTCTCTTATGATTTTCTAAGAGCAAATCGTAGGAGCAATATTCATATCTATCCCGACGACTGGAAACAGCTGCCTATTCCCGATGTATCACCTGAACAACAAGCTCCGATTATTGCATTAGTTAACAAAATACTGAATGCCAAGCGGAAAGGTATTGAAAGAAAAGTGTCTCGTCTTGAAAAGAAATTAGATAAGGAAGTATCCGCGCTTTATGGCGTTGCAGGATCCTAGTGAATTACGTTAAATTGAGCAAATTTATGGATGTAGGCATGGCGGTGTGAGTTTCAGAATCTCGGATTATTGAAATATCATGTTTATGCTCTCGTGATATTTTTTTACTAAAACACCTAAAAATAGGTTTGACGCGATTAAAATATTGTGTTATTATATTGTTAACTATTTAAAGCCGTGTAAAGGTTTTCTATCTTGTACTCCCTATATAGTCTATAAGCAGAACTCCCAATCAAGATTATGAATATAAAAATTTCACAACTATCATCAGCCGATTTAAATTCAGTAGACGGGTTAATGAAACGTTACAGTCGAACGCTTGGTTTTCTTCCAAGACAAGCTCTTGAAAGTTATCTAAGGAAAGGCAGTGTGTTAGGGGCCAAAACTAATGATGGGGATCTTGTTGGTTACTTACTCTATGCGGATCGTATAAACTACTTTAGAATTACGCATCTTTGTGTAATAGAGAAACATCGAGGCCGGGGTATAGCTAGGCAACTAATTGATAAATTAAAGAGTGCTGCCAGTACTCAAAAGTCTATAAAACTCAATTGCCGCCGTGATTTTCCAGCAAATGATATGTGGACAAACTTAGACTTTGTAGCCTTAGGGGAAAAACCAAGTCGATCTAAAATTGGTAACACTTTGACAACCTGGCAACTTACCTTGGCACAGGATGAACAACTTACCTTGGCACAGGATGAACAATTAGAACTTTTTCAAGCAAATACATCAACAGATGCCCTTGATATTGTAATTGATGCCCAAATCTTCTTTGACTTTGATGAACCAGATACCGATAAATCAATACCGGCTAAAGCACTGCTCGCTGACTACTTAGTAGATTCTCTTAACCTATGGATCACCGACGAACTTTTAAATGAGATTAACCGACAGAAAGATGATCTAAAGCGTAAGACATCTCAGAACAAAGCTCAGAATTTCCATAATAAAATTAAATATAAACCAAATTTAGTTGAGATATATCAGAAACGTTTAAGTGACTTTCTTCCTAACAAGAAGAAAAGTCAAGAATCTGATATTAGGCAATTAGCTAAAACTGCTGCTTCTAATGTAAAGACTTTCGTAACTAGAGATAGTGATTTATTAGATGATGCGAAGAGAATTTATGATGCTACAGGAATTGAGGTTGTAAATCCTGCTCAGTTAATCATAGAACTTCATGAATTGACTGAAGGACAATCATACGTGCCGAATCGTGTTGCGGGGTTACAACTTCATTGGAAACGCTTAATTTCTAAAGATTTAGAGGATTTCCCATATGCTTCCTTTCAGAAGGATCAAGAAAGGAAAGGTAAGTTAAGAGAAAAATTGGAGTCGTTAATTGTTCAGACAAATGAATGCAAATGTGAACTCCTCCGCTCAGGTGGTGATATTATTGCCATTCGAATCTTGATGAGAAATTCCAACAAAATGCTCAATGTCCCCTTAGCAAGAACAGCAACTTCTGTCAAAGGACCATTATTCAGACGTTTTTTAATTGCAGATACCATCTCCAAGGCAGTTGAAAAGAATCTTGATATTATCAAGTTTGATACTTCTTCACTCACACCCAGTTTGATACCAGACTTATTAGATATGGGATTTATGGAACAAGATAATAGTTTCATTAGATTTTGTTTTTCGCGTATCCTAAACCGAGCAGAAATTTTGACAGCGATTTCAGAATTAACTCCTAAATTTGACGACATTTGTCAAGCGATGTCAGATATTGAACTTGAAAGACGTTGTTCTCCTCTTGTCATGGAAGGTGTTGATCAGAATTGCTTTTTGATACCAATTCAACCTCACTACGCAATGGGTCTCATTGATAGAGAGCAGTCATCCAATAGTCTGTTTGGAGGGAATCCGCATACTTTACTGCGTTGGGATAACGTTTATTATCGATCTAAAAATCGCCAAAAAATGCTTGTTGCCCCTGCTCGAATTCTGTGGTACGTCAGCAAAAAAAGTGAGGTTATAGCTATTTCATTTCTTGATGATGTGGAAGTTGATTCAGCAAAAAAACTTTTCAGGAAATTCAAAAAATTTGGGATTTTGGAATGGAGAGATATCTTTAGAATGTGCAAAAAGGATCCAACAGAAGAACTTATGGCTTTGAAGTTTTCTCACACTTTCCTATTTCGTAAGTCAATCCCATTGAATGAACTAAGAAATATTTACAAAAAGAACGGTATTGGACTGTCTTTGCAAGGTCCATCCAAAGTTTCACCTAAAACATTTCACCAATTATTTCAGAAAGGATTCCCCAACCTATAATGAAAACAACAATGCAACCTATAGTCCTTTCCTTGAAACCCTGTTATGCAGACTTAGTTTTTAAGGAATTTAAAACAGTTGAGTTACGTCGTCGTATTACCACACACATGCAGAACCGAAACGTTTTTGTATATGTTTCTAGTCCTACAATGGCTTTACGTGGTGGATTTCGTGTTGGAAGTGTTTGGGCAGAACCACCTGAAAAAATTTGGAGTTTGGTGGAAGACTTTGTTCAAGTAGAGAAACAGGATTTCGATTCTTATTTTCACGGCAAGACAGTTGCTTATGCATTTGAAATTAAAGAGGTGTGGGAAGCTCATAAACCAATACCCTTAAGTGAGTTGAGAAATGAGATTTCAAATTTCACTGTTCCACAATCTTGGCGGTATGTTAGAAAAGATGAACTCCATTTCTTTAGGCAAATTAGGAAACAAGCAAAGGAAAGTCCTGAACATTCTGTAAAGAAAACTGAATCGAATCACTATCAATACGTTTCTGTTAATCGTTGATATTCACACAATCAAACCCAATATAAGTTATCTGAATCGTATATAACGCGGCTTTTTAGTTTCCTGTATGATGGCGTTTTATTGCTTGCAGTCAAACCGATTTGATAAATGAAGGTTAAAATCCGCGTCATCCGTGTAATATGCAATTCAGATAATTGAAAGGTTTCATCCGCAAAGAAGATAACATTATGGAGAAAAGCTAGTGAGCAAAACTTTAAAAGGATTCATTTCCTATTTGCATGAGAATAAAGCAGAAAAGGACATACTTATAAAGTTTCTTGCAGTAATGAAAGAAAACAAGGAGTTAACTACTTGGCACGATGGTGACATTATTGCGGGAGACGCAGCACGTCAAGAGGACATTCTTAAGGAAGTTGCCGATTCAGACTTCCTTCTTTTCCTTGTTTCTGCTGATAGCCTGGCATCTGAAAGTTGTAAAAAGGAATTAAAAGAAGCATAAAGGTAATTTCTATTCTCTTAGAGCATTGTGATTGGAAGTATCATCAACTGAGCGGTATTGAAGTCCTTCCGGACAAAGGTGAGCCGATTAGCAAATGGGAAGATAAGAGTGAAGGTTGGCAAAATGTAGTGGATGGTATTCGAAAAGCCGTTCACAAAATACAATCTCAAGCAGATACTACCTCCAGTCCATCTGAAAAAAAGTTACAGGCAGAAATCGCGTTTCAATATGGGAATATCCTAATGATGTTCAGGCAATTTGATATAGCAATTGAAGCATACTCATATACGATTAGTATGAACCCAAATAACACTGATGCCTATTACAATCGTGGTGTTGCCTACTGCCATAGAAGCGACAACTTTGTTAGTATCATTGAAGATTTCAAGAAAGCAATTGAAAACTTTGACAAAGTGACAGAACTAAACCCCAATTATCTCAAAGCCTATCGTGCTGCTTCCCAAACCCATTACGAACTCGGTACCTGTTACTGTGCTGAAGGTGATGATGACTTGGCTATTGAACACTTTACTATAGCGATACAACTGCAACCAGATTATTTTGAGGGCTATCAGAGTCGCGCGAATGCTTATCTTGATAAAGGCGAATACGACTTAGCTATAGAAGACTATACCAAAACGATAGAAATAAGTCCTAACGATACTATAGGCTATTACATTCACGGTATTACTTATCAACGTCAAGACCAGATTAACCGCGCCATTGAAGACTATAACAAGGCGATACTACTTAAACCCGATTTACCGATGGCACATTACAATCGTGGCACAGTGTTTTTACATTTGCAAGAATGGGAATTAGCGAAAACAGATTTAACAAATGCCAAAGATATGCAAGAAAGCATCATAGAGAATTTTGCTGAAGACTATGGAAACATTGCAGGCTTTGATCGGCAAACCGTTGTCCGGTTGCCAGCAGACATTGTTGCCCTGTTAACTCCCCCGCAGGCATAGCAGGAAAATAAAATACTCAACGCCTGATCCCTCTTCCTTTGCCATTAAAACAACCCGCAGGCATAGCAGGAAAATAAAATACTGTCAGAATCACGGATTAGCGCAGATTAGACAGATTATTGAGTCTGTTATATTGGTGTTCTCTGTGAAGTCAGTGTATTAGATAAGTTAGCATGCAACAGACGCTTTAGTGTGTCCAATGATCTTGATGTGTCAGAAAAAAATCCGCGAAATCTGTGTAATCCGTGATAATCCGCGATTCTGACAACAAAAACCACGAACACACAACCTAATGCCCCTTAACATGATCCCTTATGCAGACGTTTCCTTCAAAATGAGATTGATAAACTGGTATATGAATTGTATACTTTATCGGATTTGCGCGGATTTTTGCGTCTATGTAATCTTCAATCCAAGGAAATCTGCAACTCAAAAAAGAGTATATAGATATGAAAAGTTATCTTGAGAATACGATTCATCTTTCGGGTCCTGGTGTAAATCCACACTAGAATGTGTATAAAGACTTAGAAAGTTTGCAAGGAATAACAAAAGGAGTAATGCTGTTGATTGAAGAACTTGACAAGCAAATTGTACATAGGGACAAAGGTGAACATTCCTTACCAGAGATTATTAGAATGGCGGAGTGTGCAACGATGGTATCAGCATACGCAGCGGAGATAGCAATAAAAACACTGATAGCACAAACTAAGCCAAAGCAAAAACCCCTGAGGTCTCATGATCTATTGAAATTGTTTGACTAATTAGATCAAGACTGAAGAAAAAGATAGATAACACATTTAAGACTATGACACCAATTGGTAAGCCGAATTGGATAAATGCAAACGAGAACATAAGACAAATAATTGATATTGGACGCAACAACTTTATTGATTGGAGATATAATCGTGTAGAAAATAAACATGTCAAGCATGGGGTGCCAAAAGCCTTAATAAATGTAGTAGTAGCAGTAAGAAAAGTCACTTTGGATATAGTGGGTGACGCAACGGTGTAAACTGTCAGAGTCGAAGTTTAGACACCTGACTCAGACCTGGCGAATTAATGCTTCTCAGATTATCAAATTGTATTGTCTCAGATTGTTGAAATAGTGTGTATACGCGGGTGCTGATTGTTCCAATGCAATGCCCTAAAATCCGCACAATCCGATACCTACGGTTCCTATTGAAATGAAATTGATAAACTTATTTATAAATATTTATAAATAAGTTTATAATAACTTCAAAGGAAATTCTCAAAATAAAAAGAATAGGAGAATATTATGGATGATTTGATTAATGCACTAATACAGGATTTAAAAAAGGAAGCTGCAAAAAGTGAAGTTGAAATGGGTAGAGCATGCGACCAAATAATAAGAGATTTGTACACAAAGAATCCAGAATTAATGAAAGCGAAGGTTGAAAGTATTGAGAATGTGAGTTTTACAATTTTGTTCGGCGAGGATTCCGCGGTGTCCGATATTTGGGAAAAATTTCATAATCAAGTTGAGGATCGCATGCTTAAGCGGATAATTTATAAGATAGAGAAATTTCTTAATGAGTCTGTTCAAGACAACCTGAAAAAACATCTGTGGATAGAACGTGAAGGGAAAAATAATCAATTGCAAGGAATCGTTCATGGTCCTAAGCAAGTGATAGACGAGTTACGCCAGGCCTATGATGATTTCCGTGTTCAGACTGTAATAGACACTTGGGACAGGTTTAGACAAGTTACAATTGACAATGCTCGTAACATTGGACAAGTTGACTTACCAGATATTCGTATCACATTAATCTTTCCCACTTCAAACACATTAAATATTTTATGGTATCGTACAGAGGGTGAAGTAACAAAGGAAGAGTATATCTATAGTTTGCCTTCAGTTACCTTGGATACTGACGTGCTCCTCAAGATGAAAAAATGGGAATCTATGGATATGCAGGAATTTAGAAAGACATACCTCGTAGATTTAGCAGTTTCACAACGAATCCGCGAGGATATTAAGTTACGACCAGATGAAGAGGAATTTCTTTCGGATTATTACGTTAGAACTATTCCTTCAATTATGCGATGCAATTTTGACAGTAAAGCTCAACGATTCCTTGTAAACCCAGAGTTCAATAAACCAGGGAGTACTGAATTTTTAAATTCTGCGGAATCAATTATCAATAAGTTTTTCAAATCCAGAGGAGAAACACCTCCAGGGTATTTGGATTGGGATCATCTTCACGCCCACTACTTATCAGGGAGAGATATCTTTCTGACAAATGACCAAAAAATTTTGAAGATTAAGGATCAGTTAAAAGAAGAATTGGGCATTGTTGTAATGAGTCTTGAGGATTTCTTAAATTCATTTGAAGGCAACGAAGATCTAATAAAGTCTTTTGGAAAAGTTGATGCCATAGATGATGTAAGTGACATTATCTGTGTCGCAGATTAAGTTAAGTCGAGGGAAAGGACTAGATAATAGAAATTGGAAATCAGCAGTTCAAGAATTCCGGACGATGCTCTCGTTATTCGGGGCGGTAAAAACCAAGCAAGGGACATTCGACGAGGGACTGACACACATCCGGCTGGAATCACTAGTGTGTCGGTAGAATGTGCAGAAAAGGTTCCAGTTACGGAATTGGCAAAAACCACTCCCCACAGGCAAATTGGCAGGACAACCGTTGCGGAGGTCCGAAAAGCAGGTGGTGATGTGGTACGAACTTCTGGATGGAGTCCTTATCACGCAACATTGACTGGACTTGCCCCCGAACAAATTAGTAGATTGCTTACACCAACAGTTCCAAATCCTGGAAGGAAAAGAAGAAGATGAACAAACCAAAAGTTTTCGCAGACTTCCACAACGCAGACGTAAAAGGCAGGTTGCGATTGAGCTGCGTTGGTACGATAGAAGATCTCAAACGGCACGGAATTGTGCTGCAAGAGGGACAACCCCTTATCATCTATAGTGAAAAGTTAGAGGTTGAGGGCATTGTTCACTACTCAGAAGAAGAAAAGTTGTGGACAGCGATAATTGATTGGGATGCCATTCGAGAAGTCGAGCCTATAAACCCTAAACCTGCAATTAAAGCCATCAGCCTCTTGATAGAACCAAAGTGGGCAAAGGGTATTCTATTTCAGATACGACCTTCTGCAAGTCGTCATCCTCTTGATAGAACCAAAGTGGGCAAAGGGTGGCTACATAACTGAGATGAAAATAAATACCATCTAGGTAGTTCGGAATCTCACATTTTCACGGATTATGGAGTCTGTTACATTGACGACATAGACAAAGCGATTGAAACTAATCCCGATTATGCCGAAGCATATTACAACCGTGGCGTGGTATGGTCAAGGCTGCAGCAGTGGGAAAATGCAAGATTGGACATGACTGTTGTGAATATCATAGAAAAAAACAGCATCAAGGGATTCCATCCTATCAATAGAAACATCGCAAATCTTGATCGTATCCCCGATATCAATCCGCCAGAAGACATCGCCTCACTGCTAACCCCCGCAAGCATAGTAGTTAACAAAAATTGTCAGACTCGCGGATTATCGCGGGTTTAGCTGACACTATCTCCGCTTCAGATCGCCCCATGTCGTCGCCAGTTTCCCAGCAGCATCCACAGCAAAGATGTTCCTGGAGTCCATAACCCTCCTAACCTCATCCTCTGTTAATGCGCGATCATAAACGAGTAACTCGTCAAGCAAACCTTTGTAAACATTCACACCTGTCCCGCGTCCACCCAATTCAAGCGGATTATCATTCCAGATCATCACCGGACCGTTAGCAGGTACTGGTTTGTCACCCACAGATTCACCATCAAGGTAAACCCGAAGTTCTTTACCATCAAATGTCCCCACCACGTGATACCAATTATCCGCCTCAAGACCTAAGTTCGGTAACGGAAGCGTCGTATCAACATCCGCGCCGTTGAAAGGTCCCATATCCGGTTGTCCAGAATTGATATACCAATATAAGCCTTGTCCACTACCGAGACCGAATTCCACGTTATCATCACTAGCACCAGATTTATGGAAGAAGATATTCCCGTAGACATGTCCATTACCAATAGCAATGTCCGATATTTCATAAGGGAATATCCAAACTGCAACTGTCAGATGTTCGGTATAGAGGTCACTTTTTCCGCCCGGTTCAGCAATCTTGGCGGAACCAGCAGTAAATTCTATTGCCCCACCAAACTTACCATCCTCTACAAATTTCGATGTTGCATGCAGCGTTGCTTCAAAACCTTTTGGACCAACATCCTTTGCAATATTATCATCATCATCAAATGGCATGTAGATGTGTAAACCGTCCGTAAGTTTAGCCGAAGCATTGAACGGAAGCATACAAAACGCAAAAATCACAAGAATACCAATATATCTCATGTTGTTCTCCTTATTTGTCGCGTAACTTATACGTTTCCAACTTTGTTATTACGATATACACTTCCTATTTTACTATTTGATCGTGATGTGAACAAGCAAAAAAACAGATTATCAGGGATATTATACTTGAAAACCGACTGATATTGTGATAACATTATTAAATCAGGAGCGAATGATGAAAACACTACTAATTCTCCGCCATGCCAAATCCAGTTGGGACAATCCGAATCTTGCAGATTATGATCGTCCTTTAAACAGACGTGGTAAACTCGACGCGCCACAAATGGGTGGACACATACTTAAACAAGACTTAGTCCCAGACCAAATCCTTACTTCTTCCGCTAAACGTGCAAGAAAGACTGCAACTAAG
Organism: Candidatus Poribacteria bacterium; assembly: GCA_965208245.1. GTDB lineage: Bacteria > Poribacteria > WGA-4E > WGA-4E > WGA-3G > MSPOR6. The sequence continues at coordinate 2,503,388 of OZ242325.1, forward strand.
GCAGCGAAAGCGTGCAATTTCGCTGGAATAGTCAAGAAATTGGACAAATTCTACCATGCACCTTTTGATGTGTATTTAGAGGAACTGCAGACAGTCTCTAATAAACATGAATGTGTGATGGTCGTTGGTCACAATCCTACCATGGAACATCTAACAAGACATCTGAGCACTGAGATTGTAACAATGCCAACCGCTGCGCTTGCACACATTGAACTTCCCATCCAAAGTTGGGATTCTCTTGAATTTCATACCAGAGGAAAATTGGTCAATTTATGGATACCAAAAACGCTCTTCACCGACTGATTTCAACTATCTTTTCCACCAACGTTTCCGTTCTTGATACACCTTAAGCAGATTAGATATCACTTTATTCTTCTTGTCTAAGCGAAGTCCTTCCTCACATGCCTTAATGACTCTCTGTTTATCGCTGTCATCTTTCGTGATCTGATAAATGTTGTGATAGCACTCCGCAATAGCACTGTGAAACGCACTTGCATCAATTGCGTTGGGTATCTCAGTTGGGAGTTTGTTGCTTTCAAATTGCGCTGTGTCCCATTGCTCAAGCGCAGCATAACAGATTACTTTCTGAAACATCGGAACAGATTGAGCGTTGTCCAACCAAATTGCCTGATCATAACATTCTACAGCCTCCGCATAAGCTAAACTGTCAATATGTAGTTTTGCTAGTTCAGTATAGAACGCGTATAATCCACTATCTGAGATAGTATAGAGTTCTTCTCCATTACGGATTAACCAATCTTTGTTGATAAGAAATTCAATTGCAGAATTGCGATCATCCTCCGTTATTCTAATATCTGTAAGGAGGTGTTTTGCAACTGCTGCGTTAGGATATATCTTCGTGCGACTTTTCATTATAGGATAGGCTTGGGTAGGTTTATCCATAGTCAACAGTTTTATACCGGTTGCAATACGGAATAGTGATACAATCTGATCGCTATTTTTCTGAGACATCTGATTTGCAATTTGGTCTCTATGATCAGAGAAGTATTCCTTTAGACTCTCTACCGATTTCAGTATGTCGGTATTTTCAGGATAGAGTCTGTGTGCAGTGGCGAAGAATCTGTTTGCTGCAATGTATTCACGCCAATCCTTGTAGATAACACCTAAGCGGTGGTTTGCTATAGCAAGTGTCTGTGAATCAACATCACCTTGGATGACATCCTCATAAGACTGAATCGCTTCAGGAATCTGTTGTTGTTTTTCTAATGTTTGTGCATGTGAAAGTAGTTCTGACATAGATACATCACTGAAATATAAGGAATAGAGTTAATTCTATATTAACTTAAGACACATGACTTCAAGAGCAGTTATTTTTGTAACATTGGTATTCTGAATAAGTGATTTTGTTTCAAGTATATTCCTAATTGCACGTTCAATCCGCAGACGTGAATACCTTTTGACAAGTTCCTTGAGATCATCGAGTGCCTTCGGATGTGTTAATAGTTCTATGGGGGCATCCTGATGCAGAAAGAGCAGGTCACGATACCACGTGATGAGTTCATCTAAACTCTCAAGCTTCTTCTCAAGTTGTTCCGCGATTCTAAATGCAACCATCGGGTCCGTCTCTGATAGAATATCTGGTATTTTTTGGTATGCGGAGATGCCATTTTCTATTAATGTTATAGCCTTCCCAACAATTCCATTTGATAGATTTGCTGCTGCTGCTGCGGTTTTTTCATCAACCGAAAAATGTTTCGCTAACTCAGTTGCAAGCTGTCTTGTATGCATTGGGTATAACGGTATAATCTGACAACGGGACCTTATGGTTAGGATGATAGTTTCTATGTTTTCAGTTAATAGAATTAGCGTTGATGCAGCCGGGGGTTCTTCTAGCGTTTTGAGAATAGCATTTGCAGCAGCATCGTTTAAACGTTCGGTATTCGTCAGGATGTAGATTTTTCGAGGTCCTTCAAGGGGTTGATAGAAGATCTGTTGTTGCATTTGTCGTATCTGGTTAATTTTTATCTGTGCACCGTCAGGACGAATAAAATGTAAGTCAGGATGATTTCCGTTCTGTATTTTTCTGCACGCGTTGCATTCTCCGCACGGTTTTAAGTCATCGTCAGTACCTTGACAGAGAATAAGATTTGCAAAGTAGCATGCTACAGTCTCCTTCCCTACATTTTGGACACCAGTGAACAGATAAGCACCAGCAATCCGCTCAGCCTTGGCAGCCTTTCTCAGTTGTGAAATGATGTTCTGATGACCAATTATCGTATATGCCATGGACAAACACTCTTTGAAATATGTTTCTTTTCTCAGTATCTGTGCTGAGTCTTCATTTGCATTCGTGTATTTGTTTCTGAAACCAAACCCTTATTGACTTCGTCAATATCAAGTTGTGCGTTGATGATTTTCACTCGTTCCGATTCAGATTTAGCCAATGCCAAGTATCCTTTTCTGACTTTTTCATGTGATGTTATCGTCTCTAATTCAAGCCGCGTAAGGGGTTCATCTGATTCTCTTTTGCGATTCAAACCAAGATGGGGTGGCAAGTCAAGGAGGAAGGTAACATCAGGTTTTAATCCTTGTGTAGCAATACTGTTAACCTGTTCAATGAGTTCTAAGTCAATTCCCTTACGATAACCTTGGTAAGCGATAGTAGCATCACTAAACCTATCACAGATTACAGTCTTACCATCTTTTAATGCAGGTAAAATCAGTTCTGAAACATGTTGTGCACGTGAAGCAGCAATCAGCATGAGTTCAGTCTGTGCTGATATTTCTGATGCTGTTAGGAATATCTCTCTAATCTGCTCCGAAATTTGTGTACCACCCGGTTCTCGGGTAACGATTACGTTTTCACCGAGTGCTTCAGCCAGAAGGTCGATCTGTGTCGTTTTACCAGCACCTTCCACACCTTCTAATGTAATAAAAAAGCCGTTATGTTTCACAATACCTTCGTCAAAATAATTGAGTTGGATGGATATTAGTTCAAAAGTTTAAAACATACACTTTAAAAAGAACAGACATCTACATTAGAAATAACGTTCTCCTCACATAACAATTTTAGCAGGAATCGGTCAATATTGCAACGAATTAGAGGGGATTAGATACTAAAATCTCTTTGACATGTTATGATATTTCATGGTATATTACTTTAATATTTTGAATATACTCCTATTCTTGACAACGCTAAGATAGCGTAAGAGATCAAATTAGAATGAAACATCACTTTTCCAAAATATGGCAATATCAGACACCCGATATTGATCTGAGTTTTACACTTGCTGCGGGCCTTAATATCCCCTCTTTGGTTGCCCGACTCCTTGTCAATCGTGGTATAAGGACGGTTGAGGAAGGGAAAGTTTTTCTTTATCCGACTTATGCAGATTTACATTCACCATTTAAAATGGCAGATATGGACAAAGCGGTTGAACGTATCAGACGTGCGATTAAGAATGGAGAAGAGATATACGTCTACGGTGATTACGACGCTGACGGTACAACTGCGACCGCCCTCTTAGTCAATGCCTTTCAGCACTTGGATTATCCCATAAAATACTATATACCACACCGATATGAGGAGGGATATGGTCTTAATAGTGATGCTGTGAAGGAAATTAAAGAGAGTGGATGTTCTTTGATGATCACTGTTGATTGTGGGATTACTTCTGTCCGTGAAGTCACGTGTGCAAACGAGTTAGGTATTGATGTCATACTCACTGACCATCACCAACCTCCTGAAAATAATCCCCCACCAGCTTATGCTATTATTTCTCCTAAGGTCCGTGATAATGAATATCCGTATTCAGAATTGGCAGGTGTAGGATTAGCATTTAAGATTGCTCAAGGTTTAATAGCGGATGAATCCTTTCTGACTTCACTGCTTGACCTTGTGGTGCTTGGAACAGTTGTTGATCTTGCACCGCTGACAGGTGAAAATCGCACATTAAGTAGACTCGGTTTGGCGGAGATAAATAAGCAAGAAAGAATTGGGATTCAGAAATTGTGTGAGGTGGCAGCACTAAAAGGGAACCCCCTTGACGGTAGGTCCCTTTCGTTTGGGTTAGGTCCACGCTTGAATGCAGCAGGACGGATGGACACAGCACTAAAAGTCGTCAATCTTCTCACAACTGACTCCTCTGATGTTGCTGAGCAGATAGCATTGGAGTTGGATCAATGTAATCAGGACCGAAAGACTGTTGAAAAAACTATACATGAGAAGGCTGTTGAGATTCTAAATCAGGATGAAAACCTTGAAGAGATGAAGGGATTGGTAGTTGCAAGCGATGCGTGGGGACATCAGGCAAAAGGTGTTGTCGGCATAGTTGCTTCGAGGCTGCTTGAACAATTCTATCGTCCTATTTTTGTTCTTGCCATAAAAGATGATGAAGCGACTGGTTCCGGACGTTGTATTGATGGTATGAACCTTGCGGACAGTTTGAACTACTGTTCAGCGTTCTTACTCAAACACGGTGGGCACAAAGCAGCTGCTGGTGTTACGTTAAAACGGGACAATATTCCGAAATTCAAGAAAGCCTTCAACGATTACGCAACCGAGCATCTCACAGTAGACACATTGACACCTAAACTCAATTTGGATTTTGAAACAGAACTATCCTCCCTATCGTTAGAGACTATAAGACAGTTTGAGATTTTAGAACCGTTCGGTTTAGAAAATACTTCTCCCATGTTTGTGTGCAAAGATGTAACAGTGCAGGGAGAACCGGTGTTAATGGGGAAAGAGAAAGATCACATTAGAATGTTTATCACGGATGGTCATATACAAAAGAAAACTATTGGATGGAGAAGAGCACCAAACTTTACCACGTTTAGACGATCCAACATAAAATTAGACATTGCATTTAAACCAGAGATTAATACCTATATGGGGGAGTCTTCAGTACAACTCATTCTTGAAGATTTTAATGTCCGAGAACGCATGTCTCATCTACCTGTCTATCCAACTGAAAATATAGAATCAGGTGGGAGGGTAATTGATCGTCGCAATCAAAATAAAAAAGACCAGTTGCTCTCCTTGCTTAACGCAAACAAACCGTGTATAATCTATGTATTGAACAGTGAGAAGATGCACCAACTCTTGACAAGGTTAATTCCAGAAAAAGCAGTGCTTTTAAGGAGACACAATGCAGCGACTTCTGAACAGGAAGAAATTGCGTTGTTAGAAGAAATTCAAAAGAGGCAAATAGTCGGTATAGTTTCCTCAGACATGCTTTCAGAATCTGCATTAAAAAACGTTTCCACTGTTGAACACATCGTTTTCTGTCATCTAACACCAGAAAAGGATGTGTTCTTTAAGAGGTGTCTTGCAGCTGCACATACACAAAATACGACATCCATTCATCTACTGTATAATGAAGAAACCGATGTTCAACTCCTGCAAGACTGGATAGATTGCATTTACCCGGACAGAACGGAACTGACTACATTCTATAGGAGATTTCGTGAAACTATCAATACCGAATTTACGCCACTTGCAAATTTCACAAACACGTTTGAAAGTCATTCTGAAAAACTGATTGAAACGGTATTAACCATTTTTGATGAATTAACCTTAATTGAAAGAAAAACAGAAAATGGTAGTAGTCAAGAGTTGGTAAGACTAATTCCGAACCAGCAGAGTCAACTGGGTAGTTCAAGAACATTTCTAAAGTGTCAATGGTTGAAAAAGAATTCACAAGAATTCCAAAAATTCCAACTTGAAGAGAATACGAAACGTATCTGGGAGCGAATCAATAATGAGTGTAGAATCTCTGATCCATCAGGTCCAGAAGGATAACCCAGAAGCTGAAACCGATTTTGATTTTCTGAAAACTTGCTATAGTTTTGCTGAAGAAGCACATAAGAATCAGTATCGTAAATCTGGTGAACCGTATTTCTTGCATTGTATCAGAACAGCTGAAATACTTGTACAGTTGCGTCTGGATATGGATACTATTTGTGCAGGATTGATGCACGATGTGTTAGAAGACACTGGTATCACACGTGGTGAAATGGAAGAAAGGTTTGGGGCAAACATAGCAGGTCTGGTTGAGGGTGTCACGAAAATTGGTCGGTATACATTCGGCGGTGGTCAACGTAAAAGGCAAGCAGAAACTTACAGGAAACTATTACTTGCCACAGCTGAAGATATGCGGGTTATCCTAATAAAACTCGCTGATCGTCTTCATAATATGGAAACGCTTGAGCACTTATCTCAAGAGCAGCAACACCGTATATCAAAAGAAACACTTGAAATTTATGCACCTATTGCTCATCGACTTGGTATATGGTCAATGATGAGTCGCCTCGAGGACATGTCTTTAAAATATATGCTTCCTGATAGATATAGAGAAATAGCCGATCTGCTTGATGAAAAACTTGAAGAGAGACAAGCGTATTGCAAGAAAATGGAAGTTATCATCCACTCAGAGTTGAAGAAGCACGGAATTCCCGCGAATGTCAGAGGGAGAACAAAGCACATCTATAGCATTTACCAGAAAATACATGAGAAAGGAACCTCTTTTAAAGATATTTGCGATTTAGTAGGACTACGCATCATCGTTGAAGACGACTGGAGTTGTTACAGTGCACTCGGTGTACTGCATCTTAGATGGAATTATTTGCCTGATAGGGTAAGAGATTGGATTGGACAACCGAAGAAAAACGGGTATCAATCGCTTCATACAACTATATTGGATAATGGCAAACCGATTGAAATTCAGATTAGAAGTAGAGAAATGCATCAGATAGCAGAAAACGGTATTGCTGCACACTGGAGCTATAAAGAAGGATTGCCCACTACGAAAGAAGCACAATCGATATTTGCCAACTATAAGGAAATGCTTGATGATATCAAAGACACACAGGATGTGCCGGACACATTTACTGAAGCAATGAAACTTGAACTGTTCCAAGATGAAGTTTATGTTTTCACACCAAAAGGTGACATCCATGCGCTTCCTGTCGGTTCAACAGCAATAGATTTTGCATACCGAATCCACACAGATATTGGCAATACATGTTGTGGCGCAGAAGTTAATAACGTGCTAACACCGATTCGCGAACCATTAAAGAATGGGGATAGGGTAAAAATCCTAACAAGTCCAAATAGTATGCCGAGTAGGGCATGGTTACGGATTGTTAAAACTACTAATGCACGTAACAAAATACGTCATTGGTTCAAGGAAAAAGATAGAATAGATGCAATTGAGTTAGGTAAAAGATTGCTTAAAGCGGAGTTCCAAGTTTCATATCTAAATGCTACCGAATTTATGAAACAAGTGAAACTAATTGAAGTGGCAAGACAACTTGATCTTGAAACCGTAGATGAACTCTTTATACGTATAGGTAACGGTAGCGAATCTGCAACCCAAGTCGTAAATCTTTTAAAACCTGAAAAGGTTATAGAAGAGAAAACAGAAAAAGTAGTCCACCGCCCTGATCCAACTATCCAACTTGATAATGGAATAGACTTAGGTATGGTAAGGGTTATGAAGTGTTGTAACCCAATTCCAGGTGACGATATAATAGGTTATCTCACGAGAGGACGTGGTGTGTCAGTTCATCGTGCAGATTGTGTACGCTTACTTGATGAGCCAGAACGATTCGTGTCTGTTAATTGGCAACCAGAAACAGGTACAAATTTTCCAGCACAAATCTATGTTGAATGTTGTGATAAACCGGGGATGTTAGGTGAGATTACGACAGCTATTGCAAAATTCCATGTCAACATCCGTGAAGGTAATTTTAAACCCTCAACGAAAACTACTATTAACGATACCGCTACAGACTATTTTACGTTGGATGTTTCTGGCGTTGATCAACTCAAAGAGGTGATGGATGCAGTAAGAAGTCTGAAGGGTGTAGAAAGAGTTGACCGAAAAATCTAATGCTATGATGGTATTTGTGACATTCTTGAGATTACTTTTGTAACTTTTCCGCTGCGAATACAGGAGGTACAGACACGAATCCTTCTGTTTCCAGTTTCTGTTTTAACACGGACACGTTGTAAATTAGGTAACCAACGACGTTTTGTGTGTTTGTCTGAGGCACTTATCTTATTACCCGTTCGAGGCCTTTTACCACACGTTGTACAAACTCGTGACATTTTCTTGAATCCTTATGTGTAGTTTTTATGTATAGTTTTTCAAATGACGATTAGAAATTAACTCTTAAAAGAATAACACATACGAGGTCCAAATGCAAATTATTCTTAAGATCAATAGATACCTCATACCTTTACTGATTTTATGCTTGATCTTCGCCTGCGGTGGTGATGAAGAGGGTGAACCGGATCCGATTGTGCCACCTGAACCACAACAGTTTGGTACTCTATCCGGTATAGTCACTGATGCTGTGACAGGTAATCCATTGCTTGGAGTCCAAGTTACATTGTCTGACTTGAAGGTAGAGACTGAAGTTGATGGTGTCTTCGTCTATTACGACATCCGCTATGGAGCGGAACATGAGTTGACGGTTCGAGACCCACTTTATCAGGGGTATTCAACTCAGATTGTATTAAATGAAGTTCGGTTAGTACACAATGTTGCACTTTCGCCTTTAAACGATCATCAGGAAGAATTATTTGCATTCCTTGAAGACGTATCTGATTTACTTGAGTCTTTAGATATGGACAATTTACCTACGCTTCTACCCTTTTTCTCTGAATCCTATTTTGCAGCGGATGATGAGGTTACAGCACTTGGTGTTGTCTCAGGCGTCGTTCCACCTAATTTTGAGGGTGTAATTCCAACATTTTCAGGTGTGTTTGAACAGTACTCTTGGTTGAATTTTACTTACGACAATTTGGTGTATGATATTACCGATGCCAGAAAAGCATCCATTCAAATGTTGATGAGGGTAGACTCAGAGAATGTGGAAGATAAGAGTATGAGGAGCCTTGAGGGAACCTGCCAATTTGACTTTCGTCGTGAAGGCAGTGAGTGGAAAATAGTGTATTGGCAACTTATAACTTTAAATATCAAGTTGTAACTGATCTGCTAAAGCAGCGAATTCGGTAATATCTAGTGTTTCTGCGCGTCTCTCTGGTTTGATGTTCAATTCTTCAAATGCTTGATTTAATCTATCAGATGCTGCAAACCTTTTTAGGGCATTTTTCAGCATCTTTCTTCTGCCTCTAAACGCTTCCCGAACCACTCTAAAGAAATGAGTTTCATCCTGCACTTCCACCCTCGGTTTATCTCTCATTGACAGTTTTAACAGTGCGGAGTCTACTTTCGGAGCGGGATAGAAGTTTTCAGGTGAAAGTGTTACAATTAGCGAAGTATCAGCGTAATAGGAAACACCAATTGTGAGTGCTCCATAGTCTTTTCCACCTGGGTGTGCAACTATTCGTTCAGCAACTTCTCTCTGCATCATCAATAGACAGGAATCTAGTTGATCTGTGTGCTCCAGTAGTTTCCACAATATCGGTGTCGTAATACCGTAGGGCAAATTCGCAATTATCTTCGGACTAGTATTGGGGGGGAAAAGAGAGGCGAGTTCTATTTCAAGTATATCTGCTTTGACAATCTGTACAGTATCACATGTTGAAAACTGTGATACTAAGACTTCATTAAGAATAGGATCGATCTCAATAGCAATCACGATTTCGGCTGTTTCTGCTAATGTCTGTGTCAGACAACCGAGTCCTGCTCCGATTTCTATCACGACATCGGTATTGGTGACCTCACCAATACCGATAATAATTTCTAATACTTCTGGATTTATTAGAAAGTGCTGACCTAACTTTTTATTAGGATGAGTGGGATGTTTTTTTAGGAACGTACGTGCTTGTTGTTTAAGGGACATCATTTCATGGGGTTGTTGTACTTGGTGTAAAAGCATCGGTAATGACGATGCTTAAAGCAGTTTCACGATCCTATCTAATATTGTATTCGCAACATCTTTCTTAGGTAAGATCGGTAGTTGTTCACAATTTCCATTCCTGTCAAGAATAGAAACGACATTTGTATTTCCAGCAAATCCTGCTCCTTTGGTGAGAATGTTGTTTGCTACGATGAAGTCACAGTTTTTACGGATTAACTTGGCTTTAGCGTTTTCAAGGATGTCATTTGTTTCAGCCGCGAAACAGACTGTAATCTGATGTTTCTTATTCTTTCCTAGCACCTCTGCAGTATCAGGATTTTTTTCTAAGTCAATAGAGATAATATCCTCATGTTTTTTTATTTTCTGGTGTGAAATCTCTTTGGGTTTGAAATCAGCGGGAGCAGCAGCCATAATAACGATATCTGCTTGTTCAAAATGTGCTAAAACCGATTCGTGCATTTCCTCTGTTGTTTCAACATGATCAATGTCTATACCCAGCGGAGGCTCAACGGTTGTTTGTCCGCTAACCAATTGAACTTCTGCTCCCCTACATTTTGCAGCTTGTGCAATAGCATATCCCATTTTTCCACTGGATCTGTTCGTAATGTACCTGACAGGATCAATGTATTCACGTGTTGCGCCTGCTGTGACAAGGATGCGTTGTCCTTTTAGGTCTTCACGAACAGACAGTATTTCTTCTGTTTTTTTCAAAATTGCATCAATTGTATTCAAGCGACCGATACCTTGATACCCGCAGGCAAGGTCACCACTCACAGGTTCTACAAATGCTACGCCGTTTTGTTTTAGCGTTTCAATATTACGCTTAACATAAGGGTTCTGATACATGTGTCCATTCATTGCAGGTGCTAAGAGAATAGGACAGTGAACAGAGATTGCAACGGTAGAAAGTGCATCATCAGCGATACCGTTTGCCATCTTTCCGATAATGTTGGCAGTTGCAGGTACGATGACAAGTAAATCAGCGCGGTCTGCAAGTTCTATATGGGGTGGTTTCCAGTTATCACTTGTGTTAAATAGATTGAGGAGAACAAGATTTCGTGATATGATCTGAAATTGTAAAGGATTGATCAACTTCGTAGCGTTTTCTGTCATTACGACATGAACTGAAGCCTCCGACTTGACCAATTGACTGGTAAAATCAACGGAACGATGGATGGCAATACCACCTGTAACACCTAAAAGTATAGTTCGGTTCTTAAGTTCCATTTTGATTTAGTTCATTATTTTGTATACCGAATGCTTCAGCAAACGCTGAAATTCTAATAGGGTTCATACGAAGTCTTTCTGCTACAACGATAGTTTGAATTTGACTGACTGTCTGTTCTATCTTGTTTTCAGCGTTAATTACACAATAGTCGTATTCTTCCATTTTACTTATTTCGGTTTTTGCTATCTCTAATCTCTGTGCAAGTTGTTGCTTTGATTCGGTATTCCTTTTACGGAGTCGTTTCTTCAGATGTGAAGATGACGCAGGAATTAGAAAAATTAAAACACTTCTTGCCGGGGATAAGTCTTGTTCTCTGACTTGACGTGCTCCGTTTGCCTCAATTTCCAAAATCGTATCTTTGCCTTCTTGCCGCGAAAGAGTAATTTCAGATTTTAGTGTGCCGTAAGAGTTGTCTCCATATTTTGCCCATTCTAAGAAAGCATCTTGTTCAATCTTGTTTTGGAATTGTTCATGTGTTAGGAAATGATACTCGATGCCGTCTACTTCTCCTTGGCGTGGGTTCCGTGTGGTTGCCGATATAGACAGTCTTAGCGTCTCGTCTGCTTTGCATAACCTTTTAGCGACGGTACTTTTTCCACTTCCTGAAGGACCTGATATGACGACAATTAAATTGTCGTGACTAATCGTTGCAGAAACCATATTAATATAGTGATATAGTGTTAATTAGTCTGCAGCCTCAGCTAGCTCTAAGAGAATAGGTGATTCTACGCGGATTGCATCCTTAATACAGACTTCTTCACACAGTTTGCAGCCAGTGCAGTCTTTGGGTTTAACTAATTCACAGATACCGAAGAAACTTTCAGCATGTTCACTTGTATCAGGATCAATCAATTCCAGACACTCCCATGGACAGATATGTACACAAAAATCACAACCTGAGCAGAGCTCTTCGTAGATGACCGCTATGGGTCTCTGTGATGGCGTTGGAATAAACTTACAGATTTCACCAAACTGGTCACGAATTGCTTCAACCGGACACACCATTCCACATGCAGAACAATCAATACAGATTTTAGGATCAATAATGTGGAGCATATTTCGTGCGCCAGTAATTGCATCAACAGGACAGTTTGTTAAACACGCTAAACACCCGATGCATTCATCTGTTATAAAATATGCCATTTTAATACCTCCAGATTACTTCTATTTTAACATGACAATCTGAAAAAGTCAAATTGGAATTGTCAATTGATTGCATTAGACAAGTGTTTGTTTCTGTGGTATAATATATACACACACATAAGAAAAAGTCAAATTGGAATTGTCAATTGATTGCATTAAGCAAGTTTGAATATTAAGAAATAGAGGAAGCACAAAATGAAAAACCTTTTGACAGTAATACTAACGCTACAATTTGTTTTCATTTCACTCGGTTTTGCACAAGAGAGCTGAGGTGCATGAAGCAACCCTACTATCCCACAAGGTGGGGAAAGTGAAGTTAGTTTAACTTCAATAAACAAAAGATTTCAATTGTCTTTAGGTACACGAACATTTAATGCGAAAGGTGGACATGAAGAGGTTAAAGGTCTCTCCTCTATCGGAAGTCTACCGGAAATTGTTGCAGCACATCGCCATGAAGTTGAGATGAATGTTGTCCGTTTTGACGTTGGTCTAAGATACCAGCTCAATAGTAGATTTCGATTGGAAGTCGTTGTGCCTTATGAGATAAAAGATCAAGACGCACATGTTAGCGGAATTGAAGACATCGTTGACCCTGAGATGCAAAGAAAAGTTCTGCTTTATCAGCATATTCATCATAGGGACGCGACATATCAAGGATTCTCAGATTTAGATCTCTTGTTAGCGTATAGCCAGCAAGGTCTTTTTCAAGAACATGATATGTTTACCGCAAAATTTGGTACGACTATCCCCGTTGGTAAAACTGAGAAGGATCCCTGGATACTCGGTGATATGGGGATGGAACATCTTCATATACAGTTTGGTACAGGTACATTCAATCCAATAGCAGGCTTGCAGTACAGTTTTCCTATTTATGGTGGATTAAGAGCGAATGCAAGTATACGTAGTAAGGTTCCATTCTATGAGAACAGCAAGACCTTTAAGGGGTCATGGGAGGTTACCTACACGGGTGGTTTGAACTATCAGGTCACAGATTGGTTATCATTGCAGTCGAGTTATCTCGGTCTGTATCAATCTTATGCACATTGGGATAGTGGGATTGACATCAATACGGGACTTCGGTTCAGTATGGCATCATTAGGCACATCCGTAGCGACACCCTATAATGTCCCTTTGTCCATAACATTTATGTTCCCCATTCAACAAGAAACCCTATGGGACAATTCACAACAAGGGAGTGATGCGTTTAAATTGGGATCATTGGTCTCGGTAACTGCAAACTATTCATTTTAGTCAAGGGAGCGTTTCTATCCATTCCCGCAATACACGTGCCATTTCAACGAAGACGTTCTCATCGGATTTCCGTGAACGTTTCAGCGTTTTGAATCCATGGTCAGCAGTGTCCAGTAGATGTAGGGTTACCTTATCCCCAAGTTTCTCACAGACCGGTTCCAGCAGTTCAAGTTTTGCCAACTTATCGCGTGTGCCGGACAAAAACAGCATCGGAATTGTTACATCAGAGAGGTGTTCGGCACGTTCAATGCCTTCTCTACCTGAAGGATGTAGCGGGAAAGCAAAAAACACCAATCCTTTGACATGTTCTATAGGTTCTTTTGCCGCGGACATTGAAGACATCCGTCCGCTATATGAGTGTCCACCAACAAGTATTGATAAATCAGGTGCGGCTTGATGTGCAGCAGCGGCAGCTGATCGGACGGTCTGGAGTGCAACAACTTCGGATTCTCGACCACCTCCACCCCGTTCCATATATGGAAACTGGTAACGGAATGTTGCAATGTCTATGTCTGCTAACCTTTCAGCGATAGTCTGTAACGTTGAATGTCGCATATGTGTACCTGCCCCATGTCCAAGTACCAATATCCATTTCGCGTTGTCTGGATGGATTAATAGTGAGGACACTTCACCCTTTTCTGGTGTTGCGATAAATTTAGACTCTATTGCTTCATAAGCCATTTACATTTTCTCCTATACCTACAACCACTTTTTTGTCGCTACCACTCCACTGAAAACGGAGATCCTCAATCTCTTTCGCATGCAGTTATAATAGAATATTATACACTATTTTACAAAATTGCGTAAGTCTTATTGTATATATGAGAGTGCGTCTATCCCTTGAGAAATTCTTCCACGATAGGTGGAACTAAGTGTGAGATGGGTTCCCCGTTTTCTAAGCGTCTTCGGACATCCGTAGAGGAGATTTCAGCATAGTCATCAGGAAGTAACAAGTAATCTACATACTGACGATATGCTTGTATTGATGTATGTGAAAGGAATTGTTGGATTGCATTAATGTCTGTCTCTTCACGATTGGCAGCGATGAACCTACATTGGGAAAATAGATGTTGTAATTCCTCATGCAGATTCTTATAGTATTTTGGATCAAATATCCTTACTAAAGTGTCATAGCCGACAATAAATGAAAAATCTGTTTGAGGCGGATAGATTGATTTCAAGGCGGATACTTTGTCTATGTACCGACCATGACTGGACACACCGATTGAGATATTAGGTTGTGTCTCCGCATAAGCTTTAAGAATGAGCATCCTTCCTGCTAATGGCAATCCATACACATCTTTATCAACATTGATTTTTGCAAGAAGCAGAAGGATTTCATTTAGTTGGTATTTTTGCCACGCTTCTTCTACCAATTTGATATGTGCTATCGTTAAGGGATTAAACGAACCTGAAAAGATGCCGAGACGTTTCCCCGATTGAGATATTGGGTTTGAAGTCTTGTGAAGTATAACGATCCGTGGTGATGTTGTTACGTCTAAACTATTGATGGTTTCTGTGTATTCATCGAATTCAGGATAAGTATCAAATACTAGGTGGTTCTTCTTTTTATGAAATGACTTTTTGTGGAGAGACTTCATGATTCATCTTCTTTGACTTCTTCCCAAATTGCGTCGAGCGTGGCGAGGGATTGTTCAAAAATGTCCTTACCCTGTTTTTCCAGTATTTTCTCCATTCTTTTAAACCTTTGTATGAATTTTTGGTTGGACTTTCGCAACGTTTCCTCAGCCTGCAGTTCTACAAATCGGCACAAATTCACGGTAGCAAAGAGTAGGTCTCCAATCTCCATTTCAATTTCGGCTTGTTTATTTTTCTTGAGACTTTCTTTCACCTCTGCTAATTCCTCGTCAACCTTACTGATGACATCTTGTATGTTATCCCAGTCGAAACCTACTCTTGCGGCGCGTTTCTGTATTTTCTGTCCTCTAAGTAGTGCTGGTAATGCTATCGGAATTCCATCAAGAACCGATTCTCTATCCTCATAACCAGCCTCTTCCTTCTTAATGGCTTCCCAATTCTTGACGACATCATCCGAATTCTCAACAGTGACATCACCGAAAACATGTGGGTGTCTCCTGATGAGTTTTTCAGTCAACGTACCGATGACATCATAAATGTCAAAATCACTGCTTTCGGCTGCGATTTGTGCTTGTAGCATTATATTCAGCAATAGATCACCGAGTTCTTCTTTTAACTTATCAGGTTGTGCCGAATCGATAGCTTCAACAGTTTCATAAGTCTCCTCAATTAGCGTAGATTTTAAGGATGTATGTGTCTGTTCTCTATCCCAAGGACATCCGTTCTCACCTCTTAAGGTTGCTATAACTTCTACGAGTGATTTGAAAAGTTCTTCTTGCATAATTATGTCAACCGATGTACTGCATATACCATTTCTAATTGATAATGTTACTCTTTTGTAGCATAAACGTATAGTTTGTGCCGTTCCCCGCTTCATTTCTAAACTGTCAGTAATGAGAGAAAATTTAATAGAAATGGTATTATATATAGAATCCGTTACAACTCACTGTCGGTGTCTTGCAGGTTTTCCAGAAGGATTAACAATTGACCCAGTTGGTAGCGTAACAACATCGTGTAAATCTGCATCAGCAATGTAACGTGTGCTTCAGTTGTGAGTTCGCTTAACTGGATGATCTGTATAAATTTCTCTGTTCTTTTTCGAATTTCTTCAGATTTTTCTATGTCAATTGGCTCTTGCTGCTGTTGACTCTCTTTGATAAATTGCCAGATTCTGTCTTGTATTTCTAACATGTAGTTCTTTGTCATTGCCGTGCGTGCTTTCTTTGCAGATTCAACCCAGATAGAATTCGCTTTCCAATTCAGCATAAATGCAATACTATTGATTACCACATCTCTGACAGATTCCTCACCTGATAGGAGTTCTTCTAAGTTCGTTAACCCTTCTGCTTCAGCTGAGAATGTTCTGACCCGTGTAAAGTCCTTTAGGTTCGTTAATACAACTTCGTTATCAGAGATAAGATGCCAAAAACTGGCACTTGTTGAAAGAAGAACATCAACCTGTTTGTTAATTGACTCAGGCATATCAGCGCGAAGACAATAATTGTGAATACTGTGCAATTTTCCTCTGAATAGTTGCAGTCCGTTTGCTGTTTGAAATTCATTCAGACTTGCAACCTGTGGTAGTAAGTTCTGCCGGATCATACTAAGAAGTTCGTTTATTGCATGTGGTGCAGCATTCATAAGTAGAAAACCTTTGCAGCGAGTTTTTACTATATTTTATATTATAAGAATTATGTCATGTTTTCTCTCTGTTTTCAAGGTAATTTTACATGAACGTGGGTGTGTAAAGTTTTTGGTATGACATCATGATGAACGTCATACTACCCAAAAAAGTATCCGCTCAGCATTTAGCGTTATCAAACCGTAGCACATTCATCTTGATTGTGCAGTGAAGCACGTCAACCCGCGCGATTGTGAAAACTTTATTTTCTTTGACTCTACAACTATCAAGTGTTATACTAATCATCAGTGTCCTCTCTTTTCGAATAATCTAAATTCTACAGGACTTACGCATTTTGCGTAAGTCCTATTCTAGTGAATTATTGAAATAATCATATACATGCCACTTGTAGGAACGATCTCCAAAATGTCTACCAAAATGTCTAATTATGCTGTCAACAAAACTTACTGATATCTCAATACAATTGCAACAATTATAGGTTATCCTTAGAATGTAATGATGATCGATCGTTATCAAGTTTGTAGTTGTCACTTAATTTCAGTATTAGGAGTGTAGTGAACGTGAAGTCTAAACTCTCACGCCGACAATTTTTTAGTTACGGCGGCGTAGCATTAGGGTCAGCTGCAGTAGGTTTCGGTTTCTCTGGTGTGAGTCGTAAACTGCTTAAACACATACCAGGCCTTAAACCTGATCCCCCTTATGTTTTTAATTCCAGTCCGAATAAACTGCTTGATCTCCCCGAAGGTTTTGTCTGTCACGCATTTTCTCGCATAGGTGAGATAATGGACGATGGACTATGGGTACCAGGAAAACATGATGGCATGGCAGCTTTTCAAGATGATAAAGGAAAGACCATCCTTATACGTAATCACGAATTGGCTGCTACCGACAAAATAATCGGTCCCTTCGGATGGAATAACGAGAAACTGAACCTCGTAGACACAGAAAAAATATACGATCTAGGAAACAGAAAGTCACCGAGCCTTGGCGCAACAACAACCCTCATTTACGACACACGGACAGGAACCCTTGAAAAACACTTTTTGAGTCTAGCTGGAACGCTACGGAATTGCGCAGGTGGACCAACACCTTGGAACACGTGGATAACTTGTGAAGAAACAGTTCAGAAAGCTGAGAATGACTTTGAACAAGATCACGGATACAATTTTGAAGTGCCTGTTACGACAACCCCCGGATTAGTCAACGCAGTACCGCTTAAAGCAATGGGACGTTTCAATCATGAAGCCGTCGCCGTTGATTCAGATACAGGGATCGTCTACGAAACAGAGGACAGAAATGACGGTCTCTTTTATCGATTTATTCCTGATGAACCCGGCAATCTCGCTAAAGGGGGATGTCTTCAAGCATTGACAATCAGAGATATGACTGATCCTGACACACGAAACTGGAAGACAGGTCTGCAAAAAGTCGCTCCGTGGACATACGATCCGATACCCGTCTCACAGAAGGTGGCAACGGCTTGGGTAGATATTGAAAATGTCCAATCACCGAAGGATGACCTACGTTTACAAGGTAGTGAGAGCAAAAATGCTGCAAAGTTTGCTCGGGGTGAAGGAATCTGGTATAGTGGAAATACAATCTATTTCGCTTGTACGAATGGGGGTATTGCAAACAAAGGACAGATCTGGAAATATATTCCGAGTCAATACGAAGGAACAAGTCGCGAGGATAAACAACCAGGGACCCTTGAACTCTTCATTGAACCGAACGACAGTAAACTCCTTGAAAACGCAGATAACTTAACTGTCGCCCCTTGGGGAGATGTTATAATCTGTGAAGATGGTTCAAAAGAACAGTTTTTAGTTGGTGTTACACCCGAAGGACACACCTATCAGTTTGCCCGAAATGCCAGCAACACTTCAGAGTTGGCTGGTGCAGTTTTTTCTCCTGATGGCACAACCCTCTTTGTCAATATCCAGAATCCTGGAATAACGCTTGCTATTACGGGTCCTTGGAGCGATATAAGACAGAGAAAATTAGTGTAGTGAACTGTCACCTCCAACCTACAAGGTTTTCAAGCGGAAGTATACTTATTTTCCTAGTCCGGTAGGTGTGATTTCCTTATCACACCAGATATATTCCCTAATCTGTTATGGATTATCTGTATCAGTTCTTGGAAAAAGTCTTGGGTTTCGTTGTATGTGTCAAAAGAAGCAAGGGACAATGCATATTTGACTGGTTTGATTGGTGTCCGTCAAAATATTTCTGAACAACAAGATGAAATTTCTTGTCAAGATTCATGATAGAAATTCCGTTAAAAGTTTCAAGGTGTATTGCCAAAGTCTCATAATCACCTTTTATAGATTCTTTTAGTATGACCCACATTGGGTTAGTCTCCTTTATGGATTAGAGGTTATTGGTTTAATTTCCTTCCGGGTTTATATGTTGCAAAAATTGTTGGCGTAATTCTCTAAGTGGTTGAAATGTTTTGGCATCAAGGGTGACTACAAACGATTTGGCTTTTTCTTCTAAGTTGTTCAGTCACTTACCCCCATTTTTATTTTGTTTTGTTCCATTGTTGTGTTTGTCCGTTTTATGTGTGAGAAAGTCTGTCTTTATGTGGTGAAAAAGTGCAAGTTTTTCAGACATGTCTGTTTGGTAAATAAGAGGAGTTCCTCCTTTGTCCACCACGCGTCAATGATCTTTTTGATGATCGTTATCACTGAATAGATCTTGCGTTTGGATTCATAAGCCTTCGCCCAGTAGCCCGCTGCCTTCTCATAGGTAATAAACAGAAGCCCATAAGCGATGACGACGATTAAGAAAAGAAGACCGATGCGAGGTTTCTCCGCTTTCTTCAAAACCAGGTCTTTGAAGTTGAAACACGACTTGATGTCTCTAAACCCGTGTTCAATCTGCATCCTGCGTTTGTAGTAAGTGTATATCTGCCTGTCTTTAGTGCGATTGGAGATCAAATACATCGGGTCATCGTGTGCTTCTGCTTAGATTTTTCTTTCGCAACATCTATCGGTAAACAAGAAGCGATCGCGTTGATACGAAAGGTTTTTGAGACGCAAACCGCAATGACCGTCAAGCAGAAGTTCCGTAGACTCGTTTTTTTCACCGAAACATGCTTGAAAACCTTTTGGAAACCTGTTATAATACTTCTTGGATTCGCCCGTTTTCGGGTGCAACGCATCAGAATGCCTCCTTTATATTCTTAAAGAATATTCTTTCTAAGGAGGTATTCTACCATAAACTACCTACTTGGACAGCATTTCTTTCACTAAACACCCAACACAGAAGCGTTCATGAAAAAATGGGGGTAAGTGACATAAGTTTACGGCATACGGCACACGGAGTGTGCCTACTACTTACTATACAACTGAGATTATAGTGTCAAAAAGTTTGCCAGTAGGCTTTTCCCAGATGCAGTCAGAATGGATTCTGGGTGAAACTGCACACCCCAGATCGGTAAGGTTTTGTGGCGAATTCCCATGATCTCGTCATGGGCAGTCCATGCAGTGATCTCAAGACACTCTGGCAATGTATCTTTTTTGACGATAAGGGAATGGTAGCGCGTGGCTTCGAATGGGTTGTCCAAATCCCTGAAAAGTTCGTTACCATTGTGATGTATCATTGATGTTTTACCATGCATTAGTCTATCGGCACGGACGATCTCACCGCCAAACACGTCCCCGATACATTGATGTCCAAGACATACACCTAAAATTGGCACTTTTCCAGCGAAGTGTTTGATCGTATCGTTGGAAATCCCCGCTTCACGTGGTGTGCAGGGACCGGGTGAAATCACGACTCGTTCTGGTGCCAGCGCGTCTAATTCGGCTATGCCAATTTTTCGGCTGCGATGTACCTCTAAATCCGTACCTAACTCACCGAAATACTGCACAAGATTGTATGTAAAAGAGTCGTAGTTGTCAATCATTAAAACCATCTTCTTCCTCCTATAACACCAGACCTTGTTGTGCCATTTCAATAGCAGTGAGTATCGCCCACGCCTTACTAACGGTTTCATAATACTCATTTTCGGGTACGGAATCAGCAACGACACCACCGCCTGCTTGCACATAAGCAGTGTTGTCTTTGATAACTGCTGTTCTTATTGTAATAGCGGTATCTGCACTCCCTGAGAAACTAAAATACCCGACTGTTCCCCCGTAGGTGCCACGTCGAGTAGGTTCCAGTTCATCTATGATCTCCATTGCGCGTATCTTCGGTGCGCCTGAGAGTGTTCCCGCTGGTAGGCACGCACGGATGACATCAAAAGCAGTCAGATTTTTACGTAGATGTCCAACGACGTGTGAGACGATGTGCATGACATGTGAGAATCGCTCAACTATCATCAGATCGGTTACCTTGACGGTATGATATTCACACACGCGTCCGAGATCGTTCCGTCCTAAGTCCACTAACATGACATGTTCCGCGCGTTCCTTAGGGTCATTAATAAGTTCCGCTTCTAATGCCTGGTCCTCTTCAGTCGTTTTCCCACGTGGACGTGTGCCAGCAATTGGCACAGTCTGGACAGTCCCATCCTCTACCCGTACCATCATTTCGGGAGAAGCCCCTACAATGTCGAAACTATCAAACTTGAGATAGTACATGTAGGGTGATGGATTTACGACTCGCAATGCGCGATAAATATCAAATGAGTCTACTGAGACAGGACGACTAAACCTCTGTGAAGGCACGACCTGTATGATGTCACCTGCTGCAATGTACTCTTTTGCACGTCGGACTGCGTTTTCATAGTCAGACTTTGTGAAATTCGATTGTGGATCGGGGATAGGTTCTGGAAAACTCTCAGTATCTTCCTGCCTATTGCCGATTGCAATGCTCTCTGAAACAGTTGTGAGTTTTGCGATCAATTCATCAATTTTAGCAATAGCATCGGCATAAGCGGCATCGACATCATCATCAATATGCGCATTTGCGACGACTTTAATCTGATGGTTCACGTGATCAAAGATGAGAAGTGTTTCAGCAATCATGAAAAAACAATCGGGGATTTGCAGTTCATCTTCGTTATCATCCGGTAATTCTTCAACGAAACGCACCATATCGTAGCTCATATATCCGACGGCACCGCCGTGGAATTCCGGTAAACCTTCAACACTAACAGGTCTGTAGTTTTGCATCAGTTCTTCAAGTACTGTTAACGGGTCTTCATATTCCATGGAAACCTTTTCACCCTTATCCAGATATTCAATTGTTACTTGATGTCCTTTACTTTGAAATAGGACTGAGGGTTGACTGCCTAAGAATGAGTATCGTGCAACGGTTTCGCCACCTTCAACACTCTCCAATAAGAACGCAAAATTGTCGGGCATCAATTTATAGAATGCGGATACCGGTGTCTCCATATCTGCTAAAATTGGACGATATACAGGTACTGTGTTGCCTCGATTTTTAACTGCCGCTTTTTCTTGGAATTCCTCCAAGCTCGGATAATACATTTTATGACTCCTTTTCATATTCTTATACCATTTCCAATTGATAATGCTTCTTTATTGTAGCACAATCTGTTAGATTGTGCCGTTCTCCGCTTCATTTCTAAAAGTCGGTAATGATGGAAAATCTAATAGAAATGGTATTAGTATCCATGATATTCCTTCCATCCTTCCACCTAAGCCAAACATATCAAGGATTAATAAACTGTATCTGCATCAAAAACTTTTTTACCTACCACACGCGTTGACTCACCATCGGGGGAGACTTCCCGAAAAAAGCAGGATCGATAGCCTACATGACATGCTGCCACTTTTTGCTCAACCTTTATGAGTAAGGCATCACCGTCGCAATCTACGGCAATAGATTCAACGATCTGTGTATGTCCTGAAGTCTCCCCCTTTATCCAGAGTTTCTGACGGGAACGACTCCAGAAGCAGACACGACCGGTTGACAACGTCTGTTTTATTGCTTCATCGTTCATATAACCGACCATCAAGACTTCGTTGTTTGTCTTATCCTGTATAACGGCAGCGACTAAACCGTCGTGATCATATTTGAGTTCAGATAATATTTCCATGTTTTCTCCCTAGTGTCTTTAAACAAAAAACCCTTATGCCACTGAGGTTTGTGTGCATAAGGCTTATCAGTAATGTGAAGAATAATATAAACCAAATTTCGCTAGCGCACACACACCCCTTTGCTGGAATTGAAACGCCACCAATGCCAATGATGTCCGTTTTTATTTAAATAGGAGTGTGTAGCAAAGACCACTGTAAATGTCCATTCTTAATCTCTTTGCTTTATTATACCTTAGTATTTAGTCTATGTCAAGTTTATTTAATGGATCATCTTCTATTTTAATTCAGTTGAGGAATTTCTTAGATTTTTTAGTAAAATAATAATAGCACATTCCATTAGTTAATCAAAGAGCTATTTTTTTCAAACAGACTAAATAATTTGCTTAAAACATGGCAGTATAGTATAATATAAACATCAAAATTGAATAAACGAACGGTTCAGGTGCCGAAGTACGGAGAATAGGGAAGTGCGGTGAAAGTCCGCCACGGCCCCGCCACTGTGAACGATTGCTACCTGATAAAAAGGGGTATTTCGCTGAAAAACCACTGTCAATGTTTGATGGGAAGGACAGCGGAGTATTGTAGTAGCGTAAGTTTTGCTTGCACGCTACGTTAACAATCGGAAGTCAGGAGACCTGCCTGAGTCGTGTTTCACGTTTCTGCTTTCGCGGGAAAGCGGTGGAACAAAGCACAGCAGGATCCTGCCAGAACAACATTAGATTAATAACATAAGGTAATCCACCTTATATACATGCTACAGGATTCAGCCCACTTTTCAATAATGTGAAGTGTCGCCTTTGTCCCCTCTGTTTCAACGGAAGCAGGGGTTTCTTGTTTCATTACGGAGGTATTAATGAACACAGTTTTTTTCTTTGGGCGACGTTTCTCACACATTTCAAACCTTAAACTGCATGTGTTGCTATGTATTAGCACGATGCTCTTCACCTTCCTTGTTAATCCTGTCTTTTCCCAATCGGAAGTTGACAACCTTGCTGTTGTTGTGAATGCCTTAGATAAGGACGACTGGAGTATTACGTCTTCACTTTCAATTATTGATTTGGATGAACCGAATCTGAAACGTGCTATAGACGATGAAGCCGTCGTTATCGGTGATGTGCCAAGTAGTATGCTCATACATGGTCATCTTGCCTATATTTCCCGTTTCGATTGGCTGTCTGATGCCTTGAATGATGGTATTCTAATTGTGAATCTTGAACAGCGAGAGGTTATTGGCCATATCCCGATTGAACTCGGTGCTTATCCGCAAAGTATGGCACTTGTTAGTGCCAATAAAATGTATGTTACGTGTGATAACGTACATCAAGTCCATGTCGTTAATCTTGATAGTCGTAAGGTTACCAAAATCATTACGAACCCATCTTTCAACAAGACTACAGGTATCACGTATCTGAATGGGAAAGCCTATGTGACCAATCCTGCATGGGAATGGGATGCAGCAGCGGGAAGATCTATCTATCACCAAAGCAGTGTAACCGTAATAGACACGCAAACAGATACGGTTCTAAAATCTATCCCTACACCCATCAACACTACTAGCATTGTCAACGATGGTGATTCAACTGTCATTGCCAAAACAATAGGTGATTACAATATGATTACTGGTAGTCTTGTGTTGATAGACACGACAACCGATGAAATCATAACTACGGTTAATACGCGGACAACCCCGGGATCAATTGCAATTAACTCACAGAAACAGTTGTTTATCCAAGGTGGATGGCAACATCCCGGGTTACTTATCTACGATGTTCCAAATCAAGAGTGGATTCGGGACAGAAATGACACACTTACAGAATTTGCAGGTGGTTCAGGAATGGTTTTTGGTCCAGATGGCAACCTCTATATTGCTAAACCAGACTGGACACAGAGCGGATTATCCACGCTTCTCGTTATGGCTCCTGATGAGACACTCTTGAAAACCTACGATCTAGGTTACGGCACTGATAAGGTTGCAGTTGTACAACTAATGCCAAGGAATGAAGATACCAACGATGACGGTTTTGTTGATATAAAAGACCTTGTCATAGTTAGTAGAGATTTTGGACAAAGGGGTCCTGGCATAATAGGTGATGTGAATAGGGATGGTGTGGTTAACATCCTTGATTTAATTCTTGTGGCACGGCATTTCTAAATTTTAGGTTTCTGTATGCGTACGTTATACATTACTAGGGGATTTTTACCTATTCTTTGCATACTTTCCATACTCGGCATCGGTTGCGCTCCAAAAACTGAAGATGTATCTCTATCTTGGCAGATTACCTTTGTACCTCTCGGTGCCGAATTACATTTTACAGACGAAGCACCGATTAAACAAGTGTCTGCCTTCACTTCCGATGGTGTGTTGGTGGTTCAACTCAATTTTCCAACAGCACCACGACAGATAGAAACCGTGTATTTTGCATGGCAGGAGGGTGAAACCTATAGGTTTGAAGCGATCTCACACGCTGATCAGATAATTGAGCAAACTGTAACGACACCACGTACCTATCCGCGAGGTAGTTTGGAAATCGCTATCCCTTATGGAACAGCTGACGCGGATGTTGTAAAGAAGGATCAGAAGATACTTATGCTAAGCGATAGCGAGATGACAGCCACAGTAATTGTAAAAAACGGAAAAATCCCAACGACCTTTAATCTCGAACTCTGTCTACCCGCAACTTATGCTATTACCCGTGTACCGGCAGACTGGAAAATAGAGACAGTTGAAAATCAGATATGTCTTTCAACTTCAGATGCGTTTCATGTTGCGTCTGAAGTCTGGTTCCATGAATTAGGATTGAAGACTTCTGATACTGCTTTAGATACACAAGAAATAAAGGGTACGGTCCGTTTCACGACATTAGATGGAGAAACCTGGGAACATAAGACTACGGTAAAAATACGAATAGCCGCTGTTTCAGAGATTGCAGATAATATTTCCGTTGTGTCAATAGATATGCCAACGGATGCGGCAGGAATAGTAGATCTAAGGCAACGTTCTGATACGATTTATCATCCTCGCCCTCTATTCAGTTGGCTTGGTTCAGAACAGACTGACCCTTATGTGCCAATATCGTATCAGACTATTCGTCTGCAAAATCGAGGAGAGGAAACTATTCATGTCGTTGTCTCATCAATCAACCGTGATATGAATAGTGATGAGGTGGTATCGTTTTTAACTCCACCTGATGCGGTAAATGCTGGTACAGATAGAAGCATCAGTTTAGCGAGTTTACCAGCAGGTGACGTTACCGCTATCTCTTTACCTATCTACTTTCATCCGCAATTTGCTGAAACAGGTACGTATGAACGGAACATTGCAGTGAAAGTTTGGGGGAGCGATAGCACAGTTCTGAATGAGAAAAGCCTCCTACATATCATAGGCCCCAATAGGCATGCGCTGTATGTGAGCTGTCTAGCAGTGATTGCCAGTTGTGTTGGACTTGTCATAATTCTACGATTTCACCGTCAATTCTTTGTCCGTTTCACAACGAAACAGTTGATTGTTATTGCACTCTTCGGGACAACGGTCTTTGTGACGGTTGTTGTACCATCAACTCTGTTCCTAAACCTCATCCGAGCAGTGCTCGGTCCCTTCTCTGTACTGGTGACAGGATTGGTTAATGAGACTCTCTACTATGCCTTACTCACAGCATTGTTAATCTACATTGGCAGTGAACCGAATAAGAAAACAGGAGAACATGGTACATCGCAAAACTACAGTCAGGGTGGTGTTATCCTCCTCGTCTCTGCAGTGCGTCTGTTACTCGGGGGTGTTACGTTTGGACTCTTCACTCCGATGATGATTATCTTTACAGGTACAAGCGTGTTATTGTTAGAGGGAGGCTTTTTCCTCGTCCGTAGACGTGGTCTACTGATGTGGGGAGTTGTTCTGGGTATCTGTGATGCGATTGCTGTATATGTTGATTTTCAACTATCAATACTGTTCTACCGTCTTTTTTATGCTGATTGGTATATTTGGCTTCGCATTGTTGTTGAGGGGTTTGCGTATACGTTTATCGGTGTGCTGCTGGGTGCTAAGATAGGTCGTGGTTTATGGAAAGTCGCCGATTAAATGTGCAAATACTTGAGAATAAGAGTACATATTTTTATCTATTATGAGGACTTATCTATGAAACGAATTCGATTTTTCTGTCTGTTTTTGTTGCTTACTGCACTCCCCATCAATATTGTGATGGCTGAATTAAACGTCGCTTGGGTTCGCACAGGTGTTGTGCTTGAATCTGCCAGTCAAATACATTTTGGAACGGGTGAACTCGGTTCAGAGGATAAAGTTGCAGTAGGTTCACAAGGAGCACCATTTGAAACTGTTCCATCTATTCAACTTGATGAAAAACGGGTGCATTTGCAGTTTACATGGCATCCTAACAAACGTTATCAGTTTCGCTATGGAAAGAACATCCATGATGCTACTTCCCCACTGAAACCTGTCCCGTATCTAATTCAAACGATTGAATTAGACACACTACTGTCATTGATGGAAAACCTACGTCAACCTGCTAAACCGACCGCCTTAACATTTGACAGCAGTTCTGATTCACATCAGCTCGCTATTGCAACGGATAGGGGACATCTTGCTATTGTTGATGCGATTTCAGGAAAAGTAGATTGGAAGACTCGTATTTCTGAGGGGTATGTTAGGCACATCGCTTTTAGTCCAGATAACAAACTGCTCTATATTGGTGAACAGTCTGCGGATGGTTATATCTACTGCTATGAATTGACGGGTGATACACCGGAACTTCGTTGGAAATACCGCACTGCGGATGACATTGAAACTTCAACACCGAGTAATCCTGAGAGTGTATATGCATGGGTGAGTTATCCCGGACAATCGTGTATGCAGTCGTTGCAGGATGGCGATCTGTTAGTTGCTGGCGTACATTCTTGGACACAAGCGGATATTCCACAGAAGCGGTCATTGCTGTATCGGTTTGATGCGAAAATAGGTGCTGCAAAATGGAAGTTTCCAAGTGATGGTGCGATGCAAAAGATATTCCGCTGGTTTGATGTTAGTACTGATGGAAAACTGATCGCGCTTGTTATAGATGAAAGCGGTAACGGAAATGGTTTGCTGTCTGTAGTTGAAACAAGCACGGGCAAGGAGAGATGGCATTCAGTTATTGAACCGCTTGAACCATACTTTAAAGGTGTTACCTTTTGGCGAGGTGTAAGTATGTCACCAGACGGCAAGTTTGTAAATGTGACAACAGATGATGGTCGTGCTTTCATTTTTGATGTAAATCAATCTGAACCGATATGGAAACAGAGTTTGGCAACACCTATTGAGGTTAGTGGGGTGCCGATTATTTCAACAATAGGAACGATTGGTGCAACTAACGACATTGCTCTGTTTGTAACAGGTGATACGTATATCCCTTATCATCTTCAGAAAGGCGCGCAACGTCCATCTGCTCTACATCCTAACGGTATGACACTATTTGCCTATTCATGGAGTGGAGAGAAGGTTTGGCAGTGGAAACTTGAGAACATGCCGCAAGGTCTACGTATTGACTCTGGTAGTCGTTATGCTGCCTTAGCAGTTTCTAAACGGAGTCAGAATCCGAATGAGAGTCTGCACGGTGTTTCGGTATTTGACTTGACAGAAAATGGTAATGGTTTGTCAAAATACTTGTATACTTATCGGACTGAGGGACAATTGCCTTATGATACGCTTACTATGAGTGCTGATGGGTCGATGGTTGCCATCGTTGAGATACCGATTGTACTACCAGATGAGACGTTGCATGGTAAGCATCGTGTGCATGTATTGTATTGATTCTGATGTTTATAATGGTCACTTGCCCCCATTTTTTCATGACGAATAGATGAAAAAACGCTGATAAACATTGAGTCCGGAACAATTTTGATAAATACCAGTCACGCTATATCTGCTTATTTTAAATATTAACGATTGTGATAGAAAATAGGCAAAATACCTAAAACTGAAGAACCCTGCCGACCTACGAAGAAGACTTGACAAGGTATTAGTTACAAAGACTTTACACACCCTTATGGTTTTGGGTTAGCTGTGTGTTTGTAAACGTTGCAATTGTTCTCGGAGTTGTGCGACTTCGGTTTCAGCGTTCTCAGCGCGTGCTGCTTCCTGTTCAGCGCGTGCTGCTTCCTGTTCAGCGCGTGCTGCTTCTTGTTCAGCGCGTGCTGCTTCCTGTTCAGCGCGTGCTGCTTCCTGTTTTGCAAGTGTTTCAGCGTTCTCAGCGCGTGCTGCTTCCTGTTCAGCGCGTGCTGCTTCCTGTTCAGCGCGTGTTGTTTCTTGTTCAGCGCGTGCTGCTTCCTGTTTTGCAAGTGTTTCAGCGTTCTCAGCGCGTGTTGCTTCCTGTTCAGCGCGTGCTGCTTCTTGTTCAGCGCGTGTTGCTTCCTGTTCAGCGCGTGCTGCTTCTTGTTCAGCGCGTGTTGCTTCCTGTTCAGCGCGTGTTGCTTCCTGTTCAGCACGGGCTTCGGCTGCTTCGGTTGGGGTCTGCAGCCATGCACCCGCAACAGGATCATAGAGAACTAAACCTTCATCATCCACATGGAAATCTAAACTGAGAACATCAGAATGTAAACCACCATCTGCATGCTCAGATACAGGAACATAAACACCATCAACTAATGTCCAACCCATCAGTTGAGATGCCAAAAATAAACCTTCCGCATCATATAAAAAGTAATCTTGGATACCTAAAGAAGCATAGAGGTCCATTTTTTTCCCTAAATCTTCAGCATAAGTGGTTTTGCTACTGAACTCCATCACAAAGTCAGGCAGTTTACCTTCCACCCAAACAAGATACGTATTCCGCCTTTTTTTATCTAATCCGAAAGAGACTAACACATCCGGGGCAACGACTCGGTGCGGGACACCTTTCACGTAATACATCAGTATATCACCAGAAACATAAACATCCGGTCGTTGTGCGTAATGTGCCTTAAGTGTTTCTAGTGTGCAATTGAGTATATCTCTGTGCAGGTCGCTTGCAGCCATGGGTTTACCATCCGTATCAGGGTAATATATCGGCGTGTCTGTTGGAACAGAAGATATTTTCTGCTCATCTGTATAGGTTGTCATCGGTGTTTCTCCTTTTAGTCAAATACATGAAAGTATTCTAATACTTGAACCGTGGAGACTGCTTTTGCTAATTATAACTGAGAATTGATAAAAATAACAAGCACTTTAAAGTCCTATGCTAAGAATATGATTTTATCAGTCTGTAGCACAATCAAGATGAATGTGATAAGGTTTTATGAGGATGTTTGTTGATAAAATATTAACTGGCGACACGTATGGATTGTGTTTATCCTGTCGCTAGTTAATATTTTAAGAGCACTTCACTCTACCCGACCTACGAAGAAGACTTAACAAGGTATTAGTTACAAAGACTTTACACACCCTTATGGTTTTGGGTTAGCTGTGTGTTTGTAAACGTTGCAATTGTTCTCGGAGTTGTGCGACTTCAGTTTCAGCATTCTCAGCGCGTGCTGCTTCCTGTTCAGCGCGTGCTGCTTCCTGTTCAGCGCGTGTTGCTTCCTGTTCAGCGCGTGCTGCTTCCTGTTTTGCAAGTGTTTCAGCGTTCTCAGCGCGTGCTGCTTCCTGTTCAGCGCGTGCTGCTTCCTGTTCAGCGCGTGTTGCTTCTTGTTCAGCGCGTGCTGCTTCCTGTTTTGCAAGTGTTTCAGCGTTCTCAGCGCGTGTTGCTTCTTGTTCAGCGCGTGTTGCTTCTTGTTCAGCGCGTGTTGCTTCCTGTTCAGCGCGTGTTGCTTCTTGTTCAGCGCGTGTTGCTTCCTGTTCAGCGCGTGTTGCTTCCTGTTCAGCACGGGCTTCGGCTGCTTCGGTTGGGGTCTGCAGCCATGCACCCGCAACAGGATCATAGAAACCTAAACCTTCATCATCCACATGGAAATCTAAACTGAGAACATCAGAATGTAAACCACCATCTGCATGCTCAGATACCGGAACATAAACACCATCAACTAATGTCCAACCCATCAGTTGAGATGCCAAAAATAAACCTTCCGCATCATATAAAAAGTAATCTTGGATACCTAAAGAAGCATAGAGGTCCATTTTTTTCCCTAAATCTTCAGCATAAGTGGTTTTGCTACTGAACTCCATCACAAAATCAGGCAGTTTACCTTCCACCCAAACAAGATACGTATTCCGCCTTTTTTTATCTAATCCGAAAGAGACTAACACATCCGGGGCAACGACTCGGTGCGGGACACCTTTCACGTAATACATCAGTATATCACCAGAAACATAAACATCCGGTCGTTGTGCGTAATGTGCCTTAAGTGTTTCTAGTGTACAATTGAGTATATCTCTGTGCAGGTCGCTTGCAGCCATGGGTTTACCATCCGTATCAGGGTAATATATCGGTGTGTCTGTTGGAACAGAAAATATTTTCTGCTTATCTGTATAGGTTGTCATCGGTGTTTCTCCTTTTAGTCAAATACATGAAAGTATTCTAATACTTGAACCGTGGAGACTGCTTTTGCTAATTATAACTGAGAATTGATAAAAATAACAAGCACTTTAAAGTCCTATGCTAAGAATATGATTTTATCAGTCTGTAGCACAATCAAGATGAATGTGATAAGGTTTTATGAGGATGTTTGTTGATAAAATATTAACTGGCGACACGTATGGATTGTGTTTATCCTGTCGCTAGTTAATATTTTAAGAGCACTTCACTCTACCCGACCTACGAAGAAGACTTGACAAGGTATTAGTTACAAAGACTTTACACACCCTTATGGTTTTGGGTTAGCTGTGTGTTTGTAAACGTTGCAATTGTTCTCGGAGTCGTGCGACTTCAGTTTCAGCATTCTCAGCACGGGCTGCTTCTTGTTCAGCGCGTGCTGCTTCCTGTTCAGCGCGTGTTGTTTCTTGTTCAGCGCGTGTTGCTTCTTGTTCAGCGCGTGCTGCTTCCTGTTCAGCGCGTGCTGCTTCCTGTTTTGCAAGTGTTTCAGCGTTCTCAGCGCGTGCTGCTTCCTGTTCAGCGCGTGCTGCTTCCTGTTCAGCGCGTGTTGCTTCTTGTTCAGCGCGTGTTGCTTCCTGTTTTGCAAGTGTTTCAGCGTTCTCAGCGCGTGTTGCTTCTTGTTCAGCGCGTGTTGCTTCTTGTTCAGCGCGTGTTGCTTCCTGTTCAGCGCGTGTTGCTTCCTGTTCAGCACGGGCTTCGGCTGCTTCGGTTGGGGTCTGCAGCCATGCACCCGCAACAGGATCATAGAAACCTAAACCTTCATCATCCACATGGAAATCTAAACTGAGAACATCAGAATGTAAACCACCATCTGCATGCTCAGATACAGGAACATAAACACCATCAACTAATGTCCAACCCATCAGTTGAGATGCCAAAAATAAACCTTCCGCATCATATAAAAAGTAATCTTGGATACCTAAAGAAGCATAGAGGTCCATTTTTTTCCCTAAATCTTCAGCATAAGTGGTTTTGCTACTGAACTCCATCACAAAATCAGGCAGTTTACCTTCCACCCAAACAAGATACGTATTCCGCCTTTTTTTATCTAATCCGAAAGAGACTAACACATCCGGGGCAACGACTCGGTGCGGGACACCTTTCACGTAATACATCAGTATATCACCAGAAACATAAACATCCGGTCGTTGTGCGTAATGTGCCTTAAGTGTTTCTAGTGTACAATTGAGTATATCTCTGTGCAGATCGCTCGCAGCCATGGGTTTACCATCCGTATCAGGGTAATATATCGGTGTGTCTGTTGGAACAGAAAATATTTTCTGCTTAGCTGTATAGGTTGTCATCGGTGTTTCTCCTTTTAGTCAAATACATGAAAGTATTCTAATACTTGAACCGTGGAGACTGCTTTTGCTAATTATAACTGAGAATCGATAAAAATAACAAGCACTTTAAAGTCCTATGCTAAAAATATGATTTTATCAGTCCGTAGCACAATCAAGATGAATGTGATAAGGTTTTATGAGGATGTTTGTTGATAAAATATTAACTGGCGACACGTATGGATTGTGTTTATCCTGTCGCTAGTTAATATTTTAAGAGCACTTCACTCTACCCGACCTACGAAGAAGACTTGACAAGGTATTAGTTACAAAGACTTTACACACCCTTATGGTTTTGGGTTAGCTGTGTGTTTGTAAACGTTGCAATTGTTCTCGGAGTCGTGCGACTTCAGTTTCAGCCGCCTCAGCACGGGATGCTTCCTGTTCAGCGCGTGCTGCTTCCTGTTCAGCGCGTGTTGCTTCTTGTTCAGCGCGTGTTGCTTCTTGTTCAGCGCGTGTTGCTTCCTGTTCAGCGCGTGCTGCTTCCTGTTTTGCAAGTGTTTCAGCGTTCTCAGCGCGTGTTGCTTCCTGTTCAGCGCGTGCTGCTTCCTGTTCAGCGCGTGTTGTTTCTTGTTCAGCGCGTGCTGCTTCCTGTTTTGCAAGTGTTTCAGCGTTCTCAGCGCGTGTTGTTTCTTGTTCAGCGCGTGTTGCTTCTTGTTCAGCACGTGTTGCTTCTTGTTCAGCGCGTGTTGCTTCTTGTTCAGCGCGTGTTGCTTCCTGTTCAGCGCGTGTTGCTTCCTGTTCAGCACGGGCTTCGGCTGCTTCGGTTGGGGTCTGCAGCCATGCACCCGCAACAGGATCATAGAAACCTAAACCTTCATCATCCACATGGAAATCTAAACTGAGAACATCAGAATGTAAACCACCATCTGCATGCTCAGATACAGGAACATAAACACCATCAACTAATGTCCAACCCATCAGTTGAGATGCCAAAAATAAACCTTCCGCATCATATAAAAAGTAATCTTGGATACCTAAAGAAGCATAGAGGTCCATTTTTTTCCCTAAATCTTCAGCATAAGTGGTTTTGCTACTGAACTCCATCACAAAATCAGGCAGTTTACCTTCCACCCAAACAAGATACGTATTCCGCCTTTTTTTATCTAATCCGAAAGAGACTAACACATCCGGGGCAACGACTCGGTGCGGGACACCTTTCACGTAATACATCAGTATATCACCAGAAACATAAACATCCGGTCGTTGTGCGTAATGTGCCTTAAGTGTTTCTAGTGTACAATTGAGTATATCTCTGTGCAGGTCGCTTGCAGCCATGGGTTTACCATCCGTATCAGGGTAATATATCGGTGTGTCTGTTGGAACAGAAGATATTTTCTGCTTATCTGTATAGGTTGTCATCGGTGTTTCTCCTTTTAGTCAAATACATGAAAGTATTTTAATACTTGAACCGTGGAGACTGCTTTTGCTAATTATAACTGAGAATTGATAAAAATAACAAGCACTTTAAATTTGAAAAATCTGGGGAGCGATGATTGTATGAGATAAAGTTCGTAGCAGTTCAGCATTGACTTCCTCACACAAAGCATCTGAAAAGCCTTATGTACATTTGCCTCTACAAAAAACTGGAGGCAAATCAGAACTTATTTTTTCTTGCCAAATTTTGCACAATTTTGTATAACGCTTTTTAGACATTAAAAATTCACAGAATTGCCAATCGCGTGGATTATGTCGGAGGGTGCTTTTTATATGCACCGACAGTGTTGTCACCACTGCCAATGCGTAGCACTGACGTAACTTGGATACGACAGGGCTGGTGTCTATCATATCAAATAATGGGCTTTTATGTCATGTTATAATAGATGCCAGCAACCTCTACAGAGATTGCAAATTATATCTCGCTTATCTGCCAATTTCTGTGGTCTGTCTAAACAACTCACCTGCTTCGTGATATAATAAAGGAAGCATAACATGAGACTGGACTACAAAACCTTTCTCATTTCAATTGTTCAGGACTTACGCATTTTGCTCATTATTAGAAGTTAAAGCATTTAATGTGAATGCCACACGCGCATTCACCAAGGGAAACCATTCATTGCCCGTTCTTTACGATATTCGTTCAATTTGTTGTTAAATCCAATCTCTTGTGTAAGTCTTGTGAGGGTTTTCGTTTAAATAATGATATTGGTTTCTGCCTGTCCGATTTTTAGAATTTCAAATACGTTTCCATTGACGCGAAATCTTGCAAATAAAGCGACTGTCAAGTTGACCATTTCCACACTTTTTGAAACGATAATAGACTTACGTTTGAAACGCCCGAACCCATGTCGCATGCGACATGGGTTGCGTTCTATAGCATGCGTTTCCTTTTTCGTCTGAACCAACTTTTCACGCGGTATCACAGAGGCATACGTCTGATAGTCATCGGTATAATAGACCTTCACATTCCATTTTTCTAAGCGTTTGATAAGTTTTTCAAGGGTTTCTTTATCCCGATCACCACATTCCCAGGCGATGAGTTCTCCTGTATCACGACACATAACTTTCCATATCCAGAGTTTCTGCTTTTTTTTTCAGATAATGCCACATTTCATCAAGTTCAAGCACGACGGTTTCGGTTTCCTGGGGGTCAGGAGGTTTTGCATGTTCCCCGCCAAAGTTTCGTATCCACTCAAGGATAGTGGAAGGCGATGCTTCAAGCATTTTTGCGATGGCATTCATGGAGAGCCCGTGGCAATATAGAAAAACAGCGAGGGCTTTCTCTGCCGGGGGTCTTCCTGTATATATGTGATTTTCAGTCCATTGATAGCCGCAGTCTTTGCACTTATAGCGTTGTTTTCCGTTGATATGTCCATTTTTGACGAAGTGTGGATGTTGACATCTTGGGCAACTCATAGTCGTCTCCTCGTGTTGCATAGTTGGATTTATACTAAGGATAGCATTCCTATTTTTGTGTGTCAATAAAAAAATCATTCGATTTTTCTTGACACTTTTTGAGAAAAGTGCTACACTTAACAATGAAATAATGAAGATGTGATAAGAACAGTCCTACGGACATCTATATCATCAATTTACCGAAAACCCTCAGTCTTATTGTTATATAACACCTCTTTTCACTACACAGCGGAAGGACAATTCCTATCTATAGGAAGAATTTATTATGAAAAGTAGAATGTATTGGGGAGTCGCTACCCTCATTGTCCTACTGATTGGTGTCTCTGTCTTTCTGTTAACACGATCGCCAGAGACAGAACCTGAAATAATCTACGATTTTCCCACACCAGAGAAGCAAGCAGAGGTCCGGCGGAATATTCAAGATGCTATTGATAAGGGGAAAACAACAATCACTCAACTGGGAGACAAAACTGTATCGCATGGTGACGATGACCATGCAGTGCCACTCTCAACAGAAATACCTTTTCCGAAAACGCGAGCTGAGTTTGAAGCACTCACGCTTGAGGAACAAGAGGCACTCAAACAGACTGCCTGTCTATTGGAAAGGAAGAGGACTTGATCCGCCACCGCCTGGATACACCTATCGCCAAAATCAAGATGGGTATCACCTTGTCAAACAGGGAGAACCCCTCTTCAGAGTCACCTGGGACAACTTTGGGTATCATAACTACCACCAACTGAGCGACACCGAATGGGAAGAATATAAAGCGTTAGAGGTTATCGCAGTTTTTGGGTTGCCCGGTCCCCGTCAGCGAGAAGCTACACCTGAAGTTGTGGCTTTGGCAAAAGAACGGTTCAATAAACTCAAAGAGAAGACCTGGGGACCTCGTCCCGGTGTCTCGGTGAGTGCATCGGGCGGCGTTTGGAATAATCTCTCTACGGAGGAGGGGTATAAGAGAATGAATAGGCTGGCTATGGAAAAATTAGACTCACTGACTCCACCACCCAGAAGCCGCAAGATTGATTATGCTGTTGTGAATAGACTGTTAATGGAATTTAAATCGAATTAGAAGATAACCATGAGAAATTTTGTTTTATTCGTGATGTGTTTAGCACTTTTTTATTGTAGTCCGAAAGCAGAAGCTGACATTCGCGCGCTGGCGGCTGTTCCTAATCCTGTTGCGGGGGCATCGGTTTTGCCAGGTTACCATATTGGAGAATATACTGCTTCTACTGAAGTTGAGACAGGAGATTTTACGCTTGAAGGAAAGAGTATTTATGCCTCAACAAGCTCAAGATCAAAAATAACGATAAGTTCTGGGGCCTTTGCCTTTGAAAGTGGGGGAGGCTCAAGCACGATTAAAACGTCCAGTCCGATGGAGGATGACTATTCATTTTCTATTAACTGAACCTTTACCTGCCAACCTCTCCTTTGTGGTCTGTCTAAACAACTCACCTGCTTCGTGATATATTAAAGGAAGCATAACATGAGACTGGACTACAAAATCTTTCTCATTTCTCAATTGTTATATAACACCTCTTTTCACTACACAGCGGAAGGACAATTCCTATCTATAGGAGGAATTTATTATGAAAAGTAGAATGTATTGGGGGATCGCTACCCTCATTATCCTACTCATCGGTGTTTCTGTTTTTCTGCTAACACGGACTCCAGAAACCGAACCTGAAAGAATCTACCTTTTTCCCACACCAGAGAAGCAAGCAGAGGTCCGGCGGAATATTCAAGATGCTATTGATAAAGCAAGGAAGGATCTGCTCCTTATTGCTGAAGTTGAGCGTCAGAAAACACCTCATAAAAATTCACAGCAGAAGGGTAGTGTTGAATCTGTCACTGTTGAAGACACAGAACAGAATACTGGCCAGATAGGTGTCGACTGGAACTCGCTTGCTTTGGAAGAAAGACGCAGACGATGGGCAAAAGATTATCGTGCCAAATGGGGTGATGCCCCTCCTTGGAACGCTGAGTACCGACATGTGCACGACAGTAAAGGTAAGGTACGCAGGCACTATCGAAATAAGTCGTTGGTGACAGATTATGAAATACGGAGAGGTTTTGCACCTACGCCAGCAGGACTGGAACGTTACATGACTTTGAAAGCGAATTACCACAAAGCTAAATCTGCTGGTGATTTTCTTAAAGCCAACACTCTTTTGAGAGAAATGCAAATATTTGTAGATAATAATCAGGGAGAAATTCCCGTACATCCTTTCGGCATAACCTATTATGGAAAACCCATTACTCAAGATGTACAACGTCAACTTAACGCTGATGCAGTTAAGGACCTTTATACATTCATGGGGATAACTCACCTCTATGAATTTTATGAGAAATAAAGGAGATTAAACAAATGAAAAGGATTATCAATATTAATAATTTTAGGATTGTTTTTCTTTTATGTTACCACGACACAAGCTCTTGAGATCAATCAAGGTGCTAAAATTACTTCAGATGGCACAGTACATAATGGAACACGTTTGTTAGATCCTGTTACGAAACGTATTCTCTCCGAAACATGGACTCCCTATAAACCCGGCAGATGGTGGACTTTTACAGTCTCCCAATGCAACCGGTTCCGGTGAAGTTGTGTTTTCACTTCTTGGTAAGTCAAAGGAGTATGATATCGGAGATTGGCGTAATGGGCCAGAACTTAGAGAAGCTGAGAATGAAATTATCAGTTATTCAGTAGAGACATTCTCACCTGCTTATAACTTTCCCATGTTAGCTCTTGACTTTAACACGGTTGATCTCATTAACGAAGGATATGCAAGTGAGATCAACACTGGTACATTTGATAGGTCCGCGAGCGGGAGTGCTAAACCAAGAGGGCGTAAAATCATGAACTACGGTGGAACTACGGTAAGTCTTAGTGCCGGGGTGAACATGACAGGACCTAATACAGCTATCGTAGTTGGTACTAGTTCTAATTGGATTTGGGCACCAGGACTTACTCATGATACTACAACAGATACTCATGATGCTCAAATGTCTGTTAATGTCTCAGACTCTGTAGAGGACCCTCTAAACGTGTCATATAACAAGACCCATTTCAAGTCTGATGAGCAAGTTGTCGTTACGGTTGTGAGACCAGGCATTCGTTCAGCTTACCTCTTTATAGATGGTGAAAATACGACATCAGGTTTGTCAAATGGTTCGGATACGATTGAGCTGTCTTCCGGTTTTCCTGACTTAGATTTTTCAGAATCAAATCAATGGCATGGTAATGCCGCTCTCTATATAAGTTACATGAGTGAATCGGGCATTGAAAGATGGACATATCATAATCAAGACATCAGTGTAGAGAAAGCTTACACGAGTAGCACGGGTAATAAACCTGATCCACCAGCGACTTTCAGTTTGGAGAAAGGTCAATACAAGCGTTCACTTCGTTTGACGTGGACGAAATCTGATTCTGATGGGGGCTCACCGATAGATGAATATCAATATCAGTATCGTCATTGGAAAGAGGGGTCAGGTTGGCAACTTCCTTCGGGGTGGGAATCTGCTGGTAAGGGCACGAGTAAGTTAATAAGCGGTTTGCGTAGTAAAACAAAGTATTGTGTGCGTATGCGTGCTAAGAATAAGGCAGGCAAGCACAGTGACATGACAAACTGGAGTAGCACTGTCATGACGCGATAGTCGTTTTCCTTTCTAACTAATTGGACAGGCAGGTATCCATTATTGGGTATCTGCCTTTTCTTTTATAGTGAAATACAAAAACAAATGCACACTTTGGGTCCATTGGACTTAACCGACAGACTTGACCGTGCTGTAGCACAAACTTTTAGTTTGTGCAGTCGTGTACGCAAACTAAAAGTTTGCGCTACAATCGTGTGCAAATAATTATGGATTTTACCATAAAGATTATTGATTTTTCCCATCTTTATATCTTGCGATCGCGCCGCGTTCTGCCAGTTCTGCTTTGGCATAATGCGGAGGCATCTGTGATGATTTCCATCTCCCTGCCACAGACATACAGAAAAAAGGGTTGACAAAAAAATAAATCTGTTTTAGAATAGCGATAAGGTGTTAGAAATGCACGGGGGAGCGCGTGTGTTACACCAGGGGCAGCGAACCCCTTTGAGGGGCGCGCCGAAAGTGCTGATAACGACAAAAGCACAATCAGCACGTAGCACTGCCATAATCAGAGTATGACAGGGCTGGTTTTCAGTTTATCACAGGAGGGTATCCTATGACAAGGTGAGAACCAGCGAGCCCAAAGGAAAACGTTGACAGAAACAACGTTCTGAACCTTTACCTGCCAACCTCTCCTTTGTAGTATGTCTAAACAACTCACCTGCTTCGTGATATAATAAAGGAAGCATAACATGAAACTGGACTACAAAATCTTTCTCATTTCTCAATTGTTATATAACATCTCTTTTCGCTACACAGCGGAAGGACAATTCCTATCTATAGGAGGAATTTATTATGAAAAGTAGAATGTATTGGGGAGTCGCTACCCTCATTGTCCTACTGATTGGTGTCTCTGTCTTTCTGTTAACACGATCGCCAGAGACAGAACCTGAAATAATCTACGATTTTCCCACACCAGAGAAGCAAGCAGAGGTCCGGCGGAATATTCAAGATGCTATTGATAAGGGGAAAACAACAATCACTCAACCGGGAGACAAAACTGTATCGCATGGTGACGATGACCATGCAGTGCCACTCTCAACAGAAATACCTTTTCCGAAAACGCGAGCTGAGTTTGAAGCACTCACGCTTGAGGAACAAGAGGCACTCAAACAGACTGCCTGTCTATTGGAAAGGAAGAGGACTTGATCCGCCACCGCCTGGATACACCTATCGCCAAAATCAAGATGGGTATCACCTTGTCAAACAGGGAGAACCCCTCTTCAGAGTCACCTGGGACAACTTTGGGTATCATAACTACCACCAACTGAGCGACACCGAATGGGAAGAATATAAAGCGTTAGAGGTTATCGCAGTTTTTGGGTTGCCCGGTCCCCGTCAGCGAGAAGCTACACCTGAGGTTGTGGCTTTGGCAAAAGAACGGTTCAATAAACTCAAAGAGAAGACCTGGGGACCTCATCCTGGTGTCTCGGTGAGTGCATCGGGCGGCGTTTGGAATAATCTCTCTACGGAGGAGGGGTATAAGAGAATGAATAGGCTGGCTATGGAAAAATTAGACTCGCTGACTCCACCATCCAGAAGTGGTGATATTGATTATGCAGTTGTAGATAGACTGTTAATGGAATTTAAATCGAATTAGGAGATAACCATGAGAAATTTTGTTTTATTCGTGATGTGTTTAGCCCTTTTTTATTGTAGTCCGAAAGCAGAAGCTGACATTCGCGCGCTGGCGGCTGTTCCCAATCCTGTTGCGGGGGCATCGGTTTTGCCAGGTTACCATAGACATGTTACCGTAACTCAGTATAGTAATGGTCAAATTATTAATACTAAAAAAGCGGGTATCCGTCTTGTCATCAATGCCGCGGTTGTAGCAGACGGTTACGGACAAGTTGCTATGCTCACGTCAGGTGAACTGAAGCAAGCAGGAAAGTCTGATGCTGTTGCAACACTTTCGGAGGGGCAGACGATAGAAGCTATCGGATGGAATTTTGGCTTGTTTCACATTAATGAACTCCAAGCCGTGTATTGTTCTGCCGTTGGACAATATACTGCTTCGGCTCATGTATAATTTTGATGCAATTTTATTTTCGACTGGCAGCGTGTGTTGTTTTCTGTGGTTTTTGCATCTTGACACCTTTTCAGAAAAAATAACTCATGATAAGTTTTAGGCAACTTTTCTAATTTCTGCACCAGTGTTGTTAGCACTTGCAACGAAACACCTACCCCCATTCGGTAATGAAGAAAGAAAGTTCTCAGTTTTTCGTTTTAACTTACCAATATCCTCGCTGAGAACACAAATTGCGGGACCCCAACTACTCACACCCACACCTAAAGCACCATTCTCCTTCAAAAAATCAACCGTGTCCTGCAATTCTATACCCTGTGCATCAATTTCTACTCTTTTCCAACCAAACGTCTGAATTGCATTCAATGCCTTCCCAAAACTAAGCATATCTTTTTCAATCACCGCAGGTAGTATCTGTAGTAACAACAAATGGGACAACCTTGCAGCAAAATTTGTCGATTGTGGACACAAGGTTCGAAATAGTTCCAGTTCTGCTTCTCCATAGATACGAGAACAATTCGGTAAGACGATGAGAAGAGGAACATCGGGAAAATCGTATCGCAACAAGATAGGAGGAGGCGAAATGTTGTCTGCCGCAGAAGATGGTAGAAAAGACGACTTCTCTTCAGGATACTTGTGACCACCATCAACGATAAACCCACCACGTTCAAACGCCGCTATACCAATGCCAGATGTGCCACCACGACCGACAGCAATAGCAAGTTCTGTGACACTTAGACCAAGATCGTATAGCATGTTAACAGCAGACGCAATTCCAAGAGAAAGTTGTGTCCCGGAACCGAAACCGCAATGTGTAGGAATCTCGGAGGTGAATCGTAGTTTGAGACCAGGAAATCGGTAGGTTGTCTGTAGATTTTTTAGGACGGATGTGGCGCGTTCTTGGTAGTTTCTTGACTCGACATGTATATCATTGGCAGGTTCTGCTAAAATCTCAAACTTAGGTTCATTGATCGCTAAGCCGAATCCACCATCAATACGGCCCAGTTGACCATTTAGGTCAATCAGAGAGAAGTGTAACCGAGAAGGAGTCGTAATATGGATAAGGTCTCTGGATGAATTAGTTTCGCCTTTCATCTCGCTCTATGAGACCATCACGTATATAAAGCACGCGGTGTGCATGTTCAGCAACCTCCGGTTCATGCGTAACCATAATGATCGTGTTACCCTCATCATTAAGACGGTCAAAAATAGCCAAGATCTCAGCACCTGAACGTGTATCTAAGTTACCTGTCGGTTCATCGGCAAAAACAAGGGACGGATTATTCACAAGTGCCCGCGCAATCGCAACACGTTGAACCTGTCCACCAGAAAGCTCTGTAGATTTATGATCTACCCGGTCCGCCAAACCAACTGCTTCCAAAGACTCAAATGCCCTACGTTTCCGTTCTTTACGTCCTAATCCTGAGTAAATAAGCGGAAGCTCAACATTATGGAGCGCGCTCGTTCTCGGCAATAAGTTAAACGATTGAAACACAAAGCCGATCTTCTTATTGCGGATGTCTGCTAAACGATTGTCCGATAGTTTTCCTACCTCTTCTCCTTCAAGAAAGTATTCACCCGCTGTCGGTGTTGCCAAACATCCTAAGATATCCATCAGAGTTGATTTACCAGAACCCGAAGGTCCCATTATTCCGATGAACTCACCCGGTTCAACTGTAAAACTCACACCACGCAGCGCATGAACCTCTACATCACCCATCTCATAAATTTTCGTTATGTCTTTGACATCAATTAACATATTCGTATCTCTTATTTCCTGTTTTCACCTTCATCCTTAGTTAATTCCATCATAGAAGGAACAAATACACGATCCCCCTCTTTCAATCCACCTAATACTTGAAAATGTGTATTGTTTCTTCTCCCTACTGTTATATGCGTTTTGACACCTTTCTCCTTACCTTTTTTCTTTGATGGTTCTCTAGTGTCCAGTTTTACAAAATGCTTACGTTGACTCGCGATCTCTGCTTCTATACCTGAGACAAGTTTACCATTAGATAGAATAAGCGAAATCTCAGTTGGACCAGAACGCATACCTTTTGGCGTTTCGTCAAAAAGCAGTTCAAGGTTCCGGCGAGTCTCCTTGGGTAGTACTTTCGCCACCTGTGCGCCAAACTGTGTGCCAATCAAATTCTGGATTTTCAATTTCTGTCCCTGTTGAAACTGTCCAAGGACAGCCGGTTCCAATGTAGCCTTAACAGTAAATACCTCTGGACTTAATACCGCTGCTATCGGTATTTGAAGTATATCAGGTTCTTCAAAAACAATTATATCTATATCCGCTGACATCCCGGGCTTCAGTTCATATTCTTCGTCTGTTTGCTCTACCTCGATTTCCACTTCAAATGTAATCACAGCATTCCCACTAGATTGACCGCGTTGTGTGGAACTTGGAGAGATGTCACTCACTTTACCTTGAAAGACTTTATTCCGATAACTATCCACCCTAATTTCAACCCGTTGTTCCTCTTCAATTTTACCGATCTCAACCTGATTTATCTGGGTTCTGACAACCATCTGCGTCAGATCAGCAATACGCATGATCGCCTCTCCACGCGAAAAAGCAGACCTGCCTGAAGTGATAATCTCACCCGATTCAACAGAAATACGCGTAACAGTGCCAGACATCGGCGCAGTTACAGTCGTCCATTCATAACGTTCCTGTTGAGATTTTAGGCGGCTTTCTGCTTGAAGTAAATTCGCTTGTGCGCTGACTTTAGAGTGTTTTGTTAAGGCTTTCTCTTCCTCAGTCGTTTCCTCTGTCTGTTTGAGGCGTGTCCGTGCGTTTTCTAAGTCCGCTTTTAACTGCTTCGCCTGTGCATCTTGTGATGCTTTAACCGTCTCTACATTCTGCTTGTTTAAGGCAAGTGTCGCTTCTCTACTCTTAATCGCTTCACACATTGCATTAATACTTTCTTCTTGTGATTTTATCGTCTCTTTCTGAGATTCCACCTCCTTCTGTGAAGTCTCATATTGCGTTCTATTCAAAGCAAACTGTTTCTCTGATTGTTCTAAAGTCTGTTTAGAAATCAGCTCTTGATCGAACAGTTCAGTATTGCGTTCATGTTCTGACTTCGTCGTCTGATAGGATATTTGAGTTGATTCAACGCTTGCCTTTGCGCGATCCAGGGTAAGGTTTGCCTGTGTTAATGAAATTTCAGCTTGTTTCAATGATATTTGATCGCGGTTCAATAGGTTTTGTGTCGTCACAACAAGCGTTTCAGCTTCATTTATGCGTTGCTGTCTGTTAACAGCGAAAGATTGTAGAGACGCTTCAGCTTTCGCTACTACGTTCTGTGCTTGAAGTAGATCACTTTGTTCCCGTTGTTCAGCAATTTTTATGCGAAGGTCAGCTTGTTCAAGTTCTGCCTGACGTGCATCCCGGTACGCTTCAGCCTGACGTTTCTCCTCTAATATCTGTTCAGCATCAATTTTCATTAAGGGTTGATCCTTCTCTACCAATTCGCCTTCCTCAATGAAAATGTCTACGATCTCTCCCTCTACATTAGACCTTACATCTACTTCAACGCATGAACGAAGACTACCAGATTCTTGAATTTTTACACGAAAAGGTCCACGATGAACAACTTCTCTTTCAACCTCGTCATCATCCT
This sequence comes from Candidatus Poribacteria bacterium, assembly GCA_965208245.1. Classification (GTDB taxonomy): domain Bacteria; phylum Poribacteria; class WGA-4E; order WGA-4E; family WGA-3G; genus MSPOR6. The sequence goes on from OZ242325.1 coordinate 2,548,061, forward strand.
TGTTGCTGTTACCTTTGATATGGATAGCACCTATAACCACTGCAGCGATAAGCACGAACGCAACAGAACTTATAAGCACCCATTTTCTTCGGAATAATTTCATCATTGTAGAACTCCCATGGCATCCTCTAAGCGCGCCTTCGCCACTTTGTAATCATAAAAGGCGTCCACTTGATTATTCAAGGCTTGTGCATAACTTGTTTGCGCATCAAGTACCTCAAGCAGAATTGCTTTTCCCACTTTATATCTACCATCAATTACCTCAAAACTCGACTGAGCATTTGCAACCTGTGTATTTGAAATTTCTACAGCAGTTTCACTACGTTTCAAATTCAGATAACTTTGCCGGACACCAAGTGCCACAGAACGTTCTAAGTCACTTGCATTTTCTCGTGCTTGTTCTAATTGCATATTCTGTTCTCTGACTCTATTGCCTAAGACACCACCATCAAAGAGTGTGAAGTTAAGAGATGCACCTACACTCCAACTCCAACTACGAAAATCAGAGAAGTTCTGACGTTCGCGAAGGTAATCATCAAGATTGACATTGTAGTTTGCATTCGCACTTAGACGGGGCCAACGTTGCAATCTTGAAAGTGTCAGACTCCATTCCTGCTGTTTTATCTGCGCTTCATTCTCCTTAAACTCAGGTCGATTTTCAAACGCAATTTCTATCGCTTCCTCAACTGTGATTTCTATCTTCTCAATCGTTCCCCGTTCAATGTATTGCTGAAAGGATTCATCAACAGCAACGTTAATCAGTAGACCCGGATCCAATCCCATCAGTCTCGGCAGCGTCGCCTGAGAAATCTGCAGTGAATTCTTATTATTCAGCAAACTCAGCTCGCTGTTCGCCTCACGAACACGAGCAGTAGCTTCATCTGCGGGAATGAGTATACCCGCCTCCCTTAAAGCAACGGTCTGCGCTGTATTCTCTTTTGAACGTTCTAATACATCCTCACTTACTTTCACTAATTCTGAGTCTTTAAGAACATCGTAATACGCTTGCGTAATCTGGAGGATTAGATTCTGTTTAATTCCCTCGTTTCTGTTCGTGGTAATTGTCAATCCTTCCTTAGCTTGAGCATAACTTACCTCACGTTGACCATTATCCCATAGTGTATATTGTCCTGTCAAACCTAAATCGTAGTTTTCTGGCTCAAATCCGAAATCCAGACGATCAGAAAAATCGTAACGACCAGAGGATGTAATCCTTGGAAAGTAGTCCGCACGAGCATTGTTCACACGCAATTCCTGAATAGCCAAACTCAACCGTGCATTCCGCATGCTGGTGGCTCTTTCTAAACCCAATTGGATACACTGTTCTAACGTCAGGGGTTGAGATAGATCAACTTCTACGGGTACCTGCGCCACAATAGTTGAAATTACAAAAAACTGCAATACTGTCAAGACAAAAACAAACCCAATTCTCCATTGAAGCATTAGCCACTCCTTTAAAAATGCAAAATATGTAATTTAGCAGGACTTACGCAGTTTCTCTTAAAAACCCCCTGATAAGAGGAACTTAGAAGGTTAAATCACTAAAATATCATTGAAATAACGACTTTTTAACCCCCTAACCCCCTTAAGCAAGTTTGAATATTAAATATGCAGGTGGCGCGTTGATGACGGGCGGGGATACCCCGCCCCTACGGGTTCGGCACCTACAGGAGAATCTGAAAATTGATAATTCATTATTTAATATTGCTTATATGAAGATTAAATAAATAATCAGGTAATTCTACTAATAAAACTTATCGTAGGGGCGAGGTATCCCCGCCCGCATATTACCCAATTAATAACTTAATCTTCATTCAAGGGGGAATGCGTAAGTCACGTTTAGTATAAATCCTTCTGTTATTTTGAGATCGAACACTTATAATTCAACACTTTTTGGAACTGAATCTATTGATAAATCTGCTATTGAATAAGACGCAAATTTAAGGTATAAAGTTTATTGTGTTCTAAAGGACTGTCAATCTTCCAAGGTGATATGTTGAATATGTTTGGCGAGTGTATCACGAAAAGTTGAAGGCTTCATAGAGAGCAAACGCGCCGCTTGTGTCTTGTTGCCTTTTGTCTTCCGCATTGCCCAAGCAATCAATTCTCTCTCTGTCGTCTTAATTATCTCATGAAATGAGGTGAGACTCGGCGTGTCATCAAATTTCTGAGAAGTAGGCAACTTATATTCAATAGGAATCTCTTCAACCGTAATGTCAGTACCACTGTTAACCGCAACTAACCTTTCAATGATATTCTCAAGTTCGCTGACATTACCGGGCCACGAATACTCTGTGAGGACCCTAACCGCTTCAGGTTGGATACGGATAGGTTGGTTAGATGAGAATATATCGATAAAATGGTTGATGAGCATCGGGATATCCCCTTTCCTTTCACGAAGCGGAGGTAAATACAGAGGAATGACATTCAATTGATAATAGAAATCCTCAAGGAATTCACCACTTCTGGTCCGATCCTTAAGATTCTCACGACTCGTTGAAATAATACGTACATCAATTGCAAGAGGCTTTTCCTCAGATTGCACTGCTAACGATTTATCCTCTAAAGCCGCTAAGAGTTTCGCTTGTAAAGAAATGGGAATTGTGTTTACATTCGCGATAAAAAGTGTACCATCCGTTGATAGTTGTAGTTTTCCTTGCCGGGATTCATCTCCAAACAATTCTAATTCAACAGCATCGGCATTGAGACCGTAGCAATTCAGACTTACATAAGGCGCATGCTTTCGTGAACTCTGAAGATGTATCGTTTTTGCCAATAGGGATTTACCTGTACCCTCTTCTCCGTAAATCATTACGTTGCTGTCTGCAGCTGCTATTTTCGGTACCTGATCAAATATCTCCTGTATCTGTTGACTCTTTCCGATGAGTGTATGGTAAAGTGAGGACTCAGGATTTCTTACACTCGCTTTTACAGACGATTTTGACATCTCTAATGAGGTCTTCCCCTTCAAAGCTTTCAGTTTTTCCAGCATAGAGATCAACGCATCACTTGAAAATGGTTTTCTGATATAATTATATGCACCGAATCTCAATGCTTCAACCGCTGTCTCAACGCTGGCATAAGCTGTCATTACGATTACAGTGATATGGGGATGTTCTTTCTTTACGTTTTTCAGGAAGTCAATGCCATGCATCTGAGGCATTCGCAAATCGGTCACTAACACATCAAATGCTTCCTGTTGTAAGAGTTGGAGACCTATCAGAGGCGATTCTACCGCTATGACATCATATCCAGATTCGCGCAGATCATCCCTTAACGTCATGCGTTTCAATTTTTCATCATCAACAACAAGCACTTTCATGTCACACCTCCTGTTTATGCTCACGTGCAATTGGCAATTTTACCGTAAATGTCGACCCTTTACCTTCTTCACTCTCTACTTCAATGACACCTTGATGCTGGCGTACAATTCTGTCAGAAACTGACAGACCCAATCCAGTACCTTTCTCCATAACCTGTGTTGTATAAAATGGATCAAAAATCCTGTCTTGAACAGATGCAGAGATACCGATACCTGTATCAATAACCTTCACAAACACAATCGGTTGTCTTATCAACGGGTCTAAACGCATCTCCCCCGTCTCAAATCGGAGTGTTCCCCCTCCAGGCATTGCCGTAATTGCGTTCAACGAAAGATTGAGGACGACCTGTTCTAAGAGATGCTTGTCACCGTGCAGTCGTGCAAGCTGTTCCTGAAAGCCTGTTTCAATGTGTATGCCTTTCTCCAAGGCACCGTATTCAAGCAACCCAATTGTTTCATTAACAACTTCGTTAATATTGACAGCTGTGAGTAAAAGTTCATGCGGTCTTGAAAAATCTAATAACTTACCGATCGTTGCCTCAATACGTCTGATTGCTTCTTCCATCAAATCGAGGTATTCCTGTGTCTGTTTTACATTCACAGGATCCCGCTGTATACGGAGAATACAGTTTAAGAGACCATCAAGAGGATTGTTTATCTCATGTGCAATCCCAGCAGCCAATTCACCAATGGTTGCCATCTTTTCAGAAAAGATAAGCTGCTGTTCCATCCGATTCCTATCTGCCTCGCGTTCTCTCGCTGTCTGTGTGATTGTCGTTGCCAAATATACAGAAAAGAAAAGAGTACTGGTAAAGACGAAAAGCACACCAAAAATATAAACAGGATTCCGCCATAAACCATCGGGTAGAAAGCCTTTTAGAGAGTAATGGGGTATGATCTCAAAATACTCCAGAAAAATGAGTGAACTGAGAAGAACTGTATTCAACGCCGCCAAAATATAACTGACGCGTTTTGATAGGATTATGCTTGCAATAATTAAGTGAAATACGAAATAAAATATAAAAGGATTTTCAACACCACCGCTGAAGTGGATAAGTGCAGTTAATGAAAACAGATCAAGGATAATGTGAATACAAGCTTGACGTCTAATTGAACTAAGCCGCTGCTGCTCAGGTGCTTTACGATACATCTGAGGTTCAAAGTTATACAGCACCATCAACGCAGCAATGATATACAACGGAATGGGGCGCGAAATTATATCCCCAACTAAATTCGCAATCGTCACAGTGAAAAAAACACCACCAATTGCAATCCAGCGAAGTCGCACCAACCATCCTATCTGCTTGATTAACTCCAATTTAAACGGCAGTTCATCATCGACTGCTTTTTCCCGGAACAATTGCACCTGTTCCATTTCAGTCGTTCTCTCTATTTCATGTAGCGCACTTCACCACAAACCTCAATGGTATCAACGATTGCCATCACAACACCATCAACCGGTTTGTTGCTGGTTACATGCGTCTGACGCGCTGAACTACCAGTCGCAACCAACACAATCTCACCAATCCCAGCACCAACAGCATCCACTGCAACCGTGTATTTACGTTCTAATTCACCATCTAAATTTACATCCTGGACAATCAGTAGTTTACTACCAACAAGCTTCTCATCCTTCTGTGTTGCTACGACCGTCCCAGTAACCTTTCCAAGTGTCATTCAAAATCCTTACCTTTTGTCTGTCATTTACTTTTATACACATAGTTATAACGTCAAATTGACAAATTACCTATACCATGATAAACTATTCAAATAAATAAAGTCAAGTCTAAAAGTGGAGTAGATGATTGAAACAGAATCGGGCAGATGTAGCAATTATCGGTGGTGGGATAATAGGATGTGCAATTGCATATCAACTCTCAAAAAGACACGTTGATGTAATCCTAATTGAAAAAGCAGCACGAGTCGGTACAGAAGCATCTTGGGCTGGGGCTGGTATACTCACATCTCATGCATCAACGCATGAACCTTATCCTATGCTATGCCGAGAAAGCCTTGCATTGTATCTATCCCTATCTGAGGAACTAAAATCAGAAACGGATATTGACATAGAATTCATCCGATCCGGCACACTCTCAGTCTATTTTGACGAAACTGAAGCAGCAGACTTGATCGGATTAGCAGAACGGAGAGTTAACCGTGGATTCTCCGCAGAAACTCTTACTTCAAAACAAGCACGGAAGTTAGAACCTGCTATATCAGAATCAATTGCAGGTGCTGTACTGTTCCCTGAAGATGGGCATGTTCGCAACCCAAAAATGGTCACTGCATTAGCAAACGGGGCAGCCAAACACGGTGCGAAATTCGTGTTAGGTAATCCTGTCACCGGTTTCGTCAGAGAAAATGGAAAAGTTGTAACAACGATTGTCAACAGCGATATGATATATGCCGATACATTCGTCATCGCTGCAGGATGTTGGACAAGTAACCTGACAACGCTACTTGACCTACACATGTCAGTTTTGCCAGTCAAGGGACAGATCGTTCTTCTTGAAACGACACCCCAACTATTTCAACACACAATAGATGGACTCGGTATCTATATCGTACCACGCACAGATGGTAAGATACTACTCGGAGCAACAGTAGAATACGTCGGATACAATAAAACGACTACGGTTGATGGTGTCAAACAGATGATTGATGCCGCTGTATTGATCGCACCTGAAATGACAAATAGTGCTTTTGTGCAGACTTGGTCTGGGTTACGTCCATATTACAAAAAAGGTCCATGTCTCGGCTATCTACCAGGACATGAAAACGTTATCATTGCAACGGGACATTTTAAAAACGGTATCTTGCTTGCACCCATAACAGGAAAACTTATCGCTGAATTGATTACAACTGGAGAAACTTCAATCTCACTACGCCCTTTTACACCAATTTGTGATTAGGACATCAATTATGGTGAAATTTGGAAATAAGTATACACTCTCATCCCCAGGTAGATGGGATTTCCTTATCAATGCAGAATGCTAAACGCGCATTCTGCCGATGTTGACTGTATAATTAATTCCATATTCTACCATAAAAGGAGAAAATGATGAGTGAATTAGCCGCATTGACATTTCTGATTGGTATTATAACAACAGTTTTATGGTTAGTCATCGGTTGGCGAGCAATGCGTGCACATGAAAAGATCACAGATTATATTGAAGTGATGGCACGCAAACAACTAGATCAACGCAAGACGCAATCTAATGACTCAACGGATGATTAGCAAATTCAGGAAGAAGAAAACACTTATTTGGAGTATTAAATAATGGAAAAAATTAGAGTTGCTTTTATCGGATGTGGTCCAATGTCATCCATTTTACAACAGTGTATACCACATATTCCAGAGTTTGAATTTATCGCTACATGTGACCTTGTAGAAGAAAAAGCAAAGGCAAACGCTCGAAAATTCGGTGCTTTACGCCATTACACCGACTATAATGAGATGTTCAAGAATGAAGACCTTCATGCCGTTGCCGTTGTCGGTAGACCTGAAGACAAACTGCATCGTGACATCGGCATTGCATGTCTAAAGAACGGATACCATATTTATACCGAGAAACCACCAGCAACCACTTCAGAGGGTGCAAAAATGTTGGTCAATGCGTCTGCTGAAACTAGGAAGACAGGTATGGTCGGAACAATGTGGCGGCATGCACCCGCACATCAGATCGCAAAACGTCTTATCGACGAAGACGAATTCGGTAAAGCATGCCAATATCATACACGTTACCTTGCACCGGGACCACGCGTCAATCAAGCAGGATCACCTTTTGCATGGCACTTCATGCTGGACCAAGTCATTCATCCAACAGATTGTATGCGATTCTTTATGGGACAGGTCAGTGAAGTCTATGCGATAGGTGAAATTGACCCACCTACGGGGTCTGTATCCATGTCAGTAAATCTACGCTACGAAAGCGGTGGGACTGGCACAATGACACTCGGTACCGGTCCCGTCTTGGAAGCGATGGTATTTATTAAAGGGACAAATAATCAAGCAATTCAAGTGTTTGAGACACGAAAACTACGTCGCTACCGCGTGCCAACATGGCTTGGGCACGGCGGGGGATATGCAGATACCCCTTCTGAAGAATGGAATCTCAACACAGCATATCACGGTATAAATAGACCCGGTTACCTTGAAGAGATGCGACATTGGGCGGCATCATTACAAGCAGGCACACAACCGCATTCAAGTCTTGAAGATGCATATCAAAACATGCGCATTTTAGAAGCAATAAGCCAGAGTATACTAAGTCACGAAGTGATTCAAATTCCAGATTAGTTTGTTTAGGCAATGAATTGCCCTAATACAAACGGACGGGGTCAGAGTAGGGCAATTCGTTGCCCGTTGAAATATTACCCAATTTATATCTTAATCATCATACGGAACTGAGGACACTAACTGATTAGATTTATCTTCTTAAAATGATGCCTACGGTGCGGTTAGGAAACCGCACATACCAAACTGATGACTCCTTAAATTCAGTTGAATTCTCAAGACGCATTGTGTATAATTAATTTTATTTTAAGTGCTTAGTCAAAGACATACAAGAAAGAGGAAAGAACAACTATGGAAAAAACAAACTATAAAAGGATTTACAAATTGAAAACATTCACACTTATTATTGCAATTGCCACACTGATAGCCGGATTATCTGCATGTGATCAGGTAACCGAAATCATCCAATCCTCCACAAAAAATCAGAGTAACCAGATAACCATCGGAGTCGTCTTGCCTTTGACAGGTCACTTAGCTGATGCAGGTAAACTCATGAAACAAGGCTACAACCACGCTCTTGATGAAATAAACACGACACAACTCGCTAACACCCAATTGAAATTCATTTATGAAGACAGCACTAGCACCCCAGAAGGAGCAGTTGAGGATTTCAATAAACTGATTCATGTAGACGACGTGTCTGTTATAATCGGTCCCGCTTCCTCAAGCGCAGCTCAAGCAGCATTTCCAGTTGCAAGAGACAATCAAATCGTGGCAATTAGTTCTACATCAGGTTCCCGTGGCCTTGGCGCAATCAGTGATTATGTGTTTCGCGTTGCCCTTACGACAGATGTCGTAATTCCCATAGGTGTTGAGACAACCCATGCAATACTCGGATACCAACAAGTCGCAACGTTATACGACAAAAACGATGTCTTCTCCTCGGATAGAGAAGCGGTATTACAGCAAGCATTCACCGAATACAGTATTGAAGCACTCACACCAGAGACATTTCAGAGCGGCGATACAGACTTCTCCGAACAATTAACGCGAATAAAAAAAGGAAATCCAGACGCAGTCTTTGTCTCCGCATTGCCACCAGAAAAACCGGGAATATTGATTCAAGCACACGAACTCGGTATATCTGTTCCTTTTATCGTCAGCTCCTTAACCGACGTTGAGGTCCAAGTTGCGGGTGACGCTGCTGAAGGCGCAATCACATTCATCGGTTGGCTCCCAACAGACGACACGCCCGGAAACCAAGCCTTCGTTCAGAAGTATACCAACACCTACGGTATCGAACCAAATGCTTTTGCCACAGCATCATATACCACTGTCTATATTTTAGCAGAGGCAATTAAGAATGCAAACGCAAAAGATTCAACTGCAATCCGAGACGCACTCGCGAATATTAAAGATTTTGACACACTTTTCGGTAAGTTCTCTTTCAATGCTGATGGAGATGCCATCTATGAACCGAAAGTGTTGATAGTCCAAGACGGCACACTGCAACCCTTTGAGTAACCTTATCACAGGCATATCGCTATGATAACGAAAACCAACTTTAAAGACTTACTCAAAACACTCGGTTTCACAGAAAAAGGTGACATCTTTCAAAAATCAATTGCTGGAACAACCTTAAAAGTTGACTTTGATAAAAAAGAAATTATTTACCCTGATGGATTAGAAGTTCACGAACACCAAACATGCAACTTCTCACAGAATGAGAACTTTGTAGTGTTTGAGTGTGTGCATCGACTATTAGACAAAGGATACAAACCCGAACATTTAGAACTTGAACGACCCTATAGAATTGGACACAGTGCAAGTGGTGGACGAACTGATATATTAGTAAACGGACTTAGTCGTTTTGGGATATTCATCTTATACTATCATTGACAAACTTATTGAAAATGTCAATGCTCCTATAGTTATACTTGTAGCACGCCTCTGCGAGATACAGTGGCGTGTATCCTGTTGCGTAGTGGTGGTGTGTTCCATACCATGCACGCTTGATGAATGACCAAAATCCTTCAATGGTGTTGGTATGCATGCCACCTTTCTCCCACTTCTTACTTCGGTTTAGGGTTTCATGCTCTATCTCTTTACCGATAGTGTTGTATCCTTTGGACTGATCCGTGTAGAGTTTAGAGTTCTCCGTATCTACGTTATCACGAATAAAATTAGCAATCGTTTCTCCAGTGATGTCAGGTATCAATTGATCGATGACGTGTCCAGCACGTGAGACAGCACCGATAACAGCGTCTTTCATTGTTCCGCGACCACGCTTGCGAGGTTCATCTACTGTTCGGTCATAGTCTTTCTTGTCTCTACCACCGACATAAGTTTCATCAGCTTCAACGATTCCCGACAAAAGAGAAGACTTCTTTGCCATTTCAGTTCGTATCTTCATCATTATAGACCAAGCAGCTTTTTGTTTCAACCCTAAATCTCTTGCCAACTGACAAGATGATAAACCTTTCTTTGCGTTTACCATCAACGAGATCGCTAAAAACCACTTTTGTAGCGGTATTTTTGTTCCAGCAAAGATTGTGCCACTGGTAACCTTGAACGAAGCACCACAATCAGAACAATGCCAGCGTCCTATTCTACCTATGCCGTTCTCTTTTTTGCGTTTCAGGTTCGGGACCCTCACATTTCGGACAACGGGGTTTATTACCCCAACGTATTCCCTCAAGATGGTCAATACAACTCTCTTGGTCAGGGAATCTCTCCATGATTTTTACTAAATTCATCAGGTACTCCTCTTTAGGAGTTGATTTTTCTGATGAATTTCTGATACAATAATCAAATAAACCGAACATCAGAAAAAACAACTCGTCTTTTCTTGTTCATTTAGGGGGTTCATAACCCCCTAAAACCTATCTATATTGTATCATGAATTAGTAATTAAAACAAGCGATAAATTCAGTCTAAATCTATGTTTATAGCGATTTTACTTAATCAATCCCAAAACGACTAATTCCGTAATAATATGGGTAACGTGCAGCACCATCAAAGTCATTGGGGTTAGACGCGTATTCACACGAGTGAAAACGATGATGCTGTTTTCACTATCTGGTAGGAGAACGAACGGGACAATTTCAGTGCCGCTTACTGCACCAGTTTACACTTCCGAATATTTCTGCATTAAGTGTTCAATAAAAGGAGATTCTTGCATCATTTCATCCGATATAAGTTTCACAAGAACACCTTAAATGTCATATCATTGCAAAGCACCTTCAACATGTTGTTCCGTATCAAGTGCCTCTAAGGTTTTGACATCGGACATGCTAAAGGATAGCATGGCGAACTCATAGGCATAACGGGGCATCAGATGCTTTACTATCTCGTCATTATTGTGCCATGCTCAGTCGTATGCCTTAACTTTTAGGTTGTTTTATTGATTATACTTGATGGGGTGGTCAAGGGAAGTTTTTGGTGGTGTTGGAGAGGAAAAGGCGGATGGTAGATTATTCTTCTAACAGCTGCATGATCTCATCAGCACCGAAGTTTAGAATAAATTCTGCGTAATGACTTGAAAACACCTCTTTTAGATAGGTCTCCAATTCAATATTTAAATCTGATCCGTTTTCACTTTCTTGTACTATCTGATACTTATGTGCTTTTGTAATTGAGTAAAGAAACAGTGTGTGAGCATACACAGATGCAACATATTTTCGATTGCCTATATCAATTTGTTCCTCGCTTGGATTCCTATTTTTAGCATGAAAGTTCTTTAAAACCTTACTGTCCATGTTGATATACACCCTTTCTAATTTCTCACCGTTCACCATTGGATACATTACAGTACCGAAATCCATATCCTCGCCTGTTGCCTCAGCCACTTGTTCCCAAGTTAATTCACCGTTTCTCTCAGGTCTTTCTTCTTGATAAGCAAACGCCAGTTCAGGTAACCCTAAAGTTGGAATTTCTCTTTCTTTGGGTTCTGTTAAAGGCTCGGGAACTGCTTTAGATTCGCTAATTTTTACCCAGAATATTTCCTCTAAATCTTCAGTGGGACCTGTTAAACTTACTTTAATTCTCGCCTCATCTCCAACATTAACAGTCTCTTTTGGGTTAAGATGTATCTTGATTGTTCCATCTTGTGGACTGCTTTTGCGTGCATTGAATACATCTTCAATCCTTTCAACTTTTCCATGTGCATTGCCCCCCTCTGTTTCATTTACTTTGTAATGAAGAATAGCAATTTTCAGTTCTCCAGGTTCTTCTATACGATCAAAATAATTGTTAGCAACATCAGTATCAAATAGAATTGTTTTTTCTCCACCCATCGGTATTGTCACTGCCTCTTGTACTGATTTTTCGCTGGTCCTGCGTTTAAAGATTGCGGGAAATCGTTGTGGATTAAAAGGTTCAGGTTCCTTTTTCCTCGTTTTTCTCTCGGTTGAGTCATTGGTATTTTTATTGTGTTTACCTTTAGTTTTCAAGTCAAGATTTAATGTTTGGTCCAGCAATTTCAGCAAGTCTTCGTTTCTAACGATATTCTTTGCAAAAGTTTTTATCAGTTCTTTTGTATCCTCACTCTCAACAGTTATTGAATCTTTTCGCCGTTTGTTGATTTCAGCTAAGCGTCCATTTTTGTCACCAAGTTTATCTGCCAAGTATTTTCGTAATGACCTTGTCTTTTCACCAACTTTTAATCGATCACGAGATGCCATAAACAATTCTTTACGGAAAGCAAGTTTCATGTTGCTACAATCTACATGAATCAACAGATGTTGTTTCAGTAAATTAAACTTTAAAGATCTAGTAATGAATTCAGATGTATAATGTCCGTGTACCTGTCCATTGATAGAAAATAAAACTGACATATTGTTTTTGAAGAATTCGCGCTGAATAGTTTCTTTAGTCTCCTTAACTGATCGAACATCAAGTTTGGTTTTGAAGACATAACATGTTACTTTCATGTAACCAAATAGATCATCATTAAATTCTTCAGAAAAAAACATTTCAATATATTTATCATTATTTTGTTCTAATCTTCGTTTTAATCCGTATAACCCCCTACGTAACGAGCTTTGAGGATAACGCTTTTCACTTTCAATTGTATACACAGGTAAAACTGGTTCAAATAAATACTCATTAATACTCTGGTTTAAATCCCTTGAAATATCAGAAATTCCAGAGGGTAAATCGTAAGAATACAGTTTAATGATCGTGCCTGTAGTGAACTTCCTCTTATACAAACCTAAATCTAGTTGAGTAATATCAAAGGCAGGAATCTTATCTTTTATCTTTAAGTATTCATACCAAGTATTCTTCCGAGTCTTTTCCTCCGCATTGCTTAGAGGGTGTTCACGGATTAGCGTAAAACCGAATTCTCCGCTGTTATCATAACGTTTTGATGCAATTAACTGGTAACGTTTTTCACCACAAAAAACAATTGCACCACTACCACCCATATTGTATTTACCCTGGACAAAGTGAATTTCATTCTTATTTCCGCGCAATAACGACAAGAAAGTGTTTTTAAAATCTTGAGGAAGTTGTCCTTCACCATCATCATATATTATTAAGGATGTGTTACGCTTCGGTCCATCGGCAAGGATTTGGATACATTCTGCTTGTTTATTTCTTGCTCTTGCCAAATCCCAATGTTCATGATTTGGAAAGAAATCAGTTCTGGCTTCTTCCATAGATTTTGGTGCATCTGAAGACTTTGGATCAATACCATGCTCCAAACATTTCTTCATTAAGACAGCATCAATTGAGTTTGTGATTTTCTCAATTAGTGCTGCGATTGGAGTGGATTGTTGGTTTTCAATGACACCAAAATAGTCACAATTTTCCCCAAGAGGGCACCAATTTTTAGGTTGAAAAATGTCAGGATAAATATTTATGATTTCATCAACATCACCTTCTGTTGAGGCGGAGTATAGTTCATAGAAAAGTTGTTTTTTATTTTTCAATCACAATCTCCATCTTTATACTGATTGCTATCTAATACAGTTTTTAACGATGAGACTTGGACCTCAACCATATATAGGATAACGATTTTATCATGCCATGATACATAAAACGTCGTGGTGAAGGACAATAACATGTTGTTCGTATCCAGTGTTTCTAAGACTTGGACATCGGGAGTGCCAAGATACAATGGTGAACTCATTGATGAGCCACCCCATCAGATGCTTCACGATCTCATCGTATGGTGTCATGTTAAGAATTATACCATTTTACGCGTGAGAGAGGATTAACGTTTGCAATGCCGACTAAGGTGGCTTTGGGTTGGTTCATTTCAGTTTATGATTTCTAATATCGACTTTGGTTTTGGTAAGTATAATTTGTTGAAAAGTTGACTAACAACCATTTCCTCATCCCATATTAGCAGACACTATTGATAACATTCCAAAATCCAAGATTCCAAAGTACCAGAAATTCTATCTGCTTCTGCTTGAATATCTTGAAGTCTGTTATATGCGTTTCCACGTGTTCGCGAAACGATAGTTATCTTCAGTTTCTGGTCAGTTACCCAATTGAGTAATCTCAGTTGCACCAAGTTTTCTACTGCTTCGCGATATGCGGAACTCTCAATTTGGAACATTTTTGCCGGTGTGAATCTTACAGCGACAAATTCAACTTTCTCCAGTGGTACCTCTTCGTAATGATATAGATGTGAAAGACGCTGAAGATAGGTATTACCATACGAATCAGACAAGTGTTGCGTGAGTCTATTAAGGGGACCCGCCTTTGCTCTCGTCTATCCGACGTAGAGCGTGGCGTGATTATCCAGAACCCCGTAAATCGTATACAAAAACTGACTTTGTTTTGCGATAGTGACATCAAAAATTCTTGCCAGCACCCGCTCCGTAGCATTTCTCATACGTCCGCAAGAAAGTCTGTTAGATTAATTTTCCGAATTATATCTAATAGTGTTCCGCCAATCCTCTCCCGATACTCTGTCATAATTTCCTCAATTTCATCATCATTGTGTTCTGATTTATAAACGAGGTCATACTCACCCTTTGCAATTGCAAAGAAGAGAACATCTATTATCTTCAGCAGATTACTGTTATCGGAAACAACATCTAAAATATTTCGACAGAAACTGTGTGAGCTATTGACTCTGACGATTAGCCCATGCGTCGGATCGTGCGCTCTCTCCCATACTTGGTTGTTTTCTAGCGTTTCCACATAGAGGACGCGATACCCCGTTTCGTCAACACGTTGTTTGTCTTCAGCAGTTATCGGTTTTGCCTTAACTGCTTTCGTGCGGCGTTGTTCCAACTGCTTTCTTTCGTGGGAAGGAGCAACTTCCTCATCCCGTCTCTCTTCATCGTCTTGAAGGTGTGATATTCGATTTAACTCCTGATTTGCCATATCGTGTGGGCCTTGCTTGGATGCCGCTACCGTAACGCGATGCGCGGTTTTCCAAGCGGTACGGCTCTTATTAACTGCACCCGGAATTACATCTTTAAGCTGATCGCGAGCAATCTCCGAAAGGTGTATACGGCTTTTCGTAACATCAATGTTTAAGACATCGTCCGCATTACTGTTTATTAACAACCTACCACGAAAGGCGTATAAATCCTGATCTTGTGGAACGAAACCAAGACTCTCTGCCCACGAAATCAAACGCCAGTTCCGATATATATAAAAACCGTAATTTCCTGATCCAATAAGATAATGAGCACGACACTTACCTTGACTCATAAGTTTTTTCTGATTTACGCTGGGTGGATGTGGGAGTTGCGTCATCTCAACTCGTGCAGTTATGCTGTCGGTGGAGTCAAGTTGAATCGCCTGTGACTTTGTAATCCACTCCGGCTGAAGACCGTTCCATTTATACTCGTCTAACTCCGAGTTATCAGTGTCAATTTCGTCTACAAACAACGGATCTAAAGTGCAACATCGTTATTGTCAATCTTCAACGAGAGTTGTTCAGCACCTTCAGCGATGCCTTTCAAATAGTAATAATAGATCACTCCAGCTTCACTCTTTAGTTTATCAATTATCTCAGAAGCACGAGGTAAAGAATTCGTGTGTAAATTGGTAATATGGATCAAAGTGCCACATTTTTTTTCAGTGCAAGCATCCAGTTCTTTTAAATCATCTTCTGTAGGTTCTACTAATCCGTAAACATATTTGTTATGCTGATCAATTAAATCTTGATCCAATACAACTTTGTGAACTTTGTCTAAATCTTCATTAGAACGTGATATTATTTCTAACCTTTTACCAAGAGATGATGCAGCTGTCTTTAAACCCATTCCGAATTTTGATAGAGTGTGCTCATTATATTGTTCTTTTGACGATCCTAGAGTGAGAGCGTTATGTAATCCATCTGCATCCATACCATAACCGTTATCTATAATGGAAAATGAATTTAAGACTGATCGAGACCTACCACGCTGACCTTCAGACCGTTCTTCACGTTTTCCATTTAGCTTGACTAAAACATTAGTAGCACCTGCCGACACAGAGTTATCTACAATATCCAAGAGGGCAGAGGCTGGATGGTAACCTATACGGCCTAATGCTTGGAAAACACGTCCCGCATTCCAACTGCCATTTTGTATTTCCATTTTTTCTCCATTTTGACAAATATAAATTATTTTGCTAAGTTACAAATTTTCAATGGAACATAAAAAACAAATTCCCAAGAATCAATTCAGTATATCACATTCATTCTATTTATGACAAACCAAACAAGGATCCTCATCATCTTCATCATCGTGAACATCGGTAAGGATTTCTATCAGTCGGCGATTCGGTTTCTCTTTTTTCTTAGATGCCTTTGCCTTCTCAGTATTTGCCTTGATTTCCGCTATCCGTTCTGGATCTGCCAATTCCTCTAAACTCTCACCTTGACTCCACGTAAACCGTTCTCCTGTTTCTGGGTTAAACTTCTCATAACCTTTTGCAAGTTCAAACAAGTCAGGATGCTGCTCTAAGAGTCCCACCCATTCAGATTTACGTTGGAAAAAGCAAAAATAGCACCCAGAACGTGTGCGCCACTGGTAATAGTCTGGTAAACCGAGGCCGCTCTCCTCAAGGATTCGGTAGACATCTTCCTTAGTGATATCGTCCTCTTTGAATGGATATTTAGGAATAATGTTTTGAAGATTGGATGTTTTCAACGGTTTGTAACCGACACGATCTTCATCAGCACGGATGCCGATGTAGTGATACGCTTTATCTTCACCAACATATTCCTCAAAAGGTCTGATTTTGAGTTTGATGGTGCACCAACGGACTTGGGATGAGGGTAACAATCCACCGTGTAACGTCAACCAGTGGTCAAAATCGCGTTCTACGTTGAGACGTGCAATCGGTTTGCCGAGGAATGCTTCAAGACGATCCAAGAACTCGTAGGTCTCTGGTAATTCTTTACCGGTATCAGTAAAAAAGTACTCCATTTCTGGAACTCTGTCCCGCATGTAGACAGCAAGTGCTGAACTGTCTTTCCCACCTGATAGACCCAGAAGATGACGTGTTTTCTGTGCCATGTTGACTCCCGTGATGTAGTCTTTTTGGGTTGCAGTACTATACTCCATACTGTGTTTAGGTTACTTTTGGTTTTGTTGCATCCTACTCAAAACTTTCAAGTTTTCCTAAGCAATAACTATAACACAATGCAATGATTTAATCAAATCAGTTTTTTTCAAAATCTTGCATTATTTTCTTTGATATCCTCGCTATAATTGCAAGTTTCAGATCGGAGTTATTGTCAAGGTTATATTCATCAAATAACCTAAGAATCTTATGTTCTAACGCCTCAAACCTGTTACCAGCTCTTTGTGGTAAAAAGACAACCCGTTCCTGTTCCTGTTCATTCGGTGTTGTTATTCCTATCCTGATAGTATCACCTGTAGATGGAGCGTGTTTTATTTTTTCATAAAATACCGACTCAAAATGCCTGAATTTTCTTACAAGTTGAGATAGATTAATCTCAAATTCCGTCTTATCTGTGTCTGCCCAAGATGCGGGTGGTTTCTTAGCGAGAAAAGTTCCAACCGATTCAATCCAACCTTTGAAATCATGCCATTCACTGTAAAGATGAATTAAAAAACCTTTGAGTTGCGTTTCAATGACTACTTCTAACAAAGGTTCAGCTCTCGTTGCCAATTCAGTTCGGAGTTGCTCTTTAGAAACATTCAGATTAAATGCATCGGCAAGCATCCGTTCAAGTGAGTTGAGAAGTTGGTCATAAGCACTACCTAATTCGAATAAGACATCTTGTAACTTATTGAAAAAACCTGTTACAGTTTGTACATCTGAAACCTCTGTACCAAAACTACGAAATCCAAATGCTTGAGGTAACTCTCTAAAGAGCAATTCATCGGGTTCATTTGCCTTTTCCACTACTTCTCGAAAGTTTTTAGCTGCATCACTCAATTCTTGTGTCTTCTGAGTATAATTTGGAAGTTGTGCATAAAAATGCATTAATGGTGTGACAATTGTCAACAGATCCGGGGCATCTGTCTCCATAGGTTGATTGAGTAATTTTAGAAAACGCGAGAATAGATCAGCACGGACTTCTGCCATCCGAAATCGTTTCAGTTCAAATTGTTGTGGTGCTTTTAGCAAGCGTTCAAACACAGGTACAGACATATCAGCAACGAAAGATCCGTTTTCGTAGAGAGCAATTTCTGTCCTATAATGTAAAATCACTGCACACAACAGAATAGGAAGAGGTCCACTTCGTACCCCGTACGGTGGTCTCATAAGGTGTGCATATAGGTCTTCTAAAGGTTGTCTCATATCTTCACATTCGTTGAGGAACTCCTCAATTGCCTGCCATGTATGATGCAATTTGTTTTTATCATCTTCGTTAGGTGGATAGAATCCCCAAGCACCAGAAACAGACTTGTGTATCTCCGAATCCAATAAGAGGGAACGGTAGATACTCATTTCGGGAGGATGCCCTTCAATACCAAGACTTTCTTTCTCTCCGTTCTCAAGCATTGCTTGAATTAGTTTTTTGCATGCTGATGTTGAAACTCCAGAAATCTTGCGACGATTAATAAGTTCATTTCGAATTATGGGTGTCTTCTCGTATACCTCATCACAGATAGTGGATAGATAGTTGTTTCTTGCACGTTCAGATTCGATATTGGTCGGTTGTCCTTTATTATACCAGATACACATTTCTTTAGCATTGGCACTAAAAATCACCCCTAACCGATTGGATACATCCTGTTCTACCTGCTTAAGTCGTATAGAAAGCTCGCGTCTTGCTATAGCATCACCTGAAAGTTCTGGTGTGGTTTCAGTTACCCAGTGCAATCGAGCAAGTTGCTCAACAACCTCGACTAAGAATCCAATTGATCGCGGGATAGCAATTAAGACTTCCTGACGTTCTATTAAGTTACTGCTACTCGCTTTTTCTGTAAATTGCGCTACCTCATATCCGTTTGCAGGTAAAGTATAAAGAATGAGACCATCTGCATCATCAATCGGATCGTTAAGATTATCATCAAAGCTCTCAAGATCTGTGTAGCGAATAGTAAAATAACGGAGCGTCCCTGTTTGGTACAGATGTCTCCTTGCAACTAATGGACGCGCAGGAATAAACTGTGATAGTTCAGAAGCAAGTGCAGCTTTGATATCAACATGTGATGCCGCTTCCCTGAGTTTTTCTTCAATATCAATATCGCTGCCTTCCCATAAAACATATACATCGTTATGTCTACGGTAAGTAACAATTGAACGTCTTTTCAAAGTCGCAAGAGCAGTTGAAAACTCAGTGTCAAACCCCTCTGAGTCATCTCCTAAGGCATAACGTAGAAATTGTTCTGATGCTTTCAGGTTAGGAATTGCTTCCCGAACTATACCGAGTAACCCAATAGTCTTTATCAGTTTTAATGTCATATCAGAAGGATCTGACAGTTGCATGATCGCCGCTTCAATTTCTGCCCATTTCTTGCCGCTACTTGAGGTGAAGAACTCATTCCCTTGCGTAACATCAAGATAATCGTATAGATCAGCAAGCGTATACATCGGGAGTAAGTTTCCATCGTAATGCTGTTGTGAAAGAAAATCTTGTAATCCGTTCGGTTCGCTGGAACTAAGAAAAGCAAATAGTGAACGTTCGTTTTGTGCAAACCTACGGAAAAAAGGTCCGATGAGCAAGGCAACTGTTGGATGTAAAGGAAGACAGTCCCCCAAGAGTTCCGTGAATTCATTACCCCTAAGATAGCGCGGTTTAAATCCCAATTCTCTTGGGATATGAATGTAGTCTCTCAAGTCCATTTGCGTAGACGTTTCAAGCGCAGAACCGACTAAACGGAGAACCTGTTCTGTGGATTCAGCAAATACAACATCTTCAAAGCGTCCCTGAACTTTTGCCCATTCTTCTCGCTGTGATTGTGCAGTCCGTTCTGCATACGCCTCAAAAACTTGATGAAGAATTGTCAATAGGAATAGAGGTGTTGGATTACTTCGGTCTGCTAATTCAGCAAGACTTTGCAGGATAAACATATCACCTTGTGATGTATGTTGCGCTGCAAATTCAAGAAACTTGCCGAGTTCATCAATTATCAACAACACGCCAGATCCACCTGAGTCACATATCTGATCAGTTGCAGATTCAAATAAGTGTGTTACCTCAGATGCTGATGGCAAATTATCATTACTTGTTTTCTCTAATAGACCGCTTACTTCCTGACGAAGTGATAATGATAGGTGTGATCGATTCACGTTAGAAATTCCGCGATCCAAACCACGTAAGAGAGCGATTGAGAGTGGTGCACGTTCACCAGATATAAGCACTGGACAGTATCCAGAGGACGTTTTACTACCGTTGCCGTTTAAGTTGATGAATCGTTCGTAAAGTGATGTATCACTATTCTTTAACTTTTCAATTGCTTGCTGCGTTGTTGGTGAGTCAATATGTCCAAGCAACTTTGCTGCATAGAGGGCAAATGCAGATTTTCCTGATCCATAAGGTCCGGTAAGGGACCAAGCTTTAGACATTTCCTCATACTCAAATGTTGCTATGATACGGGATAACATCTCACGGGCGGTAGCAGTTAATATATAACCGTCAAGTATGTTTTCAGAGTAGAAATCGCGCTCAAGGTGTACCGAACGTCTATAACGACCCTTTATATGAAAGAGTTCCGACAGTGGTATGTTATCCATAATATCTCTTCAATAGTTGATTCGCGTCATAGTCTTTATGTCGATAGACCTGTTTTAGATCTGCAGTTTCATCATAATTGAGTATACCTTCGGTAAGGTCTTCAAGCTGTTCAAGATATATTGTCATTGAGTCTTCGTCTAATTTGAAAATACGGCCAGGACTTAAGGGAACATTCATAAGTTCTGTAAAAGGCAGTGAGTCTCTTTCATTATATTTAATATGCCAAAAGTCAATCAAGGTTTTCGTAAATATCTCAACAGATAGCGTATCTTTCCCGCCACGTTGGAATTCATACTCTGCACTATCTGGAATTTTTTGGACTAAATTGAGCTCTACGAGCGGACAGTCAAATGACTCTTCCACTACGGCGGTTTTCTGATGTGATTGGCAGTAAGTCCGAATAAAACAATTTACGTCTCGCTGAAGTGTGTTAGATGAAATAGGACGCATGGAACCGTTCTGTAGTCTTGCCCAAGCTTGCAATTCTATCGAAAATGTTTCTGAATTGAATCGGTTTTTCTTGAGTATATTAAACGCCCAATACCAACCAGTCGCCTGATTTATGTTAGATGCAATCTGCCAATGAATTAACCATAATGTAGCAGGATCATCTAAATAAGGATCGAACCCATTGATATCGTTAAAAATGTTATGACCAAGTTCAGTCGGAGCGAATCCATTCTGATTCTTACCTACAACCTTAATGATGCCAGTGACGCGGCACCAATGTCTAATGGATTGTACCATATTTTTACCAACACCTAAAATACTCGTCGCATTATCGTTGGTGAAAACATTGGCATTTTCCTTAACCGCATCATACCCCTTTTTTAACCAAGTATACCGAAACGGGAAAGTTTGATGACCTGAGAAAGAGGGTTTAAATTTTTGCTTTGATATCGAATTGTCTGTAAAAGGTGCATTTTTCATATCATCAGTATACCAAATTTATCTGTATAAATCAATACATTCATCTTAATGGTATGTAAGGTTTCTGTAAAAAACCTATATCAGATAGAGAATGGTACATCAGGTTAGGGAATTAGATACACACGTTCTATACACCTTTCGCACCGCTGAGGATTGGTCTTTTATTGTTCACAATTTCTTATCCTGTAAATCTTAGTCAAAATTACACTTGACAAATGTCAAAATATAAGTTATAATACAACTAACATGAAGTTAATAAGGAGAATGTAATGCAAATTCGTAAAATATCAACTGCTTCAATCGTAAAAAACGTAAAATATATTTGACATTTAATTTTTTACATTTTGCCCAAAAATAGAAAAAATTCACATGCAAAAAACAGGATACAATGCCTTACACAGACTGGAGTGAAAGACAATTTACCAATGTTACGAACTGTAAGAAATTCGTAACATTTTTGCAACTTTTTTAAAAATCAAAATGTCCGGTAAAATCAACGAAAATACAAAGTGATAAAGAGTCTATTGACACTCACAAATAGGTGTGATAATATCTCCATAAGTTTATTTGATCCATGGTAAAGACTTTGAGTTTTGTAAAACGCTATCGTTATCTACTTGCAGGCAGTTCAGGTATTCTCTTATTTTGTAGTTTTCCTAACGTCAATTTCTTTCCACTGGCGTGGGTCGCATTGATTCCTTTATTGATTGCACTTGAGACGAGAGTGAGTCGGAAATCCTCATTCTTAATAGGGTACATATCAGGGTTAGTTTTTTTCGCGAGTCTATTGTTAGCAATTGTTCTGCTATATCCTTATGCACACATCCTAACAACCCTACTCGGTTATACACTCTTAGTAGGTTATACTGCACTCTATTTTGCAGTCTTTGCAGTATTAGTCCATATTTTGCCCTGGCGGACAGGAATATTATACCCTACTGCAGTCGCATCCATCTGGGTTAGTTTAGAATGGATCAAAGGGTGGCTCTTAACAGGATTTCCGTGGGGTAACATCGGTTATTCACAGTGGAACTTTACCCACGGAATTCAGATCGCCTCTATTATAGGTGTTTACGGTATCAGTTTTTTGGTCGTTTTTTTTAACGCTGGAATCGCAAAGTTCATCTGCAATTTTAGCAGATGGCGCGATGAACTGATAACTGTTATTGTGCCATGTCTTTTAACAATAGTGTGTATTATCCACGGTTTTGTCGTAATTGATAGGCATGAAGATATAGAAAACAGCTTGAAAATTGGACTTGTACCCGGTAATATATCACAACTTGAAAAATGGCAAGCAGGAAATTTTCCCAGTATATTCGCTAAGTACCTCAACCTATCAAGAAAAGCTGCTTCAGAAAAACCGGATCTAATAGTTTGGCCCGAGACCTCTGTAAGCGGAGAAATCCTGTCAGGTAAATTACCAAACTACAATAGACATTTTAGGAATTTCCAAAATCAAATCGGAAAAATACCGTTGCTTATCGGAGCAACTGATCCTGATTCATTCGGCAATCTATACAACCGTGTCATTTCTGTTTCTTCTGACAGTGAGATTGTTGGTAAATATGCAAAAATGCACCTTGTGCCGTTTGGAGAGTATGTCCCATTAGCAGACTTTTTACCGAACTTTATCCAATTTCAACCTTATGAACACGGAAAGTCATTAAATACGTTACCAATCGTAAATGTTCAGCAATCAAAAAAAAATAAAATAAGGGTAGGAACATCAATCTGCTTCGAATCTGCATTTCCCAATCATTTTCGGAAGTTTGTGAAAGAGGGAGCAGATGCAATGGGAATTCTAACCAACGATGCTTGGTTTGTTGGTACTGCATTCCCTGAACTTCATTTAGCGATGGCTCCAATGAGAGCAGTAGAGAACAGAATCACCGTTTTCAGATGTGCCAATGGAGGATACACATGTGTCGTTGACAAATATGGAAAAATAAAAAGACCGATGGTAACACCACACACAGAAAACCAATTCATAAATGCAGAAATCGGTCTTAAAGAAGGAAACCTGACGTTTTACACACGTTATGGCGATTGGTTTCCAATTCTCTGTATCGTGTTTTCTGGCGTTAGTTTAACAGCAGTACGAATAATCGATTTAATCTCATCAAAAATAACAAAATTAACGAATTCAAAATAATGGATGGAAAATATGTTAACAGACTTTAAATCAGAAATAGATAGGATTACGACTCAACTTCAAGAACTCAGGGGGTATCTTTGACCTGCTATCAAAACAGCAAGAGTTGACTCAACTTGAGAAAGAAGCATTGAAACCAGATTTCTGGGCAAACTCCCAACAGGTACAAAAAGTAAATCAACGTATATCAAGTCTCAAAGATGAAATTGGTGAATATGAAAAAGTAACAAGTCTAGTTGAAGATTTACAAACCTTATTGGAACTTGCTATTGAAGAAAACGACAACACTTTTGAACCTGAAATTGAAAGCGGATTAAAGGAAGTTACCACACAATTAGAGAAAATCGAATTACGACTGATGCTGAATGGTGAGTTCGACAATAACAATGCGATTCTGAGCATTCATCCCGGAGCAGGAGGCGTTGATGCACAAGATTGGGCAGGGATGCTAATGCGAATGTATCTACGTTGGTGCGACCAAAATAGATACACTTCCGAAATAACTGATATCACTCCTGGCGACGAAGCAGGAATTAAAGGCACAACTCTTTTTGTCAGCGGTCCATCAGCTTATGGATATCTGCAAGCTGAATCTGGAGTTCACCGACTAATTCGGTTATCACCTTTCGATTTCAACAAACGACGACATACCTCTTTTGCAGCAGTCTATGTCACCCCCGAAATTGATGACAGTGTTGAAGTAGAAATCAATACTGAAGACTTACGTATTGATACTTTTCGTGCTAGCGGCGCCGGTGGACAACACGTTAATGTAACCGACTCTGCTGTCCGTATTACACACAAACCAACAAGGATAGTAGTACAGTGTCAGAATGAACGTTCTCAACACAAAAATAGAGAAATTGCTATGAAGGAACTACGTTCTCGATTGTATCTGTTTTATCGGGCACAACGTGATAAGGAAATTGCCAAACTACAACCTGAACGTAGAAATATTGACTTTGGAAGCCAAATCCGATCTTACGTCTTGCATCCCTATCAACGCGTGAAAGATACAAGAACTAACATTGAAACAGGAAACGTTGACTCTGTCTTAAACGGGAATTTAGATGTCTTTATTGAGGGTTATTTGAAGATGAGGTGAAACATTTCACAACGGGCGAGGTGACCTTGCCCCTACGCTGGGGATGTTTCATCATCTGTGTATAGGGTGAAATGTCTCATTCATTTGTCACTTTACTATATTTGGCAAAGAACGGGCAATAAATGGTTTCCCTTGGTGAATGCGCGTTTGGCATTCACATTAAACGCTCGAACTTCTGATAACGAGCAAAATGCGTAAGTCCTGCAACTATTCAAGTTGCACAGAAGGAAAAATAAGAGTATAATTATAAATAATCTAATTGCAGCCTATGTAGCACAATCTGCATGAAGATTAAATAAATAATCAGGTAATTCTACTAATAAGACTCATCATAGGAGTAAGGCTTCATAGGGACGGGGTTTCCCCGCCCGCGTATTACCCAATTAATAACTTAATCTTCATCCAGATTGTGGACGCAAACTGGCAATTTAGGCTACAAATATTGCTAAATGGTTGGTGTTTCCATGTCTAAGTCTTGTAGGTAGCAGATTAGGTTAATTATCATAGAATAGGAAGGAGGAAGAAAGTATGGACGAAACCAATGACCTCATACGTCAACGAAAAGAAAAACTAAATGAAATCCGGGATGCCGGTATTGACCCATATCCACATAAATATGAACCTACACACACAACTCAAGGTATACACGAAAAATACCAAGATGTCAATGATACACCCGATGAGAAAAACCGTGTGAATATTGCCGGTCGGATAATGACAAAACGCAACCACGGGAAAAGTAGTTTCGCACATCTGCAGGATAGCACTGGACGTATCCAAGTGTATGTGCGGAGAGACGGCGTTGGACCTGACTCTTACCTTATATACCGTCGCTTTGATGTCGGAGATATAATCGGTGTAAGCGGTGTCGTATTTCACACACGAACAGGCGAGCTAACAATAAACGTTGACAAAATTGAACTACTCTCTAAATCCATCCGACCACTGCCTGAAAAATGGCACGGACTGACCGATAAGCAGACACGATATAGACAACGTTACGCTGATCTTATCATAAATCCTGAAGTGAAAGAGGTATTCATAAAAAGGACACAGATTGTTCAGGCAATAAGAAATATGCTCAACGAACAGAACTTTATGGAAGTTGAAACACCTATACTGCAACCGATCTATGGCGGCGCAAGTGCACGACCTTTCACAACGTATCATAAAACTTTGGATCAACCCTTATACCTTAGAATCGCAAATGAACTATATCTGAAAAGACTTATTGTCGGCGGCCTTAACTGTGTATACGAATTCTCACGTGATTTTCGGAATGAAGGTATGGATAGAGACCATAATCCAGAATTCACAATGCTTGAACTCTATCAAGCCTATGCCAACTATATTGACGTAATGGCGTTAACAGAAAATCTAATAGCGAAAACAGTAGAAATAATACACGGTACAACAAAAATTACATATCAAGGACAACAGCTAGACTTTACTCTACCATGGCGAAGAATGACGATGATAGAATCTATCAAAGAACATAGTAGTTTTAATCCTGAAACACTTTCTGAAGACGAACTCTATACAAAAGCTCTAAATGCAGGAATTGAATTGGATGGAAACGAGTCTAAAGGACAAATAATCGCTGAACTTTTTGATACTTATGTAGAAGACAAACTAATTCAACCCACTTTCATCTATGACTATCCAATAGAGGTATCCCCATTCGCGAAAAAAAAACCGGAAAATCCAGAATTCGTTGAAAGATTCGAGTTTTTCGTCGCTGGCATGGAATTAGGTAATGCATTCAGTGAATTGAATGATCCAATTGATCAAAGACAACGTTTTCTTGAACAAGCAGCAAATTTAAAAAAGGGCGATGATGAAGCATTTATGGTGGATGAAGATTATCTGCGCGCTTTAGAATATGGGATGCCACCAACAGGAGGATTGGGGATTGGAATAGACAGATTGACTATGTTGTTAACTGATCAATACTCAATACGGGACGTTATCCTATTTCCACAAATGCGACCAGAGAAATAATATGCCAGAGAAATAATATGAAAACCGCACCTACTCTACATACAGAAAGGTTGATATTACGCGCCTTTACGTTTGATGACACACAGGATGTTCAAAAACTTGCAGGAGAACGCGATATCGCTGCAACAACTAGTAACCTTCCACACCCTTATGAAGATGGTATGGCAGAAACATGGATAAATACACATTCGCCAAGATTAGAAGAAGGAAAAGGAGGCGTTTGGGCAATCACACTAAAGATGGATGATTCCTATACAGACACAACCCTAATTGGTGCAATTGACATAAATGTTGATAAGGTAGAAAAAATCGGTGAACTTGGATACTGGACAGGAAAACCTTACTGGAATTGTGGTTACTGCTCAGAAGCCGCGCAGGCAGTACTAAACTATGGATTGGATGTTCTCAAATTGAAAAGTATCCATGCATTCTATTTCGCTAAGAATCCTGCATCCGGACGCGTCATGCAGAAAATCGGTATGAAATTTGAACAACGTTTCCCAAAGGCAGTAGAAAAATGGGGCGTACTTGAAGACATTATTAAATATAACATACAAAACAAAACAGCGAATGTCTAATTCAGAAACATCATCAATGAAATAGGCTACAGATGGCTTTTTTGTTTGTTACGATACGACAAACATAACTATATGAAATTTGAATGGTTCGTAGCCTCACGTTATCTACTTTCACGCAGAAAACAATCGTTTATATCAATTATAAGTATAATCTCTATTATAGGAGTCAGTCTGGGTGTTGCAACAGTTATCTTAGTTATCGCTGTTTTAGATGGCGTTGAACACGGTTTGAGAGATAGGTTTCTTGCAAATGAAGCACATATCGTCTTGAGAGATTTTGGGAGTGCGTATTTCTCTGATTACGATAGAAAGATTGAAGAAATAAAGAAAGTGCAAGGTGTCGTCGCAGCCTCACCTATAGTCATTTCTCAGTCAGCAATTTTCCGGCAAGATAATAACAATATAGATGCTGTAATCCTCGTTAAAGGTATCGACCCGGAGCTTGAGGAAACTGTAACCGGTTTTTCTCAGTTTGTTAAGGGTTCCACCGATTTTCAGGATACCGGGATCATAGAAGAATCCAGTTTTATAAACGATGTCAAAATTACAGGAGGAATTGTACTCGGATCGCGATTAGCATCCAGAATCGGTGTCAATGAAGGCGATGTTTTAAGACTTGTCGTTAGAATGGTTGAGGACGCATTGAATCCAGATTCACTGTATCCAATAATAAAGCACTTTGTTGTAATCGGTCTTTATGAATCTGAATTGACAGTTTACGATAACCAGATTGCATTTATTCATATAGAAACCGCACAAGAGATATATGAAAAACCAGGACAAGCCAACGTTATCTTTGTCCGTCTTGAGGATGCTGAACTTGCTACTGAAATTGCACAAGAGATGACAGCACCGCCAGCATTTGACAAGATACAAATGCCGATGACAACTACATGGTTGGAAACGCATGCTCCGTTATTTGCGGCATTGGAGTTGGAAAAAATCGCAACTGTCATTATAGAGGCATTAATCATTTTAGTTGCAGCATTTAATATTGCAAGCACACTAATTATGACAGTAATGGAAAAAACGCGAGATATTGGCACTTTGCGTACTCTCGGATCATCCCGCGGGAACATTATGCAGATATTTATGATCCAGGGAAGTGTGATCGGCATGTTAGGCACATGCATCGGAACTGCTTTGGGACTCGGTCTATGCTGGTTGCTCAGCACAGATATTGTTCGACCTACACCATGGTCGGCATTAGGACTTGTAATATGCCTCATTCTAATACAGATTGTAATTGCATTCCGACGCATATTACCTTATCCGAAAATAAGGAGAATAGGATTTACCATATTATGGGTCATTGCTATTGCTTTTGGTCTATACTGTTTGGTAGAACCCATCTCCTTGCAGGAATTGGGTTTGAGCCAAATTTACCAGATGAATCAACTCCCCATAAAAGTCAATTGGTTTTTTGTATGTTTTATCAATGTCCTATCATTCGCTATCTGTTGGTTAGCAACAATTTACCCTGCTTGGCAAGCTGCAAACTTGAATCCGATTGAGGCGTTACAGTATGAGTAATATATCAGAAAACTATTCAGTCTGTCATAAATAAACAACGTTGCAGTATGGATAAATTAATTACAATTGACAATTTACACAAATCCTTCTATGATGGTGACTCAGAACTAAAAGTACTGGAAGGAGTCAATCTCGACATCTACACGTCTGAAATCCTTTCAATCATGGGGGCATCAGGAGTAGGAAAGAGCACCCTATTACATATTTTAGGTACACTTGACCGTCCAACTTCGGGTAGAATACTATATGAAAATGAAGACATTACGACATTCTCAGAACGGCAGTTGGCAACATTTCGGAATAACGCCATCGGTTTTGTTTTTCAATTTCATCAGTTACTCCCTGAATTTACCGCATTAGAAAACGTTGCAATAGGGAGACTCATTAAGACATCCAAGCGAAATACATTCAGAGATGCTGATTTAATTAATAACAGTACTTATAAAGACGCACAACAACTTCTTAAAGATGTTGGACTCTCAGAAAGATTAGACCATTATCCAAGTCAACTCTCTGGTGGAGAAAGACAACGTGTCGCTATAGCAAGAGCGTTAATAAATCAACCAAAAGTCGTCCTTGCTGACGAACCAACCGGGAATATAGACGACAAAACCAGTCAAACAGTCCTAAATGTCTTACAAGAAATAAATGAACGATTGCAACAGACTTTTATTATCGTAACACATGATTCTCGCCTGGCTGAAAGAGCTGACAGAACTGTAGAACTTGTGAACGGAAAAATCGCAGACTAAGTCCAATTGAAATATGAAGATTAAATAAATAATGAGGTAATCCAACACATAAAAATGATCGTAGGGGCTGGGTTTCCCAGACCGCATATTACCGGTTTCCAGACCGCATATTACCGGTTTCCCTCCCCCGCGTATTACCGAATTTATAGCTTAATCTTCATATAAGGTTAGAGGAAGGAATAGTAATGTTGGTTTATATTGATGGAGCATATTTATCACCAGAAAATGCTAAAATATCTGTATTTGACCACGGATTACTCTATGGAGACGGTGTGTTTGAAGGGATACGTTGCTATAACAGTAATGTCTTTATGCTAGATGAACACTTAGAAAGACTTTATGATTCAGCCAAATCAATCATGTTGGAAATACAGATACCAATAGACAAAATGAAGCATAGTGTCCTTGAAACGCTCCGCCGAAATCAACTCCGTGAGGGGTATGTCAGGCTAATTGTCACACGTGGGATAGGTGATTTAGGACTTGATCCAGAGAAGTGTTCTAACTCATCAATCGTAATCATTGCAGACAGAATTCAATTGTATCCAGAAAAATACTATGAAGACGGTTTGGAGATCGCCACTGTCTCTGTCCGAAGGAATTACCCTGAAGCAATTAACCCACGAGTTAAATCCCTCAACTACCTAAATAACATCTTGGCTAAAATTGAGGCAAAACATTCTGGTGCAGTAGAAGCATTGATGCTCAATAATGATGGGTATGTTGTTGAGTGTAGCGGTGATAACATCTTTCTGGTTAAAGACGAGATCATAATTACACCACCGTCGTATATCGGGATATTGGAAGGTGTTACCCGTAATACCGTAATTTCACTCGCTCAGGAAGCAGGATTTCAGGTAGAAGAACGCGTCTTCACACGACATGATATATACATTGCAGATGAATGTTTCCTAACTGGTACTGCTGCTGAAGTCATTCCAGTCGTAAAACTCGATAGAAGAATAATCGGTGAAGGAAAACCGGGAATCGTTACACAAAAGTTAATTGCAGCATTTAAACATCTCGCGAACAACTTTGGAACACCTATATTTGCTTGTAAAGAAAAGGAATAATAAAAACAAAGCATCCCTTGCACACCACTAACTAGTAGAATGTCTACTATTCAAGGACAAGGGTTGATTTTAGAGAAACGCAATCCCTTGCACACCACTAGTAGAATGTCTACTCTTATATTGTAGGTCGGGTAGAGCGTAGCGAACCCCGACACGTATTGGTTGAACAACCCACTAGTATAAGGAGCCAAAAAATGAAACCTATAAAAAATTCAACAATCACAAGTTTCATAAGTATAATCTGTTTAACAGCAGCAGTATTGTTTATACAGAGTCCATTTAGTTTCGGACACTCACCGCAAACACCATTTGGACCACAACCTGCAAAAGAAGATGCAAAGCCCGATAAAACAGTCGTTAAACAGAAAGAATCCTTAACCATTGACAATACTCTTATTGTAACAAAGATTGACTTCAAGGGCGTGCAATCGCTTCGTAAAGATATGCTCCAAACACTCATTCAAACAAAAGTTGGACAAGAAATATCTGAAGATTTACTCACGAAAGATATTGAGAGTTTGTATAAGGATACAGGTTTCTTCTACGATATGGCAGTTGATGTAGCAAAAAACGAGGAAGACGGAGGTATCACGGTAACATATATCCTATACGAGAGTCCGAAAATAGAGATCATCAATGTTATTGGAAATGATGAGATCGACATCCGCAAAATCATGGATAAGATTACTTTGCGTCGTTCAGAGATATATAATAACCACCTACGATGGCAAAGTGAAAAAGCAATTCGGAAACTATATCATGAAAAAGGATACTATCTTGTCAGTATACAAGTTCACAACGATGTCAATGCAGAAGACAATACCAGTCAAGTTACTTTTGAAATTGAAGAAGGCCCACGCATAAAAATTACAGAGATCAATTTCATAGGAAATGACCAGCTTTCCGCAAAAAAAATACGAAAAAAAATGAAGACGCGTGTTGGCAAACATTATGATGAATTACTATTTGAAGAAGAAGATATGAACCTAAGCCTACGCAACTATTATCAAGACCAAGGTTTCGCACAAGTAAAAATACTCGGACATAAAAAAAGATTTACCGAAAACAAAACAGGCCTGATCCTCGATATCACTGTTGATGAAGGCTCTCAGTTTGTCTTAGGGAATTACAATATTGAACTTCAAACTAGTGATAAGATCATCTTTTCTGAAGAAAAAATCAAGAATATGTTAGACCCAGCAGAAGGAGAAGTTTTTAATCGCGCAATCTTTGAAGAGTCTATAGCAAAATTACAGCAAGCATATCTTGATAAGGGGTTCTTACTCGCTGAAGTGAATCCAATCCCCTCCTTTGACGAGAAAAACGCACTCGTCCACATCACCTTGAATATTAACCAAGGTGATGTTATAATTATAGACAACGTACCCATCACAGGTCTAGAAAAGACAAAAGAGAGAATCATAAGACGAGAATTGGATTGGCTCAACATCAAATCAGATGAACTACTTGATGTTAAAGTGCTGCGAAAAGCACGACAACGCCTTTTCCAAATGGGTCCCTTTATTAGAGCTGTTGACTTCGTTCCAAGTGACACAGAAAATGACAGCAGGAAAAGCCTTGTCGTCAATATCGCAGAATCGCCTACAACAGGAACCCTCAGTGTTGGCGGTGGATACGGAAGTGAAGGCGGCATATTCGGAACAGCAGAAATAGGACAACACAACCTTTTTGGACGTGCATACCGTATACATTTGAAAGGAGAACTTGGAACAAGAGACCATCACACTGCTGAAGCTAGCTTTGGATCACCATGGATCCTTGGCACCCCAACCAGACTTAATGCACGCATTTACAACAATCGCAGATTCCGACGTTATTACAGCAATGTTGGTGCCGCATTAAATCCAAATTATACAACAGACAGATATGTGTGGGATACACAAGGTGGATCCATCTCTCTAGGACGTCCAATCGCTTATGATATCGACCTTTCTGTCCGATTCAGGAATGAAAACATTAGGGCACACACGCCAAACGAGGAAGTGTTAAACCGTTCTACAAGAAGTATCCTATTTGCTGTTGGACGGGATACCCGTGATTACCGAACATCGCTTTACGACCCCATGGGAGGAAGTTCAAACAGTATATCCTACGAATACTCTGGTGGATTCTTGGGAGCTGATAACGAATTCCAAAAATATACTGCTGACACAAGTTGGTTCTTCAATCCGTGGTGGAATCATGTATTTGCAATTCATGCACGAGCAGGTTATATGGTCAGTAAAAGCACAGATAGTAGAAACCTATTTTACGAAAGATTCTACTTAGGTGGCGTAGATACAATACGCGGATACGAAGATTGGGAAATTTATCCTGATTCCAACAATCCACTCAGGGAATTTGGAGGCAACAAGGTGTTTTTCTCTAACTGGGAATACAGAGTTCAAATTTCCCCACAATTGACAACAGCAGTCTTCTTTGATATAGGTCAGGTGTGGGATGAAACTACGCCAAACATTTTCAATAACATCAACCTGAAACGTGGTGCCGGTGTTGAAGCACGTTTACAGATGTTAGGGATGTTAGCACGCTTTGGATGGGGATATGGGTTTGACCGACAGAATCGGACACCTCAAGGCAAATTCT
The DNA here is from genome assembly GCA_965208245.1 of Candidatus Poribacteria bacterium. Lineage (GTDB taxonomy): Bacteria > Poribacteria > WGA-4E > WGA-4E > WGA-3G > MSPOR6. The sequence continues at coordinate 2,581,465 of OZ242325.1, forward strand.
ATTTTACAATCGGTCCCGGATTCTAATAGAGTGTTTACTCCTACAAAATAAAAAATTACACAATAGATATATATTTTAATCATAAAGGAATAATTATGAAAAAGTTTTTACTAATAGGATTTTCAATAGTGTTGTTTGGAATTTTGACCAGCAGTATTGGTCAAGAGTCATTTAAACTCGGTGTCGTTGATTCCAATCGTGTTCTGCAGAACTATAAGAAGGCAATGGACGCAGACAAATTCCTAAAGAATGCCGAAGAACGTTTGAGGAAAAATCTTGATGACATGAGAGAAGACATTAGGACATTGATCGAAAAAAAAGAAAAAACTGAATTATTTGTTGAAGAAGCACAAACAGCGGACCTAGTAAGACAGATTCAAGCCAAACAATTGGAAGTCCAAAAAGAATTTGAGCAAGGAAATCAAGCACTCATAGAAAAAAATAAAGAATTGATGCAACCAATTTTCAAGGAACTTGAACAACTTATTATTAAAACCGGAAAAGATGAAAACTACGATCTAATTATTGACAGACAAGCAGCACTCTATTTTAATGAAAAGTACGATATTACGGACAAACTTATTATCCTGATTAACGCAGGAAATGAAAAAGCAGAACAGAATAATCAGAATGCTGAAGTGCCGCAAAATGGAAATGCAGATCAAAAGTAGTAGGCACACTCCATGTACTTGTCAATTCTTGTCTGGGGAAATGTATCAAATAATTAGGCATACCCTAATAAGCTCAGATACTAATGTAGTAAAATTGCACCCGTTTCAATGAGGATACTAAATATGAAACTAAAGGATATTTCAGAACATATCGATGGCGAACTTCATGGGGATGGTGACATTGAAATAACGAGTGTTTCTGGCATTAAAGAAGCAGTACCAAACCAAATTACCTTCGTTGCAAATACAAAATACCTGAGTGCTATCCCAACTACCCAAGCATCGGCAATAATCTTAGAACACGGTGTTTCTGGCAATGGGAAACCCACAATCCGTGTTGACAACCCATATTGGGGATTTGTAAAGGTCTTGGAATTATTTGCACAAGGAACAGAGAAAAATCAACAGACCGGTATACATAAAACAGCGATTATCGGAGAGAATGTTAAAATCGGAAATAACGTCTCAATACACGCACACTGTGTCTTAGAAGACAATGTGGAAATTGGTGATAGAACAATAATTATGCCTCTAGTATATATCGGAGAAGGAAGCAAAATTGGATGTGATGGCTTAATATACGCTAATGTAAGTATTCGTGATAATATCATTATTGGTGATCGTGTCATTATTCATTGTGGCGCTGTCATTGGTAGCGACGGATTCGGGTTTACACCCGATCCCACAAACCATAGTCCATATAAAATTCCACAAATAGGTTCTGTTGTTATTGAAGACAATGTAGAAATCGGGGCAAATACAACAATTGATAGAGCAACAATCTCTGAAACGCTCATAAAAAACGGAACAAAACTTGACAATCTCGTTCAGATTGCACACAATGTAGTTATTGGCAAAGATTGCTGTTTAGCAGCACAGACAGGTATTGCAGGAAGTAGCCAACTAGGCGACCGTATAAATATGGCAGGTCAATCTGGTGTCATCGGACACCTAACACTTGGCGAAAACACCGTCATCTACTCAAAAACAGCTGTCACAAAAGATATCCCACCTGGAAGCCATCTTTCCGGTATTCCCGCCCGACCCCATAAACAGGAGTTACGTTTTCAAGCATCAATCAGAAAAATGCCAGAATTATTGCAAGAATTCAATAAACTGCAAAAACGTGTCGTGGAACTTGAAGAAAAACTACACGAACTTGAAAAAGAAGAATCTTAGACAAATGATGTAGAACACCCAGCGTAGGGACGAGGTCACCTCGCCCGTTGTCAATATTCTAAACTGCCAATAATTCTAAAATTTACCATAACCCATTCCTGTTAACACCAGATAGAAACCATCAGAGGTTGACAATGAGGACGTTGTTAACGTATATTGAACTTGCAAGACCTTTGAACGGTGTAATCGCGTTTATTTCAGCTTGGTTAGGGGGCATATTCGCGATAGGCAGCACACTCAATTCATTTTCAAATGTAAAATTATTATATGTCTCTATCGCATCACTGCTACTACTCTCCGCAGGCAACACTATAAATGATTATTGTGATTACAACATCGACTGCCATAACAGACCCGATCGTCCACTCCCATCAGGTAGAATCCGTAGAAGAAATGCACTCATATTCGCCATGACGCTTATCGGACTCGGTATTGCACTTGGCGTGTTAGTCAATTTATATGCAGTTTATGTTGCAGTGATAGTGTCTATGCTGCTCGTAACCTATGCTCTCATTTTCAAACGTACAACCATCTTAGGAAATTTAGTTGTCGGTATTCTGACAAGTCTGACATTCATTTCCGGTGGTATAGCAGTCGGTTCAGTACGAGGCACCATCATACCAGCTATTTTCGCCTTTCTATTTACAACAGCAAGGGAAATCGTCAAAGACCTTGAAGATATTGAAGGAGATAAGAGAGAAAACGTCAAAACACTTGCTAATCTCAATCCTCGCATGGCAATCGTCATGGCATTGAGTTTTATGTTCTCTGTAATTTTATTTAGTCCTATTCCCTATCTGTTAGGACTTTATCCGTGGCAATATTTAGTAACGATCTTACTTGGCGTTGATCTTGTCCTTATCTGCTTAGGAATTCAACTCGTTACAAACACCTCAAAAGACGGTTATGCCAAAATACAACATTGGATGAAATGGGACATATTCATAGGTTTAGCTGCAATCTATCTCGGAATCATCTATTAAGGATAAGAGAGAGGTGACGAATCATTTTTCGTCAAAATAGACATTGAAAAAATATACCAAAGTAATAGAATTCTTAAACAGCACGACACCAAATATTGAGCATGCACTACACTTTATAGATGCATTTCAAAGTTCATCTTTAACAGACGAATTGTGTAAATCCTGCAGGGTCTTTACGTCAGGATGGAGACAGATTGACGGTGTAATGTTGATGAAACAGATGGAAGGGCATGATTCTGATTATCGTATACTTGTAAGTGCAACTACCGAACGAAGTCTAACAGAACTACTCCTCGCTTTTCCAAGGAGTTCTTTGGGGATGTTTTTCCTGACGAATGAATGGATTGAAAGGAGAATTCTTGATCTGTTTGACGGTAAGAAGGTTAATGTAGGACCAGAAATCCGTTTCGTTGGAACAAAAAAAGGAAACATTACAGCAGCAGAACAGAAAACATTGACAAAAAAGAAAAATGAAATCGCCAATAATCTTGCTAAACTCACACCCATAAAAGGTAGATCTGAAAATATTCAGTTTCTTATTGAAGGTGAAATGTTGGTAGAACGCGCTTTCTACGATGGATTACCTATCGAAAAGGTGCTTTATACAAACGATTTTGTCTCGTCTACTGCAGGCAAGGATTTTTTGAAGAAAGTTTTTGCCGAAAATCTTTCTATATATCTAACAAGAGATAGTGTATTAGGATCACTAACAACAACACGACCTATTCCCTCAATTATAGCATCAGTACATCAAAGTTATCCTATCTTTCTAAATGAAGATGGACAAATGAATTTTAATTTCAGTCAAGACTGTATGTTGTTGATTATAGAAAACGTTCAGAATCCTGATAATCTTGGGATGACTTTACGCACAGCTGATGCTGCAGGTGTTTCCGCTGTATTAATCAGCGGAGAAGGAGCAAATCCGTTCCATAAGAACTGTATTCGTGCATCGCGTGGTGCTGTTGGCAGGATTCCCATTTTCTATGTTCCTTCATCGAAGTCAGCGATTGAGAAACTCAAAGCAAGGGGTTGGCATATCATTGGAGCAACAGCAAAAGCAGAAAAGGAAATTTACACATCGTCATATAGGACACCAATTGCAGTTATTGTTGGCAATGAGAATAGTGGTTTGACAGAAGAGACTCGAAATCAGTGCACAGAATTAGTAACTATACCAATGGCAACCGGTCAATCTTCTCTGAATGTGGGCGTCGCCGCTGGAATTCTATTATACGAACTAAGAAGACCATGACAACACCCCTATATCATAAGAATTTGACAAATTCGTCAGACGGTGTTAAAATAATTTAGTTTTGATATATAATCGTGTAAGTTAAATTCACCAAGGATCAATAACATTCTAACCAGTAAGGACCAGTTGCAGTTGAGACCAAATTGTATTCTAAGTTATCTAAAAACAGTTATTGCAGAAAAGGACGCAGGATACTTCGTCTTGATTGATCCGGAAATGTGTGATGTAGAAAAAAGTGCAAAACTTGCCAATACCTTAGAGAACGCAGGGGTAGATGCGATTCTACTTGGAGGTAGTCTGCTAACTCAAGAATTGCATCCTATCGCAGCCTCTATCAAGTCAGAAACTGAGTTACCAATTATCCTTTTCCCTGGCGACTCCATGCATCTCACTCCACATGCAGATGCAATCATGTTTATGAGTCTCATCAGTGGACGAAACCCAAACTATCTCATCGGGGAACAAGTAAAAGCAGCACCATGGATCCAGAAATATGAATTAGAACCCATACCAATAGGGTACATGCTGATTGATGGTGGAAACAGAACTTCAGTAGAATTCATGAGTGGCACTGCTCCTATTCCGAGAGACAAACCTGACATCGCTGCACCCCATGCACTGGCAGCAGAATACCTCGGTATGCAGATGGTCTATCTGGAAGCAGGAAGCGGGGCAACACTGCCTGTTCCAAACGAGATGATTTCTTCTGTAAAAGAACAGATCACAATACCATTAATTGTCGGAGGAGGCATCAGATCGCCTGAAACAGCAACTGAAAAAGTAAAAGCAGGAGCAGATTTTATAGTCACAGGGAACATACTTGAAGAAAAAGGTTCTATTGACCTTATGAAACAGTTTGCCATCGCAGTTCATGGTTAACTATTACAAATGACTTACATTATAGTGAATTTTGGAATTATAAAGATATTTCAATGAACTTGCAAGTACCACAAGTTCCGTAGGGGCGAGGCCTCCCTTGCAAGTACCACAAGTTCCGTAGGGGCGAGGTCTCCTCGCCCGTTGAGAAGTGTTTCATTAAATGTAAGTTCCACTATTAGAATGTCCAATCAAAAAACAAACAATTAGAACGAGAGGAAATACATGATGTCAGAAAACAAAGAGGTAGTTATTGAAATTGGAACTGAAAACAAAGAATCTGATGCTGAAACTTCTGCAACACCAGATGATTCTGACAATACTACCGAAATAGAAAATAAAAATGACGAGCTTACCGTAGAAACACTACTCACAGAAATTGAAGAACTCAAAGAATCTTTCAAAAAACAAATTGAGGAAGTTGCAGAATCAGAGAGATCACAATATGAAACTGAACGGGAACGCTTGTTGCGCACCGCTGCAGAAGCTGAAAATACAAAAAGACGTGTTGAAAACGATGCTAAGAAACAACTAAAATTCGCAAATAAGAATATCATAGAAACAATTATTCCTGTATTGGATAGCCTTGAAGCAGCAATTAATAGCATTAATGAAAAAGTCGAAACTGAAACTCATAATCAAGATATGTCTAACTTCAGTGAAGGTGTAGAATTAGTACATAAACAACTATTAGATGTTCTAAGATTACATGGACTTACACCAATTGACTCCGCAATAGGTTCATTTGATCCAAACCAGCATGAAGCAGTCTTGGCAACAGAATCAGATGAAGTGCCAGAGGGGAACATCATTGAGGAATTTAGACGAGGATATCTGCTGCATGAACACGTAATTCGTGCCGCACAAGTTGTTGTGTCAACAGGAAAGAAAAAGGAAGAACCCACAGATGAAGGAACCGATGAAATCATAATCGACATTTCAACTGAGGAAGAATGAATGTAATACCTCTATTGTAGCACAATCTAACAGATTGTGCCGTTCTCTGTTCGATTTCTAAACAGCCAGTAATGAGGTAATTTAATAAAAATGGTATAACTTAGGTAGGAAAACACATGCAACAAAAACGTGACTATTATGATGTTCTGAACATCAGCAGAGATGCAGATGAAAACGAAATTAAAAAAGCATATAGAAAATTAGCAGTGAAATATCATCCAGATAAAAATCAAGGTGATAAAGACACCGAAGAAAAATTCAAAGAAGCTACCGAAGCTTACGACGTGTTGAGAACACCAGAAAAACGACAGCGATATGACCAATACGGACATGCAGGACTTGAAGGAACAGCATCTGGATACGGATATGGCGTAAACCTTGACGATATATTGAGCGAAGTGTTTGGAGACATGTTTGGTGGTTTTGGAAGAACAAGCAATAGACCCAAACAGGGACGTAGTTTGCAGTACAGTCTTCAAATCTCACTTGAGGAAGCATATTACGGAAAAGAGGAAACAATTGAAATACCACGAATTGAATCTTGTCATGAATGTAGTGGAAGCGGCGCTGAAAGAGGATCAACTATTGATGCATGTCCACAGTGCTATGGACGCGGACAAGTAACACAATCACAAGGTTTCTTTACAATGTCCCGAACATGTCCACGATGTCAAGGTGAAGGTGAAATCATCAAGAATCCATGTAAAAACTGTGATGGACAAGGCAGGATAAGAGTCAAACGAGAACTCAAAATAAAAATTGATAAAGGTGTTGACAACGCTACTGAGTACCGAATGCGTGGCCAAGGTGAAGCAGGTACTTTAGGAGGCCCCCCCGGAGACCTACTAGTTGTAATCCACATAAAACCACACCAAACTTTCACCCGGGAGGGAAACGACCTATATACATCAGCAAGAATTTCTTTTATCCAAGCATCACTTGGAACTACTATTGAAGTTAAAAATATTGATGGCGTACAAGAATTAGATGTGCCAGCAGGAACACAATACGGAGAACAATTGCATGTAAGGGGTAAGGGAATGCCAAGATATAGAAGTTCTTATTACGGTGACCTTGTTGTTCAGATAGAGATAGAAACACCAAGAAAACTCACGACACAGCAGAGAACACTGTTAGAACATTTTGATGACCCTGAGTATAAACCAGACGGATCCCAGAACAGTAGTTTCTGGGAAAAACTCTTTAGCAATCAAGATGATAAATAGTCAATATAGTGAAACCTAGAAGTAAATATACACTAATTCACTAACAGATACCCGCACGTAGGGGCAGGGGTTCCCTGCCCGCAGCAATTCACTGTCCGTCGTACTAAGAAGTGTTATGAAACTTTCAGGTATCACTACAAATACTGAAAAATGAAATGGATAAAGATTACAATAAAAATATCTCATGAAGCATCTGAAACCGTAGCAAATCAATTATTTGAAATGCAGTCACTCGGCGTTGAGATAAGTGAAGACAATAAAAATAATACGCTATTAACCGCATATTTCCCTCTGGATGACAAAACAAATTCAAGAGTTAACGAACTGAAAACCTTCCTGTCAAAACTACCTGCATGGGGAATCCAACCGAATCCAGCAGAAATTGAACTAAAAAGAATTAAATCAGAAAAATGGACAGAGGCATGGAAAGCAAATTTCACACCTCAAAAAGTAGGAGAAAAGATACACATTGTTCCAACATGGTATAAACAACCCATCAATGAATCGGACATCGTAATAAAAATTGATCCTGGAATGGCATTCGGCACAGGTTACCATCCAACAACACGATTAACTCTACAAATGTTGGAAAAGTCAATCAAACCAAATCAGATTGTAGCAGATGTAGGAACTGGATCAGGAATCTTGGCAATTGCCGCTATCAAACTTGGGGCGAAACATAGTGACGCGATTGAACTTGACCCGAAAGCAATACCAATAGCAATCACCAATTTCGCCAATAACAGTGTCTCAAAAAAAATTACATTACATGAAACAGATGGACTCCGGACTGTTGAACGAAAATACGATCTTATCGTCACAAATATCCTAACAAAAGCAATCATACCACTGATTCCATACTGTCGTGATAGATTAAATCCAGATGGGAGTCTAATCTTATCCGGTATTCTGGAATCTGAACAGACCACCGTTCAAGAAACGCTAAAAGAAAACAGATTAGAATGCGTTTCTGTCACGCGTCAAACTGAGGATGAACTCATGTGGATAGCAATGTTAGCGAGGCTCCTTTGCTAATCCATGACAAAGATTACATCTACCGAGATTGAGATGTGGCATGATAGGTGATTTCTCATCACCACTTAAATGACATTTCAGACACGATGCATCTTCAGAAGATGATCGATGCTCCTCAATATTTGATCGTGCAGGCGCTGCATTAAAAAATAGAATTACCATTACAATCGCGAATATTAAACCAATAACGCAGACAATATACATCAACACTTTCGGGTTAGCTTGATCGGTTGGCATGTGATATTTTATAATTCCTTACTATAGTTGTTTGCTAATTATGTGCCATTGACAACCTATTCAAAAAATGGGAAAAGAAGATGAACCCTTGGAAAATCGAAATTACAGATAAACCTGAAATTACAGATTCTGTTGGCAAAGAGATTCTTGAAGATATTGCCGACCTCGGCATAGATGGTGTTGAATCCATCCGTACTGCATCAATCTATTGGATTGAAGGAACACTTAACTCAGAACACATACATAGAATTGGCAGTGAACTCCTTGCTGATCCAATTACACAAGTGTTTAATCTGACTGAAGAAAAAGAAGAAACAAACGATTGGACAATAGAAGTCCAATACAAACCTGGTGTAACAGATGCCGTTGGAGATAGTACTGTCAAGGGTATCAAAGATATCGGTATCTCCTCTGTCAACAATGTTCGGACAGGCAAAAAGTTCTGGTTAAATGGAAACCTAAATGATCAAATCATAGAAAATATTGCACAACGCCTGCTAATGAATGATGTAATCCAGACCTTTTCATACAAAGAACCACATCGCTAAATCCAGTAGACTTGTCAATTCCTATATTGTAGGTCGGGTAGAGCGAAGCGAAACCCGACCTACAATATAAAATGGAATGAACACTAGTGCTAAAAAAGCATCCTAAAACAAAGGCAATCCTTGCGCTTCAGTATAGACCGAATAGAGTGACTGACTGCCAGTCATAAACAGTCTGTTACGTTTTGTTCCTCCGAAACATAAATTTGAACAGATTTCTGGTAAATGTATTTTACCTATCAACGTCCCATCTGGCGCGAATATATGCACACCGTCATATCCATCTCCAACCCAACCTGCACTCGACCACAGATTGCCGTCTATATCACACCTGATACCATCTGCTATGCCTGGGGACATATCACAGAATACCTGTTTGTTCTCTAAGTGTTCACCGTCAACAACATCAAAAACATAGATATTCCTTGGACTTCCCTCTTTATGTATGGCACCCGTATCTACAACATATAACTTTTCATAATCTGGTGAAAAGCAAATTCCATTCGGTCTATCAAGCTCCGTTGTAACAACAGTCACTACGCTTGCATCAGGATTCAGACGATATACTGCAGTGGGTAATTCAAAAGCTGCAACGTGGCCTTCATAATTCAGCATAATACCGTATCCTGGATCGCTAAACCATATATGCCGATCTATATGCACAGCAACGTCATTTGGAGCATTGAGACGTTTACCATCATAGTGATCCATCAACACAGAAATCGTTCCATCGTATTCAGTCCGAGTAACGCGTCGTGTGCCGTGTTCACAACTGATAAGTCTTCCGTGTCGGTCTCGTGTATGTCCATTACTATAATTGGATGGTTTACGATATACACTTACCTTCCCAGAGGCTTCTTCCCATTTCAGTATCCTATTATTTGGTATATCACTCCAAAGTAGATACCCTCCATCTCCAAACCACACAGGTCCTTCTGACCAACGGGCACCAGACCATAGTCGTTCCACCACTGCATTACCAATTCTATATTTTGCAAATCGTGAATCAATCACCTCAATCGCAGGATCAGGATAACGGGTAATAGATCCGTCCCATTTCCTCTCAAAGTCACGCATTGTTTACTCCTTCAATATTCATGTCAATAGATAAGTATAACACAAAATACCTATCAAGTCTAAAAAAATATACCTATACTTGAAAATAGAACACCTCAAAAAAAGTCGTTATTTTCCGTAAAAAATGGTATACTATATAAGAAAGATTGACGAATCCGTATATTCTAATGAAAGAACAAGACTATATTATACTAAAGTCAAGAACTCATGAGACATTTCACCCATACAACGATGACGAGAACCACCCCGCGTAGGGGAACGAGGCCACCTCGCCCGTCATTTACAAAGACCACCCCGCGTAAGGGCGAGGTCTCCTCGCCCGCACTAGACTGTTTCATTATATCTGAAATCCACTATAAACTAAAAGCGACTGAAATATGAGTACAAATCCACACGTTATAGGTTTTGATAAACAAATCCCGATCGACCGCGGCACAGGTGTGAAAACGGTTCCGTTGACTGGTAAGTGAATCGACTCAACATCACTGACAAATGGTATTACGATGTTTGAACCGGGAGTAGCTATTGCCAGACATTACCATAACTGTGATGAATCGGTGACAATCCTGGAAGGTGAAGCCACTTGCAAAGTAGATGGTGAAATCTTCAAAATGAATGCTTACGATACAACCTTTGTTCCCGCTGGTATTCCACACCAATTCTGGAATGAAAGCGATACCAAAATGAAAATACTTTGGACTTATGCTTCTGTTGAAGTGACTCGCACATTTACCGAAACCGGTGAGACAGTCGGACATTTAACAGCCGCAGACCAAGAAGTCGTATCGTAGTTAACAGAAGGAATCTTTTTGATGTCTGTTAGAGACTATATTAAGCAAAATCAAACTGCCTTGTGTAGTTTGCTGCAAGAACTCGTCAGAATCCCAACCATCAATCCACCAGGTGAAAACTATGCAGAGATGATTGAACTCCTTGATGAGAAATGCAAAACGTTGGGGATGAAGACAAAAATTGTCCAAGTACCGAAGCGAACTGCTGAACAGATTGTTCCAAACGCAGCAGATTATACAAGATTCAACCTAATAGCAAGATGGGATGTCGGAGCGGAAAAGACAGTGCATTTCAACGCACACTATGATGTTGTACCAGTAGCCGGACAGTGGCAACATAACGACCCTTTTAGTGGTCAGATTGAAGGAGACTGGTTATACGGACGTGGTGCAGACGATATGAAGGATGCAATAGCAGCTCTACTTTTCGCAATTAAAGCTGTTCAAGATAATGACATCTCCCCTCTGTTTAACATTGAATGTTCATTCACATGTGATGAAGAGACAGGAGGACAATTAGGCGCAGGATATATCGTCGAAAAAAAGTTAGTCAAAGCCGATTACGTTGTAAACTGTGAAGGTGGTGCCGAAATGAACATCGGCAACGGACACAACGGCGCACTATGGTTCGAAATTGAGGTTAAAGGAAAAGCTGCACACGGATCACATCCTGAGAAAGGTGTGAATGCTTTTGAAAAAACTGCAGAACTCGTCTCGGTCCTACAAAGACTAAAACGTCGACTAAGGTCCCCAGAACGTGCCTTCATCCTCTCTGATGGTTCGGAACGATTTCCTTCCTTGAATCTCGGTGGAACTTTTCAAGGCACCGAAGGAGATAAAGTCAACACCGTTCCAGCACGACTATCTTTCACGCTTGATAGACGCATCACACCTAACGAAAAACTTGAACTCGCTGAGCTTGAACTGATGGAAACAATAAACAGCGCAACCGAATTCTACCAAGATATGAACCTAAATACACAAGCAATCTTACGAATTCATCCATGTTTGACAGACACTGACTCTCCATTAGCGAAAGGTTTTGCAGATGCCGTGCGAACAATTCGGCACAGAAAACCGATTTTCAAGCCAACAACAGGATTTACCGATTTGCACTATTTTGTCAACACAGGTCTAACCGGAATAGGTTACGGACCACGGGGTGAGGAAGGACATGCAATCAACGAACGCGTCTTTATTCCTGATCTGGTCCGGACTTCCGCTATCTATGCAACTTTCATGACAAGGACAGAATTATAGAACATTAGTAAAGTGTCTAATCTTACATTGTAGGTCGGGTAGAGCGAAGCGAAACCCAACAAAATTAAATTGGACAGAACATTGTTCATGAACAGAAACAGCGGTATGACTCGCATTCAACTTATCATACTTGTAACCTTAGTAATTGTAATAGGAATCCTCTCTTATCCGCCTTGGGCAGAATACAGAAAAGTAACACAAGCAGATATCAACGTTGAAACACTGTCGATCGCTATCAAAAAATACTACAAATATACACAACAATACCCCACAAGTCTTGAACAACTATTAACAAACCCAAATTCAGATTCCAGGCGAAGTCCATATCTGAAATCAATACCAGAGACTCCTTGGGGTGGGAATTATACGCTAATACATGACCAGTTTAAAGTAGGTATCGCCAAGGAACATGCGCGGGTGCCTGAGAAATATCGTATAGGGGGTATCGCTGAAATAAGCAGAGTCTATCTTATGGATGCAACAGAAGGTGAACAGTATTGGTGGTGATCTTTGGAACACATAGTGATACAAATCTTCATTAGTATATTAGGTTTAGCAATTGGAAGTTTTCTAAATGTATGTATCTATCGCATCCCGCATGAAGATCTAACCTTATGTTCCCCCAGACGTTCCTTCTGTCCAGAATGCAATGAATCCATACAGTTTTACGACAACATACCCCTCTTAAGTTATCTAATCTTGGGAGGAAAATGTCGCAAATGCAAAACCAAAATTTCAGTAATTTATCCTTTAGTTGAAGTAGCCACAGCGATTCTGTTTCTTGTGATGTATTACAAATTCGGCAAATCTGGAAAGACACTTGAGTTCCTACATGCGATAATTTTCATTTCCATACTAATTCCGATTTTTGTCATTGATGCACAACACCTAATTATTCCTAACACAATTAGTATCGTTGGACTTTCACTCGGTATCGTAATTGTAGGTCTGACAGCCTATTATAGTCAAGATTTAAATTATTTACGTGATAGACTAATAGGTTTTGTTCTCGGTGGATTAAGCTTGGGATTGATAGCGATAGTCGGCAGTGCGATAATGCGAAAGAAAGCGATGGGCATGGGAGATGTGAAGTTAATGGCACTCATCGGTTTATATCTCGGAGCATTTCCAGCACTCCCTTTAGTCATAGGATTATCTGCCTTCGGTGGTGCATTAATTGGAACGATCTTGATATCAATTGGCAAAAAGAGTCGTCAGAGTCCGATTCCTTATGGACCCTTTATCGCAGGTGCTGCAGTTATAGTCTTACTGTGGGGTGATGCTCTCTGGGAAAAATACCTGCAGTTAGCAGGATGGAATTAACTATTGTTGTATTTTTGATGTGTAATGTAGTACAATACTATACAAAAACACAAAAGGTAAGTCAAATGCATATTGATATACATAAACAGACAGATGATTATTTGACACAATTAATCATGCGGTCTGTCGCCGGAGAAGAAATTATATTTGATAGCAATGGAACCTCTGTTGCCAAACTGGTCCCTTTAAAGCATGGTGACAAGAAACCTCGCCGTGGTGGACAGTGGAAGGGAAAAGTGAAGATTGCTGAAGATTTTGACGAATTGCCGGATTCGTTTATGGCTGCTTTTCGTGGGGCAAACGAATGAATCTACTATTAGATACTCACGTCTTGTTGTGGTGACTTGATGATCCAACACTATTATCTGAACAAGCATTGACAGCTATAGAAGACATCAATAATGAAGTTGTTGTCAGTGCGGTTTCAGCATGGGAGATCGCAATTAAAAAGACTCTCGGTAAACTTGAGGCTCCTAACAACCTTAAGCCGATGATAGAGGATGCAGGATTTACGTTAATGCCAATCATTTATGAACATGTCTGGGAGGTACAATACCTACCGTTCCACCATGATGATCCGTTTGATAGGTTGTTAGTCGCTCAGACTAAAGTTGAAAATCTAATGCTTGTTACCCGTGATTCGAGACTCAGAGCATATAACATACCTATCCTTGCTGCATAATTCAACTGAGTAGGTATCATCAGTCCCGTATGAAGATTAAACAAAGTTTTGGGTAATCCAATCCATCAAAATGATCGTAGGGGCGGGGTTTCCCCGCCCGCATACTACAGTTTCCACTGACCGTATATTATCCAATTTAAATCTTAATCTTCATCCGCTTACCGTAGCCATAAGGTACAAAGGAAAAGATATGAACAAAAAACTAAAGACGTTAAAAGTAAAAAGAGGATTATATGTCCGTAAAAGACGCAATACTTTTGAGACGAACCATTTTCAAATTTAAACAGGAACCCCTTTCAAACGATGCAATTAAACAAATCTTCAGTTACGGGATATTGGCACCGAACCACCATGTCACCGAGCCGTGGCGGTTTATTGTCCCTGCTAAACGCTTCTGGCAATAGGTGAAAGTCAGTTGATATTTTCTGTTAGGTCCATTGTCATAACATCAAGGCAAGTTGTATTTTGGAAAAAAAAGAAAATGAGCACAGCACTAAATCTACAAGATCACGTTTTCTATAACAATCGCGGTATTGATTACGAAGAAAAAGGAGAGTACGATCTTGCCATTAAAGATTTTTCAAAAGCAATTGATCTTAAACCAGACTATGACTTAGCCTATAACAATCGCGGTGCTGTCTATCGCAGTAAGGGAGAGCACGATTTAGCTATAGAAGACTGCAACAAAGCCATACAACTGAAACCCGACTATGCCGAACCCTATAATAATCGCGGAGCTGCTTACAGCAACAAAGGTGAGATTGACCGTGCCATTGAAGACTATAACATAGCAATACAACTAAAATCGGATTTTGTTCAAGCATATTATAATCGCGGTATTGCTTACCATGAAAAAGGTGAATTGGATCTTGCCATCAAAGACTATAGCAAGGCAATAAAACTGAATCCGAAACTTGTTCACCCCTACAATAATCGTGCCAATGCCTACCGTCAGAAACGATATTTTGATAAAGCCATTGAAGACTGTCATAAGGCAATAGAATTAGAACCAAAACTCGGTCTTGCATATTATATACGTGGTGAGGTGTGGTTAAATCTTAAAGAATGGGATAAAGCCAGATCAGACCTAACAAGTGCAAAAAACATGGGAGTTGATATTGTCAAAGCGTTTCATAATACTTATAGAGACATTTTTAACTTTGAACGAAGAAATGACGTTAAAGTACCGAAAGACATCTCTCTAATGCTGAGAGAATACACAGTAAACCCATTTACCACTACACAAAAGATTGTGACTCGTGATGGAGAAACCCGGGAATCTGCTGCAGTATTAGAACTATTAGAAAAATTCCGTAATGCTGGAAAACCGTTGCGCGAATATCTCCAAGAACCCTCTTCACGTGGGATTACCACAGGATATAACGAAGCGTTTATTGTCCACCGTGAGACACGGGATGCACTCATTGCAGAACACCCATCATCTGCAAATATTTTAAAGCCGTTTCTAATGGCGCGCGACATTCAACGTTGGCGAGTAAAACCGACAGACGAGTCACGCAGAGAGAGACAAGATAAATGGCTTATCTGGGCGCACCGAGGCATAGACATCAATGCTTATCCAGCTATCAAGAAACACTTGGAAAAGACACGTGACGCACTGGAAAAGAGATCGGGGAAACAGGAATGGTACGAACTCCAAACAGTACCGAAGGGAACAGATACATGTGAACAACCAAAGTGTATTTTTCCTGATTTAGTAAGTGCTACCGCGTTTGCTTATGATGATGAAGGTTATTATGTAGGAAGTCCCGCATCTCTTTTACCCACAAGTGAATTATGGATTCTTGGTGTGCTGAATACAAGACCAGTATCATGGTTTTATGCGCGAACTGCACCACTGATTCGGGGACAGTTTTTAAAATTCACATCTCAATATGTCGAACAAATTCCAATCCCTGATATGGAACCGGAACAGAAGGCACTTATTCACAAAATCGTCGAATATATTCTCTATCTCAAGAAACAACCGACAACGGATAGCAAAGACCTAGCACACTCCAGAGACTATGTGATGGTGGCATATTTCGGTAATATCCTTAACGGGTTAACCTATGAACTCTATTTACCTGATGAACTCCATAAGGGTGATAAATACTTTTTCCAGCCGTTATTTGACGAGAAATTACCAATACTTGAAAAGATTCAAGAACAGGAAATGGATGAAATGCACACATTTCGGGATATCTTTGAGCGATTATATGATAAGCATCATCCAGTTGCAAGGAATCTTTTCTTTTTAGATGGTGTTAAACCTATTCGCATCATTGAGAGTAAGGCATGAGAATTACAAAAATAGAGATTAAAAACTTTAGGGCTTTTCACGGCACCTATCAAATTGAGTTGTGTAAAGCAGGAAAAAATCTATTAGTTTATGGTGAAAATGGTAGTGGAAAAACATCGTTGTATCAGGCATTAAAATTCTTTCTGGAATCCGGTGAAGGGATTCATCAATTTAAAAATCATCAGAATATCTTTATTGCAAACGATGATGGACACATTAAACTACATCTCCGCGCAAACTCAGGATCCAATGAGCACGTGTATGAATGGTCCCAAAACATTAGAGAAACGAATGATCTATTGATTATCAATGCATCAAAGGCAAAAGGGTTCCTTGACTATAAAAATCTGCTGGAAACGCATTTTATCCATCGTGAAGAAGAAAACGTGAATATCTTCAAATTGTTAGTGGATAATCTTCTGATCAACACCGTCAATCCTGTAACAGATCGAACGCTTGGTGATGAATGGGAAAGCGTCCAACAGAAGCCGCGTCCCCGCCGAAACGCTAAAACGAAAATCGCAGAATTGGAAACAGAAATAGAAACTTGCAACAGAGAATTAAGACGTAGATTGGAAATACTGCAAACAAAAACATCCGAGATTCTCCAAAAATTTGGATATAACGTTACACTCAAATTAGATTTTCAAGGGATAACATACAACCAAGATGGCAAGACACTTGATAATCAAGAAATTTTCTTAAATGTTGAGTTTTTTGATAAAAGCATCTCTGAGCATCATCGCTTTCTAAACGAAGCAAAGTTGTCGGCAATAGCAATTTCTATCTACTTTTCATCAATCCTAATCCAGCCAGAAAGCGATTTAAAGGTTTTAGCATTAGATGATGTCCTAATCGGTCTGGACATGTCAAATCGTCTCCCAGTTCTTGATATTTTAGAAGAATATTTCGCAGATTACCAAATCTTTCTAACAACTTATGATAAAGCATGGTATGAAATCGTCAAACAGCGGACATCCCACGGTGGAAAGTGGAAAGCAGTTGAATTCTATTTTCGGCAAACCGATGAGTATGAAATTCCGGTTTATGTTGAAGATAAGGCATACCTTGACAAGGCGAAGGAATACCTTGAAGCAAACGACTATAAAACTTGTGCAGTTTATCTTCGGACTGCTTTTGAGATAATAATAGAGGAGTTTTGTCACAGTAAACATCTTCCTGTAAAATATCACCGAGATCCGAACAAACAGGATTCTCAGGTTTTCTGGGATGCAATAAAAATTGAGAATAAAAGAATGACAGAAAAGGAATCCCATACCTTGTTAGAACAAGATCTTATCAACAGTATTGAGTTGTATAGGAGTCGTATTCTAAATCCACTCAGCCATGCTACCATTGCCAACATACCAAAGAAAGAAATTGAAGATACCCTTGAAGCGGTAGAACGCCTTAAAACTACGTTGGGATAAACGGAATCCAACGGTTGCAATTTCCCTTCAAATCCAGTATAATATACTGACAATAAGGAGGAAATCTATGGAAGTAAAAGATGCAATAACGTCAAGAAGGTCAATTTTCAAATTCAAACAGGAACACGTCCCAAGCGAAGTAATTGAACAAATCTTCAGTTACGGAATTTGGGCACCAAACCATCATATCACAGAACCGTGGCGTTTCACCGTTATCGGTGAAAAAACTAAAAAGATACTCGCCGAAAGATACCGTGATATAAAAATGGAGGATACACCAGACCACGTCGATACAGTGAATCTTGCAAAGATAGGTCAAATGGCTTACGAAAAATTTATGTCTAAACCAACTATCATTGCAGTGTCTTGTATACAGGACGGAGATGAGCAGAGACAACGTGAAGACTATGCGGCTACCTGTTGTGCAATGCAGAACGTCCAACTCGCAGCGTGGGATGCTGGTATCGGTATGCAATGGAGCACAGGGAAAATCACAATGGAAGAAGCAACCTATAAACTGCTCGGTATAGATCCATCAGAAGAATACATTATAGGATTCTTCTATACCGGCTATCCTGCAGAAATTAAGGATCCGCACCGCAAACCAGCAGCTGAGTTTATGCGATGGGTAGCTTAGACAGATAATTTGTATGCTTCTTTAGCATTCTTCCAGAAATATTTCTCTTTTGCTTCATCGCCTTTTGCACTGAAGTAGTCGTTCACGATCTTTTGGACGACTCGGTATTCTGTGAAACGTTCAGACACAGGCCAATTGCTTCCATAGATAAGCCTGTCTGCACCGAACGCTTTCCATAGAACATCAATCGTCGGTCTGTAGAAGGTTACATCGTCTGGAGCAGGTTTCTGTCCTGTATGCTCTGCTAAACCGGAAACCTTACAATAGACATTAGGATAACGTGCAACCTCTTGAATTGCTGTCACCCAGTCTGAATCTGGAGCATTACCGTCAACCCGTACACCCGCAATGTGGTTAATAACAACTTGCATTGTTGGTGTATGTTCAACTAAGGCAGGAACCTGTTTCAACGCGTCAGGGTTAATCAGAAGGTCTAAAGTCAGTTCTTTTTGAGCCAGTTTCTCAATATTCTTTATGAAGCCTGTATCACCGAGCGAATTTAGATGACCACTCCCGATACGGATACCTCGGAATAAGAGGTTTGCAGAGAACCGATTAAGATTCTTTTCAAAGTCAGCATCATTCGGGTTGATATTCCCAACAAATCCGACAATGAAGTCTTCTTTTGCAGCAAGATCAAGTATCCATTGGTTATCCTCTATCCAGCGACTTGCTTCAACAACGACAGTCCCTGTTACACCTTCAGGAACAGCAAGTTTCTTGTAGTCTTCTGGCATCACCTTTCGGTATAGAAGATCATCATCTGGATTCGGCCACGGTACACCTTCGGGACGAGTAGGGTCATAGAAATGCGTATGTGTATCAATAATCATAAAAAAACTACTCCTTATTACTTATGCCTGATTAATTTTTGGATGGCAATGTTATACCATTTCTAATTGGCAATACATCATTCTTCTGTAGGTCGGGTAGAGGCACAAAACCCGACACGTCTTGATTAGGCATATCATGTCGCCAGTTAATATTTTAATGGCGTTCCTCTACCCGACCTACGAAATAATGAGATAAGGACAAATAAAATTGGTATTACGAATATTCTGTATTTTAATCCTCATAATACCGCAGTTCACGCTAAGCGGGTGTCCTTCCCCCGATGAAGCAGAAATCAAACGTAGAGAACTTCGACGCGAAGCAATGAAACTTGAAATGGGACAAGCACTAAACCCAATTGATCCCCAAGGACATATTGAGTTAGGTAAGGCATATCACCAACTGGGTGAATTAGAAAAAGCAACACAATCTTTCCAAACAGCAATTTCACTTGACGACAGACACCCACATGCCTATAACAATCTCGGTTTAGTTTACATTGACCAGCGATTATTTCTCCTTGCTATAGAGATGTTCATGGCTGCCCTTGAAATAGATCCTCAAAATCCTGCATTCTACAATAATCTCGGCTTTGCCTATGATCTTTCGGATAGATTTCCAGAGGCATTAACTGCATTCCAAAAGGCAATTGAAATCGATCCAGAGTTCGTAGACACGTATTACAATCTCGCCGATGCCTATCTCAACCAAGAACGCTATAATGATGCAATTAAACACTATCAAATAGGTATAGAACTTGATGGTGGTGATGCTACCGTCTATTTTAATTTAGGACTCGCGTATGAGAAAACAGCAGATAATCACGCTGCTATAATCACCTATGAGAAAGGGGTATCTCTGGACCCAGATGAAATAGAAGCGTATTATCGACTTGCATCTGCTTATGTGAAAAAAAAGGATTACGTCATGATGAACCGTTATTTAGAGACTTTTCTAAAACGTGCTAAAGGTGTCCCGCGCCTTGAACAACAATATCTTGATGCGATAAGGATGAAACAACAGTATGATGATATGTGAATTCTATTCTGTTTCCTTTACTTCCCCTCATCTTCTGCCTTAGTCTGATAACGGATTGTTAATTTTGGACGCAGGTTTTCGACTTGACTCTCTTTAGACGTAAAGACTATAGGTGCAATACCATCCCGCAGTGCAAACAGATAACCGTAGTTGTAGTCAGGGTTTTTAACCCAGAAGCGAACCGCATCTGTAATTAAATCACTCTTAAATGTATACCGTTGACCTTGTTCTTTGATCTTAAATTCACCGTCTATTCTGTGTGCAACATCCTCAGAACCGTTGTAATCACTTTCTCTATCGCCATCTATCCCCCTGAGCATAGCTTGTGCTGGGGATTTGTTCCATGGTAAGTTGCGGTGAAGTGGACTGCTGTAAGTAAGTTCATTCTCTTGCGCCATATCTGATATCCCTCTACCTTCCTTCCAGGGAAGCAATACTCTACGTAGTATCACCGTTTGTTCAATTTCAGGATCAGTTTTCTCAACATTTAGACTGATTGACACATCTAATACCTGTTCAGGATCTCTGATACCCATGTCCTCAAATGCATCATATAGATCAAATGCAACGAAGAAAACACTACCTATAGGATTGCATAAGAGTGTTGCTTCAGCACCTGCGTTGTGATTACGGGTTTTCCGATCTTTGTGGACTTTTAAACTAGTATCTTGTAGTCCACCAGAGAATCTAACTAATTCTCCATCTCCAAAGGTAATCTCATTTTCTGATGGTAGTCTAAAGTCTATCTTTGTTTGTGTATTCTGGAGCGTAAGACTGTAAGACTTCTCTATCTCAAGTTGTGAAGTCAATAGCATCACACGGTTCTGTCTACTATCCAATAATGCTAATTCTACCTCAATGTTTGGCGTTATACTATAGATTTCAATGTTTTCTACTTTTTCAACTTCAAGTGCTTTGTCAAACTGAAGTTGAATAGCAGTTTGTGATAACGGAAGAACTTTTAGCAGTTTTGGTGTTTCCTCTTCAGTTTGACTGTCAGAGACATTTAAAAAAAGTAATAAAATAATAAAAAGTGATAGGTAAGTTTTCAATGTTCTCCTTCAATGTTCTAAGCAATATTAAATAATGAATTATCAATTTTCAGATTCTCCTGCAGACTCCGAACCCGTAGGGGCGGGGTCTGCCCGCCCGTCATCAATCTGCCAGATTGTGCTGTTCTCCGTTTTATTTCTAAGAGGCAGTAATGATGGAAGATCTAATAGAAATGGTATAACTATTCCGTGTCCATCGTAATAAAAACTGCATTTAGCACTTCTCGTTCCTTCTGTCCAGAGGGCTTATTCACAACTTGACCATTTACAACAAAAGTACTTGAGGATCCGCCATCAAGATTGATTGCTTCAGTTGCACCAAGTTCAATAAGGATACCAGCAAGCTCATAAAGCGTCAGGCCAGTACTGTATTTTGGTTGTCTGCCATCCGCAACAGCTAAATAGAGTGTGTCTTCATTGTATCCGAGTGCAGTTCGGGGTTCATGGCTTAAGTTTAAGAACTGATTCCGTTTACCAGGGACATGTTTATCCAGATTCTTAATATGTAAATCCACAAGTTCTTGATTGATTTTCCCATTTTTGAGAAGACGTATACGTCCACCAATCGCATGACAGACATCATTCCACTCTGGCGGATCCAATGTGACATGGATAGTGCCGCTTGCATTCTGTTTAAACGCTGATACTGCAGGTTCTTTTATCTGTGAACTTATCCACAGTACGAGCCCATCTTCCGGTATAACACTGTTGCCATTAGTTGAAACAGTGTCCACGTTGTACGTATGAATATAGAGTGGCGAAATCGGTAGTTTAAGTCCGCTGAGTCCTATCTCTTTTCCTCTGCGACGGTTAGTGCGTGTAGAATCTCCAAAACGTGGGGTATAAAGTGTTATTTGACATCCATCAAGTCTTCGTTGGTTAATGCATCCAATTGCCAATGAATGGTCACCGATCTTTATGCTTGCTTTCATCTTAACAGGGGTACTGATGAATTCTCCAGATTCTGTAACACCGAAACATGCATCGTTATCAGTCGGTTGTGTGATGAGTTCTCCATCTTGTATGTAGATATTTTCCAAGACTCCACCATATCCCCGCATATCTCCCAGCACACCAAAACCGCCATTAACTGCAACAACAACTTTTCGGTCACCTTGTTGTGCCCTCCGTATTGCCATAGAACGCACTGTCTCTTTACCAAGCACTTCTGAATTCGCAAGAGATACCTCTAACTTTAATGTCGGTTCATCACGGGATAGTTCTGCAATATAGAGCACACAAGTTTCAAGGTCCCAATCATATCGATAGATATTTAAACCTTGTGATATACCTGAAAAGAGTTGTGTTTTCTTTCCAGCTGCATCTGCACTTTTCTCTATTGAAACGGCAGAAATGTGAAAAAATAGGATTAGAACAGTGCACAGTCGAAATCCAATTTGCATTATCACTCCTTTTCTCTATAAATCTCAACAGCAAAGTAGGTAATGGGATTATTAATTGGGGGTTTTAGTTTTTTGATGGTGAGTCGGATAACTTCTATATCAAATCTGTTCAATAACGCATCTGCCATCTTTTCTGCCAACGCTTCAATTAGTTTAAACTTCTGACTTGTGGCAATTTCAACAAGCATGTTTACAACACTTTCATAATCAATTGTATCTACGAGTGTATCGTATTTTCCTGCCTTCAATAGAGATAAATTCAACGTTACATCGACTTCATAGTGACCTCCAATTGTCCTCTCTTCTTCCGTAACACCGTGATGACCATGAAATCTTATACCTTTTATGACTAAACTATCCATTTCTCTCACCGATTTTTATTTCATTTCAACCACCTATATTTTAGCAGAAATTAGTGCAAAAATCAATAGGGTGTGTAAAGTTCATTTGGGTGTGTAAATATTTTATCACCATAATCACCAATTTAAAGAAAATAAATCCAATCTATTAGTGTCCTCAGTCCCGTAGGGACGATATGTTTATAAGATTCTTTACACACCCCATTCAACATACCCATTTGACACTACCACGCTATTGTGCTATACTCTTAGATACTATGAATATGCCAAATACTAATCCGTGAAGGAGCCCCCTATGAATGTTACTGTAAAATACTTTGCTGTATGTCATGAAATGTTAGATAGATCTGAGGAAGAGATGCAACTTCCTGAAGGTGCTACTGTAAACACTATATTGAAAAAACTTGAGGAAGAATGGCCAGAGATTGCCGAGTTTTACGAAGTGATGCAGATGTCAGTTAACTGGGAATATGCTACAGAAGACACTGAATTGTCAGAAGGCGATGAGGTGGCGTTGATACCACCCGTCACAGGGGGTAAAAATGTTTAAAATCACATCTGACATTATAACAGAAGCTCAGGTGCGTGAAGTTATAGAATCGCCTGAAGCAGGGGCAGTCGTCCTATTTCTTGGAACAGTACGGAACAATACTGATGGACAGCAAGTCAAACACCTCGAATATGATGCTTATACACCGATGGCAGAAAGAAAAATGGCAGAGATTGGACAAGAGATATTAGAAAAATGGGGAATCAAACACGTCGCAATAATTCACCGTGTTGGAAAACTAGAAATTGGTGAGGTTAGTGTCACAGTGGGTGTCGCCTCCCCTCACCGTAAAGATGGTTTCGAAGCATGTAAATATGCAATGGATCGCCTAAAACAGATTGTGCCAATCTGGAAACGTGAAGTCTGGTTAGATGGTGATGCTGAATGGGTTAAACCGGATGCCGTATATTTTAACAGAATTCGTTCATAGACAGAATCTATCTACGAACTGACTAAAGACATTTACACCCTTTCCAAACTGATCTATTGCCATCCATTCGTTGACGGTATGTGCTTGAAGGATACTCCCCGGTCCAATGATAACAGCCTCCATATACTTTGAGAACTCTGCTGCATCTGTACTGTAGGAAACAGTATCCGGCTCTGAATCACCCGTTATCTCAAGTGCTGCTTTTATTATCTCAGCATCCGGTTCTGTGTGAACAGGACCGGCATTGATAAATAGATCAAACGCTAAACCATACTTTTCAGCAACTTCACGGGCACGGTCTATCCACTCCTCTGGATTGTCTCCAGGCATAGGTCGATAGTTAATATTGCAGACACTCTTGGGGGGCGTGATATTCGCCGTACATTCTCCATCACTAATCGTAATATTCCAATCCGTATAGGGTGGTGTAAACTCAAAATTGTAATACTTAGTATCTGTCGTTAATTCCTGATGAATATCGCGCATCTCAGATAGGAAAGGAATCATCTTTAGATTAGCATTGTCACCTTTATCTGTGCTACTATGCGCTGCGCGTCCGTAGGCAGTAACAGTAAATCGGACTGCTCCTTTGTGTGCGTAAACGGCTTTTAACTCTGTAGGTTCTCCAACAACACCGTATTGTGGAAATCCGTGTCTTTTGAACATTTCTGACTTCTTTACAACTGCCGTTGCACCGAAATAACCAACTTCTTCATCCGCTGTGATCACAACATATAGTGGCGCGTCAAACTGAGAAGAAGAATATCGTGAGGCAACCTCAATCATGCAGGCAACACTGCCTTTCATATCGCAACTGCCCCGTCCATACAACTTACCATCAACAATCCGAGCCTCAAAAGGGTTTGCCTCCCAACCAATTGCAGGGACAGTGTCAATGTGACCGAGGAGCGCAAGCCCACGTTGACCTGAATTCCCACCTTTCCTGCCGATAAGGTTAACTTTTAACGTACCAGCAGGATCCTTATATTCAACTCGTTCTACTTCACAATCTATTGATTCCAGTACATTGGTAAGGTAATCCATTACCTCTACATTACTCTTAAGACTTACTGTATCATACCCTATAAGGGTTTTTGTCAATTCTATTGCATCCATAGTTTAAGTTTTCTTACATCAAATGTTGACAAATGTTGAAAGTCACCTTTCGTCTATAACACTATTCACAGAATTTTGAGAGTTGCCCACGTGATTGTCATGTTATTAAAATTATCTTTGACAGACAATCCTTTTGCCCTCATGTTCTGTTTAATTTCTTGTTCATTCAGAAGCCTATCATATACACGCACTTCGTCAATAATCCCGTTTAGATAATAACCTAACGTTTCACCTATTATCAAGGGTTGAGTCGAAGCAGCAACGGTCGTTTCTTCTGATACAACCAACTTACCATCTTGATAGAGAAAAGCTGTTTCACCATCGGTCGCCATCACCACATGAGACCACTCTGCTTCTATCAGTTCTCCATCTTCATGAAAATCTACCCATTCCCATCCACCTTGAAACTGGTATTCGGAACTATACCGTAGGACATAACCCGATCCTATCCACCTCAGAGCCTTTATGAGAATACCTTGGTACTCATTGATCTGTGTAATATTGATCCAGAATTCAATAGAACCGGTGCTGTCTAAACGGAGTATATCTGTATCAGGGATTTCTATATAATCGTCCACACCATCAAAATCTAATGCTTCTCCGAATTTACCCTTGGTTATTTTGGGGTCACCGTTGATTGTTCCATGATTACTTCCCCAAGTATCTTTAACGGTATTGGCTTGAATTGTCTCTTTATTTAGGGACCAATAACTAACTAATCCATCAGTAACGACTTGTGCGGTCAGCACATTTCCCGAAACAACTGTGAGTAGGAAAAACGATAGTATAGTTGCGTATTGTTTTATGTAAGGATATTTACTTTTCATCTAAATAGTTCTTGATTCAGGAATTTTCATCTTCTCGGTTATTGCGTTGTGTGTGAAGTCGCTCTATTTCAGCCTCCAACTCGCGTCTTCGCTGCGCTTCTGCTTCTGCCTGCGCTTCTGCTATCTGTCGCAGCCGTTGTTCCTGTTCCCGCAACTGCTGTTCCTGTTCCCGCAACTGCTGTTCCTGTTCCCGCAAGTCTGCTTCTTCCCGAGATGTTGTAATAGGTGTGCCATCAGGTAAATAAGGACGCAATAATCGGACATGGTCAGTAAGGTCGTTCTCCCATTGAAACGATAGATTTAATGCCGTACTGAACAATGCCCCTTGTTCATCCGGTACTATCTCGCTATAATTTCCCGATTTACCGCGCCGCCACCCATGAAATTCAACGTGTTTTTTCAATTCCGGTTGGTGGATAAAGTATTCTTGCACCCCGATTTCTTTCATATAGAGATCAACCTTGCTATTACGATCCTTATCCGCTGTTGAATCGGATAGGAACTCAAATACTGCTACTGGTATTGCACCTTCTGCCCAAGTATAGAAACTTCTTCGCTGAGGAGACTTTGAAACACCAAACACTACAAATACATCTGGTGCAACAACCTTTCTAATGTCACCTTCTTCATAGTAGATGAAACTGTCAATGCCGATGAAAATGTGTTTGTTGAGACGAAAATATCGTGAAAGTTGGTCGAAAAAGGTCGTAATTTGTATGCCGTGGAAACCAGTTGCTGCCATAGGTTCATCGTCCTCACACGGATATCCTTCAATAAAAATAGTGGGTTTACCAATAGCTAACGGAAAATCCGGTATATACTTTTTCTGTTTGTAATAGTATGCGTTTAGAGGATTCATGATTTCTCCATTCTGATAATTAAACTATAGAAACAGTCTACACAAGATGTTGCTTCAAGAACTTACCCGTAAAAGATTTACGTGCTTTTGCAATTTCTTCTGGAGTACCTTGCGCTAATACCTGTCCACCTTTATGTCCACCCTCAGGTCCAAGGTCAATCATATAATCAGCAGTCTTTATGACATCCAGATGATGCTCAATAACGATAACAGTATGTCCAGAATCGACAAGTCTTCCAATACTGTCTAATAACTTCTGAATATCAGCAAGATGTAACCCCGTTGTGGGTTCGTCAAGTATATAGAGATTATGCTTGCCGCGTTTGATTTTACTGAGTTCATTTGCAAGTTTAATCCGTTGTGCTTCTCCCCCTGAGAGAATAGGTGCAGGATGTCCAATTTTGAGGTATCCGAGGCCCAATTCATTCATTACACCTAATTTGTGGTTAATCAGACGTTGGTCAATGAAAAACGCAACGCCGTCCTCAATGGACATTTCAAGGATTTCGGATATATTCTTACCATTATAGGTTACCTCAAGCGTATCATCATTGTAACGTGCCCCTTTGCAGGTTGGACAGATGACCTCAACATCAGGCATGAAGTGCAACTGAGTCGTTATTGAACCTTCCCCATGACATTCTTCACAACGTCCACCTTTCACGTTAAAACTAAAACGTGATGCTGTATAACCACGTGCTTGTGACGCAGGTGTACTGGCATAGAGCTTACGGATATTGTCATAAAATCCGATGTATGTGGCTGGATTTGAACGCGGGGAACGACCAATGGGAGACTGGTCTATGTTTATAACATCGCTGATGTTCTCGTGACCTTTAAGTTCATCGTGTTCACCGTAAAGGGTTCGGCTATCATGATAGATCGAATACAGCCTCTTATATATAATTTCATTGAGTAGCGTACTCTTACCAGACCCAGATGCACCTGTAATACAGATGAAGACTCCTAAGGGTATTTCCACGTCAATATCCTGTAAATTATTCTCTCTTGCACCAATGATGCTGAGAAATTTCCCGTTAAGATTTCGACGTTCTACCGGCATCGGAATTTCCAGTTTTCCGCTCATATACAAGCCAGTCAAAGACTCGTTACTCTTTATTATTTTGTCGAAGGGACCTTGCACTACTACTTGTCCACCATGAACACCTGGACCAGGGCCCATTTCAATGATATGGTCAGCTTCCCGTATTGTGCTTTCATCATGCTCAACAACGATAACAGTGTTACCAATATCACGCAGTTTCTGTAACGTCTCAATCATCTTCACATTGTCCTTTGGGTGCAACCCGATACTCGGTTCATCAAGCACATAGAGCATTCCCATCAATCCAGAACCGATTTGAGTAGACAAGCGAATACGTTGTGACTCACCCCCTGACAGTGTAGCAGACCTTCTATTCAGATTCAAATAGTCGAGCCCAATTCCAAGTAACAGTTCAATTCGGGTTACCAATTCTCTGATAACACGTGTGCCAGCTTCCTGTTGTTTCTCAGGCAATTCTGTAATACTATTGAGGAAATCACACAATTGTTCAAGATGCAATTCACCGACATCATGAATCGTCTTACCGTGGACAGTAACAAGTAAGCGTTGTCGCTTCAGTTTTCTACCATGACAATCGGGACAAGTATGCTCCACCATTACCTTGCGTAGATATTCCTCCATCCCAGAGTGCGCTTCTCCCTGTTTCCTATACCTTCTGTACCGTCTATCAATCCGTGTGATAATCCCATCAAAACGTACTGGCATCCCGATATGTCGTTCCTGCATAGGTTTTGCATCTTCAACTTGACAGAGTGGAAACTCCTCCCCGCGTGTTCCATAGAATATGATATCCACGACCTCTTCAGGCAGGTCAGCAAAAGGCATATTCAGATCAATCTTATAATGTTGTGCCAGACTATACATCATCCGACCATCCCATCTATCAGGTTCATAGTTAAATGCTTGTTTGACAAAAGCACCTTCTGCTATGCTGCGCGTTTTATCCGGAACAAGTAAATTCGGATGGACCTGTAGATAAGTACCGAGACCAGAACACGTTACACACGCACCCGTTGGTTCATTAAAGGTAAAATGGTGCGGGCCCAATTCACACATCAATACGCCGTGTGTTTCACAGCCAAAGTCTGACATAAACACATCAAGGTCTACATCTTCATCTTCCGGCAATTCAATATGAAAACGCATGAAACCTTCACCAACTACCATTGCATGTTCAAGTGCTGCAAATACCTGTTTATCAATATCCTTTTTTATATAGAATTTGTCCACAATCACCTGAATATCATAATCTTTATCAGGATCAAGTTCCACTTCTTCGCTAATGTCGTGTTCTACACCATCAACGCTTACGTGTCTACATCCTTTAGTTCTTATATCGTCAAAAAGATACTCGTAATCTTCACCGTATATTTTAAAGACCGGTACATGTATTTCTACTTCAGTGTCAACTGGGAGGGATAGCAGCCTTTCCAAAATCTGATGATGGGTCCTGATTGGAATTTCTTTTTCACAGTAAGGACAGTGTGAAATGCCGATAGTCGCAAAGAGCATACGCAAATAATCCTGCAGATCAGTCATGGTCCCTACGGTTGAACGCGGATTCATTGTAACCGTTTTCTGCTCAATTGAGACAACAGGAGACAATCCATCAATGAAATCAACGTCAGGTTTTTTTAACTGTGTAATAAATCTTTTGGCATAACTTGACATTGATTCGAGAAACCTGCGTTGTCCCTCAGCATACACAGTGTCAAATGCTAATGAGGATTTTCCTGATCCACTAATTCCTGTTACAACGACAAATTGATCACGTGGAATCTCTACGTCTATATTCTGTAGGTTATTCTCTCTCGCCCCTTTTACTGAGACCGTTTGTCTCATACCTGTCCTCCTTTCATCATGATTTCTCTGCTTATTCGATTACGGCGATATGCCATTAAATAATACGTTGCTTACTTCTTATGAAGATTAAAAAATATTTGGGTAATCCAATGCATCAGAACCATCGTAGGGGCTGGGTTTCCCAGACCGCATGTTGCCGGTTTCCCCTTCCGCATATTACTCGATTAACTAACAACTTAATCTTCATCTGAAAAAACAACGATGGGACAACTGCTGTAGTTACACCGTCCCTTAGAGAGGGTTTTCGGCTAAGTAATGGTATATGCCATTTTCGTAATATTTCATCCGACGATGAGTCATCTTCATCTGGTTTTCGGCTAAGTAATGGTATATGCCATTTTAGGATTGAGAACTTAGACTGTCAGGGACTCGCGTTTTAGAATTGAGACGAAATCATTATTAAACCGAAAACCCTCCCCTTAGACTACATAGTAAATAGTCGCTTACAGCATCTTCCTCATCTGGTAACAGGCCAGAAATCATAATTGAGCAGTCCAACAACTATCATCTGCAACCTTCGTTCTTCCAATCCGTCACCTCTCTAACAGAACCAACTAGACAATTTGTCCGTAATTCAATCAATCTGGAATAAGCCTCAGGCGTGTTTTCCAACTCTATGCCATCAGGGGGTAACATCAAAGCTATTACCTTACACCTATTTGTAACAGAGAATCTCTCACCGTTCTCAATACGTTTGAAAAGGCTTGATAGGCTGGTCTTTGCCTCATTTAATCCAATTTCTGTCATTTTTTTGCTCCTTTAATTCCAATGCAGAATGAAAAGAATTCGTTTTATAAAAAGGATTGTCAATATCATAGAAATATGCAGGTTCATCCACCGAGACTTTACTATCCATCGTCAATCTTATAGGTGAAGAGAACAACTCCAGAACATCTTTCCGTGATAGCCATTCACATGCCATACTGAGCCAAAGCTGCCGACTACCAAAATGATCATAGATGTCAGATAAGGATCGTTCCCCGCCAGCATCCTCAAGAAAATCAAGGATAGGTTTAAAAAACGTATGTATATGCTCTTCTAAGAATCCGTCAATCTTATCCAATACCTTTGCAAGAACCGACTCGTCCTTTGGAACATCCAAAATATCTGTAAATATAGCATTAAAAAAGTCGGGATTGCTTTTGAGTGCTTGATAAATAGCCTTACGTCTAGGAACCTCTCCGCTCATGATGACTTCAATACGCGCCAATTGTATAACGGCAATCATCAAGTAATAGAAAGTGTAATTATAGTCCTTTTTCACATAGAACCATTTCTCAGTCTTGTCAAGTATCGTCGTTAATCCTCCTGCCATATTCAATAATTGTGATTGTTTATCACGTTCCCCGATAAAATTAAGGACTTCATGCAACTCTCTAAGCGTTGGATCCTTGGTGAAGAGTATTTCACTTTGAACGTATACTGCGGAAAGAAGACTCCCTTGTAAGTTGCGTTCCATTAACTTCTTATATGCCTTTCTGGAAAACAGCCGCACTATGATTGGTATCCCATCCGCAATTAATTGATACAAATGCTGTTGATACTTCGTGCCATCTCTCATAATGAGTGTGATATCAATGTTAGTCTTCTCCCAAACGTTATCCTCTTTGAGATTACTTGTGAGTATTGCAGCGACAATATAACGATCCGCTACGATTGTGTCAGTGAACCTTTCTAAAGCATCCTCAATCTGTGGATGAACTTCTGATTTCAGTTTAAATGTACGAAACTCAGTTTCTGATTTATCATAATAGTATGCCGGCTCCTCCAATGTAATCTGACTCTTAACCGTCAACCGAATAGGGGTAGATACCTGTTGGATGACTCCTTTCCATGCTAACCATTGACATAATACATCAACAGACGCATGACAGAACTTCATATGAAAATGTGCATTCAATTCAGAATTGGATCGTGGACCTTTCTGTTCTTCAAGATAATCCAAAATTGGTTGGAAGATGAACTCTCTTTCATCAATATAAGCGTTCACGGCATCGAGTGCAGCTTGAATAACTTTGTCATTTTTTTCGCAGTTTATTAGGTCAGTATATACATGTCCGAAGAAATCTGGGTTATATGCCAAAGCCGGTTGTATAACTTCTCGCGCCGGAATCTCATTATTCAAAAGTACTTCAATACGTGCTAAACTCTCCACAACGCTTAGGAGTGACAGAAAGCAGGTTATTATATCCCTATTCACATAAAACTGCTTTTCTGCATATATGAGTGTTGGTAATGTCCCCGCAATAACATTTAGCAGTTGTAATTGCTTATCACGCTCACCGATACTATCCCGACTTGCGTTCTTATCATACCATTCCTTGATAGAGTCATCACGAGAAAATAACAACGTGCTATGTGAAAAATAAGAGTGCATGAACGAACCTTCTTGCGCGCTCTCAATGGCACGTTTGAACAAACTGCGCGGGGTTAAACTTGCATGTATCATAACATCGTTTTCTACAAGTGAAAAAAACGATTCTCTTGGACGAATACCATCCTTACCGATAATCTCAACATCTAAATCGGATTTTTCCCACACCTGTGCATAAGAAAAACTACCAGCAACAATCATCGCAAGCATATTCGGATCCGCCCTTACCCTATCAACAAGCATGTCGACTGCTTCATAGTACTGTTGCTCAACATCATCTTGTGTTCTCATGGTTCCTTTCCCTTATTTCTTACTCATCCTTCTGAATTACCCTCTTCGTTCGATAACTTCAACGCAGTGCAAACCGCTTCACGTACTTCTCCGCAGATACGCATGGCGTTCTCTGCATCACTTGCAGTCGCAATTTTCTCCGGATACCGAGAATCCACCGCATGTTTTGTTAGTGTTGATAGATCAGCCTGCCATACACGCCATGCAGGCATTGTCGGTAGAATTAAGTCTAACAGATCATTTAAATTGTGTGTTCTCTGTATAGGAATGTTATGCTCTTGAAGCCACGCCTTTAGATATTTTTCTACACACTGTTGTGCTAAAAAACAGATAACATGGTATACAGGATTCTGTCCTTGATAATTTTCCTCAGCTACAGAATAATCACCCTCAGCCTTTTCTACCCATTCTAAAGTAATCGGGTTCATTTCTCTATTCTCTTTTTTGTGTGGTATGATATAGAAACCCTCGGTTTCATAGAGCACCTGACCCTTCTCAGTGACTTCATGCAGAAACCAATCATTGTATGAAAGACGATATGCAATGTATTCTGGAGAACGGACGAGTAAGTCAATATTAAATCGACTCGGAATCTGTTTCTTAATCTCGACTTCTCTGTCGCGTACTTCAGATTTGTCAACCGGCATGACAACTAACAGGTCAACATCAGAGTTTTCTGAAGGTGTACCATACGCATAAGAACCGTAAAGGATTATCTGTAATGGTGCAAATTCACGCACGATATCATCACAAGTAGCTAAAATCTCTTCACGACTTACCATCTTAATGACCCTAAAATTTACTATCCTGATCGGTAATGGCACACCATGTACTGCCATCGAATATTTAGACCACTACCTAAGATTATATTGTAATATAATTACAATATAATTGAAAGCAGAAATCCGACAGGGTTCTTCAGTTTTAAGAATTGTTGGTTTTTGCGTAGGACTAATAGTTTACTTTGTAGGTTGGGTAGAGCGAAGCGAAACCCGACAAAAGCGTGAACGTGTCGCCAGTTAATATTTTAATGACGCTTCGCTCTACCCAACCTACGGATAAATTCAATAAATTAACGTTTGTTGCGTAATTCTTCAAAATCACCGAAAACTGAATAGCCATGGAAATCCGATGGCAATTTGAAGACAATTCACATCAGACATTTAAAGCTGAAGTTGTAACTGAGGCACCGTGTGGTTATATATGATAAAATACTTATAAGAATGAGATAATTTTCAAAAAAAATCAGTAAACGTAATGTGTTAGTTGGAATATTTCGGTGCAATATTGACTGGACAGCCTAATAAAGAATGTTGTAAAATGTGTTTAGTCAATGTATAATGTAAATACTTCACTAAATATCCAAACGTTAAGGCAAAAAAACAGATGGAAAAACTAAAGGAACTACAAATCTCAAACGATGCAATGAATGATCCTGAGGAGCTCCACACAAGGATGGCAGAAACGGGCTATCTATTCTTCAAGAAACTACAGGATCCAGATAAACTCTGGGAATTGCGACGAGAAATGCTCACAACAATGCAACAAGAGGGTTGGCTCGTAGCAGATACTGACCCAATGGACGGCATTGCCGATATTTCTACACAATGCACCGAAGGTGACCCCGAATATACCGATGTATACCATGAAGTATATAAGTTAGAAACATTCCACCAATCAGGACATTGGCACGAAGTCGTCAATATGGTAGAAAAGATAATCGGTAGAGAAGTACTACCCCATCCACAAAAAATCGCGCGTCTATGGTATCCAAAATATACTGAACATACAACGCCGATACATCAAGACTTCGTTCACTTTCAAGGAAACTTCCAGACCTATACATGCTGGGCACCCGTTGGTGATTGTCCAATAGAGTTGGGGGGATTAGCAGTTCTCCCCGGATCCCATAAAATCAACGAAGTCATGGAACATCACTTCTCGCTCGGAGCAGGAGGTCTCTGTGTCAACACAGACGAGTTATCAGGTGAATGGCATACCACAAACTATGAAATAGGGGATACGTTGATATTTCCTGCATTGACTATCCATAAAGCCTTACCTAATTTGACCGAAGATAGACTCCGTGTTTCATTAGACAACCGCTACCAAGCCGTTGAGGATCCGATCTCTGAACACATGCTTGAACCGCATCTCAACATATTCAACTCGCTACAATGGGAAGATGTCTATTGCAATTGGGAATCTGATGAACTCAAGTACTATTGGAAAGACTCTGACTTAAAGGTCATTCCAAGAGACTTCAGTTATATAATGAAAGGATTTGAGGAAGCATTGCAGCTTGCAAGAAATGGGGATGACAGAGCTGTGCATCAACTAAAACGTATCATAAAACGCGACCCAACAGCAGACATGGCAATAAAAGCTACAAAGGTTCTGCAGGATGTAGGTATTGAAACTTCGGTCAATTCAGAATTCAGGCACTCCTTTCCACAATAGCAATTTCGTCGGGGGTTAGTTCATATAACTCGTAGACGAGTTGGTCAATCCCATTTTCAAGGTCTGTCGTGTCAGCGTTAGAATCGTCTTCTTTAGCAGCGAGTATTTGGTCAACTTTTTCTTCTATCCTTGATACCAAGGATCGGTTTTCTGTTGTAATCGGTGGAACATGAATCAATTCCACATACTGCTTTTTCCATTCAAAAGCATGACCTAACGGAATTCCTAAATTTATAAACTCCCAATTAAATATCTTAGAGTTCATACAGGCAAGTAGATACTTAATGCTGTTTTCCTGTGAAGTCAAAAGATTTGCTGGCGCATTAATGAATTCTCCAGGTTTGGAGTAACAGAATGAACTACTATAAGCAATATTTCCCCAAACGACTTTTTCCTTGTTAAAATCGGAATAGTACGTTTTGGCACAACGCTGCATAGCGTACCATTCATAACGAATACCTATTTCAGATCTATTTCTATTTGATAACTGATTCTGATATTCCAATAAATGTTCGTAGACAAACGGGTGTTCTTCTCTGAATTGATCTTCTGCTAATTGAGATGCTCCTGAAATTGTATTGTCTTCATGTAATGGAAAATGCCAAGGAATAAAGAGAAGATATAATCTTGACCACTGTGATTGAAAACGTTTGATGTCTCGGCCGCTGAGAAAAGGTTTAATGATCTCAGCTGACCTTGGGTCTTGTTGAATAAGTTCCTCGCGCTTGGCTTCGTCTATAATGAATGCTTCGTTACAACCAGTTACAATTCCACGATAGATGTTTACATCCCAGTCTTTGAGCGGTTTTCCAACATCCTCTATTTTGCGTTTCAGGTTGAGTTCAGCAGATGAGAGAATCGCCCACGGTTCACCTTTAGCGGGTATCTCCATACTTGTACCATTATCGATCAAATATCGGGAAATGTTATTGATCTGTCTGTCAAAATCTGTTCCAATTGTTACGGCTTCAAAACCAGCAAGAGTCAAAGACGTGCTGCTTTGTAGCAGTAGGATATTTGTATCTACAGTAGCATCAAAAACGTCCGGTCCCATATCCAATAGTTGAATCGGTTGGGTATGTGTTACAAAATAATCTCTCAACTTTTTTCCATATCCTGCGCGCATCCATTTGTTACTCGTAATATAGCAAAGATGTCCAGCCTGTGTTAAAAGTCTTATCCCGCGTTCATAGAACAAACAGTAAATATCACCCATCCGTGTAAAAGCATCAAAACCTGCATCTTGATAGATATCTGCGAGTCTTCCACCCTCCTTTTGCAGTTGAATATAAGGCGGGTTACCAATCACCACATCAAATCCATCCGTAACCCCAAACATCAATTCAGAGTCAAACCAATCTGCCTTGGCATTCTGGTCATACGGATCCCACTGTGCAATGCTATCTGCTTCATCTGCAAATACTCCAAGACTTTTTAGTTCCGTTGCCAGTTCCGCACGTAATTTTTCGTCTTTGTCTTTGCATGCACGTTTCTGTTGCCGTGTAGTTGCGTGGAAGTGCTTTTCACGGTTGTTGCGTAGTTCCTGTTCCAATCGGCTCGCTTTCTGACTTTTCAACGTCATTTGTTCCTTAAGTCCAATTAAGGTATCCGCAGCAACAAACCGCGTCTCTAAATTCGGCAACGGTTTGATACCGAAGTTCTCTGCGTCTCTGTCTGGGTCCTGCTCAATTGCCAGTGAGATAAAGAAGCGGAGTTTGGCAATCTGACATGCAATCGGTTGAATGTCCACACCGAAGATGCTGTTCTGAATCAGATACAACTTTCGTCCGAAGTCTGAATCTCGGTAACGCTTGAAAGTGTCATCAATTTCAATCAATTCTTCACGGCGCGTTTGATCATCCTGTGTGTCATAAGCGATTTCTGTTCGTTTCAATGCAAGTTCTTTCTGCAATGCTTCCCATCGGTTGTTATCTGGGTCAAGTCGCCGCAGTGCCAGTGTCAACTTGTGGAGCATTCCCATCGGAAACGCCCCGGAACCGACTGCTGGGTCCAGTATCTTGAGTTCAGAGATAGTCTTGACAATCGCGTCTGTTTCACGATCATCAAACCATTCGCTTGCATCGTCAAACAGCTTTGCATAGTCAAACAGATATCGCAATCGTTCATCCCAAGCGACATCATTGGTATCAGTGGGTTGACACTTTTGAGATAACGTAGCGACTAACGCCTCCTCCACCATATAGTCTACAATGGCGCGTGGGGTATAGTAGGAACCTGTCATCTTGCGTGCTGTTTCTCCCGTTTCTGGGTTGATAGCAGCGAGTAGGTTCTCAAACACTCTACCGAGTAGTTCGGGGTCAAGTGCTACCTCTTGATCTATCGGTGTGTTCTCTTCAACGGTGAATTTGCAGTGTTCAAGCAGGGGAATAAGTCCTCGGTTTTCATCAAAAAAGAGGGGGTTGGGTATGGATAATTTATGATACTGCCTATCAGAGAAGCAGTCTATTCTGTAACCCCCTTCACCTGTGGCTTTGAAACTATCCAGACAATCGAACAAGCCACCGTTGATGAAAGGGGTCTGTGCAAAGAGGGATAGCAGCTTTTCGGGGGCGTCCATCTGTTTTTTGTAACGATACCGCGAGAAATTACGGTGATTAGGATTGCCTCCCTTGCTAAACTCACGTTTGTCAATCTCCGTGTTTAGTGTAGCGAAAAAGAGGTTCTGTAGCACGGCACGATAGTAGGAATCGCCATTATCAAAGTCATCTTCTGTCAATAGGTCTTGGATTTGTGCTTTGTTGAACAGATCATCTGCCACTAATCCTTTTTCCTTGATAAACCAGATAAAGAGTAGACGTGTGATGAGGCGGATGACATGTTCCTCCGGTTTTATGACACGGTTTTCGTCTGCCGGAAACGTTGCTGTTTCTATTGCCCATTCATACCACGTGAACAGTTTCCGATAGAACTTTTTATTCAACTCTTCTGTATTCAGAATCTTTTCCCATGCATCGTGAAGTGTATCAAAGTTATTAACTTCTTTAGTCTGGATAAGGTTACGGAGGTATAGGTCGTAGATGATCTCAATATGGGCACGTATGGGGGTGTTTAGGTTTATATCCTTGATAAGGGTAACTTTCTCTAAGACCTGTTTTGTCTTATCTCGTTTGTGATGTCTACGGTTGATGATGGCAAGCGAGAGATAATCACCATATCGGAACATCACCATTATTGAATAGGGTGTTTTTCTACATAGGAATCGGGTAATGTCCGCGAGTTGGGTACGTGTAAAGGAAGTACCATCAAGTTCTATAGCCACAAACATATAAGATGTTCTGAGGTTTTCGTTTATGCCTATGCTTTCAAATAAGAATTGCTGATCAGGTGTTTGTTGCTGCTTTATCTCCTCATCTGTTATTTGGATGATGCGTCTATAGCTTTGCCATTTTTCAATGCAGAACTTCTTAGATGGATTAGAAGTTTCAAGAGCAGATTCAAGGAGATTGTTATACTTCTCGTTATCTAACGCATCGTTACTAATCCGCTTGCTACGATAGCCGAGGATATCTAAGAGTTGTGTTGCAGCATCTCTTATCGGTTGGGTATCAAATTCCTTTAGGACGTTCTCAATTTTCTTCTTAATTGTTACTTCTGAATTCATAGGTTACCTTTAATGCGAAATATGCATAATTTTCTATTAAAGACGGTGTTTGCATGTCTACAACTTATAGGTAGCAACTTGGGTTAGATAATTGGCAATATCGGCAAAAGCGTTAAAGATGGGGAATTCGTCAAAGAAGTCTTGGATGGTACCGGTAAGTTCAAGGGTGCGTTCGCTGCGGTAGCCTATCGTTGCAAGTAGGTTCTTTGATTTTTCCAGAAAATCGCCGGTTGATAGTGTTTGTAATGCGGATTTGATTGTTTCCAAGTTCATAATATAAACAGTACAAACGCGGAATGTGTCCATCCTGACTTTTGTAAATCACTTCTCACCGGTTATTTTAAAGTCACCACTTGCGCCGCCCGTTTTCTTGATAAGTTTTATGTCTGAAATGCACATTTCCCTGTCAACTGCTTTGCACATATCATATACAGTCAGTGCTGCTACCGATACAGCAGTAAGTGCTTCCATCTCCACACCTGTGCGTCCAACAGTTTGTACTTCTGCTTCAATCTCTATTTTTTTATCAACGATCGTCACATCTACTCGGATTGAGGTAAGATTGAGTGGGTGGCACAACGGTATGAGATCGCTTGTGCGTTTTGCTGCCATATATCCAGCAAGTCGTGCAACTTCCAAAACATTACCTTTTTTCATCTGTTGTTCCGAAATGAGTCTGAGCGTTTCTGGTTGAGCCGCTACATGTCCTCTTGCAATAGCTGTACGCAAAGACTGCGGTTTGCTTCCGACATCAACCATCTGTGTTTTTCCTTCTGAGTCAATGTGTGTGAGTTTGCTTTTTCCGTCAATGTGTGTTGTATGCTTCATAATTCCTGTTACGTTTAGTTAGTACTATCCGGTTATAGAGGATTCTCTTTGATAACTTTTTGATATGTGTCTCGAAATCGTTGTAGATAATTACCTTCTCCGTGATATGCTGCAATATCAGTAGGTTTAGGTTGAATAAGTACGCCACGTTTTAGGACAGTTTTGCTAAAATCCTCAACATTAAAAGATTCACTAGTGTGATCACAATATGCTTTCACGCCTGCTACAGCAGCACCGAGAGCCGCGCCACCCTTTTCTACCGAGACTATAGGTCTATTCCAAATACCTGCAACCCTTCGCATTATTTCCGGACTATCTGTTGCACCACCAGTAACATGTAACGGTTCTTGAGTCTGTTTTGTCGTCTTATATGTAAAGGCTTGCGAATAAACATATACTGCTGCAAGACTTGTCTCAATTACACCTGCGTAATCCTCAGCTAAATTATATGTATCTGTTTGGGCTTTTCGTATCAGTTCAAAAGCACCAGAGACAGGAAAGGATTCAGTCTTCGGTTGCCAGAATGCCATGTATTGTCCTGGTGAAACATTTTGTAATGCTGTCTCTGCCGGTTCGTATTCCTCTTTGGTTAATCCGTAGTGACTTCTGACAGTATCCCAGACCATAGCACCGTTGGTTCGGCATCCAAACATAAATGGACGTCCAATTCCATCGTACATGGCATTTGCATAACCTTCTGGGTCAAGTGTATTACCATCTGTAGATACCATATTGACAAAACTTGTTCCGAGGCTGAGTAGGTCTCCAGCAACTGGTACTTTCGCCTGCGGATTATCACCTGATCCTGCAACGATTGTGCAATCATCTGAAAACCCGTATTTTTCCACGAAGTACTTTGCAATATTCCCCACAACGGTATCCGGTGGCGCGAGTTCCGGTAGTTTCCGCTGTAATTCCTCTGCTCCACCTGATATACCAGCAGCAGTAGCTGCAATCAACTTGCTGTCCCATTGCTTTTTCCGATAGTTCATGAGTGACATACCACATGCATTTCCCGTATCAATCGGAACTAATGGATTGGCTGTTAGAACTGCTGGTATAAAACTACTGATAAGTTGTATTTTTTCTGTTGCTGCATATGCGTCAGGAGATTGTTCAGCGACACGTCGGATAACCGCACCCGAAAACCGCAGCGGGGCATCCGAACCGGACAGTTCAATCATCTCTCTTTTTCCACCGACTGCTTCTCGCACATGAGCAGCCTGTGTTAAGGTATTTGCTGTCATCCATATCGGTGCGGTGAAATAGGAGAAGACACCCGCTAATAACGTTTTTAATTCTAATGTACTACTTTCTGCTCTAAGCAGGTTGGAGAAAATAATCGAGAGATTCTTGTTCAGATACACATGACCGTGTTGCTGCCCTGATGTATTAATAGCAACTATATCCTCTAACGCAACATCTGCATTTCGCAGATCAGCAAACATTGCATCAAGCGATGCAAGATACATCAACGGGGGTTGGTCGGTTTCACCTGCAGCCATTGAATGACGCGGAGGTAAGATATAATCTTCTCCTATACCGAAGCAATTGGTGCGTTCATCTGCGCGATAGTCAATAGCGTGCTCAAAACACTTTTCTGCAGAGTCAATATCTATGACGATTGCAGATAGGCTCTGTGTGCTTGAATCTAAACCGAGGACAAGTCGTCTGTTTTTTTCGTCATTCACTGAAAAGAGTTCCCTTCAAACTGATAGTTTAGATTTAGGAGTGTATATTCCATTTTTTAGCGACATTCGGTTTTTCTTTCCATTTTAAATACAAGGACTGCCGAATTTTGCCCATTGCAGATATTTTTTGACATAGACAAGTCTCTGACAAGCGAAATCCCTTCTCAAAGTTGGTTATTTGCATCCGAAAAGTGTTTTCAGTTCTGAGTTTTTATATGGTTTTAGAGTATCATGTTATATGCAACTTTAGGTCTTGAAACTAAATATCTCATCATATCCTTTATACGCGTCATTCCTTTAGTTCATAGGACAGATAATGCGGTATTTCGTGGTTTTTGTCGCTGATACCTCGCTGTGTGAGTGTCCAACCTATCTCGTGGGAAACGACAGAGAGTAAGTGGCTTGTTTCTGCTCCACTCTTGAGAGACGCACACATTATTTTGCCATCATTTAATATAAATTAAAATTTAAACCTTTTAGATAAAGGTTTAAGGTGAAGTATAGCAGATATAGCGAAATAAATCACGCTATATCTGCTTATTTTTAAATATTAACGATTGTGACAAAATATGACCAAAATACCTAAAACTGAAAAACCTTGTGCCATTTCAGATTCATCTTGACAAAAAAAACGCTATACTGTAAAGTATCAACAGATCTAATGCTGTCAATTAAGGAAACACAGTGTATGAAAATTACAATATTAGGTTCAGGAACTTCAACAGGTGTACCTGAATACAGATGTGAATGTGAGACATGTACAGATTCAATGCAGAACGGATCAAAAAACTACCGAACACGTTCATCCATACATATTGAAAAGGATGGTAAACATCTACAGTTCGACCTAGGTCCAAACTTCATGGATCAGATAAATAAAAATAAAATTGATTGGATAGATGCTGTCATCTATACCCACTGTCATTCTGATCATATCAGTGGCACAAACGATATTGTGATGCCATGTCGTAAACAACAAGTGGATATGCCTATCTATGGACCTGAACAAACCATAAAAATACTTCAACGCAATTACGACTATATGTTCATAAAAGAGACATTTCAAGGTGGCGGTGTCGGACACCTGATACCGAATGTCATAGAAAACAAGTTTCAACTCCACGGTTTTGACATAACACCTATTCCTGTAGAACATAGTACTATGGACACCTTCGGATATAGAATTGATGATTTTGGATATCTGCCTGATGTAAAATCGTTACCAGAAACATCTCAAGCTATGCTGGAAGGGATAGAGGTCTTAATAATTGATGCCTTGAGTTTTAATCCAAGACATCCTACACATCAGTCAGTTGGTCAAGCCTTAGAAATTAGTTATGCACTGAAACCGAAACAGACCTATTTTACACATATCATGCATCGGCTTGATCATCGGTATTTTAAGGATCAGTGTGCTGAACAGGACATTGAACTTCCTGACAATGCATACCTCGCCTATGATGGTCAAGTAATTGTGTTGTAATTTTAGGGACATATAGTTATCGGTCTTTCATAAATAGATCGGCAAAAAAAAAAATCGGCACCACACCAATTAAAGTTGTATTAAAGTTGATGCCGATTTTTTTATCAGGAACTTTATCTTTTTTAATCTAATTTATCTACCCCATTCGTTCTGTGATCTTTGACGACGTTGCAGGATGACTCTATCTCCATCGGTGATACCACTCTTGATGATCACTTCAGTTTCGTTTTGCATACCTGTCTCAATAGGCGTTTCAATACCTGCACTCCCATTACCTTTGTCTAACATGACGAACTTACCCTTAGTGACAGTAATTTGGGCTGGGACACCGTCCGCTTTTTTATCATCATTGATCAAAAGTGAAACAGTTGCAGGACCTGGCATAATACCGCGTTGTTTCGGATCTAATTCTAAAGTTACACTACCATTCCCAACACTTTGGACTGTGCCGTAGAATATTTTATCGCTGATAGTCTGCATATCTACTTTTCTACCAACTTTGAAGGGAGATGTGTCCCCGACTTGAGTAACGACGGTAGCAGAATTTTTCGAAATAACCGCATCAATCGGAATCACTAAAACGTTCTTTTCTTCATACGTAATAATGTCTACATCAGCACTCATTCCGGGTCGGATGTTACCAGAGGTGTCATTAACCTCAATCATCACCTCAAAAGAGATGATGTTATCCTGTTGCTGACCGCTTGGAGAAATCTCATACACATTACCTGTAAATTTCTGATTCTGAAATGCATCAATCTTGATATTCGCTGTTTGTCCTTCCTCAAGTCTTTCCATATCAACTTCGTTTATAAAAGTTTTGACGACCATTTTTGAGAGATCGGCGATTGTCATTATCGGTGGACTTTGTGAAAATGCGGAACGGCCAGATGTAACAATCTCACCTTCTTCTATGACGAGTTGTGTAACTGTGCCAGACATCGGTGCTTTAATGACAGTCCATTCAAGACGTTCCTCCTGATTCTTCAAAGTGCTCTGCCTACGGAGAAGATTCGCATCCGCACTCACTTTTGATTGCTCAGTCAACAACTTCTCATTATTAATAGTCAGATTGAGTTCCTGTAACTGCGTAATTGCGTTATCCAAACGAATCTGACTCTCCTCTTCGGACTTTCTCCGCATCTTCTTTAGATTCTCTAAACTCAATTGCTGATATGATAGTTGGGATTGGCGAGTTTTTATGCCTGTTTCACGCGCAAGAATAGTACGATCTTGCGAGGCTATTGTTTTCTTTTGAGATTCTACACGTTTATTTGCATTCTTGTATTGTGAGTCAGCACTTACGTAACGAGATTCCGCATCTTCCAATGTCTGTTTGGATACAAGCTCACTCTCGTAGAGAGACTTATTCCTATCAAACTCTGACTTGGCTGTATCTACGGAAACTTTAGCAGATGCAAGCGATGTTTCGTATTCTGCAAGCGTTAAATTAGCTTGATCAAGCGCAATATTCGCTTGTTCTAAAGCGATCT
This sequence comes from Candidatus Poribacteria bacterium, assembly GCA_965208245.1. Lineage (GTDB taxonomy): Bacteria > Poribacteria > WGA-4E > WGA-4E > WGA-3G > MSPOR6. The sequence goes on from OZ242325.1 coordinate 2,625,567, forward strand.
TATCCTGGTCTAACTCATTCATTGTTGCTTGTAGATTGGTTTCTGCATTGCTAACTTGTGTAAGAGTAGTTGCTTTCTCCGTTTCAAGATTAGCTCTGGCGATTTTTACTGCAGCTTCTTTCTGAGTAAGGTCACTGTTTAGACGTTCTTTCTTGAGTTCAATATTTAATTTTGCCTGCATCAATTGTGCTTCTGCAGCATCAACATCAGCCTTTGCTTGCTTCTGCTCCTCCTGATATATCTCTGGATCAAGCCTAACTAATATATCACCCTCTTTGACAAAGTCGCCGTCTTTGACAAGTAATTCAACGACTTCACCCTCAACGTTTGATTTAACCTCCACATCAAGAAGAGGTTCAAGATTCCCAGTTGCACGGATCGTCATATGAAAATCATCACGTTTTGCAACTTCAATCTTCTGAGCAGGTCCTGTTGAGACACCGTTCTTACCACGGCTCAGAACAACCCAGCCTACCGCACCAATAAGTATGACGATGGTACCTACTGTAATAATTAATTTTTTCAAAGTCCTAACCTCCTAATATTCAACGGTATACGTGATAACACTCACCTATCAGATATCCGTTTCTAGTAGGGCAATTCATTATCCCTCTCACCAAGATGCATCCTAATGTTATTTAGGTTTTACTATGCATTCAATCTCACTAGTGCTTTGTCAAGTTCCTTTTTGTGTGTCGGGTAGAGCGTAGCGAAACCCGACATGATAGTTTTAATCAACATGCGTCGGGTTTCGCTACGCTCTACCCGACCTACGAAGAAAACCTGACAAAGCACTAGTGTTTAATCCGATCGCAATGCTTCAACTGGCGTTAATTTGGCTGCCTTATGAGCAGGATACAGACCGAAAAACACACCGATACCAACCGATACAATCAAGGCAATGAACATTGTTTCAAATGAAACAACTGATGGCCAGTTGCTATCTTCCCATACAAATTTTGAAATGAGAACTGCTGTCCCTTTCCCCATAAAAATACCCAAGATTGACCCAAGAATACCACCGGCCAATGTTAAGACAGATGCTTCAATAAGAAACTGTGTGATGATATCATTGAAAGTTGCCCCGAGTGCTTTACGTAGTCCTATCTCCTGTGTCCGGTCAGTAACAGACACAAGCATGATATTCATTACACCAATCCCAGCAACCATCAACGCAATACCTGCAATACCACCCATCAAAGCTTTCATGACCAAGCCAACTTTATTAGCAGTCGCTAATTCCTCGGTTGCTGTCCAATAGTTATATTCTTCACCTGTGTTCTTATGTATCCTACCTAATATCAATTTGGCTTCATCGATAACTTGAGGAATAGTATCAACATCAATGGCTTCTACACGTATCCGTTCTACATCTTGTCTTCCCTTAAACCGATCTTGTAGGGTCGTTATTGGTATAATGAACCGATCATCCCAACCTGTTGTATCCATCGCGTCACCCTTCTCTTCCATAACACCGATAACCCTAAGGCGCACTTCGTAGAGACCACTTCTTCCTCTCCAGAAAGATGGTCGTGATGCTTTGATTTCTTTCCCTATAGGGTCTTTATTGAGAAATACCTCTTCAGCAATTTTTGAGCCGATGACTGCAACACTACTTGCTGATTCTACTTCATGTTCATTAAAAAATCTACCCATTGAGGTATACCAGTTATAGGATCTATCATACCCGGCAGTTGACGCGACAATACGAGATTCCTTTTTTCGTCCTTTATAACTAACACGCCATCCTGGCATATCATCTTCAGCAATTACATTTATGACACCGCTTGCGTTCTTCCATATTTCAAAAGCGTCGTCAGTTTCCAGATGTTCGGCACGGTTTCTACGCCAACGACTTTTGCCTCGCACTGCTTCCCCTGCTGCCCGACTTAATGTGCCGGATTGTCTGTCCCAATCATCCTTATAAATCTCAATGATTTTTGTCCCACCAGTACGTTCAATCTCACGCAGTACCATTGCAGATGAACCGTCCCCCACAGAAACCATACTCACTACAGAACCGACACCGACAATTATACCTAAAATGGTTAAACTTGAACGAAGTGGATTCCGCTTCAGACTAGTAATTCCTAAGATAATACATTCAAAAAGACTCATACGCTCCCCGATTACTCTATTCGTAACGCTTCAATTGGTGATAGTGAAGATGCCTTGAGTGCCGGATAGAGACCGAAAGATACTCCGATCAATGCAGAGAAAGAAACAGAGATAAACACCCATTGCATGGAAATCACAGAAGGCCATTCAGGTACCATTTTAACGATATTCACAGCCAGAACTGACATCGCTTCCCCAGCAAGCATGCCTACACCAACACCTATTGCACCACCGATCAGACACATTGCAATTGATTCAATCAAAAACTGTAACATTATATCAAAACGTTTTGCCCCGAGTGCTTTCCGCAAACCGATCTCTCGGGTACGTTCAGTTACTGCAACCAACATCATGTTCATAATCCCTATGCCACCAACAAGCAGTGAAAATCCTGCAATACTCCCCAACGCAATTTTGATAACCTTACTAATCTTCTCTAATTGCGCCATACCTTCCCGCATATCCCTGAGATCAAAAAAATCATCCTGATTATTGTGCCGTCTTCTGATTACATCCTTTACTTCTTCAATTGCCTTCGGTACATCCTCTACTGTGTTTGCATGTACAGATAGCATTGAAATGTAATCGTTGCCAGTGAAACGTTCTTGTACAGTTGTGAGCGGCATAAACACCATATCGTCAAGGTTCCATCCAAATCGTAGACTTCTACCTCGTGGATTCATGACACCAATAACGGTAAATCGTTCAGCGATACGTGTTCGATCTCTTCTACCCCACCTGTCATATCTGTTGCCACCTCTACCGATCTTTATTTCCTTGTCTAAAGGCGATTCGTTACCGAAAAGATTCAATGCGACTTCAGTGCCGATAACACAAACTTTCTCTTTATTTTCAATATCTTCCGCTGAAATGAACCTACCTTCCTGAACTCCCCATTCCATTGCCTCGGAAAATGTATAATTTACCCCGTTATAGCCACTACGCACTTCAGCACCATCATTCGTCTGAATGAGAACGCCTCGCCATTCAGGTATTCTAGGGACAGCAACTTTCACAGAGGGACATTCAGCCTCAATAGCTAAGACATCCTCATACTCAAAGTGCTCATTGCTTCTGTTTGGCATCCACCGACTGCCAACACGTTTATAACTGCTGCGAAACATAGTGAACTGATTAACCCCACCCAACTTCTGAGCATCTTGTAATACAATCTCTTTAGCACCATCTCCTATAGATATCATTGCAAGAACCGAAGCTACACCGATGATAATACCCAACATAGTGAGTAAAGACCTGAGTTTGTTACTTCGGATTGCAGTAAGTCCTACAAAGAACCCTTCAAATATGCACATTTCATGTCTCCAAATCATTAAAAGAGAATACTTTTACACACAAGCTATTAGACAGAAATAAGCAGAAAAGGTTCGTCCTGATAACAGGGAAAGACCAAAGTATGTGAGATTAGAATGTGTACTACTATGGTGAAATTTGAAAATAATTATACAAAAATAATTATACAAAAATAATTATACACTCTCATCCCCAGGTAGGTGAGATTTCCTTATCGCACCGCTGTTGATGTAAAATTAATTCTATTTTCTACCGTAATTGTAATTGACGTAAATCTGTCAAATTTGGTTTATTACAATTAAATTATAGGATTTACACATTTTGCTCGTTTTCAGAAGTTAAAGCGTTTAATGTGAATGCTAAACGCGCATTCACCAAGGGAAACCATTCATTGACCGTTCTTATGCAATATAGGTTTAATGCGTTGCAAATTCCAATCTTCAGCGTAAGTCCTGTCTATATAACACAAGTTGCAACCTATGTTCCATAATCTGTTTGATTGTGGAACAAGAACACAAATTGACAGTGGACGCTACAACTATTTGTTAAAAACTGGTGTTTACAAGTCAAAATCTTGTCCGTAGCAACTTGGGCTATAATAAGATTCGGGTTTCGTTCCTCAATCAAACTTATAGAATTAAGCTGGACAGAACAATATTGCCTGAGATGCAAAATAAAAAGAAACTTTTTGCAAAAATATTGTTGACAAAAATAATCATATATGATAAAATTTTTTTAGAATGAGAATAAATGCTCAAGTTTTTTTGCAATAAAAGGAAAAAGAACATACGAACATACCTAATTTGCTTTTAGTATTCAGTTTTGTATTTTTTTGAGCGGGGGAACAATGAAAAGCCGAAAAAGTAACCATCATGCTGTCCAAATATATGCGCCAGATGTCTACTGTCTGATCGAAAATTGTGTAGGTGGCTTCGTTGATGCTTTTGCATCAACATCGGTTTTGAGTCCCCCCCCCCCCCCCCCCCTTCCAACGTCACCGTTAAATATAACAACACATAACGGTAAAAATACTTTAATAGTTAGTTCTGGTAGTGTCAACGCTACTATGCCAGCACGTCCATTTTGGAACGTTGTGGGTTTTTGGGGATACCCATTACCCGCAAATGCTACGTTAACAAAAAACGCAGATGGCACGGTATGGACGCTAACATTACCCGGTATCACTGATCTGGATAAAACCCAATGGGGGACATTAAAAGCTCAAGATAAGAAGGGCAGCATGTAAATTCACAAAAGGTTTCGTAGGGGCGGGGTTCCCCCGCCCGCATAGTGACCAATAGGAACAAGGTTTCGTAGGGGCGGGGTTCCCCTGCCCGCATAGTGACCAATTAATAGTTCAAACTTCATTTCCGAAAATTGAAGGAAGTTATTATAATTCACAAGTTATTAAAGTTTACTACATTGAACTCATATTGAGTAACCTCTAAGTTTCGTTGAAAGTCGCCCGAAAATTTATCATTGCATATGTCAAGTTGCGAAACCCTAATCGGGTTTCTTTGAGCGTATCATAGCTTAGAGCGAGCCGTTGGAGGTTTTACTCAATATGACTTCATTTTAATCAAGCTGATTTGGCTTAATAAAAGAAGGAGAATATTCATGACATTTTCAAGATATTTAGCACATCGGTACATTTTTCTGTTAGCGATTGCTTTAACATTTTGTTTTATTGAAATTTCTAGTGCTATAGCTAAACCGACCACCGCTGAAACTAGAGTCTTGTTCACGCAAACTCCGGGGTATATAGATTGGGGGAGGTTTGTCTGGATTCCGGCAAATACAACAGCTAACAGTATTGTTATCGATATTACATTTAGCGAAACTCCTAATCCAGCACCAAAAAAAGCAGACTTTATGCTGGGTGACAAAACAGTAGAAGAACGTTATGCTGGCAAGCTTGGAAGTCAAGGAATAACAGTTGAAAAAATAGCAAATAGTCCTAAACACTATCGCCTACGGATATATGGTAAAACGGGAGGGGCAATAAGTGCCCTACCACTACATACAAATCTTGTTTATAAAGGTGTCTATAAAGTGACTCTTGTCAAGAATAAATCTGAGTCATTTATAGATTTGTCAGGAAAGTATATCGGTTCTATTCATAGGAGTGTCCAAACGAATAAAAGGACTGTAACGATTGATATTCGTTTTTTTGAACCTCCTACGCGTGAGTTGACAAAGGGTGACTGGACAATTAACAATAGACAGGCACTCCCTGCTAATACCCAAATTTTAAAGATTGATAGTAAAAACTATCAAATTAAGTTTTTGGATACCACTGAAGTGCCGCTTACACTTGAGTTTCGTAACTATAGAGGATTTAATCTTGAAGATAATCAAGCAGGTTATCTAACAAACGAAAAAATAGTTGTCGATTTTCGTAGTTTTTCAACTTTAAGACCTTTAGCATTTCAAACCACTGTATTTGAGGGGCGAACCTATTCATATGTCGAGGTTGAGATTTCTTTCAACGTACCACCTTATCCAACGCCAACAGAAGCAGATTTTTTATTTGATGGGAAACCTATTCCTCAACATCTGATAGACGACTATGAGGCGTATCTGGATACAAGTTATGGTGATAAGTTGTTTGCCATTGTTTTTGAAAATACAACAGTAGTACCGAAGACGCTTCAATTCAGGGACTTTCCACCTGTCAGTCTCATCAAAAATGGTACTATAAGCAATACGACTGATGACGAAAAGCTTATTTCTGTTAAAGCCCAAGGTTTTGAAGTTTGGACTTCTGGAGGGACTACGTATCCTGCACAGGTCCACATTGATCTTACCTATAACCGTTCTGTGCAGAACAAACCGAAACTCACGGATTTTACAATAAATGGTGGACAACCACTATCCACATGGGGAAATAGAGTGGCGATCGTTCAAGGTGATTATGGGGATATGAGAATAGAGTGGGTTATTATATTTACGGGTACAGCCAGGATACCGAAGACTCTTGAGGCGCCCGGTTTCCATCCTGTTCATCTTGTTAATGATGTAGATCTACTTTTTGTGCCTTTGACTTATGTGGTACCTACAGAGTATGGTTCTCCAGTTGGTGCGGGCACGATTTTGACAAAACAATCTGGTGCACAGATACAACCGGGTGTGTATGGTATTCCTGCAAAGGATAAGATTGTCATTAATGAGATCGCGAATCTATCCGGTGCATCTGATTGGATAGAACTGCTTAACATCAGTGATACTGGACTATCGCTTGACAAAACGGCGTTGTCTATCGTCACTGAATATAATGACGAGACGGAGATTATCCGATTTCCCGATGTATCTATCCCTGCTGGTGGTATCCTCTTACTCGTGAATATGGATCCTGCAAACACTGATCTTGCGACGGGACATAATGTGAAAGTGAATACACCAGATCACCCCCCTGATGCTGATGAGAATATCTCTTACCTCATCGTGAAAGGTGAAACGAACTACGGATTCACAAGTCCCGGGATTGACCTGCCAGACCATAACGATTGGATGCTTATCCTACGTAGCGGCACACCTTGGGATGTCAAAGATGGCAACGATATCTATAATACGGGATATCAGATAGAGGATGTCGCTGGACCCGCATCTATCACTTTGGAGATAGATGAGAACGAGATTAATCAGCCTAGGGAGAAGAATAAGGATGGCACAGAAGGTGGAGATCTCTGGTCAACTACAGTTTTTCCCTTAAACAGCCGCGAAGATACCGGTGATATGCTGCTAAGGTTCGATCGCACGCTCAATGAAGGCACAGTGCATGCACGCGATGTTGATAAACACGGATTTGAAGTTCACAGTTTCAATCCTGCACCTTTCACAGGTATCGGCTACGACAGCGACATTACGGATGACGGGGGACACCTCGGCACGCCAGGATATCCGAATGTTATGGCATCCAGCGTCTCCGATCTCAAGACAGGTCAGTTTATTGTCAGTGAGTTGATGTTAACAACAGATGGTGGCACGTATGCCCAGTGGATAGAGTTGCATAACACCTCTAAATCAGAAGCAATTAATTTAGAGGACCCTGATGGTGATGGCGACCTCACTGCTTGGAAAATGACGATTGAGAACCATAATTCAGGCTCATGGAAACGTATCAGACGCAACTTGCACGTTGAAGTTGATCTAAGTGAATGGTTTCAGTATATTCCTCCCAAGCAGAAGGTGTTGATTGCTGCTTTCGCGGATCGGAATTCGGGGGCATCCGATTTTCCATCTACGCGGGTTGCGACGCTCTGGGAGACGCACAGACGTTCCTTCAGTATGATTAAACGCGGCAACCTCTTCTTAAATGCTTCAGGCGGATTCACTATCAAAATAACGGATAGTCAAGGCAACGTTTCTGACAGTGTCGGCAACTTGGATGGAACAGCAGCTGATCCTGATGCAGATATAGGCAACGATGATCCTGTCGGTTTTGACTGGCCTACCGAGTTAACGGAAGACGGTCACCGCACATCATTGATACGCCTGAAAAAACCCGATGGTAGTGCGCGCACTGGTATGCCAACACGTGATAGTTCAGGTGCTGCAACCGACAAGAAGGGATCCGTTCTTTCTCTTGGGGGAGATGAGAGCTCTGATACAGAAAGTTTTGCATGGAAACATGCAGCAGATATAAACCTTGACGACCTCGCCAAAATGACATGGTTCGGCAATGAAAACGATATCAGCACACCGCTAAACCTAGAAAACACGGTGATGCCTGTCTTACTCTCATATTTCCGTCCGATTCTGGAAAATGGCGAAGTCCTTATTCAATGGACAACGGAAGCCGAACTCGACAACGCAGGATTTCATATCCTACGCAGTGAAACACGGGATGGACACTTCAAACGCATCAACACCCAGTTGATACAAGGTGCCGGTTCAACAGCGGAACGACAGACTTATGAATGGATAGATACAACCGCAAAACCGGGAGTTGTCTATTACTATCAGATAGAGGATGTCTCTTTTTCAGGTGAACGCTATCGGTTAGCAACGACGAAACTAAAAGGATTCGTCTCTGCCAAGAACAAACTCACAACGCAATGGGGAACGTTAAAAAGACAATATTAGTCGCTTGCCTTATCTTCTACTATACCTTGGACAGTTTAAACAACCTATCAGGGCTTCCAAAGGCAATAAAATTGTTATGTCTACACTCTTTGGCTCATGTCTCATTTGTCATTATAAAATTTCATTATAGTGAAATATACACTTACTCCTGCACTGTATTGTCCCACAAACTTTTAGTTTGTGGGACAATACAGTGCGGTCTTTCAGTTTAGACCCACGTAGCAAAAGTGTGTATATTTTTTGTATTTCACTATAATAACATTATTTCGTTCTTTTATTCTGTTATACCTTTCTTTCTGCCTTTTTCCACTAAAATCAAACCGACAAGGACTGTTTCTTTGAACGCCCACCCAATTTATTTGCAGGGCTATTCAGTTTTCGGTGATTTTAAAGAATTACGCAACAAACGTTAATTTATTGAATTTATCCGTAGGTCGGGTAGAGCGAAGCGTCATTAAAATATTAACTGGCGACACGTTCACGTTTCTGTCGGGTTTCGCTACGCTCTACCCAAACTACAAAGTCCACTATTAGTCCTACGCAAAAACTGGCAATTCTTAAAACTGAAGAACGAACCCTACATTCACGTTGAAAAACATCACGATCTGTGGTAAAATATAGATAAATTTGAAGATAAGGAGAACGAAATAAAATGCCGAAGTTTGGTGTAAATCTATTATTATGGGCAGATAAATTTGACAAAGAGACTGCAGACTTAATTCCGCAAGTCGCAGAGATAGGTTTTGATGGGGTTGAAATTCCCATCTTTGATCCAGAAACAGTGGACATCCCGTATACGCAATCTATATTAAAGGATACAGGATTAGAAACTATCGGTTGTAATATCATGGCAGGCGACCGAAATCCGATTGATGAAAACCCTGCTATAAGAGAAAACGGTGTCAACTATCTCAAACGCACAATTGAAGTTATCGCTGAATTAGGTGCAGATACACTCGTTGGACCCATGTATAGTGCAGTCGGTAAATTGGTGGGACGTGGTAGAAATGAACAAGAGTGGGATTGGTGTGTTGAAGGTTTACAAGATGTCGCCGAATTTGGTGGAAAACATGGCGTAACGCTTGCCAGCGAACCCCTCAATCGCTTTGAAACCTATTTCATAAATATCGCGGAAGACGCAGTGAAACTCTGTCAAGCAGTTGATAGTCCATACTTTAAAGTCCATCTCGATACTTTTCACATGAATATAGAGGAAAAGAATCAGGCAGATGCAATAATGAATACAGGTAATTATTTGCATCACATGCATTGCTGTGAGAATGACAGAGGAACGCCAGGAACCGGTCTGGTTAATTGGAATGACGTTTTCGGTGCGCTTGCAAAAGTGAACTACGACAGATGGTTAGTGATCGAATCTTTTACACCTGCTGTAAAGGAAATAGCAGCAGCGACATGTATCTGGCGCGATATTGCACCAAGTGCAGAGAAACTTGCCACAGATGGACTCACATTTCTCAAACAGAAAGCGGACGAATATCTCTAGGAGACTGTCCAGCCTTATTTCGTAGGTCAGGTAGAGCGAAGCGAAACCCAACATGTTAGTTCCAGCCAAAACGTATCGCCAGTTAATATTTTAATGGTACTTCGCTCTAACCGACCTACAATGTAAGAGTAGACATTCTACTAGAGGGTTTTTTTAGGACAATCAGGAGGAATTGAGATGCAATTGAATAAGAATTTATCACTGCTTTGCGCGATAATTTTCACTCTTTTTTTCTTCTCTCTAACTGGTCACACAGAACTGCCAAATGCAACGGAGAGTGAAACTGAAACGAAGAAAATAGAAGAGAATAGGTTACTCACAAATGTACGTCAACTTACTTATGCAGGTAAAAGGGCTGGTGAAGGTTATTTTTCTGAGGATGGAAACTCGCTTATTTTTCAAAGTGAACGTGAAACAGACAATCCTTTCTACCAGATTTATATATTGGACCTGCTGACCGGTGAGTCACATCGTGTTTCTCCTGGTGTAGGGAAAACAACTTGTGCATTCTTCCGTCCGGGAACTGAAGAAATACTATTCGCTTCTACACATCACGATACGTTTGCACAAGCAAAACAGATCAAGGAGTTTGAACTTCGCGCATCAGGAAAAGAACAACGCTACAGTTGGGATTATGATGTAACTATGGATATCTTTTCTGCTAATCGTGATGGAAGCAATCTCAAACAATTAACAGATGCTGAAGGATATGATGCAGAAGGGTCCTATTCACCTGATGGTAAATACATCGTTTTCTGTTCTTTACGAGATGCCTATCCTAAGATAGACCTAACGCCGAAACAACTAAAACAGTATGAGATTGATCCTTCCTATTTCGGTGAAATCTATATTATGGATGCAGACGGGTCAAATCAGAAACGTCTAACTGATTCACCCGGATATGATGGCGGTCCCTTTTTTACGCCTGATGGACAACACATCGTGTGGAGACATTTTTCAGAAAATGGAAAAACTGCAGACATTTACACTATGCGTATAGATGGATCAGGGGTAACACGACTAACAGACTTCGGGAGTATGTCGTGGGCTCCATTCTTTCATCCAAGTGGTGCTTATGTCATTTTTGCATCAAACAAACTCGGTTTTGCCAACTTTGAACTCTTTATCGTCGACTCAATGGGTAGACACGAACCTATTCAGGTTACATCAACAGATGGATTCGATGGTCTTCCTGTCTTCTCGCCTGATGGGAGTCGTTTATGTTGGACATCTAATCGCAACAATCAGAAACAATCACAACTCTATCTGGCAACTTGGAATCATGAAGCTGCTTTGGAAGCGATCTCCCTATCTCCTAGAAGCAGCATCACCAGAATCTCTGAACCGATAGGACAACAGATAAACGCAGATCTGGATTTTACTGATTTCGTTGATGATACCAAAACTACCATTCAGCGACATGTTGCGTTTCTTGCTGACGATGCATTAGAAGGCAGAATGTCAGGTTCTCAAGGTTCAAAACGCGCAGCGGAATACATCGTTAAAGAATTTACTAAACTCGGTCTGCAGCCCGCTGGGGAAGGGGGTGACTTCTTCCAAACTTTCGAATTCAATGCTGGCAGTCAACTCATCACTGATAAGAACAATTTCGACATAACACGTAAAACAAACGATACAGACGTGCAGCTTAAATTCACGGTAAAGGATGATTTTTTGCCCTTCTCATTTTCAAGCAATGGTGATGTTGAGGGTGAAGTTGTTTTCGTTGGCTACGGTATACACACACCTAATGATACGAATTTAGGCTATGATTCTTACGACGGTATAGATGTGAAGGATAAGATCGTTGTTGCGCTGCGCTACGTTCCAGAAACCATCAAAGGTAAACGACGGCAGCAATTAATGCAACATGCAGGTATCCGCTATAAAGCCGTGCAAGCAAAGAAAAAAGGGGCAAAAGCGTTTTTAACAGTTGCTGGACCAAATTCTCAGAACGCTGGGAAGGTAATACCACTGAGTTTTCACAGCGGCAGTGCTAATGCTGGTATCATCGCATGTTCTATTTCAGATACAATTGCCAATGTCCTATTCTCACAAGCAGGTAAAGACCTTAAAGATGTTCAAACCAGGCTCGACGGTGAAAATCCACACTTTGTTGGGCATTTTCCAATACCCAATATCAAAATTAAAATATCAGCAGGAATTGAGAAGATTAAGAAGACAGATAATAACGTTCTTGCGAAACTTCCACCAACTAACCCAACTGACTTTAGTGAATATATCATCATCGGCGGACATTATGACCATATAGGATTCGGGGAAATAGGTTCACTTGCAAAAGGTGAAGAGAAAAATAAAATCCATAACGGAGCTGATGATAATGCTTCAGGTACTGCAGTCGTTCTAAAACTTGCAGAGATGTTCAGTGCTGACTATAAAAACCATCCAGATAAGTTCAAACGTGGAATCATCTTTACGCTATGGTCCGGTGAGGAACTCGGACTTATCGGTTCAACACATTTTGTTAATAACCCAACACTCCCTTTAGATAATGTCGCAGCCTACGTTAACTTTGATATGGTTGGACGACTTCGTGACAATAAACTCGTTCTTCAAGGAATAGGTTCATCACCTATCTGGACAAAGATCATAGAAAAAAGAAACGTGCTCGTCGGACTTAATCTTTCACTAAAAGCTGATCCGTATATGCCGACTGACGTTACGGCTTTCTATCCTAAGAATGTCCCTGTTCTCAGTTTCTTCACAGGATTACACAACGACTATAACCGTCCTTCAGATGACCCTGAAACGCTGAATTATGCTGGCATGGAACGTATATCAAGTTTGGCTTACGGGATGGTATCTGACCTTATGAGTGCTGATGAACGTCCAGAATATGTAAAGGTTGAACGTAACGCACCCGAACAAGGAAGTCGCGCTTCAATGCATGCATATTTGGGGACAATTCCAGATTATACAACCGAAGATATTGGTGTAAAACTATCTGGTGTTGTAGGTGGCAGTCCAGCAGAAAAAGCCAGATTGAAAGGTGGAGATGTTATCACAGAATTTGGCACTAAGAAGATTGAGAACATATATGACCTCACTGACGCACTGAGGGCAGCCAAGATTGGGAAACCTATTGATGTGGTTGTGATACGTGATGGGAAACGAGTAAAACTGAAAGTCACACCTGAAGCAAGGTAAAAACCGATTTTTCGCAGGCCGGTAAATGCAATTTCCTTATCACATCTACCGGCCTGTGAACATCACTCAATTGGCACTTATGGGATATTAAGAAAAAAGCACCATCATCTGATGATGGTGCTTTTCTTTTCAGTTCAAGACTAATCTATTGACTACCGAGCGGTTGTAAGGATCCATCATGCACGTCAAGAACGACAATCTGTTCATAGATCGCTTCTCCATCCGGGTCAAAAGAAAATGGTCCTAAGACTGTATCAAACTGACTAGTTTGTGCCAAAGCATCGCGAATAGCTGCTGCCTCAAGTGAACCTGCTTCTCTTATCGCATTTGCCAGTATATTCAGACTTGCATAAGCTTGTGCAGCCCATGGACCCGGGATATCGTTGTATTTGTCCATATAACTTTGGACAAATACTTGGTTTCTTGGATTTTGATCAAGTTCCGACCACCCCGCAAAAGCAACTGCATTTTCAGCTGCAGCACCTAAAGTATCAACTTCTGACTGTGTCAAATCAGGAACAATCAGCCTCGAAGAGATATCTAATGTATCTGCTTGCATGATAATTTGAACCATCTGAGTTGACAGAGCAGCGACAAAGACTACATCAGGAGCCATGCTATCAATGTTCTTTAATTGTGTCATAAAATCGGTATCGGTTGTTGTGAACTCTTCCGTTGCCAATACTTCAACATTTACTGTTCCTAACGCTTTCATCAGCTCATCTTTAACGCTTGTAGAGTAAGTATCAGCACTATCAAAAATAATTGCTGCACTTTGATATGCCAATGCTGCATGCGTTTGCATCACACCGCGCGGTATAAGAATGTTGGTGGCTAAACCTGCACGGAATGCATAGTCGCCGACCTCACTACTCAAGCCTGCAGCAGAAGAAATCGGACTGAAAGCAACAACACGTGCCTCTTGTGCAATAGGGAAAGCTTCTCTAAGATGGGTTGAAATACCAACGCCTACAATGGCAGGAACACCTTGATCCACTAAAAACTGAACTGCCTCCTTAGCACCGTCTACTGTACTCTTGTTGTCATATACGAAAAACTTAAAGTTGACACCATGCAATTTCTGTTCTTCTCGTGCTAATTCAAGACCACGGAACATCGGTTCCCCATAGGGTTCCGCATTAATGCCAGTCCTTGCAACAGCAATACCGACAGTTACATCTATGATATCAACGGGGTCCGTTTCACCAGGAGGTATAACACTCGTCATCCTTTCACAACCTGAAATACCTACAACTAAAAATGCTATCGCCACTAAGGCAAAAAGTGAAACATTTCTTATTCTCATTAATCAATCTCCTATTTTGTAATTATTCATAATTTATTCAAACCTATAACTCGAGCTTAAGGATTAGTATTGGAATGTCCTTTATAATATAAATTATCACATAATTACGGGGCAGTGTCAAATTAAAAACTTGATGTAACTAATTCACTTGACAAAGTGTTTAATTATATGTTAAAATTAAAATCGTTAATTTGTGAATCATGGTGGGATGGCTGAGTGGACGAAGGCGGCGGTCTTGAAAACCGTTGTGGCGCAAGCCACCGTGGGTTCGAATCCTACTCCCACCGCCACACAATATGGAGAGGTGCAGGAGTGGTTGAACTGGACTGCCTGCTAAGCAGTTATGGCGAAAGTCATCGTGGGTTCGAATCCCACCCTCTCCGCCATCATGTTTTATGTGATTTTCTAATACAGAAATACGATATGAACAATATGTCCGGTCCAGTATCTTAAAACGCAAAATTAATCAGATTTTCATATAGTAATGTGTATATGACGCGCCTGTAGCTCAGTGGATTAGAGCATCTGACTACGGATCAGAAGGCCGGGGGTTCGAATCCTCTCAGGCGCTTTAATACTTTATGAATAATCAAAACTAAGGTTTAAAGAACAGTGTCAATCACTTTACCATCCAACCCAATCACAAAAGATGATGTCTATTGGATGGAAAAGGCACTTGAATTAGCACAACAAGCCACAGAGACAAATGAAGTACCAGTCGGTGCTGTTGTCATAAAGGAAGGAAACCTTGTTGCCACCGCACATAATCTTCGCGAACAGTTGAGAAATCCTGTTGCACACGCTGAAATGCTTGCAATTCAGTCAGCAGCGAAAAAACTCGATAATTGGCGTTTGACAGAAACAACATTATATGTTACGCTGGAACCATGTCCAATGTGTGCTGGTGCAATTATTCTTGCACGTATACCAAGGGTTGTCTTTGGTGCCACAGACCCAAAAAGTGGTGCCGCCGGATCACTTTACAACATTGTTCAAGATGAGAGACTTAATCATAAAGTAGAACTGCTAAGCGGTGTCTGTGCCGAAGAAAGTAGGGCACTTTTGCAAACTTTTTTTGAGAATAAACGTTAAAAAATATAAGGAGAGATGCAGGAGAGGTTGAACTGGACAGTCTCGAAAACTGTTGTGACGAAAGTCACCGTGGGTTCGAATCCCACTCTCTCCGCCACCTTGTTATGAAGATGTGTAACAGAGCAAGTTTAATCGTAAATCAGAAGCCTAAAATACATAGGGATTCCTGAAGCAATTATTGCTACAAACTTTTTGAATTGATCGGAGAATATGATATTGTTGGGGCAGTAGCTCAGTTGGGAGAGCGTATCCCTCGCACGGATGAGGTCACGGGTTCAAATCCCGTCTGCTCCATACTATTGAACTTTACGGAGAGATGCAGGAGATGGCTGAACTGGCATGACTGGAAATCATGTGTGCTGTTATGCAGTACCGTGGGTTCGAATCCCACTCTCTCCGCCACCTTGTTATGAAAAATATCAGTTTTGCGTTATATGTAATGTATACTGTGCTAAACCGATAATTTCAAATATGTTAATAGTTTTACGACTTGGCTATGCTAAGTGGGGAGATAGCGGTGCCCTGTATCTGCAATCCGCTATAGCAGAACTGAATTCCGAGTAGGCGGCCTGTCTTTGTGGGGTCTGTCCTAAGCACGTGGCGTTGATAGTTGGGTCTTGAGCAACGAGAGGTTATTAAACCCCGTCAGATCCGGAAGGAAGCAGCGGTAGATAAGTTTTCTCGTGTGACGCAAGGCAACCTGATTTGAGCCAACGACTTAAGCAACGCCCGGAAAGGCTTGTCAACACTGGGTGCATAGCCATTTTCTCAGAAAAACCGATTCGTGAAGGGGATGGAATACACATCTATCTAAGGTTTTAAACATGTCTTATGAAGTTTTCGCTCAAAAATGGCGACCTCAATTTTTTCGTGATGTCGTTGGACAAGTTCATGTGACAACAACAATACAGAATCAGATCAAGTCCAACCGACTAGGACATGCTTATCTTTTTCGGGGACCCCGAGGTACTGGAAAGACTACAGTCGCACGACTGTTTGCAAAAGCAGTCAACTGTCTAAAACCTACAAAAGATACCACCTTTGATCAGTCAATCATAGGTGAACCTTGTAATACATGCAACGCATGCACTCAGATTACTCGAGGTAGTTCTTTTGATGTGATTGAGATGGATGCTGCATCAAATAGAGGAATCGACACAATCCGAGACCTACGTGAAAACGTCAAACTCTCACCTGCCGCCTATAAATATAAAGTCTACATAATTGATGAAGTCCACATGCTCACACAGGAGGGTTTCAATGCACTGCTCAAGACACTTGAAGAACCCCCTTCACATGTGATTTTCATCATGGCCACAACAGAACATTCCAAAATACCTAAGACCATCGTATCACGTTGCCAAGATTTTGATTTTCGGAACCTCTCCTCAGAACAGATTGTCTCACGATTACAACTTATTGCATCCGATGAAGGGATTTCCGCTGAAAATGAGGTACTATCCCTGATCGCTCGTCAATCTGAGGGATGTCTCCGTGACGCAGAAAACCTACTTGAAAGACTTGTTTCATCTAATGCAAAAGAACTGACAATTGAAAACGTTGAGGAAACATTAGGATTAGGATCAAGTTTCCTGCTCAACAAACTTTCAGAGTCTATTATCAAACAGAACCTTATTTCAGGCCTGCAGACATTAAACAAACTATCCAAACAGGGAATGGATCTGGTACTGTGTCTAAATCAACTTATCTCCTATTTTCGCGACCTTCGTCTACTCGCTATTGACAACCAACTCGGTGAACTGATTCAAGCACCATCCTCTGAACTCCCAACACTGAAAAAGAAGACACAAGAAATCTCTGTTGAGCGACTATCACGGGTCATAAGAATACTCATGCATGCTAACAGAGATATCAAAGAATACGGTTACGTTCAATTACAACTTGAAAACGCATTGGTACAGATAAATGCAATTAAAGAGGGAATTAAACTTGATGAGATTGTTAATAAACTCATTGAAGTTGAGCAGAAAATAGGAAGCGTTAAAACAACATCACACACAACGGCACAATCAAGATATGCTGATACAGAAGGAACCCAGTATATTCAGCAGAACGTGGTAGAACAAGGTGTGACTGAATCATCAACTCTGCAGGGTCAGGAGACATCTATTGCACAGTCTGAAAAAATACACACACATGGTAGGAGTGTTGATGCCCCATCTACAAAGTCTATTCCTGAAACTGAACAGAAACCTAAGTCTGAAGTTAAACTAGAGGAAACTAATAATGTTGAAAATAGTCATGATAAACTATCTGATATTTGGAGCAAGGTAAAATCACGCCTACCAATAATGTTGAATCATGGGTTGTTCCAAAATGCAATCCCAAGTTTTGAGGGAAAAGACCATGTAAGAATCTCTTGTCCTTTAGGAAAATTTTCCATTGCTGATGAGGATGCCAGAAAAGAAATCACAGAAACATTTTCTGAAGTCATCGGTAGACAGATTAGCATCGAACTTGTTAAATCTGAATTAATTCCAAAAGTGGTAGAGACCTTAGATCCATCTGATGTAGAAGTTAAGACTACACCTTCTATGCGGAAACGTCAAGCAGAGAAAGATGAACAGATTAGACCTATTCTTGAAATGTTTGATGCAAGAATATTAGAAACAAAATAAGGAGATATTCCAGTTCTCATAAGGGAAGTGGAGCCATTTATAACTATGAAAATGAATGACTTGATGAAACAAGCACAACAGATGCAGAAACGTATGCTCGAAATCAGAGAAGAACTCGCAAACCAGACTGTTGAGGCAACCGTCGGGGGGGGCATGGTAACAGCAGTTGTCAATGGACAACAGGAGCTTGTTTCACTTCACATTACACCGGAAGTCGTGGATCCCGACGATACAGAGATGCTTGAAGACCTTGTTGTCTCAGTGGTGAACCAAGCTTTACAACAATCTCAAGAATTGATGTCTGACGAGATGAGTAAACTCACCGGCAATTTCAAGATCCCTGGACTTCCATAACGACAGTTACATATTGACACACTGAAAACCTTGTACTCAAGATGATTTCTGACACTTCAACAAGCAAAAACATGCAAACGTATCCTCAACCTTTAGAGCAGCTAATCATGCAACTCCAAAAACTTCCAACAGTTGGTCCAAAAACTGCTCAACGTTTAGCTTTTTTTATGCTAACACTTCCCGATTTTGAGACTAACCAAATTGCAGAAGCGATCATGGCAGTTAAAAAACACTTGTCTGATTGCAATGTCTGTGGTACTATCACGGACATAAATCCGTGCCATATCTGCTCAAACCCAAGACGTGATCAACAGATAATCTGTGTCGTTGAACAACCAGATGACCTGTGGGCAATAGAACGCACAGAGATACACAAAGGACTATATCATGTCTTGGGAGGGGTTCTGTCACCATTAGACGGTATCGGACCGGATTCGTTGAGAATGAGCGACCTATTCACACGCGTTCACAATAATAACGTTAAAGAGGTTATACTTGCAACCAACTGGGACACTGAAGGTCAAGCAACCGCACTCTTCCTAACACAGCAATTAGAAGAGTATCCTATATCTGTAACAAGAATAGCCTACGGAATCCCCGTTGGTGGAGATTTGGAATATATTGACGAAGTCACACTTGCGAAGGCTCTTGAAGGCAGACGTGCAGTGTAATACACTTTTGGCTTATTTATTTTTAAGGAGGTATCCTTGAAATTATCACAATTAACTACTACGGTTTTCATTCTAAGCTGCTGTATGGTATCTTTGCATGCAACAGCACAGAATGCCCCACAACATGAGACTGTTGACAAGAATCAGCCGACTACATTCGACAGCAACACTGCTTTTGAATTCTTGAAAAAGCAGTGTGAATTCGGACCTCGGCCTCCCGGTTCAGAAGCACATAAAAAAACAAGGGATTACCTGTCTACAGAACTAAAAAAATATACCGATGCTGTTACACTACAACCTTTCACATCTGTGGTAGATGCAGTTGGGAATCCACAACAAAAAATAACGCTGCACATGAACAATGTCATTGCAGAATTTGGCAGCAGTCTTAATGAAACACTCCTGTTAGCAGCACATTGGGACACGCGTCCGTGTGCTGACAAAGAACCAGATAAAGAGGTACAACTTAATCCAATACTTGGTGCAAACGATGGGGCGTCTGGTGTGGCAGTTTTGCTTGAAATCGCCCGTATCCTCAAATTGAAGCCACCCCCAAAAAGAATTGTAATCGTCCTATTTGATGGAGAGGATTACGGAAAGTCAACAGACCAAATGTTCCTAGGATCACGTTACTTCGCGAAAAATATGGGAAAATGGAAACCTGATTACGGAATCCTTTTGGATATGATTGGAGATAAAGACTTAGAGATACCCATTGAACAGTACTCTTGGGTTGCAAACCGTGAATATACAGACTCAATCTGGAAACGTGCAATAGAATTAGGATTAGCACCATTTAAACGTAGAATAGGACCTGCAATTATGGATGACCATGTGCCTTTGATTGAGGTCGGTATACCGATGGTCAATATTATTGACTTTGATTATCCGTATTGGCATACACTTGAGGATACAGTGGATAAATGTAGTCCTAAAAGTTTGGAAATTGTTGGGACACTTGTGCTAAATATTATCTATGAAGGCTTATAGTAGAATTCCAAACAATGAGGCGAATGCACCATGAATATATATCAGAAACAGTACGATGTCATAGTCGTAGGTGCAGGGCATGCTGGATGTGAAGCAGCACTTGCTGCTTCACGCATGGGGTGTCCTACCCTCATGGTAACCATCAACCTTGATACAATAGCAAAAATGTCTTGTAATCCTGCTATCGGGGGGCTGGCAAAGGGACACCTCGTAAAAGAAATTGATGCACTCGGCGGCGAGATGGCAAAGAACATTGACAAAACCGGAATTCAATTTCGACGATTGAATACGAAAAAGGGACCCGCTGTTAGATCAAGTCGCGCACAAGCCGATAAAAAAGCATATCAAGATCAGATGAAACAGGTTGTGGAAAAACAGGAAAATCTTGACATAAAACAAGTTCTAGTTGAAGAATTACTCGTCGAAAATGGAAAATGTGTCGGTATCAAAAGTCAAACACAGACTGTATATCTTGCAGATACCGTCATCCTCACAACCGGTACTTTCTTGAAAGGTACAGTACATATCGGTGATGTAACGTATAGTGCTGGCAGAGCAGGAGAATCCTCTGCTGAAAAACTATCAGAAAGTTTCCTAAAATTAGGCTTTGAAATCGGTAGGCTTAAGACAGGTACTCCTCCACGCGTAAATGCACACACCATTAATATTAGTAAAATGGAAATACAACCCGGTGATGATGAACCACTTCCCTTCTCATTCTCTACAAAACAGATTACACAAACACAAGTTCCCTGTTATCTAACCTATACCAATGAAAAAACACACAAGGTAATCCGAAAAAATCTGCATCGTTCGGCAATGTATAGCGGCAGAATCGTAGGTATCGGACCCCGATACTGTCCATCTATAGAGGATAAGGTTGTACGTTTCGCTGAAAAAACAGAGCATCAGGTCTTCGTTGAACCTGAAGGTACGGATACAAATGAGATTTACCTAAATGGCATCTCAGCAAGTCTTCCTGAAGATGTACAAGTAGATATGGTGCATAGCATAGAAGGATTAGAAAAAGCAGAGATTATGCGTTTTGGCTATGCAGTGGAATATGATTTTGCACCTGCTACCCAACTTCATCCCACACTTGAAACCAAAAAAGTACCTGGACTTTACTTTGCCGGACAACTCAACGGTACAACCGGTTACGAGGAAGCCGCCGCACAAGGATTGATGGCAGGAATAAATGCTGCCTTAAAAGTGAAAGGACACGAACCACTCATCCTTGATAGATCACAAGCATACATCGCCGTTCTAATTGATGATCTGGTCTCATTAGATATTCGGGAACCGTATCGTATGTTTACATCTCGCGCTGAATATAGATTAACATTGCGAGAAGATAACGCAGATCTCCGATTGACTGAAATAGGATGGAAAATTGGATTGGTAGATAATGAAACATACAGAAGATTCAAAACGAAAGAAAACGCTATCAAATCTGAACGAAAACGTTTGGATGAAACTTGTTTAACACCGAACGCTGGTACAATAGAGAAGCTGCAAAGTATAGTGAAAACCGGTGAATTAAAGCAGCCGACCTTATTAACTGACTTACTCAAACGTCCAGAACTTAACTATGAGCACATTTCCCGCTTAGCTCCGGCTACCAATATAATATCACCAACTGTTACGGAACAGGTTGAGATACAGATAAAATATGACGGCTATATTCAACGACAACAGAGACAAATAAATCTATTCAAAAAACTAGAAAACCTGCAAATTCCAGATACTTTTGACTATGAAGGTGTACGGGGTTTGAAAACGGAAGCACGTGAGAAACTCGAAAAAATTCGTCCAATATCCATTGGACAAGCATCTCGTCTTCCCGGCGTTTCTCCAGCAGATGTTTCATTACTTACGGTGATGCTACACCAGCATGGACGGTAGATTGTTATAGTGTCAGAACATAAATTAGGATATAGATTTGGCGAATTTAGATATTATAGTAAAATCAATAATTAATGAGACATTTAACGTATTTACAAAGAACACCCTCGTAGGGACGAGGTCTCCCCGCCCGCTGTAGAGAGTGTATCATTAATTCTAAAGTTCACTATAGATATGGAGGAACAGTTCTGTCAACTACTTGAAGAGGAATTCTCACGATTTGGATTTCCTTTGGATACAAAACAGATTGAACAGTTAACGATATATCGGACAAAATTACAGCAATGGAACACACATACAAACCTAACAGCAATTACTGAAGATTCTGAAATCATCTATAGACATTTTCTTGATTCTGTGAGCGTTCTGAATCATTGCAATATCCGGACAGGAGATTCTGTCGTTGATATCGGTACAGGAGCAGGATTTCCAGGAATTGTACTGAAAATATATATTCCAGATATCAAACTAACTCTTATTGAAGTATCTCATAAGAAAGTAGCATTTCTTAGATTCTTAATCGCTCAGCTAGGGTTTGATACTTCCATTAAGGTCTGTGCAGAACGTGCTGAAATTTGTGCACAAGATGATCAATTTGTGAATTCCTATGATTGGGTTTTGACACGATACATCACATCTCTTGATAAGTCTGTCAAATACTGTGTAACGATGCTAAAACCAACTGGGCAATGGATAGCATATAAATCCAAAGAGACAGATCAAGAAATTCAACAGAGTGAAGATACATTAAAGGAGTTTGGTGTTGAAATCAAAAAAGTGCATAATTCCAACATTACGCACCTTAATCGTTCTTATGTCGTAATAAGTCGTATTGATATTGGGAATTAGCGTAATACTAAGCCTACTTTACGCCTTTTATCGCTTCTCATATATACTCAAAATATTAGAGATAGCATCCCAGTCAAGGAGATTTATGGAATGTTTGATACTAAAACGTTCGCAGAAAACAAAGCGATTGTCCATGTCAATGGAAAAATAATAGGCAATGCAGTAACACAGTTCCGAGATGAAATAGAACAACAACTGCAGGATGGGAATAATAACCTGATAATAGATCTCACTGACGTTCCACTCCTTGACAGTACTGCACTCGGTGTCATTATAATTACTTTTCAAGCATTACAAAGATCGGGGGGTAAATTAGTCTTATTAAATCCACAGATAGCTGTGAGTAGCGTACTGGAGGTAACACGGCTTACATCAATTTTAGAGGTCTACAAATCAGAAGAAGCAGCACGAAACGCATTTTCATAAGTGATATTTTAATAGGAGTAGGCACCAACCGAGTGACATCTCAGATAGTATACCCGAGTGCCGTCTCTTCTGAAAAAAGGTGACAAAATATTTACACACCCAAATGGAGTGTAAGGAATGTCAGCAAAATATAACAACGGCAAAAAACCTGTGAAACGTTCTTGGTTTAAGTTGAGATTGCGTGGACAACAAGTTCTCTTATTTCTACTTGTTTCACTTATACCGTTGTTAATCGTTGCATTGACCATCAAGATATATGGCGAAAATGCACTAAAGAGTAGTGTAGGGGACGGTCTAATTCAGCTAGCACGAGAGAAACTTTACCGTATAGACCGCGCAATATCCGAGAGAATTGGAAGAATCAGAACTGAATTACCAAATTTACGTTCTGCAGTCACAGCCTCCAATACTGCAAACAGAGACCTAAATGTATATGCAGATGCAAATCAACGCTTAGAAGGTAGTCTGCGATTGTTAGAGTCTTATGCAAAAAGTGGAATTAGAAGATGGGGATATAGAACCGAGGTTATAATTACAAATAAAATGGGAGATGTCATAAGTTCAAATAGACAGGAATTAAATTTCAATCTGAAACGTGATTCAACGCAGAAAATAAAAAATGTTAAAACTGAAACTTGGTGGAAAAACGCATATAATAATCATATCGGAAGTTATTATATTGAAGATGTTAAATATGACGCAGATCAAAGAGTATACTTTCTTCCTGTCACCTTACCCATCTACAGCAGTAACAACCGAAGTAACGTTTCAAATAGAGGAAACCGCAGGACACTCGAAAGGAATGAACAGCCAGTAATTGGTGTTCTTAGAACTATTCTAATCTTACCAGAACTTGCAAGCATCGTTGAACCACGTCCTGGTATGGAAAAGACTTATACCATATTGACATCTGATTCAGGAAAGGTCATTGCATCATCACCAAATAGCGGATATAATATAGATAACAACATGGATATCGAACATGCCGCCGCAAGAGCATTCGTAGAAGCAAAAAAAGCAAGAGTCGAAAAAAAACGGATAAGAAAGGAAATTGAAACAGCAAATAATGAAAATCAAATTAATAAAAGGGGTGAAACAAGGAAGAAAAGACAAGTAGTATACCACGGCTATGAGGCTGATGGGGAAACAGACCGGAACAATGAATCGCGTGTCTATGGATGGGCAAGAACACACATCCGAATAAATAGGACACCTTGGAAAAGAGAACAGAATTTCAGTAACTGGATCGTTTTTGTATCATATCCAAGTGCCGAGGCATATATTGGTGTAGCCAGACTCAATCAGTATGTTCTGTTGGTAACATTACTATCATGTGTTATAGTCATACCTGTCGCTTATGTTGCCGCAAAACGAATCTCACTACCTGTGATGCAACTCGCTGAAACCGCAAAACAAATCGGACAGGACGCAAATGAGGTAATTCAGAATGATACTGATCAAGTCCGGAGACAGATAGCAAATATGCAGTGGTTGCAAGATGAAGAATCAGATGGCATTGCTATTGATAGCAAGAATGAAGTCGGGGTATTAGCTGAAGAATTCAACGATATGCACCGCAATTTGAAAATCGCTGTTGAAAAACTAATTAACGCAGAACAACAGATGACAACTATCGTTGATTGTCTTAGTGAAGGTCTAATTGTTGTTGATATGAATGATAAGATTTTATATTTCAACCCAGCCGCAAAGTACCTACTCAACTATAACGAGACAGATGAATTCCCGGAACGATTTACTGAATTAATCAGAACTACAGACCTAACTGTATTAAAAAATGTATATGGAAAAGACTCGCGCACTACCGTAGAAATCAATTTAGATCAAGAAAGTGAAAATCGTGTCTTGCGTGTCGTTACAAGCCAACTTGAATCAATTGATGTGAATACAAGCGGCGAAGATGTCTTTCCAGAAAACGGGAGCCTTACCGGCATGATATATGTTCTTGATGATATAACAAGAGAACATGAAATAGACAGAATGAAATCAGATTTCGTGGCATTGGTTTCACACGAATTACGTACACCATTGACATCAATCATCGGGTTTATTTCGCTAGTACTGGATGGCAAAGTCGGACAGATCAATGATAAGCAAGAACAGAGCCTTACCAGAGCACATCGCCAGTCTCAAAGACTCGCAACGATGATAAACGATCTTCTCGATATTTCACGTATCGAAGCAGGACGAATTGTGATGAAACTAAAACCTATTGAGATGGTTGAAATCGCACAACAACGCCTGGAAGAACTAAAACCGCAAGCCGATGAAAAAAAGATCCTATTGGATTTGAACACACTATCTGATTTACCCAATCTTATAGGTGATACAGAACGAATCGGACAGATTATAACAAACCTAATCGGAAATGCAATCAAATTTTCACCTCCTAACGGTAAAGTATCTCTCAGAATGTCGCGTAAGGAATGTCCAATTGAATTGAATCACACGATAGATGATAACGACGGTGTCCATGTTGAGGTGATTGACACGGGACCTGGCATACCTGAACAAGAACGAGAGAACGTATTTGATAAGTTTCAACAACTAGGGAATATCCAGACAAGAGAACAAGGGGGAACAGGATTAGGACTTTCAATTGCACGCGGATTTGTAGAAGCACATAAAGGTACAATTTGGGTAGATACAGGTGAAAATGGCAAAGGTTGCAACTTCCAATTCTGGATCCCCCTAATTTCATAAACCCAAAGCATAAACGCTGAAAAATGAACAGCACGATATGATGAGAACAACCTTATACACAATTTCACTGATTAATGTAAGGGTATGAATATGTCAGAGACAGTATATGTATCTAAAGTTAAATCATCAACAGAAACGATTTTAGTCGTAGATGATGATACAGATATCCTAGCACTATTGGAGATGAGTCTAACATCCGACGGTTTTAATGTAATAACTGCAAGTGACGGTATTGAAGGCCTTAAACGAGCTAAAACAGATCTTCCAGATCTGATTTTACTTGATGTGATGATGCCGTATATGGATGGATTACAGACTATAGAAAAACTAAAATCGGATAGTAACACAAGCTCTATTCCTGTAATGTGGATAACGGCAAAATCGCAAACCGAGGATAAGTTGAAAGGACTCGAAATAGGGGGAGACGACTATATTACTAAACCGTTTGACCTCAGAGAAGTATCAGCAAGAATCAATGCTGTCTTAGGTAGAACACGTCCTATAAAATACATCAATCCATTAATCAGTGCCATGGGTGAAGGTTTTAGTGAAGAAGGTGTAGCTGAACTCGGTTCACATCTACAAGCAGCCGCAGAAATTCAGACGAAGTTGCTACCGGATAAACCACCAATCTACCCAGGTTTCGAATTTGCTACAATGTTCCGAAGTTCAACATCGGTTTCGGGTGACTTATACGACTTTATTCCCCTCAGTGAAACACGAATTGGTGTCGTATTAGGAGATGTAAAAGGTCATGGAATTCCAGCAGCACTACTGATGGTCATGATCCAGACAGCTTCCCGTCTGCTGTGTAACGAAACGGACAGTCCATCAACAGTACTAAAACGCATCAACACATTGCTGTTCCACAATACCGACTTGGAACAATTTGCAACAATGGTTTACGGAATATTAGAATTAGACACGGGACTGTTCACTTATGCAAACGGTGGACACTGTCCGCCAATTCACTTCATCTCAGGAAAAGATAAGACAGAAAAAAATATGAATGGAAAACCTAATCACACCCAACCGAAAACCGCTTTACTTGAAACAGGCGGGATGTTAATTGGAGCATTTGATATTGCAACCTTTTCATCGGATACATGTCAACTTTCTCAAGGAGATGTACTTATTCTCTACACCGATGGTGTGACCGAAACCGAAGGCGTAAAACCCAATGACTTCTACGGTGAAGACCGATTAATCGAATGTCTCTCAAAGAATTTAGACCAATCGGCAGAAACTTTATGTGAAGTTCTTCAATCAAATCTGTTGGACTTTAGCGGAACAACACAACTGAAAGATGATCGCGCTGTAGTTGTCATAAAACGAACAGAAGTCATCTAAACGCATCATGAAAACGAAATATCGCTGATTGAAAAAATCAGAAATAAGTGAATAGTGTGACGAAACCTATCAGATCGGTTTCGCAGTGGACTGATCCAAAAAAGCACACACATTGCATTCTCAAGGAAGGAGCATAACAAGTGGATGAGAAACAACAATGGAAAATCTCACTTACTCTCTCAAGTTCAATGCAGTTGATTTATCTGCTTGATACTGTCATCAGCGATATCCTGAAAGAGATGAAGTTTGATGAAGAAACACAAGAGCATGTGAACCTTGCTGTCATTGAAGCCGGTACAAACGCAATCAAACACGGTAATAAAGAGGAAATTGATAAGACTGCAACTTTTGAGTTCATCATTGACGAAGAGAAACTTACAATCATCGTCACTGACGAAGGTGAAGGTTTTGAACGTGAAAAAGTTGCAAATCCACTTGAACCTGAAAACCTATTAAAAGACAGCGGCAGAGGACTTTTCCTGATGGAAACTTGTATGGATGAAGTGACATACTCGGAAAACGGCACCATTGTCAAAATGGTCAAAATGAGGAATAGTCCCATCTCTGAAATCGAAAATGGAAGGAGTATTGATGCAAATTAATCTACGCCATAAAGGCAGCGTAACAATATTGGATATTGAGGGAAACCTTGTTGGACCAAATACTATCACACTAAAAAACATTATTGACGAACAAATACGTTCAGCTGATAGTGAACCTGTATATATGATTCTAAATATGGAACGTGTACAGATGATGGATAGCTCAGGATTGGGAGTCATCGTTGCAGCCTATGCATCAATACAACGCAACGAAGGTAGAGTAGTCTTACTTAATATCGGAGGAAATATCAGAAGTCTAATTATAATGGCAAAACTTGTAACGATATTTGACCGATATGACACGGAAGCAGAAGCCATAGCAAGTTTCCTTTAAATAGGTAAATAGGAAATTACAACATTCACGGCAAAGCATAACAGAATGGAACAGAATATGGAAACGCTACGCACATCGGATATAGAAGAGGAGAGCATCGGTTTATGGCACAATTGTCCACAATGTCGCAATGTGTCTTTTCGGGGTGAATTAGAACGAAATGGATACATCTGTCCGAAATGTAAAGTACTGTTCCCGCTATCTGTTGAAAATCGTATAAAACTGCTGCTCGGTGAACTATCTTCCGAAACTGAAGATAAGAATATCAACGAGAATGAAGATACTGAATGTGATGTTCTAACAATTGTAGAAACCGTTGACGAATATCCCGTGAGTCTGTTCGTTCTAAATCCAGACTCTCCCCTCTTGAAAAAGCATCTCACGGTGTTTTCTGATGCAATAGAGAATGCTCTAACAGATTCAATCCCATTCCTCTCCATTTTTACAGCACGCCCAATTGAAACAGAAATGTCGTTTGCTGATATAGTGCCATTATTGCTAAAGTTAGAGACGTTAGCGGAGCAGACAATACCACACTTGACCGTACTCACAGAAACAGAAAGAGGAAAACTAACAACACACCTACCTATAGGAGAGATCATTATAGCTGAATGTACTTCCCAATTGGATAATACCGCACGATTTCATCCACAGCCAGCATTGCATGCACCTGAAGAACAACTCCTACCTGAAAAAAGTCTAGATTCTAACCTAACTGTTCCTGATATCAGTGTTGATTGTTATGTGCCACGTACTGAGATGCATGAAGTTTTAGTGCGATTTTTAAGATTTTTCGCATTTACCACACAATAGTGTTCTGTCGAGATTAATTTTGTAGATCGGGTAGAGCGAAGCGAAACCCGACCTACAATCTAAGAGTAGACTGTCTACTAAGGTACAATTAGGAAAAAACATCAATATAAAAGAGTGTATCTATGGATCGTAAAATACTATCACACGAATTCAAGGAACATTTCGGGGATACACCGGACTTCATTGCATCTGCGCCAGGAAGAGTCAACCTAATAGGTGAACATACGTAAAGAATTCAACAAACGCGTCATGGACATACCCGATAAAATGCAAATTGTACCAGCAAAATTAGGCAATGATGCAGGACTTGTTGGTGCGGCAATGTCGACATATAGCCACAAAAGAATAGGTTAAAGGACATACGATAAAAATGGATACCAGCAAGAAAAGACAAGATAATAAAGTGAAAAATACACTAATATACACACGGAGCAGTTACATAATTATTTTATTGGTGTTGACTATTTCAATTGTAGGATGTGGCAAACTAAGGAATTTTGCCAACGATTTAATCCGACCAGAACGAATTGTTCCTGTCTTTGATCCAGATGCAACAATTACACCGCAATCAGGGACCGTGATCTATGAGGAAAATGGAATCGTTGTTATGGTAGTTCCGCTTCATGATATAAAAAACGTTGATGCATTTGGGGTCCTTATCCACAACCGCACAGATCATTGGATCAGTTTTGAAAAGGAAAAATTCTGGATGCAAGACCAGGCAGGTAATATCGTCCAACAACTCAGTAAGGCTCAGCAAGCATTTCATTTAAAAAAGAACGACAAGCCAAAATTTCCTCCTGAGTTCGCTGCAGACATATTCCGCTGGGATAGAACAATTTCCATACAAGGCGACCACGCCGTTTTACCCTCTGAGGATCTGAAGAAAACCAATGTTATGCCAAAAAGAACTTTACGTTTCCCAATATACTTTCCAAAACGAAGCCTAAAGTCCAAAAACCTACGTATTGTCATTCCAGGTATAACAAGTGAATTCAATGAACAACAAACTACTTTCACATTTAGATTTAGAGTCCAGCGATAATAAAGTCCAGTTAGTACCTTTTTGGTTTCTTAACGTTTGTTTTTTCGGTTATTCCTCATATTACGCTAAAAGGATATTGAAAAAGTTAACGCACCGCGGATCCACTCTCATACTTGTTTTTCTCCTCGGTTTAGTGAGTTGTGTTGTCCCAGAACCTAACGGAATAGATTCGTCTCGCCCCCCCCCTTCATACAATCTGGCACCCAATCTGGACATTGTTCCATCCAATCGAGAAAAATCAGCACCTCTAATCTTAGGTGTCCAATATACGAAAACAATAGGCAGAATAGGTCAAGGACCTGCAGAATTTCTGATGCCTATGGGTTTAGCACTTGATGCATATCAACAACTATACGTAGCGGATGCTGGAAACAATAGGATACAAGTTGTAGACACTGATGGATTCTTCATTACTGAATACGGAAGCTATGGATGGCGCGAGGGTGAATTTGATTTCCCAAATGATGTCGCACTTAACTTAGACACGCTTTTTGTGGCAGATACAGGAAATGACAGAATTCAGTACTGCAATCTGGTAAATCGCATCTTTTATCCACTTATAACAACTCTCAAGACGTACGATTTTGATAGTCCAAAAGGGATAGATGTTGGCAAAAACGGAGACATATACGCAATTGATACGCACAATCACAGATGGATCCAGTTTGCCAGAAATCTAACACCGGTGTTCGCTATAGGGAGTTTCGGTAGCAGTCGAGAACAGTTCTGGAAACCGACTGACATTGTTGTCAATTCACATAATACAGTTTTTGTTGTTGATTCTGGTAATAATAGCATCAAGAGTTACGATTTCAGTGGGAATCCTATTCACTTCTGGGGTCAAGAAGGTAACGCACTTGGACAATTCCGAAACCCAAAACGCATTACACTAGACATCTGGAATTATCTCTATATCACTGACAGCGGTAATCGTAGAATTCAGATCTTCACGCCAGAAGGAAAGGCAGTTCTAGAATTCTCTGATAAGTCATTGCTAAATCCCTGTGGAATCGCCGTTTCAACGAAAGGTAATGTCTTTGTAAGCGATATGGACGCAGGTAATATAAAGGTATTCCATATCATATACAAAAAAGATGCAGAGAAAACAGAATGAACTACACAGAAATCGCTCGTAGTAGGGCAATTCATTGCCCATCGTTTGTAGTAGGACAATTCATTGCCCATCAATGGATGACAAGATGGACAAAAATCCAAATCTTCATACTCTCTTTTTTTTTGTTTTCTACGCAACTGTTTTTCTCGACCATTGCAGATGCTCAAGATGAAACGCAAGAGTCTATATCTTTACTAGCGATACCTTTGCTGGAATTGCCTGCCTTTTCTGTGATTGAAAAGACAGAGACAATTCAATTAAAAAGAGAAAAAAATGAATGGAAACTCAAATATACACCTATGTTCCCCAATAGTGAAAAAATTACTACAGCGGGACATCTACTCATTAGGGAAAAAGATTATCAGATTGAATATTCAACAGGGTTGATTAAATTTGAGGAATCCATCCTAAAACAAGAAATTTCTACATTCAGGATCACTTACCGAACAGTCCCATTCACTTTGCTGAAAACCTATAAACGAGAACTCTTTGGGTCGACACTTGAGCAAGTACCTGAAGAAATACAACAGAGAAAAGACGGCCTAATTGATGGTACCGTTCAGAGACCAACTTCACCAAACACATCCACGACAACACCCCCTTCACAGTTAGAGTATTCAGGCAGCCGGACCTTTGGTATATCCGTCGGTAGTGGTCGCGCGTTATCTCAAAATCAGGAGTTTCGCATTAATGTGAGAGGTAACGTCTCAGACAACATTGAGGTGCTAGCAATGCTGTCTGACCAAGACTTGCCAATCCAACCTGAAGGTATGACAGAGGATATCCAGGATATCAATCAGAAACTTATCCGTATCATGCATCCGCGGGTCGTAGGAACATTGGGAGATTTTGATGCATCACTTGGACCATCTGAGTTTATCTTTTTTCCTCGCGCGTTAGAAGGTGTTAAAATTGAAGGTGATTTTGAAAATGTGAAATTCCATTTCATACCGAGTGCACTGCCGAAAGGACAATCCACAAGTAAAGTAATTCGAGGTGAAGAAGGTCACAGTGAATATCGACTTGATGTGAATAGCCAGTTTGTTATTGTAAAAGCAGGAAGTGAAATCGTCTGGCTAAACGGAAAGAAAATGCGGCGCGGAGAAAACAATGATTACATTATCCGCGAGTATGGCGATCCAATAATTAAATTCAATAACAAACACCTGATTACAAGTAATGATGTTATCCGCGTTGACTTTCAATATATTTCAGAAGACCGCGCATATCAACAGAACCTATACGGTATCAATAATGTCTTTGTCTTCCCAGGAGAATGGTTATCACTCGGTGCTTCCTACGCAGTGGAAGCAGATATAGACGATCCTGACCAAACTCTAGTCCTATTTGATGAACAAAGTCTGACAGCATTACGCCAAAATAGGTTGGACCCAGAAGAGGATGGGACGCTACTTACACCACCACAGAAACATACTGTATGGGGACTTGAAAGTCAACTAAATATGGGAGAAAAAACCTGGATGAACGGTGAACTCGCCTTTAGTACAATAGACAAAAACACATACTCTCATGTGGATACAAAAGAAACAAGTCAAGCATGGAAACTAATTGGATACACAGGATGGGATATACCGACAGGAACGGAAAAACTACGTCCTAAACTCATAGCCAACATGGATATACATGCTCTGGATGCTGACTTTCTACCCGTCGGTGCATCCAGTAGTAACCGCAATCGTGCACGATACGGTACGCAATATGCTACAGAAGGTTTTGAGGATGCAATCCTGATGAATCCAAATACGATGACAGATTCATCCGATGAAAGAACCATAAATCTTGACATTAAGCTGTTGCCCTTTCCCTGGTTACAATTCAATGGAGGAGGCGGTAGAACTCTTGAGACTGCAACAGATGTACAGAAGACACAGCGCACTAACACTAACTGGGGCGCAAGTTTCTCTCCACGGACAAGAAACAGCAGTAACTTATTTGGCACAACATCTGTAAAGGAAAATTTATTTAGACCATCATCTCAATATCAGTTAGATACTATTCAGAAACCACCTGTAAAAATATTAACAGGCACTGATAATCAAGCTCCAAAACTCACACAAACATCTCTATTGCAAAAGTTACCAAACCTTCGATGGAATGATTACCAAAGCAATTCAGTTTTGACTCTGAGTGATGAAACCAAAAATATTAACGGGCAAGAAAACTTTCAAAAGTCAAGGCAGGAGGGAAGTATATCTTACTATCTTTCACCATTCGAGCTCCTAGGTACATTCAATCGGTTCAATGCAACTGATGATTTCAGTGCGGCGCGTAACCGAAGACGTAATCGGGCATCTGGAAGTATCAATCTGGTTAATTTCAAATGGGTTTCTGTTCAATCAAGCTACGAACTTGAACGCGCTTATACTAAGGAACCTTTATTGACTGTTGATGATGAGAGTTTAGGAATCTCTGATTGGATGCAATCAACAACAGCACGAACATGGAAGATAGGTCTCTTTTCACAACAACGGCAATGGGTGAACGTACGAACAAACATATCTCGTCGTATGGTGAAGGCACATTCAGAATTGGGAACAGATTCTACAACACAGTTAGCAGACATGAATATTCAACTGACACCCTTTAGTCGTGCAATTGATGCTGAAGTAACATATCAATTAGACAAAAAACTAACAACACAACGTCGCGAGATATACACTGATCTCCACCCACTCACAGGACACAGCATCCAACCCGGTGAAGGATACTACGTCAGATTGGATGATCTACGTTATGTGGAAGACCCAGAGGAAGGAACGTTCATAAAAATATATCAGAATGTAGAGGATAAAACCACTACTGCGGTTGATGCAACATTCCAACTCCAGATTCAACCCCGACAGTTCTTTGCACGACGTGGTCACAATCGACAAAATATCAATGGGACAAGACGCGGCAGTAGAGACCCTGGTGTATCAGCAACGCGTTCTGCAAGAAAGCAAATAAAAGATGAAAGCACGTTGTCACCTTTTACCTGGTTTGTGAATGCACTGAACATGCAAACACGACTGTGGGTAACTGAGGAACAACAAGCGGAAGATTCCCTTTCTCTCTATCTGCTGAGGAGTCTACAAGAAACACAGACACTCTTTGGCAGAATAAATCAACGTCATCGTATGGAATTCTCTCCTTCGCCACAGTTTAGTTTTGAAGTCAATAGACACAGTGGTCGTTCTCTCAACAAACGGATAAACACCCAAGAACGTCATCGGAATCACAGAACATGGGAGGTGGGTTTTTCAGTTAATCCCACACTTAAACTCTCTGTGGGAGCAAATTGGGAGCAACGTCATGAAACAGAAAAATATAGCCAACTCAATTTCGCAGATGTGGGCACAGTTCCCAATCCAGCAAACAACGACCTGCCGGCAACACCTATCTCAAACCTACGCCAATTTGAGCAGACGACTGAACTGAACTGTCAGTATGAAATAAACCGTGCATTTCGATGGCGTGGAATAGCAGGATACAACCGAACCATTGACATAGAACAACTTTCAGAAGAGGATGATGCCAAGACACGCAGCTTCTCCCTGACAAATAGTATCACATATAGTATTATCGGTAAGGGGCGCGTTGAAGTTAACCACAAACTCGGTTATGGTAGAAACGATGGTGGTGTACCATTCGCACAATACTACTTTTATGAAGGAATCAGTCATGAAATCCGTGCTACCGCCGACTATAGATTACGTAAGTTCACCGACCTGCTATTTCGTCTGAATTACCGCTTGCTTTCTACTGAGCAACGGAAACCTGAACACCGTCTGGAGATGACTGTCAGTGCTGAACTATAAATGAAGATTAAAATTTAAATCGGATAATGTCTCGACGGACAATAAATTGCCCTCTTATCGAGGGTTTTCGGTTTCATAATGATTTCGTCTCAATTCTAAAAACGTGAGTCCTTGACAGCCTAAGTTCTCAATCCTAAAACGGCATATACCATTACTTAGCCGAAAACTCTTAAGTTGTCAACGATATGTTTCAGAGAGTATCTCCTCATATTTGACGAAATTGCATTACTTTTCCAACACTTGTTTGTTTTTGTCAATCACAAGGTCTATATACTCCATTTTATCAGCGCGGAGTAGGTTATTAAGGGCGCGTTCTGCATTCTCATATACAGCGGTGTCTGAGCTGTTAAGTCCTATTTTTAGGATGGTTCTTGCTTCCTCTGTCTGCATATAGATGTTTTTATTACGAATATTATGAGTTAGTTTACTGAAGCATTCGACTACCTCTGCGGTATATTTTGGAAGCATTTGACATAACTCCCTCAGATAGATTTCCCAATCTTCTACTTCATAATCTTCTGCTTTGCATACATCTATGACTTTGGAATACGACTTTAATCGCCATTCAACATCCAAACACTCAACTTTTAACCACCAATAGGTAAAATAACGGAGTTCTGTCGGTTCCTTCTGTTTTAAACGCCATTTAAAGAATTTTTTTACCTTATCTTTCATACTTTGGTCTAAGTCTTTCTCGACACTCGCCAAACGATGTGCTATGTTATTGAACAGATTTCCCCAATGTTCTCTATTTCCATCAGTTTTCTGGTAAAATTGTTCAAGTAAACTTTCTTGACCTTTGAGTGGAAACGTCTCCCACAAATAATACGTGAAGAGACGTTCACCGAAAACATCAAGGGGGTGTCGTGCAATGTGATCGTGCTTTTTGAAATCGGATGTGTGTTCTAAGGCAAAATAGAAATCGTCTTTAAGAATTTCAAAGATTTCCTTAAATGCCCCATTACATAGAATAAAACTACTAAATGCAGCGTACCATTCTTGACGTTTATTTTCTGACTGTGGGAAAAAATCTGACTTATGTGCAATTGTCCACTTCTTACTGAAACTGTAAATCGAAAGATAATTCTTGCCCAAAATGGCATATTCAGGAGGTGTTAGCGGATAATCGGTTTCGGCAGACAAACGTATTTCAAGAAGATTTGTTATTTCGGGAATTTCACATTCAGGTTCATGTCTCCGCAACCAGAAGCCGAATTTGACAAAGTCTTCTAGTGCTCGACTTCGTGTATTATTGATGCCTTCCGTGAGTGGATCACTGTGATATAATCCACTGAGATTTCTTTTATCTAAGTTCCAATCATACTGTGTGCAAAGTTTTCTCAGAATCTTTGCTATCTGACTCCGAGCAGTAATCGGAACATCTACATCCTTTTCAAGACATACGCCGATAAAGTCCCCGACAGCTCGTCGAGTGTTAGTCCAGTTCTGATTCTCTCGTGATTCATCACCTTGTCTATAGTCTTGATCGTGTTCTCTGTCCGGATGTGAAAGGATCCATTCACAGAATTCTAACCAATCGTTGAGTTGGTCGAAGTTCTTTTCTTTAGTTAATGTTTGCATTGCATAAATCATTACACGGACATAAATAGGTCTCTCAATTCTTTCTCGATTTTTCATCCAAAACTTC
Source organism: Candidatus Poribacteria bacterium (assembly GCA_965208245.1). Classification (GTDB taxonomy): domain Bacteria; phylum Poribacteria; class WGA-4E; order WGA-4E; family WGA-3G; genus MSPOR6. Next base: position 2,662,430 of record OZ242325.1, read on the forward strand.
AGTCTATTAGGATCGGGTATGATTGACTCTCTGAAAACGGTCTGAAATGCATTAGCAAGTAGCTCAATATTAATCCTTACAAATGAATTATTTTCATAAGACTCCTCATCTTTCTCCCAGTCGTTAATAAAATCAAGTAACTCTTTATCCGTAAGATTGGAAAGGTCTTCTGGAGAGCGTGGACTACGTTCAGACAACCCGCCCCTTCTTACTTCAGTTTTATATTTATATGGCGGATAATCATTATCGGAGATTGGCTTGTTGATTTTATCTTGTAATTTCTTGAAATGAATTGCATATTTTCCAAATAGGACAAGTTCAAAGGGTCTTAGCTGCATCCAATGGAAACGCTGCTTACGTTCTTTGAAGCGTTCCTCAGTAAATTTCTCACCTAACCACTTTTCCACCCAATGACAATAGTTTTCTTTTGATGGACTCATAAGGATAGCATCGAAAATACGAGTTCGTTCTTCTTCTGAAAGCAACTTATCTTTGAAGTGTTCACAAGCAAGTCGTATCATCTGCTGGAATTCATAATGATGTTCCCACAACCCATAATCTTCGTGTGTCAAAATTAGTTCTCGTATCCACGGTTTAGTTTGTTCATTCGGGTATTGTCCATATAGGTGATGGCGTAGACGTTTGAAAATTGTCCACGGTTTGTTTCGTAAAATTCTGTCTAAATCTACAACTGTGTCGTTTAGGTTTTCATATACATTTGCACAGGAATCAACTAGTGTATGAACGAGTATTCTCTCTGGCATCTCGTGTTCATTATCTTGTGGGCAAAGACGTGGACACCATATATTAGAATGGTCTTCCCCATTATTAAGGTCTTCCTTGTGTGTTCTTAAATGAATCATGTTTACTAATGTATCAATAAGCAGGCAGGATATTTTAAAGGGAACCTTTTCAACAAGTGGACGAACACCTTCGGACATTAAATTTGAATATTCCCAACGACTAAATTTAGGAATAGGATGTAGTAATGTTCCTACTGCTTTACGCCAATCGTTTACACTTTCCTGTCGTTGTTTGCGTTTTTTCTCTGACTGTGGGTCAGGTACAAACTTAACTAGTATTTGTGCAAGTTCCAATGCTGCAGATGTCTGATTTTCCTTCGTCCAATGTGTTAACAGATTTCCGAATTTATGCTTTTGGAGCTGGTAATCCATATCCATGTATTCAATTATTTTGTCTTTTAGTTTCATTGAGTATTCTGCGGGAAGCTGCAAAGCAATATCTAAAATACCGTCATAGACAACTGGGTTATCAACTTTTGGCAGATTCACAACCAAATCGACAACTTCATACGGTAAATGGGCACACATGTTCTTGAGATATTGAATCTCGTGCCAGTAAGGGTATGTAACGGTGCCATCATCATATCGCAGTGCTTTTGGTGGATATTTAAAACGACCACGTTCAGCAAGTGGTTGTAACCACAGTGGATTTTCCAAACGCGAGAAAAAATATCTGCAAGCGGTTACTTTTCTAAGTGAAGAAAGTGCCTTCTCTATTAATTCATCGGTTGGTTTCTTCCAAGATTTCATGGATGCTCCTTAGTTGTTCAATATCACTGGCTGCAGCGGCATATAAAAAACTATCAAGGTTTTGAAAATGCCTTTCCGCTTCATCATAAGTTTCTATAGAAAACTCGCTGGCACGTAAGCGAGCATGACCCACAAACCACCTTTTGGCGCGCCGCCATTCTTGAGATAGGTCCTCCGGAATACTTTCTTTATTCGGATAATCCAGAAAATTAGTAAAAAAAGTAGTATTTTTCTCTTCAGCTATGCGACGACCTTCTTTGTGTTCATGAAGCAGTTTTTTTATTTTTTTACAAATTTCAATCGGGATTAGATGTCCGTTTTCATCTTTAACTTCTGTGCTATTATTCCCTTCTTCTCCCCATTCATCTTTCCAAGCGTCTTTAAAATCATCAATAAGTTGGACATATTGAACAAGGGGTCCTGGGATGCCTATTGCTGTAGAAGCAAGACCGTTCATCAAATCCCTACCTGCATGTGATACGAAGGTGATGTAGCCTGATGATTTGTTATTTAGTTGTTCCGATGCACCTTTATATGCTTCGGCATACACCGGTAATTTAAGATCATCGTTTATCCAATTATATACTGTTTGTTGGTTTTGTGTAAGCATTATTTGTTTTTTGAGTAACCTCAGTTGCCACATAAGTAGCACAAACTAAAAGTTTGCGCTACGAAGAACCCTCATAAAACTTCTTATTCAGTGATTTATCTTCTTCACTCACATCAAAATCCGCATCCGCTATTTCGGACAGGTTGACATAAAGTTGATTCTTATCCAGCAATTCTACCAACAGACGTTTCTGTGCTTCAAGGTTATCAATGGCTTTGAAATCGTCAATAGCATCTTCAGATGTTTCTGCGTTGACATACCAATTCAGGAACGAGTTTTCGGCGATGGCTTGCCAGAGTGCGACAAGTTCATCGGAGGATAGTGCAGCTTGGATTTTGTCCATATAGATTTGGTTGTATTGCATCAGTTCGCAATAAATGAAACCACCACTGCCTTGCTTTTTTATGACTTTTTCTACGCGCGGCACGGTAACGCTTTCAACATAATCCATTTGTTCAATTAGAATAAATTTCCGATCTCCATTATCTTGTTTGTTCAATTCTAAGACAGCATGTGCAGTAGTTGCTGAACCAGCATGAAAGTCAAGAATAATTGCATCTTTATCTTTTTCAAAAAAAGTAGCACCGAGTATAATTTCCTTCAGTAATGAAATTGGCTTTGGAAATGAAAAGGTGTCTTCTCCCATAAGATTGTTTAGTTCATTTTTACCGTCTGCGTTAAGATGTTTCAAAACCGAGTAAAACTTTGAACCGTCCTCTGCTAATGCTCTATACCTTCCTACTATTGTTTTATTTTTTCCCTTTTTTATCAGAATATATTCACCATTTTCTAATTCTTTGTCAATCTTGTTTTTCTTATCCTTTCCTTTAATCCTCTCAATGTCCTCATAGTAGCAAGTGCCATATTTTCCAAATTCTATTCTTAACCAATCTTCTTCAATCCAATACTTTTCACCATCCTTTTCAACGATTTCACCTCTTATGTCTTTAGGCTTTCTTAAGGGTTCGAAAGTTTCTATCTTTTTTGCATAAGTTAATAAATAATCGTGTCCTTTTACCACTTGTTTAGCAAGTCCACCGCCTTCTGCGCGAATAACTACAAAATTGGTAATGAAATTATCAGTTCCAAAAATTTCATCCATCAAAACTTTCAAATAGGCTTGCTCATTATCATCGCAACTTGCAAAAAACACACCATCATCTGTTAATAGTTCCCTTGCTACTTCCAACCGATTTCTCATAAAAGTAAGCCAACTAGAACGGTTAAATCTGTCATTGTAACCGAAAGAATCATTTCCTGTATTATACGGAGGATCAATATAAATCAGTTTGACCTGTCCGCGGAACTGTTGTTTGAGGGTGTGGAGTGCAATGAGATTATTGCCCTTAATGATTAGGTTTTCGCGTATTGTACCGTTGTCATCGCGCTTAATTTCGGTCACGTCTTGTTCACCAGCGGTGGTGTGGCATTTCCAGTTAGTCAACACTTTCGGATCAAACATCCGATTGATTTCGTCTTGTGCAAGGATTTCGTTAAAGAAAATCTCTTTACGTTTTTCCTCCTCCTTTGTCTGTCCACCTTCAAGCACACAATCTTTGTAGGGCCACACAAGCGAGACTTCTCCACGTTCACGCAAAAACTTACCGTCAATGTTCAAACCGATTTTGTTACGGAATTGGGTGTAGGAATTGGCAAGAAAGTTTTTGTTGGCGATGTAGTCAATAAAGGTGTTGTAGTTGAAAACCCAATGTCCATCAATCTCGTTAAAGAAGGTTGATTTTATCTCGGCATCGGAAAGGAGTAACCTGATGAGATTCGGGGCAAGTTTCCATGCGTGGTCTTTGACTGCAGCGGGTATGAGTTCGTCTGATTCGTCAATAAAATCTTGATTGGTTTTGAGAAGTGCGATTAGTTTTTCATTGAAGTTTTGCTTTGACATAGGTAATTAATTCCAAAGGATGTTACTGAAGTAAGTTGCTCGTGCACAAGTAGGTTTCGCTTTCGCACAATTTTCAGGTTAATCATATTCAACGTGTTGTAGATTTTTTGACAACTTCTGCTATATTACCTCGCTGGCCGCATCTTGTTCTGTTAATTGGAATTTTATCACTACGAAATCTTATTCTTTTTACTTTAAGTTGTTCAGATTGTGCCTTATGAATTCCATCGTGAACTAACACGGGTATCAATTCGATTTCAATATTCCTGGGTGTGAAATTGTCAACGATACGAGCACCTTCTCTGAGTTGAGCCTCTACCTTTGAGGCTTTTACATCACCACTCTTAAGTTCCATTGGAACACCAACGAGTTTACTCAAAAGAGTGTCAATGTAGAAGAGAATAAAATCGCACTGATTTGTTGATGCACTGGACGTTGGAAAAGCAAGGTCCACATCTAAAACCACGTGTTCAGGAGGGACATTCGCCATAGAAGCTTGACATCCCTCTTTAGTATAAGACGTAGCTACGTTTTTCCCTACCCGTTGACGAATCTCCTCAAGAGCTTCATTTAGATTCACGTCTGCTCTCACCTTTCTGTTTCTCATACTTATATTGGAGATTCACCGATCGGTTATATAGTCCTTCGGCAACGTCCTGGTAATCCTTCGGAGAAAACCCTTTTCTTGGATGGAACGCGATTTCTTTTACCGGTTCGTCCTTTTGAAAATGCCATGCCCCCACCTCTTCTGGTAAAAGCCAACTCGGTTGTTCGTCAGTTTTTTCGTTTATTAACCCTTCAAGTATAAGGTTTCCAATTTCCTGAAGCAACCAATCGCTATGTGTCGTTATGATTACCTTAACACCTGCACGTACCAGACGCGCAAGAATAACTGCCATGTCCGCTTGGGCACCGGGATGCAGGTGTGCTTCCGGTTCCTCAATAATGAGTGTATCACCGGGTTTAATCCTACTACGCAAAAGTAACACCAATGGGGCAAGTTCTGATACCATAGATGAGGTTTGGTTTAAACGGAAACCCTCTCTAATATCTGATGGTTGGTAGAGAAAAACCGGATATCTGTTTTGTGATAGTGTTGATACAATTTGACCACCGATCACATCCGATTCTAATGTTCTTGATAACTCAGTGATTTTACTTTCTGACGATCTGCCTTCCTCAAATAGGATGATTTGCTGCATAAAGTCAACAATTACGCCAGATAAAGTTGGTATTTCTATCTGCTTTAATCCAGCGAGCGAGGCATTTGCCATTACCGAACTTGCAACAACTTGGTGACTTTGCATAATACCACTACGGGCAGCTGGTAGGTAGCAACGGTTCATATTATTCCTCTTCAATCCAGGGAAGATTTCGGGAGAGATTTCAAGAAGTTCTTCAAAATTCAGACCATCTTCCTCTGAAAACCAACTATTCTCGTCAAGAAGTATCATGTCTTCATTGATAGTTCCATCTATAACAACATCAGTATCAGTTGTTGTTATATTGAGTGACCAAAATTCTTGCTTTTCCTCGCTTACATTTATTAACGTTCTCATTTCACTGTTTTCATCTTGGATTCTTCGTATTAATTCCGTCATATTATGGAAGCTAAAGCAACGTCCAAGTTCAGTACCTAAATCGTTTCGCCAAATTTCTGAATTCTTGGTATGTCCTTGTGCCAATTCACGAATCTGTTGTGGCAAATCTGAGAATTTAAAGTGTCTATCTTTATTTGATAACTTGCTTACTATTTCCGGTGCTTCCTCATCTGTTGAAGCGAAAGTAGATGCAAGATTATCACGAGATTCAGAAAGAATGCTATAGATTGATCTGAAAGAATTTGGCAATGGTATACGCAAAAAACCTTCAAAAATACCATGCATAGCATACACCAACGTCGCAAAATAGGTTTTTCCTGTATTGCTGGGACCAACAAATACCGTCAACGGACGTAGATCAATGTTAGCTTCTGCAATAGGTCCAAAATTCTCTACTGCGATTTCAACTTTTGGATGCTGTGTGTTTCCCATTTTGCTCACCTCTTTTTTCCTCATATTGATATATTCCATACTTTCTTTCTAACGCGATATGTTCTCTTGCTGGTTTTTATCTAATAGAGTGTCCGTTCTAATTTTGCTGGTAAAGGTCGCGATTCGGAGATCGCTCCTACAGAACGGACATCTTTGTAGGCAGCGAATGCCTTTGGGCGAATGCGCGCATGGCATTCGCCATGATTCATACCGTTTATTTCACTGCCAGTTTGCGCCCCTTATAGCACAATCTGACAGATTGTGCTACATAGATGGCAACTTGGGTTATGATAGATTTTTTTGTGTGCTATTGTGACATTATTTTATCACGTATTTAGTTGTTTATCAACAAAGTTGTGAACCTTAATGATTGGTGCGATTAGGAAATCGCACCTACCGGCCTGGGGATATTATCGCTTTCGTGTCTTCCTTAAATTGACGATTATGGTGACAAAAATCTTACACGCCTTTATTTTATTTGAATACTTCACATCACTGTGATAAAATGTAGTGTATCTGATTAACCCGTTCATTAGGAGAATTACATTGCAATCCGAATTTCAAGAACTCAAAACCAGACTCATTGAGATAAATGATATACAATCCGCTGCTGGACTGCTTTATTGGGATCAATCCACCTATATGCCTCCTGGGGGTGCGGCAGCACGAGCAAGACAAAGCGCAACCCTAAGACGTTTGGCACACGAAAAGTTCACAGATCCCACTATCGGTAAACTACTTGACACATTACAGCCTTATCAAGAGAATCTTGACTACGATTCTGATGAAGCTGGTTTATTGCGTGTTACACGGCGGCAATATGAACGTGCGATAAAGATTCCATCGGATTTCTTGGCAGAGGTCACGACGCATACTTCAGAATCGTATCAGGTTTGGACAGAAGCACGACCCGCAAACGACTTTGATAGCGTTCGTCCTTACCTTGAAAAAACCCTTGAATATAGCAGGCAATCCGCTAACTTCTTTCCTGGATATGATCACATTGCAGATCCCTTAATTGAACCGAGAGATTACGGTATGAAGGCTGCAGATGTCAGTCAGGTTTTTGCTGAATTACGGGAAAAACTCGTCCCGATCGCGTCTGCGATTACTTCTCAGACACCAACAGACGATTCTTGTCTACATAAGACGTATCCTGAAAACAAACAGTTAGCGTTTGGTATGAAGGTTGCTGAGAAGTTTGGGTATGACTTAAGTCGTGGACGTCAGGATATGACGCATCACCCTTTTATGACGAAATTCTCACTCGGTGACGTGCGTATTACAACACGTGCAAAAGAGGACAGCCTCGGTGAAGCGATGTTCTGCACGATGCATGAAACAGGTCATGCGTTATACGAACAGGGTATCAACATGGAATATGAAGGCACTCCTCTGGCACGTGGTACTTCAGCAGGTGTACATGAGAGTCAGTCTCGTCTCTGGGAGAATATCGTAGGACGGAGCAGGGGATTCTGGAATTGTTTCTATCCACAACTGCAAGATTTCTTTCCTGAACAACTCGGTGCTGTTTCTGTGGATACATTTCATCGTGCGATCAATAAGGTTGAACGGTCTCTCATCCGGACGGAAGCGGATGAGGTTACCTATAATCTGCATGTGATGTTGCGTTTTGACTTTGAATTAGCACTCTTGGAGGGTGAGATGGAGATCAAGGACTTGCCAAACGCTTGGCGTGAACGATTTGAAGCGGATTTTGGCATTGTCCCGCCAGATGATAGAGATGGTGTTCTGCAAGATGTCCATTGGTATTTTGGACTTATTGGTGGGTCATTTCAAGGATATACATTGGGAAATATATTAGGTGCACAGTTCTTCTCTAAAGCTCTTGAAGTACATCCTGAGATAACAGATGACATTGAGAAGGGTGAATTTGGGACGCTTCACAACTGGTTAAAAGAGAATGTGTATCAACACGGTTCTAAGTTTACTGCACCAGAGATCATTGAACGCGCTACGGGTCAGTCGATGACAATAACTCCTTACATAGATTATCTTCGTAGAAAATACGGAGAATTGTACGATCTTAGTTAATGGCGGAATTTACAATTAATGAAACATTCCTTAACGGGCGAGGCAACCTCTTAACGGGCGAGGCAACCTCTTAACGGGCGGGGCAACCTCTTAACGGGCGAGGCAACCTCTTAACGGGCGAGGCAACCTCGCCCCTACGCATCATGGTGGAGAGATGAGAATTTGTAAATGTTATGCCATCTTATTTCTATGTAGTTTTCTCTATGCATGTGGGGGTACTGTAAAGTTGATGGATGTAAATAAGAGTAGTTCCGCACTTGAACTGAGTCATGAACAACGAGAGAAAATACATCCGAAACTGCAACTGATTCGTGATATCATAGATGATTATGAATTTGAGAAACGAGAATTTGACTCTGAAATACGGGAATATCGTATACTAAGAAGTGATAGGAATCTATATCGAAATGATGGTGGATTGAGCTCAGCACAAAGACAACGCAGCCTGCTACAGATACGTGGTAAGGCAAGAAGATTCCTTGTGCAACGGAATAGACTCCTAAAGGAGATCGAAGACATCCTTAAGGAGATATATGCTGCACTGACTACAGCACAGCAGGTAGCATTTAATGAACTGAAAATGCCGGAATTGAAGATACCACGTTCTCTGAAACCTGATCCACATGCAGATCTACAGAACATACCAAAACACCTTATTGGTGTACAATAACTTCAGTCTTGGTGAAAAGCCGGTTAAAGAAATGATTTAGAAACGCATCTGCATCTATTTCCATAGAAATACTGGCGTTATGTGTTTTTTCTTGTCTGCTATCGCGTAGGTCCGCAATAGTCATACCACTTGTTAGATTACCCTCGGTTTCAACCTGCACATGAATTTCAATACTCTCGAAAAAGTGTGGATGCGTTAGCATACCGATTGGTAGTGCATCATGGATGTGCAATCCATAGAAACCTACATGCTGACGATAAAATTTCATGCATGCTTTTGTTGAATCTCTGAGAAAACTAGATATTAAGCATTGTCGTCCTTCAGTCTCAGCAGATAGACGTTCACCAGTTAAAACGACTTGATGTGTAACATTTAGCGGTGCGATCTGCATTGGAATTCCAGAACTGAAGACTTCATGCGCAGCGTGTGGGTCTACATATATATTGAATTCGGCAGTTGTGGTGACATTTCCATATTCTTTGAAAACGCCTCCCATCAAGACGATAGCATCAAGTCTACGCATTTTTATCGGATCTTTTCGAATTGCTAATGCTATATTCGTTAGTGGACCCAAGGCAACGATTGTCAATTCATCAGCATAACGGTCAACCATTTCAAGGATTAATTCTACACCGGATATGTCAGAAATATCAGAGTCCGCATGTGGATATAGCGGACTGACATCTTGATTATATAACGTACTGACATTCCCTAAGCCATCTTCACCGTGTACGTGTGCTGCCATGAGGAGAGGTTTTACTAAAGGTTTGGCTTCTCCTTTTGCAATTATTGGAAATTTGGACATTTTAAGGAGTCCCAGTATTCTCAATAAGTTTTCTGTCGCTTGATCAACGTGTATGTTTCCGCTGACAGTTGTTATTGCTTCAACGTATAATTCTGGTGACTTCATTGCAAGCAGGATCGCAAGCGCGTCATCAACACCAGGATCAGAATCTATAAGTATTCTTTTCATCTAAACGTTTCATTATCCTTATGTCAAGTTATATACCCCATTTTACGATGCAACGACCTTTTTGTTCAATAACAATTTTAGAATTGATATGTGTTCTTTTCAGCATTTTACTATTCAATGCAGCTAGTTCCCCAGTTGTTGCACAAGTAAATGTTTTTACGAGTGAAACGATGAAGCAGATGCAATTGCAAGCTGGATGGTATAACAGTGTCAAACTTGATTTAGCATACAGCTCGGGAAACACAGATTTGCTTACATTGCGAACCCGTTTCCGTACCGATTATTTGTCAAAGTCGTTTCATGCATTCCTCTTTGGTGGTCTTCAACAAGGCAGAAAGGACGATGATCTGTTTACTAGTAAAGGTATTGCACATGCACGGATTATTCGAAACCTGACGGATCATATCTTGGTTGAGTCTTTTGTTCAGAAACAGTTCAATGAATCCATTCTCCTGACAGATCGCAATTTGCTTGGTGGTGGTTTCCGCTTCGCTTTCAGTTCTCCAGAAGCAAAAGTTAATTCCTACTTTGGCACAGGTATCATGTGGGAACACGAGAGAATTAACGACACTGACAAAGGTGTCATCGTAACGCGTATTCTCCGTTCAACCAATTATGTGAGTTGGAAAGCTGAACTTGATGATCGTATTTCAACACGTGCAACAAGTTATTATCAGGTCTCTTTGGATGAAGTCACAGATTATCGCATACTTTTTGAGGGTAGTATCAGTTTTAGTCTATCAAAGAGATTGACGATGCCGTTTAGTGCAAATTTCCGCTTTGATAATAGACCACCTACAGGGATCAGAAAACATGATCTGGAAATATTCAACGGATTAAGTTATACTTTCTAACAAGACTAAGACATTAAAAGGAGTTTTATCATGAGATTAATCTTTACGAGAACAACAGTTCTTCTCTGGTCTCTGTTCTGTCTTATGACGATATGTAATAATGCAAATTCTGATGGTCATATTCAGGTATCAGAGGAGGAAAAAAAGATTGTTTTGAAGGGGACAATGTCAAAAGCACTTGGTGAATATGAATCGCATTTAAAGGGTGCAGTTGAATATCTTGTCTGTGGACCTACTGGCAAGCAGTATGAAAGCATAATTGTCACCGAGGCATCCGCTAAGGACATATTTGAGGCGATAGAAAAATTAGGTGTTAAACCGGGGACACCACCTGGTTACGATGATGAAACTGATACACCAACACCACCTACTGGAACGGCGTTCCTATTCTCTGTTGAATGGATGGAAGGTGAGAATACGAAACGAGTCAGTGCTGAAGAACTATTAATAAATGTAAAGACCAAAAAACCGATGCAACCCGTTGCTTGGATTTATTCGGGTTCACGATTTGTACCAGACCTTGACAGCGAAGACGAGGATGCTGTGATACCTTATGCATTTATGGAGAATAGTATTGTCGCACTGAATCAGGGGGATCCCAGTGCGCTGTTTCAGAATCCACTACCTGAGTCTATACAAGAAAACCTTTATAAAAAGAATGATGATCTGTTACCAGCACTTGGAACACCTGTTAAACTGACGATTGAGGTTAATCGGAAAAGACAGATCCAGGTTCTGATTAGTGGAAAGGTGCAAGGTGTAGGATTTCGGAATTTCACCGTCCGAAACGCAAGAGAACTTGGTCTAAGTGGGTATGCTAAGAATTTAGCAAACGGTAAGGTAGAGATAGTCGCAGAAGGTGATAAGTTGCAGTTAAATGCTCTCATAAAAACAGTAAAAAAGGGACCTCGTGTTTCAAGGGTGGATTCTGTAGACATTAAAGAACAAGATTTCAAAGGTGCGTTTGACTCCTTTGTCGTACGATATTGAACCATGAGAAAACAGCTGATACCTTCAATAACAGGTATTCTTCTTGCTGCAGGACTTTCTGTTAGGATGGATCAACCGAAGCAGTTGCTTCCTTTTGGTGAAAGTACCATCATTGAAACGGTTGTTGACAACATGCTAAATGCAAGGTTCAACGAGATTATTGTTATTGTTGGACACTGTGCTGAACAGATCCGTGACACATTGAAGGATAGAAAAGTCAAAATCGTCTATAATCCAGATTACAAAGATGGGATGTTGGCTTCTGTTCAGAGAGGTGTTCGGTCACTTGAACTTGAAAATCGGCAGCAGTTAAGTGGTGATGCTATTTTTGAAGATAGATGTGGATTTTCGCTGATGTTGGTTGACCAACCCTTCATCACATCTGATTTGATAAATAAAGTCATTGATGCTTATTCAGGAACAGAGAGAGGCATCGTTTTGCCGAGTTATAACAATCGCCGTGGACATCCGGTTATCTTTGATAATCGGTATGCAGATGATATATTAGCATTGGACGCGGATAGTGGTGGCGTACGATCACTATTCAACGTATATAGTGATGACATTCATTATGTCTCCGTTGATACGGATGCTGTTTTGCAAGATATAGATTCACCCGAAGATTATAGGGACGCCATTAGCGTAGTTGATTTTAGTGAAATTGATCTTTAGCATGCCTTATTCATTGTTATGAACCGTAAAAAGATTAACCGAAAGGTTCAGAGAAAGTTATTCGTTGGATGTGGATATCCACTTCTTGTGCTGGCTGCTTTCTGTACAATGGTTCCTCTCTTATGGTTGTTGAGTTCATCCTTCAAATCAGCAGAAGAAGTATTCGCTGTTCCGATTCAATGGTTTCCTAAACTGCCGGATCGTGTTTCTGCATCTCCATACATCAGATCCGATACGTATCCCGATGTTAAAATGCCCGATTTGGTGACTACAGAAAAGTGGGAACAATTGCGACCTGCTTTAGAAGACGTAATATGGCAACAGGCGCAAGTTCACATTTCTGACAGTCTACCTATTGACTTCCCTGAATTAGAACAGGAATTGCGGTATGAAATCGTTAAGGGGTTGTGGCAACAACATGTCGCATCACTTCCACCAGAAGTCTTGCGAGGGTCAGTTGAGACTATCGTTAATCAAGTGGAGAAAAGCATTGTTCCTGAGACTATAAAGACTATTTTTGATTCTGTCTATAGACAAGTTAAAATTGGGAGTATCGTAATTGAGGATATTTTGTTTAAGAAGCATAATGTTAATAAAGTGTATAGGTATTCCGATTTTGATACAATCCTGCATTTTGGTGAATCTATTACGTCACTGTCTTGTGGTTTTGAAAAGAATAATGAAGCCAGTCTGTCCGCCACTGTGTCATCACCCGTAAGCATTGACCGAATTCGAAGAGTCATCATTCCGATACAGGGTGATGCTTCATACCACCGACTTTCCTTAACCGTTTCAAAAGGTACTACTGTATATAAATCTAAGCATCCTTTTGTGTTAGATACTGCCTTGTGGAAAGACAGCGATTGGCGTTTGCACGGCATGCCTGGAGAGTTAGAATCAGCGCACATACCCATGCAGCAATTTTACTCAAAAAAGGCATTGATAAAAAGCGCCATACCCCCACTAGAAACAGAAGACTCTATACTACTGCAAATAACAATCCATCGTCCTGCTTATCTATCAATCGTCTGGCATAAACTGACTGCTAACTACAAGAATTTGTGGGAAGCGGTACCGTATAACCGTTATTTTATCAACAGTGTTTTTATTGCAACGGCATCAACACTGTTAACGCTTTTTTTCTGTTCGCTGGGTGGTTATGCATTCGCGAAATATCAGTTTAAAGGGAAAGCAATTCTATTCGGTATTTTACTTGCTTCTATGATGATTCCGTTTCAAGTTCTTCTTGTACCGCTTTTTGGTTTGATGTATGATATTGGTTGGTTGAATAGTTACAAAGCCATCATTATTCCGTTTTCTGTTGGTGCGTTTGGTATATTTTTAATGCGACAGTTCATCGTGACGATTCCATCGGAATTAATTGACGCTGCCCGGATTGATGGGTGTTCAGAATTTGGTATTTACTATAGGATAGTTCTACCAATTATCAAACCAGCACTTGGTGCATTAACAATATATTCCTTTCTGAGTTCGTGGAACGGTTATCTATGGACCCTTATTGTCTTACGGGATGAAGCAAAATGGACGCTACCGATAGGTTTGGCAAATCTAATCGGTATTTATCGTCAAGATTACGGCATGTTGATGGCGGGAACGTTTCTGTCGCTGTTGCCGATTATCGTTCTGTTCTTAGCCATGCAACGTGAATTTGTGCAAGGAATTACACTTGGAAGTGTAAAGGAGTAAAAAATGTCTGAATATACAACAGTAACGAAAACAACATCCATTAAGGACGGACGCGGTAAATCATTCACCGTAAATGGTAGACGTATTGCTATTTTCAACCAAGACGGGAAGTTCTGTGCTGTTGACAATACCTGTCCACACGCGATGGGATCACTTGGTAGAGGAAGAATACGAAATGGGATTGTCGTCTGTCCTGTTCACGGATATGCTTACAATACAGAGACCGGTGAGTGTCAGACGGATCCACGTCTAAGAATTAGAACTTATCCTGTAATTGTGGAGGACGAACAGATCAAAGTTCAAACTTAACTGTATGATTTTAAACTTGATTTTTAAAGCCGCATTTCATAGAATAGGTTAGCATAAGAATTTGAAAATCCATTAATCTGTAAAATTGATTTACCGATCTTCCCGCTAAAGTCCCTGCCTTTAGGCAGTGGGATGTAAGCGGGAAGATCCCACTGTAGTGTCAAAAAGATTTGACATTTAGTAATATTTATGATGTACTCTTTATACATTGTCAGTTTTGATGGTAAACAAACGACCATCTATAATGGTCGTTTTGTCCGAAGTATCAAACGCTATAGAGAGAAGATCAAGGCGGAGTTTCAATCTAAAATGGAAACATGCAAGAAACGATCTCGGAAATGGTTTAGACTTCTGAAAGTAAAACGCAGGACTTTAGAAAAACTTGACGCACAACTCAATGATGCTGAACATAAAATCACATCACGCTTTATATCCGACTGCCACAGAGCGAAGGCGGATACGATTGTGTTCGGAAACCTAAACGGGATCCGAGAGAATATCAAGTATTCTAAAAAGTCTAATCAGAAGTTGCACCAGCGGGCTTTCTCAAGAATAGCAGACAAAATACGCTACAAAGCCGAACTTTCTGGTATCAAAGTTATTTCTGAATCAGAAGCATATACCTCACAAACGTGTCCAAAATGTGGACATAGAAAGAAACCAAGCAACCGAAACTATCACTGCAAACAATGCAATTTCAAATATCATAGAGATGGTATCGGTGCGATAAACATCCATAAAAAAGTATCTGGGGTGATAAATACCCCTGTTAGTCGGGATCCTGGCAGTCCCCTTGGTGTCAGATTCAACTGGCACCTCAGTCGCCTCGGTTTAAACCCGAAGAAGCCTGCTATAAGCAGGTAAGAAACCCCAGCCTTTAGGCTGGGGGAGTATGTCATGGAGAATAATCATAGGAGGAACACTGATGATTAGAATAATGAACAGAATGTTATTGATCGTATTTCTCATAGCATTGGTTGCTATTGCAGGATGTACAACAGTTAGAGATGTTGTTATGGATGCAACACAAGAAGATAATAGCATGGTTGATGCTGATCCTGTAAAAATAATCATGTTCATAGACTATCCTGTAGGAGGCAAAGATGCTTATATCGCTTGGGTCTCATCCGTTGCGTCAACACTACAAGCACCTGAAGAAGTTAAACGTATCCGATCCTACGACAATATAGATCAAACAATGAGTCCAAATAGGCTTGTTGAGTTTGAATTTGACAGTTTTCTTGATTCAGCAACATATCTTAATCGACCAGAAATTTCTGATGTCTTACTTGATATTCCAAACTACTCAAGTGTTGCAGATGTTCACATATACATTGAACGATCAGATTATGAGAGAACCGAGCATGCAGATTATCCTATCAAGATTCTTTCTCTAATTGATTATCCACTCGGTGGAAAGGATGCATATTTAGCATGGGTTGATTCTGTTTCTGGCACACTTGTAGATCCGCCTCATGTTAAAGCGATTGCTTCCTACGATAACTACTATGGGGAATCTCCACATCGTTTAATTTCATTTGAGTTCTCAAGTCAAGAAGATGCCGATACTTATGAAGCACTTGAGGAAATTCAGGCAATTGAAGATGAACTTGATGACCGTGCAGGGGGTTGGTCTTTGCATATTTTTGAGTTACGTTCAGATTATATCAACGAATGACATTTAGGTTAGAATAGAGATTAAATCTCTTTATTTATTTTAATTTATTATTTACGAGGAGTTCTTATGTTACACACACCTCCAGAATCTGCTGTGATACTCTTTGATGGAAAAGACCTTAATAATTGGACAGGTCGTGACGGTGGGGAAGCGAAATGGGAAGTACATGCTGACTATATGACTGTTGTCCCACGTACAGGTGACATCTCGAGTAAGGAAACTTTCACAGATCATTTTCTACACGTCGAATTTATGTGTCCTGATATGCCTGAAGCAAGTGGACAAGCGAAGGGTAACAGCGGTGTGTTTCTACAGGGAAGATATGAGATCCAAGTCTTGGATTCCTACGGTATAGAGGTCCCCGGTAAAGGGGATTGTGGTGCAATTTACAATCAATTTGCTGCCCTTGTCAACGCGTGCAAACCACCTCTTGAATGGCAAACTTATGATGTCATCTTTCGTGCGCCTCGGTTCAACGATGCAGGTGAAATGACTGAAAATGTTAGAGTGACGGCAATACAGAACGGATTGGTAATCCTTAATAACGTACAGTTACCTGGTACGACTGCTGGTTCAGATTTGGCAAAACCTGGGCCCCTTCGTCTGCAAGACCACGGGAATTTAGTTCAGTATCGGAATATCTGGGCAGTTCACTTACCGCTTGAAGGTTCAGATCAATATTAAAACGATATGTGTCAATTTAGCGATGTTCCCAGGCCGGTAGGTGCGATTAGGAAATCGCACCTACCGGCCTGGGGTGTATTACCGGTTTAGTATTTTGCATAAAAAAATTAGAAGGTATTTCTTTGTCAAAAAATGTAATAGTCATAGCAGGTCCAAACGGGTCTGGAAAAACGACTTTTGTGTCCGAATATCTCCGCGATTCAGAGAATACTGTATATATCAGTACCGGTGCAATAGCGGAAAGGTTGGTATCCAGGCCGGAAGATATGGACAGTGTAAAAGTTCAAGATGGAAGACTTTTTATACAAGAAATCCAGGAACTTATCCAAGCTGGGATAAATTTTATTGTAGAGGTTACGCTTGCTGGTAAAGGATTTGCAAGAACTATCTCACAATTAAAAAGTGCTGGCTACACGGTTTCCATTGTTTTTATTTTTCTTAAGTCGGCTGAGACAAGTGTTGCACGTGTGCGGAATCGTGCACAAGTAGGTGGACACCATGTGCCAACTGAAGATGTTATCCGGCGGTTTTATAGGAGTAAGTACAATTTCTGGTATACCTATAGAAATTTGGTTGATCGGTGGAGTTTGTTCTATAATTCTACGGAACATTTTCAGAAAGTCGCTTTAGGTGAGGGTAACCAAATTAAGGTGCTTAATGAAACTTACTTTGAGATCTTTATGCAAGACATTCGAAATGGAGGTGCATAATGTGTAACGACAAATTAAGCCTTGAGACCTATGAATGGACGAACGAAATGCTGCGGATTGGCAACCGGGCTGTGAAAAGGGCACAGGAGGAGAACCGCAAAAAAG
Organism: Candidatus Poribacteria bacterium; assembly: GCA_965208245.1. Lineage (GTDB taxonomy): Bacteria > Poribacteria > WGA-4E > WGA-4E > WGA-3G > MSPOR6. The sequence goes on from OZ242325.1 coordinate 2,679,933, forward strand.
GGATCCCGAATGTGTATGATATTAACGGACATCGTTACTACGAACTCCCGAACGGTGAACTGACGACGGAAGACCCGTATCCGTTATCAAAAAAAGCCTCCATGACATTGGCAGAATTTTTTGAATACGATATAGAGGGTTATGAATACGTTAAAGGAGAATTAGTGCCGATGTCACCGGCAACAAGAATACATAGTAAAATTAGTGTCAATGTAATCCTGAATTTAGCCCAGCATGTGCGTGAGAATCAGTTGGGAGAGGTACATGTAGAGGCAACTTTTCGGGTTGGTGAACGAGGACTGAAACCGGATGTGGCGTTTGTTTCAAGCACCCGATTGGATGGTGACGAAAACAGAGGTTTTCCGATCCCTCCCGATCTGGCGATTGAGGTTATTTCGCCGTCAGATGTACAGTCACGCGTTGTTGAAAAAGCGTTCGCCTATCTGAATGCCGGAACACGTCTCGTCTGGATTCTTGAACCTCATTCCCAAACGGTGACAGTTTATCGTTCTGAAAGAGATATTTCCCTGCTTACGTACGAAAACACTCTCACGGGTGAAGATGTTGTGCCAAGATTTACCTGTCCTGTTTCACAACTCTTTGCGTAGTTGTTTCTTATAAATGCATCGCATACCTATAAGGAGAAATTTTATGGCAAATCAACCGCTACCTATAATTCCTCGGAGACGATTAGGTAGAACAGAATTAAGTATTCCTGTTGTACCATTCGGTACACAAGGATTTGGGAACAATTTCGGTTTTGTATCGGATGAAGATGCAATTCATTTAATCAAACACTCAGTTTCAATTGGGGTGAATCATTTTGATTGTGCCCGTTGTTACGGAGATTCATTACGCAAACTCGGTCTGGCGATGAAAGAGATTCCGCGCGAAAATGTGATAATTACCGCAAGACTCTGTTGTCATTCAGCAGCGGAATGGGGTGGGTATGGACAAGGAAGACCCGATTATTCTGCAGACCGCGCAATTGCTGACCTGGAAGATCAATTGAGAATACTCAACGTTGATTATTTGGATGGTATGTTAATACATGATCCTAGTGAAATTGACCCAACTCTTGAAAAGGGGGGTACCCTTGCGGGTTTACTGAAGTGTAAGGAACGTGGACTTGTTAACTTCGTAGGTTACGGGATGCGTCAGCATGATTTCCATCTGAAAACTATCGCAACGGGTGATGTTGATCTGCTATTATGTTTCAACGATTACAATCTTATCAGACAATCGGTTAAAGATACTATCTTACCTGTCGCGGCAGAAGCAGATGTCGGTGTGATGAATGGATGGTCTATCTTACGTGGTATCCTCACAGGTGTTGATCTGGATGCTGAAATTGAACGAGGTAGATGGAAAAAGGAAGGAGATGTCACGGCATCTTATCCAATCTGGCAGTGGTGTATTGAGGGAGGTATCAGCCTACTTCAACTTGCACTTCAGTTCTGCCTTAAGGAAGATCGGATACACGGGAACAACATCGGAAGCCTTAATATTGAACAGTTAGAAGCGAATGTTCGAGCAGCGAGTACGCCATTGCCAAATGAAGTATGGGAAAAATACGAGGAAAAGTTTGGATCACAGACCTGATTTTTCTAAGAATTTATGTGTTGCGCGGGGTAACGGATATTTTGATACTTCCGTCACGCCAACCCATTTCGCATCTATTGGACCATCAAGTACGACCTTACCCGATACATAATCACACTTGAACACATCCACAATTATCTTAAAGTGCGTAAATGCATGATTCACGCATGTGAGGTATTGTAGGTTTGAGATAGATACGTTAACAGTTTCATTGATGATGCGGAAGCAGCCTTTTTCTGAAGTCTCATCTCCTGTTAGATGTCCGTTTGGAAATTCCCAGAGTCCACCTAATAACCCTTCAAGTGGACGTTGGATAAGCAATACCTTAGATTCTCTGTAGATTACGACAGCTACCATCTGATGTTCCGGTATTGCTTTTGTTGTACGTCTTTTCGGATATTCACTCTGACTGTTGTTGTGGAATACTTCGCAATACGTTTTGACGGGACATACGAGACACGTTGGGGATTGTGGTCGGCAGATAGTAGCACCTAATTCCATCATCGCTTGATTAAAAAGCCCTGGTCGCTGTGTATCCAATATTTCGTCTGCATGCTGTTGAAAAACTTTAGTAGATGCAGTATCGTTAACGGGTGTTTCAAGATGGTGGAGTCTTGACAATACCCGTTTTATGTTTCCATCAACTGCTGCGTAAGGTTCATTGAAAGCAATGCTTAGAACTGCGGCAGCACTGTAGTTTCCTACACCAGGTAACTTCCTGAACGCATCATATTCTTTAGGGATTTCCCCATCAAACTCTGTCATAACAGTAACGGCTGCTCTGTGTAGATTTCTTGCCCGTGCGTAATATCCTAAGCCTTCCCATATCTTTAGCACATCTTGAAGCGGTGCATCTGCAAGTTGTTGGACATTTGGAAACCGTTCGATGAATTTCTGATAGTAGTCAATGACTTTAATTACCTGTGTCTGCTGTAGCATTACCTCTGAAACCCAGATTAGGTAAGGATCCTGAACACCTCTCCAAGGTAGTTTCCGTTGATGTTCCTCAAACCATGTTAACAGTGACTCTTGGAAATCTGTTTTTGATTCTGATATGGGTTTTTTCTTCATAATCATCTTTGGCAACTATAGGTCTACTGCCACTCGAAAACCTACGTTATGTACTGCACGGATTGGTTCATAAGATGCTCGATTTGCACACCTTGCCGCAAACTTTCCCCGTGGAAGCCATGAACCACCACGTATGACTTTTCTTCTACCTTCAACTGCTCCCATCGGGTTATCCGGATCAGAGTATTTATAGGTATCAATATGAAACCAATCGTTACACCAATCGTAAGCGTTTCCTGCCATATCGTAGCAACCGAAAGGACTTATTCCATCAGGGTAACTTCCAATAGGTGTTAGTTTTTTCAACCGAGATTCGGCAGTGTTTGCCTTGCTTGCGTCCCATTCATTACCCCAGGGGTATTCTCTGCCATCGGTGCCACGCGCAGCTTTTTCCCATTCTGCTTCCGTTGGCAAGCGATAGTCTTTACCCGTGAGATGGCTTAACCATTCAGAGAAATTGGTTGCATCATACCAACTCACACCGACAACAGGACACTCTGCGCCATTAAACCGTTCATCATTCCAGAAGAGTGGATGCCGATATTTTGTTTCTTCAACAAACAGCGCGTATTGTGAATTGGTGACATGAAATTTTCCGATTGCATAAGCATCCAAAGTGACACTTCGTTGTGGTTCTTCAGGATCAGTTTTTCGCAAACCTATTGGATAAGTTCCCATTGTGAAGGGTCCTTCAAGAATGGGGATTAAGGTGTAATTGATGGGTTCTATATACATGCTAATTGCAGTCTTGAATCACGGTGAAATGTCAGGATTACACCATTATAGCATGTCTTTTTTGTATTATCAATAAACAGATCCGCCTTTAGATATGATGTTATTTCTTTTTAGGATAGGCTGTATCAAGAGATAGCACAGCATAACTAGTTGCTAACACAGGGTGTGCTTCCATCCAACGACTGTTCTCATTTACCCAGAATCCTTCCAGTTTTTGAACGCTTATAAGTTTTTCCGCGAGTTCTTCATACCAATCATGGGAGACACCTTTTGCATCAATAATGATATCTCTACCGTAAAGTCTTAATGCTTTTGCCATCGTATGATAGTTATAGTATAGACCTTGTGCCCCCATACCGTAGTTTTCGTCAACGGTGAAATGTCTACCAATCCATTGCACTGCTGCTTTCACACGGTCATCGTTCTTGTCAACATTTGCGTAAATGAAACTTAGCAGACCGGCGTAAGTCATGCTGGCATAAGAACGCGGTTTTCCTTCTTTGTCAACACCTGCTTTACTCTCTCCATCAGGTGAATAGATAAAACCACCATCATTCCCAGCCCAAGTCTGATCATTGCTTTCACTACGGTTCTGTGTGCGTTCCAAGAATTTGACTGCTTTTTGCCAGACTCCATCATCATCTGAACCGCTCTCCTTTAGAGCTTGTATAGCAAAATTCAGGTTTGAAAGGTCATATACTGTTTCACGACTACCATAACCGATACCACCATAATAGACACTCTCTTCATCCTGTATCTGCAAACCTTTTAGGAAACCTTGTGCTTTCTTGATGACAGCATCATATTCCGGATTTCCTGCAGACGAAAGTGCCAACACAGCAATAGAGGTGTTGTAATTGGGTAGAGCAGGTTGCTTACTTACATCATAGATACCACCGTTCCCCTGTTGCATAGCAACCAAACGTTTCAATGCTTTCTGTATGAAAGGATGTGTTTTTTCAGTGTATTTTCCTTCGGGATGCCGTAAAAAAGCAGTGATTGCAAGTGCAGTTATGCCAGGATGATCAGCGAATAAACCATCTTCATCCTGCTCACCTTTTAGCCACTCTAAACCTTTGTCTATACTGGCAATTACGCGCTTATCCAATTCGTCATATTTTGTTATGGTGAATTCAGGATGCGGGTGCCCGAAAACGGGAATAGTCCCCATAAACACTAAAAATAAGATGATAATTCCAATTGGTCTCTTGAAATTCATGTTCATTCTCCTTTGTTGTTTTTGTCATTTCAAGCAATTGAGCAAATCTCATGCCAACCTATTTTACTAAATAAATTAGATGATTCCAACGTTTTAACTTATGCAATACCGCACAATAATGTCACAATTTGGACAGTGTTGACCATAATTTAAACAACTAGTCACTCAATGGTGTTACAAGTGATTATAATCGAAGGTAATTACCTATATTTTCAGATCCATATCATCAAAGGATGTTGCAGTAAGGATCTGATCAAACACTCAAAATGAGATCTGATACTTGCTTCTGTAGTTTACTTGATAAAAGACTCCTATTTTGGAGTTCAAGTCGACTGAAATCAACCAACTCTACAAAGTCATTTGCTAGGAATTGAATTAGTCCCTGAACACTCTCTTTGTCCTCTAACAACCATCTAGCCACTTCTGTCTGGAAAATGTGTCATATATACTAGAGAGTTCTCTGAGTTCCTATTCTTTAAGTGTTATATCTTCCGGCATACTCACTCCTAATGATAATCTGCGTATAGTATAGCATAAAGACACTAGAGATTCAACAGAAAATGAGTGTTTGTGTTGATCCGAAGTACGGGTTGTAAATTACCTGAAACAAGATGAAGCAGTACAATCTTATGCTCAACCCCGTAGGTGGAGAAGGATCGACATCAAAAAAAGACTAAAATTGGACAGTATGACCTGTTTCTGCGGATTTCATCGCTGCATCATAGACCTGCATGACTCTTTGCATCTCTTCCGGTTTTACAACCAATTCTGCACCGTTATTCAACACATCAGCAATATTTTTATAGTATGATTTCCAAGTGCCACACACACTCTCAACAACAAGTTCCCGATGCTCACCACTAGCAACTGTCCAAACTTTCGCATAGTTTGCAGGGTCTTCTTCAGCTGAGTCTATATCGCGATCACACATCGGACCTTCCTGTGGATCCAAACCGTACTTAATCAAACCACCTTCGTCACCGACAACATACCAACGTGGTTTTTCTGCCTTTGACAAGTTGCTGATCTCAATCTGATAACGTATTTCGTTCTCAAACTTGATGATGAGATTACCATAATTCCCAATGTCTGTATCCCATTTTGTATTGTAATGAATGTCACAATAAACAGATTCAACAAGTGCATCACCGAACAGCAGTGCTTGATCTACAAAATGTGCGGGCCAATCATATAGGATACCACCACTGTGCTTCTTTATACCGCGCCAACCCCCGGGGGCACCGTAACGCATAATTGCTACCTGAAAAAGGTAGGGAATTCCAAGCAAGCCATCTTCGATTACTTTCTTAACCGTGAGGTAATCCCAATCCCATCTACGATTGTGAAAGACGCTTAGCATCACATCGTTTCGTTCACTCGCTGCGATCATTGCATCCGCCTCAGTAGCGTTCATCGCCATAATCTTATCTGTCACAAGGTGTTTCCTTGCATCCATTGCCTTGATAGCAAGTTCAGCATGTGTGTCGTGCGGTGTTGCTAATACCACAAGGTCAATGGCATCGTCTGCTATTACCTCATCAATTGTCTGATATATCTTTGCATTCGGATACATTTCCCGTGCAGTTTCACGTCGTTCCTCATTTCGGGTTGCTATTGCGTATAAGTTCAAACCTGCTTCCAAACCGATAAGATAGGAGTGAAACGCTCTCCCCGCATAACCGTATCCAATAACAGCTGTATTTATCATAATCACCTCAAAATATATTTTGGCACTATCGGTATCAAGAGTTTACCGATATTTCCCTTCTTCATTCTAATTTAAAACTTAGATAGGACTTACGCATTTTTTCGTAATCAGAAGTTATAGCGTTTGTAGTAGGGCAATTTATTACCCGTTCTTTGCGATATTCGTTCAATGCGTTGTTAATTCAAGTTTTTTGCGTAAGTCCTGCTTAGAATTATTTTTACACTTATCTGCTAAACCATATCTGTTCGTAGTAGGACAATTCATTGCCTGTCGTGCCAGGAAGTGTCCTAAATATTTAAGAATATTTAAGTTTCGCTATATATCGTTTAATGACCAATCATAATCCAAATACTGAAACGTAACATTTTCCCTTAAAACAAACTCTGCGTCCTCTGGTGGTAAATAATCAGCGAGAAAATCCGCTACACCATCATAACCCTCTGTAAAATCCGTATCATACCATTTGAATATCTTTGACAGATAGACGATGTTTTCGTTCCGGTCTAACTTGACCTTTTCTGGATCGACAATAAACTTTAGTGTTACGTCATCCAGTTGCTGCTCAATTGTTTCTGGCAGAAACACAGACTCCGCCAAGGGTGGACAACTTTTGGAGGCACAAACAAGAGCAAAATGCACACGTGCATCAACAAATTCTGTCCTGATGATATCATGTTCAATCTGATTCAACGTATACATTTCCCCCGCAACATTGAACTTTAACCGTGAGAAAAAGCCGCCAAACAACTTCACACGTCGCACACTCTTTGTCGGATAATGGTCAATCACACCTTTAATCACAAGTGCGTTGTAGGCATTAATCCAGAACGCTAACTGTTCAGTAAATGACATCTCTTCAGGGTTTGCCCCTGCCAATACATCCAAATAGGCTTCAAACTTTTCTGGATTTGCTTTAAGTTTCGTGTAATGTACTTTTCCATTCTCCACATGTTCTTTATACACTTGATCAAGCAGGTCGTGAGAGAAAGGTGCATCTGAGTGTTGCTGATCAGATCTAATATCAGTCTCAACTCTATAGTGATAAAGAGATATAATACTGATAAGAGACAGTACCAACAGACAGGCAATCAGAATTATTTTCTTCATAGTTACCATTCCCTTTTTATACTATTTTATCATATCACAGAAAATTTTGCTTGTAAAAAGGAATTATCAAACGGGTGTGTCAAGTTTTGGTTAAAATCCATCAATTCAACGATGTTCGCAGGCGGGTAGGTGCGATTTCCTTATTGCACCCGGTTTTTCCGAACCCGCTTCATTGAAGATTTACTCTTAGGATCCGGCAGAATGCGCGTTTGGCATTCTGCATTGATAAGGAATCGCACCTACCCGCCTGGTGTAATCAATATTACCTGATTATTTATGTTAATCTTCATCCGAATGCCGTCTCTTCTAACAAAATATTTACACACCCTGATCAAACTTTTGGGGTTTTCAGTTTTAAGAATTGTCAGTTTTTGTGTAAGACTAATAGTGGACTTTGTAGGTCGGGTTTCGCTACGCTCTACCCAAACTACGGACAAATTCAATAAATTAACGTTTGTTGCGTAATTCTTCAGAATCACCTAAAACTGAAGAACCCTGATCAAACTTTGGTTAGGTTGTGTATAAAATGACAAAATGCTATAATTAGAGAGTTGTTGACGAAGAATATATTGGTTTTTTCTTTCAGGACAAAATTATAATAGACTTTAGAAGGAGATATGTAATAGATGCGACACGTATTCACCTATTGGATATGTTTGGTCTTAACAGGAATTATAGCACTTCCGTTAAGTGCACAAGAAGCGGAAGAGACTAAACCTGCTACAGAGCAAACAATCGAGAAAAAGAAGAAAGAATATGAGGATTTCATTAAAGTTATAGAAGATAGCAAGACATATCAAGGTTATTTCAATCTGTATCAGAAAAAAGAGAATTTGTACTGTGAGATTCAACCCTCACAGTTGAACGAGCCTTTTTTATGTATGATTAGCATTGCTCGTGGTATAGCATCAGGAAGAATCCTTTCAGGGATGACATTAGATGAATGGTTGCTTGAATGGAAACGGGTAGGTGATAAGGTGCATCTGGTGCGTAAGAATGTTCGTTTTCGCGCGGATAAAGACACGCCTATATCCGAAGCGGTGAATTTAGGATATAACGATTCGGTGCTTTTTGCGCTCAAGTTGGAAAGTGTACATCCACAGCGGAAAAGTCTTTTGGTCAATATTAGTAACGTTTTTGTGTCTGATCTTCCGCCATTGTCGGGAAGTGTGGGGGGTAGATTTGACAAAGCGCGTAGCACATGGGGAACGGTGAAGGCTTTTCCTAAGAATGTTGAGTTGAGAGTGAATGCTGTCTATTCAGGAAGTGGTTCAAGTACTACGATACCTGACACTCGCGGTATTCCCGTCACTGTGCACTATAGTCTTGCCAAGTTGCCGAATAACGACTATCAACCTCGTTTAGCTGATGATCGACTTGGACATTTCATGACAGCCGTGAAGGATTATTCATTGCAAACGAGTGATGATCCTTACATCCGTTATGTGAATCGGTGGCATTTGGTAAAAGCGGACAAGAATGCGAAACTATCGCCTCCCAAAGAACCGATAATTTTCTACATTGAGAAATCTATCCCTCACCGTTATCGTCCTTATGTGCGGCAGGGGATTTTAGAATGGAATAAGGCGTTTGAAAAGGTTGGGTTTGTGGATGCAATTGAAGCTCGCATTCAACAGGATCATGAGGATTGGGACCCGGAAGATGCGCGTTATAATACGATTCGGTGGATGGTTGGCGGATCATTTGCAATTGGACCGTCTCGTGTCAATCCGCTCACAGGACAGATTTTGGATGCTGATATACTTGTCGGTGAGAGTTGGACGCGATATTGGCAGCGCGAATATACAACTTTCTTTGATGAAGTAGCACATGAAAAAGAGCATCCTGTCGATCATTCTTCACGGTTCCACTGTGAGTTCGCTACAGGTTTAGAACGACAGATGAGATTCATGGCGAGTGTGTTACAAGCAAGAGGCGTAATGAAAGATGGTGGGGAGATTCCTGAAGAGTTTATTGGACAAGCACTCAAGGCGTTGATAATGCACGAGGTTGGTCATACATTAGGATTACGACACAACTTCAAGGCAAGTACAATATACACGCTTGATGAACTAAACAAAAAGAAAGGGGAAGCACTACACGGTTCTGTCATGGAGTATGATGCTGTCAACATTTCACTAGATGTCAAGAAACAGGGAGATTACTATACCACGACAATAGGACCGTGGGACTATTGGGTGATTGAATACGCATACAAACCAATTGATGGTAACAAACCTGAAGCAGAATTACCGGAATTAGGTAAAATTGCATCAAAAGTTGCGATTTCAGAATTGCGTTTCGCCACAGATGGTGATGCGTCTATGTATCAGTATAGGGATCTTGACCCGTTGGTGAATCGGTGGGATTTAGGTGCTGATCCACTTGAGTTCGCAAAACGTAGACAGCAGATCATTTCTGAACTTTGGGATGATATTGCTGACAAGGTGACGAAAGAGGGTATGGGTTATCAACGTGTGAGACGCGCATTCGGGTCGCTTCTGGGCGAATACACTGCTTCTATGTTTCTTGCGTCAAGATTTATAGGTGGCCAGTATCATCACAGAGATCATCGGGGAGATAAGGATGGACGTTTGCCTTTTGTCCCCGTTTCTGCTGAGAAACAGCGGGAGGCCCTGAGTTTCATCAAGGAACATGCATTGTCTGATAAGACATTTGATTTTCCGCCTGATCTTCTGAACAGTCTTGCAGTTACGCGTTGGAGTGACTGGGGAGCAAGTAGCGGTAGTTCTTCAAGGTTAGACTATCCACTTCACAATGTGATTCTGCGTAACCAGAATATGATTGTCGCAAGGCTCCTTGACCAGAACGTTCTTGCACGCGTTCAAGATACAGAGCTGAAGTTCTCTGAAGAGGAAGATGTGTTTACGATGCCAGAACTTTTTACCGGTATAACGGATGCTATCTGGGTGGAACTTGATAAAAATGCAGCTGGAAGACAATGGACGAATGCTGATTCGTTTATCTCAAGTTTCAGACGTGGTCTACAACGTGAGCATTTGAAACAGTTGATTAAGCTGGTATTGGATGCAGAAAGTGGCACACCTGAAGATGCAAGATCACTTGCACGAATGCATTTGCAGAGAATCAATAAACGTATTGCAAATTTACTGCAAGCCTCCAAGAATCAGTTGGATGATTATAGTGTAGCACATCTTGAGGAATCGCAAGTCCGTGTTTCAAAGGCATTAGATGCGGGTTTCCGAATTGAAACAAGGTAGCATTTACCAAGAATGAAAATTAAGATATAAATTGGGTAATCGACTGGCAATTCATTACTCGTTGATTACCCAAAGGATTTTTAATGTTCATACGGGACTAGAGAAATTCGATGTATGGGAAAACTCCTTAGGTTTACACCCGCTGAATGTCATAAGGCATTCATAGCGTTGATTTATAGGTAGAACGCAGCGAAACCCATCATGTAGGTTATATAAAATATTCATACCGTGTCAGGAAAAATTAGAATTGCCGCAATCTTTTCTTAATCTGCATGAAAGCGCGACTACTTGCAATCATCTATATAATTCATTATTTCACCACATTTGGAATTCTCATGCACATTTAGAATTCTTATGTGAGAAAGTTATCCCAATTAATCGTTTGTCTGTTCCGGTATATGAGTCATTGCGTTTACATTCACTAGGTTAGCAATTTCACCGCTACTCAATGTCCTGTCATAGAGTCGAACATCATCAATAAGTCCTTTAAGTGCACTATTCGTGTGCTTACCACCACTACCGATTATTAATTGTTCTGCTCCTATAATTTCACCTTGTGTTGACGGACTATTGAACGTTGGCTGATCAAGCACACCGTTGATGTATAGTGCAAGTTCACGGTCACTACGCCATGTTAAAGCAATATGTTGCCATTCTGTGGTTTGTATGTTGCTTCTACTCTCATAATTTTGGACACCTCCTGTTGTTGTAATAGAAGCTGTGATAACATTGCTGCCCCCGTTATTTCCTTTAGTATCGTAACGTATTGTGAATACGCCATCTTTGTCATTGGTGTCTTTAGGTGCAAAAATGCAACCGTTGTCAGTGTCAACTTTCTCTTGTTTTTTCCAAAAGGCTATCGTTAAATCATCTGGAAGATGCGGCTGCGGTGTGCCAATTTTATCTAATTTTACCCAAAAGGCTATGGTAAAAGCTTCAAGTGTGCTGATGATATTACCTCCGTTTGTGACAGAAACACCCCCACTTCTACCGTCAAGTTGTAATGCTCCATTAATTTTCCCGTTGTTTGGTTTCCAAGAGTTTCCCGTTGAGTGGTGCGTTGCGTTGTTTCCGTTTCCGCTCATATCAGCTGCAGTTTTTCCTGTTTCCTCATCAAACGGCCAATGTCCTACTAACCCATCTTTAAAATTTATAATAGGATCAGAACTGGAATGAACTATGGTAATAGTGGTCAAACGTGATGTTTTTGTGCTATTACCTTTCGAAGTGGCCGTGACTTTGACTATATAATCTGTGTCAGTAGCAAGTGAATCCTTTGGCAAAGTCAACTTCACTGTTGCTGAAGTCTTTGTGTCAAGCAAAAGCGATGTTTCACTCAATGTAGCGGTATCTACACCGGAAGTTGCTAATTTTATTGTATCCTCGGTATTACCTGTGTTTGTGATTTCAAAGGTATACTCAACATCTTCCCTTGTGTTTGCTATCTCATTTGTCATTTTTCCAACACCCGCCAAAGTGAAACCATAAATAGGTGGAATCGTGGCTGTTGCATTTATTTGGGCTGTCTTTGTGTTGTCACCTTCCGAAGTAGCTGAGACTTTTGCCACCCGTTCTCCAGCAGTGGTAAGCGAAGTGCCCTCAATCGTTAATGTCACTTTTGAAGACGTGTAAGGAGCAAGTGATACCGAATGTTGATTCAGTTTGCCGACTGCATTTCCAGACATTGTTAATTTTACAGTATCTTCTGTATTACCTGTATTCGTAACTGTGAAGAGGAACTTTACATCATTGCTTGCATCTATTTGCTCTGGTGTAAAATCTGCTACACCTGCTAAAGCAACGCCATAAACAGGATCATCGGTTATGTTTATTAGAGCTAAATCAGCAATTTCCTTCTCGCTCAAAACTCTATTATAGAGGAGGACATCATCAATTAACCCATTGAATGATCCGCTTTTGTCTTTACAGCCCGTACCGATAATCAATGTTTCGGCTCCTATTATTTTCCCTTCCGTTGCTGTAGAATTAAATGTGGGATTATCAAGTAATCCGTTAATGTAGAGTTTTAGTTCTCTACCGCTTTGCCAATTTAGGACGATGTGTTGCCATTCGGTAGTTTGCACATCGCTTGCGCTTTCATAAGTTTGAATGCCGCTTGTGGTGGTAATCCCTGCCTTGATAACATTTTTTCCGCCACCTTCATTTCCATTTGCATCATACCTTATGGAAAATATCTCATCTTTGTCGTTAGGATTTTTAGGAAAAATAAAACCTTTGTCGGTATCAACTTCATCTGATTTTACCCAAAAGGCTATGGTAAAGGCTTGAAGTTCATTAATGAAGTTCTTTCCATTAGGTAAAAATGCCCCTTGGCTACCATTAAGTCTCAATGCTCCTCCGATTTTTCCGCTATTAAGTTGTAACATAGCTCCGTTGCCAAGTATTGCGTAGTTGCCATTTCCACTTGTATTAAATGCAAATCTACCATGAGTTTCATCAAATGCCCAATGCCCGATTAGACCATCTTGTCTACTATCATTCACAGTATGGATATTTAATAAGATGTTTGGTTTCAAATCTTTCGCCGGGATCCACTTTGATGATACGTTCCCGTGGACATCAAGGGTGGTAAGCAAGATGTCTTGCCCGGATGATTCGAGTTGAATAAAATCACTTTCGCCGTTTAAGGGTAGGCATCCTTGCATAGACAGGCCTGATCTCGGCGTTGATCGGCTTTGTATCTGTGTGTGATGGAGTCCATCAGCATCAGTTACCTTATAATATGTGTGAAAGATATCTGATGGATACTTTATAACCGGCAGGACTTTAATCTCTGGCGGCGTTTTAGAGGTGGGTTTCATAGTGTCGATTTGTTCGGTGTTGAAGAACGGGTGAACATCTAACCATTGTGCTGCGCAGTAAGAAATTCTGTTTCGGTTTTGCCCATAAGACATAGCAAAAGAATCGCTACGCCAATCGTGTGGTAAACCGAAAGCGTGTCCGAGTTCATGTGCAGCAACGTCAAGGGTAAAACAGATGCCTGAAGCAGGTATTAACACTCGTCCACCATCTAATCCACCTTGTCCTTCTCCACAACTCCCTGGGCGGGTCCGTTCACTACTGAAATCAATTACGTTGAAAAAGACAGTTTTTGATCGTTTAAACTTTTTATAAATTGGCCCCCACGTCATCCATGATGCATTCAGATAACGCTCATCATTGTGTTCACCTATGACATGATGGACTACAGCATTGCCAACTTCATCTGTCTCAAACTGAAACGTTTTTCTAGCGAAACCGTGCCGTTCCATTTCGTCGGCATAAAACTTCTGGACACGTTTTATTAACGTGTCTATTTTCGCATCTATATTCGGTTGTGGTTTACGATCTTTTGGAAGAAAGTAGATGAGTCTCACACTATAATCTTGAAATACCGTTTCCTGCGCAAAACCCGGAAGTAAAAAAGTTAAAAATGTAATTATTGTCAGAGAAAAACTTTTGAATATCATGGTAACCTCTTTATTAGAGGGTTTTCGGCTAAGTGATTATGTACCATTTTAGGAGTGAGAACTTAGGCTGTCAGGGACTCGCCGTATTAGAATTGAGACGAAATCATTATTAAACCGAAAACCCTTTTATTAATAATATCTATATTCATGGTGAATTGTTTTCAGCATCAAAACCGTGGGCTCATGTATAAATTGAGTGTAAACATTTCAGCGAAGTCAATGGACATAGGAGTTCACGTTTCCCTTTGCACTTATTCTCTATATGAGCGAACCTTTTCCCAAATGAACTATGACACATTCAGGTAAATTCCAACGTGTGTTGTCTGTATTAGAATCTTGTGTATGTGTAAAACCACTTGAGACACAAAGTCCAATTAGAGGGTGTTTCCAAAGTTATCACTCTTTCGCCACAAGACCTCGCTGCTTTAGCGCGGGGATGTAGTGGCAACGTATTGGTATATTCTATCAAAAAAGTTTGAGATTTTCAACAAAATATGCTACCTTTTAACATCATTGTAGCAGTGGATGTACAGGGTTATTCAGTTTTCGGTGATTCTGAAGAATTACGCAACAAACGTTAATTTATTGAATTTATCCGTAGGTCGGGTAGAGCGAAGCAAAACCACCACATAAGCAAAAAAGTATCAGAGTCACTGGATGGGATAACGCTTGCAAATGGCAGTAAAGACAGATCAGTTCTGATATGGGAAGTCCCATAGTGGAGGATTAAAATACTGATGGAGATAATCCAATATTCAACTGACTTTCTGACACCTTTGACACAGTTTTACAACGATTTTACATTAGATGTTCCCCATTGCTATCCTGTCAAAGAGGAGGATATAGTTTTTGCTACAAGTGGTGTTACAGGAAAATCCAAGTATTATGATGCAGATGATATTCATTCAGAAATGGCTTTTGTGGCTGTGCATGATGGCAGAATCTTAGCCTTTATCCACATCGGTCTGTCAGATGATAGCGAGAACAAGGATGGCAAGACTGCACATATCCTGTTTTTTGGATACAAAGTCGGGAAACAACAGATAGGCGCAGCAGTTCTTAAGAAGGCTGAAGACTATTTACAGTGTGAAGTTGTAACTAAGGTCTATGCATTTTCGAAACATTATAGGTATCCTTGCTATCATTTTGCTTATGCTCAGCTTTCTGATAGACTGGTTCATGTAGAAGCACTGCTGGGATACAACGGATATAGACGCATCCATGGACAAGCATTTTTTGATTGGAAAAACTTCAATGTTACACTAACACCTCCCGATATTCCCATATCCCTTTCTGTAGAATTGAAAGAGGGACATGGTAAACTGCCTAACTGTAACATAACAGCACATAAGAACGGTGAAGAAGTTGGCGTGTGTTGGTCTCTTTCTGGTGGAACGTTTTCTTCACATCCCGATGCACAGGATTGGGTTTATACCGATTGGCTTGGTGTAGACGATGCCTATCAAGGACAGGGTCTCGGTAAATACTTGCTCTTGTATTCTTTGCAGGAGATGCAAAAGGTTGGTTACCGACATGCTTCCCTCAGCACAGCCTGGGATAATAATAGTGCATTTCTATTGTATGGCAATTGTGGCTATAAGGTTGTGGATTGGACTTATGCGTATTCAAAGAGGCTTGAGAAAAAAGCAGAAGTTGTTATACCCGTTAAAACTGAGAATAGTTTCAGTGAAGTTATTGACTATACACCTGATCACTTGGAGTCTTTAACCCAATTCTATAATCATCAGGTACAAGGTTTACCCAACTGTTTTCCTGTCAGTAAGGATGAATTCGCTGCAGTTTTGCGAGGATTAAGTAAAGAAACTGAAAGAAGCAAAAACGATCTTGAATCGGAAGCTTTGTTTCTAACCCAAAATAAAGGAAAGATAAAGGCATTTGTTCACGTTGGTTTTAGAACGCATAATGAAGATGATGAGGATCAGGAGGAGGAAAGAACGGGTTATATTCGATTTTTAGGTTGTGAACGCGGGGAAAGACAAGCCGGACAAGTCGTTCTTGAAAAAGCAGAAGCATATTTGAATTCCTTTGAAGTCAAATCTATTGAAGCGTTCTCGTCTGGTGACGAGTCTCGTTATCCTTTTTTCGGTTATGATTATGCTACATTGACCAATTATCTTGATCATATACAGGGATTGCTGAGTAATAACGGCTATAGACCAGGTGATGGTTGGGTTTTTCTGAATTGGGAGAATTATTCAGTTGAACCGGTGCTGCCTGATGAATCCGTTCACACAAGTGTTACGTGGACAGAGGGTCACGGTGAACGTGCAAACTGCACCGTAAAAGCACACAAGGGGAAAACAGAAGTTGGTGAATGTGAAAGCGTCTCGGTTGGTGTGTTTTCAAGACATCCGGATGCACAAGACTGGATTTATACAGAATGGCTGGGTATTGAGGATGATTTTCAAGGAAAAGGATTAGGGAAGTTCTTACTTCAGTATTCTCTTCAAGAGATGCAAAAGGCAGGATATCGTCATGCATCCATTAGTACAAATTTGTCGAATTATAGAGCGATTCTGTTTTATAGCAATCTCGGATATAAAGTTGTTGATAGGACATATCAATATAGGAAGACTATTAGGTGAAGCAATTTGTCTGAACCAGGATTTACAGGATTATAGGATTTACAGGATAAGAGAAATAAACATTCAACTGAAACAAGGTAGAAATATGTCTGATAAAAAATCCCTACTGAATTCGAGCATCCATGACAACTATTTTGGAGAAGATGTTGGAGAGTTCCTAAAGAACAAAATCTCACAAGATTCAAACCTCTCATTTGTTTCCGCTTACTTTACTATATATGCATATCATGCACTAAAAGACTCATTGGCAGACATTGAAGAACTTCGTTTCTTATTTGGAGAACCGCGATTCGTAAAAAGTATTGATCCAGATGGCAAAAACAGAAAAGAATATAAAATTCAGGACGAAGGTCTGACATTTGACGACAGACTTAAACAGAATTGGATTGCAGAAGAATGTGCGAATTGATTAAGAAAAAACAATGTAAAGATCCAATCTATAAAAAAGAGTAACCTGACGCATGGAAAAATGTATCATATATCTAGCAATGGTGTTGATGATGCTATCGTCGGTAGATCCAACTTCACTGTTAAAGGCCTCGGACTCAGTCCAAGAGGAAACAATATTGAGCTGAATTTGGAGGTGGATAGCAAACGGGATCGTAACGATCTGAGACTTTGGTTTGATAAAATATGGGGAGACAAGAAACTTGTTGAAGATGTAAAAGAAGATGTTATATCGTATATAGAACAGTTCTATCAAAACAACGCTCCGCAATTCATCTATTTCAAAACACTATTCCACATCTTTGAAAAGTATTTAGACGAACATGCAAAGAGTGGGTTACTTGCTGATGAAATCAATCTGACTGATACAAAGATATGGGAAGCACTTTATGAGTTCCAAGAAGATGGTGTGAAAGGTGCTATCAATAAAATCCGACAACATAACGGCTGCATCCTTGCAGATAGTGTAGGTTTGGGTAAAACCTACGAGGCATTGGCTATCATAAAATACTTTGAACTGCTCAATGATAAAGTACTTGTACTGTGTCCCAAAAAACTAAGAGAGAATTGGACGGTTTATCACGGAAGCAATAACAGTGAACTTAACCCATTTCTGGATGATAAGTTTTCATATACAGTCCTATCACACACAGACCTAAGTCGTGATAGGGGTATGTCAGGTGATGTAAACCTTGAAACTATCAACTGGGGTAACTACAATTTAGTTGTCATTGATGAATCTCACAATTTCCAAAACAACACTCCGGGCAGAAAGGACGAGGATGGCAATCTAATTCGCAAAAGTCGATACCAACGACTGATGGAGGACATTATCCAAAGCGGAATAACAACAAAAGTCCTACTACTCTCCGCTACGCCGGTGAACAACGACCTTAAGGATCTTCGCAACCAGATTTATTTCTTCACTAAAGGGAAAGATGATGCATTTTCTGATTCTTTTAGGATAGAAAACCTGAAAAACACTCTCGCCACCGCACAAGGAAATTTACGCAGTGGGCAAAGAACGAAAATAAACGTCATACGTGAGACCTTTTAACACAGCTTAGTTCTTCATTCTTCAAACTCCTTGATGAACTCACCATTGCACGGTCACGAAAACATGTTCAGGAATATTATCCAAAATCCTATAAAGAACTCGGAGGATTTCCACATCGCAAAAAACCAATTCCTGAATATGTAAAGAAGATTGATCTGGAGGGTAAGTTCATGTCCTATGACGAACTGAATGTTGAAATATCAGAATATCAACTCTCCCTATTCAATCCATCAAAATACCTCCTATCAGAATATGAATCCGAGTACGATATAGGTGATATTACGCAATTCACACAGCGTGCACGTGAAAACTTCCTTATCGGTATGATGAAAGTGAACTTCCTGAAACGGTTGGAAAGTTCTGTTCACTCCTTCGGAATTACGATGGAACGAACGATTGATAAAATAAAAGATCTTGAGAAACATATTAAATATTTCATAGAATTTCGCGACGCTAATCCTAATGTAAATTTAGAGGAAGTGAATATTGACGCGCTTGAAGATGAAGAACTTCAGGAAGCAATGCAAGTCGGAAAGAAATTAGTCTTCAAAATGGCACACCTTAATGTTGAGACGTGGTTAGAAGACCTTAAACACGACAGAGAACAGTTGGAATTACCCCATCTGTTTGCAAAAGAGGTTACTGTAGAACGTGACGGAAAACTTGCAAGACTCAAGGAACTCATCAAAGATAAGGTGCAAAATCCTACTAAAGATAAAGAAGAACGACCAAATCGCAAAGTTATTGTATTTACACATTTTGCGGATACTGCAACTTATCTTTACGATGCTTTGGAAGACTGGACAAAAAACGATCTCGGTGTAAATATTGCACTCGTTACCGGAGGAACTAGTGGTAATAAAACAACATTCGGAAGTACAGATTTTGTGCATATCCTCACGAACTTCTCACCACACGCGAAAAATAGATCACAAATGAAAACTATGCCACAAGACGAGGAAATCGACATTCTCATCGGCACCGATTGCATATCGGAAGGGCAAAACCTACAAGACTGCGACTATCTCATTAACTACGACATCCATTGGAACCCTGTCCGTATCATCCAACGTTTTGGACGGATTGACAGGATTAACAGCATCAATAAAGCAGTCCAGTTAGTCAACTTTTGGCCCACTCCCGACCTGAATCGTTATATCCGGTTGAAAAATCGTGTTGAGGCACGTATGGCATTAGTTGACGTAACAGCAACACAAGGCAATAATCTCCTTGAAACTGCTGAAATTCAAGACATGATAGAATCAGACCTAAAGTACAGAGACCAACAACTCCTGAGATTAAAGAACGAGGTATTAGACCTTGAGGAACTCAATGAAAATATTTCCCTGAATGAATTCACACTTGATGATTTTAGGATTGAGTTGATGAATTATATTGAGAACAAACGTAAAACACTTGAGGATGCTCCCATCGGACTCTATGCTGTCGTTCCAACAGATGAAGAATACCAGGTGATTAAACCAGGTGTTGTATTCTGTCTGCGTCAGAAAGTGGATTCTAAAGAAAACGAAAAAATAAACCCTCTTCATCCGTACTATCTTCTTTATATCCGTGATGATGGCGAGGTGCGATGGACTTTCTCTCACCCTAAACAGATTCTTGAAATGTACCGTGTCCTATGTGCAACTGTGGAAAAGCCTTATGATGATCTTTGCGATGATTTTGACAATAAGACAAAAAGCGGCAAAGATATGAAGCATTACAACGAGCTACTTGAAAAAGGAATCGGTTCACTCTCTCACACTTATAAGAAAAAGGCAATTAGTGAACTTCTATCAAGTCGTAGCGGCAAGATCGTTCCCCAGGAGAAACAAATGAGTGATACGACTGATTTTGAGTTGATAACATGGTTGGTAATTCTGTAGGAGGGATTATATGAATGAACGCGATATGTTAGAAATGATTGCTCAAGCCCTAAAAGACTTTCAAATGGGCGAACTAAAAGGCAATGCGCGCAGCCTGTTAAACACACTCGGTTATGATAGCCCTAACTGGATAGACCTTGATTCAAATCAAGCTGATTTTTTTATAGAAACATGGGATGAAGAAGGTAAAATCAACAGAGAACGTGCACGGGTAGATGAATGGGACTCTGTTGATTGTCTCTTTCAATTGACAGACGATGATTTATCAGATAATAGACAGACAAATCTAATGTTTGAATCTGGACCGATAGATAATACCAACATGGAATCATACCTATTCTTTGCTATAAAGTTACAAGGAACTGAATATAACCGAACACAGTTATCCACCATGACACGAGAAATAAACAAATTGACACCAATGCCAGCAATGATTATCTTCCAACATGCACAAACACTAACATTCGCTGTAATTGATAGACGACTAAATAGACGTGACCAAACTCGCGATGTGTTAGAGAAAGTATCTCTGATTAAAGATATTGACTTCAAGAATCCTCATCCTGCGCACATACGGATCCTATTTGATCTCTCACGTGATGAATTGTATAGAGTTCATCAGTTCAGCAGCTTTGTTGCGTTGCACGCGGCATGGAAGAAGACGTTGGATATTCAAGAACTCAATAAAAAATTCTATAAAGAACTTTCTGACTGGTATTTCTGGGCAATAGATAACGTTACTTTCCCTGACGATGCAGAAGATGACGTAGAGGTCCGTAACGCTACTAGTATAATACGAATGATTACACGACTTATCTTCGTCTGGTTTATTAAGGAGAGAGACTTAGTGCCTGATGATTTTTTTTAACCCGCGAGAAATAGAGATCATTCTCAATAATACAGATCCAGAAGAAAGCACTTATTACAAGGCAATACTCCAGAATCTTTTCTTTACAACACTCAATCAAGAGATGAATACACCTGAAAAGCCGAATAATCGCAAATTCCGTGGTTCAGGACGACAACACTACAACATCACCTCGCTATATCGCTATAAGGATTATTTTAGCAATCCTAACGATGCATTACGCAAGTTTGAGACCATCCCATTTCTAAATGGCGGTCTTTTTGAATGTTTAGACAAAAAGGAGGATATTGAATCAGACGAAGAAAATGCACGAGTTCTTAGGATTGATGGCTTTTCCGATAGAACAGACAACCCGTTATCTGTTCCGAATTATCTATTCTTCTCTGAGGAGAAGTATGTTGATCTCAATAAAGCCTACAGTAACAGAGGCAAAAGGTATAAAGTGCGCGGACTCATCGAAATCCTCCGTCGTTTCAAATTCACCATAACAGAAAACACGCCCATTGATGAAGAGGTTGCGCTTGATCCTGAACTACTTGGTAAGGTATTTGAAAACTTACTTGCCGCATACAATCCAGAAACCAAAACTACCGCACGTAAGCAGACCGGTTCCTTTTATACGCCACGTGAGATTGTCAACTATATAGTGGAAGAATCGCTCATTGTCTATCTAAAGAATAGACTCATTGACTTTAGCATTGAGCAAAGACTTAATGCTACGTTAAGCGATAAACAGAAATCTGAAATTGAGAAGAATCTCCGTCATTTGGTTGCATACAATGATGAACAGCACAACTTCAATGCAGCAGAGACGGAGCAATTGATCAACGCGGTTGACATGATCAAGATCCTTGATCCCGCCTGTGGATCAGGTGCTTTTCCAATGGGTATCCTACAGAAATTGGTCTTTATCCTCAGCAAACTCGACCCTGACAACATGCAGTGGAAACAACGGCAGATTGATAAAGTTGAAGCAACCATCAGAAAAGCCGAGGATATTCATGATAGCACCATCCGAGATAGAACCATCGCAGAACTTGATGCTGAAATTGAGAACATAGAAAAAACTTTTACAGAAAACCAGTTGGACTACGGCAGAAAACTATATCTCATAGAGAACTGCATCTACGGCATAGATATCCAACCGATTGCTGCACAGATAGCCAAACTCCGCTTCTTTATATCTCTCGTGATAGATATAAAGATAGACGATACAAAGGAAAATCGTGGTGTTCGTCCATTACCAAATTTAGAAACAAAGTTCGTTGCTGGAAATGCGCTCATTGGTATTAACAAACCTGAACGAATGACGATACTAGGACCTGAAATCGAACGGAAAGAGGAAGAATTAAGACAGGTTAGGAAAAAACACTTCTCAGCACGAACACCTAGGACGAAAGAAAAATACCGTAAACTTGATAAAAAAATTCGGGGTGAAATCAGTGCTTTTCTTTCAGAACATAACTATGAAGTTGAAGAAAGTGAAAAACTTGCGAACTGGGATCCTTATGACCAGAATATGCAGGCTGACTTTTTTGACCTTGAACGGATGTTTGGTATCACTGATGGATTTCATATAATTATTGGTAATCCACCCTACATTCAGCTGCAAAAGGATGATGGAAGATTAGCAGATGTATACAAACCTTGTGATTTTGACGTTTTTGAAAGAATGGGTGATATTTACTGTCTTTTCTATGAAAAAGGACACACACTCCTCCATGACACTGGATATCTCTGTTACATCACATCTAATAAATGGATGCGAGCTCGATATGGTAAGAAGTTGAGGAATTATTTCATTGCACATACCCAACCTATTCAATTGTTGGATTTGGGACCGGATGTGTTTGATGCTACTGTGGATACAAACATTTTATTATTCCAAAACGGAATTAGTCGTTTTGGGATTAAGTAAAATCGCTATAAACATAGATTTAGACTGAATTTATCGCTTGTTTTAATTGCTAATTCATGATACAATATAGATGAGTATTAGGGTAGATAAGTATTAGGGGGCTACAAACCCCCTAATGAACACTAAAAAGCAAGTTGCTTTTTGTCTGACTATTGTATCAGAATTCATCAGAAAAAAGCAACTCCTAAAATGGAGTATCTGATGAATTTAGTTGAAATTATGGAGCGATACCCTACACAAGAGGCGTGTATTGAACATCTTGAGAGGATACGTTGGGGTGATAACCCCCAGTGTCCGAAGTGTGAGGGTCCGAACCTGAAACGCAAAAAAGAGAACGGCATAGGTAGAATAGGACGGTGGCATTGTTCTGATTGTGGTGCATCATTCAAGGTTACCAGCGGGACACTCTTTGCTGGAACAAAAATACCGCTACAAAAGTGGTTTTTAGCGATCTCATTGATGGCAAACGCAAAGAAAGGTATCTCATCTTGTCAGTTGGCGAGAGATTTAGGATTGAAACAAAAGGCTGCTTGGTCTATAATGATGAAGATACGAACTGAAATGGCAAAGAAGTCTTCTCTTTTGTCGGGAATCGTTGAAGCTGATGAAACTTATGTCGGTGGTAGAGACAAGAAAGACTATGACCGAACAGTAGATGAACCTCGCAAGCGTGGTCGCGGAACAATGAAAGACGCTGTTATCGGTGCAGTTTCAAGAACTGGACATGTAATTGCTCAATTGGTGCCTGATATCACTGGAGAAACGATTGCTAACTTCATTCGTGATAACGTAGATACGGAGAACTCTAAACTCTACACGGATCAGTCCAAAGGATACAACACTATCGGTAAAGAGATAGAGCATGAAACCCTAAACCGAAGTAAGAAGTGGGAGAAAGGTGGCATGCATACCAACACCATTGAAGGATTTTGGTCATTCATCAAGCGTGCCTGGTACGGAACGCACCACCACTACTCAACAAGATACACGCCACTGTATCTCGCAGAGGCGTGCTACAAGTATAACTATAGGAACATTGACATTTTCAATAAGTTTGTCAATGATAGTATAAGATGAATATCCCAAAACGACTAAGTCAGAACATCTAAAACGATACAAATGTTAAACGAGGGTATCACTTGTAGGCTCGTTTGTACTCTGTTTGAAGTAGTGGCAGGATGCAACGCAAAGTGCGTTGCACAAACAGTCCTGCCAACGAGCTTATGGATAGTATAACATGGGTGAAAACTGACTGTCAAATTAAAAAATGTTTAATCCCAAAACGACTAATTCCGATTTTTAATAATGCGTAAGTCCTGATAGTATTCATTTTCTGTTAGATTGTGCGTTTACCACAATTGTTGATTATTCACCACAAAGAGGTGCTGCTAAATTTCGAAAACCCGTTTATTCGCTTAAAAGTTTCTGGTAATTTTTCCACAGGTTTTCAAGAGTTGGGTAATCAGAATATTCAATCTTAAAGTAGGTCATATATTCTTCTAATATGCCAGAAATACATGTGAAAACTATCATTAAAACAATTAGACAGTGGGTATAACATGGTTGGAGATTCAGATCTACCTCAAATTTATTTTTTGTGGAATTTGCAATGGTATCAAGCATTGCACTATAACTAACATGTGACAAATCCGAAAGATCTTTATACAATTGGTGAAATTGTTCCCGATTAATTGCATCAGCCTTTTCTTTAAGAGTAAGTCCCGCCCAATGGTATTGTCTGTACTTAGGTGTTGCATCTGCTTGTTTTCTGCTAGAATCAACCTCTTGCCTATGCTTTTCGTTATACTTCTTTTTTAACTGATCATATGCATTGGCATACTTATCTTGATCTCTTTGAGATACCGTCTGTCCAGATTCGCGGATTCTTTCCATCTTGCGGTAGAGATATTCAGCACCGTGATCGATAAACCTCATAAAGCGTTCTTCTTTTCGTGATTCTTCCTGATTGATATATTTAATATCAAGGAGAATTTCGTATATGGAACGAGCCGCCCCAATACCGCCATGTCCCCATCCCTGCTTACAACTGTGGTAAGCACCATAGCCAAACTTCAGAGACTCACTCATTTGAACAAGGAGAAAGATTGTGTATCGAATTTTGTCAGCTATAACAGATTCGGTTAGTGGAATTGAGGCGTCAACAATTTCTACAGATTGATCTAAGAGTTTTTTTGTCAAATCGAGCAATTCAGGAACTTTTTCATCCATCTTAAACCTCCTGCAAATGGTTATCCTTACTTAAACTTAAATACGCTCAACTACTCATCTTGAACTGAGTTCCAAGGAGATATTCCAACAACTTGGTTTGTGCATTAATTATCTCAAGATTTTCGGGTTTTTGCCGAACAGAAACTAATACATTAAAAATATTTTTTTTTATTTCAAACTCCTCACTTGGTGGATCTGCATACTTATATTTGCCTGACCTCTGCATTTCGTTATCTAACTTTTGGTAATATGCAGCTAATTTGTTAAAGTCATGTCCGAATTCCGCTGATATTCTACGTCGCATTTCCCGAACTTCCTCCATTATACTGCATTTCATAATCTCTTTGTTTTCCATTTTAGTTGACACCTCCAAAATAAACTAAAGGGGTAGTTAAACCGGGAGTCAGTAAACCAAGTTCACGATTAACTTGTTGGATAAGATAAACCTTATTAGGATTAGCAATATGTGCCAAATTCCAAGTGAGTATAGCGTCCACATTATGAAATGAGGCAATGGCTACGTGAAGTGCATCACCCTGCGGGTCTTGTGGCATTATCAACCGGTCTCTATAGATTCGCGCAATTTGCAGGATGCGGTCAGTAATTGGTAACATTTCAATACCTTCAATTAAGGCGCGTCTAGCTTGTGTTGCTTCGCTTCTTCCACGGTTGAGTTCCTCAATGACAATAGTGCTTGAAGTTAAACTAAATTGGTTAGTATATTCATTCCACCACTGCCGGGTCATTTTTTGTTTTGCCAAGGAATCTTCGTCGGTACGTAATGTATAATAGGAACTAGGAATTGACGTGTCAATGTAGATGCGGCTCCCTGTTTTCCAATGCAAGAATTTTAGTCTCCAGAAATCAACAGATCTTAAGATATTGCTTAGGATATCGTTTTCCTAAATCTATGGTTAAGTATATCACTTATACCCTCATCTGTCAAGTAAACTAACATGTTTTAACACTTGTTATTATATCTGCACGGTACTAATCTCATCTTCATTTTTGTTAAATTAAGCAATTCAGATACTTTTGCGTCCATATTAAATCTCCTTCAATGAACTATCTTGTTTCAATACGTTCAACAACCCACTCTCGAATTAGATTCTCAGGTGATATGCCACGAGACTTGGCAAGAGTCTCAATTATCTCTAATTCTTTGGACTCTAACTGAACAGAAACTGAGTTGTCAAAGACAGGTTCACTTACTTCTTCAAGTTCGTTTTCAAAATCGGTTAAGTCATGTGTATCCCAGAAATCAGCGAGTTCTTGAATAGAATATGAACTCAAACAGTTAAAGTCATGTCCAAATTCCACTGATATTCTACGCCGCATTTCGCAAACTTCCTCCATTATAGTGCATTTCGTATTTATGATTCACTGCTGCAATCCGTTTAATAACTCACTTCCGAATTAGGTTCTCAGAGACTGAATATTTCACGCATGTTGCTCAACCATACTCGCGAGGATACCGAGGATTTTGCCACATTCCCGAATTGAATAGGGTTCCCTATCAATGTAAAGCTGCTGCCCCTCCAATTTAAGGAATTGCCAGACTGTGCCTGTAGTTGATGCCCCGTAAATGACAGGAATGACGTTACCTTTCTGGGTATTAAAGTGTTGTGCGGCGACCATTTCTGCAATACACTGCCCGAAACCAGAAACAGGATTTTCTCGCTTTGCTTCAACAAGAATGATTATGGGTGCCTCTAAATAAAACTGCACAGGTGAAAGACTTACAAGAAAATCACACACGCCTGTTAAACCCTTTTCAACATCAACACTGAAGTCAATACCTGAAAAGAAACTAATGCGTTTCTCAAACTTTTCGCGAAGTTCAACAAGAATATCGGTGACAATTAGTTCCGAACTCGCTTTCTCTGTGCCGATAGCAAGAGCTAACGGCACTTTTTTTTCCAGTGCAGTGGAGAGATGTTCACTCGGTAATACCGGTTCTATTTTGGAAGATATATCCGCCGCTTCATCAGTCTCTAACTGAAAAGTATTTCGCACTGTTTCTAAGGTGAAATTGCTATAAGCCATATCGTAATACCTCCAACTATCCTTACACTTTTTGCTCTACCATACTCACCAGGATGCCGAGGATTTTAGCATACTCTGCGATTTGGTACGCTGCTGTATCGATGTGCAGTTTGGAACTCTCCAATTTAAGAAATCGCCAATCTGTTCCTGATGTGGTAGCCCCATAAATCCGAGGAATTTCATTACCTCTATCGGTGTTAAAACGTTGTGCAGCAAGCATCTCAGCGACACACTGACCGAGTCCTGCAGTTAAATCTTCCTTCTTTGCCTCAACAATAATAATAACAGGTACCTCTAAAGAGAGCTGGTCCGGTGATTTACTTATCAGAAAATCACAGACTCCAGTCAAACCCTCCTCCGTATCAACGTTGAACTCAATTCCTGAAAAAAGACTGATACGTTGGTTAAAATGCTCCAGCAGCTCAAACAGAACATCTGCGACAATCAGTTCTGACCTTGCCTTTTCTGTGTTTACGGAAGAGGCTACTGATACCTTTTTTGCAAGATCTGATATAAAATGGTCGCGCGGACTCACCGGTTCTATGTCTCCAAAAATGCCTATGGACTGAACCGTCTCTAACTGAAAGTTTTTACGAACTGTTTCTAAAGTAAAGTTACTATACGCCATTTCCAAATCTCCAGAATACCTTACACTTGTTGCTCAACCATACTCACGAGCATGCCGAGAATCTTGTCGCATTCCCGAATTGAATAGGGTTCCCTATCAATGTAGAGCTGCTGTCCTTCCAATTTAAGAAATTGCCATACTGTACCTGCAGTAGCAGATCCGTAAATGCAAGGGATTTCATTTCCTCTTTCGGCATTAAAACGTTGTGCGGCGATCATTTCTGCTACACACTGTCCGAACCCCGTTGTCGGTTCATCCTTTTTTGCCTCAACAAGGACAATAATTGGTGCTTCTAAATAGAATTGTGTAGGTGTGTTGCTTATCAAGAAATCGCACACCCCGGTCAAACCATTTTCTGAATCAACGTTGAAATCAATACCTGAAAAAAGACTAATACGCCGCTTAAAAAGTTCACGAAGTTCAATAAGAACAGTGGCAACGATCATTTCTGACTTCGCCTTTTCTGTACCAATAGCAACGGCTAACGGCACGTTTCTTGACAATGTCGTGGTGAGATATTCACTAGGTGCCACAGGCGTTATACCCGAAGAAATGTCTGCGGCTTCATCTGCTTCCAACCCAAATGTCTTCCGGACTGTCTCCAAAGTAAAATTACTATAAACCATTGCTACAGTACCTCCGTATACGATAAAATTCCCTTCACTTACAAAGTTCTAAGGTTATGTTAAGTGTATCATGCAGCGTTTCCTATCTCAAGTGAAACTAAACAAGGGGGTGTTTCATTCCAAACCGAAAGGATTAGACTATTGCATCACAACGTTTGGTAACAATATACAAAAGTTTACAAAGGATTGACACCTCTGTCAATGTCAAAATCCGTTCACATAAGGAGGTAATATTAGTGATAATTCCAACCGGGGGTAGCATATTTGGTGTTAACCAAGGTCTCTGCTTGCGCCTTCTCTGCTATTGACAGTTCTCCTGCACTAAATGTAACACCAACGTCAAATGCCTCACAGATTGCTTTGATGAGAGCACTTCGGGATATACAACGATCTTCAGTATTGATTGCAGTTGCATTGTCCAACAACATCAACTGAACTTCAGGTATTTTTGAAACGCGTTTAAGAATAGGAATAGGGGGAATATCCAATGAAATATATCCTTGAAATAGAATCCCGTACCGATTACGTCTTACTGAGACACCAGCGAGCTTCTTATCGTTACACATAACATCGTGCTCCACAGGATTTGTAAGACAGATGTTCTGTGCAGATTCAGACTGTTCTGTAGCGGCGTAACATGCTGCAGGAATAGAGAGTTTCTCAAATGCATTAACAAGACTGTTTCCAATTCTCTTATACATGTCGGATATAGAAGTTTCTGCATCGTGGCGGGGTAACACAAGCGTATAGGTCAAATCCCATCCATGCACCACCGTACCGCCACCTGTCATTCGTTTTACTAATTCAATGTTCTCTACACGACACGCTTCTACATCAACTTCAGAAGCAATATCTTGAAAGTATCCAAAACTGAATGCTGGGTGAGTCCAATCATAGAATCGTAGTGTT
Source organism: Candidatus Poribacteria bacterium (assembly GCA_965208245.1). Taxonomy (GTDB): domain Bacteria; phylum Poribacteria; class WGA-4E; order WGA-4E; family WGA-3G; genus MSPOR6. The sequence goes on from OZ242325.1 coordinate 2,709,307, forward strand.
GGGCGCAGTGTTGGGTTAGGTTGATCTTTCTGGGAGATGAGAACTGCTTCATCAACAGCCATATTCATCGCTGCACAGTTTTTTCCCATATTGAGTATTCGTCCAGCAGTCATCATGATGATAATGCTACTCTACAGACGGCGGTTGTATGTGCATCACAATACCAGAAATATCTGCCCCAATATGTCATGCCGTGTGGTTCAGGATGCGGTTCAGGTATCTCAATCTTATCAATATGGCTACCGTCATCTGGATTGAGTTTATAAATCGCGCGATGGTTTGTCTCAACGCACCAGAGATTGTCCCCAACCCATGCAATACCGTGCGATCTATCATCTAGAGCAGGAATCGTGTGAATCACCGTAAAGTCTTTATCAACATCAACTTGATAGATCGTTGCCGAAGGTGGTACAGCGATCCAAAGTTTATTGTCACGCCATTCTAAACCGTATGCCCCTGTTTGTCCAGCACCGGGCGTTTCATAAGATGCACCAGATCTAAGCCAATTTGTCGTTCATATTCATCGTAAAAGGTAACTAGACAATGGATGTTTTTTACACTATACCGATGTTTGTTCTGAATTGTGAACGTATATGTAGACTTACCTCTCCAAGCAAATGAATTATTAACTATTATAATTCCTTCAAATTTACTTTCAAATAAAATCTTGAGATTCTGTGGATTCAAAAGTAGTTTTTTGATATAATTTGAAGGTATTGTGAAATTGAGATTCTGTCCATAACGAGAGGCAGCCGAAACACCTATGACTCCACCTCCACTATTTAAAACAACTCCACCACTGCTGCCTTGAGAAATAGGCGCAGATATCTGGAGCAATTTGTCAGTTCCATCCCGCCGAATACCACTTACAATACCATTTGAAAACGTTCCATTTAATCCACTTGGATTCCCCACAGCATATACGGTTTCACCGACTTGTACATTATCGCTGTTGCCCCATAGGAGTGTGGTTGCATTAACTCCGAAACTTGCAAGATTACCAAATCATGTTCCACATCAATATGAGTGTACCCTTCAATGAGATACTCATTAGTTTGGTTTACTAATTTTGCATAGCAATTACCAAGTACGCAGTGAACGACGTGGAGATTAGTCGCAATTAAATTTTGTTTTACAAAGAAACCACTTCCTAAAGGTATTCGTTCTTTCTTGATAGCTTCACTTTCTAACGAAACAGTAGACTTGAAGGCGTTTTGCGCAATCTGTTGGGGAGTTTGCGCGGTTGCTATAGATACAACACAAAGCGAACAAATTAGTAAAAAGGAAAAATTTGATATTGATTTATTAATACGTTTTTTCATAATTACTCCCATATTATGAACAAGTGTCCTTAGTTAGCAAGTGTTCATGTTCTTTTTTTGTATACACACTACCGTTGACTAAATTAGGATCTCTAAAATCGTCAAATAAAGCACTGTCACCCCTTTCGGGCCTTGGGTAATCAGAATAGGAAATCAGAAGTTTTACCTTAGTTATTATAGCTAAGGCAATGATATGTTCGTCATCAGATCTTAATGTGCCTCTTAATGTGCCTCTTAATGTGCCTTTTAATTCCTTTTCTTTCTCTTCTACACCATCAGAAACGAGTTTGAACTGACCAGCTCTACTTCGCTCTTTAGCCCAATTCTCCATCCCACCACTTTTCCATTCATTCTTATATTTTTCGGTATTGGAATAAACGATTTTACCGTTTTTATTTCTTAACCACTCCCGGACAGGATCCAAATCTTTATTCTTATCTTGATTCTTTTGATTTTTGAATCTACCAAAAGTATTTGTATCTAATATAGCACACATATTTTAATCCTCAAATCCCATAAGTCGGTCAGACTCTAATAGAAAGAAATCCCGGTAATGTTTAGGTACGTTGAGCAGATTCCCCATTTTATCAAAACCAATGTTATGCACCTTAACGATATTCCTAATCGGTTCAAAGTAAATGAGTGACACATCTTCGGGATTAATATGACCTTTCATAATGTCAATGCGTGCACGATCAATCATGTTGTCACTATGTGTTTCAACCATGAACGACTGGTTACCCTGGTTTGCCAATTTTGCCAATAATGATGAGAATTCTGCTTGTGCTTTTGGATGCATGTGCACTTCAGGTTGCTGTAGCAAATTATATGTTGGTAATATAAGTGTCCGGCTATCCTGAATTATGTTTGGGTATAAAACCTGCACTAAGATAGGCAAAATCTGACTAACACCGTAACCGACATCTATTATATTTGAAGTCGGACCTCTTACTTTAAATTGAATCTGAAACGGATTGCCATAGGAACGACCAAAATTCTTAATCTTAATATCTTGAAAAAGTCCAGAGCTTACCCCAAATTCAACTAATTGATGTTTTAGTTTCTCCCATTTCTTTTTTTGGGTTGCTTCTAATCGCATTAACAGCATTGGAATGTCACTACCTTCGGGGTCATTAAATTCTCTCATCGGATCATAAGTTCGCTCAGGTCGAGAACGAATGGGAGCTGTACTTAAAAAAGAAAGATTGTACCACATATCCCATGGATCAGCCATAAGTTCTATAGGATCTGCAAGTGTTTTCAAATATTCCGTTAATGCAATTGCCCCTTCATACTTTCCTTCAAAAGCTTTCATAGGTAAATTAGGAATGTTTCCTAAAATTTCCCATAATGAAAATCGAGAAATAATATTAGAATCACAAAGAATTTCGTAATTGTTTCGTTCTTCATTGAAGGATTTCAGTCGTATAGGAATCTCTGAATTATCTTCAAATTCAAAAACAATTTCACCATTAGGAAGTTTTATACCTGCCAAGCTAACATTAGGTTCTGTTCTTCCTTTTTTTCAATAAATTCAACTGACCATTCAATGTTATTATTCGCGTATTCAAAAGTAAATCCAAGTTTAAAGCCCTTTTCTTTTTTTTTGCTGTTTCTAACAATATCCCTGAATGTTCCCAGGGAATAAGCGTGGGAATTTGAAGGTTTTTCATTAAAATCTACGCCTCTACCACGCAAGAAATTAGCGAATATATGGAAGCACGCCAGAGCAGTTGTCTTACCAGTGCTGTTTTCACCGACCAAAAACGTCAATGGACGAATTTCAAGTGTTTGCTTACCAGCGAAACAACGAACCTCTTCCATTGTGAACTGTGTAATACGCATGGTTCCACCTCAATAACGCGCTATATTGAAGAATGAAAACATAACCATTGTTGATCCTCCAATATTATAGTGAAATACAAAAACAAATGCACACTTTGGGTCCATTGGACTTCACCGACAGACTTGACCGTGCTGTAGCATAAACTTTTAGTTTGTACAGTCGTGTACGCAAACTAAAAGTTTACGCTACAATCGTGTGTAAGTAATTATGGATTTTACCATAAAGTATTAGGAACGTCTCATATCAATTCGTCTCAACGCAATGTCAATGAGCAACAAGATCAGGGCAGCAATAAGAAAAGGTCTCCACAAATGAATGCGAAGCACAACAGGATTCTCTGGTAGACGAAACGCATCCGCAGCGGAAATGTTATATTTCCCATCAGAAACGGATGAGAGTTGTTTCAAAAGCGGCTCGTTAGCATTACTCACAAGGTATTCCTCCGGATAGGAGACAACAGTACCAGTTACCTGTGTATTAACTATATCTCCTGCCTGTTTCTGCATGATATTCAAGAAATAGGGTCCTATCTCTTTAGTAGAAAATTCAAGCTCATATTTTCCCGGTGCTGTCTGTGATATAGCGAGATCTTTCTTCTTTAAATCGGGACCGATGAGCGATATATCACTATCCAATTCATTTAGAAATTCACCATTTTCGTTAAGTGCATCAATAGCAAGATGTGCCACACCTTTATCTTTGGTGATTTCTGCTTGGAAATTACTGAGTGTCGTTTTACGCATCGTATCACGAACAAGTTGTGTCCAGAACTTACCATAACCGGGCCACTCTAACCAATCGGAAGCCCAACGTGCTTTCGCATCAGATGTGAAAGCAACAACTTTACCCAACCCGTATTGCCAACTTGCCATGACAGGATCCCCTCTATCAGAGACAAGGAATATTTCGGCTGTAGGACGGGGTTGTGTTGCTACATAACCGAGTAGGAAAGGGGCAAGATCAAGGTCAATACCGCTCAAAACCTGTGTCGGTTTTATACGTTGTGGAATAAACGGTTGGTCTATGATTGCTGATTTTGATGCGGTGACGGTCTCTTTAGCAAATATCTGCGGGACATTATACGGGTCTTGTGTGAAATACTCACGTCCACCACCCCATTTTGCAAGGTCACCAAGCATATTCATATCCGCACCGCTCCCTATTCCCACTGTAGAAATCGTTATCCGTTCTGAATGCATAGAGTTTGCTATACCATACCAGTCCCCGGGTTGAGAATGTCCATCACTCAGCACGATGACGTGCTTGAGCTTAGCAGCGGTTTCAGTTAATGCGAAATATGCTTGCTGCAATGCGGGATAAAGATTAGTGCCACCACTTGCAGTGATTGTTCCAACTTGATTTGAGATGAATGCTTTATCCGATGCATCATGCATTTCGGTAATCCAGAACGGAGAACCATCAAACGCAATTACACCAATCTTATCACGCGGACCGAGAAGTTCCACTGTTGAACGGGCTGCTTCCTTCGCTAACTCTATCTTGATGCCACCCATACTTCCAGATTTGTCTATTACCAGCACCATTGCCAGAGACGGATTCTCTTTCTTCTTTTCTGTGTCGGTTCGCACCGGTAATACCTCTTCTATCGGTGTTTTATAGTAACCACCAAGACCAAAACTGTTTTCACTACCGAGCATCATAAAGCCACCACCAAGGTCCTGTATGTATGTCCGGATGAGTTCCATCTGCTTATCGTTCAGTCGGTTTGCAGGAACATCACTAAACATAACAAGTTCATAGTTTTGTAAGTCTGCAAGTTCATTCGGTACACCTAAACCGTTTCGGACATCTACACGGATTTTTGCATCTTCCAATACGCGAGATAAGTATCTGGTCTGCGATTCATTTTCATCTATGAGAAGAATCTTCGGTTTCCCCGATACAGAGACAATGCCAAACGCTCTATTATTATCGTAGCGTGTATCTTGCGTTGACCTACAGATTACATCATAAGTTAAGGTACCACTCTCTTCAGAGGTTTCAGTAAAGACGACACGATTTTCTCCTTCAACGAGTCTGACTTCCTTCTTTGCTGCTTCAAATTTATTCTTGGAGAGACGAACTTCTGCAAGGTCTTCATGGTTGCTGTGGATAATTACTTCAAGATTAAAGGGTGCTCCCTGTTTTACTTGTGCAGGAGCACCTATCCGTTGAACCATCACCTCTGGTTCATCACTGGGATATATCGGAACCGTGTCAATCTGAATCCCGAAATCCTTTCCCCGTAACCCTGTGTGGACAACATCACCTTTTGTCTCAATGCCATCAGAAATTAGGACAATCCGTTTATTTGCATTTGATGGAAACACACTCCATGCAGTTTCAATTGCTTGCGCAATATTTGTTGTGTCGCCAACTTCTTCATCCTCCTCTAACCACTTCTCCTTTGTATCTACAAGTTTTAATTCACCCGAAACGATAGTTTCCTGATCGTTCTCAGGACTTTTGAGGATTTCTGATTTATCTGTAAACGCAATAACCCCAACCTCTTGATTTCCCTCCTGAGATGATATAACTTGATTGAGAAATTCTGTTGACTTAGTCAATCCTTCATCTGAAATACTATCTGAAATGTCCGCAAGGAACATGACAGTTAACTTTTCATCAGTTTTTAGATATTGTAAATCCGAGACACCGAGAATTAACAAAAGGATGATGATTGTTCTTATACATAGACTAATTATCCTTTGAGTCCGAGATAAATCTACAAGACTTCGTCTGTAACCATAATAGAGGACAGGTAATAACAGCAGTAACAAAAGTAAAAACGGACGTGTGATTTCCATATTTTTTTGGTTCCATTGGTATTTGAAGTCTCTTGAAATTTGATGATATTATCAACGATTAATTTGATAAAAAGTATACCACAGAAAACTTGTGGATAGCAAGACAAACGCATCACTGACTATTGCATCTGATTTCGTTTGAACATATTTTGAAGCAGGTAATAGGGTTTCATAAACATGCCATGTGTCGGTATAATAGACTTTCACATCAAAAGTATCAAGGCGTGTTATGAGTTTCTCAAGTGTTTCTCTGTTGCGTCCACCACATTCCCAATCTATCAGGTAGCCTGTTATTCGGTCTAGTGCTTTCCATACCCAAAGTTTGCCAGAATTTATTTTTCTTGTCTTGTTTCCGATATAGTGCCACATCTCATCAAGTTCTAAGACAACAGAAGTTCCAGGGGGAAACGTGGTTTTTGGTGCTTATTTTTTGGCGTAGTCCCGTATCCAGTTCAGCACAGTTGTCACAGAGACATCAAAAAGTTTTGAAATAACTTTCATTGGAATCCCATGACAATAAAAACTCGTTGAAATCAAAATTTTATTGACACCATTCTTTTAATCTGTCATAGTTTAAGATATTGGGGTGGTGCATCACAGCTTAGAGGGACTGTAGGTTTTTGCATCACTATTTGGTTAACACCCTCTATAATTCAAACCAATAACTGTGAAAACAACAAAAACAAACTGTTTACTAACAAAAGTCGTAAATATTGGACTTCAAAGAGAATTAAATGACTAAACCACATGGAGGCGATACCTTATACACATTGGGGGCAAACATGAGTGATGTTCCAAAGTCACATCCACGTTATCTTTCGTTGACATTAAGAGACAGAATTGTCAACGGTGTAGAACAAGGCATAACATCTATCCACGGACTGATAGCACATGGACGTGGCGAAGCTTTTGATTATCTTATAAATGAAGCTACACAGTCGTTCGCACATAAAGCAATCCGTGCTGCTGCATCCATGCTCTGTTTAGCACAACATCCCGTTATCTCTATCAACGGAAACGTAGCAGCGTTAGTTCCTAAAGAAATCATTGAACTTAAACAGATTCTGAACGCTCCTTTAGAGGTAAACATATTTCACACAGAAACCGGACGCGAACAGAAAATAGAAAAATATCTACAAAAACTTGGCGCAACGAAAGTACTAATGCCTTCCAAAAATACGGAGCTCAACTTCATAGACTCCAATCGTAAGTATGTAAACCCAGAAGGTATATTCAAAGCAGATGTTGTGTTCATACCCCTTGAAGACGGTGATCGTTGTGAAGCACTACGGAAGATGGGAAAAGATGTCATAACCATCGACTTAAATCCGATGTCAAGAACGGCGAAACAAGCAAGTATTACTATCGTAGATAACGTTATCCGTGCCTTACCGTTATTATCTCAAGCCATTCACACATTACCTAAAGACACTGACTCCCAAGAAATTGTCCAGCAATATAACAACGAAAAGATACTAAAGGAGGCAATGCAATATATTTGCAGGAGGCAAGAAGTCTGATGCTAGACGACAAAGTGTAAAACCCCATATACTTCTCATCTGAAACAGCGTGCCAGCCAAAATGCTGCACAGAACGCAACTTTCCAGTTCACTGTCGTGTTCGGCAATGCAATATACATAAGAAAAAACAAACAGAATACGGAAATCCACGACTTTACCACTCACATCAAAGGTATAGAGTATCTCTGTTGAGGCCAGTATTTCGATGGTTTTGTCGCTATCCCCCATCTGTGTGAGTGTAACGCCTAACTTACCGAACTATTTCAAGACCCTTCATTGGAGGCAATCATGCAAAAATCACCTTTTTATGAACATGTGATACAACGAGGACGTGAACAAGGTATTGAACAAGGTAGAATCGATGAGAAACGGACAGCGGTTCTCAAAGTAGCGCGTCATAAGTTTGCTGACTTTTCAGACGTTGTTCTCAATGAGGTTAGTGGGATAGATGATCTTGTCTATCTTGATGATCTGTTTGACCAAGTCCTCACCGCAGAATCGTTCAAGGACATTGACTTTTCAAAAAACGGAAAGTAGTATCTATACTATAGTTACTATAGTTTGGACAGTTTGAACCTATCAGGACTTCAAACAGGCAATAAGAGAATAACTAACGAGATTTGGAAACTCGGCACGCCAGAAGACGCAGACATATTTTTCATAAAATGTTTGAATGTCCGAAATCCACTTTGATGAAAGGCAATGAGAATGGTCAGGACTTCACTGTCGTGTAGACTGCATGGATGCCCGCGTGTTTCAATCGGTTTATCGTCATGAAGTGATCGTGATGTCAGAAATGCCTCATAAGCTAAAAAAAGTCGTCAATTTTGCAAAAAAGTGTTAAAATCTTCATCAGAGAACTCCTTATCATTGATATACTTTGGTGTCCTGATTTCAGGACAATGATTTCATTATACCAAAAGAGTTCTCTTTACACAAAATCATTTGAAATATTTATCAAACTCACGTTTATATAGACTTTGAGGTAAAGTATATCAGTAATGGCGTGAGAAGTTACGCCATTACTGATATATAAAGAATATACAAATATAACTTACTAAAAGTTAATTAACGGAAAATCTGTCACTAATTTGAATGTCTGACTTCAGACAAAGATTATCCGAACGTTTGTAAACTATTTACGCACAACATTGAAAGGCATTGCTTATGAAATTAGACCATTCCGCAAGTGCTTTAGTTATTGTTGGTGGTTGGAACGCACATATTTTTAATCCGGATTGGATTAACAGATATCTTTTTGATGGAAAAAAAGAAAAATTAAAGGTTGACATCCTAACCGAACTATCCCACGGTTTCAATCCACAATTTGTTTTGCAACGCGTATCGTCTAAAGAAGTTAGAATTCAATTGCAAGGCAATAAGTTAAGTCTTAACCCTATAGAAAACAAGGACAAATACTTTAAAAAAACAGAAGAAATTGCATTGCTACTTGCTAGATGCGTAGAAAACGAAAGAGATCAAGCCATAAAACTAATCCAAAGACAAAAAAGACTACCAAGAACACTGATTTCAGGGGTTATCAGGTCTCTAGGGTTTCTTTTCACCGCTATCGTTCACTCACTCAACAGAATCTGCTCAACTCTATCCTTTGCTGTCTCCACAACTTTCTCAGTCGCCTGCCTCAACTCTGCAACGCGTGCCAAACGTTTGTCTACTTCTGCTACAATCCGATCTTGAATATCAAGCTCGGGTAGGGGAATCTCAAGCGACTGAAATTCTTGTGAATTTATATTAGGTTGTGCAGCAGTCCTCTGAATCAACTGTAGCCATAATTTGTAAACTCCTGTAAAACTATAATACAACACAAATGAAGGATTTACTTTTTCAAGATCAAATTTGAATCGAATCATGTAGCCTGCAAAAATAGCCTTACCAAATTTGCTTTTATAGACAAACGCGCGTCCGACCGATCCACTTCTTGCAAATAGGAGATCGTTTTCTTCAAGCAAGTATTTAGAATGTATTATTTCTGCAGTTTTCCAATCATTTAAAAGATTTCCGTAATCGTCTATATCAGTAATCCGAATGTACCGAACGTCAGTATTAGGGTCACCGTCAACTGCCCGTTCGTTTGCACCATACTGCGGTTTCTTAATCAGAAGTTTTCCCAATGGCATCAGAGGATATGGCGTTTTAAGGTTTCTAATGTAGGATATATTTCTCATGTATAAAGGGTCAACACGTCCTTCAATTTCTCCAGCAAAAACAACAAAACACTTCTTTTCTTCAACCGCTGGCATTTCAATTCCCAATTCTGATAACACATAATCATCAATTGAAGCCAATAGATCATTTGCCTCCTGCTCTTTCTGCTTTTTCTGAGTATAGGCAGATCGCATAAAACCAGCAATGTGGTTTTGAATGCTGGGTTGAGGTGTTGGAATAAGAATTCGCATCAACTGGTCTGTCGTTATAGCAGGATAATTCCCACCACTACTTCGCTGAAGCATCTGATTTAAACAAAATTGACTTCGGAGAACAGAATAAAGATACGTGCGATTTAGTGTAGGATCTTTAATTTCTCTGAGGACCGCGAATCCTGTTGAAGCAATGCAGCCATCTAAATTATTATCAATCAACGCAATAGAACCGTGATGAGGTCTCGTTAGACTTATAATAATGTCATCTTTGCGAACTATATTCTGGGCGCGACTCGGAACCTCCTTAGTCAGAGTATTAGAATAAGATGCTTCTCCCGTCTCTCGACTTACGCTATTGATTTCAATGTATCTAAACGTATCTTCTTGACATTCTTCTGGATTCCATCTTTGGTGACACAGGTTAGCAATATTTCCTAATATTTCATGAGTGCTTCGGTGTAAGGCAGACAATAGCTTATCAAAACGTGGATGGTAGAAGTGTGGATCAAGTCTGTCGATTATCTCGCCCCGATAGGTGAGAAAAATCTGATTTTCACTATCAGGGCTTACCCGAAAAAATCTGGATTCTCGGTGAATTTTCGGTATTCCTCACAGATAACATCAAGGTCATTAATCGGGTCTTTGCGTCCCGTTGCGTCATAACCGATACGTTCAGCGATTGCCATGAAGATTGGATGATTAGCGTTTTCCCGTACCCATTCGCGGATGTCCGTTGCGTTCTTATCTGTCCATTCCCCCTTAACAACGTCAATCTTTTCCTTATATTCTGCTTTTATTTCACTCTCCCACTTTGGATCAGCCGCTGCTTTAAACGCCGTTTTATATTCCGTCTCCAGATCGTTTAGTGTTCTCGTTTGAGTCTTAAGTTCTGCACGCGCGGTTTGTAGATCGAACAATTCAAATTTTCTGGTAGGTGTGGACTCAATTTCCGGGAAGAAAAAGGCACTGAGGTCTTGGACTTTTTTGGTCGACTCTTTGCCAAGCTTCTGATTCAAAGCATCAATATTGTCCAAAATTGAGATGAATTGTCGTCTATAGTTTTCCGTTACGTCAACTTGTGCAGAAGAACCTTTTTTGATAATTGCTTGTCGATCATTTTCAAGTCCTTCAATCTGAGGTGTATAGATTGCTTTATTTTTTTCCTCGATGTAGTCAACGGCATCTTGATAACGATTATACTCCGGTTCAGAGAACTTTTGGAGGAAAAGGATAGACGTTTTTACACCAGCACCATAATGTGAGAAAGCGATTTGTGGGAGCGAAATAACAGCAAGGATTTTAAAGTGCCGTTCAATATAGTCACGAACGTATTGCAGTGATGAGTTAGTCAAAATTCCATCCGGTAGGATAATGGCAAGCTTGCCTGTTTTCCACTTGAGAAAATCAAAACAACGTTCAAGAAACAGAATTTCTGTTTTTTGAGAAGTATTCCCTTTACTAAGTTCATACTTTTCAAGATAGGGTAGTTCAGACTGTTTGATTACTGCCCCAAAAGGTGGATTGGTAAGGATTATATCAAACTGATCCTTCTGAAATTCGCTATGCTGCTTGTATAGGATATCAAAATCGACAAGTGCGTCATTACTGATAACGTTGCTGTGTCCATCATCATGGATAATCATGTTCATTTTTGCGACGCGAGCGATCGAGTCATTGACTTCAATACCGAAGAGTCGTTTTTCAGCGAAATCATGCCAATGGAGATAGTGTTCACGGCTTTCTTTATCGTGGTACTCAGATACCTGTTTTCGTATGTAATCCATGGCATGCAACAAGAACCCGCCCGAACCACAGGCAGGGTCAAGGATTCGCTCTTCATGATACGGGGTAATCATATCCACCATAAACTCAACTACTTCACGTGGCGTGAAAAACTGTCCGGTTTCACCCTTAAAAAAGTTACCTAAAAACTTTTCAAAGGCGACACCTTTCACGTCTAAATCGGTTTGATTGAGGCTAATCCCTTGTAAATGCGTAACAACAGAAAACAAGAGGTTATCATCGATCCCAATATTCTCTGTGAATACCTCTGGGTCTAATGCTTTTGCCTCCTGATAGAGGCTGTTAATTCGGTTTGCAACAGATTCAGGTTTTTCATGCGTTTTAATCTGAAAGTCGTAAGGTTCACCATCTCGTCTTGCCTTTTTCTCATCTCGGATTTTAATGAAAAGCACCTTGGCGAGTTCATCAAACGCTTGTGTAGGTGCAAATTTTCCACCTTGCCAAAGTGTATCGTGGCATTTTTCAAGCACACGGATAAGCTCACCTCTCTCAATAACGGTAAGTTCCAAATGCGGAACACCTTTTAGGTATCGCCACTCTTGAACTTTGCCATACCGGACTGGTGGTTCAGCAATAATGTTTTGTGAACGTTCACCCGGTGCAAAGTTCTTGACATCAAAAGACCTACGCGTATTTCCTGCAATAACAGCAGCATAACAACCACCTAAAGAGTTGCAATTGCCAAAAACTTGTTCAATTGCCTGATTGAATTCTGCCTCAGAAATACTATCCTTTTTGCATTCAACTACAATAAAGGGGGGTTTCTTGTCATCGTCTTGAAACACAACGATGTCAGCGGAATCGGAAGGAGTTCGACGTGGAACGGTCACCTCTAAACTAATTCGGGATGGGTCATATTGAAATCGTTCAATTAATTCGACATAGAAACTCGCGCGAACCTTTTCTTCAGGATCGGTAAATCTATAATTCTTGTCAGGGACGACGTAATGAATTCTATTTCCATCGTTAAGGAGTTTGATATATCCTTTTTGTTCTCCGATTCGGAGAGAATCTGTTTGGTTCATTTCATTTGCACCTATTTTTTACTTTACAGAATTATCACAATTGAAGGTTTCCGCGTAGGTACCGGTGCAATAAGGAAACCGCACCTACCGGCCTGGGAAAAGTTGTTTTTCATTTGGGGCAGTCATAAGAGCATCTCTCATAAAGCATTAGGACCTACATGTTTAACTTATATGCCTTCATTTTACCATATCTATAGATTTTACTCAATATGGCTTCGTCAACTTTACTATAAGGTTTTTCAGTTTTAGGTGATTCTGAAAAATTACTCAACAAACGTTAATTTATTGAATTTGTCCGTAGGTCGGGTAGAGCGAAGCGTCATTAAAATATTAACTGGCGACACGCTCAAACTTCTGTCGGAGGTCGCTACACTCAAACCAAACTACAAAATAAACTATTAGTAATACACAAAAACTGACAATTCTTAAAACTGAAAAACCCTGGAGGATGGTCAAATCCGGTTGACATATCTCCATAACTGCAGATATAATACTGATATGTCAACTTTTGATAATATCTTTAAACATATTGCTGGAGAGTTCACACAGGACTTTGCAGTGTTAGCACTGAAAACATCGGAGGTGGAAGTCACTGGACGGTTAAACACAGAACATATCACGGTTAAGACGCATCAGAGCGATATGGTGTATCATGTCCGCTTGCCGGATGAGGATGCGATCTTGCATATAGAAGCACAAACAGATGACAGCACGTATAAACCGATGCATTTACGGATGCTCGCTTATGCAAGTGTTCTTGCTCTGGAGTATGAGAAGAATGTCTATTCAACGGTGTTATATTTCCGTCCACCTGCAGGTCAAGGTGACCCCGGTTTCTATCAGTATGGAAATGAAGATCAAGGCGGCATATTCCGCTATAACGTTATACGTATCTACGAGTTAGAGGGTAAAGCGTTCCTGGATCCCGATGCTTTAGGGGTGCTATCTTTCACAGGTCTGATGAAGCCGCCACCAGATATGTCACGAAAAGACTGGACTGCTAAGTGTATTGAGACGATCCGGGCAGCTGATGTTGATGAGAAGATGCGGGGAACGCTTCTGTTTGCATTCTCGCTTTTCGGAAGTTTTGTCCAACCCACCGAACTATTTCAAGACCCTTCATTGGAGGCAATCATGCAAAAATCACCTTTTTATGAACATGTGATACAACGAGGACGTGAACAAGGACGTGAACAAGGTATTGAACAAGGTATTGAACAAGGTATTGAGCAAGGTATTGAACAAGGACTTGAACAAGGTATTGAACAAGGTATTGAACAAGGTAGAATAGATGAGAAACGGACAGCGGTTCTCAAAGTAGCGCGTCACAAGTTTGCTAACTTTTCAGACGTTGTTCTCAATGAGGTTAGGGGGATAGATGATCTTGTCTATCTTGATGATCTGTTTGACCAAGTCCTCACCGCAGAATCGTTCAATGACATTGACTTTTCAAAAAACGGAAAGTAGTATATAGTGAAACCAAAAAATAATAGCGATAATACCCCATGCCAGATCCTGTTTATGATAGTAACTAACAAAGACACTATGTCTGCCACTCATTGAAAACTCCTAGGATGGAAGGAGTGATGTCCCGAGGACACTAGCGGAGGATGGTCAAATCCAGAATATTGCAAGAATATATTGCATCAATTTAGGGATATGTGATAATGTATTCAATATCGTGCGTCCTGCATATTTATTTTTCAAACTTGTTAATTGTGCTACAATAACGATATACTATCAATTAGAGATGGCATAATAACTGACAACTAACAACCGAGAGCTGATAAGGAGAATTATATGTTTGAACAAGTGATAAGTGAAGTGGAAGACCGGTGCAGAGAAGAGAGAATTCCGATGTTAGGACCTGAAAAGGCAAAGTTTGTCGCAAAATGTGTAGAAGAAGCGAAACCATCTCTGATCGTTGAATGTGGAACAGCAATCGGCTATTCCGGTCTGTGGATATTAAGAGTTCTTAAGGAAACCGGTACTGGAAGGTTAATTACTGTTGAAATTGATGCGCAACGTGCCGAGAAAGCAAAAGCCAGTTTTGAACGGGTAGGTGTATCAGACATCGTTGATTCTCGTATCGGAGATGCACAGAAAATACTAAATGGTATAAAAGAACCTGTGGACTTTCTTTTTCTTGACAACAACTTTGATAATTACTATCCATGTTTTAAGGTTATTGAACCGCAGTTAACGAATCCTGCAACACTTCTTGCAGATAATGTAGGTATTGGAGCAGACTCTATGGTTAATTATCTTGAACATGTGAGAACAACATATCAGAGTGAAGCCCATTGGTTTGATATTGATTTACCTTGGGTAAAGAAAGATGCAATTGAAGTCAGCATTTTTCGACGTTAAAGGTGAAAATAGAATGGATAACATGTCACTCACCGCCTCTCATCACTGTTTTGCAGACGTTGCAAGGTTGCCTGCACCTCATGATAACGTGGCTATTGCCATGCAACGACTTGAGGTAGGCACACGGATACAAAATGATACTGATGCGCTGACTCTTTCTCATACTGTTTTAGAAGGACATCGATTTGCTATACAACACATAGATAAAGATGAATCGTTATTGTCATGGGGATTACCATTTGGTTACGCTACGCGAGCAATTGTTCCTGGTAGCTATGTGTGCAATCAGAAAATGATCGATTCGCTCTCTGTACGTAACCTCGATTTTACGCTACCTTCAAGTCCAAACTTTAAAGACAAAATGAAAACTTATGTATTGGACGAAGATCAGTTTGAGGCGGGGAAACAGATAGTGCGCTATGAAGATGAACGACATTTTTTAGGCTATAAAAGACCCGGAAAACGGGGTGTCGGAACACGAAACTACATCGTCGTTATGGGGACAACTTCCCGTACGTCAGCATTTTCAAGAATCCTCACAGATAGATGTAAAAATCTGGCTACCAACTATACAAACATTGACGGTATAGTTTATATAGCACATACTGAGGGTGGAGAAAACAAGACACCCAATAACTTAGATCTGCTACGCAAGACACTCTCAGGTTTCACAATCCACCCAAACATCGGTGCAATACTTCTTGTTGACTATGGAACAGAATCTGTTAACAATGACATGCTCAAAGAGTATATGTTGCGCGAGGGATATGAAATTGGAAATGTTCATCACGAATTCTTTAGAATCATCGGAAGTTTCAATGCTAACATTGACAGAGGCGAACAGACTATAAAGAACTGGTTAGATACAGTTGATAGAACCCAACGCACCCAGCAATCCCTAAAACATCTCAAAATCGCGTTGCAGTGTGGTGGTTCTGATGCCTTTTCTGGCGTTTCAGGGAATCCACTTGCAGCTTATGTTGCAAAGGATGTAATAAGATACGGTGGCTGTGCAAATCTTGCAGAAACCGATGAACTTATAGGGGCAGAAGAATATTTACTAGAGAACGTTAGGGACATTCAAACAGCAAAGGAATTTCTCAATACTATCGAGATATTTAAGGAACGTGTACACTGGCATGGACATTCAGCAGAGGGAAATCCATCTGGCGGAAATAACTATAGAGGACTCTATAACATTGCAATAAAATCAATCGGTGCAGCAATGAAGCGACATCCAGATGTCTGTTTGGATTATGTCATCAACTACAGTGAATTGATGGAGGAGCCCGGTTATTATTTCATGGACAGTCCCGGCAATGACTTAGAGAGTATCGCTGGACAGGTAGCATCTGGTTCAAATATGATCTTCTTTGTTACCGGTAACGGGTCAATCACGAATTTTCCTTTTGTACCTACAATCAAAATTGTCACGACTACTAAGCGATATGAAATGCTGCAAGCAGATATGGATGTAAATGCAGGTGCTTATTTAACTGGAACATCAATGGAACAACTGGGTGCAGAGACGCTCAATCTCACTGTCAAAGTGGCTTCTGGTGAACGTTCCGCTGGTGAGAAAGCGGGACACTCCCAAGTATCTATATGGCGAGATTGGAAACAGACAGAAAATACGGACTTGAAACCGGTATTCGAATCATCTGATGTTAAGTCTGGCGAACCGATTCAGTTTGCAGAGACGATAGGTTCTGGACTGTCAACATCTGATCTTACATTCCGTGCATTTCAAACATCAAACGGTTACCGATCCGACCAATTAGCATTGATTCTACCAACAAGTCTCTGTTCAGGACAGATTGCGCAGATGATCGCACACCGATGCAACGATAAGAAGCTCGGTCAAAAACAGGGTATTTCACGATTCATTGCACTCCCTCATACTGAAGGGTGCGGCGTATCTAGTGGAAGATCAGAAGAGATTTATATGCGAACGATGATCGGACATCTAACGCATCCCACCGTCGCTCTCGGATTATTGCTTGAACACGGATGTGAAAAGACACACAACGATCACATGCAACATGAAATACAGAAGCTGGGGATTTCTCCTGACAATTTTGGGTGGGCAAGTATTCAGTTGGATGGGGGTATTGATACAGTTGTTGAGAAAGTACAGACCTGGTTTATCGGCCAATTAAGTGATAAACAGTCGTTTCCGACCGTAGATTCAGGATTCGAGCATTTGTCTATAGCGATTACCGCTACAGGAAAATCGTCCAAAAGAGTATCAGACGCGCTAATGAAATTGACAAAGGCAATCGTCTCAGAAGGGGGAACAGTGGTTGTACCTACCACGGCAACTTTCTTGTCAGATTCACTGAATTCAGCACCCTCTTTAGCTTATGGACAACGATTTGAAAAAAATGGCTTACATATTATGGAAACGCCAACAGATCAACCCACCGAAACACTAACAGGATTAGGTGCAACCGGTGTAGAACTGGCGTTTGCCCATATAGTAGGTTCACCACTACAATCCCACGAAATGATTCCGTTAATACAAGCATCTACTGATGCTAACACACAGACGAAATATGGATCAGATTTAGACCTGCAGACTACAGATGTCAACGAGATATTGAGACTGATTACTGAAACCGCATCTCGCCGATATACACCAAAGTTGCATGGTAAGGGAAATACCGATTTTCAATTGACACGAGGATTGTTGGGTGTGTCAATGTAATGCTTGAAGAAGCATTACATTGACACACCCAAATTAGGGATCAGGACCACGTTGCGGATGATGTGAATGAAATAGGCAGATACACTCTCGGTACCTGCCTGTAAGTTTCTGAAATGTGGTGTCTAACAATAGTTAGTTTCTTGCAGAGACAACGCTTTTATCCATTCACTATATGCCGATCCTGCTGAGTTTATCGCCTCAATTCTGAAACTTCTGGTCTGCACTTTTTTCACCGGTTCCACTGATGACACCATCGATAAGTGATGTTCCTGAGGGTATCCCACCTTCCCTGCTCCCATTTTGAGTAAAACCTGTATCATCTCCATTACCAGAACCAGAAGAGTATCCCACCTTCCCTGCTCCCATTTTGAGAATGTCGTTGTTGGAACATCCTCATCATCTGCATCGTTACTATAGTTATTATTAGCATCATTTTCCCATCCATCAGCGATCTTATTGCCGTTTGTATCAATGGGGATCGGGTGTGTTGCTGTTCCCTCTGTTGTCCAAGATATCCATCCTGTATCTCGTTTCAAGTGTTTTCGGCTAAGTAATGGTATATACCATTACTTAGCCGAAAACACTCAAACCGATAGGTTTCTCCTGTTTCTAATCCTGTGACAGTATAGGAAGTGCTGGTGCTACTTGTTGAAACCAAGTCTGTCCATTTGTGCCAGCCGTTGTTATATTTGCAGTATTTGTATTTATAACCCGTACAAACTTGTTGGTTTTTCGCAAAAATCTTCAGAATAATATAGAATATTACCTAACTTTTTATATCAAGTTTAAGCTATTAACTCTGTAATTCTCAATATTCCAAACCTAGTAGATGCCTAGTTAACATAATTCTGGACTTATCACTGCAGAATACCAAACGCGTATTCTGCCATAAACGTCAATTTAGGGATATTATTGTTTTCGTATTCTCCTTTCAAATCGCCACCTATGAAGCATAGCAAGTTATCTCCCGACAAAGTGTCTCAATTTTGACACATTGTTCTATATTCATTCCAAATTTTGGGGAATTCAGATCATAGAAAATTGAGAAAGATCACTTTTTGCTACATACTAAAATAAGCCACCAATCTAAAAAACCAGATATAGTCCAGTTATGGCAAGTTATAGACTATACCGTTCAGCAACAAAATACATCAGCATTGCGCTGCAAACAATCAAGCGATTTTACTGTAATCTCCAAGAAAATGGCATAGTTTTTGCACAACGTAATTCACATCAAAAATTGAAACTTGTAAAGGTTTAAATCGTATTGTATTACAATGCTTTTGACACATCTTTGAAGATATGGAAAAAGTATATCTATAGACAAATTTCAATAGTTTGTATAAACAATACACCATGGACAACTCGTAATATACTTAAGAGGTTTTTATGTTAAGAGTAAAAATAGATACAAACCAAAGGCAACCTAACTGTCTCAATAGATATAGAGATTATATAACGGTTTGTAGGAGGAACATAAGATGTTAAACGTTATACTAATTTGTAGTTTGTTCTCCTTATTAGGAATTGGTGCTGGTTATTTAATCCTCAGTGCGTTTTTTGCAGGAGTTCAGCATATTTCTAAACCGAGGCACCTCGATTTTGAGAAAGCAACACAAGACAATATTGAAAACTGAGTCAATGATCAATTGATATGCAATTTCAGCAACTTCACCCTTGGGACTTCACCCCCAAGGAAGCACGACAACTCCAGAACGTTTTACGGACAAGAGTGCTTAAAATAGACCAATTTCAAGACATCAAAACCGTAGCAGGTGTAGATATTGGATTAAAAAAAGATAAAGTGCTCGCGGCTGTAATTGTTCTCGACTTAACCGATCTGCAAATCATAGATGGAGTTGTTGCAGAAAGTCGTATTACTTTCCCTTATGTCCCCGGATTATTATCGTTTCGCGAAATACCACCACTTTTGGAGGCTTTTGTGCATTTGCAGACCAAACCTGACCTTGTTATCGTTGATGGTCAAGGGTTAGCACATCCGAGGCGTTTTGGTCTTGCATCGCATTTAGGTCTCATCTTAAATATACCTACGATTGGCTGTGCAAAATCTCGTCTATGCGGTGAATACACACAACCTGAAAAACAGAAAGGGTCATATACACACATAACAGACGAAAATGAAATAATTGGCGTTGCACTTAGAACTCGAACAGATGTTAGTGTCGTCTACGTATCAATCGGTCATAAAATCTCGCTCGCTTCTGCTCGAGAATTAACTTTGGCATGCTGTGATAAATACCGTCTACCTGAAACAACAAGGTATGCACACAAAGTTGCTACAGGAAAGATGTTGGAAGGATTGCACTATGTCAACGCAGCACAAGTATAAAAAATGAATATATTCTCAAAACGCTTAAATAGACTTCCACCATACATGTTTGGTAAGCTAAAACAGTTGACACATGAAAGACGTCAACAGGGAATAGATATTATTGACTTGGGAATGGGGAATCCCAATCAACGAACCTCACAACCCATTATTGACAAACTCACAGAAGCGGCACAGGAACTCAGACATCACAGATATTCTGCTTCGCGTGGAATTTACAATCTACGTAGAGAAGTCAGTTGGCATTATGAAAGACGGTTCGGGGTTGATATTGACCCGAATGAAGAGGCGATAGCAGTCATCGGAACGAAAGAAGGACTTGGACATCTCGCTTTAGCACTGATTGATGAAGGTGATTTAGCGATGGTACCTAACCCGACATTCCCAATTCACATGTATAGTATCGTCCTTGCAGGTGGAAGTGTAGTCAGTATCCCACTCATAGAAGAAAACGACTTTGTTCCATCTGTTGCAGAGATCACGCGCGATATATGGCCTAGACCGAAGGCACTGATTCTTAGTTTCCCACATAATCCCACGGGTGCTGTTGTGGAATTGGACTTTTTTGAGGAAGTTGTATATTTTGCGAAACAGCAGGAGATGGTGGTTATACATGATCTTGCGTATGCCGATATTGTTTTTGATGGGTATAAAGCACCTAGTTTCTTACAAGCAAAAGGTGCGAAAGATGTTGGGGTTGAGTTTATATCACTTTCAAAATCTTACAATATGGCTGGTTGGCGATGTGGATTCGCTGCTGGTAATTGTGACATCATTGAAGCACTTGCGCGGATAAAAGGATACTACGATTACGGCATTTTTGCACCTATTCAAGTCGCTGCCATCATGGCACTGCGGACCCCTGAAGATGTTGTTATGGAAAACACAGATATATATAGAAACAGACGTGACGTATTGGTTGAAGGGCTGAACCGAATTGGATGGATGGTGCCGAAACCGCAGGCATCCATGTTCGTTTGGGCTCCCATACCCAAACAGTGGCAACATCTCAACTCATTAGACTTTGCAATGAAACTCCTGAATGAAGCGGAAGTTTGTGTCTCGCCGGGAGCAGGTTTTGGACATAACGGTGAGGGTTATATCCGCATTGCACTTGTCGAAAATGAAGACAGAATTCGCCAAGCAATCCGTCAAATACGACGCGCTTTATTCGGTTAATTTACAGTGCTTGTTTGAGACAAGGTCTATTTTTCCTACTCTAATCCCCACTGTTTCTTTGCCTCCTCAAATGAGATTTTTTGACCACCCGTGTGTGATATAGGATTCTTACCAACCCACCTTTCGTCAATCGGGTCTTCGGCAGGTTGAAACCTAATGTCGCAACTGATACGCCATTTATCCGAAAGGTTCTTCGTTGATGTGTGTAGCGTATGCATCGTAAAGGCGATGATATCCCCCATCTGAAAATCTGCAGTCTTCCATTCTCCTCCGTATTTCTCACTAATCGCCATCGGATCACGGCCAAAATGTCCTGGTGTTCCATCTCTATCCACATCCGTCTTGCCATAAGTATCTCGCATCCGAGCAAAACTATCCAGATTGTGTGAACCGACGAGAACAGTCAAGGTACCCATCGTTGCTGGATTATCTCCGAACGGAATCCAACATGTGTGTAGATGCTTAGACCCTCTACCCATATAGACAAAATCAAAATGCGGTCCAGACCATCCATCAGGACGGACAAAACGTAACCATTTATAGTCAAAGGTACGCGATTCACCACCAAAGAAGTTTCTGAAGAACTTAAAGAGTTCCGCTCCCTCCAAGACAGACAGAACATCTGGGTGATGCGTAACAGTTGGTGCCCCCATCGTTCGTACTGGGTTACTTGGGCCTGCAACAGCATCCATCATTTCTGTTTCCGGCTTGAAGACTTCATCTTTTCCATTCCTTTGAGCGTATTCGAGAATAGCACGGCGAGCTGTGAGAATCTTGTCCTTGGCTATTAGACCGCGAGCGAGCAGGTATCCATCTTGCGCTATCTGTTGATGTAATCCTTCTGCTGAATCAAGCACATCATTACAGTCACGTAGCACCCCAATATCGGGTCCGGGGTATGTCAGTTCATGATCACCTAAATAAACGGTTTCTGCCATTTTGTCCTCCATATAATACCATTTCCAATTGATAATGCTTCTTTATTGTAGCATAATCTGTCAGATTGTGCCGTTCTCCGTTTCATATCTAAAAGTCGGTAATGATGGAAAATCTAATAGAAATGGTATAAGTTATAATTCGTTAGAATACTAAAATGCATTAATCACTTTAACAGGTTTCCCTGTCTCAATAGATTTTCAAGCTGCAACCCCTACTGCAATAGACTTTGTATCATCTGTCACATGTTGAAATCAGGTACATCTGTCATAGTACCCACAACCTAAAGGTAGGGGCTTGTGCTTCATAGACAACAGCGTTTATCTCTAAGAGATAACCCGTCTTCCGTCATCTCCACTTTAGGCTGCTAAGCCAGCCTGTTTGATATTGATAGCAGCGTTTATGTCTCTGTCGTGATGTGTCTCACACTCAGGACATATCCAATACCTATCGATAAGAGTTAGGGTGTCGTTTGTGTATCCACAGTTGCTACAAGGTTTAGTTGTAGCAGTCCACTTGCCCACTTGTTTGAACGCCTTGCCATGTTTGGCACATTTCTGTTCCATTATCAGCAAGAACTGTGCAAAAGACAAATCGGATACTTTGCGCCCCCAAAGCCTTTTCATACCATCTATATTTAGGTTCTCAAAGACAAGCACATCGTATTCACGACACAGATGTGTGGCAAGTTTCCACTGCCAGTCAAGTCGCTGGTTAGCAATATCGCGATACTGTCTACACAACGCACGCAACGCACGATACCAGTTGCCTGAACCTTTGATTTTGCGTGAAAATGCTTTGTTGAGTGAACGCAACTTATTCAAGGACTTCTTCAGAAACTGCGGGGATTCTAGCTTCTCACCACCACTGCTTGTCAAAAATGTTTTCAATCCAAAATCAAAGCCTGCACTCTTACCCGTCTCGGCAAAAGGTTCTGAATCGTCAACATTATCACAGCAAAAGCATAGCCAATAATCTCCACAATTGTCTCGTTTGATGGTGATTGTTTTGATATCACCCGAAATTTCACGATGTTTATGAAAGGAAAACCATGTATCTATACAATTGATCTTGATACGGTTTCCTTCAAGTTTGTAACCTGCTTGTGTAAAGGTCATAGATTTATATTTATGACGCGGTTTGATTTTCGGTTTACCTACTTTACGCACTGTCAAACCTGCTTCGCGTTCTTTGATATTTCTAAAGAAAGCATCGTATGCCTTTCCATATCGCAACACAACATCTTGCACAACTTGACTCGGCAGTTGCTTCCAATGTGGTTTCGTCCGCTTTTTCAACTTCGCAACATGGGCATTCATGCTATATGCCGATATGTTCTTTTTATATCTGCGGTAATAACGACGCTGCAAGGTCATGATATGCACATGGATGTGCCACATATCGTCAAGCATATTGCCTAACTTGATAGTGTTAGATTGATTTTGTATCTTATATTTATATGTCTTTCTCATTGTCCGCTTTGCATTTCAATATAGTCTTTTATCACTTGAAGTGTTACGCCACCACAGGAACTTACGAACTTGGAACGCGTCCAAAGTGAAGGTAGACGACTTTTCAAAGATGGATATTCTTCACGCAAAACTTTGGAAGTGTAACCTTTGATTTTACCAACAACTTTATCCACAGAATGCATTGGACGGGGACTCTATAAGCAAATGGATATGTTCGGGTTGAGTCTCAACTTCTCTGATTTGGTAACCAGAGTCGTCCTGTTTTTCACGGATTAGCTGTTTCAAGCGACATTGTATCTGTGTATCCAAAACCTTACGCCTATATTTTGTGCACCAGATAACATGATATTGACAACTATAGATTGTCTTGTTAGTTGTTCGGTAATCGCGTTTTTTATTAGAGATTTTGAGTGGCATAATATCTTATCTTTATAGAGAAGCGTATAGTATATTATACCATATATTTGTTAGATTGTCAAGTTTTTTGATAAAAAAACCGATGAGCCGTCTACATCCCACAAGCTAAAGCATGGGGATTTGACGGAAGGTGTTAAGAAGGGATGTTGTTGAGCCCATATTCGCCGGGTTAATACCGATAACACCTAAACCAATTACCATTTTTCCTTCTTTGATTGTAAGATGTTATCACATATTGTCTCCATTGACAAGGGGATTGTAGAATCAACATAGGTAGATTTTGGATTAGAGTTGTATTGCTGATTGAAATATGCTATACTTCACTTGCATTTCAAAACCAAAATGTGAAACGATGCACAAAAACGAGGATAGACAAATAACGGATATGACAGAGCAAGTAACCTCCGCTTTAGCACGCGGAATTAATTACCTACTAACACTTCAGCATGATGATGGGAGATTTGAAGGGCAACTATCCGCAAGCACTTTTCCCTCCTGTGCTTACGCATGGATTCAACTTGTTCAAGGTGAAACACCATCATCGGAACAGATAGCGTGGTTCATCAATACACAGAACGAAGAAGGGGCATTTGGATTGGATACTTCAAAACGATCCAATCCAAATGCCACGTTATTCTCAAAGTTAATTTTAGAGCAAATATCAGAATCATCATCACAATTGCAACTTCAAGATATGTTATCAAAGATTCCACATCAACCCATTGACTTGGCACTACTAAAACTTGCTTATGCAACATTCGGTAGGTTTGACTGGCACAAACTGTCTATCTCAAAAAAAGCACTTCCATTGATGAATGTGATAAAGATTTTGAAACGTATACCGGTATTTCGTTCATTACTAAAACCGCCAAGACATAAACTCCCCCCAGTTGACCTATTCAACACCCCTTTATTTCAAGACCTATTTATAGCCGAACAACATACATTGGTACCAGTTTTCATATTAATCGAGCTAAATACCAGCAATCGACAGGATATATTAGAATCATTGGTAGTTTGGTTAGAGTCGAAAGTATTGAGTGATGGGAGTTGGTTTCGGGTGAATTACATTACTACATTATCCGTGTTAGCACTCATTGAAGTCAAAAAGCACGGAAATTCAAATAGTCATATTACGGATCTCATACAGAATGGAATTCAATGGTTAAAATCAACGCAGAATCCAGATGGCGGATATCGTGAAGCACTTAACCTTAATGTGTGGGACACAGCATTAAGTGTTATCGCTTTAACAGAAGTAGATCCAGATTACATTACGCATACAGATGCAATAGAGAATGCTGTACAATGGCTTGTGGATCATCAGAATGAAGATGGGGGTTGGGCATTTTCCGGTATGCAGGATAGTGCATTACCTAGTGATGCGGATGACACTGCATTAGCGACACTTGCAATCATCAGATCAGAACAACAGTCAAGAAAGAAAAATAGTGCTATAGATCAAGGAATTGCATGGCTCATACAGAACCACGGGGAAGATGGAAGTTGGAGCACATACCAACCGGGACAGGGGGATGTTGGATGTGTTAGTATCACAGCACATGCTATTGAGGCATTATTGACATATCCTGAAAATAGTGAGGTCATCCTACAAGTTGCTGATGGTGTTGAATGGCTTCGCGCTGCAATACATAACGACGGTTACTGGGATGACCTCTGGTTAGCAAAACGAACTTATGGAACAGCATCTGCTCTTATTGCACTAGCAAGAACGGATACTAGTGATGTGTCTGAGATGAGAGAAGGTGTTAAGTGGTTAGAAAACTCACAGCACCCAGATGGTGGGTGGGGTGAAGACATGTTTGGTAATCCGACACATAGCACCATTGAACAAACTGCTTGGAGTACTTACGCGTTATTGCTTACAAGTGCTGTTAATCCGACTATCCAAAAAGGAATTGACTATCTCATCAGACAGCAACGAGGGAACGGTTCGTGGCAAGAGAGTTGTGTCGGTATCTATTGGGAGGTTATTGGTGGATACAGCGACCCAATTTATGCATCGGTTTTTCCAATTCTAGCTTTGAATCAGTATCTCAAACAAACCGAATAAAGCGTTTATCTGTTAGATGTGGTTTTTTCATATATGATATCGGTCATCATGCCAATATTGAACGAAGCAAAGATATTGGAAAAAACACTTACTAAACTACAAGATGAACTGAAGAACCATGAATTGATTATCGTAGATGGTGGTAGTACTGACGGTTCAATAGAAATTGCTGAGAAGTATGGTAGGGTTGTAGAATCTGATCGTGGCAGAGCAAAACAACTCAACGCAGGTGCAAAGGCGGCTTCAGGTTCAGTTTTTGTTTTTTTACACGCTGATGTCTGGCTTGAAGAAGATGCATTGTGCACAGTCATGCGAACATTGTCCTCAGGATATGTTGGTGGCGGGTTCCTTCAAAAGATCGACGGGAAAAACCCACTATATCGCATCATTGAGTTTACAGCTAATCTGCGTGGGAAATATCAGAAGATCTTTTACGGTGACAGTGGTATATTCTTATCAAAGAAAGACTTTGAAAGACTTGGCGGATTTCCAGATGTACCGATTATGGAAGAGATAGCGTTTTCCAAGAATATGCGGAAACTTGGTAAAACCAAAATGATAAAACCCCGAATTCACATTTCTCCTCGTAGATGGCAGGTGAAGGGTATTATTCGGACAACATTAACAAATTGGTTTATCACACTTCTTTATAATTGCGGGTGTCCTCTGGAACGACTTGCAAAATTATATCAAGATATCCGATAGAAAGATTGTAAAACCAAAGATTCAAGTTCTGCTTTATAGGTGATTTTGTCTGCTATTTGTGCAAAAGCCCATGGGTGAAGTTTCTGATTAGACTTTTTGGAATGCTTGATATTTTCACGGATGCCGTTTAGGTCGCCAATCACAATCGTATCTGCCTTCGCTCTTTGGCAGTCGGATATAAAGCGTGACGTAATTTTATGTTCAGCATCTTTGAGTTGTGCATCAAGTTTGTCCAAAGTCCTGCGTTTTGCTTTTAGAAGTCTAAACCATTTTCGAGACCATTTGACAAAAATACATTCTTTAGATATAATCATGTGATATTGGAACGGGTATATCAACTTTTATCTGTAACCAGACACTACATCAATGATAGGATTCATTACAAATATGGTAATAGAACAGAAGAAAAACTTCTTAAAAGACACCGATCTATTTAAGGGGCTACCTGATAAAAGATTAAACCTAATTGCAGAAATAACTTACCAAGTAGACTATCCAGCCAATCATATTATATTTGAAGAAGGAACAGAAGGGGATTCGCTTTACCTACTTGTTGAAGGAGAAGTAGCAATCATTAAAGCTGATACAGAGGTGTTGTCATTTAATGAGAAAGGTTACTGTTTCGGAGAAGTGGCATTGATAGATGATCACCCGAGAAGTGCAACAATCAAAACAACTTTACAAACATGTCTGTTAAAGATTACAAGAGATGATTTTTTTAAGGTGTTAGCTACTGAACCACTTATCGGTAGAGGTATGTTTCGTGTACTCAATAATAAAATCAGAAATGATCTTGAGGTGCAGATGAGTTCCATTTGCAAAGAAGTTGCACAAGAGGAATCGCTCCGTCTTGCAGCTGAAGTGCAACAGTCTATTTTGCCCAATGAAGAGATTAAACACCGTTGTCTTACCTCTGCTGGATACTGTAAACCGGCGAATCGTGTTGGCGGTGACTACTATGATTATTTGTATCTCCTAGATGATTGTATCGGTATTTTCATCGGGGATGTGATGGGGCACGGATTCCATTCTGCAATGCTTGCTGCAATGACTAAAAGTTGCATTCAAACACAGATTCGTTTTGATGCATCTGTTCCTGAAGTTATGAAAGCAATAAAACGTGTAACAGATGAAGATGCACGGACCTGTATTTACATGACGTGTTGCTATGTTTTAATCCATAATGACAACACTTTCAGTTATGCAAATGCAGGGCATCCATCAATGTTGTTCCTTCCAGCGAATGGTAATGAATGTATTGAGTTAGAGTCGCAATTTCCTCCTGTCGGTATCGCTTTACCTGATAAGGACTCGGTTACAAAGTATTATAGTTCCGAAACTACGTGGCGACCTGGGGATCTGCTCGTACTTTATTCAGATGGTATTACCGAAGCATTGAATCCTGAGAATTTGATGTATGGTATCGCGCGATTTAAAGAAGTATTATCTGATACGAGGAATCTCTCAGCAACAGAGATTAGAGAAGGTATCCTTGCTGACCTTCAAGAATATCAGCAGGGAGTCAATGCAAACGACGACATAACACTAGTGATTGCAAAGTTCCAATAACTGAGCATCGATTATTGTCAGTAGAGATGAAAATTACTTCTGAATTTTACTGGCAGCGTAATGTAATATGTTTTCCATCAGTGCTTTGTTCATGGTTACGGTATATTGGCTGTCGTTTTTCAGGCTGGTGATAATATATAGTCCCTTACCGTATTTTCGAGAACCCACAACAAGCTCGTTTTTATCAGGTGTAGTAGCAAATATCACATCATCATCTTCCCAATCTATCCATGCATCGTCGATATAGATTTTACCAGATTGGATTTTATTCGGTGTGGCAAATAGTTCATCAGCATGTTCAGTCTTTATAAACACTGTTTTAGGTTGACTTTCAACTCCCTTTAGTTTTCCTTCTAGCCATCCAATACCACAAGGTTTATATATTGTGCTGTCTTGTCCTGAAACGATAACTATCCCGCCGTTTTTGACATAGTCTTTTATTTCTTGTTCAGTTCTTTTTGATAAAAGATATCTGCCATAACTTGAAATCTCTTCATAACCAATCCAGAATATATCGGCATCTTTTAAGTGTGGAAGTGTTCTTGCTTTAGTATATTCAAAAGCGATCAGACGTTTACTCGCCTTTTTGATATTTCGCAATGCTTGGTATTCGTAAGTCATTGTGTTGGTATCAACATGTGTTTGTCCCCAAGTGGGTGAAGTGCTATTCCCCGTTAAGACATAGGCTTTCAGTGTGTTTTCAGTAGCCATAACCCACATTTTTCCATTTAACATATCTCTGACCACCTTTTGAAATGCAACAGTTTTTCCATCAAAAGTGCGAGTCATCATTGGGTCAATATGTGTGAAACTCCACCATGAACTTTGACTTCTACGGTGATATCCTCGCATTTGAAACCAAGTGTTATCTATAAAGCACATACTATCAACACCGTAATTATTAGCACGATAGAACACAATTATCGGCATACCCGGTTTCAAGAGTCTCACCAATTTCTGTGGGGACGATCCCTGTTTATAGTGTCCGGTTGACAGATTGAACTTTAATTCAGTTGTACTACTTTTTCCTTTTAAATCTTCATTAACTTTGACGATCGTCTGATACCGACTTTTGTTTACAGATTTAATTTCTCCAAAAACAATGTTTGTGCATGCATCAAGAACTTCACGAATTGTATATTCACGTTCAATGAAACCAAATGCCGGTGCTGTGGTAATGAAACTGATAAAACAGAGCGCAACGAACAGTGTAGTCAAGGTCTTTGTAAAACGCATTATCACACCTCTATGCAACAGATTATATCACACCTCTATGCAACAGATTAATTGTTATTCTCTTGGCAGTTATTGTATCATAAATTTTATAGATTGACAATACCTTTTGCCATAACCTACAAGGGTATTCAGTTTTCGGTGATTTTGAAGAATCACTCAACTTTAAGACTGAAGAACCTTGCAAAACCTATCAAATTAATCAATTAATCTTTTTCACTTGACATTTTTCCTATTAAACATTAAACTTTAAATGACAAATTCGAAATTGTTAATTTTGAGATTGATAAACTGCGGACAGACGTAGAAATTAATACTAAAAAAATAGATACTATTGAAACTACTACCAATAACAATACCGAAGTTATTTGAGATTGACAATGACTTGTTTAGATTTATAGGACATTTGTTTTGATTTTGTTGTTTACATGAAAACCCCAACAATTGTCTATCACCTGATTAGTCACCCCTACTGTTCTGCTTTTAACCGATCCCGCTCGTTGGTCTTTACAAAGTCTATTATTAAGCAATACCATGAACATGAACGTAAAACCTGTTGATATTTCAAAAGTAAAGACCCTTCCATTACGAGACCGAACCAATAAAGTCTCAGTCAAAGACTTTTCAACTTTTTCAGACATAGGTGAAGGTATAACATCGTTGTTGGATACCCTACCTAAAATCCTGAAGGGCGAACATTTCTTAGATCTCGTTGATAGAATCATAATAGCATATCAGAAACGGAAAGCAGTCATCGTGATGATGGGTGGACATGTTATAAAGTGTGGTCTTAGTCCACTCCTGATCTCATTAGCCAAACAAGGAATCATCACAGCTTTTGTATTCAATGGTGCCAGTAGCATCCATGACTTTGAAATTGCATTGATTGGTGAGACATCTGAGGACGTTTCTCTATACCTACAAAATGGACAGTTTGGTATGTGGGAAGAAACAGGAAAATTAATGAATGCTGCTATACAGAAGGCAGTTGATTCGAAAATTGGGATGGGGGAAGCCTTGGGAAATAGTTTGGAAGAACTAAATGCACCCTACAACGCATATAGTCTACTTGCATCTTGCAGTGAGTTGAATATACCGATTACAGTCCATGTTGCTATAGGGACAGATACAATACATCAACATCCACGCGCGAATGGTGCTGCAATTGGGGAAGCAAGTTTCACAGATTTTAGGATTCTAACAAACTTATTGCCACAGTTGGAAGATGGCGGTGTTATTCTCAATTTTGGTTCAGCGGTGATTCTCCCCGAAGTTTTTCTTAAAGCACTGACGATTGCCAGAAATCTTGGACATACAGTTTCACATTTCACTGCAGCTGACTTTGACATGCAACAGCAATACCGGCCATTGGAAAATGTAGTAAAACGTCCAACAGAGATGGGAGGAAAGGGGTATACGTTCACGGGACATCATGAATTGATGATACCGCTGTTGGTGCATGCGATCAAGTCACGTTTATAGACTATAGATTGAACCGTCAGGACATGTCTAATGCAGCATCACTATTATTCATCTCAGTGCCTATGACACATCATGCGTCTAATAGTTTTCAAACATTTCTGTCTTGAAACTGGACACCGATTTAAGGATTTCTTTATCTCAACCAACAAAGCACGAACTGCTTGCAGTTTCGGTAAAGTAGGGGTCTGCAGATAGATTCTTAATAACTCTCTTCTTTTGACACTATCTATATCTTCTTTTAGTTCAAGTATCTCACGAAATCGTGTGTAATCCATTCTTGTTCTCTCCAATCTATTAGGAACGTATGGTGTGTTAGTTTTCTGATGTTTTTTGTATTGACATATCACTATAAGAAACAGCAATAGGTTCCTCGGTGTTCAGTTCAAGTGTGTGTTTTACATGATCATGTTCGGCTATGGCATCAGTTTCTGTCTGTCCCTGAAATACAGTCTCTAACTCTACGTATTGACCCAAATCAACAACTGTATCCAAGTGAATACGAGTGTTTTTATACATCCAGAATCCTCTTTCTTTTTTGACGACTGTTTTTATCTGCAAAACTGCAGTCAAGAGTTCTCTTAGACTTGCTCCTTGTGTGATTTTACACAGTTTATATAGGCTGTAACGAGAAACTTTCTTATTCGGACGTTCATAATATATGAGCCAACTCACATCCGAATCGTCCGTTTTGCGTAATTTTAACCTCCCTTTGGGACTGTTGAAGTATGTATCCACTTGGTGAGTAGTCTCACGGTGTGTTGCACCTAAAATCCTCAGTTTTGGGAGTATCCTATCAAGCGACTCATATTGCACTTTATATTCTAAATTCTTCACCATCTTATACCTGATTGACAAGCCATTCTATTCTGATGGAAATGGATGGTAGCGATTGTCCGGGTTTATTTCAGGTTCCAAGAATTCCTCTGCATCATCCATAAAGTCTTCTTCTGTCTGATAACTATTGACACAAGATCGATTGCACTTTTCTCCACGGACCTGCAACCCGCAAACCCTATGCTTCATCCTGAGTGAACTAACAAGGCATGTACGGAGTTGTTCTGTGTCAAAGTTCCTTCCAACAAGATAACTGTAACTCCCATATCTCATGAGATCACGTGCTCTTCTTTCATCTGATACGATAGAGATTATCTTTACATGGGGTTGAAATCGTCTGACGAACGAAAAAATATTGGATCTTCTAAACCGAGTGAAGTCAACTATTATTAACTCATACTTAGCCATTTTTAGCATACCAACAGCGATAGAACTACGTTCAGCGATATCACATCTATAGTTCTCGGATACAAGTACATCCTTAATCCTTTGTTGTAAGGAATCGCTATATGATATAATTAAGACTTGACCTTTCAATTGGGAGATGCCATGTTTTTCCTGGACAGTGAGAGGTATCTTTGCTTCATCGACTCTCCAACGTAAGCGTCCTTGTGCTTCGCGAAACCTTCTATCGGCTTGATCAAGTTTCTCCTTAATTTCTGGTCGTCGTTCTCTGCTCCTACGCATAAGTAAACACCTTCTATTGCCAATATTATCTAATATACATATATCTAATATACATATATCTAATATACATATATCTAATATACATATATCTAATATACATATATCTAATATACATATATCTAATATACATATATCTAATATACATATATCTAATATACATATATCTAATATACATATATCTAATATACATATATCTAATATACATACTAATATACATACTAATATATAAGTATGCCACAGTTGATGAAAAGTTCCATAAATCTGTGAAATGTTATAAATCTGATAACATAGACATACTTATATAACGAGATATTTTGAAATTGTATACATAATTTAATAAATACTTTGGTCCCTAAAGAACTATCTGATCTATTAGACGTTTAAAACCGTTTTTTGTTGTAAGAAAACGCGTTGTATTATAAAATAACGGCACGTGGTCTTGAAACAATCCGATGAATCCTACACTTTTAAAGGCACTTGAAAAGTATAAGATAGTAAGAACTGAAACATGTCTATTGGTAAGACATAGATAAAGTCTGAGATGGAAAATGCCTATTAACCATCAGAATAATCATCTTCCAATTCCTAACCATTTCAATGAAACAACTGTAGGTAGGGTTTGGAGAATACCGTATCAATTGCATCTCACAGTTGCACGTGAATGGTCAGAAAGATATAAAATTGCACCTGCATCTGAGGATAACCTTAGAACCTGCTTGCTGCTGATTGATGTCCAGAATACTTTCTGTATTCCAGACTATGAGTTGTTTGTTGGTGGCAGGTCAGGTCAGGGTGCTGTTGAAGACAACGTCCGCTTGTGTCAATTCATCTATCACAATCTTCAGAACATAACTAAAATTGCGTGTACATTAGATACGCATACAACAATGCAGATATTCCACGAGATATTCTGGATTGATGATGCGGGAAAACACCCAACACCACTACAGACACTTATCACTCAAGAAGATATTGAAACAGGAAAATGGCGTGTAAATCCTGCTATAGCTGATAACCTGTCTCGTGATTTAGATAAATTAGCTTGGTTAGAAACTTATGTCAATCACTATGTCAAAACACTCACCGCTGATGGGAAGTATCCACTGACAATATGGCCTTACCATGCCATGCTGGGTGGAATTGGACATGCTGTTGTCTCCGCTGTTGATGAGGCGTGCTTTTTCTATGCAATTGTCAGACAAAGTCAGACACATTACGAACTAAAAGGACAGAATCCACTCACAGAGAATTACTCAGTGTTACGTCCTGAAGTGCTTTATGATGAGGACGGGAAACCTATTGCACAAAAGAATAATGCGTTTCTTCAGATGCTATTAGAATATGATCGTCTGATTATTGCTGGACAAGCAAAAAGTCACTGTGTTGCTTGGACAGTCAGTGATCTTTTGCATGAGATACAACAGACTGATGCCAGTTTAGCTGAAAAGGTGTATCTCGTTGAAGATTTGACATCACCCGTTGTTGTTCCCGATATTGTAGACTATACTGATGCAGCTGACGCTGCTTTTGCAAGTTTTTCCGATGCGGGGATGCATATTGTTAGGTCTACAGATCCGATAGATAATTGGATATTATAGAAGCAAATTCTTATCGTAGGGGTTAGGTTTCCTAATCCAAACGGGAGAGGTGTGACCTCGCCCCTACGATTCTTCTGGATATTCTTATCGTAGGGGTTAGGTTTCCTAATCCCTACGGGCGAGGTGACCTCGCCCCTACGATTCTTCTGGATACATTCCCTCTATTTCATCTGAGAATTTTTCTATAATCACGTTACGTTTTAATTTCAGAGTTGGAGTCATTTCATCTTCCTCCTGAGAGAATTCTCTTTCAAGTAAAGCGAACCTCCGGACCTGTTCAAAGTCAGCAAAATCTGTCAACCTTTCCCGAATTTCCTTCTGAATGTGTTGCTGTACCTCTCGTGTTTTTAACATCTTACTAATTTCCGAAGTATCTAACCCGTTTTCTGTTCCCCACGATTTTAGAGCATCAAAGTTCGGTACTATCAGAGCAGCAACGTTCTTCCTTTCATTCCCTACTAACATAATCTGGTTGATAAACGGACTCTGTATGAGTTGACTTTCTATCGGTTGCGGTGCGACATTCTTCCCATTTGATAGGACGATGATATTTTTCTTCCTATCAGTTATTTTGATAAAACCGTCTTCGTCTATTAAGCCAATGTCTCCTGTATAAAACCATCCCTCTGAGTCAATCACTTCTGCTGTTGCTTCATCATTATTGAAGTACCCCTTCATCACGTGCGGACCCCGAGTTAATATTTCCCCATCTTCTGCAATCTGTACTTCTATACCGGGAACAGGTACACCCACTGTACCAAATTTCCATTTGTCAGGATAATTGAGACTAATGACAGGAGATGTTTCGGTGAGTCCATATCCCTCCAATATCAGTATTCCCGCTGCGTGAAAAAACTCAGCGATGGACTGTGGTAATGCGGCACCACCGGATATGAAAAACCTAAGATTTCCACCTGTGGCTGCTTTCAATTTTGCGAAAACTAATTTGTCAGCAATACTTTGCTTGATACTTAAGATTACAGAGGGTTTCTGTCCTTGTTGGATACTTGAACTGATTTTTGAGCCGACAGCCACACCCCAGTGAAATATTTTCTGTTTGAGTGATGACCCCGCTTCAACCGCGCGTAATACTCTGTCATGCATTGTTTCATATAAACGGGGAACACTAAGCATCACAGTTGGTGATACCTCTTGCATATTCTGTGCTACTGTGAATGTATTCTCAGCATAGGCAATTTTTGCACCAGAAAACAGTGGAACATAGTGTCCACCAAGTCTTTCAAATACATGTGATAACGGTAGGAAAGATAATAAAACATCAGTTTCTCCGACATCAACGAGAGATTTACAAGCATTGAAATTGAACAGGAAATTCGCATGCGTTAACATGACACCCTTAGGATTTCCTGTAGTTCCAGATGTGTAAATGATCGTTGCAATGTCATCTTCAGTTACGTTATTATCATTCTCTATTTCTATGTCTTTTCCGTTTTTGCGGACATCAGCAAAACTGACAACACCATCGGGTAATTCGTCTTCAGTTGAATCATAGAGGATAATAGTTTCAAGTGTTTCTAGATTGTCACGAATTGTAACCACTTTCTCTAGTTGCTTAACAGTGGATACACATATAATTTTTGCTCCAGAATCATTCAGGATATAAGCAACCTGTGCAGCGGTAAGTGTTGAGAACATCGGAACATTAATCGCGCCTATTTTCAGAATACTAAAGTCTGAGATTGCCCATTCAGGTCGATTCTCAGATAAGATCGCGATTCTATCGCCTTTTTCTACACCTAAAGAACGTAAGCCGTTACTGAACTGTTGAATAGAGTCACCGAAGTCAGAATAAGAGATGTCTTGATATGTATCACCTTTCTGTTTATATGCTAAAGCGGGTTCATTAGCATGCTGCAGAATTGAATCTTCAATCATGGAAATAAGTGTCATGTTTCCCTCCCATCTATTGTTGAATGGATTCTATCATATCAGATTAACATCCTGTTGTCAAATTCCGATGCTTGAGGAAAAACGCTTGCATAATATTGCTAAATCGGGTATTCTTTTCTATGTTGGTTTTGTCTTACTTAATTCTCAGCAATGATCCGAGGATTTTATCTAATACCATTTTTAATTGATAATACTTCTTTATTGTAGCACAATCTGTTAGATTGTGCCGTTCTCCGTTTCATATCTAAAAGTCGGTAATGATGGAAAATCTAATAGAAATGGTATAACAATAAACAAACTGGGGGAATCTGGATGGCGCAGACACTATCCATAGTGATTCCG
The DNA here is from genome assembly GCA_965208245.1 of Candidatus Poribacteria bacterium. Lineage (GTDB taxonomy): Bacteria > Poribacteria > WGA-4E > WGA-4E > WGA-3G > MSPOR6. The sequence goes on from OZ242325.1 coordinate 2,745,877, forward strand.
ATTTACAATGAAGCGGACCATTTAGAAGAGGTTCTCAGACAGATAGAGGCAGTTGAAATCGGATTGGAAAAGGAACTGATCTTGGTTGATGATTGTTCAACCGATGGCACTCGTGAGATATTGGAAAAACTCCAAAATTCAGACGATAATGATGCTAAAATATTCTATCATGAGATCAATCAGGGTAAGGGAGCGACTCTAAGATCAGGTTTTGAACATATAACTGGAGATATTACTTTGATTCAAGATGCGGATTTGGAATATGACCCGCAAGACTATCCAAAATTACTTGAGCCAATTCTAAATGAGACTGCAGATGTCGTGTATGGGTCGCGTTTTATGGAAGGTAAACAGGAAGGTTTATTAAGAAGTTACCTTGCAAATAGATTTCTAACCTTTCTTTCAAATCTTGTGAACGGCACAAAAATCACAGACATGGAAACCTGCTACAAGGTAATCAAATCGGATATATTGAAGGATATATCACTTACTTCAGATAGGTTCGGTTTTGAACCGGAGATTACCGCAAAATTGGCAAAACGAAAGTGTAATATTGTTGACGTGCCGATCAGTTACCGAGGTAGAGACTATCATGAAGGAAAAACTGTAAGTTGGAAAGATGGTGTGGCAGCCATTTTTCATATTTTCAGGTTCCGTTTTTTTCCCTAATCAAACCATCTTAGTCCTTCAAACATACGGATATGTTGTAAATGCGTAATCTACAAAATCTATTAAGCGAGGTAGATAGTATACTCAATAGTACCATCACGCTTGATACAGATGCAAGTATATCACGACCTGAAGTGGAGGATGATCAACTATTAACTGAATTAGAGAAGCATTTCCAATATAAGGATTTTCGGGGCGGTCAACGTGAGATAATTGAGACAATCCTCAACGGTGAAGATGTTTTTGCTGTATACCCAACCGGACACGGTAAGTCGGTATGTTACCAACTACCAGCACTGATGTTACCAGGTTTAACCGTTGTAGTATCACCCTTAATATCCTTAATGAAAGATCAGGTTGATACTTTAAGGCAACAAGGCATAAAACACGTTTCTCTCATCAATAGTATGCAATCTTGGGATGAGAACCGTAAGGAAATGAACCGTATTCAGAATGGGGATGTCAAACTCATATATGTTTCACCTGAAAGACTTCATAGTAGAAGGTTCTTAGACCTATTAAACACTTCTCTTATTTCATTGTTTGTGATTGATGAAGCACACTGTATCTCTCAATGGGGTCACGACTTCCGTCCAGCATATCTGTCTATCTGTAACGCTATTGACTCACTGTTTCCTAAGTCTATTGCGTTATTCACCGCGACTGCCCCCCCAGACATTCGGGATGATGTGTTACGGGTCCTGAAAATCACAGAACCTAAGGTATTGGTCGGAGGAATTGAACGTCCCAATTTAAGTCTCAGAGTTAATGCAATTGAAGGGAAAGACAAAGAGGAACAGAAATACGAACTCCTTAAACAGTATGTATCTTCGTTTATAGGTAAAGGTATCATATATGCGGGACGCCGCAGAGAAACGGAGGAGATAGCAAACTTCCTTCAGGGACAAGGATATTCCGCTGATTTTTACCACGCTGGTAGAGAGACTGCTGAACGTAAACATATACAAGAAGCGTTCTTTGACAATAGCACAAACGGGCTAAACATCGTTGCTGCAACGAATGCATTCGGTATGGGGATAGATAAACCAGATATCCGTTTAATAATTCATTGGACAGTGACTGGAACGTTGGAGGAATACTGTCAAGAAATTGGACGCGCAGGTAGAGATGGAGAACCGTCAGCGTGCATCCTGCTTTATATGCATAAAGATACTGAGTTACATGAATGGTTCATTAGAGAAAATGCTCCAGATAAATCCTCACTGCACAGACTCTTACAAGAGCTTGAATATATCAATGGTGTTGGTGAATATCGATTGATTGCAATGGATGAATTAGCATGGAGAATAGGTTTTAAGGACACAAAATTACAGGTCGGTCTCTCTTATTTAGAGAAATTGGGATTTATTAAGAGATGGAATAATCTACCTTCTCGTGTATCAGTGGCATTTAGATCGCAACCTAAAGAAACCAATTTTGAGCAGTCAAAACTCTATTCACACCTTAGACAACAACGTGTGACAGATATATTGAGTTTTTGTCAAACGCTTGAACTTAGTCCGAAGTCTGTTATGGAACAACTCGTTGAACTGCAGAATGAAGGACATCTTCAGTATTGGGGTAAGGATGAATTAATGCTGATTGAAATACGACAAGATAGCGAGTTTTTTGCTTCAATATCGGAAGAACAGATGGGCTTTGGTGACTATGTGAAACATAGAAAAAGCAGAATAGATAAAATGGTCTACTATGCAACTTCTGATGGATGCAGAATGAAAATTATTCGCGATTATTTCGGAGAGGATGTGTCAGAGAATTATAGGTGTAACAACTGTGATAGGTGTTCGTAAATAGGATGTATTGTGTGCATACACTAAGTTGCTTTCAAATATTGCGAAGTGCTTCCTGGAAAACTGTTTGCAGCGGGACTCCGGTCTGTTCAGCGATGCTCTTACAATCTTCATACTCAGGAACTGTCTTAATTGAAATGCCGTTTAGGTAACCCCGTTTGGCACGGATAGGTCCCCACGGGGTGGTGATTTCAACAATCTCGCGTTTGAGTGTAACACGATCAGCAGCGTAATACCTAACACCGAAAGTGGTGGTTTCTGTGAGGAGGATATGCATCAGTTTCTGACTGTTTTCTGCAGAACAAATTACATTGATCTGTATTGCTGGTCGTCCCTTTTTCATGAGAAGCGGGACAAAAAAAACATCTAACGCACCACAATCAAATAATTTCTCCATGACATACACCGAAACTTCAGGTGACATGTCATCTACATTTGTTTCTATAATTTCTATACAGTCATTCGTTTCAGGCAAGGTCGAGATTTCGCCTATACATATTCGTAGTAGGTTTGGTTGCGGTTCAAGGTCTCTTGAACCAGCACCATATCCAACATTAGATATCGTCATTTTAGGCATGACTCCAAATTTATCAGCAAGTGTTGAAATAATCGCTGCGCCTGTTGGGGTGACTAATTCTTTAGGAATTTCTGTTTGACGAATGGGTATATCCTGCAACAGAGCCATCGTACCAGGGACAGGAATAGGCATCATACCGTGAGAACATTCAACAAGACCGTGACCGAGAGAGAGAGGAGAAGCGTATATCTTCTCTGCTCCGAGTTTATTGAGTCCGATGACTGTTCCGACGATGTCAACTATAGAATCAATGCCACTCACTTCATGGAGGTACACATTTTCTTTTTCAGTATTGTGTACTTTAGCCTCTGCTTCAGCAAGCCTGTCAAAGATGTTTTTTGATTTTTCACCAACGGTTGAGTCTAATTCACTTGAATCAATGAGATTGAGTATATCGGAAAGTTGTCTGCTGTGAACATGTGAGTGTTTGGGTTGTTTGCTTTCTTGGGAATGTTCACGAATTTCAACTTTAGCTTGCGTACCAAAAATGCCGTGTTTCTCTGTCTTACGAAAATCAAGACTGAATTCTTCATCCAATTTAAGTTTTGATAATTCTGTTTTGATATAATCTGGGTTGATTCCTATGTCAACAAGAGCTCCGAGAACCATATCACCACTAATGCCAGAGAAGCAGTCAAAATACACGATTTTCAATTGGGGATAGTCCTTTGGTAGGGATAATTGGAATAAAGACGATTTCCATTTAGCCGAATTCCAAATGAAACGGATACGAAAGGAAACGGATTCATACATCATCAGCAGATGTTTCATTTCGTATTATCTGCTGCTGTGAATAGAATCGTCATTTTTGAAATAGTTCTAAGAGCAATTCTTTTGGTTCGTTCCTTCTGAGTTTATTTAGTGCCTCTACTTCAATCTGTCGGACGCGTTCACGACTAATCTGAAGTTTCGTACCAATTTCAGCGAGGGTGTATTCTGTTCCATCAATTAACCCGTATCGTAGCACAATCACATGTGTTTCACGAGGATTGAGCGTTCTATTGAGAACTTCTTCCAACGCCTCAATTTTGGAGTAGTTAACTAATTCTGTTTCAGGTGTAATCTGTGAGTGGTCTGGTATGATTTCACGAAAGGACACCTCAGGTGATGCCTCATTTATCGGTGCGTCTAATGAAATCGGGTCTCTTGTTGCTTGTAAGATTTCATCAACCTTTTTCTCAGAAAGTTTCACCTCCTGAGCAATTTCTTTTGTAGTTGGTTCACGTCCTAGTTTGATAGTAAGATTAGATTGCACCTGTTTTATCAACCGACGTGTCTCGCCAATATAACATGGGACACGAATGATCTGACCTTGTTGGTCGATTGCACGTTTTATTGACTGCATTACCCACCACGTTGCATAAGTACTGAAACGGAAGCGTAGTGTGTGGTCGAATTTTTCAACAGCTTTCATCAGACCGATGCTACCTTCCTGCATCAGATCGAGGAAGGTGAGAGCGGTTCTATTAAAATGATGCTGTTTTGCTATACTTGCCACTAATCTTAGGTTTGCTTCAACAATTTTCATTTTTGTACCGTGTGCAAGTTCATCAGCTTCGGTTAGTTTGGATAGAACGTTCTTGAGATGTCCCAATTCTGTCTGAATAGTTTCCAATAGTGGATCTAGTGTGTTTGGACTACACTCCTTATCTGAAGTTTTGACAATATTGGAGTAAGTAATCTCATTCAAGAAGTCAGTAGGTAATTTATCCAAGAGTTGATTGATCTCGTATAAAGTGATGTTGAATGTCTCAAGCAAGCGCAGTTCTTCATGCTTATCAATGGGTTCTGCGTTTAGAATAGAATCGTATTCAGAACTTTGAACAGATGTAATATCTTGATCATTCTCGGATTTGAACGTCAGTTCAGGTTTTTTTAGTAAAGAATCTAAATTTTTACGAACTGTTTCACTTGCGAATGAACGGAATGATCGACCGCGTTCAGGACTCCAACTTTCGATTGCACTTATAATAGCAAGATAACCAACTTGCAGAAAATCATGACTCACAATATTAGAATATTCAGGTTTGGTCAGGTATTCCTTGAGGATGTGCAGATTTCCTGTTAGGAGGTCCACTTGCGTTTTATCTAACTTTTGTTGATTTTTATTCAATCTATCTAAGATGCTCTCTATAGATTGCAAATACAATGATATTTGATCAATGATACGTCCGTGATCTTTCTGAAATGGATTTACTTTGTGCCCTGGCGTTTTACGACTTTTTGTTGGATACTCCAAGGCATTTAACACCCACATCGGAAGCAGTTTAAAGTTTGATGTAAACGCTTGTACACCCTCTTGGTATAATGCAAAGAGTTCTCTTTCTTGTTCAGGTTCCAAAAGAGGCGTTTTTGCAATTGTCTGCAAGTATGCAAATGTTTCATCTTTGATAGGAGCAGTGCTGTCCTCCTTTTTTTCTTCTGAAGCAAGCACTTCAAACTCTACTGAATCAATTGGGTTATAATCTTTCATTTTGATTTTCCTTATTTCAATGCTAATCTAATTTCAATCACATAATCAATGATACTCTATTGAACAATCTTGAATATAATAGGTGAATTACAAATCCATGTCGAATTGTTGCATAATTACTGTAGAAAATTGGAATATAATGAGGTAAAATACGTCTAATCATTGTATCTGTTTCAACTTGTTTCTGTTGCACGAAATACTATAAGTTCTTGTAGTCTAAAAACATTACTATAAATACACCATTACTATGAATAAAGGAGACATCTTATGCAAGAAAAACTTCAATCTGATGTAATCAAAAGAATCTTAACGGGTGCATCACTCGCCACTGAAAACTTATCCAATATCGACCTATCCAACCGATCGCTTGTTGGTGCGGATCTGTCCTCGTCAGATTTAAGCAATGCAAATTTAAGTTGTGCTGATCTGACTGATGCAAATTTAAGTTGTGCTGATCTGACTGATGCTAATCTAAACGATGCTGATTTGACCGGTGCCGATCTGTCAAACGCAACGTTATTAAGGACCTATTTTGTCGGTGCTAATCTAACAGAAGCAAAACTCGAGAACGCAAATTTGTTTGGAGCATTCCTGAGTGGGAGTCTACTTTCTGGCACTAATTTCCGTCATGCTAACTTGCGAAGAGCGACAATGGGGTGTCCAAAGTGTATACCCACTGCACCGTTCGGCAATCTTACAACATTTGAGAGTGCTAACCTTGAAGAAGCAATTTTTGGCGAAATCAAATTAGAAGGTGTTGTGTTACTTGGTGCTAATTTCAAGAACGCATATCTATATGAGGTAGACCTAACTGAAGCCATCTACAGAGAATCAGACCTTAAGGGTGCAATAACAAAACAAGGATTAAACTGAACTAACTGTTCTGAGATTTCTTCGTGTCTATGTGAGTTGTAATTTTACCAATGTAATTCAGTAAATGCCGCCAAAATATAGAATCTGTTGAAAGCCTGATGCTATTATGTGTTTATATGTGTTTAGTTAGGTCTGCACTATATGAGACGAATCTAAGTAGAAATAGTTTACAGACCGTCTTTTTTCAATGAATTCATTAAAATGCTAATCATCTTTATGTAACAGGTATTATAACAGAAACCAGATTGTTTGTCAAATAAATATTAACAATATTGGAACTTATTCAAAGATCTGTCGTTCACACATTTTTTGATAGAGTCCGCCTTTTTCAACTAAGTCTGCATGTGTTCCCTTTTCAACGATACTGCCGTCTTCCAATACAAGGATCGTATCCGCGCGTTGAACAGTTGAAAGTCGATGTGCAATTATAAAGCATGTTCTTCCATGCATCAACTCTTGTAGCGATTTCTGTATGATTGTCTCAGATTGAGAATCTAGTGCAGAAGTTGCTTCATCTAGAATCAGAATTGGAGCATCTTTCAAAAATGCGCGTGCAATTGAAATTCTTTGTTGTTCACCCCCTGAAAGTTTACCACCTGATTCGCCAATTTGTGCATTATATCTATCTGTCATGGACATAATAAAATCGTGTGCGTTTGCTTTTTGGGCGGCATCTGCAATAACTTGCAAGCTTGCCTCCGGTGTTCCGTAAGCGATATTTTCTTGAACTGTTCCATCAAACAGAAATGTATCCTGTGGGACAAGGGCAATGTTCTGTCTGAGTGATTCAAGCGAGACTAAATCAACTGGAATTTCATCAATTAGTATTGATCCAGAACTTACATTATAGAATCTTTGCAACAGATGCAATAGTGTTGTTTTACCACTACCACTTGGACCGACAAAAGCAATTACTTGACCGGGGTCAGCCTTGAAACTGACATTCTTCACGACCAATTCTTCCTTATAGGCGAAATTGACATCTCGGAATTCTACTACACCTTGGACATTGCTTAGTTCCGTTTCTTTCTCTGAAGATCTGTTCTGTTCTCTTTTAATGTCCATCAGATTAAAGATACGTTCACCTGAAGCCAGACTCTGCTGTAATACACTGTTTACAGTACCGATAATTTTGACAGGTTTATACATTAAGGCTACCATCACGATATAACCTGCAAACCAACCGATTGTTAACGACCCGTTTATGACTTGCCAACAACCCAGACCAAAGACCAAAGCGATACCTATTGCGCCCAACCATTCAATCAACGGTGGCAGAAGTATTGCAAACCGAGAACGCCGAATTGCCATGCGGTATTGTGATGTCGTGATGTCTTCAAATCGTTTCCTCTCAAATTCTTCCGCAGTAAAACTCTTTATGATACTGATACCAGATAATGTCTCCTTAAGCTGTGTATAAATGTCAGAACTTTTCTCTTGTATTTCCTTGCTTGCTTTTCTGACTCTACCACCGATACGATAAATGAAATATGCAACGAATGGGAGAACAAGAATTGAGAGCAGAGTCATCAGAATGCTCTTATACAGCATCACAGACACAAAAATGACAACCTGAATCACAGCACGCATGATTGACGCAGTAGCTGTAACGGCTTGCTGCATACCTCGGACATCATCTGTAACCCGCGTCATTATATCGCCACTGTGTTGTTGCGAAATTTTCCCAAGTGAAGTCGAAATGATTTTATCGTATAGCTCATTCCGTATCCTTAAACTAACCTTATTGCCAACTCTGTCCATCAGAAAATCGCTAAAATAGACAAAGACTCCTTTTACCATGACGATTGCAAGTACACTCAGTAAGATCCAGAAATAGAAACGGAAAGCATCACCCGTACCAGTCAATATGATATCGAAACCTTGAAAATGCGGTTCATGATATAAAATGCGGATGGTTTTGTCAACGTTTGAATCCTTGAAGTTTTCAAGTTCTTTTAAGGAGTCAAGCGTATCAGCTAAGAGTTGCATCCTTCCAAGTTCACAGATTGATACGACTAATGCACACCCCATAGCGATAAAGATAGAAACTCTGTATCGTCTCAAATAATCTAAGAACTGATTAAGTACTCTCTTCTCTTGCGGGGGTATCGTTCCAATTAGACGGTTTAGAGTTTTTTTCAAAATGCTGATAATCTCCAAACTGAATTACGGCTGTTTTATTTAGGGTACTTGTATGGCAACGAATTCTAATTTTTTGATTTTGGAAATCAATAGAGTCTATTATACCGATACCTATCGTAGCACCTGAGCTATCAACTAAACCGACGTTTTTTCTATGAAAATAGGTGGTAGACTCTGTAAATACGTTCTGCAAACTTAGATAGTCCTTGATTTTCCTTATAGTATTTGATGTTAATCTTCTGTTGGTAATAATTGCTAATTCTCGATGCCCCCATTCAGCATATAATATATCTTCTTCAGTAAGTTCCACAAGAATTTCTACTTCCCTCTGATTCGCAATTCTTCCTTTGAAGAAAGGTGTACGTGCACTGCATATCTCTGAGAATGTAATGTTCTGAATTACGGTGTTTTCAAAATACGTCTTAAACTTCGTCCGACGATTTTCTTGACGGCTCTGAGTACTTTTTATACGCGCCATTTTATGTACTGGCAAATAGTGTATCTTTAACCAATCCATCATTTTGTAACTTGCGGTGATTGTTTCCATTTCTCTTGAACGTCCTATACAGACTATATGATGTGGTCGAACTATGTCTATTTTCTGTTGTTTGAGCATCACAGCAGCGTTTTCATGAATATAACCAGTTGTATCAATAACGATAAAATCGGAAGATACTTCCCGTGCTGCATCTACCATCAGACGAGTACCTGTTAATACGGGTAGTAGGTTTCTTACGGGGGATATTGCCCCCACAAAATATAGGGAATCAGCATTCAATGAGTAGGCAACAGTGTTCTCATCTTCAACGATCTGATTCTGTTTAACGTTCACCGCATCCAAAGATTTTCCAATAGAAACATCACAGGAAGGGAATAGTTTCATACCTATGGTCGTCGGAGGACCGATGAAAGATTGTCCTATGTCGGTATCTATGAGAGCAGATTTTATACCTCGATCTATGGCGACTTCAATAAGATATTGACAAAAGGTAGTTTTACCTGCATCTAATGCACCCAGAACCATGATGTGTTGATTCGGCTTAACTATTTCATTCGAAAGGCTTTCCCAATCGGAATTAATCTTGTATGTGCGACTCATGATGACTCGTTGCTAATCACCGAAACTAAGTTCATATCGGAAAGTAACACCAGGGAAACTGATGAGATTATCAATTTGAGAATTGTGTTCAATACCAATAAGTTGTTCAAGCAGAGAAGACCTGCGCTCTTTTCGGAGAATTTTGGGTGTTCCTTCAATTTTACCGAGTTTTCCAGCAACCACTATTGCATCTTGCAGGTTACCTATTTGATCAATCAGTTTGTGTGATAGAGCTTGGTTGCCAGAGTAGATCCTCCCATCTGCAAGTTCAACGATTTCATCACGTGTTAGGCGTTCATTACGTGATTGATGGATAGCGTCAACAAATTGATTATAGACATCATCTACAGTCTCTTGAAGTATGGCTTTATCTTCAACTGAAAGGTCACGGAACATGGATCCAGCATCTTTGAATTGACCGCTCTTAATGACCACTTGCTCCACCCCGACCTTCTCGTAAAGACCCTTTAATTTGGTAAACTGCATGATGACACCGATGCTGCCAGTCAGTGTTCCTGGATTAGCGATAATAGTATCTGCTGCACATGCTATATAATACCCACCGGAAGCCGCTGTCCCCCCCATAGACGTTACTATCGGTTTATCCAACTTCGTTAATTCACGATGTATTTCCTGAACAGGTGAAACACTGCCACCAGGTGAGTTGATCCTTAAAACAATTGCCTTCACATTTGGATCATCTCGGTATGTATGGATAAGTTTAATCGTAGCATCTGATTTAGTAATGATACCTGGAATATCAATCACTGCTACCCTTGGACCGATTGTCGGTGGGTTGATGACAAAAGGCAATATTAAAGTAACAAAGAACAGTATCACAATCACAAGTATGATCAGGTATACGTTTTTCTTTCTCATAGTATAACTTCCCTACGAGGTGAGTATACGTTGGTTTAATCAGTATGGAAAAAAGATAACCCAAAGCGTTCTGATTAACCAGACGATATCACGAAAGAAACTCTGAGTTGCAACGTAATGTAAGTCAAGTTCTAACTTTTCTGGCATTAATTCCGTAATGTAATAATGTTCAGGATTATCTTTAGTTTTCAGTTTTTTCTCTTCGTCTCTATTGACAATTTGTGAGGGACCGGTAATACCCGGTTTTACTTGCAATACCTGTTTTTGTTTTTCTGAGTAGAATTTGACATAATCAGGAGACTCAGGTCGAGGTCCTATAAGACTCATGTCCCCTTTTACAACATTGATTAGATTAGGTAGTTCGTCAAATTTCAACTTCCGCAAGAATCCACCAATCCGAGTGACGCGAACATCACGATGCGTTGTTAGACCAATCCCAATTTGATCTGCGTTTTCGACCATTGTCCGGAATTTATACATTTTAAATAACTTACCACTCTTCCCAACTCTTGTTGCTTTGTAAAAGACAGGTCCACGCGATTGGAATTTTGCAAGAAAAATACTAACTACGAAAATAGGGGATGTAATTGTAAAGAATATAAGGGCTAAGACAAAATCAAAACTCCGTTTTATACAACGTGACCCACCTGAGCCTTTAATACACGTTGGGGATTCGTCAATGGCTGTGAAACAATCTTGTTGTGGAGAATCCTGAGTGATCATTATACACCTCTTTCTGTATCCGAAGGTTCGGTCGACTCAATGTCTTGGTTTGAACTCATCAGATGTCTTCTTATATTCTCTTGGTTTTCTGTTTCACGACTTTGTATAAATGCACGATTGGGTTCATAAGTAGGAACTAACTCTTGCAGTTTTGCAATAATCTCATCTGTATCAAGTGTATCGGCAAAATTAGACAGTTCATCTATCTGAGAGAGCAACTGCTCCTCCGCAATCGTCTCTAATTGGGCAACAAAGATACGTTGGTGTTTGGTTGCCGTAACCCCTTCTTGCGGAGTGAGTAATTCTTCATAGAGTTTCTCACCGGGTTCCAATCCTGTAAAGTCTATCTTAATGTCTATATCCAATTCTAAACCGGAAAGTCGAATTAAGTCTCTTGCGAGGTCCAGGATCTTTATCGGTTCTCCCATATCTAACATCAAGATTTCACCGCCATTACCCATTGCTCCTGCCTGAATTAGGAGTTGGACTGCTTCAGGAATCGTCATAAAGTAACGTGTAGCTTCTCTATGTGTGACCGTAACGGGGCCTCCCTTTGCGATCTGTCTCTTAAAGTTAGGTATTACGCTTGCTCGGCTGCCGATAACATTTCCAAAACGAACAGCGATAAATTTGGTTCCGTTTCTATTCGCTTTACATTGTATTAACTTCTCAGTTACGCGTTTGGATGCACCGTAGACACTCGTAGGATTAACCGATTTGTCAGATGAAACAAGTATAAATGCCTCTACATGATGCTTGATAGCAGAATCGATAAGGTTCTTTGTACCAACAATATTATTTTTTACTGCTTCGTCTGGATGTGCTTCCATGAATTTGACGTGTTTGTGTGCAGCAGCATGGAATATAATATGGGGTTTATATCGTTTGATTATCTGGAAAACTTTGGAATTATCACGAATATCACCTATTACAAGCTCGCGATTAATTGGCGGATCCAATTCCCGCAATTCCATATCAATGTGATAAATGCTGTTTTCGCCTCGACCAAATAAGATCAATAATGCCGGATCAAGTTTAGCAACTTGTCTGCACAATTCAGAACCGATAGACCCACCCGCCCCCGTAACCATCACGCGTTTACCGGATAAATATTTTGAAATTTCAACCAAATCTATTTGAGATGTAGAACGGTTTAGAAGATCTTCTAATTTGACTTCACGGATATGATTGATACTAACCTTTCCTTCAAGGATCGCATGTATACTCGGTACAATTTTGCACTGACATCTTCTATATTCACACTGACGAATAATGTCCCTTATCTTACCACCTGGAGCAGATGGCATAGCGATTATAACTTCTTCAATCGTCCGTTTTCTTGCGATATAGGTAAGATCCCGTGTTGTGCCAAGCACCTCAAGTCCCGCGATCGTTTTGCCGACTTTCTGCAAATTGTCATCAATAAAACCTATAGGAAGATAACCTTTTTCAGGATGTGTCCGTAATTCTTTCAATACACCGATTCCAGCCGCCCCAGCTCCAACAATCAAGACCTTTGTGCGGGGTAATGCAACCTCTTTATGTCTACCTTCACGGAATAACTTATATGAGAACTTAGAAAATCCAATGATGAATGCATTGTAGAAAATGTCAACTAAGAAAAAACTCCATCTATCAAATCCTAGGAAAAATATCGAGATTGCATATAAAACTAATCCTGACACACAAACTGCATAGATGATAGAACGGAATTCTTTTACGCCAGCATGTTGCCAAATAGGTTTATATAGACGAAAACATAAGAAGGTAACAAGTCGAACCAATGTGGCAACAGCACTTATGCCTAATAATAGAGGATATATACCTGCATTCGAAAATATCGTTAGTCGCTTGAATTGTGCAATTAAATCAAAGTTAAGCTGTATACATGTAAAGTATGTTAATATAAATGCAAGATTAACAAGGAAAAAATCAGATACAATTGAGGAACTCCATCTGCCTCTTGTTTTTTCCATATTACCTCCCTCGGCTATTTCTGCAATCAGGTTCTAGCATAAACCTTTTCCAATCGCTCAACAAGTACATGCCAATCATAAATGTCTTCAACTTTTTTTCTACCTGCTCTTGCGATACTTTCACGCCTATCACGATTCTCAATCAAATCTATAACGTTTTCAGCAAAATCTTCAGGTGTATCTGCAATGACGATTTCCCTCTCACGTTCCGCTTCTAAACCCATCGCTCCAATGGAAGTTGTAACAACTGGTGTCTGCATAGCCATTGCTTCTAAGTTCTTAGTTTGTATACCTGAACCTGCTCTTAAGGGGGCAACAAATATTGTTGCTTTCTCAAAGTAAGGTCGTATATCTGGCACATAGCCTCTAACAAATACACCACTATTTCTTTCCAGCTGCTTTACTTGGTTAGTAGGATGATTACCCACAATTTGAAAAGATACATCAGGATAACGTTCTTGTATCAGTGGCAAAATGTCTTCACAAAAATAAATTACAGCATCAGAATTTGGAAAATAGTTCATAGTGCCTGTAAAAAGCAGGTTTATAGATCCTTCGGGAGTCAATCCGCTATGGAAAACAGATTGAATGTCGGTTTCTGTGCTTATACTTTCATCGGTACTGTTCTGATGAAAGTACTTTAAATCAACTCCCATCGGTACAACGGATAAGTCTAGACTTTCATCTTGTTTAAGCAGATAGTCTTTATCGAATTGTGCTACGACTGTACCCCGATCAAATGATTTCATTATCTCAACTTCATAACTTCTGACGCGTTTTTCCTCTAATCTTACCAAAAATCGGTTTGGTGTGCAATCTAAATTTGCCCTACGACTCAGATTTAAAGCTAACGAATCACATAAATCCAATATCTTAGTAATACGTTTTTCATTTTTTACATATTGTCCCATACGAAAGAGTTGTGCATGAATTAAATCAATGTCTTCCTCTTGCAGAAGTTGATTTATCTTATGTTGCATCTGTTGTGAATGCCAATAATGGACTTGCAAAGGTAGTCGAGAAAAGAAGTTAATTACGGTGTTTACTTTCGCATAGAAAGAACGGAAACGAACCCATTCAATTCTTTTACAGTAAGGTCTAAGATGTTTGACTGCAGCAATGTCATTATCAGACTCAGCAAAAAAAACTAAGGTGATTTCATGTCGTTTTGAAAGCTGCCTGATAAAATGGTATGAACGTATACGGTCTCCTCTCTGCGGTGGATATGGACACCGTAAACTCAAGTAAAGGATATGCATAAATTGACTGTCCAATACAAAGATGATAGACTTATTCTTCTCAAGCGGGCAATTCGGCTTCGTCGATTAACATGACTGGTATCCCATTGCGAATCGGGTATCGACGTTTACATTCACCTTGACATACCAATTTTTGCTCTTTTTCTACATGCACTATTACATGCACTATTTTCCCTTTACAAGCAGGACATGCCAGAATATCAAGCAACGTCTGTGATAGCGTATAAGGTTTTTCAGAATTCAATTCATTTCTCCATGAAGAATTATATTACATCCGGACTAAGTTGCATATAGAGAACTGCTTTACCTGCCATGACACTTCTTGTATTTTACACCACTGCCACATGGACAGAGTTCATTCCTTCCAACTTTTGGCACTGTTCCCATGGCTTGTTGTGAAGCAAATTCAGCTTCAGATTGACTGCTATAGTCTGGTAGTTTTCGTTGTGCAGGACGGCGTTGTCTGCTCTGTCGTTTTTCTGGTATGCGACGCATAGGTTGTGTGCTAACTTCCATTTTAAAGATAAACTCGCTAACCTGCTTCTCAATATTCTTATACATGGATTCAAATATACCCAATGCTTCACTCTTGAACACTACGATAGGGTCTTTTCCTCCATACCCTTCAAACCTTATCCCATGCTGAATATAGTCAATGTTATGTAAGTGGTCTTTCCAATGGTGGTCAATTGCATTGAGGACCAGTAATCGTTCAAGCAGCCGCATGTTTTCTGATCCTAACTCTTCTTCGCGTTGTTTATAGACACTTCTTAATTCATTTAGAATCTCACTATGTAGTTCATCTGCGGATATCTCTTTGAGTGGTGTCTTGAACGTAGGGCTAATTGAAAAAGTTGTAACTAACCATTTCTCAAATTGTGCAAGTTCGTCAGGTTCCCGTGGTCCTCTTTCTGGAATAACATCATATACCTCATCCGCCACAACATTATCTATCATGTTCATGACTGTATCTTTGGGATCCTCATCAGATAGTATCGAATCTCTTAATGAATATATTGTATCGCGTTGTGCTTCCATAACATCATCGTATTTCAGGATGTTTTTGCGTGCTTCAAAGTTGATTTCCTCAACGCGGGTCTGCGCTTTCTCTATTGATTTTGTAACCCATGGGTGTTCGAGAGGGATGTTGTCATCCATACCAACTTTTGTCATAAACAGTTGTAATCGTTCTGAGCCAAATTTTCGCATCAGATCATCTTCAAGTGATAGGTAGAACCGTGATGAACCTGGGTCACCTTGTCTTCCAGAACGACCTCTTAATTGGTTATCAATTCGCCGCGAATCGTGTCTTTCTGTGCCAACTATATGCAATCCACCCGCTTTCAAGACATGTTCTTTATTTTTTTCGCAGATTGCTTCCGCATCAGCAAATGCGGTTTGCCATTCTTCAGATTCTGTGGATAAAGTCTTTAAATCTACCTTTTTTTTCCGCAATGTATCCTTTGCTAAACCTTCAGGATTTCCACCGAGAAGAATATCCACACCACGACCTGCCATATTGGTTGCGATCGTTACTGCACCCGGCATACCTGCTTGGGCAATGATGTCTGCCTCACGTGCATGTTCCTTAGCATTCAATACTTGATGCTTAATGTTTCTATGTCTGGTTCTTAGGAGTTTGCTTAGTTTTTCGGAATTTTCAATTGAAATCGTTCCAACAAGCACAGGTCTGCCTTTCTCATGCTGCTCCTGAATATCCTCCAAGACCGCGTTATATTTCGCTTCCTCTATCCTATAAATCTGGTCAGAATTGTCAATACGTATCATCGGTTCATTCGTTGGTACAACGACTACATCCAAACCATATATATGTGCAAATTCGTTTGCTTCTGTTGCAGCAGTTCCCGTCATACCTGCGAGTTTATCATATAGCCGGAAATAATTTTGGTAGGTGATAGTTGCAAATGTTTCACTCTCTTGTGCTATGCGGACACGTTCTTTTGCCTCAATTGCTTGATGGAGACCTTCGTTAAGACGGCGACCTACTAGTTTTCTACCCGTAAATTCATCAATAAGTAGGACCTCTCCATTCTCCACAAGATAGTCAATATCCCGTTTCCAAAGATGGTGTGCATTGAGTGCCTGATTGACATGATGTACATGCATAACATGATCAGGTTCATACATATTCGTGATACCGAGTAGCCGTTGCACCTCTTCTATACCGTCATCCGTGAGTGAGACATTACCACGAGATTTTCCCTTATCATCAATAACAAAGTGCTCTTCATTACGTAATTGTGTAACGATATGATTGATTCTTCTATAAAGTTCTGCCGGTTTATCAGATGTATCTGATATGATAAGTGGTGTGCGTGCTTCATCAACGAGAATACTATCTACTTCGTCCAAAATAGCATAGATATGTCCACGTTGCACCTTGTTGTCTAGTGTGATTGCTCTGTTGTCGTTCAGATAATCAAAACCGAACTGACTATGGACCCCATAAGTGATGTCTGCTTTATATGCAAGCTTTCTTTGTTCATAAGGCATCTGGTTCAGTGTTAAACCAACAGACATGCCCAGGAAATTATATATTTGCCCCATCCATTCAGCATCGCGTTGTGCAAGATAGTCGTTAACGGTAGCGAGGTGAACACCGTTTCCGCTAAGTGCATTCAAGTAGACCGCGAGTGTTGATGTTAATGTCTTACCTTCACCCGTCCTCATTTCAGCAATGGAGCCGCTATGTAAAGCAGCACCCCCGATAATCTGGACATCATAGTGTCGTTGTTTCAATGTCCGAATCGCAGTCTCTCGCACTACAGCGAATGCATCGGGTAATAATTCATCAAGGGTAGTACCTGATTCTATCTGTTGTCTGAAGTGTGGTGTTTTTGCCTGTAATTGTGCATCGGTTAATTTCTTAACGTGCGGTTCTCGCTGGTTAACCGCTTCAACTATGTCCGTAAATTTCTTTACGTCTCTGTCTTCTTTACTTCCAAAGACTTTTGTCATTATTTTATCAAACATTTCTCTCCTTGAAGAATATCAACTAAAGCATGCATCAATAGTCTGCTGTTCTTACAGAATGGATCAGAGAACAGTGTAATCAAGAAACTATTAACGCTTCGTCATGCATAATCTAATACCCTTCATCTCCTGTCAATATAGACTGCTGTTCCACAGCAGCAATCGGCTTTATAATATTCTCTCCATCAACGTATTTTCTTAGTATAACATATATCAGGGTCGATCCTACAGAGACTAATGAAAAAAGATAACCGAGAATGCCTCCAAATAAAGATATTAACATAAATGCTAGAAAAATAGCACAGATAGTTGTGGAAAAACTCATATCGGGAAGTTCTGTATTAAAAAAAGCACCATCATCACTTAGAAAGATACCTGAGATTTTTTGTATAATGCCCCCCAACCATTTATTTACATATAACAACGCGTCTTGTAAAAATGATGTGTGCAGATAATAGGTCGGCAGCAGTGCGATTAAGAACCCACCTATACAGAACAGTGCCCAAATGGGGACATGAAACAACTTTAGAGCAGATAAAAGTAATCCATAACCCATGAGACACCATGGCTGATTCCATATAATCGAGAAAAGTTGATAGATAATCTCAAAAGCATCTACTTCTGTTGTGGCAGCCATTGCAGGAACAAGGAATAAACCTGTCAAACATACTGAAAGTATAAATAGGAGAAGTATGCCAAATAGGAATCCGATAGGCGTAAAAATAGAAGATATCGTAAGGATGGTTCCCTTAAGGAACGGCATTTTCGCTAATAATCCGACGCAGATAGGGATGAGTAGTAAACAGAGGATGAGTAGAAATAACCAAAGAAATGACCCGATAACAGTTTTCCATCTCCTTCTCAATACACCTAATGCATTACCGATAGTATAGAGTGACTCACCACGTAACTGTTCAAAAGTAATCTTGGATGAAAGTGTACTGCATAAAAGAAATACAATTCCAAAAATTACAATGCCAAACCACATCACAATAGATGTGACAACACTTAAGTCATTGTCAACGAATGGTAGTATAGGCAGTAATCCATGAGATGTCCAAATATCTTGTGCCTTTGAACCATCCATTATAATCAGGCTGAGATAGACTGAAATTTGATAAATTAGGTAGGCAAGTATTATCCCTATAAAATGAATTCCAATCCTTCGACTGCTAAATCCATATCGGTAAACCCGGATAATATCCTTGTAATTGAAATGAATCTGTTCCATGCTACTCGTCATCTAACATATTGGGTTGATTGAACTGTTGCTGATAGACTATATTCACAGAATTATGCCTGCCGACATATTGATTAAACCTTTCAAATAATACCACAATTTACTGATTCATGTCAAATATATTATTTTTTCGGTGTGTGTAAAGAAATTGTTAGCGTTTTTGTCTGAATCTCGGATTACGCGGAGAACACGGAAGACGCGGAAAGGGGTTTTGGTGATTTCAGGTTTTTTGTGAAGGTGGTTCTTGGATGACCGGGATAGTGTAGCTTCGGATGGTAAAATTTTCAATAGTCTCTGTTTCTGTCCGCTGTTCAGGATTTTTTCTGTGATCGAACACAACATAATATCCCTCCGTTGCGTTTTCTAATTGCACATAAGCTGCGAGTTGTCTTTTGCCTGTTGTATAGGAACGTTCTCCCTCCCAAATCTTGGTTTCAACGATATACTTTCGAGAATTGTGTAGAATCAGTAGATCCATTCTACCACGTCCTGTTTGGACTTCAAGGTACATTTGTCCGTGGACCAATCGGACAAACTGCTCAAGATAGGCAAAAAGGAGATATTGCCCGACGAACTCTTTCGGTGTCTCTGGCACCTGCAGAATTCTATATCCCACACGCGCGATAAAACTCTGAAAGTTATCAAGTAAGGGCTGCAGGCGAATCTGACCGTCGGATGTAAGATAATCTAAGAAGTCGGTTTCCGTGTCTTCGGGAAAGTATTCGCGCTCCAGTCCATTTATCAGGGGTTGGAACGCTTTCATGATACAATAATGATAAATTGGGTTGACAATTTCACATTGCTTGTCAGGACCTTCCGCGATAACACCGTAAGTAGCGAGTTCGCCAATGTATTCATTGTATAGATTGAATTCGACACTTCTATCGTAAGAGATAATTCCCATCAGAAGGGTTTCAAAACGTCGGTTTTTGCGGATATTGGTTATGAGATGCTGGATGTTGACGTTCCGTTCGCGCAGCAGCCGTGTGTGCGCTTCTGAAAAGTGTGCCATGTTGATGCACTCGGTTTTTGGGATGTTCAATTCTTCAGTAAGTATCTGTGCGAATCGGTTGATAAGAAACGGCTGCCCGGCTGTCTGTTTATGGAGTGCTTCAACGACTTCTGCTGTGAAAGGCTGCCCGACTGCATCTGTATACTCGGCAAGGAGTTCCTGCACCTGTTCAAGTGTGAAGTTAGGCAAAGCGAATTCGTCCTGAATGTTAAAAGGCGAGATTGAGCGGTCATAGTTAAGTTGTGTTATACTTTTAACACCGACGATGCCGAGACTGAAAGGACAGCGTGAATCTAAACTGGAGAGGTAGATTCGGCGAAACGAGTGCAGAAAATCACTCACGACGGTTTGCGGAATGCCATCAAACTCGTCAATTATCATTACAAGTCGCTGCGGTTTTAGCAGATTTTCGAGTGCTGTAAAGAAGCGTAGCATTGACAGATGATCGGTTATCTGAGACTCTTGAAGATATTGAAGAAGTGCTTCCGATGGCCCGTGTCCCTGTTTTTGAAAAATCTTTCCGATTTGTTCACGTATATCTTGGTAGAGTTCACGGTAAAACACGGAGGCGTTTAGGTTTTTATAGACTTCAAAATTCAATTGAATAGGAAAATAAGTTATACCTTCCGCTGCAAGGGCATCTAATGCCCACCGAAAAAAGGTGGTTTTGCCGGTCTGGCGAGGTGCAAAGATGACGATGTAGCGTCCTTGTTTGACGCGGGCAATGAAATCTGCAAGTTCGGTTGTCCGCTTGACAACATAGTTTCGATCGGCATCTACAGGCCCTCGCGTCTCAAAAGTTTTCATCACATCTTCTCCTTAAATCATGGTTAAGATTAACACTTTTCATGAAAAGTGTCAAGAAAAATCAAGATAAGATGTTTGTTGAATTTATCAAACGGATATGGTAGAATTTATTACAAACTTTGATGAAAAAGTCTTAACTTAGTAATAAATAAAAAAGAGATTTATACTTGGGAGAACAACGATCAGTGGAACGAATACTTGAACCAGAAGTCATGGATACAAAGGAAGATGCTGAAGCCTATAACGCGATGGGACACGGTGAAGTTGATCAAGCTTTTGTTGATTGTGTAGTTGCACTCGGTGCAAAATCAGGTCATTTTCTTGATGTTGGTACGGGTCCTGCCCAGATACCGATCCTACTTGCACAAAGGTGTCCGAATATAAATATCACTGCGATAGATTTGTCTGATGAGATGCTAAAGATTGCCAAACGACACATTGTGGACAGTGATCTAACAGAACGTATCACGGTTGAACTTGTAGATGCAAAATCCTTACCTTATCCTGATAACACCTTTGATGGTCTGATTTCAAACAGTATTGTGCATCACATTCATGATTCATTGCGTGCACTTAAAGAGATGGGTAGAGTCATGAAACCAAAAGGCGTGGTTCTTATAAGAGACCTAATCCGACCAGAAACCCCAGAAGCAGCACAAGCATTCGTAGACAAATATGCTGCTGAGGATACACCTATTCAACAGAAACTCTATTATGAATCTTTCCTTGCAGCTTTTACAATTGCTGAAGTAGAACAGATGTTGATACAAGCGGACATACCAGAGGTAACTGTAGTGCAAAGCAGTGATAGACATTGGTCTATTGAGCGGGCTGCATAGAAAACCTTTTGAGGTTGACTGATAGGTGTTTCTACTAAAACTCTACTCTCCCATATCTGATTTTTCCTCAGGTAAAAAACGTTTGGCAATTTCTTGCTAATGTGATATACTATCTTCTTATATCAATTTTAAGCTCCGACGATATAGCAAAGTATAGCAAACTTTCAAACAAGCGAAATTCATTTTTCAAGAGGATGAACAGAATGAAAATACTATCAGTATTAGCAACACTTATCTGGATAATACCCTTTTTAGTTATCATTGCAAGCGACGTTGCACACGCTGAGGAAGTTTTGGGAATAGGAACAGAATCACTGTTAGGAAAAGACCTAACTGACCCAGAAGACGACGGTGACCCTGAAGCATATAGGAATTACAATGCCAAATTCTCTGCTAGCGATGAACCCGAGTTCGGAGGCGGAGAATTTGCGTTTAACGTCTTTGATGACCAACTTGGACCCGACAATGCAAAATGGTGCTGCGGACCTGGAGGGGGTATTCCGGAGGAAGGCCTACACGTGACAGCTGAGTTTGATAAACCTTATGCATTGACACACTTCACAGTCTCTTCCGCTAACGATTATCCTGGCAGAGACCCTATAGAATGGGAAATTCAAGGATCAAACGACGGTGAGAATTTTACCACTATCTTTTTTCACGATGGGGATAGTTTTTGGAACGATCGACTGCAAGTCGTTCGTTTTGATGCAGGGGACGATTTTGATGTTCAAAAAGTTGGGTATCGGTTTTTCCGATTCGTCACTTTTGACACAGCATTGAACCCAAATGGCGCATACTTTCAAATCGGCGAAATTGAATACTTCGGCAATGATAGTTTTCCTGTAGAGGCAGAAGGAAAACTTGCTACACAATGGGGAAGCATCAAAAAAGTCCGATAAACACAAATATTGATCATTTCATAAAACGGCTTGAACCGAGAAATAACTCAGTTTGGGCCGTTTTTTATTTCTGCTTGAAACCGCAGGATTTATACTATGAAGTACATTTTCAGAATAATGCTGACGTAAATATCTTTCTTTTTATAGAAATTTTTAACACATAAATCTCAAAAAATTACCGTATTTTGAATACAGCAATTCATAAAATATGGTATACTATTTACAGCGATTCATGATACAAATTGGAACACTACGTTCAAGGAGATTAAAAATGTCAAAAGTTAGTTTAGTCCTCTTTCTGTGTCTACTCTTAGTTATAAGCAATGTTTGTATAGCAAATGTTGCTGAAGATGGACTGGTAGTATTCTTACCCTTTGATGAAGGTGCTGGTAAATCAGTAACTGATGTAACGGGAAATGGACATAGTGGCACTTTTGAAGGTGCACCAAAATGGGTAGAAGGAAAATTCAATTCAGCACTTGAATTTGACGGTGAGGATGACTATGTAGTGGTTGCTGATAACGACGCATTAGATTTTACAAACAAAATTACAATGATGGCATGGTTCAGTCCAAATGATGATTTAACAAGCAGACGTCTCATGGTAAAAAACGATTCTATCTTCGTTATCTTTGACTTTGGAGAGGAAAAAAGCATAGATTTCCTCGTAAAACCTACAAACGAATTTGCTGAATCATCAACAATTGACTGGAAAATCGGTGAATGGTACCACTTTGCAGGGACATTCGACGGTAAAACACTGCAAGTCTTTGTCAATGGTAAACTTGAAGGTGAAAAACCCAATCCCACTGATATTACACCCTCAGCCTTAGACCTCTGGATTGGTGGTGATGATTACGGACGACACACGGATATGTTCCCAGGGAAAATCGATGAAGTCCGCATATATAATAAAGTCCTCACTGAATCACAAATCCAGCGCGTGATGGATACACCACAAGATGTTGAAGCAAAAGGAAAACTTACAACGACTTGGGGAAAAATAAAGGGTTGGTAACCGAATATAGGGAGACCTATGACAAGCCATCAGAAACGTCCTGTCGTTCTCATCATCAGAGATGGATGGGGCAATAACCCATATCCTGAATATCAGGAATCAAATGCAGTGCATTTGGCAAAAACACCCGTAGATGACTGGTTGCGGAAAACATATCCACATGTGCAAATTCACACTTCCGGTGAAGATGTCGGTCTACCTGCGGGTATCATTGGTAACAGCGAAGTCGGACATCAGAATATTGGTGCTGGACGGATAGTCAATCAGGAGTTACTTCGCATTAGCACACTGATCCGTTCTGGCGAATTCAACAAGAACGAAGTCATCTTGAAAACGTTGGTACAGGTAAAGAATAGTGGAACTAATTTACATCTAATGGGGTTAGCAAGTGATGCAGGTGTTCACAGTTCACTTGAACATCTCTACGGTTTGCTTGCAATTGCTAAATCTAATGGATTGAATGCTAATCAAGTATTTATACATAATTTTAGTGATGGACGGGATTGTCAACCTGATCTCGGGATAAAGTTTTGCCGACAGATTGAGGCAAAATTAGATGAGATCGGAATTGGGAAGATTGCATCCGTGATTGGTCGTTTCTACGCAATGGACCGTGATGACAGATGGGAACGTGTAGAGATTGCATATAGATTATTGACAGAGGGTATTGGATCACATGTAAGAAATGCCACAGCGGCATACAGTGCGTATTATAAGGATCCTGATGATCAGAATCGTAAAGGTGATGAATTCATTAGACCGACTGTAATTATTGACAACAAAGGGAAACCGCTACCAAGAATATCTGATGGTGATGCAGTCATTTTCTATAATTTCCGTGGGGATCGCCCCCGTGAACTCACCGAGGCATTCTGTCTGGATAACTTTCCATTTCGAGCTGAAGGTAAAGATGGCGTTGTTCGAGAAATGGGTTTTAAACGGAATTGCAAAATGAGCGTTAACTTTGTTACGATGACTGAATATGAACAAGGGTTACCGGTCAAAGCGGTTGTTTCCAAACCGCCAAAAATGCGAAATACGTTCGGAGCGTACCTTAGTGAAGTTGGGATGAAACAGTTCCGGTGTGCCGAGACAGAGAAGTTTCCACATGTCACTTTTTTCTTCAATGATTATATAGATGAACCCTACCGAGGTGAAGAGAGACAGATAATTGCATCACCACGTGATGTCATGACTTATGATCAAAAACCTGAGATGTCTGCCCTTGATGTGACTGATGAAATGTTGCGACGAATCGCAATCGAAAAGTATGATCTGATGGTTCTAAACTATGCAAACGGGGATATGGTGGGACATACAGGATCGCTCGTTGCAGCGATAAAAGCTGTTGAAGCCGTTGATAACGGTGTCGGAAGGATCGTGAATGCTGTTTTGGCAAAAGGTGGCGCACTCATTGTAACTGCTGATCATGGGAATTGTGAACAGATGATTGATCCTGAAACGGGTGGTATCCATACCGCGCACACAACTTACGATGTTGATCTCATCGTTGTTGATGATCAGTATAAAGGCAAACAATTGAGGGCAGGAGGAAGACTTGCTGATGTTGCTCCGACAGCACTTCGTCTCCTCGGATTACAACAACCGACTGATATGACAGGTGAATCCTTAATTTAATAGGTTCTAATTCATGATAATTAACCGATATTTGTAGCGCAAACTGTTCGTTTGCGTTTCACTGGCAACTTAGGTAAACACAGTTGAAAACTAAGGAGATTTAGCATGTCCATGACCCCACCGTATGACCAAGATGTCCGGCACGATTTCAGGCTGTTTGCAGGACGCGCGAATCCAGGATTGGCTAAAGATATCGCATCAATTTTAGGCGTAGAATTGGGGAAAATATCGATCGGTACTTTTCCAAACAGTGAAACACGCGTACAGATTGAAGAGAGCATTCGCGGAACTGATAGTTACATCATACAACCAACGAGTGAACCTGCAAATGAAAACCTAATGGAACTCCTCATCACTATTGATGCTCTGAAACGGGCATCAGCAAAGCAAATTACTGCAATTATTCCATACTTCGGCTATGCGCGACAAGACCACAAAACAACAGGTCGTGAACCTATTAGCGCAAAACTGGTGGCTGACCTTCTCACTACGGCAGGTGCAAGTCGTGTTATGGCTATTGATCTACATGTGCCCCAGATACAAGGATTCTTTGATATTCCGATGGATCATCTAACGGCTGTTACGACATTAACAAACTACTTTCGCGAGAAGAACATTGAAAACGGTGTAATTGTTGCACCAGATGTCGGACGTGCAAAACTTGCTGAAAAATACACCGATATCCTACGACTCCCGTTAGCTATCATGCACAAGCGCCGAAATGGAAAAGATGGACAAGATGTCAAATTTGTTGAACTTGTCGGAGATGTCAAAGATAAAACGCCTATTGTAATAGACGATGAAATAGCAACTGGCGGCAGTATATCCGAACAAGCACAAGCATTAGCAGAAGCTGGTGCAAAACCTGCTTATGTCAGCATCACACATGCCGTACTTGTTGGACCTGCATTAAACAGACTGCAGCATAAGTCAATACAAGAAGTGGTGACGACAAACACAATTCCAGTACCAGCAGAGAAACAACTTGAGGGGAAAATCAAAGTCCTCTCTATTGCACCACTGCTTGCAGAAGCAATCCTAAGGGTTCATCAACACAGATCTGTTAGTCAAGTTTTCAGAGATCAACACCTTGATTTTGCTGTTTAACCTGAAATGTTGCCTCTGCTGATAAGATAGATGATACCTATACTTTACTTAAGTCATTATCGATCAATTATCGGTGGGGGCGAAAGACAACTCTTCTATCTAACAGCAAACTTAGATAAGAAGAAATTCCACCCCATCGTAGTCTGTCCAAATGAGGGACCTTATGTCCATCAATTAAGGAGAGCCGTTATCAGCACATCTGTTATGAAACTCCCACCCTGGCGAAAAACCGTTTCAGTTTTAACACGGCAATTGGCTGTAATTAAACTTACAAACCTTGCCAAAAAACATAATATACAACTCATACATTCCGCTGACTCTTGGTTAAACCCCTATGCCAATCGAATTAAAAGGAAACTGGATATCCCCGTAGTATCACATGTTCCTAATCTCCTTACACCTGAACAGATTGATAAGTATGAGTGTGAGTCCATGGATTGTTTTATCTCAATCTCAGCACAAGGCATGATACCTCTTCTAAATGCAGGTATATCATCTCAAAAGATAGAAGTTGTTACAAATTGTGTAGATCTGTCTATGTTCAAACCTGATTCTATCCAAAGCAGATCAGACTCAGACCTTTTCGTTGTTGGTATAGTTGGTAGGATAGAACCTTTCAAACGACAGAAGTCATTCATTGAGATTGCCAAACAGGTAAGTCAACAGTGCGATAATGTTCGTTTTCACATCATCGGTTCCTCACCTGACACCATCAAGCATCGTAATTATGAAAATGAAATCAGACGTTCGGTCTTAGACTATAAACTCCAGGATGTAGTTTATTTTATGGGGCATAGGAATGATATGCCGAAAGCCATGTCTGAACTTGATCTTTTGGTAACCCTTTCCGCTGGCAGTGTAATAGCAGAAGCCATGGCATGTGGGATACCGGTCATAGGGACATCAATCGGCAGCACGTCTGATATGATTGTGGACGGTGAGACAGGTTACATTATACCGGAAGATGCAATAGATCGCATATCTGAAAAGATTGAATATCTCGTAAGAAATCCTAACAGTTGTATGCAGATTGGAAATACGGCAAGAAAACATGCTGCAAGAAACTTCAGTATAGAAAGATATGTGCAGAGGATACAAGCAGTTTATGAGACGCTCGTGTCATTTGACTAAATGGGACTTAATGTAGGTAGTTTGGAATCCACCGAGTTGAAATAGGATTTTTTGAAAGTAAAAGTTAATCGGAATTTAACATAATTAAATCGTACTTGACATTTGTCTGAATATGTGATTAACTATAGTGTACTATGAGGAATATAAAAACCTTAGTTCCTTAGAAATATCGATGTCAGCCAAGGGAGTCAGTTTAGATTGATGCTTGTGGATAGAGGATGGTGGTACTAGGGTACTCTTATTTGAGGATTACCGCAGGAGCAGATAATGCCTACAGGACGGATAAAGTATTTCAATTTGGATAAGGGTTTCGGTTTTATTGCACAGGACAGTAGTGAAGAAGATGTCTTCTTACACAGTTCTGCGATTAAAAATGCAGACTACGAAGAACTTCGTGTGGGACAACGGGTTAAGTATATCGTTGTAGAAGGTGATAGAGGATTAGTAGCGAAGAATGTAGAGGTTTTACTGACACCGACAGAACGGCGATGGTTACGGCAAGGAAAGACAATTATTCCACGTGGTTATTCAGGTTTTCCAAATCAGAGCCAAGATCAGTATTATGGTGGAGCGAGGCGACATTCCCGCAGACAAACTGACAGAAATCATAATATTGAATCTGCATTACATAAGGGGCAGACAACAGAGACTTCACAGGTAAAGACAACTAATGATACCGATGATGCAAAAGTAACCGTATCAAGACAGTTGAGTTTTGGGGATCTATACATTCTGAAACAAATAAATCTTGAAACACACATGTTTTTTTCCTTATACAATCATGTTCAATTGCCTGCTATTGTATTAGAGATGACCCTTTCTGGTTTAACGCTAAACTGTAACGGTGAAGAAAGAAGATTACAAAAAACTGAAATAAAATATTGTTATAAGGATGAAGACGCTGAGAATGTTAGATCTTCGCTAACCTTCAATGAGGAGATCAAAGATAAACAACTTAAGCCGGTTCAGACACAGGACAGTATCTACAGTTTTGATACTGCATTCATCCAAGAATCACGCCAAAATGGTAAACGAATTGAAATTACCTTGCGTGAAGGAGAAGTATTTCAAGGAACTGTTGATTGGATAAGTCCCTATGAAATAAAACTAGTATTAGATAATGCCTCCAAAGTTGTTGTTTTCCAGCATGCAATCTGTAACTTCATCATAATAGATAAGGGAAAATAGTATGAGTTCAATCGCTGATGATGTGATGCTTACGTATCAAGAACTTATTGATGAGATCAATCAGGAAATAGATCGTATACGTAATGAATACGGGAGAACCCCCTGTCCATCCAATTGCTTTCAATGTTGCTCAAACACCTCTACTATACCTATCAGTGAAGTGGAAGCACAAGATCTGAAAAAAGGTTTAGATGCACTTCCACATGAGATTCGTCAACACATAAAGCAGAAAGCTGAACGGACTATAAGGGAATTAGAAACGAAGGGTTACACACCTGAAACCGTTATTAAGGACACGGGTATGAAAGCGATTGATATTGTCAAAGGTAAGTCTTCTGGAGAATGTCCTATGCTCATCGGTGGTGTCTGTTCAGTCTATAAACACCGACCCGTGATTTGTCGTGTATGGGGTTACCCGATAGATAATGGACAGAATTTAGCCTGCTGTAAGAAGACATTTATTGGTCAACACCGCAACTATAAACCGTTAAAATATGCAGATTATTGGCAACGGTGCAGGAATCTTAGTGATGCACTTGGATCCAAACAGAAGACACCCAATTGTTATTTAGTGGTTGCGTTGTTAGAGGATACGTCTTGATGTGTATCTGTAGAGAGTTCGTATAGAAAACTGAAGGTATATATTCCTGTTTTATGTCCATCACTCCATTGTAATTGTACAGCATAACGTCCCACTGGTTGAATTCCCACCAGATGTAGATTCTTCCAGTAGTTTTCAGATGGGAGTAGTTGAAATGGGTCCTCTTCTTGTTTTATTGCACTGCATCTTGCGCAAGGACACTTTTCTCTGAGTATACGGTATGGGATCTCGCTGTGTAGTCCGTTCTTCCATTCTATAGATAGACTCTGTGATAAACGTCTGATTTCAGTCGGTTGGTGATTTTGCATTATTACTTAACCGCTACGATTGCTATTTTCCATTTGTCTGCCTGATTGCATAAAACTTCAGGTTCCATGACAAAAGTGCGCCCTGCTTCTACTGCCAATACACTTGCTCTGGCATCATGCAAGGTATTTAGGGTCTGCATGCCAACTGTAGGCACATCAATACGAAAATCGTGGTTTTCTGCAGCTGCCTTAGCAACGACAATGCCTTTACCACCTAATTCCCCACCTCGTAAAATAGTTTTGTCGGTTCCTTCAATAGCTTCAATTGCAATAACTATTTGATTTTTTACAACAACTGTCTGTCCGATACCGAGTTCGGCGATCTTGCGTGCAGCGAAAATACCTATTTTTGTCTCTTCCCACTGTGCAGTATTTGGCTGTCGTTTTGTGAGGGCACCTGGGTCAGGTAAGAGATGTTTAAGAAACTGATCCTGTCTCAGGATCGCAAGTCCAGCATTTTCAAAGTGTGTAAGGATATCTGAGATGATGTCTTTAGTTTTTTTGTTACGATTTTTTGTCAAGATTTTAATTGTTGTCGCATCTACTTTAAAGGGATTCAGTAATATACTGGGTTCAATCTTGCCAATAATAATTATCTCTTTTGTGTTCAGTTCAAGCAATTTTCTTGTGATTTTCTGAATCTGTCCGACACCGAAAGGATGGATTTCACACGGTATTTCACTAAAGCGGTTTACCTTGTTGTTAGTGATTGGTATGATGACTAGTTCCCGTCCCTGTGAAACTATACTTTCTGCGGTTAGAACAGGAAGTTGACCTGCTCCAGCAATTATACCAACTCTATCCAAGACACTGTTCCTTAGTGAATTGTTTGTATTATAGATTTCTGCAACATCTATGCAGAGGTAATGCGTTATGTATGCCGAATTGCATCGATTGGACTAAGTTTTGCAGCCTGACTAGCCGGATAATAACCGAAAAATACGCCAACTGCTGTTCCGGCAGTGACAGCTGTCAAAACTGATTTAATTGTGACAACAGAGGGCCAGCTAAACATTCCTGGTATAAAAGTTTCAACTGCCCATGCAAATCCTTGTCCAACAATTGCTCCGAGAGCGATACCAAGTAAGCTTCCAAGCAGACACATAAGAACAGATTCTGTCAAGAATTGGAAACGGATATGGTATTTTTTTGCGCCAACGGCTTTCCGCAGACCGATTTCAGGGATACGTTCTGTAACGGAAACAAGCATTATGTTAAGGATTCCGATCCCACCGACGATTAGTGAAACGGATGCTATGACAACAAGTACCATCTCAATAATGAAGATGGTTTTTTTTGTGCTTTCAATTCCTTTTTGTGCCTGCCAAGTTCTGAAGAAAGTATCATCGCCTCCGTGGTTGCGTCTAATGACCGTTTGCACCTCTTTTACTGCTTGATCTACAACCAATGGACTTTTCGCCCGAACCATAATATGACCGACATTATTGTGTCCCCAAAATCTCGTTTGAGCAGTTGTGATTGGAATGAATATCATATTATCATCGCTTTTACCTGCTTCCAAACCTG
Source organism: Candidatus Poribacteria bacterium (assembly GCA_965208245.1). Classification (GTDB taxonomy): domain Bacteria; phylum Poribacteria; class WGA-4E; order WGA-4E; family WGA-3G; genus MSPOR6. The sequence continues at coordinate 2,776,667 of OZ242325.1, forward strand.
GACCGCGACTATTCATGACACCGATAATATTGAAACGTCTGTCATCGATAGACACCTCTTTTCCTATTGGGTCCAGACCTTTGAATTGTTCCTTCCAAACCTGTGAACCGATTACACAGACTTTATTCCAGAGGTCCATATCCGTATCAGCAAGGAATCTTCCGATTTGTGTACGCCATTCTCTGACAGCTTGGTATTCAACAGTGGTAGCACGCATGTAAGTTTCTTGGTGTTTTCCTTCTACCTCTAAGTCTATGTAATAACTGCCTTCAACTGTTGCCACTTCAACGGATGGACATTTATTCAATACATCTTGCAAATCATCCATATTAAGGTAGTTAGGACTTGTGTTTCGTTGCCATCTATTATTTTTCTGAATGTATCTAGGTCGGTATACACCGAACATACTCGGACCACCGATTTTCTCAAACTCTAACATGATGAGTTTTTCTGCACCTGCACCTAATGACATCATTGCAGTTACACCCGCAATGCCTATAGTAATACCTAACAAGGTAAGTATTGTTCTCATTTTGCTTGCGCGGAGTGCGGACAGTGCTGTAATTAAATTCTCAAGGATTTTCATCGGAGTTCTTTTTAGGTTGATATATCATCAATAAGAGATAGAATCTGAAGATTGATTCTGTTAATGATTAGTGGAAAAATGCTAAGTCTTATGTATTTATTCTAATTAATTGCTTAGTATAACACAAAATGATGGTAATTTTGCAAATTGACCTAACAGCTGGTGCTTTTTGATAGTTGTAAAACCTATGCAAAGATGGTATCCTTTCCAAATACTATATTTTTTGTTCCAAGGTAAGGATGTCGACGTTTAGTATAGCATTAGGAAGTTCTTAAGTCAAAGAAAATGACAAAATGACAAAGCATATACAATTTACCTCAATTCAGAGCGGACATATTCTACGTTTCCCTGATATAGAGAACCCAGTTGTACACCAACGGGAAATACAGAAACTAACACGATTAGGAAAGAAAGTTTGGATCCAGTTAGATTCAAGAGTGATTCAGCCTCGATTTCACCTGCACCTTCTTGTGTTAAACTTTAATCAAACTCAAGAAACAACATCAATACAAGCGCAGTTACATGGTATTGTTAATGGCGGGGAAAGGAACAAAACAGCGAATCATCTGGATTATTTTTACCTTGTTGCTCAGCCTCATACAGAAGAAGTTTTTTATGAGATAAGCGAATACATTGATCGATGTGTCGATGGCGATCTCTCTATAGCTGAACGATTACGCAATAGAACAGTGCTATACTTATGTCAGACAGAAGGAAGTTCCTACGACATACTCAGTGAAGTTGGAACAAGCGAATTTATAGATCAGTATCTCGTCAGTTATATACGTAGATTTGGTGTGGACTCAATTCTCGGTTTTACATTGGAGATACCACGTTTCCTATCAATACTTGCAAATCAACAAGGGGCAACACCTTTCACACACGCCATTCTACAACGTCTTGACTGTGAAAATGGTCAGCAACAACAGGAGTCTACAGCCAATATTGAAGCACACTTTTTACCTTTTCTTTTCTATGAAACCTACGATTCTCCCATAGTTAGAAGTTCTTATTGGCAGCTATTAACATCACATTTCGCTCAAACTTTTCTGAAGAGGATACGAGAATTTTGCCATCAACAGGGGATTAGATTCGCAGTTACAATTCCAGAAAGTGAAAAATCACTACAGTATGATTTGGGTACTATAATGTTGCATGTTGATTGTTCGATTTTGACATCAGCAGATGGAGACACATCGAGACGTTTTGTTGTTTCAAAATACATAAGCAGCAATCAGATGCAACCTGGCATTAATAGAAAACGTGAAGTTCACTATTCTGAATATTTGAAGGATGCATCACTCGGTTTTAATCATTGGGTCACAGCAGATAATGTATTTATGCATTCTAAAAGTAATGTCTATGAAGTCTTAGGAAGGCTATTGCAGGTCGGTTCACCAGAACGGAACATACTGATGTTGGCACCAACACAGAGTTTATGGATGAAACCTGATGAACAGCAGTGGAATAGTATCATAAAAGCATGGGGATGGTTGTGCCAAACCATAAGGAATTTGGGATATGACTTTGATATTGTTTCAGAAAGTGAATTTATCAATATGCGGGTGGAATCCAAGAATGGAAAAATCTACTATGAAGGGAATTCCTACCGTCTGGTCTTACTCCCTTGTCGTATTTCACTACACGAGACAACCGTACGTCGCTTGACAGAATTCACTAAATCCAAAGGTAGAATTATTGCAAATGCACCTGTTCCTTATCTGCTCAATGGTCGTATCGGACTTGAACCTTATCTATTGGAACGATTGCTATATAGACGACAGACAACTATATTGGATGGACCCGAAAATGAAAGAGAAATAGATCTCAAAAAGTATCTCAATAGTTTCGTATCCCAAAGAATCACTGTCTATTCTAAAGAGACAGACCAGCGAGCGGAAAGAGTACGGATACATACAAGGATAGATGAGAATAGGAAGTTATACTTTATGGTCAATGTGGATCAGAAACCTATCAAAACATTGATTGAAATTGTAGGAGCAGTCAAGAATGTAATAGAATTAAATCTGCGATCAGGTAAAGAGATAGATGTTGATTTCTGGCATGCGAACGGGAATACCTATTTTAAGGGTACATTTAAAGCAGAAACTGGAAGACTATTCACAGTTTCATAAGCAGCAGGATATTTCTTGACATATTTGTTATGATGGTTTATGATTTAACAGTTTAAATATTTGATCTGTCCGATATAACCTATTACACATTAAGACAGGAAGTCTATTGAAAAGGAGCAAGAGGACAGGAGGTGATCTCTTTGTTGAATGTCTGAAAACACAAGGTAGTGAATCCCGATTTTGTGCAATTTGCAGAATCATTTGGAGCAATCGGATTGTTTGTTGATGACAGCACATGCAGGGGGATGAAGTGTGTAATCATTTTCAAAATCCACTAAAATCTTACTGATTGAGAGAATTGGAGTATTATATGCAAAAGAAGATAGGCGTTTTGACCGGTGGCGGTGATACGAGTGCGCTTAATGCTACACTCAAAGGTATTGCTTTGAAATCAGAGGAACTCGGTTTTGAATTGGTCGGATTTATGGAAGGTTGGCGCGGTGTGCTGAAAGGTGGAAGGTATTTCACTCTTACGCCTGACCTGATTGATGAGAATTATGGTGGAACACTCCTGAAGAGCTCCCGAACAAACCTTATCTCAATGAAGAAGTTAGATGAAGCCATTGACAACCTGAAGAAGCTTAATATTAGTGGACTTATTCCTATTGGCGGAGACGATACGTTGACAGTTGGTACGGCATTATCAGAGCAGTTCACGACTGTTTTTGTTACAAAGACGATTGATAACGATGTCGGTATAAATCCACCAGAAGGTGATTCAGTTGATTATTCTAAGATGGTTAATTATTTCTGTCCAGGTTTTCCATCCGCTGCAAACCGTGTGATAAATGCAGTGAGGGATCTACGGACTACAACCTATTCACATGACCGTGTCATCATAGTTGAAGCGATGGGGAGAGATGCGGGATGGTTGACGCTGTCCGCAGCCTATGGATTGGCAGACTTAATCGTTGTTCCAGAAGTTCCGTATCAACCCGACAGACTGGCATCGGCAATTCATAAGAAATATACTGAGCAAGGAAATGTCATCGTGGTTGTCTCGGAAGGCATTCGTAACGATGCCGGGGAATTGATGATCACTTCACAAGCAGAGCTTGATGCTTTTGGACATACGAAACCTGGGGGTTGTTCTGAAATTATAGTTGAAGCGATGAAGAAAAGGTTACCGCAGATTTCAAGTTCATCTTTCCGGGAATTAATTCTTGGTTATATGCAACGATGCGGAAGTCCTACGCAATTGGATAGAGATACCGCCATTAGTGCTGGTGCGCTTGCTGTGCGTTCACTTGCGGATGGGATGGTCAACGGCGTTGCAACGATAACTCGGACAGATGTTGGTATCGAACCGATTATGCTATCTATTGAACAGGTGCTAAAACGTAATGAGACTGGACATGTAATTCGGCGTGATATCGACCCACGGTTCTATGATGAAGAAAACTATCATCTATCTCCTGCTGGTGCCGGCTATTTCCGCCCCCTTTTTGGAGACCTACATCGTCGAAGACGCACTTTGGAAGAACGTGGGATTAAGATTGGCGAAATTGAATGATCATTATTGTCAATTCCGCCGCAATTTCTAATTCACGGAATCTATCAAGCGGAAAGACAAGGTTCACATCAGTTTTTGTCCCTCTTGCATCATATACAATGCTCTTGTGTCCATGCAATAGTGATTGAATATCAATCGTGTTCGGTATCTCTCTGTAGGAACAATTTCCCCCAATAATTCTCTCTTTATACGGTTTCTGTTCTTTTAAGTATAGTCCTGCAGTTGTAATTAAAACGATACGACAATCAGTTAGTACTTTATTCAGCAGTGTAATAGTAGGATTGGGATATGATTTTACTGGATATGCTTTCATAAGATGCAACACGTCAATTAGAATTATAATAATCGCATGCATTCTGCAGACTGCAGTTGATACAATCAGGCGTTTTTTGACATACTTTTGCACCGTGTTGCACAATTAGTGCATGATACTCGTTGAATAGTTCCACATCAGTTGGTAGATTATTCATGAAAAGAGATCTGAGTCTTTCATAGTGAAAGTTCCCTTCAACCCATCCTAACCTACTTAGCAGTCTATATGTATATGTATCTACTACAAAACTGGGTTTTTCTGCAGCATAGAGAATGATTGAATCAGCAGTTTCTGGTCCAACACCATAAATAGAGAGCAATTCTTGCCGCAATGCTGTGACATCTTGTTTGAACATTTCCGACATGGGACGTTCAACAATGTGGTCAACATAGGCGCGGACTTTCTTGGCTTTCATTCGGAAATAACCGGACGGTGTTAGGAGTGTTTCTAAGTTCTCTTGACCGATATTGTGTAAATCTTCAGGTGAGAACACCTTTGCATTCTTCAGGTTGTCAATTGCTTTGACAACATTTTTCCATGCAGTTGCTTGTGTCAAAATTGCCCCGATTGCAACTTCAAATGGTGTGTCTGCTGGCCACCACTTTAACGAACCGTGTTGATTCTTTAATTTGTCATATAGGTCAAGTAATTTCCTGTTGAGATTTCCCTCACAAACAACTTGCATATCTGTATAATCTGATTGATTTATAGTAAAGTGACAAATCAATGAGACATTTCACCCCATACACAGATGATGAAGCATACCCAGCGTAGGGGCAAGGTCACCTCGCCCGTTGTGAAATGTTTCATTAATTCTAATGTTCACTATATAAACTCTAATGTGGGATGAAGTAAAATGAAAAACCAGTTCAATACTATCCGATCTAATGCTATCTGTTACACAGCCGTAAGGATATTATATAGAAAGTTGGTGACAAAGTCAAGGGAATTCTGTTCTTATACTTATCAATAAGATGTAGGCTTAACATACCAGTTGAATTCGTCTCGGAATTGTGATATTTTATATTAACAGGACTTGCACATTTTGCTCATTATTAGCAGTCAGAGTGTTTAATGTGAATGCCAAACGCGTATTCACCAAGGGAGACCATTCATTGCCCGTTCTTTGTGATATTCGCCCAATTCGTTGTTAAATCCGATCTTTTGCGTAAGTCATGATTAATATGAATAAATATTTACAACCGAAATCACACAAGATTGTTGTGCTTGCAGAAGATTCTTTCGGTGTACTTGAATCCAAGACTGCAACTGTTCTGGTTCGGTATCTTCCTGATAACATTATCGGGGTTATTGATAGCAAGAATGCGGGGAAAGATGTCAGTGATATTATTGACATTGGTAAAGGAATTCCTGTTGTACGCAATCTTTCAGAAGCCATGCAATATGATCCATCAATGCTTGCAATTGGTATTGCTCCACATGGTGGCGCGTTGCCACATGCATGGCGGTCTACAATCTATGAAGCAATCCAGAGTGGATTACACATCATGAGCGGTCTTCATCTTTTTTTGAGTGAGGATGCAGCACTTGTTGACTTAGCAGAAAGGCACAATGTCGCCTTGTGGGATGCAAGGAAACCACCTGATAACTTACCTGTAGCAACATGTAAAGCTGCTGACGTAGATGCCGCTGTCATTTTGACTGTGGGTTCAGACTGTCGTGTTGGGAAAATGCTATCTGGTATAGAGATAACACACACAGCGCGTAAACAAGGTCTCAATGCAGAATTCTGTCCTACAGGTCAGAATGGTATCATGGTATGGGGTTGGGGTATTGCGATTGATGCCGTAATCTCAGATTTTACAGCTGGTGCTGCAGAAGAAATCGTCCTTGAGGGGGCAAAGAATCATGATCTATTGATTGTTGAAGGACAAGGTTCGTTGGTGCATCCAGGGTATTCAGGTGTGACGCTAAGTTTGCTACACGGTAGCATGCCTGATGCAATGATATTCTGTCATCAACCATCGCGAAAACAGGTTGCACGATATACTGTACCGCTGCCATCGTTGTCCGATATGATAATGCAGTACGAGATGTTAACTCAACCGATTAAACCTGCGAAAGTAATAGGTGTTGCACTGAATTGTTTCGATTTATCTGAACAAGAATCTTATGAAGCAATTGATGCTGTTGAAACTGAAATAGGTTTGCCCACGACAGATGTTGTAAAGTTTGGGGCAGAGAAATTGGTTGAGGCAATACATAATTCAGGAGTTCTTGTGAATGTATGTCAGTGATACTCACAGCAGAAACCAAAGTTGTTAGATCGGAGTTCCCTCGGACAGAGTATTTGGGGTTTATAACGAACTCATATTGAGTAACCTCTAAGTTTCGTTGAAAGTCGCCCGAAAATTTATCATTGCATATGCCAAGTTGCGAAACCCTAATCGGGTTTCTTTGAGCTTATCATAGCTTAGAGCGAGTCGTCGGTAAGTCCCGCGCCACCCGAAAGTTCGTTCCACCTTATAACGTTCTTTGTATACATCTTTTCTAAACCACCAGAACTTGCGGGCAATAGCGATAGGTTCTTTCGTATTCCGTGCCATTGCGGACCTGTATGTAAAACATAAAGGATGTAATTAAATATCTTGTCCGAAGAAATTTTAGGCTTTGCTCCTTTGTGTCGTTTTGATAAATGGGGTTTAATATACTTGTTAAAATCCTTAAGCCTAACGTGTTTCGGAAGACCCGTTTTCAGGTGTTTTTCATTTGCGTCAGTCATAAGAGAACCTCTCAAAAAATAGATGAACATTTTTAAACTTCAATATCCTATAGTATAACATATTTGGAGGTTTTACTCAATATGACTTCATGTAATAATTCCGCCTACATCTGCTCAAACGAATGCAGCACTTAGTAATCTTTTCTTCCGTGCAAGCCCTGATACCGATTCACCCGCTAAGGATAAAATTCTGATCAGCGAGATTGCAAATTTGGTAGGAGAACGCGATTGGGTGGAATTGCTAAACGTTACCGGCAAGCAACAGTCCCTTAAGAATTGGGGCCTTTCTATGGTAAGCGACTATAATGAAGAGACCGAAATTGTTCGATTCCCAGATATCAGTATCTCCGCTAACGGTGTGTTGTTGTTAGTGAATATGGGTCCCGCTAGAACCCCACTCCATGCAGGGAAAAATGTTAAACTTGAATCGACACAACAAGTTCAAGGCACGGATAATAAGGAGGTGATTCTTTCTAAGAGTGAGGAGTTGGCAGTTAAACCTGAGGATTCCTCAAATATTGATTAACCTAACAAGGCAGAACTCTGTTGAAACGATTCATCGCTGTTAGAATATCATTTTTCAAAATAGTATCCACAGCGTCAACAGCTCGTGGGACCGTAAGTTTCATCAGACTTTCTTCTTCTTCGGAAAACTCCGACAGAACATAATCTACTATATCCCCAACGGGTTTGCCTATGCCAATACGTATTCGAGGGATCTCCGTTGTTCCAAGACGTTGGATTATAGATTGCATGCCTTTCTGTCCACCGTCGCTACCTTTTTTCCTTATACGTAATGCACCTAACGCTAAATGAACATCATCGTATATGACGATAATATCTTGTGCCTGGATCTCAAACCTATTTGCAAGTGGTGCTACAGCAGCACCACTGTTATTCATGTAAGTCATCGGTTTTGCAAGTATAACATCTGCGTTTTGCCATTTTGTTTGGACTGTGAGTGAATTATATATAGAAATGACCTTTGCAGTGGAAGCAGCATGATTCTGTTCCGATTGAATCTTATCATAGATCGCGTCAACTAAACGAAAACCGATATTGTGTTTTGTCTTTTCATAACGAATTCCAGGATTGCCTAATCCGACGATGAGTTTCACTTCACAGGGTGCTCCCTCATTTACGCCATAGAACAAATTGGTAGCATCAAAACCGCATAGGTGCTGAAAGATTGACATGACCCGTGAGTGTCTCTATCTCTTGTCCCTCAACAAGTAACTGAATATGTCTGATTTCATCAGGGAAATTATCAAAGACTGTTTTTAGTATTGCTGAAATTGTAATGTATTCTGCCGTGGTTCCGCCGATATGTCCATCTGCCAGATGGTGCGAAAAGTCAAGATACACTGTCTTTTGCATATCAATAAAAACTTCGTTTAGTACTGTTCCTTGAGGGATTGGGTTTCTATAGTTAGTAGGTGTTTCTTTTGTTAGTGTATCAACGATACTTTTCAACCTATCAATTGGGTCACGACTCAACTGAACTTCTACATTGATAGGTTTGATTTCTAGTGATTCTGGATCAAGAAGAAAGATATTAATCTGTTCAGTTCGAAGTCTTACGTCAGATTGGTTTTCTGACTCGGGGAGTTTAGGAGGTGCTTTAATCAGTACTGTCTGTTTAGATTTTGCGATGAGAAGAAGTGTGACAGCAAGTGCAATTATGATCCCAACTAATGTGAAACCCCATATCATGAATAGCCTTGAACGTAAAACTCGTCTTACTAAACTCACTCTTTGCTCCAAACACTCAGAATCTACTATTGAGATACAATTCTATTCTTGTTGATTAGCGTCAGTCATATCAGAGGATTGTAAAGATTTCATTGTGTAGGTATGTAGTGCGTGTGCAATTGCGGTTGCGAGTGCTTTGATATGATTGTGGTCCGCTAACAGTGATGCATCGTTGTTATTCGTCAGGAATCCCAACTCTAATAGGATCGCAGGCATATATATCTCATCCAACGCAATCAATGGTAATTCAGAAATCGGTATAGATTCTTCTGTCATAAAGTTCATCTCTTTTTGGAGAATATAGGCAAATTCCTTGCTCTGCATCAGAAAGTTGGATTGTGTTCTAAGGTTGAGTTTGTTTCTACCAAATGTGGGCATAACCAATGTTCTAAAACGGAAGATATCGTTGGGATTATTGATAAAAATATGCATACCGTTCTGCTTTTTTGAAAATGAGGCGTTGCAATGTAGACTTAGGAAAAGATTTCCTCTGATCCGATTTGAAGATTGGACGCGTTGTATACGTGTTTTTTCCACATCACGCTCGCGTGTAAGATGAATTTTGTATCCATATTGTTTGCTAAGTTTCTGAATTTCTCTTGCAACATTTAGAACAACATCCTTTTCTAGCAAGCCACTCTGTGCTTTACAACCGATGTCTTCCTGTCCACCGTGTCCAGGGTCAATGACGATTGTCCATTCTTCTGTTTCAACATCAGAATCTGGTATCCAAACTGTCTTAGGCATGAACCGAATCCGTTGGAGATTTGGGTTGTAGAGTACTTCAATGTCATCAATATTTGGAAGGATTTCGGTAAAAAAATTGATGGGTAACATAGGTTTTCCATCAATTGCACGGGGCGGCGGGGAGAGTGTAAACGTCTGATTATCTTCGGGGACCTTTACGGTGGTTTTCCCCATAAGCAACACCAATTCTCTTTCATTGAGTTTTATTGTTAGTTGTTTCCTGGGCCTGTTGTATAAGGGTGAGATATCAGATTTAAAGATATCTTTGAGTTCTTCAACGGGAATGTAGATTGCTTGTTGATACAGTGTGTATTCTACCTCGGCAAGGGTAATTCCTTCCTTATCAACAAAACGCATGGTAGCAGCTTGTATCATACCGTGCGTTAGTACAAGGAGAATAACAGTAGCTATGAGAACTGAAATGGACTTATCTCGGCGTAACCACATATTATAGTTATTCCACGTTTTCGTCGTTACCTCTTCTTCGTGAAATTAATTCGGGTTCTGTCCGTTCTTCTTCTGCAGTTTCGTCAGTATCTTTATCAGTTGTTTCACCTTCTTCACCTGCCTCACCTTCTTCACCTGCCTCAGGTTCTTCAGCTTCTTCTATTATGATGCGCGGTTGAGCAACTGAGACAATGATACGGTTCGGTTCATCTAACACTTCAACTTCATCATCACGTTCAATATCTTGCACATAAACTATGTCGCCTACTTCCATGTTACTCACATTAATCGAGATGTCATTTGGCATTTTTGCAGGTAGGCATCTGAGAGTCATATTTCGCAGTGGAAACTCAATTACACCACCGTGCTGTACACCGGCGGGTGTCCCGACTAATATGATCGGGACGGTAGAAGTTACCGGTTCATCTAAAGAGATTCTCATGAAATCTGCATGAAGGAGCATCCGTTTTTCAACTGGGTCTCGTTGTATCTCTTTTATAATGACAGGCTCAAGTTCACCTTCATTTATTTCCATATTTATGATGACATTTTCACCGTAGATTCTAAGGAATTGTTTGAACAGACGTTCATTGATTCGTAGTGCGACAGCATCCTTTTTTCGTCCGTATACAACGGCTGGGATATCACCGGATCGCCGCATTGCGCGAGCATTCTGTTTGCCAAACATATTCCTATGTTGAATATCTAATTTCGCTTGTTGCATTGCTCATCCAAACCTTTTTCATAAGTGAACTTTTACAAGAGTGGGACAGGGCGGGTAGGATTCGAACCTACGCATGCAGGTTCCAAAGACCTGTGCCTTACCGCTTGGCCACCGCCCTTCAATTATCAATCTGCACACCACGTGAACACGCTCTTGTGGTGATGCAAAAACCGTAAGTGTTTTTGAAGTGTGATTGGCAACGTTGTGTAGCATGTTCATCTTGCATCAACGCAAATATTGTAGCACCACTGCCGCTCATCAACGCCCCTAAAGAACCAACTTGCATAGACAGCTGGGATTTTATTTCAGACAATTTAGGATGTTTTGAAAAGACCGGTAATTCAAGATAGTTATACAAGTTTCTTCCAATTCCAACAGCATCACGTTGCTCAACACAACTTCTTATAATTATACTCTCTTTTGCTTGCTTTGTCAAGGGAATATGCAAATTGCAAAATATGTCAGAAGTAGAAACAGAAATGCCAGGATTGATTAGTATGAGAGACACATCTTTCAATGGTGAAAAAGACATCAAAGTGTCCCCAATTCCTGTTCCGAATGCTGTGCCACCAATTAGACAGAACGGGACATCAGCACCTAAACCCCTTCCGATTTGCATCAAGGTACTTTGCGTTATTTCCAATGAAAACAGTTCGTTAATGCCGTGAAGGACTGCGGCTGCGTTTGCGCTCCCGCTAGCGAGTCCTGCTGCAACAGGAATACGTTTCTCAATCCTTATTTCAAGCCCTCTCATACCATCCACACTGTTACTTATTGCTTGTGCAGCTGCATAAGCAAGGTTACTTGCATCAGATGGTACATCTGGATGGTCACACTGAATTACTACACCTTTTTTGTCTCGTTCGCGTAGTATGATCTCATCATGCAAGTCAATGGACTGGAAAACTGTCTCAAGGTTGTGGTATCCATCTTCGCGTTTGCCGAGAACGTTGAGGAATAGGTTTATTTTTGCATGTGCTCTGATTCGTAAGGTTCTTAGTTGACTCATTTACTATCATCTCATTCCGGTAGTTCTGAAAACGGAAAAATCTCAATACCTGAATTTAGAATAGGGTCAAGCTCAAATTTACTATCCTTAATTTCACCGTTTAGTTCCACTCGTCCGATTCTTACGACAACCTTTGTTTGTTGGGGTGCACGCTGGATTTCTACCTTATGGGGTCTAAGTATACCATTAACGACACGGTAGTCAGAGAAAAACGTACTCTGTTGAAGTTCACCTTGTTCATCAACAATACGCCATTCAGTGATCTGCGGTTCATTCCCACGTATTAACATAACGATCGTCTCAGTATGTCCAACTTCCACACTTGGACGTGTAACGATGAATTTATTTCTAGTACTCTCTACTCTTATTTTTTCAATACGTCCATCAAGGAAAGGATTAGCGAAGATCGCACTGAGGACATCTGAAAAGCGCAAATCTATACCAAAAATCTTACGTAATACACCATCAGACAATTCGCCTAAGTACCCTTCTTGTTCTTCTACAAAGACAAGTAGGAACTGATCTCTGTTCGCAATTGCCACTGCTCTTGGATCGTTGAAAGCTCCTAATGCTTGAATGTGTAATAGATTATCACCATCGTCAGTTTTCTTGTACCAAAGCAATTCGCGAAGTTCATCAGGATCCTGATCTGCTTCTTTGATGGTAACCCTCATCTCCTTTGTTGTCAAGGTGTTTGTTAGATCGTACCTTGCTTGTAAGGTATCCAGGTGTGAGAGAAATATACTCTTATCTGTGTGTATCTCTGGTCCATGATTCTTGGTAACACAACCAATCATAGAAACAATCGTAAAGAATGACAGACAAAACAGCAGAAAGGGTGATCGAGAAATACCTATTGTCAGGTGCATTCTCATGAGTAGACCTCAGACATAGATTTTTCCACAATATCTACAGCTTCCTCAACGTGTGCAGCATTTATATTCAATGGCGGTAAGAATCTTAGCACATAGTCGCTTGTGCATATTGTAACTAAGCCGTTTTCTATACATTTTGTAGCAAGTGGTTTGGCATCCACATCCATGACAAGTCCACGTAATAGACCTTTCCCGCGCATCTCTTTTATCGGATATTTACCTTTGAGTTCCATGAGTCCACTTGCTAAATAGTTGCCCATTTTGACAGCATTTACAGCAAGGTTTTCTTCAAGTATCGTTTCGAGTGTTGCCACAGCTGCGGCACTTGATAAGAAATTTCCTCCGAAGGTCGCTGCATGTGTTCCCGGCACAAAGCTATCGGCAACATTTTGCTTTGCTAACATTGCACCGATGGGGACACCACTCCCCAACGCTTTTGCCATAGTAATTACATCAGGTACGACACCGTAGCTTTGGTAACCAAAGAACGTACCTAATCTTCCCATTGCAGTCTGCACTTCGTCAAAGATGAGTAGTAGGTCATGTTGATCGCAAAGTTCTTGCAATCCTTGGAGGTATCCATCGCTTGGGATATTGACCCCACCTTCAGACTGAATAGGTTCAACTAAAATAGCACAAGTTTTTTCACTGATAGCGGCTTGGGCAGCATCAAGATCATCAAATGGGACGTATTTGAAACCTTCAAGCATGGGTTCAAAACCGACATGGTATTTCGGTTGAGCAGTTGCGGTAATTGTTGCAATAGTTCTGCCATGAAATGAATTATCCATTGTGATAATTTCGTAGGAGTCTTTTCTACCCGTATCTTTTGCATATTTGCGTACAATTTTGATGGCCGCTTCATTTGCTTCTGCACCACTATTACAGAAGAAGCACTGATCCATATCTGAATTTTCTATTAACAGTTTTGCTAATTCTGCTTGAGGTCTTATGTAGTATAAGTTTGAAGTATGTATAACTTCACCCGCTTGTGCGCGAATTGCTGCAACAACTCTTGGGTGTGCATGTCCCAAACCGTTGACTGCCAGACCGGCAAGAAAATCCAAGTATTTTTTGCCATCTGCATCCCATAAATAAGGTCCTTCACCTTTAATGAATGCCAGATTTCTATCGCCATACGTGTTGATGATATATTGAGATGCAACCTCTTTAATTTCTGATGTTGTCATTGATAATACTCCTTGCTTTGTCAATTTCTATTTTGTAGGTCGGGTAGAGGGTAGCGAAACATGACATGTGAAAGAGTGAAAATACGAAATTTCAATGTCTACAATTCATTCAACGCAGCAATAATCTCCGATGAACTTGTCCGAGGACCGTATCTAAGTCTAGAGTCTTTCCAAGCCACTTTACCTTCAGCATCTATAATATAGGCTGTCGGATGCGCCAGATGTGAATTAGGATTTTTTACGTTGTATGCATTTATTGCAAATAAACTTGAATCGGATAGCATTATAAAATCGGGTGAATTACTTTGCACGTAATTTGATATACCGAATTGCGTATCACCGCTAATCGCTATTAACTCAACTGCACCTGCTGCGATTATGTTTGCGTATCCATTGTGCAACTCACCGAGTTGCGTCTGACAAATCGGTCAGCCTGTAGTTGAAAAAAACTGAATGACTAATATTTTCCCAGCATAATCGGACAGTGAAACGTCATTACCATCACCATCTGGTAGTGTAAAATCTGGTGCAGTTGCTCCGACTGCTAAACCTTCGCCTGATAGTAATGGGTCCGGTTCAGGTACCTCTGGTTCGGTAATTGACGTATTTATAATTTCTGTAACTTGGTCATTTTCCAGACAACCGTAACTGATAAGAATCGCCAAAATGATGACGATATGTCCTACTTGGCTCAAAAATGTAGATTTCATGTTTATGTTCCTTCATCTCCTTAGTAATTGCATCCATTGTTGAACATCGTCCCGCATTTTCTCAAGAATCGTCCACGACATGTCCAAGAATGCTAAGTTGTTTTAATCATTGTTTTAATCATTTAAATACGAAAAACATTGTAACCTTTTCTCTAATACACACGTAGTCTCTTTATAGTGTCTTAGAATGCTGATAAACAATACCGCCACTGGTATTAGGAGACGTATCTCTGATAATACAATTTGAATTTAAGCTTTAAGCACGATAGTGAATCTCTTCTCCTCAAACCCTAATTCTATCAGAAATTATGCAGATTGTCAATCCATTTAATTTTGATGCAGGGTTTTTCAGTTTTAGGTGATTCTGAAGAATTACGCAACAAACGTTAATTTATTGATTTTGTCCGTAGTTTGGGTAGAGCGTAGCGACCCCCGACACGCTAAGTTTCTGTCGGGGGTCGCTACGCTCTACCAGACCTACAAAGTAAACTATTTTAACTAGTACACAAAAACTGACAATTCTTAAAACTTCTTAAAACTGAAGAACCCTGATTTTGATGTTTGGAATTACTTATAGGACGATGACATGCTGACAAAGGAAATGGTTCAAAACATTCCTACTGATCCGGGTGTTTACTTTTTTCACGGTTCATCCGGTAAAATCCTGTATATTGGTAAAGCGAAATGTCTACGAAAAAGAGTGTGTTCTTATGTGCATAATGTAAAATATCGACGTTCAAAGATCAGGAGACTGATTAGATGGACAGAGTCGGTAAATTACCAGATATGTCAGTCTGAACAGGAAGCACTTTTTTTAGAGTCACGTCTAATACTTGAGCATCAACCCTCCTATAATACCGTGATGAAATATGGTAGAAAAGCCTGTTACATCAGGATAGACATGGGAGATGATTTTCCACGACTTGAACGGGTTGAAGCGATACAACCGGACCGCGCGAGATATTTCGGACCACTCTCAAGTCGTAGATGGACAGATGAGGCAATTGATGTTTTACAACGTATCTTTATGATACGAACCTGTCAGGATCCCATTATACCAAGTGTCGGTCATAGGACATGTTTGCAGTATGATATCAAACGTTGTACCGGACCTTGTGCTGCTCTCATAACGAAGGAACTTTATAGAGAGATAATAATGAATATTATCAATCTTTTAGAGGGTGAGTATGATAAGGTGCAAACCAATCTTGTTGCCAAACGCGATACTGCATCTTCAATGCTCAAATTCGAACAAGCTGCAGCTATTCATAAGCAACTGGAAAGGGTACAGAAGGTTTTTCCTTTCCTTGATGCACACAGAGAGAAAAAAAAGAAGGAACAAAACATAGTCAGTCAAACAACAATTGACAGATTGTTTTGAAGTGCTAAATCTTCAGCAGAAGTCCTGTCTCTATAACCCAAATAGATATGAAACGGAGAACGGCACAATCTAACAGATTGTGCTACAATAAAGACGTATTATCAATTAAAAATGGTATAAGATTCGGGTTTCGTTCCTCAATCAAACTTATAGAATTAAGTTGGGCAGAACAATATTGCTTAGATGCCCCCCAAAAAAGAAACTTTTTGCAAAAATAATCATATTATGATAAAATAATCATATTATGATAAAATAATCATATTATGATAAAATAATCATATTATGATAAAATAATCATATTATGATAAAATAATCATATTATGATAAAATGAGAATAAATGCTCAAGTTTTTTCGCAATAAAGGAAAAGAACATACCTAATTTGCTTTGTATTTTTTTGAGGAGGAACAATGAAAAGCCGAAAAAGTAACCATCATGCTGTCCAAATATATGCACCAGATGTCTACTGTCTGATCGAAAATTGTGTAGGTGTCTTCCGTCGATGCTTTGCATTAACATCGGTTTTGAGTCCCCCCCCCCCCCCCCCCCCTTTCCAACGTCACCGTTAAATATAACAACAAGGAGAATTTCAGTGAATGTTTTCAAAAATATGATATGTCCTTTCGCTCTTATCGTGGTGGTCTTTGCTTTCTTTGTTACAAGCACAGTTAATGCACAAAGCCCAACCTCAGATGTCACAGTAGGCGCGAATACTGTGATTGTGATGACTTATGGCACAGCACCTAATCCTGACCTGACAAAAAGTGATTTTAAGATTAGTGGGGGATACCCATTACCCGCAAATGCTACGTTAACAAAAAACGCAGATGGCACGGTATGGACGCTAACATTACCCGGTATCACTGATCTGGATGACGTTAACCCCTTTCGCCTTAAAGGATATCTACAGAGCACGCTTGTCGTGGGGGCAAACGCTGCTTTTGAGGGTCATAATAATGCCCCCCACCTCCAAGCTGGCGGTTATGCGATCATTGCAACGTATCGCTCATCAGATGGAACTAAAGTTGATGGAGGCGGTCAAAATCTTGGTGCTAATATAGATCATCCGACACTTCCATCGTACAGCAATAACCCTATCGTGAGAAGAGATTGGGACGATCATTTTGATGCTGCCGCCGAAGGAGATATCATGCCGGATCTCTGGGAACATTTTCAATTGAATCAACGCGGTACGATTAATCTTATCGTTGTTAATGATCCCGATGGCGATGAAAACGATGAAGCAAATAGATACGGACCCGTAGATTCCCGTTCAGTGATTATCAGCGAAGTGATGTGGGCGCGTGACACATCCCAATTCGGTGAGAGTGGATACACGCGGGAACAGTGGATCGAAATCTACAACACCACCGATGATTTCATTCTATTTAGGAATATCCGCTTCACGCTATCAAACGTACGAGGAGAAGCTAAGAATATTGCAACTGATAGATTCAGTAATGCTGTTGATCGTGTGAATCATTGGGATATAACAGATAAAGGTCAAGACGGTAGCACTGGTCAGCCAGCCAAGGAGTTTGTGTCTATGTATCGGGCAAAGTCTGAGGGCACTGCGGGCGCAGGATGGCTAGCGGGTGCCTGGGCACGTTCCTCTGATGCAAATGTGTACAGCACGCTTTATAGAGGTTCACCCGGTAGACCGCATACCAGTGTGAATACAGCTCCCAAATCACGTAAACTCCCAGCAAAAGATGTCCCCAATAAGAATAGAATCATTATCAACGAAATCGCGAATTTGTCGGGACAAAATGATTGGATCGAATTAGGTAACAATTCCGGCAGTTCACAATCTCTTAATGGATGGACGCTGTCTATTGTGAAATCTCTTGATGAACAACAAGTTGACAATGAACAAGAAATCGTTCGTTTCCCCAATATCTCAATCCCAGCCGGAGGTGTGTTATTATTAGTGAACGAGGATCCGATTAGTTCGCTGCTCGCCGCCGGATATGATGTGAAAATAACGGATCCCTTAGCCCAAATCAGAGGGGCTGACGCAAATATATCTTACCTAGTCGTCAAAGGTGAAACGAACCACGGGTTTGAAGGGAAACCGATTGATATCCCAAACAATAACGACTGGCTGTTGATTCTACGCAGTGGACAACCCTGGTTACCGAATAATGCAAATAGAGACCTCTATAACACGGGACATAATATTGAAGATGTTGCTGGACCTGGTGCTTTTAAATTGGAAACCATAAGATTGGATATTCCATTATATGAGAAAAAAGCGGATGGTTCCGATGGTTCCGATGGTCCCACTACAGGTGATATCTGGCAAACAACAGTCTTCCCATTGAACGGACGTGATGAGACAGGTAATAAACTGCTTAAATATAATTACGATTTAGATGAAGGCACAGTGCATGTGAGAAATGTAAATAAACACGGTTTTGAAGTGGAAAGCTTCACTAGAGCCCCCTTCACAGGTATCGGATACGACAGAAATGTCCCCAACTCACCTGCTTATGCAGGCACACCCGGATACCCGAATGGTGTTGCTACAGCACGCTTATCTAACCTTGCTGGTGGGAAACTCGTCATAAGCGAAATCATGTTAACAACCCTAGGACGATTTCCACAGTGGATTGAACTCCATAACACCTCTAAAACACGCGGTATCCGACTCAATGATCCTGATGGAACTGGCAATCTAAAACCGTGGAAAATCGTATTCGAAAATCACGACTCAGGGTCATGGTTTGATAAAACACGTAACCTAAATATCGAATTTAACCTGAGTGACTGGTTCGAATATATCCCTCCAAATCAGACTGTGCTTATCGCTTCTTATAGAAGCAGCTCTAATTCAGACTACTTCCCCAACTCGCGTGTTGCAGATGTTTTTACTACGAAAAGAAACGCGTTCAGCATGGAAAACCGCAGAGACCCAATCCTAAATGCTGAAGGGGGATTCTACATCAAAATTGTTGACAGCAGCGGTGCAACTTCTGACGAGATCGGGAACCTTGATGGGCTAGCACCCAACACACGAGCGGGTATCGGATATGATGACCCCGTCGGATTCCAATGGCCCATAGACCTAACAGAAAAAGGATACCGATCGTCATTGATACGCCTCAAAGACGCTAACGGCACCTATCGCCGTGCTGTTCCAACCAGAGACAGAACCGGCGCAGCAACAAATGCCCGCGGTGCCGTCATCCCACTCGGTAAACAAGCAAAAAGGGGAGACTATATAGACCACGCGTGGACACACGCCGCAAATACAAAACGATCACTCGCCAGAGAAACATATTACGGTCAGGAAGACGATATCGGCACACCGCTCCATACAAGCGGAACGCCATTACCCGTTACGCTCTCTCTTTTCCGTCCTGTTTCAGAAAACGGAAACCAAGTCGTTATACACTGGACAACCGAATCCGAAATCGACAACGCAGGTTTCAATATCCTCCGAAGTCCAACACGAGATGGACACTTCAAACGCATCAACGCTGAGTTGATCCAAGGTGCCGGTTCTACAGCGGAACGACAGACTTATAAATGGATAGACACCACCGCCAAACCGGGAGTTGTCTATTACTATCAGATAGAAGATGTCTCTTTGGCAGGTGAAAAGCAGACACTTGCAACAACGAAACTAAAAGGGTTCGTCTCTGCCAAAAACAAACTCACAACCCAATGGGGGACATTAAAAGCTCAAGATTAAAAAGGACAGAATGTAAACTCACATGATGCTTATTCACGATTTATCTTGACGGTTGAAATAGAACGTAGTTTAACCTACATTGCTACTTACGTAACACAATCTGTATGAAGATTAAGTTATTAATCGGGTAATATGTGGGCGAGGAAACCCCGCCCCTACGATGAGTCTTATTAGTACAATTACCTGATTATTTATTTAATTTTCATTTAGATTGTGCATATTAGTCCGAAAATTAAAGAAAGTTATAAACCTATATCAAAATTTATAAAGTTTACTATATTTTTGTAATCGAACTCATATTGAGTAACCTCTTAGGATTGATCAAAAAGGAGAACAACCGTGAAATTTTCAAAACATTTTGCACGTCGTTGCGTTTTTCTGTTAGGACTCGTTTCAATATTCTGTTTTGTTGGAATGCCAGCAATGGCTAAACCGCTAACCGCTGAAACCACTGTCTCGTATTTGTTTGTTGGGTGGTTTGGTACACTAGATAACCGCATTGATATTACTATTACGTTTAGTGAAGCCCCTGATCCGATACCGACAAAAGCAGACTTCACAGTTGATGGCAAAACAATAGAAGAATATTATCCTGGCAAGCTTGCGTCTCCAGGAACTAAGATTAGAATGATAGAAAATGATCCTTTACGCTACAAACTAACAATTAACGGTAAATCTGGTAGTGGAAGACAAACTCCTATTTCACTACCTAATCATCCCCTCATTTATATTTATAAGGGTGTATATAGAGTGACTCTTGTCGAGGACAGCAGCGTGTCATTTACAGATTACACCGAAAAATATCTTGCTACTATAGTTACGAGTGTCCAAAATAATTCTGTAACGATTGATATCAGTTTTTTTGACCCCCCTATTCCTGAGTCAACAAGGGGAGACTGGACAATTAACAGTAGACAAGCACTTCCTGCTAATACAGAATTTAATAAAATCGATAGTAAAAACTATCAAATTAAGTTTTTGGATACCACAGAAGTGCCGCTTACACTTGAGTTTCGTAATTATAAAGGATTTGATCTTGAAGAAACTCAGAAAGGTTTTATGTTAAAAGAAAGAATATTGGTCGATTTTCGTAGTTTCGTAACTTTAAGACCCGTAGCTTTTAAAACCTTAACCTACAAGGATTCGGATCTAATGTATGTCCAAATTGATATTGCGTTCAACGTGCCACCTTATCCGAAACCGAAAAAAGAGGATTTTAGAATTGATGGAAAGCCACTTTCTGAAGATGTATGGAATTCAGGTAACAGTCATACACAGTATGGTTTTTTCTTGAACGACACAACGGAAGTACCGAGCACTATAAGTTTTAGGGACTTTCCATCTGCCAGTCTCCTCAAAGATGGAGTAATATCATATTCTACCGATGAGACAACTCTCATTTCTGTAAAAGCCCTTATAGACAATAATAGAGTCTTCCTTATTCTCAATTATAACCGACCTATGTTTGACACTCCGAAACTAAATGATTTTACATTTACAAAAGATAACGGAGTGCCTTTAAACCCAGTTTCAGTAGGCGTGTCAGTTACACAAGGTGACTTTGGATTAGGAATATCTTGGAATATTCTCTTCCCTGATACAACCGAGATACCTAAGACTTTGGAGGTTGCTGGGTTCCATCCTATTCATCTTGTTGAAGATGTCACTTTACTTTTTGTGCCTTTAACTTATGTGTTACCTACAGACTATGGTTCTCCAGTTGGTGCGGGTACGCTTTTGCAGACAAAACCGGGTGCTGATATTCCCGCCAAGGATAAAATTGTCATGAATGAGATTGCGAATCTGTCGGGGGCATCTGATTGGATCGAACTGCTAAACTTGAGTGATAATTCACTAACGCTTGATAAATGGGCTTTGTCCATCGTCACTGAATATAATGACGAAACGGAAATCATCCGTTTCCCCGATATATCCATCCCCGCCGGCGGTATCCTCTTACTCGTGAATATGGATCCTGCAAACACGGCACTCGCTACGGGACATAATGTGAAAGTGAACACATCGGATCACCCCCCAGATGCTGATGAGAATATCTCTTACCTTATTGTGAAAGGTGAAGATAACTACGGATTCACAAGCCCCGGCATTGACCTGCCAGACCATAACGACTGGATGCTGATCCTACGGAGCGGTAAACCCTGGGATGTCAAAGATGGCACCAACGTCTATAACACAGGATACCAGATAGAGGATGCTGCTGGACCTGCATCTATCACTTTGGAGATAGATGAGAACGAAATCAACCTGCCTAAAGAGAAGAATAAGGATGGCACGGAGGGTGGTGATCTCTGGCACACTACAGTATTTCCCCTAAACGGACGCGAGGAGACAGGGGAAATACTCCTGCGGTACGATCGCACGCTCAATGAAGGCACAGTGCACGCACGCAATGTCAATAAACACGGGTTTGAAATTCACAGTTTCGATCCTGCACCTTTCACAGGTATCGGCTACGACAGCGACATTACGGATGACGGGGGACACCTCGGCACGCCGGGGTATCCGAATGTTGTTGCATCCAACGTCTCCGATCTCAAGACAGGTCGGTTTATTGTCAGTGAACTGATGCTAACAACAGATAACGGCAAAAACGCACAATGGATAGAACTGCACAACACCTCTCAATCAGAAGCGATTAGTTTAGAAGACCCCGATGGTGATGGTGCCCTCACTGCATGGAAAATGACAATTGAGAACCATAATTCAGGCTCATGGAAACGTATCAGACGCAACTTGCACGTTGAAGTTGATCTAAGTGAATGGTTTCAGTATATTCCACCACGGCAGAAGGTGTTGATTGCTGCTTTCGCGGATCGGAATTCGGGGGCATCCGATTTTCCATCTACGCGGGTTGCGACGCTCTGGGAGACGCACAGACGTTCCTTCAGTATGATTAAACGCGGCAACCTCTTCTTAAATGCTTCAGGCGGATTCACTATCAAAATAACGGATAGTCAAGGAAACGTTTCTGACAGTGTCGGCAACTTGGATGGAACAGCAGCTGATCCTGATGAAGGGATAGGTCATGATGATCCTGTCGGTTTTGACTGGCCTACCGAGTTAACAGAAGACGGTCACCGCACATCATTGATACGTCTGAAAAATACCGATGGGAGTGCGCGCACTGGTATGCCAACACGTGATAGTTCAGGTGATGCAACCGATAAGAAGGGAGCGGCTCTCCCCTTGGGATCAGATGAGAGTTCTGATACGGAAAGTTATGCATGGAAACATGCAGCGGACATAAACCTTGATGATCTCGCCAAAATAACATGGTTCGGCAGTGAAGACGATATCAGCACCCCACTCAATACAGAAAACACGATGATGCCTGTCTTACTCTCTTTCTTCCGTCCGATTATGGAAAACGGAGAGGTCCTTATTCAATGGACAACGGAAGCCGAACTCGACAACGCAGGATTTCATATCCTACGCAGTGAAACACGCAATGGACACTTCAAACGCATCAACACCCAGTTGATACAAGGTGCCGGCTCAACAGCGGAACGACAGACTTATAAATGGATAGATACAACCGCCAAAATAGGGACTGTCTATTACTATCAAATAGAAGATGTCTCTTTTTCAGGTGAACGGTACAGACTGGCAACGACTAAACTAAAGGGGTTAGTCTCTGCTAAGAACAAACTCACAACGCAATGGGGTGTGTTAAAACGGCAAGATTAGTCGCTTGCCTTATCTTATACCAACGTGAGTTTGATAATTAACAGAACGAGCAAGGACTTGCACACAAAGGAAATCGTCTGACCATGAATGGTGTTAGAGATGGACGGGTTAGGATAGAGATGTCTTAAACAAGTGTCCCCAGGGGCTGATAGATGCAATTAGGAAATCACATCTATCAGCCCCTGGGGACATCCGTAATTTGAAGTTTATATGTTTCACTTTGCTCTACCCGACTATAAGGTCTGAGTAGACAATCTACTCAACAGAACTTACGCAAAAGATTGGATTTCACAACAAATTGAACTTATATGGCAAAGAACGGGCAATAAATGGTTTCCCTACTACAAATGCTCGAACTTCTGATAACGAGCAAAATGCGTAAGTCCTATAATAGATTTATCAAATTTCAGCGTTGTGTATTTAATCTATCTTAGATATATTAAACCGAACCTTTTGGATGTTGACTTGACTAAACTAATGAAATTGTTAGGGGCATTCATTCATTTACGAATTATCGATATTTGATTCAGAATTACATCTTAGTTCTATTTTAAAATCGGAATGATAACCTTGTATGACAAATACGGTATATCGTTCTACTAAGGAGAAAACGATGAAACATAAGTTTTTTGTACTTAGTACAATTGCACTATTTACAATAGTAGGTCTTTTGATTTTTGAACATGCAACTTCAGCACAACGTCCTGATAGGAATGCTCAACCCGGACAAGGTGAACGCGGTCAACGGCAAGGTGGTGAACGCGGTATGAGAAGTATGGGTATGATGGGTAATCCGACATCAATAGTTGATAATTCATGGTTGGATTTGACTTTCAACGTGAAGGTTGACGATGAAACCCTCGTGAAAGCGCGTCTAGTATATCAGGCAACACGCGAAAAATTTCAGAAAAAATGGAATGAGATACGTGAGTCAGGTGATCCTCGCACTGCAAGAGAACAGATGACGACTTTTACCGCTACTACTAGTACAGAGTTCCAGAAAAGCCTAAAAGAGATCCTGTCTAAAGAAGATATGGCAAAGCTCACTGAATTGACGAAAGAACGGTTACTTGCTCAACAAGCATCACGTAACAGATTCCGTGGCGGAGGCGAAGGCTTCCAACGTGGGGGCGGTGGTCAAGGTGGTCAACGGAATACGCGTTAATACACGAAACATAGAAAATAAAAAGGTCAGGTGTCTTCACCTGACCTTTTTTGTTGTAATACTGATACTTATTGACTACTGTCTCAAAGTCTGTTATTATAGTGAACTTGAGACAAATAAAACACTTGACAACGAGCGAGGTCACCTCGCCCCTACGCTGGCTGGTCTTCGTCCAAGGTGGAAGAGCTCATTAGGTGAAATGTCTCATTAATTGTTCACCTTACTACATCTTATCATGGATCGGCATTCTGCACCATGGATAGTATTTTCATCTGTTTTTTGTGAGCTGTTATGAATTATGTGAGAGTACTGTGTTTTATCTATGTATTGATATGTTACTTTCTACCTATAGATGATGCTGCATCTTTTGAGCAGATGAAAACTTATACAGTAGCAGATGGTTTATTGGACCACGTTGTTCCTATTATCTTTCAGGATAGTAGAGGGACGCTTTGGTTTGGTTTCTGATCAGGGAGGAGTCAGTCGCTTTGACGGTCAAAGAATTGTCGCTTATGGAACAACTGCACATGAACTCAATGATACTACACAGAAGATAGTTGAGGATAGGTGGGGACGAATTTGGGTTTTAAACAAGAAGCCAAAAGATAGGACAGGGTTTGTCGCAAAATACAACGGAAATGATTTCGAATATGTTGCTGACGCTACTTGTTTGAATGTTGATAATATTGGAGATATCTGGATCGGTAGCGATAACACTATAACACGATTTACTGCAACAAATAGCAATGATGAAATCACAGGTTTCCAATTGAACCTAAACATTGCCCCGAATTCAAAGATAAACGTCATTTTTCAGAGTCATGAGGACACACTGTGGATTGCTGGAAATGATGAACGTGGTGCATTCATTCTACGACTGCAAGGTGATATTCATGCCGGTCACTCCATTAACCTTGAACGTTTTGATAACTTGCCAAATATATTACACGATGCAACAATACATTCCATCACAAAGGATTCAGTTGACAACCTGTGGTTCGGTGGTCCTTCACTTCTCCTACGTTATGATGGCACACAATTTAAACAAGTTTTAGATACTTCTGAAGATACTGCGGTAGATAGTCATACCTCTGACATGTCTGATAGACTTGCTGCAGGAAAAGTCTCTGTGAATACTGATTCACAAGGAAGAATATGGTTTAGTGACACTAGACAATTACGTTGGTGGGATGGTGAGAATCTTCATAAATTGAGATCATTAAGTTTGGAAACTGACCAAGATGACTATATTAATTGAGGCACTCAACGTTGAAGAAGATATGTATGGTACTGAACGTCTCATGAAACTTGTCAAACAGATTCCGATTGAATACAGTGCTGAAAAAGTGATTCAATACATTATTGAAGATGTTCAGGAATTTGTTGTAGATGCCGAACAGTATGACGATATAACGCTTGTTGTCATAAAGCGAATTCCTAATGATTAATTGAATCCTTGAAGTTACTATCTAAAGGTTCTAACCAGCGAATTATTTTTTCGCGATTTGCAGTGTCGTTGCACGATTGATAGATGTTTGCCAATTTCCGACATGTTTCTACAAGGTGCGTTGTGAGTTCTGCTGTTTCAAGTTTATGCGTTAGTGCTTTTTGAAACATGGCTAAAGCGTTTTTGGGTTGTTTTCGGTTGACTAAACAGATTGCCAAGGAACATTGCACTTGTAGCAACTTTGCTTTGAGAGTTTTTATCTCTTGAGTATCCTCCTTTAGTTCAGTTGCTTTATCCGCCTGTACCTCTGAAGATATTTCTAACGATGGAGATGCTTGAGAAAGTTTCTGTGCAAGGCGTGATTCAATCGTCCGTATGTTTTGATATGCGTTATCATTTCTCGGTTCTATTGCAAGTGTGGATTCAAAAGCGGATACCGCTTCTAAATGTTCTGAACGCACAGAATGCAGATAGCCGATCATATTGTAGATGTTGACACTCTTTTGAGATTCAGGTATCGTTTTAAATGCTGTGAGTGCTTCTTTGTATTTTTTGCTTTTTATCAAAGCGTTGCCACGACTGACTTGCATGTTGAAAAGTGCTGATCTTGCTTGTGGATTATCAGGCTGGTGTTCTAAGATGTACTCTATTTCAGTTCTTGCTTGTTCAAAGTCTCCCCTATCTTTATATACTTGTGCTAAACTCAATCGCAGATTTTCGTTTAGAGGAGATAACGCAACTGCTTTTTTAAGTTGTTCAATCGCTTTTGCGTGCATATTGCGTTTTGTGAGGTGGTGTGCATATTGTTGGTAGGCAGCGATTAGGTTCTGTTGCGACTGTGTTTTTTCTGTATTGAGTGTGTATGCTTTGTGAAAAACTAACACGGCGGCTGGAAAGTCTTTCTTTTTAATGTATAGTTCTCCGAGTAGACTGTAAATGTCCGGTTGGTCGGGATTATGTTTCTGCAATTCAAGATAGGCTGCAATTGCTTCATCGTTCTTGCCTGCATTGCGATATGCGTTTGCCTTCTGCCAATAAGCAACTGTTAAGTTGTTGATAGCAATTTTTTGAGCCGGTTCTAATGTGAGGGCATGTTGATACGCTGCAATCGCTTCATCCCATTTTTATTCTTCGTCAGACTTAGACCTTTACTGATGTAGCATTGTGCAAGATTTTGCATCGTTGGTTCATCATTCGGTTTATATGCAAGGGCTTTCTGATAGAGATCAATTGCTGTTGTCCATTCTTCTATCTGAGCATATCCTTTACCCAGAAGATGAAAGGTATCTGCGTTTTCTGGATCAAGTTCAACTAACTTTTCTGTCCAAGTTGCAGCCGTATCCAATGATTTTGTCGTCACTGCTTTAAGCGTTTTTTCAAGAACGATTCTATATAGGTTGCGTTTCGCTGGTTTGTCATGTGGTGACAGTTCTAAAGCCTTTTCGAACGCCTGTATTGCTTTGACTGTATCTCCTTGACGGTAGTGTAACACACCAAGATGATTGTAGGATACTGCGCTATCGCGTTGGGTCTTCTGTTTATCTGCTTGGACAAGTCTGTTTTGAAGCAGTTCAATCGCAAGTGTCTCGTTCCCTGTTTTTTCATATATCTGCAAGAGTTTTTGTGCAGCGATGCGGTTTTTCGGATCAAGTCTTAGACTTTCTTGAAAATGCAGAATTGCCAATTCAGTGTCACCTTTGTTAGAATAGACAGAACCGATCAGATAGTGTGTTCGCGGATCGTTTGTTTTTACTTCAAGTTCTTTACTTAGCAGATTTATCGCTTTCTCATGTTGTGGTGTGTCTGGCGTTGTATTATAGAGTCTAATTAGCGTGTCTATATCACGTTTTGATGGATGCTGTGCCGTTGACATGGCGTGGTTGACATCTTGGTAGTGTGGACTGTGTCCCCATAATCCGAGGGCATGTCCGAATTCATGTAGACATACTGTTCGTACCTCCGCCAGTGACATATCTTTTATTGTTCCATCACTTTCAAGTAGGAGTATGATTTCTACCCGGAATTCGGCAGTATCGGATAGGTCAGTTTCCTTGTTTTGTTCGTGTATATCATCATTATCAGTTACTGGTTGACCTTCCTGTTTGAGAAAATCGTTTGAGATGATGTGGGTGCTATTTTTTTCGCGTATCAGTTCTGCTGTGCCGAGACGTGTATCAAGGTATGATATCAGACTGTGTTCTCCTGCACTGACTCGGATGTCTGCGTTTTCTGGGTTTTCGGTTTCTTCAAAGGTGATCAGTCCTTCAACTGCGGTTGACCATTCGTTCATTGTGTATCGGAGTTCTGGTAAGTATGGGCTCTTTCTTATGACTGGCGAGATATGGACTTTTATCAGCATATCACTGAACCGTGTAATTCTTCCATATGAGAAGAGCGTGATGTAGTCGAAGTAGTCTGTTGTTGTTATGGTTACGTCTGTGTTGGCAGCATCATGAGCAACTATGGATGGAATTGGGGTTAGGAGGATGAAAATGATGCAAAGATTGCAAATTATCTTGATTGACATTTATGTTCTGTAAAGTGATCCTTAATAATCGGACCAAGTTGAATTGCTGTCGAGTTTCTGTGAACCTTGTTACTGCACGTGCTGTAACGCTTATTATGACTGAAATGCAAAGTATGAACAAGATTATGTTCTGTCTCACTAAATGTTCCTTGCATCACGTGTATTTATGTATTATACAGATTTTCTATATCTGTGTAAAGTTATAATTAATGATTTTTCACTCACTAATTTCTTGTTTAATATAACAGAATCTGGTATAATAACTTAAGGTATGTGATAGTTTGGAGGTAAGAAATAATTGGATAAGAAGGAACGCTCACCGCTATTATCGGCGAGGGTAGATTGGATATTTGTTGAGATACTGATTATATTCACCGCTACAATCGTCTATTCCGTAATCATTTGGATAGATGAAAGTAAAACATCGCAATCAACATTAGAGACGTTTAAGGTTACTGTGAAAGAATCAGTCTCCTTTTTCCATTGGACATTAATTGTTGTCATTGGGACATTTGAGATAATAGGAGCCATCATGATACGCTATACATTAATAAGAGACAAATTCATTAAACAGGGAATTGAACAGGGAATTGAACAGGGAATTGAACAGGGAATTGAACAAGGACGCGAAGAAACTTACAAAGAATGGTACGCTGACTGGGAGAAACGGAAACAAGCTGCTACCGAAAAAGGTTTGGAATTCAACGATTCGCCTCCGCCGAGACCGAGTAATAATCATCGGTAATATACTGATTCTCACCTCAATAGGTGCTTGGTCTATTCTCGTTTGTACTTTTCCCTTTCCATCCTTCTTCCAACCTTCACATCTTTTCTTGAAAACCCTGGTTCGGAAGCAAAAATAGGAATTACTTTGAAATCTGCATAATGACATGGTATAATACACCTTAACTCTTTATCTGGAAGAAAAGGAACAGACACGTGAATTGTGAAATGAGCGAAACTCGTATGCGAATCCTGCAACTACTCAAGATGCGTTGCAGTATGACTATTAGCCAACTTACAGAAGCATTGCATATCAGTGCTATGGGGGTTAGACAACATCTCGCTATCCTTGAAGATGAAGGCTTAGTTGCATATCAAAGTAAAAAACAGGAACGGGGTCGTCCGCATCACCTTTATTCCTTAACAGATGAAGCGAACAGCCTCTTCCCTACCACTTATGCTAACTTTGCTGTCGACCTGATGCAAGAAGTTGCAAAATTCAACGGTCATGGATTCATCAATAAGGTTTTTCGAAGTCGCATGAAATCGCAGTTGCAAACCTACGAACAGAGACTTGCAGGTAAAAATCTATTTGAACGAATTAAAGAACTTGCACAAATTCGCGATGAAGAAGGCTATATGGCACGGTTTGATGAAGAGGATACGGATTATATCTTGATTGAGCATAATTGTCCTATCGCCGCAATTGCACGCGAGTATCCTCACGTGTGTGAAATTGAGTTGGCACTTTTCAGACAATCTTTGGAAACCAAGGTCTATCGTGAAGAACACCTGATGCAGGACAGTCATAGATGTTGCTATCGTATTCCAAAAGAAAATTTTCCACATCGGACTTCAACGTCCTCAAAAGGCGTAAACAAGACGAAGAAGTAAGTCTCTGGCACATTGCACCTCTATCTACTTACATAAATAGAACTATATATGTCTGACGAAACAGGAAGACGAGACTTTTTTAAGGAAGCATTGAATCAGATCATAAAACCTGTTGCAGATTTTATTGATGACAGGATAGGTGATGATGTTTTCAAAAGTGAACCGATAGGTGAAATACTTCGTCCCCCTGGTGCCTTATCTGAAACTGAGTTTTTGGAGACATGTCACCGTTGTAGCAACTGCGTCAACAACTGTCCTGCAGATGCTATACAACCGATACAGAGTCGAGACGCTAACCTCGCTAACACACCCTATATTGATCCCGATTATCAGCCTTGCGTGATCTGCGATTCGTTAGCTTGCATGTATGTCTGTCCAAGTAGCGCGCTGCAAACTGTCTTTGCTGAAGATATTAGAATGGGTATTGCAATCTTTCATGCTGAAACGTGTCTACGCGCGAATGCTGTCGACTGCACCTATTGTGTAGACAGTTGTCCAATTGGTGAAAATGCGATTAAACTTGCCAATGATGGGTTAATAGAAATCCATGACACAGGATGCACAGGATGTGGAGTCTGCCAATATGCATGTCCTACATCACCAAAGTCAATAGTGATCACATCCTTGACGTATCCATCGTAGCATCATGTCCTTCTTCTCACAATTACATTTGCAAAGACCTTTGACTTTGCAGAGTCTCCGTGACATTAAACCACCAATAGAAATTCCAGCGAGTCCATTACCTTTCATTCTGATCGCTCTGACGATACTTCTCGCTGTCTTTGGAGCAATCTGGGTGTATCTTAAAAGACGACAGCATGATGAAGTATCCACTACCGAAAAAATAGTTGTAAACCCTCCCCATGAAATCGCGTTTGAACAGTTAAATAAACTTAAGGATGCACAATGTGATATGGAAACTTATCATACGCGCATCTCCTATATTCTACGTGAATACATAGCGTTACGTTATCGTATTCCCGCATTAGCGTTAACATCTACGCATCTGTTGCAGCAGTTGATGCTTAAACAGATTGGAGAGTTAGACATTAAGCGTATCCAGCAATTCTTCGCGAATTGTGATACGGTTAAGTTTGCAAGTCGGGAACCTGAACTGTCAGAGGTTGAGGCAAGAATGGAAGATGCGTTGTGGTTCGTAGAAGAGACAAAATCATCCTAAAATCAGACATAGTGCTGGTGCAATACGGAAATCGCACCTACCGGCCTTGCAACTATTCAGGTAATTGGTGTATAATAGTCACAACAGATGTAGTGCTTAACAATTAAATGAGGAGTACATTATGAGAAAAATAAGTTTCACCCGTATATTCTGTGCAATGCTCATGTTGTTATTTGTAGTTGGATTCTGCGCCGTGAGCATGGCAGAATTGAAGACCCTAAAAGTAGAGATTTCTGATGTCATTAGCAGTTCTGATGCCATTAAGTTAAAAAGATTGTTGTCTCCATGGGTTGATGCGAAAGATATTACTTTCAGTACACCTATAGACAAAAATGGTAAAAAGAGACTTTTCTCTACCGTCGTTGAGTTAAAACCGAGGAGCGGTGTTTCAAAGTATACTGAATCTCACATCTTTGATGTGTATGATATAATGCGGCAGTTGAAGGATTCTCGTTATCGTGGACGGCACGGGATTAGCCAAGTCCGTTTACTTAAAACTAAGGTGACAGTCCGAGGAACGATGTTTGCACATCCTGCTTATGGACGCAGTAATATACGTGATGTCCCCGCATGGGCACGTTGGAGACCCCAGACTTCAGAGATACATCATGCATTCAGAGCAACAAAGGATGGTCAAAAATTCGTCTTTACACACTCTCCAGAATTCGATCAGTTACGGACAGATCTTGCACATAACAATAGGGAAATCGAAATGGAAAGTAAGGTTGTAGGTTTTGATGGTCCCTATCCGATTATGCGTGTGCAGACGTATAAATTAGGTCCCCGTGTCATTCGAAATCAAACTCCTGAACGAAGTACACCAATGGAAGGCGAGACACCTGCTGAGGAAAAGCAACCGAAGTACGATTATTTAGAATACGATCGATAGACCACAGTTTACCGTGGGTATGCTGCCATAGTGTCCCCACGGTTCTTTTATTGTAGCACAATTTGTCAGATTGTGTCGTTCACCGTTTCATTTTTCCAGGGGTATTCAGTTTTATTAGTGAACTTCAGAATTACTGAAACACGCCACAACGGGCGAGGTCACCTCGCCCCTACGCTGGATGGTTTTCGTAAATGGTGAAAATGCCTCATTAATTATTGACTTTACTATAAATTCTCAGGTTTTCGCGTTAACTTTGAGTTTAGATTTAGGCGTTAGATTTTCCATTCACGTTCTATAACTTCACTGTTTAACAGAAAAATTTAAAGAACCCTTAACAATCCAACTTCTCAAATTTCAGTGGACATTGAAAATGGTGGACTTATTTTATATTTTGATTTTGAAACACGATTTCAACGAGCTTATTATATCCTACCTAAGATGATCTTTGTACAGATCAGACCTTCTCCTTCTTGTTTTACAGAGTCAAAAAAGTTGTGTAACTCATGATTGTGTAGTAAGATATCAAGTAGTTATGCAACACATGAAAATCAATTCAGATAAGACTCTCACAATTCGCCCTTTCTCTATCCTTCTAATTTGTATACTCGTCCCTTTAAACTGTTGGTGGGTTGCTGCATCAATTTTACGGGGGGGTGGCAGTCCAACACAGGTATCCCTCTTTTACAACGCGGTTGTTACAATTTTAGTATTATTGGGGATTGGCTTATTGTTAAGACGTTTTAGTCGTATTCTCGAATTAAACCGCGCAGAATTACTTGTAATCTACACCTGTATCTCAATCGGTGCTGGACTTGCAGGTGTTGATAGGTTTCTCGTTCTGATGCCACTGATTGGGCATGCTCACTGGTTTGCGACACCAGAAAACGATTGGATAAACCTTTTTCATCTACACGTACCTTCATGGTTAGTTGTCAGTCAGAAACGCGCACTTGAAGGATATTTCTACGGATTCTCAAGTATTTACGAATCACATAATCTTCTTGTGTGGATACCAAGAATTATCTGGTGGACACTTTTTATCGTTGCAGTTCAGCTTGTCATGTTGTGCTTGAGTCTAATTTTTCGTAAGCAGTGGGTTGAATCAGAACGACTGAGTTACCCCATAATTCAACTCCCGTACGAAATGACTGCATCGAAAGGAAAATTCTTTAAATCACCTTGGTTGTGGTTAGGATTAGCAATTGGTATGTCGATTGACATAATAAATGGGTTGAATTTCCTGTTTCCTGCCGTTCCAAGTTTAGGTGGGAAACTCTATGATCTACGCAGAATATTCACTGAACGACCTTGGAGTGGTATAGGCTGGAGTCCAATTGGTGTATTCCCTTTTGGAGTGGGACTCTCGTTTTTCATACCACTTGATCTCTCATTTTCCTGTTGGGCATTTTGGTTAATATGGCGAGCAGAGAGGTTATTGGGTACAATAGCAGGTTGGCGCGGATTACCACGTTTTCCTTATGAAGCGGAACAGTCACATGGTGCATATCTTGGATTGTGTGTCCTTGCAATCTGGATGAGCAGACGCTACCTAAAACAGATTGCTGTAAACATGTTTCATTCTGATAGAAGCAAAGACGGTCCCATTTCATATCGACTTATTTCGCTTTCATTGCTTTGTGGTGTCGGTTTTATTATAGGTTTCTGTCTAAAAATGGGAATGAGTCTTTGGATAATCATACTATATTTTGCAATCTGGTTTGCAATAGCAATCGCAATTACACGGTTGCGGGCAGAACTCGGTTCACCTGTACATGATCTTCACTTCATCGGTCCAGATGAAATGTTACCCAGATTAATGGGGATTCGACGCATTGGTGCTGTGAACCTAACAGGTTTCTCTTATCTCTACTTTCTTAATCGGGCACATCGTTCACACGCTATGCCGCATCAGCTTGAGGGTTTCAAACTGGCAGAAGGAGCGAACATACCCATTCCCAGATTTGCAATCCTCATGATGCTAGCATCTTTATTGGGATCACTCGGCTCATTCTGGGTATTTCTTTCTATGTATTACGCAGAGGGGGGAGGTCCAGGCTTTGGACGCGAATCCTTTGGAAGGTTAGAATCATGGCTTACTTATGCCGCACCACCTGATGTGCCTGCCATAAGTTTTGCATCATTCGGTTTTGTCATCACCCTCATTCTGGCAGCAATGCGGATGCGGTTTATATGGTGGAACCTACATCCCGTAGGTTATGCAATTTCAGGAAGTTGGGCAATTAACCCAATGATCGGATCCATTTTTGTGGGATGGTTACTCAAATGGCTTGTGCTGAAATACGGAGGAATTCGACTGCATAGAAAAGCAATACCGTTTTTTCTCGGAATTGTATTAGGTGAGTTTATCATAGGTGCTTTCTGGAGTCTTTTAGCCATCACACTTGATCAACCGATGTATCGCTTCCTGTTCTAACAGGACTTACGCAAGAGATTGGATTTAACAACGCATTGAACGAATATCGCAAAGAACGGGCAATGAATGGTTTCCCTACTACCAACACTCTAACTTCTAATAATGAGCAAAATACGTAAGTCCTATTTAATTAAAGACAATTGATTTGCTATTTTCTGTCAATCTGCTATAATATTCAAAAAAGAGGGTATCGGAAAAATGGATCTACAACAGAAAACAGAGTTTATATCAGATACACTTGAGAATATGTTCGGTACACCAAAATGGAATGGCACCAGAGATGTCTTGGCTTGTCTAATAGAGACTATTTTATCTCAAAATACGACTGACGTAAGTCGTGATAAAGGCTATGCACAGTTAAAAAAACAATTTCCAACATGGAAAGATGTCACACAGGCAGATGTGAAAGCAGTAGAAGCATCAATCAAGATAGTCGGCTTAGGTAATCAGAAAGCGACGACAATCAAAAACTTCCTCTCTTGGCTCAAAACAGAATACGATGAATTGTCATTAGAGTTCATTCACGACATGAAAACTGAAGACGCATTGGAATTACTCTGCCAACACAAAGGAATCGGTATTAAGACAGCTTCAGTTACACTCGCCTTTGCTTGTGGTAGAGAAGTCTTGCCAGTTGATACGCACATCCTACGGATTTCAAAACGATTGGCGTTAATCCCGCAGAACTGCAGTGCTGACAAAGCACATGCTGAACTACCAAAGATAGTCCCTAAAGGAAAATCGTATCCATTCCACATGAACTTAATCTATTTTGGTAGACAAATATGTAATGCAAGAAAACCCCTATGCAAACAGTGTCCATTCATGCAACACTGTCTCTATTACGAAGAGAACATACAACCATAGACGACACAATTCGGTGATATACGATGTTTGATTGGAGAAAGTTAAATTGGAAGCATTTGTTTACAGTGTTGTTGATATTGCATCTCCTACCAATCTGGATATTCGGTTACTTTCCATCTCAAGACGGTGCAAGTCATGTCTATAACGCATTGGTGCTCAAGGAATACAATCAACATGAAAATTTCAAGATGCGGGATGCGTGGAAGCTCAATATAATCATCTTCCCAAATTGGTTGTCCCACATCTCCTTGGCAGCACTGCTTTACGTTTTTCCTCCTGTCATAGCAGAGAAAGTATTTCTGACATTTGCTATTGGGATGATCCCGGTCTCCTTCTTCTATTTCCTAAATGCCGTACACAGAGGCAAACAAGGTAGGTATCTATTTGCATGGCTTGGATTCCCTTTTGCATACAACTATCTACTTTACATGGGGTTTTATAATTTCACGCTCAGCGTAGCATTCTTCTTTTTCAGTTTCGGTTTCTGGTGGAAACACAAAGATTACATGGAGATAAAACACCTGTGCATACTTTATGTGCTGTTATTACTCACCTATCTGTCCCACATCGTGTCCTACGGTTTAGTCGTGTTAGCGATGTCAATTGCAGCAGCATGTATATGGGGGTCAGAAACGCTTGTTGAAACGTGGCGTATTCACAAGAGACCAGGCAATGTTAATGTATCCGATTTATTTAACCAATTCAAACTCACGATCAAACCGTTCTTCTACTTCCTACTCTATATGATACCGATCTATTTCGTGTTGATGGAATACTATCTACAGAGCATAAAACGACATCAGGAAGGGAATCATAGAGGAATGGAGTGGATAAGTGATTACTTCTGGGGAGTGAAGTCTATCGCTTACTTCACTGATTGGAATATTCCGATCAATCATTTCTTACTTGTCATTTTAGGATCTGCAATACTCATTTCAATAGGGTATCGCATATACCGAAAACAGAAGATAGAAAAGACAGATGCATTCTTAGCAATTGCAATTGTTTTTACCTATATGTTTATCAAAGCACCGTGGGGGTATGGTCCTGGTGGATGGATAAATGACCGAATCCATCTCTATATCCTACTGATGTTGGCACCGTGGTTGATTATTGATATGCACAAGTATCTTCGTCATACGTTAACAACGTTACTTGTTATATTTACTTTAGCACATTGCGTTCTAACAGCATTTCACCATGGACAAATCTCAGGTGAGATCGCCGAACTTGTGTCAGGCGCGAAGATGATTAAACCGCATTCAACATTCACACATCGTTCAGCGGGATGGCATAAATCTGAACACTTGTACGGTCATTATGATAAAACTGAGAAAAAAATCGTAATGAGAAATGACATAAAATACGTCAAACCATTTTTGCATTCCACCGCTTTCTATGGTGTTTATGCTGACGACGTTGTACACATGGCAAACTATGAAGCGAATTATTATTATTTTCCCGTCAATCGAAACAATCAAGACAGTGTTGCCTTAGATTATATTCGCGCCGATTACGTGATAGCTTGGTTCTATCCTGAAACCGAACTCTTTGCTGACCTTATACCCAATTACGACATCATCCATGAAACGAAAAATCTGAAACTCTTTCAAAGAAAAACGACTAAAGAATCGAATACTAGTATCTGGAATCAAACTGAAGAGGGACATCTAATAATACGATTTGACATGCAGGCTGATGCGCATGAGGTACAGGACAACTTCCATATCGTTGCACCAAAAACCATGTATATTGATGGAAGGTACGGATGGGATACCGAATGGAATCCGAGGGATCTGTTGAATAAAGGGAATTGGAGAATCTCACCAAGACAAACGTTTCTGGGTCATGAAAGCCAACCACCACTTGTAAGGGATGGGGTTTTTGGCACAGAGGATGCAGCATTTAGATTGGATTTACCCAATGGCACATATCGCATAACAAACATATTTCAGACTCCCGAAAGTGCAACACACGAAGTCAATATGTTAGCAAATGGTAAGCAAATTATTAAAAAACTAATTGTACCAATGCACAACGAAAGAGTTGAAGAAGTTGATACTGTGGATGTAGATAATGGATATCTCATCTTAGTAATCTACACATCAAAGAAACGCATAAAAACTGACACCAAACCTTCACACTGGGTATGGAATGGATGTATTGTTGAACAGATTGCAACAAGAGAAGAATAGATCGATGTCTCCTAGAACTATTACAAATTTTATTATTATAGTGAACTTTAGAATTAATGAAACACTTGACAACGGGCGAGGTCACCTCGCCCCTACGTTGGGTGTTTTTCGTCATCGGTGTATAGGGTGAAATGTCTCATTAATTATTCACTTTACTATACAAGGAGAATTAAATGATTAAACCACATGGATTCGAAACTTTAACACCGCTTTATGTAGCGGATGATGCACAACGCGCTGAATTGCATAAGGAAGTGGAACAACTTCCATCCGTTTTGCTCACTTCAGGTGCAGCTGCATCAGCCGTTATGCTCGCAGCAGGATACTTTACGCCACTTACAGGTTATATGAATATTGCAGAAGCAGTAAGTGTTGCTTCTGATATGAAACTACCCAATGGACTTTTTTGGCCTGTCCCTATACTTAACATGGTTCACTCGGAGCAGATAACAGACGTTGTGAAAAACGCAGATAGAATCGCGTTACGTGATCCGAATGTTGATGGTAATCCACCGCTTGCAGTGATGAAGGTTTCGGCAATTGAGACGTTGACTTCAGAGCAGAAAGAACATATCATAGAAAAGACCTTCGGCACAACTGACCCTGAACATCCTGGCGTTCCTGCCTATGCAGATGCCGGCGACAATATCATCTCTGGAAGGCTACAAGTCTTAAACTACTCATACTTTCCAGAGGATTTTCCCGACACCTTCAGAACAGCAGTAGAGATACGTACAGATATTGTGTCTCGTGGTTGGAAAAATGTCGTCGCATTTCAAACGCGAAATCCGATGCACAGGGCTCATGAAGCCTTGTGCAAGATAGCGCAGGAACAGGTCAACGCCGACGGCATCCTGATTCACATGTTACTTGGCAAACTAAAACCGGGTGATATTCCTGCCGCTGTCCGTGATGCATCTATACGTGCAATGGTTAAACACTATTTTCCCAAAAACAGTGTTTCCATAACGGGTTATGGTTTTGATATGTTGTATGCCGGACCGCGTGAAGCACTTTTACATGCAGTTTTCAGACAGAATTCTGGTGCATCACATTTCATTGTTGGACGAGACCACGCTGGTGCCGGAGATTATTACGGTGCATTTGATGCGCAAGAGATATTTGACATCATTCCAGATGATGCTCTGGAAATTGGAATTTTCCGCGGCGATTTCACCACATGGTGCAAAAAGTGCAATGAGATCGTGATGATGAAGGATTGTCCACACAAAGGGGAAGACTATTTCGGTATCTCTGGAACTAAACTCCGTGAAATACTTGCTGCAGGCGAAAACCCACCACCCGAAATATCAAGACCCGAAGTCGCTGAGATTCTAATGGAATACTACCAGAATGAGGTGCGTTAGTCATATACAGTGAAAGCCATTCTATACACCAAAAGCATCCCACGCTATCTTGCAATGCGTTACCTTGGAAAAAAGCGGAGAAGTCTCTATACATCCCCGTTTTCATGTGTGCGTCTCGTTGAGATGAAAGAACCACAACTCCCCACACAGCAATGGGTAAAAATAAAGACACGTCTCAGCGGAATCTGTGGATCAGACCTATCAACAATAACAGCCAGAGGAAGTCCGTATTTCTCACCTTTCACATCTACACCTTTCGTCCTCGGACACGAAATCGTCGGGGATATTGTTGAGATAGGAGATGAGGTAGAAGGAATGTCAATAGGGGATCGGATAGTGGTTGAACCCGCACTTTCATGTAAGGTGCGCGAGATAGACCCTCCCTGCAATCAGTGTCAAAATAACCGTTTTTCAAATTGTGAGAACATTAGAAACGGCAGCATCTCTGCAGGTGTGCAAACTGGGTACTGCCGTGATACAGGAGGTGGATGGAGTCAATATGTCGTTGCACATTATACACAGATCCATCACGTTCCAGATGAAATCTCGAATGAATTAGCAGTGTTACTTGAACCCTTTGCATGTTCACTCCACGGCATCCTAAAAGCAGAAATTAATAATAAAAAGGATATCTGTGTGATTGGTGGCGGAACAATCGGATTACTCACCATTGCAGCACTTAGGATGATCGGATATGAAAACAGAATTATAGTCATCGCAAAACATCCACATCAACAGAAACTATCAGAAAACTTAGGTGCTGATGTCGTAATCTCAGCAGGTAGAAGGCGATATAGTGCGTTCTGTGAATTAACAGATGCGGAACCTTTTCAACCAGAACTGGGTCAGCAAGTGTTATTAGGTGGCGTAGATGTTACGTTTGATTGCGTAGGTTCCAGCACATCAATTGACGATGCGTTACGTTTTACACAAGCAGGAGGAGAGGTAATCCTATTGGGGATGCCGGGAATACCTCAAAACATAGACTGGACATCTATTTGGTATAAGCAGTTGCATGTAAAGGGAGCATATACTTACGGGTTAGAATCATACCAAAATGAGATGTTACATACATTTCAACTCGGTCTTCGTTTTTTACAAGAGCATGGAGAGAGGCTGTTCCCTTTGATTGGTGAACCCTTTGCCCTTCAGGACTATAGACGTGCAATACAGACCGCGCTAAACACCGGATTAACTTCATCTGTCAAAACCGTTTTTGATTTACGCGAAGAAAAGTGGTAGGCACACTCCGTGTGCCGTTCTTAAAAGGAGTACCCACACAGAATTATGCTACTACAAACCATATACACATCTGAGGCAAACATGAACGACGAGATTATATGGCAAGGGGCAATCGTGGACACATCTGCCAACTCGTTCAAGCATAGAAATGCTTTCAATCTTGATATGAACGACTGAAAGTTTGTGCTACAATTCACGTCACTCGGATACGAAAATGTGTGAGTGAACGCATCCGAGATGATTTATCAAATTGGCGTTACAATACACTGATTTTGGGAATCAGCATAAGGACAGATATAACAGTGTTCAAGGTTTTTCCTTTTTTCGCCCTTTTGTAGTAATCTGATCTGTTTATGCCAGGAATCCATGATATCATCAAATTCTGTTTTGTTGAAATGAATCTGTTCGAATTCATTTCTTTCTATAAAGAAAAAGGTAATGGTTACTCTGGTTTCACTCCTATTACTACTGAAGAAAAGATATGCCAATAGTTGCATTTCTGGTATGCAGCTTGCAGTATCATGTCCATCAGTCATCTTGAAATTTGCTATATGCCAATTTCCAGATGGGTCTTGAAATATCCTATCCATTCTGCCTGAGATGATATGTCCATTGGTCCTTGCATGAATCTGTTGATTGAAATGTGGATTATCAGCAGATAGCAGTGTGGCAGAGATATCAGAGTTCAGATAGTTTTCAATATGACGTTGGAGGGTACTTCTTGCAGCCGCCTTTGTTATATTATTCATTATATCAGGATTATTCTCCAAAACGCTGTTAATCCGTTCATCAATTTCTGCTGAATCCCACCTTCGTTCAATATGAGATAGTGTACGTTGAATCGCGTTATCTAAATCGGTACTATCCTCGGTAAATATGCCTTCCTCTAATGGTGGCACTCGAAGAACATTGGATAATTGATACCTGAGTTGACACCGCGCAAAGTTTGCAAGTTCCTCAATAGTGAATGACGAATCGAATTCTGATGGTTTCAATGTCTCAATAGGTTGTTTAGGAAAACTAACAACTGAATCTTCATCAATACACACATCATCAGCGGCAACCTCAAGTTGTCTGATGATCGGTATCTTGAGATGGAAACCTTTACTGATGTTTCCTCCATTCCTGTAAAAGTTTAATTTGTCAGATATTTCTTTGTATTCGTCCTCTTTATTGATTTCAAGAAGATGGAACAACATCTTCAAAGTATTTTCAGCTTCCCCGTTCTCCTTCAGTGTTCCTGATAGAATTAGGCGATTTTTTGCACGGGTTGTAGCAACATAGAGTAACCGTTTCTTTTCAGCTTCGTCTTTTGCATTCTCAATATTCTTCATCAGGAGAACAATCTCTGGCGAACTTTGGTCATATTCTTGACTCGGTATAAGTGGACTGAACCCGATGCCAAGTTTTTCTTCTATGAATGGTTCTGTTGCATACTGTCCTCTTCGGTTTAGGCAGGGAAGTATGACTACAAGGTACTCTTTTCCTTTCGCTGCATGAATAGTCATGATTTTAACTGAGTCGCTGTCCTCTTCAATTGGTGCATCTCCTTCACGGGGTTCGTCGGTGATAAGTATGTCTAAGTATTCGATGAAATCCGTTAGTGTTGGTCTGTTTTCCTGCGCCTCAAAGTCCCGCGCTATGTCCAACAATTTCTGATAGTTTGCCCATCTCTGTTCTCCTTTGCTACCGGTCTTAAGGGTTCCAATCAATCCAGTTTCATTAACAATAGTTTGGATGAGTTGATTTATAGGTAAACGGTGGGCAACCTTATGGTGTTCTTTTAGAATATTGACTGCTGTTTTGAGTCTATCTACCTTTTTATCATAGTTCTGGCTAACATGGTTCTGTGTCTTAATCCAAAAACCTTCTCCATTTTGTAGTGATATTTCAAACAGTTCGTTATCAGAAATACCAAAGATAGGACCTCGCAGAATTCCTATGAGAGACAAACTATTAACCTCTGGTGCATTCAGGAAGTTTAGATAATTCCATATATCATAGATTTCCTGGCGTTGATAGAAACCGATACCGCCCGAAGTTAGGTAAGGAATCCCCGCAAGATGAAGTGCATTCTCAATATCCGGTAAATGTTTTCGTGCTCGTATCAGGATAGCGATGTCACGATACTTAACTGGTTTACTATCATCTCTATTGTCTTGTTCATTGCCTACACTTACAATATTCTTAATATGCTGTGCCAGGAGTTTATATTCATCTGCATTGTCACTATCCTTCTGACCAAGTATGATTTCAACTACACCCTCCGCATTGTCAAGTTTTCCAACATTTAAGGGTTCATAGATTACTTCAAAGTCATTTTCCTTTTCATCCCCCATGAGTCGCCCGAAAAGGTAGTTAACAAATCCTACACTATTTTGTAATGAACGGAAATTCTCTTTCAGGTGTATATCTTTTCCACCCATGCATATTATTTTTTC
The DNA here is from genome assembly GCA_965208245.1 of Candidatus Poribacteria bacterium. Classification (GTDB taxonomy): domain Bacteria; phylum Poribacteria; class WGA-4E; order WGA-4E; family WGA-3G; genus MSPOR6. The sequence goes on from OZ242325.1 coordinate 2,819,567, forward strand.
TTTTGTTTTTTCAAATACTCGAACATCAGCATCTCTAAATCCGTAAATGCTCTGTTTAGGATCACCAACGATAAACAGATTCGCTTGTTTTAATTTATCTGTCAGTAACATTATCAGTTCATACTGAAGCTCGTTGGTATCCTGAAATTCGTCTACCATATAGAACTTATACTGATTCAGTAGTTTCTTTCTAATTCTATCGTTGTTTTTTAGCAGGTCTCGTGTATAAATCTGCAAGTCAGCAAAGTCAAGTTTGCTTTGGGGAAGTTTTGCTTTTTGGTATTCTTGTAAAACTCTCTGATACAGCATCAGCAGGTCGCGAGTAATACTTAGGAGTAACAGATCATCTGTTCCCTTTTTTTTATCGTCATCACATGATTGTGCTTTTAGTTTTTTAGCAATAGATTCTAAGAATTTAATTTCAGACTCATATCCAGTTGTATCAATGCCTCTCCCGATAAAATTTGTTTTTGATATCGTACCGCTATTGGTTAATATTAGATTTGCGATTTCTCTCCGTATTTTATATCCATTATCTATGTTTAGATTTTTAGTAAGTTTTTCTGTGAGATCACGAATTTCCTTAGCATAGGGACCGGTAGCAATTTCAAATAGTGGAGTGAGATTCCTAACCCACTCATCGGTAATCAACACATTCCAAACATTGCAGATATTTTCATCTGATTGGTTATCATAGACTTCTTCCCTGAGATGTGCTACGACATCACGTTTTTCGACCATAGAAGTAAGAATATCTACAAGTGCTTCTGTATCAAAGAAACTCTCCAAGCAGGTTTTTAGTTGATTTCTATTTGTATTCTCAGTATCTGTGGCAATTTCCTGTAGGGTATCCTTGATTGTCTGTTTTAGGAGCAGTTTTTGTTCAATGTTTTCCAGAATCCCGAAGTTTGCGGGAACACCTGCTTGGAACGGATTTTCTCGCAAGATACGAGTACAGAATGCATGGAAGGTGGAGATAGGTGCAGCGTGAATCTTCTCAATGTGTCTATCACGTATACGTGCATATTCAGGTTCGCGTAATTTCTTAATGATACGGTTTTTCATTTCAGCGGAAGCTTTTTCATTAAAAGTGATAGCAGCAATCTGATCTGGATTGACATCCTCTTTCAACTTTAAAATATTGAGATAGCGATCAACTAATACTGTCGTCTTTCCAGATCCCGCACCTGCTGTTACACAGATGTGATTATCAATGTCTAATGCTTCTGTTTGATTTGGTGTTGGGTTCATGATGCAAATAGTTATGTTTAGTCCTTTTTAGGTAATGGAATTACTGCATCGGGTGAGAGTGAGATATTGATGGCATCCTGAGTCGCTCTCGTTTTAGTCCCGGGATCATGTATGATAGCTTTTAATTTCAAAGAATCTGATAAAATCAATTCGAATTCTTCAACTCTACCGAGATATGTCACTGCTCCAATTTCAGCTGAGAATGTATTAATTCCAGTTTTACCGTTTAAATGAATTGTCTCTGGTCGTATAGAACAGTTCACCTCTTGTCCGGGGGTGAAGTCATGGTATATGCGTTCCGAATAGAGTGTTCCAATAGATGTTTCAATAGTCACGTTACCGTCAGAGATGCTCTGTATATTTCCAGTAATAAAGTTCGTTTCGCCGACAAAGCTTGCAACGAATGCATCTGATGGATACTGATAAATCTCCCTCGGACTTCCCACTTGAACAAACACTCCGTCTTTCATAATAGCCATTCTGTCAGCCATAGAAATAGCCTCAATCTGGTCATGGGTGACATAAATTGTTGTGATTTGCGTTCTTTTGTGTATCTCTCTTATTTCATCCCGTAGGTTCTGTCGCAAGGCAGCATCCAAATTACTCAACGGTTCATCAAGCAACAAGACACTCGGCTCAATCACTAAGGCACGTGCCAGTGCGATCCGTTGCTGCTGTCCGCCAGAAAGGGTGTTGACAGGTCTATCATGGTATTCAACCATCTGGACCATCTCAAGTACAGATTGGATTTTTTCTTCTCGTTCGGATTTACCCATTTTACGTAATACCAAACCGTAAGCCACGTTTTCAGCGACTGTCATGTGAGGCCACAGTGCATAGTTCTGGAAAACCATACCTGTATTTCGCTGATGTGGTGGAACATTGTTCATTTCCATACCGTCAAATTTTAGCACACCAGCGTCTGGACGATAGAATCCTGCTATCACTCGTAGCAGTGTTGATTTACCACAACCTGAAGGTCCTAATAAGAAGAACAGTTCCCCGGGGAAGATTGTCAAGGACACATCATTCACAGCGATAGTCGTGTCAAAAGATTTCGTAATACGATTTAATTGGACACTTATGGACATATAGCAGATACCATTACCTAATTATAGTGAACTTTAGAATGAATCAAACAGTTCTCAACGGACGAGGCGACCTCACCCCTACGGTGGTCTTCGGCATCGGTGTATGGAGTGAAATGTTTCATGAATTATTAACTTTACTATACATGCATGTGTTTTTAAAGTTTTTTTGCTACCTCAGATGCGGTTTTTATTAACAGGTCCTGTTCCATGCCGTACAATGTGCGGACATCAAACCAAAGCTGATCTGCTCCAATCCGACCGATGACTGGTGTGCTACCGAGTCTAAAGGACTTCGCAAGCTTATCTACGCTTACTGTTTTAGGCGTTAACATAACGGCGATACTCGGTAATGTTTCTACTGGAAGTGAGCCACTACCTATTTCAGCTTGAGTTTCTGACACATGAACTGAAATTGACTTTTCAAAAATAACTTTGAGCTTGTCCGCAATGTGTGCCGCAATAGTACGCAATTCATCCATAGAACGTGTGTACCGATTAACCATAGGGAACTTCTCAGTGATTGTGTCAACATAGAGGCAATCTTGTAAAGTTGCGGAGAGAGCTGCAATCGTAAGTTTATCCACGCGTAATGCGCGCATGAGGGGATTCTTGCGTATCTTCTGAATCCACTTCTCTTTGCCAACAATAATACCTGCTTGGGGGCCCCCTAAGAGTTTATCTCCACTAAATGTTACAACGTCAACCCCACATGAAACCCTATCTGCCACCATAGGTTCATAAGGGAGTTCATATTGTGATAGATCAATCAATGCCCCACTCCCTAAGTCTTCCATGGTAGTAATATTCCGTTCTTTACCGAGTTGTGTCAATTTATCCATCTCTGGTGTAGAAGTAAAACCTACGATTTTATAGTTGCTTGGATGTACCTTCAGTATCAGTGCTGTGTTTTCATTTATTGCATCTGCATAGTCATGAATGTGTGTGTGATTTGTTGTGCCGACTTCTCTGAGAATTGCGCCGCTAGCAGTCATCACATCAGGAATGCGGAAAGCACCCCCAATTTCTATCAGTTCTCCACGAGATACGATTACCTCTTTTCCTTGTGCTACCGTTTGCAATGCGATTAAGACTGCTGCTGCATTATTATTGACAACTGTGGATGCCTCACAACCGATCAGTTCTTTTAGTAAAGGTTCAGTGATTCGGTCTCTGTGTCCACGTTTCCCAGTATCTAAGTCATACTCTAAATTAACATAATTCTGCGCAGCACTTTGAAGACTTTGAATTGCTGTCTCCGTGAGTAATGATCTTCCGAGATTCGTATGTGTAACAGTGCCTGTAGCGTTTATGACATTACGTAAAATCGGTCGTGTCCGTTCCTCAATCTGTTTACGCGCTAAAATTGCATATTCAGCTGAAGTAGGAAGAACAAAATCGTCCGCACCCTGTAGTATTTTGTCTCTAAGTTCAGAAACTACTGACCGCAAAGCATCAGTCAGTAGATTTCTTGAATACGATGTCTGCAGTTCCTGCATTTCAGGCAAAGACTGTAACTTCTCGATTGAAGGGAGATCTTGGAGAGTACTTTTGTATGTGTTATTTTTGTCTTTTTTTGAATCCAATTTTCTATCCAGAGTTCGTCAGTAATTAGTTTTCCGCAGTTTGAGTTCCTCTATCTTATGGAAAATTTTATCAAATGCATCTGCAAATGTCAACTCTTATTCCAAATTACCTATGTTGACAACCGCTAAGTTACATGCTATAATCACTTTACGATTTTCATTAAACTCATGATAATAACTAACTTATGGTGAACTATAGAATGAATGAAACGCTCCAAAACGGGCAAGGAAACCTCGCCCCTACAATGGAATGAAACGCTCCAAAACGGGCAAGGAAACCTCGCCCCTACAATGGAATGAAACGCTCCAAAACGGGCAAGGAAACCTCGCCCCTATGATGGGTGATCTTCGTCATCGTTGTATGGGGTGAAATGTCCCATTAATTATTAACTTTACTATAATGGGAAAATCATCAGAAAGTGTGTTAGCAGGATAAGAATTACCGGTTGATTGATTTTAACATAACAACAGAGAGATTAAGAATCTCACGGAGAATAAAACATGAAATCATACAGACAGATAGTAGAGGAGGCGAAAACGGAAATCCCAGAAGTATCTGTTGCCGATGTGAAAGCAGAACAGGATGAGGGGAAGGACTTTGTACTTCTTGATGTGCGTGATGAAGATGAATATCGCGCGGGATATATCCCTGATGCTGTACATGTAACACGCGGTATGCTGGAGTTTTCTGTTGAGGATTACATCCCTGATCGTGACCAAAAAGTTGTCGTTTATTGTGCTGCAGGACTACGCTCGCTTCTCGCCGCAAAATCGCTACAAGAAATGGGATATACCGATACAGTTTCAATGGCTGGTGGCTACAGAGATTGGAGTGCGGTTGGATTCCCAACGACTCAAGATAAAGAGATGTCGCACGAGCAACTAGACAGATATAGCCGACATTTTATGCTGACAGAAGTCGGTGAACGCGGACAAGCAAAACTACTTGATGCAAAGGTTTTACTTGTCGGTGCAGGCGGATTAGGGTCACCTGTGGGTGTGTATCTTGGTGCTGCAGGTATCGGACATCTTGGTATAATTGACTCAGATGTTGTGGAATTAAGCAACCTTCAACGTCAGATACTACATCGCACAGAAGCAGTCGGTACACCGAAAGTCCAGTCCGCAACGACTACAATTAAGTCTCTTAATCCAGATGTTGAGATTACTCCTTACAATCTAAGATTGACAGCAGATAATGTTGAGGAGATATTCTCGGAATATGACCTGATAGTCGATGGTTGTGATAACTTTGCTACTCGATACCTTGTGAACGATGCAGCGGTTTTAATGAACAAACCGGTTGTTCACGGCAGTATCTTCCAATTTGAAGGACAGGTTACGGTTTTTGAACCGAATAACGGACCGTGCTACCGATGCATGTATCCCACACCGCCACCGCCGGGTATGGTACCGAGCTGAAGCGAGGCTGGTGTCCTGGGCGTGCTCCCAGGCGTAATCGGTGTGATGATGGCAACTGAAGCGATTAAATATATCCTTAATTTGGGTGAACCGCTTATCGGCAGACTTATCCTTTATGATGCACTTAGTATGACCTATCGTGAAATGAAAGTGTCTCGTGATAAAAACTGTCCGTTGTGCGGAGAGAATCCGAGTATAACAAAATTGATTGACGATTACGATGCGGCAGCGGAGAATCCTGAGATTTTCGCACCTGCTGCTGATTGATAAAAGTTGATTTTCAAATTAGGAGAGTAATGTCGGAAACTATAGACACCCAAGAACAGGAAATACTTCGTTTTTTTGATATTCCTATTAAACCTTTTCATGACCGCAGTACGCGATGGTTGTTTGAAGACAAAGCGTATGTCCGTGACTTGGTAGAAATACTTGCAAGTGAATTAGTGGCGCGTATTGATTTCAGTCGTCTATCACTGGTTAGCAAAAATTTCATCTCTGACACCATGCGTGAGCAGGTGGCTGACATGGTGTTTAGCGTACCGTTTCAAACTGAATATAGAACAGATGAACTACTTATTTATATCCTTGTTGAGCATCAATCTTCGGATGATCCGATAATGAGTTATCGAATGTTGTCTTACATGATGCAGATTTGGGATGCTCAACGCAAAAAATGGGAAACCGACAAAGTTCCCAAAGGTAGGTGGCGTTTTCAACCGATTCTCCCAATTGTATATTACACGGGGAAAAGCCGTGGAAGTCCACATTAGCATTTGATGCCATAATGGATATACCAGATGCTCTTGCACGGTTTGCGCCCAAATTTGATACGTTGTTTTTCAGTGTCAATGAAACAGAAGCAGCGGACCTAAAGGAAATTGACCATCCATTAGGGTGGTTGTTAACAGTTCTTCAACAGGAAAGTGCTGATATAGAAGATTTAAAGATTGCGTTGCAGGATGCATTACCGCACGTTAAGCATCTACACAAGGCGATCGGCTATCTGATTTTGTTAATTCTACATCGGCGGCCTGCTGAAGAACACGAAGACTTGATACGACTTGTTGATCAACAAGCACACGATATGGAGGTAGAAAAAATGGCAAAGTCTATGGCAGATGTTCTCAGAGAAGAAGGTAGAGAAGAAGGTAGAGAAGAAGGTGAAACACGCGCAAAGCGTGAAGACATCATCAAGTTATTGCACATCCGGTTTGATGATGTTCCTGATGCTGTCACCCAAAAAGTTAAAAGAACACGTAGCCTCTCACGTCTGAATTCGCTCTTTGAGAAAGCCGCAAGCATTGATACATTTGATGATTTTGATGAATAAAACCATGACAGTGAACGTAATCCACATGATATTGAGGTAGAAAACATGTCAAAATCAATCGTTGAGTTAACCAGAGAAGAAGGCATAAAACGAGGTAGAGAACAAGGTGCATTAAAAGCAAGACGGGAGAACATCATCAAACTACTGCATAATCGGTTTGACAATGTCCCTGAAACTGTTTGCAGGAAAGTTGACGTTATCCATAGTCTTCCACGTCTTAATTCACTCTTTGAGAAAGCGGCAACTATTGATTCACTTGATGAATTTGATGTCTAAAACCTGTATACAATGATGAATGGATTGAAGACGAACTTTAGATTGATATCCAAACAATCAATCAGCAAAGCATGAATAGGGATCACCACGTTCCCAGCAACAGTGTTCCATAAAATCGCAAACGAACTTGATCAGGACAAGAGACTCATCTACAAAGCGATAAAGAACGTGCAAAAAATGATGAAGATCGAGGATGAATCAGAGCGGTTTATGATGCCTACATGTAAGTAGAATCTCATCACTGATTTTGAAATTCTTCATAAATGGTTCTTAAGAACTGAACTTCCATCTTTCCAAATCGATTGCAAATTTTATTGGCAATATCCTTATACCCTTTCTTGTATAAAATGCGCATGGTTTCTTCAACTTCGTCTTTGTTCGTTTGTCCAAGAAACGACATTTCACGCGTCGGGATTTCCAGATAAATCTGTGCAACTTTCTCAGGTGTTGTCAGCACATGTTTCTGCAAAGCTTCAATAACACTTGATAAGGTGTAACCGTACCCGGGAACCTTGTCAAGGTAGTTGATGGATACTTTTACCCATGCAAGCACTTCATCATCTATTTTATCAATTAGTCCTAACCACATGGATAGAGGACTTAAAACTGCCTGATATTCTTTTTCTTCGCTATGTTGCGAAAGGACTTCATACAACACACGCCACGTTGGTATGACCCTTTCTTTAGCTTTTTCGGTTAAGTTATCCTTACGGCGCGAGAAAAAATAGACTAAACCAGAAAGAAGATTTGGGTTGCCGCTGTGTATCAACTGATAAATAAGACTGTCTTTATCAGTCAGGTTTTCGTAATCTTTTATCCAACCTATACAGATATGTTTAACAAGTTTATCCAATACTTTAACATCAGCAAATTGTGTTCTCAGTGCTTTCTGATAGTGCCCGTGTTCCTTAAGCAGAAAATAGAGATCCTCATTAACTCCTGGATGTCTCAGATATCCTGAAAAAGCAGCTTGCCAATGATCTTCATTATGTTGTGGAAAGATAGAATCTATTCTTTCCAAAACCCACTGTTTATCAAGATATGACAAGTATGGCAAATAAAACCCAAGTGTGAAAGAGAACTCAAGCGATGGTTCAACGTTTTGGTCTAATCTTTTGGTGAAATCCGCTCTGATGGACTGTTGCCATCGGCAATCACCAAGTTCATCTTCGTGGATACGGGCAAACCGCAAGGCGTAATTTATCATTGCGGAAAACACTTTCCCTCTATTTGAACTCAAGACATCAAGAGAGGAATCTTTCGGCGTGAAAATGCTTGGTTCAGCTTTCTCCACAAGAATCAACAAGATTTCTTCAGCAAGAGGCAAAAATTGGACATCAAAAGCATGTTTATCATCTTTTGTTCCCTCGCTTATCAAATCTGCTGCAGTAGAAAGAATCCAATTCCTATAGTTGAAACCGACTTTGTACTGCACACTCCAGAAGTGTTTTAACGAAAGTATCCTGCGGATGAATTGCAGCAACACCCCCCAATCAAAAGTTTTTTTATCACGCCATGCCTTTAATAACCCGTGTAATACCGAAGATTGGTAGAGACTTGAGACATCTTCAAAGGGTAGTAGATTATCCGTGAACTTTTGTGGACTTGCTTCCACACATTTTTCAAGTGTTTGTGCCAAGCCTCGCTCTGTTGGGTCAGACTTACGGAAAACTTCTGTTTCCTTGAAATTGGTGAGGTACTTAGCAATTTCCGTATTTGACAATTTAGAAAGTCTTTCAACTGTTAGGGGACTGGTACTTCCTGCCCAAATTTCAGGCCGACGATTAAAACCTGGATGTTCTATTGGTGCATTATTGATCTTTTCATACTTTTTATAAGCAGCAATGACTTTTTCATCGCCAGTTTCCATCAGCGCAGAAAGCCATTCACGCCTTCTGTATGCCACGTATTTCGCTTGCGTTTCATCGTCTTTATTGTCTGTTAATCCTGAGTTGATTCTATCCATTGTAGTATCTGCTCCATTTCGTCATCGTTAAAAGTAGAACTATTGTTTTGAATCAATTGATACATTTCAGGTTTCAATTCATATTCATCAAGTGGATTGCCTTCCCAATTCCAGAATAGATCCCTTAAATCTTCATAATGGTGGTTAATTGCATTAACGCCAATCCGTCGAATAATTGCATGTGGTTCATTCAGAAGTTCTCTGACAGTCGACTTGATACTGTTGGGTTCAGCAAACTGATAGAGTAGACTTGTAAAACTCACAATCAATTCCGTATAATCCGCAACTGAAAGCTGCGAGATATCACTTTCAACTAATTGTATAAAGTTAAAGGCAAATGGATCTTCTCTATCAACAGCTCGGATCTGTTCAAGCACAATTTGGGCTGCTTCTACTCCACACAAATTCGCAATATCTTGTCCATGTTTTTTGAGAGTAACTTCAAGCCAATGATTATTCATTATAGGCTGGATTCGCGTGTCATCAGATCTGATTTCAAGCATAATTGCAAGTAGTTCAAGGGTTAACTCTTGTTTGCCTCCATTAAGAAGTTTAGGCAAAATCGTCTGACCTATTTCCTGATCCATCAGTCCGTATTTCTGGATGGATTTCAATGCAGCTCCCATAAAACTGATATGCTGAGGTATTATCCTATTTATAGGAAGTGTGCCAATAATTTTGATAGTATCTAGATCTGTCCAGCCATTATCAATACGTTCCCTGCTTTCGTCCGTAATTGCATTGACAATGTCCACAAGTATATCAACGGGACACTCTGGATGTGTAGAAACCTTCACTACATACTCCAAAGCATGCCAACGAGGACTATAGTAATATCCGGACTGTTCCGGAGATTCTTGAGGCATAGGATTTTGATCAGGATCAAACCACCTATCCTCCTTTAAAGGTTTCAACCATGTTGGGAATTCAAGTTCTCTAAAAAAATATGCTCGTCTTTCTTCAGATCCCAATAGGTTGAGAAGAGTCCTTCTTATTTCTTTTGTAGGCTCCTCATAGGCACAAATGCGATCCAGTCGGCTGAGGAGGTCAAGAAAACTGCGGACTAAATTCGATAATATACCCTCAAAGTCATTCCAAAGATCTTCAAATTCCTCTCTCGCCCGAGGAACCCTCCAGGCCCCGTGCCGATGGACAAACCTATGAAATTGGGTCGCTACATTTATCCATCTGATAGCAAAATTTATATGAGTCTCATCGGTTGAAAGTGAGACGCGAACATCATCAATACCGAGTGCTGCCAAAATTGAAGCGATATGACCTTTTCGGTCTTTCAACTTATCATAGTTCCCTAATTTTTCCAATATCTCTTTAGTGAGCTGCTTCTTTATATGTTTTTTGGCTTCGCCACTGGATAAAATATCTCGTAATCCTCCATCAATCTCTCGTGCAACATGTGCTAAGAGACTTGCCGTTGTTATCAACCCCTCGTGTTGTAGAATTTGAATTCCATCCGAATAGTAGGCTGCTATTTCGGGTCCAATTGCTGCAAGATTCTGACGAATATCGCTTTGCTGAGCGTTTATCTCCAAACTAAGGTTCGTAATTTCGCTTAGTCCATGTGATGAGTCATGCTCATCATCAAACCCATCGTTCACTTTTTCTTGCACCTCTTTGTTTTAGAACTCTTTAATCACATACTAACATATTTCAAAGCAAATATCAACATTTTTAAGCAGGGATATCCCACTGTGTCCCTATCTGATTAACTCAAAATATGAAACCAAAGCACATATCAAAATGATTGACAAGGCACGAGAATAATGCTATAATCGTTTCAGGGTTAAAGCGAAGAAAACCTAAGCATAACAAAACTGATTGATGATTACGATGCGGCAGCAGAGAATCCCAAACCATTCGATCCTGCTGCTGACTGATTATATTGCTTATCCAAGATGGAGCTGCTATTAGCAGTTCAGGATATTCTGGATTAAGTAGTTGGTCCTGAAACGCGGATTAAACTGGAGACCTGTCTATGCCAAAAAAACCTATTAACCATTATGAACACGCTGACAAACTACCTAACAATCCGACCCAAGAATTGAGTGGTTTCGCTGAAAACGATGACTTTGCACCGACACGTTACCCGCGCGATATTGCTCTTGACCCGCAATTAGTCTGGAAAGGCAAGGACCAGCAGAACGACAGTGACCTTGAGGCACAAGCCGTCCCTATCTACATTCAGGAGCATATCCAACCGCAAGCGATTATTGAAACAATTCGCGCACATGACCAAAAAGAATCAAATCAAATTGGATCGCTCTTTGAAGGATTCAACGACCTTGACTTTGAACAGAAAATTGAGTTTTATCAACACGAACAGAACTGGCACAACCGTTTTATCCTTGGGGATTCGCTCGCTGTGATGAATTCGCTTGCAGAAAAAGAAGGATTTAAAAATAGTGTGCAGATGATCTTTTTTGACCCACCTTATGGAATTAAATTTGGTAGCAATTGGCAGGTTAGTACTAGAAAGCAAAGCGTTGATGATGCAAAAATAGAGGGAGTAACAGCACAACCTGAACAGATTAAGGCATTTCGAGATACATGGGAGTTAGGTATTCACTCTTACCTCGCCTATCTTCGTGACCGACTTGCTGTTGTGCATGAACTGCTTGACAATTCAGGAAGTGTTTTTGTCCAAATTAGCGATGAGAATGTTCATCTCGTCCGATGTGTGTTAGACGAAGTCTTTGGAGGAGAAAATGCTGTTGCTACAATAGCATGGACAAGAGGTGAACTTACTTCATCATCCTCTATATCTTCAGTTTTTGATTATCTGCTATGGTATGTCAAGAAAAAAGATGAGTTAAAGTACCGTCAACTCTACATGGAATGGAATGAACGCACTGCTGATCCCCTTCTCAAATCCTATGAAAAAGTCGAATTGCCAGATGGGACACGCCGTGGAATGAGAAGTAAAGAGAAAGAGGATCCTTCTTTACTACCTGAAGGAAGCAGGAGGTTTGTAGATTATTCAGTAACATCACAAACTGCTGGTGATGCAACGTATCCTTATGAGTTTGAAGGGAAAACTTTTGTTCCTACAAGCGATAGAGGTTGGGCAGCAAGTCGTGATGGTTTAGACAGGATGGCAAAACAGGGGAGACTTTTCGCTCCTGGTAAATCACTTCGTTATATTCGATATTCCGCTGATTCACCTGGACGTTCGACTACTAATCTATGGACAGATACCGCTGGTGGACGTTCAGGAAAAAGTTATGTCGTTGAAACTAATCCTAAAGTAATTCAACGGTGCATACTCATGACAACAGACCCTGGTGATCTTGTTCTTGACCCGACTTGTGGTAGTGGTACTACTGCCTATGTTGCAGAACAGTGGGGTAGACGTTGGATAACAGTTGATACTTCAAAAGTTGCCCTTGCATTGGCACGTACTCGTCTTATGTCTGTCAAATATCCCTACTATCGTCTTGAAGATGCGGAGGATATCAAAAGAGGTTTTTTATATAAAACAGCTCCGTATGTTAGTCTTTCTGATATGGCAAATAACTTAGAAATTGACGACATCCATGCCGAATATGCAGAGAAGTTAGACCCACTCCTTGCAGAAATGAACCGCCTTGTCGGGGAGAATTGGGAAGAGTGGGAAGTACCAGCTGAAACCGATACAGAATGGGACACAGAACTTCAGAAACTACATCATGAATGGCTTAATCTCAAACGCGAACGACAATTGACAATGGATGCATCCACCGCAAGACGTGCTAAAAGTGAGACACTTTACGATCAACCGTATCAGGATAACAAACGGGTTCGTGTTTCAGGCCCCTTCACGGTTGAGAGTTTATCGCCACATCATGTTTTTGAGTCTCCGGATGCCGAAAGTGATGTCCCATCCTCTACCCTTACGGAAACGGAACAAGATTATCATAAACACATCCTTGAGCATCTCAAGACAGCAGGTGTGCAAAATCGTCTCAAGGAGCAGCGCATCACTTTCTACTGGTTAGAGGAATACCCTGGTGAGTGGATCCATGCGGAAGGTGCAACTATAAACGAAAACGACAAAACACAGCGTATTGCTATCAGCATCGGACCACAATATGGGACAGTTGGCAGCCAATGGATAAATGAAGCTGCCAAAGAAGCAGTCCGACGCACTCCCAAGTTCGATCTTCTCATAGTTGCCGGGTTTAACTTTGAAGGCTACACCGCTGATGAAGATATGCGTATGGGGGGTCTCAATATTCTTCCTATAAAAATGAGCCCAGAGCTGATGGTGCGCGAACTCAAAAATACGGGTGAGGGTAATCTGTTCATGGTGTTCGGGGAACCGGATATTGAGATTGATGACAAAAAGGATGGTACTATTTCTGTCAAACTCCTGGGAGTTGATGTCTACGATCCGGTGAAAGGATTACTCCGATCAGATACGCCAGAGGACATCGCGTGTTGGTTCATTGATACTGCTTACAATGGTGAGGCGTTTATGGTACGACATGCGTATTTTACGGGTGAAAATGAACCTTATAAGCAGCTGCAAAAAGCACTCAAAGCAGAAATCAACGAGGAGGCATGGGAGGCACTCTATCGGACAGAGAGTTTGCTGTTTGTGAAGTCTGAGTCTGGCAAGATTGCTGTTAAGGTTATCAATCATTTTGGTGATGAGGTGATGAAGGAGTATACGGTTTAGACAAATAGTATCAACACGGAGACAGAAAAATGATTACACATATACGAATGAAAAACTTCAAGTCGTGGAAGGATAGCGGTGAGGTAAAACTTGCACCGTTGACAGGCTTTTTCGGGACAAACAGTTCTGGGAAGAGTAGTCTGTTACAGATGTTGCTATTGCTTAAACAGACAGCAGAACGTTCAAACGCTGAGGAAGTTATCTTCTTTGGGGATGATAATTCTCTCGTCAACCTTGGTAGTTTCAATGAGGTAATTCATGGGCATAATGTAGAGGAATCACTTGAGTTGGGATTTAGATGTAAGTTTCAAGACCCTTGGGAGATTCGTATTCCCCAAAGACCTAAAGATTACACTAACTCTATATTGCTAGATGTACTAGGTTTTAACTTTAGATCCATTATGAAGCAAGAGGAGAGAGAACTCAACATTGAGTACTTTTCGTACAAGATTCCTCGATTCAGTTTGGAAATAGTCCCGCGTGAATCGGCTGTTTTTTTGAATGGAGAAAAAATAGAAGCAGCAAAAGAAATAAAAAACTGCTATGGAGTGCCTGCAAATGAGGAAAGTGGACTTGGGAAAATTTTAAAACGGTTCTCTTCTTTGTTTGAAAAACTATTCGAACATGTATATTATCTCGGTCCAACACGAGTGGATCCACAAAGATTCTATCAATGGATAGGTGGTCATCCAGAACATTCTGGACAATGGGGGAATCAAGCCATTGACGCGCTTCTCTCTGCCCGTGTAAGGAATTTAGAAACATCACATGACAAGGAAGATTTTCCAATTGAGCAAAGAATTTCGAAGTGGTTGCAAGAGATGGATCTCGCGCATTCGTTTTCGCTTGATTGGACAAAAATACAAGGTGAAAAAACTTATGAAGTTCGCATCCAAAAAACTCTCTCCAGCCCACCAGTGACGTTAGTTGATATGGGTTATGGACTTTCCCAGTTTTTGCCTGTTCTTGTTTTATGCTACTATGCACCAGAAGGTTCAACCCTAATTCTGGAACAGCCCGGTATTCACCTGCATCCGATGGTTCAATCCCAACTCGCAGATTTTCTAATAGAGGTAGTCAACGAACGAAAACTTCAGATATTGGTAGAAAGCCATAGTGAACACTTGCTGACACGTCTGCAAAGAAGATTAGTCGAACAGCAAATTGATCAAGACAATGTTGCTCTTTATTTTTGCCGAAATAAAGATGGTGCATCAACGATTGACAAGTTAGACATAGATGCCGAGTCTGGAGACATTAGGAATTGGCCCGAAAACTTCTTTGGTGATGTGATGGGAGATATGATTGCAATGACCGACAAGCAGGTTGAAACGATAGCAGAAAAGGATTCAGAGGGTTAATGGCAGCTGTTGTAATCGATACAAATGTCTTAGTTGTTGCCAATGGAAGAAGTGTGGCTCCACAGGCATCCAAGAAATGCGTTGTTCTTTGTCGGAAAAGACTCAGTGAAATACTCAAAGGCCCAGAGGTTATTCTTCTTGATGACAGAAAGCGTATTATCAAGGAATATAGGAATAACTTGAATGAGAAACGTCGTGCATTTGGAGATCGCTTTTGGTTAGAATTAAAGAGAAGAATATACAATCCAAGAGACTATTCCAATACAGTTCAAATGGTTCAGATCACTCCATTACACGGAAACGGTCATGAATTTGAAGAATTTCCTAATGATGATCCGGAACTAAAATCCTTTCATAAAAAGGATAAAAAATTTGTTACAGTTGCTATTGCATACCAAGCCAAATTCGAAGAGAATGCACCAATTCTAAAGGCAGAAGATAGAGGTTGGGAAGAGTATATAGATGCTCTTGCAGCACATGGTGTCCAGGTTCGCTCAATATGTGATAGTAACACATAAAAGTTTAGCAAGGGGAACAATATTTGTCTATTTAGGAATTAGTACTTAAATCTACCACAGTTAACCGATGACTTACTTGGAGACCTGCCTATGCCGAAAAAACCTATTAACCATTATGAACACACTGATAAACTACCCAACAATCCGACCCAAGAACTGAGTGGTTTCGCTGAAAACGATGACTTTGCACCAACACGTTATCCGCGAGATACTGCTCTTGACCCGCAATTAGTCTGGAAAGGCAAGGACCAGCAGAACGACAGTGACCTTGAGGTACAAGCCGTCCCTATCTACATTCAGGAGCATATCCAACCGCAAGCGATTATTGAAACAATCCGCGCACACGACCAAAAAGAATCAAATCAAATTGGATCGCTTTTTGAAGGATTCAACGACCTTGACTTTGAACAGAAAATTGAGTTTTATCAACACGAACAGAACTGGCATAACCGTTTTATCCTTGGGGATTCGCTCGCTGTGATGAATTCGCTTGCAGAAAAAGAAGGATTTAAAAATAGTGTGCAGATGATCTATTTTGATCCGCCTTATGGAATTAAATTTGGTAGCAATTGGCAGGTTAGTACACGAAAACGTGATGTCAATGATACAAGAACCGAAGACATTACACCACAACCAGAACAGGTAAAGGCATTTAGAGACACGTGGGAACTCGGTATTCATTCCTACCTTGTTTATCTTCGAGACCGTCTCACCATTGCACAGGAATTACTTGCTGACAACGGCAGTATCTTCGTTCAGATTAGCGATAAGAACGTACATCGAGTTCGGTGCTTGTTAGATGAGGTGTTCGGAGATGACAATTTTGTTTCAACAATCACATGGACACGAGGTAATATGACTTCTTCGACCGGACTAGCATCAGTATCTGATTATCTATTGTGGTATGCCAAAGACAGAGAGAAAATGAAGTATAATCAACTCTATATGGAACGTGATGAACGGACACCTGAACCGCTTCTAAGGCGTTACTATAATGTTGAATTGCCAGACAAAACACGAAGGAGAATGTTGAAGAATGAGATGGAAGATCCATTCCTCCTTCCAGAAGGTAGTCGGAGATTTGCAGATTATTCGGTCTCATCGCAGACAGGAGGAAGTGCTAATTATGAGTATATATTTGAAGGTAAAACATACGTGCCGCCGGGGGATCGGGGATGGGCTGCAAGTCGTGACGGGTTAGATCGTCTCGCGAAACAGAGTAGACTGCTTGCTTTAGGAAAGACTCTATGCTATATAAGATATGCTAATGATTTTCCCGGGCGTGCCATTACAAACTTGTGGACTGACACTGCGGGATCTCGTTCTGGAAGAATGTATGTTGTGGAAACGAATCCTAAAGTTGTTCAAAGGTGTATATTGATGGCAACTGATCCTGGTGATCTTGTCCTTGACACTACTTGTGGTAGTGGCACAACTGCCTATGTTGCAGAACAGTGGGGTAGACGTTGGATCACAGTAGATACTTCAAAAGTTGCTCTTGCATTGGCACGCACTCGCCTTATGTCTGCAAAATATCCCTACTATCGTCTTGAAGATACTAAGGATATCAAGCAAGGTTTTTTATACAAATCAGTACCAAACCTCAGTCTCTCAAGCATTGCTAATAACATAGAAATTGACGATATCCATGCCGAATATGCAGAGAAGTTAGACCCACTCCGTGAAGAAATGAACCGCCTTGTCGGGGAGAATTGGGAAGAGTGGGAGATTCCATCTGAAACTGATACAGAATGGGACACAGACCTTCAGAAATTGCATCGTAAATGGCTTAATCTCAAACGCGAACGCCAATTGACGATGGATGCATCCACCGCAAGACGTGCTAAAAGTGAGACGCTTTACGATCAACCGTATCAGGATAACAAACGGGTTCGCGTCTCGGGTCCTTTTACGGTTGAGAGTTTATCGCCACATCATGTTTTTGAGTCTTCGGATCCTGAAAGCGATGGCCCATCCTCTACCCTTACAGAAACGGAGCAAGATTACCATAAACACATCCTTGAGCATCTCAAGACAGCAGGTGTGCAAAATCGTCTCAAGGAGCAGCGCATCACTTTCTACTGGTTAGAGGAATACCCTGGCGAGTGGATCCACGCGGAAGGTGCAACTATAAACGAAAACGACAAAACACAGCGTATTGCTATCAGCATCGGACCACAATATGGGACAGTTGGCAGCCAATGGATAAATGAAGCTGCCAAAGAAGCAGTCCGACGTACTCCCAAGTTCGATCTTCTCATAGTTGCCGGGTTTAACTTTGAAGGTTACACCGCTGATGAAGATATGCGTATGGGGAGTCTCAATATTCTTCCTATAAAAATGAGCCCTGAGTTGATGGTGCGCGAACTCAAAAATACGGGTGAGGGTAATCTGTTCATGGTGTTCGGGGAACCGGATATTGAGATTGATGACAAAAAGGATGGTACTATTTCTGTCAAACTCCTGGGAGTTGATGTCTACGATCCGGTGAAAGGATTACTCCGATCAGATACACCGGAGGACATCGCGTGTTGGTTCATTGATACTGCTTACAATGGTGAAGCGTTTATGGTACGACATGCGTATTTTACGGGCGAAAATGAACCTTATAAGCAGCTGCAAAAAGCACTCAAAGCAGAAATCAACGAGGAGGCATGGGAGGCACTCTATCGGACAGAGAGTTTGCTGTTTGCAAAGCCTGAGTCTGGCAAGATTGCTGTCAAGGTTATCAATCATTTCGGTGATGAGGTGATGAAGGAGTATAAGGTTTAGACAAATAGTATCAACACGGAGACAGAAAAATGATTACACATATACGAATGAAAAACTTCAAGTCGTGGAAGGATAGCGGTGAGGTAAAACTTGAACCGTTGACAGGCTTTTTCGGGACAAATAGTTCTGGGAAGAGCAGCCTGTTACAGATGCTGCTATTGCTTAAGCAGACAATTGGAACCGAGGAGATTGTCTTCTTTGGTGATGAGAATTCTCTTGTCAATCTTGGATATTTCCATGAAGTTATTCATGGACATCAAGAGGATGAAGAACTTGAATTAGAGTTTGGATGTAAATTTCCAGAATCAATCGAAATCAGAATTCACCAAAGGGGGCTATATCCTCAAGTAGTTAGATTTGATTCTTTCAATTTTGAGTCTACTCTCAAGAAATATGGTAATTCACAGGATATAAGCAACATTTGTTACGATATAGGGAGAGGAAATCAGAAAATAAAGTTAGAAGGTAACGAGATATCCTATCGGGGCAGACGTATCTTCACGGGAACTTATAATAACTGCTATAGTATAGTAGAAACAACGCAAGCTTTTCCAGATTCAAACAAACCATTTGACTTACTTTCGTCTAAATTTGAGGAACTATTTTTACATGTTTTTTATTTGGGACCAACCCGTATTCAACCACAACGCCAGTACCATTGGAAAGGCACACACCCGAAGAAGATTGACCAGTCGGGAGGTGGGGCAATTGATGCTGTCCTTTCGGCGGGTATACGGAAGTTAAAATCCTCCAATAGAGAAGACGCAACACTAATTGAAGATAGAATTTCCGAGTGGCTGCAAAAGATGGATCTCGCCCATTCATTCCGGATTATTCCTACTGAGTCTTTAGACGATCAGAATTACGAAGTTCGTATCCGAAAAAGTCCGAACAGTGCAGAAGTGACATTAGCAGACATGGGTTATGGTTTAGCTGATGTTCTACCTATGCTAATTTATTGCTACTATGTAGAGGAAGGTTCAACGTTAATTCTGGAGCAACCTGGCGTTCATCTTCACCCTATGGTTCAATCAGAACTTGCGGACTTCTTCATTGAGGTTGTCAACGAACGAAACTTACAAATTCTGGTGGAAAGTCATAGCGAACATCTTTTAACCCGTTTGCAACTGAGAATTGCAGAACAGATAATTCGTGCTGATCAAACTGCACTCTATTTTTGTGAGAATGAGGATGGGGAATCTAAAATTAAGTCGCTTGAGTTAGATGAACTCGGTAACATCAAAAACTGGCCGAAGAACTTTTTTGGGAATGTAAGAGGCGATCTTGCTAAAATGACTCGCGAACAGATAAAACGACAGGAGGAAACAGAAGGTTAATGGAAGCTGTTGTTATAGATACGAACGTTATCCTTACCGCGAAAGGCATGTCCGAACAAGCGTGGCGCGATTGCGTTGTCGCTTGCCAGGAGCGGTTAGATGAGATTATTGAGGGAACTGAAAAGGTCATTATTGATGACAAAAGGATAATTCTTAAAGAATATATAAACTACCTTGAAGATGATGATTCATCAACGCATGTGCGCAGCGGTGGGTACTTTTTGGAATGGTTCATTCGCAACTATCAGAATCCAGAACAGTGTGTGCAGGTCTCTATTACCCCCTCTGAAAATAGCATCGATTTTGATGAATTACCTGATACATTCATTGAATTTGACTCAGACGACAAGAAGTTTATAGCTGTAGCAGTTGTTTATGAGAACGAGTATCATCAGAAGGCTACACTCCTTCAATCAGTAGATAGCCAGTGGTATGAATTGCGACAGTTATTCATTGAGAACGGTTTGATCGTTGAATTTATCTGTGAGGAAAACATTCGCCATTTATATGAAAGACGCGCGGAGAGACGAGGATCAAGAACCAGTTAAAACCGTAGGAGTTACCGAAATGTCAAAAGTCACCATAGATAATCCAGTGATTAACAGTCCGTTTGAAGAACCGCAACGACATTTCAAATTTACGCCGCGCGGGATTACTGAGAATATTGTTGAAGGTAGACGAGAAAGTGAATACTTTATTCCGATGCCAAAGCCGAGAAAACAGCCACAAGCGAATCAAACGAAGCTTTTCGCTGACCCAGAAGTTCGGGAAGCGAACGTGTTTATTAACAGAGTGCGCGCCCAAGTAACAGCATGGCGGAATAGCGGTTATCCTGGCGTAACGCCAACAACAAGACGTCTCCTTGAGTATTGGAACAATCCTGAAAACGAACCACGCCTCTTTTTCTGTCAACGTGAAGCAGTGGAAACTGCTATCTATCTCAATGAAATTGAAAACAAGAATCGCAGCGATTCTTTCCATAGACAACTTTTGAATGCAAACAACGAAGCGAACCCTGACCTATACCGAATTGCATTTAAGATGGCAACCGGTACTGGTAAGACATTGGTCATGGCGATGCTTATTGTGTATCATACGTTGAACAAAAGAGCAAATCCCCGAAGCGAACGTTACTCGGATGCTTTTCTCATTGTCACGCCAGGTGTAACTATTCGGGATCGACTTCAGGTACTCCTTCCTGAAAACCCTGAAAACGACTATCAAAAAATGAATCTTTTGCCTCGTTCGGATTTTGACACGCTCTGTCAAGCGAAAATTGTCATTACGAACTATCACGGTTTTCAAACTCGAAAAAAGGACGAGTTGAGTAAAGTAGGCGCGCAGGTGCTAGGTAAAGAAAACGCTAAAAATTTCACTGAAACTCCTGATGAGATGGTCGCGCGGGTCTGTCGCAGTCTTGGTAGAAGGAAAAACATTATTGTTCTAAATGATGAAGCACATCACTGCTTCCGACGCAAACAGGATACGGAAGCTGAGTTAGCTAACGACAATCCACGGCTCTGGATAAGTGGACTCTATGCAGCAAATGAGAAATTAGGCATAAAAACTGTCTACGATTTATCTGCAACCCCATTCTTCCTCAGCGGTTCCGGTTATTCCACGACTACACAAAGTGGTAAGAAACTCAAAGAAGGCGTTCTGTTCCCGTGGGTCGTATCAGATTTTGCATTGATAGATGCAATAGAAAGTGGTATCGCAAAGGTGCCACGTGTACCAGTTGCAGATGATACAATGGCAAGTGATCCGATATATCGTCGACTTTGGGATACTATTCGTACTAAACTTACGGGTATTTCTACGAATGGGGAACCGCAGCTGCCGCAAGAATTGGAGACAGCACTCCAAAGCCTCTATGCCAATTATGAAAAAGCTTATGATTTATGGCAGAAGGATCAACACGGATTGACACCACCTGTCATGATAGTCGTTTGCAATAATACAAAGGTATCCAAACTGGTTTACGAATGGATTGCAGGATGGGAGAAAACTACATCTGATGGTGACAAGGTCCTCGTTAAAGGGAATTTACCGATTTTCAATAACGAAAAGAATGGAGCATGGAGTGATAAATTAAGCACACTGTTGATTGATAGCAAACAGTTGGAATCTGGTGAGGCACTTAGTGATACTTTTAAAAAAGCTGCCCGAACACAGATTGAGCAGTTCAGGCGTAAGATGAATGTGGAGAAAGTCACAGATGCTGGTATACTGCGTGAAGTTATGAACACTGTTGGTAAGCGAGATAAACTCGGTGAGAATATCAAGTGTGTCGTTTCTGTATCAATGTTAAGTGAAGGGTGGGATGCCAGACGAGTAACGCATATCCTTGGCGTACGTGCCTTTAGCACACAACTGCTCTGTGAGCAAGTTGTCGGGAGAGGTTTGCGTCGCTCCACTTATGATTTTGAAAAGACGACTATAAAGGTTAATGACAATGAGATTGAGTTGGAATCTTTTCCACCAGAATACGCTGAGGTATATGGTGTGCCGTTCTCATTTATCCCGGCGACCGGTAGTGGAAGATCAGTCCAACCGAGTCCTGTGACAGAAGTTAAGGCTATACATGAAAGAAAAGCAAAGTGTGAAATCACATTTCCTAAAATTGCTGGATATCGTCCATGCATACCATCAGAGAAATTGGATGCCAATTGGACGAAAGATTCCCACTATGTACTCTCCACTGCAGAGATTCCTTCCCAAACAGAAATTGAGGACATCACCGGAGGAACAAAAGAGACACAGTCACCTTATAAAACAAAATATCGTATGCAGCAAACCGAGTTTTATCTTGCCAAAATTCTCATGGATACTCACTTATGTGACACTGATGATGATGCAAAATGGTGGCTTTTTCCGGAGTTGCTTCGTATCACACGCAGATGGATGAAAGAATGTGTTACCTATAAAGACAACACCTATCCACAGTTTTTCCATATCAATGAAATTGCTCGAAAGGCAGCATACCGTATTCACATGGGGATTCTTAATGCGGGGCAACTATCCGAAGTAAAATATACAGAAGGGACTGATTCTGTGAAAACTTTCCTTCCAATTTATTCTCATACCTCCCGTAGACAAGGACGCACGGGATCAACGTCAGATGTCTTATTTGAGACATCACGACCAACATGGGAGACAAAACCTGATAAATGTCATATATCACATGTCGTTGCTGACACAGACTCATGGGAGCAGAAGACAGCACAAGCACTAGAACAGATGGATGAAGTCCTTGCCTATGTCAAGAACCATAACTTAGGTTTTGCGATTCCATACATCAATCACAATGGTGAAAGTCGTCAATATGTACCTGACTTTATCGTCCGTATAAAAACCGGAGAGAGCGGTTCCACTGATGACAGTGTGAACTTGATTCTTGAGGTGTCTGGATTGCCAAGGGAGGATAAGGTTCAAAAGATCAACACGATCAAAAATATGTGGTTACCAGCGGTGAACGGTTGTGGTGAGTTTGGAAAATGGACTTTTCTTGAAAATACCGATCCGTGGAACGCACAGAACATTATTCGTGAGTTTATAAAGCAATATGCGTAGTCATCACCGCCTCTTAATCCTACTATCTCCTGTTCTAATCTGGTTAATTATCTTCTTTATTCTCCCACTCATCTCCATATTCATTTTCAGTTTTCTGGAGCGGGATACTTATGGGGGTATAAGATGGATCTTCACCTTTGAAAACTATCAACGTACTTTTGATGTACTCTATCTGAAAACACTTTGGCGTTCTGTGTCAACCGCATTCGTGTGTACAGCAATATGTCTGCTTGTCGGTTACCCATTCGCGTATTATCTTGCGTGCTACCGACCGAAATGGCGAAATGTGTTGTTAATCCTTGTCGTAGTTCCTTTTCTTACGAACTTCCTTATACGTACCTATGCTTGGATTTTAATCTTACGCACAGAAGGTCTGCTAAATAGTTTTCTCACATTTCTCATACCCGGTATTCAACCTTTAGAGATTCTCAATACACCTATTGCGGTTCAGATTGGCTTGATTTACGGTTATTTACCGTTTATGATTCTTCCACTGTATGCAGCATTGGAACAGTTGGATATGTCATTAATAGATGCAGCGAAAGATTTAGGAGCACCACCACGTCATGCTTTCTGGCATATCACGTTACCTCTCAGTCTCCCCGGTATCCTTGCGGGTTCAATGTTGGTGTTTATTCCGACAGTCGGAGCATTTCTAACACCTGACTTGCTTGGTGGCGGAAAGGTGAATTACATAGGGAATGTGATTGAGGGGCAGTTCAAATCTTCACGAGATTATCCATTCGGTTCTGCGCTCTCTTTCATGTTGATGGTTATAGTCACTGCAGGCACAGTTCTCTACTTTCGAGCATTACGGGATAGTGATTCAACAGAGAATCATTAAGGGTAGTAGGGATGATAATAGAACACTAAGAGGAGCAGATATTTCTTATGAAACGACTCTTGCAATTAAACATCGTGATCGTGTTCCTTTTTCTCTATATTCCGATATTAGTTGTTGTCGTCTTTTCGTTCAATAGTGGAAATCAGATTGCGGTTTGGGAAGGTTTCTCACTTGAATGGTATGGGAAGATGTTTAAGAATGGTGACGTATTGGATGCCTGTAAGCACAGTCTTATCATTGCGGGGTTAGCAACGTTTATCTCAACGATAATTGGCACTGCAGCAGCATTGGCACTCGAAAAACATAGATTCTTGCTGCGTTCAGCAGTCATCCGATTATTGTATCTTCCGCTCATTATTCCAGATATTGTGTTAGCGATTGCACTGCTGATGTTTTACAATAGTGTAAATATCCCCCTTGGATTAACCTCGGTTATATTAGCACATGTCGTATTCAATGTTGCTTATGTTACTATAGTGGTGCGTGCACGTTTGCAGGGATATGATTGGACGGTAGAGGAAGCTGCGCTTGATCTTGGTGCAAATGAATGGCAGACGTTCTGGCGAATCACGTTTCCGATCATCGCTCCCGGTATTGTTGGTGGGGCACTGCTGGCATTTACGTTGTCAATAGACGACTTTGTTATCACTTTCTTCACTGCGGGTGTTGGGAAAACAACGTTATCTGTATATATCTATTCAAGCATTAAGTTTGGACTTACACCTGAAGTCAATGCAATTTCGTCAGTGTTGTTAGTAAACTCTATTGTGTTCGTTTTACTTTTTGTAGGATTTCGTGGGGAGGCCGGACAGGGAATAAACAATTGACAAGGTGCGGGAATTATGCTATAATCATTTATGAAGATTAAGTTATTAATTGGGTAATACACGGGCGGGGAAACCCCGCCCCTACGAAACCTTACTCCTACAATGAGTCTTATCAGTAGAATTACCTGATTATTTATTTAATCTTCATTCATGATTGCAGCGGAGAAAACCCAAGCATGGCAGAACTAATTGATGACTACAATGCAGCAGCTGAGAATCCTGAGACTTTCGCACCTGCTGCCGATTGATAAAAGTTGAATTTCAGATTAGGATATTAATGTCAAAAACTATAGATACCCAAGAACAGGAAATACTTCGTTTTTTAGATATCCCTATTAAACTTTTTCATGACCGCAGTACGCGATGGTTGTTTGAAGACAGAGAGTATGTCCGTGATTTGGTAGAAATGCTGGCAAGTGAATTAGTGGCGCATATTGATTTCAGTCGTCTATCACCGGTTAACAGCGGTTTTATCTCTGACACGCTGCGCGAGCAGGTGGCTGACATCGTGTTTAGTGTTCCGTTTCAAACTGAATCTGGAACAGATGAACTGCTTATCTATATTCTCGTTGAACATCAATCCTCGGATGATCCTATAATGAGCTATCGGATGTTGTCTTACATGATGCAGATTTGGGATGCTCAACGCAAAAAATGGGAAACCGACAAAGTTCCCAAAAGTAGGTGGCGTTTCCAACCGATTCTCCCAATTGTATATTACACGGGAGAAAAGCCGTGGAAGTCCACATTAGCATTTGATGGCATAATGGATATTCCAGATGCCCTCGTGCGGTTTGTGCCCAGATTTGATACGTTGTTTTTCAGTGTAAATGAAACTGAGACAGCGTCCCTAAAGGAAGTTAACCATCCTCTGGGATGGTTGCTAACGGTTCTTCAAAAGCAAAATGCCAATATAGATACACTAAGCAATACGTTGCTTGAAGTGGGTTACTATCTTGAAACACTTGATGAAACAAAAGCACCGCAAAGACACAAGGCATTTATCTATCTTATTTTGTTGATCTTAAATCAACGACGAGATGCTGAACACAAAGAATTGCTAACGCTTCTTGATAAACATGCGCATGATATGGAGGTAGAAAACATGGCAAAATCAATCCTTGACAGAAGGTATGAACAAGGCGAAAAAAGAGGTGAAAAAAGAGGTGAAAAAAGAGGTGAAAAAAGAGGTGAAAAAAGAGGTGAAACGCGGGCAATACGTGAAAAAACTATTAAACTACTAGAAATAAAGTTTAATCATGTTCCCGATTCCGTTACCCAGAAAATTAACAGAATACGAGACATCTCCCGCCTCAACTCACTTTTTGAGAAAGTCGCAACTATTGATTCACTTGATGATTTTGATGAATAAATAAATCTTATGAAGATTCAA
The DNA here is from genome assembly GCA_965208245.1 of Candidatus Poribacteria bacterium. GTDB lineage: Bacteria > Poribacteria > WGA-4E > WGA-4E > WGA-3G > MSPOR6. The sequence continues at coordinate 2,845,786 of OZ242325.1, forward strand.
AAATTCCAATTTTATATCCAAATTTTCTTTCTGTTGAGTGTAATGTGCCTGATATCAGCATGTGAAACTGAAAACTTGCTGAACATTGAGGCAGAAACACTTGAGATTACGCTCAATGCTGATACGCAAATGCTCAATATCGGGGACACAACTACCATTACGGCAACAGTTGACTATTCTGGTGATGCATCGACTTTAGATTTCATTTGGAACGTAAGCAATGGTAGAATAGTAGGTGACGGAAACAGTGTCGTTTATGTTGCACCTGAGTCTGCTGGTACTAACACTATTACACTTGAGGTTACGGATGGAAATGTCTCAGATAGACAAGACATACGAATTGAAGTTGGTATTGGACACGCTATTATTGCAACTCCGAATCGTTATTGGCAAGGAAATACCTTCACACAGACTTTATCATTTAGTTTGAAGGTAGATGAAATTTTTCGAGAGAATATAAAACTACGATATGAGATATTACAGGATACTGCACGCGCGGGGGCATTCTTGAGTATTACTATCAACAGTATATCTGTTGTTCAAGACAGAACGATAGGGGCAGTCCAACCGGATGAACGACAGATGATAGGAGATGAAATTGATGTCTCCTCAGCTATCACTGTACCCGGTAATTATGAGTTATCACTGACGTTGGAAATAGTGAATGTTATGGAAGATGCATGGTTGTTACGAAAACTAACCATAATCGGTGTTGAAGGGACATTGACCGAGATACGGTAAGATAGTGGAGATCGCTTGTGTATGAGATTAATCAAACACATCTAATCGTTGATCTATGGGATATTATAGCAAACGCTGAATCATTAAAAGTATATACAAATGGTAAATTAATTGCAGTCGTAAAAGCGGATGCTTATGGACACGGTGTTATTCCTGTTGCCCAGGCCTTAACGTCAGTTGTTGATATGTTTGCAGTTGCAACTGTGGAGGAGGCTATTGAACTCCGTCAAGCAGATATCAGTGCACCTATCCTAATTCTTTACACGCCGATGCCAGAATATGCTGAGGATATTCTGATCCACGATTTGACCCCTGCTATTGACAATTGGGATTTGGCTATACGTCTGAATGATTTGTCAGAAAAGGGCGACATAATAACCACACATATACCTGATGGTAAAATCAGAGTCCATGTTGATGTCAATACGGGGATGAATCGTAGTGGGGTCTGCTACACAAATGCACATGAATTCATTGAACGTCTCAGGACATTACCGTATATTGAAGTAGAAGGGATTTTCACTCACTTTGCAACTGCACACGAAGAAGATAAAAGTTTCGTACACGTTCAACTTAACAGGTTCTATCCTCTGTCAATGCTTATGCCGCGCATTCCTATTGTACATACAGCAAACAGTGCTGCTACACTTGAAATTCCTGATTCTCGTTTTAATGCTTTGCGTCCAGGATTGAGTCTTTACGGTATCTATCCTCGTCAAAAAACAAAATTACCCCTATGTCCTGCCCTTACTTGGAAAACACATGTTCATTGGATTGATGAAATTGAAGCGGGAGAAGGTGTAAGTTACGGATTAGAATATAAGGCACCGCAATGCATCCGTGTAGCGGGATTGCGTGTCGGGTTCGGTGATGGGTATCCGCTTGCACTATCTGGAATTGGTGAAGTGTTGATAAATGGAAAACGATGCCCAATTCTTGGTCGTATCAGTATGGATAGTATGGTTGTTAAATTAGAGGAATCTGATTATGTCCGGATTGGAAGTGAAGTTGTACTCTTAGGAAAACAGGGTGAAGAAGAAATAAGTATTGACGAGTTAGCAGAAAAAGCAAACACTATTCCCTATGAAATTCTAACACGAATTGGTAAACGCGTCCAACGTATCTATAAACCATAAGGTGAAATTGTAAATAGAATACATTCATTATAAGACTATGCTTATTGAACTTAAGAACGTAACAGTTCCCTTCGGCACAACTATTGCACTTGATGATCTGTCATTAGAAATCTCATCAGGTGGGGCAATCGGTTTATTGGGTCCTAACGGTGCGGGGAAAAGCACTCTGATTAAGATGCTACTCGGATTTGTCCAACCAACGCGTGGATCAGCAAAGGTTTTCGATATGGAGGTGGAAACTCAGCAGGTCAATATTCGGCAACACGTAGGATATATGCCCGAAGATGATTGTTTAATCCCACAAATGAATGCTGTTCAATTAGTCGCTTATGCTGGACAACTCTGCGGTATGCCATTCCGCGATGCCATGCAACGCACACACGAAGTATTGTATTACGTTGGGGTAGATGAAGAACGTTACCGACCCATAAGCGGGTATTCTGCGGGGTTGCGTCAACGTGTGAAGTTAGCACAAGCCTTAATACATGATCCAAAATTACTGCTACTTGACGAACCAACAAATGGTATGGACACAACTAGCAGAGAGGAGATGCTCACTCTCGTTAAAGATATATCAGAAGACAAAGGCATAGATGTCTTATTGTCTTCACATCTATTACCTGACGTTGAGTCTACATGTCAGACGGTATTAGGTCTCTCAAACGGGAGCCTCGCTGTATACGGTAAGATTGATGAACTCAGAAAGAAAAATATTAGAGCATTCGACCTGAAAATAATAGGAAACCGCAATGACTATGTAACTGCATTACAACGGCATCAGTATCAGACAGAATTACGACCAGATGGACATGTATATGTAACCACAGAAACACAGAACAATTCAGAAGGAGAATTGTTCTTTAAGGTTGCTCATGAAACGGGTGTCCAACTACGGCAATTGGTTGAGGTTGAACATTCCTTAGAAGACATCTTTGCTGAAGTTATGTATGAGTAGTGACTTGGATCAGACACTGTGGCTATAGCAGGTAGCGAGTATCTGGTAAAACGGTTTAACTGAGCCAATTCTATAATCTCTATAAATATAGTAAAGTGACAAATTAATGAGACATTTCACCCCAAACACCGATGACGAAGACCACCCAGCGTAGGGGCGAGGTCGCCTCGCCCGTTGGCGAGGTCGCCTCGCCCGTTGGCGAGTGTTTCATTAATTTTATAGTTCACTATAATGTAGAACAATGGTATTTCACTTTGGAGGAAACGTTTATGACAGAGAGAGAAGAACTCGTGGAAGTCGGTGTTGCACAGATTGACATCACCCCCGATTACCCTATACGTCTAAACGGATACGGTAGTCGTCTTACAGTATCCGAGGGAATCATACAACATATATATGCAAAGGCACTTGTTATCGGGAACGATGACGATGGACCTGTTGTCATGCTAACCGTGGAAAACTGTGGATTACCCGACGAATTCACCGAAGAAGTATCTAATCGCCTTGAACAGAAGGCAGGTATTCCACGAGAGAACTTCGTAGCATGTTTCACACACACCCATAGTGCTCCCTGCTTAACAAACGCAGCTTCCTTTATCTTTAGCGCAGATATTTCTCCAGAAGAACAAGAAGTCATAGATCGTTACACACAACATCTCATAAACTGGATGGAAACCGTAACGATGGAAGCACTTACAAGACGAAAACCGTGTCGGTTAGCATGGAATATCGGTAAACTGACATTTGCAAAGAACAGACGAACAGAGGGGGGTCCAGTCGATCATGCATTACCGGTAATGAAGATTACCGATGCAGATGGTGACTTGTATGCAGTCTGGGTAAGTTATGCATGCCATTGTACAACATTAGCAGGGGCAGACAACCATATCTGTGGAGATTGGGCAGGATTCGCACAAGAGGCAATTCAGAAAGATCATCCCACAGCAACCGCATTAATTACAATTGGATGTGGTGCTGATGCTAATCCTGAATCACGTATGCGTCCAATGCCAGGAGGCAATTTACATAACTTGCATGAGGTATTTGAAACACGTCTCGCTTATGCTAAAGAACACGGACAAGCACTGGCACACGAAGTTTCACATCAACTTCAAAGAGAGTCAGTTGACATTACACGGACACCAAAATCCGTGTTTCAGCGGGTTAACTTACCGTTTGACAGAATACCAACACGGGAGGAGTGGCAGGAACGTGAAGCACAAGGCGGGGCAGCCGGATACCATGCAAAAAAACACCTTGAAATGCTTCAACGAGGACAATCCATCAAAACGGAAATCTCCTATCCTGTCCAAGCATGGGTTTTTGGTGACGCGTTGGCAATTGTTTTCCTTGCAAGTGAGGTTGTGGTAGATTTCTCATTGCAATTGAAGCGTGCGTATGATGCAACAAGGTTATGGGTTGGTGCTTATGCAAATGCATTCCTCGGATATATCCCATCAGAACGGGTATTAGCAGAAGGTGGATATGAAGGTGTAGGAGCAATGATTTACTTCGGACAACCAACACAGTTTGCACCGGGAGTAGAAGATTTAGTAATCGACACTGTCCATAGAATCTTACCAACAGAATTCCTGGAGGAACACAATTAGCAGGACTTATCCACACTCTTTTAAAGTCACCTTGATCAGGGGGACTTACAAACGCTGATGATATAGATGCCTTAAATATACATAAGCAAAAACATCATGAAAATCTATACAAAATTCGGTGACTCTGGTGAAACAGCACTCTATGGCGGGAAGAGAATTACAAAAGACGCATTACTGATTGAAGCAATCGGTACTGTGGACGAACTCAATGCCTTTATCGGGTATGCACAGACGCAAATTCAGGATACTGACCTGTCTGAACTGTTGAATCGTATTCAAAACCATCTTTTTGCGGTTGGTGCTGATTTGGCAACACCTGAATTCCATACAAAGTCAACTGAAATACGCATCTCAGAGGAATTCACGTCTGAAATAGAGAAAGCAATTGATAGACTCTCAGATGAATTACCACCCCTAACCAATTTTATTCTACCGGGAGGCGGTACAGCAGGTTCTCTCTTACATGTTGCTCGTGCAGTATGTCGTAGAGGAGAAAGATGTGTCGTTCGTCTATCTCGTGAAGCAAGAATAAATCCTGAAATAATTCGTTGCCTGAACCGGTTGTCTGATCTACTCTTTGTATTCGCTCGAGTCGTGAATCACCGTTCTCAGATGCCGGAACCGATTTGGAAGGTCTAAGGAGCAACTTCAATGTTTAATAAGATTGATGGTGTCATTGAGAAACACTATTGGCGTGCAGTTGTCTTTCTAATTGTGGTGATTCTCATTGGATCAGCATTCTGGGGACTGCGACGTTTTCATCCTGCGCTCTTCCTTGGTACACCTGACTTAATCGCTGTACCTGATGATGACCTTGCAACTAAAAAGGAACATTCCCTAACAGCAAATCGACCGTTGCTTTTAAATATTAATGTCGCATCGGTAAAGGAACTCCAAAGCCTGCCAAGTATAGGCGAGAAAATGGCACAGAGGATTGTTGAATATCGTGAGAAACACGGCAAATTCTCTTCAGTTGAGAAGTTGACTGAGGTGAAAGGAATTGGAGAAAAGACTCTGGAGAAGTTGAAACCTTTCATCAGTGTGATTGACTAATTTTTTAGTGAAACCTAAAATATCGGCACACTTCTTAGCTCAACGGGCAATGAAATTGTCGGACTATGAACCATCCTGTTTGTAGTCCGACAATTCATTGCCCGTTATCTCATCTATCAAACTATGCTATTCTCCGTGAAAATGTGCTGTACTGGAACATCCCACGGTTTCGGGAATGTGTCTTCAACGATTTGCACCTGAAATGCTAGACCGATTGTAATTGCATTAACACAAGCGGGGAGAAAACGGTCATAAAATCCTTTCCCATAACCGAGACGATAACCCATTAAATCAAATGCTATACCTGGAACAATGATAAGTGCAATCTGGTCATGGGGGATTGTAGGACATATTCTTTTCGGTTGCAGCATCCCGTAGTCATGCATTTCTAAATCTGTCTCTAGATTCCGTATAAGTTTTGGTATAAGTTGTGTATTCCCTGTTTCAACTTCAGGTGCAATTACGCGTTTTCCTTGTTTGAAAAGATTGTCAATGAGTTCTTCGGTTACCACTTCACTCTTCATACTAAGATAAACCATTATTGTATGAAAAGAAATCTCTTCCAGAGTCTTCTTATTTTGAATCCATTCAACAACATGAGATGTGATCTTGCTACTTTTCTCCTCGCGTTCAGCTAGTGATAATCTCTCTCGTAATTTTATGGTATCTGAACGTATAGATTCCCGTATTTCTGTATTGTCCATATTGGATTTCTTTATCATGAGAACAGATAATATCCTTTGTCTGTGTTTAGTTAAACATCTCATTCCTATTAAGGTTATCATACCTGCTACCTATTATCAACATCTTATTTATTGAATTTTCATTTGACATTCTCAACAGTTTGTGCTATACTGCCAAACAGTAACGTAAGTTTGATAGTCGTCCCGCAAACTTCCAGTTTGTGGCACAATTCACGCTTCACGGATACGAAAATGGCGTAAGTGAACGCGTCCGAAATGATTTATCATACTGATGTTAACAGTAACCCAAATTGCTACGGACAAGATTTTGACTTGTAAAAACCAGTTTTTATCAAATAGTTGTAGCGTCCACTGTCAATTTTGGGTAAGTAACGGTGCTTGTCCCACAATCTAACAGATTATGGGACATAGGTAGCAACTCGAATTAATTTAGACATGATCCAAAGGAGGTTATTATTGTGAAAAAAACACAATTCTTCATATTTTTTGCACTATTTATCAGTTTAATCCTCTATCAACCCAACATATTCGCTCAGGATTCACCACAATGGCATCTTCCTGAAGGTGCAACGAAACGTCTGGGAAAAGGCTGGTTATATGAACTCCAATACTCACCAGATGGAACCCGGTTGGCTGCAGGCGGAACACTTGGTGTATGGATTTATGACACCACAACCGACAAAGAAATTACATTATTAGATGGATTTGGATGGGGTGTTTCAGCCATTGCCTATTCCCCTGAAGGAGACATCCTTGCAAGTGGAAGTGCAAGCGGAACCATTCGTCTTTGGGATACGGAAACAGATGAAATTCTTCATACCCTTGACGCACATTGGCGCAGTGTCCGTAGCCTTGCTTTTAGTCCTGACGGTTCCATGCTTGCAAGTGCAAGTAGAGATAGAACCGTCCGTCTGTGGAATTCCCAGACCGGAGAACATCTGCACACACTGCGTGGACATACAGATGGTCTCAACACCATTGCTTTCAGCACTGATGGCAACACTGTCATAACTGGTAGTAGAGACGATACTATCAGAATTTGGGATACTATCACTGGAGAACCACTGAAAACGCTTGAAGAACATAGAGATAATGTTACAAGCGTTGTGGTAAGTCCAGATGGTAAAACCCTTGCAAGCGGAGATTTGAATGCAACTATCCATCTGTGGGATACTGCAACATGGACGATCAAACAGACGCTTCTTGGACATACGTCTTATATCTATGACCTAAAATTCAGTCCGGATGGCAGCATCCTGGCGAGTGCAAGTGAGGACGACACCGTGCGTATGTGGGATGCAGTTATAGGTGATCATTTACACACGCTCAGTGGTCATACTGCTGATGTTTATGGACTCACGTTCACGCCTGATGGTTCGGTACTCACTAGTGGTGGATGGGATGCTTCCATCCGTTCATGGGATACTGTCACAGGCACACACCTAAAAACTATCACGGGACATACGGATGCCGTTGCAAGTGTTACCTATAGTGCTGATGGTAAGATCCTTGCGACGCGGAGTTGGGATAAAACTATCAGACTCTGGGACGCTGATACAGGACAACTTCGGCATGTCCTCATCGGTCACCAAGATGATGTCGATATCGTCGTATTCAGTCCTGATGGTAAAACCCTTGCAAGTGGCAGCCAAGATAATACCGTCCGTTTATGGAATGCTATCACAGGTGAACATATAAAGACGCTTAGAGGACATTATTCCTATCTGATAAGTCTTGCATTTAGTCCGGATGGAAGCATACTTGCAAGTGGTAGTGAGGACGATAGTATCCGTTTATGGCATGTTGGCACGGGGCACTTTCTCGAAGCACTATGGGAACATGAAGCAGGTGTTGAAACGTTAGCGTTTAGTCCGGATGGTACGATGCTTGCAAGTGGCAGCCGTGACGATAGGATTATTTTGTGGGATCTCAGAACGGGTGATGCTATACATACTATCAGCGAACATGATGATGATGTTTGGACAGTTGCTTTCAGTCCGGATGGAACCAAACTTGCAAGTGGTGGTGGAGACAAAGTTACCCTATGGGATGTTGCTACAGCGGAACTACTCCAGACATTTCGTAGACCAATTGATCAAGAAATCATAGTAAATACACCGGAAGAATTGACTGGAGACGTACCCACGGACCTTCCTGCAAATGCAACGAGTATTGTTTTCAGTCCAGATGGTAAAGTTCTTGTCAGTGGAAGTTACGACAGAACCATCCGCTTATGGGACATTGCCACAGGCGAACAGCTCAGAACCCTTGAAGGCCATACCTATTCTATTACAAGTGTCGCTGTTAGCCCTGATGGCACCACGATCGCAAGCGGAAGTTTTGATGGTACTGTCATCCTATGGGCAGTCCCACTCCCAATGAGCATAAAACAAGTTCTCACAGTACTAGCAGATGTGAACAAGGACGGCACTTTAGATGTGCTGGATGTGGTACTCGTTGCATCAAGTTTTGGCGTTTCTGGCGAGAGTCCTGCTGATCTTAATGGTGATGGTGTTGTGAATCTTCTGGACCTCTATCTGATTGCAAATACGTTGCAGAATGTAGATGCAGCACCTTCTGGACAGTCGTTTTCAAAAGAACAACTCACCGCCCTACAGGTACAGGAGTGGTTAACACTTGCTAAGCAGATTGCGCCACAAAACATGCAGGACTTGAATGTGGATATACGTTCATATCAACGTGGCATTCAGGTGTTGGAACACATTCTGCAAAACTTGATTCCCAATGAGACAACACTGTTCGCTAACTACCCGAATCCATTCAACCCGGAGACGTGGATACCGTATCAATTAGCGACCCCTGCAGAGGTCAAACTAACCATCTACGCTGCAGATGGAGAAGTCGTACGCACCTTGACATTGGGGTACCAACCTATTGGTATCTATCAGAGCAAGAGTCGCGCTGCGTATTGGGATGGCAAAAATGAAGTTGGTGAATCCGTAACAAGTGGCATCTATTTCTATACTTTATCCGCTGGCACTTTCACTGCAACGCGTAAGATGCTAATTTTAAAATAATTTGATGGGTTCATTTCACTTGGAAGGATATCATTGCGTCTATATTTCCTCAATTCTTGCTATCGTCAATTGATTATGCTATAATTTTTACCATCAAGAACGAGACTGTATAATAGCAATGATATTCTATGCTTTCACCAGAATTTCGCATGCAACTTGAACATTTCCGCATCCAATGCAGAAAACCGTTCCGAGGAAAATTTCGCGGAGAACGCCGCAGCCTAAATCGCGGTACAGGACTGGAATTTGCAGATTACCGTCTCTATAAACACGGTGATGACCTGCGTTATCTCGACTGGAATGCCTATGCACGTTTAGAAAAGTTGTATATCAAGTTGTTCCAAGCAGACGAAGAACTGCCGGTTTCTATCTTGATAGATACGAGTCAATCGATGACGTTTGGTGATCCAACGAAATTGGATTATGCCAAACAACTTGCTGAAGTATTAGGGTACATCGCTTTAGCAAATTCCGATAGGGTAACGCTTTACACATTTTCAGATAGGCTGAATCACACGTTACCAACCCTCTATGGAAAATCGCAATATTCCCGACTTCAGAATGTACTTGCAACAATTGACGCAGACAGAACAACACAATTGTCCACATGTCTAAAACAACTTGCAATATCACAACCGCAAGCAAGTGCTGTCATAATCCTAAGTGATTACTTATCCTCTGAAGGGCATGCAGATGGAATAAACACCTTAATAGGGAGAGGATTCGCTCTGACATTGATTCACATACAATGTGCTGAAGAGATAGAACCACCAATGGGTGAATGGCGATTAGAAGATGCAGAAACAGGTGAGATAAAAGAGATTACAATTAACGAAGAAACAATCGTACACATCCAGAAAAGAAATAAGGAATTCTGTCAAAACTTAAGTCGGTTTTGCACAGAAAAAGGTATCGGTTATAACCGAATAAACACAGACATATCTATTGAAACTATGTTACTAGAGAACCTACAACGCTTAGGTCTTATTCAACGTAAATACTGATATATTAAGAACACTTCCAAAAGAGATTTGTATGCAGACAAAGTTTAGAAATACAACAATAGAGCTCATTCAAGGGGACATTACTAAAGAAAAAGTAGACGCGATCGTGAATGCTGCCAACGAAAAGCTCATCGGTGGTGGCGGTGTAGATGGTGCAATTCGTAATGCAGGCGGCGATGCAGTAACTCAGGCATGTGATGCAATAAGAGCACAACAAGGTGGATGCCCAACAGGAAAAGCCGCTATGACGACTGGTGGGAACTTACCTGCACAATATATAATTCACACCGTTGGTCCAGTTTGGAATGGCGGAGATGCGGGTGAACCCGATCTTCTCGCAAGTTGCTATAAAGAGAGTATGGCATTAGCAGCAAAGAATGGTTTACAATCAATCGCATTTCCATCAATTAGCACAGGTGTCTACGGTTATCCGACAGAAAAAGCAGCAATTATTGCACTCAAGACAATTTGGGATTTAGCAGAAAACGCTGATAGGATGCCAACATTAGTCAAGTTTGTTTTATTTGATGATGCAACTTTCGGTTGTTATACGGACGCACTCTCGGCTCTCTAATTCTTAGATATTCTACAGGAGAGAAACTGACATGACAACAAGATTACTGAATAATAACATAACAAAGAGAAGACGTAGATTTGCATTACTGTCGTCTTTTATCATTCACAGTATTGCAATGATAATCTTAGGACTATTGTTACTAATAATACAACGTACGTAGACATAGTTTCTGTAGATATGATAGATCAAGCTATAAGACAAGATATACCAAAACCGATACCAAAACCGATACCTAAGATGGTGCATAAAGTCACAACTGACATCTATCGCTTTATGACAAATCTCATGATTTATGCACTAAAATACGGCGGCAATACCGACCGTTCAGAATATAAAGAATAGCATACGATGACCACGCATCGTAAGGACAAGGTCCCCCTCGTCCGCCATCGTAGGGGTTAGTTTACTAATTCCTATGCACGGGTAAACTCTCGCTAAGGAGAAACATTTATAGTTTGATATCCAGCAACTTTAGTCGGATAGCCCTAATCCTTCCCATCTATCTTCCCGCGTTCCTCCTCTCAACAGGTACAGGAATCATATCCCCGACGCTTTCCATCTACATCAAATCGTTTGATTTGAGTTACACATTGACAACATTCGTCATAGCGGTCAGTGTCGTTGGAAATATACCTGCAGGTATCTTAGTAGAACGGATGGGAAGAAGAACTGCAATGCTGCTTGGATTGATAATGGTCGGTATCTGTACGGTCGGTATGGGCACAGCGCAGAATCTGTTTCAACTCATCGGTGCGCAGTTAATTGGAGGTGTCGGAAACGCGCTCTGGATGTTATCACGACATGCTTATATGACAGATGTGATTCCACTGACAAAGCGTGGACGGTCTATCGCGTTATTTGGAGGTGTCAACCGAATGGGAACCTTTGTAGGAAAATTCGGAGCAATTTTTCTGGGCACAAACCTACGACTCCCGTTTTACATCTATGCTGTAATCACGCTGTTGACGTTAGTCATCTGTTACTTCTCAATACCCGTAACAAAACAGGAACACACTATCCAAAAAAGTGAGAAACAAACCTATCTTACACAACTGATTGCAGTATCAAAAGAACACTACACACTTTTAATCACAGCAGGATTCGGTCAAGTTTGCGTTCAAACATTGAGACGCGGGTGTAATATTATTGTCCCACTCTACGCTGATAACGTCTTAGGTCTATCCGAACTACATGTGCGTTTAGTGGAGATGATTTCATCAGCAGTTGACATGTCAATGTTCCCATTTGCAGGATTCATGATGGACCGCTTCGGAAGACGTTATGCGACAGTTCCTGGCATCTGTATCTTCGCGACAGGTATGGTAGTGATGCCTTTTACGAATACCTTTACATGGCTACTGTTTGCTGCAATAATGATGCGGTTTGGGAATGGAACAGCATCGGGTACTATGATGACACTCGGTGCAGATTTAGCACCAGCGGAAGGAACTGATGAATTTCTTGGACTATGGAGAATTACCGGGGATTTCGGAGGCGCAGCGGGACCTGTCGTTGTAGGCAATATCGCTGACATATTTGGGTTAAGTATATCGGCATTTGCCTTAGGTGGGATCGGTTATCTGGCAGTCGGCATCTTTCTTTGGTTGGTACCAGAAACATTACTGAGAGAATAAAGTGCCGGGAAAGGGACTCGAACCCTTACGCGCAATATGCACACTAGAACCTGAATCTAGCCTGTCTACCAAATTCCAGCATCCCGGCTCATTGAAATGGGATGCATAGTATACAATAGACTCAAAGTTATAGTCAAATTAAAACGCTTGTTTATTACAACTGAAATTAACTGGGTTAATCAATACCTTAATTTACGGTTTTAAATCAAAGGACAAAAAATGAAACGATTGATTTTAAAAGATATGTATAGTTGGTCAGTATTCAGTGAAGTACGACAGATTGACTTCAATGCACATCTTTGGGTTAGAGACGAAGGAAATATCGTCATTTCGCTGTCCGAGAGATTTATCGAAAAGGACAGAGTCTCAACTATTTTGATGGTGAGGACGAAGAGAATAGATAACGCAAGTTCTATCAAAGCGACTTGAAGTCCATTTGTTATTGAATTGTGTTTCTGATCTATTTGTGATATAATACTGATTATCCCAGTTACATAATTGCCAAGGAGGATTGAAATGGCAAAAATTAATACACTCGTTTTTGCAGGTGGTGCAATACACGACTGGAAAGGTTGCAGTGAAGAAATCGTTAAAGTGCTTTCCCAACGAGATGAATTTGAGATAACTAAAGTTGAAGGCGACTTGGATGCACTAGTATCACCAAACTTAGACCCCTACGATCTAATCGTATTTTATTATACCGTCGGTGAAATCTCTGATGCACAGAAGAACGGACTGCTAAACTATGTAGCCTCTGGAAAAGGATACGTTGGTATTCATTCAGCAGCTGATTCTTTCCGGGGATGTCCTGAATATCGCGCAATGGTCGGTGGACATTTCGTTACACACCCACGCTATCGTGACTATCAGGTTAGCATAGCAGATAGTGAACATGAAATCACACAAGGACTTGATGAATTTGTTGTGACCGACGAACAGTATATCCTTGACTATGACCCACGAAATCATGTATTGGCAACAGCATTGTGGAAAGGTGATGCCATGCCGGTTGCATGGACGAAAAACTGGGGACAAGGTAAGGTGTTCTATCTTGCACTCGGACACAATCCTGAAGCATGTAAGCATGAAATGTTCAGTACACTTCTGCAACGCGGGGCAATCTGGGCAGGTACCAATGGTGACGAATAGTTTTAACTTCAAAACAGTGATATATAGATGAATTCTCAATTCATCTATATATCATTGAATATGCTTCCCATCGAAAAATGAAGCAAAGAATTACAGATATTCAACCCCATCCTCAACTTCACTTACATCACCAACTCTATCTGAATCAGAAACCTGCTACTGTAATTCATACCAGTCTTGTCAAGAAATTTGGGCTTAGAATCGGTTTAGAGATAGAAGCACAAGTCATTGAAAAGATAGTAGCAGCTGATGAGGAGATGAATGCAAAAAACTATGCCCTGCAATTACTCCGTGAAGAAATCTACAGTAAAATCCAGATGACACGGCAACTCCAAGGACAAGGATATGGTGAGAATACTGTCAAGACAATCCTTAAGGAATTAATACAGTCAGGACATATACGGGATAAGCAGTTTGCAGAAAAATGGATACAGAAAAGACTTAGAACAAATCCGCGGGGAAAGTCTTTGCTAAAGCAGGAATTAATCGATAAAGGCGTAGATAGGGAAACTGCAGAAAAGGTTATTGCTGAAGTTAAAATGGAAGATGAAGAAACGTTAGCACTGCAGATAGCACAAAAACAAGCACGACATTACAAAAACCTACCGATCCATACTGCAAGACGACGATTACACGGATACTTGGCAAGACGCGGCTATGAATCGGATGTTATTCTGCGCATCGTACAAGAGTTGTTCTAATTCCGACTGACACGACTAAAATACTTTTGTCTCAAGGTTCTTCAGTTTTAGGTGATTCTGAAGAATTACGCAACAAACGTTAATTTATTGATTTTGTCCTACACAAAAACTGACAATTCTTAAAACTGAATAACCCTGCTTTTGTCTTGACTTCTGAGACGTTATAAACTATAATTGGGTTCATGAGAGTAGGTCTACTAATATGACATCAGACGAAATAAGAACAAGTTTCTTAGAATATTTCCAAAAGAATGGACATACAGTTGTTCCAAGTGCCTCGTTGATTCCAATTGATGATCCAACGCTGCTTTTTACGAATGCTGGCATGAACCAGTTTAAGGATGTATTCCTCGGTATAGGACAACGCGACTATACTAGAGCAGTTGATACGCAAAAATGTCTACGTGTAAGTGGAAAACATAACGATCTTGAAGAAGTCGGAATTTCTCCAAGTCACCACACGTTCTTTGAAATGCTTGGAAATTGGTCATTTGGAGATTATTACAAGCAGGAAGCAATTGCATTCGCTTGGGAATTAGTAACGGAGTTATGGAGACTACCACAAGAACTGCTTTGGGCAACTGTCTATGTTGAAGACGATGAAACTGAAAAGTTGTGGCTTCAAGAAACAGACCTACCCCTGGCGCGCATTCGACGCTGTGTTAAGGACAACTTTTGGGAAATGGGGGAAACAGGTCCCTGTGGACCGTGCAGTGAACTATTCATTGATTTAGGCGTAGACGCATTCCCCGAAACTGCAAACGACCCTGATTCTGGACCGAACACATCTGATCGATTTCTTGAATTCTGGAACCTGGTTTTCATTCAATACAACCGAGACCAAACCGGAAAACTCGAACCCCTACCAGCCACTCACGTAGATACAGGCATGGGATTTGAGAGAATTACAGCAATATTACAAGGTGTGGATTCAAATTATAAAACAGATCTGTTCACGCCCCTGCTATATACAATCTCGGATATGACAGGAACGGACTACTCACATGACATTGAAGGAATACCACATAGGGTTATCGCTGATCATATCCGATGTTTGACATTTGCAATAGGTGATGGTGTGATGCCATCTAATGATGGACGAGGTTATGTAATTCGACGGATCCTACGTCGGGCGGTTCTGTTTGGCAAGAAATTGAATATGGCTGAACCCTTCATCTATCGACTTGTGGATAAAGTCATTGACATATTTGGGGATGTATTCACAGATGTTCTACCAAGACGAGAGTTTATTACACGAACAGTTCAAGCAGAGGAAAGACGGTTTCATCAGACACTTTCACGTGGTTTGGATATGCTTGAACAGGCAGTTGAAGAACTTGAGACAAAAGGTGAAACTGAACTAATTGGAAAACGTGCATTTGAATTATACGATACTTATGGATTTCCACTTGATTTAACACAATTGCTCACACGTGAACAAGGCATCACCGTAGATGAAATCGGTTTTGAGAAAAGTATGGAACAGCAACGCGCTCGCGGGCGCGCGGCATGGCAAGAAACCGGTAGTGGAACTAAAGATAATGAAATCGCTATCTACGCAAACGTACTAAAAGAGACCGGTAGCACAGAATTTGTTGGATACACAGAACAGCATGCCGAAGCAGAAATAGTTGCCTTGATAGTCGGAGATGAAACAGTCGCAAGAGCAAAAAAAGATGATGAAGTTTCTATCCTTCTCAATTGCACGCCATTCTATGGAGAAGCGGGTGGACAAGTAGGGGATATAGGTTATCTAGTGTGTCCGGATGCCAAAATTGTTGTACTTGATACCTTTAGACCATCACCGGATTTAATCGTCCACAGATGTAGAGTCAGCGAAGGTGAAATATCTCCGTTTATAAAGGTTAACGCACAGATTGACAACAAACGTCGAAATGCTATTGCAGTCAGCCATACTGCTACACATCTGCTTCACAGTGGGTTAAGAGAAGTACTTGGTACACATGTCACACAAGCTGGTTCACTCGTCCAAGATGGAAGACTCAGATTCGATTTCAACCACTATGAAGCAGTTTCATGTGAACAACTTCAGGAAATTGAGATATATATCAATGAGAAGATCCGTAACAATGATTCTCTCGTAACGGATGTAATGCCTCTAGAGAAAGCGAAAGAGAAAGGAGCACTAGCGTTCTTTGAGGATAAGTATGCTGATAACGTGCGTGTTGTCCGAGCAGGTGACTATAGCATAGAATTGTGTGGTGGAACACATGTGAACGCTACAGGTGAGATAGGCTATGTAAAATTGATGCGTGAGAGTAGTATCGCAGCAGGTGTTCGTCGGGTTGAAGCATTTACAGGGATGTCTGCTATAGAAACTAGTCAAGATGATGAGGTATTGATTACGGATATTGGAAACTTATTAAAAGTTCCTAAACAGGATTTAACTGACAGAATCAAACAATTGCTTCAAGAACAACAGGATCTGGAGAATCAGATACAACAACTCAAAAGTCAGAATGCATTATCAAAGCTTAACAGCCTAGTAGAGAATGTAGAACTTGTCAATAATGTGAAGGTTGTTGCTGCCCGGGTTGACGAAACTGATAGAGACGGGTTACGTCAACTAGTAGATGCACTAAAAAGTAGACTCCAGACAGGTGTGGTAGCACTTGCATCAGTTACAGAAAATGATGCAGTTTTCGTCGTTGGCGTAACTTCCGATCTGGTAAAAAGTCGAGGATTGCACGCCGGTGAACTCATGCAATCAATTGCACAACTTGCTGATGGTCGTGGTGGCGGCAGACCAGAATTAGCACAAGGTGGTGCACGAAATCTTGATAAAGTTGATGCAGCTATTGCTACTACAAGTAAAATAATCGCACAGCAACTCAGTGTCTGATAGTTGCACCTTAAACGTGGTAGTAACATTGAAGATCTTAAAATATAGTGAACATTAGAATTAATGAAACATTTCACAACGGGCGAGGTCACCGCGCCCCTACGCTGGGTATACTTCATCATCTGTGTATGGGGTGAAATGTCTCATTAATTTGTCACTTTACTATAAATAAGAATAAGGGAAACAAAACTCATGGAATGGAATATTATCGTTTCTATATTTTGGAAATGTAGCCTTGGGGCGGCACTCATCGCTTTGACAGTTTTATTTTGTTATGTATGTGCCGCAATAGGGAGTTTGAGGAATTCATTAAATAGTATACAAAACACACTTAATTCTACAGAAAATCTTGTCAATCAAGAAGTCGGCATTCTCATAAATGACATCAGTCACACTGTAAAGACAATCAACAAGGAGTTGCCAGAATTACTGCAAAATGTTAATGGGGTCACTTCATCACTTCATCAGATTAGCGAAGATGAGATACAACCAACTTTACATAATATCCAAGAAATCACCCAAACACTCAACCAGAGCATAAAAGAGTTGGAATCGCTCATACAAAAAGTCTCTACATTTTCAGGTCAAACAATTGAACAAGCGGAATATTTTCGCAACCAAGTTGCAGTATCGCTCGCAGATATTGTTAGTATGTGGCAAGGCTTGAAAGCAGGTTGGGATAAACTCTACAGCTCTTATGGCACTCATGTGAAAGATAAACCGAATAAACAGAATGATGCCCCAAAACAACAGGACGATGTCAAAGAAATGCATGAGGAGGTCACACAACAAGTAAAGCAACAAGAAACTGATGTTGCCAGTTGATATGTTATGTGATTGGGTAAATCCCCACATAATTGAAAAGAAATGACAAAAACAAACGTATATACTAAATGGATGCTTAATTTTATCCGAAACATGCAAATGCAACTGATTATACGCTAATCAAAATAAAGAAAGGAAAGACAAATGAGTAACGATGGACGCAATAATGGATTGACTCTGATTTTTGCCTTTTTCACAGGATTATTGACAGGGGCAGTACTCAGTCTTCTTTATGCACCAGCACCTGGAAAAGAAACACGTCAGAAAATTCGGGATACATCTATTCAGGCAAAAGATAAGACATTGGCAATTGCACATCAAGCAGGTGAAGCAGCAAGAGAAAATGTTCAACATCTTGTAGACCAAGGCAAGGAAAGTGTGCAAGGCATTGTTGAAGTAGGTAAAGAACGTGTTAAGGAAGCGACAGATCAAGTGAAGACTGCTGTGGAAACAGGGAAAAAGGTTTCTGCGGATGTTAAAAGCAAGATCACGGAGACGATCCCCGGACTTGCAGCAGATAAGAAATCAAGTAAAAAGGAACCTGAAGAAGCGTAATCCTTATAGTAGCAATACCTGGATTACCCTCTAACCGTAATTTCGACGTGTATGGAAGTTGAAAGAATTAAAACCCTCCTTGAGAAGGTCAGAAACGGGGAGATTGAAGTCAACGATGCGCTACGATCTCTCCGAATCCTTCCGTTTGAAGACCTCGGTTTTTCCAAAATTGACCATCATAGACAGCTCAGAACAGGTTTTCCTGAGGTAATCTTCTGTGATGGTAAGACAGACGATCAAGTTGCAAAGATAAGTGAACGTATACTTGAGGCGGGACATCCGCTGCTTGCTACCCGCGCAACGCATTCAATGTATGAAGTCGTAAAATCTATAGATGCGAAAGCGCGCTACAACCAACTCGCTAGGACAATTAGCATCAAACATCCCGAATTAGACACAAGGTCCGGTGTTTTGGTCGTTTCTGCTGGAACATCCGATCTCCCTGTAGCTGAAGAAGCAGCAGAAACTGCTGACATCATGGGGCATCCACCAGAACGGCTTTACGACGTAGGAGTTGCTGGGTTGCACAGACTCATCAGTAATCACGAGAAACTTCTAAGCGCGAATGTGATAATCGTCATCGCAGGGATGGAAGGTGCATTGCCGAGTGTTGTCGGGGGATTGGTCGACTGTCCTGTCATCGCAGTACCGACAAGTGTAGGTTATGGTGCAAGTTTCGGCGGATTAGCAGCACTCCTCGGTATGCTAAACAGTTGTGCATCTGGCATCACAGTCGTCAACATAGACAACGGATTCGGTGCCGGATACAGTGCCTCATTAATCAATCGTCTATCTGAAACCTAAAGATAACGTAAACTGGAAAATAAATCTGTAGGTTGGGTAGAGCTGTCCAGCCACTCAATAATGTACACAAGATAGACGCAAAAGATTGGATTTAATAACACATCGAACGAATATCGTAAAGAACGGGCAATGAAGGGGCACCCTTGGTGAATGCGCGTTTGGCATTCACATTAAACGTTTTAACTTCTCATAACAAGCAAAATGCGTAAGTCCTGGTACATAAACATAAAGCGTTAATGTGTGCTATGAAAGCAACAGTTAACAAAATTGATGATGACATCATAGAATAAGGAGTGAATTTATGAAATCGTGTTTAGCATTGCATGATATTGCTACACTAGTTGGTATAGTGATTTTCATGTGTATCTGTATGATGGGCTGTACGGATGTGCCGTATTCTGTTTTTAAAGTCAATGATACAGACTCACCATCAAACGAGAACAGTTGGACGCACGATATAGGTGAAGTATGCTATTCGGATGGTTTTGATTATTGGTGTCCTGTAGTCGGCGAAGTAGTCGTTGAAGTAGAGGTAGATGATGACGAGGTTCTAGTAGAACCTGAGATCGTTTATGTGGCAGTGCCTGTCTATGTAGAGGTAGAGGTAGAGGGTGCGACGAAACATGTTGAAGTTCCGGGAGAGACTCGCACCGTTGAGGTTGTCAAGGAGGTTGAGGTTGAGGTTGAGAAAATCATTGAGGTTGTCAAGGAGGTTGAGGTTGAGGTAGAGAAAATCGTTGAGGTAGTCAAGATTGTTGAAAAAGAGGTTGAGGTAGAAGTCATCAAGGAAGTTGAGGTAGGGGTTGAGGTAGAAGTCATCAAGGAAGTTGAGAAAATCATTGAGATTCCTATTGAGAAGATCGTTTATCGTGATGTTCCTGGTACCACGCTGCGTGTGCCTTTCACGGGCAAGATATCGATTCCGGATTGTGGATATGGAAACAACTGCATGGCAGTGATTGAAAATGGTATTTTTGTGAGGTTGGAATACGATCCTCCTGAGCCCCTTGTAGTCGTCTGCCAAAGATCTGTTGACGAAGTGCCTAGTAATGGGTGGGTCATTATTGTTTATTATCCTACTGAACAGCTTGGCCAAGATGCATTAGCAACGCGTAATGCAGGCTTTTCTATTAGCACCTCTGAGGGGGTTCCAATATTCGAACAATGGAGTAGTGGTGGTGATGAACCTGTCTGTGCTCATTATTGGCTCAGCACTGATGCAACATCTATTGAGGTGACTGTGAGTGCAAGATTTAACAATATACTATACAACTATCAAGGAACATGTGAATAAGGAGACAACATGGCAATTTTTAGTAGCAACCGAGGTAGACGACACATACAAATTAATGACATTGAACCTAAATTCAACGAACTCAAGCAAGGTATTGATGGTGCAATGGCTCAGATTGGTGATCTTGAGAAACGCATAGAACAACTTCAGGAATTCACGCCTATGGAGTCCGAGTAAGACCTCACACTGTTGGGGAAGGAGGCACGAGAGACGGAAGCAGGAATCACATAGGAGCGTTGATGTGCTTAAAGAAGCACACGGCTTCAGCCATCGTGAGTATCACAGTACTTATCTGATATAATACTCAAATAGACACTATTTTAGGAGTTGAGAGATTGCATCAACACACACGGATTGAGGAACAGATCGATCTGCCATTCTTAGAATCTCTGCGGATTAGTTTTCAGAGTCTCAAGATACGTTTTGGCAGGTCCATCATAACAACAGCAGGGATAACACTCGGAATTGCTTTTCTTGTTTCTGTTTGGACGAACAATGAAATAGACCTTGCATTACAGGAAAGTGGTCGCAGTTCTACAATCGCAAACTTAGAAGAAACGTCCGAACAAGGCATTTCTACGAAAGACATCTGGCTAATTATCATGTCGTTGATTGTCTGTGTTGTTGGGATTGCAAACTCTATGTTGATGGCAGTAACAGAGCGATTTCGTGAAATTGGTACGATGAAATGTCTTGGAGCATTAGACGGTTTTGTTGTGCGTCTGTTTCTATTGGAATCAGGTTTCCAAGGATTTGCAGGAGCATTAATCGGTGCCCTGATCGGAACGCTCGGAGCAGTCGCCTTAGGTCTAAAAGACTACGGACTTGACCTTTTCTTCTATTTCCCACTATTACCCGCTACCCCTGAGGATGCACCGATGCGTATTGGTGTGTTGTTACTAATACTGTTCGGTTGTATACTTGGGATGCTATTAGCCGTGATCGGTTCATCATTTCCAGCATGGCGTGCTGCAAAACTTCCACCTGCTGAAGCAATGCGCACTGAGGTATAAGTTAAAACCTAAGATGTACCAACTATAGTGGACTGTCTACTCTCACACTGTAGGTCGGGTAGAGCAAAGCGAAACCCGACCTACAAAATGAGACTTGACAAAGTACTACATTGATGTCGAATAGAACATATAAGGAAAAAATATGCCAGATATTGTTGTGAAGACCGAAGATGTTGTCAAAGAATATAGGATGGGATCAAACGTCCTACGCGCATTAGACGGAATCAATATCGAAATTGAACGCGGAGAATATATCTCATTGATGGGTCCATCAGGATCTGGCAAATCAACGCTCTTCAACATGATCGGTGCGCTCGACAGACCCTCAGAAGGACAAGTCTACATTGATGGACAGAATATGTCTAACCTATCACAAAGGCAGATCGCTGCATTTAGGTGTCATAGAGTCGGGTACATCTTTCAAAGCTACAATCTATTGAATGTCAGAACAGCACACGGCAATGTAACATTACCGATGATCTTTGCAGGTATCCCTGATAAGCAACGTAATGAGAAGGCAGAAAAACTATTAGACAAAGTCGGTTTAGGAGACAGGATGTATCATCTCCCAGATGAACTCTCTGGCGGTCAACGTCAACGTGTCGCCATCGCAAGAGCCCTCGCAAATGACCCTAGCATTATCCTTGCCGATGAACCGACTGCAAACCTTGATACGATTACAGGACGTGAGATTATAGACCTTATCAAGCAGCTCAATATTGAGCAAGGTGTGACAGTCATCTCTGCCACGCACGACCTTAAGATGCTTGATGTCTCGGATCGCATAGTGGATATACGTGACGGACTCGTTGAACGCATCCGCGATAGAGATGAGATTGAGATTCAAATAGGAGAAGTCGGTGGGCATGAATAGAATTTTCGTCTACTAACCGAATCCATCAAGGTTACCGGCACAAAAGTACCTAACAGTGTTAACTTGCGTGCTGCAAGTTCGTCGTTGAGTTGCGTGGGATCAGTCGGCATAAAACCCCAGTCTCCCAACTCGGTACCACGATAGCCGATTGTTTGCATTTCGTTTAAGACTTGAGTATAGTCACAGGGTTCACCTTGCAGGTCAAATTCAAGCACACCCCAGGAGCATGGCGCATTTGCTAATTTCATGAGTTTATCGGTTCTCGTCTACGGCTTTTTTAAAATCCTCAATGAAATGCTCAAAAAGTTTTACCCTGTCGATCTCTACAATATCTTCCATGTGTTAGTACGTATCTGCAGTCAAGATCTGTCTCAGTAATGGACACCCCGTTTAAGTTAGTCGTGATAAGATAGAATTTAATGGTGGATGTACTTTTAGCTGCCTGAAGTTTAAGTTTCCAATAAGCCGAATAGATGACCCGATTTCTTAAATTAACTCCGCATGAAATTACAGCAATAACACACGAATTTTCAGGATTGTAAATAACAAAGTCAGCATTAGGTAAATGCATCCCAAATTCGCCATAATCAATTACTACATTCCGCTTAACAGCATCTAATTGTTGTGTTAGTATATGACTTTCTAATGCTTTCATTTCAATCACTTTCAAGCCAAGTGATTCAATAAGATCATCAATCATGTTTCGGATACGTTCCCAAAATGTGATCCCTCTTGAAGAACGCCAACTCTTTCCTAATTCTCCTGTTAGGGCAACATCCAATTCCTCAAATACAACAGCGTCTTCAAGATGGGTCCATACCATAGAATCTCCATAATGATCAATAAGTTGATCTATGATATGGCTCGTGTAGTCAACGGTATCAAAATCAATAACATTCCTCTCAATTAGGATATCTACCAATGTGTCATCGTAACCCAATTCGTAGAGGGCATCCATAAGAATGTTTTTTCTGCCGGTAAGTTCGTTAGGAGATATTGGTGTTGGTGAACCTTTGATAGTTGCTGTTGGTGCTGCTTTAATTGGTTTAGTATCATTTTTCATTTATGAGTTCCTCCATTATTAAGAAGATGATTCTGTCCTGCGTCAGAGATTTCCCAAATACCGCGCGGAGAGTTTTCCTTCATGAAACCTTTATTTATTAATTCTCTACGCATGTCCTGTGTTCGATTGTCCCAATAATACTGTCCATCTGAACGGCGCGATTTATCTATTTCTCGTAGTTCGTTAACTTCATCCATGAGTTGAAAGACTCTCTGTAATACTTGCTTAGTTGACGCTGATCCCCCAAGTTCTACCAAAGATCTCAGAATCGGAAAACCATAATGCTGCCGAGGTAAGGGTGTATTAGGTTTTTGTGGTTGAAATGCTTCTTGAGCATTAGCTTTTGCTTTTCCTCGTTCAACATTGGATTTAGAAAGGTACTTTTGAAAATCAGTTACGGCTTCCTCATGCACCTCAAGATCAATGGAACAGAACATCCTATCCTTCCATGGGATTACCCTTCTTTCAGGTGTACTTGTTCGGCCAGGGAGATAAAAATCCCATATTTTCCCGTTGGTTATAACGGCTATTTCTACTCCAGCTAAAAAAGCATATTGACAAATTTGGTCTTGATGCTTTTCAATCCCTATCCCCCAACGTTTACACTCAATGAATACTAAAGAAGTTTCACCGTGTCGGAGAGCATAGTCAACTTTTTCTTTCTTATTCTTGCTGACCTTCTTTTCTGGATAGACCTCTAAAGTATGCAAATTGCTGTCATGCCAATCTAAAGATCTCAGGATGGGAATAACAATGTACTGTTTAGTTGCAGCTTCATCAAACTCGTGCTTTTCAATCGTTTCTTTACACTGAACAATATCAGTAATAACCTGTGTTAACATTTAAATACTCACTTTTCCGTGTCAGGACGCGCAACATGTCCATTGACATCATGTGCATCATAGACATCAAAAACGGATTGGCAAAATGCAATCATCTTTTCGTCTTGATTTTTCAATGCTGTCTGATACATCCTGATGAAATACCTTTTCCCTGCTTCAGTTTGCGAATAGTTGCTTTTTCGTAAATTATGTTCGTAACAGAGAGTCTGTCCGTTATCAATTGTGTTTGTACCGCCTTTGTCTTTCGGTTTGATATGGTCTGCGGCAAGTTCAACTCCGTCTTTTATACCGCGTCCACAAACAACGCATCGATAATCATCACGTTCAAAAATCATCTCTCTGTCCCGTGGAGAAAACTCAAAGAGCACAACTTCGTGTACGTAACTGGGATCATACTTGTATATCCCTTTCTTAACTTTAATCAACTTTCCATCTTGATGGAGCTGTCTTATAGATCGCCACGGATCTCTCGGAGGATTACCATGTTCCTTTTCGTACTGCTCTGTTACCCAATCAACTACAGGACCGTGAGGGAGCTCTTGCTTTGGATGATTTTTGAAATACTCTAACACAAGTTCACGAATTGTCTTCGCCACTCAGTTCTTCTCCATCTTCAAAAAGGCTTAATTGATCTGTAACTTCATCTAAACGCTCTTTTGCAAGTTTACAATATCCCTCATCAACCTCAATTCCAATACCTTTTCTTTTGTTCAAATGCGCAGCAACTAATGTAGTGCCACTTCCCATAAACGGATCAAGGACAGTATCACCTACGAAACTAAAAAGTTTTATACATCGACGAGGAAGTTCTATAGGAAAAGGTGCAGGGTGACCGATTCGTTTTTTGCTCTCACCCGGAAAAGTCCAGAGACCGTTTGTCCATTCCATGAATTCCTCTTTGTTCATATCCGATTCTCCGCTACCACTTGTTTTTTTCCACACATCCTTGTAGAGAATAACTATTAACTCCACAGGGGCAATGACATAAGGCGCGGATGCCTTCAACCACGAACCCCAAGCAGTTCTTCTCGAGATATTGCCCTCGTTCCAAACAATTGTTGAGTGATATTGAAATCCTATCCCAGTTGCTAATTTTGTTAAGTCTGCACCGACATGTTGTTGTCCACCCTTATTCTTATCTAATGGAATATTAAGACAGAAACGACCATCGGGTTTCAACCATTGCAGGCATCGGGAGAACCAGTCTTTGGAAAAAGTAAGATAGTCGGTATAGGAGAGTGCATCGTCATTTGAGTTGTATTTTATATTAACATTGTACGGAGGTGATGTGACGATCAAATCAACACTCTCGTCTTCGATTGCGCGAGTTGTCAGAACATCTTCGTTAATTATTGTTAATTCATCACTAAAATACATATTTTTTCTTCTATGGGCAAGTTGTATTTGCCGACTTTTCTATTCCCACAACATTACCGCCAAATCTTCAGGTAGTTTAACATTATTTTTTTGTTCAAAATCTTCAATACTTTCGTAGTCGTTATGAAATAAACCAATGCTGTTGAAGCCGTTTTCTCTAGCAGATGTTAGGTCCGATTTGGCTTTTTTCCATTCTTGTAGATATAACCACGCTTTGCTTCGATTAAGATAGAAATATCCAGAATCCGGTTCCAACTTTATTGCCGTATTATAGTCTTTGATAGCTTTATCAAATTCCCCCTGATACAGTAAAACCTCACCCCGTTCGTTATATGCGTGCGCATCTTCTGAATTTCGGTTGATGACAATGTCATAATCTTTTATGGCTCTGTCATACTCGCCTATAGCAGCATAAGTCAAACCACGATTGTAGTATGCTGCGTCCATTTGTGGATGCATTTCCAAGGACTTGGTATAATGCTGAATAGCTCTTTCAGCCTCGTATTGTTTGCTACAGCTCATAGCACTGTAAAACTCTTCGTTCGCTCTATGATGGGCCTTTTGTGTTATAATAAACCCATGGAGATCATTGTAGATAGTTCTTGTAGAAATATTGTGAAATCTACCCAGCGGGGGATATTCATTCTGTTTCATCGTCTACCTTTCTGTCGTTGTCAGTGGTGTTAAAGCGGATATTCATTTACTGTTCCTTGAATTAGTGTCCGTGCCTCATTTCTTTTGCACAGAAACATAAAATAAGTATAGCATAACACACATCACATCGCAAATTGCCAGGGTTATTCAGGGGTGTGTAAAGTTTTTGGCATGAAAATGAATAGAGTTGTTGCATAGTCCGTAGGTCGGGTAGAGCGAAGCGAAACCCGACAGAAGTGTGAGCGTGTCGCCAGTTAATATTTTAATGACGCTACGCTCTACCCAAACTACAAAGTCCACTATTAGTCCTACACAAAAACTGACAATTCTTAAAACTGAAGAACCCTGGCAAATCGCTACTACAAAAAGGGTGTGTAAAATTTTTGGCATGAAATTGTGCTTCTTTGGACAACAACCATCTTTCAGAATATCTTTAGTCCCGTATGAAGATTAAGATTTAAATCGGGTAATATGCGAAAGGGACTTTTAACAAATCGGCGGGAACATGCGGTCTGGGAAACCCAGACCCTACGACCGTTTTGATGCATTGGATTACTCCAATATGTATTTGATCTTCAATCCAGATGCCTTCTCATCAATCCTGCTTATGTATTGATACCTAACGGTGCAAATATGGACAATCCAGCACCTGCAGTATTATGCACGCATGGACACGGTGTTGGCAAAGGAAGCACTTCGAACTGATTAATCATCACAGACATGCAGCAGCTAACCCAAAGCGATTCTGACATTACTTCAAAATTAGCATCCTGCGTGTTGCCGTGAATTCACCTGCGGTGAGTGTGTAGAAATAGATTCCACTTGCTACGGGTTCACCCGATGTGTTCTTACCATCCCAATATGCTGCATGGGAACGACTTTGATAGAGTCCTGCCAACTGATGTCCCACGTCAAGTTTCCTAACGCATTGACCATCTGAGGCATAGATTGTAATGGTAACGTCTGCTGGCTTTGCTAACCGATACGGTATCCATGTTTCTGGGTTGAACGGATTCGGATAATTTTGTAATAGTAGGTTCCGCTTTATCTGTCCGAGTGTGGTGAGTTTCTTCCCACGTGCTTCAACAGCAAACGCTCCACCGACACCTATCCACAGCAGCACAGTTCCGTCCCCACTTCCACTTGCAAGGGTCCTGCCATCCGGACTAAACGCAACACTATAGACCGGACCTGTATGTCCTGTGAACGTGCTGATAGGTTCGCTTGTATTAACGTCCCATAAACGGAGCGTGAAGTCTCTACTCCCACTTGCAAGTATGTTGTTGTTGCTATCCGGACTAAACGCAACACTATAGACCCAAGACTTATGTCCTGTGAGCGTGCTGATGTGTTCGCCTGTGTTCACGTTCCACAATCGTATGGTGTTATCCGCACTCCCGCTTGCGATAGTGTTGCTATCCGGACTAAACGCAACACTATAGACCGGACCTGTATGTCCTGTGAACGTGCTGATGTGTTTGCCTGTGTTCACGTTCCACAATCGTATGGTGTTATCCTCACTCCCACTTGCGATAGTGTTGCTATCCGGACTAAACGCAACACTATAGACCGGACCTGTATGTCCTCTGAGCGTGCTGAGATGTTTGCCTGCAATCCCGTTCCACAGGCGTACGGTGTTGTCCTCACTCCCGCTTGCGATGGTGCTGCCATCCGGACTAAACGCAACGCTCCCGACCCAAGAATTATGTCCTGTAAGTGTTCTGTGATGTTCGCTTGTGTTCGCGTTCCACAAACGGATTTCTTCCCAACTCCCGCTTGCGATAGTGTCGCCATCCGGACTAAACGCAACACTCCTGACATCAAGCGTATGTCCTATGAGCGTGCTGAGACGCTCGCTTGTGTTGATGTTCCACAAACGGATTTCTTCCCAACTCCCGCTTGTGCTTGCGATAGTGTCGCCATCCGGACTAAACGCAACGCTACTGACATCAAGCGTATGTCCTATGATCGTGCTGATATGCTCGTCTGTGTTGGTGTTCCACAAACGGATTTCTTCCCAACTCGCACCTGCAATGGTATTGCCATCCGTACTGAAGGCGACACTCCTGACCAAAGCCGTATGTCCTATGATCGTGCTGATATGTTTGCCTGTGTTCGCGTCCCACAAGCCGATGGTGTTGTCCCCACTCCCGCTTGCAAGTAGGGTACTATCCGGACTAAACGCAACACTATAGACCCAAGAATTATGTCCTCTGATCGTGCTGATATGATCGCCTGTGTTGGTATTCCACAAGCGGATGGTGTTATCCTCACTCCCACTTGCAAGTAGAGTGCCATCCGGACTAAACGCAACACTATAGACCGGACCTGTATGTCTTGGGAACATGTTGATATGCTCGCCTGTGTCCACGTTCCACAAGCGGAGGGTGTTGTCCGCACTCCCGCTTGCAATAGTAATGCCATCCGGACTAAACGCAACACTATAGACCCACTCCGTATGTCCTCTGAACGTGCTAATAGATTCGCCTGTGTTCACGTCCCATATACGGATTTCTTGCCAACTCCCACTTGCGATAGTGCTACCATCCGGACTAAACGCAACACTACGGATACCCGTCGTATGTCCTGTGAGCGTGCTAGTATGCTCGCCTGTATGTGCGTTCCACAAACGGAGGGTCCTGTCCCCACTTCCACTTACGATGGTACTACCATCCGGACTAAACGCAACACTATAGACCCACCCCGTATGTCCTGTGAGAAGAGCAAGTTCTTCACCTGTCTGAGCATCGTATAGCCAAATCCCAATAGAACCTGCAACTGCTAACTTCGTGCCATCAGGAGAATACTGGACTTCAGAGATCGCACCTTTTCCAAGACGAGCTTTAGTCCCCTCCGGTAACCCCCAGTGTGTCCAATCTGCTGCCACGGCGTGTGGCAGAAAAGGAAAAAGTGATAGTGTCAACAATATCACCGTTGCAACGAAAGGTGTCTTCATCAATACTCCTTTTAAAATTTGTAAATGTCCACAGGATATGCCTCACAGTCTGGAAACCTCTCATCTTCCCCTTCCCCCTTCCAGCCTTCCACTCTTCGAATGGCATTACTTCAAAATTAGCATCCTGCGTGTTGCCGTGAATTCGCCTGCGGTAAGTGTGTAGAAATAGATTCCACTTGCTACAGGTTCACCCGATGTGTTCTTACCATCCCAATACACTGCCGAGGAACGACTTTGATAGAGTCCCGCCAGCTGATGTCCCACGTCAAGTTCCCTAACGAATTGACCCTCTGACGCATAGATTGTAACAGTAACGTCTGCTGGTTTTGCTAACTGATACGGTATCCATGTTTCTGGGTTAAATGGATTCGGATAATTTTGCAATAGTAAGTTCCGCTTTATCTGTCCGAGTGTGGTGAGTTTTTTCTCACGTGCTTCAACAGCAAACGATTCACCAGCCGAGTTGTAATGCCACAGCAGCACTGTCCTGTCTAAACTCCCACTTGCAAGGGTCCTACCATCCAGACTAAACGCAACACTACTGACAAAATCCGTATGTCCTATGAGCGTTCTGATAGGTGCACCTGTGTTCGCATCCCACAAACGGAGATCGAAGTCCTCACTCGCACTTGCGATAGTGTCGCCATCCGGACTAAACGCAACACTACTGACCCACCGCCTATGTCCTTTGAGCGTTTTGATAGATGTGCGTATGTTGATATCCCATATACGTACGGTCCTGTCCAAACCCCCGCTTGCAAGGGTCCTACCATCCGGACTAAACGCAACACTACTGACACCAGACGTACCATTGAGTGTTCTGAGATGTTCGCTTGTGTTCACGTCCCACAAACGGATAGTGTTGTCCCAACTCCCACTTGCAAGTAGGGTCCCATCCGGACTAAACGCAACACTATTGACACCATCTGTATGTCCTCTGAGCGTGCTGAGATGTTCGCCTATGTTCGCGGCATCCCACAAACGGATAGTGTTGTCTGCACTCGCGCTTGCAAGTAGGGTCCCATCCGGACTAAACGCAACACTACTGACAACATCTGTATGTCCTCTGAGCATTCTGATATGTCTGCCTGTGTTCACGTCCCACAAACGCACAGTGTCGTCCTCACTCCCACTCGCAATAGTGTCGCCATCCGGGCTAAACGCAATGCTTATGACCAAAGCCGTATGTCTTTTTAGCGATCTGATATGTCTACGTGTGTTCACATCCCACAAACGGATTTCTTGCCCATCCCCACTTGCGATAGTGGTGCTATCCGGACTAAACGCAACACTCCCAACCCAAGTCGTTGCTTCTCCTTCTATAAACGATCTGATATGTCTACGTGCGTTCACGTCCCACAAACGGATTTCTTGCCAACTCCCACTTGCGATAGTGTCGCCATCCGGACTAAACGCAACACTCCTGACCGGAACCGTATGTCCGGTAAGCATGCTGATATGCTCGCCTGTCTTCACGTTCCACAAACGCACAGTGTGGTCCGCACTCGCACTCACAATGGTTTTACCATCCGGACTAAACGCAACACTATTGACAAAATCCGTATGCCCTTTGAACGTTCTGACATGTCTGCCTGTATTCACACTCCACAAACGCACAGTGTCGTCCTGATTCTCGTCCTTGCTTGCACTCACAATGGTTTTACCATCCGGACTAAACGCAACACTGACAAGACTCGTATGCCCTGGGATCGTTCTGAGTTGTGCACCTGTGCTCACATCCCACAAACTGAGGTTACTGCTAGATCCGCTTGCAATGGTGGTACCATCCGGACTAAACGCAACACTATTGAACAGAAGCGTATCCCCTCTGAGTGTTCCGATATGCTTCTGTGTCTGTACATCCCACAAACGGATTTCTTGCCAACCCGCACTTGCAACAGTACTACCATCCGGACTAAACGCAACACTCTCAATCGGATTCAGATGTCCTGCGAGCGTGTTGATCTCCCTACCTGTATGTGCGTCCCACAAACGAACAGTGCGGTCATAACTCCCACTCACAATGGTTTTACCATCCGGACTAAACGCAACACTCTCAACCCCAACCGTATGTCTTATGAGAAGATCAAGTTCTTCACCTGTCTGAACATCGTATAGCCAAATCCCAATAGAACCTGCAACTGCTAACTTCGTACCATCGGGAGAATACTGGACTTCAAAGATGGAACCTTTTCCAAGACGGGCTTTAGCACCCTCCGGTAAACGCCAGTGTGTCCAATCTGCTGCTACGGTGGGTGACTGTTGACTAAAGAGTATAAGTATCGCCAATACTACAGTAGAAACGAAAGGTGTCTTCATCATCAATACTCCTTTATACAAATTTATACAAATTCTGAGGGTTTTAAACAAAAATAATGCAAAATCCACACCCCTTTAAACTTTACGGACGTAGGGGCGAGGTGACCTCGCCCGTTGTCCAATGTTTCATTAATTCTAATGTTCACTATATTTATAACCGACAACATTTCACTCTTGCCGTTTTAACACACCCCATTGCGTTGTGAGTTTGTTTTTGGCAGACACTAATCCTTTTAGTTTAGTCGTTGCCAGTCTGTACCGTTCACCTGAAAAAGAGACATCTTCTATTTGATAGTAATAGACGACTCCCGGTTTTGCGGTTGTATCTATCCATTCATAAGTCTGTCGTTCGGCTGTTGATCCGGCACCTTGGATTAACTGGGTGTTGATGCGTTTGAAGTGTCCATTGCGTGTTTCACTGCGTAGGATATGAAATCCTGCGTTGTCGAGTTCAGCTTCCGTTGTCCAGCGAATAAGGACCTCGCCGTTTTCCGTAATCGGATGGAAGAAAGAGAGTAAGACAGGCATCACCGTATTTTCTGTATTCAGCGGGGTGCTGATATCGTCTTCACTGCCGAACCATGTTATTTTGGCGAGGTCGCCAAGGTTTATGTCCGCCGCATGCTGCCATGCAAAACTCCCCGTATCAGAACTCGCATCTGATCCAAGAGGGAGAGCCGCCCCATGCTTATCGATCGCAGCCCCTGAACCATCACGTGTGGGAATACGTGTGGGAATACCAGTGCGCGGACTACCATCGGTGTTTTTCAG
Source organism: Candidatus Poribacteria bacterium (assembly GCA_965208245.1). Classification (GTDB taxonomy): domain Bacteria; phylum Poribacteria; class WGA-4E; order WGA-4E; family WGA-3G; genus MSPOR6. The sequence goes on from OZ242325.1 coordinate 2,878,298, forward strand.
TCGTATTAATGACGTGCGGTGACCATCTTTTATTAACTCGGTAGGCCAGTCAAAACCGACAGGATCATCATGACCTATCCCTTCATCAGGATCAACTGCTATCCCATCAAGGTTACCAACAATGTCAGAAACGTTTCCTTGACTATCCGTTATCTTGATAGTGAATCCGCCTGAAGCATTTAAGAAGAGGTTGCCGCGTTTAATCATACTGAAGGAACGTCTGTGCGTCTCCCAGAGCGTCGCAACCCGCGTAGATGGAAAATCGGATGCCCCCGAATTCCGATCCGCAAAAGCAGCAATCAACACCTTCTGCCGTGGTGGAATATACTGAAACCATTCACTTAGATCAACTTCAACGTGCAAGTTGCGTCTGATACGTTTCCATGAGCCTGAATTATGGTTCTCAATCGTCATTTTCCATGCAGTGAGGGCACCATCACCATCGGGGTCTTCTAAACTAATCGCTTCTGATTGAGAGGTGTTGTGCAGTTCTATCCATTGTGCGTTTTTGCCGTTATTTGTTGTTAGCATCAGTTCACTGACAATAAACCGACCTGTCTTGAGATCGGAGACGTTGGATGCAACAACATTCGGATACCCCGGCGTGCCGAGGTGTCCCCCGTCATCCGTAATGTCGCTGTCGTAGCCGATACCTGTGAAAGGTACAGGATTGAAACTGTGAACTTCAAACCCGTGTTTATTGACATCGCGTGCGTGCACTGTGCCTTCATTGAGCGTGCGATCGAACCGTAGCAGCATCTCACTTGTCTCCTCGCGTCCGTTTAGGGGAAATACTGTAGTGTGCCAGAGATCGTCACCTGCTGTGCCATCCTTATTCTTCTCTTTAGGCGGGTTGATTTCGTTCTCATCTATCTCCAAAGTGATAGACGCAGGTCCAGCAACATCCTCTATCTGATACCCTGAGTTATAGACGTTGGTGCCATCTTTGACATCCCAGGGTTTACCGCTCCGTAGGATCAGCATCCAGTCGTTATGATTTGGCAGGTCAATGCCTGGGCTAATGAATCCGTAGTTATCTTCATCTTTCACGATGAGGTAAAAGATATTTTCATCAGCATCTGGGGGGTGATCTGATGTGTTCACTTTCACATTATGTCCTATAGCGAGTGCTGTGTTTGCAGGATCCCTATTCACGAGTAAGAGTATACCGCCGGCGGGGATGGATATATCGGGAAATCGGATGATCTCCGTTTCGTCATTATATTCAGTGACGATCGACAAAACCCATTTATCAAGCGATTGTGGACTATCACTGATGTTGAGCAGCTCGATCCAATCATCTTCATCTGATAGATTTGCGATCTCATTCATGACAATCTTATCCTTCACAGGAATATCAGCACCCGGTTTTGTTAATAAACCCTGCTCAGAGTCAGTAACAGGTGTTGTAAGGGGCTGTATCGCACCGGATCTAGGTATAAATGGCACTTCAACGTTTTTAATGAGTGTTACGGGATGATAGCCTGGAAGTTCCAAAGTCCTAGGTATTACAGGAATAGGCAACCCGTTCCTAAGCACAAGTTCCCCTTCTGCATTATATCGTGCTAGTAGAGTTCCCCTTTCGTCATCAATTCTCCAAGATGTTTCAAGTGAATTATTATCGATTATATATGTGCCTTCCGCTTTAAATTGTTTTCCATTATTATACGTAAAATCAGTTAACTTTGGTTGAGGATCGGGTGGTCCACTATATCTAATGGTAATTACAACATAGTCATGACCATGAAAGAAACTGTTGTGAATCATAGCTTTGGCAGTTAACGGAACAACGGGTGCAGATGTAAACTTTACGGCTCTATTAGGGAGCAGATTGATTTTAGGTAAATTCCTGAAACGAACCGTGGCAGGTATTTTACCAGAACTACCAAAAACAATTTTCGTTGCGTACTTTAACGTAGAATCGTGTCTTAAATCTATTTCTAAGTTAGTGTAAGGCTCTATTTCAGCATTGTCAGGTAGTGGTTGCCCATTGTTAATTGTAAAATCTGCTTTGGTCACGGGGGGATATGGTTCTGCATTAAACTGGATGTGAATCTGAGGCTTCGTAGAAATTCCCGGTAATCCAGCATATAGAGATATAGGTGTTAACACAACAAGGCCCAGAGGACCCTGATCGGTTTTATCCGGTATCCCTACTATTGGTTCATAACCTATAACATCATTCCAAGGAGAAACCGTCTTCGACGCATCAAACTTAAGCTTAACACTTTCATAGTTCTTATATTCTAATGTTTTAGGTAGTTCTTTAGTATGGATCAGATTAATAACATAGTGAGTATCATTGACTTTTTCAAACTTGAAATTATCGTTTAGTGCTTGTTTACCATTAATTGTAATATCAAACCTTGTCAAGTCACGTTCAGGAGGTTCGCGCAAATTGATACGGATGGCATCCGTATCAAAATAGACATTACCGATATAATTATCATCAAACCATATTATAAACTTTGCCCCATATCCTGGTACTATTCTTCCATTTTCTTTTTTGGGAATAAGGTAACCTGCTGTATAATTCTTATACTTAAGAGGATTCGGTTTTTCAGTGGATCCTCTTATTGTCATAAGGAATACTCTATTATTATCGGGGTGAGGTCCTGCCGTTATCTGATATTTTTGATTTAATGGTATACCATTAACTGTAAAATCAGTGATTTTCACATTTGTAGCAGGGGTGTCAAAAAACGCAAAAAATATCATTTCTTTTTTCGCCACGTCAAGACTGAATCGAGTAAATAACGGTACCGGTTCAGCTAGTGCTGACATGTCGGCAAGAAATAACACTGAAACGAGGACTAACAAAAAACACAAAACTGCATAAGAGGTTTTGACTGCGGAAGTTTTTGAATATTTCACGCTAATTACCATTTGGACATTCTCCTTTAATGAAAAATATGCTGATAACTTGTCAATATTTGTAGAATTAATGATACACGCCACAGCGGGCGAGGAGACCTCGCCCCTACGCTGCTAACAGATTGTGTGACAAGGTAGCAACTTAGGGTATACAATAAGGCAAGCGATTAATCTTGACCTTTTAATTTTAATTCCTCCGGAAATTCCCCCATTGGGTTGTAAGTTTGTTCTTTGCAGAAATTAGCCCTTTCAACTTAGTCGTTGCAAGTATCTGACGTTCACCTGCAAACGAGACATCTTCTATTTGATAGTAATAGACAGTACCTGGTTTTGCGGTTGTATCTATCCATTTGTAGGTATGGCGTTCAGCTGAAGTGCCTGCTCCCTGTATTAATGTTGGATTGGCGTATTTGAATGTGCCGTTCCGTGTTGGACTTCGGAGGATATTGAAACCTGCGTTGTCGATTTCGGATTCGGTTGTCCAGTGTATAACAACTTTTCCGTTTTCTGAAATAGGACGGAAGAAAGAGAGCGTAACGGGTAATGGCGTTCCGCTTGTATGGAGCGGTGTGCCGATATCGTCTTCCTGACCGTAATATGTTTCTCTGGCGATTGATCGTTTTGTATTTGCGGCGTGTGTCCACGCGTGGTCTATATAGTCTCCCCATTTTGCTTGTTTACCGAGTGGGATGACGGCACCGCGGGCATTTGTTGCTGCGCCGGTTCTGTCTCTGGTTGGAACAGCACTGCGATAGGTGCCGTTAGCGTCTTTGAGGCGTATCAATGACGAGCGGTATCCTTCTTTTGTTAGGTCTATGGGCCATTGGAATCCGACGGGGTCATCATATCCGATACCCGCTCGTATATTGGGTGCTAGCCCATCAAGGTTCCCGATCTCGTCAGAAGTTGCACCGCTGCTGTCAACAATTTTGATGTAGAATCCCCCTTCAGCATTTAGGATTGGGTCTCTGCGGTTTTCCATGCTGAACGCGTTTCTTTTCGTAGTAAAAACATCTGCAACACGCGAGTTGGGGAAGTAGTCTGAATTAGAGCTGCTTCTATAAGAAGCGATAAGCACAGTCTGATTTGGAGGGATATATTCGAACCAGTCACTCAGGTTAAATTCGATATTTAGGTTACGTGTTTTATCAAACCATGACCCTGAGTCGTGATTTTCGAATACGATTTTCCACGGTTTTAGACTGCCAGTTCCATCAGGATCGTTGAGTCGGATACCGCGTGTTTTAGAGGTGTTATGGAGTTCAATCCACTGTGGAAATCGTCCTAGGGTTGTTAACATGATTTCGCTTATGACGAGTTTCCCACCAGCAAGGTTAGATAAGCGTGCTGTAGCAACACCATTCGGGTATCCGGGTGTGCCTGCATAAGCAGGTGAGTTGGGGACATTTCTGTCGTATCCGATACCTGTGAAGGGGGCTCTAGTGAAGCTTTCCACTTCAAAACCGTGTTTATTTACATTTCTCACATGCACTGTGCCTTCATCTAAATCGTAATTATATTTAAGCAGTTTATTACCTGTCTCATCACGTCCGTTCAATGGGAAGACTGTTGTTTGCCAGATATCACCTGTAGTGGGACCATCGGAACCATCGGAACCATCCGCTTTTTTCTCATATAATGGAATATCCAATCTTATGGTTTCCAATTTAAAAGCACCAGGTCCAGCAACATCTTCAATATTATGTCCCGTGTTATAGAGGTCTCTATTTGCATTATTCGGTAACCAGGGTTGCCCACTGCGTAGAATCAACAGCCAGTCGTTATTGTTTGGGATATCAATCGGTTTCCCTTCAAACCCGTGGTTCGTTTCACCTTTGACGACCAGGTAAGATATATTTGCGTCAGCCCCTCTGATTTGGGCTAAGGGATCCGTTATTTTCACATCATATCCGGCGGCGAGCAGCGAACTAATCGGATCCTCGTTCACTAATAATAACACACCTCCGGCTGGGATTGAGATATTGGGGAAACGAACGATTTCTTGTTCATTGTCAACTTGTTGTTCATCAAGAGATTTCACAATAGACAGCGTCCATCCATTAAGAGATTGTGAACTGCCGGAATTGTTACCTAATTCGATCCAATCATTTTGTCCCGACAAATTCGCGATTTCGTTGATAACGATTCTATTCTTATTGGGGACATCTTTTGCTGGGAGTTTACGTGATTTGGGAGCTGTATTCACACTGGTATGCGGTCTACCGGGTGAACCTCTATAAAGCGTGCTGTACACATTTGCATCAGAGGAACGTGCCCAGGCACCCGCTAGCCATCCTGCGCCCGCAGTGCCCTCAGACTTTGCCCGATACATAGACACAAACTCCTTGGCTGGCTGACCAGTGCTACCGTCTTGACCTTTATCTGTTATATCCCAATGATTCACACGATCAACAGCATTACTGAATCTATCAGTTGCAATATTCTTAGCTTCTCCTCGTACGTTTGATAGCGTGAAGCGGATATTCCTAAATAGAATGAAATCATCGGTGGTGTTGTAGATTTCGATCCACTGTTCCCGCGTGTATCCACTCTCACCGAATTGGGATGTGTCACGCGCCCACATCACTTCGCTGATAATCACTGAACGGGAATCTACGGGTCCGTATCTATTTGCTTCATCGTTCACATCGAACGTGGGATCACGTTGACCATTTTTAATATCACTATCTTTATTAACAACGATCAGATTAATCGTGCCGCGTTGCCCTTGTTGAAAATGTTCCCAGAGATCCGGCATGATCCCTGTATCCGGGACAGCACCAATATCCGGGACAGCACCAAAATGATGGGACCAATCTCTTCTCACAACAGGCTTAGCGGTATACAATGGTAGTGTCGGGTACCGTATAGTGTGAGTTACATTATCAGGATAAACTGGATGAACTGCTTCGCCATCTGCATTACGATACGTCGCAATGATTGCATAACCCCCTGCTGGAAGGAATGGATTGGTATCAGGATTAGGTGGTACTAACTCAACGCCAGCATCGTCTATAAGCGTCGCTTCTAGATATCCTTTAAGGCGAAAGGGGTTAACGTCATCCAGATCAGTGATACCGGGTAATGTTAGCGTCCATTCGCTAAGCCTTGCTTTTTCTGTTAACGTAGCATTTGCGGGTAATGGGTATCGCCCCTTAATCTTAAAATCACTTTTTGTTGGGGCAGGATCAGGGGTTGTGCTATAAGTCATCACAATCACAGTATTCGTCGAGCCAACTGTAGCTAGCGCACTAACGTTGGTTTGTGCATCAGCAGCAGGTATAACAAAGAAAGCGAAGATCACCACAACAAAAGCGAAAGGACATATCATATTTTTGAAAACATTCACTGAAATTCTCCTTGCTGTTATATTTAACCTTGTTGTTATATTTAACGGTGACGTTTGGAAGGGGGGGGGGGGGGGGGGGGGGGGGGGGACTCAAAACCGATGTTAATGCAAAAGCATCAACGAAGACACCTACACAATTTTCGATCAGACAGTAGACATCTGGTGCATATATTTGGATTATTTGGACAGCATGATGGTTGCTTTTTCGGCTTTTCATTGTTCCCCCTCAAAAAAATACAAAACTGAATACTAAAAGCAAATTAGGTATGTCCTTTTTCCTTCTATTTATTGCGAAAAAACTTGAACGTTTACCATTCTAAAAATATTGTATCATATATAATTATTTTTGTCAACATTATTTTTGCAAAAAGTTTCTTTTTGTTTTTTGCATCTATAGAGGATTGGATCGACATCAATTGTTTATCTTGGATTCCGTTTGAATTTCATTAAGCCATCCATTTTTAAGCCATCCATTTTTCGCTAAAGTTTCAATTAGATGTTACTTCTTCTATTGCACTATAGGTAATATCAAGGAGAGTATCTAATTCTGAAATAGATATCTGTAAAGGTGGCATCAAAACAATGGTGTTGACCAACGGACGGAGTATTGCTCCTTTGCTAAGTGCAGCTTGGCAGACGTGGATACCAACTTTTTCTTCATAAGGGTAAGGTCCATTGTTGTCAATGTCTTTCATCAACTCTATCCCCGCAGCCATCCCGAATACTCTTACATCCGCAACATGCTTGAGTTCATAGAAGCGTTGTAATTTTTTCCCAAAGTGGGTAATTGTTGATTGGAGTTTCTCAATCAGATTTTCGCGTTCAAATATGGCTATATTCTCTAAGGCAATAGCACAACCTAAAGGATTACCTGTGTATGTATGTCCGTGAAAAAACGTCTTGCGTTCACTGTAATCTGCAAGGAAAGCACTATATATTTCATCGGTTGTTAACGTAGCTGCGAGCGGTAGATATCCTGCTGTGAGTCCCTTTGCGGTACACAATATATCTGGTGAGATGTCTTCATGTTCACATGCCCACATTCTTCCTGTCCGTCCAAAACCTGTCATTACCTCATCAACGATTAGAAGTGTGTTCCACTTTTTCGCTAAAGCTGATAGTCCATTCAAGAAACCTTTAGGAGCAATTAGCATACCACCTGCACCTTGTATTAAGGGTTCCAAGATAATCCCTGCTATTTTCCCCTCATTTTCAGCCAAGACACGCGCAACAGCGTTGAGCCAAAGGTGTCTACTCTCATATTTAGAGGCGTGTTGCGGGGTGGAAACTTGTACGGTATCAAATAAAAGCGAATTGAATGTGCTATGAAAAGTATCAATTCCACCGACGCTCATCGCGCCGATTGTGTCACCGTGATAGGCGTTGTCAAAATGCACAAATAGATTACGTTGTAGTTGTCCTCTATGCTGCCAGTATTGAAACGTCATTTTCAAAGCAACTTCAACAGCAGTCGATCCATTATCCGAATAGAACACCTTGTTAAGACCGATAGGTGTAATCTCAACCAATTTTTGAGCAAGCTCAATTGCAGGTATATTACTATAACCGAGGAGTGTCGCGTGAGAGATTCTATCAATTTGATCCTTGAGTGCTGCATTTAGGCCAGGATGGTTATGTCCGTGAACATTTGTCCACATGGAGGCTATACCATCAATGTAACGATTGCCATCAATATCTATAAGGTAGACACCTTCACCGCGCGCAATGATCACCGGGTATTCATCCAACCAATCTTGCATCTGTGTGAATGGATGCCAAAGGTGTTTTCTGTCCCAAGAGATTAACTGTTCCCTATCCTTTAAGCTTTGCATAGTAAACAGGAAGTTCTATACCGAGTTCTTCATAAGTACCTGTTTTCGGCACGATAATTTCAAGCATCCGGTTACGATACTTTGCATGGAAATCTGCTGGCTGTGCTGGTAACGGGAAGATATTTCTAAAACCATCAGGAAATGAACTTGTACGTCCAACAACCTTATCAAATCTCGGGTCTAAGAAGCGATCTGATTCTTTTGGGTCTCGTGGTAATTGTGTTTGAACTGTAACAATGCTCTCAGGAGGGACCACTGAATCTGGCACATAAGGAGAACTGATTGATACCTCATAGTCATAATGTGGCATTCTGTCAGGTAAACCGTGTCTCTCTTTGGCAGCAGAGTTTGGTACCCAACGTGGAAACTCTATCTCTATACGATAGTGGTCTACTAAGTCAGACACCCGGTTTACCATGCCATAACGCCGATAACGTTCCTTTATGTCATCAGAGTATATTTCACCATCGGTTTGAACGGCACCAGGATTGGTAACACGAGGTGCATAGGGATCATCCGTTAACGTCGAACGCATAACTTTGAGAAGTGGCGTAGCGAAAAGGGAAGGCAGCCACCCATAAAATGAAGCACCAAAACAAGATTGTGTTACATCCGGTGTCGTTGTAAGTTCATGTCTAAACCTGAAAATACCTTCAGCGATAGCGAGAACTATGCCGAGAAAAATCATCAGATTACCAGAAGATGAAAAAAACGTTACATCACCGCGTTGCATCCCAATGAAAAAAAGTATAAGTGGATACAAGATGAGATTTATGAGACTATTAATGCCTGTTGAGACAGCGGAACTGAATATCCATGAATTGCCCGACATTTCTTCTAACTGCAATTTGAATTTTGCCGAGAACGCACCGAGTATCGGTTGACTAAGCATTGCTAACACATTAAAAGGTGTCCGAAGAGAAGAACTAACAACTTCGGGAAACTGAACATATTCTTCAGGTACACCTTGTTTCTTTCCTCGACCTTTTCCAGCTGCGTCATCTCCATCACCCTCTTTTTCTGGATAGACGAACGTCTCAAAAAACTTACTGTTGACATCTATAAACGATTCCCATTGGCTCGGGACATCGCTTTGCATAAAGATTGCTTCCACAGGACAAGCAGGAACGCAAGCTGCACAGTCTATACAGACACTTGGATCAATGTATAACTGTAATTCACCTTCACTCGTGTGTATACAATCAACAGGACACACATCAACACAAGCCGTATCCATAACGTCAACACACGGTTCACATATTATATACGCCATAAGAATTTCCACCTTCCCAAAAGTGATAACCTGACTCAATTATACCACAAACGTGTGAAGATGGCAAATTGTAATAATATTTATCACTTGCCCCATTTTTAAATTGTATTGTTCTATGGTTGTGTTTGTCCGTTTTATGTGTGAGAAAGTCTGTCTTTATGTGGTGAAAAAGTCCAAGTTTTTCAGACACGTCTGTTTGGTAAATAAGAGGAGTTCCTCCTTTGTCCACCACGCGTCAATGACCTTTTTGATGATCGTTATCACTGAATATATCTTGCGTTTCGTTTCAAAAGCCTTCGTCCAGAAACCTGCCATGAACATTGACAAACGTGAGTTGCCGATGTTTGTGAGGCATTATAGCATTAAAAGCAAAATATTGCAAATTTGGCAGGGTTATTCAGTTTTAGGTGATCCTGAAGAATTACGCAACAAACGTTAATGTATTGAATTTGTCCGTAGGTTGGGTAGAGGATAGCGTCATTAAAATATTAACTGGCGACACGCTCAAACTTCTGTAAAATATTAACTGGCGACACGCTCAAACTTCTGTCGGGGGCCGCTACACTCAAACCAAACTACAAAGTCCACTATTAGGCCTACACAAAAACTGACAATCTCTTAAAACTGAAGAACCCTGCAAATTTGGGCTATGTGTGTCATAGATTAACATTTGACAACTGCAACAATTAATGATAAGGTATTAAGCATATTTTCTTTCTTAACATGGATGTTCTTTCTTAACATGGATGTCAGAACATCACATGAGGTCCCTATATGCCACGTTTAAGACAATCAGAACCCTCCATGATGGAACTATACAAACAGGTCAAAAAACAGCATGAAGATGCTATCCTCCTCTGTCGTGTAGGCGATTTCTATGAAGCATTTTATGAAGACGCAGAACTGATTTCAAAACTGCTTGAAATTGCGTTGACTTCAAGAAATCAGAAAAACCAAAAAACTCCTCCGCCACCCATGGCTGGAATTCCACACCATGCACTTGACTCTTATCTCTATAAAATAGTTAAGGCTGGATACAAAGTCGCAATCTTGGACCAGACTGAAGACGCAAAACTTGCCAGAGAGGAAAACCGTCTGGTTAAAAGGGATGTTGTCCGCATCGTGACACCAGGAACAGTAACGGATCCGAAAGTGTTAGAACACAAGTCAAACAACTACCTACTTTCTATCTATCATCATAAAGAAAAATACGGGATCGCTGTTGCCGACCTATCTACAGGTGAATTCAAGGTAACTGAACTTGACGATGGCAACCGACTTTGGGCAGAGATCCACAGATTTTCACCTAAAGAATGTCTCTTCTCAGAAGTTTATGAAGATGAAGACGTAGAAATGTTAGAACAGATAAGGCTTGAATTGAAAGCATCCGTCAATTTCCTCCCAGAGTGGAGATTTGACTATGATACAGCGCGTTCTGAACTCCTGAACCACTTTCAGACGATATCCCTTGATGGCTACGGATGTGAGAATCTACCCGCAGCAATCTGTGCAGCAGGAGCACTCATATACTACTTACATGAGACACAAAAACAGGAAGTTGAGCATATCCTATTCGTTCAAACTTATACACTTGACGACTTCATGATATTAGATGCTGACACACAACGAAATCTGGAATTAACAACGTCGATTCGCGACGGTTCAAAAAATGGTACCCTATTAGAAGTACTTGACCAAACAGTCACATCAATGGGGGGTAGAAAACTACGACAGTGCCTATTGCAACCTCTACTTGATGAGAAAGATATAAATGAACGTCTCTATGCGGTTGAGGAACTGAGAACACAGATAAATCTACAAGAAGAGATACGGGAAGCATTGCAACAGATGTCCGATATAGAACGTCTTATTACCCGCATTAGTCTCGGCTCAGTTAACGGACGCGACATGATTTCTCTAAAGGATTCCCTTGAACTTATTCCTGCTGTCAAGCAACGACTCCAGAATTGTCAAAGTGCAATGTTGATGTCCCTGAATGAGGAATTGCATCCAATGTTAGAGTTAGTAGAAATGATCCATCTTGGCATACATCCAGACCCGCCGACAACGATAAAGGAGGGTGGTGTGATCAATGATAGATACAACGACGAACTTGATGAGTTAAGAGAAATTGCCGGACAAGGAAGAGCCTGGATGGCAACATTACAAGAAGAGGAGCGAAAACGGAGTGGTATTACATCCCTAAAGATAGGATTCAACCAAGTTTCCGGCTATTATATTGAAGTCACGAAACCTAATCTCAACATGGTACCAGAGTACTATATCCGGAAACAGACCCTAACAAACGCCGAACGGTTCATCACACCTGAACTCAAGGAACAGGAAGCAAAGGTTCTAAATGCTGAAGACCGGATACAAACACTCGAATACGATCTCTTCTGTGATATACGTGACGAGGTAGCCAAGTCTACAGAACACATACAGAAAATCGCTGCAGCACTTTCTATGATTGATGTAATCGCCAATTTTGCATATTGCGCATCAAGATACAATTACGTGAAACCTACCGTTGAGGAAAGTGACGAGATAATAATACGGGATGGACGACACCCCGTTGTAGAACAGATATTCACACAAGAGGGTTTTGTGCCAAACGATACATTGCTCAATTGCAGTGATGAACAACTTCATATCATCACAGGTCCGAATATGAGTGGAAAAAGCACCTATTTAAGACAGACAGCACTCATTGTGTTGTTAGCACAGATCGGCTGTTTCGTACCTGCATCCGCCGCAAAAGTAGGACTTGTGGATAGAATATTCACACGTGTTGGTGCTTCGGACAATCTTGTGATGGGACAAAGTACATTCCTTGTTGAGATGAATGAAACAGCAAATATCCTAAACAATGCCACGTCAAAAAGCCTTGTCATCTTGGATGAAGTAGGACGAGGCACCAGCACATTTGATGGTCTTAGCATTGCCTGGGCAGTCTCAGAACATCTATTGGATGAAAAACGGATGGGGGCAAAAACCCTTTTTGCAACCCATTACCATGAACTTGTTGAACTTGCCAGTAAGTATAAACGAGCAAAAAACTACAACGTTGCTGTCCATGAAGATGGAGAGAAGGTTACATTTCTACGTAAAGTTGTACAGGGAAGTGCAGACCAAAGCTACGGTATTCACGTTGCGCGTCTTGCAGGTTTACCACGTTCTGTTATTGTAAGGGCACAACAGATACTTGAAGTTCTTGAACAACACAATCTCAGTGTGGAAACTGATGGTGTAGCAAACAAACCACAGAAAGCAGACCAAAAAATTCCACATCCAAAACGGAGGATTACGCGAAAGACACTACAAAACGATTCGCTTCAGATGGCACTCTTCACACCCAAAACACATCCGCTCATAGAAGAGATACGACAGTTAGAACTCTCACAAATTACACCCTTAGATGCAGTGAACATCCTATACGATCTGAAAACAAAAGCAGACGAATCTTAGTCCGATTACAAACAAGGTTGTAAGGGGCGGGAAATAATATATTATTCCACCACCCGTATATTACGATACTATAAAATTACCTCTTTCCCTGTCCGCGCACATTCATAGATCGCCATGTTGAGTTCAACTGAACGTCTCCCCTCACGTCCATCAACAGCACCAGTCCCACCTTCATGAACAACCTGTAAAATATCTTGAATAACATTACCTGGATAGGGTGGTAGTTCAATCTCAGGTTCTTTACCTTCCGTGAATTGCCACATGTCAGGTCCCACACCAACAACACCATCCTGTCCATGAACATGAATCATCGTTACATTTCCACCTGGATAGGTAGTTGTTGTCAAGACGTGTCCAAGAGCACCGTTTTCAAATTCTAAGATAGCCGATGTCATGTCTTCTGTCTCACAGTTTTCATGATCATATACATCAAAATGTGCACCGATCACACGTCTAACATGACCCATAAACCACAGCATCAGATCAACGGAATGCACACCTTGGTTCATAATAGATCCACCCCCATCAAGTTCCCAAGTACCGTGCCATCCCACGTAGTAGCTATCAGGTCGTTTCCATTTCATACGTAATTCACACAGAATCGGTTTTCCGAGTGCCCCTTGATCAAGTGCAGCCTTAATTCTTCTGTTCTTTGTTCCGTACCTTTCACCAAAGTCAACAAGCAATTTTACGTTATTTTCTTCACAGGTCTTGATGAGTGAATCACAATTCTCAAGGCTGACATCCATCGGTTTAGTCGTGATGACATGCTTGCCGCGTTTTGCAGCTTCCTCACCGAATTTACCGTGCAATCCGCTTGGTGTCATTATCATACCGACATCAATATCATCACGAGCAAACATCTCCAGTGCATCTTCGTGGCTGTCACATCCAAACCTCTCTTCTGCAGCTTTTAGACGATCAGTCTTGAGATCAGCAACAGCGACAAGTTCTGCACCCTCTGTGCTGTGAATCATATTAGCACGATTCATACCCATCCCTAAACCCACGACACCAAAACGTAAATTATTAGCCATTTAATTTATTCCTCATATTTCATAAAATCAACATGTTCATAAACGCAATTCAATTTTGACTCCATTTTAACAAACCTAAAGATTAAGTGCAAGTACTCAGATTGTAATATCACTGAATTGGACTTGACAATTTCTCAATTTTCATATACCCTAATGTATTATGTCAAGTAAATCTTACGAGAAACCGAAACAATCCACTGAGAGTTTCCGTGCAATTCCTGTAACAGTACCCGAGAATCTTGCGAATGTCCGTATCATCCTATTTGAACCGCGTGAACCTGGAAACATTGGATCTGTTGCAAGAGTCGTAAAAGGGATGGGATTGTCAGAGTTATATCTTGTCCATCCTGTGCAATTCCGGAATGTAGATGCTGCCTATAATATGGCACACGGTGCAAGAGATATATTGAAGACGTGCAATGTTGTACCTGAATTAAAAGATGCACTTGAAGGTATCCAGTATCTCGTCGGAACAACCCACAGACGCAGGGATGTGAGATTACCGCCCCCCGTAACAGCACGGGATGCTGCACAGAAAATCGCTTCCATTTCACAAGATAAATCTGTTGCGTTACTTTTTGGTCGTGAAGACTTTGGACTCTCTACGGATCAAATCAGTCTGTGTCAGTTAACAGCCAGTGTACCGATGGCAACAAAGAATCCTTCTCTGAATTTGGCACAAGCAGTTCAAATATTTGTGTATGAAATCTTCATCGCAAGTCTACAAGATAATCCACTTGATGAGATTGAATATGCCGAAGTAAATGCATTGGAGGAATTCTATGGAAGGGTCACTCGGTTATTGGACAAAGTCGGCATGTCTCCGTATAATCAGGAATGGGAAACGTATCTGAAATCTTTGCGGCGGGTCTTTTCACGTGCACCTCTTGAGGAGAGAGACATTGCAACACTTGACCTGATATTCTCTACGACATATCGACATATAGTGCGATTGGAAGAAAAATTAGGAATGAAACAAGAACTGTAGTCTGATGTAGACGCTATTATCTACGCAATCTCTGAGGAGAACATGAGAACATTTGGAACACACGGTCCTGTGAATCCTGAAGATCATTACGTTGTCTCACGCCGTGTAGAAATCGCTGATTTTATCAAACGCGTAAAGCAGGGAAAATATATCGTTATATTTGCCCCTCGACAGACAGGTAAGACGACATTTTTCCAATGGGTGTTTGCAATGCACACACGACACGCCCGTTATTACCTTTAGATGATGGCGCGAAAGAAAAACTCAAACAACTACTTGCTGAATTAGGACTCTATGCTTAGACCATAATGATTGAAATTCAACCTATCAAAAACCCACCTAACGCTATTATAGAAGTACTGGGTTCAAAGAGTTTTACGAACCGCGCACTATTGGTCGCTGCACTTGCTAACGGACACTCCACCCTTACCGGTGCACTCTTTAGTGATGATACACACTATATGTGTAAATCCTTACAAAGTCTCGGGGTCCGGATCGTAGAAGATAAGAAAGAGGACACTTTCCATGTTACAGGAAACGGAGGACTGATACCTATTCAACGTGCAGAACTTTATATCGGAAACTCTGGCACAACATCCCGTTCACTGATTAGTTATGTCTCTCTCGGATATGGTGAATTCATCATTGATGGAGATGAACCGATGCGCCGTGGCAGACCTATATCCGATCTATTGGATGCACTGCATCAGCTGGGTGTATCGGTACGGACTGAATTTGAGAACGGATATCTCCCTGTTATTGTAAATGCTAACGGCATTAAAGGAGGAAAAACGAAACTTGATGCCAGCAAGAGCAGTCAATTTTTGACATCACTGATGCTCGTTGCACCTTATGCGAAAGATGCTATGGAGATTGAAGTTACCGGGGACCTCAAGACACCCTATATTGATATTACGATTGCAGTGATGAAAACATTTGGAGTTGAGGTGATTAACACGGGATATAAACTTTTTTCTATATCAGATGGACAACAGTATCAACCGCGTGCTTACCAAATTGAACCGGATGCCTCTAGTGCGTCCTATTTTTTTGGTGCCGCTGCGATCACGGGCGGACGTGTCACTGTGAAACATCTTCACACAGATTCTAAGCAGGGAGATGTGCAATTCATTCGTGTCTTAGAGCAGATGGGATGCAAGGTCGATGTCTCTGACAACGGTATTACCGTTCGTGGACCAGATCAGTTGCGGGGAATTGACGTTAATATGAAGGATATATCGGATACCGCGTTAACCCTTGCTGCGATTGCACCTTTCGCTGATAGTAAGGTTATCATCCGCAACATTGAGCATACGCGCTGGCAAGAGACCGATAGAATTCATGCAATGGTGACAGAACTGCGAAAGTTAGGTGTACCTGTTGTTGAGCATCAAGATGGACTTGAGATATCACCTTCCTCTATCACTCCTGCTGCTATTGATACTTATCATGACCACCGAGTTGCAATGGCGTTTTCACTTGTTGGCTTGAAAGTACCCGGGATACGGATTAATGATCCTGATTGTGTGCGTAAGACGTTTCCTGATTATTTTCAGGTGTTGCGGGGGTTGTATGTTTGATTCTTCCTTTTATGGAATTGGCAAGTTGGTAGTTTAATGATTGGCGATACATGGAATTATTGTGAATTGATAAAATCTATAAGATTATTGAAGATAGTCGATATGGAATCCATGATATATCAAGGACAGAATTAGATGAGGTATCACATCTTCCTCGGTTTAATATGCCCTTAGAATTAGGAATTTTTCTTGGGGCGAAAAGATTCGGTGTAGAAAAACAGGAAAGTAAAAAATGTCTTGTGATGGATACAGAACCTTACCGATATCAAAAGTTTGTTTCTGACATCTCTGGCCAATATATTTTTGCACATAACAATAGCGAGAAAGAAGTCGTAAGAGTTGTTAGGGATTGGCTTGGTACTGCATCGGGACGTCAAACAATTCCGGGCGGTGGTATTATTTGGAGACGCTACCAAGATTTTTGTCTGATTTGCCTTTAGTCGCACAAGAACTTCACTTAGAAGTTGAAGATATGGATACTTTCAATAATTATTTACGTGTTGTTGCAGGATGGTTGAGTCTTTATCCAAGTGACAATAACTCAAAATATACCGTGGACAAGTTGGTACTATCGTTGCAGAGTATGAACCGAGTGTTTTTGAGGTGGAATTTAGTGACTTAAAAGAACGAATGTACGCTTTAGAGACTTTGCAGGCTTCACAGATGATGCTGCTGCAGCATGAGCTTCTTAAGGAACGGAAATCTGCTTAACTTTGTTGAAGGTATTCATACCGTTGATTCAAAGTGTACTTGGAATTCTCTCCAGATGACAATCCCACCACCATAAAACACTACTGCTAACGGAATCAATATCCAAACCGATAGAATCCCTTTTAGCAAGATCAGTCCTACACCCATAACGGCTGACAGGATGAGTACTTTGGGAATAAAGACTATCTCATCAAGTTTCGTTATCCGCTTTGAGATATAGTCGAACCCTATGATTATTAAGAATACCTCACTGATGATCATTGCTATCGCTGCCCCGATGTGACTATAACGTGGAATGAGAAAAAAGTTCAGAGAGATATTCAATAGTGCAGTCGTTCCCATAATGACAGAAAACACAGCGCGTTTGTCTGCTGCGCGTAACACGGCAAATATAACAGTCGTCAAAAAGACCATTCCCCCTGTCGCGCTTAACCACTGCAATACTGTCCCAATTTTGCTTAAGACATCGGAAGTATACTTAGGAAACAGTACGGCAGTTAGGTCGTGAGAAATAATCGATAGTCCAACTGCTAACGGCACAGCACATATTACCATCCACCGCACACTAAAAGTATAGGCATGCGATAATCTGTCCGGTTCATTTACATACAGACGAGAAAGGATGGGAAACATTGCACCCATCATGAAAGCACCGGGTAAAGTCGTTAGAGCATTGACAATACTATACGCCAGACCGTACCAAGTGTTGGCATCTAAACCATCCGGACTGAGTCTTGATAACATGATAGCATCAATCCGAAAATAGAGTAGATTAAATAGGTTGCCAACAGCGAATGGTAATGCTTGCTGCATTACTCTTACCACTATCATGCGACTGGGTTTGAAACCGAGGGGTGTGAAACGGTATCTGGTATATCCGATGCTCAATATTAGGTTGATACCACTGGCAATTAACATGACTTGACAAACGTTAATAATCCCATATCCGAGTAGAATCGCAGCACCACCGATGAGGACATAGGATCCGCGTTCAGCAATCACCGTCCATGCCTCGTATTTCATCTTCTCATGTGCCCGAAAAACGGATCTAAAGAGTTGCGCGATAGAATTCACAATCTCTGACAACCCTAAATAGAGTATCATCGTCAGGATTATAGGTTCGTATCCCAGAACCGTTGCAGAAACAATCATGAGGGTAAATGCTACAATGGAGAGAACAAGTCGGACAAGTAGGGAGTTACCGAGATAGTGACGCGTATCTGAGAGATTTAGTGTCATTTCTCGGACTAAAGGATTGTCTATACCGAGCTCTGTAAGACTTGCGATGAGGTTTGTCAGTGCGATCGCAACAAAAAAGCCGCCTAATTCATTCTCTGTGAAATAACGAGGCATCAGCCAAATCGTTATTACGAGTGCACCGAGGCGACCGATAAGGTGTGCGCCGAAAAGGGCAGATGTGTTTTTGAAAATACGGTTCATCTAAGTTATAGGCGTTGATTCCGTATGTGATCAATCAGAAGTGTGTTAATTAATGTTTCAATTGATATACCTTGGGCATGTGCTTTCTGACTGAGCTCTTCAACGACTTCAGGTAGAATCGCGACGCGAATCGCTCGCTTAGATGGTGTTTCAAAGCGAAACCATTGTCCATCTTCTTCCATAAGATCGGCAGTATCTAATTCATCCCAAAAATTAGCTTCTTCTTCGTAAGTTGAGAACTCTGGTACTTGTAGATCTTTCATTTTCGGAGTCTCCTAAAATTTCGTTTTTCTCGGTTAGTCATATTTCTTGCAGTAATTGGCTTATAAACAGAACCTTGAACGTATTCTAATACAACAAATAGGTATCGTCCAACCAATGTTTGCCCGTAAACAAGATAACGGTTAGCACCCTGGCGACGTGCTAAATGTAATGGGTCTTCACAGACTTCCCAGACTTCATAGGGTTCTACATTATGCCGAGCAATATGTTCAATGCGATAGTCATCCCATTCCAATCTGCTGACATACATAAAACACCTTTAATATCTTTGAACTAATACAACCCAATTCTAACATAATTCGGTACTAAAGTCCAATAGCTATCAGTATTACCTTGCTTAAGACGATTTGCACCGAGTTTAGCAATTGTTGCACCACGCGGCACGTTGAAAATAGCATCAGCACGTTTGTATTGGTCGTGGGGTGCTGTCTTATCAAACCTTTCTTGAATTGCATTCCCGTATTCCGTTAGACCGTCTCCTACAAAGACAATCGTAGAATCCTGTGTGGTGTGTCTATCAAGTTTGTCCAAAAATGCATCAATCGGTAAGCAGAGGTCATCTGTTATACGTTGCCATTCTGTTCCACCGTGAAATATTCCACCGTAGATTTCGCTACGTCGTGCATCCAGTATCGGACAGACCAATCCCGCTGTCCATCTGAGGTTATAGGCGATTGCTTCTAAAGTTGATACGCCGACAATTGGTTTATCAACAGCATAGCAGAGAGATTTCACTGTTGCGACACCGATGCGAATACCTGTAAACGATCCGGGACCGATACCGACTGCGCAACCATCTAAATCATGTGGTGTTATTTCTCCCCACTTCAGGACGGTATCAATGGCAGGCATTAGTCTGGAGGAGTGTGCTTGGACAATGTTCAGTGTGTGTTCAGCGACTATGTTGTCGTCATCTATGAGGGCAACACTGCCGATAGGGGTGGAGGTGTCTATACCTAAGATTCTCATTCTATTTCAATCAACAAATCAGAATTAGAATTGGTGTTAAATAAGCTCTCTTTTAAGATAACTTCTGGCGTAACGGAATCGGGAATATCATCTGATAGGATTAGCGATAGTATTTTCTCTAGTGCTTCATCCAAATTTCCAGTGAATGACTTACAAGGGATTGAAAGGGTATTTAACACCTGCTCAAAACGTCTATAACCATTATCTGTTTGTAGTTCAACCCCCTGATGTACTCCATAATGCGCCACGAAGTGCGGAACGTTTTACAGCAAGCGTATTGATGACAATTAGACTCTCATTTATATTCAAATCTACACTAACATCTCGAAATTTAATTGTAAGTGCAATATCAAGGTCATCTTGTTCTGTCAAACTGTTAATCGCTGAATAGAGCGTATCATAATGTTCATAGGAGGCATCCAAAACGATTTCTTTCCTTGCCGAATTGTATGTATTCGTAATAGTCTTTTTGTTCAGTCCTGAGTGTATCGCAATTTCTTCGGGACGATATATATCAGAATTAAGAAACTCCTTTTTATACCAATCGACTGTTACAGATTCATTGTCCAACTTTGCACATGCTACGCGCTTGAAGAAATCAACAGCAAACTGAAGGAATTCTGCATTAATCAAAGCCAAGACTTCAGAACGGTAATCCTTACCAGCAAAGAGTTTACGAATGATATTCTTGATTACTGTCCCAGTAACAGTCATAGATCACAATTCCTTTCAGACATTTTCAGTTGTAACTCTTCTAAGGATAGGATTCGAGGCATTAATGTAGGAAACAGTGAGGCATCAAGTCTTTTCTCTGCTTGACGAACATAGTCTACTTCTTTTTCACAGAGAAGATAATTTCTCTCGTGTGTGAGGGCAACGTATCCAACAGTACCGCTTCCCCCGAATGGATCAAAGACGAGGTCACCTTTAAATGAATAGAATTGAATGACACGGGAAGCTAATTCGGGTGGAAAAATAGCAGGATGAACTTTGTCAGTTGCAGGATTGATCTGCCAAACATTTGTTTTTTCATATTCTCCTAATACTTTGCTGTCGTCAATAGTTTCATCATCATATTGACGGATGTTCCAATCAATTAATTTGTCACTCTTTTTACGATATACCATGACGTTCTCAGTAATAGAATTCGCTTTATATCCAAGGGGTTTACGATGTTGAAAGAAACCTCCATTTCTATTTTTTGCAGCGTATTCGGGTTTCATCCACACAATGTCGTCAATAAACTCCCATCCCATTTCGGTTAATCTCGGATGGATGTCGTAAGGGATTGCATATCGCTTGCTGGCATGTGCACGGCTTATTCGTGGAACAATTACGGGTGAAGTATTAAGGACAAAGAATCTGCCCTCTTTGGTTATACGATGCGTCTCTCTAAATACATCTGATAGAAAATCAAGATATGCGTTATAACTCTGGAATATGGTGTAATCGCGGGCATTATAATACGGTGGAGAAGTGAACGTAAGATGGATTGACTCATCCGGAATAACTTTCGTAACATCCTGAACATCTGCACAAACCATTAAGTTCTTAAGCGGGTTTGGACTATGTCTATGGTTTTGTGTTTTAGATGGATTTGATGGAACAGTATGTCGCATCTCTTTTTCAATCTGCTCACGAATTATTTCGTTTGGATGTGCAGCTAATGAAGTGATAGTTTCTTTAACGTCTGGATGTTCTTTAAAGTAAAGCAATCCACGCAGTGCTTGTAATATAATTTTTGGGTCTGTATCTTTAGTAAACGTACTTAACACTGGAATTGTTGATTCAGCTTTAAGTCTACCTATCGCTGATACAGCTTCACGACGCGTGGTTGTATTTTTTTCGATTTCTGCAAACGCGATGAGTGTTGTCAAATACTTCTCGTCTTTTAGTTTACCGAGGTTCTTTATTGCAAGACACCGAATTTTAGGATTCTGATGTTCTAATAGAGGTAGAAACAACTGTCCATCAAATCCTTCCGGTAACTTACCGAGACTCTTAAGTGCAAAAAGCAGGTGTTGTTCTTCGTTATTTGGCGCGAGGACATTTTTGAAAAAAGGAGTATTCTGGTTTAATTTTTCACGTTCAATGTCAGTTTTGGTGAACATGGTCTGTTATTGCTCCTTTTTTAGAATCAATTTCTGGGTTCTATTCTCACAATTTGCATAGATTGATAGATCAAGAAACGAATCATCTCTTTCTGCAGATATTGAAATAAAACGTTTTGCAGAGTATAGCATAGAAATACCACAAAATCAACGCAATATTTTAACATTTTATTTGCTTTTGCAGGAGAAATATGTTATCATTTTAATGATCTTCCGTCAAATCCCCATGCTTTAGCTTGTGGGATGTAGACGGGGATCAAGTATATAGTATGTGCAGGACATCACTAACTGTCCAGGGAAAGAGCAGTAGAACACCATCTCTAGAAAATACTCAAAAGTCGGTGGTTAGCGTCCATATCAAGCCAATACAGTTTTTGCTCAACTGTAGACTGGAATGCGTGAGCGGAGAATGCCTCCCGAAGTCTTTAGACTTGCCACGTGGCGTGCCTCGTAGGAAGGGCAGCTGTAAAATGGGTGGAAACAGAGCCAACCCACGACATTGTGGAAAACAAATTAAACGGGCTAGCTTAGTAGCCCTAAGTGGAGCGGACGTAAGACGTAGCTCAGATCAGCAGACTGCGAGGAAGCACAAGCCCCAGCGTTTTACGCTGGGGGTACTATGACTTGTATTTTCAGGTGGGGGATTAGCTCAGTTGGGAGAGCACTTGCATGGCATGCAAGGGGTCACCAGTTCAAGTCTGGTATCCTCCACTATTCTTTTTCTTCATCTTCCTGTTTACCATACCAAAACACAACAAAACAGTATACCACGTTTTATAGCAAAATCAAGAAAACGTTGATATTGCCATAGTAAGCCCCAGATGCTGACAAAAGGTATATCATATGGAATATACACTCCTACATCTAAACTATTAGTTAATACCAAAACTTGACAATTCTTAAAACTGAAGAACCCTGGTCTGCACGCCAATTTGTATTGCCTACCGAGTGCAATATATGGTATCCTTAAGAAATGCTTGAGTTGAGTAGATGGTCGCGTCCCAAGTAAGGGATGAGGAAAGTCCGGACTCCACGGGGCAGGATGCTGGGTAATCCCCAGGAGCGGTAACGCTATGGAAAGTGCAACAGAGAGTAAACTACAACGCGCTAAGACGTTGTACAGGTGAAACG
Source organism: Candidatus Poribacteria bacterium (assembly GCA_965208245.1). GTDB lineage: Bacteria > Poribacteria > WGA-4E > WGA-4E > WGA-3G > MSPOR6. The sequence continues at coordinate 2,901,343 of OZ242325.1, forward strand.
GTGCGGTAAAAGCGCACCAGTCCATAAGGTGACTTATGGAGCTCGGTAAACCCCATCTGGAGCAAGGTAAAATGGGGGACATTGAAAGGTGTGCCCGCCTCGTCCCCGGGTAACCGCTTGAGGTTAATGGTAACATTGATCCCAGATGAATGATCATCAAATACAGAATCCGGCTTATTCTCAACTCAAGTCAATACTTAGGTGCATGTCTTTCTACCATTTTTTGTTGTGTTTACATGACCATTAATTGAAGTTGAAACAGCAATAGGAGACGTATTATGAAGGATAATTTATCACGTTTTGGGATATTGATGAAAGGAAAATTATATTAACCCGAGTAGACAGAATATATCAAATTCCCAATGTCCAAAACGATTAATTCCGATGCCTAAAACCTTTTCTCACGTTATTAAGACGCAACTCAAAAGACAAAACACAGTCGTAGCAGAAACACAGTCAGATCTCCTTGGAACATCCTTAAGAGATCTGTTTTTAGATTCCCTTAGAAGCAAAGGGAAATATAAGTACGCTCGTTATAGGGGTTTGCCATTACGGTACGCTGGCGGGAAAAGCCTTGCTGTTGGATATATAGTAGAACAACTGCCTGATAGACTGGAAAAACTAGTATCTCCATTTATGGGAGGTGGTGCAATTGAAATTACGTGTGCTAAAGAACTTGACATACCGGTCTGTGCCTATGATATATTTGATATACTTGTCAATTATTGGCAGATGCAGCTTTCACATGGCAGAGTGCTTGCCGAACGCCTTGAACAGTGGCAACCCACAAAAACACAATATGCTGAGATCAAAACTCGTCTCAAAGCACATTGGAATGGTGAAGCTCTGATATCTGATCCTTTAGAATTGGCGGCACATTACTGGTTTAATCATAACTTGTCTTATGGTCCCGGGTTCCTCGGGTGGATGTCAAGAATCTACGAATCTCTAGAAAGATATAACCGTACATTGCAAACTATACGTAATTTCAGTTGTCCAAATTTGTCTGTTCATCAAGGGACATTTGAGGCCATTTTGCCGATGCATACTGAAGACTTCCTATATTGTGACCCTCCCTATTATCTTGATGAAGGTAAGATGTTTAAGGGTATCTATCCGCAACGTAATTTTCCTGTCCATCACAAAGGTTTTAACCATGAATTGCTGCGCGATCTTCTGCATCAACATAAAACAGGCTTTGTGCTATCGTATAATGATTGCCAAACGATTCGACAGTGGTATGCTGATTTTCGGATACTTGAGGTAAAATGGCAGTATACTTTAGGACAAGGTGAAACCCGTATTGGTAAGAACCGGATTGAAAATAGGACTGGACATGTCAAAAAATCGCATGAACTTTTGATTGTAAAAGATCTCTGATGCTATAGAAATTGATATCGCTCGTTGACAGTTTCTTTGACATTTCCCGGCATGATGCGTTATCATACTATAGTGGAAAATAAATATCAACCATCTAAATTTCTGTGTTTCAAGAAGAATAAAGGAAAGTTATTTTGCGTAAAAAATCAGTCATCTTCAACAACTACCTATTTTACTGCCGATTTTTCTATTGGTGCTGATGGTGTTTGTTGTGCTGAAACCGGGTTTCAGTGAAAAAAACACACTAGACTTTGCTGATGAAGGAGTCCTATTCTTAGAACACTACTGCTATAGTTGCCATTCTGGCGATCAACCTGAACCCATTCCGATTACGACGGGGTAAAAAGGACACATTATGAAAAAAACAAAAAACATCAGTATAATACTCTTTGCTATCGTTGCATTTCAGATAGGTTGTCTTTCAAACCTACAATTTGAACCGCAGAATGATGATCCTAAGTTTTTGATCGGACAGGATTATTTTGTCCGCTTAGATTCTACGTGGACAACTGAACAGGCAGGCAAACTTCTACAGATCTTTAAGTCCATATCACCGGACCCGACTGTGCAAACCTCTGTATGGACAATAAGCGATGTTGACTTAGAAAATGACATCAAAATAGAAGCACAAAGTGGTCTTAGGTCCGTAACGATTAGTAGAGATGTATTTGTCGTTGATGCGTCTCAATCTGCTACGATATCTAACAAACGGCTGTTTAAAGCTGCAGTGCAATTCATCACAGAAAACGGGACCAACAGACCTGTGATAAAACGGATATTGCAGGAAAGGTATGGTATTACTGTAGATGTGTCTTCAGATGTTAGACAGCATGTAATGTTACCTGCCTATGCTTTTTACAAGATTACGCCCAAACCCTTTTCTCCGATTGATAACGAGGACTTAATGTTATTTATATCAATACTTGAGGATTTTCCACAAGCAATCCATAAGATGCCACAATTAGAATATATCATTAGTAGGGATGAAGATTTAGGAGATGGTGCTACAGGTAAGGCATGGACCCACAGCAGTTTTATTGAATTTAAGAAATCTATTCTTGACACTGCACCTAAACATAGAATTCAGAAAATATTGGCACATGAAAAATCACACTTTTTATGGACACATCTTTTTCCGATTCAACTAAAAGAGGATTGGATTGAACTTGGTGGTTGGTATAAGGATAAGGGAAAGGAGCATGGATGGTCAACGAATAAAAACCGTGCGGAATTTGTAACGGACTATGCTTTTGAGAATAACCCGAATGAAGATATGGCGGATAGTTTGGCATATTATCTGGTGTATCCTGATAGACTTCGTGCCTGTAATATGGCTAAATATAACTTTATTCATGAACGGATTATGCTAAGTTACGGCAGTCGTTATCTCTCGCCGGATATGTTATCGGGTCGGTAGGGTTTTTCAGTTTTAAGAATTGTCAGTTTTTGTGTAGGACTAATAGTGGACTTTGTAGGTCGGGTAGAGCGAAGCGAAACCCAACAGAAGCTTGAGATAGTGAGCATATGTCTAAACATTTGTCAGAAGATTTTTTAGAGCAAGTCCGCAAGGACGTTCTCTATGTCCGAATCATACCACAAATGGTGTCTACTGAACGTGAGTGATAGTCAACTCTTTTTCACCTTTTTGATGTTTGTGTCCTGAATAACCGTTGCCGTCCCCCCTTTTTTTACGACGGTGTTTGAACCATCGCTATGGATACAAGAGGTATCAAGTTGATCCGTGTCAAGAAGATGGCCAACAGAGGTTTCAAAAAGTCTCTCATAAGAACCATCTTTTGACCACCGATTATGCCATTTATAGACATGAGACCAATGGATTTCATTTCTCCGGGTTCGGAGTTGGTGCCATTGCGGACCTGTATGTAAAACATAAAGGATGTAATTAAATGTCTTGTCCGAAGAAATTTTAGGCTTTGCTCCTTTGTGTCGTTTTGATAAATGGGGTTTAATATACTTTAATATACTTTTAAAATCCTTAAGCCTAACGTGTTTCGGAAGACCCGTTTTCAGGTGTTTTTCATTTGCGTCAGTTATAAGAGAACCTCTCAAAAAATAGATGAACATTTTTAAACTTCAATATCCTATAGTATAACATATTTGGAGGTTTTACTCAATATGACTTCATACAATCTCACTGCTCAATATGACTTCATACAATCTCACTGTTAGAATGTCAATAAGTCGTTTTTCCTAAAAAATCCTTGACAATAAAAAAACCGTTGTGTAAAATATAGATAAAGTCATACGAATAACAATTTGTACATGGAGAATAGAAGTCATGAAACGGCAAATACTGAACAAAATAATATTTTTTAAGCAATCCTTTGTCATGTCCATTCTAATAGGAACACTGCTAACAGGTTGTGCTATAGCACCCAATCCTGAGATTGATGTTTTTATTGAACCGGTTGAAGGGCAAACTGACACAAAGATTGATCCGCAGACAGGTGCTGTTACAATGCAAAAGAATGGTGTAGCAGTAACATTAGAACCGTTAGATGAAATAGAGATGTATTCGCTGACAGAAGATCCGCATATCAATCCTTATCTCGTTGTAGAGAATAACGGCAACGTTGAACCTATCTACACAGTCTTTCTTATGACTGTTCACAATCTGACGACTCCAAGGGTTGTCGTTGAGGAATCCGCACAACTCATTGACCGAAACGGTGTACAATACGCAAATTTACCTTTCGATTATTTTGAAGACCTTTACGGTAGCGTGACGAAGACAGATCAAAATCTACAACAATCCAGGGTTTTTCCACATTACCATCCATATTATCCATATTACCGTTCATATCTGGATATAGCGTCATTGCAGGCAGGGCAAGAATTTGCAGCAGAAAGTCTATTTGAGAGCGGTAAATTGTTTAAGGGTGCAAAACGAAGTGGACTCATTGTTTTTGATAGATTGAATCGTGACACTGTTGATATGAGGATTATCGTGCCAGAAATCAGTATAATTCATTCTGAAGAGAAACATGAAAAACTAAAATTTAACTTTGATTTTAAACAGGTCATTGCAAAGAATTGATTACCGTTATAAGTATGAACATTAACCTAACTTTATTACTAACGCACAATCTAACAGAATGTGCTACAGATAAACTTATTGAAGGGAGAGTAGATTGATGAGAATGTGGTTTATAGGACTGTTAATAATAGGATTAATTGCTTTTTCTGGTTGTCAACCTTCCGATAAGGCAGCAGATAATACTACAGATAATACTACAGATAATACTACAGATAATATGCAGGGAGCACAGCAAGAGTTAAAAATAGCAGTTGCTGCTCCGCTTACAGGAAATGCTGCTGCTTTTGGGGAGATGATAAAAAAAGGCGCGGAGCTTAAAGAGAAAGAGATTAATGAAGCGGGTGGTATAAACGGTAGAATGCTTACAATTGTTTTTAGAGACGATGCTGGTAAGGATTCTGAAGCGAGCCTTGTTGCTCAAGGGATCGCTAACGACAAAGAAATATTGGCAGTTGCTGGTCATTTTAACAGTTCATGTACATTAGCAGGACAGCCGATCTATGATGCTGCCGGAATCGTTGAACTGTCTCCAGGTTCAACAAATGTTGTTGTCTGTGAAGGCAGCAAATGGACGTTTCGCAACTTATACCGTGATGATTTTCAAGGCAAGTTTATTGCGCAATACATAGATAATGTCTTGACTGACCTTGAGACTGTCGCTGTCTTTTTTGATAACGATGACTATGGACGTGGACTCAGAAATGCTTTTGTTGATGAAGTAGAAAAAATTGAACTCACGCTCGTTGCATCAGAGGCGTATGAGCGAGATACGACAAACTTCAAAGCACAACTCACTAGTATAAAGGCAAAGAAACCGGATGCAATTTTCATCTCAGGTCTCTATACAGAAGCCGGTTTAATTGTCAAACAAGCGCGGGAGGCAGGTATAACTTCACAGTTCTTCGGTGCTGATGGAGTTGACAATGAAACTTTTTTGACAACTGCGGGTTCACTCGCCGCTGAAGGCACATACATTACGACACCTTTCCTGTTTGGGGAAGACGACCCAAAAGCACAAGAGATGACTGCCAATTTTGAAAAACTTCACAATGTCTTGCCAGATACATGGGCAGCATTAACTTACGATGCTGTGGGAATGATTGCTGAAGCATTAGAACACACTTACAATCCTGAAGCAGAACTTGCAGAGAATCGTAGTGCTATTCGCGAACATCTGGCAGCAATTGATACACCTGAAGAAGGATATAAAGGTGTAACAGGTCTTACATACTTTGATCACAATGGTGACACAGTCAATAAACCCGCTTATGTTAAAGTTGTTAGGGATGGGAAGTTTGTAGCCGCAGCGAAACAGTTTCTTGATATGAAATAAATGTATTATAGAATGAAGCGTTTTTTGAATTGACCCTTATCCTAATTCTCTCTTTCCGATTCATAGAAAGTCAAGTATATGTGGGCACAGATATTTGAACAGTTTATCAACGGTTTGGTTCAAGGTGGAATCTATGCACTTATAGCCGTTGGTTACACCATGGTTTACGGCATCATCCAACTGATTAACTTTGCACACGGCGAAATCTACATGTTCGGTGCCTATTTTGGGCTGATCCTTATCACTGTATTCCACATCCCGTTTTGGTTTGCATTACCGTTAGCCATGTTACTATGTGCGTTGTTAGGCATGTTGATTGATTATGTAGCCTATCGCCCCCTTCGCACTGCACCTCGTTTGTCTGCCTTGATAACTGCCATAGGGATTTCGATTGCGCTTCAGAACCTTGCACGCATATTCTGGTCTGCAACGCCAAAAAGTTATCCACCTGATAAACTTCCATCATTCTTTGTCAGTGGAATCAACAGGACCGGTGAGGTGCTTAACGTAATTCCGCTACCAGGGGGAGGGACGCTTCCTTATCGGGATGTTTTTATTTTGCTGATTGCTGTCGCGTTGATGATTATTCTCAACCTATTGATATACTGGACAAGAATAGGAAAAGCTATGCGAGCATGTGCACAGAATGCTGTTGCAGCCAATCTCATGGGTATTAATGCAAATAGAGTGATTTTAGCAACTTTTGCAATCGGGTCTGCCTTAGGAGCAGTTGCTGGTGTGATGGTTGGTCTTAGTGAGAATGTTAACCCTACCATGGGGTATTATAAAGGGGTTGCAGCGTTCGCAGCAGCAGTTCTAGGAGGTATTGGCAGCGTCACAGGTGCAATAGTCGGGGGGTTACTCATCGGTATTGCAGAGGCATTTGGTGCTGATCTTCACTCAGGTTATCGGATTGCTTTCGCGTATATTATCATGATACTCGTAATACTGATTCGTCCAACCGGTTTATTTGGAAAAGCAACAAGTAAACGTGCATAGGTAATAATCCACTCTCTCTAAGGTTAATTATGAAAGATAAACTTACACCAAGGAACATCATATTCGGTGTTTTTATCTGTTTACTACCCTGGTTCCTGTTCGGTATTGATGTCATTGATAGAATGTTAGATCAATACAGGATCAGTTTTGGATGGCCCGGTGCTGATTATGTTCTCCGGATTGTCATCCGCGCATGTCTCTATATGCTACTTGCTATTGGACTAAACATTGTCTGTGGTTTTACGGGGCTGCTTGATTTGGGATATGTTGTGTTTTATCTCATTGGCGGATATACTACAGGCATACTTATGTCTCTCCACGGTGTTCATTATCTGTTTGCGTTACCTCTGGCGGTGGTACATGCAACCGCCTGGGGTCTATTAAGAGGAATACCTACTTTACGACTTACTGGAGACTACTTCGCCATCGTTACTTTCGGTTTTGCAGAGTTATTTTTCCGGATCGTTAGAAATGAAACGTGGTTAACGGGTGGCGTTCCTAATGGTCAATTGCGCGGAATTCCGGCACCAACAATACCATCCACCTCTATTTCTTTTGACCAAAACTGGCACGACTACTACCACATTATCGTCCTATTAGTTTTAGTCGTTTTCGTTACCTATAGGCTACAAAACTCAAGAGTTGGTAGGGCATGGGTGGCAATTCGGGAAGATGAGCAAGCTGCAGAGAGTATGGGGATAAATGTCGGTCGTTATAAGTCTTTGGCTTTTGCAGTAAGTGCTGCAATAGGTGGTCTAGGCGGTGCATTCTTAGCCCAATTTCAAGTCAGTTTTAGTGCACCATTTTTTGAGTTCTGGGAATCCATCTTCATACTCTGCATGGTCGTTTTGGGGGGCATGGGAAGCATCAGGGGGGCAATGTTAGGTGCTGCCATCCTCGGTTCGTTAGGTGAAATACTCCGTGAGGCTCTAAAAAACTTTCCTGAGCTCGCTGGATCCCGTATGCTTATCTTTGGAGTAATCTTAGTTCTGTTGATGCGTTTCCGTCCTGCGGGGTTGATGTATAAGAAAACATAGGCAGTACATTACTTGTACTCTAAAAATATCAATTATCAGCAGACATTCTCCACTGCTGTATAAGTAATTCCCCCACTAAGAATACTATTGCAATAAAAATGAACCATTGAAATCTATCCCTCAATTCACCATCTGCGGGAATCTTATATCTCTGCTGTTCAAGTCTTGATAAATCTGACATCAACTGAGAAACCCCTATATCTGCATGATAGTAGCTGCCATCACCTGATTCAGCTAATTCAAACAACCCTTCTTCATCCAAGGTTGTTAGCACGAGCTGACCGTTTGTATCCCGTTTGTATCCCATGCTTTCATCAGGCAGCGGAATAGGTACAGACTTGCCGGAATCCCCAAAACCAACACAGAAGATAGATATTCCTTCCATTTTCGCTGCTTCCACTGCATCAGATACATCCTCACCGTGGTCCTCACCATCGGTAAATAGAATCAGCACTTTATGTCCACTTGCATGTGTCACGGTAGGAACAGAATCGTTACCTTCACGAATGAATCGTTCCTGCGCGACCTCTATTGCATTGCCGATACGAGTTCCACGGTGAACCAGTGAATCGGGTTTTAACGCAGACAAAAACTCTCTGATAGTGCTAACATCGTCTGTCAGTGGACATACGACAACACCTGCTTCAGCAAAATAGAGGAGTCCGACACGGGCACCCTGTAGTCGATCCAGCAGTTCAAAAATCGCATTTTTTGCGCGGGTAAGTCTACGCACAGGATCACCATCGGTAGCAAGCATACTTGTAGAGGTGTCTAGTGCCAGCATCACATCCAATTTTTCAGCAACAGTTTCAGGTTTCTTTCCCCACTGTGGAAATGTTAGTGCTAAAGATATAGCAAGGAATATCAAGATCAAGAATACGACATGAACTTTTCTCCTTTTTATATCAGAAACACGGATTCTGCTTTGGTAAAGCAATATCGCTTTCTGTCTTCTATGCCAACCGAATCGTAACAAGATTAAAAAAATAGGCAACCCGAATAAAATATAAATCAGAAAATCCGGATCACCAAAACGGAACCAAGTCATGCTTCTACTGTGGATTGATGTTTATAGGTAATGAATCTTATAGATGTTGATTCAACCATTCAATGTGTTGTTTATATCTCTCTATTTCCTCAAGTTTCCTCATCTCACTCCAATTGTTGTTCTTACTGAGAAAGTTCACTATCTGCTCTGCAATGTCTAAACCTTGTCCTTGAGTCCATCCTATCCGTGTTCTTCTCCACAACACGTCATCAAGTGTTATTGCCATTTCTCCAGTGAAAGCATAGAGAATTTCTGCTTTCAAAAAGGGGTGATCATCTGTCATCCGTTCTGCAAGACTGGAATCACGATTAACTAATTCCTGAATACTTAGGTAACCGATGTAGCCATATCTCTGAATAAGACATCTTCGATCTACCTCTACAGATTGACTGTGTGCGTTGTCCGCTTGTTTGCGTCCATCAGGAACGATTACATCTGAATTGGCACTCGGTAATGGGCAGCGCGCAGTCTTACATTGACGCGGCACACTTAACAAATCTGCAATATAATCTACTGTCTCTTCCGCTATAAGACGATGTGTAGTGAGTTTGCCACCATATACATAGAGGATACCACTCGGACTTTCAGTTATCAAATGTTCTCTTGAAACAAAATTCTTGCTATCACCTATCAGTTTTGTCTGATTATTAGCAATCAGGGGACGTATACCAGCATAGGTACCAATAATTGAGTTTTGATCCAATGACATACTTGGGAAAAGTCTTTTTGCCTCATCAAGCAAATATGAGACTTCATCAGCAGATGGACGAACATTCTTCGGGTCACCTTCAGACGTAGTTTCTGTTGTGCCAACTATGGATGTATTATCATCGGCTGGAAGAATAAAGATAGCCCGTTGATTTGCATTTTGCTGCTTTTCAGATTGTGTTAGTGCAACAATCCCATAATTATCAGTAAGGTCAACTTTAGTACAGCGCGGTAAAATCAGATGAATACCTTTAGCATTCTTTTTCTCCAATCGTCCTTTGCCATTATAACTTGGGTCTTTCTGCCACAACATGTCTGTCCACGGTCCAGTTGTTGAAACGATCTTTCTTGCACAGATCTCAAAACACTCATCCGTTATACAATCTTTTGCTAAAACACGATACACCGTCTCTGGTGGCTTTGGGATGGAAACATACTCAACAAACGCCACGTAATTTGCGATCACACCACCATGCAAGTGAGCATCTATTATCGTTGCCAGTGTCAACCTTGCATCGTCAACAATGCTATCCCATAACACAACACAACCTTTTAAGCCATCGGTTGAAATGGGACCCACTTTAGACTGAATTTTATCAGTATCAATATGTAATTTTGCTTTCTCGGAAGCATCCGATTTTGATAAATGATTATAGTATTGTGCTGCAAGACGGATACCCGCAAGTGGATACGGGTCACCTTTATAGCGAAGAATTGCTAATGGGATAGGTTTTACAAGATTAGGTGCGATATGCATTAAGGTTTCTCGTTCCTTACGGGACTGCTTAACAAGGGCAATATCGCGTTTAGCAATATAACGGAACCCCCCATGAATTAATTGAGAACTGGCACCACTTGTACCGCAGGCAAAATCACCTTGTTCAATCAATCCTGCTTTGATATCACCGTTCAATGCTAAGTCTCGGATCAAACCAGCACCTACAATACCACCTCCGATAACTAAAACATCTAACAACTCCGTTTTTAGTGTCTTTATATTTTTGCAACGTGTGCTATTTGAAAATTCTGTCCGCATCTTACAAATGCCTTTTATTTTACCCCAAGTTCCTACCTACAAGATTTAGACTTATAAACACTAGTTTTTAGCAAATAGTTGTAGCGTCCACTCTCAATTTGCATTTTTGTAGCACAATCTAACAGATTATGGGACATAGGTAGCAACTTGTGTTATTTAAATAATATGAAATGGTATGATGAAATTCTATCAAACTAACGCGATTCTGTCAATAGTTCTCTGGAAACATAATCCTTTCTACATGTTCAATAAGTATATGCAAGACCTTAATATGGATTTCTTGTGTGCGATCTGCAGTGTCCCCAGGGGCAATTATATATTTATCACAATGAGTCTTCAACTTACCCCCATCTTGTCCAATCAAACCGAACACGGACATCTGGCGCGCCTTTGCTGCCTCTGCTGCTCGTAAGACATTCTCAGAATTTCCACTCGTAGAAATTGCTATCAACAGATCACTTGGATTACCAAGTGCTAAAATGGGACGAACAAAAATCTCAGCAAAGTCATAGTCATTTGCTGTGCAAGTGATATGTGCAACATCGCTGAGTGCAATGACAGGAAGCGGTCGCCTATTGTGGCGAAATCTTCCAGTACATTCTTCAGCAAAGTGGATAGCATCACACATACTTCCTCCATTACCACAAGTGAATACTTTACGGTTCTGTGTAAAAACCTTTTGCAATAAAGACGCAACCTCCGATATGACCGTTATATTATCTGAATTGTTAATAAAATCATTGAGTGTGTTTTGTGCATCTATGAGTGAATTACGTATGCTATACTGTATATCCATTTTAGTACTCTTTTATAGATTGGCAGAACACGGCTCACCCACTTCACGCCTTGCTAAATAGCAACTGATAGCGAAGTTGTAAGCAACGCGGGCATACCCGCAATGCTTTGCAAATAGCGTTTTCTGCTTGTTATTTGGATTCAATTCTATCTTCTGTGACCGTAGTTCCAAAATCTAACTCCAATTGTTGACTCAAATTCATATCAATGTCCAGATTTTATCATAAAAAAATAGATTTGTATAGATTATACCAAATTATCCAGGGGTATTCAGTTTTATAGTTTCTCAGTTTTTGATGTTTACTACGAATTTAGGTTTTGTATTTAGATTTCTCATTTTATCAACTATGGGTGTGTATCCTTTAAGACCACACAGCAATCCTATAATGAGAAGTGCCAAGATTGATGGCAATGGATGTCGTTTTCCTTTATCGTTGCATGGGGCATCAATATCTGATAAAATAGACAGTAAGGAGGAAAGGTTTTTCTTTTTCTTACTTTTTCTCTTTTTCATACTTCACCTCACATAAAAATAATAGATTTAAAGTGAAGTATAGCAGATATAGCGAAATAAATCACGCTATATCTGCTTATTTTTAAATATTAACGATTGTGATAGAAAATGGGCAAAATACCTAAAACTGAAAAACCCTGACTACTCGTACTCGTCAGTAGCATATTCACAATCTATCGCCTCATTAACAGTCTCACGCCAAGTGTCTTGAAGCAGCATACGAAAAGACATGGGTTTAGCATCAGGACCGACAGCTTCCATAGTACCGTATTCTGTGGCGTTTTTGTAAGATTCTTCTAACGTTTTGATTATGTCCTGTTTGTATGTGGTGTCGCTGTTACCTTCAAGATGTTGCCCTTTTGTTTCACAGATCAAAAGCCGTTGTTGTCCCTTCTTGTCTCCTCGCACACAAGCGATAAAGTCAGGATAAACTCGGTCGCGTCGCCAGCCTTGTAGGAAATACCCTTGCCTTGCGGCGATGCGATGCCACCACTGAATTGCATCTTTTTTGTCCAAATAAAGCGCGAAATCTTTCTCCAAATTGTTGAAATCCGCCTCATACACTGGGTTAAAAAGGTTAAGCTGCACTAGACTTGCATCTGAACGGGTTAGACGTTTTGCGTCTTTTGAAATAACAACTTCAATCGTTTTTTCCAACTCAAAATTCAACGCGACATCTGTTTCAAGACTAAACCTAATTTGATTATTCTGCAGTTTTTCTTAGCTGCGTCATGGCTGTTTTTGCTGTCGTGTTATCAAGTAGTGCCAGTTGATAAGCAAATGGACAATCCCATCCTTCCTTTAGTGCGTCCTTTGTGATAATGTAGCGCACAGGACAAAAGGGACTGAGCAGATCAACACCAGCGAGTTCATCTTGTTCAGAAGATTTTATCTTGATGTGTTCCTCTGGTACACCGAGTTCCTTGATGAGTTCATCACGAGCATCTAATGCATGCACTTTTATTCCATCCCGTTGTTTTTTACCGGTGCGATCAACCCGAACCACTGCAATCGGAAAGAAGGAGTCATAACCGCTGCTATCACGAAATATCTTTAGAAATTCTTTGTTTTTCTCTCGGTTTGCGGATGGTAGCATCAAAAGCATGACACAGAGGTGGTTCTGAACATCTTGCTTTGTCCATCTATCGCTTTTTTCAAGGAGTTTAACGCGGTCACCAGAGGCACGGTCCAAGATCTGTCGGTAGGGATGTTCTTGATTGCGAAATGCATCCCGCGTTTGTGAATAGATGGCTTTAGTTGGCACAATCCAGAGTAGGAATCCTGTGCCGATTTTGAGTCGCCGTACGGCTTCAACACCTAACAACGTCTTTTCACCACCTGTTGGCACTTTCAAGCAGACATGCGGGATCGGTTCACCAGAAGCGGTTTCACGTGTAATATATTCTGGAATATGGTTTTCACCGTTTTCATCTGGCACTCCCGGCAACCCTGATTTCTCGTGAAGGTTTTCCCACGCGGCGCGAGGAAAACCTGCAACTGCGCTGGTTAAGGCAGCAGATTGTTCTCTCAAAACTAGTGGAAGTGTACTAAGGTCGACTGCAGCAAATTCTTCTACTTGCTGACGCGCCTTTTTCAATTCCTCAAGGTAGCGGTCCAAAGTTTCTAATGCTTGTTGTTGGTAGACTTTCAGTTCCATTTAGTTCTCTGCGATTTGATAGATACTATAGGGGAGTTGGCAGAAGGTAATACCCATCGGTGTAAGTTCTTTTTGACTCATAAACTTATGTGACGCGTAGACATAAGCTTTTTTGCCTATCGCTTTGCATTCCTTGGCTATCTGCTCAGCACGTTTCACATCTAAGGCGGACTCGTTGCTCTCTAAAAAATCAAGTGTCGGTTCATAGATGAGATAGAAACGGATATCCTTCGTTTCACCGAAGCAGTAATTTTTCTGCTGTGCTTTGACCTCTAATTTACTGCCGGTAGCAGCATAAGCAACATAGTTCGCTAAGGTTTCGTATGTAGGAAGTGAATCACCTGTGAGCATCCCCTCAGCGTCAATCGTATCACCGAGTGTGCAATAGGTAAAGGATCCACCGAGTCCTTTCTGCAAGTTCTCATCTTTGGCATTTTCAACGCCATCTATGACGTGACGAACGCGTTCTGCGGTGATGTTGTCCGCATAGTCTTCACATTCAACGAGGATAAACTTTCGGTTGCCACCATCCTCTTTGTTGAGTGCAAGCACAGCATGGGCAGTCGTGCCGCTACCAGCGAAGGAATCAAGGATGATACCATTTCTGTCAGTGCCCAGTTCAACCAACCGTTTGATTAGTATATCGCTTTTTGGATACTCAAAAGGGGATTCACCATCAAAAATGATTTTTAACGTCAAAGTACCGCGTTCATTCCGATAATCCTTATCAATTAACATTGACCGCTCCCTCTTTGTATCCTTACGATACTTTTCAACTATTTGAAAATTACCGTCACGTTTTTTCTTGCCCATTACATTCCGATTAATATTCTGCAAAACTGTCTTTGGCTGCCATCTCCAAACTGTTTTTATCCCTCTGGATTCAAGGGGAAATACCTCGACCCATCCTTCAATTCTGTCTAGCGAAATCTGATGCAAATTGTTTTCATCTGGTTCGTTGGGTTTGACGTAGATTGGGTAGTATAGGTTCGGACGGTTAAAATTATTGAATTTGGTATTTCTATTTCGGAGTTCTCGTACCTGAAACCTTCCATCTTTGTCAATCAATGGCAAACTACTTTCGACCTCAACCAAGATTGGATTCAATTCACTTTCCAAAGTTTTTCTGTACACGACAACATAATCGTGAGTGCGTGCAATTCCACCATAATCTCGTCCACCAGGGTTACTCCTAACAGTAATCACAGCGACAAAATTCTCTGCCCCAAAAATATCATCCATTAACATCCGTAGACGATGCTGTTCATTATCATCAATTGAGATAAAAATTATACCATCATCGGATAACAACTCTTGCAAAAGATGTAACCGGGGCCACATCATACACAACCACTTATCGTGCCGTTCTAAATCTTCAACGTCAATCGGGCTATTCTTCTCAAACCACGCTTGCATCATCGGACTGTTGACGTTATCGTTGTAAATCCAATTTTCGTTGCCAGTATTGTAAGGTGGATCAATATAAATACACTTGATTTTGCCAGCGTAAAGCGGTAGGAGTGCTTTTAAGGCATGCAGGTTGTCACCGTGAATGATAAGGTTATCGTCTAATGATGGCGGGTTTTCGCTTGTATAGGATTTTTCTGCGTCTATTTCAAGGGTGCGGAAAGGTACGGTGAGGTGGTGTGCGTATATGAATTGTTTGCCTTTGAAGTCAAGTGTGGGCATGGCGTTTCCTTAATATAAGCAATATAAGATATAAGCAATATAAGCAATTTCTAAATTTTATTCATGTCAACAGAAAAACCTACGTTCTTCATTTCTTGTACGAGTTTCAGTTTCCAGTCTTCTTTATCCATAAGGACATAAATTACACCATCAATATCTGAAGGATTTTCTATTACTCCTTTGAAGAGTGGACACACTCTGTCACGACCTAACTTTCCCATAAAATACCCAAGTTCAAAGATAACGTTTTGACGCGCTCTGGGTTTGTTTTCATCCTGAATTTTTCCTTTAAAAGCACCAACATCGTCAGGGGTAAGTAAGACAACTGCAAAACCTGCCTTGTCAGCGTACTTTTCGAGTTTTTCAATGATTGTTTCTCCACCACTGGGTTGTTCATGAAGGATGGTTGCTTTTTAGTTCAGCTTCTCTATGAACCTTGCAACGGCCTCTTTAGATCCATCATCCCGGCCGTGTACGATAAATACTTCGTCCCCAACAGTAGAATGCGGAATGTTTGAGGATTTATCGTAGAGTTCAAGTTGGTTACAAATTCCTTTTAAGAAACTGATGTCTCTTTCAATGTTACTATTGTACCGAATTAAATCCTTTTTTAATCGGATATTTTCCGCTTCATATATTGAAGAGGTAAGTAATTAAATATAGTTTTCATCCTGCGTTCCCATCTGTAGGTTCAGGGAACCAGCCATCATAATCTGAGGGTAACTCTAATTCTCCTTTACGAAGAGTACATATTTTGTCACGCCCTAACGCACCCCAAAGGCAGCTGAGTCTTGAGATAACATTTTGGCACACCCTCGGTACGTGGAATAATTATATTAGGGAAGTTGATACTTTGGAAAGTTGAGAGAATTGATTTAGTCAACTCAGGAATTGGGTTATTGAGATGATCAAATATCTTCTTAGATACGTTCGTCAACTCTGAAACATGAGAGTTCACAATGATTTCTTTCAACCCCAAACGGGTCTTTAAGTGTTTTAGATTCTACTGTAAGTCTTAGTAAATCAGTATTTACAGTGAATTTAGGAGGTTTGAAGCGATTTTCTAATTGCATTTGCTGGTTCAACAACTTTGTAATAAGGGACTTTTCCATATGTTTTTGTAAACTTATAAATCTTGTCACAGAAGAATTCGGCAAAACTTCAGGAAGTCTGCAGACATTTTCCAATTGATTTTGCTGGTTCAACAACTTTGTAATAGTCAAGTTATCCATATGTTTTTGTAAACTCATGAACCTTGTCACAGAAGAATTCGGCAAAACTTCAGGAAGTCTGTAGACATTTTCCAATTGTCTATACTGATTCAAGATCTTTGAAACAGTAGAGTTTTCCAATCGTTCTTGCAGGGTTTTATATGACTTTGTTCTATCTTTCAACGGATCCACTATGTTTTTCACATGCATAACTTTTCTCCATTTCCACGGTTACACTACACTGCAAACACTTGCTAATCCGACACCAGAGCATAGACCCCGTAAATAATTTACGAGTAGTTTTATATTCGATCTTGTCGTTCACATTGCAGATGTAAACTCTACTCCGATTTTCTGTATACATAAACTTACCACTAATTTCACACTGACGTGCTGAAACTTGAAAACATCCGTTCATAATCAATAATAACAAAATATTATTTTGAATTATACAATATATTTTTTGAAATTGCCAATTCAATTTATACAGAAATTGGCTAATTATGGGGTGGTAAAGTTATGGTTACTTGTTCTGAACCAAGAATATCAGGATTCGTGGGGAAGAGTGACAGAATGGAAGGATGGAAGAGAGAAGATTGGAAGGAGTGATGTCCCGAGGACAATAGCGGAGGATGGTCAAATCCGGTTGACATATCTCCATAACTGCAGATATAATACTGATATGTCAACTTTTGATAATATCTTTAAACATATTGCTGGAGAGTTCACACAGGACTTTGCAGTGTTAGCACTGAAAACATCGGAGGTGGAAGTCACTGGACGGTTAAACACAGAACATATCACGGTTAAGACGCATCAGAGCGATATGGTATATCATGTCCGCTTGCCGGATGAAGAGGCAATCTTGCATATAGAAGCACAAACAGATGACAGTACGTATAAACCGATGCATTTACGGATGCTCGCTTATGCAAGTGTTCTTGCTCTGGAGTATGAGAAGAACGTCTATTCAACGGTGTTATATTTCCGTCCACCTGCAGGTCAAGGCGACCCCGGTTTCTATCAATATGGAAATGAAGATCAAGGCGGCATATTCCGCTATAACGTTATACGTATCTATGAGTTAGAGGGTAAAGCGTTCCTGGATCCCGATGCTTTAGGAGTGCTATCTTTCACAGGTCTGATGAAGCCGCCATCAGATATGTCACGAAAAGACTGGACTGCTAAGTGTATTGAGACGATCCGGGCAGCTGATGTTGACGAGAAGATGCGGGGAACGCTTCTGTTTGCATTCTCGCTTTTCGGAAGTTTTGTCCAACCCACCGAACTATTTCAAGACCCTTCATTGGAGGCAATCATGCAAAAATCACCTTTTTATGAACATGTGATACAACGAGGACGTGAACAAGGTATTGAACAAGGTATTGAACAAGGTAGAATCGATGAGAAACGGACAGCAGTTCTCAAAGTAGTGCGTCATAAGTTTGCTGACATATCAGATCTTACTCTCAGAGAGATTAGTGGCATAGATGACCTTGTCCATCTTGATGATTTGTTCGACCAAGTCCTCACTGCAAAATCGTTTGATGACATTGACTTTTCAAAGAACGGAAAGTAGTGTATATAGTGAAACCAAGAAATAATAGCGATAATACCTCAGGCTGGTAGGTGCAATTCTGCGCATTCGCTGAATCTTTAAAAGATCACTTGCATCAAAATAGAAATAGTACATACTTAATTCTCACGTTCCTGAATACAGTTTCTATAGATCTGTCGTCCCGCTGGGGCTGCCATAACATCTAAAATTTTTCCTTGACGAAAATGTGCAATTAATGTAAAATTTAGTTATGCCTAAATTTTTTCTTAACTTTAGAAACAATTCTTTCAGGTAATACCTAAATTTGGTTGGAGAACTTATCAAGGACTGCAATATTGGAGTTTCGCTTCGCGATTTTCCTTGCAGATAGGAAAAACTTATGCTTTCACAAGCTGCAGAAGACTACCTCAAATCAATCTATAAGTTACAAGAGAAGGGTGGAAAGGTTTCAACGGGTGTTCTGGCTGAATTTCTAAATGTTAAACCAGCGTCTGTTACAGGAATGATCAAAAAATTAGAGTCAATGAAACTGATAAAATATGAACGATATCAAGGTGTGACTTTAACAAATGCAGGTAAAGCAATTGCGCTTGAAGTCATACGTCATCACCGTTTGTTGGAATTATATCTGTTTAAAGCACTTGGGATGCCGTGGGATGGTGTGCATGATGAAGCAGAGAAATTAGAACATGTCATATCCGAAGAGATGGAAGCGCGAATGGATGCGTATCTCGGATACCCGACTTCTGACCCGCACGGGTCACCCATTCCAGATAAGAATGGTGTTGTTCCAAAAACCGAATCTATACCTATGACTTCATTACAAGGTGGTCAATCATGTGTTGTGGCAGAGGTGAATGATAGCGATTCAGCATTGCTTCGGCACCTCGGTAGTTTTAATCTATATCCCGGTACACGGTTTCGTGTCATTGAAGTTGCTCCTTTTGAAGGACCTTTTACTATAGACGTTGCAGGACAACAGGCAGTCATTGGGCGTGAGGTTGCAAAGCATATTTTCGTTGATGACATACACGACACGTAAGGGGCAAATGGAAACACAAAATGTAGAGAAAGTCGATTTAAAGACTATCAGAACATGGAAACACCATCTACAAGAAGAAATAGATGCCAATTTTCTATATAGTCAATTTGCGCAGCTTGAACTCGATCCTGAAAGACAGGATATATTGCTGGAATTGGCGGAAGTCGAAAATCGACACGTAGCACGATGGGAAGAGATATTAGATAATTACAATGTGAAACAAAAGAAAAAACGACCCACATTGAAAGCACGATTCTGGTCTTGGTATGCCCGGAAGATTAACGGCAGTTTAGCACTTTCTAGGATGCTGAATGAGGAAGCAAATTCCAGTTGCACCTTTTTTGTTTACTTCAGGATTTACTGCTATATGGATATCCTTTTCACTTGCAATGTTATCTCACTTTGGTGTTGGCGCAGCACGAAGTGTGTTCACTGGACGTGGGTTATTCCGAAGCGGTTTTGATATGTTTGTTGTCGGTCTTGGTGTAGCCGGTGTTGGCTATATCGTTGGTGAACTATTAGCGAATTACCTATTTTAGTGCTTTGTCAAGTTCTGTTCTGTAGATTGGGTAGAGCGAAGCGAAACCCGACTCATGACGAATATTAAATGCGTATTTGGCGTTGATTTGGACACATATTGATAGTGTTTATCATGTCGGGTTTCGCTTCGCTCTACCCAACCTACAATGTAAGAGTAGACACGCTACTAAATGGCAAACAATATGAAAAATAGAAGAAGTTTATTATCACAATTATTAACAGGAAACTATCATCTATACGTACGGGCAAGAAATGTGGTCTGTTCTGCATTGCTTATGTTTGTGTTACTTGTAGGATCAAGTTGTGATACAAAAAACAAAAATGCTTTAAAAGAAGATGGTAAAATCAGAATCGTTACGACAACCGGTATGATTACTGATGTTGTTAAGAATGTCGGTGGTGAAAAGGTTCAGGTTATCGGTTTGATGGGACCTGGTATCGATCCGCATCTATATAAAGCAACTGGAAAAGATGTTGAAAGATTGACTTTGGCAGATATTATTTTCTATAACGGTCTACATCTTGAATCAAAAATGGCAGATTTACTCGGAGACATGTCCGGTAATACCAAATCTTTTGCAGTTGTGGAAAGTGTCAGCAAAGAATTGCTTTTACCACTTCCTGATTCAAATGGACAGTATGATCCACATCTATGGTTTGATGTATCCCTTTGGATGAAAGTTGTAGAAAATGTTCGTGATAGTTTGATTGAATATAAGCCAGATATCAAAGCAGATATTATCAGAAATGCAAAACAGTATCTTGATGAACTGACGCAACTACATCAATATGTAAAGGCACAAGTTGAACGTATACCCGTTGAAAAGAGGGTGCTTATAACGGCTCATGATGCATTCAGTTACTTTGGAAATGCTTATGGATTTGAGGTGCGCGGATTGCAGGGGATCAGTACTGTAGCGAAAGCGAGTATCGCTGATGTTCAGGAATTAGCAATTTTCATTACAGAGAGACGTATACCCGCAGTTTTTATTGAAACATCCGTTTCTGTCAAGAACCTTGAAGCAGTAAAAGCTGCAGTAAAATCTAAAGGATATGAAGTAGCAATTGGTGGGGAGCTTTTTTCTGATGCTATGGGGAGTGAAGGCACACCTGAAGGAACTTATATTGGTATGGTGCGATACAATATTGATACTATCGTATCCGCTTTAGGGATAGACTTAGAAACACAAAATACACACACAGAGGAAAATTAGATTGGATACTAAGACGACAAAGGCAATTGAGGTGACGGATCTGACTGTTGCATATCAGGAAACACCTGTGCTGTGGGACATAGACCTTGATGTACCGCCAGGTGTGCTTCTTGCCATCGTTGGTCCTAACGGTGCAGGAAAGACAACGTTGATCAAAGCGATCTTAGGTCTTGTCCGTCCGGCTGCTGGGAACGTTCTTATATATAACAAACCTTATGCAGTGCAACGTAGGATTGTAGGGTATGTGCCACAACGGGGAACGGTGGACTGGGATTTTCCGACGAATGTATTGGATGTTGTTATGATGGGAAGGTACGGGTCACTCGGTTGGATCCGTCGTCCTGGTATAAAGGAACGTGAATTGGCGACGCTGGCACTGCAGAAAGTTGGTATGGAAGATTATAAGACGCGTCAGATCAGTCAACTTTCAGGCGGACAACAGCAACGTGTTTTTCTGGCTCGTGCCCTTATTCAGGATGCTACTGTGTACCTAATGGATGAACCTTTTCAAGGTGTTGACGCGATGACGGAACGTGCCATCGTTATACTTCTTCAAGAACTGCGTGAGAATGGTAAAACTGTTGTCGTGGTGCACCATGACCTGCAAACCGTTACTGATTATTTTGACTGGGTAACTTTATTGAACATCCGTCGCATTGCAAGTGGACCTGTTGATGATACGTTCACCTCTGATAATCTGCGCGAAACTTATGGTGGACGTATTGCCTTTATGAAGAACCGATAGATGGCATATCTCTCTTTATTACTTCAGAACCATTATACACTCATCATCGTATCTATAGGCGCTGCGTTGCTTGGTACGGTTAGCGGAGCGTTAGGAACTTATGCGGTTTTACGCAGACAGAGTCTACTCGGTGATGCCATTTCTCATGCAGCACTCCCCGGAATTGTCATTGCATTTATGTTAACAGGCACAAAAGTTCACCTGATTCTCATAATAGGAGCTGCGATTGCGGGGTGGTTGGGATCACTCGTTATTTTGTCTATCGTGAGATTAACACGGATCAAATATGATAGTGCACTTGCACTGGTACTTTCAACTTTCTTCGGTTTCGGTCTGGTTTTACATACTTTTATTCAACGTACCGGGAATGCCAATCAGGCTGGATTAGATAAATTTCTGTTTGGACAAGCTGCAACCATGTTGAAAAGCGATGTGTTAACAATAGGTATACTTGGCGGTGTTGCCATTGTTTTAATGCTAATTTTCTGGAAAGAACTGAAACTGCTTATATTTGATGAGGGGTTTGCTGCATCTGTGGGGTTCCCGATACGTTCGCTAGATTTTCTGCTAACAAGTCTACTTGTCATTGCGATCGTTATCGGATTACAAGCGGTGGGTGCGGTGCTTATGAGCGCAATGTTAGTAGCACCTGCTGTGGCTGCAAGGCAGTGGACTAACAGACTCAGCCTGATGGTAATTATCGGTGCAGTTATCGGTGCATTTTCAGGTGTTGTCGGTACGATCATCAGTAGTATGACAACCCGGATTCCAACGGGTCCAACAATCATCCTCTGTACGACGGTAATAGTGGGATTTTCAATAGTGTTTGCTCCAAATCGTGGACTTCTATTCAACATAATCAGACAGATGAAGAATAGACGTATCTTCAAACTTGCGACACAGAAAACAGTCTTGGGTAAACGAGTCCGACACGAAAGTAAAAGTCATGTTGCTTGAACAGTTTTATATACTACTGATAGCAATATTCACAGCATCTGCATGTGCGTTACTTGGTGTATATTTAGTTTTGCGGCGCATGACCCTTATGGGTGATGCTATCAGTCACGCTATTCTACCGGGAATTGTCCTCGCTTTTTTTCTTACAAATAACCTTTCTTCACCGTTGTTAATTCTCGCTGCTGCCGGAACTGGGGTGCTTACTGTTGTTTGCGTTGAATTGTTGCAGAAGACTGGTCTCGTCAAAGAGGATGCTGCAATTGGATTGACATTTCCCGTACTCTTCAGCATAGGTGTCATACTTATATCACGTTACTCAAATAATATTCATTTGGATTTGGATACAGTGCTTCTCGGTGAGTTGGCTTATGCACCACTCAACCGACTGAGGATAGGTGGATACGAATTAGGACCCGTTTCTCTGTATGTTATGGGAGCTCTGTTATGCCTGAACTTAACTTTTATTCTACTATTCTATAAAGAATTGAAGTTGGTGACATTTGATGTTGGTTTAGCTGCTACATTGGGTTTTGCTCCAACCGTAATTCACTATGGACTGATGACATTAGTTTCAATGACAGTTGTAGGTGCATTTGATGCTGTGGGTTCTATATTGGTTGTTGCCTTGATTGTTGGTCCTGCAGCGACAGCATATTTGATGACTGATGGTCTTGCTCGGATGCTTATTTTCAGTGTAACTATTGGATGCATGAATGCAGTTGGAGGCTATTTCATAGCGGATGTATTTGATGTCTCTATTGCAGGTGCCATTTCAACGTTAACGTTTTTAGTCTTTGGTTTGGTGTTATTGGTTGTACCGCAGCGTGGACTCATTGCAATCGTTCATAGGCACATGCGTCAGAAATGGGAATTTGCACAGACGATGCTTGTTATCCATCTTTTAAATCATGAAGGCTTACCAGAGGCGGATGAAGAATCTGAAATTGCACATTTACACGAACATCTGCAGTGGGAACCGACATTTGCATCAAAGGTTGTTAAACATGCACTTAATAATAAGTATGTGTTTCAGACAGCAACACAGCTTTCATTGACAGATAGGGGACGTACTATTGCAAGGAAGGCACTTGTGCAATGATTGGTTGCGACAAAAACATTTGAATGCCTTTAACATACTTATGCCTTCTGTTCTACCATGCTTGAGAGAATACCGAGGATTCTGTTGCACTCTGCAATTGAATAGATCGACATATCAAGCTGTAAGAGATTGTCTTCTAATTTGAGAAATTTCCATTCTGTTCCTATTGTTGCAGTACCATAAACACAAGGGATATCATTCTCTTTTTGAGCATTAAAACGTTGTGCGGCGAGCATCTCAGCGACACATTGTCCGAAAGAACGATAATAGGTGCTTCTAAGAAAGATTGCATCGGCGATAGGCTTACTAAAAAATCACACATTCCCGTGAGACCTATTTCGGCATCTACATTGAAGTCAATTCCTGAAAAGAGGCTGATTCGCCTTTCAAATTGTTCCCACAGTTCAAATAGTACATCAGCGACAATCAATTCCGACCTTGCCTTTTCTGTGTTGATGGTAGTGGCTAATGGCACTTTTTTCGCTAAGAGTGTTGTGAGGAGTTCACTGGGAGTCACTAGTTCTATTTCGGCGAAGATACCTGCGCGTTCAACGAGTTTAACGATCTTACCGTCAAATCCCCATGCTTTAGCTTGTGGGATGTAGACGGCTCATCGGTTTTTTTATCAAAAAACTTGACAATCTAACAAATATACAGTATAATATACTATACACTTCTCTATAAAGATAAGATATTATGCCACTCAAAATCTCTAATAAAAAACGCGATTACCGAACAACTAACAAGACAATCTATAGTTGTCAATATCATGTTATCTGGTGCACAAAATATAGGCGTAAGGTTTTGGATACACAGATACAATGTCGCTTGAAACAGCTAATCCGTGAAAAACAGGACGACTCTGGTTACCAAATCAGAGAAGTTGAGACTCAACCCGAACATGTCCATTTGCTTATAGAGATTCCTCCAATGCATTCCGTGGATAAAGTTGTTGGTAAAATCAAAGGTTACACTTCCAAAGTTTTGCGTGAAGAATATCCATCTTTGAAAAGTCGTCTACCTTCACTTTGGACGCGTTCCAAGTTCGTAAGTTCCTGTGGTGGCGTAACACTTCAAGTGATAAAAGACTATATTGAAATGCAAAGCGGACAATGAGAAAGACATATAAATATAAGATACAAAATCAATCTAACACTATCAAGTTAGGCAATATGCTTGACGATATGTGGCACATCCATGTGCATATCATGACCTTGCAGCGTCGTTATTACCGCAGATATAAAAAGAACATATCGGCATATAGCATGAATGCCCATGTTGCGAAGTTGAAAAAGCGGACGAAACCACATTGGAAGCAACTGCCGAGTCAAGTTGTGCAAGATGTTGTGTTGCGATATGGAAAGGCATACGATGCTTTCTTTAGAAATATCAAAGAACGCGAAGCAGGTTTGACAGTGCGTAAAGTAGGTAAACCGAAAATCAAACCGCGTCATAAATATAAATCTATGACCTTTACACAAGCAGGTTACAAACTTGAAGGAAACCGTATCAAGATCGATTGTATAGATACATGGTTTTCCTTTCATAAACATCATGAAATTTCGGGTGATATCAAAACTATCACGATCAAACGAGACAATTGTGGAGATTATTGGCTATGCTTTTGCTGTGATAATGTTGACGATTCAGAACCTTTTGCCGAGACGGGTAAGAGTGCAGGTTTTGATTTTGGATTGAAAACATTTTTGACAAGCAGTGGTGGTGAGAAGCTAGAATCCCCGCAGTTTCTGAAGAAGTCCTTGAATAAGTTGCGTTCACTCAGCAAAGCATTTTCACGCAAAATCAAAGGTTCAGGCAACTGGTATCGTGCGTTGCGTGCGTTGTGTAGACAGTAATCGCGATATTGCTAACCAGCGACTTGACTGGCAGTGGAAACTTGCCACACATCTGTGTCGTGAATACGATGTGCTTGTCTTTGAGAACCTAAATATAGATGGTATGAAAAGGCTTTGGGGGCGCAAAGTATCCGATTTGTCTTTTGCACAGTTCTTGCTGATAATGGAACAGAAATGTGCCAAACATGGCAAGGCGTTCAAACAAGTGGGCAAGTGGACTGCTACAACTAAACCTTGTAGCAACTGTGGATACACAAACGACACCCTAACTCTTATCGATAGGTATTGGATATGTCCTCAGTGTGAGGACATATCACGACAGAGACATAAACGCTGCTATCAATATCAAACAGGCTGGCTTAGCAGCCTAAAGTGGAGATGACGGAAGACGGGTTATCTCTTAGAGATAAACGCTGTTGTCTATGAAGCACAAGCCCCAACCTTTAGGTTGTGGGTACTATGACGTTGAAATTCCTTCTGTACTGTTTCTAAGGTGAAATTGCTATAAACCATTACTACTATGCCTCCTTATAAGTCAAATGTCTTTTACACTTTCAACGGTCTTATGTTATGTTATGTTAAGTGTATCATGCAAGGTTTCTTATCTCAAGTGAAACTGAACCAAGATTTTCAGGATTATAGGATTTTCGGGATAAGATGGAAGAGATGGAAGGTTGGAAGGTTGAAAGGAAAAAGCGAAGGGGTGTAGGATGTATAGAACGTGCAAATGACTACAAACCGAGTGCTAGTGGTGCGAAAATCGTATAGAACGTGTGAATTTAAATTCCCTAACATGATATACCTTTCGCCCCTCTAGGGCTTAGGTTGGTAATATCAACGTTTTCTACACACCTTTCGTCCCTAATGAAGATTAAGAATTAAATTGGGTAATATGTGGAAAGGGCAATCGGTAAGATGCGGTCTGGGAAACCCAGCCCCTACGATTGTTTTGATAAATTGGATTACCCGAATATTTATTTAATCTTCATACGGGACTTATTTATTTAATCTTCATACGGGACTAAAAAGTACTGCACTTATCCTACAATTCACCATACCAATTTTTTTTGAGAATTCCCTCATTCCTTTTCTGACGCAATTTTGTATGAATGAGTAGGTCTAAAGAATCTTACATTGATGTCAAAGATGCACCCGTAGTAGGATGGAAAAGATGCACTTTGTGAATGTCAAAACTGACTGCCAATGATGTGTTATGCTGAGGTAAATCTGAAAGGTTGGTCTGTGCGACAAAACTGTTCTTCTCTGTCCGGAGATATAATAGTGCGTAGTTTCCAAGCGGTTCCACAAGTTCTACCTGCGTTAATACCTGATGACTCCTGCCTTCACTCACATGAATGTCCTCTGGACGGATACCAAACGTTAAAGAATCTCCTGAATGGTCACTGACAACAGATTGTAGAGATGAGGGGAGTTCAATGGAGAAATCCTCAATCTTTAACTGTGAAATAGTGTCGTTCTTTTCAAGTTGTGCTTCAATAAAGTTCATAGGTGGTGTTCCGATGAAGCCACCTACAAATTGATTGGCAGGTTTGTGATAAAGGGTTGCGGGGTCCGCAATCTGCTGAATCTTGCCTTCATTGAGAACGACTATCTGATCCCCCATCGTCATTGCTTCAACTTGATCGTGCGTGACGTACACAATAGTCGCATTGAGTCTGTCATGCAGACGACTAATCTCCATCCGCATTTGCACACGTAGTTTTGCATCAAGATTGCTTAACGGTTCATCAAAAAGAAACACCTTCGGTTGTCTGACAATTGCTCTGCCAACAGCTACTCGTTGCCGTTCTCCGCCTGAGAGGTGTTTGGGTTTACGGTTCAATAGATGCGATATGTTGAGAATCTCTGCTGCTGATCTGACACGGTTATCAATTTCAGCTTTTGCATATTTGCGCAGTTTCAATCCAAAAGCCATATTTTTAAACACTGTCATGTGAGGATACAACGCATAGTTTTGGAAGACCATCGCGATATCCCGTTCCTTCGGTGGCACATCATTCACATGTTCATCATCAATATAGATGTTCCCCTTTGTAACCTCCTCCAATCCAGCAATCATGCGTAAGAGGGTAGATTTACCACAGCCAGAGGGTCCGACAAGCACTGTAAAGGATTCATCAGGAATCTCAAAGTCTGCATTGTCAACTGCAAGCACATCATTGTCGTATATTTTAGTGATGTTATTTAGTTTAACTTGTGCCATCGATAGCCTCAATCCCGTATCCGAGGAAATAGAAGGATAAACACTATAATCATCACAACGGTTGTTCCGGCAAATAGTATCCAACCTATTGGGATTTTCATTAAGTCAGTCAAGATGTTCTCTTTTTTTCGCATTTTATAGATTTGAAAAAACTCACCACCTGCGGCGACTACTATTGACTTACTAACTCTATCTCCATATCCATTTTTTGATAGACTTATCATGTATCGTCCTGGGGAGAGACCTGTACGACTGAATTCACCATCCTCATTTGTTATTACTGCAGGACTTACACAATTTTGTCAGGACTTACGCAAAAGATTAGATTTAACAACGAATTGAACGAATATTGCAAAGAACGTGCAATGAATGGTTTCCCTTGGTGAATGCGCGTGATGGCATTCACATTAAACGTTTTAACTTCTCATAACAAGCAAAATGCGTAAGTCCTGATAGTATTACGTATTTATCTATAGTTATTTTCAATTACAAGTTGAGTGACCGCTGCTTCAAGCTCATCTCTATTAAGGTTAACGGCTTGTACAATGCCTGTTCCATCAATAAGAAAGGTAGTAGGTATATGCGTTAAATTATACATTTGGGCAATTTGGTGCCCGTTGTCAAAATGCTGGGGCCAAGTTATACTCTCTTCTGCAACATAAGTTTTAAGGGGTTCAAGTTCTCTATCTAAACTTATGCTGATAATAATAAAACCTTTATTTTTGAATTTTGCATAAATCTGTTTAAGGTGTGGTATCTCCTGTATACATGAAGGAGACGACGTTGCCCAAAAATCAAGAAGGATGATCTTACCTTTATATTTTTCTAATGAGAGTGTTTCTCCGTTCAGGTCCATAACTTTAAAATCTAAAGCGGGTTTACCGATGAACTTATCCAGAGGATTTTCAGCAGAGAGTTCTGATAATACTTCTTTTCTAGCAGTCTGCTCTGTTGCGAGCAGTTGCTGCGCTGCTTCTACATTCCTACTCCCACTGAATCTACGATCACTGATTAACTTATTATAAGCCTGATCTGCTTGGTCATGTTTACCGACATTATCATAGGCTAACCCTAATGTTAATAAACTATCGCTGATATAAGATGAATACGGATAATCACGATTTAGATCATTTAATACCTGAATGGCCTCTGCCGCGCGATCGAATTGAAGTAGAGTTTGTCCTAGTATAAAGTAGACCTCGTCCACATTGTTATTTTTCGGATAGGCGTGGATAAAACTGTGAGATTTTTCAATTAACATATCTGCATCTGTCTTATCACTTGATGTGGAGAGTCTGTTTGAAAGTTCTTTGATATCATCGTATATGTCAACAGCACGTTCTCTTGCTGTCCCCGTGCTCCTAGCAGACTGAAATGTCGTTGGGGCACAGGAGATGAGTAGTAATGTACATACAAGAACGGATAGTAAATAATACCAATTATTTCTAACGTAAGTTTGATTCAGTAAAGACATAATTCATCTCCAAGAATAGATTTAGACAGCGAAGAATCTGTCTATTAGATTGCATTTCTATAGGAGTATGCAAGTAACAACTTGATCTCTTCTACCTGTACTTGCTGCAAGAATTGTTCAACATCAGAAGAAAGGTTTTTCTCTGCAGCTGCACACCAATCGATAAATTGATATGGATCCCAATGTTCATTTGATTTAATCTTATCGCCTATATTTGAGAGTGCTGCAGATGGATTTGTTATTTTTTTGAATATGGAAAGTGCGCAATCGCGAAGTTCTGGATAAATGTGATGTGTTCCGATCCTACCAAACCAATACTTTGCGTTGCTATAGTCAGGTTCCCGTCTATGCATTATCCCATGCCAATAACTACCTGTATTATTTGATAATCCCTGTGATATATCATGTGAATCGTTCAGGTCATCATTCCAAAGTAATAGCCCACTCTTAATCGCACCAGCATAAGTTTCATTTTTCACCGTCTGTCCTTTGAGTAGTTCTTCAGGTGAAACTGAGACGATGCTTTCTGACAATTCACTGTTCCAAACATCTTCAGGAACGAGTGAAGGCAGTGGGTTGCCTGATTCTAACGTTTCTATCGCTGAAGTGTATGTTATTTTCATGGTTAACTCCTTTGAATTCAAATAGGTTATTGTTTTTTATTTTAGCATTCTTTTCTAATTTAATCAACACTTTCTGTAAACAGACTCCATTTTCTTTTAGGGTTTTTCAGTTTTAAAAGATTGTCAGTTTTTGTGTAGGACTAATAGTGGACTTTGTAGGTTGGTTTGAGTGTAGCGACCCCTGACAGAAATTTGATCGTGTTGGGTTTCGCAAGCTCTACCCGATCTACGGACAAATTCAATAAATTAACGTTTGTTGCGTAATTCTTCAGAATCACCTAAAACTGAATAATCTTGGTAACAGACTCCGTTTTCTTTGTGTATACATCCAAAATTGTGGTAAACTAATAGGTAAACATGAACCTGACAAAATGTACAATAAAATATGAGCAATAACTTCGTAAAAATACTGACAGTATTCATTCTCTATATTCTAGTTTTGTCTACAATCTTATTCATCGTTATTCGCCGTTATTCAACTTATGTTTCAATTCCGGATACGATGGAGATGGTTGACTTTTCGGGGATTCTCATAGTACTATTAGGTGCATCAGTTTTCATTTTGACTAGTGTGGTTTTAACTTTTTTCTTAGCAAGAGGATGGGTGAAAGAACAACCAGAACATGCAAAACATATTTTTCGGTTAGCACTTATAATTAACTTAACACTAATCGTTATATTTGGTGGGTTAGCAGGTGGTGCCATCATTTTACGTACATTATGGACAATTGGTTTCTTTTAGTTTGCATTTGCGCAAAATATGTGATATAATAGATAATCAATTATTGATAGACTTTATACCTCAAGCATGAATATTGTGTATTATTATTTTTATTTTTCAATTTACTGTTATATAATTTACTGGCAAAAGTGCAACAGATTGCGTATAGTATATATACATATAAGTATAGACCGACTACAACTTGGAGGTGTCAGAAATACACTATAGAGGCAAACGTACTCAGAAAGCACGTGTAAAGAAGAGTCGATCGAACTATCAGATTAGGGCCAAAGAGATATTGGTAATTGATCATGAGAACAATTCACTTGGTGTTATGTCTCCGCGTGAAGCGATGGAGCGCGCTGACGAAGTTGGATTGGATTTAGTTGAGGTTTCTCCTAACGCCAAACCTCCCGTTTGCAAAATAATGGATTATGGGAAATATCAGTATGAAAAGAACAAACGGGAGCGAGAGGCACGGAAGAAACAAGCTAAGGTTGTATTAAAAGAGATCCAATTTCGACCTGATACTGCGGAACACGACTATCAGTTTAAGAAGAGACACATTGAGGATTTCTTGAAAAAAGGGTGGAAAGTAAAAGCGACTGTCAGATTTAGACGTGGACGTGAAATGTTACATACAAACTTGGGGCGCGATATGTTAAACCGACTTGAAAAGGATATTGCAGAAATCGCTGAAGTTGAACAACCACCTAAGATGGAAACAAGGGTCATGTCGATGCTCTTGACTCCAAAAACTTCATAATTAACGATCTTCCGTCAAATCCCCATGCTTTAGCTTGTGGGATGTAGACGGGGATCAAGTATATAGTATGTGCAGGACATCACTAACTGTCCAGGGAAAGAGCAGTAGAACACCATCTCTAGAAAATACTCAAAAGTCGGTGGTTAGCGTCCATATCAAGCCAATACAGTTTTTGCTCAACCGTAGACTGGAATGCGTGAGCGGAGAATGCCTCCCGAAGTCTCATGACTTGCCACGTGGCGTGCTTGGTAGGAAGGGCAGCTGTAAAATGGGTGGAAACAGAGCCAACCCACGACATTGTGGAAAACAAATCAAACGGGCTAGCTTAGTAGCCCTAAGTGGAGCAGACGTAAGACGTAGCTCAGATCAGCAGACTGCAAGGAAGCACAAGCCCCAGCGTTTTACGCTGGGGGTACTATGACTGTACAATGTGTAAAGCCTGAGTTTATCATAGAAGGATATTTTCAATGCCGAAAATCAAAACACATAAAGGCGCAGCAAAACGTTTTAAATGGACAGCGAAAGGGAAAATCAGACGTAACAGAGCTTATGCTGGACACCTTTTTATATCAAAGTCAGCAAAACGCAAACGTCGTCTCAGACAACCTACATTGGTTGACCCGAGTAATGTTAAACGTTTGAAACGCTTATTAAGTTAGGAGTTTAGAATGGCACGAGTAAAAACAGGAAACGTCCGTAGAAGAAGACGGAAACGGATATTGAAGCATTCCAAAGGTTACAGAGGAGGACGAAACAACCTAAGGCGTACTGCTATGGAAGCAGTTGAAAAAGGATGGAACCACGCTTATGTACATAGACGTGCACGTAAACGTGACTTCAGAAGACTTTGGATTATGCGCATTAACGCCGCTGCAAGACTGCACGGACTAACATATAGTCGCTTCATGCATGCCCTCAAGGCAGCAGGCATTGAGTTGGATAGGAAAGTTCTTGCTGATATTGCTGTTAGTGATCCAGCCGGTTTTGCACAACTTGTTGCGCAAGTAAAAGGATAGATTAAATACCTATCGTTTTCGTCTCTAGAAACACTTCAAGCATGCTATTGAAGTGATGGGACAGAGTGATAGGTGTTTTTATTTTTAGGTAAATATGAAAATTGAATTAGAAACCATAGAGACTGAAGTTCTTGAACAATTGAAGACAGTGGCATCATCTGATGAGTTAGAAACGCTCAGAATAGCGTATTTCGGACGCAATGGAAAGTTGACAGATGTCATGAAGGGAATGGGAAACATATCTAAAGAGGAACGTCCCATAGTTGGGAAATTTGCAAACAATGTTCGTGTTACTCTCACGGAGGCATTTGAGAAAACAAAATCAGCGTTGGAGAGCCAGCAGCAGGAGCAACAACTAAAGGATGAAGTTATTGACATCACGTTACCTGGTAGGAAACCGGCCTATGGTAAAGCGCATCCAGTCATACAAACATTAGAGCGGATAGAAAACATTTTCATACAGATGGGTTTTCAAGTTGTAACGGGTCCGGAAGTAGAAACTGAACACTTTAATTTTGATGCACTCAACACGCCCCCAGATCATCCTGCGCGAGATTCGCATGATACATTCTATTTAACAGATGGTCGACTTTTGCGTACACATAACTCACCTGTTCAGATTCACACAATGGAAAGTCAGAAACCGCCTCTTCGAATTATAGTTCCCGGGAAAGCATACAGAGTAGATTATGACATCTCACATACACCGATGTTTCATCAGGTTGAAGGACTACTCGTGGATAAGCATGTAACTTTTAGTGAATTAAAGGGTGTGTTAGTATCCTTTGCCCGACAGATGTTCGGTGATCAGATACAGATGCGATTCCGACCCCATTTCTTCCCATTCACTGAACCGAGTGCTGAAGTTGATATATCATGTACAGTGTGTCAAGGGAAAGGCTGTCGTAGTTGCGGACACACCGGATGGATTGAAATATTAGGTGCAGGTGCTGTTGATCCTGAAGTATTCAAAGCTGTCAACTATGACCCCGAAGAAATAACAGGATTCGCTTTCGGCATTGGTGTTGAACGTATGGCAAACCTACAGTTTCGTATTCCAGATATTCGCACCTTCTATGAAAATGACCTACGATTTTTGCAGCAGTTTTAAGGACTAAGTTATGAATGTATCACTCAATTGGTTGAAAAATTATATTGATTTTGACTTCTCACCAGAAGAACTTGCAGATAAATTGACGATGTTAGGAATTGAAGTTGAATCTATTAAACGACTTGGTAAGGGTTTAGAAGGGTCGCCCTCAAATTTATCTGTTGGCATGTCACTGACTGAAGTTTTAGATTTAAACGATGTGATTCTGGAATTGGAGATCACCCCCAACCGTTCGGACTGTCTGAGTATGCTTGGAGTTGCACGTGAAATTCGTGCTGAAACAGGAAACACTATCAGGTATCCAGAAGTAGTTCCGATAGAGGGGGACGTGGATATAAGAGAAGTCACATCCGTGACTATAGAGGATCCAGACCTCTGTCCACGTTATGCCGCACGCGTTATACAGAGCGTTCAAGTAGCAGAATCACCAACTTGGGTGAAACAACGGTTGGAATCTGTTGGTGTAGCAACAATAAACAACATCGTGGACATCACGAACTTAGTGCTGATGGCGTATGGACAACCTTTACACGCTTTTGATTACCATAAACTTGGAGAAAATCGTATTGTTGTTCGCCGCGCAAAGGAAGATGAAACCATCACAACATTGGACGAAGTGGAACGTAGACTTAATCCAAACGTGTTAGTTATTGCTGATGCTGAAAAACCGGTTGCACTTGCAGGTGTTATGGGAGGTTTCGACTCAGAGATCACCGAAACAACAGAGGATGTGTTACTGGAGAGTGCAAACTTCCTACCGGCAAGTATCCGATCAACTTCAAAAGAGCTCGCTTTACATACCGAGGCATCCTACAGATTTGAACGTGGTGCGGACCCTGGAGCTGTTATTACAGCTCTTGACCGTGCATCTCAACTTATTGTAGAGATAGCTGGCGGCACAATCTGTAAAGGGGTTGTTGATGTTTACCCTGGCAGAAAAGAACCTTTAAAGATACGTTTGCGGAAAGATCGTGTCAATTTCATTTTAGGTACATCAATTAAAGTGGAAGAGATAGATCAGACGCTTTCTCTATTAGGGTTTGGGATAGAACCAATTCAGACCGAAATGAATAACTTTGACGTTATAGTTCCCTCATTCCGTTTGGATATTACACGTGAGATTGACTTGATTGAGGAGATTGCTCGTGTTCATGGGTATGATAACATTCCTACTACTTTACCGAAAGGGGATATACCTATTCCGTTACCGGATAAAAATAAGGAAGTGCGAAAACGAATCAGGAACTTCCTTCTCAGTTCTGGTATGATGGAAGCAGTCAACTATAGTTTCATTCACCCGATCTGTTTTAAGAAAATACGACTGAATGATGACCATCCACTTTGTGAGACAACACAACTTCAGAATCCTTTGAGTCCTGACATGTCAATTTTGCGGACGACACTTATACCAAGTCTTCTTGAAAACGCTCAACGCAACCACAATCATCAGGTCAATAATATTTTACTTTTTGAGATATCGTCAGTGTTCATAAATGGAAAGGAACCTGCCCGTGTTGCTGGTATCCTTGCTGGAGAAATTGGTGGCGGTATATACGGAAATCCATATCGCCATCCAGATTTCTTTGACATGAAAGGCATTGTGGAAGGTATGCTTGATGTATGCGGAATTAGGGGATATGAATTCAAGCAGACTGAAGACTCTACATATCATCCTGGGCGTAACGGCGAAGTGGTTTTAGGAAAAACACGAATTGGTATCATGGGTGAGTTGCACCCCGTTGTACTTGAGAATTATGAGTTTCCATTTAAGGCGTATCTGTTTGAGTTTGATCTTGAGAAAATAGTCGATGCTTCAGATTTCTCCAAACGTTTTGAACCGATATCTATATACCCGAGCATTCAGCGAGACCTTGCAATTGTCGTAGATCAAGCACTCAAATCTGATATGCCAATTGACATTATCAACGTGACTGGTGGCGAGTGGGTTGAGTCTATCCGTTTATTTGATGTATATGAAGGCAATCAGGTCCCGGATGGAAAGAAGAGTCTTGCCTATACAATTACATATCATTCTGCAACCGAAACGTTAACTGACAATGCAGTTAACGATCTCCATGACAAGATTGTTCAACGACTCAATAAAGAGTTTGGTGCGGAACTCAGAATGTAATGATTTACCATCCAAAATGTTGTTATTATGGACTTCAGCATTAATGCCAGTTAAAACATTGACTGGATCCACAATGGGCGAGAGGACCTTGTCCCTATGCAGGGCCGTCATCGTAAACGTTGAAATGTCTCCTTAATTCTTGACTTAACTATATAATGCAAGCACATCACATAAAGAAACTATTTTCTGCTGTTGCACGGCACTACGATTTTCTTAATGCCTTATTGAGTCTACGGTTAGATAGTATGTGGAGACGAGAGGCTGTTAGAGTTAGTGATGTCAATGCAACAAGCAGTGTTCTTGATGTCTGTACAGGCACGGGAGAACTTGCCTTGGCTTATGCAGACACAATCGGGCCAGGTGGTACTGTTATCGGTTCAGATTTCTGCTTTGAGATGTTAGAAGTTGCTCAGAAAAAGATCCAGAAAAAGAAACATCAGCAGGCGTTCATGCCAGTTGAAGCGGATACACTTGCACTTCCGTTTCCTGATAATACTTTTGACATCGTTTCAGTCGGATTCGGTATACGTAATGTTTTTGATCTTGAACTCGGTATCCGTGAGATGACTCGTGTTGCAAATAATGAAGGTAAGATTGCGATATTAGAATTTACGCAACCTGTAAATCCTGTGTTTCGCAGTCTTTACTATTTCTATTTTACAAAGATATTACCATTCGTTGGGAACCGTATCTCGCGAAATAAGGATGATGCTTATGGTTATCTGCCACGATCTGTCATGCAGTTTCCGAGTTGCAATGAATTGAAGACGATAATGGAGAAGTGTGGACTATCAGATGTGCAGTACTATCGGCAAACTTTTGGGATCGTTGCGATTCATGTTGGGTTGAAGGCATGAACAGATAGTTTCTTAGCAAAATTCATCTTGTGAGACGTTCCACATGTGCAACAACAGATTCTGAGAGTCCCTCCAAACTATAGCCACCCTCTAATGCAGAGACAACATTCCCAGATGCAATTTCATCAGCCGAGTCCAAAACGAAATCGGTTAACGTTGCAAAACCGTCAGCAGTAAGTTCAGTATTAGAAAGTAGGTCAAGGTAATGTGCATCGAAACCGGCAGAGATAAGAATAAACTCAGGAGAGAAATCCTCTAAGGCGGGGATGAGTATATCCTTGAAAACGAGAATGTAGTCATCATCATCACTGCCTGCAGGAATAGGTACATTGAGGGTTGTTCCGTGTGCTTTACCGCTGCCTTTCTCGTCCTGTGAACCTGTTCCGGGGTATAATGGAGATTGGTGGATAGAAAAGAAGAATACGGACTCGTCTTCGTAGAAGATGTCTTGTGTACCGTTTCCGTGATGGACATCCCAGTCAATGATTGCGAGCCTTCCTACACCATGTTCTCGTTGAAGATACCGAGCTGCAATTGCAATGTTGTTAAACAAGCAGAATCCCATACTTTGTCTTGGTGTTGCATGGTGTCCGGGTGGACGTACCATTGCAAATGCGTTTTTCACCTGTTTTGTCGCGACTGCTTCTGCTGCGCGTAGCACACCTCCTGTTGATAGCAGCGCAATATCAAAAGACTCATACACGACATTGGTGTCATAGGTCGTGGGTATCTCAAGTTCACAGTGTTTTCGAATGTAATCGCTATATCCGGGCTTGTGTGCGTAACTAATTTGTTCAATAGTTGCTGGAATTGGGTCAATGTGGCATAGTTTATCCCACACCTCACGCTGTTGCAGTTCGGCAAGACTCGCGATGAGCCTGTCAGGACGTTCAGGGTGTCCAAATCCCGTATCGTGGTTTAGATAGTCTGGATGGTTGACAAATGCAGTTTTATTTGGCATCAGTTGGATAAGAACCCGAAACGTTTTTTCTGTGGGGGTTTCTGAGTTGCTGTTTGATTCTGTTTCGTTTCCTGTGGAATAGCAAATTGGATAAAATTCCGTTTCCCTAGCGTCTGTATAAATGTGAAAAGTGATGTTTCGGTTTCTTTTCGGGTTAGTTGATGTTTTTTCTGAAGTGCTTTGATTATTTGTGAAATTGTATGTTTCCCATCACACATCTGCCAGACAAATGCACCAATGCTATCCAGTACAACGACGCGTTTATCGGGAAGCATAAAGAGTTTACTTGTCCATTTCACCCATAGTTTGTCTTTCTGCGGAATGACAAGTGAAGCCTCTTCCTTGTCGTCTATTTCCCATGTTATTAACTGATTTCGTAGGGGAAATGCTTTTAGGAGTTTACTTCTATCTATATCGGGTCGTTTCTTAAGTTTTAGAGCATATAGAGTTTTCTTGAACATATTTTTGTACTCGTATATGAACGATCTTCACTCAAGTAAGGTTTAATGACAGTGGATACTTTCAGCAACTTCTTGTGCGAGTTCTTCGGATGCATCGCTGCGTCCGATTGCTTGCACTACATAGATACGGTTCATAGTGTGGCAATGCCAGATATGGAACACAAGCCTTGTCCGTATCAGGATTTTGTCAAATATCAGGACAGGTGAAAGTGGGACATTGTCATACAGTCGTGTCTGTTGTCCGACAAAAGTTATTCGTTCATCTTCGTTTTCGGTGTACGGTGTAACCTCAAATCCGTATCCACGAATTGCTTTAGCATACCTTGCTCGAAACCAGGTTTCCAATTGATTTTCTTCAGCACTGTATTCATTGAGTAATACCTCTGCCGGTCCGTAACGTTCAACGCTTATTTTGCGGTTTCTACCTCTGGTGAAGGCAAATAGCAGATATCCGCTGAGAAGTTTCTGCCGTTCTAACTTGTAAGTTTTCGGGACGGCAAGTCTGAGACCGTAAGCACTCCATACAGTAAGATCAGGGTCACCTTGGTCAGAAATGGACTTAAAAATCCGAAGTACTGTTGGCCGCCAATTCTCCTTTAGGTGCCCCATCACTTGTATAATAGTAATTCGTTTTGTTTTAGGATTATGTATGATCAGACCGTTTGCACGGATACTGCCTTTCCAACTAAAACCGAGGACCGTGCATTTTTTGAGGTAATCTTCATCTTTAATTGGGTTAACGTTTCTGCGAAAGGAGACGTTAACGCCCCGTTTGTAGTTCTTTCTGACTAACTTGAAGTATTCATCAAGTGTTTTGTGTAGGTCAGGTTTCTTTTTTCGTGATTTTGTCCATTTTAATTCTAAGCGTGGCATCTCATCATCATCTAATCGAAGGTATCCATTTTTCTCATCACCGTTGATACCGCTAATTTCCCATGATGTTGGGAGTTCTATCTGAATTCCTGCCCAACCAAAAAGAGTCCAATCCATTTTTCTTTTCCACTCGGTGTGATAAGGAAATTGCACCTACCCGTATGCATCAAAATGGTTTTACAATCACTGCTTTAGAAACGAGTGCGATGGCAACGGTACCCATCCCGATCAATCCTACACCGCATGCAAAACCTGCTGCTAATACAGGATTGAACATAAACCATCTTTTAAGGCCGAACCGTTTGATCATGTAGAATCTACCGATAATCGCACCGAGTAATCGTGCGACCATACTACCGGGATCCGCTCCGATTCCCCCGATGATTCCGTAAAACCACATTGAGGGGAATTTGAACACCCAAAGTAGTCCGTAAATGGCTAAGTTTGAGGTAAATCCAGCTGCGACATAATCACCCCGTATCGCTTGTATAATTTCACTGTTTCCATCACGTAATGATGTTTTCATCAAACACTCATTTGTTGCATTTATGGGCCACATCATCTGGACGAATGGATACTGTGCGCTTGGTATAGGTGCTATCTGCCAAATAAAGTGTTGTACTAAAATACCACTGATAATGAGTATAGGCATGATCAGCAAGGTTGCAGCAAGGTTTGAGGTAAAGGTTGTTCCAGTAAGTTCGAGTACTCGCCATCCTTGTGTGCCGGCTCCGTAATCTTCGTCGGGGAAGGGCGCAAACCAGATATCAATTTCCTCGTAACGGCTGAGAATAAATGTAATTTCATGTAAGTAAGGTATCTCAAACAGATCGCGTCCGAGTACACCGTAGGTCCTTGCCGTAATATAGGAATTGATCGGTGTGTATACAAACGCAAAACCGAG
This sequence comes from Candidatus Poribacteria bacterium, assembly GCA_965208245.1. Classification (GTDB taxonomy): domain Bacteria; phylum Poribacteria; class WGA-4E; order WGA-4E; family WGA-3G; genus MSPOR6. Next base: position 2,940,941 of record OZ242325.1, read on the forward strand.
TAGGAAACTGAGTGGGAAATTCGGTACCATCCAATGAATGAGCCAGACAAATCCTCCCATACCGATGAGCCATAGTATCCCCATGAGCCACAGTGGAAAATCGCCTCGGTTTGGTGGCGTGGCAAGTGAACCGCGTTCACCCGCTTTTTTCTTGGTACTACGTAGTTTGAAAATCATCGGTATGGAGGCTGCCATTCCTACAAGGCCAAGCGTAAACGTCTTACCTATACCGTAACTCCTCCAGAAATCGAGATCGTTAAAGAGTCCAGTCGCACGCACATCTAATCCAGGTTCCCATTGGTGTAATATTTCATTTCTATAGAGGATGTGCGGATTTAAGACGAATTGCGACAACATCGCGGCGACAAACTCTGACATCACTACAGGGAATGGCAAGACAAATCCGAAAAGCATCTGTGCAAAGTCCGTTCTGAGCGCGAAGACACCTGTTGGTGCGAATCCTTCTATACTTTGTGTGAAGTCAATCCAAGGGATCTTGAGGATCTGTATCGGTTCGCTCATCATGACACCGGAGAGTGCTGGTACACCGATATATATGAATCCCCAGATTAGGCCTGCCATTGATCCGATGGAGAAGACTTGCCATCGCCACGTCTCCTGTTTACCGGTAGTTTCTGCCAGTGCGGTAGCACCTTGTGCCGTGATGGGTGCCATTGGATAGGGAAGTCTTTCAAGGTCTGCTGTGAGTCTAAATAGGATATATTGTCCACTGACAAAACGTAGCGTCCCTAGGAGTTTACTGATAAGGAAAACGCCGATAGGTAAGAGCCAATCGGGGTGTAATAGACTTCGCTCTGCAATGGCAATGGATTCATCTCCGGGCACGACCCATGCGGGAATTTTATCTGCAATTTCATAAGATTCTGCTTGTGGTGTGTTTACAAAATAGGCGTACCATATAAAACTCCTATATTGCATCCCGCTTCCGACTGCTGCGCCGGTTAGACTTAACAGCATATAGAGTTCTTGTCGACGTGCGGTTGTGAAAGAACGTCTTGCTAATTCGGTGAATAGGATAACAGCAACCCATGGTGCAGCAGCTGCACCTGATTGTCCAGATACATAACTCAGATAAATGGAACCGGGCATCATCAGCAATCCGACAAAGAGTGCACCGAAGAACACTTTACCGGTTAATCCCGATTCAAAGGTTCTGATGCCGCCTTCAATGTCGTAGCGTTGTGCCCAGGCTTGCCATTCATCTGCTTGTGAGATTCTCTCTCTCGCCAATTAATTGTTCTCCTTAGAATAAACTATCAACTCAATTATCATCTTTCTGTGTGTTCTTGTTCTTTCCTTCGGTAAATTCTTCCCAGAAGTGAGCGATAAAAATACCAATTGTCAGTACAAGTGCAGCAAACATCTGCCACTCCCAACTGCCTCCCAAGAATAAAACACTGACAAACCAAAGAATAGTACCGATGATAATGATAAAACTTGCTAATTTTTCCATGTGATTCCTTGTTTTTTTAGATTAAGATTACCCTAACGCAACATTAGTTGTTTTAGTCACTTACCCCTATTTTTTCATGAACGTTTCTGTGTCGGGTGTTTGGTGAAGCAATGCTGTCCAAGTATACGGTTTATGGTAGAATACCTCCTTAGAGAAAATATTCTTTAAGAATACAAAAAGGAGGCATTCTGATGAGTTACACCCGAAAACGGGCGAATCCGAGAAAGATTATAACAGGTTTCCAAAAGGTTTTCAAGCAAGTTTTGGTAAAAGCAGGGTTTTTCAGTTTAAGAATCAAAAAGTGCTTCTACAAAATCTCGTAAATGCATCGTTGTGAATGTGGACGATACAAACGACCCCCGCTCAGGTAAGTTCTTATACCTAGTTTCTTGGATTAATGTCTGGGTTTCTTCTAACGTCTCGCCTACAGCAAAGCAACCAGGGAGATCTGGCACATAAGCACCGTAACAGAAAAATTTGCTATCTTCATTGCAGCATGTCAACGAGCATACCGAGGTCTTTTGATTCAGCCTCTTTCAGAACTGCTGCAGCTGCGATTGCGTCTTGCACGGCTACACCTACTGATTTGAAGAACGTGATCTCATCGTCTGCTTGACGTCCGGGTTTATCTCCATTAACGATTTCACCGATTTCTGCGTCTGCTTCTACGTTTGGAATAATCAGATCCCCTGCTTCTTCTAAGCAGACTTCACGTGAATCTACAACGATGCTATCTGCGCGATTGATAGTTATCGTATCAACTTCACGTTTTTCTGGAACAAATGTGCCTACTGCTGTGATGTGTGTACCTGCTTTTAGATCGTTACCATCAAATAGTGGGGTTGCAGATGTTGTTGCACAGATAACGATATCAGCATCCCTGACCATTTCCTGTGGTGTAGATGTGAGATTGACTTTGGGGGCATCATCCCACGTTGCAATCTCTGACGCGAGTTGTTGTGCTGTGGATTGTGTGCGACTGATGAGATTTACACAAGCGATGTTCCTGACTGTCATAACGGCTTGAAGTTGTGCCCTTGCTTGCACACCTGCCCCAAAGAGTCCGACTGTTTTTGCGTTCTTTCGTGCAAGTAAGTCTGCTGCTACGCCACCCCCTGCACCGGTGCGTATGGCAGTAATGCTTGTGCCATCCATAAACGCTTTAGGAAGACCTGTTTCAGGATCAAGCACTAATACTGTCGCAGTGATGCGCGGCAGATTGCAGTTTGGATTTTCGTCATAGACAGAGACGACTTTGACCCCAAACTCGCTGTTTTCGGGTAAGTAAGCAGGCATGATGAGCGTGACACCTTTGTCAGAGGTGATATGTTGTCGTGGCGGTGCAATTGCTTTGCCTGCTGAAAGTTGTCCATAAGCATGACGCATCGCTTCAATTGCTTTCGACATTGGCAGTGCTGCACGTACATCGGATGCGGATAGGATACGGATCTTCTTTACAGACATATCTGGATAGTTTATTAACATTAGAAAATCTGTTAAGACGTGAAGCGTTAGAAAACATCTCCTTCTTTATGATAGCGGTTAATCCATCTATCCCAATCCTCAGAATCCTTTTTTAGAGTCATTCTGTATTCAATATTTTCATTATTTACTAAAGTTTGAGTCCCATGTGCTCGAGATGCCTTGAGTTTTTGCATTTCTAACTTCATTTCTGTGTTCATCAGGACAAATGTAATCGCTCCACCATCGGAGATTGATTGAACAATGTAATCGCAATTTTGCCATGGTCTAATTTGAACAATATGAACAGAATTATCCTGATTATAACCAGAACTTTATACTCGTAGTGCCTGTCGTTCTTTTTAAAATCCCCTCTTTCTTCACTTTTTTTGACTTTTTCACAGTCATGTTTTGCTATGAAATACTTTTCCCACATAGGACTTCTTGATTGTGGTGACAGTACGCTACTTATTTTATAGAATTCTCGATCAGAAATTATCTGATCAAAGGTCAAGTCAATTAATTTATCCTTGATACTTACTGTAATACTCAGGACTTTTCGGCTGTTTTCTATGTTGTCTAATATGTAACGGATCGTATCTTTTACTTCTAAGTGGTTCATAGGGTTTATGTTAACACGTTTGCGCTAAAGAGAATCAAATAAACTTCCCTGGACATATTTAACTCGATCGATCTCTTCAACTCTATTTGGTTCGTGGCATTTTATGTATTGTTCTAAAAACTCATGCTTTGTTAACCAATATACTCCCCCGTTTGCACAAGAATTTCCATTCCAATCCACAACCTTAATTTTAACTATTAAATCTTCTACTGGAATTTTTGATTTAAGGAAGTATCCTTTATTGTTAGGGGTTGGTGTTTTTGTGATTTTTCTTGGAGAGGAACCGAATACAAATATGTCAAAATCATCTTTATTGGAGAATTTAAAATCATTCGCCTCTGTGTATGCATTCGGATTAACTCTTAAGTCTTTTCCTCCTGATTTATCAAAGATGAAGAAACTTGCAGGCACATGATAGTCTTCTCCTTCTAACGTAAAACAGTTCCTTTCTAATTCAGTTATGGAGACTATTCTCCAATTATTTGGTAACATTTTTTGCCGTGTGTGTTTTCTATAAACATTTGGTAAAACAAAAGCGATTGTTTGGACATTCCTAAAGGAGAGAGCATGAGACATAAATTTTGAGGATAGTTTTTGATATTGACCAAACGGTGGATTTCCTACAACTAATACCCGCTTATACATTTCATCAATTCTGTAATTGAACCAGTCTCCTTTTATAATCTCATCATTTTGGGGATCAATATCAATTCCTATTTTCGTGTCATGTTTGATATTTTTATAGAAGGCACCATTACCCGCGGCAGGTTCTATTACACAATCATAGATGTGAGGCAATTTGTTGACTTCATCTAAACACCTTTTGACAACCTTTTGTTTCGTGTAGAACTTATCAAGGATTCTACTGCGGTCTTTATATTCTTTTCTCCAAATATGTGCCATCGTATCATCTCCTTTAGATGTATCTTTTGGTTTATTTAACCTCTATGCGTAAACAGTGTGACACATCTGACAGGAAAAATCAAAGGAAAATTAGTCTATAGTGAAACATTAAAATAACATGGGTTTGATAATTCGGAATTTGACATTCGGTGCAATTAGGAAATCGCACCTACCGGGTGTTTGAGTGTCCATTTTCTGTAAAATTTGGTTTATATATCCATTTTCAAGCTCACGTTAATTCCACATTCATTTTATGTGAATAACTGCTTCATTAAGCCTATCTATATTAGGCGTGATTCCCAGACCTGGTTGTGTGGAAGCAGCCATTTTTCCGTTCACTCTTTGCGGTGCACCTTTTGCAGTACTGACGGTGACATAACTATTGAAATCGGTTGCTGTGAATAGGAATTCTGTCGGTGTGCTATGTGCAAGATGTGCAATTGCGGCGGTCGTTATATCGCCTCCCCAACTATCCTCAATCGTCATCGCTATACCGAGTTCAACGCATAAGTCTCTGGCAAGTTTTGCTTTGGTGAGTCCCCCAAATTTACTGATCTTTATGTTGACAACATCCATGGCGCGGTCTGCATGACCACGTAATAAGACGTGAATACTATCAATTGTCTCATCAAGTACAAATGGGTGGTCTGTGCGTTCCCTGATGGTGAGACATTCCTGGTATGTTAAACAAGGTTGTTCAATGTATACATCCACGTCACGGACACCTCGGACGACGCGGGTTGCTTGATGCATCAACCAACCTGTATTCGCATCTGCAATGAGGATGTCCCCGGTTTCCATCAATTCGGAGACTGCATGAATCCGTTCTATATCGGTATCTGGGTCTCCACCGACTTTCAACTGGAATTTGCGGTAGCCTTCTGCGCGGTATGTAGCAACCTTTTCCTTCATCTCATTGGGAGATTGTTGAGAGATAGCACGATATAGCATAAAATCATCTCCATATCTACCTCCGAGTAACGTGCAAACGGATGTATTTGATATTTTGCCGAGTATATCCCAACACGCTATGTCTATTCCGGATTTCACATACGGGTGTCCTTTGAGCGCGACATCCATGACTTGATTGAGAGGATGCAGCTGTGTTGGGTCTTTACCGATAAGGTGTGGTGCAAGTTCGGTAATACCTGTGCGGACACCTTTTGCATAGGCGGGGAGATAGAAGGGGCCCAAAGGACATACCTCCCCGTAACCCGTTATGCCTTCATCAGTTTCAACTGCAACGATTGTGCTGTCAAAGACGGAAACGGATTTTCCACCTGACCAGTTATAGCTGCCTTCGTGGAATGGTAGGTCGACTTGATACGCTTTAATGCTACGAATTTTCACAAAAACTCCAAAATATATAGTAAAATTTAGAACTAATGAAACACTCCAAAACGGGCGAGGTGACCCCACCCCTACGATGAGAGTGGTCTTTCATAAACAACGGGCGAGGTGACCCCACCCCTACGATGAGTGGTCTTTATAAACAACGGGCGAGGTGACCTCGCCCCTACAATGGATGGTCTTTATAAATGGTGAAATGTCTCATTAATCATTAACTTTAATATATAATCACGTTCTTAACCCCCGCTACGTGGTACTTGGGCAATGATACGGTCAGCAAGTTTTGAGAATGGTAGACTTTGGAGATAGACGGTACCTGTTCCCTGTAGTGTTGCGAGAAATAACCCCTCTCCACCAAAGAGCATTGACTTTAGACCTTTGGTCATTTCTATATCATAGTCCACCCCTGCTGTGAAGGCGACAAGACACCCCGTGTCGACTCGGATTATATCATTATTGAGTTCTTTCTTGACAACACTGCCACCCGCGTGAATAAAAGCCATGCCGTCACCGCATAGGGATTGGAGGATAAAGCCTTCGCCGCCGAAAAATCCTGAGCCGAGTTTTCGTGAGAAAGCGATATTGAGTTCAGTGCCGAGGGCAGCACATAGAAATGCGTCCTTTTGACAGGTGAGTACGCCACCGATCTCTGATAGGTTTACCGGAATGATGTGTCCGGGATAAGGTGCAGCGAATGCAACTTTTCTTTTGTTGCTATTGTGATTTGTGAAATGTGTCAAGAACATAGATTCTCCGCTGAGTGCACGTTTTCCTGCACCGATCAGTTTTCCCATCAATCCACCTTCTGGACTGGATCCGTCCCCCATTTTTGCTTCAAAGGTGATGTCATCCTCCATCCAGTTCATAGCACCTGCTTCGGCTATTATCGTTTCACCCCTATCCAGTTCCACCTCAACGACTTGCATGTCGTTTCCAAATATTTCGTAATCAACTTCGTGGCTCTGCATTTTTCTTCCTCCAAGAGATCTTATGAGATGTTATACAGTATTACAAAAATGTAGAATCAATGAATCCTCTCTAACAATGAAAATAATAACATATTTGACAACGTGCTTCAAGCGAAAGTTCCGTTAGACAACAGGCGTATGAGTGCCGCGACAGACATATTTGACAACGTGCTTCAAGCGAAAGGTTGTGTAAAACTGAAGAACCCTGGAGCGAGCATAACGATATCGCAGTTTTCTAAATCCTGCAAATAAGAATTTACGAAGTGAATTCTTAACGAGTGTGACGTGGGAGGGGAGGACAGTTAACATAAGGTTTAAAATTTTTCTCAGAAGTATAGTGGCCACAAAAACCTTGATCAGATGATAGTTAACTGGTGTGTTGACTTCTGATTAGCAATTTCATCTGTCGTTTTCTCATTGTTAAAATTAGACCCCACGAATATGAAAAACTAAATACACAATAACGTAAATTTTAATAAAGCTACATCATCCGTATTATAACACATATATCTATAGATAGCAAATTTATTTTCAGGCTAGGATGGAAGCAGGGCGTGTAAATATTTTGTTAGAAGAGACGACACTTGGATGAAGATTAGATAAATAATCAGGTAATATTGATTACACTAGTCCGGTAGGTGTGATATGGAAATCGCACCTACCGGACTGGGAACATCTATAAATTGTCCCAATGTAACCAAAACTTTACACATCCAAATGTAAGTTAGTGATAATGGTTTTGGCAAATTAATTCCTTGCATTTTGTTATGGGTCGTGGTAACTTTTAACAAAAAGAAGTGAATGAGGAATATATATATGCCAAAACAGAAATTAAGATTTGGTTTTATCGGATGTGGTGGAAATGCGCGCGGACACGGACGTAGTGTCTCTCGTGATGAAGATGTAGAAATTGTGGCACTTGCGGATCCGGGTGAAGACGCACTCAAAGCGTTCAAGGAAACCGTCGGTTTAGATGGCTCTGTCCTTACTTATGCTGACCACAATGAGATGTTGGCAACTGCTAAACCGGACGCAGTCGTTATTAGTTCACCTCACGGTTTACATTTTGAGCATATCATGTCGGCACTAGATGCTGGATGCCACGTACATACGGAAAAACCTATGGTTTGTACCGTTGACCATGCAAAACAGGTGGTGGCAAAAGTTGAAGGGACTGGTCTACACCTGATGATCGGCTATCAACGTCATTTGAGTCCTGCCTATCAATATTGCCGTTATATCGTTCAGAGTGGTGAACTTGGTAAAGTTAACTTTGTTGCTGCACACCAATCGCAGCATTGGTATCGCAACCAACAAGGAAAATGGCGACAGGATCCATTTCTTGGTGGTGGCGGACAGTTAAACGATTCTGGTAGCCATCTTATTGACATTCTTCTCTGGGTGTTGGAAGCCAGTCCGGACACGGTGTTTGCGATGATTGATAACCTTGATATTGAGGTGGATGTCCTCACAGCAATGTCCATCAAGTTTGACATGGGTGCGTTGTGTAATATTAGTATTGTTGGACATGCACAGGGTGGTGTTCAAGAAGACTTTTCTATTTGGTTGGAGGATGGAGGGCTCTTTCTGCGCGACGGTCAACTCCTTCGTCAAGGATCGGGTGGCAAACCGACTCCTATTGATAATGCTGATTTGCCTAAAGGTGACAACAAAGATGTCGTTTTCATTGAGTTGATACGGGGTGAACGCACGGAGAATCCGATTGGCGTTGAAAATGGATTGCGTGTTATTCAACTAACCGAGGCTGCTTGGCAATCTGCGGAACTTGGCAAACCTGTGAAGGTTGATCTGAGTTGAATGCCCAGGGGAGAATGTAATTGCTTGATGTCCAATACCTCAGTAAATCCTTTGACAAAAAACCATTGCTCTCAGAGCTTACTTTTCGCGTGGCAACAGGAGAGTCCCTCATTCTGCTCGGTGAAAACGGAGCAGGTAAAACTCTTCTCATCAACATCTTGGCAACGCTTGTTAAACCAACATCAGGTACTGTCTCTATTTTTGAGATAAATGCATTTTCAAACCTAAAACAGGTGCGTCCACATATCGGGTATATACCGGTTGGGTTTGAAGGTTATCCTGACTTATCTGTAGTTGACTACCTCAATTTTTTTGCTTCTGCTTACAAATTAGAGAAACAGGAACGTTCTGCGGCAACTGATACAGTGCTTGAATTAATGGACATTCAGCATCTCCGTAACACTTTAATTGGGGTATTGTCAAATGGGGAACGACAACGTCTTCTGTTTGCGAAAACTTTTCTGCACGAACCGATGCTGTGGCTACTTGATGAACCGCTAACACCATTAGACCCGCGTGGACAAATTGAAATGTTAGAATTACTGTGTGAACTCCAAGCAATGGGGAAAACACTCGTCATCGCGACCAATCGCTTGGAGGATGTGTATAAACTTTGTGGGATTGGTGCTGAGATCTCATTCAAGACAGACTATCTCGGCATTCTCAAAAATGGGAAATTCGCTGTATTGAATACTATACGTCAGTTGCAACAAGAACAGATGGCACAGAATGAATCAGAAAACCTTAAGCCGAATTGGCTTGCTGAACTTTATTTGGAGGTTACAAAATCGTAATACGCTATAGGAGCGATCTCCGAATTGGTATTAACCGAGGTAATTAAAAAGGAGAATTAAATGATAAGAGTTGCAAAAATTAGTATGGCGCATGTTCATGCAGGCGGATATGCACGACAGATTAACGCTAATCCAGAAACCGAACTTGTTGCTGTTTGGGACGAGGATGGCTTTGATCATGGTGGGGGCGGGAAAACCGCAGCAGAACAATACGGTGTGCCTTTCTATACCGACCTTGATGAGATGTTAAGCCGTGATGATGTTGATGCTGTTGCAGTGGATGCGATTACATCTGACCATCCGCGAGTGATGATTGCTGCGGTTGAAGCGGGTAAACATATATTCACCGAAAAAGCATTGGCTATCACGGTTGCAGAATGTGATCAGATTATTGAGGCAGTTGAAAAAGCGGGTGTAAAGTTCATAATTTCGCTTCCATCTCGCGCGAATGCTGAGATTCTGTTTGCAAAGAAAGCGATTGATGATGGACTACTCGGTGATATAACGTTCGGTAGGGGACGGATCGCTCACTCTGCTGCACTTGATAAATGGTTCAGTGGCACAAGTGCATGGTTTGCAGACCCTGTCCGTGCGGGGGGTGGTGCACTTTTTGATTTAGGTTGCCATCGTGTTGATGTTATACGATGGTTGATGGGTGAACCGAAAAGTGCAATCGCTAAGATAAATAACTTCACAGGCAATTTTCCTATTGATGATAACAGCGTCTCGGTTGTGGAATTTGCAAACAAAGCACTGGGTGTGATTGATGTTGCTTGGATACACCGCTCCGGTCCGAATATGCTTGAGATATACGGCACAGAAGGTTCGTTTGCTGCTGGACACGGTGAGATGCATTTTCAGACGCGAAAACTCTCCGATGAAGAGAAGGCAAAATACGTTGCGGATGCCCCCACAGCACCGCCAACACCAATGCAGCAGTGGATCAATGCTATCCTCCGCGATGAACCAATGACGATCACTATCCAAGATGGACGTAATTTAACAGAATTGATGCAGGCATTCTATATGTCCTCTGAACAAGCGAAAGCGATAGAATTTCCACTGTAAGTTAATTATAGTGTGCTTATGTTGGTTCATGTATATTTTGCAGGCGATTTAATTTTATCGGAAACGATAGGTTTCAGTTCTGCTGTTTCATTGTATTGCTGTCTTGGCACAGGAACAGGAGAACCATTCTGATATGTCATCTCTATTAGCCGAATGAATTCGGCTAATAGTTTTTCCTCATGTATCCAATCATAGAGTTCCGGGTATTCGTGTCTGAGAAGCATCACAAATTCCTGCCGTTGTGCACTAAAATCGGTAAATTCCTCCCAGTCATTTTCTGCAACTGTGGTATACGGTTCAGGACCAACGCGTATCTCGTATCCGTGTCTAGTAACATATACAACGCTACCGATATTCTCACGTTGTGCAAGGATAATCTCCCCATCCTCTGCAGTTACTATCTGTTGATTGTCCTCAACTGCAGCCAGATCACGTTCTTTGAGTACCGCTGCTTTTTCTTTTGATAGTGTCTCAACTTCGCTGTGTGTAACGACGACATCAATCTGACTGACTAGTTCCAATGCAGTGACCTGATGTTCTGGAGCAACGAATAGTGCGGTTTGTTTTTCCTTTTTTAATTGTACAGGTCGGCATCGAATCTGCTGTGCGTTGAAAGTGGTTTGAATGAGTTTCACTTCCCATTCATCGTTTGTGCGGTAAATTTCAACCCAATTTGATGTATCACTTACTTCCTCGCTAATGAACTCTGAAATTTGGTTTAATCTACCTTCTCCCACCTGTTCACTAGGCATTGCATCCCGTGTATTTCCTCTGTCACTATTCATAGTTATCCCTTGTATTATGATGGAAAATGTTCTATTATGATAGAACGTGAGTTCTCATCTTCCCAAGATATGTGAACCTTTATACATGTGTCGTGTAATGCGTTTTCCATCCTATCAGCCCACTCAATAATGCAGATACCATCACCATCAACATATTCACTCAACCCAAGCTCAGCGATTTCTTCAGACGACTCTATCCTATACAGATCAATATGATAGATCGGGATATTCCCGGTATATTCGTTGATAAGAATATAGGATGGACTATTGACTACCTCATTCGGTGCTATGCCAACACCACGTGCGATGCCTTGTGTTAGGCATGTTTTACCTGTGCCAAGGTCACCAATGAGTGCAATGACATGACCGGGTTTCAACTTCTTGCCGAGTTTTTCGCCGAGGGTTTGTGTTTCCTCTGGACTTTCTGTTCTAAAGACCTTATCCATTAAGCACCTGCTGCACAACGCAAAATATCTTCCTGCGTTAAATTTTCGTTAATAAATTCACTTATAATTCTGCCTTCATGCAAAACGATGACTCGATCGCTCATTCCCAAGATTTCAGGTAGTTCGGATGACACTAAGACGATTGCGACCCCTTCATCGGCAAGTTTTGCAGTTAATGTGTGGATTTCTGCCTTTGCACCGACATCAATCCCACGCGTCGGTTCATCCAGAAATAGAACTTCAGGACACGTCATCAACCATTTCGCTAAGACAACTTTCTGTTGATTTCCACCGCTCAACTGTTTCACAGGTGTATCAAGCGAGGTCGTTCTAATACGGAGTGAATCCACTGATTCTCTGCTTTTTTGATATTCTAAATCACGATTGACCAAGTTATACGTTGTAAGTTCCTTTAATACACCAAGACTCACAAGTGTCATATTACGGACTACAAGATCGTCCGATATTAGACCGTATTTTTTTCGGTCTTCACTAACTAGAGCCATACCATGCCTTATTGCATCTCGTGGGTTTCGAATCTTGATTAGCGTGCCATCTCTGTAGACCTTACCTGTCCATTTGTCTGTGTATGCACCGAAGATTGCGGAGATGAGTTCTGTCCTACCTGCCCCCATGAGTCCAGCAATACCGAGGATTTCACCTCGGTGAACAGAGAATTCTACCTTCTCAAGTTGTGGGGGTTCAGATGAATATGTGCATAAGTCCTCAACCTTTAGTGCAATCTTTTTATCCTCTGATGATGCTGAAGATTTATCTCTAGCAGGAAAAAACGTAGGCAGTTCCCTACCTACCATCAGCGAAATTAGATCATTCTCTGAGCATACATCTATAGAGTGCGTTGCAACTGTCTTACCATCACGCAACACTGTCACTCTGTCGGCTATCTGAAAAATTTCCTTCAGTTTGTGTGTAATGTAGATACATGCGACATCTTTATCATGTAGTTGTGTCAAAATATGTCTAAGAATATCCACTTCACTATGGGTTAACGCCGCTGTTGGTTCATCCAAAACAAGCATACGAGCATTCCGTGACAGTGCTTTCGCTATCTCAACGAGTTGTTGCTGTCCAATACCAAGTTCATCCACTTTGCCCTGAAGTGGTATATCTAAGTTAAACTGGGATAATAACTTTCCTGCATCTTGATATAATTTGGATTTGTCAATGAAACCGTATCTCTGCGGTTCTCTACCGAGGTAGATGTTTTCAGCAACTGTCATCTCAGGTATCAGTGCTAATTCTTGATGGATAACTGCGATACCTGCGTTTTCAGCATCGCGCACATTTTGAAACCGTTGTTCAGTTCCATTGATATTTAGTTTTCCTTCATACGTACCGTAGGGATGCACAGCACCGAGTATCTTAATCAGCGTTGACTTTCCAGCACCATTTTCCCCACAGATGGCATGTATTTCACCCGCATGTACAGCAAAATTTACATCATCAAGTGCACGTACACCGGGAAAATCTTTTGTAATGGACTGCATGTCAAGAAGTGGAACTGCCATTTACATTGATACTCCGAGACTAAGATGCTTGTTATTATAGCAGATGTAGAAAGTAGGTTCAAGGTATCATGTGGTTTAAACGCATAAACGCATCAATACAATAGATTATTGAAACTTAACGGATAAATAATTATTATTGACATAATATGAGAAACATGCTATAATCAATTATCAATATTCATATTATGGAGAATACTATGTCAGAAGAAAAAAAGGGTGAAATGGTTCCTGTAACCACAGAATACGAAGTTGTTGATCAAGTTGATGATCAAGCTATTATTGAGTTAATGACTGGACAGACAATACAAGACTATGTCTACTCTTTCAAACAAGGGGGACGGCTTGTTGAAGGATTGACACTAGCAGGCATTAACGAAGCAGCAAATCGACGTGGTGGAATCCAGGTTGAAGAAGTTAACTATGAAGAAACTGAGGACTCATGGATTGCAACCGTGAAGGCTGTTGATACAATAACAGGTTCATCTCGATTCGGTGCTTTCGAGCAAGCGAAAAAGAACGGAAGTCGATCTGATCCTTATGCATTTACAAAAGCAATTCACAAAGCACAGCGAAATGCCATCAAACAACTGATACCCGTGCCTGTCATACGGGAATTGTTGAACTATTATCTGCACGGTAAAGTGAATGCTGGGAAAACTGGGCATGCTGCTCTCCGACAACCTCAACCAGAACACTCTAGTGGGAATATTACAAATGCACAGAAAGCCACCTTTGCCATTGCAAAGAAACTCTCAGGTGTACTTGAAAAGGCAGGCATCAGTAAAGAGGATCTTTGGTTCTATATGAAACGCAAGTGCAGTGTAGAATCCAGAAATGACATTTCCGAACGTCAGTGGACACAAATATCTGCCGAACTAAAAGCAGCGGAAACAAATGCAACACTTTTTGAGGGACTATGTAAACGCATCAAACAGTTAACAACTGCAAGCGATGAGAGTGAAGTACCTACAGTTAATGAATCAGGTGAAACTGAAACTTATGATTCAGAAAACAAGGAAGAAAAAGAGTCTAAAGAACCCAATTTTTAGCATAAAGAGAATAATTTAAGGAATCCACTATTAGGATTACTAATCTAATCGAAGTTGCTCCCAACAAGATTTTGACTTGTAAACACTAGTTTTTAGCAAATATTTGTAGCGTCCACTGTCAATTTGCGTTCTTGTAGCACAATCTAACAGATTATGCTACATAGGTAGCAACTTGGGTTAATCTATAAGGAGATATGTTGACACAAAAGAAAAAATTTACCGATGAACTCAGACAATACGCTGCCCCGATTTGGGAATCTGATCTCAAACATCCATTCGTTCGGGGTATTGCTGATGGAAGTCTGTCGAAAGAGAAATTCAAGTTCTATCTGATACAAGATTATCTATTTCTGTTGGATTACAGTCGTGTATTTGCTTACGGTGTCATCAAGGCACACGATGAAGCGACTATGGCTCTTTTTGCAACACTCCTCAATGAGACCTTGAATACTGAAATGGATCTGCACCGTGGATATTGTGAAAAATTCGGCATCTCTCCTGCTGAAATGGAATCTGCACCTATAGCACCTACAACACATGCATATACACGTCACCTACTTCATGTTGCACAGACAGGGACGTTAGCAGACGTTATTGCAGGTGTTTTACCTTGTCAGTGGGGATATGCCGAAATTGGCACAACACTTGCAGAACAAGGTGGTTCACCTGAACCACTGTACCAAGAATGGATTGATATGTATGCTTCCTCTGAATTCCTTGCTTTAGGGGAATGGCTTCGAAACTTGCTTAATGAAGTGGCAGAAAACAGCAGTCAGATAGAAAAAGAAAGACTTCAGAAAAGTTTTCTACTCAGCAGTCGTTATGAATATCTTTTTTGGGAGATGGCGTGGACACAAGAGATGTGGCAGATTTAACGATCTGCAGAGACTACTGGTAGTGAAAAATGAAAAACCGCACCTTGTCCCAATTCACTTTCCAACCATATTCGTCCATCATGGCACAATAAGATGTGTTTGACAATGGCTAATCCTAAACCGGTTCCACCCATCTCGCGTGCTCGGTCTTTATTGACACGATAGAATCTTTCAAATACCCGCGATTGCGATTCTAACGGGATACCGATTCCAGTATCCATTATATGTACTATGACTTCATCGTCTGATTCTCGTATTTCTGCTGAGACCTCTATCACACATTTATCCGGTGAGTATTTTATGGCATTGTCAATGAGATTAACGAATACCTGCATGAAAAGTTGCCTGTCTACACTTACTTTAGGTAAGTCTTCAGGTATATCCCACTGTAACGTCAATTCCAATTCCTCCAAAATAGGTTCAAACATATCCTTAATCTGTTCGTGGAAAGAATTTAGGTGACATACAGTCCGTTTCAACTCAATATCTCCCGATTCGAGTCGTGCTAATTCCAGTAAATCTGAAACTAACCGGGTTAGACGGGTTGAATGCTGCAATATCTTGGCAGTGAATTCCTTCCGTCTTTTATTTTTAGATGACTTTGTGTTTAACAACGTCTCAGCATATCCCTGAATTGTGGTTAAAGGTGTCCGCAATTCATGCGAAACATTCGCCATGAAATCTGCTCTAATCCGTTCCAATTGTCTGATATGACTCACATCGTGGATAACAATCACATACTCATTTTCTGCAAAAACAGGAACTATCGTAACCTCTGCTTCTGATTCCCTGAGATTCTCAAGACGAATTTCTGCAAAAGCTACAGATTCTGTATGTTCTGCTTCTCTAAGCAGTGCTTGTAGTTCCGGTATACGATTGATTTCAATCAACGCTCTACCGATATACATTTCAGGTAGGTTTAGCATCACAATAGCAGCAGGATTAGCATAAGTTATTTCGGTTACCTCGTTTATCAGTAATACTCCTTCACTCATGTTGTTTAAGATAGTTTCAAGACGTTTATTCTCTACCGATATCATATCAATCTGCTCTTGAACTCTGTCAGTCATTATATTGAAGTGCCGGGAGAGTTGTCCCATCTCATTATTCGATTTAACCTTAACCCTTGAAGTGATCTCTCCTGCAGCGATAGATTGTGTGGTTTCAGTCAGTTTTCTTATCGGTTTTACAATTGCACCTGTACTGAGAAAACCGAATAGAATTGCAAGGATAGAACCTGCAATAGTCGCATATAGCAACATTCTACGCAAGTTGCCTAGTGCACTATTAACTGTCTCCACGGGGAGAGCAACACGACAGAAACCGATGGATATACCGTTCCTATCAATAGGGAGTGCAAAGTATCTATATTCTGTCTGTGTCGTATCACTCTTTCTGTTGATCATACCAGATCCTGTCACAATAGTTTGTCTGACTTCTGGGCGATTGAGATGATTATCCATTTCCCTGAGCGACGGACCATCTCTTTCAGAATCACCCCAAACTAAGCCATTCTCATCTATGAAGGTTAGACGAACTTTACCTGCTTTACCGAGTCTATCAACAAGAGCGTCAATTCTATCGTAGTTAAACTGATCCTTATCAGGGAGTTCTTCAATCAGAAATTCTCGGGTCAGTGCTGCTTGTATCTGCAACGCATTGGTAATGCGGTCACTCAATACTGTTTCGAGGGCTCCGCCAAGAAAAAAATAAATTGCAAACAGCACTATTAGCACGATGCCTATATAACTAAGAGTCAATTGAATGCGAATGTTCATAAGTTAGGTTGTGCGGGTTGTAGTACATTCTGTTTGATTGTGCGGGTTGTAGCATAAAGTGTTGTTATATCGTTTCCCATAGAATATGTAGATATAGGGTGATTTAACGCACCATAACTGCTATAATTACAATAGGGTTATGTTAGCAGAAGTTTATGACCTACGCAACAATAAACATGAAATCGTATATTATTCATTAAGTTAGGTTTCATTACCTAAAAAGCAGCAGTTTCAATTTTTACCAAAGTGTTAGGATCTTTGTGCAACCGGTGCATAATGACATTACGAAATTATACGACACTACAATCAGAACATACGGATGTGTTGGCATCAACACTTGCAAGACGTACCATGCCGTTTTTAGAGCATTTTGAACCGATCGCTGATTTTGAAGAGCTTTACACCTTTTCTCAGGAACATCCAACTCCCATTGTATTTACTGAGAATCATCCACCCTGGCATATTGAATCTGTCGCAGCACGTATCATTGAGGGGATCGCGATCTCAATCTATGAAGACTTAAATCTGTCTGACTGGAGAAAACTTGCACAGATACTATTGGAACATACAGAATATCTATACACCTTTCATGAAACAACATCACAAAATGAGAAACTATCGGCTGGGATATCGTTAGCATTGATGGGTTGTATCTGTGACCAGATACAGCAAGCTGAACTTTGGAGATTAACAGGTTTCAGTAGGATTTCTATGGCACTCGGAGAAGCAGTACCATCCACTGCAGATACACATACCAGATATTTACTGACCACAACTTTCTCACTGGCTAATGCGTTAGATCTTCCAATTCTTAAAACAGCAATTGTTCGATATAATAGTGTCTTAAAGAAAAACGTTACTTCTGAGAATGATATTAGGTTTTCTTTAAATTATACAGATTCTGAGATTACGTCTGCATTTCGCCATGCAGCATACAGTCTTGACAATTTAGTTCATCTGTTAGGGGATCCATCACCTCCTATCTCTTCCACTACGGAATTGGGGATTGCAGCTTACCTTAATCTAGAACCTCGTTTCACTAAACAACTAATTACAATGGTCTCTCGCCGGTTCAAATGGATCGTTGATTCGTTTTTCTATCCCGATGGATTTCACAAAGACAAGTCGCTTATTTCCCAATTTGAAGCGATTTCAGATTTCTCAAGATTTCTAAGTTTCTATGAGAATATAAATATCACTTATCCATTTGCATGCCTTCAAGAGATGAAGTTCTTGTTGGAAAAACAAGTGAATGCCTGTATCTCTCTTCGTCAACCCGATTTGTCATTTCCCCCCATAGGTCAAAATTCGCGTTACAATCCGTATATTACAGAACTTAGATATAAAAATCGTATTGATTGGAAAGAATATGAACGCAGGGAATTATCTGACGCGATGCCTTATACAGGTTATTATGTTATGTGTGATGGATCTGAAAGTAATGCACAATACCTATTTTTTGATGGTGGACCTGCTGGGAAAATGGGTTCAAATGAAAAATTGAGTTTCTCATTATATGCAAATGGACAGCAACTGATTAAACATAAAAACTCTTGCAGCAACAGAAGTAATGACAATACCATATTTCTTATCGATGCAAAAAGGCAACCCTCCGAACCAGAGATCGTACCTGACCCAGATACACGCTGGATTACGACTACTGCATTCGACTTTGTTGAGGGATGGCACAAAGCGACTGACTATCAACATAAACGTTCTATATTCTACATAAAAGGTGCCTATTTCATTCTACATGACCTAATTCTGGGGGATGCGGAACATCAGATACAGCAGGTATTTCATCTCGACCCGAACTTACTGCAAGACACCATGCCACATATTGTGGCAACTAAAGGTCAGACGATAACTCAGGATCCGAGACAGAGTAATTTATTTATCTGTTCTGTTGATCCAACCAACGTAACAATCCTTATGAATGGAAGTCGAGTTACATATCAGGCACAGTGTCAATTACCTGCAAACATGAATGTCGTCCTATTCCCTTTAGAAACCGAGGTAGATAAACATCCGTTAGTTAAAACACTCACAGTAGAAGCAAATGCGGATGTATTAGCAAGTGCTTTCACTGTCATATCAGATTACGGAACAGATGTATATCTGATTTCTGATGACGGTTACGCAAATATGTCAACCGAGGTAGGAGAGGAAACAGTAGCGTTCATAGGTGAATATCTGTTTTTACGTGGTAAACATTTCGTGGCACTTAACGGAAGGCATCTCAAAATTGGATCAAAAGTCCTCCTTGACTTAGAAGAGCCATGTGAATACTATACGAACCTTAAATAGAATTTGTTTGCATGTATCAAATTTATATGTTATAATAACGCTTATTGTGAAAAAGAATAAGAAAGCCATGCAGAATGCTGTTATCACTGTCAATAGGAAAGCAAGGTACGACTATCATCTACATGATAGATATGAAGCAGGCATCGTATTGCAAGGCACAGAAGTAAAAGCGATTCGAAATGGACAGATGAATCTCACAGATAGTTATGCACAAATCTCAGAAGGAGAGGCGTTTCTTATTAATGCGTTTATCGGTCTGTATGATCAAGGCAATCGCATGAATCATGACCCGAAACGTGCTCGAAAACTATTGCTACATCAGAGAGAAATTAATAAGCTTGAACGTTCAACAAAGTCGAAAGGAATGACCCTCATACCAACTCAAGCATACTTCAATGAAGGAAGAGTTAAATTAGAAATCGCGGTCGCTGAGGGGAAACGTCTCTATGACAAACGGGATAAAATTGAACGTGAACACGCTAACCGTGAAATACGAACCTATACTTGATCCCATATTATAATTTGGGGGTGACCAGGATTCGACGGAGGTAATTGCGATATAGGTTGCATGTCGAGGTCTCCGCAGGCCTCGTAAAATAGGCGGAACAACTATAATTGCTGATGAAGAATTAGCACTAGCTGCTTAATACGCAGCTACGCTTGGCTGATCTGCTGCCCGTCAGAGATGCTAAAGCGCCGTAATACGGGATAGCGGTTTAGTTGTTCTCAAGGGGTAAATCGCGAAACATACTTGAGATAGTCATTTCTGATTCCAGCACAGGGGAACATAAATGATGAAAACTTAAACTTGTGATAAGCATGTAGTAGCCTTTATCAATATGCTTTCGGACGCGGGTTCAATTCCCGCCACCTCCATCATTATCTCATACACAAATATACGATGTAATCTGTTCTATAGCGAAATTATTGCTGTGAAACTTGCAAGATTGCTCAAACATAGACTCTTAGGACAAGCACGACTTGAGATTAACGTCAAACGTCATGTTCACTGGATTGACAACCTAAACTACTCAGAAGCGAAACAAGCGCATTCTTACATTACTGCAAGAATACCGAACTAAAAGTTCAAGACCTACTGTAAGTCTATGTGCTAAAAAAGTGATGGATAAATAAGGATTCATTGAAAAGGAGTCTTAACATGGTGGAAGTAAACATAGAATTCCTCACCGTTGATCAAGGCGCACGCGCACCTC
This sequence comes from Candidatus Poribacteria bacterium, assembly GCA_965208245.1. Classification (GTDB taxonomy): domain Bacteria; phylum Poribacteria; class WGA-4E; order WGA-4E; family WGA-3G; genus MSPOR6. The sequence goes on from OZ242325.1 coordinate 2,961,382, forward strand.
TTGTTATCCTAAAGGAGAAAGAAGGTGATTCTAAGCGGATCTTGCTAATCTGGATTGGTGAGGCAGAAGCGTGGGCAATAGAGTTCTGTCTGAAAAACATACCCATCCTACGTCCAATGACACACGATCTGCTAAAGAACGTCCTTGACACTATATCAGCAAAGGTAAAATCTATATGCATCAATGCCATAGAAGAGTCTACCTTCCATGCAAAGGTCAAACTTGAGGCAAACGGTGAAACTTATGAAATAGATTCTCGTCCAAGTGATGCACTTGCGCTCGCACTCCGGTGTGAAGTACCGATCTATGTTGAAGAAAACGTGTTAGAAGAGAACGGATTCCTTGAGGCTGAAGTGACACCAGAACAAACTACTCCCCCCGATGCCAAAGATGTCTTAGAAAACCTTGACGAAGAATTTGTAAAACATTATACCGTGTAGACAGAGATAGGTAAATCCAATTATCTTCAAGACAGTAATTCATTGAAGATACATCGTCTCTGATATTTGATTAATTCGGGAATACTTGTCACCATGGAATATTCTTTGAGCGATACGTGCAAAGTGCTACATGGCTGTTGTTCAACTGTCTTGCAGTCTGACAACATACGGAAGAAAATAGACCTTTCCTTTCTTGATCCACCATTCAATCAATCTAAAACCTATAATGTATGGGACGACAATCTCCCCTCAAGTGCATATTGGAAATGGATGCAGGAAATCTGTGAAATTGTATTCTCACTTACTTCTGAGGGTGGCGCAATCTATTTCATGCAACGCGAGAAAAACACAGAGTATGTTTTGCAGTGTCTACGGAATAGTGGATGGACCTTTCAAAATCTGATTATATGGAAAAAGAAAACTTCCGCTGTTCCAGGAATGAAAAGATATGGAAAACATTATCAGATAATTGCTTTTGCTACTAAGGGTAAAACACCGCGTGTTTTCAATCGTCTTCGTATTGATCCTCCTTTGCCGTCAGGCTATAAATATAACCGTGAAAATGGTATGTATGTTACAGATGTTTGGGATGATATTCGAGAGTTAACTTCAGGCTATTTTGCTGGTGAGGAAGCGTTGCGAGATAGTGAAGGAAAACGTCTTCACAAACAGCAATCCCCTATTCAACTCCTCCTAAGAATTATCCTTTCCTCAACGCGACCTGGTGATGTTGTGCTTGATCCGTTTGCAGGTTCAGGTACTACTTTGGTTGTGTCTGAGCAGTTGGGTAGAGAGTCTATTGGTATTGAGATTGATGAATTCAATGTAAATCTCATTCAACGCAGACTATCTGAACAGAGAGAATCTGATGATGTATCCCGCTACTACAAGGATTACACTTACACTCAGAATTTGGATGCCATTTGGTGTGAACAATCTGAAAAGAACAAATCCACATCATCAGAGTCTGTCCACATTGAACAGATGACTCTTATTGAACGACAGCAATAAATGACATATTCAATCTATCATTTCTTCGCAGACTTGTGTCAGAAAAAAGAACAGCTAAGCACAGTAGAAAAACTTGAAAGTTTCTCTTTTGATGAGAGAATGTTGTCATGCAACAATAAGGGTAGATTTCCAGATTTAGCAATTAAACTTAATCATCATGATGTCAAATTCAGCGGAGGGGAATTGATTGAACTTAAGGATAGTAACTCATACTCTGTTTCATCCTTTAACTCAACCATTCCTACAGGGGAAAAGGATATAAGCAAATTAACATCAGGAAACATAAATACTATCCGAACACAGATGCAAGAAGCGGGAGATGATATTTTATCTTTACTTACGCGTCCAGTTTTCTATCTAGTTCATGGAAGAAAACAAGGTAATGTGAAAATCTGCTTGACTCATGGGAAGTTCTTTGAAACAATACCTATATCGGAACTTATTTCGCAGTCATTTGATCAAGCTTTGGAAGAACGTTTAGACGAACTTGGTGAATCCTTGTCTACAGAAATGAGACAAAAATTATTGGATCTTTTTAGTGAACAACAGACTTTCAGTAAAGTAAGAACAGTAGACAAAGCATCAGTAAAACTTCAATTCCGAATAATGACTGAAGTGAAAGCTGGAGCAAATATATTGAATGCAAATCAGTACCCTCAATTGTATGACAATACACTTAATTTCGCAGTACCATGTCATTCTGATATTGAGCTGAAACAACAGCAACACAAGATGAAAATCGCTTTTGAACAAATGAATTGCTCTAAACTGTTTTCTCAAACGAAAAGTTTCGTCCTGCGACACCATTTCAATGGAAATTTTTTGATTTATCAAGCCAAGCTACAAGACACTTGTGCTTAGCCAATTCTTATATGCAGGTCGGGTAGATCGAATCGACCCCCATAAATCAACGCTATGAATGCCTTATGAAGATTAAGTTAGGCAATAAGTTCTGTGGACCTGACTCAGTGATTTACGATCCATTTATGGGACGCGGTACTACGCTAATTGAAGCGCAACTGCATGGATACGCTGCCATCGGTAATGATATTAATCCTCTATCTAAAGTACTCACATCTCCTCGTCTAAATCCACCTACGTTAATAGACATTAAACAGCGATTGGCTACAATTGTCTAACAGATAGTGCTGAGATTGATCCGGACCTATTAGTCTTTTTCCATATAGACACACTTAATGAGATTTACGGTTGGCGTACCTATCTTGAAAGAGAAAATGATAGGTAGTAATTAAGGCAGAAATCCTCTCAGATATCTGCCTGTTGATAATTTAACATCAAGGGATAAACGTCATATTTACAACGAAAATCATCGTGATTGCTTCATGCCAATAAACTTAATACCGGTCACTGAACTATTACCGACACTATTAACTGCCCGCATACGAACACTATAAAGCCTATTTTTTTTCAACCCAGTGATTAACTCATAGTTGTCCTTTCCAGCAGACTTCCACTCTGACCATGAATCCCAACGCGTCTGAGTTAACCTATACCTATATTGATATTCATAGTCTGTAATCTCAGAACCACCATTGTCAGGAGAATCTTCCCACCTCAAATGAATGCTAGTACGACCCGACCTTAGATTAAAACCTGCCGGTCTGTCGGGGACTGCTACTTCCCCCGCCTCGGGAAAAGTAATACGGTGCCCACGCACACCATCTTTCATAAAATCTATTGACGAGAAACCTGTTGTTTCGTCTACAACAGTTGCACTACCTTTCCAGGTTACATAGTCACTCGTAAAAAAGTCACTTTTTATAGATGTATTAATTTCAACAATTTCACGTAAACCATCTCTAAAATCATCCATCTTGAGATCTTGTTCGTCCTCAAAATCATTGTCAGTCCAATTCTCTTTTCCTTTCTCGGTTCTCTTTGCCTCACAAGCGATGGTATAATATCCCCTGCGATCCCAATGTGCAAAGCCGATGCAATGAACGTGGATTTCCGTTGTGTGTCCTTTGGGTTTGAGAACTATGTCGTTGTTACCTGAACCATGCACATCCGCATAGACACTTGATGGTAAGTTGTCATTGTATGGCCAAGGTTCTGTATGTCCGTAGTATACACCTATAATGAAAAAACTGATGCATGTTGTCAAAAGAATTTGTCTATACATTACTTTTCTCCTTTTTTGTAAGGTAAGTCTAAGTATTGATACGGATCAATACCGGACGTTTCTAAATCTAAAACGCGTAAATGTGGTGGTGGATCTAAAAGATCGTCTTCTGTAAAGTTGACATGAGGACCTGATTTCGTATGCGTAACATACCCCGTAATTTTTCCACTTATTTTACCAATAATCGGTCTGCGACTCACATAGACAACGTCATTATAGTGAGGATAGATTTTCCCTTCGTGAGTACTGCCACCCCGAAAATTCTTTTCCCCCGATGTCCATAATTTTATCAGGACACGAGATAGGAGTTCGGAACCGGGTGTTCTATCTTCCCATGATATATAAAGATGCCTACCTGGCATATCCTCTGGCACTTCTGGATAGGGCCTGAAGCCAAACGGAGACATACGTACTTCTTCCGTTTCTACGTTCTCCATAAGTGTCGTTTCTACGTTCTTCACAGACTCCATCTCTCCGTTTTCCACAGAGGAAGTCACTGTTGAGGATTGTGTTTGTGTCTGTGTCGGTACTTTATCCCAGTGGTCACCATGTCGAACCCATTTATAACCCGGTTCAGCAGGGGGCGGGTTATTCTCCGCAACCTTACGCTCATTGATCTGTTTTTTCAGTACTTCCAATTCTGCTAGCTGGTCTTTCAATTCACGATTTTCATTGATCTCGTTAATCATCACAAACACAAAAGCACATATCAATAAGATAATGAGGATACCGAACCCCTAGTATAGTTTATATCTCATGAGATATTCTCCTTAATGTGATAAGGGATTTGTAGTTCTGTCTCATCTTGTGCCTCCAAGATCATAAGATAGGTATCTGCTGGGTGCGTTTATTACTGATTAAGAATTCCAACTGTTGACTTCTCATTGTTAAAATTAAACCCCATGAATATGAAAAATAAACTACACGATAACGCAGTTTCTTGCTAAGAACCTACTTGTTCACAACCTTGTTATAATACATGATAATACGGATGTCAAACGTTTTTCAAGTTTTTTCAGTGAAAAATCATGCTGACCTGATTTTATACTGATTTTATCTTCATAAAAAACTCATTTCGCACAAGTCGTTATTGTCTGTTTAGAAACACCCTTATTTCTGCAGAAAGGTCCTCATAATCCCATCCCGCCATAGATTTGAGCTTTTTTAGTGGCTTTGCAGAATCAATATCCCAAAAGTCGATGGAAGGACAGATACGCATATATTGTAGGTCGGGTAGATCGAAGCGACCCCCATAAATCAACGCTATGAATGCCTTATGAAGATTAAGTTATTAATTGGGTAACACGTGGGCGGGGAAACCCCGCCCCTATGAAACCTTACTCCTACGATGAGTCTTATTAGTAGAATTACCTGATTATTTATTCAATCTTCATTAGGGACTTGAGAGACTGTCTGGATAAAAAACCTTAAGTTCACACCTATAGGTAGAGCGTAGCACCATTAAAATATTAACTGGCGACATGATAGTTCCAATCAATACGTATCGGGTGTCACTTCACACTAATCGACCTACAGAAGAAGTCACTTACCCCCATTTTTATTTTTTGCTGTTCTATGGTTGTGTTTGTATGGTTTTTGCATGAGAAAGTCTTTCGTTACGTGGTGAGAAAGTCTAAGTTTTTCAGGCACGTCTGTTTGGTAAATAAGAGGAGTTCCTCCTTTGTCCACCACTCGTCAATGCCCTTTTTTATGATCGTTATCACTGAATAGATCTTGCGTTTAGATTGAAAAGTCTTCGCCCCGAAACCTGCCGTCTTCTCATAAGCTATAAACAGAAGTCCATAAGTGAAGACAACGATTAGGAAAAGCATCTCAATGCGGGGTTTCTCTGCTTTTTTCAAAACGGGGTCTTTGAAGTTGAAACACGACTTGATGTCTCTGAACCCGTGTTCAATCTGCATCCTGCGTTTGTAGTAAGTGTGTATCTGTCTGCCTTTTGTGCGATTGGAGATCAGATACATCGGGTCATCCTGGGCTTCGTCTCGGACGACATAAAGGTTGAGGGGAATAGCTTCGGTCTTCTGGTAAAGTCCATTTGCATACCCTCCCTCTTCTAAGTCGTCAAGTTTTCGCCATCTTCCATCCACACGAACGCTGACGTTACGGGGGACACGCATCAAGACGTTGATACCTCTATCGTCAAGAAACTTGATGACGTATCGTGCACGGGCAAACCCACGGTCAAAAACATATACAGGTTCAACGCCTGCCACTTGAAGAACCTGTTGGTGCAGAACAACACAGAAGTTTTGGATAATCTCATTATGACTTCTATAGGTTACATTTGAAATCTCCTCGTTTTTATAGATACACCCATAGATTGGGATCGCACGGTTGCGGAACGGAACCGAGGCAACAATCGCCTTCCATCCCGCCAGTAAATCGGTCTCATCTATCAAAACGAGTGCTTCTTGCTTTGCACGCTTTGAACGCCACACTTCCTGTGTCACATAAGCCAACCATGCTCGCATCACATCCAGATATGGAAAGGGTGTGTCAAGGAAACGCAGTAACCTTTTTTGCTTAGATTTTTCTTTTGCAACATCTATCGGTAAACGAGAAGCGATCTCGTTAATACGAAAGGTTTTTGAGACGCTAACCGCAAGGACTGTCAATAAGAAGTTCCGTATACTCGTTTTTTTTTACCGACACTTGCTTGAAAACCTTTTGGAAACCTGCTATAATCTTTCTCGGATTCGCCCGTTTTCGGGTGTAACTCATCAGAATGCCTCCTTTGTATTCCTAAAGAATAATCTTTCTAAGGAGGTATTCTACCATAAACCACCTACTTTTCCAGCATTTCTTTCACCAAACACCCAACACAGAAGCGTTCATGAAAAAATGGGGGTAAGTGACAAACTAAGGGTGGTCAAGGATATTGACGATATTCAAAAAGGCTTCGGTAAGCAGGTTTGTGAAAAATAACGGAAAATTGGAATAGGATACAGAAGAACAACTGCATCCTATTCACTGGCAAAAACCATCAAGGTCCAAGATTATGATCAAAACAGTATTATCCTATTCATTCCAAAACAGTGGAGGGACAACCGTATCTATCCTTACCGGTAGTGGACTGAAGGCGACCACATCGTGATAAATGAAACGGGTGTTCAAAATCATCGTTTTTTCAGGACGTTGTGCATGTCAATTTTAAACAATCAAGAATATTTATAAGAAAATTGTTGTTAACGCAGTGTTTTTATGGTATTCTGTATTATACGGGGACAACTCAATCCGATTATAAAGGTGTTTTCAGACAATTAGGTTACACTAAATCTTAGTGATTTTTTGTTTTGAATAAACCTGATTTTTATTTATGTGTTTGACTAAAAGGAGAAACACCAATGACAACGTATACAGCTAAGCGGAAAATATCTTCTGTTCCAACAGACACACCAATATATTACCCTGACACGGATGGTAAACCTATGGCTGCAAGCGACCTGCACAGAGATATACTCAATTGCACAATAGATACACTTAGGGCACATTACGCACAACAACCGGATGTTTACGTCTCTGGTGATTTACTGATGTATTACGTGGAAGGCGACCCGCACCAAGTCGTCGCACCGGACGTGTTAGTCTCTTTCGGATTAGATAAAAAAAGGCGGAATACGTATCTTGTGTGGGTAGAAGGTAAACTGCCTGACTTTGTGATGGAGTTGAGTAGCAAAACCACTTATGATGAAGATTTAGGAAAAAAAATGGACCTCTATGCCTCTTTAAGAATCCAAGATTACTTTTTATATGATGCGGAGGGGTTATTCTTGCCATCTCAACTGATGGGTTGGACATTAGTTGATGGTGTTTATGTTCCTGTATCTGAGCATGCAGATGGTGGTTTACATTCTGATGTTCTCAGTTTAGATTTCCATGTGGATGATGGAGGGTTAGGACTCTATGATCCTGTTGCGGGTGCATGGCTGCAGACCCCAACCGAATCAGCCGAAGCACGCGCTGAACAGGAAGCAGCACGCGCTGAACAGGAAGCAGCACGCGCTGAACAGGAAGCAGCACGCGCTGAACAGGAAGCAGCACGCGCTGAAGCAGCTGAAACTGAAGTCGCACAACTCCGAGAACAATTGCAACGTTTACAAACACACAGCTAATCCAAAACCATAAGGGTGTATAAAGCTTTTGTAACTAGTACCTTGTCAAGTCTTCTTCGTAGGTCGGCAGGGTTCTTCAGTTTTAAGAATTGTCAGTTTTTGCGTAGGACTAATAGTTTGCTTCGTAGGTCGTGTAGAGTGTAGCGAAACCCGACACGATCACGCTTCTGAAAAACTTGGACCTTTTCACCACATAAAGACAGACCTTCTCACACATAAAACGGACAAACACAACCATAGAACAAAACAATTTTAAAAATGGGGGTAAGTGACACAGAAGAAGACTTGACAAATTACTATTTCAATGTAACATGACTGAATATGGACTATATACAATCATATTTGAATTTTAATTCAGTTGATAATCTATCACTAAATGTTCCTATAGAAACTAACGAGTATTGGACTTCAAAACAGCGAGCTTGCCACTCTATTCATGAGATTTCATATCGCGCTTGTTACAAACCACAACTACCAGCCTATTTTATTAATAAGTTCTGCGTACCTGACTCAGTGATCTACGATCCATTTATGGGGCGCGGTACTACGCTAATTGAAGCACAACTGCATGGACATTCTGCTATCGGAAATGATATTAACCCACTATCTAAAGTACTCACATCTCCTCGTCTAAATCCACCTACGTTAATAGACATTAAACAGCGATTGGCTACAATTGATCTAACAGATGGTGCTGAGATTGATCCGGACCTATTAGTCTTTTTCCATATAGACACACTTAGAGAGATTTACGGTTGGCGTGCATATTTTGAAAGAGAAGATTCTGATAACGTTGATGCATGGTTGCAGATGGTAGCATGTAGCCGTCTCACAGGACATTCACCGGGATTCTTCTCTGTTTTCACACTGCCACCCAATCTTGCCACATCTATTTCTTCGCAACGAAAAATCAACGAAAAACGGAATCAGAAACCGGAATATCGAGATACAAAAGCATTGATTTACCGAAAGTCCAAGCAGCTACTGCGTCAACAACTACCAAACCATTATTGGAGAGACGATGCAGTACTACTGACTCGGTCTGCGGACCATACCCCTGAGATTTCAAGTGAATCAGTTGATCTGGTAGTCACCTCACCTCCATTTCTTGACATCGTTGACTATGAACAAGACAACTGGCTGCGGATGTGGTTTTGTGATATTGAAATTGAACCGGGGAGAATCTGGCAGATAAAATCGCTTAAAGATTGGATCACTCGTATGACAGCCGTATTTGTTGAGTTAAATCGAATACTAAAACCCACTGGAAAAATTGCATTTGAGGTGGGTGAGGTACGGAAAGGAACTGTCAATTTAGAAGAGTCCGTAGCAAAGGCTGCGCTTGTAGCAGGATTAAGGCCAGAAGAAGTAGTAATAAACGAACAGAAATTCACAAAGACTGCAAATTGTTGGGGTGTTGACAACAACGAAAAGGGCACGAACACCAATCGAATTGTAATCTTGAAAAAGAACTGATTTTGCCTCTTGATTACACAAGATATTTGTGATTGATGAATTTAAATATAGTAAAGTCATAAGGATCTCTAATCAATGTTTTCAGTTGAAGGACGTTCTTGCACAATAGGAACAACATAACTCCGAATCGTCAATCCATCTAACATATCTGTCTCAGTGCGTGGTTCTGGCACTTCGCGATGATCAAACACCACGTAAAACACCTCTGTTACACCTTCTGTAGCCAGATACGAAGCGAGTTGTTGTTTCCCTTTGACATAACCTTTCTCACTTCTCCAGATCTTTGTTTCAACGATATATTTCTTTCCGTTATGTAAAATGCGTAGATCCATTCTACCGCACTCTGTTGGAACTTCCATATACATTGTCCCATTCACACTAGTAACGAACTGATCGAGATAAGCAAACAAGAGGTGCTGTCCGATAAATTCTTGCGGTGTTTCAGGAACTTGTAGGATCCTGAATCCTACGCGATTAATGAAGTTACGGAAGTTTCTCAGGAGTCGTCCCATCTGAATGTGTCCATCGGTCGTGAGATATTGAAATCCATCAGCGTTTTCGGGAAAGTAGTCGTCTTCTAATCCGTTGACTACCGGTTTGAACGCTTGCACTATGCGGTACAGGTAAATCGGATTGATTACCTCACACTTTCTGTCGGTTCCTTTGGTAATGACACCATGCGTAGCGAGTTCATTGATAATGTCGTTGTCAGGATTAAATGGCACGCTGTTCTCATAAGAGACGACTTGCATAAGTATAGTTTGAAACCGAGGGTCTTTGCGGATATTGGCGATGTGCAATGTTCTTGACACCGATAATCCCAAGGCTATGCGGACATCTGGGAGACGTTATGGAGATATAGATACGGCGAAGTGCATACAAGAAATCGCTCAGGACTGTCTGAGGGATACCATCAAACTCGTCAATGAGTCGGTGAGTTCTTCAGTCCGACCGACAACATAGTGCTGTTCAGGGTTCACAGGTCCCTGTATACCAAACCTTCTCATTTTGTTTCCAATCATCTTTAAAACCCAAGCTGCTTGTCCACAATATTCCTCAACTCTTCACCCTTCAGATACCGTTCAAGGTTATCCAAAAAAAACTCGGTAATACGCCGCATACGATGCTGAGATCCACCCGCAGCATGAGGCGTAATAATCACGTTATGCATATCCCACAACGGACTATCATCTGTCAACGGTTCCATCTCTGTTACATCTAAACCCGCTCCTGCAATTTTACCTTCCTGCAAGATTTCAATTAAGTCATCTTCCTTGACAATCGGACCTCGTGCAACGTTTATGAGATAGGCAGTGGGTTGCATAGCAGACAAGTTCTCAGCATTAATCAATCCACGTGTTTCCTCTGTCAATGGACATGCAATCATGACAACATCTACACGACTCATCATATCTGTCAGTTTATCCATCGGTAACAATTCATCAACATTATCGGGTTTATCTGTTCGGTAAGCATCAACACCGATAACATACATGTCGAATCCTTTCGCGCGTTTCACCATCTGCATGCCGATACCACCTAAACCGACAATACCGATTTTGAGACCGTCTATTTCAATCATCGGGTATCTACTACCGCCCCATTTATGTATGTCCTGGTTACGAACAAAATGATGTATCCCGCGTGCTAAACCGAGTAGGAGTGCAAAGGCTTGATCCGCGACGTGTGTACCGTAGAGTCCTGCAGCATTGGTTAGAATCACATCACTCTCACACATTGCAGGATACATGTGTTTATCCATTCCTGCGCTTGAAGCCTGAATCCATTTGATATTGACTAAAAGTGGGAATATGTCCTCACTACAGAAACCGAAGAAAATATCAGCATCGTTACCTTCCTCAGGAATCTCATCTCTTGAGTTCGCCATAATGTAAGTATGTTCATCACCGACAATATTCTCTAATCTTTCTAATTGTTCACCTTCAACCCTATGTTGTAACAGTATTTTCATAATAGACCTTTCTAATCCGTTGACCATGGAGGCGTTTCAGGTAGTAATTCTTGAAATGCTTTTAGCAGTTTGTTTTCATAGGTACCTGCGTATTGTCTGTTGAAGAATCTATCAATTCCTTCATCGAGAAAGTGTGCCCATGAAGTATCCTCGGCACCGGGATTTATAGGAAAAAACAGTGCGTCTACGCTTTGACCTGCTTTTGAGTCCCCTGGTGAATCCCCGATCATCAAGACACGATTTTCTGCATATTTACCCTTTGTTGTAATTGTAAGATGTTCGGTTTTCGTTCCCATCTCTTGTCCTGCAATCAAAGCAACATATTGGTCTATATCGTGTTCGTCCCATTCACGTTTAAGTGCTTCGTCAGGTGTAGCGGAGACAACAATGACATCCGCTTTCCCTTGCAGTCGTTGTAATGCTTCCCGGACACCAGGAAACGGGGGTAAATTGTAGACGATCTCAGCGACACTTTCGTTCACACCAAGGCTCCATTGCATAACATAGTTCAACTCATCCTTTCTTTTACCGGTTGTGTTCTCTATCGCTTCCTGTAGTGCAGGATTACCGAGTTTTGTCTCAACTTCAGTCCATCCTCTTAGGTGTTGTAATTCAGGTATTTCTAACCCCATTTTTCTAACGAGAGACATCTCGCGAAGATAATCAAATACCAGCAGTAGTGCTTTAAACCGGTTTGTTCCTCGCATTGTTGAATAAAGGTTGACGAAATCCCATGCCTGATGCACTTGTCTTGAGATGGATGCTAACCCAAAATGTTTAACGACGTTTACACTGAAGCAGTCGTTATGTTTAACCTCCATACTGTTGAAGACGCATCCATCTGAGTCAATCCCAACAAAAAAATCGTGTTGTGGTTTAAAATTGTATAATGCTTGTTGTGGTCCTTGAGTCATTTTACCTCCTCTATTCAACAATTACTTCTGGACGGTTCGCTACCATCCACTCTGTATGGAAAACTGTCGGTTCACCGTTTTCGTTGACAATTACATTACCCTCTAAGTCAATTTTATGATAGGTATGTGCCCCGAAATAGTCACGCATCGCTTGAATTAGATTAGCAGGGAGTCTACTGCTGCGGTAACTATCAAAATAGGCTAAGGCAGAGCTGAATGCAGGAATTGGCACACCAACGTGACTGGCTGTACTGACGACATTTCGCCAGTGTGATTGAGATTTCTCGATAACATCCTTAAAATATGGATCAAGGAATAGATGTGCCAAGTCAGGTTGACGTTCATAAGCTTCTGCGATTCGATGCAGGAATTTTGCTCTTATGATGCATCCGCCACGCCATCCTAATGCAATTTGACCAAGATTTAAGTCCCATTTGTTTTCAACGCTTGCTTCCCGCATCAGTGCAAATCCTTGTGCATAAGAACATATTTTTGCTGCGTATAATGCATTGTGGATAGCAGTTAAGACTTCTTTTCTTTCTCCATCATAGGTTCCGCTAGGACCTTTAATCACCTTTGCAGCGTCTACCCTTTCTTTCTTGATTGCAGAGATGCATCGTGCAAAGACCGCTTCAGCGATTGTAGGAGCAGAAATGCCGAGGTCTAATGCGGAGATACTTGTCCATTTTCCTGTCCCCTTTTGATCTGCTTGATCAAGCACAACATCAACAAAGGGTGTACCGCTTGCGTCCTTTTGTGTAAAGATGTCAGCAGTGATTTCGATGAGATAGGAATTGAGTTCTCCTTGATTCCATTTGTTAAATACCTTGTGCATCTCATCTGCGTTCATACCCAAGATGTTTTTCATCAGGGAATATGCCTCACAAATCAGTTGCATATCTCCGTATTCAATGCCGTTATGCACCATTTTGACATAATGTCCGGCACCGTTCGGGCCGATATAGGAACAACACGGTGTGCCATCTACATAGGCTGCAATTTTCGTGAAAATTGGTTCTACAAGTGCATAAGCTTCAGGTGACCCCCCAGGCATCATTGCGGGGCCCTTTAATGCACCTTCTTCTCCACCTGAAATTCCTGTACCGATAAAGAGTATATCTTTTTCATCAAGTTCCGTATGACGGCGTATTGTGTCATTGAAATTGGAGTTACCACCATCTATGATTAAATCACCTTGAGAAAGATGAGGTACGAGTAACTGAATAAATGCGTCAACAGGTTCACCCGATTTGACCATTAAGATGATCTTTCGGGGTATATCCAATTGTTTAATAAACTCGGTAATGGCGTGTGCACCTACTATATTTTTATCTTTTGCTGCACCGGCGATAAAATCATCAACCCGTGAGACCGTTCGGTTAAAAACCGCTACTTCAAACCCTCTGCTTTCAATATTGAGTGCAAGATTCTCTCCCATCACTGCCAAACCGATGAGTCCTATATCTGCTGCCAAGTTCTGTTTCCTCCGATCTTTGAATATGCTGTATATCATACACTGCAGAGGGGTATGCTGTCAACATCAAAATACCGTAAGGGTGGGTAAAGTTGAGCATTACACAATATTTGAAAACCGATATGGCTTAACTTTCGTTTGACAATAACACGAGAACGTGGTATTGTTCATACCAATATAAGCTCATTTATTGCGTTTTCAAAAAAGGAGATTATATAATGAAAGTCAAACTGATACACATGGCAATGTTTCGGATGCAAATAATCAACTTTGAGAAGGATTTCGCCTGTCAGAGACCTGTCTATGTCAAAAAATATCTGCAATGGGCAAAATTCGGCAGTCCTTGGTATTTAAAATGGAAAGAAAAACCGCATGTCGCTAAAAAATGGAATATACACTCCTAAATCTAAACTATTAGTTAATACCAAAACTTGACAATTCTTAAAACTGAATACTCCTGAAAAACACTTGACATATCTTCATAAAAGCAGGTATAATACTAATATGTCGGCGTATGATAAGATTTTTAAACATATTGCGGGGGAGTTCCCGCGAGACATAGCAGTGTTAGCACTGAAGACATCGGAGGTGGAAGTCACTGATCGGTTGAACACAGAACATATCACGATTAAGACACATCAGAGCGATATGATATATCAAGTCCGTTTGCCGGATGAGGAGGCGATATTACATATAGAAGCACAAACCGACGACAGCACGTATAAACCGATGCATTTACGGATGCTTGCTTATTCAAGTGTTCTTTATTTGGAATATGAAAAGAATGTCTATTCAACGGTGCTATATTTCCGTCCTCCCGCAGGTCGAAACGATCCTGGTTTCTATGCGTATGGAAACGAAGATCGGGGCGGCGGCGTATTCCGTTATAACGTTATACGTATCTATGAGTTAGAGGGTGCAGCGTTCCTGGATCCTGCTGTTTTAGGGGTGTTACCTTTCACGGCTCTGATGGATCCGCCATCGGACATGACACGTAACGCTTGGACTGAGAAGTGTATTGAGACGATCCGGACAGTTGATGTTGATGTCAAGATGCGGGGGACGCTTCTGTTTGCGCTCTCGCTTTTCGGGAGTTTTGTCCAATCCACCGAACTATTTAAGGACGCTTCATTGGAGGCAATTATGCAACAATCACCTTTTTACGATCATGTGATACAACGAGGTATTGAACAAGGCGATGAACAAGGATATAGACGAGGTATTGAACGAGGTATTGAACAAGGTATTGAACAAGGTATTGAACAAGGTATTGAACAAGGTATTGAACAAGGTATTGAACAAGGTGAACGTAATAATACTGTTGAGAGTATTTTAGAGTTGCTCTCTATCCGTTTCACAATTGACACGACAGAAGCAATAAAGTCTGATATTGAGAGTATTGACAGTTTAGAACGTCTTAAGCAGTTGCGTCGTGCTGCGGCCGAGGTGCGAGATTTTGCTGCTTTCATGCACATACTTCAGAATGGTGCAGAATATGGTAGGACAGCGTTTAAGGAGTCATCGCCATGACAGGCACAGTTATCCTTTCTTGTGCAGCATCACTGTTCTGTGCCGTAGTATCAAGTTTTTCGAATGTGTCAGCATTATAATACCGCTGTCCACATTCTTGGCAGCCCCCTACTGGTACATCCTTGATAATCACTAATTTTCCTTTGTATGTATGAATGATTGACAGTGACCTTTTTGGGATGGATGTCACCATTATAGATTCACATTCATTTGCTTTTATTATAGATGGGTTCTTATAGATTGATCCTGACTACCATCTACTCCTGAAAAACACTTGACATATCTTCATAAAAGCAGGTATAATACTGATATGTCGGCGTATGATAAGATCTTTAAACATATTGCGGGGGAGTTCCCGCGAGACATAGCAGTGTTAGCACTGAAGACATCGGAGGTGGAAGTCACTGATCGGTTGAACACAGAACATATCACGATTAAGACACATCAGAGCGATATGATATATCAAGTCCGTTTGCCGGATGAGGAGGCGATATTACATATAGAAGCACAAACCGACGACAGCACGTATAAACCGATGCATTTACGGATGCTTGCTTATTCAAGTGTTCTTTATTTGGAATATGAAAAGAATGTCTATTCAACGGTGCTATATTTCCGTCCTCCCGCAGGTCGAAACGATCCTGGTTTCTATGCGTATGGAAACGAAGATCGGGGCGGCGGCGTATTCCGTTATAACGTTATACGTATCTATGAGTTAGAGGGTGCGGCGTTCTTGGATCCTGCTGTTTTAGGGGTGTTACCTTTCACGGCTCTGATGGATCCGCCATCGGACATGACACGTAACGCTTGGACTGAGAAGTGTATTGAGACGATACGGACAGTTGATGTTGATGTCAAGATGCGGGGGACGCTTCTGTTTGCGCTCTCGCTTTTCGGGAGTTTTGTCCAATCCACCGAACTATTTAAGGACGCTTCATTGGAGGCAATTATGCAACAATCACCTTTTTACGATCATGTGATACAACGAGGTATTGAACGAGGTATTGAACAAGGCGATGAACAAGGATATAGACGAGGTATTGAACAAGGTATTGAACAAGGTATTGAACAAGGTATTGAACAAGGTATTGAACAAGGTATTGAACAAGGTATTGAACAAGGTATTGAACAAGGTGAACGTAATAATACTGTTGAGAGCATTTTAGAGTTGCTCTCTATCCGTTTCACAATTGACACGACAGAAGCAATAAAGTCTGATATTGAGAGTATTGACAGTTTAGAACGTCTTAAGCAGTTGCGTCGTGCTGCGGCCGAGGTGCGAGATTTTGCTGCTTTCATGCATATACTTCAGAATCAGGGATATTCAGTTTTATAGTTTCTCAGTTTTTGATGTTTACTACGAGTTTAGGTTTTGTATTTAGATTTCTCATTTTATCAACTATGTGTGTTATCCCTGCCCAAGTCCTGCATGCTTAAGGAGTAAATTTATGAAACAAATTGAAGGTGGAATAACTTCTGTTGTGGGTGTTAAAGCAGCAGGGATCCATGCAGGTATCAAAAAAACAGAAACGAAAGATTTAGCTATCATCACAACCGATGCACCTGCAAATGCTGCTGGGGTGTTTACAAAAAACAGTGTTACAGCAGCACCTGTCGTAGTATGTCGCAAACATCTCTCTGTTCCAATGGCACAAGCAATTGTTGTCAATAGCGGAAACGCAAACGCATGCACTGGTGACATAGGTATGAAAAACGCTTACCGTATGACCGCATTGACAGCAGAACGGATCGGCATAGATACCAAGCTTGTCCTAGTCTCATCTACTGGCGTTATCGGACAGCAACTACCGATGTACAAAATCGAAAATGGGATACAAATAGCAGTTGATTCACTCGGTAAAAACAAAGGAGGGGACGATGCAGCAGAAGCTATTATGACAACCGATACGTATCCAAAATCTATCGCAATTGAATTTGAGATTAATGGTAAAACGGTTAGAATCGGGGGGATAGCAAAAGGTTCTGGGATGATTGCACCCAATATGGCTACGATGCTTTCATTCTTAACAACGGATGTGAAAATAAATAGTCAAACACTTCAATCCGCCTTAACGAGCGTTGTTGATAATACCTACAACCTATTGACTGTTGACACTGATAGAAGTACCAATGATACTGTCCTTATTCTCGCGACAGGTAACGCTGATAATATTGAAATCGTTGAGACGAAAGGTAAATCCTACGATATATTCTATGATGCGCTTCTGTCCGTTTGCACCGAATTGGTAAAAATGTTGGCACGCGACGGGGAAGGTGCAACGAAACTAGTTGAAGTTGTTGTCCAAGGTGCGAAAAACAGAGCAGATGCAAAGAAGGCTGCACGCGCTGTCGCAGAATCCCCCTTGGTGAAAACCGCTGTCTTTGCTAACGATGCTAACTGGGGACGCATCATGATGGCTATTGGGAAATCCGGCGCCGAATTTGACCCATATCAAGTGGATGTCCTCCTCGAAGATTATCTGCTCGTAAAAAATGGAATGGACTCCGGATATGACGAGGATAAAGCAACACGATTGTTTGACAACGATACTGTACAGATAAATATCAATCTACATGCAGGAGAATCTGATATTACTATGTGGACCTGCGACTACTCTTACGATTATATCCGAATTAATGCCGATTACAGAACGTAAAACCTATAGTAACGATTTATGCGAAATAGATTTTGTACACAGATAACTGAAACATCACCTACTTAATAAGATTGTGAAATTGTGTAATCATAATGCGGTAACACAAACACTTCAGGGAAGAATATGAACTTTGGCAAATTGTTTTGGACATCAGTTTTGATAGCGATGTTATCTACTGCTTTATCAGTCAATGCCGATGAAGAAACCGAAGAGATTTATGCATTAGAAGAAATTGTGGTAACTGCTCAAAAGCGCGAACAGCTATCCTTTGAAGTACCGCTATCTGTTTCTACTATCCACGGTGATAAATCCAATACGATACGATCCTCCGGTTTAGACCTCCGTTTCCTGTCTAATCGCACACCGAGTCTACAGATGGAATCATCTTATGGACGCGTCTTTCCACGACTATACCTTCGCGGACTTGGAAACACAGACTTTGATCTCAACGCTTCACAACCGGTATCACTATTGTCCGATGGCGTAGTACTTGAAAATGCGCTACTAAAAGGGTATCCTGTTTTTGACGTAGACAGGATCGAGGTGTTGCGAGGACCTCAAGGCACACTCTTCGGACGAAATACACCCGCAGGGGCTATCAAGTTTGAATCACTACGTCCAACACAGACATTTGAAGGATACGTACGGGTGAACTATGGACGTTTCAACGCCTCCAATTTTGAAGGGGCAGTATCAGTACCTCTGATACCTTCTGTTTTATCCTCTCGGTTCTCCTTACTCAGTCAATGGCGCGACGACTGGATAGATAACGAATTCAGTGAAGAGAGTGTCTCTCTCGGTGGACACCTTGACCTTGCAGGACGTATACAACTCCTATGGACTCCCATACCCGAATTGGAAACATGGATAAAGTTACATGCGCGTGACCTCAATGGTACTTCTCGTCTGTTCCGTGCAAATATCCTAAAACCGGATGAAGGTGGTCTGATAGATGACTTTGAACGCAACAGCATCACACACGATGGAGATAATGAACAAACACTGCGTTCAGGTGGACTTGCGGCTGAAATGAACTACAATATCGGAAACTATCAATTGATTTCACTAACTGGATATGAACGACTTACAAACTATTCACAAGGAGATATTGACGGTGGATACGGTGCTACCTTCCTCGCAGAGAGCGGTCCAGGTTTCATCCCATTTCCATCCGAAACAGCTTCTGGAATTCCTTTATTGAGTCAGTTTAGTCAAGAGATAAGATTGATGAGTCCAGATGAACACGCACTCTCTTACCTGACCGGATTATATTACTTTCATGAGTTCGTAGAGATGGAGGATTTCAACTTCCTTACCACAGCAGGTGGTACTATGGATAGAACAGCCTACCAAGAACAGACCGCTACTGCAATGGCAGCTTTCGCTTCTGCCACTTACAACGTTATTGAAAACCTCGAATTAGGAGCTGGTGTACGTCTGGCTAATGACGCAAAAGACTATAGAGCATGGCGAGAAGTCGTTCCTGATAAAACCGACGCTAAACCCCTCGAACCTATCGAACGGAATCAGCAGGATACTGTCTGGAGTGGGGATGTCAGTATACGTTATCAAGTCACCCCAAACATCCAAACCTATATACGCACAGCACGAGGATTCCGAGCACCAAGCATTCAAGGACGATTACTGTTTGATGATGAGGTGACAATCGCGGATACAGAAACTATTCTGTCCGTAGAAGGTGGAACAAAGGCACGACTCCTGAACCAACGCTTACACCTTAACTTAGGTGTTTTCAACTTTATGATGCAAGACCAGCAACTGTCCGCCGTCGGTGGAGAATCTAACGCCAATAGGTTATTGAATGCAAAAAATACCTATGGACAAGGCGTTGAAGTAGAACTGATGTTCTTGCCATTTAAGTCTCTTCAAGTCTCAGGAGGACTAAGCTACAACCATACGAATATTGACGATCCAACGTTGGCAGTAGCAGGATGTGGCGCTCCATGTAAGATTCTGAATCCAATTGCTTCTAAAAAAAAGAACACTTTCTATATTGATGGGAATAGTCTCCCACAAGCCCCTGAATGGATAGCTGATATAATGTTTCGATACATGCTTAAACTACCGAGTGGGTATCGGATTATCGCTGCAACCGATTGGGTATATCGTAGCCGAGTACATTTCTTCCTATACGACTCAGTGGAATTCAGCGATGACTCATTATTAGAGGGAGGTATACGACTTGCTTGTCAATTATCCGATGGTTACACAGAGATAGCATTTATAGGACGAAACATTCTAAATAACACATCTCCTACAGGTGGAATAGACTTCAACAATCTGACAGGCTATATCAATGAACCAAGGTTTTGGGGTCTGGAATTGGTAAGTCGTTTTTGAACACATCAGAAACCTAATATCCACCTCAAGAAATTAGAGGGTTTTCGACTAAGTAATGGTGTATGCCATTTTAGGATTGAGAACTTATAACAAATTAACATGATTCGTAGCGGTAGATGCAAGTTCCTTATTGCACCTATCTCTGATAAAAAATGATAAATCCCGTTAATTTGGCATTAGACTGTCAGGAACTCGCGTTTTAGAATTGAGACGAAATCATTATTAAACCGAAAACCCTCATGATATGATGTAGGTAACCACAGTTCAAGTCGAACGACAGAATCAGTCAATGCATTTTCAGCAATTTGTTGTAAAGTAGTATCGTTAACTTGTTTCATAGATATATGTACCTTTAAATCATATCTATTATACACCAAATTACTCAGGATTTATACCAAAAAGATTTGACAGCATCTCATAGTATGTAGTATCATATTTGTAGACTCACACATAAAATCAACGTCTCAAGCGAGATAATCAGATGTTTAAACAGTTGCTTACTACATCGACATTGCAATATAATGAATTGACGCACGACACTATGTCAAGTCAAGATGCCCATCACACCACATATATTATTATTGCAATTCGTCAGGCTGTGGTGGGTTAATCGCAATCAGATAAAAAGTATTATGTAGGACGCCCATCACTGAAACAGACTTTTTCGGTGGGGCGTTTTGTATTTTAAACACTACACGAGGATATTTCGCATCATGTTTAAAAAGGTATCATCACAGTTCACATTTGCTGAGAAGGAAAAGAAAATACTTGAATTCTGGCGTGAAAACGACATCTTCCAGAAAAGCATGGAGATGTATAAAGACGCACCCTCCTTTGTTTTCCTCGAGGGACCACCATTTGCCAATGCACCACCCGGTGTACATCACGCCCTTGCACGTATTATGAAAGATGCAGTCTGTAGATATAAGACTATGACAGGACACTACGTCCACAGAAAAGCGGGTTGGGATACGCACGGACTCCCCGTGGAATACCAAGTCGAAAAACAACTCAATATCAAAAATAAAACTGAACTTGAGGCGTACGGTGTCCAGAATTTCATTGAAAAGTGCAAAGAGAATGTCTTCCAATATGAACAGGATTGGCGTGAGATGACTGAACGTATCGGATTCTGGGTGAACCTTGATGAAGCTTATATCACACTTTCAAATGACTATATTGAGAGCGTGTGGTGGGTGTTACGGCAGGCGTGGGATAAGAACTTACTTTATCAAGGACACAAAGTTCAACCTTACTGTTATCGATGTGGAACGACATTGGCAAACCACGAAGTCGCACTCGAATACCAAGAAGTGGATGACCCATCAATCTATGTCCAATTCCCCTTGAAAAACAAACAAAACACCTATCTGCTTGTCTGGACAACAACGCCGTGGACACTTCCATCTAACGTCGCTGTCGCTGTCGGCGAAAACTATGATTATGTCACTGTTGAAGAAAACGGACAACATCTCATCCTTGGAAAAGAATGTATTCCGAGTGTTTTTGAAGAAGGACCTCCTAAAATCGTAGATGAATTCAAAGGTACCGACCTACTCAACCGGGAATACAAACCGCTCTTTGATGCTGGAACACATACTCAAAAATCACACTATATTGTCTCTGCAGAATTTGTGACAACAACTGAGGGGAGCGGATTGGTCCATATCGCACCTGCTTTCGGACAAGATGACTACGACATTGGAAAAAAACACAATCTACCCTTCGTTCAACTCGTAGGGACAGATGGTAAATTTGTTCCAGATGTCAAAGATGTGTGGTCTGGTGAATACGCCAAAGATGCTGATCCACAAATCATAGAAAACCTGAACAACCGGGGATTGCTGTTCAAAGCAACACAATATACACACCAATATCCTTTCTGTTGGCGATGCAATAATCCACTTCTCTACTATGCACGGAAATCGTGGTTTATCAGAACCACCGCCATCAAAAAGCAGATGCAGCAGCACAATCAGCAGATCAACTGGTATCCTGAACATATCAAAAATGGACGTTTCGGAAACTGGTTGGAAAATAATATCGACTGGGGACTAAGTAGAGAAAGGTATTGGGGTACACCGCTACCAGTCTGGGTCTGTAACGAATGCAATCATCAACACTGTGTTGGGAGTATCAATGAGTTGAAGGCACTTGGTGAGAATGTACCCGATGATATTGAACTTCACCGTCCTTATATTGACGATGTCGTATTGACCTGTGAGAAATGCAGCAGCACAATGCATCGTATTCATGACGTGATCGATTGCTGGTTCGATTCTGGATGCGCACACACAGCGCAATGGCACTACCCCTTTGAAAACAGAGAACTGTTTGAGGAAGCATATCCAGCTGACTTCATCTCTGAAGGTATTGACCAAACACGCGGCTGGTTCTATAGTCTTTTAGCAACAGGAACACTGATCCACGACAGACCTGCATACAAGAATTGTCTATGTCTAGAGTTGGTTCTCGCTTCTGATGGATCAAAGATGAGCAAGAGCAGGAGAAACACAGTGGATCCATGGACAATCCTGAACGAACAAGGAGCAGACGCATTGCGATGGTACATGTTCACCGCATCACCGCCTTGGGCACAACGTACTTTCAAGATTGAAGGTATTGATGAAGCGTTGAAAAAGTTCATGGGAACACTCCAAAATGTCTATAGTTTTTTCGTGATGTACGCCAACTTGGAAAAAATGGATGTCTTACAAGATGCACCGCCTGCAACAGAACGTACAACTATTGATAAATGGATCCTGTCACGCCTAAACACCCTCATAAACAAAGTTCGCAATGATATGGAGAAATACCATCTAACAAATGCACCACGTGCCATTGAATCGTTCGTCGATGACCTTAGCAACTGGTATGTTCGTCGTTCTCGCGACAGATTTTGGGGTGCCGAAACTGGCGTAGACAAACAAGCTGCTTATGCAACACTCTATGAAGTGTTGGTTACTGTAACAAAACTTGCTGCACCTTTTGTTCCGTTCTTGTCAGATGAACTCTATCGAAATTTAGTCGGTTCGCTGAATCCCGAAGCACCCATCAGCATTCACCTCACAGCGTTTCCAAAAACCGATGAATCGCTCATAGACATGCAATTAGAAAACGATATGGATTTCATACGTGATGTCATCAGTATGGGACACGCCGCACGTAATCGGTCCGGTATCAAGACGCGTCAACCACTTGGTGAAATCACGCTCGGTGGACTATCCGATACAGAAAAGGAAACAATCAATCGTTTGTCATCTTATGTTCACGATGAACTCAACGTCAAAGAGATCGTTTTTACAGATAAATTGGACACTTATGCACAAGTCTCCCTTAAACCCAACTTCAAAGTGTTGGGACCGAAATACGGAAAAGGCGTTCAAGCAATTGCAAAAGCACTTGCAACGACTGATTCTATGCAGTTAAAAGCAGAACTAGAAGTAAACGGTAACTTACAGATTGAAGCAGCAGAGAAAACATACACGCTTGAACAAACGGAAATTGACATGCAGACACAAAACCGTGAAGGATTCTTTGTAGAGGTAGATGCAAGGAAGTTCGTGGCATTGTCAACGGAGTTGACACATGCGTTGCGACTTGAAGGGATGGCACGCGAACTTGTCAATAAAATCCAGAATATGCGGAAAAATGCTGATTATAACGTGTCGGATAGGATTAGGTTACGCCTGGATACGCAATCAGAACTAGTAACCGAAGCGTTTAAAACACATCGGAAGTATATCCTCACAGAAACATTGACGACACAGGTGGTTGACACTTTGGGTGAAAATGCATTCAGTCTTGAGCAAAAGTTAAATGGCGAACTCGCTACTATAAGTGTTGAACAAGTTTAGAAAGTTGTATATCTTAAAGGGATGTGTAAAATTATGATTACTCGTCTGAACAAGGATTTCCAAGATAAGAGGATTTGCAGGATAAGAGGATGCGCGCAATCAAGCCATCTAATCCAACAAACTGAACCGATATATCGCAATATGTTTTGGTAAAAGGTGTATCAACATCATGAGATACGACGAAGTTCTCACCCTCAGGATATTGTCTACGAAATGACCTCAATTGGCTTGCAGAAAAACCTGATGCAGCCCATTTACACTCTATCGCTATGGGTGACTCGCGGTTTGGCTTAGCACAAAGTCCACTTCATGCCCCCTTTCGTTTCGCCAATACTTCACATCCCTTGACTGTGTTCGTGCCATGATCTCATTCAAGACAAAATGTTCCCACAAAATACCGAGATCATCTTGCCGCAATTGCGTCCAACCTTTGTGATAACAAAACAGCCCGGTATCAAATCCGTAGACTTTCGGGGCGGAAACAATTTCGGTTGAACGTCGCGTGCTGAACGGACGAATAATATTGACAACAAAGGTAACATGTAAGATGGACAGGTAGTTTGATTCGGAATCAATTGTCAATGTTGTGTCTGTTTCAAACAGAACATAAATTGTGTGACCTTATCTTCATGCCCAACGCGGTTTTCTTCCGCCTAAACGTTGTTCGCTAAGGTTCCACAACTCCGCTAAACCGAGTTGACGGATGTGGTCCAAACCCGCAATACACGGATCATTTATCCTTTCAAGCCACTGTTGAAGGTCCGCCTCTAATTCTTGACGTATCAATTGTGAGTCCGCATCATCTATAAGATTATTCATCTGATACGGGTCGTTTTCGTTATACAAAGATTACAAAAATTAAGTGAGGTTTACGCGCCATGTTTTCTCCCCATTCGGACTACCTAACGAGAGTTTGATATATAGCAAATTCCAAACATCAAACAAATTATCGTAGGGGTTAGGTTTCCTAATCCATACGGGCGAGGGGACCCCGCCCCTACAGCGAATCCCACATCTCGCTTTATCAAACTTAACGTTACTTGTAAGATTATTATCCGCTTTTTACTGCAACCGTGTATAGATTTTCCTTAACAAACCCTCGCTCCGTGTCCATAACAATCTTCGCATCGGCAAAATAGTTTTCGTCCAACTGCAAAAATCGGTTCTCTTTGCACAATACTGTTCCTTATGTGCGATCAAACCTATGCTCTCAAGCGGAGATGCTCCGAAATCCACCCATTCATATCCCTCAACACATGCCAACGTAATAATATGATGAAAAATTGCATTGTTAGGACGATATTGCAAAAACTCAGGCAAGGACGCTTCACACCACAATGTTACTGTCCGATTATATTGCAGATAAAGCAAACCTGCAATGATTGTCCCTTGATAGGTCGCAATAGCAAGTTTTGCAACACCGTGTTGAAGCAGATACTTCATGAGTTTGTGCGGTTTCGGTGTTCCCCCTAAACGTTTGACCGTCGCCAGATACATATTGTAGAATATGGCTATATCCCGATCACTGTCAGTATCTGTCACCTTTACACCCGATTTCTGAGCCTTTCGAACAGCACCTCTTACCCGTTTGTTGTAATCTTGCCAGAGAGAATTGATATCGCAGCCTGTTTTTAGGAGGTGTGTAAAGTGATCACTTTTCTCATACCCAGCAGTTGTCAATGCATTTCCGTATTTCACACTTTCATTAGGAGATAATGTCCAACACATTTCACACCAGTTTTTTTCTGTTGCAACAGATCGCAAATAGGTTTCTATGCTTGAGATAAGTTCATCTATATTGACATCCGTTGAATTGATTAACAGCGGTCCACCAAAAAGGTTCCACGGCATTGAATACCATAATCGTATACCAGGTATCGGTTGGAACACAAAAGCAGGCACACCTCCGATTACGGATTCGTCCTTCTTTATCAGTAGATATACAGGATTAAACTGTTTAAAGGCAGCTGTCAGTGCATCCCGCCACACAGTACTCTGAAATACATTACTATTCGGACATCGCTGGATAATAGCATCCCAATCACTATTACGTTGAGGTGAAACAAGTTCTAACGTATACACATACACATTGTAGTTGAAAAATGGATTTTTGACAAGTGATAGGTTAAGAATTACATGCTTTTGAATTGTATTTCAGTTATTAGGTGTGCTATAATCTATTGATACATAGTAAAATTTAGTATTATGTAAACTGCTATCCGTTAGCAAATTGCCGTTTGTAGAGGCTGGGTTTCCCTGCCCGCAATTCATTGCCCGTTATGCCAAAAAGTATCAGGATGTTTTTAGGTTTCACCATAAGTAGGTGTTGGAAGGGAATCATGGCAGATCGGAATGGATTTTTTGAGACAGAACGTATCACACCAAAATCTATATTCATAGCCACTGTTGTCGCAACTATTCTACAGTGGTTGTTATATCAATTGCTTTTGTCAGCAAAAATCGGTTCAAATACAGAATGTTTTGCATTTGCCCAAATATTCGTTGTCCTTCTATCAGCACCCTACCTCACTGCAATCAGTTTCAGACAAGAGTCTCGGTATGTTGATTCTGGTATTATGTTAGTTTTGTCGTCTGCTGCTGTTGGTAAGAGTATACTGACAATCCTAATTTTCAGCCTAACGCCTATTGTGTGTTGGATACTGCTTTCATCGGTATTTGCTGCGGTTGTCACCGGTATGTCAATCATGAAAGCGTTGAATATGATTGTTGTGTTGACACTTTTCAGTCTTACGGCAGGAGGTGTTGGCATGTGTGGGACACGTGCTTTTCATGACACGCTTTTTGGAACACTATTTACCTATCTGCTATTAGGTGTCCTAATCGGCAGTGCTTTTTTAATTAAACCGTTAGAACAATACGTCAATAACCTACAACCTATTTTTGAACCGATACTTCATCTGAATCCAGTAATTGCAGTCTGTACCATTTTTGATGGATTAGATGTGCTTAGAAATCCTCTGCTTTATAAATTAACTCCCATTACCGATCAAGTTTACATCTATCCTGCTTGGTATATAAACATATTGTGGCAGTTTGTTATCGGGGGGTGTAGTTTTTTGTGGACATGGTGGATGTGTAGACCCACAAAATCTGTTTCAGATAAAGCAATGTTGAAATTCTGTTGAGACCATTTATGAAAAAATTAAAAAACCCAATTGTCAGTGTATCAGGTGTTCGTGGAGAAGTTGGTGTATCACTTGATATGCAAACAATCACAAGATTCGCATTAGCTTTCGGGACGCTTATTGGTGGAGGAACTGTCGTCTTAGGTATAGATTCCCGCACCTCAAGTCCTATGCTACGTCATGCAGTGCTTGCTGGACTGATGGCAACAGGTTGTCAAGTGATGGATGTCGGTTTGTGTCCAACACCAACCATCCTTTTGACTGCAAAAGTTCTGAATGCACAAGGAAGTATCACAATCACTGCAAGTCATAATCCTGTCGCATGGAATGGCATAGAATTTGCATCAGATTCAGGAAAACTACTAACACAGAGGGAACGCAACGAATTGCTGCACATCTATGATACAGAGAACTTCGAACTGATGCCATGGAACAAACTTGGCGCACATCAGGTTTATACGGAATCAACGGCACTTCACCTTGAAAGGATTCTCAATTCATCTTGGCTTGATATAAATTCAATCCGAAACGCAAAACTGAAAGTAGCACTTGATTGTGGAAATGGTGCGGGTTGTGTCATGAGTCCAACACTACTCAAGGAACTCGGTTGTGAAGTCATTGAAGTAAACTGTATACCGGATGGGAACTTTAATCGTCCTGCAGAACCTAACCCCAACGCCATAACTGAACTCGTTGAGACAGTGGTCAATACAAGTGCTGATATCGGATTCGCACACGATGGTGATGCAGATCGTGTCGTGATCGTGACAGACAATGGAACTGCACTGAACGGCGAATGGACACTCGCATTCATAACAGACTTTATCATCAGCAAAACGAAAGGTGATATTGTTGCAACTGTCTCCACAAGTAGAATGATTGACGATATTGCTATAAAACACAACGTAACACTACACAGAACAAAGGTCGGAGTTGGATATGTCGCCCAAAAGATGCATGAAGTCAACGCTGTTATCGGAGGCGAAGGCACAGGGGGCGTTATCTATCCTGATATCAATCGGACAACGGACGGTATCACTTCCATCGCAGCGATTCTTCAACACCTTGTCGAATCCGAAACCACCGCCTCTGCACTTGTTAATACAATACCTCAGTATGAAATGTGCCGCAAAAAAATGGAAATACCATCACAAGAAGTTGCATCACAAATATTAGATCAATACAAGGATGAAGAAATTACATCAACGAACAGTGATACGTCATCCCTTGAATTAACAGACGGCATTAAACGAGTCTGGGATGATCGTTGGGTGAATATCAGAAAATCAGGAACTGAACCGGTAATCCGTATATTTAGTGAAGCACCAACAGCATCAGAAGCAGAATTATTATGCAACCAAACACTTGAACGCTTAGAAATATTAATGAAACAGATAAAACGGTAACTCCGTTATGCATCATAAACCTTTTACTAACATTGAACATAAATAAGGCAGATTGCACCTTTATATGGTTGGAGAAATTATGTCTTTGAAAATTGCTTGCATCGGTGGTGGTAGCGGTTTATCCGCGCTCCTCAGCGGATTAAAACAGTATGCCGATTTAAAAACAGCAGAAAGACAAATCATCGATCTTGACAGTTTAGCTGCCATTGTCACCGTATCTGATGATGGGGGAAGTTCTGGACGACTCGTAGAAGAATTTGATGTGCTACCCCCAGGGGATATACGGAGACTTCTTTATACACTATCCGATGCGGATGAGATCGCCGGTCTCTTTGAATACCGATTCTCCAGTAACGGAGACCTCGGCGGACATACAATCGGAAATCTTCTGTTAACTGCATTGACGAAAATTCAAGGAAACTTCCCAAAAGCTATCCAAGCCGCATCCCGGTTACTTTCCGTGCGCGGACAAATTATTCCTGTTACATTGGACTCCACTGTCCTATGTGCTGAACTTGCAAACGGTGAAATCGTCCGAGGTGAATCAACAATCCCAATCCGTGAAAATAGAGAACCTATTAAACGCGTTTACTTTGAACAACGAGAAAATGGTAAAGAAATTGACCGGGAAAATGACCGGAATACTCAAAAAACACACCATGCCACTGATGAAAATTATGATTGTCAAGCACATCAGAGCGCAATAAAGGCACTTGTTAACGCCGATGCAATTATCATCGGACCCGGCAGCCTTTACACCAGCATCATGCCAAATCTCGTAATCAAAGGAATCGTTGATACCATCCAACGTTCTAATGCAGTGAAAATATATGTGTGTAATGTAATGACACAACCCGGCGAAACAGATGGATACGCTGTCACAGATCACGTAAACGCGATCCTTGATCACGCCAAGATACCTATTGATTATGTCTTAGTTAATAATCAACCTGCCCCAAAAGAGATAATGCAAGGGTATGTCCGAAATGTGTTGGTATCACAACTGACACGGATAAAGACGCTATCTGAAGAAGGTCTTTCTATGCTCGCTAAAGACACAGCACAACTGATGAAAGTACTAAACCTTGCAAAGGATATCTCAACACTCTCCGCAGAAACCGTTCAGGTTGCAGATGCCTCAAAAGTCCAAGTATCATATAACCGAGAATTAGAACGATTAGAAGACAATGGTATTACCGTCGTTGAAGCTGATCTGATAAGAGATATGGTCGTAACTGAAGTTGGCACTTGGATGGGGGGTGAACAGATGAACGTTATCAGACATGACCCTGAAAAATTGGTTACGAACTTAGTGAATATCTTCAAGAATCACCCAAAACTTAGTGAAGTGATTTAAAGCAAAATAGGGCAGGTTTCAAAGAACACTACCCTATCACATCCGATTTTCGTTGAATTGTCAGACCTTTAAACAATAACTAAATCCCCATCTGTGATTTCCCGTTTGTCTTAATATGCGCAGCGAATTTGTCACAAATGAATGAAAGGTTATCTATAAAATCGTCCCAACGAAAACCATCTTCTTGCACTTTTGCAGCAGCGTAACAGATTGCTAACTCGTAATAACCTAATCTGCAATCCTCAGATGATTTCTGTTTTATTGTATCCTGTTCTGTGACTTTTTTCACGGTTTCCACGGTTTCCACCCCGTTGACTGTATAGATTCCTTCCCCTATACTCTTAACTAACGCCATCATTAATATGCGGTTTCATTTATTTGCATTTACTTATGTCAAAGATCAATCATTCGTCTCATAATTTTGCACAACATATATTGACTCTATCTGTTTTTGAGTGTATAATATTTTAGGAATAGGAGGTATTCATGGAACACTCAAAAAATAGTGAAAATAAAACAAAAAAATACGAAAACAGCAAGAACACTACTGACACCAATTTTATCCGACAAGAGATTGAGGAAGATCTCAAAACAAATAGGTTCGACGGCAGAGTCCATACCCGTTTCCCACCAGAACCGAGCGGTTACCTTCATATCGGTCATGCAAAAGCTATCTGTATCAGTTTCGGTATTGCGGAAGATTACAACGGTCTTTACAACCTTAGATTTGACGATAGCAATCCCATCACAGAAGAGAGTGAATACGTTGAAGCGATAAAACGCGATGTGAAGTGGTTAGGATTCGATTGGGAAGACAGGGAATTCTATGCCTCAAACTATTTTGAAACTCTGTACGAATATGCTATAAAACTGATTCGAAAAGAGAAAGCTTACGTCTGCGATTTGACACCAGAGGAGACAAGAACCTATCGTGGCACACTAACAACTCCCGGAAAAAATAGTCCATACCGAGACCGGTCTGTTAAAGAAAACCTGACGTTATTTCAAGGTATGCGTAACGGAGAATTTCCAGACGGTTCCCGCACACTCCGGGCAAAAATTGATATGACAAGTCCGAATCTAAATATGCGTGACCCTGTCATGTATCGTGTGCTCCACACACCGCATTCCAGATTTGACGAAAATTGGTGTATCTATCCAACTTATGATTTTACACACGGTCAGTCCGACTCCATTGAAAAAATTACGCACTCATTATGTGATGTGCAGTTTGAAGACCATAGACCCTTATATAATTGGTTCTTGGAAACACTAGAGATATACCAACCACGACAGATAGAATTTGCACGCCTGAACCTAACATATACCGTCCTCGGTAAACGAAAACTCAGAGTCCTTGTTCAAGAAGGACATGTCAATAACTGGGATGACCCAAGACTGCCAACGCTTGCCGGTTTACGCCGACGTGGGTATACGCCTGAAGCCATTCGCGATTTCTGCAACCGTATAGGCGTGTCAAAAGCAGATAACCTTATTGAAATAGCGCAGCTTGAATACTCTATTCGCAGCGATCTAAATCTCCATGCACCGCGGGTCATGGCAGTACTAAATCCCGTAAAGATCGTTATTGATAACTATCCTGAAGCACAAGTTGAAATGCTTACAGCTGATAATAATCCGGAGGATGAGAACGCAGGCACAAGAGAAATCCCATTCTCACGAGAAATCTATATTGAACGGGATGATTTCATGGAAAACCCACCCCGAAAGTTTTATAGACTGGCACCCGGACGAGAGGTGCGACTAAAACACGCATACTATATCACATGCGAAAGTGTCATAAAAGATGAAAACACAGGTGAAATCGTCGAAATCCACTGCTCTTATGATCCAGAAACGCACGGCGGCTGGTCAGATGATGGACGGCGCGTCCAAGGAACACTACACTGGGTGTCAGCAGAACATGCAATTGATGCGGAAGTGCGATTATACGATCCACTCTTTACTGAAAAAGAACCAGAAAACGCCGCTGATGGCGCAGATTGGATACAATTCATCAACCCCAACTCCCTAGAAGTCTTAAACACAGCTAAAGTTGAACCGAGTCTCGTTGATGCAACTACTGGCAGTAGATTTCAGTTCCTTCGTATAGGGTATTTCTGTGTTGACCCAGATACAACACCAGATAGATTGGTCTTCAACCGCACAGTACCCCTACGGGATAGTTGGGCAAAGATACAGAAAGACCAAAAATGAAAAAAACTAAAATGAACGCATCCCAAAAAACAGATGACCACGTAAGGGTGCGTATGGCACCATCACCAACAGGTTTCTTGCATGTTGGTAGTGCGCGTACGGCTCTTTTTAATTGGTTGTTCGCAAAACAACACAACAACGGTAAATTCATCCTAAGAATTGATGATACAGACGCAGCACGTTCCACTGACGCATCTATGCAAGAGATCTTTGATGCACTGAAATGGTTGGGTATCAACTGGGATGAGCAGTACGTACAATCTGAACGAAACGATATCTATGACAGGTACGTCTCACAATTACTTGATAGTGATAATGCATACCTCTGCTACTGCACACAAGAAGAATTAGAGGAGATACGCGATGAATCTCGCAAAGCAAAATCTAAACTATCCTATGACCGTAGAGGTAGATACCTATCATCAGAAGCCATAGAACGTTATAAGGCAGAAGGTAGAAAACCCAACGTCCGCATAAAGATGCCTGATACACCGATCCGTGTTGATGATATAATCCTCGGTTCTCGAAACATTGACCCTTCAACTTTAGAAGATGAAGTGATCGTCCGTTCCAACGGCATGCCGAATTACAATCTTACATCTATTGTTGATGATGCTGAGATGCAAATAACACACGTCATTCGAGGAACTGAACATCTGAACAATACATCAAAACAGATTGTGATTGCGACTGCACTCGGTTTCAAACTCCCACTTTTTGCACATATTCCGTTGGTCCTTGATGACACAGGTAGAAAACTCAGCAAACGTCATCACGGGGATCTTGTCGCTGTCAACCGCTACCGCAAACAGGGGTATCTGCCGGAAGCTATTTTAAACTTTGTTGCACGACTCGGTTGGTCCTACGATGATAAACAGGAGATATTCTCGCTTGAAGAACTCATAGAGAAATTTGACTTAGCACGTGTCGGCAAGAGTGGCAGTGTGTTCGACATTAAAAAATTGGAATGGTTCAACTCACACTATATCAACCAACTTGACGTCCCCACACGAACAGATGCAGTGATACCCTTTTGGGAACAGGAGGGGTTAGTCAATTATGATTCTGGACATGACACAGACCGAGACTGGTTGGAAAGCATCGTAGAAGCAGTGGGTGAACGACTGACAACTCTACAGGACATAGTGCCCCTGACCCGTTATTTCTTTACCGATGATTTTAAATATGATCCGAAAGCAGTCAAGAAATGGTGGGGGAGTTCGGATGAGAAGAAAGAAAAATCACGTGAGATGCTAACAAGTCTTTTGCAGATTTTGGAAACAATCCAACCTTTCAATTTAGAGACAATCGAAGAATCCATCTGGAAATACACAGATGAGAATGACATCAAACGCGTTGCAGCCATGCAAACGTTGCGTATAGCATTGACAGGGACATCGTTCGGTCCAAGCCTTTTTGATATTATCGTGTTGATTGGTCAAGATGAAGTTCTAAAGCGGATTCAAAGAACAATAAACTACCTATAGTCTTCAATTGATGACTCTGTATTATTCTTCAAAATAACAACATTTCATGGTATACTATACAGAAAGCAGACCAAGAGTCTATCTTGAAACTACGGTTATCAGTTATTTGGCAGCACGACCAAGCAGGGATCCTGCTGTTGCGTCTATGCAACAGATAACGCGGCAACTTTGGGAAGACTATACAAGAAACATATCATAAATGAGAAAAAACGAGAACAGATCTACCAAGTTTGCAGACAAGAAGGATTTTCACCTATAACGCTTTGTACACCAACAGAATTAATGGAGGAGATAAAAATGAAAAAAAAGACTCTGAATATTACACGAATCCTATCCTTGAAGAATGTTATCGTATGAAAGAGGAATTCAACGCACAATTCAATTCTTTGGAAGAACTCTCTGCACATCTGAGAGAGGTACAGGAAGAATGTAGACGGAAAGGTATGAAGGTTGTTTCATATTATGTGCCGCCATCAGAACGTGAGAAAAGTTTGACATCAACTGATGATAAAACCTTAGATGAGACATCTCAGTAATAGACATCGTTTGAAGACGTTTTCACGTGAATTACCCTGCATCAATTTGACTATTGATTCCTAACCGTATAGGATAACAAGGAAACCGCATACAATGCCTACCTTGAATTGGATAGGAAAAGAAGCCGTCATCAACCATCACGATGAGGTACCGATACATACCCTCACCCTTGACCGTGACCGATCCTTAGGATACGCAAACGAACCACTCGGCACTGGCAATCTGCTCGTTGAAGGTGATAACCTAACAGCACTTAAAGCACTCCTACCCTACTACGCCGGTAAAGTCAAATGCATCTTCATTGACCCTCCCTATAATACAGGTAACGAAAGTTGGATTTACAACGATAATGTAAACAATCCAACCATTCAAAAATGGATCGGAAAGACCGTCGGTTCGCTAGCAGTAGATCTTTCTCGACACGACAAATGGCTCTACATGATGTACCCTCGTCTCTGCTTGCTTCACCAATTCCTCCGATCAGATGGTACCATATTTATTACTATTGACGACAATGAAGTACATCATCTTCGTTTACTGATGGATGAAATCTTTGGGGAAGAAAACTTCATTGCAAACATTGCATGGGAAAAACGTTACAGTCGTAATAATGATGCTAAACTTTTTTACTCTAAAAAAGACTCAGTTCTGGTTTTCAGGAAAAGCAAAGATCTTGCATTGCTGCGGGAGACGCGAACCGATAAAGCAAACTCATTATATAAAAACCCTGATAACGATCCACACGGTCCATGGATGACTACTCCGTACGCTAGGAAAAGCAGCAAAAAACATGAAAACTTGGTTTATCCAATTATAAATCCAAATACAGGAGAGACAGTAATTCATCCAGATTACGCATGGAGATGTACAAAGGAACAACATGAAATTGATGTGAAAGAAAACATACTTTGGTGGGGTAAAGATGGTAAGGCAAAATATCCTAGATTGAAACGTTTCCTTTCAGAAGTTTCAGAAGGAATGGTCCCTATAGATATTTGGTTTCATAAAGAAAGCGGAACTTCGGATGAAGGAACAAAAGAAGTTAAACAGATATTCAACACCGAAAACACCGTATTTGACTATCCGAAACCTACAAGGCTTATCCGACGAATTATCAATATGGTGGCAACATCTAATGGAAATGATATTGTCTTAGATTCCTTCGCAGGAAGCGGCACAACAGGGCACGCCGTCCTTGCACAGATTAACACCTTCCGTCAAATCCCCATGCTTTAGCTTGTGGGATGTAGACGGCTCATCGGTTTTTTTTATCAAAAAACTTGACAATCTAACAAATATATGGTATAATATACTATACACTTCTCTATAAAGATAAGATGTTATGCCGCTCAAAATCTCTAATAAAAAACGCGATTACCGAACAACTAACAAGACAATCTATAGTTGTCAATATCATGTTATCTGGTGCACAAAATATAGGCGTAAGGTTTTGGATACACAGATACAATGTCGCTTGAAACAGCTAATCCGTGAAAAACAGGACGACTCTGGTTACCAAATCAGAGAAGTTGAGACTCAACCCGAACATGTCCATTTGCTTATAGAGATTCCTCCAATGCATTCCGTGGATAAAGTTGTTGGTAAAATCAAAGGTTACACTTCCAAAGTTTTGCGTGAAGAATATCCATCTTTGAAAAGTCGTCTACCTTCACTTTGGACGCGTTCCAAGTTCGTAAGTTCCTGTGGTGGCGTAACACTTCAAGTGATAAAAGACTATATTGAAATGCAAAGCGGACAATGAGAAAGACATATAAATATAAGATACAAAATCAATCTAACACTATCAAGTTAGGCAATATGCTTGACGATATGTGGCACATCCATGTGCATATCATGACCTTGCAGCGTCGTTATTACCGCAGATGTAAAAAGAACATATCGGCATATAGCATGAATGCCCATGTTGCGAAGTTGAAAAAGCGGACGAAACCACATTGGAAGCAACTGACGAGTCAAGTTGTGCAAGATGTTGTGTTGCGATATGGAAAGGCATACGATGCTTTCTTTAGAAATATCAAAGAACGCGAAGCAGGTTTGACAGTGCGTAAAGTAGGTAAACCGAAAATCAAACCGCGTCATAAATCTATGACCTTTACACAAGCAGGTTACAAACTTGAAGGAAACCGTATCAAGATCAATTGTATAGATACATGGTATTCCTTTCATAAACATCGTGAAATTTCGGGTGATATCAAAACAATCACCATCAAACGAGACAATTGTGGAGATTATTGGCTATGCTTTTGCTGTGATAATGTTGACGATTCAGAACCTTTTGCCGAGACGGGTAAGAGTGCAGGCTTTGATTTTGGATTGAAAACATTTTTGACAAGCAGTGGTGGTGAGAAGCTAGAATCCCCGCAGTTTCTGAAGAAGTCCTTGAATAAGTTGCGTTCACTCAGCAAAGCATTTTCACGCAAAATCAAAGGTTCAGGCAACTGGTATCGTGCGTATCGTGCGTTGTGTAGACAGTATCGCGATATTGCTAACCAGCGACTTGACTGGCAGTGGAAACTTGCCACACATCTGTGTCGTGAATACGATGTGCTTGTCTTTGAGAACCTAAATATAGATGGTATGAAAAGGCTTTGGGGGCGCAAAGTATCCGATTTGTCTTTTGCACAGTTCTTGCTGATAATGGAACAGAAATGTGCCAAACATGGCAAGGCGTTCAAACAAGTGGGCAAGTGGACTGCTACAACTAAACCTTGTAGCAACTGTGGATACACAAACGACCCCCTAACTCTTAGCGATAGGTATTGGATATGTCCTCAGTGTGAGACACATCACGACAGAGACATAAACGCTGCTATCAATATCAAACAGGCTGGCTTAGCAGCCTAAAGTGGAGATGACGGAAGACGGGTTATCTCTTAGAGATAAACGCTGTTGTCTATGAAGCACAAGCCCCAACCTTTAGGTTGTGGGTACTATGACGTTGATGGAAACGGAATATCCTATTAAAATAATAGATCGGCTACGTATTGAGTTCTACGAGTTTTTTGTCTGTTATTTGGAATTGGAACTGTTTCTTGAGGATTACGATTACGATCCCGACGAAGGTTTGGAGTTGTGCCCAGAATTCATTGAATCCCTAAAGCGCGAAGACGAGTATATCAATGCTGGGGAAAAAATGTCTACGCTTGAGGAGGTCGCCAAACGTTTAGGGATCTAGTCAAAATGTATGAATTGATAGAGTTACTTTTAGGAGAAAGTTCCGATGACCAAAGAAATTTTAGAAATTGCGCCAATTGTTAGTGAACCAACTCGAACACAGAGTGAGAGTGTAGAGACTATTGTTAACAATTTTAATAGAGGTAGTATTATCATTCCGGATTACCAACGCGATGCGGAGCAATGGGATGATCGAAAAGAATCACTCTTCATTGAATCGTTGTTGAATAATCTGACAACACCTGCCCTGTTTTTCTTAGACGATCTAGATACGAACGCATCTGAAGTCATTGATGGGCAACAACGTTTAAATACAATTCTGAAATATACTAAAGATCAATTTAGTTTAAATGCGAACGATGATATTAACTATCTTTCGCCACAAAGCGTCCACTACAGCGGAAAGAAGTTTTCGGAGATTGATGAAAAATACCAAAAGGTCTTTTGGCGATATCCACTTACGATTATTTACCTTCCACCGAGACTTGATCTCAGCACAAAACTTGAGATATTTAGACGCATCAATGAAGGTGGTACCCCTTTAACTGCACAAGATATTCGACTTTCATATTACAGTGGCTCCAAGCGTGTATATTTTGTACGTGTCGCTGGAATTTATGCAGAAACACCATCGGCAAAGCGAATGATAGAAGCTGCGCGTGAAAAAGGAGTAGACAATCCATGGGAGCAATACCCTGAAACATGGCAACTTTGGCAAGATTGGTGGGAAGGAAAAGATCGTGCTAAAGGGCAAACTCCATCAGCCATGATTCTTTGGTACCTTGTGTTTATACATAGAGAAAAATTGGATAACCTCCTTTCGTCTCCGAATTCAATGAAACATCTACCGTTGGTATTTCATGGGGCGACAGAGGAAGCACTTGACATTTTTTGCGCGCAACTGCAATACACGGATACACAAGGAGGAACACCTGTTTTTTCTACATACATGAATGGTCTGGAAGGTGAGTTCCAAAATTTCGTTAAATGGATAGATGCGATTCTCCGTCGAGGACTGCCTGGAGTTAGTGTTGATAAATACAAGCAAATGGCCCTATTGATTGGAGCCGCCGTTGAATTAAAAATTGATTCAAATAAGTTGAGTTTTGATGCATGGGACGCAATAGCAGACTTTATACAAGCTCCACGTAAGGCAGGTGAAAAATGGCTGAAGGGAAAAGGTGAGTATCCAGAATCAAGAGGACGTTGGAAGGGTGAACGTGGACAGAAAGCACAATGTGATATGGCAAAACTTCTTTTGTCGAAAATTATGGATAAACATTCTTGAGTTCATTACCACCTAATCTTCCAACATGTGATCCACAGGAACGATTTTTCCCACCCGCGTGGAAACAAGCATATTTCCTTAGAAACTACGATAATAGTCGTGGTGGATATGTTTGTCCAGACTGTAAAGAGATTTTCTACGGTCCAGCAGGTTTTCGACAACTTGAGGCCGATCACATCATTCCGCACTCGCGCGGTGGTCTCACCGTATGGAATAATCTTACCTTGAGATGCAAACCATGTAACATGAAAAAGCACAATAAGATATAGACTTTTCATATTTCTCAATGAAAAGGTACCGTATCCGATATTGAAATGTATAAAAGTATACATATTGTCTGCTATATGTAAAAAATCGCAAAAAAGTATACATATCCATGTCTTTATTTGAGATTTCTACACATTTTTGGTTGCGAACAATCCTCAGCCTAATGTATAATTAAGAAGCAGATACGCTTTACAAATTCCCAATGCATATAATGTAAATGATGGTTTCTAAAACACAAATTACACCTTAATATAGCTTCAACAGAAACACCGATCACATTTCCGGTGCGGAACAAGAACGAATTACAACCGCTTGTCAATGTATTATGTGATTTAATTATCAATAATGTAGTCCAAGGACAGGTGTAGATCTGTGTGATCTGAAGAAGAACTTCCGTCTGAATTTGCCAAATGACTCATCACAACATTTTAGAAAAAATAAGACTTGCATTCCCACAACCTATATCTGATACTATACATGACTCCTACTTTGTGCATTCCATAATGCGCGCTTTAGATCAGGTAGACACACTCAAAACACATCTGCCGTTCCTCGGTTCTATCATCCATGGCGATTTTGAAGCGGCTAAATACACAACGTTACCAGATACCATGTCATCGGTTGAAGAAGTAACAAAGGAACTTGTCAGTTATCTTGAGGGTATGACAATCTTCGGACATCCCCGCACACAACAGAATGTTGTCCCACCCACCACAATCCCAAGCTTGATAGGTGTTCTCCTCGCTTCTCTATACAATCCAAACCTCGATTGGGATGAATATAGCCGGCTGGTGGCACTCGCCGAAATTGAAGTTTCCGCAATGACATCACAATTGGTCGGATATGATCCGGAACATGCAAGCGGCGTGTTTACCTTTGGTGGCACAGGAACAACACTCTATGCTGTAAAAATAGGGTTAGAAAAAGCATGTCCAAAAACAATGCAGAAAGGAACACCCGAAGATGCTGTCGTCTTCGTCTCAGACAAGGGACACTACTGTGCTGCAAACATTACGGGATGGCTCGGAATCGGCACGAACAATCTAATAACAATCCCAACAACAATTGAAAATGAAATTGACCTTGCTTTACTTGAACAAGAACTACGAAAAACACTCACAGAGGGCAAGAAAATTGCCTGTATCATCGCAACACTAGGCACAACTGATGCGTTTGGCTTGGATAATCTATTAAAGATCACCGCATTACGCAACTCGCTTGTAGAGGAATATAAACTAGATTATCAACCCCATATCCATGCAGATGCTGTCATCGGATGGGCATGGTCAGTGTTTAATGACTATGATTTTAAGGAAAACCCGTTAAAGTTTAGACCCAGAACAGCCCGAGCTTTAGCAGGAGTATGTCGACGGATACAGCATTTACACCTTGCAGATTCAGTGGGAATCGACTTTCATAAAACAGGATTCACCCCTTATATATCAAGCCTCGTCCTTGTCAAAAACCAAACAGACTTTGATTTACTGAGACGCTCACCCGAACAGATGCCATACCTATATCAATTTGGACAATACCGACCAGGGATGTGGACGCTTGAAACCTCACGCGCTGGCACAGGGCCCCTCGCAGCACTTGCCAACCTTCGACTGTTTGGCATTGAAGGGCTCCGCGCTATGCTCGGGCACATCGTACAGATGACACAACTCCTACGTGAACATCTAAATGGACAAGAAGGAACAACCGTACTCAACAGAGGAAACTTCGGCACTGCCACCCTATTTCGCACATATCCTGTTGGTGTAGATACATTTGAAATAACACAACAAGAATTTGAGGATATTAAATACCGAGACAGTTTAATCAAACACAACACATATAACAAACAGATCTTTCAATACGTCAATTCTGAAGCAATGGAAGGACACGGTGTTTTCATCTCTACAACGGATTGCTACCGGCATACCGCCTACGGCGAACCGATCGTCGCCTTAAAATCCTATATCCTATCACCGTTTGTCGATGAAGAAGATGTGAAAACAGTAGTAGAAAAGGTCTTAGAAGCAAGGGAAGCAATTTGTTAACTTTTACTACCACGTGATTCGTGTAAAGTCAACTCAAATAAAAGGACATCTAACTCGCTATACTGCCATTTTTCCAATTCCCTTACGCAAATCACCTTGAAAAGTAGCATAGCAAGTGATACTATAATTATAGTAAAGTGAATAATTAATGAAACATTTCACCCCATACACCGACGACGAAGAACACCCAACGTAGGGACGAGATCACATCGCCCGTTGTCAAGTGTTTCATTAATGCTAATGTTCACTATAAATAACAGATACATCTTCTGTTACGGAACTTACATTTTATATTCTATTAGATTTCTTCTCAACTAACACATTCAATTCCAGGAGCATTAAAAATGACGCATCACGACATTTTAAAAAAAATAAGACTCGCATTTCCACAACCTATATCGGATAACATTCACGACTCATACTTTGTTCATTCTATCATGCGAGCATTAGACCAAGTTGACGCACTCAAAACACATCTGCCATTTCTTGGAGATATTGTCAATCCAAATTTTGCAGACGCAAAAAATACAACCTTACAAGAAACAATGTCCACCGTTGAAAACGTAACCTCCGAACTTGTCAGCTACCTCAAAGGCATGACAATCTTCGGACATCCGAGAACACAACAAAATGTCGTTTGTCCTACGACAATACCTAGCCTTATCGGGGTTCTGCTCGCTTCTTTACATAATCCTAACATCAGTTGGGATGAATATAGTAAACTCGTTGCGTTAGCAGAGGTAGAAGTTGTTGCGATAACTTCACAGATGATAGGTTACGACCCGCAAAAATCAGGTGGTGTCTTTACCTTTGGGGGAACAGGAACTTCGCTCTATGGCGTAAAAATAGGGCTAGAAAAAGCATGTCCAAAAACAATCACCAACGGTACACCCGAAAATGCTGTCGTCCTCGTCTCAGATACGGGACATTACTGCGCTGCTAATATAACAGGTTGGCTCGGAATAGGAACTAATAACCTGATTACCATACCAACGATTACGGAAAACGAAATCGATCTTGAAATATTAGAGACTGAGTTCCGTAAGGCACTCACAGAGGGCAAGAAAATTGCTTGTATCATCGCGACATTAGGCACAACTGATGCATTCGGATTGGATAATCTATTAAAGATCACCGCATTGCGGAACTCGCTTGTAGAGGAATATAAACTAGATTATCAACCCCATATCCATGCAGATGCTGTCATCGGATGGGCATGGTCAGTGTTTAATGACTATGATTTTGAGGAGAATACGCTAGATTTTAGACCAAGGACAGTCCGCGCTTTAGCAGGAGCATGTCGACGTATACAGCATTTACACCTTGCAGATTCAGTGGGAATCGACTTCCATAAAACAGGTTTCGCACCTTATATATCAAGTCTCGTCCTTGTCAAAGATCAGACAGACATTGACCTACTTAAACGCGCACCCGAACAGATGCCTTACCTATACCACTTCGGACAATACCGACCAGGGATGTGGACACTTGAAACCTCACGCGCTGGCACAGGACCCCTCGCAGCACTTGCTAACCTTCGACTATTTGGCGTTGAAGGACTCCGTACTATTCTCGGACACATCGTACAGATGACACAACTCCTACGTGAACATCTAGATGGAAGAGAAGGAACAACTGTGCTAAATAGAAGCAACTTCGGAACCGTGACACTTTTCCGAGTATACCCCGTCGGAGTGGATACCTTTGAAATACAACGTCAAGAATTTGAAGATGTTGCTAACAAAGATAGCTTAATAGCTAACAACACATATAACAAACAGATCTTTCAATACGTCAATTCCGAAGCAATGCAGGGACGAGGTGTTTTCATCTCTACAACGGATTGCTACCGGCATACCGACTACGGCGAACCGATCGTCGCCTTAAAATCCTATATCCTATCACCGTTTGTTGACGAAGAAGATGTGAAAACAGTAGTAGAAAAGGTCTTAGAAGCAAGGGAGGCAATTGGGGAAAGTACAGCAAACTAATTCATAAAATGTGGTGATTCAAGCATTTCAAGGGACACCCTTTTGCGGTGATGTCGATCTCCAAGCATTTCCAGATAAGTCTTCCACTGATTTTCCTGGTTGAGGTGCTGATAGAGTTCCTGTACTTCAGTGAGGTAGTGCTGAACTGTTTTATAATCCATGCGTTTCTGTGAGGTTAGAACTTGTTCTATGAGTTCTTGATAGAGCATGATAGCAGTTTCCGGGTGGTGACCTTCCGCCAGGTTCAGTAACTGCTCGATGAAATTCGGGATACGGTTCGCAAGTGGATTTTTGAGGATATCACCATATTCCTCAATCGTTAGTGATCATTCTTCAAAACTACACAATAGATGTAGAAATGATACGATACTGTCCAAACCCAAATGCCGTATGATGTCCGATATGCAAATACTCACCAAGATAGATAAACGGCAAAAACGACTCTATTTCTCCCGAAAAATGGATTATCCCGACAAACCCACCCATCGGAACAGACTTCTCCGCACGATAAGAGT
Organism: Candidatus Poribacteria bacterium; assembly: GCA_965208245.1. Classification (GTDB taxonomy): domain Bacteria; phylum Poribacteria; class WGA-4E; order WGA-4E; family WGA-3G; genus MSPOR6. The sequence continues at coordinate 3,004,798 of OZ242325.1, forward strand.
ACCGATCCTTTCTGAGCCAATTCAGACAAGAAGCATGTTTAACATCAGCAGAAGCCTCAATTAAACCGTGAGCATCTACATCCAAATCCTCGCCACAATGAAAATAACTCAGAAAACGGATACGTCGTAGCAGATTACGGATGAGATGTTCAAACGTTAACTGAATCGTCCATGTTCCGTCAACCTTAATACTAGTCGGTGTGAGAAACTCAAGTTCAATCCCAACTGTGCTGCCAGGCGTTGCTTGCATCACATCATCAAGACGAAGGATCAACCCTTCACCCGTTAACATCTCGGTATCTGCAGTGAAGATTGTCTCTATTCGATCGTTCTCGTATGCTGACAGACTTTCAACCTTCTCAAGTTGGCAGAGTCCGCGTCTACCTTGTAGACCGATACGTCTCTTTCCCATTTCAAAAAAGGTGAGAACAACCCACGGCAACAAATTGATAGCATCACCGATGAGTGTCATATCGCAAGTGAACGTATCCCCCGGTGCATAGTCCAATTTCCCTGTGTGTGGCGGTTGCAGGATGAACGGATGCGGGGCATAAGGTTGATCGCGTAAGATATGGCTATCTTCTGGAATAGGTGTCTCAAAGCATCTGGAGTAGACGCATTTATTGGGATATTGACATGCTTTTTCACACTCGTTTTTAGTGCCGATACAGGAGATATAACGTAGGATATATCCAAATCTGCTGCGAAAAACGTTGCCAGTGTGGGTTGGCATCTTCAGCGGCTCTTGTACGGTATAGGTGAAGCGGTAACGGGTGAAGCGGAAGTTTTGGAGCATGGCAGAAGTAGAGTGGTTTTTTCTTTTATTACATCTTATTCTAGGATACGGAAATATCCATAGCCAACGGATGTCTTCGCACCAACACCTTTTAGTTCCAAAGCCTCTTGAAATCGATCTTTGAGTTTATTCAACCGTGTTTGATCCTGTGACAAGAAGGTGAATCGGAAAGTAGTTTTCTCAACGGTTAGAAAATTGATAGGACGTGGACTTTGATCGTCTGTTGGGGGTTTACTACCACTGTAATACTCAGAATAGTGTGGGTTCATAATGTCAATCGCAAAATGCACTTCTTCGGTAGGAAAAGCATCAAGAAAACGCACTTCGCCGCGCTGTTCCTGCCTGCCAAAGATTTTGATGTAATCAAGGTATTCCGAATCTTGCACAGCCTCGGTTTTTTTAACATTACCTTTACCATCAATGTAATGCTTCTTTTCTTGAAGTTCTTGAAACCACCAATGGTTTAGCATACCTTTCACGGCACTACCAGGAATATATGGAACACCGTAGATATGATGGAATGTCATACTTGTTTCTTGCACATGTTCACTGCCGAGCCCAACAACTAATCGCCAGTCAACCGTTGCATCAACACAGTAAAGTTTGAAGCCGCGTGAAACGAATTGCTGGCGTTGCTGCGTTTGTCGATCTTTTAGTTGAACAATAAGACTTGGATCGGGAGGTTGAATATACCTTGGAAAATCAATCTTAATATTATTTGGTGGATCGATTTCGAGAAAATTACTATATTCTAACGCGCAGTTTTCAATAATGGGCCTTTTATAGACTTCAAGCTTGTCCCCTTTTCTGCTAATAAAAAGGTTTAGTTTTCCATCCATTACCAACCACTTTCCTTCAACATTCCTCCTTGGGTTATCTCGTGTCTTAACCCAAACGCGGGCATTCGAGGTAAGCTTAAGACGATTGGGTAGATTTTTTAAGCTGTCTCCACCAGCATTCAAGTCCCTTGCATAATAGGTTTTAAGATTACAAACAAATTCAGATTTGACAATTTCTCTGGTATCAGAGGGGAGGTAGTTAGTCATCATTCCCCTCCTTTTCTTTTACGTTTTTCATGAGTCCATCAACAAAGCGGCGCATCCAATTGAGTAACGCAAGTGTCTCCATGGTAACTTGACGATAAACTGGTGATTTTAGTTGGATAACCTCATAGACAAGATCACCTTTTGGGACTAATTGGTTAGCAGCGTCAGTTCGGAGCCAGTCTGCTATCTGCTGATACAACTTGTCATAACCGTTTTTCGGCTTATCTCTCTTTGCCTGTTTGCTTTTCACAAATGCCAAGGTCTGTCCAAGCCCATTCGTTTTGATTAGAACAGGAAGTTTCTTTGCAGCAGATTTATAACTTTCCTTTAATTTTTTCTTTCCAGTTTCGTTTATTTCATTAACTGCATTAAAGGCATAAGTAGCCCGTCCCTGCTCAATTCCCTTGAGTGTCGTCACTTCCTGTGCCATCGTTTTTTCCTCCTTCATTTTGATAAACGTGTGTACGCACTATTCCTTTGCCGATGGTTGCATTACCTCCGATTTGAATTATAGGTGGTAAACCATCCTTAAAGAAATTCATTACCTTCTCGGCTTCAAGTTGATTTTTATTAACTACTTTCCCAACATAAAATTGTCCTTTTCTCGCCTCTTCATCTTTTTCCTTTTCTTCATCGGTATTTCCCTTTGGTTTTATGAATAGGGGTGTGGTGAGCGCAAGTGAATAAAGAATTGAATCGGTGGGCAAATATTCCTCATACCACAATGCACCAATTGCCACAGTACCTTTCTGATTGTCGATTCTTGTCCGGGCGATTACCTCTGTAGAGAGCATTACGAAATCGCGGAAATCATCATCGTTCAATACAACGATATTCGTTTTTATTTTATCACACAAATAATTGTAACTAGGATCATTAGTTGGCAATACATTACCAGCAATCCATTTTGCAACTTCATCACAAGTACTATCAGACATGACAGGAAATGTATATTCTTCAAGGACAATCTTTTTATCATTTCCATCGTTTTTGACGATAAGATCGGAGTTTGTTGGGACGGTGTCAGCAGATGGGATATCAACAAATTTGATGCCTGTTGGTTGGCATATAGACAAGTCGTGATTGAAACGTTCCAAAACTGCTGGACATGTTATCCAAGCAAATACGCCTTTCACAGATTTAACTGGAAAAAGCAAAAGGCGTGCATCTGTAAATCCTAAAGCACCCGCATGTAGGTCGCTATCTTCGGGACCAAAGACGAGTTTAACTTCACACTCTTTTATTTTTTTAGTTTTTGCTTTTGCTTCAAATATTTCACGGATGCTGCCTTTCAGTCCGGATGCCTCAATTTTTGGGTAATCCGTGTGTTTCTCACGTTGAATCGGCATATCCACGATACCAAGGTCGCTACCGCTGCCAGCATGCAGTGGTGTTTCTACAATTAGGAATAGAGGGTTTGCTCTTTTGAACATATTGGTTTATCCTCGCTAAGATTTTGGAATATCATACGTATACACATCAAATTCAATTTCAGGAAGTATTTTCTTGATTTTTCCTTTCCATTCATTATATTCTTTGTCCGTTATATGCCCATTTCGGCGATATATTTTGATACGAGTGATCACTCTAGCTTTAACATTAACCTCAAAGGAATACATTAAGCGTATTTGTCCTTTATCTGTCGACTTAAAGATAAATATCTTATGCTCCTTGATCCATCCGGAGTGGTTTAAATCGTTTTGATCTCCTAAATTCCGAATCTTCTTGTAACACTCATTAGAGCTGGTATAAGAAGTAGTTGAAGTTGGAAACAGAACAGTCTTTAACCGGTTATATAGATCTTGAATAACGTCTTTAATAGTAGTGTCATGTTTAATAGTGTTTGCTAATTCAACCACAAAGTGGCTTTCAAGAAACTGCTTCCAAAAAATATCACCAAGCGGCGACAAATAGGCACTATTATCATTCTTTTCTACCAAAATGAAGGGGCGCAATTTATTCACTGCATCCAAATGTTCATTTTTAAATGCTTTCCACCCAGATAATGCTTCACCATCCTCAATTTTTTGGAGGACATTAAAATTAGGAGCAATAGCAGCCCAATCAGCCGACAACGGAGATGGTGGGATTTCGATGAGTTCATTAGAGTTCTCAAAGTTGTAGTAGAGCATAACATATTTAAGTTGTGCATAAATCGTTAAATGTGGCAAAGTTGCACCATAACCTCCGGTAATATTGATAGCAAGTGACTGATCATCCCCGGGAGCTGTCGAATTGATTTGATCAATTCTGCGAATCAGAGAGTTCATTCCTTCTTTCAAAAAATCTTGACGGTTTTGAACTTGTAGTCCACTAATTACATCTCGGTCCGGGTTAAACTCTACAGTTACGGTATCGCTAAGTCCGCTAAAAATACCACAAACTACGTTCCCACTTAAAATTCCCGCAGCTAATCGTGACGCAATCGTGTCCGACGCAAGGAGATGAACCGTTATATCACTATTGCGTGCGTTCTGTATTCTCTCTGTGCTCTGGAGCTCCGCTGAAGCGGATGTTTTGACATTTCTGATAAAATCTTGACTTTCTCTTTCGATTTTGCTTCTTTCAGAAGAATACGTACCCCACTGGTCCGCAGGTGTACCTTCAATTTTTTCAAACTCATCGCCAATTTGATATCCTTGTTTTATAGCATTCGTAAAAAGCGATGTGCCAATAGGTGTAATAACAACTGTCATAATTCGTCTCCTTTAGCAACACCAACAAAGCAGAGTCCAAAACCCTCTTTCGCTTGATAATCGCTGATGTTCTTATAGTGAAAAGTTTTTACGATAGTGTCAACGCAAATATCATTAACATCATCGAGTATCTTAAAATAGTAGACACTGCCAGCAGGAACTGCGTGACGAGTTGGTTTAGGTGCTTTTTTTTTCATATCCCAACCACCAATAGCAATCGGTTTGTCAACTGCTGCCGTAACAAGTTCAACCGAAATTGAATCTGTGTCAGATATTAGATATTGCCCTTTATGTGTTTTCTCGTCAATCCATTTCGGTAACCATCCATTTTTAAAGATTGCGGGAGTTGCAAAATAGAGTTTAAAAGCATCCGATGAACGGATAGCTTCTTTAAGAATTTTGATATCCTCTTTTGTAGCAAGCGAATCGGGATTGTAACAACTCTTTCTGTAGAAAAAACTTTTTCCTTCTCCACCGAGTTTCAGCATCCCGTTTTCCGGTAGTTCTATGTTACATTCGTAATCCACAACAAATCCTAACTCTGGCAATGCCTTTCGTTCCTTTGTATTGAGGAATCGGGATTGAAAGCGTGACATGTTAATCCTATATAGCATGTTGTCCTTAGGTGTCAATGTTTTGTGATCACGTTCAATACCTGTTTTAGGTTCAAGACGAACAAAATCCTCAAAAGGCTTAGATTTCAAAGTTTTTTGTATACCCAATAAGTAATCTCTGATATCTAAATGTCCAAGTCGATCACTTGCTTCAATCTCAACATCATCATCATCCTTATCCCATCTCAAGTGTTGGTCAAGTGGAGAATTTGAGATAAAATTAGATTTTTCAGGAGACAGTTCAAGTTTATAGAGTCTGTTTTTTTCTTTTACCAACTGGACATGTTTTTTCGTTACAAGATCAGAAGGAATTGGATAGTAGATATTCGACTTTTTGTCGGCAAGAAAAACACCTTTGAGGTGGATGGAACCGAGTGAGTCCGGTTCAGATGTCCCTATAATTTTCGCCAATTTTCCGTTTCCGGCGTAAAAGGTAGATAAATCACCATGTTCAGCAATATAAGCAGTTCTTAATGCCCCCAGTATCGTTGATGGTAGAGGTGGAAATATGGAATAACCTTCCGATTGCTCTCCCTTTCTAAAAGGTCTTCCATCTCGGAAAAAGAAGGTGTCATTGGGTTGTAGAAATAGTCTCACTTTGATTCCCTCGTAATGAAATTGATAATTTCCAAGAAACTTAAGTAATATGTGAAAGGACTGATATATGGTAATAAATCAATGGTCTGAGAGATTGCCTCTTTATGAGTATCATCAAAATCTTGTCCCTTCTTTTTATACGCTCGTTTAATGAGTCGTTGAAATTCTTCCTGGACAAGGGCAAACCGTATGACAAGTTGCCCTTTATCTCCGATTAATTTTTTGAATGCATCACGAAAAGTATATAAAAACTGCTTGGAGATTTCATCGTTTTCCAATAGTTTTGCCAATTTCATGCCGATGTCGATCATCCTAAGTTCACCGTGCTCCCACTTTGTCACCATCTCACTAATATTTCCAGAATGCTTGAATAATGCAATACCAAACGCACCCTTTCCAGGTACTTTTTTTGCTTCCTTTTCCATTCGACGGGCATGGCGAATCACATCGGTAAGTGGCATCTTGTGATGGGCAATGCACACGCCTGCCGATGCGTTAGTAAACGAAGGGAATTCTTCCGGTAATTTTTTCAACATTGGCAAAAGATCTTTGAGATTCGCGAGTGCAAGTAGGTCGTCACCTCCCGCATAAGTCAGCTTACCAAGATGCTCCTCTTCCACAATCCGCCGTGCTGTTTCCGTATACTCAATTATCTGGATACTAATATCTTTATGCTCTTCTCTGCTTTTAACTTCCCGAATCTTTTCACCCATATCGTCACCATCAAGGGCAATGGCAGCATAATATTTCCCTGGTTCACCTTTAAGCAATTGGACAAGTCGTTTACGCATTTTCTTACACTGCTCAATTTGGACCTTTTCTTTGGATACATTAATGTTGTAGTAACGTTCAAGATAGGAGTCGTTATACGTCTCTTCATAAAGCCACTCCCCATCAACATTATTCGGAAGTGGACATTTTATTTTCGGTAAGGGTTTAACAGTTGGAATAGCATGCCCTTCTTCTGACGACGGTTTTAATGTCTTAACCACAGTGCAAAATTCTTTATACCGTTCCAAAGCAATAGGTTTACATTTCAATTGCTCCTTGAATGCAGCTGTTGCCACCTCCGATGTGGATGGAAAACTCGGTTTTTTATCTTTATCTTTAAATTCCTGGCTGAATTTTGAGTGTTTTTCAAAAAAATGCATTCCCATCCGCTTTGTCAATGAGACAGCACAGAGAGCTTCTTTTTGTCTGCAATTAGCAAAATCTTCCCACCATTTCATTGCTTTATCGACAGATTCATTTTTTACCTGATGAAGTATCTCGCGTGTTCCATCAAGCGAACATTTTCTTCCTAATTCTTTTGTTTGTTTAAAGGTTCGGCAGTTCTTAATTGCTGCGAGATTGCCTGCTGTCCGCGCATACCATTTGCCATATTCTTCCTCTGTTTTTTCTTCCGTAATCACCCAATAGATATCAAAGAAGTCCGGTATTTGTCGATTATATAATTCCTCAAGATAGGTCTTACGCCACTTACTATTAAATGCTTTATCCAGCACACGTCTTGCCATCCGTTCAAATTCAGTTTTTACACTTTTTTCTGCATTCTCAGCTAGTTTAACTAAATCCCCCTGAGATATTCCACTGCCAATTGCCAACAGGAGATTTGGAAAGGATGGTGTCGCAAAGTCTTGTCTCTTCCAAAACTTAAACGGTGATTCTTTTCCAATAGGGGGATAGATTATTTCAATACCGTTGTCCTGAATCTTTTTCATTGCCGTTGCAACAAGATAAGACAAGATGTAACTCCCCATCCATAAATCTTCTGTTTTACGAGCGGCTTCAATGAAGGATTGCACTGGGCCGATCGTAAACATGAGCATGTGGCGTTTTGACTGATTTTCACTCATGGAAAACTCCTACTTAATGATGTCTTGTTTCTTAATGATGTCCTCAATAAATTTCAATTGTTTTTCTTCAAAATTATCGGGGTTTTGGTTGTTCGGATAAGGCGACCAAAGTTGTGTGACAACTGGTAAATATTGATTGTTTATCTTCTGTATCCTGACGATAATAGGTGATGCCATGCGTGGCCTACCTTCACCAAGTGCATAGTCCTTATTCTTTTTTTTCGCAACAGAGGTTGCCTTACCGATCTTTGTTAAAAGTTTATTAACATCATTCGTTAATTCACCGAAAAAGATACGCTGAATGACAGGATATTCTGGTCGCAAATTGTTAGGTATTTGTGATTTAATGATTCTAAAAGTCCTAGTCTTACCATTTATTATCTTGAATCCAACATTCGTCGTGACAGTGTTGAGTGCACATAAAACTTCCTGTCGCAGACTGTCAACATTTGGAAAATTCCACGAGGTATCCCGAATTGAACCGAATCCGCGTCGTGAACGATAGCCGATACCTCCAAGTAAAAAACTGAGTTTTGCAATTTGTTTATAATCTACATCTGACGTGTTTTTCGTAATCAGATACAAATTAAATGGTCTTTCTACGTCATAGGCATCCATTTTCCATCCATTCCTATGTGGTAATAGACTATATTCTATCGGATTTCCTAAATCCTTTTTTTCTCCAATACGAATTGAAAACGGTGCTTTTCTATCTGTGCTCCCAAACAACTCAGCCTCTTTGTTCCGAAGCGATTTCCAACTACAATCCTGCACAGTCCGCCACCAATATCGGAACAGTGCCTTGAATGACGGTGGACGAAGTTCGGGAGTTACATTATCCGCACCACGGAGAAACATCGGTGTCACGGTTTCAAGATTTAACTCAGTCTTTTCCATTGTGCTGTCCTTTATATCGGTTTTGAACGAATGTGCAAATTCACTGTAAATAATACTATCAAAACGCCACTTTTTTGTCAAACTATTTTTTCTTAAGAATTCGCAGTTCTTAATGTTTACAAAAAGTTAGTATTTGGCATCGTAATATACAAGTATTTTTGTCTATCATCCTTACGTCTGAACTAGGATGGACAGCATTTCAAGATTACCAGGATAAGCCCCGGGCATCAAGATATGAGAACAATTCCGCCATATCCGTTCAATACACACTAAATACCTCTTATCCTGAAAATCCCGATTCAAACAAAAAGAAATAAATCAAAAGGATAACGCTACCCTTATCAAACGAATTATCGCACATCAAACTCAATAATCCGCGCCTTCCGTGTTCTCCGAGTAATCCGAGATTCAGACAAAAATGGGTAAAACTCTGCACTCCCAACACCACTCTTCCACCCTTCCCATCCTCCATCCCTCCATTTGTGTAAATAATTAAACTCTAACAAAAAAATGAAAATAATATAAAATATTTACATATTTAACTTGACAAATGTTTTTCTATATGTTACAATAAGTTATGTTATAAAATAATATACCATAAGTTTATGTAAAAAGGTGATTAAATGCTATCTTTCAGGTTATACAGATAAGCATTAACATAATATGATAAAATATGAAAAAAATATCTTATTTTTTCATATTTAACTTGACAAACGTTTTTATTCATGATACAATAAGTTTATGTTATGGAATGATTTACCATAAGTGTATATGAAAAGGTGCTTAAAATGCTATTTTACAAAACGTCCAGAACTGATCATCATATCGGAAAAATACCAAATTTTTTATCCATATTTCAACAGAGAAAGAATTCCTTACAGTTGAAGAAATTAAAAAATTTGAATCAGTCAGAAAACCCGCTACAAATCCTTACAGCCAGTGGCTGCACAAGCATTTTACAAAAAGTTACCACGGTAAGAAATTTCGTACCATATGGTAACTTTTTGAAAGGAGATACGCTATGAAATTACAGGAAAATCACAAAGAATTCGCCATCAAATGCTTCGCAGAATATATGCAACGCAGTGAAGTCGTTGACGCATTTATGATCGAATTTGAACACGATCTACCACAACCACCGCCACCCCCAGAACTTCCCAATTATAAAGAAGAAATCGCTGGAACAGAATACGAATTTAGCAGAGATGAATACGTCAAGAATAAAATGGATGAAATCAGTTCTCGATATTTCAAGATGTACAGGGTTAAGTCACCTATGATACTTGAGAAAAAGGAAGCGGACTATATCGAGAAATTCAAACTGGAGTTTGATAAAGAACGACTGAAGGAACGCGAAAAAATGTATGAGGAACAACTATCTGAATATCAATTGATCGTTGATAATCACTACATGCAAATTCGCAGAAAACTGTCAGCCCAATTGAGACGACTGAACATCACCCATACACAATTCCCTGAAAAATATCGAAAACTATTCAACAACTCACGCAATGCGTTTCTCAAAAGTAGAAGAAATGATAACATGACTGACATCGCATTAACGAATGACGATAACATTCGACAAGAATTAGAAACCATCTTTGGACACGTCAAAAACCTTATGTTCTTAGAAAGAGAACCGAAAGAGGTGCTAAAACACGTAGACACGGCACACAGCATTCTCAAAACTATCTCGGCATACAACAAGCAAAAGCGAGAAGACTCCAGAAACAACAATGAAAACAACCCCACGCAATAGTCAGTAATTCAAAATCCTGAAATCCTGGTCCAGATTCATTTGACTCAATCAACTATCTGTGATAATCTATCTATACAAAAATATCAAATGTGAAGGAACATGGACAAATAATGGAACAGTGGATTGAACATCTTATAGGAGAACTACCGAGTATAGCCCTTCTGCTTATCATAGCAGTTATGCTTTACACACTCAGCAAAGGCGCAGATTGGCTGGTTGATGAAGCCGTAACACTCTCAACACAATGGGGATTAGGAAAAGCAGTTATCGGGGCAACGATCGTTAGTATCGGCACAACAACACCGGAAACAGCAGTCTCCGTACTCTCTGCAGTCCAAGGTGAACCGGGACTTGCTCTCGGAAACGCCGTCGGATCAATTATATGTGATACAGGACTGATCTTAGGTCTGGCTTCACTGATCGCACCACTATCGTTCAATAGAGAATTAGCATCACGACTGTCTAATGTTCAGGTCAGTGCAGGTATACTGATGGTATTAGCCTGTTTTCCGTGGTCTTCCCCAGCAAAAGTGTTTAGTGACGGTGGCACACTCCATCAATACATAGGATTTGCATTCATCGTTCTATTAGGATTATATGTGTGGCAGTCTATACGATGGGCTGGTGCAATAACAACCACTTCCGAACCTGACGAAGAAACGGAACATAAAAAATCAAACACGTTTCTCACACTACTTAAACTTATTGGATCAATAGCAATAGTCGTGGTGTCTGCACAAATTCTTATCCCAACTGTGAAAACGCTTGCAATTAGGTTTAACGTACCAGAGGAGATCATAGCGGCAACGTTGGTTGCGTTTGGCACCTCATTGCCGGAACTCGTAACAGCAATCACAGCTGTCAGACGCGGACATGGGGAGTTAGCCGTTGGCAACATCATCGGGGCGGATATCTTGAATGTTCTTTTTGTTGCTGGTGTTTCCGCTGCAGCTACACCATCCGGGTTACAAGCATCCGGTAAGTTTTTCCAGTTCTTATTCCCAGCAATGGTGTTCATTCTGATCGTCTTCCGAATTGGGATTTTCGTTTCGGGCAGCCAATTAAAACGTCCATTTGGGGTTGTCTTGGTTGCTACCTATATCCTGGTGACAATCCTCAGTTATATCTTTTCTATTGATATGCATTAGAAACCTATTTCGTAGTATTAAAGGAAACTAAACAAGACTTACGCATTTTGCGTAAGTGTGCAGAAATTAAAACGTTTATAGTAATGTGAATAATTAATGAAATATTTCAGAGACATTTCACCCCATACACCGATGACGAAAAACACACAACGTAGGGGCGAGGTCACCTCGCCCGTTGTCAAGTGTCGCATTAATTCTAAAGTTCACTATAATGTGAATGCCAAACGCACATTCACCAAGGGAAACCAGTCATTGCCCGTTCTTTGTGGTGGACCTTCAATTCATTGCACCAATAACACTATAACTGACAATCTTCTACATAAGTCCTATTCAATTTGTTGTGAAATCCAATCTTTTGCGTAAGTTCTAAAGTTAAAAAAAGGTTTGATTCTCTTTCCTTTATATGATATAATTACCATGTTTAGAATTAAGAACCGCTGAACATTTTATGTGAGGTGTCGGGAATCGAACCCGAATCTTCCGAGTGTCAAAATCGTTGCATTACCTTTATGCTACACCCCCATTATAGATGTTCAACAATTCTATTATTTTAACATAAATCCTGCCATATTGCAACGATACAAATGTCATGACCAGGGTTCTTCAGTTTTAAGAATTGTCAGTTTTTGTGTAGGACTAATAGTTTACTTTGTAGGTTGGGTAGAGCGTAGCGAAACCCGACAGAAGCTTGAACGTGTCACCAGTTAATATTTTAATGGTGCTACGCTCTACCCAACCTACGGACAAATTCAATAAATTAACGTTTGTTGCGTAATTCTTCAGAATCACCTAAAACTGAATAACCCTGTGTCATGACAAAATTCACATAAGTTCACTTGTCAATGATCGCAACACACCAATAAGTCTCTGCATATCCGCAGGTTTCGGAGCTGAAAATATCAGACATTCATGTGTAACAGGATGCTCAAATTGAAGTGTTCGTGCATGCAATGCCTGTCGTTTCAAGTGTATGAGCGCATGTTTCACGGAAAGTGTGTCAGCATTTTTCAAAGCGCGTTGTTCGCCTCCATAGATAGGGTCACCAGCAACCGGATGTCCTATATGCTGAAGATGCACACGGATCTGATGAAGTCTTCCCGTTTCTAATGTAAGTTGAACAAGCGAAAAATTGTGATAGATTTCCAAAACCTGATAGTGTGTGACAGCACGTCTGCCGTTATTATGGACTGTAGTCATGCGTCTTCTATCTCTGCGACTCCGTGCAATTTGTGCATCAATCGTCCCTGTAACGTCAGCAGGAACACCACACACAACGGCAACGTACTGGCGCGTTATAGTCCGCTTTTCAAACTGAAGTGAGAGATTGCAATGCACTACATCGGTTTTCGCAACAACGAGAACCCCTGATGTATCCTTGTCTAATCGGTGAACAATACCAGGTCTTTCAATCCCTCCGATACCTGATAGATCGCCACAGCACGCCAGCAGTGCATTGACAAGCGTTCCCGTATTCACACCGCTTGCCGGATGAACAAGCATACCCGCAGGTTTATTCAGTACAAGTAAGTGGCTATCTTCGTAAAGAATGTCAAGTGGGATATCTTCAGGTTGCGCTGTTTCTAAAGGTCGGGATTCAGGAAACGAAATGCAAACTTCGTCACCCACGCGCAGCATCCGACTCGGTTGTGTGGAGACTTTATCGTTTATAGTGACAGCCCCCTCACGAATCAGTTTCTGGAAATAGGTGCGCGACACACCTTCGGTTGCACTGATAAGAAACCTATCCAACCGTTTACCTCTGTGTTCTGTTTGGATGTGGAAGATATGTGCCTTTTTATCCATAATTATGTACAGGTAGAAATCAATCAGGAGTAGGTGGCTATACGGAGTCCAATTGCATGTGTGTTCGGAGGTCTTTTGTGAAGCACAATCACCCTTTATGTACGTTCTCTCGCTCGTGCTAAACGTTTACGGATTATAGTGAAATCTATAATTACTTGCACAAATTGTAGCGCAAACTTTATGAAGATTAAATAAATAATCAGGTAATTCTATTGATAAGACCCATCATAGGAGTAAGGTTTCGTAGGGCGTTGTGATCCGTCGGTGTCCCCCAATTCATAGTCATCCCATCATAGAAGTAAGGTTTCGTAGGGGCGGGGTTTCCCCGCCCGCGTATTACCCTTTTGTATTTCACTATAAATCTATTCACGCTTTGATTTCTTTATAGCATAAGACAAGATTCAGTCAAATTCTAATTCTTCTCAACTCTCTCCACAATTAATTCCTTATCAAGTTTATCAGCAATCTTTTCGAGTTCAACTTTGCGATCTCCATTGCAAAACCCAATCGTCCCCCTCACCCAAAACTCACCTCGTTTGACCCCCTTGGTTTTAAGAGGAAAAAATATCGCAAATGTCTTCTGTTTATCGGATGTGTAAAGTTTCTGGCATTGGATTCCCTCAAAAGGTGCTGGGAAATACCAAACTTCCCTAATCCGCGTCATCCGTGCCTATCTATGTAACGGGTGCGATTCAGACAATCGCACCTTACCCGTAAGAAGCTGCTGCATCATCCCTTGTTTGATGGCGATGGTTTTGTCTCTACGTTGCTCCAAAGCAACGATCTCGGCATCCATATCGGAGAGGACAGCACCGATGGCACGTTGTTCTTCTATGGTTAGCGGAAATCGGACAGTCATATCTCGGAATTTAGGTAGACTTATGACGTAACGTGTCCCACTACCATCACATTGCCTGCTTGCTTGGTCAAGGAATTCCTTTGTGTTAAAAATATAAGCACGAAAATTGATGTCCCAATCCGTTTTTAACCGCAGACGCACAACATGATAGCTGTAAACACCGTCAAGTATATCCTCCATAGCAACCGCAGAACAACCTATATCATCAGGCACTTCCGATGAAGGTGTAAAGAAAACATCACCTCTTTCAACAGCACAACGTCGAATCTGATCAGGTCTTGCTGTTACTTCATGCGTCAAATCTTTTGAGTAAAGAAATGATTTGTTGTAAACATCAAGATAATTCACAAGCCTAACAGATTCCTCATTAACAATGATTTTTTTGTTGACACCTGCACCGGAAATTTCACCAATATCTCCCAACCGCTTCGCCTCCCATTCCCCGCTAAACCCCGGCAGGCGCGTCTTACCAGTGAGCAGTTGCTGCATGGTGGCTTGCTTGATGGCGCGCTTCTTAGCGATGAGTGCGGCTAATGCGTTGATTAACCCATCCACATCTGACAACACTTCGGCAATGGCGCGTTGTTCTGCTACAGTAGGTGGACAAGGTATCTCTATCAATTTAACATCTCGACTATTGATAGCAGGATAATTTGAGCCCGAAAGTATTTTGTCAATTTGGTCGTTCACACCTTCACTAAATAATTGCGAAAATAAAAAATAAGGAATGGATAAGTCGTATTTGGCACGCAGAACAGCGAAACCTGTAGAGCAAACCGCATTCGGTACTTGTCCATGAAAAAACAGATGTGCCATAAGATTTGGTCTGACTGTTGACATAAGTACGTCACCATTCTGAAGTACACGTTGTGCTCTTGAAGGTGCAGACCGGAAAACTTCTTCAGAATAACCGAGTAATTTTCCAGAATCTACCTGTTCAAGTGTGATGTAATTGAATTTATAATCAGGATTCGTGTTGCTTGAGAAATTCTGGGGATTTACATCTGAAATCTCTCCCAACGGTTTTGTTTCCCACTCACCACTAAATCTCTCCTGATTACTCATGAAATACCACCCCCATATTCAACAAATGCTTATCAACCCTCTTGATATGTTAGCAGTAGTATACAATGGATACGTTGACGTGTCAATGTGATAACAAGATGCGCCATCCTATTTATTCTTTGTATTTCCAGGGGGGCAAACAGTTTTGCTTACTTGTCTGAACCAGAATTTTCCATCTTACCTTCACCTTCAAGCCTAATTTTCTCTAATTGACTAATGGCATCTTGCAAACCCTGTAAATCATCAGGAAACGCATCCCAATGTAAATCCTGTAAAAGTTCAAAAGATTCCTTGATACTGTATTTCGGTGTAGACTTTGATGATCCTTTCTTTTCGATTGTATTAGAAGTATAGAATTCCTCGTGTTCAGAGACGATAGTGTGAACGTTTGAATACGCTAATTCTAATTCCTTTAAATACAATTCATAATACATCGGTTTTACCCCAGGGGGTAAACGTTCCCCATGCACATCAAGGTAAACCACATGGATTCCTTCAGGAATGACGCCAAACATCATCAGTTCATATTTCTCTTTACGACTTAACCTCTTTCCAGCGAATTTTGAGAACGTTTCACCATCTTCAATAGTGACATATACTGTTTCTGTACGCGTCGCCAATAAAAATTGATATGATGCAACAATCCAGGACTTAAGATACGCATCTTCATATTCCTTCCACGTATCAATCTCTGGTGGTAATTGAAGACTGTTTCGCATTGCATTACGATCCTCCGAATCTACAATACGCCAAAGCTCTCTACGATTTATCATGTAAATTCTTCGCTGCAACACCGTTCGATAGTCAGCGTAATTGAGGAATGGCTGTCCGAATGAGAGGTTGCGTTTTATCCATGTTTCTGGTGGGTATATCCTATCAAGTTTTTTTCGGCGATCTGATGGGATTTCCGTGTTATATTTCAGTGACCACATGGCTTGCATTTCGGCTACAGAATAGGGTTGGTATTTTTTTCTGACAGTTTCAATATCTATACGTTCCCAATCAATTTGAATTGGGTGTTTTTTCATCACACTGTTCTTAGGGGTAATAGATTCATATAATTTGTCCGAACCTATAGAGGAATTGTAAGTATGGACATGCTCAATCAGTTCACCATCAGGTGTCGCGTGTTGGTGTGATATAGAAGTAGGAATATTAATAAGTATTGGCTTGGGATTCCTAACAGGCAAGAACAAATATCCCGCAACACCTATCCCTATGATAAGAATGAATATGAAGAATACTCCGATTCGTCTGAACATGCTGCTAATGTTTATCGGGTTTTGGATACTTCTGATATGGTGTTTCTATAGATTATACCCCTCATTCAAAATATAATCAAATTTTACTTGACAACCCCTATCCGATGTGGTAGAATAAAATTCATAAAAGATTTATCTCTGGGTCGTGTGAATGCGTTATCGGGGCGCAGGTTCGACTCCTGCCAGCGGGTAAAGTGTAATGCAAAACCTGCTGTAGCTCAGCGGTAGAGCGTCTGTATTCCAATCCTTATCCAGAGCCTTAATTGTGTGGGCCGAAGTATTGCGTTAACCATTGTATATATGCAATACGCACCTTGCCCACCTCCTTATTCTTTTCGGTGACATCATGGGATATCTGAAAAAATACGCCCCTTTACATCCAACGCAAAAGCAACCTTTAGACGAACAGCAAGTAAAAAACAGTACTGAGGGATACGTCTATCCTGTGTCCATCTGGACAAACTTAGACCGATTTCTGATATTAGGTACTGAAGGCGGGTCCCATTACGCATCTGAACAAGACTTGACAAAAGTCAATGTCCATTCTGTGCTGAAATGCATCGCAGAAGATGGAATACAAGTTGTTGAACGGATACGCGAGGTCTCTGTCTCTGGACGCGCACCAAAAAACGATCCCGCACTATACGCATTAGCTCTGGCATTTGCACACGGGAATGTTACAACAAAACGCAAAGTACAAGAGGTATTCAGTGATGTCGCACGTATCGGAACACACCTATTTAGTTTCGTCTCCTATATCAACGGTATGCGAGGATGGGGTAGGTCGTTACGAAGGTTAATCGGTGAATGGTATCGTTCAAAAGACGATGACGCTTTGGCATTCCAAGCACTGAAATATCAGGCACGCAACAAATGGAGCCATGCAGACGTGCTCTCAAAATGCCATTACGGGGAAAACCGGGCTATCTATCGATGGATCAGAGGAATTGATACCGACAGACGAATTGTTCATCGTGAGGTAGAAGACGATCAAAAAATTGCTACAGTTTATGAGGCTACCGATGCTCTCCCTGAACTGCTTGCTGGGTATGAAAAAATAAAACATACTAAAAAACACTCTGATGTGATCGAACTCATCCAAAAGCATCAATTTACACACGAAATGGTTCCCAATGAATGGAAAGATGATCCTGATGTTTGGGCTGCACTCTTAACAAACATGCCCGTTATCGCCACCATCAGAAACCTCGGAAAGATGACACAAGTCGGGCTGCTAAAACCTTTTGTCCCTGAAATACAGACAGTATTGGAGAGATTGTCCGAGGAATCCATACGCAAATCACTGATACACCCTATTCAGATCCTGATGGCGTTGATTACATACCGAACAGGGAAAGGTGTTCATGGTAGTCTGACATGGGAACCCGTCCCACAGATTATTGACAATTTAGATGAAGCTTTCTATACAGCGTTTGATAATGTTGAACCGAATCATAAGAATACTTTCATCGCACTTGATGTTTCAGGATCAATGGCTTCGGGAAGTGTAACAGGTTGTGAGGGACTAACGCCACGAAACGCCTCTGCTGCAATGGCACTAGTTACTGCACGCACCGAACCGAATTACCACATCTTCGGATTCTCTGAAAACTTCGTCCGAGTGCCAATTACTGCTACGGATAGATTGGCAAGTGCAATTGATGCTGTGTCGGCTTTTCCGCACGGTAAAACAGATTGCTCGCTGCCTATGCTATATGCAATAGAAAAGAAACTTGATGTTGACCTATTCGTAATCTATACGGATAACGAAACATGGTTCGGTGACATCCATCCGAAAACCGCATTAGATATGTATCGCCAAGAAATGGGACATCCCGCAAAATGTGCTGTCGTTGCAATGGTAGCCAACAATTTTTCTATCGCTGATCCGAAAGATGCCGGAATGTTGGATTTCATCGGATTTGATACAGCAACACCAACCCTTCTAAGCGACTTCGCAAGCGGCTGATGCTTGTTCCCACGCTCTTCTGACATATTGCACAGATTCCTCAAAACCTCACATTTTTTATCTTCATACATAACCTGAAATCCTGTTGAATCTAACCATTCTAATATGATATCATAAATCATAAGTCTTCACAATAAGTCAGGGTTTTTCAGTTTTAGGTGATTCTGAAGAATTACGCAACAAACGATAATGTATTGAATTTGTCCGTAGGTCGGGTAGAGTGTAGCGTCATTAAAATATTAACTGGCGACACGTTCACGCTTCTGTCGGGGGTTGCAAGCTCTACCCAAACTACAAAGTCCACTATTAATCCTACACAAAAACTGACAATTCTTAAAACTGAAAAACCCTAGCAATAAGCAGAGGTAATATATGATAGACCGAAATCAAGAACTAGCAGAAAAATATCTTAACAGCGGATTAGAAAATAGCAAGAAAGGCAAAGTAGACATTGCTATTGAAAATTATACTAAAGCGATAGAACTCAAACCTGATTATGCTGATGCATATTACTATCGCAGCAAAGCATGGCTTCAGGTTAGAGAAGTGGAAAAAGCAAAATCTGACATGGTGAAAGCTAGTGAAATTGGAATAAATTCTAAGACGGCATTAGATAACCTAATGCAACAATACGATAGAACATGGAAAACACTCGGGAACGTTCAGTAAGATATTTAACAATTCCAGAAATCCTGGAAGTTGCAGATAGACATGTCGGCAACTATCATATATTGAACGAAGAACGGCTATACTACTTGATTGATGCAGTTAGCGGAAAGTTCGCTGAAGTAGAAATATTTCCAAGTACATTTCAAAAGGCTGCAGTGTATACACATCACACCATTAAGGATCATATATTTTTGGATGGCAACAAACGTATATAGGTATGAACTGTGCCATGCTATTTTTAGAAATAAACGGCTACCTATTTCGTTTCAACATTGACGATTCAATAATTGAACTCGGGCTTAAAATAGCCGGCAGTTCCATAACAGATATTGACACTATCGCTGATCACATTCAGCAATGGATTGTCACCTAAAATAATACCGATAGGTACTACCATTAACATAAGCCTACCCTATGAAACCAGTAGATAAGAAGAATTTCTTTCAATCGTGCCAACACCCAGCAATACAGGCACTTCAACCGGCTAAAGAAAGCACAGATGCCGTATGGTTACCCACCGCTGACGAACTCCTAAGAATATTGAAACAGAAACTGCCATATCCTGACCGTTCACACATGCGTGAAACCCCTGATGGATGGGAATATGATACCTACTTTAAAGAATGGACTGATGATTACGGCACCTATATTGATACACACCGACAGTTTGTCGGTCCTAATGAAAAAACAGTGCTCCTGCAGGTGTTAATCTCTCTGCTCGAAATTGATGGAAAATGGATGGTGTAACACTTTATGGAAACACTCTATAGGCAGGCAAGGAGAAATAGATGACATTTAGTATACTGTTCGCAACACTTAGAGAATATAAACACACCGGAATTTCAGACACGAAAACATTATCAGTACTTCTCAATGATACATTCGGAGACTGGTTAGCATCACAAGGCGTAAGTCATATTGAAATGTTAAATGATAACAGACTCTGCATGAACATTAGGGGGCAACTGAAAGAACACAATCCAACAGATGGAATTAAACTCTTTTCACGGTTTCTTGTCGTGAACCTTGATGAGATACAAGATGATCCTGAAGCAGTAGGGAATGCCCTAGAATCATACATTAAAGAGGCATACACTTCAGAAGGGGATGGTGCTTTTGTCTGGATAATTCCCGATGGATATATGGCATCGCTTTCACCAACTGAACAAGAATGGGAACAACATGGAGAAGGTTATTTTTCACACGAATCTATCTGCATCTCCAATACGGCAGGTAAAGATACACTATGTCTCCTAGATGTCCTATATGAAGACACGGATATGGAAAACGTCTCCTGTGAATTCAATGTTCCCGCCCAAAGATCGGTACATTATAGATTGGATAAACTCAAAGACAGTGAAGGTAACCCACTGATTGCCAAAGATGCCCCTGTCAGTTATAAAATCACAAGTAAGGATGCGCGGATTGTTGTGCAAGGTTCGCGGATACTAACAAGCGGGGAAGACAGTATTTTTGCAAGCTTTGGAACAGTGATGGCGTGGTGCCCAATGAAATAAGAGCAATTGTTACCAAAATAAAACCAGATTATAGTAAAATCAATAATTAATGAAACATTTACGTATTTACAAAGATCCCCCTCGTAGGGGCGAGGTTTCCTCGCCCGTTTTGAAATGTTGGAGATGGTTCAGTCGGTGTATGAGCACACACTAAATAGCGAAGTCTCCTCGCCCGTTTTGAAATGTTTCATTAATTCTAAAGTTCACTATAGATTGGAGACACACACATTCTGAATAGACAACATCAACGTTCAAACTCGTCCCATCTATCTTCTTGAACAACTTCTACTTCCGGTTTCTCCTGAATCATCTCCCACCAATCACGATTTTCAACGTACCACTGAACAGTCTGTTTCAAACCTTGTTCAAAAGGTATTGTCGGTTTCCATCCAAGCTCACTCTGTATCTTTTCTGAATTCAATAGATAACGACAATCGTGTCCCGGCCTGTCAGGCACATAAGTTTTTAGGCTTTGTGGTTTTTCAAGAACATTGAGGATAAAGTCGGTAATCTCTTCAATACTTTTCTCAACACCACTTCCAATATTATATGTCTCTCCAATTTTACCGTCCTTGATAACAAGCGCAATTGCAGAGCAGTGATCGTCAACATGTAACCATTCCCTGCGGTTATGGCTACTACGATACAACGTCAAAGGCAAATTCTGTAGAGCATTTGTTGTAAACAGCGGAATTAATTTCTCGGGATGTTGATAAGGACCGTAGTTATTTGAACTGTTTGATATAGTGATCTGTTGTCCATAACTATGATAATAGGAATTGACGAGATGGTCCGCTGCCGCTTTCGAAGCGTTGTAAGGTGACTGCGGACGGTACGGGGACATCTCAGTAAAAGTACACGGAGACTCTAAAGGAAGTTCACCGTATACCTCACAAGTAGAAATTTGATGAAAACGCACTATGCCATACTTACGCGCCGCATCCAACAGTACCTGTGTGCCCATTACGTTCGTCTCAAAAAACTTACGTGGATGTAAAATCGCACGACTGTTATGCGATTCCGCCGCAAAATTGACAATCACATCCGGTTCATAAGCTCTTAAAACCTTTCCAACAAAATAATCGTCAAGAATATCTCCTTGCACAAACACATACTGATCTGGATAGAATGCAACAATATCAGTTAGATTAAAAAAACTTCCGGCGTAAGTTAGCAGGTCAAGGTTAATCACAACATCTTGTGGGTACGTCTTAAGCCAGTACCGAATAAAGTTTGTACCGATAAACCCAGAACCACCAGTGACCAATAATTTCATTTATATCCAAACATCAAAAAATAAATAGAATCAGTTCAAAGCGAGTGAAAAAGCGCGCCAAAACATTATAAAATGAAAAAGCGCGCCAAACAACAAAAAAATAGCCTATTTACGTCTGATGTCTGCCCAAGTAGTCGTTAATTTACCTGCAGCTTCAACTGATGCAACAGCAGCGATTTCTTCAAGGAAACTCTGTTGATCCGTTGCATCTTTAGGATAAATGGTAACAGCATCGTGGGTTGCATCATCAAAGTGTAAATTTAGGTATGCACCACCCGTATTTTCGCCACAACGAAAGAGTAGAACGTTAGCACCTTTCTGCAGCTTAACTTCAACGTTAAATGAAACTTTTGTATGGCCACCTGTCCATTTTGAATTGTTATACCATTTTTTTCCGTTTATCCATATCTGTGCATGATCATCGTGAGCAGGAGACATAACTGAGTCAAGATCAGTTGGTGCATCAATAACAATTACCGCATAAGTATCATATGTATCTGCGGGACCACCCCTATCCGTATTGTTAGCAACGGCAGGCATTTCAAATACTGTCCAACCTCTTGTTCCACCATTACCATCAGGCCATTCAACATCAATGTCTTCAGTCAACAACAATCCTGCAAATGTAGAAAGGGATGCATCGGTGAGCTTGCCACCTGTACCATTTGACATAAGATCCATAGGTGCTGAGGCGGCGAAACCACCGTTGTTTGTGTAGTTAGCATCAGGACCATACCATTTGGTGATCCAACGTGCATCAGCACCATGATCTGTATTTACACCATTTGCAGGATCCTCTAAAAGTTGGTCTTCAGTGAGTGGTCCACCACTAATTACAGTTTGTGCCATGCCATATTCAAGGTGAGCACCACTGACTAAAAACACAAAAACTAATCCGATCGTTAAGATATTCAACTTTTTCATAATTATCCCCTTATATAGGTTGTATAAATATAGGTTGTATAAAAAAATTGTGCAATGCAACAAAAATAACCCACGCCGAACTTTTTCGGATGAGCGAAATAAAAAACCACAGATTTCCATTCCTGTGATTGAGCTTTGAAATACGGTACTTAAACAGATAGGAAGCTGAGCTGAGCTCGGATTACTCTTAAGTTGCTTCTTCATCCTAAGTCTCCGCATTCAAAATTCTTTACTTTAAAAAATAGCATAACACAATTGCAAGTGAATTGCAAGAAAGTATTACAATATTATGGCAAAATTTGCACTTGACTATTCTAAATTATACTAAAAAGTATAGGATTTGTCAAATTAAATTTTTCCTGATACTTACGAATTTCTGTTTATTTCAGTAGAACCCAACAGGAAATCACTACGACATGGAGTAGTATTAGATCTCGTTGACAGTCTAACAATTTAAAACATGTTCGTTATTTGCGTTTATCGGGAGCTTTTAACGTTTCCCCATGTAGTTGTGAGTTTGGCTTTAGGATCTACAGGTGTAGCACTAGGCTCGCCGAAGTACTCAATCTCGGCAAGTTGAAAGTACGCCCCACTAGGGTTCGATGCGGTGTTAAAAGTAACAAACCGAATAAACTGATATCCGGCGGTTTGATCGTCGTAATCTACCCCCGCATCAAAACGGATAACTTGCAGACGTTCAGTCCAAAAACTATCCCCTTCGTGAGAAAAAATAGTCGTAAAATCCTCGCCATCGTTCGATCCCTGAATCTCCCATACTGTTGGGTCTCTTTCAGGAGAATCGTTTGCTGAAGATACTGTGAAGTGTGTCAATATGTACGGCTGATCAAACTCAGCTGTTATGTGTAGACCTTCTTCCGGGATGCCGCCACCACGTCCGCAGCACCATTTGGCATTGCCACCACCAAGTTCGTTATCAAAGACGTTAAACGAATGTTCTCCGCCTGCAAATCCAGGTTCTTCGTTGGAGGAGAACATGGCATCGTAATTTTCATCTGCCTCAGGGTTTCCATCGTCTTCTGGATCAGTTAGGTCACCACCTATCAAGGACGCCGTTCCTGTCCCCAAGACTTCCTCCGCCTCTGCTATGTCATTCAGACTGATTGCAAAACAGACTGTCATTAACACAAATATTGTTAATACTACTATAAGTTTCATGTTATTAAATCTCCTAAAAAAAATGAACCTCACTTTAGGTGAGTTTTGATTATAATGTCCTATTTTAACATACCTATGCAAGGTGTGTCAATGAAATTTAAACCACTTTTTTTATGATGAATTAGACAGATTGCGATCTTTTCTTCGCAGCTAATAAACGTGTCATCGATCCAACCTCAGATTGCTGAACTGTATTGTCTATTTCATCTGATGATAGGTGCAATAAGTGAACCGCACCTAACGACCTATTTGAAGACTGTCGCATTGGTGAAGCAATTTCAACATTCGTAAAATCACCTTCTTTCATGACCGCATCAAAATCGGTTTTCTTCTTTGACAGTTGCATTAAGACTTCAGGAATGATCACTTCAGTCGTAGAGCTAACTAAACTCCCACTGAGTTGTGCTTTGAGTTCAGCAAAATATCCACTGACAATACGAAACCGTCTGAGTAGCATTTCTAAAACAAACAGTATGACTGCAATAATCAGCAACGATTGAAACAGCGACACGCGTTCTTCTATAGCCAGGTTATTAAAATGTCCCCCAGGATACGTTATCTGAGCAATTGTCGGTTGATAAAGTCCATCTGTTGCTTGTGACAATCTCTTTAACAATACTGTGTTAACCTCAAACACCGCATATTCCGCAGGATAGGAGCGTGATAGTGTTACAGTCAGTAGTGTCTCAGGCAGTGATTTTTCAGTTCCCAATTGCTTCGCTGTTATGAAATAAGTGCCGCTCTCAGGCATCTGAAATGAACCAACAAAACGGTTAGCAGCGTCCTGTGTGATGTTTACCGTCTGTCCAGTACCATGTGGTCCCGCAACCTGTACAACGAAAGATACAGGAGATAAATCTTTCGTATCTATCCTTATGTCACCTCCCCCATTCCGATGCCCATTGTGTTGCATGACACTTAAATCAAAACCCACATCTGTGTTTTCAGCCGGCAACGTCCAATTTACAACTTGTCCCCAAAACTTACTGAAATGAGTCCAGGAAATCCAATCCTTACCCCATGCAGGTCGGACATCCGATGTCCACACAACAGATTTTCCCAATCCGTAACGCCAACCAGCAAGAACTGGTTCATTCTTATGCGAATTTATCCACACTTGTGCAGTCGGTTTCTCCGTAGTTGCAACATATCCATATAATTTTGGCAGATTGTTAATTCCATCTAATATGTGGGAAGTCGGACTGAGACCAAAAAATCTAACTGCTGGTTGGAATTCTTCCTGCACAATATAATTGTGGGTTTCTCGTACAGCATCCATGAAAACCCTCGGTAAATTCTGAATGTCTTGCACGTGAATAGCACTTCCCGTTCCCGTATTTGCAATTTCCTTTAACAAACCGGTAACCGCATCTCCAATTCCAATTGTCGTAATACCAACTTTCTCAGTCGCCGCATCTCTTGCAATCTCTATAATGTCGGAATGTTCCCCAATAAATTTACCGTCCGATAACAATATTATGTGTTTTCTGCTCACATCTGCCGCTTCATGCATCTGAATTGCAGCTTTAATTGCAGCCGACATTGCAGCCGTCCCACCAGTAGGTTTTAGTCTACCAACAAGTTTAATCAATCTATTATGATCTGTAGTTAACGATGATATCACATGGAAATTTACGTCAAAACTTATGATAGCAGCCTGATCCGTTTCATCTAATTGATCAATTCCTGCTCTTATTGCATCCATCGCAAGAGAAATCTTACGTTTATGGTCAACGTAGTTTGCCATGCTACCCGATGTATCAATCACAAAAACAAGTGCTACAGAGTCTTTTCGTTCACGCGGTGTCATGTCTACCGGTAATATACGTTCAAAGACCGTCTCTGTATATCCCCCAGCACCGAAAGCTTTATCTCCTCCGATAACAACTAATCCATGTCCGAGATCCCGAACTGATGACTCAATCATTGCCCGCTGTGTATCCGTAACCATATCAGCAGATATATTACTTAAGATCATCACATCAAATTGTTGAAACGAAATTAAATCTGATGGTATATCAGCAGCATGGATTACCTCAACCCCGAAACCACTCTCTTCAAGAACTTTCTGTATATTATCGATATGTTCTAAATTACTATCTGCATATAGGATATGTGGTTTGTCTTGAACTTTAACTACACCGAATGCCTCATTATTTTCAATGATCGCATCATTGATGTTTAACTTTAAATGGTATGTATGCATACGTCGCAAATTATTATGGGAGTCCAGCACCTGTTGTACAGGAAGAGGGATTACATTTCTTCCCTTTTTAAAAGACATCTCTAAATCAGGACCAGGAATACCGTTGTGGTATAGTGTGGCTTTTAGGTTTGGGATTGCTTCATCAGATTGGATGATTGCCTGTATCTGAAAACGTTGTCCCTTTCTAACCTTGTCTGGTAACCGCAAATCTAACACCCGGATTGTATCTCGTGTAGACTGAAGCGGGATGGTCATTATCTCCACATCACTCGCTGAAAAAAACGGTAGAGAGTCTGATATTGAAGTATTTCCCGTATTATGTTGTCCATCACCAAATAATACAATTCGGCGATGATAGTTGTCCGGTAAATGTTCAATTGACCTTTTAAGGGCTAATACAATATCTGTGCTATCCAATTGACCAGATGTGTCTGTCAATACTGACGTTATGGAAGGTTGTTTGCCAATCTCAACCGATGGCTCACCCATCGGAATTATGACAAAAGGTTCAGCCGCAAAACCTATCACAGCGAATCGATCTGTGGGTTTCAATTGAGCGATAGCAGCGTTAATCTGATCAACCGCTATTTCGCGTTGTGATTCTGCAACACTATCGGACATATCAAGCAGAAACACAACAGCAAGCCGTTTTTCGCTGTGCACGCGTTGCAGATTCGCTAAGGCAAGGATGGCACATATTATCGTAATACATCTCAGGAGAAAAGTTGTCACTTTTCGCCGCAAGGTCATATTTTGTTTCGCTGCAATCACATTTGCGCGTAACTGAATAAGCACAACCAAGGGAATTATTAAAAGGAGGAACAAGAAAAGTGGGGTCTCAACATCAAACATCTGCTTTAAGACGTTCAAGTTCCTCCAATGCCTTGGCAAGTGCAGCTTCAGCATTTAATGCACGTTTTTCAGCATGCTGCCGTTCAGTTAATTCTTGTTCGGCACGTTCTATAGCAAATTCAGCACGCTCTTCAGCACGTTCTATAGCAATGGCAGCACGCTCTTCAGCACGTTCTATAGCAAATTCAGCACGCTCTTCAGCAAATTCAGCACGCTCTTCAGCAAATTCAGCACGCTCTTCAGCAAATTCAGCACGCTCAGGTGGTGTCTTTAACCATTCTGAAGTTAACGGATTATATAATCTCAACTCGCCATCTCGTTCCCCTAACTCCAACCCTAACGCTTCCGATGGAAGACGATCATCAACAAAATCTATCTCTTGATACACGCCATCAATAAGACGGTACCCAATGAAACTTGGTACGATTTGACCTAACGGATCATAGATGTAGTATTCCTTCACGGCAAGTTCATCTGCGTATATCTTCTTCTTTTTTCCCTTATCTTTTCGAATAGTCCCTGGACTCGCGACCTCCAATACAAAATCAGGTGTGTTCCCCTCTCTCCAAGTCATGTAGGTTTTTCGTTCCTTCTTTTCAACACCAAAAGCCACAAATACGTCAGGTGAGATGAACTTCTTCGGTTCTCCCTCTTTATAGTATAAGAAGAGATTTCCAGTAACACATACATCATGAACATCCTTGTAATAATCTTTCAGCATCAGAATGAAATCTATCATTAAATCGCGATGTTTCTCTGTTTCTGCCATAGGTTGACCATCCGATTCGGGATAAACTATCGCCGGCGCAGAGAGTATCTTTTTCTGCATCGTTTTATCTCCACATATCAAGAAAGGCAATTGTGTGCTTAATCTAGCTGGACTTACGCATTTTGCTCGTTATCAGAAGTTCGAGCGTTTAATGTGAATGCCAAACGCGCATTCACCAAGGGAAACCATTTATTGCCCGTTCTTTGCCAAATCGTTCTTTGCCAAATATAGTAAAGTGACAAATGAATGAGACATTTCACCCTATACACAGATGATGAAGCATCCCCAGCGTAGGGGCGAGGTTTCCTCGCCCGTTGTGAAATGTCTCACCTCGCCCGTTGTGAGACACTTCACCTCGCCCGTTGTGAAATGTCTCACCCTATACACAGATGATGAAGCATCCCCAGCGTAGGGGCGAGGTCACCTTACCCGTTGTGAAACACTTCACCTTGCCCGTTGTGAAATGTTTCATTAATGCTAATGTTCACTATAAGTTCAATTTGTTGTGAAATCCAATCTTTTGCGTAAGTTCTGTCTAGTTATACAATTAAAGCAGTGTTGATGTCAAGATGGTACCTTAACCTTCAATCCTTGCTTAATCATCTCAATGGTTGCAGGAGTCTCACACATCGGTTCACCATCAGCGAACAGCATGACAGGAGGATCAGAGGTAATCTTCAAACTACGGGTCCGACAGATTTCAACTGCAGGATGATTCACATGACCACCCCAGAATAACGTTACCATCAATCGTAGTATCGTAAAGGAAGGTAATGGACGAATAATACATACATCAAATAAGCCATCGTCAAAAACTGCATCCGGAACAATCTTAAATCCCCCACCATAACTGTTAGTGTTTCCGGTCGCTGCAAGTAGTATCTCGCCTTCATATTTACCAAAATCTCCTTCTATTTGAACAAAGGGACTTTTGTAACGGAACAGTGTGACAACAGCCGCATATAGATAGGATGCAGTACCGGAGATTTTTATACCGAAAAACGTGTCCCGAGCAGCACCACGACGACTTACCTCTGTATCGTAACCACAAGTCGCTATCGTTGTGAAATAGTGTTCGCTACCCTTATCTGAACGCACATATCCTAAGTCTATACATTTTTCAATAGCGTCAAAAAATGTATCCACCGCCTTTTCAGTTTTTTGCGGTACGCCAATAGCAGATGCTAAATCATTGCCACGACCACACGGAATTATACTCAAGGTCACATCAGAAACAGCCGCAATTCCATTGACGACTTCGTGAAGTGTGCCATCTCCACCGCACACAATCACCCATTTAATACCAACTGATGCAGCTACTTCTGCAAAATCTTTCGCATCACCACTACCTGTCGTAAACTTCAACTGCCCCTTATGACCCGAATACATAAGCAGATTCTGAGTACGTTCAGCGACAGTTTTTGCTTTTCCTTTACCCGAAATGGGATTAGCAATTAGAATATAATCATCCATACCTGAAAATCCTAGTCCTATTTTATCACACCAATCTTCCCAACTTTTCTGTGAGATTCATACTCAAGCATATAGATATAGATTCCAGCGGTAATGTCACCTATACCGCCATTTGTTAACCACCATTCTTTACTATTGCCATCACTTTCGCTAACTTTTAGATTCTCAAGCAAATCTCCACACTGTGTAAACAACTTAATACTTGTACCGACTGGTACGTAATCAAAGGTAATCGATCCCTTGTCTGATAGATTTGGTTGAACCGGATTTGGAAAAACACGTACCTTTGTAAAATCCTTAACCTCCTCCCGTTCGTAGTCTGGCAATTCATTGCCTGTCTTCATATTAACAGAACTCACAGCAGACCTAATTTTGTTGTCATCAGTATCTCCTACATCGGAAATCACCACTTCATATACATCTGTCCCACTGTCAATGAGTGTTTGCAGACTCGTCAAATCAAACCTCAAGAGAACACACGTTCCCATTCTAACACGAATTGCCGATCGCGGTTGGATTTGAATATTTGACTCGGGAAAATTTGACTCGGCACCCAGTTGATTCGGTAACCTTAACATATAACGCTGTTCGTTACCTATTGATAAACCCATCTGTCTATCAAAAGTGATAATTACCCAATTGGGTTGCTGAAATACAGTACTAAGGATCTTTGGTGTCGATCGCGGTGTTGCAGAAACTGCTTTGCTGCGTGCCCAGTTAATATAACCGGATCCACCTGTTTCGCTCGTAGCAGAAATTGCATACCAATACGTCCTATCTGTCTCAACATTTCTATCAATATATACCTTTGCGGTAAGACCTTGTACTGTTACCTTATAATCGCTTTCAGCCGGTTCCTCATTTTTTGAACCAAGTGCACGATACACCGTAAATAATACGTTCGAATTCTCCTTAGGTGCGTCCCATGTAATCTCAACAGACTCTGATGTGACAGGTGATGCTGAAACGTTCCACGGTCTCAAATAAACGACAGAATGTTTATCCGATGTGCCAAAAATTGAATTGGCAGATTCAATCATACTGAGTCCACCTTCTGAATTAACGAAAAGTTCCTGAAAACCGTTGTCATTCATATCTGCACTCAAGAGAATGGAAGTCTCATCAACTTCTTGGTGATACATCGGTATGAATGCTGAACCGTCCCATTTCATCACATATAAATTCGGAAATGCAATAATAACGAGTTCGCCTAAATCATCACCGTCAAGATCAACAACCTTCATACTATTACCACTTATCCTATACGGTGAAATCGACTGTTCCCATATTGCACGATACTTACCCAATTCATAGCAGAGAACTTGAAACTTCCAGAACGGAGGTACAGATAGAACATCTGGCAACGATTCAATGCCCCCTACAACAATCTCAGGTTGACCATCTCCATTCAGATCGCCTGAGGATACGTGTAATACGCCATCAACACTAATTTTGTCCGTTATCATTGGCGTTGAAGTATTTCCAATAATGTGTAGACAGTATTCGTCATCGGCTATTGCAGAATAAACAAATAGTTCACCTTCACTATCGCCAACAACTAAATCTAATAACCCATCAGAATTGATATCATCAATAGCAATATCTTTACTATAGATGTTCTTCCCTTCCGATTCATTGGGTAGCACTGCCGTTCTGCTATAGGTATTATTTCCTACGCTTTCAAAAATAAGGATTCTACTGTTGTTATTATCTGTTCCAACAATTTCCGTTTTACCATCACCATCTAAATCGGCTAACCAACCCCCCGACAGATACGGTGTCTCCCAAATTACCTCGGAAGGATATCCATCTGCTGTCATACTTTCTATGAGATAGGTCTTCTCTTTATCATATACCAGAATCTCAAGTAAACCGTCATTATCTGTGTCTCCAACTGTCTTCGGTATCAGCGCATTCGAATCTACGTCATAGTCTGTCAAATTATTAACTGTGGCAGATATATTCTCTTGTGAAAACGTTGAATCCAGAACATGTACCTTCATATATTCTCCAATTGGTAATCGCTCATAAATCGCTAGATTACCATACGCTAATCCACTTTCTGGGCTATCTGTTAACGACCATGTGATAAGTTCGTATAGTCCATCCTTATCAAAATCTGTTGATACATTCGCAAACTGAAGTGGGGCAGAAATGAGACGAGTCTCAACGAATCCGTGCGGAGATATAAACCTATCAACTACTGCTATCTCATAGTATTGCCCGTTATTGTTATCAACCGATTTTAGACCGACACTGTTCTGTGCTTCAATATAGAATTGGTATTTACCTGAACCTAAATTGACAGTGATGAAATGTTCCTTACCGAGTCTACTCTCCTTTACAGAAGCAAAACGATCAATTTCACCATAACGACGGTAGTAGAATGTTCCTCGCGTCAAATCATCCGTTGCCCAACTGATAATCGTGTGAGATTGATTCTTATACAACGTTTCTTTGGAAGTAACAGAGTATATTTCTGATGGAGAACGATCAATCGTAAGCACAACCTGGTCGTGCGCCTTTGAACCATCTCTTCCTGTAACTTCAAGTCGAACAGTATAGACACCTTCTGCCAACCCTTGTTCAAAATTCGTCTCACCGGCTCTAGTGTCCCAAACGAATAACGTTTCTGAAATTTTTTGTTGAGAAATAGGTTCATTCATTGGGACAAAAGTAGTCGGAGTAGATGAATGCCCATATAAAAGCTGCCAAGACTTAAACTTATATCCACCCGCAATACCGACAAATATGATGCTGTTGGTGATCGAAGATCCACCGCTATACGTTTCAGGTGACAATATTCTCGCCTGCAATACGCTGCTTGCTAACAACGCTCTGTATGCATTTACAGTACCAGCACCAACAAACTTCGGCTCAAGTAAATCGCTATCCGCTTCAAACACAGTATCAGCACTGTTTATGAGTATCTGACGTATTTCTTCGTTTGTGAGTGCCGGTCTTTTTGACAACATCAAAGCTGCCATACCTGCAACATGTGCTGCTGCCATGGATGTCCCAGTAAGCGTACGATAGCCATTGTCAATCTGCGTACTGATGATTCCGTTTCCTGGTGCACTTATATCAACCGATGCTCCGTAATTAGAACGGTAGAAACGTTGTTGAAATTGATTAGTAGAAGCAACAGCGATAACTTTTCTATATGCTGCAGGAAAAATACTCTCAGATTCATTAGAATTCCCTGCTGCACCAATCAAAACAACCCCACGTGCATAAGCGTAATCAACAGCATCTTGAATTACAAACGACTGTTGTTTACTTCCCCAACTCATGTTGATGACATCTGCACCATTGTCTGCTGCATAGACAATAGCCGATGCTGAATCATCGTCCTGCATGCGTGATCCACCACCAAGTGATAGACCCGCACGTACTGCCATGAGAGAACAATTCCAAGCAACACCAACGATACCAATGTCGTTATCTGCTACTGCACCTGCAATACCCGCAACATGCGTGCCATGACCAGACTCATCAATCGGATCATTATCACCTACTATGGAGTCACCTTCAGATTCAAGGTTAGGTGCGTCCGTAAAGTCCCATCCATGTATATCATCAACATAACCATTTTCATCATCATCAATCTCGTTATCAGGAATTTCGCCCTGATTCACCCATATTTTATTGGCAAGATCATCGTGTCTATAGTCAATGCCAGAATCAACGATAGCGATGACCACGTTTTTATCCCCCTTCTCAATTGTCCACGCTTCAGGCAATTTCATTGCTAGTAGACTCCACTGCTCAGGATATTTCGGATCGTTAGGGACAATTACATCGACTAATGTAGGACGGAGAGAATTCAACGATACAACTTCTATATAATCACTTTTACCAAATATTGCTTTTAGCAATGCAAGATCGGCAAGCAATGAAAACCTAAGAAGATAGGCACGATCTATATTGGAATGATAAGTGAACAGTCTGCCTTTAAGTGGAATGACACGTTTGTATGAGATAACTTTCTGTTCCGCAAAAAAGCGAGCTACTGCTGAATCTGATTTCAGATTATCCAATTCCATTGATGCTTCCGGAGTAAGACGAACAAGTAACTCACCTGGTGTAAATTCTGGAGGTGTAGCATAAACCACAATAATACAAGAATTGATTAAGCAAGCAATCAGAAAGAGGCATATAGGTATAGTAATATAGTAAAACTTAGAAATATGCATAACCCGTATTCATAGGAGCTGGGATACCCCACCCCGTATTCGTAAGGACTGGGTTACCCCATCCGTATTCGTAGGGGCTGGGATACCCCACCCGCAACTAATCCAATTGATCGTTTCCATCTTCAAAGTATTCTCCAATCAAGACATCTAACACCTCTCCTGTCTTGTCATCAATAATCGCAATAGCGAGGTTACCCCACCCATGATTATAGAAACTAACTGTCCAAGCAAATCCTTGAAACCATGCATATTCACGAATTCCTATCTGATCTGTCAGTTGATTTTTTACACGCGGATCAACTTTTGCAATCTGCAATATTTCATCAGGCTTTTTTTCAGTAGGTATTTGAGCAGTGGAAACTTGGGAGATAAGCTGCTTATGACGTATACTCCTACCGACGGACCCGTTTATATAGCTGGCATCGGGTAATTTCGCATTTGTTCGTTTGGCAAGCGTTCTCAGCAAGACAGCATGTTGAAGATATGCATCACGGATTTTCTCATAATGTGTCAACCCGTTTTCAATAAGTATCAGATCGTATTGTGCCGCAACCATCTCCGCTGCATCAACTTCAAGATTGATTACTTTCTTAAAGTCTCTCTTCTGCTCCGCTTTTTCCTGCTGTTCGCGAATGTAGGTGGCATAGATACCAAATTCATAGAACCGATCTGGATAATGGGGTAACCAATTCAGTTTGAACTTGGCAATCTTCTCACGTTCCTTCTTCAGGACACCTTCTTCGGTCTCAGATTTTTCCCAAGCAACTTTGGCGCGGTTTAGGTGAAAAGTCTGCCGTTCCAGTATTTCATCTCTCTCCTTCTGAGCACGTTTAACCCACTTCTCGTCTCCATGACGTTTATAGTACTTGAGTGAGAGATCATTTAAAGGTATTGAGATTAAAGAATAACATTCCGCAGCCGCTTCATGCCAAAGCGCAACACAACCATAATCACCACGTTGTTTATAGACTCTGATAAAAATATCAGCATTAGCAGAACCTTCAAATATGGCAAAAGACGGTTTGCCATATTTGATAAATAACAATATGAAAATTAGAATAAGAAAAAACGTGGAGAGTTTCATTATCAACACCCCCTATTACATTCGAGGATTATAGGTAGGCACAAAACGCACAAGTGCAGAAAATGACTCTTTAGGAGATAACACTATCACACCCGCAGGAATACCTTTAGATTCTAAATTGATGGCATCTGTTGAACAAGTATAAGGTTCAAAACATATTGCATCACGCCCAGGAGGTATATAGACAACCAATTCCCTAAATACTGAATCAGATTCCATCACCATACCGTAACCTGTATCCTGATTTACGATACTACATCTACTTACACCGTCAACCATCTGAACATCCGTGAAAACATGATCAAGTTTCAGCCATTTATCATAGATAGCAAAAGGTTGTCCATCACGTAGATCCAGGGTCCCCTTTACATCAAGAATGGTACCTGTCGGTACAAGCACATCATCCAATTCCCAATACTTGTTAGCTGGAACAGATATCAGTGATTCTTGTGGGTCTGCTGTCCCCGATAAGTTTACATTAAAATATGGATGAATACCATACCCCATCGGCATATTCGTTTCACCTATATTAACGATTGTTGTGTACATCGACAAGATAGAATCATGAAGCGCATAAGTTATTTCAATTTTAAACGGAAATGGATACTGTCGTCCCACATCAGGATATTCTTCCGAATTCAGTGAACATTTCAATGTCGCGCCCCTTGGTTGTTTCCATTCAACAAAATTGGTATCTGAAGTAGGTTCATTAGTGCCGGCAACAAAGCTGGCATCAACTCTGTATGAACGGTTCAACAGCAAACCGTGTATTGTGGTTGGTGAGTCCGGAGATTTGTCAAACTGATAGGTTTTACCCTCAAATTCCCATTTTCCTTCACGAATTCTATTGGGAAAAGGAAAAAGAATCGAATTACCAAAAGCCGTGGGACGTTGTTCTAAAGTAGACAAATCCGGAGGCGGATCAATTATATCAAACCACTCATCCTGAAATGAAACGCTGTAGGCAAAACAGTTATTTCCCAATGCAGGAACAACTTCTGCAACGGATTTTCCTTCATGTCTTAGCACGTAAATCTCAAAACCATCAACCTGTTTTTTTTCTATAGAATACTGTGAATCTGCCACTGTTTTTCCCCTATCTGACCCTATCATTAACACCCACACGCCATACAATTCCCACGCCGCAACACTTCACGGAAACTCGGATTTGAATACGTCACTCAAAATCCTCCTCTCGAAACCCATGTTCCCCAGTTACAACAGCGATCTTCATAAGTGTCTTATCCGCCTAAACGTGCTTCACGTTAATCCACAATTGACTGATAAACTAACACCCGAAATTGGGTGTGAAAAGGATTGTCCCCAATCAATTGTGTCATGAATATACCGATCAGGTCTTCAATAGGATCAATCCAAAATGTCGTACTTGCAAGACCACTCCAACTGTAGGTTCCCAAAGAACCAAGAGTATGTGTCTCCGCGACATCAGTAACAACAGCAAACCCTAACCCGAAACCAGAACCGGTTCTCCATAACGGTTGCCAATCTTCCCTAATATGATTTAAAGTGATAAGTTCTACTGTTTTTCGACCCAATAGACGTTCCCCATCCAACTCACCATCCTTCAACATCATCTGGCAAAAACGCAAATAATCCGAGGCAGTAGACTGTAAACCAGCACCACCTGAATGATGAAAACTAAGTGAACCACTTGAAACGGGTGCGTCGTCAAGCACTTCAATACCACCCGCTTCAGTAGATTCATATAGGGTTGCATATCTGTAAGACTTCTCATCTGGAACAGAAAAACCTGTATCTACCATGCCTAAAGGTTCGAGAATCCGTTCCTTTAAAAACTCAGCAAACGGGATGCCTGAAACCACTTCCACAAGATAACCGAGGACATCTGTTGACATACCGTAATTCCATGCGTCACCAGGATGATGCAGAAGCGGAATCTTGCCGAGTTCTTCCGCCATATGTGATAGATCACCACCATAGAAGTCCGCCTCTCTATAACGGTCATTTATCGGGTGCAACCAATCTCCACCATAAATAAGACCGGAAGTATGCGTCAGTAAATGCTTGATAGTCATTTCTCTTTCAGCACCTATTATTGCATCACCATGGTTCGCATATACCTGCATATCTTTGAAAGCAGGAATAAATTCGGATATAGGTGCATTAAGTTGAAAATGTCCCTCCTCATACAGCATCATCACCGCAACACTAGTAATCGGTTTTGTCATAGAATAGATACGAAAAATAGTATCAAATTCTATAGGTTTTGCGGTAGCAACATCCTGCATACCTATTTTCTCAAAATGGACGAGTTTGCCTTCACGGGCAATCATAGTCAACGCACAAGGAATTTTGCCATCGTCTACCCACTGTTGCATCGCTGGTTTAATGCGCGCTAACCGTTCCATCGACATCCCAACATCCTCAGGGTTCACACGTGGAACTCCATAATTCATCGATCTATCTCTCCTAATCTTCTAATGCTTGATAGGTCAAACTCTTAAATTCTCCATGAAAAGGATAACGGTTATTCAGGAGTTGTGTCATCAAGATAGCAACAAGCTCTTTATCAGGATCAATCCAAAAAGTAGTCGCTGCAGCACCACTCCAACTAAAGACTCCTGAAGACCTTTGGGATTCACCATAATTCTTGTGTGTAAGGACATGAAAACCGAGACCAATAGCCTCATTTTCACGGTACTGATGATGTGGATACCGCATCAACTCAACAGTCTCAGACTTCAGAATCCGGACACCATCCAACTCACCACCATTAAGAAACATCTGACAGAAACGCAGATAGTCCGCAGCCGTTGATACAAGACCACCGCCACCAGATGGAAAAAATCTTAAGTCGTCATTCGCAAGAGGAGCATGGCGAGCAAGTTGAAGCTTCCCCTCTTGCGTCGGACTATACAGTGATGCAAAGCGATCCATATGTTCCTTCGGAACAGAAAACGCTGTATCACTCATACCGAGCGGTTCAAATAACCGCTTTTGTAGAAACGCTTCAAACGGCATCCTCGACACCACCTCAACAAGATAACCGAGGATATCAGTAGAAACACCGTACTCCCACTGTGTCCCCGGCTCATGAACAAGTGGAATATCACCAAGTTTTTTTGCCATATCCGCTAATGTAAAACTTTTGTTAAAAACCTTTATTTCACCGTATAGTTTATCTATAGGCCTATTCCCCCATCCGTAAGTAAGTCCAGATGTATGTGTCAGCAGATGCTTAATCGTCATTTTTGTTTTAGCATCATGAGTCTCAGTCTGTTCACTGTTAAATACCTTCATATCCTTAAATGCTGGAATGAACTTTTCAACAGGATCGTCCAATGTGAACTTCCCATCATCAAATAGAATCATGACAGCAACACTCGTAATCGGTTTAGACATGGAGTAGATACGGAAAATAGTATCAGGTTCAATAGGTTTCTCATTCTCAACATCCCGCATACCGATCGTCTCAAAATGAGCTATCTGACCTTTTCTTGCTATCACAGTAAGAAATCCCGGAAGATTCCCTTTATCAACATATCCCTGAAGCACAGTCCGGATTTCACCCAACTTTTCAGCAGATACGCCAACCTTAGCAGGTTCAACAACAGGAAGTCCTAATGTTATATCGTCTGATGCTATTGCCATTCTTGATAGTTGGGTACCACTTGTAAGTATGCAGATGCAGATCAGCATCATTAAACTAAATTTAAATATCTTCATTTTTTTTCTCCTTTCTATGGAACTTGTTTCATATATCCCCACCGAGTGGTTAGTTTCTCACTCAGAATTCACACTAAGAATCTGTGTCAAACCCACACCCTTCATCTCATTTATTTCACGTTCAGTTCTTGCAACATTTGATATCCGTATCTCATCTATTACATCTATATCTCATAAATTCAACTCAAATTAAACTTTTTATGCTTTGTCTATTGCTGACTTATTATACTATTATATTGAAACAAAAAGCAAGTCAAATCGTTTTCATATCAGGGTTATTTAGTTTTAGGTGATTCTGAAGAATTACGCAACAAACGTTAATTTATTGAATTTGTCCGTAGGTCGGGTAGAGCGAAGCGAAACCCAGCACGCTCAAACTTCTGTCGGGTAGAGGGTAGCGAAACCCGACCTACAAAGTCCACTATTAGTCCTACACAAAAAACTGACAATTCTTAAAACTGAAAAACCCTACTACTTGTGTGATTTTGCTGGATATATAGTCGTGTTTTTGGTAAACTAATGAAAAATATAGGAATAAAATCAACAAGGACGGTAAGACAATGAAGCGATATTTTCAGATTCTTCTAATAACTATACTCAGTTACAGCACAATGTTTCTTCTTGCTGTAGCAGTAGTAGATGCCAATACGACTACAGATACAGAGGAACTACACCCATCTACAAAAAGAATAGCAGTACTATACTTTGAAGATAATAGCAACTTCGATTCATCAACGGGGTGCGGGTGCGTTCCTAACTTCATCGGTAAAATATTTGGTACAAAGAAAAAATGGAATTTAGAAACAGGTTTTGCAACGATTTTGAACCGTAGACTCGCTGAAACTACCGTTTACCAACCTATATCAAAGGATAATCTATTAAATGCAATGGCACAGATGACATTGTCACCAGATAGCCTGAAAAAACTCAATAAAGAACAACGCACACAATTTGCAAAACTCGTGAACGCTGATGTCATTGTTATGGGAGATATAAAGGATTTTGCTCCCTCTACTCGCATGAAAGCAAACGCATCACGAACATTGAAAGAGGGAGGAAGAGAAGCAAATAGCATGTCCGCAAGTTATAGAACCGGCTTCGCTGTAACGGGTTACATTTATAGAGCATTAGTCCAACTCAACGCAAAATTTTACGATGCATCAGGAAATGAAATTGCCACAATTCCGATAAAAGTCAAACATTATCACAGACGTGCCGGCACACAAGTCTCCGGCTTGGAAGCTTCTGTTACTGAATCCGGATCCATACTACGTTTCGGACAATCTTCAGAACAACACGGCAAGAACATACAACCCATCGTAAAACCAACAGAATTAGATAAAATAAAAAAAATAACAGCACCTGAATTTGATAATACTCTAATCGGAAAGGTAACAAACGAAGTATTGATTAAAGTGGTGTTGGCAATACGAGATAACTACGGACCAAACTTCATTACACCTTGGGAAAAAAATAATGAAAATGATCATAAAAACACCGAAAAAAAGCAGAAAGTCGACGAAGAAACGTTGAAACGTCCAATAAAAGTCACCTATGTTGATAGCGAAAACGCTAATATGATTTACATAAATGCTGGTTCAGCAAGAAATTTAGCAATAGGTCAGCAGTTTGCCGTGTTCACACGAGGAGAACCTATTCGAGATATTGACACAGGCGAAATCCTTGATTATGCACCAAAAAGAATCGCTACAGTTGCTATCAATGAAATACGAAACGATAGACTATCTGTCGTTAAAATTATTGAACAAAATGAAGAACTTAAAAGAGGGGATATGCTGAAAACCATTCCTAAAGAAGAATAATAACGGGGGAATATTGATGAAATGCCTTATTGACAAAAAAGCATATAAACGATGCAATACAATTAATAACACGATGGCCTATCTTGCCACACTGCTAATTTGCTGCACGGTCATCTTATTCGGTTATGCCAATTCATCAGAAAAGAAAATCAAAATCGGTCTTTCTATGGATTCACTACGCGTAGAACGATGGAGAAAAGATAGAGATATATTCATCGCAGAAGCAAAAAAACTCGGCGCAGAAGTCATCGTTCAATCAGCTGATGGAGATGAACGAAGACAGAACCAACAAGCTGAAAACCTGATCACACAAGGCGTTGACATCCTTGTCGTAATCCCAAAAGATAGTGTCGCAGCAGCACAGATCGTCCAATCCGCACACGAAGAAGGAATTAAAGTTATCGCTTACGACCGATTGATAAAAGAGAGTAAGCCAGACCTATATATCTCCTTTGACAATGAAAAGGTAGGTTATTTGCAAGCGGAATACTTACTCCGAAAAAAACCGAAAGGGAATTACTTTCTGCTCGGTGGAGCACCAAGTGACAACAATGCACAACTCCTCAGAAAAGGACAACTTCGCGCACTAAAACCCGCAATTGACAAAGGTGATATAAAATTAGTCGCAGAAGGTAAACATTGGGCTGTCAATTGGGATCCAAATGACGCACTGAAAAAGACAGAACAAGTACTAACACAAGTAAATAATCAGATTGATGCTGTCGTTGCATCCAACGATGGAACAGCGGGTGGTGTCATACAAGCATTGGATGGACAGAACTTAACTGGAAAAGTACTCGTCTCTGGACAAGATGCCGAACTAGCCGCTTGTCAAAGAATAGTCAAAGGCACACAAACCATGACCGTCTATAAACCTATTCGCCTAATCGCAAAAGAAGCAGCACAAGCAGCTGTCGCACTAGCAAAAGGTGAAAACATTGAAAAAGCAAAACAGAAGGTTAACAACGGTAAAGTAGATGTACCATCCATTTTACTCACACCTATACAAGTTGATAAAGAGAATCTTGATGAAGTGGTCATAAAAGATGGTTTCCACTCTCACGACAAAGTTTATCAAACTAAAAAACCTTAATAGATATATCCCAAGTAGATATATCCCAAAACAGCAAGAAGATAGGACATTGGCTAAATAGTCCAATGTCCTATCTTCTTTTATAGATGTAAAAGGGACCTTACTCGTATTCTTTCAGGAATCCCTTAAATTCTCTACGATGTGTTTCTTCATCAGCAAGGAGCCTTATGCAAAGGTCTTGCGTAACATAGTCTACTCCATCACATAGACGGATAATCTTGTTGTACTGTGCAATAGCACAATCTTCTGCTTCAAGCACACCGTGGATAGCTGCTAAAACATCGGTAGTATCTTCTGGCGGCTGTAGTGCTGTCTGTTCAGGTTTAAATGCAAACGAACCCGGCACCCGACCGCCAAGTTCCTTAATTCGCGCGGCAAGGTCCTGGGCATGACCAATTTCTGTTTGTATATCAGCAGCCAATGATTTCTTAATCTCTTCTGCACGGATACCATCTAAATTAACCGAAATGGCCAAATAGTTTATAGTCGCTTCCACCTCTATCCAATAGACACAAATCAATTCTTCAATAAGTGTGTCCCTTATTGCTTGATCCATGAATTACTCCTTATATTTACAAGTTGGGTCTCAACTTTTCTGTTTGAATCTGTAACATAAAAACCATAAAGTACATACAAAAAATATGAATTCAGAAACTTCCAGTTCTTGCATCTCCCAAGGATAACTGACTGGACATTCCTCTATAATATACGATATACTTCGGTTTCGGTTAACATGTTTTTTGCATTAGCATGACTTAGGACACTGACTTCACTTATTCATGCTTGACGATGCTTAAAATACACTTGACTTTTTGTCTGTCCCATGATATACTATTTAATATATATATTTTTATATTCCTACTTGCCGGTGTAGCTCAGTGGTAGAGCGCACGACTCATAATCGTGTGGTCCGGAGTTCAACTCTCCGCACCGGCACTCTTCTTTATAGGCACTTCCCATGAAATCCCGTTTTATCCAAAAGATGCATCGTTTCATATCTAAACAGAACATGATTGAAGAGGATGAAACGGTTCTGGTCGCTGTTTCTGG
Source organism: Candidatus Poribacteria bacterium (assembly GCA_965208245.1). Taxonomy (GTDB): domain Bacteria; phylum Poribacteria; class WGA-4E; order WGA-4E; family WGA-3G; genus MSPOR6. The sequence goes on from OZ242325.1 coordinate 3,046,981, forward strand.
CGGTGCTGACTCCCTTGCTCTGCTTTATGCGTTGCACAATCTACAGAAACATATAAAATGCCACCTTCACGTTGTTCATCTCAATCACAGTCTCAGAGACAATTCTTCCGAAGATGCTGATTTTGTTCACAAACACACAACCCATCTAGAACTACCTTTTACATCTCGCACGGTTGACATCTCCCAATTAGCAGAAGAATGGAAACTCTCTATTGAAACTGCAGGAAGAAAAGCGCGATATGAATTCTTTGATTCAGTCTCTACAGATGTAGGTGCAACAAAAATTGCTTTGGGACATCAACAAGACGATATTACAGAGACAGTACTTATGAATCTCATTCGTGGCGGCGGAACGGATGGACTAAAAGGTATTTCTCCTATCAGAGATGATAAGTATATTCGTCCTCTCACGATTTTCACACGACTACAGATTGACGCTTATCTCATGTCAATTAACCTTATCCCTAAAGAAGACCCGACGAATACTGATAATCGCTTTCTTCGCAACCGTATCCGTCATCAACTCCTTCCTCTCCTTGAACGAAACTATAATCCAAATATCAGAATAGGATTAAGTCGAACCGCAACTATTATCGGTTCAGAATCTGATTATCTTGATGAACTAACACGAAAAGCACTTAATCGTTGCTTGCTTGATGAAACTAAACCCTCATCCATCGTATTAAGTAGAAATGCATTCTTCAACTATCACATCGCTATACAGAGACGGATAATTAGACTAGCGGTGTCAGAAGCACAAGGTACTACACAAAATTTCTCATTCGAACATAGCAATTCAATATTCGATATGATTCTCGGCAATAAACCAAATGCCAGTATCACTTTGCCAAACGGAATTCAGTTTAGACGTGCATATCATAACCTCTATTTTGAGAAGCAAACGATTCAAACTGAAAACTATGAATTTATGCTAAGAGTTCCCGGCAGAACACCTATTGCAATGTTAAATGCCGAGGTCATTACAAAAATATCTGAGTTGTCAGATTATGAATCACCTATACCCCCTTACGGTATAACTGAAGCACTCTTGGATTTTAACAAAATACAATTACCGATAAAAATACGAAATAGACGAAAAGGAGACCGTATTCAACCCCACGGCATGCACGGGACGAAAAAAATAAAGGACTATTTTATAGACCAAAAAATACCACTATGCGAAAGGGATCGTATACCAATTATCGTAAGTAGTGATGAGATACTCTGGGTCATCGGGTTTACCACCAGCGATAAGTATAAAGTCCAACCTGAAACACGAAAATGTCTTCATTTGCAATATGGAAAAATTAATAACTTGCACTAATAATGTCTTATTAACAGAAACACAAATTCGGACGCGTATCCGCAAACTTGGGAATCAGATATCTCAAGACTATGCTGATCAAGAACTTGTGTTGGTATGCGTTCTCAGGGGGGCAACGTTATTTTTCGCTGACCTTGCAAGAGAAATATCTGTACCACTTCGATTTGAATTCCTGCAAATATCAAGTTATAACAATAACATGCACCCCTCAAATGATATAGAATTCATCCAGGCTGGTAGTGACTACATTAAACACAGAAATGTTCTTATTGTAGAAGATATAATTGATACAGGACAAACTCTAAGTTTTCTATTAGAAGAACTTAAACCCTTAAATCCCAGATCATTGAAAATATGTACACTCTTGAACAAACCTTCTCGCCGTCAAATATCTGTTCATATTGACTACGTTGGTTTTGAAGTGCCAAATGTGTTTTTAGTTGGTTACGGACTTGATTACGCGCAGATGTATCGGAATTTACCTTATATTGCAGTTATTGAACCTAATCCCGGCGCGCTCTATAGAGAACAGTAATCAAATACCCGCCTATAGGTGTCCCGACGAGACACCCCCCTAATGCCCAATTAAACTGAAGTTTTTTCGTCTTCACCTTATACGCGTCATAGTAAAAAGCAACATATTGTGGTGACTTCCCAAGAACGCGTCCAGTCGGCATAAAGGGTTGGGAACGCTGTGAAAAGACAGGACCGACAAATGACAAAAAACAACCGGTTGAAAACCATAAAGTCGGATTAAGATGGTATTTCGCGTCTTTTTCAGCATCCTTAACCGCTTGTTCAGCAACTGTCTCCAGCCGATCCGGTGAAACAACGGAGTCCTCTACCTCAACAATCTCATACCGTTTTGTTTCAATAACATCGTATCTTTTCGTTTGTCCGTTGTTCTCAAATGTGATCCGCTCATGTTCCTCGCAAAACCCTAATAGGTTTGATCCAAAGATAAATGCAAATATAGAAATTGCCAAAATATAATTATGATCTTTTGTTTTCACTATCTTCCCCCATTTTGCTTTAAGTCTTAACAATCATGATCTGTAGAAACATCACACGTTCATTTCAACTTCTGGTAAACATGTCCTATTTCCGATGCTACCCAATATAGGACTAATAATTCGCCATCCCATGTCCAATTACTCACAGTAGGTTCAGCACTCCCATCAGATAGCCAATAGATTATGCCTTTATTCTCATCAAATGGTTCAATCAACCTATAGGAACCGTAGAAGAAAGTTCCATCCCCTTGGTAATCCCTGGAAAATGTTGATGTTGTTAATCGCATTGATCCGAAGGCTTCGGTCGTCTCACCATCAACTTGTGCCCGGATAAGTTCATACGTACCACTAAACACTTTAGCAACTCTAAATGCCTTTGAATAGACGATAATAGTTGCTGATTCTATGACAGACTCTTCGCCTTTATCTCTGACAGTCACGTGAACCGTAACTTTCTCATCAGGAGCGATTTCTGAATCAGTCAGTTCGGGAGCTGTCCACTGTACTCGCGCGCCTTCTCCTCCAATCAATGTGCCATCAGATACTTCCCATATATAGGTTAAATCGTCATTCTCAGGATCGGTCACACCAATTTTAAGTTCAACTGTTTCGCCATACCGTACTTCGGATGGTATAGTGAACGTCCTGATTTCAGGCGGATCATTTGTCCATCGATCATATTCACCGCAACTACTGAGTATAAACAACTGACAAACTAACAGAGTAAATACACCCAAACGTGTTGGGAAAAACATATAATGTACTGTTTTCATGACATATCTCCATAAGTGGCACACTAATATTGTGCATAAACATTAGAGCCATTTTTTACATTTAAAATAGATAAACATGCCGATGCCAATACCTAACATAATCAATAATACAATTGGATATCCCCACGCACTATCAAGTTCAGGCATGTATTTGAAATTCATACCGTAAATCCCGGCGATGAAGGTTAATGGAATAAAGAAGGTAGCGACAATCGTTAACACCTTCATCACCTCATTCATCTTATGACTCACTGCTGAGGTATAGAGATCAAACAATCCGGTAATAGATGAACGGACTACCTCTAACATTTGAATCACTTGCATCAGATGCTCATAAACATCTCGGAAGTATGGATGGATTTCTTTACCAAATAGTGGAATTTCATCCTTCAAAATCTCAACAAGGATATCTCTCAAGGGGAAGATCGGTCTTTGTAGCAACACTTGTTCTGATCTTAGATCATTAACTTTTGCCAGAACTTCTGGTGAGGGGTTTTGCATGATTTCTTCTTCCAATACTTGTACTCGTTCATTGACTACATCAAGTGCCACAAAATAGTGGTCAACAATTACATCTATCAACGCATACGCAAGATAACCGGCATCCATGCGTCGAATTCTTCCCCATCCATTTTGAAGTCTGTTTTGGATAGAAGTGAAAATTTTGTTATAGTTCTCTTGTAGAGAGATAACATAGTTAGGACCGATGACAAGACTTATCTGTTCTCTGGAAACCTTATCGGATTCAGTATCATAATCAAGGCTTTTTAAAAAGATAAACACAAAGTTTTCAGTAATCTCTATCTTAGGGAGCTGAGTTGGATTTAGTATGTCCTCAAGTAAGAGTGGATCAATACCAAAACACTCGCCTATCTCTTCAATTACAGCTATATCATGAATTCCCTCAACCTGTATCCATGTTACAGTCTCAGTACCCATAACAGACAAACAAGCCTCAACTGTTTCTGTTTTATCTATCTGAAAATGTGTTTCATTGTAATCCAATACTGTAATCCGGACAGGTTCCGTTCGCTCTTCACCAAGATATTCAAGGGTTCCAGGTGGCTTTCCTACCTTTTGCGTATATCTTTTAAATGTGTTAAAGAATGGAATTTTCAACGCATCACTTCCCTAAGAGTTTTGATTACATCGCGCCCTAATAAACCGATTATGCAATTATAAAACATTGTGTAATTATATCTTTTATCTGCTCCCTTGTCAATATGAATATCTATTCCTCACAATTGCACAACGTTGACTCTATCCAACACGCATGGTAGAATACGTAATTATGAAGATTGTTGAACAAAAAGAAACTTGGATTCACACCCACTATATCGTCGATAGTTATTTCATCACTGAACAAGAACGGAGAGAGGTTACTATCAACGTTGAACCACAGTTGATCGGTTTAGGGATTCAATACGGTCTAGATTACAATATTGCACCTTCAAAACATCGTGCTATCATAGTCTTGGAATGTATCCCTTTTGATAGCGTTAAAACATTAGTAAGAGAGTTTATAGATGAGGTGATTAAGGACTTTCCAGTTCGCCACCCAGAACAGAGAAATGTGGTTACCAATATCACTTATGCGGATGCAATTCCAAAGACTGAAACCCCTAATATCCAAGACCAGGACCCGTAAGCACCTGCGTGCCAACAGTACCATCCGTAATATTGAAAATAGCAGGAAATTCATCACACCAACCGTCATTTGCACTCGGACAGAATTGACGTGCATTCCCTTCAATAGCGGTGACACCCCGAATGCGGGATGCCAATCCTGCTGAATGCAAGAAAGAGGCACCAGGACACGTCAAATCTTGAACAGCAAGGAACATACCGAATTCTTGTGCAGCCGCACCCATCAGTAACGCCTGTGATTGTCCCTTGCATGCTTTGATGGCAACGCCAGAGTAACCCTGATCACGTGCAAGTAAAAATGTATCATAGTCGGTCAGAGATTCATCTATTACCACAGGTTTGATTTCGGCGGCTTTGTGCATCTTATGCTCCGGATGTGCTTCTAAATCACGGTCAGTCGGTTGTTCAATGTAAGAGAGGCGAGCAAAGGCTTGTCCACCATCTTCTCGGATACGACCCAGAAATTCTAGTAAATACTCTACATTCTCACATGTCTCATTAAAGTCTGCAGAATAGTACCATGTCCTTGCGCCACGGACAGCTTGTGTTTCAGCAGTAACTTTGTCAATAGCAAGAACTCTCGCCACATCCCACTCCAAGTCGTTACCGTTCAGTTTTATTTTTAGATGCGTCAACCCATCAGCACGAATCCATTCTGACAACGTTTCTGGCAATCCATCATTAAGACGTGAACTCATATCTGCATCTGTGAGTGGATCCAAAGCACCTATTAAGTGATAAAGCGGCATATCCGGTTTCGGATGCCGGGTCGTATATTGATCAAGATACTTCCCCGAAAAACTACTATCTAGATAGTGTCGAAGGTCACTAGAAACATAATCCTCATCCAAACCATTATAACTATTAATACCGTTTGCCTTTCCAAATCCATCATGGATGGCAGCATCAATGGAACTTGTCGTTACGACAGTACACAGTTTCGGTATCGATGTAGATAATTCCATTCTTTCGGATAGACCTTCGGCAAGTAATAAGAATTCAGTCTCAAGCACTTCTGATAAATCCAGCGGGTGTGCACACAACTTACAATTCCTTGTAGATCTAATTGCTAGGCCCGCAAGTTCCTTCATAGCAGCAAGACTTTGATCAAACGGTACGTACTTTGGAGGAAATGCCCACACATTTCCAAGTGGCATTGAACCGTATCCTGTGGCTTCCTTGCCACCTAATGTCTGAACATTAATTCGAACGTTAAAAAGTATACAGTGATCTGTCAGCACACCACCGAATTTTAGTGGTGTTCTGTAACGATGTTCTTCAAAATCATATTGGACATCAATGATTCGAATATCTGTCAGTTTTGGCATTTTGTTTATTCTTCCAGATAATAAGTGAAAGATCATTAGTCAGGCAATGTGTAAAGGAGCAAACTCAATAATGCATCCAGTCCTTTTACACAGTATCTTACCTATACCCACAATCTATTCTAAGTTAAGAGTCGATCCCCAAGTGTTCATTGATCTCTTTCTGATAACCTTCCAATTCGCAACTTTCAATCTCTGCTATAGTTACGGGACGACCAAAGTATCCGGATTCGTAGGCTGCCATACAGATAGCTTGAGATCTCATACCTTCCACGGCATCCACCTCTGGTTTCCCACCTGTTCTGATTGCGTCTGCAAAGTATTTCAACTCTATTGCTACGGTATTACCAATTCCTGATGGAAAGAAATACTCCTTCTCATCATCACTTAAACTTTCGGTGAATTCTTTCTGTAGATCATCGTTTGAAATTGGTTCACCACCACGCGGCACTAGACCTCTGCCCCAATCAAGTGCACCTTCACTACCGTAGACGGTCTTCGTGCCGAATCCGTGAGCAGGTGCAGAACCGACCCATGTCCACTGTGCTGTAACACTTTGTTCAAACTTGATCGTAGCAATCAATGCATCTTCTACATCAACAGAATATCCACCTTCACGAACACCAGGGTTATCATACCGATAGGGTTCATACGCTTTATTAATAGCATAAACTTCCTCAGCTTCCAAACCGAGTATATAACGCATCAGATCGGTAAAATGCACACCGCCATCTAATGCCCAACCGCCACCAGCATCCATTTTGAAGTTACGCCACCCCCATTTTCCTAATGCCTCACCAACTTCTATCCAGAAAAACATGCGAGGTTCACCGACACGGCCTTGCGCAATGACCCAACTACGTGTCCGTTCCATACGACTCAAACGATAATTCTCCGCAACAGAAATGATCCTATTGTTCTTTTCAGCTGCTTCCATCATCAACTTGCAAGCACGCATCGTGATCCCGAAAGGTTTTTCAATGATGACATGTTTACCTGCCTCAAGTGCTGGTACTGCAAGAACATGGTGCGCACTATGAAGTACACAGATATCCACACACTCTAAATCAGGATGCTTATCAAGCATCTCGTCAATCTCTCTGTAAACTGTTGGTTTCGTTCCACCTTGAAATTCATGCGCCTGATTTGCCCGCGCCTCAGCTCTGCCTTTATCTATATCACATGCAGCAACAATGTCAAAATCTCTAACCTCTTTTGACCACAGTTCTTTGTAACCGTTCATGTGGGCACCGGACATACCACCGCATCCGACCAATCCCATTTTTATTCTGTCTACCATGAATGCCTCCTTCAGCAATTGTTCATAATTGCAAGATAATCTAAATGGAAATTGTATAGAATTTTTGTTTGGATGTCAACTTTTTTCATATATATTCTTCAAAAACACCAATTGTATTGACACAAATACTATTTTCAATTACACTATAACACACGGAACACTAACATTGGTCTGAATGTGGTTACCGCAATTAACAACCAACACTACGCAAGGAGATAACAATGTCAAGAGTACTCGTACTATCAGGTGAAAATCATCGTTTCAATGCAAGTGCAAGTGTTATCCACAGTTTTCTTGATGAGGACGCTGAGATAACCGCAACCCTAACGGATGACAAAGATATATTAACTTCAAATAATCTCAATTCTTACGACGCATGTGTCTTCGGTACCGGTTTCACCCGCACCGAACGACAAGAAGATGGCACTTCCAAGCGGGTACCAGATTTAACACCAGCACAAGAAGACGGTCTGTTCAAATTCGTCGAGAATGGTAAAGGATTAGTGGGTATACACGGGACAGCGTGGTGGATTGGCGGCAGAGCAGTTGATCTCATCGGCGGACACTCAAACTGGCATCCTCCCGGTTCTACCTTCACTGTACGTATTGAAGATACAGAACACCCAACAACACAAGGTGTCTCTGACTTTGACGTTGAAGACGAAATCTATATCTCCGCTTATGACCCATATATACATATCTTGGCATCAGCTGAATGGTTCGGAAGAGCACATCCTATGGCTTGGGTCAAAACTTATGGCTCAGGACGCGTCTTTTATACTACGTTGGGACATGGACCGGGGACCTTTGAACGATCTGGAATGCAGAAATTCCTTACACAAGGTGTGAGATGGACAGCTAATGCCTAACAAAAGCATCAGATCAGATAAGCAATATTAAAAAATGAATTATCAATTTTCAGATTCGCCTGCAGACACCGAACCCGTAGAAGCGAGGACTCCCCGCCTGTCGTCAACGTGCCACCTGCATATTTAATATTCAAATTTGTAAACAATCTTTGAGGAACAAAACTTATGAGATACATGGCTATTTTTTCAATACTATTCACGACGTTTATCTGTGGTTGTTTAGGAAGTCAAAAATCTGCAACACAAACTACTGAACCAGAAACAGCAACTGTTGAAACAGATGCGTCCCAAGGAATCGCATTCCTTAAACTAACAACAACCAAAAAAACATATTCAGCACAAGAGGCGATCCCGCTTGAACTCACTATCCAAAATGGAAAGTTCGATCTGCTTGTACCAATTTCCACCGTAACGTCGCTTAGAGCTTTCAAAAAACTGACTGTTACGGATAGCAACGGTGAAGTGATAAAGGCAAAAAAAACTATGCCATTAGGAAATACGCTCAAAACACTCTATAAGGATGGAAAATCTGTAAGGTGTATTAAAGGGGTGGAGATGAAAGTTGAGACATCTCAGAAGGCTACTTTAGACAACTTGCAGACATATTATCAACTCGGTACTGGTACATATACAGTAAAGTTGACATTGGAATTAGAGGTATACAAGGAATTCATGCATGATCAGCATCCAGAAATTATAGAATTAGAACGCGAAATAATGAAATATCAGAATAGCACAAATCCACAGTTTACACCTGAAGTAAAAAAGACCGCAATTGAATATACGCAAGGACAAATTGATATTATAAAGGAGAAATATAAGGACGAATTACAGGATATCTATCTACCACTCAAATCACATAGAGGCAAAACGACCCTTGAATCTAATGTCATATCCCTAACCATAGAATAATATAAAATTACGAGATTCATAACGGCAAGTGCGATTTCCTAATCGCACTTGTCTTCATAGATTTACAACATGCTATCCATCGGATGCCAAAGTTGACCTTCAACAACACCCAATTCTTCCAAAATTGGTATAAGCAGCGAAATCTCATCCAGCTGTGACTCCACACCAAAGTGCACCTCAATTGATGAGTCAACAGATAACGGAAATACGTGAGTAACACATTTTTTCCTTGCAAATTCATTTCTATTTAAGATATACTTCTTTATAGACTTTACGTGAGAGGAAAAACAGACTCTTACTGACATAAACGTTGTTTACGAGATAGGTGAGAATAAAATGCATTTTAATTTTGGGAATGTACTGATTTTTTTGATTGTCGGTTGTCTATTCGTCGTTCTCAATCTTACTATCTCTCGTCTCCTACAGACAAAGTTGTTCTCTGGTGAAAAATATATTCCCTATGAATGTGGGGAAGACCCGATAGGCGATACTAGGATAAAGTTCAACTCACGTTTTTACGTCATCGCTCTGATTTTCCTCATTTTCGATGTAGAGGTCGTATTCCTGCTCCCATGGGCAGTTGTTTTTCGGGACATCGGCATCTTGGCTTTCGTAGAAATGCTCGTATTCATTTTTATCCTGTTAGTCGGACTTGCTTATGTATGGGCAAAAGGTGATCTGGAATGGATACGTTCTACACAATTAGAAGTACAATCCTTCCAAAGGGAGGAAAACGATGATAATTGATGACAAATTAGACAAGAACTTAATAGTTACATCCGTTGATGCCGTAGCAAACTGGGCACGATCTTCCGCACTTTGGCCAATGACATTCGGACTTGCTTGCTGTGCCATTGAGTTTATGGCAACCGCAGCTTCAAACTATGACTTAGATAGGTTCGGAGCAGGTGTGCCCCGTGCAACACCACGACAGTCTGACCTGATGGTTATCTCCGGGACAGTCACGCTCAAAATGGCAACACGCATTAGACGTCTCTACGAACAGATGCCTGAACCGAAATATGTCATCTCCATGGGCAGCTGCGCAACGAGCGGCGGTCCCTATTGGCAGCACGGATACCACGTCCTAAAGGGTGTCGACAGAATCATACCGGTTGACGTTTATGTACCGGGATGCCCCCCCCGACCAGAAGCTCTAATTGAAGGTCTTTTAAAACTACAAGAAAAAATAAAAAACCAAACCGTCGCAAAGCGAACACAGGTACCATTCTTAAAACGACTATTTACAAAAACAGAATGGTACGAACACGAGAAAAATGAAAAAACCAGTAATGAAAAGGCAGAAACAGAAACATCTGCAACCGATGAAGAAGTACTGATTGCTGCAGACGCGAACGTTGAAAATACAGAACAAACAGTCCGGAGTAAAACTACGTGACACCAGAAGAAATATACAAAAACCTATCCGATAAGTTTAAGGACTCAATTCTCGGTCTTGACGCAGAACTAGCCGGAGACGCAAGCATCAATATTACGCCGTCTGCAATTGCTGAAGTATGTCAATATCTTTCAGAAAATGACTCCCTCGCTTTTGATTCTCTGATGTGTCTCAGCGGACTTGATTTAGGTGTGAAGGAAGAGGAATTCTCGGTTGTTTATCACTTATATGCGATGCAACATCGACATAGTGTTGTGTTGAAAACATCCGTGCCGAAAACAGACCCACACCTTCCAACCGTTGCACATATCTGGAAAACCGCAGACTGGCACGAACGCGAAACTTATGACCTTTATGGCATCGTCTTTGAAGGACATACTGATCTTCGCCGCATCTTACTCCCTGATGATTGGGAAGGATACCCGCTACGAAAGGACTACAAAGAACCCGATTTTTACCGTGGAATGCATGTACCGTATTAGTTAAAAATACCAAAATATATTCTAAATAATACATATCTCAAATCACACGATGGAAACAACACAACAGACAGAATCAAAGATGATAGAGCTTAAGCCGTTCACAGACGAAATGGTTGTGAATATGGGACCCCAGCACCCAAGCACACACGGCGTGTTACGCCTTGAGTTGAGGTTGGATGGAGAAGTTGTCCGAGAGGCAATTCCACATATCGGGTACCTACACCGTTGTTTTGAGAAACATTCAGAGAATCTCTCCTATCCGCAAATTATACCGTTTACCGATCGAATGGATTATGTAGCAGCAATGAACCAGAACTGGGGATTCTGCCTTGCTGTTGAAAAACTCATGGAAGCGGATAAAAAAAAATCGTTTGCTGTCCCCGAACGCGCGGAGTACCTGCGTGTACTTATCTGTGAATTAAATCGCATCGCCAGTCACCTGCTCTCTTTCGGCACTTATGGGATGGACCTCGGAGCATTCACACCGTTTCTCTATGCTTTTCGTGATCGTGAAAGACTACTCCTGCTTTTTGAGAAAGTATGTGGGGCACGCCTGACCTATAACTACATCCGAATCGGTGGTGTCTCAGAGATTATTCCAATAGAACCTAGCTCAATTGATGAACAGAATTTTTTAGACGAAATAGAAGAATTCCTAGATTATTTTGAACCAAAAATTGACGAATATAACGATCTACTGACATCAAACAGCATTTTCTCTGAACGGACTATGGGAGTCGCTGTTATGTCCGCAGAAATGGCACTAAGTTACGGGGCTACCGGGCCAAATTTACGCGGTTCTGGTGTTGACTGGGATTTAAGACGGGACGAACCCTATTCTATCTATGATCGATTTGATTATGAAGTGCCTGTAGCAAAGAATATTCCTGAATTAGGTGCTGTTGTTGGAGATTGCTGGAGCCGCTACAAAGTACGCATGGATGAAATGAAACAATCTGTGCATATCGTCAGGCAGATTGTAGCAGAAGGTCTACCTGATGGACCTGTCATGGCTGATATGAAAGCGGTACGTCCACCCAAGGGGGAAATCTATTTTAGAAGTGAAGCACCACGGGGAGAACTGGGGTTTTACATTGTCAGTGATGGGACACCGAAACCAGTACGTGTCAAAGGACGTTCTCCATGTTTCAGCGCATTGAGTGCCTTACAAGAATTGAGCAGAGGTTTAATGGTCGCAGATATTATTGCAATTATCGGTAGTATCGATATCGTCATGGGAGAGGTAGATCGATAACTAATCCAATTATAGGAGATATACCATGAATGATCAAGAATTTCAAGAACGTGTAATAGCATCAATTGAACACACGGATAGTTGGATGGAACGCACGGATAGTTGGATGGAAGGCACGGATAAGTGGATGGAACGCACGGATAAGTGGATGGAACGCACGGATAGGTGGATGGAACACACGGATAGTTGGATAGAACGCACGGATAGTTGGATGGAACGCACAGATAGTTGGATGGAACGCACAGATAGGTGGATGGAACGCACGGATAAGTGGATGGAACGCACGGATAGTTGGATGGAACGCACGGATAGTTGGATGGAACGCACAGAAGAGTGGAAAGCGCAAACAGATAATAGACTAAGTAGGCTTGAAGAAAAAATGGGTGATATTCAAGAAGGTTTGAGTTGGATACGTGGAAAACTTGAAGGTAAGCAGGAATCGGATTCCGCGTTGTGGGGTAAGATTGCTGTCATAGCAGCACTAGGATCGGCAGTCATTGCACTCCTTGCATATTTTAAATAAGGATATTAAATGCCAGATATTTTATCTGAAGGTTTCTTTCAGAACTTTAATATACAAGAAGAAACCGGAAATTGGGCATCAGATTTTGTTCAGAAATTTATCATTCCAAGATTCCCAGAATTTCCTGTGGAGTTGGGGACTATCCTTATGATGTTAGCCGGTGCCGGTATTTTTGTTGCTGTTGTGCCACTGCTTCCATTAGTGCTTGTTCTTGCAGAGCGAAAGGTCGCTGCACGTTTTCAAAACCGAACAGGTCCTATGCGTGTCGGTCCTTGGGGGACTCTCCAAACGTTAGCTGACGGTATAAAACTGATCTTCAAAGAGGACTTTATTCCACAGCAAGGGGATAAACTACTCTTCCGACTTGCACCCTATATCATGTTTACCTGTTCTTTCGCAGTCTTCGCGGCAATTCCATTCACGCGTGACATCTTGGTGAGTGACCTCAATATCGGTATATTTTATATCATGGCGATCTCCTCCGTGATAGTCATGGGTGTGATTATGGCAGGTTGGTCCTCAAATAGTAAATGGTCGCTTTTGGGTTCTTTACGTTCCGCAGCACAGATTGTAAGCTACGAAATTCCACTCGGTTTGTCTATATTAACAGTGATCATGTTGGTTGAAAGTTTGGGAATGCGTGAGATTGTTGAAAGTCAATCCAGTGGTATCTTCACATGGCTAATCTTTCGTACACCTTTTACCTTTATTGCATTCTTCATCTTTTTTATTTCTGCTATTGCTGAAGTCAACCGAACACCATTTGATCTACCTGAAGCGGAATCTGAAATCGTCGCAGGATTCCATACCGAATATAGCGGTATGCGTTTTGCACTGTTTTTCATTGCCGAATATGCGAATATGTTTGCAGTCAGCGCAATTGGCGTGACACTCTTTCTCGGTGGATACGAGGGTATCTTACCGGGGTACGATTTTCTCGGTGGACTACCCGGTTTCGTTCTCAAAACCTTGGGACTCGTCTTCATAATGATGTGGTTGAGATGGACACTGCCACGTCTACGAGTCGATCAACTGATGAATCTCTGCTGGAAATATTTTATACCGATATCATTCTTTAATATCTTAGGTACGGGAATTTGGGGACTGATCTTTAGCGAGGACGATGTATGGAGTATCGGAATTAGTTGTGCAATTATCTACGTGGGGCTCATCAGCGCATATAGTATTGCCGGAAAAAATCTCACGCAGAAACCCGCACCTCAACCGAGTTGATTTTAAAAAGGAACATTGATTATGGATAAATATATACGCAATATTTATAAAGGTGTCTATACCATCCTCGTTGGTATGCGTATCACAATGCGGCAGTTCTTTGAACCGAACGTGACACATCAATACCCATACCAACACGAGTTTGAGAAAAAGCAGAACGTCAGAGAAATACCAAAGGGGTATCGCGGTCAACTCTACAACAGAATTGAGGATTGCATCGGATGCAAAAAGTGTGAGTTGATCTGTCCTGTGGATTGTATAACGATTACTGGCGATAAACTCCCTAAAGGTAAACAACTATGGGACAGCATGAACGTAGTGCATCTAAAGGATGGACGTGAAATCATCGGAATCATTGAAGGTAATGACAAGAAAATTATGTCAGAAAACGTAATGACAATCACAAATATCACGACCCGATTAGGACCACAGGAAGTCACTGATCGTTTGGAACCTTCGAGAAATGATAGCAGAACAGAGTCCATCGCTGTAGACGAAGTGTCTCGCGTTGTTACCCGCAATCCCGTTGTATTCTATCTTGAACAGTTTGATATTGATATGTCCATCTGCATGTATTGTGGTCTCTGCACAGAGGTCTGCCCCACGCAATGTCTTGTGATGAAAGACTCTTTGGATGGTATTGAGTACTCAAGTTTTGACCGGACGGACTTAACCTTCCATTTTGACAAACAGGAGATGTACACCAAAGACGATGCAGAAAACACAGACAATTATTGAAGAATAAAAGGGTACGAGGTTAGTTTTACATGGAAGAATTATCGCTAAAAACATTTGTTTTCTACGGATTTGCACTGATAACAGTTGCTTCCGCATTCGCTGTGGTCAGTGTCCGAAATATCGTACATGCAGCGTTTGCGTTAATGGTTACACTTTTCGGTGTTGCCGGTCTTTATGTGTTCCTACAAGCAGACTTCCTTGCAGCAACACAAGTAATTGTATATGTCGGTGGCATACTGGTTCTTATCCTCTTCGGCGTTATGATGACAAGCGGACGATTGGAGATGCATGTCCGCGTACAACGTGGTCAACTCCTGTTAGGGGGGGGTATTTCGCTGGCACTGCTGATGTTACTTCTGACAGTTATCGCAAATACACCTAAATGGGAAAACCGTACGGATGATGGCTTGACACTTGATCCAACAACGAAACGTATCGGTGAGTTAATTCTGGAAGATAAATTTTTGCTGCCGTTCGAAATTGCTTCTGTGTTGTTGTTAGTTGCATTAATCGGTGCTACGCTCATTTCTCGGAAGGAGATTCGAGATTAATTTCTTTGTATCTTCAGGATAACACAATATGACGTTACAACACTACTTGGTTATCAGCGCGATTCTATTCTCGCTCGGTATATTTGCAGTACTAACCCGCAAAAACGCTATCAGCATTTTAATGGGAATTGAACTTATTCTTAATTCTTGTAATCTGAATTTTGTTGCATTCTCTCGCTTTGTTTCAGCAAGAGAAAACATTGATGGTCAGATAATCGCCATCTTTGGTATTGTGCTTGCTGCAGCTGAAGCAGCAGTTTTTCTTGCAATTATTCTTGCAATCTACCGTGAATTCGGTAGCATACGTCCAGATGAAGTGGATACTTTGAAAGGTTAATATCGTAATAGTATGGTCGTTCCCTTAATTAGCATCATCCTACTTTCCCCACTTGTTGCCTTTGCAATCTTTGCGCTATCAGGTTTGGCAAAACGGAGTTTCATACGCCAAGACCTACTGTCTACAGCAGCGATGTTAATTGCACTTGTGTGCTCCCTCTTTCTCTTACGGGACGTAGTTCCTGATCCAAAACCGTTGACAGTTGATTGGGTATCTATCGGTGAAATCACCATCTCAATGGGATTTTACCTTGACAGTGTAACTGTGATAATGCTCATCGTTGTCACTCTGGTTAGCAGTCTTGTACATATCTTCTCAATAGGCTATATGCATGGAGATCCACGGTATCCAAGATTCTTCGCCTATCTTTCACTCTTCTCCTTCTCAATGCTGTTCTTGGTGGTATCTGATAACCTACTCGGTATCTATATCGGTTGGGAACTCGTAGGTCTCTGCTCCTATCTTCTCATCGGTTTTTGGTTTGAGAAGAACTCCGCTGCAAATGCATGTAAGAAAGCATTCCTGACAACACGTGTCGGTGACATCGGCATGTTCATCGGTATGATGATGCTGTTTACGAAATTTGACACCTTTTCCATACACGGAACAGAGGGTATTTTTACGTTGATTACCGATCCTACAAAATTTACAGGAGATACCTCTGATATTGTGTGGCTTTCTATTGCAGGTGTCCTCATCTTTTGCGGTGCAATTGGTAAATCCGCACAAGTACCGTTACATACGTGGCTACCAGACGCTATGGAAGGCCCTACACCTGTCAGCGCGTTAATCCATGCAGCAACTATGGTTGCTGCTGGAGTGTATCTCACTGCTCGGATGTTCCCGATTTTGACAGTTTCTTCATCTTTGGTTATCGCGTATGTCGGTGGCATTACTGCAATCGTCGCCGCTACTATCGCTATAGTTCGCTTTGACATTAAACGGGTTTTGGCATATTCTACAGTGAGTCAACTCGGATATATGATGTTAGCAATCGGTGCGGGGAGTTATGTTGCAGGACTATTTCACCTTACAACGCACGCTTTCTTCAAAGCGTTGCTGTTCCTCGGTTCTGGTAGTGTCATCCACGCATTCCATGCCATGCATTCACCTAGTCACGATCAAGGTCATGATGAACCACATGCGGACAACGAAGCACATGAACACGACAACCCCAGTTTAATTCACGAACACGGCTCCGAAATCCCACCTGACCAAGATATGCGGAATATGGGAGGACTCAGACAGAAAATGCCGATCACCTTTATCACGATGCTCATCGCAACGTTAGCTATCTCTGGTGTACCTTTCGTCTTTTCAGGTTTCTGGAGTAAGGATAAAATATTAGCAGGTGTACTTGGGCGTGCAATGGAATGGAATTCTATACATCACTATATACTTTTTGGCATTGCACTCGCGGCAGCGTGTATCACCGCATTTTACATGTTCCGACTCATCTTTATGACCTTTTTCGGTGAACCGCGTAATCAAGAGATGCACAACATGGCACACGAATCACCGTGGGTGATGACAGCACCCTTAATCATATTGGCAGCCTTGAGCCTTCCCGTTGTTAATACACTCTGGTTTAACAAAGACTATGTCCAACCGCCCAACCAACACCATTTTAATGCACCGCAACATGCTTACGTTTCCCCCAATACTAAAATAGGTGAATCAAAATTTCGTTTCCCATTCTTCGGCGTTTCCGATGCACAAGCAGCTGATAAAGCGGATGAAAAAAACGGTCAAAAAACAGATAAAGCATATCACATTCACAAACGAGCACATAATATCGCTATGGCGTTATCCATTACTGTTGCGGGCTTAGGTATACTGCTGTCTTGGTTGTTTTACCATAGACGAAGGTTTTCCGCAGAATCTGTCGCAACGACTTTCCATCCTGTCTATAACCTATTCTGGCATAAATACTATTTTGATGAATTTTACGATGGCATATTGGTTGCACTCACGGTTTGGAAATCCCGACTCTTCGCACGCTTCGACCTGTCTGTCATTGACGGTAGCGTCAACGGTGTTAGCACAGTAACACGACGAGTTTTCGCCGCTTTTGTCGGTTTCTTTGATAATCGGGTTGTTGATGGTATCGTCAACCGAGTTGCTGAGGTTACATGGACAGCCGGTGACAGAATACGAAGGATACAAACAGGCGCAATTCAGACCTATCTCTTTGTCGTTATTGGTGGGATAGTGTTGATAATATTGATTTTCAGGGCATTGTAATTGAAATACATAAAAATACAGACCCAATGGGATAAGGAGGATTCCCACTAAATGTTATTATCCCTAATGATTTTTGTCCCACTACTTGGGATGATCGTTGTTCTACTTTTACCGCGAGAATCTGAAAAACTCATAAAACGCGTTACATTGCTCTTCACACTCATGCCACTTGTATTAGCAGTGTACTTGTTCATTTCTTATGTCCGTTCAGATGCAGGTACACAGTTCGATGTTCGCATTAACTGGATTGAGAAATTTCATATAGAATATTACGTTGGGATCGACGGTTTAAGCGTAACACTCTTGCTGCTAACAGCACTCTTAGGTCCAATCTGTGTCCTTGCATCATGGAGAAACATAAAGAAAGGCATAAAAGCGTATATGGCGTTGTTCCTGTTGCTTGAAACAGGGATGTTAGGATTTTTTGCTGCATTGGATCTCTTCCTATTCTTCGTCTTTTTTGAATTGACACTGCTACCGATGTATTTCCTTATCGGTGTATGGGGTGGACCACGACGAGAATACGCTGCCATTAAGTTCTTTCTCTATACCTTGTTCGGTAGTGTGTTGATGCTAGTCGCATTGATTGCAGTCTATCTCAAAAGTGGAGACCTAGGATCACGAACTTTTGACATGCCGAGACTTATAGAATTGGCAAGTACACAAGGACACGCGCTCGCTAATCCAGACTTCCAATTCTGGGTATTCATCGGCTTCTTTATTGGATTTGCTGTCAAAGTACCAATCTTTCCATTTCATACATGGTTACCTGACGCACACGTTGAAGCACCCACTGCAATTAGCGTTATCCTAGCAGGTGTCCTCCTAAAAATGGGAACTTACGGATTAGTACGTATTAATATGGATATGCTCCCACAAGGTCTAGCATCCTTCACGGATGGAAAAAGTTTAATGGGAAATAGTCTGGCTATTCTCGGATTTGTGAATATCGTATACGGATCATTCTGCGCATTGGCACAGACAGATTTCAAAAAATTAGTCGCATATTCCAGTATTGGACACATGGGATTTGTTATCTTGGGACTTGCTGCAGGAAATGAAATGGGTCTTACCGGTGCAATATTACAGATGTTTAACCACGGTGTCATTAGCGCAATGCTATTCTTGCTGGTTGGTGTTCTTTACGATCGCGCACACCATCGTGAAATCAATGGGTTCGGTGGATTAGGAAATAGAATGCCTATTTATACCGGTATTACAACGCTCGCATTCATGGCATCACTAGGTTTACCCGGCTTAAGCGGATTCATAGGTGAAGCGTTTTCTCTGGTCGGTGCCTTTGAAAGATTCGAATTGTTGACGATCCTATCTACAATAGGGATTGTCGTCGGTGCAGCATATTTCCTCTGGACACTCCAAAGGGTTTTCTTAGGAACACTCAATCCAAAATATGAAGAACTCCCAGAAATCAACGGACGAGAGATCATGACGCTGATACCACTCGGAATATTAGTCATTGTCCTCGGTATTTGGCCCCATTTTGCCATTGAAATGTTCAGTGAATATGTCGTAAAACTATCCACAAAAATTACTGATATACTGCAGGCAGGTCTATAGGAGGAAGGTGTGGATTACTTAGAAAACATTGAAAGCCTTCTCTATTTCATTCCGGAGATACTGCTCGTCGTTTTCGCTGCAACTGTTATTATCCTTGATCTTATCGTTAAAGACCGTGAAAGTGATAAAGTCGCCTATCTAGCACTTGTCGGACTCGGATGCACCTTATTAACTATCCTCATCTCAAATTCTATTGTCAACATAGATAAACCGATAGACCTTTTCTTTGGAATGATTCGGTTGGATAAATTCGCCATATTTTTCAAGATTCTCCTGATATTTGCAACCTCCGCAACCATTCTTTTCTCTCTCCGATCAGAAGAACTTGATGTCCGACTAAAAGGTGAGTACTACGCGTTGCTGTTAGCAGTTACCTTGGGTATGTTCCTGATGGCATCGTCAACTAATCTGCTAATGATATTCATCTCTTTAGAAACGGTAAGTCTGACCTCCTACATCCTCGCTGGTTTCCTAACACATAGTCCACGTTCAAGTGAAGCAGCTTTCAAATACATCACTTTCGGTGCTGTAGCCTCAGGAACGATGTTATTCGGACTCTCCTTAATTTTCGGTATGACAGGAACAGGGGATCTTGCAGAGATTAGTACACGACTCCCCGCAGTCCTCGCTGAAGATGAAATAACCGCACTCGGTCTGCTCATCGCGATAACCTTCATACTTGCAGGTGTCGGTTACAAAATTGCTTCTGTACCATTTCACATGTGGTCCCCTGATGTTTATGAAGGCGCGCCAATTCCTATAACAGCATTCCTATCTGTTGCTTCAAAAACCGCTGGATTCGCACTGTTCCTCAGATTCTTTTATTCAGGATTTAGTGCACAAGGACTCCTAGATTCAGTTGATTGGGGTATATTATTGGCAGTAGTCTCGGCACTCACAATGACTGTCGGGAACCTCGCTGCACTTCCGCAACGTAATGTAAAACGTCTCTTAGCGTATTCAAGCATAGCACACGGGGGATATCTTTTGATGGGAGGTGTACTACTGACTTCTGAAGGACTCAGCGCAATCCTTTTCTACCTTATCGTCTATCTTTTTATGAACTTAGGTGCATTTTATGTGGTAATCCTTGTTGCAAACGATTCAGGGAGTGAAATGATTGAGGGATACAGAGGGCTCTCGTCTCGATCCCCGTTAGTCGCCGCTGCAATGATGATTTTCCTCGTTTCGCTAACTGGCATCCCACCTTTTGCCGGTTTCTTTGGTAAGTTCTTTCTGTTTAAAGCCGTCATCAGCGAAGGTTTCTATTGGTTAGCGTTTATCGGATTAATAAACAGTGTCATCTCTCTCTATTACTACGCTCGCATTATCAAAGCAATGTATTTTGAATCTGCTGAAGATACGGAGAGTTTCTACTCTACAAAGAGTACATTTGCGCTGCTGACTGTATTTGTGATACCCACGATTTTCATCGGTTTGCTAAATATCTTCTATTCCTTGTCAGGAAACATCACTCTACAATAGAATTAAACAGATATTTCTCAAAAAAATCTAATCTCAATAAAGGTAATTGAGAATTGTTGTCTACAAAACAAACCACATACCTATGTGCGCTGTTAAAATACCGATCAGAGCACCAGCAAGAACATCTGTAGGATAGTGGACTCCAAGATACACGCGTGCTATACCCACTGTTGATGCCCAACAAAATACACCAATCTGTACACTTGGACTATGAAAAAAACTTGTGAGAAGAGTCATCATTAGAAATGCAGATGTCGTATGTCCAGATGGAAAACTAAATTCATCTGGAGGCCTTACACGGAATTCAATATCATCAATCCTTTCAAATGGTCTATCGCGTTTCATTGCTTGTTTCAAAAAATGATAAAGCAGTCTTTCAATCGAAAAAGCAATTAAGGCCGCATACAAGAAGGGTTTGCTGATTGATGCATCATAGGGGATATATATGTATAATGTAATCAATGGATATAAACAACCATTGGCACTCCAAGAGGTAATACGAAACAGACGACTGAGAAATCTTCTGTCACCCCAGCCAAAGATGCGGTGGAATAACAAGGTATCCCATCGAGTTACATTATTAGTCAGATGTTTTAACATTGGTAAATAATAGTTTTATGTATAAAAAATGCTACAATCAAAAATGCAATAGTAGTAAATAAAAACACCATATTATATACCAAAAAGAAGTATATTTCAAGAAAATTCCAAAACTGATTTGCCCCAGTTTTTGTGGAGACTAATGCACATAAGGTTTTTCAAAGCAACACACCACGCCTCCATCACAATAGATGTTGGAAAGTTTGAATTGATAAACCGGAGCAACCTTTTCTGTTTCGTTTTATAATAGGCAACGTTAACAAGTAAGTGGCTCGCAAGCGTGTTGATTTGAAATGTCTTCGTGTTTTGACGTGTCTTTGTATGAATGCGAGTACGTCTATCCCTTCATATAAAACTTTACTGCCCAAAAAGACTTGCAACTAATGTCAAATCCAAAATATTTACGCTTCCATCCTTGTTAACATCAGCTGCAGGAGACGGGTTTGCACTACCAAAATGAGACGCTACAAAAGTCAAGTCTAAGATATTAATATTCCCATCTTCGTTTGCATCCCCCGTTTTTGTTGGAGAAGGTTCAGTGATTTCCGCATTTTCAATAATTACTGGCAACTGAACACCTGCAGCCTTTGAAATTATCACGCCAGTCAACAGAAGTTCGGACGCTTTGGCAGAAAGAACTTCAAATGTGATGGTGACAAGCGTGCCATCTGCTGTACTTGATGGTGTATCTACAGATATCTGTGCAAACCTGACCATATCTGTCACTTCATGAGTTGGTACAGGTAAAAGCTCACCTTGTAAGTATGTACCATGTTCTAAGGATACAAAGCGGAGTACTGTTGAATCAAAATTTAAAACACCTTCATAGCCCATTACGTCCTGTCCATCAACAATATCAACAGTAATAGTGAGTTGTTCCCCGATCCTTGGAGACTCTATAGATGCCGGTGAAATCTTGACCGTAACAGGAAAAACTAATTTTAGATCTAAAATAGTTGCCAGTTCATCAATTGCCTCAGGAGATTGAAGTAGAAGCTGCAAAGTCGGATCACTATAAAATGTCAGAACATCCATATCATCCTTCAAAAGCGTAATGAATCTTTCATCAATATTAGGTAAAATTGTTTTCAATGTGTCAGGATTAGTTTCCACCATTTTGAGTATTTCAGGTGTGATCTGATCTTGAATATCTAGCTTTCTAAACGTAGCAAAGATTGTCGGAAGAAGTTCCCTTATATCCTCTCTTTCAAACACCGCAGCATACGTTTCAGCAACTCGTTCAGCAAGAGAAAGATCAGCAAGTCTGAGTAATTCTGTAAGTTCATCAATAGCATCAATGTCCTGAAGTAATAACTGAACGTCAGGGTCTCTCAGGAACGTCTGAATCTCTTCATCTTCCTTTATCAAAGTGATAAACTCATCATCTATGTCTCGAATAAGAGTCTTGATAACATCTGGATTATCTACGACAAGATTTATTGTTTCCGGTATTAAAAACCGTTGATTTTCAGGTTTCTTGATCTCAACCAAGACTATAGGTAATAATGCTTTAATGTCTTCTCGTTGAAGAAAAATTTGATATTTTTCAAAGACCTTCTCTGCCAGTGAAGAGGTCTCTTCCTGACTATTTGAATTGAATGCAAGAAATGAATATGAAAAAAACATAGATAGAAAGATGACTGTTAACAGGAGTTTAGGTAGAGGGATAATTTTCTTGGTTTGATGATGCGAATACATAGCAATTCCTCCTAAATCAGGGATTAAGCAAGTTTAAATATTAAATATGCAGGTTGCACGATGATGACAAACGAGGCCATTATATAATTGGCCACCTCTACGTGATCGGACCCCGCAGGAAAATCAGAAAATTGATAAACTTAAGCGAGCAATTCTCCTGCAGATGGATTCTGTTTGAAACCGCCTGCTATTATGTTGTTGTAAGGTTCATTTGGATCTCTGCCAACGGGACGCATCTCTGGTGTATGATAACCGAATCGCACTGCTTTCCGCCACTCTTCAGTTCTATTGACTTCAGACCAGTGTATGAGACAGTAACTGAAAAAGATAACATCCCCGGCTTTTGCTGGAATTGGTATTGAGTCGATGAAGTCTGGATGGAACTTATCAGTTGGTAAGTGTGGTGCGGTTCCTTCACCAGTGATATGTTCTCTTGGTCCCTCTTTATGACTACCGGGAACAACTCTAAGAGCACCGCTTCCATAGGGAGCATCATCAAGATGAACAAGACAATCAACGAAATCAAGCCCATCGTGTGGGTAAAATGGATAGTCCTGATGCATCGGAAAGGGTGTACCTTTTTCTGGTGGTTTCGCATGTAGAACCGTATGATGCCATTGGACTCTATCACCAATAAGTGATTGGACAGCACCTGTTAAGCGTTCATGGAAAATCACACGTCCCCATGCAGCAGAATAAAAGTGAGGATTATGCATGAAGACTGCCTTAGTGGTTTGCTGGTCTTCCTCCTTTAAGTATTTTGTCCGCCACGGACCGGGCCACCCAATTGTTTCCTGCCCCCAATTGTTTATAATCTTCACCATATCTGATGCAAGTTCTTCCGTTTCTTCTGGCGTGAAAAGCTGATCAACTTTGAGATAGCCATACGCATTATAAAAGTCTACCTGATCTTGCGTGAGCATCTTATTCTCCTTACTATAGAATGAAATTAGGTCCCTGACTCTTCCAAAAGTTTACGTTAAAATCTGATGTTTTGTCAAGGTATTTAATTCAATTAACGATGATACGATCGTCTGTGTTAGACTCTCTATTGTTGCCTTATCGGCTTTAATGTCTACCTGCAGTCCATGTTTAAGTGCAACCGCTTCTGTTGTAGACCCGATGACTGCTACACGGACTTTAGAAAATAAATCCTTAGAATTTTGTTCAGGGAACATGTCAAGGAAGTTTCTTACAGTAGAAGAGCTCGTAAAGGTAACAATGTCTATTTTTCCTGCTAACATATCTTTAAGGATAACATCCCCGCATTCGCTTTCTACTTTAAGGGTATCATAAATCGCTACGTCATGGACATATGCACCTCTTTTTCGCAATCCTCGAGGTAAATCAGCAGTAGCGATTTTTGCTCTTGGCAGCAGTATGTTCTTGCCTTGCACATTTTTCAATTCTCTGGCAATAACGTTACCACTAGCATGCGTTGGAACAAAGTCAGGCTTTATGCCAATACCATTAAGTGCTCCAATCGTCTTTGGTCCTACAGCACAGACTTGGCACGTCAAAAATGCTCTTGTGTCTAATCCAATACTATTTAGCAAACTAAAATATATCTCAACTGCATTGACACTTGTGAAGATGACCCAATTGTACTTGTCAGGAGTTGGTACCTGTTCGTCTCTCAACGCAATAGGATTGATCTTTATAGTTGGGAACTGAATGACTTCAGCACCATTCACCTCTAAGCATTCTGCAAATTCACTTGCTTGTGCACGGGCACGAGTGATAAGAATACGTTTACCGAAAAGTGGTTTCGTATCAAACCATCTGAGGTGGTCCCGTAAGCTGTTTACTTGTCCCACTACGATTATTGCTGGACTGCTCATCTGAACTGCTTCCACTTTTTCAACTATGTTCTCAAGTGTTCCTTGCACGACAGTCTGTTGTGGTGTTGTTCCCATTCTGACTAAACTCACAAGTGTGTGTTTATCTCTACCATTTGAAATCAAACGATGCACAATTTCTGATAGATGTGCGACTCCCATATAAACAATAAGCGTGTCTACCGCAGTGGCGAGTTGTGTCCAATTGATATTAGAGTCAGCATGCATCGCAGTTGAATGTCCAGTGACAAATGCAACTGATGATGCAAAATCACGATGTGTAACAGGAATACCAGCATAAGCAGATGCAGCAATACCAGCGGTAACACCAGGAACAATCTCAAATGCTATGCCTTCTGCTACAAGAACCGTTGCTTCCTCACCACCACGACCAAATATGAACGGATCACCCCCTTTAAGACGTACAACAACTTTACCCGCTTTTGCATGTTGTAGCAGCAATCGGTTGAGTTCATCTTGACGTGTTGCCCGTATTCTCGGGTCTGGTGCTTTGATTTTCAGGGTGTGTTCAGGACAATAATCAAGCAGAGAGTCATTCAGAAGCAAATCATATATCACAACATCCGCTTTCTGTAGACACTCCATCCCTTTGATGGTAATGAGTTTCTTATCTCCAGGTCCTGCACCGACTATGTAGACGATTCCATTTTTCTCTGTACTCATTTAGGGTGCCTTTGCTCACATTATGATTGCATTAATTCGTGCGCACCATTTTTTCGCAGTTTCTCAGCAACGAGTCGTCCCAATACTTTGGCTAATTCTTGGGATTTAGCAATATCGCCTGTCGCATGTTCTACTATACGTTGTTTGCCAAGCGGATGACATACAGTTCCAATGAGAGAGAGCTTTTCGTTGTGCTGTCTTGCATAAGCACCAATCGGTAATTGACAACCACCACCAAGGGATTCCAGTAAGATTCTCTCAGCAGTAATCTCGATTGTTGTGATGTTATCATTGAGTGGAGAAAGCAGTCGCTTTGTCCACCTATCTTCATCACGAGTCTGAATAGCCAATGCACCTTGTCCTACTGCTGGTATGAACTTATCAGGTTCAAAATACTCTGTTATTATATCTTCCTTTTGTAGACGTTTTAGTCCAGCAGCAGCAAGGATTAATCCATCAAGCTCCGTTTCTTGAAGTTTTCTTAGTCGCGTATCAATATTACCCCTAACATCAACCACATGCAAATCTGGTCGGATGTGTAGGAGTTGTGCTTTTCTACGCGGACTAGTCGTTCCAATTTTTGCCGCATTGATAAGGTCGTGTAATGGGAGACGTGTAGATGAAATCAATACATCACGTGGATCTTCACGAGCCGGGATAGCAGCGATACATAATCCATCTGGCAATTCTGTTGGCAGGTCTTTAAGACTATGAACGGCAAGATCAATATCTTCATTCAGCAAGGCAATCTCAATCTCTTTGGTAAAAACACCTTTCCCAAGCCCAACTAAGGCTCTATTCTGGATTGTGTCACCAATTGTTTTAATGATCTTTAACTCAATTTTAATATCAGGATGGTAGTGGAAGATCTGCTGTTTTACATAAGAAGCTTGCCAAAGTGCAAGTTGACTGCCACGTGTTCCGACCGTAACGGTATTCTTCATTCCTGTTCCTTTTCGTCAACTTGATCCAACGCAAACAGTTCTTGTATCGCTTGTACATATTTCCCGTGGTCAGCATCACCATCATTAACAGCCCGACGTAGATTATCAACAGGTTGATGCAGTAATTTTTTGACAATTGCTTGTGTCATTGACTTTATAGCAGTTTCTTGTGTATCAGATAAGGATGCCTGTTTGAGATATGTTTGAAGTTCGGTATCAGCGATCCGTTGAAACTGCTGATGTAGTGATTTTATGGTAGGATTAACCCCAAGAACTTGTAATTGGTCGTGGAACCTATTTGCCTCTTCGATTACGATCTGTTCTGCCTGGACAGCTTCCTGTTCTCGTTCTTTTAGGTTTAAAGCAACAACTGCCTCTAAATCGTCTATGTTATAGAGAAATGCATGATTTATTTTGCTAACATCGGGTTCAATATCTCGGGGTACAGAAATGTCAATCAGAAACATATATCGGTGTTTCCGCTTTCGCATGATTTCTGCCAACGGTTGGCGTTCAATTAAGTAATACGGTGCATCCGTAGAACTAATGACTATATCAGCATCAATGAGAAAACCGAGATCATTCTCAAAAGATACAGGAATCCCTTTGAATTTTTCGGCTATTTTCACAGCGCATTCATAAGTGCGATTGGCAACAATGACCTTAGAAACACCGTTTGAAACGAGATGTTTCGCTGTCAGTTCGCTCATCTCACCTGCTCCAATGATAGCAACAGTTTTATCTCCTAATGTATTGAATATCTTCTTTGCTAACTCAACTGCTGCATAACTGATTGATACGGCTCCAGAAGCAATAGTCGTTTCTGATCGGATACGTTTGCCAACACTAAATGCCTTGCTAAATAATCTATTCAGGATAGTACCAGCACCCCCAGCAGAACGTGAAAGATCATAAGCCTCTTTCACTTGTCCAAGTATTTGGGACTCTCCAACTACCATTGAGTCAAGACTTGATGTCACTCTGAAAAGATGCAAAATAGTGTCGAAATTATGATGTTGATAACTCCACTTTTTTATGGTATCTAACCCGATTCTGTGGTAATACGCGAGAAAATCGAGCAGACTCTTGACAGGTGATTCCGTTATCTGTTGAAGATCCGCTACTGCATATACCTCAACCCGGTTACAAGTAGAGAGGATCACTGCTTCTTGAAGCTTGTAAAAATCACGAAGATGATGAAGGGATTCAATGAGTTGTTCATCGGAAAAAGCCAACTTTTCCCTGAATTCTATAGGCGCAACATGGTGACTTGTACCAATAGATACAATCTGATTCATAGTTCTCATCCAACAAAATCTAATGCTTTCTACGGATCATTGATAAAATATTATATCATGATTTAGGGCTTAAGTCAAATATAGGAAAATTGGGTGATGATAACATATCCTAGTGACATTATCAATTAGAAATGGTATAATACACAATGTCTTACCATACACTAACGTCAGTTTGATTAATCGTTCCGGATGTGTTCACTCACGCCATTTTCGTATCCGAGAGGCGTGAATTGTAGCACAAACTTTCAGTTTGTGGCACATCTTTGCAAACTGGAAAGTTTGCACTACATTTATCAAACTCACGTTACACTATATTTTTTGAGGAGTCATATATGCTAAAAAACCTATTTATTAAAGGTAACAAGGACAGAACTGTTCCTGAAAAAACAGAGCAGAACGAAAACTGGTTTGATCGTCTCAAATCCAGTTTAGCGAAAACCCGCACTCGATTTATCTCTCAACTCTCAACACTCTTACACGTCGGTAGAAAAATAGACGAAGAACTGATGGAAGAGATTGAGGAGATACTTATACAAGCAGATGTCGGTGTTGAAACAACACTCAAACTGATGGACAGTGTCAGGGAGACAGTCAAAGAAAAAGGTTTAGGTGATTCATCTGAACTTGAGGAAGTTATCAAGACAGAGATCATTAATTTACTCGGTGAAGACAAACCGTTGCAACTTACCGGTGAACCACCCTATACGATATTAATTCTCGGCGTGAACGGTGCAGGTAAAACGACGACCATCGGGAAACTCGCCAGTAGATACAAAGCGACGGGGAAAAAGGTACTCGTCGCTGCGGGTGATACGTTCCGTGCCGCAGCGGAGGACCAACTGGCTATCTGGTGTGATCGTGCAGGTGCGGAACTGATACGCGGCGGTGAAAAAGCAGACCCCGCCTCTGTCGTATATGATGCAGTGCACGCAGCAACACATCGCGAAGCGGATGTATTGATTGTAGATACAGCAGGAAGACTTCACACCAAAAAACCGTTGATGGATGAGTTGTCAAAAATCGGACGGGTGATGGGACAAGCACACACAGCTGCACCGCACGAGGTGCTGCTTGTGATTGATGGCACAGTAGGACAAAATGCGTTGATGCAGGCAAAAATATTCAACGAGGCAGTCCCCATCACAGGAGTCGCCATCACGAAATTAGATGGAACAGCAAAAGGCGGAATTGTCATTGCTGTTAAAGCAGAACTCGGTGCACCTGTAAAACTGATCGGCATCGGAGAAAAACTTGATGACCTGCGCGATTTTTCAGGAGAAGATTTCGTCAATGCTCTCTTTGCAACGGAAGAATCAACGTAGTATATTATTCTTCCTCACCTGGTAACTCCAATTCATCCTCAGTCAGATCGAAATCGAATATATCCCCCTCTTCTTCCGAGGTGCCTGTTTCTTCAGGAAAGGGAATCTGCTGGACACCTTGTGAAGGTTGTTCAACTTCCTGCGTTTCTCGTTTGGGTGATGCAGCACCGAGGACAGTCAGACCAACAATAGCAACGACGCACAGACTCGTCACCGTCATAGCGATAGGCCGTTTCCAAAGTACCTTACGTTCACCTCTATCCAAGAACGGTAGGAATAGCAGAAGCAACATACCGACAGTCGGTATCACAAATGTACCGAGAATCTCAAAAGGCCCTTTAAAATACTTGAGCAGTTGAAATAGGAACAGGAAATACCATTCAGGACGTGGATCATAATCCGCATTTGTTGGGTCAGCGACATCTTCCAAGGGTACAGGGGCAAAGAGCGCAGCACATGCCAGTACAACGAAAAGGATCAGCATACCGACGACATCTTCAAAAACTTGATCTGGAAAGAACGGTTTACCTGAATGCATATCCTCTGCAGTGCCACAGTCTGATTTCGTCGGTATCCCAGACGATCCGTAATATCTAACAAAGAATAGGTGGATTCCAACAAGCGCGAAAGCCATCCATGGTAACCAGATCGTATGGAGTGCATAGAAACGAGAAAGCGTCACTGCACCAACTTCTGCACCACCGCGTAGTATCTTCGCAACCCATTCACCCAGTATCGGGGCTTTACCGGATATTTCAACACCGACTTTCGTTGCCCAATACGCTTTTTCATCCCAAGGTAACAGGTAACCCGTAAACCCGAAACCGAGGGTTACCAATAGCAAGAGTACACCGAACACCCATGTGAGTTCACGGGGTGCCTTGTATGAACCATATAGCACCACACGCAACAGATGCAGGAAGACAATGACAACCATTGCACTTGCTCCCCAATGATGTAACCCTCGGACGAACTTACCAAACGGTACCTCTTCAGAGATATATTTGACAGCATTATAGGCGTGGTCAGGGGATGCCGTATAGGATAAAGCGAGGAAAGCACCTGTCGCCGCTTGAAGTAACAGTAAGAACATCGCCAAACTACCGAGTGAGAATAGCAGATTGATATGTTTGGGGAGCGGTTTGCGCAGATGTGCCATCACGCCATCAAAAGGCAGGCGATCGCTGAGGAATTGTTTCATTTACGCCTCCTTCACAAACAGAAGACCGTTGTCTACTTTAACTTCAAGCTTCTGTAACGGTTTTGGGGATGGTCCCGCAACAACCGCGCCGTCTTTGTCAAATACAGCACCGTGGCACGGACAGAGAAACGAGTCCTCGCTTTCCTCCCATCTTACCAAGCAACCGAGATGTGAACACGTCCGTGAAAACACGCTCCACTCACCGTTGCCTAAATCGGTCACGTAGACAGAACGTTTTTTAGCCGCCTTCACCCAACCATCTTGTGCAATGAATGCGTAATTGACCTTTTTAAATCGGCTATTTTTTAGGTTGTCAACAAAACCTAAGTCAACCCACTGTGTTTCCTCCTTTTTCCATGCGGGGGAAATAGCAAACCCAATGAACGGAATACCGGCAGCTAAACTCATCAATCCACCGATGAAGGCAGTTGCAATCTGTAAAAAAGATCGTCTTCCATTATCTGACATACATCCTTCTCCTTTCTATGTAAGGCGAGGTTACCTCCCTTGTAATCACGATACCCAATCGGGCGGGGTTCCCCGCCCCTACGAGGAACAGGGATGAAAACCGTTACCTATCTTTTCCGAGTCTGTCCTTCAAACGGTGTCCTGAGATCATACCGTCCTTCTTCTAAAACAGGCAACGTCCCATCGTTTACCATCAACTCCAACGGTAATTCTTTCGTTTCAAGCGGCATCTTGACAATATCTTTGATACGTAGCGATTCATATATCGCCATCATAATTTCAATGGTATATCGTGCCTGTTCTCCTCTCCCGCGATGGGTTGGGATTTTACCTTCAATCCACTCTATAAGTTCTTGAAACTGGTTCTTCGGTTCCGGTGGGGGTGTAATTGTCTGCCAACCTTTAGCGTTGTTATTCTGGATTAGCACTGTTCCGTTATCGCCGTTACGTATCTGTCCTTCAGTGCCAGCGATTCTCGGCATAGATACACCTGGGTCGGGTAGGTCACCTTCATAGATAGCGCGTGTTCCCCCTTCAAAACAGACCAGCCCCATACAGAGGTCTTCACAGATCGTGCGGCGCTCCCATCGGTCAGTTGTACGTGACGTTTGTCCAATCACCCATAACGTCTCTGGGTCAGACAACAAGAAACGCCATCCATCAATTGCATGTGTGCCAGTGTTAAGTAGACCCGCGTGTGCTTTTGCACGATGATGTAACGTTGTCGGTGTCCCGATAGCACCGGCAGCCACAAGTCTTTGTATTTCTATGTCCTGTGCACTGTATCTACGTTGGTGTCCGATAACAAGTTTGACATCGTTTTGGTTACATGCAGCGATCATATCATCCGCCTGTCCAAGTGAAGCAGACATCGGTTTTTCTCCGAGAATACCTTTGACACCAGCGTTGGCTGCAGCGACGGTTGCTTCGGCGCGCGGTCCTTGCCATGTCGTAATACTGACGATGTCAAGCCCCTCTTTTTCTAACATTTCTTCAACATCAGTATAAGTAGCAGGGATACCGAATTCGTCGGCGACTCGTTTCGCGGATTCTTCATGGATATCCATTGCTGCGACGAGTTGCACGTTCTCTTGTCTTTGCCAAGACCGGGAATGCGACCTGCCCATTCCACCACATCCGATAATTCCAATACGATATGTTGCCATAATTCAATCTCCTTTGATTAGATGGACATTGACCTTATATATTACTTTAACAACTTCTGACGTTTTCGTCAACAAATTTCCGTATTCCGGTGGTGAAATCGTTTGACAAACTTTTGGGATTATGAAAAACTTAAGGAAGATCAAAAGGAGGAATTAAAATGGCAGACTATGAAGATAAAGGTTCACAGATACGGATCACTAACCTTACAATATGGGAGGTGTATGAAATCCTTGAAGCACAAGTGATTGATATACTGCAACCTGATGTTGGACATGGTGGCGGTATTACGCAGGTGAAGAAGGTCGCGGCGTTAGCCGAAGCACATCACGTGCCGATAGCACCGCATTGCACAATGTCTTATATCGGTCTCACAGCAAGTTTTCATCTATCCGCTTCCGTGCCGTTTTTCCCGACTCACAAAGGCTATGAAAGCAACCTACCTGCATGCACACAAGACGTGGGAGATGGACGATGAAGGTTACGTCTCACTACCTGAAGGACAGGGTTTAGGTGTTGAAGTAGATGAGGCAAGGGTGATTGAAATCAGCAATCAGGGGAGTGAGTTTCGTTGGCCGAATGCTCGGTTAGCGGACGGTTCTGTTGCTGATTATTAACGTTATGGAGATCGTAGACACGTTATTCACCTAACAGCTCCGCTTTGTATTCATCAACAATTGCACCTAAAACAGATTCAGGAATATCTTTTAGGTATGATGCCAACTCCTCTTCGACGTTGACCATCATGCTGTGGTCATACGTCTCTCTTTCAACACATGGGTCAAAGGATTCGCCGTGTGCTTCTAATAATAGTGCTAAACGTGCGGGCGTCAATCCTTCAGAGATACCATGCAGTCCCCAGGCAGTACCGCGGTATCCTTTCTGATATGCGCTACCGAGGTGCCTCTGTAAGATAGCCTCTCTTTGCGCGCCTTGCGCGTTGCTATTTTCAAGTTCTTCTGCGGCAGCAACTGCATGCGGGTCCAATTCCACTTGGAAAGCGGTGGAAGCGTCTGCTGCTGCCACAGAATATATTTTAAATGTATCCATTTCTACCTCACTTATTATCTCCTTTAGTACTGTCCAGAATTCCATATTCTACGCATTTCTCTACAATCCATGACTTATCTTTGCAGTTTTCCAATATTTCATAGTTCTCTTTTAGTTCACGAATCTTGTTAATAGAAATGCTGTCCTGATCTAATCTTTCTATAAGTATGGTAGGAACAAAATAGAGTTCATAGGTTTTATCATCAATTGGATGGATTCCTATTACAACATCTGAAGTCGTAGTTGATTGCCGATACTTTTTAACTCCTGATATGTATTGTCTATCAACACCTCCTCTTGATCCACCTGTAAAGGATATTGATTTTTTTGCAGTTTTGACCTATGCCCGAATAATATCTTCAGATTCATTCTCCTTACGCACAATAATAATATCGTAAGTTGATAAAGGCAAATCTACTAATGAAACATTTTGGTATTTCTTCATTAAAATACCAACGACAATATGTTCATGAGCAAAACCATCTACCGATGCTTGTCTGCCCCTTTTTTCAGCGTTACTCATTTTCCTTTACCAGTTTATTTTTTTAGTACTAAAATCCAATCCGTATTGATGCGCTCTTCTCTTGGAACCTTTATGAAGTGTTTTATAATCTCCGAACCGAAATAGTTCTCTACCTTAAATCCGATTTTCTCTGCAATCGGCATTAGATATTTCCAGTTTTCAAACAATTGTCCTCGTATACGATTGTTGCCGACGACAACCACATACCTACCGTCTTTACGTATCACCCTATAGACTTCAGAAAGATTTTTTTGCATATCTTCAAGATACTTGAATGCAATATAAGCTCTTCTTGGGTCCTTTTCATATATGTTCTGTATGACCGTGTCGGCATCTGGAACACCAATTTCGTGAAGGGTCTTGTAATCGCTTGCGGATACACTTTCCGTTCCTACGTTTTGTTTTTTAAGAGTCGTCAACGAATCTTGGGCAAAACCTAACCAATACATTTCCAATTGGTGTGTTCTTGGGTAGTCAACGGCATTGACATAAGGAGGAGAAGTTACTGCAAGATCAAAAAATCCCTCTTCAAATTTTATACTTCTAGCATCCATATTCTCTGGAAAATCAACGGTAATGTCTGATGGATAGTTTTTTGAAAACGCTATAATTTTTGGAACTTTTATCATTACAGTTTTTGCGAATTTATTCAAGGCATCAGATAGTTTTACCGATTTGTTCAATTTCTTCCGAATCACTGTCCTTGTGCAATTGTCATCTGCATTAGATACTGAACGGATGATTGACGAAAGACAAACTCGGTAAAAGTTTTTAATTTCATCTTGTGTATCAAGTTGTTGAACCTGTTTTCTTAAATAGGATAATTCGAAGAGGATTTCTTTATTAAACCAGTTGTCTCTATAGGGAAAATCGGGTAAATCGGATTCTGAAATGAGAGATGAATGATAGTTTATGATACTCTCAAATAACTTTTTCTGAGCAGATTTTAGAGAACTTTCCGACAATGGTGTTACTTTTACTTTTGCTATGAAACGAGAAAAGGGATCAACATCTATACCGACAGAGTTCCGTCTTGCAAGTAGTGATTCAACATTTGTAGTTCCGCTTCCTGTAAATGGATCAAGGATTATGTTGTTTTCTTGAGAGTATCTTTTAATCAACCAACGCGGCAACTCTGGGAAGAATTTGGCTGGGTATTTGTGCAATCCGTGTGTCATAAGACTTTGGTCGTGACTGAGAAACAGAAACCTGTCTCCATCTTCAGTGGGTAAATCAATAGGTATGTCACCATCGACTTGAACTATATTTTCACCAAAAGTGTTTTTAATTTTTTCTACATTATCCATCATGGCGTCATTTTCTCGTTTGTTGATCGTTTCTGCTTAGTTTATTATAACACAAAACACTTGAAATTTCCTAACGAAAATGATAGAATCTTAGCTACAAGTTCTATTATGTCTACCTTTCATTATACAAATCTATAGATGGAATAAGGAAAACGAGTGATGAAAAAGATGATATGGGTAGTGACGCTTTTTATGATGTGTGTCGCTACTGGATACGGTCAATATAATGGAGAATGTTGGGTTGTTAGCGGTGGTGAAGCTGTCTATAAATTACACGCCAATGGTGCGGCAGACCCGAATGCTATACAAGATTTAACGAATGCAAGTGCTGTGGAAGTCAACCCGACTAATGGTATTGTTTGGATTGCGGCGTCTGCAGGGGATACAGTCTTCAGATACGACCCCGCCGCGAGTTCCTTTACGCAAACTCCGATAATCAAGAAACCTTCAGGAATTTCAATTAACCCTGCTGATGGCACTGTCTGGGTCGCTGGACTTGATGGTGTAAGAAAAATCTCTGCTGATGGTAAAAGTATCCTAGCACAAGTAATTCCACCGGATGGTCCTGCCAATATTGATGTCGGGAGATTCAACGTAGACGTGAACCCAAAGGATGGTAGCTGCTGGATAACAGATGGTAAGGGTCCTATCGGTCGTTATGATGCTGATGGAAATAAGGTTGCAACTGCTCCACCTATGAAAGAACCCAAAGGCGGTTTATCCGTTGATTATCAAGGAAATGTATGGATAGCAGACACACAACATAACATACTAGTACGCCTTTCGCCAACAGGGGAAGAATTGGTAAGAAAAGAAGATATCATGGGACCTGTTTCTCCCAGTGTAAATCCAAAAGATGGGAGTGTGTGGGTTGCTGCAAATAGCAATATGTTGATTAACTTGTCCCCGACAGGCACGAAACTCAAAGAATTTGAGGCAGGGATTACGATAGTTGCTGTTTCGTATTCTCCTGCAGATGGCGAGATATGGGTTGCCGATCTGCTGGGTCCAACTTTCAGTGGAGAGGTCAGTAAGTGGACAGCAAATGGACAGAAACGGTTTGCCAATAATATACCAACTCCCTCAACTGTTTCAATTGGATTTTGGGAAGACAATTAATATTCCATTAATATGTTTCTGGGAGATGTGCTATGAGAAGATTGGTTGCATTTACATTAAGAGTGTTCTTTGCCCTCCTTCTTGTTGTGCCTACTTATGCACAACTCCCAGATTTTCAGGTGGACGCAACAAGTATTACATTTTCTAATCCAAATCCCGTTGAAGGTGAAGAGATTACCATTTGGATTGAAGTGAAAAACGTTGGCGAAGCGACTCCAACGATGAATGAAGATTTATGCGTTGATTTGTACGAAGGAGAACGTGGGATAAAACCTCTCCAAATATTGATCAATGATGTTATTTTGAATTTGAAAGTTGGTGAAACCGACCGTGTGTCTGTCCAGTGGCAACCTCCCGCAGGTAAAACAGAGATATATGCTTATGTCAATCCTTCTGGCGAAAAGCATATTCAAGAATCTGATAATACAAACAACGTTACACATGCTGCAATAACAGCCACACCTATAACGTTTCCTCAGGTAACCCCCGAAGAAATTCAAGAGGCAATAGATAGAGGTGTTGCATGGATAGAATCACGTCAAGGGAAGAGTAGCCGTACCTGTTTGCAGTGTGGTGTTGAAAATCAGATCATTCTAACTTGTTTCAACTGTAACGCCAGTCTAAAAGGTCTTGCTGAGAACTTTGTGCCTGGTTCAAAATGGAATTTCGGTGAAGATCCGCTTCAAGAAACGGCGTTGGCACTACAAGCATTACTGGCATCCGGACGAACAACAACGGATTATTCTGTCCAAAAAGGCGTTACATTCCTACTAGAACAAGACTGGAATACGCTTGATGTGTACCAGTATGCTGTACTGATTCCTGTGCTGGTAGCAATCAGAAATCCAGAATACAAGAGAAACGCGCAATTCGCTGTGAACCAACTAGTGAAAAAGCAACTTCCTGTTGAAGATAACGAGTTTGCTGATCCAAGAGATGATGGCGGTTGGGGATACGGGCTCTCAGCAGATGGTGCACACATGAACATGGTAATCTATGCGTTATACGCTGCAAAACAGTGGGGACTTGAAATTCCGGAACAGACGTGGGAACGCGCTGAGAAATGGATTCGTCGCAACCAGACAGATACAGGGGGGTGGCTTTATAATTTGGTTGACAACGGTTCACCTTGGGCAATTGGGGTCTACGGTAGTATGACAGCAACAGGTTTGTGGGCATTACGCGCATGTGGTGTCTCCACTGAGGACGTTCAGATACAAAATGGAATCGACTGGTTAGAAAGGTATTGGTCACTTACCCGAAATCCGGGATGTAATTCATGGCTTTACTATTATCTTCTCTCTTTACAACGTTACTGTGATATCCCGCCAAAGTTGAAAACATTAGCAGGACGCAACTGGTATGATGAAATATGTCGGATGATGGCCGTAAGGCAACATCCGGATGGTAGATGGCATGGTACGGAGAGTGATTTTTTAGCGACCTGTTTCGCGGTGATGACCCTAAGTCGTGCACTCGTCGGTCCAACAGAACCTAATATTGCCGTTGTTCCACAGACGTTACGGTTTTCTCCGCCTTCGCCGCGCGTTGGAGAAGCCGTTAGATTAAGCGCAACACTGACAAATAACGGCACCCAGATTGATGAAACGTTGAAAGTAAAGTTCTTTGCTGATGACGAAAAAATAGAGATAGCAGATGTGTTCTGGACATCCTCTCTC
The DNA here is from genome assembly GCA_965208245.1 of Candidatus Poribacteria bacterium. Classification (GTDB taxonomy): domain Bacteria; phylum Poribacteria; class WGA-4E; order WGA-4E; family WGA-3G; genus MSPOR6. The sequence continues at coordinate 3,084,864 of OZ242325.1, forward strand.
AATGAAACAGTGGTTACAATCGATTGGGTACCGAAACAGAAGGGTGATACGACTATTTCAGTCCAAGTGGACTTCAATGATTCTGACAGTAGTGATAATTCGGACTCGACTATCGTCACTGTGCATCCGAAATCTACCTCACCTACAGATACTGCACTCGTAAAACCTAAGGAAATCTCTGAAGGTGTTTATCAGGTTGGAAATGTCAGGCTTGACACCAACAAAAAGGAGGTTGTGATTCCGGGTGAAATCAACATCGCAACGGGAGATACAATAATAGAATTCTTCGCTTGTGGACTGTTAGGCCCCTCCCATGAAAGCATCTTGATGCTGGATACGGAGCCGCTTTCTATATTTGTTGCACTCGGACTGTTAGAACTTAAACCCGGGATGAACCTTGAAACTCAAGGGGACCCGCACGACCCGGAAGGTTCTGATGTTCAAGTCTGGGTTGAATGGAAACAGGGAGATAAGGTTGTCTCTAAGACTGCACACGAATTGGTATGGAATAAATTTACCAAACAACCAATGGAGAAAACACATTGGGTTTTTACAGGAGGACGGATTAGAACAAACCAACTTACCTCACAACTTACACACAATATCATTGCAGTACATCGTGATCCAGATTCAATTCTCAATCACCCGCTGCCTGGTGGAATTGATGATCGCACATACCGTGTCAATACGGATGTCGTTCCACCTAAGGGAACAAAAGTTAAAGTGATTATTCGTCCAATCTAATAACAGATGAAACAAAAACCTATACAGATTCTTAGTGAAATAGAAACGAACAAGGTTTTTCCCGTTTATCTACTCTGCGGGAAGGAGACCTTCCTAATTGAAGGCACACTCAAGCAGATGTTGGATAAACTATTAACACCTGACACCCGTGATTTCAACCTGACCTATTTTGATGGAAATACCGCTTCCGTTAGGGATATTCTTAGCAGCGTTGAAGTCTATCCTATGATGTCAAAATGGCGAGTTACGGTAGTGGATGATTTCCCCGCTTTCAAGTCACAGAAACGAACAATATCTCCTCTAACAACCCTCCGTAATGCAATGCAAATTGAATCTAAGGATGCTCAAAAATGTGTAACGGATATTGCTAAACTATTCGGTGTTCCTATAGAACAGATTGCAAATGGACATCCAGATTTCAAAAACGCAATTGAAGAGATGGGTGAAACGCTAGGTAATGGATTAACCGAAGATGTGCATGCATTTCTGACGCGTTTACCTCAACTTGCCGCAAGTCTCACACAACTAACACAACTAGATAATAACCAGTCTGAAAGCAGAAACTCCGATAACGATACCAATCTATTGTTGGAATGGCTTCAAGAAGATCTTCCAAAAACAAGTGTGCTTGTCTTTACAGTAAAGGATGAGGTCAGTGAAAGGAATCGGTTTGCAAAAGCGATTCAGAAAATTGGTAAATATGTCGCCTTTAATCCTCAGGAGAAGAGAGGATCACTCAACCAGGATCCGCTCTATAAAAAGGTTGTTGAAAAGTTTGCAACCTATAATAAGAAGATTACACCGCGTGCTTTTGAACAACTCCGACAACGCACCGGTGGTGATATGCAAACCATCGCTGAAGCGATTAACAAAATTACCAATTTTGTCGGTGATAAACACCAGATTGATGAAGCGGATGTTCGCAATTTAGTGACACAAAGCACTTATGACAGAATATTCGATCTCACTGATGCTATCGGAAAACGTTCACAACGGCAAGCGTTGAAAAGTCTACGTGAGATAGTATTGAGCGGTCAAGACCCGTTTCTCATTACCGCAACAATCGTAAGTCACCTCCGATTGACGCTTCAGGCAAAGTTGATAGCAGAGAGAAAAGAACTCAAACCCATCGGTAAGCAAACACGATACGATAACTTCATAAAGAATATATTTCAACCGCTTGCTGAGGAGTTCAGTGAAATCTTGCCACAATCCGCATCCCATAACATAATGAAACGTAATCCTTATGTTGCTTTTAAGATATTCCAGTCATTACATGCGTTCACCACGGCGGAACTGATGCATGCGTTAGAGAAAACTTTGGCGATAGAAATCCAGATGAAGACAACGAGTGTTGATGGTGAACTTTTGCTTGAACAGTTGTTGTATGATATTTGTAGCAGTGCCAAACCGAGGTGATAGTTTTTTATTAGTGTGTAAGCGTATAGATGACTGCGTTGATACCTATTTTCAACGCTATATTTGAATATTCTTTTGGATAGTAATCCTCTGCGGCGTGTTCCCATGCATCTCCAAGGTCAGAATTGAAACATATCATCATCATGAGTCGGCCTTTGTCATCAAAGACACCGAGATATCTTGCAGGATGTCCATCAAAACGTTCATAGGTCTGTCCACTAAAGAGTGCGCGGAGTCCTGGAATTTGTATCAGTTTTTCTATCTTATAAAAACAGCGAAAAATTGGATGCGTGATGGGAATATCCATAGGTTCTCTGTTTGGGAATATCTTTTTGAATTCTTTATAGAACCATTTCCACTCCAAACCTCCATGAAAATCATCCACAAAGAGGAAACCGCCGCGTAGTAGGTATTCGCGCAGGTTTTCGGCATCCATCTTGCTCAGTCTCATACTTCCGACTTCTAATACATAAGCGAAAGGATAATTGAATAGTTCCTTAGACCATACTGCGATTTTCTTACTATCTGGTGCTACATCTATATTAGTCTGCTTACGCAGTTGATAAATGAAGTTACGATCAGAAGCGGGATAGTCTACCTCCCAATTACTGAGTGCTGTAAGATCGCCTCTATATTCAAGACGAACAAATGTGAAATCGTGTTCATGATACGCATCAGTATACCGAACAACGTCGCTTGGAAAACATAAAGTAAGCAGAGCTGAGAAGAATATCGTAATTCGCATATCTTTCTAAAAGTTTTCACTTATTCATTTGCAGTCTCAGTTTTCTCAATTCGTCCTATTATATTGTGTCTTCCTGGTTGGAAAATGACTTCAGGTGGGTTCATCTCAGGTGTGTTTTGGTGCCGCCTGCGTCTTCGTGTGAGAACCGCTATCATAACTACGTTTTTCTGTTTCTTTTCATAGCAACTTTTCTCCTGTTTATCTGTAAGATGTCGGATTACATAATGCAGCGTGCACTGTAACTTCTATAGGCTTGTGCAAAAAGGGTCGTTTGCATGAAGGCGTATGATTCATCTTTAAAAACGGGATTTCTTATGAAGTGTTTACTATTTTATCAGATTAAGTATTTCGTTGTCAAATTTTTGAGTAAATTTTAGATTTATTGTAGATTGACAGACGATCAAATACAGGATAACACACTGAATGAAATGACCTTCGGTTCATTTACACCTGAAAAAATAGCAGAAGAGTCTGCTGATGCCTATAACAATCGTGGTTATGCCTACTTTCAACAAGAGGATTATGATAAGGCATCGCAAGATTATAACAGTGCCATTGAAATTAAACCTGATAATGTCCTCTTCTACAATAATCGCAGCATGCTTTTACTACGTCGTCAAGAATGGGAAAATGCCAAATCAGACCTGACAAAGTTAAAAAACATGGGACAGGATATCAGTGTTTTATGGTAGATTATACAATTAATTCTACATTCTGAGTTGTAGGAGGGAACTCCGATTCCCGACTATCAAAGGGTTTGGTCGCGATTCGGAGATCGCTCCTACAAACAAGGTGTATAATCATTTTCCTGTTTCACCATATTTCGTAATGTTTATACCAATATTGCTGATTATGAACAGAAATATGGAGTTAAACTGCCGCAAGACATTACCGAAATGCTATCGTCTCTGTAGGAATATAAATGGAAAAAACAGCAGAAACCGTCCCAATTTATACAATAGGCTACGGGAGCCGCTCAATCGAAGATTTCATTGCAGTGCTTCAGCAGTACCGGATTGCTTACCTAATTGATGTCCGCTCTATTCCGCATTCCAGGTATAAGCCGGAGTTTTCCAAAAGACCGCTTGAGAACAATCTGGAACGTCACGATATTCGTTATGTGTATATGGGTGACTTAATCGGTGGAAAGCCTGACGATGAATCCTGTTACGTAAACGGGATTGTTGATTACGAAAAGGTGAAAAATACGGCGTTTTTCCAACGCGGTATTGAACGTCTACACACTGCATTCTCACAACAACAACGCGTCGCGCTTATGTGCAGTGAGGGAAAACCTGAACAGTGCCACAGAACTAAACTTATCGGGGCAACCCTCATTACACAAGATTTACCTATCGTTCATATTAACGAAAATAGTGAAGAGGTAACACAGGAAGAGGTAATTGAACGGATCACAGGTGGACAGATGAGTTTGTTTGGTGAAGAAACGTTTCATTCACGGAAGAAATATCAGTAAATGTCTATGGATATAAAAATTGTCACCATCGGTGTATACGGATTTGACGAAGTTCGTTTTTTGAGGGTTTTCGGTTTAATAATGATTTCGTCTCAATTCTAAAACGCGAGTCCCTGACAGTCTAAGTTCTCAATCCTAAAATGGCATATACCATTACTTAGCCGAAAACCCTCCCCTGTTTAGCACAACATCCCGTTATCTCTATCAACGGAAACGTAGCAGCGTTAGTTCCTAAAGAAATCATTGAACTTAAACAGATTCTGAACGCTCCTTTAGAGGTAAACATATTTCACACAGAAACCGGACGCGAACAGAAAATAGAAAAATATCTACAAAAACTTGGCGCAACGAAAGTACTAATGCCTTCCAAAAATACGGAGCTCAACTTCATAGACTCCAATCGTAAGTATGTAAACCCAGAAGGTATATTCAAAGCAGATGTTGTGTTCATACCCCTTGAAGACGGTGATCGTTGTGAAGCACTACGGAAGATGGGAAAAGATGTCATAACCATCGACTTAAATCCGATGTCAAGAACGGCGAAACAAGCAAGTATTACTATCGTAGATAACGTTATCCGTGCCTTACCGTTATTATCTCAAGCCATTTGCACATTACCTAAAGACACTGACTCCCAAGAAATTGTCCAGCAATATAACAACGAAAAGATACTAAAGGAGGCAATGCAATATATTGGCAGGAGGCAAGAAGTCTGATGCTAGACGACAAAGTGTAAAACCCCATATACTTCTCATCTGAAACAGCGTGCCAGCCAAAATGCTGCACAGAGCGCAACTTTCCAGTTCACTGTCGTGTTCGGCAATGCAATATACATAAGAAAAAACAAACAGAATACGGAAATCCACGACTTTACCACTCACATCAAAGGTATAGAGTATCTCTGTTGAGGCCAGTATTTCGATGGTTTTGTCGCTATCCCCCATCTGTGTGAGTGTAACGCCTAACTTATGGAAAACAACAGAAAGTGTGATGGGCTTTGATGCTCCACCTTTGTTTGACGCACACATTGTATTCCCATCTATAGCGACAGCATCAAAAATGCCAGATAAGTCATCACAACTTTCAACATATTGGCTGATACACTTTGTCAATGCTTTTTCTATCTCATCAACCTTTATTCTTTTCAATCAGGACCTACGCATTCCCGTGATAAGGGGTTAGGGGTGGTTAAAAAGTAGTTATTTCAATGATATTTTAGTGATTTAACCCCCCTAAATCCCCCTTATCAGAGAGACTTTAAGGAAAACTGTGTAAGTCCTGTCAATATAACGTGAAATGTTGCCGTACAAGGTAAAGTATAGCAGATATAGCGTGATGTATCACGCTATATCTGCTTATTTCAAAATATTAACGTTTGTGATAAAATCGAACCAAAATACCTAGAACTGAATTCACCTATCTAACTAAAGCGAATTATTGCATATTATTCCTTAAACATGTTATACTTAAGAAAAAAATGGAGAATAAAGTCACAACTTTGTCGTATTTCATTCATAGACTATCATTATACATCGTTAAAAAAAGGGACATATATGCCAGTTGTATCTCACAAGGTTCTAAGAGAATTTGTCTACGATATCTATAAAGGATCAGGTGGCACCGATGAGGACGCACGAATTGTCAGCGATCATATCGTTGATTCCAATTTAGCAGGACACGATTCACACGGAGTCATCAACGCACCTAACTATATCTGTGGAATGGCTGGTGGACCCTCAGTTGAAAAAATGGAAATTGTCAGGGAAAGCGGCGCAGCAACAGTCATTAACGTCAACGGTGCATTGGGTATGGTTGCAGCGCGAAAAGCTATGGAGATGGCAGTCGAAAAAGCAAAAAAATGTACCATCGGTGCAGTCGCTCTGCATCGGTGCGGACACGCTGGCAGGATGGGTGAATACCCACCTATCGCTGCACACGCGGGAATGATCGGAATCGTACTCCTAAATGGTGGCGGAAGGTTCATGCATCCACACGGCGGAACATCCCGTAGACTTCCACCGAACCCGATCGCAATATCCGTTCCCCGTGCACATGGTGAACCACTACTATTAGATATGACACTCAGCGCGGTAGCAGGTGGAAAATTGCTTGTCCACGCTGCACGAGGCGAATCGATACCAGAAGGATGGATGATTGATACTGACGGTAACGCGATAACAGACCCTAATGACTTTCGCGAACGATCAAATGATACGGCAGTTATGCCACTTGGAGGATTTCAATTTGGACATAAAGGTTTCGGGCTTGCGGTTATGATTGATGCAATTGCAGGCGGACTATCCTGGGCAGGATGTAGTAGAGAAAGTCCTACACAAGGTGCAAGCGGAATTGTCATGTTTGCGATTAATATATCAGATTTTATTGATTTAATTGATTATGAACAGGAAATAGAATATCTTGTCCAATGGGTAAAATCGTCCGCACGGATGCCAGGAATTGACGAAATATACGTTCCCGGTGATTTTGAACAACGAAACCGTGAAAAACGAATTAAGGAAGGCATCCCAATTGAACAACCAACTTGGGATAGACTCGTAGAAGCAGCCAATCGCTATAAAGTTAATATACCAACAGTAAATAACCGTCTGTAGGGGTTGGCCCATTTTTAGATGTGCAACCCATAGCAATTCATTATCCGTTGAACCAAGTAATGCTCTTAATTCTTACGTTTCACTATGTATTTAAGGAGATATCATGAGATACATAACAGTTATGTTCATGCTACTTGTTAACAGCTTAGGATGTGCTGTACTAAATCAACCAACGTATCAAATCGAACCTTCACAACTCTCCAGCATGACAAATCCTCAACTCGTGGATGGAAATTTAGATACAGTCAGTACCTTTGCTGTTAGCGGACAGATAGAGAAGAAATACCGCACATTTCATGGTAAGGGACAAGACAGAAATCAAGCAGAACGAAGATATACAACCCAGGTTGATGGTACTCTTAGAACACATGTTGTAATTAAGTTGAATGAACCTACATACATCTCTTATGTAGAAGTATATCCTGAATCACGCATTCCTAAATTAGCATTGACGACAACATTAGAAGACCCGCCTCGTTTTGATTCTTCATTTGATGTAGTTCGTGACAAACAGCATATCAACGTTGAAGGCAAAACACCTGTCAGAATTAAAATCAATAGAGAGATTCTTTACCTACGCTTAACTGCAGACGGTATCGAGGATAGACAGAATTCTGTACGTGATAAAAAAGATGAAAACAAGTTAATTCAGATTCCACTAAAAGGTGCAGAAATTCGTGAAGTGAAGTTTTTTTCTCGGTAGAAATTGGAAAGGAACAATAAATTATCCTTGCCCTTCTTAGAATATTCTTGAATTATATTCAACGAAATTGTATAATAGCAACAAATCTTATTTAGTTTTCTGTTTGAGTATTTTATTGTCCTAATTACTTTTTACATGTGTCCCAACCAAAAGTTCTACTAAACCGTATTATGTCAACACAATACTTTCTTGGAGGATTAAAAACCGATTGCAAAAACAAGCAATAAGGGGTGTCCCTATACAGAACAATGCTGAAGTTCAAGCACTCTTCGGTGAAAGCGATGCTTTCTTAAGAATCATTGAAGAGGATTTTGAGGTGCGTATTGTGCTGAAAAGCGACAGCATCGCTGTTTTTGGTGATAACCTGAAAGAAGTCAACAGAGTGGTAACAGTGTTGGAATCGCTGCTTCACCGGATAAGAAAAGGGGAACGAATTCAAACTACTGATGTCAACTACGTTATTCGTGCATCAGGAACTGATGAACAGAACATAATCAATGATAGTCATGTAGAGTCTATACCGGTATTCTCAAAACGTGGTGTCATACGACCAAAAACCAATGGACAGAAACGTTATGTTGATGCGATCAAGAACAATGACCTTGTATTCGGAATTGGTCCCGCTGGTACAGGAAAAACCTATTTGGCAATGGCAATGGCTGTTTCAACACTAAAAAACGGACAAGTCAGTCGTATCATATTAACACGACCCGCTGTTGAAGCTGGTGAAAGACTAGGATTTCTACCCGGTGATATAGCTGCTAAAGTAGACCCATACCTACGACCACTATACGACGCACTGTATGATATGATGCCACCAGATACGCTTGACAGTTATATCGAACGCAATATCATAGAAGTCGCGCCAATTGCATTCATGAGGGGTAGAACGCTCAATAACTCTTTTGTCGTACTTGATGAAGCACAAAATGCCACTATCAAACAGATGAAGATGTTCCTAACACGACTCGGATTCGACTCAAAAGCTGTGGTTACAGGAGACATCACACAGACTGACCTACCAACGCATAAAGTCTCCGGACTTGCAGACGCACAAAATATATTGAGTGGGATTAAGGGAATACACTTCATTTACTTCTCAAAGGTTGATGTTGTTCGACATGAACTAGTACAACGTATCGTTGAAGCCTATGAAAAATCAAAACCACCACCAATAGATTAGACAAATATTGACTGAATCAGATGAAAAACCGGAAGGATAACACGTTTGATTGATATCAGAAATAACACGACGCATTCTGAGTTCGATTTTAGCATCATCCATCAAGCGGCATTTCTCACTCTGTCAGCACATCAATCAGAACGTTATGAATTAAGTATCCTGCTTACAAATGATGATCACATAGCAGAATTAAATCAGGAATATCGCAGTATAGATTCACCAACAGATGTATTGGCATTTCAGATGATCGCGAATGATGACAACAGTCTCATCAATTCAAAGATTCTGGGAGACGTTGTTATATCGTTGGAAACAGCAGAAAGACAAGCGAAAACTGAGAAACATCCACTTGAGGATGAAGTTGCATTTCTAACTGTTCATGGAATATTACATCTCCTTGGATATGACCATCATACACCAGAAGAGGCACATAAGATGTTCAGCGAACAGACTGCTATACTGCAAAAGATGCAAGTTAATATAAAAAGAACCGAGGATTTTGTCTAAGCAACTCAGGACTTACATATTTTCTCTTAAGTCCCTTGTTTTACTTTTCATACAATTAGGATTTTTATGGAGGTGTGATTTCCCATTTGGATGACCTACACATAGTTATTAGATTAGTAATTTTAGGTATTCTGTTGATTTTAGGTGCACTTTTCTCTGCAGCCGAAGCGTTGCTTGCAAGATTAACACGTTCAGATATTATAGATTTTGCAGAGGAAGGTGGAAGAAGATACGAAATGCTGACATCCCTATTACGTCACCCACGGCGATATTCCCTGACCATAATTACTCTCAAGACACTCCTAATGGTGGCGAGCTTGATCTTCTTCATGAAATTCTGGTTTTGGGATAGTCACATCTGGTTGGGAGCTGCCCTTGCAGTATTACTCCTTGTCGTTTTCACAGAATTGTTTCCTAAAAACTACATCCAGAACAGTCCCAGCGGAACGATTATTCATGCATTACGTGTCCTAAGAATCTTTTACTGGGGTGGAATCTTTATTTTCTATCCTATAAGATTCTTGGTAAATCTCGTCGTACGTATCAGCGGTCGCAAAATAACACCCGTACAGGATAGTATCGTTTCACCAGAAGTATTAGAAACACTTGATTTCGTAGCAGAAAGTCAGGATATCTTGGAACCCGATAACTTGGAGATGATTTCACGCATCTTAGACCTACACGATAAAGTTGCCAGAGAAATAATGGTTCCAAGGACAGATATGGTTTGTCTGGAGGTAAACACAACTGAAGATGAAGTCCTGCAGACAACAATAGCATGTAGACATACACGCATTCCGATCTACGAAGAGAGTGTTGACAATATAATCGGTATTTTACATGTAAAGGATATGTTGAATTGCTGGGCAGAAAAGAAACCTATTAACCTTACAGAACTGATTGTTGATCGCACACCTTTATTTACACCAGAAAGCAAGAATATCTCTGAACTGTTCAGAGAACTACGAGCACATAAACAACACATCGTTGTTGTCATTGATGAATACGGGGGAACTGCAGGAATTGTTACCCTTGAAAACATTATTGAGGAAATCGTAGGTGAAATTCAAGACGAAGATGAGGTGGATGAACAGGATACATTCGTTCAAATCAGTCCAGATACCTACTCAGTTGATGCAAGACTTAATCTTGCAGAATTAAACGAAAAAATCGGAACAGAACTTGAATCCGAAAATATAGATACTATCGGCGGATTCTTGATTGACAATATGGGACGAGTGCCTGAAAAAGACGACATTTTTACGCATCAAGGTATAAAATTCACTATTTTGGAGGCAGACGAACGCAGAATCACTAGAATTAGAATTCAGATGCCATAACCGATACTGAAGTCACAGATTCGGAAGAAGGATATTGCATATCAGAACTTTTGACACCCAGACTACTATACTCTCAAATGACAGGATAGTAGAAGATCATTATCTGTTAAGGTGTGAGTGTCCAGAGATTGCACAAAATGCGTTACCCGGACAATTTGTTCATGTCTTATTCTCAAATGGTCCAGGAATACTGCTCCGTAGACCGTTTACTGTTTACACGGTGCATGGAGACGAAATAACCATGCTATATCAGATTATTGGCCAGGGAACACAACAACTCTCGGAAATGTCAAAGGGAGGAACAATTCAGGTTCTAGGACCCTTGGGAAATACGTTTGATATCACGGACACTATAGAACCTGCAATTATCGTTGGCGGAGGTGCAGGTATCGCTTCTTTAATGCTGCTAGCAGTTGCCCTAAGAGAACGTAGGATTCCCACAATCGCTTTAGTCGGTTCACAAAACAGAAGGAGACTCTTAAGTATAGATGATCTCAGAGCAATCAGTGTTCCTGTGCATATCGCTACCGATGATGGCAGTGTTGGTCATCACGGTTTTGTAACAGACATACTAACACGTTTGTTAAGTAAACATGACCTACACCACCCTATGATTTACGCTTGTGGACCCCACGGAATGCTTGCAGCTGTAGCAAAAATCTCAGCAGAACATAAAGTGCCAACACAAGTTGCTATGGAGAATCGAATGGGTTGCGCCATGGGTGTATGTCTCGGTTGTGTCTGTACAGTTCGGATAAATGAAAACCTGATTGACTATCAACGTGTCTGTACAGAAGGTCCAGTCTTTAATGCAACCAAAATTGCTTGGGAAATACAGTAGATAAATATAAACCTATGAATACATCATTCTATGAGAACATTGCAGAGCTGAGTTTACAAGGTGAAGTACTTACGGATGCTGATTGCAATAAGGTCTTATCAGCATCCGCAGTAGAATTATTGCCGTTGTTAAATGCAGCCTATAAAATTCGGAAAAAATACTACCAAAATAGAGTTCAATTGCATGTCTTGAATAATGCACAAAATGGTCTATGTCCAGAAGATTGTCACTATTGTGCGCAAGCAAAAACTGCAACAACAGACATTGATACATACTCCCTAAAACCTGAGTCAGAGATATTGGCTGAAGCTGAACGTGCACATCAATCTGGCGCATACCGTTACTGCATCGTCATGAGCGGTAGGGGTCCTTCTCCGAAGAGAGTAGAGCAGCTTGCGGGATTAATACAATCCGTAAAAGCGAAATACCCTTTAGAAGTATGTCTCTCCGTTGGATTAATTGACGAAACTGCAGCTAAGACATTAAAAGAAGCAGGTCTAGACAGATTAAACCACAATCTCAACACATCGGAATCCTTTTATCCCAAAATATGCACTACACATACCTATCAAGATAGAATGGATACCTTACAAGCAGCGCAAACGGTGGGTCTTGCCAGTTGTTCTGGTGTGATTGTCGGTATGGGTGAGGAAGATGCTGATCTGATTAGAGTAGCCAAAGAACTTCGAGGATTAGAAGTCGCTTCAATTCCTGTCAACTTTTACTTACCAATTGACGGGAATCAAATTAAAACGCCACCATCATTAACCCCCGAATATTGCCTCCGTGTCCTATGTTTATATCGTTTTCTAAACCCAAAGGCAGAAATCCGCGTTGCCGCAGGTAGAGAACACCATCTACGTGGTATGGAGGTCATGTCTCTTTATCCAGCAAATTCTATGTTTGTTGGGGGATACTTGAATGCAATAGGTAAAGAAACGAAACGAACATTGCAGATGATACAAGACGCTGGATTTTCCATACAAACAAACGGAGATATATCAGAACAACGCCATGCTGAACAAGAAGGAGTGTTTCTAAAAGAATTAGAACTACTCCGCCCGCGAATGGAAGCCAATACATAACTTAATAGCAGTCGCAACTTTCCTCTCTAAGATCCAAAGTCATTTGAATAGATTGAGGTGGTGCTGCAACGAATCCGCGATTAGTTTTAATTTTTCAGAATCTATATGCCTCACCCATAGGAGCAGTTGGCGCGTCCCATGCAATCCAGTGTCGAAAATCTGTGACTTCGTTTAGAAACTCAGCGTAAAAGGTTAACCATTTTGGAATAATATTATGTAAGAAGATAGACCCACTCGGTTTTGTAATTCTCACCATTTCAAGAATCCACTTTTTACACCAGTTAAGATAATCGTCTGCATCCTTTTCATCCTTGTAAGAGATGTAGTTCTTTTTAAGGTTGAAAGGCGGATCAGCAAATGTAATATCAATACTGTCTGAGGGAATTTGCTGCATAACTTCTATGCAATCGCCATGAATGATTTTGTTGAGAAACTTTTCCATAGGACACCTCAACGATAATATCACCCAATTTGCTGCAATCCACCCATATACGGCTGCAACACAGTTGGTACCCGCACAGTTCCATCAGGATTCTGATATGTCTCAAGAAGAGCAATAACAACACGCGGTAAAGCCGTGCCAGAAGCATTGAGCGTGTGGACAAACGCCGGCTTTGCGCCAGGTTCCGGTCGATATCGGATATTCACACGACGAGCCTGAAAATCCTCAAAGTTACTACAAGAAGAAACCTCTAAGAACTTCTCACCCGCAGGTGCCCAAACTTCAATATCGTAGCATTTCGCCGCTGCAAAAGAGAGCTCCACCGTACAATGCTGCACAACGCGATAGGATAAACCGAGTGCCTGCAATACACTCTCTGCATTCTCTAATAGCGTCTCATGTTCAGCGTAAGAGGTATCAGGCGTTGCAAACTTCACCATCTCCACCTTGTCAAACTGATGGATACGTTGTAAACCGCGTGTATCCTTGCCATACGCACCAGCTTCCCGACGAAAACACGGCGTGTAAGCAGTATAGTAAATAGGCAAATCTTCTGCGGATAATATTTCTCCTGCAAATAGGTTCGTTACAGGCACTTCAGCAGTTGGGATAAGAAATAGATCACTATCTGGATTGTCTTCAGTTCTATCACAACGATACATTTCGGTTTCCAATTTTGGAATTTGACCTGTACCTATCATAGCAGGACGATTAACAACAAATGGCGGTGAAATCTCGGTGTAGCCGTGTTGAGTCGTGTGCAAGTCAAGCATAAACTGGATCAAAGCCCGTTCCAATTTTGCACCTAAACCTTTAAAAACCACAAAGTTACTACCAGCAACCTTTGCCCCCCGTTGAAAATCAACTATATCTAAGGTCTCCGCAATTTCCCAATGCAGTTTTAACGTAGAATCAAAACCCGGTTTTTCACCCCATGTCTTGATTTCTATATTATCTTCTTCACCGGCACCGACAGGAGTAGATGCTTCAGGCATGTTTGGAATTGTCAATAGGATGGAATCTAACGATGTGCGGAGTGCATTCGCCTGCGCATTACGTTCCTTAATCTCCTGTGAAAGTTTCCGCATTTCCGCGATCGTCTCGGATGCGTCCTGCTTTTCACGCTTCCGTATAGCAATCTGTTGCGACACTTGATTCTGATGCGCCTGCAAAGTCTGTGTGTAGGTTAAATTCTCGCGTAATTCTGAATCCAAACCAATTAACCTATCCAGCTCAGCATCTGTTTGACGATGCTTTAACATCTCTCTAACTGACTCTATGTTTTCACGGATATATTTAAGGTCAAGCATTACGATAATGCTCCTCTATAATTGAATGATATTTTTAAGATATACAAAAGTGATCTTAGAAGTGTTTCATGTAACGAAAAAACCACAGCATTGTAAACACAACCTGTGGCTAATTCATTATAGTGCAAACGGACCCGACGGGACTTGAACCCGCGACCTCCTGCGTGACAGGCAGGCGCGCTAAACCAACTGCGCCACGAGTCCGTAAGATTCATCATGCAAGTAGGCGGGACAGGACTTGAACCTGTGACCTACAGCTTGTAAGGCTGTCGCTCTAGCCACCTGAGCTACCCGCCCAAAATGAGACATTAACAATCTCATCTCAAGGACCATATTTTAAAGTATAACACATACATTGACGTTTGTCAAGAAAAATCTGAAATTGTTTTTCAGTAACGATTGCTAAGAATTCATCGTTTTATGTTATGCAAAAATATTAAACAAAAACCCTTAAAAAAAGAACCTATTTCCGCATTCTATGGGATTAGTCTAAGGAACCAATCCATAAGAACATGATGATGGAGTAATATACATGAAACTTTGTCCTCTATGGATACCAGCACTTATGATCATTATCATAAGCTCAGGATGTGCTGGCATGCTGAGCTATGAAGAAATTGCAGAACGACATAGAACCTATACCAGTGGAGAAAAAAACACAACGCTTGATGAATGGTACGAACTCATCCATGCGTTAGAGGACTTCCTACATACCGATGAAAATAGCGATTCAGCAGATGAAATACAGTTCGCTATTGCATCAAGTTGGGTCTGGTGCATAAAAGCAGGAGATACACAAGCACCTCAACGAGCAATTGCATCTTTTAGAAGACTGATTTACACCTATCCAGAATCAGAATTTCGTCCGCAATCACATTATTGGCTTGCACAATGTTATGCTCATATCGGTGATTCTGCCCGGGCTGCACATCACTACCAAACCGTTACTGAAAAATATCCTGACACAGATTCCTCAGCAATGGCACAATTAGAATTAGCAAGAACATACAAGCAACATGGATATGAAAAAAGGTCAGAAACGGTCTATCTTGATATTGTCAAATCTAAATCTAACAAAGATATAATTTCTGCTGCAACAGAAAAACTGAAGCAGATACAGGAAAAACAAAATCCAAAAGTAGATACAAATAACACTCCCCCTCAAAAACCGGTTAAGACACCACAAAAGAATGAAACAAATCCGCCTAAACCTGAACCACAATCCTTAACACCCAGTTCACTGACACGAGAATTCGGCTTGACTGCCAAAACGATTGTGATTGATCCGGGGCATGGTGGAAAAGACCCTGGTGGCATCGGCGTGGGAAACCTATATGAAAAACCGATTGCACTTGCCATTTCAAAAAAAATCGCAGCGATTCTAACCGATAGAGGCTACACAGTCCTACTAACACGGGATTCTGACAAATTCATTCCACTAAAGGAAAGGACTGCGTTTGCTATAAGACACAAAGCGGACCTGTTCCTGAGTATCCACGCAAATGCCAGTTTCAACGCAAGTGCAAATGGAATAGAAACCTACTATTTGAATATAACAAGTAGTGACAAAGACGCAGAACGCATCGCTGCAAGAGAAAATGCAAACTCAGGATACACTATTCAAGAATTAGAATCGCTATTGAAAAGTCTCATCGTAGAAAGTAAGAGCAAAGATAGTCGGAGATTAGCAGCACATATACAGCGGGAATTAGTTGCTGCGACTGGAGCAATAGATCGTGGCGTAAAACATGCACGTTTTGTTGTTCTCATCGGTACCAATGTACCAGCTGTGCTTATTGAAACAGGTTTTATTACGAATCCAGCAGAAGGGACAATACTCGCTTCTGATACATACCAAGAGAAGATAGCTTCAGCTATCGTCAGGGGTTTAGAGAAATTCATAATTAATACAGAACAGATAAGTCAAAGTAACCCTAAAATTTCCAATCCACATCTTGCTGCAACGCAACGTTAGTTTGATCATCTAAATATAGATCTAAACATTGAATAGGGCTTCTTCTTGCTCTGAGGAAAATCTGATGGTATTTCGACTATTGCATAGGACAAAAAATTGGTGTCATAATGTCCTATGTCCTGCCAGCATATTGAATGTCTTAGTTTTCACCATTCTCCTTTGCAACTATTCAATTGCAGAGGACAACCTAGTGGCAGTACAGCAGACAGATATTGTTATCTTGATGCCATCAAACGCATCGGATATTCCAGAAGGTGATGTCCATTATGCTCATACTGTCAGTAGGAAATTAGCACAGATGCTACGCAGCATCGGTTTTACTGCAGACGAATTGCAGGAATCTTCTGTTGCTAATAACCCACGCTTAAAAGACAATGCTTCTAAACCATATCGTTTGATTATCCTTCCACTTAATTCTAAAATCTCGCTTTCTACAGTTCCTGTCCTAAACAGTTTTGTCGCCCGCGGTGGAAAGTTATTTGTGACATATAATCTTGCAGATGAAGTTGCGTTACTCATGGGGTTAAAGTCAATAAAATGGCTAAAGGCAGAAACACCTGGCCAGTTTTCCTCTATTCGATTAGATGCACCTGACATTTTAGGTTTACCAACTAACGTAAAACAATCATCGTGGAATATTGCTGCAGTTGAATCTACAACGCCAAAGACCAAGATAATAGGTCACTGGTATAATTCAAACGGCGAATCGACGGGGTATCCTGCATTTTTTCTCGGAGAAAATGGCATATTCTTCAGTCATGTGTTTCTATCAGATGATATCCAGACGAAGACCCAGCTCCTTGCTGCGCTGATCGGACATCTTATTCCAGAATTTCAGCATGCAATCACAAAAAGAGAAATAGATATGATAACTAGTATAGGACACATAGAGAAACTTGATGACCTTACGAAATTCATATCTTTTAGCAAATTAACGGATGCAAAAGACAATCTACAATTAGGTAAGACATTGTCCATTCAAGCACAAACCGAATATGCAAATAAAAATTATCATACAGCAATGTCTGCAGCACGTGATAGTAGAGATGCACTTTCAAAAGCTTATTATCTGTCACATTTTAGTGATGAAACTGAAGGACGCGCACTATGGAATCACTCAGGACTCGGAGCATATCCAGGTGATTGGGAAAAGTCAGCAAAAGAATTGGCTAATGCTGGGATCAACATCATCCTTCCAAATATGGCTTGGGGAGGTGTGGCACATTATGATAGCAGTGTATTACCGAAGAGCAAGAAATACACAGAATACGGAGACCAAATTTCACAATGTGTGAAAGCTTCACATAACAATGGTATACAAGTGCACGTTTGGAAAATTACGTGGAATTTAGAAGGTGCACCAAAAGATTTTTTAGAGAAAATGCAAAAGGAAAATAGAACTCAGGTTTCAGCAAATGGCAACCCTATCAACTGGCTCTGTCCCTCAAACCCAGAAAACGTAAAATTAGAACTGAATGCTATAATAGAAATCGTCCAGAACTACAAGGTAGATGGAATACATCTTGACTATATCCGCTATCCGGGCAGCCATGCATGCTATTGCACTGAGTGTCGTGATCGGTTTACCCTCACATCGAAGCAGAAGATACAAGCATGGCCCGCTGCTGTGTTACCCGGAGTCGGAAAACACAGTATCGCTTATACCGAGTGGCGTGTTCAACAGATCAACCGTCTGGTTAGATTAATCCACAAACGCGTTCGGGCAATTAGACCTGAAGTCAAAATATCCGCCGCTGTCTTCGGTGGATACCCTTCTTGTGTTACCTCCATCGGACAAGACTGGATAGCATGGGCAAAAGCAGGCTATATCGACTTTGTTTGTCCTATGAACTACACGGAAGACGATACGTATTTTACGGATCTATTGGAGAATCAGTTGGCTTTAATGCCCAAGGGAGTGGCAATATATCCTGGAATAGGTGCAACGTCATCAAATTCCCTCCTAACAGCGGATGCTGTGATTGGACAGATACATCTTGCACGTTTCATAGGTGCTTCGGGTTGGGCAATCTTTGATTATTCAAGCAATATCTCAAATACAATCCTACCTGCAATACAGATGGGTGTCGGTAGACTGAAATCAACCCCGCCACATTGAGATTTAGAATATCGTAGGGACGGGGGCACCCGGCCCGATCCCAAAAATGCATGATCTGTAGATATTCAGTTTATGTCGACAGAAGTTTTAGCCTATTCTCATAGCATTTTTTATAGTAGTCTATCTCTTTTAGTTCAGATGCGGCATCTTCATCAATGATGATAAAGGTATTCGGATGCATCTGCAACACTGAAGCAGGAACTGAAGCTGTTATAGGTCCTTCCACTGCATTTACAATTGCTACGGATTTTGACTTTCCGATGGCTAACAGAATACACTGTTTTGCCTCCATAATAGTGCCAATTCCCATCGTAATCGCCATTTCTGGCACAGCACTCTTATCGGAATTAAAGTGTATTGCGTTTGCTTTCAGTGTACTTTCTGAGAGTGTTACAGGTCGCGTTCGTGATGACAAAGATGAACCTGTTTCATTAAATGCTACGTGTCCATCTGTTCCGATACCAAGAATCTGTATATCAATCCCACCTGAATCCTTGATCTTCTTCTCATACTTTTCACAATACGATTCAAAGTCACCCGTAGCGTTGTGTGGTATATGCTGATTCTCTATCGGTATGTTGACATGATTGAAAAAGTGTTTAGCCATGAAAGTGTGATAACTCTGTGGATGATGGCAAGATATTCCGATATATTCGTCCAAATTGAAGGTGGTTACTCTTGAAAAATCAAGTTCCCTATTTTTATGTTTTTGGACGAGTGTTTTGTAAAGTGCAATCGGTGTACTACCTGTTGCTAACCCTAATACGAGATTAGGTTTTTTTTTCAAAGCATCACTAATGCTCTCTGCAGCAATCGTTGCAATATGATGGTTTGAAGGTTGTATTATTATTTCCATCAGTTACTCTTTCTATACTTCTCCAGCGATAATACTATCTATATCATCTGAAAGCGGATGAGACCAATGTTTTTCATTCATCACGCTACAAAGTTCTATACCGATTTCATCTGCTAAATCTTTTATATTCTTACGTTCTTCTTCCGACTATTACGTAGTAATTCAGATAATATTTTACATAAACCGTGCAATATTGTCAATTGCAAAACCGAATTAAGGCTCAACGCGCGTTCTCCAGGGTTCTCCAGTATATCTTGAATTTATTGCGACGTTCATGTATAATTGAAAGGTATATTGCTGCATCTGTTTTGTAGGCTGCACAGAGTATAACGTAACATCAACCAGATGCTGTTCTTCCGTTACCTGAAACCATGAGTTATTCTAAAATACATCCGATTAATGTCATAGGTCTATGTGGGAGTTTAAGGAAAGGTAGTACAACACACGCAGCATTGACAATTGCCATGAAGGGTGCCGAAGAGATTGGTGCATCTGTTGAATTGTTAGACCTGAGTGAATACGAACTTATTTTCTATGGCGCAGTTGACGAGAAATCTGATTATCCTCCTGATGTTATTAAACTCAAACGGAAAGTAACAGAAGCACACGGTGTCCTGCTAGGAACTCCTGAGTATCATGGTAGTTTTAGTGGTGTAATCAAAAACACATTAGACCTCATGGGTTCCGAAGAATTTCAGAATAAGGTTGTGGGTCTAATCGGGGTGTCTGGGGGTAGAATGGGTGCTGGAAATGCACTCTCAATGTTGAGAATAGTCTGCACGTCCTTACGTGCTTGGGTCGTACCTAATGATGTTTCAATTGCAAGAGCATCTGAAGCATTTGATGAAAATGGATGCCTAAACGATGCTGAATTGGAGATGCGTCTAAGAACAATTGGGGGACAAGTTGCAGAATATGCAGCACGATGGAATTCAGATTAAAAGGTAGATCTATAAAATATGAGAAAAATACATCATTGGAATGCGTGGATCGGGACAGATGAATCTGGTAAAGGGGATTACTTTGGACCACTTGTTGTGGCTGGTGTCTATATAGATAAGAAATGTATAGATACGTTTGTAGAAATGGATATATCTGATGGTAAAAAGATTGCTAATGCTCGTGTAAAGAAACTTGCTAACTGGATGTGGGAACACTATGAAGAAAATATCGTCATGATAAAAAAGATGCCTGAAACCTATAATACCGATTACAATCATTTTCAATCACAAGGCAAGAATCTGAATGCTCTACTTGCAAGCATGCATGTTGAAGTCATACAAAAACTGTCCGAATCAAAAGGATCAGAACACGTGCTTGTAGACAAGTTCAGTTATCATGATATAGTTACGTCGCAATTAAAATCAAAAAACATAGAAGTTAAACTTGAGACAAAAGCTGAAAGAGATATCGCTGTTGCTGCAGCATCAATAATTGCCAGAGCTACTTTTCTAACGGATATGGATGCATTGTCGAAAAAATTCGATTTTGAATTGCTAAGAGGGGCAACCCCAAATGTCAAGGTTGCAGCAAGAGGATTTGTCAGAAAACATGGAGAATCTGCACTTAAGAATGTAGCAAAACTACACTTTAAAACCACAAAAGAGGTCCTCCGTACCCAACCTACAAAATAAGTCTGGACAGAACATTATGCACAAAACAGAAAAAATGTTTGTTATTCACTACGCTGAAGTCGGACTAAAAGGTAAAAACAGAGTCTATTTTGAGAAAAGACTCACAAGAAACATTAAATTGTCTCTACGAGGGACAGGATATTTTGAGGTAAAAAGATTACACGACAGAATACTTATACGTCTGCAATCCCAAACAGATTTAGAGGAAATAGAAAAAAGACTAAAAAAAGTTGTCGGTATTGCACATTTTGAACTTGTCTTATGCACGAAGAAGGACATGACTACGATCAAAGCAGCTGCCTTTACATTAACTGAAGGTGCAACGTTCAATTCACTTAAAGTTGAAACGAAACGTTCTGACAAGTCTTTTCCTCTAACTTCTCCTGAAATCAGCAGAGATGTTGGTGGATATTTAATTGAAAAAACCGGCACACGCGCAGACATGCACAAACCAGAACAAACATTTTGGATTGATATTTCCCATCAGCAGGCATATCTCTATACAAACAAAATTAAGGGTGTAGGAGGCCTCCCGGTTGGCGTGAGTGGTAAAGTACTCGTCATGTTGTCTGGTGGAATTGACTCACCTGTCGCAGCATGGAAAATGATAAAGAGGGGTGCTAAAGCTGTATATATTCACTTCTACAGTTATCCCTATACAGATAAAGCATCGTTGGAAAAAGTTATTGAGTTGACACGAGTATTGGCAGAGTCGAACTATCAAAGTACAATATATCTCATACCGTTTTCTGAACTTCAACAAGTTATTGTGACAAAGACACCGTCCCCCTATCGTGTGCTGATCTATAGGAGAATGATGTCACGTATTGCTGAGAGGGTCGCAGCAATTGAAGAAGCAGAGGCAGTCGTTACAGGTGAAAGTTTAGCACAAGTTGCATCACAGACGCTCCCAAATCTTAGATCGATTGAAGCAGTCGTTGATATTCCTATCTTGCGTCCACTAATTGGTTTTGATAAGGTTGATATAATTGAAAAAGCTGAGCAGATAGGTACTTATGATGTATCAATCTTACCACATCAAGATTGTTGTTCTCTATTTATTCCGAAGCACCCCGCTACACATGCGACCGTAGGTGAATTGGACAACGTAGAAAAAGAACTAGATATTGAAGTACTCGTAGAAAAGGCGATGAATGGTATTGAAAAAAGGGTTATAGAATTTTCATAATTCCACAAATTGAGGTAAAACCTTGGACCGAATACTACTTATCCGTCTTAGCTCACTTGGGGATATCGTCCTAACATCACCTGCAATCCGTGCAGTCCGTTCACACTATCCAAATGCTTATATTGCAATGTTAGTAGCACAACAGTCGGCTGATGTACTACTCGAGAATCCTCACCTTAATGAGATAATCCAATTTAATAGGTTAGCAAAAAACAAAGATATAGGTGAGATGATCCGAATTCTACGCATTTTACGACAGAGACGATTCACCTTAACATTAGATTTTCAAAGGAAGTTTCGAACTGAACTGCTGATGTATCTGAGTGGTGCCTCTGAACGTGTCGGCAAAGGGAGACTATGTACAATCCGTGTGCCAAATGCCGAAGAGAAACATGCGACAGAACGTTATTTTGATGCTTTACATGCTGCAGGTATTCCTGCAGAAGACAGACAATTAGAGATGCATCTATCTGATGCTGAGAGAAATAAGGCGAGTGATGCTTTTGAAGATACCGGAATCAAAGAACAACAATTGAAGGTTGGATTATTCCCAGGTGCTGGCTGGAAGTTACGTGAATGGATGCCAGAACGGTTTGCATCAATTGGGGACAAATTGGTGCAAAATTACAACGCACAAGTGATTGTGTTCGGGGGACCGAATGAGATAGAACTTGTTGCCTATGTGTGTGATCTCATGCAGGAACAAGTATATCATTTTGCCGGTACACATGGAATAAGAGAATTAACAGCATACATTGAGAAGTGCAACCTATTTCTTACAAATGACACGGGGCCAATGCATATTGCATCTGCTGTTGGCACACCCACAGTCGCACTGTTTGGTCCTGGGAATCATATTAGATTCCAACCACTCGGTGAAATGCATACCACCATCCGGCATGATATACCTTGTAATCCGTGTAAGCAGTTTACAGACAAATGTAAAGACAATATCTGTATGAAAAAGATCACCATTGATGAAGTTTGGACAACGATCTGTCGGATTCTTGGATAAGAGAAAATGTCACATAACATAAGAGTAACTTTCTTAACCACATGCTGCTTCAAAAACACGTAAGTGATTTTCACCAATTACCTTCTTAATGTCGGCTTCAGAATAGCCACGATCAGATAAACCTTCGGTAATTTTCGGATATTCTGTTGCATCCTTCAAAAGTTCACCACCACCATCAAAATCTGAACCTATACCAACGTGGTCAATCCCCGCAACATCAATAGCATACTCAATATGGTTTAGGAGTTGTTCAAATGGTGGTGGTTTCCGCCAACCATCCTCGGTGAGGAAACCCGTTACAAAAGTAATACCTACAACGCCACCATTTGCAGCTAATGCTTTCAACTGTTCATTGGAGAGGTTTCGTGGATGGTTGCATAACGTCTTACAGTTGCTATGAGACGCGATAATAGGTGTGTCTGATACATCAAGCACATCCCAGAACCCCCGCTCACTAATATGTGATACGTCGATTAACATTCCAAGTCTGTTCATTTCAGATACCAATTGAACACCGAATTTTGTCAGTCCACCACCTGTTTCTCCTTCATCATTACCAGTTGATACCCAAGTATTAGGATTATGTGTTAAACCGATAGAGCGAACACCCAAATGATAAAGTGAACGCAGTATATTAAGACTCCTTTCTACACTTTCACTATTTTCGATTGCAAGTACAGCACCAATTTTCCCTTCTGCTCTTGCGGTATGAATATCCCCGGTATTAAGGACAATACATATCTCCGATAAATTGGCATCAACTTCAGCATCAAACCACCCGAATGCATCTAATGCATAAGAGAGATGATTTTTCCATGCACGGGTAACATCTACAGCAAAAAAAGCGACATCAATTCCACCTGCACGCATCTTCGGTATATTCAGTTGAATACCTATTTCATCTTTTTCAGTAGATGTACGACCTCGCAGATAGAGAATAGTACCATTGTGCTGATTAGGATTCTTTACATGCTCATCGGCAAGACTTAAATTACCACGGCGAATGTGTGCGACAATTGCGTCGTTGTGGGAATCAATCACAAGCGATTCAGAATGTAGTCCGGCAAGTGGTGTGGATTGTGACATTCAGTTTGTCCTTTATAGATTAGATGTTAGTAT
This sequence comes from Candidatus Poribacteria bacterium, assembly GCA_965208245.1. Taxonomy (GTDB): domain Bacteria; phylum Poribacteria; class WGA-4E; order WGA-4E; family WGA-3G; genus MSPOR6. Next base: position 3,109,179 of record OZ242325.1, read on the forward strand.
TATCTGCTACTTTTTTCTTTAAATTCATCAACTTCAATGAATTGACAATTTGAAACAACTATAATTAATTTCCGTTAAATAGATACAGCACCTAACCAGATGGAGAAATTAACGATGAACTATGTTGCAAGAACTGACATCGGCATTCTCAGAAAAAGAAATGAAGATGCATATTTCTTTGATAATGATAATCTCATTTTTGCAGTTGCGGACGGTATGAGTGGACATGCACATGGTGATATTGCAAGTCGTGTCGCTTTGCAGGTATTTGAAGAATGGGTCGCCGAAACACCATTACCAGCAAGTGATTTGGGACCCATCAATAGACTCAATATATTGGAGAAACTTGCTATAGAAGCGAACCAACGTGTCTTCAAAATGGGACAAGATTCTCTCCAATACAAAAGAATGGGCACTACCTTAACCGCAGGATTTGTTACATCAAGTTATTTAGCTTATGTACATGTTGGTGACAGCAGATTGTATGTACTCCATAATAATATATTAACACAGATCACAACAGACAATTCATTAGTACAGCAACTAATAGAAAAGGGCGAAATTACACCTGAAGAAGGTCGAATCCATCCTAAAAGAAACATTATTACGCAAGCTGTTGGATTATCTGAGGACATAATACTTACAACGGATGTTTCTCCATTGACGAGAGGGGACATTATACTTGCTTGTACCGATGGATTACATGATCTGATCATAGATGATACTGAAATGCAAACTATTTTGATTGAAGCAGTTTGCCTTGAAGTAGCAAGCGAACAACTTATCAAGAAAGCACTCTATTATGGGGGAACTGATAACATCACCGTCATCCTTACCAGAGTAGACTAAAGAAAAAAGTACTACCTTGTCAATCAGAATTATTGGTGCTAAGTAGTGTTCCCACCATCTGAAGTAACGAGACCTAATATCAATTCGTTCTCATCATATTCCTCTTGTTGATCTATAATCTTCGCCACTTCAGTTTCAGGCAAGTCAATTTGCGGTGCTTCTGACCATAGACGTTCTAAATTGTAAAAAGATCGTTTCTCATCTAAGAAAATGTGAATGACGAAATCTACATAATCCAATAGAATCCAATCCGATCTTTTTGCACCTTCTTTTTGCCAAGGACGTTGATCCCAGTTTTCTTCAAGTTCTTCTAAAACTGCATCAGATATACCTTCAACTTGAATATCTGATATACCACTAAAAATAGCAAAGAAATCTGTAAAACAGTCTAATTCGCGAAGGTCGAGTATCACAGGATTCTGAGCACGATGGTTCACTGCCGCAGCAACTGCGGCTTTTACGATCTCTAAAATGTTATTTGTCCTCATCGGATAAGACTCCAATACATAAGATTAAATATAAAAATCTAACTTAAATCTCACATCATTTTATTAAGGAATCGTTGTACGTGTGTAACGTATTCGGATGTATAATCCATCCTTTCTTGAGTAGAAATCCAATCTTATAAAATGCTACATCATGGACTGCCTGATCCAAGTTCTTGACAGCTACTTTTCTGACTCGTTCCGCTTCACGGTATTCCCGATTCGGTTCGGCAAAATCAGCAACATAAATCAATTTTGCGATTAATCCCATAGATGCGTTTCCAGTTGTATGACACCGGATTGCCTCAAGAACTTCCAAATCTGTAACCTCAAACAGATCAATTGCATATTTAACGCCAACTATAGCATGCAACAAAGCAGGCATTTTCTCCTCAATAGAATCAAGTTGTATGTTGTATTGGGATACATTCTGATACAATTCATCATCACACATCCATTTGACAACATCATGTAAAAGTGCAGCTAAGTGCGTTTTCCATACATCAGCCTTGTGACATATAGCCAATCTGACAGCTGTCTCCTGTACAGAATAAATGTGTTCGTAACGTTCACTATCAAATTTATCTGTAAGGTACGTCTGTATTTGTAAGGATTTTGGATGCATCCTTAGTTTGGTAATTATAGGCAACGATGAAGCGGAAACATTGTGTCCTATCAAATTATCGTTTTCTGTCATCTGATATATCTTCTTCTAATCAAACTTTTTCACGAAAGACCACAACATATTAACTATTTCTGAATCAGTATCACCATTCAGTTTTTCAACTTCACACAATATCTGTAAGATATTTTCATCACTAGACTCTGAATTTGCTTCTGCTTCAATCTGTGATGTTTCATAGTCTTGAGGTAGTAAACTACTTATCCGGTACTCTTCATTTAACCACTTTCCTAAATCTAATGATTTACATCGTTTGCTACAAAAAGGAAAGTTCGGGGGTAATGGTTCATCGTTGTTGTACATAAATTCGTAATTTGTTCCACATTGGCTACATTTCAGATTCATTTTCATACCTTTTATTTCTGGTCTTATTCAGTTTCACGATAGAGTTTATTTTTGTCAATATAAACGGCAACAAGCTCAGGAACGAGATACCGTATAGAAATATTGTCTTGGATACGTTGACGGATCTCGGTGGCGGAAATATCTACACCTGTAACTCGAAAATCTACCACTCGATCACGTATCTCGGTTGGGACAGCATTTAAATTATATTTTGGACGTGTTGTAGCAATCAGAGTGCATTGCTCAAGGACATCGTCAAAATCCTTCCAAATCTTATACTCAATTAAAGAATCAGCTCCAACAATCCATGCAAGTTCGGTGCTCTCACCATATTCCGCACGCAAGGTCTTAATTGTTTCAATTGTATATGAGGGACCAGCACGGTCTAATTCAATACGTGACACCTCAAAAAACGGATTGTTCTCAATCGCCAACTGTACCATCTGATATCTATGTTTTGCAGCAGCAATACCAAGTTGTATCTTATGGGGGGGGCGTGCTGCTGGAACAAACAGTATTCTTTCAAAACCTAAACCTTCTCTCACCTGCTCTGCACTTAGTAGATGTGCATAATGAATCGGATTAAAGGTGCCTCCCATTACTGCAATTTTCATTTGGTTATAAATATGATGATTCTTCCTACAGAGAATTCTGAAATATGTAATCTTCTTTAAAGTAATGTGTATTAAATTTGACACATAAAAACACACACCCTCAAATCAGGTTAAGCAACTTATATGTTAATATACTAAAATTCTTAAAATATTACAACAAAATATTCAGAACTTACTCCAATAATCAAATGATGTAGTTTCTTATTCTTGCCTATCTGCGCTAAAAGAATCCTTGTATAAAAAAGGTTTATATGTATAATGTATTCTAAATATTGAAAGAATTGTATTATAATCTTTTAAACACATTTCTACAATAAGTTGTCTGAATCTGAATTCAATAATTTCTCCAAATAGATAATTATGTTTATTGGCACAAATTTTGCTAAAATATGGAATGTAGAGGTCGTCTTATGTCAGTAAAGCATATCCCAGTTTTACGTGAAGAAGTTCTTACATACCTTAATCCAAAATCAGAAAGACTCTACGTTGATGCAACAATCGGATTAGGGGGACACAGTTTATCCATTTTGCAGAAGTCAGCACCAGCAGGTAAACTCATCGGAATTGACCAAGATGGTTTGGCACTTTCAGAGTGTGAGAAACGATTGAAAGACTTCAAAAACAGATTAAGACTAATTCATGGGAATTTTTCAGAATTACAAGAACTGTTAAAATTAAAGAATATTAGCAAAGTTGATGGTGTCCTATTTGACCTCGGTGTGTCTACATTTCAACTTGACACACCAGAAAGAGGTTTTAGTTTTCAGTATAATGGACCCTTGGATATGAGAATGGATCAACAAATGCCTGTATTGGCTTCAGATATTGTCAACAATAGTACTGCTAAATTCCTCATGAAAATATTTAGAGAATATGGTGAAGAACGTTATGCCAAATTGATTGCTCAACGCATCGTTGCATCCCGTTCTATAGAACCGATTACCACGACACAACAACTTACACAAATTGTGGAATCTGTTACACCCGGCAAAACCAAATACAGAAAAGGCGATTTTCAACAAAGGAGGATACATCCTGCAACACGAGTTTTCCAAGCATTACGCATAACAGTAAATGATGAACTAAAGAATCTAAAACGCGGAATAGATGCAGCTGTCTCAGTATTAAAAAAAGATGGATGTCTTTGTATGATTAGTTTTCATTCCCTTGAAGACAGAATTGTCAAGCAGAAATTTCAGTTTTATGCAAAAAACTGCATCTGTTCACCGAAGACACCGATATGTGTCTGTAACCATCAACAGAAACTAAAAGTAATCACAAGACGTCCTATATTGACAAGTGCCAACGAAATTGATGAAAATCCTCGATCGCGTAGTGCAAAAATGCGAGTGGCAGTGAGAATTTAAAATAAATTTAATAAACTTAACATTGTATCTATTCAGTCTCTTCTATCGTATAAATTATAAAACATGCAAACATCAATGAAAACACCGCATAGGGCATTCTCAACACAATTCTCAGAAAGTAAACCTTGGAAACCTGACAGGACAATGTTAGTGGTATACGTGATTTTTGGTTTATCTCTGTGTGTTTTTGGCGCGAGTATATGGTTTTCATCTTATCCCAAAAATGTATATATACAGCGAAAACCCCAGTTTGAGGACAAACAGGAGAGAATACAAAACGAAATACAAGCTCTATTGTTAGAAGAAAGTACCTTGACTGAAGTAGCAAGAATACGTAAAATAAGTAAAGAATTAGGATTTGTTGAATCATCTGATAACTGGATTGAGCTTAAAGAGTAGGTAGTTCGTGATGAAAAAGAATAATTTTCTCTCAATTCGACGACTCGTCTTTACATTAGTCGTTATGCAATTAGGCTTCCTCGTATTGATTGGGAAATTATTTACCATTCAGATTCCTAATGCAGACGAAACGTTTACCGTGCGGAAAGACTGGCGTTCCAATGCAAACCGTGCTGTTAAAAGAGGTAAAATCTTGGATCGGAACGGTTATGTTCTAAGCATAAGTCAAGACACCATTGCAGTCGTTGCTGATCCAAAAACCTTTAATAAAAAGTCAAATGCTCATACAGTTGCAGCTGAATTAGCACCGATATTGGATACACCAAGACAAGAGTTAATAAAACACTTAAAGAGAAAACGGAATGGGAAATATGTAGAATTCGTCTGGCTAAAGAAAAACATTCAGTACGAAAAATTAGATGAAATAAAGGAAATCACCAGAAAGCATAGAGGACTTAAAGTAGAAATTGAACCGAAAAGGGTCTACCCAAATGATACACTTGCATCTCAAGTCATAGGATATTTGAATGATCTAAAAGAGGGTGAAGGTATTGAATTTCAATACGACAATTACCTTCAAAGAGTACATAGACCCATACAAGACAGAAATCGACAGTTCACCTCTATGTCTCTGAATACACAGAAACTAGGTAATAATGGGTGTAATGTTGTTCTTACGCTTGATCAAGTTATTCAGGATATAGTTGAAAAAGAGATAACACAAGGATGTAAAAAATGGAATGCATCTAAAGGTACGGCTATAGTCTTAGCTGTGGATACTTCCGAGATTCTGGCAATGGCAAGTTATCCTACGTATGATGTTAACGACCAGACAAGCGCAAATGAAGAAGCAAAACGTAATCTGGGTATCTGGTATCTGTTTGAACCCGGCTCCATCTTCAAAATTGTCGCCACATCTGCTGCACTGAATGAAGGGATTATGACTCCTGAATCTACTGTATATTGCGAAAATGGCAGTTACCGTCTTGCTAACCGCAGAATGATTAGGGATGTATCTTCAAAAGGTTGGTTAACGCTTACAAATGTTTTACAAAAATCAAGTAACATCGGTATGATTAAGATTGTCCAACAATTAGGTCCCAGTGTCTTACAGACGTATGTAGATAGGTTTGGCTTCGGTGAAAAAACGGGGGTTGATCTACCTTATGAAAAAAGTGGAAATCTCTATGCTTTACGTCATTGGGATATTAATTCGCTCGGTTCTGTTCCATTTGGTCAAGGAATCTCAGTGACACCTCTCCAAATGGTAAATGCCTTAGCAGCTATTGCGAATGGTGGCACACTACATAAACCCTACATAACGAAAGAGATACGCGATGCACACGGAAACCTTGTCATAAAGAATCGTCCTATTGCAATCAGAAAAGTTCTCCAACCCTTCACTGCCAGACAGATGACAGGAATACTTATTGGAGTCGTTGAGCAAGGAAGCGGGACAAGAGCAAAAATAGAAGGTATTAAAGTCGCTGGCAAGACAGGTACCGCACAGAAAGCTGAAAAAGGTAAAGGCTATGCAGGGGGTAAAGAGGTTATGTCCTTTATGGGTTTCCTTCCTGCCGACGATCCAAAAATTGCTATCATCGTTACATTGGATGAACCAAAAGGGGCAAGATTTAGCGGAACAATTGCCGGTCCAATTTTCAAACGTATAGCTGAACAGACACAAAAACATACAAAACAGACCGGCTTTTTTGACAGTAGACATAAAACATCAAAAGATACTACATACTCTACGAAAACAAACTTAAAAACAGAAGACCTATCAAATGATCAAACTCGTTCAATAATAAGGGAAACTGATACCAATTCTGAAAATGTAATCGTAAAGACTGGAGTTGGTCTATGAAACTCCAGAAACTTCTTGATGGTATCAATGTAACCTATATCAAAGGAGATAGGAACCCGACTATCCACGGTGTTGTCAGTGACCACCGAAAAGTGAAACCGGGATATGCATTTGTGTGCTATAAAGGATTGAAGGTTGATGGACACACTTTCATTGCAGGTGCTATTCAAAACGGTGCAACAGCAATTATCTCAGAAAAGTTTATCCCTGATTTATCTGAAAATACCTCTGTTGTTGTTACAACAAATGGAAGAATAGCACAAGCAGTCTGTGCAGCAAATTGGCATGGAAATCCAGCGAAAAGGTTGAACTTGATAGGTATCACGGGAACAAATGGAAAAACTTCAACTGCACATTTAACATACGGTATTCTAAAAGAACAAGGACTAAAAACTGCTGTTTTAGGTACTATCGGACACTCCTTTGATCTGCAAAATACCGTTGACGGCAATGTTAAAAGTGTAGAGATACCCGCAATACTGACAACACCTGAACCTTATGAATTACATGCAATTTTTAAAGAACTAGTTGATTCTGGCATCGACAATGTTATCCTTGAGACTTCTTCTCAAGGACTAGTGCAACATAGATTGTATGGGTTAACTTTTGATACTGCTGTCTTTACAAACCTAACACAGGACCACATGGACTATCATGAGAATATGGAGAATTACTTCTCTGCAAAATTAATGCTCTTTAAGCAGTTAAGTCCTCAAGGTTTGGCTATATTGAATTTAGATTCTCCTGTTACTCCAAAAATTGCAGAATGCTTGCCTGCTAACAATGTCCTCACCTATGGACTAACTGATGAAGCAGATCTGGTTGCAAAAGATGTAGATATTACTTTGAAACATCTTGCTTTTACTGCATACAATAATGGTGCCTTCAATAAAGAAAAACACCAACAGTTGCGGAAAATCAGAGTTACTATACAGTTATTGGGAACATATAATATTTATAATGCACTCGCCGCAATTGCGGTGGGAATAAAATATAAATGTAGAACTGAAGTTATACGGAACGGACTTTTTTCTACAGTGGTTCCTGGACGTTTTGAAAATGTAAACTCAAATGACACCTATAGCAAAAATTTCTCAGTGGTTGTTGACTATGCACACACACCAGATGGGTTAGAAAATGTGCTAACGGCTGCACGAGGTATTTCAAAAGGTCGACTTATCTCTGTATTCGGTTGCGGCGGCGATCGAGATAAAAGCAAACGACCAAAAATGGGTAAAATCTCTACTCAGATAGCAGATTTCAGTGTCATCACTTCAGATAATCCGCGCACTGAAGACCCAGATGTAATAATATCTGATATTATTTCAGGCTTACCAAAAGATGCAGATTATGTATGTGTTCCAGATCGAAGAACTGCCATTCAACATGCAATATTGGCGGCTAATTCTGGGGATGTCGTCGTTATTGCAGGAAAAGGACATGAGGATTATCAAGAAATAAACGGAAAGAGACATCCATTTGATGATAGAGTAATTGCATCAAAAGTCCTGCAACAATTGGCAATTGATTCAAAAAAATAAGTTAAAATTCAATATTATAACGTAGGGACGAGGTGACCTCGCCCGATGTACATAACATCCGAAGTAGGGCGAGGTCACCTCGCCCGTTGTAAAATCAGTCAATATTCAAACTGACATTAATTCTAAAGTTCACTATATTTTCTTCTAAGGTATTATTCCAATTCGAAATGTTTGTTGAAATAGACAATTTAAAGGTTGCATATCAGGTTAAGGGTACAGGTGAGTCTGTCGTATTGCTGCACGGATGGGGTGGAGAAGCAAATAGTTTTAAACCTGTTATGGATTGCATGTCAAGATACTATAGGGTATTTGCAATTGATCTCCCCGGATTTGGTTTAAGTGAGAAACCCACATTAGCATGGGATGCAACAGATTATGCTACATTTCTATCTGGATTCTTTGAAAAACTAAAGATTAGAAAAGCACACTTAATTGGTCATTCCTATGGCGGCAGAATCTCAATAGTAATGGCTGCACATCATCCTCACTTAGTAGAAAAATTAATATTGGTTGACAGTGCTGGTATCATACCGCCAAGAACGCCCATCTACTTCATCCGCATCATTATTGCAAAATGTGGTAGACTGATTCGTCATTTTGGTTCTGTTGGAAACAAGTTTGCTGACGCATTATCCAAGCAGGTTGGCTCAAAGGACTACCGAGAAGCAGGATCCATGAGAGCAACGTTCGTAAAGTCTGTAAATCAGGATCTGCGCCCGCTATTACCCAAAATACAAGCTGTTACACTTTTAGTATGGGGTGAGAATGATAATGACACACCTATTTCTTCAGGTAAAATCATGTCAAAAGAGATACCGAATTCCGAATTGGTCATCCTTAAGGATGCAGGACATTTCTCATATCTTGACCAATTCCCTCAGTTCAGTAGAATTGTAGGTAATTTCTTAGCATGAACAGTTGATGCCCATGACAATTCTTGTCAGAGAAAGTATCAGACGGAGCATCAGAAACTGCTATCTGCCATTTGTGCAGGTTCATTTCTTTTGACATGCAATGAAGTAGTTCACGGATCTGTTTTTTGAAGTACTACATTCATTGCTGTTCTGTTAATATGGACAATCTAAAAATGCTTGATGATATACTCTTTTATCTATTAATTCTCATATCCTATATCAGAATTGTGTTGAGAACGACAGAGGGTTTGCACATTCTGCAACTTGATGGGTATAAACCGATCCGTTATATGAGATGGGTTGTGCTGCACACAAGAAGATGTTTTGAAATCTATGAAATATTAGTGGTTGTCATAGTACTGATAGTTATATCATTTCTTGACGTTAATCAACCAAGATGGTTATTTGCCGCTCTTTGTGTATGCTGGATTGCTTTTCAAACCTATATAATTCTTTGGCGTAAAAAGGAAGAAGCAAAAAAACCACTTATATACACTGCACGAGCAAAAAGACTGTTTGGCATAACACTAACATTACAAGCGATCTTTGCTGTTCTTATCGTCTTAACTTTTTCTAATTTACATTGGCGAATAGGTGCTTTCCTTTTTTGTGAACTTACAGTGCCTATTCTCATCATCTGTAGTAGCCTGATTCTACCTTTAGAAATGACAATTAATAATGGATACTTACGGGATGCAAAAAAACGTATTAGGAATCTAAAACCAAAAATCATCGGTATCACAGGAAGTTATGGAAAAACCAGTACAAAATACATTCTAAACCAGATACTATCAAAAAAAAACAACGTCCTGATGACCCCCAACAGTTATAATACCCCGATGGGGATATGTAAGGTCATCAGAGGAAAACTAACATCTGAACACGAGTTTTTTATTGTTGAGATGGGAGCATACAAACGTGGTGATATTAAAACGTTGTGCCAACTTGCACCACCTGAAATCGGCATTCTCACCGCAGTGGGTCCACAACATTTAGAACGATTTAAGAGTATAGAAAATACTGCCATAGCAAAGTATGAATTAATAGAAGCATTACCTATAGGTGGTCTTGCCGTGATAAATAACGATAATGAGATATGTGCAGAGTTAGCTGACAAGACAGTAAGGGTCAATGTAAAACGATACAGTGCAAAAGCAAAGGAAATTGATGATGACACAATTGACATAAGAGCGTCTGATATTAAACATAGTCATAAAGGATTGTCATTTAATGTGTCTGCTGCTGGGATCGGAACGACAGAAATTACGACACGTCTGATCGGACAACACAATGTATCAAATATACTAGCTGCTATTGCTGTCTCTTTACATTGTGGGATGTCTTTAGATGATACCCAAGCAGCAATAAGAGAATTAGAGCCTGTGCCACATCGGTTAGAGTTAAAACCCTCAGACACAGGTGTCATCGTAATTGATGATAGTTTCAATTCCAATCCTGAAGGTGCAAAAGCTGCGCTGGAAGTGTTGACAGATTTTGTTAATGAAAATGGTGGGAAAAAAGTACTGGTTACACCAGGAATGGTGGAACTAGGTGAGAGGGAATATGATGAGAATAAAAAGCTAGGATCGCATGCTGCAAAGGTATGTGATCTTGTTATCCTTGTTGGTGATGAAACAACAGAACCGATATTAGATGGACTTAAGCATCAGAACTATCCTGAACAACAAATCCGTAGGGTGAAGAACCTTGCCGAAGTCCAACTTCAGTTAACTAAAAACTTGAGAGCCGGTGATGTTGTTCTTTTTGAGAATGATCTACCGGACAATTATAACTAAAAGATAATGCAAGATTGAAACAGAAGGATTATTAACATGAACGTTGCACTCATCTTCGGTGGACGATCACCCGAGCATGAAGTATCCATCGTAACAGCACACCAAGTAAATACTGCTTTGACAGAAACATATAATGTTATACCGATATATATCACGAAAGATGGCGCGTGGTTAACTGGGGGAAAATTAAACAAACTAAATACCTTCACAGATGGAAACTTACCTAACGTGTCGGATTACGATACAGTGAATGTGGAATTTAGCACAAGTACAAAATTTAATGTCTTACCACAACGGAGTAGTCTCTTTAGTAGAAAAAAAGATCTTGAAATTGATGTTGTTTTTCCAGCTATCCACGGCGTTCACGGAGAAGATGGTACACTTCAAGGTATGCTTGAAATGATTGATATACCCTATGTGGGAGCGAACGTAGTCGGTTCAAGTATCGGTATGGACAAGACTATGATGAAAGCTGTTCTAAGTGCAAATGAACTTCCAATACTTCCTTATGTCCCATTCACAAAAAGTGAATGGGAAAAATCAAGTAATGACATCCTTAATGTAATTGAAAACAAAATATCATATCCGTTATTTGTTAAACCAGCAATCAGCGGCTCAAGCATAGGTGTTAGCCCCGCAAATGATCAGACAGAACTACAGGATGCTATTGAACTTGCATGTAGGTATTGTAGACGTATACTCGTAGAACAAACTTTAGTAGGTGGATATGAGATAAATTGTGCAGTGATGGGAACCCATACACCTATACCATCTGTCTGTGAACAACCAATATCAAGTACAGATTTCCTAAGTTTTGATGATAAGTATATACACAAAGACAGAGAAACAGAATCTGATACAGAAACAGTTTCAGGTATGGCTGGCGCAGAGCGAAAAATACCTGCACCAATTTCAGACGCATTGACGTTACATATTCAGAACCTTGCCACCTTGACGTTTCAAGTGTTAGATTGTTCTGGAGTCGCAAGGATCGATTTCTTGGTGAGTCATGATGATCAGGTGTATGTGAATGAAATAAACACTATCCCAGGGTCTTTCAGTTTTTATTTATGGGAGCCAGCCGGCGTTTCGTTTCCTGAATTAGTTTCTAGCTTAGTTGATCTTGCCTTGGAAACACACAAAGAAAAAAACAGACTGGTTTATTCACATTCAACGAACCTATTAAACCAAGCAGGAGCAAGATTCACAAAACTGAAAGATAGAGCACAAGTTGATGAATCTAACTAGGCACAGTTTCAATATGATAGTCATAAAAGTCCGGCAAAATAGACCCTACGCTTTGACTGCTTCTGTTGAGTCACAAACAGTTTTCAATAGAATAATGTAGTTCTGATAGGTTATTAGACATACAGATAATGTTTTATCATCTCTTTTTTGAAAACCTTGTTGACATTTTTGAACCATTTAGTGTATTTAGTGCAATTACTTTCCGTGCTGTATATGCCACTGCCACTGCACTTGCCATTTCACTTGTGTTAGGACCATTCATGATAAGAAAACTAAAACAGTTGCATATCGGTGAACATATTCAGGAGGAAGTAGAAAAGGCACAACAACATAATGAAAATCAGAGCAAAGCTGGTACCCCTACGATGGGTGGTATCTTGATTATAGTCGCTATACTTGTATCCATACTTTTCTGGGCGAGACTTGATCAACCTTTCATCTATCTAATGATCTTTACGACTATCTGGTTTGGTGCTATCGGATTCTTGGATGATTTCCAAAAAATTAGTAAAAAACAGTCACTCGGACTACGGGGTTGGCAGAAGGTAGTATTACAAACTATCGGTGCATTGGCTATCGCTGTTTTTCTCTATAAATGGGGACCCATTGAAGGAAATGATGAAGCAACTCGCACGGCACTCAACCTGCCATTTCTCAAGACTTTTCATCCCAGTCTGGGGTTGTTCTATATTCCATTTGCAGCCATAGTCATAGTTGGCACATCCAATGCAGTAAATCTGACAGATGGAATGGACGGTTTAGCGATCGGTTGTACACTTTTTGTCGCAGGAACGATTGCAGTATCAGGTTATCTTGTTAGTCATATAGAAATTGCTGAGTATCTTAGTCTGTTCCATCTTCCTGTCGGTGGTGAAGTTACTACCATTTTCTGTGCAACATTAGCTGGGGCAGGTCTCGGGTTTTTATGGTACAACGGCCACCCCGCACAATTATTTATGGGTGATACCGGATCACTACCACTTGGCGCAACATTGGGGACATCCGCACTGTTGATCAAGCATGAATTTCTACTCATAATTGTGGGGGGAATTTTCGTAGCAGAAGCCTTATCTGTTATCATACAAGTGTTATCCTATAGAATAACTGGGAAACGTGTCATTAAAATGTCACCATTACACTATCACTTTCTCTTATCTGGTTGGAAGGAATCTAAAGTCGTCATCCGATTCTGGATTGTTGCTCTGATATTGATGTTGATCGCATTAAGTACGTTGAGGTTAGGATAGGTTCCACATTCTTCACACATTTAACATTTAACATTTAACATTTAACATTTAACATTTAACATTTAACATTTAACATTTAACATTTAACATTTAACATTTAACATTTAACATTTAACATTTAACTAACATTTAACTAACATTGGTCATCATTAAACATGTCCATGCAGCTGAGGTAGTGTTTGAAGTATTCTGAATTAAACGACTTTGTAGATAAAAAAATCACCGTTTTTGGTGCAAATCGAAGCGGCATTGCAATATCAAGATTACTTCATGAACTCGGTGCAAAAGTCCTCCTCACAGATACACGCGATTCTGATGTATTGTCAAATAATATTTCACAATTAGAAGGTATGTCGTTACAATTCTGTCTCGGAGAACACCACGAATCTTGTATAGATAATGCAGAATTAATAGTCGTATCCCCTGGGATACCGTTAGATATACCAATATTAGCAGAAGCAACAAGAAAGAACATTACAACAGTAGGTGAATTGGAGGTGTCAGCGGGATTGTGTCAAGCACCCATTGTAGCAATTACTGGCACAAAAGGAAAATCAACAACAACTCTCTTAACATCTGCAATATTAGATTCAAGCAGACTCTATAAAAACGTCATCGCTGCCGGGAACATTGGCATACCACTAGCAAGTAACGTCTCAACATTGAAGCAGTCAGATATTGCAATAGTGGAAGCAAGTAGTTTCCAATTGGAAAGTACGTACTCTTTTCGTCCACATGTTAGCGTAGTACTTAACATTGAACGTGACCATCTTGATAGACACGGAACGATGGATTCATACATTGCAGCGAAACGTAGAATATGTCAGAACCAGACAGATTCTGATTGGATAGTTCTGAATGCTGCCGATACAACAGTGATGACATTAGCACATAAAACTGCAGCGAGAAAAGCACTCTTTTCTGATAAACATAAAGATATAAAACAACTGATGAAGAAATTTAACACCAATGTAATGGCAGGATTGCAGACAGAAAAAATTAACAATTATGTCTTTGTCAGGAATGGAAATCAAGAGCACAGAATATGTAATATCAATGAATTACCATTGACTGGATCACATAATGCTAGGAATGTGCTTGCAGCTGTAGCTGTTGGTTCAATACTAGATGTTTCACCTGAAAGGATACGTCAAGGGTTAATCAATTTTGATCCCAAGCATGAAGCTCTTGCACATGCTTTTGAAAAGGTTTCTACTATCAACGGTGTAGAATACATAAACGATTCCAAAGCAACAAACGTCTTATCAACATACGTAGCACTTGAATCCATAGATAGTATAGGTAACAGAAAACAAGGGTTGAAGCGAATCATTCTTATCATTGGAGGCTACGATAAAGGTAATGACTACAGTGCTCTTATTGAACCGATAAAGAAGAAAGTTAAAATGTTAGTTTTACTCGGTGAGTATACACAAAATTTACAACAGGTATTTGCCGGATGCATAGAGATGTCTCATGCGTCAACTATGGATGAAGCTCTAGACTGTGCTTATACACATGCTATCCCTGGTGATATCGTTCTGTTATCTCCAGCAAACGCAAGTTTTGACATGTATGCCAACTATAAAGAACGGGGCGAAGCATTTGTCTGTAAAGTAAAATCACTCACTACATTATAGAACAAAAACACTAACGATTCTTCCAAATGCTACCATAAAGTAGAATCAGAAAACTCATGCAAAATCAAAACGCACTCAATTACGCAAATCCTAACATAATTAGATCAAAGCAAGAACGAACTGTCACCATAAGTTCAGGAAGAGTTGATACAAGTTTGCTTGTTGTAACCCTCCTCTTAGTTGGCATTGGTATCATAATGGTCTATAGTGCTGGACACGTACTATCTGCAAAACAGTATGGATACAACTATCGGTATTTGCATATTCAAGCAATTGCCTGCTTAATTGGATTGTTTGGCATGGGTATTACCTCATACATCCCCTACAAGTTATATGAGAAACACAGTACAAAGTTGTTGATTCTGTCATTTGGTTTGTTATTGCTTGTTTTCACACCTATCGGTGCAAGCGTGAGTGGTGATGGTAGTAAATTCACAAGATGGATTGCTGTTGGACCGATACGATTTCAACCTGTAGAGTTTGCCAAAATTGCCTTGATCATACATACTGCACATTTTTTAGCACACAAACCTGAACGAATAAAAAACCTATTCAACGGTGTTTTGCCTAATGTCCTTATCATCGGTTTGATGTTCGGTTTGGTTGTTATGCAACCAGATTTTGGATCAGCTGCATTATTAGCTGCTACTGCTGGATGTCTACTTTTCATTGGAGGTATTAGGATTTTTCACACTTTACTTCTAATTGGAGGCGGCGCAGCACTGTTGACAGGTTACATTATCAGCGATGACTATAGAATGAAACGTATCACAGATTATTGGGAAACATTGCAATCACCGAATGCAGTCAGTTATCAATTGGGACGATCACTTGACGCTCTCAGATGGGGTGGTATTAAAGGAGTCGGACTCGATCACAGCACAGCAAAAATCAATAACTTACCATACCCACACACAGATTTTATCTTTTCTATTGTCGGTGAAGAATTCGGTTTTATCGGTACTACGATTATCATAATTATATTCATGATTTTTGTCTGGCGAGGTATATCCATCTCCAGAAAAACTGAAAACCGATTTGGAGCTTTATTTGCTACCGGGCTGACAATTATAATCGGGTTACAAGCGTTTATCAACATCGGTGTTGTTACAGGCTTATTACCCACAAAAGGAATCACACTTCCATTCCTCAGCTATGGCGGTTCATCTCTTGTAATAAGCCTTGTGAGTGTCGGTATCTTACTAAACATCTCGCGCGGCACGTTGCGTTCATCACCTAAAACACTTAAACCATAGACACAGCATATAAAGAAGTGAAAAATAGAAAAAGTCATCAATCTCAAAATGAAACGACATCAGAAGAAAACAGAGATGAAAAGAATAGGATACGTATCGTTCTGGCTGGTGGAGGAACCGGGGGACACATTTATCCTGCTATCGCTATAGCAAAGGCACTCCACAGAGTTGATACACATATTGATATAGTCTTTATTGGTGGTGAAAATCGCATAGAAGCATCAGTCGTTCCACAGCAAGGTTTTCGCTTTTTACCTATATCAGTTGAAGGATTTCCTCGAAGGTTGACTTTGAAATGGTTTCCCGTTATCTTTAAAGTTTTTCAGGGACTTCTGAAATCATTTAAGTATCTAAGGGAGTTAAAACCAAATGTCGTAATTGGTACGGGAGGCTATGTATCCGGACCGGTTCTCTACGCTGCAACACTTCTCGGTATTCCAATTGCCATACAAGAACAGAATGCAACGCCTGGATTGACAAATCGTATCTTGGCGCGTCGTGCTGAAACCGCATTTCTGGCACTACCACAGGAAAGAAAACGGTTTCCGAATCACATTGTACATGTGACGGGTAACCCAATAAGACCTAGTATAGCCAATTTTCCTCGTAAGAAAGAAACCTATGAAAAGTTTGGATTCTCTGAAACAAAGAAGACAGTTTTTGTCATGGGAGGTAGCCAAGGAGCACAAGCAGTTAATAATGTTATGATTGATGCTTGTCCGCTAATTGCTCAGTCATTCAGCTGTGCTGATTCTCAGGAAAAAACAGATGAGAATAAGTATAAGTTAGATGGAAGGTCAAGTAATATTCAGTTCGTTCATCAAACAGGGAAAAAAGATATTGATAAAGTAAGAGAATCGTATAAAAAAAATAAAATCCCGTGTCTTGTTCAACCCTTTTTCGATCCTATAGAGGAGATCTATAGTATTGCAGACTTAATGATCTGTCGTGCGGGTGGTATGACAGTATCTGAAGTAACCGCATGTGGAATACCAGCTATTTTCATACCTTTACCTGCAACTTTAGGAAATGACCAAGTTCAGAATGCTACGACAGTAGCCAATGTTCATGCAGCAGTTGTTATTAGACAAGAAGATATAACACCAGAAAAACTTGTAAAACACCTATTTCGTATTTTGTCTGATGACACCCTCTATAAAGAAATGAAGATTAGTAGCAGCAACTTCGGTAAGCCTTTTGCAAGTGATACAATTGCCGAGTCAATCCTTCGGTTAGCAACTGAAGATATAACATAAAATGAATTAACTTACATCCGGTTAAATGTAAGCCTAATTGGAGTATTGAAGTGTTTGGCAAAACACAAAACATACATCTTATAGGAATAGGTGGAGCAGGTTTAAGTGGTATTGCAGAGGTACTGATCGGACTTGATTTTAATGTTTCAGGTTCAGATATTAAGAAATCGGCAGCAACGGAACACCTAAAGTCATGTGGTGCCAAAATATGGTACGGTCATGCGTCATCTCAAGTCAATGGTGCGGATGTCGTCGTCATGTCACCTGCAATCCCAACTGATAATGCAGAATTACAAGCAGCTATGCAGGCGAATATACCGATCATTCGGGGAGCAGAGATGCTCAATGAAATTACAAGGATGCGGAGAAGTATTGCAGTTAGTGGAACACACGGCAAAACTACGACAACCGCATTGACTGCTGCGGTGTTATCTTCTTTGGATCCTACTGTTGTCGTTGGTGGCAAATTAGTTAATGGGAGTAATGCCAGAAGCGGACATGGCGATGTAATGGTAATTGAAGCCGATGAGGCATACGGGTCATTTGATATGATATATCCTACTATTGCTGTAGTTACCTCTGTTGATGCGGATCATTTGGACTATTACGACAACATTGAAGAAATTGGGGATGCATTTCTATCCTTCATTAACCGAGTGCCTTTCTACGGATCTTCTGTGCTATGTCTGGATCAGAAAAACATTAGAAAACTCATTCCAAAAGTAGAAAAGAAATACGTAACTTACGGTGTAGAAACAAAGGCCGATCTAATGGTAAATGAAATCCAGATAAAGGGTGCTTCATCACGATTTAGTGTATGCAAACTAGGTGAAAAATTAGGATATGTCAATCTGAAATTGCCCGGTAGACATAACATATCTAATGCTCTTGCAGCAATATCAGTTGGACTTGAATTGGAGATTCCGTTTGAGAGGATACAGCATGAACTTGGATCTTTTGAAGGTGTTCACAGACGATTTGAGGTATTAGGAACAGTTGATAACATAGTCGTTGTTGATGATTATGCACATAATCCTGCAAAACTGATGGCGGCACTGCAAGGTGCAAGAGAAGGTTACAAACGAAGGATTGTTGCCGTTTTTCAACCGCATCGCTATGCAAGAGTTCGAGACCTTGCACACGAATTCTGCCATTCATTCGACCATGCCGACATACTGATCGTTACGTCAATCTATGGAGCAGGGGAAGAACCAATTGAGAATGTTACTGGTGAGAGATTAGCAAAAGCGATAGAAAACCATGGACATACACATGTCCTTTATGAAGCTGATATGGATTTAGTTTTACGTAAACTGATGCAAATTACCAAGCCAAATGATTTAGTGATTACGCTTGGAGCTGGGGATATCTATAATGTTGGCCATGATTTTATAAAAATGCGGCAGTCTAACACGAGCTAACATGAGTCAAAAAGATGTTTAAGTCAAAAAAAAGCAATCGGAAAAAAGATGGACCTTCTCACCGAATCTTCAACCCACGAAGAATTCACAAGCCAAGATATCGTGCTCGAAGAACTATAATTGTGGGTATTATTGTCGTAACCTTCCTGTTTATTGGAAAGATCATTCTCAGTTTTTTTAATTTTGAGCGAGTTTCATTTGCACTTTTGGGTAATATGCATTATACTGAAGGACAGATATATAATGTATTAGGTGAGAATTTAGATAATATCATCACTGATTCAGAATCAAAAACTGCCAAATACCTAAAGGATAATCTAAGCTACATAAAGGAAGTGCACGTTACAAAGAATTTAGTTAAACGAAAACTTACAATTGAAGTAACTGAACGTAAAGTATTGGCATATTTGCGTCTGATCCTAGTCGATGATCCAACGACAGATTATTCCCCTATAGGCAAAAAGAAACAGAAGAAAAAAGAACATCTGTACTTGATTGACCAAGAGGGATATGTATTAGAATCTATAAAACCAGAACATTATGACAAATTGACGAAAATAACTGATGAAGGTGAAAACATACCTGAAATAGGTAAACAAGTTAAATCCACAACGACACAACTCGGTATTCAAATTCTCAAGCATGTTAGATCTCGCAAACCGGATATTGCAAAAGACCTAATGTGTATTGATGCACGGGATCCAAAAAAAATCCTGATTCAAATAAGAAGTCTACCGATTGAGGTATGGTTTGCTGCAGACATGGTAGAAGTTGGATTCCATAATTTAAGTTTATTCATCAATCAACAAGCATTGTCTACGCTACAGAATCACGGATTATATCCCGTTATAAATAAAACAAACCATCGGGATGATGGTTCAGAACAAACACCCTCACTAACAAAATACACATACTTAGATGCACGGTATAAAGACATAATATATTTGGGAGGAGCCAACAAATAGATGGCAAAAGGAACGATTATCACTGGGTTGGACATCGGTTCAAGTAAAATCTCGGTTGTGATCTGTCACACCTTACCAGGATTAGATGGACAGATGGAAATCATCGGAGTAGGTGAGGCTAAATCAAAAGGGCTGCGTAGAGGAGTTGTGGTGGATATTAATCTAACATCTGAAGCAATTCGAGAGGCAATTTCAGAGGCTGAACTTATGGCTGGTGTCAACGTTGAGTCTGTATGCCTCGGAATTTCAGGTGACCATGTTCATGGACAGTCATCACCCGGTGTTATCACAGTTAAAAACACCGCACAAATCACACGAGAGGATGTAGAGAGATCGGTACAGTCGGCACGCACAATCGCAGCAATACCAGACGGTCAAGATATAATACATGTGATTGAACAGAACTTTGTAATTGATATGAATAATCGGATAAAAGAACCCATAAATATGTCTGGATCCCGATTAGAGGCAAACGCATATATCATCACAAGCAGCACAAGTGCAATACAGAGCCTGCTGAACAGTGTTGAACAAGCTGACATAACAAGTGTGGATACATTAGTTGTTACACCAGTCGCATCAGCAAAAGCAGTCCTTCAAAGAGATGAACGTGAAGTTGGTATTGCACTCGCTGATATTGGAGACCAAACAACCGAGATCATAGTTTATAGAGAGGATGCAATAGAACACGTTGTTGTTTTTCCAGTTGGCGGACAACATGTTACAAATGACATTGCACAGTACTTAAAAGTCACTCTACCTATGGCAGAAGAGTTAAAACTAAACCGTGGATGCGCTTGGACAGAATGGGTGCGTGATGACGAAACACATCCGATACCGATTACTACGGGTGCTGCCCCGCCTAAGTTTATCAACCGATACGATTTAGCACAAATTATCGAATATCGTATGGTACAGATATTGGAAGAAATTCAGTGTGAATTGGGTAATGTTCAACTACCAGGTGGACTCGTTCTAACAGGTGGAACTGCACTAATGGAAGGTTTATCAGAACTTGCTGAACAGGTGTTACAACTCCGTGTTCAGATCGGATACCCAAAACCACTAAAAGGGTTAACGGATCGTGTAAACTATCCAATGTACTCATCAAGCATCGGTTTAGCATTGTATGGTGAAGCATTGAGGAGAGAACAAAAACATGCACAAGCGATGAGTCGGGGTTCAGGGGCATTTGGGGGTCTCTTCCGTAAAATAAAGGAATGGTTTGGATATTGATTCATGCCTATTAAAGACAAATATTATCTGAATCAACTGCGACAATGTGGACAAAGTAATAAAAATATATCCAATGAAAGTCATGACAATTTTATTACTATTGATTAAAAAACGATTAATCTGTATAATATAGATAAAATAAATGATAAGACTTTAGATCTATTAAGAAGACACTTCTATCGTATACAACAGTACGTTTAACGCAAGTCAATGACGTATTTAAAAAATGTAGTAAATGTTCGTCGGTAAAGGTAAGACAGTTACAAGTAATTATCTAAATATACTGAATATGGTACTTCCTAATGAAGTGCTTATGAAAAGGAGGATTTAGGTTACCGTTGGTGTCGCTACTTCCCTATAGAGTATTATCCATATAATCACTGCAGTAAAGACTGTTAGTATGTGTTTTCCAAAGGTGACTAAAACTAATATGCTTGAATTTGAACAAGAACAATTTGAAAATACGAGCGCAAAAATCAAGGTAATCGGGGTTGGTGGTGCCGGGGGAAATGCTGTCAGGAGGATGATAGAAGCTGCACTCACCGGAATTGAGTTTTATGCTGTCAATACTGACTCACAGGCACTGAAATCTTGCCATGGCGCGACACCTGTCCAAATCGGGATGAATACCACGAGAGGACTCGGTGCTGGCGCGAATCCAGAAATTGGAAGAAAAGCTGCTGATGAAGACAGAGAATGCCTGCAAGACATCGTTGATTCTGCCAACATGGTCTTTGTGGCAGCCGGAATGGGGGGAGGAACAGGCACTGGAGCAGCACCTATTATAGCAAGTCTCGCCAAAGAAACTGGTGCTCTAACAATCGCAGTTGTTACAAGACCCTTCAATTTTGAAGGTAGACAACGCGCAGAAAAGGCTCAAATCGGATTGCAGGAACTGAGAAATAGTGCTGATTCTGTCATAGTCGTGCCAAATCAACGACTGATTGATGAATTTGATAGAAAACTTCCAATACATGAAGCCTTCAAAGAGGGAGATAGAATACTCTTGCACGGTGTACAAAGTATCTCTGATATTATTCGTGAAACAGGAGAGATTAACGTAGACTTTGCAGATGTAGAAACTGTCATGCGGGATGCCGGCACTGCACTAATGGGTATGGGAAAAGCCTCCGGAGACAACCGAGCACAACTTGCCGCACTTCAAGCAATCTCATCTCCCTTACTTGAAGAAACCAGTATCGCAGGTGCTGTCGGTATGATTGTAAACATAACTTCTCCATCAAACTTCACAATGCATGAATTGGATGAAACTATGCAAGTTATTCAGGAAGCATCACCCGACGCACAACCCATTTTCGGATTAGTCAATAAAGATGAATTGGAACTAAATGATGAAGTACTTGTCACGGTCATTGCTACAGGTTTTGACGCACCTACAGATTCTGGTATTCTGCAAAATAGAGGAGTAGGGTATAATACACAAAGTCAGCAAAGTGGTCCGATCTTACAAGGAAGCCGAATAAGAAGTACTGAACAGAATACGACTCAACGATCACAGCGACCCGCTTGGGATAGACAACTACAAGAAAGAAACAGAGAAGATAGGTCAACATCACAAGCACCCAATACGCCAAACCGTAGAACAAACGCTTCAAAACAGACTAATCAGAAAGAAACTGACAACAACCAACAGGAATCAAATGATCAAAAGGAAAAAAGTCGTGAAAAACAGTGGGATATTCCAGCTTTTCTAAGGGTTCAACAAAGAAGGGACAAAAACCGTAAATAAACCAACCTTTTATAACTATAGGTATATCATAGAGGAATTCTATTGAACTTACACTCTCACATTCAACAACTCCTAAATACTGAAGAACATACTGGAGTTCACACAAGGACATCATCACAATACCGGAAGCCAAACAAATTCGCATTGGTATATCCAAGTACATATCAACTGGGTATGTCAAGTTTAGGAATACAGGTCATCCATGCTACGTTGAACGGGCGAAAAGACACATCTTGTGAACGCGTCTTCATTCCAGAAACAAAATATGTTGCAGAACTCATAAAGAAGAAAACACCGCTCTTCTCAATGGAAACGCAAAGATCTCTTAATGCATTTGATATAATTGGGTTCTCAATCTCATTTGAATCTGATTATATTAATGTTCCACGTGCTCTAACGTTAGGAAACATCCCTCCACTTGCAGCAGACCGTACCGAATGGGACCCTCTCGTCATTGCGGGTGGGATTAACATTTCCTATAATCCTGAACCACTTGCAGATTTTATTGATATTTTCGTCGTTGGTGAAGCTGAGCATACAATCCATCAACTGATGGATAATTTCCAAGAATGGAGGTTGTCAACTTCCTCAAAAAAAGAATTTCTACGCGAGATAGGTTCAAAAATCGGCTTCTACGTCCCAAGTTTCTATGACGTAACGTATCAGGAAAATGGAAAAGTCAAACAGGTTCTCCCCAAACAGGGCATACCAGCAAACATTACCGCATCTGCTGTCCCTAAACTTGACAGCGTGCCAACATGCACACATATACATACACCGAATACTGAATTCTCAAATGCACACCTGATTGAAATCGTAAGAGGATGTGGGCGGCAGTGTCGTTTCTGTGTAGCAGACTATGCAAGACGCTGGCCTAGGCACCGTTCAGTTGAGAATACACTTGCCTTAGCAGAAAAAGCAAGAGGAATCACGGATAGGATCGGTTTAGTTGGTGCATCAATTTCCGATCATCCTCAGATCAATCAGATCGCATCCGGCTTAGTTGATAAAGGTTTTCGTATCTCTTGTGCTTCCCTACGTGCAGAAACAGTCGAAGCACCCCTGCTTGATGCACTTGCCGATAGTGATCAAGGAACAATAACCATTGCACCTGAAGTTGCAACAGAAAACCTGCAGAAAGTTGTCAACAAAGCGATCCCCCGTGAGAGACTATATCATGTATTTGAAGAAGCAATAAAACGGAATATCCTGAATCTCCGACTATACTTTCTCATTGGTGTGCCCTATGAAACACTGTCAGATGTGACAGCGATTGCGGATATGGCAAAGGAGATGCGCACCATCTTGCTGCCACATGCGAAAAGAACCGGGAAAATTGGTCGTATCAGTTTTACCATTTCACCCATGGTACCAAAACCTCACACTCCATTCCAATGGGTTGCAATGGAACCCCCCAAAACCGTAGCAAAGAAACTTGACTACCTAAAACGTGAAATCAACAGACTCGGCAGTATTAAAGTATCCTCTGCAAGCGCACGGATGGCACATCAGGAAGCTGTGATGGCACGGGGAGACCGGAGACTCGGCAAAGTTATATTAGATTTATCCCGCGGGGCAACGTGGAACAACGCATTTCGTTCACACGGTTTAACCCCAGATTTCTATGCACTACGACAACGCGAATTCAATGAAATCAATCCTTGGGACCACCTTGACCTTAATGTTAAACCGCAATTCCTTCAACTGGAATTTAACAAACACGAGAAGGGCTTTATGACAAGCGCATGCGACACCACCGTCTGTAAAAAATGTGGAGCTTGTTAACGCAACTTTCTTAAATACCTTTGACATTAGATCAAGCACACTAAACCTATATATAAAATCACTTTAGGAGGATACGATTATGTTTAAAATATTAAAAATGGCAATCGGATTGGCAATCATAATGACGTTTTTCACTGTTCTATCACCGTTACACGCAGATTTGGAAGATAAATCGCTTGTGTTATACTTGTCATTTGATGAAGGTTCAGGCAATACGGCAAAAGATCAGTCAACCTACGGGCATGATGCTGAACTGACAGCAAATCCTTCCTGGGTTGATGGACAATTCGGGACTAAAGCACTTGAATTTGATGGGACAAAAGGACAATATGCAATGATACCGATAAATGACACATTGCAGTTACGTGAACAGTTTTCTGTGGCATTTTGGGCCAAACGTGGTAATACACAAAGTGCTACATGGAATTACATGGTTGCTGCTGGAACTCTTAAATGGGCAATTATCTTTAATAATAATACAAAAAAGACGCATATGTATACTGAAGTGCCAGGATGGGGACAGAAAGGCATATCAGATGAAGACCAACCTGAAGATTGGGTACACATATCTGTGGTACACGATACAGATACAGATCTCAGTTTTTACTATGATGGGAAAAAAGTCGGGGGCGGTGCAAAACCCCCCGCAGTTAATCCGATCGACGGTTCAATTATGGTCGGCGCAAGACATCCCGGACAAGAATTCTTCACTGGTGTCATTGATGAGGTATATCTGTTCAACCGTGCCATATCAACCGATGAGATAGACATTATTAGAGGTGGTGATTTTGCACCCGTACAGCCTGCTGAGAAATTAACTACCACATGGGGTACCATTAAGACTAACCGATCAGATTAAGGATATTCAAATGGCGATAACCGATGCACATCCCGATCTAAATCGCACGCTGAAATTCTTTCCTGTAGAGAACGAAAATCCTTTAACTCTCTCTAAAGCACAGATCCAACACTTTAATGAAAACGGATTCATATCACCTTTAGATGCATTATCTGATGATGAGATTGCACAACATCGTGATTATTTTAATCGGTTGATGGACAAGGTCTTAGACGAAGGTGGGAATAGTTATTCAATAAACGGTTGGCATACCCGTAGTTCAGGTATACATGACCTAACTACTGACCCAAGGATCCTGGACTATGTTCAAGATCTGCTCGGGGAAAACCTTATCTGTTGGGGAACCCACTACTTTTGCAAATTACCCGGTGAGGATAAACAGGTTAGTTGGCATCAAGATGCGTCGTATTGGCCCCTTTCACCGAGTAAAACAGTTACTGTCTGGCTTGCCATTGATGATGCATCCGTAGAAAATGGAGCCATGACAGTAATACCTAAATCGCATCTTCATGGACAGATCGCTTTTGAACGAAGTTCTTCCGATGAAAAAAATGTATTGAGTCAGACAGTTATGGAACCTGATCTGTATGGCGATTCACCAGTTCCTTTTGAGATGAAATCAGGACAGCTTTCCCTCCATTCCGATCTACTTTTACACGGTTCAGAACCGAATACCTCAGACAGACGCCGTTGTGGTTTGACCGTGCGTTTTGTTCCACCCGAAGTGAAAGCTGCAAACAATTGGAATCAACGCGCAATTATAGCAAGAGGGATTGACCTCAGTGGACATTGGGTGCATAACCCACGTCCTGAAGAGGATATTATTCTGTAAAGGTTCGTTGATGTTTCCAAAACGCATAATAATAGCAGCATTCTCAATATCAGCCGCAGCAAGTTTTCTGTTGTGTGGATACGAATTCATACGAGCTGTTTCAAACTCGCTGTTTATTGACGCATATACCGCTGGCGAATACGGCCATCCTGGTCCCTTTGTTGAAGGTCCTGCGTCATTAAAAGAATATAGAGATTTAGGTGAGGTAAGTCTATACGATTCAGATGGAGGAGAATGGAGACCACATCCACCAGATACTCACCATGATGCACATTGGGATTATAAAGTAAAAACAATGTCAAGAGGTCAGAACGTAGGTCGGTGGAGAAATATTGATTTATCAGGGGAAGACATACCGAAGAACTAATTGAAAATTAAGTTAGTTGTCTGAGGAGGTATTAATGTTTCTTGAATTTATACCAGAAGGCTCTCATCACTGTCCTTTGTTGATTCTATATCCATCTATACCAGAGGAAACTGAAAAGTTACACCAAGCGTTAAGCAATCTGCTTGCGGACAATAACACAGTTGTGGATTTCCACACTTTGCCTTTTATCTCTCCAGTTGATGGGTGTAGACTATCGGCACAGGTTATTGATGAAGATATTGGTACAGTTCTAATAGAGAGAACAAGAAATCATTTCAAGTGGCAGTTGACAAGTCAAGGGTGGGAATTAGTATTAGTGTTATTAGAGCCCTTCATAAAACCAGATTGTGGCGGGTACCAATGGCTTGATGATTCAAGTAAAAACTCAGTTATAATTTCAACATATTATCGACAATGGTGATGCAACTTATGAATTGGTTTCAGTAGCCTCTCCATTCTTTAATAATGTTAGTTTGCTATAGGGATTTTGGAGTCACTCCTACAATACAATACGCAAGGTATCTGTAGGAGTGACTTCCGTGTTCGGTTTGATAATGTGCTTACCATCTACTAAAAAATAAAGAAACCTAAGGCATGGTTGAACCTTCTAAGTATTTCCCGATTAATCTTCAGAAAACTCTAACGGGTGTGTTGCTTCTCGTAGTTTTATTCATTCAACAACATTATGTTCGTAAAAAATCTTATCCTAATCAAGAAACACCTATCTACCCAATATACATATATCCGGAAAGGAATACGAACACTTTTCTCGCTTAAAGGAATACTTCACCTTACAATGATTTATCTTTTGGTTTGGATAAGTTTAGGTATCGCCTTTTTTTTATTTGTCAAAAGTATCTATCCGATTCACATAACGCAATTCCCGATTATTATGAGTATCTTCGCCTTCGCGTGGAGTATCGGATTCATGACTTTAATAACACCTGGAGGATTAGGTGTCAGGGAAGGTATTTTGAGCCTATTGTTAACTTCATGTCTACCGCCTGCAACAGCAACACTTATAGCACTACTTTCAAGAATATGGGTGATTTGTATAGAGATTATACTCGCTGGTGTTGCTTTTGGATGCTACATGAGACAGAAAGCACATTCATCTTGATTGTGCTTCTTTCTAATACACGCCTCCATCATTACCCCTCTCCGCTCAACAAACATCGTCGGACAACCGTAGCACATTCATCTTGATTGTGCTTCTTTGGACAACAACCATCCTTCATTACGTCTCTCTACCCAACATTAATAAGCCCCAATTCTGAGCAGATAACTTTTTTGCGTGGGATGGCGTGATCCGTAGCACAATCAAGGATGAATGTGCTACGGATTGATTACACCAAATGCTGAGTAGACACTTTAGGCGTATAAAATTTATGTCATTTGATGATTCTAAGATATAAAGTTCTCGTCTATATAGGTGTGCCAATAGATATGTTAATTTACCAATCTTCTCTGTTCTTAACTTACAGTACACCTGATGGTTGTGAAAATAGACTAAAATCCCCAAAACCCCCTTCCGCGTCTTCCGTGTTCTCCGCGTAATCCGCGATTCAGACAAAAACAGTGACAATTACTTTACACACCCACTTCACGTTTTACTTTACATTAACAAGCCATACATGGTATAATTTAAAAATGATTTTTGTAGTAGACGAAGCACCTAATAAAGAGATTACCCTTTCAGAGAATGGTAATCTAGTGCTTACTTATCATTATAGTAAAACGGTATCACACCCATACATGCACCCCATTTGGACATCAAATGGACAGATAATAACAGAAGGTTTTCAAGAAAACAAACAGAGACATCTACCCGGTTTATGTTTTTCAGTCGATGAATTCAGAAACGAGAACGGAAATGAATCACCAATTAAGCAGAAAGGCACAACACTTGATAGAGAGATCATCAGAAAATCTGAATCAAGTAATGTATTTAGGATCGTAAGTGAAACAACCTATCAAGTATCTAATGCTGTCCTGATAAACACACTTCAGATAGATGTCCCGCCGATCAGAAATGATGTCCGAATTCTGGACATGAAAGTAGTATTGCAAGCACTCTCAAAACCGATAGAATTAGTTGGGGACATCGGGTTAAGCTACTATGCCGTAGAAATGGAACATAGAAAAACTGCAAACGCAGACGCAAAAATCGGAGAAGCAGAAGTAAACAGAACGGAATCTAAATGGGGAACCTTATGTGGTATCGTTGACAATACTGCTATAGGTGTTGCAATCTGCCCGCATCCAGCAAATGGACCAACACGATTTATTGCTGAAGACCTATATCAAGGATTCTTATTTGCAAAGACTCCCTCTCTTATCATAGATCCACATGAGAACCGAGAATTGATTTATCGTGTATTGATCTATCAGGGAGATCTATTTACGTTTGATGTTGGTGAATACTATTCACATTAAAGAACAAAAAGACAATAACACAATTCTATAAGAACATGAGAAATACATCATCATTCCCAATCTATAAAAGCCAACCCATAATACCGACAGGGGAACATCCCACCCAAAAGATTTCTGATAACCGTCCTATTGCATCCGGTCATAAACACCAAAACCCCCGCAAAGTCTATATTGAGACCTATGGATGTCAGATGAACGTTAGCGACAGTGAGTTAATGTCAGGTATCTTAACACAAGCAGGTCATAAAACTGTAAATGACATTGATGCTGCAGATGTGATACTGCTCAATACGTGTGCTATCCGTGAAAACGCAGAAACGAGAGTTATCAATCGTCTTGAACATCTAAATCATAGAAAACGTCGCGAGCCGAATCTTATCATAGGTGTGTGTGGCTGTATGGCACAACATCTCCGACAAAAGTTGATTGATGCTGCACCGTATGTTGATATAATGATGGGACCTGATGCATATCGTGATCTGCCAATGGCTCTAAACGCTGTTGTCAGTGGTGATCCTTTCCTCGGTCTTCAATTGGATAAAACCGAAAATTATGCAGACATCGCACCTATTCGTAAAGAAGGCATTCGCGCGTGGCTCACAATACAACGTGGATGTAATAAAATGTGTACGTTCTGTATCGTGCCATTTGTTAGAGGCAGAGAACGCAGCATACCGCTGAAACTTTTGACAGATGATGTGAAAAGACTTGTAGAAGAAGGTTTCAAGGAGATAGTACTGCTCGGACAAACAGTCAATTCATACAACGATGGTAAACACGACTTTGGGGATTTATTGTGGCGGATTTCTGAAGTTGACGGGATAGAGCGAGTCCGTTTTACATCACCGCACCCAGCGGATGCAACGGACAGTATGATTGATGCAATGCAAAATTCACCAAAGGTATGTAAACAACTCCATCTCCCACTCCAGTCAGGATCAACACCCGTTTTGGAAAGAATGCACCGCACATATACGGCAGAGGAATACACTGAATTGGTTTTAAAAATTCGCGAGCGAATTCCGCAAATTGCACTTTCAACTGATGTCATTGTTGGATTCTGCGGCGAAACTGAAGAAGACTTTGAGCAGACCTATCAACTTATGTCTGATATCAAATTTGATTCCGCGTTTATGTTCAAATACTCTGATAGAGAAGGCACATTAGCAAATAAGATGCTGAAGGACGACATACCAGAAAAAGATAAAGCAAGACGGCTAAATGAAATCATCACACTACAAGAACAGATTTCTTCGGAAATAAATCAGAATACCATCATGTCTGTCGTTCCTGTATTAGTTGAAGGTGATAGTCGACGGAACTCAGAACAGTATCACGGAAAATCAGACACATTCAAGACAACTGTGTTTCCAAAAGAGAATGCTAATATAGGCGACATAGTACATGTCAAAGTGCATTCTGCTACAGCACACACCTTAATAGGAGAAATCGTCAGGTAGGAGGAGCAAACTCCGAAGTGACAAGTATAATTCTAATGTACCCACTATTTTCAAATATGCAGAAAATAAGAATAAAAAGCAGATCAGAAATCGAAAAAATGAGAATTAGCGGTCAAGCCGCAGCTAAAGTGTTACATGCAATCGCAGATGCAATTGAACCTGGAATTACCACTTATGAATTAGAAATGGTATCACGAAAAGCAATTGCAAATCTAAACGCAACTTCTTCCTTCCTAAACTATGTTATTCCAGACCACCCCCCATTTCCTGCCACAATCTGTGTATCCGTAAATAACATCGTTATACACGGTATCCCAAACAGATACGAGGAACTGCGGGAGGGAGACATCATAGGAGTCGACACTGCTGTTCATCTCAACGGTTTTCACGGCGATAATGCCTATACATTTCCTGTCGGAAAAATATCTAAGGCAACACAACAATTTCTTGAGGTCTCAAAAGATTCCTTATACGCTGCAATAGCAGAAGCAAAACTGGGTAATCGGATGGGGGACATCTCTTTTCAACTGCAGAATGTAGCTGAAAAGGCTGGATACTCAGTATTACAGAATTTCGCTGGACACGGCATCGGCAGAAACCTACATGAAGAACCCCAAGTACCTGCAACCGGTAAACAAGGAAAAGGCATCCGATTGAGACCTGGCATGGTACTTGCTATTGAAGCAATGGTCAATGAAGGAGGCTCAAGTGTAGATGAGATGCATGATGGATGGGGTATAGAAACATCAGATGGAAGTCTATCCGCTCTCTTTGAACATACAGTCGCTATACTACCAGAGGGACCAGAAATCCTAACAGGAAGCCCGATATGGGAGAATGTGTGATGAAAGTTTTCTCAATTGTGTTTGAACAATTTAGACGGTTATTTCATTCTCTAAAGACCTTCACAGTATTGGAGTCTACGGAAATTGGTACTGCCCTCAAGGGTGTATATCGTACTTTACTCGCTTTTGCTATTATTGCAGTTTTGCTTTTTATCTCTCTTTTTCTTATTTTCAGTTATGCAGATGTAGAAGTTTCAATGTTAGAGGTCCAGAAGATATTCTATCTGCACGTTTCTGCTGCAATGACGGTTTATCTTGCATTCGGTGTAAATTTCATATTTAGCATCAAATACCTGATAAAACGCAAATCGGATGATGACCTATTGGCTGCATCGGCTGCAGAAATTGGCCTTGTGTTCTGTACTATCGTACTGCTATCAGGTCCCATTTGGGCAAGATACGCATGGCACACATGGTGGACTTGGGAAGCACGTCTCACAAGTACACTTGTTCTCTGGTTGATGTATATTGGGTATTTCATCCTCCGAAACGCATTACCTGCAGATAATCGTAGGACTTTTTCGGCAGTGCTTGGCATTATCGCCTTCATTGATGTACCAATTGTTCACTATGCAACAAAATTTTGGGAAACCAAATTGCATCCAGAGCGTGGAACCAAGCTGGATGTACTTCCAACAATTCGGAACACCTGGATGATTGTGTTACTCACATTTATCATTTTATTTATAGTTTTATTAGTCCTACAGTATAAGACAAAAAAGACGGAATCACGTTACGAAGCAATCCGTCGTAAACACTTACAGGAGTTCTCGTGATGCGAATCGTAATTGTTGTCAGTTGTGTAATAGTTCTCGTACTATTATTCCTTACAATGCAAGTTCCGAAGATAGCTGAAAACAAGATTGAACAAGCAATCAATGATGTGCAGTCTGCTTCTGAGGTGCAGATTGAGGATCAAGAAGCATTGCAAGATGTTGTCATGAAGATAGTTGAGCAATTAGAAAGCAACCAACGTACAAGACTAAAGTATCTTGTCGCAGCCTATCTCGTCATCTGGTTGGTGTTTATGCTATACTTATTGCGAATCGGCAAACAGCAACAGACCTTAGACCAACGTCTGGCACAGATTGAACTGGAAGCAACCGATAATCATGACGAATCTGTAGAATGATCCGTGTTTGCAGTAAAGGTCTTTAGTAATAATCTCTGAAACTACAAACTAATAAGCCAATTAGATAACGAAGCAACTTGATCGGGCTTTGTTAAGTTAGCTGCGTTATGAAGTGTTCCCTCCTTAAGATGATCCCAAATTTCCAAAGCCATACTCTCAACAATTACAGTTCCAATAAAGAACAAGTTTGGGGATAAGTTGCTTGCATTAAATGCTGTTCTGATACGATTTAATGTTGTTTGCGCTGTTTTCCAATGTTCATCAGCACCTGCTGGATCAATTCCACCTTTTAGTTCACCAAATGCAATGAAAACCTCTGGAACTCTAAAAATCTCAGGTTTAATCTCATCTGGAGTACAATTGAGAAGACAAATATCAATGTTCTTGTTCACTAATGGTATAGTTCGGTTGTAGATCAGTGTTTGCGTTATACCATTCCTTTTCCAACTAATCCCTTTTAGATTTAATTCTATATCTATCTCATTTTCTTTTCCCAAAATCCATGTTTTACTATTATTGTTAAGCCACTGATAGTTTGTTTTCGTCAACGATAGTCCTGATATGATTGCTCGGGTTAGTTTCCTTTCTGCTAACTTCCCAGCAATGTTCCGCATTGACCCACCCAATATATCCCCACGTGTCAAAAGAAATCGGTAGACTAATTCTTCAGCAAACTCAATACCTGCAGGATTCAAGAAATTCTCTATCAATTGTTCTATTGCCTCTGTTTCACTGTCTTTGTCTGTATACCGAAGTGCCTTATCTGAGAATCCTGCTGCTGTTAGTAATGCGGACTGAATTTCATCTATTTTGAGTAAATCCGAAGGAGTTTTTGCTTGTGACGCATAAACTCTCAATGACCGCGCTTGATCAACAAAGGGTGTTGCTTGACGATTTTTTTCTAATGCAAGTGCAATAAAACCAGATCGAATCTCTTCAGATTGTGTAATTAGATCACTACTCTTAGATAAATGTTGAATTAATGACATGACCCTTTCCGCCAGACATAAACACACTTTCTAAGTGGTATGCAACCATACGTACCCATCTGCTGACTACTATTACCTTTTCTTCCCGGTACTATCAATATCTTCTCAACTTCAAATCCAATTGATCTTGCTATATCCGATAAAATCAAGTCAACGGAAATCCCAATGCTTGCATAACGAACATTGTCGTTTACCATGAAAAGTCGTGAGTATGGTTTTAGCAGACGATAACACTCTCCGATGACACACGCCATTTCTGAAAAATATCCTCGAACCATTCTCGGTATACTATTGTTGTTTAATTTCATGACCATAGCAGAGCATCGGGATAGTATGATTTTGATTCTCGGTATACTATTGTTGTTTAATTTCCCAGATGACTTTTCATATTCAAGATATGTATTGATCGAATTTAACAATTTTATTGTACTGAATGGTACTCTTTGCTGGCATCCTTCCCACGGCTGTGAGGATACCCATCGTTCAAGCGTTGCAGTATCATCGGAGGACAAACCCTTTTGTAGTAAAATTCGCGTATTGATTAATTCTTGTCCAATAGGAAGTAGCTCTATTCCATCAGCGTGGACACCGTTTTCACTTGCCGCGAACAAACTTGTGCCTATCCCCGCGAACGGATCAAGCAACTTTCCTTGAGAGCAACCTTCATACTTACCCAAAATGTATTCGACAAGTCCTGCAGAAAACGCTTCCTTATATTTATACCAACTGTAGGCAGGTCTATTTTTGTTTCCTTGGAAACTCACAATCTTCCGAGACAAAAAAGGGGATATTGAGAGTTGCGATTCGAAAACATCCATCAGTTCAGCATCAAGTGCAACGATTTCGTTATACATTTCTGCGGTGTCCGGTTCAAAATCGTTTTTGGTGTATGTCATAAGCACCTCTGATGATTTGAAAGAAATAGAACCAGAAAGATAGTCTAAAGCACCGACTTTAATTGACAAATGAATAACAATCTGTCTTCAGGTTATCCGTTTATGAACGGTACATCAGCATAGAGTGCATCATTGTAACCGACATAAAAGACTTTGCCGGACTGAACAGTAGGCGCACGCAAACTTCCACTTCTACCCAATACTACTTTGAGGATCGCCTCTCGATCATCTTCTGTTGGGACATGCGTTTCAACTTTCTTCCCTTTCGCGACAACGATGCTATCAGCAGAACACATCAACTCCCAAGTAGCA
This sequence comes from Candidatus Poribacteria bacterium, assembly GCA_965208245.1. Taxonomy (GTDB): domain Bacteria; phylum Poribacteria; class WGA-4E; order WGA-4E; family WGA-3G; genus MSPOR6. Next base: position 3,143,970 of record OZ242325.1, read on the forward strand.
TCCGCTTCTATACGTTCCTTGCGAGCATCTGACCGACTATCAACTTCTAAGTTATGTGTGTCAAGTACCTCTTGCACTTTCTTACATGAATTTCAGCTATTTCGAAAATACATCCAATCTATCATTATATCTCCTCTTCAACGAAGTATCTGTTTGCAACCTCAGACACGAAATTCTTACCCATTACTCTGTAACCTTCGGCATCAGGGTGCAGGTTGTCCGGAAGGAGATCAACAAAATCTTCACCAAAAACATCTAAACCACTCACGTAGTGTATATTCTCGTCACCATAAGCCTGAAGTGCGTCTGCTGCAGCTTGTACCTCTTCTCTCATCTTCAGTAGATTGAAACCGACTGGATTCGGATTCTCCTCTCTGTTAGGACAATAGATAGGTGACATCAGAACTATAGGTATGTCAGTATGCTGCTCTCGGATAATCTGCACAGCACCAATAATTGCAGGACGAAAAGCACGAGGTCCTAAACTTGATGCACCTTGTATGTTTATGCCAAGACACATTGAAATATAGTGAGCAGGAAGGTCACGAATCATCCGCGCGACCATAGAATCAAGATGACACTGTCCACCATAACCCAGACATGTTAAGTTGAAACCTTTATCACGCGCGACGATGCCAGGCCACGTCTGTGTTGGGGATGCAGCTGAACGACATTGCGTAATAGAACTACCGTACGTTATCCACCTCGGATGTTTGTCAATATACGGTTCTAACGAAGCACCATCATCTAATTCCAAACTACGAAGCTGAAACCTACCGAACTGTGGCAACCAGAGTTCAATTAGTTTTTCCGTATTGGATAGATCTTCAAATACGAAACTGTTTTTACCTTTAAGATCAATTGATGAAATAAACTCGCCATCACAAACTATGTCAAGCAGTCCGGCATCACGTTGTTCAACAATACTACCCGATATACATGTTGTGTCGCTCTTAAAACTGATACGCACCCCTGCAGGCATTGCGGATCGCTCTAAGATCGGTTCTGGAAACAGAACATGATTCTCATGAGGTGTACGCCACGGCATAATAGAATCGTTTACCTTCTCTATAGAAACCACACCTTGCCAATTTAGATGCGGATTATCAGGTTTCAACTGCATATAATCTAATCTCCTTTTTAACTTGAAAGTTTACATTGCATCAACAACAGCGCGCAGTTGCCGAATGCCATCTAACATTTCACCCATAAACCAATGACGAAGAACACACAGCATAGGGGCGAGGTGACCTCGCCCGTTGTGAAGCCAGTCAATATTCTAACTAACTTTATATCTAAAATTCACTATATCTAAGCATTAATATAGATTATCAAAGCGACTATCGCTAACACTACTTTAATGATACCTGATGCCAATCTATCCTGAACAAGAATTTCCAATAAACCCATAGCCATAAAGATTAAACCAGTAATAACAACTAATACAGGCGATTTCGGATCTGGCACATTTTGGAAAAAAGAATTTGCCCCAAAGATAAGAAACGGTCCGTTTATAAGGCACATAATACAGACTAATTTCTTTGTCCATTTTGCAGTTTCAAAGAAATGTTTAATACGGTCATATAGCATACAGACTGCCCCCTAAAACCCCATCCGAGAGATAACAAACGGAGCAATCTTTGCGAATACTTCAATAGGTGATTCTTTGTCTGAGAGAATAACCTCCAACATCGCTACATTGTCATTCACTGTTATCCATGCAAAGAGAGAGAACAATTCTTGTTGGATTTCCTCATCATTTTCGACCGGTATGTTATCTTGAACAACCTGAAGCAGTTTTATTAGGTTTAAATTGACAAATACAAGGGGTGATTTAGGTAAGTACTTGAGCGTGTTGGCCTTCTCTCTCTCCGTTATTCTGTCAACAAGAGAATACATTTGATCCTCTGAAAAACTCAATAACGACACACCATCAGATTCTGCATAGTAGATATTTGAACCAAATATCGAAACCTTCTTGCCTTTATAGTCAATACTCGAAATAGAAGAATTCTGTAAGTTTGAGAGACTATTACCCATTTGCTCCCACTTGACAGGACTATTTGGAATGAATAATAACCCACCACGTGTAAATACGTTGCTTGCATCAATCTGTATGGAATTATCAAAATTTATATTGAGACTTTCTAATGTGCTCGGTTCAAACAGTGAGAGATCATCAACAGACAAAGCAATCTCACCTGTCAACGCAGCAATTACGTCCGCTTCAAAATTCAGGTTTAACATACCTTCAAGAAAAGTAATAAAAGCAAAAACATCACCAGTCTCAGCATTCTGAATCTCCTCTTGAATGAGTTCCCAGACAGCATCCAAAACACCCGATGCAAATGCAACAAACAGGTCCTCATTCCCATACATGCTATTCAGAATCTTCAGCTCATCTCCTCTATTATTCTCTTTCAAGAAAGGTGTAATTCTACTCTCCAAATGATTCTCATTGAATTCAACATGTAACTTGATAAGGGGTGAGGCATCAAGTAAATTAAGCTTACCGTGAATATTGGTAAAAGTTTCCAATTGTGCTCTTGAAGTGTCATCAATGTCAGCTAAATGCGGTAAAATATCAGTTGCATTCACTGATATACTCAACTCACCGGGACCAAGTTTTTTTGAGGTCTTCACATAAGAAGTTTTCTTTTTAATGGACTGTTTTTTCTTCCTATATGTATCAATTAACTTCTCAAAACTCTCTTTCTCCTTACCAACTACCAGAAAATCCCCGATAAAACCGTAGGTGAGATGGGCACCTTCAAACTTTAGCATGTTGTATTTTACTTTTCTATATTCACCCGCATCAAGTGTTAATATACCACCTGACAGACCTAAAGTACCACTAACAATCTTTGATAATCTCTGGAGTTCTTTTAGATTGCCACCAGAATGAATGACCATTCCACCGTCAAGTGCCTTAGTATCGTTCACCCATAGTGCTAAACCTATTTGGTGACCAATTGTGTCAATCACACCATATACATCTATCCCAAGGATACTTTGCACAGCTAACAGACCATTTTTCATTTCTTTGAGATCCGATTCACCCATCAAATGATCAATTGTCCCTTTCCAAGTCTCAGAAGTTGTAATCTCACTATACACTTCATCTATATCTTGAAATTTTAAGTAAACTAAACTGTCTATTGGTATGAAATCATCAACCGTCACAGCATTCACAGAGGAAGGTAGACCAGCAAATAGGAGTGAAATAAATCCAAATAATAGGAGAATAAGATAGTATTTTGATATGGATTTTTGCGTTCTTATATTTCTGTATGTTTTCATAAGAGCTCCTTTGAATTATGGCAGACGAATCTCTTCAACGTTCTTGTCCTCAAATTCTATGTCCCGCTACGTCCGAGTAGAATGCAAGATATTGTAAGTTCTTCTGCCAATACAACCGATTATTATCAGATGTTTTCACTAACTATACTCCAATTTTTCAAAGATTTTACCTTTCACATGTTGAAAATTATAGCATTCTTGCAGTTCTTAATCAATATTTATCTGTTAAAAGGCAGGGCTATTCAGTTTTCGGTGATTTTGAAGAATTACTCAACAAGCGTTAATTTATTGAATTTATCCGTAGGTCGGGTAGAGCGAAGCGTCATTAAAATATTAACTGGCGACACGCTCACGCTTCTGTCGGGTTTCGCTTCGCTCTACCCAAACTACAAAGTCCACTATTAGTAATACACAAAAACTGACAATTCTTAAAACTGAAAAACCCTATGTTAAAAGGAGTATAATGAAAGGAGAACGCTATTTATGGTGGATTATAGAATTATTTATACACTATCAATAATACCCAGGCCGGTAGGTGCGATTTCCTTATCACACCGGGACCTACGCAAAGACCTATTATGAAACTGTTTAGGGCAAATCCCGACAGAATACGCGTTTGGTATTCTGCATTGATAAGGAAATCGCACCTATGTAAACTTAGAGATTCACCAGGGGTAGAAAGGGCACCAGGAAGTTTTAGGGAACTAATCGCACCTATGTAAACTTAGAGATTCACCCTACCCCCACTTTCTGAACAATGCACCATCGCCAACATTTTCCAAGCAATAGATGATAAAATAACAGCCCTTGAGCGAGAAGTTGAACTGATAGACAAACTATTCCACACCATGCTTGAAGAATTGATGACAGGAAAACGGTCCGCTATAAAGCATGTGTGAGAAATCTTCTATAGTTGTGACTTTTTCGCGTGGGGTGATGGGTTCGGTAGCACAATCAAGATGAATGTGCTACGGTAGAAGTTGTTATTTCATAATGTCTGTCAATGACTTCACGATTGTATCCGAGTGTTTTGATATCTTCTGGATTGCCTTAAGGATTCGTTCTGCAGCACCATGGACAGGTTCAGTTAACAATGGTAAGAAAATCAACTGTGAACAGATCTTTTCAGTAACTGGAAAATCTCCTTCGGAGTATCCTTTATAGTCTCCCCCCATATCTGAATTACAGAGAACTCCCCTTCCATCCATAAAGATGTCTATTCCTTGAGAAAAGAGCGGGAGCGTATGTAAAAGTGGATAAGGATTACTGTTTGTTGGCATACTTCTACTTGAAAAAACCGGTACACCATCACCGACAAGTAATGGATAAGGATTGTTATTTGCCAATACACCTTCCCTTTGTAACACTTCGGCAAATGCTGGTGCTGGTAACCCATGCATCTCTTCCATTCTGTAATGGACAGGAAAACCAAAAAATGCTGCAGGTTCAGCACCTTCGTATCTATCAACAGCACTTATGCCGGGAATATCTTGCAATCCATCTCTGATTTCGGCAAGATATGAACGTCGGTTCTGATTAAGTGCGTCTAGTTTACTGAGTTGAACACTTGCTATACCGATAGCTAACGGATGTGCCCTATATTTTACACCTAATCCCATAGGAGGCAAGTGTACGTATTTAAGGGTGTTGGGATCTAAATCAGGATCACCAATATTATCAATTGAACGATTTACCTGTCCTAACAGGCACGCTCGTTCGAAGATAGAAATATCATCTGTTGCCAGCATACCCCCTTCACCAGCACTCACAGCTTTACTTCCTTGTAAACTCCATGCACCAACGTGAGCGATACTCCCACAAGGTTTACCCTTGTAAGTAGCTCCATGTGCATGTGAACAGTCCTCTATTACAGGAACACCTGTCTCTTCGCTGAGATCCATCAACGCGTCCATATCACACACATTCCCCCACAAATGCACTGCTACAATTGCCTTAGTTTTGGGTGTGATACGTTGTCTTACATCGTCTACATATAGGCATAACGTCTTCGGATCAACTTCACAGAATACAGGTCTTGCATTTAACATCAGTGCTGGTGTGATTGAAGCCATCCAAGTATATGTAGGACATATTACTTCATCACCTGGTCCGACACCAAGTCCAAACATTGCACTATGTAAAGCAGCAGTTCCGTTGCTGAGACTTACCGCGAATTGCGTCTTATGTCGTTCGCGCCAAGTCCGTTCAAATTCTTTAACCGTGGAGGACCTACCAGAAAGCTCATTTCTTAATGTCATCTGATATGTAATCTGTGCTTCAACTTCTGTGATCTGTTTCCACTGATCCAGTTTTGGAAATGGTTGTTCTTCAGATATATCAAAAATAGGCGTTCCACCTAAGACAACAGGAAGGTCTATATTGTTTCTACTATTGTTTGGATTCTTCATTTTGACGATTCACTATTCCTAAATTTGGCTTATAATGAGATAGATATAAACAATTAAAACAACTGCATAAATTGGACTGACAGAATCTGAAAGAGATTGCTTTAATATATGTCTTGTGTTATACTATCACACATAGAAGCATTTGTCAATATCCGTTTTACCTTTCCTCACATCTGAGTATCTTTTGAATAACCAGCCAGCATCTTCTTTTCACACCAGAAATCAGTTTCATACTATTCAACAGTTTCTTAATGTTGTCTTCCCACTCACAGCAGTCTTAGGGTTTTTTCTATTTTGTGGGATAGTCTTGTTACTAAGAGGACAAAGTCCATTTGCGTTTTATTTGACTATATTCAGTAGTGGGTTTTCCAGTTTTGATGAATTTGCTGGTGTATTGTTCAATGCAACACCCCTAATTTTTACGGGACTGGCAGTTGCTTTAGCTTTCAAAGCAGGTCTCTTTAACATCGGTTGTGAAGGACAACTTTATGTAGCTGCTTTTACCGCTGCTTGGTTTGGCATTCATATAAATCTACCATCTATTGTCCTTATTCCTCTATGTATTATAGTTGCTATGCTGTCTGGTGCAATTTGGGGTGCAATACCAGGGTTACTGAAAGTGAAGTTTGGGGCACACGAAGTAATCAACACAATTATGTTGAACTTTATCGCGTTAGCACTGACAAATTTCTTGGTAGTTTCTGTGTTTCGTGAACCGGGACAGATGACTCCACAGACTGCTGCAATCAATAAAACTGCCCAATTCCAACGGCTGGGTGAAGTCATACCTTTTATTGAAGAAAGCAACCTGCTGAATTCAAGTTTTTTACTTGCTATTCTATGTGTCATCATAACTTATGTTTTCTTAAAATACAGTCGGTGGGGGTATGAACTGCGTCTGGTTGGAAAAGCTTCAGATGTCGCTGCCTATGGCGGAATTAATCCAGGTAAGGTAATCGTCTGGACAATGGCACTCAGCGGTGCTATAGCTGGATTAGCAGGTGTTTCTGATGTGATGGGATATCGTCACAGGTTCCTGGATAGTTTTTCGTCTGGATGGGGATTCACTGGAATAGTAGTTGCACTTTTAGGTAGAAATCAACCATTTGGAGTCTTTGCTGCATCACTTCTGTTTGGTTTGCTTAACAAAGTCGCATTAGACATTGAATTATTTTTAGGAATTCCACGCGGTCTGTTTCTTGTTGGTCAGGGATTACTCATAATTATAATGGTGTGTATGGAAGGTTCTGTCATTAAAAGAAAGAGATGATTCTAAGTCTAATCCCAAGCACTCTTAGAAAAGCGACTCCATTAGGTTATGCTGCCCTGGGTGGAACATGCTCGGAACGCGCAGGCGTTGCAAATATTGCACTTGAAGGTATGATGCTAATGGGTGCCTTCGGATATACTGTAAGCGCACAGGTAACTGAATCTGCTTGGATAGGTTTAGGTGTTGGTATCGCATGTGGGTTTGGTCTAGCAATGTTATTATCAGTAACAACGGTAACTTTCAAGTCAGAACAGATTGTAACAGGGGTTGCGATTAACATACTTGCATTAGGTTGTATTGAGTATCTACTGCCAACATCTGAAAGGGTTGTCGGTCTACCAGAACTGAAACTACCATTCATAGGTCACTATAGCATTCTTACATATACGATGCCTATGCTGATGTTAATGTGTCATATAATGCTATATAAAACTGCCTGGGGTTTGCGTTTGCAAGCAGCAGGAAACTCTACAGAAGCACTCAAAACACTAAGCCTAAGTAGAAATAGGTGGCAGTATTTCGGTGTCGGATTGAGCGGTATTTTTGCAGGTATAGGGGGCTGTTTTCTTGTATCTGATGTCAATTTATTTACGAAAGGAATAATCGGTGGAAGAGGATATGTCGCTTTATCAGCAGTGGTATTTGGAAACTGGAGACCCATTAATTGTGTACTTGCCTGTCTTTTGTTTGGATTTGCTGATTCGTTAGATCTAATACATCAATGGAACATTCCTGATCAATTAATTGAGAGTTTTCCATACATACTGACGATGATTGTTCTTGCGGGACTTGTAGGAAAAACGCGCCCTCCGGCCGCACTTGGAAAGCCAGAAAAATAAATAATACAATGCCAAGGATTCATTAACAGGCTAACTTCCTTGATCGGTCAGTTCATAGTAGACTGAACGCCTGTCGTAGTATCCATAGGATCTGGCATGTTTCGGATTGATCATATTACATACCATGCCAAGTCCTTTTTCTGGCAAAACATCCTTGAGATGTTTCAATCCTGTTAATACATCAATACGTCTTGTTTTCGTTATATCAAACACATAAACGACAGCATCCACAGCCATAGCTAATATAACAGGGTCTGCAACTGCTTGCATAGGTGGACTATCAATGATGACGATATCATATTCAGACTTTGCGATTTCTAACAATTGTGTCATCATATCAGAATTCAACAATTCTATCGGATTTGGTGGAATCGTCCCACCTGTTATAAGATGCAAATTTGGAATACCAGTTTCTCTCACAGTGGAACTAAATACTTCGTAGTTATTCTTGTTATTCATGGTAATCAGCATTTCGCTTAGACCAGGTTTACGCGGATCACTATGCGTTATTTCTTGTGTTTCATGGAAATCTTCAGATTCTAAATGGACTGCATCATCATCCATGATTTTCATGAGTTGTTCCAAAGGAAAATGTGTGTGTTGAGAAGGTCTCCGCATGTCAGCGTCTATGAGTAATACTTTTTTTCCTGCTTGTGAATATGTGACTGATAGATTTGACGAAATACAACTTTTTCCTTCTCCTCGGGTTGAACTCGTCACAAGAACCGTCTCCATCTTTCCACCAGGATTGAGGAAGGGTAACTTTGCACCTATTGTTCTGAATGATTCCGCAAATTTTGAGTTTGGTGAATCATAAACAACAAGCGGAATTCTATACGTACTTCGTTTCTTAATGGATGGAATAACACCAATGAAACTTGGTGGTTCTGGTAGAGAATCCAGTTGTCGTACCGAGTCTTCTAATCTTAGATAGGTGTCTTTAAAGTAATTCTTCACAACAGCAAAGGTAAAACCGAGTAATCCACCGAGCATTGCTCCCAACACAAGGTTGATTTTCATCCGTGGTTTTATAGGTTCCTGGGACAACCGTGCTTGGTCTAATACTTTAAGGTTTTCCGTACGAGCTTCGTCAAGAATCTGAGATTCACGGATTCTCGCTTCTAATGTACCGACTTGTGTGTTATAAATCTCTGCATCACGTTTAAGTCTATACAATTCAAGTTGGTTATCTGACCAGCCACTCAGTTCGTTGATATGTTCATCTATCTGTGAAGAAACAACCTGTTTCTGTTCTTTTAGTCCCTTTATGGTTGCTTGGGTTTCATTTATGTTTTGAGCAATGATTTGGTGAAGAGGATTATATGAAGAAATGGTGCTCTTTATTTCCATATCCTCACCTTCAAGGAGTTTCTTTGTTTCACTTATCTTCTCATCCATTGAAGAAATCTCAGGGTGCTTAACATCCCCGTATTTTCCGATAAGTGCTTTTCGTTCGATCTCATACTCATTGAGATCATCCTGAAGTTTTACATAGGATGGGTTTCTTGATATTGATTTAGAAATAATCTCCTCATCTACCTTCTCTAACTCATCTTGGAATGCAGCAAGTCTCAATTCAGCCCCAATCAATTGCCTTACAAGTTCATTTTCACTTAAACGCAAAGCCAATATTAGTTGTACCTGTGTTCCCCCTTCAGTATTCAGCGTAAGTTCTGGATTCTTTTCTTGGAATTCAAAAAGTGCGTTTTCCGATTCTTGTCTTTTCTCAATAATGTTACCTAATATTGCTATTGGTGAAGGTTTCTCCCACCATCGTGCCTTCTCATCTGATTCAGCATCAATAGTTCTGATAAGTATCTCTGCGATTTTATCACACAGAAATTGCGCATGCTCGGGTTCTCGTTGTTTTACTGATAATGTAAGTACATTTGCGTCTTGATTCTCTTCAACCTTTATTTTTTCATCAATTAGCATTTTAATATAAGCATCTTCCCATTCAGTAATTGTCAAATCACCTTGTTCAGTTAATGTAGGATCTAAATCAACATTAAAAAGGATAGCAAACCATCCTACAAGTTTTCCACGGTAAACGGGTAACGGTTCCAATACTCCCTGGGAACGAAGTTCGCGTACAGCGGGGGCAATTACTAAGTCACGGGATTGAATTAGTGTGGCATAAGTGCCTGAGGAAGGTCCACGAAGTATACCAGGGATCGGTAAACCTGTTAGTATGGAAGGTGGACTTTGTCCATCAAGAATACGTAGAGTCGTTTCAGATTGATAAACTGGCTGGGTGAGATCAGTTACAACAAATGCACCTATTATACAGAGTAAGAATATTGCAATTACACTCCATTTGTTTCGATAAAGTATCCAAAAATAATCTAATAAACGAATTTCTGTTATTTGCTCAAGTTTTGTATCTGTCTTTTCATTCATTTTGCTATGATTCCATGATCCAAAGATCATACCAAGTTTAGAAATATTCTTAATCAATAGAGATAATTGTCTTATGCCTACTTATCCATTCGCTTTACCCATAGATTCTCAATTATCTATACCTCAGCCAAACACTAACGACCAGGTTCGTCAATGAAGCCGCGAAACTCAAAACTCTCCAATCAATACGTATTCTTTCCATGATGCGGAGTTGATCGTTTGGGTTAAGGTATACTTCAGATTGTCTGAGATTAAAGTTAAGTTCTTCTTGTGTGCCATCTGCGCGGTTTATGAGACATTTTTTAAAATTTGCCTTTTCTTCTTTCAACCCACCTGCCATAGCGACAGCATCTCGCAAGAGTATCGGTTCTGTGATGGTATATTGACCAGGTTTATATACAGCACCAACAACACTTATCTTTGCCTCAGCGATTGGTACATATAATATATCGCCTGGAAATAACATTGCATTGACATTCTCAGATGTTAGATCAACTGGCGTATTACCTTCATCAGTGATGATTTCTGCCTTTTTCAAATTTGCAAAGTCTGCCTTTGAGCCACCAGCAAATTTCAATGCTTGATCAGCAGACACCTGCTCATTTTTTATAGGGTATAGTCCTGGTGCTGCTACTGCACCGATAACGCGGATCTGTCTTCGAGCATATATTGAAGGCACAATTACAATATCATAGTTCTTCAAAGGAATGTCATTGTATTCTTCATTTAATTGTTCTTCGAAATTAACTGTGCAAAAAACCTTACCATCCCGCCATATTGTTATTTTTGTCAAATCAGCTATTTCATTATTAACCCCAGCAGCAGCTAAAGCATGTAACAAATAAACTTGTCCAGTTTCAAATACATGAAGATTTCCTCTGGGTCTTTGTTCAACAGCACCATATACAAGGATATTCCTTTTCGGTTGCATCAACGTAACGAATACTCTTGCACTAGGCAACATTTTAATAAATGTCTTCTGCATTTGTGCTTCAAGTTCAGATATTGTTAATCCTGTTGCCCTAATGAGTCCAATCAGAGGATAAGAGATAAAACCATCTGGCTGTACAGGCACAGGTACGCGGTCTTTCGAGTACTCAGGATACCCTTCAACAGTTACAACAATACTGTCACCTACCTGCAATTTATATGTTGATGTCTCCGGATATTGTGGCGTTTCTGTTACAATATTCTCATCAATTGGGTCTTCTGCCAATATAAATGTTGGAAAATAGAATACACAAATATTAAATGATAGAAGAAAAAACAATAACGAGGTCGATATTCTCTGTTTCAATTTGAATTCACCTTCTCATATTACGTTCTGCTTTGACTCGTTTGGACTACCTTCATTTTTGTGATTTTACAGACATTTTTCTTCATAAATTATAGATTCTTTATCTTATCTACTGTACGTCTTTAGGTGTCATCAATGTGTCAGTTTGTGTTTTGAAAAAACCCTATAGTATTGTATCAACATAGAAGCTTATATTCAAGTGAAAATACAGAATATGTTAATTTCAATCTGTGATAATGAATCTTGATTTTATTTGTTAGGTTGTGTTAATATAATAATGTGAGATTAAATACGATTATTCCCCAATTTCAAAATAAAAAGGTAATGGTTATCGGTGATATCATTGTAGATGAGTATATCTGGGGTGAAGTCAACCGCATATCACCTGAGGCACCGGTCCCTATATTCGAAAAAACATCTGAAAAGACGGGTTGTGGAGGTGCTGCAAATGTCGCTCAGAATATAGCAAGTTTAGGCGCGAGAGCAGAATTAATAGGTGTTATAGGTAAAGACAGAGATGGTGAGAAATTAGTACAGATGTTGAATTCGTTGGGGATCGGAACTGCTGAAATTTGCATAGATGTGCAACGTCCCACAAGCAAAAAAACGCGTGTTATTGTAGATGCTGATACAACCGGAACAATTAATTCTTTCAATAGCGGTTTAGAACTAACAACATACAATCAGGGACATCACCTGCTAAGAATAGATCAAGAATCTAAGCAAGAAATATCCGCTAATCTGAGAGAACATATCTCCAGATCAATACTCTCAAGTATGGACGAATGTGACACAATCATAATCTCAGATTATGATAAGGGTTTAGTTAGTGCTGAATTGATAAAATCGGTAGTCATGAAAGCAAAATCCTGCAACATTCCAATTATCGTTGATCCGAAACGTAATAATTTCTGGTACTATAAGGGAATAACTGCCCTCACACCAAATGACAAAGAAGCGTGTGCTGCAACACAAGAAATGATTAGCGATGTTTCTCATCTGATTTCGGTTGGAGAGAGAATATTGGATGATCTTTCACTCTCGGCTTTGTTAATTACTCGCGATGCAGAAGGAATGTCGCTTTTTCAACGTGGTCCTGATGGCGCGTTACAAGTTGAACACTTACCATCTACTTCAAGTGATGTTGTAGATGTAACTGGTGCTGGAGATACTGTTACTGCTGTCTTTGCACTCACACTTGCAGTTCAATCAGATTACAAAACTGCAGCACTACTGTCAAACATTGCTGGTGGCATCGTTGTTGGAAAATTAGGCTGCGCAACTGTGAAACCAGAAGAAATGATGCTAATTCTTGACTAGTGTCAAAACAAGTTTTCAATTAGTTATCAAAAAGACAAAACTCAAATGAAAACTGTATTCCTTGACAGAGATGGTGTGATAAACGAAAATTACCTCAATAAGGGTTATGTTTGTAATTGGTCAGACTTTATCTTTTTAAATAATTCTCTTGAAGCAATTACTATTCTGTCACAGAATAGGTTTAACCTCTATATAGCAACGAATCAATCAGGCATAGGTAGGGGATTTTTCACCGAAAAACAACTCTCTGAAACACATGCCAGAATGATTGAAGCAATCCAATGTGCGGGTGGACAAATAGAAAAGATATATTATTGTCCACATCATCCAGACGACGGTTGTCTATGTAGAAAACCTAATCCTGGGTTGTTACATCAGGCTGTGAAAGATAATAGCGTAAACCTTGCAGAGTCCTATTTTATTGGAGATTCTTCAACAGACATTGAAGCTGCAGTTGCTGCAGGTGTAATACCAATTTTAGTCTTAACAGGACACGGTTACAAGACGTATAAGGGCTATGACAATGGTGATAATAGTAATGCGTTAATGAGACCTCTAAAAGTCTTTACAAATCTATATACTGCTTCCAAATGGTTGATAAACGGATTGATGTGCTAATTGGTTTATGACTACTCTTCATCACTTTCATGGTTCAACATAATTCAAGACATATCAGAAAAAAGTTGAGAAGGTAATTTCTGTTGACAAAGATTGTGTATTTATCTATTATTATACAATAAGTTTTCAATATCATAGGAAAATTGATTAGACTTGTAAACTGAAAAATGTTCATATCTGGATATGCCGCTAAACCCTTTTGCATTTGTTGAAGGAGTCCAATGTAGATTTCAGCATATTCCTTCTATGTTTTGATTAATCTGAGAATTGGAGGACCACATGCATGAAGATCAGTTAAAAATGAAAATACACAAAGATCAACTCAATTGGTTTCTAACACTACATTTGAACGAAAAAGAGATATTTCAACTGTTGACAAGAACTGATCTATTTACTGACCCAGACAGATTACATTCCTCATCATCTCATGAATTACTGAGAATGTTAACAACTGCATTCTACACACATGCTGTTATAGATGACAAGGTCATGCAACATCTTTCGGAGAAGTCAGAAACTGCGATAAACAGAATAGGGTACATGGTTCTAGAAGAAATACACACATACTTTAAATCTCCTAAGTCGTTAATCGAATCTGGTGACTTTGGTGATGTTGTTTGGGCACTTCTGACTGATTCTCGCGAAAAGGTGCGCGCCCACGGATACAAATTATTGACAGCCGCGTATGAAGCAGATAAGCAAACTCACGAGCAAGAAACTAACAAGGTAAAAGAAAATGAAGTTGCTGTTGACAGCGATTGTAAGATAGCAGATCTGGAAATTACAGCAGAAACGACAAAAAAAACAGATTTAATTTCAACAGATGGGGATGAATCAGATGAATCAGAAAGCAATGGGAGTCGTATAGACAATATACATTTACAGAAAACCAAACTTGAAAAAAAGAACAAATTGCTGGAACAACATTGCAAATACCTAATTGAGGAAAATGAGAATTACAAAAGGAAGGTTGTCGGATTTCAAGAAAAAGAGAAACAAATTTCTGACCTGCAAGAAGAGAATATCAGTCTACAGCAGAAAGCAACACGATTAAATAACGTTAATGAGGCACTTGAAAATTTAGAAGATAAACATAATGAACTGTTGTCTGAGAATGACAAAATGATATCTCAGCTTAATATACTAACTCAACTTAAGGATGCAAATGAATCTTTCCAAGTTGAACTTAAATTAGCTGAAGAAGCAATCTATAAGGAAAAAAGTGCATTAGACCAACTAAAAAGTGAACTACAATTACATTTCGACCTCATAGACAAACGCCATGAAACATCTCGTAAAACCCTCAATCAAATTCGACAGACTGTTAGTCATTTTGATGGTCCACCTTTGGATATTAACACTAATGACCGGAACGAATCGTCTCAACCCCGCGTAGGTGTTTTTGTTGATGTACAGAATATGTTCTATGCAGCAAAAGATCGCTTTGAACGAAGAGTAGACTATATCAAACTTCTTGATCTCATTGTAGGACCTCGCCACCTGATTTCAGCATTTGCTTATATCGTTCAGATTCCAGAAATCAAACAATCAAATTTCATCTCGTTATTGGAACACAACGGTTATACAATCAGGAGTAAAGATCTACGTCTGAGAGGAGATGGTTCTGCTAAAGGTGATTGGGATGTTGGAATTGCAGTTGATGTTGTTTCTATGTTAGGTTCTTTAGATGTTGTAATTTTAGCGAGTGGGGATGGCGACTTTTGTCCATTAGCGGAACTTATCAAACAGCAGCAAAAACGCATTGAAGTAGTTGCATTTGAACATAATACCTCAATGGACCTTCAAGCTATGGCTGACCAATTCTTTCCAATAGGTGAAGAACTATTGATGTAAGTTACTTTCATCTGGTATAGAACTACAATATATACTCCTCCATTTATGGTTTAATGATATGTTTCTCACGTAGTTCCTCTAAAGTATAGGTATTGATAACATCATCCTTCGTTAATCCACTTCTACGAGCGACGTTTACCCCAAATTTACGAAATTCAAACTGTAATTTAGAGTGAGCATCAGTATTTATAGACATAAGGACACCAGCTTCTTTTGCCTTTCGAACATATTCTGGACCCAGGTCTAAACGGCTTGGAGACGCGTTAATCTCTAAAACTGTATTGTTTTCTGCGGCGGCACGGATTACGTCATCAATATTTATCGGATACATTGGTCTACTACCGAGAAGTCGTCCTGTGGGATGCCCGATGATTTTCACATGAGGGTTCTCGATCGCAGCAATCATACGTTCTGTCATAGCAGCCTCTGAAAGCGTGAACTGACTATGAATGCTTGCTATGACGATATTCAACTGTGCCAATATATCATCAGGATAGTCAAGTGAACCATTCGGTCTTATATCAACTTCAGATCCTGCCAACAAGGTTATTCCTTCAATTTGTTTATTGAGTTTGCGGACGTGTTCTATTTGTGCTAATAATCGCTTCTGATCTAAACCGTTTGCTACAGTAGATGACACAGAATGGTCGGTAATTCCTAAGTACTCAAGTCCCTGATCAATGGCAGTTTCTACCATTTGATCCATCGTGTTTCTACCATCACTCCATTCAGTGTGTGCATGCAAGTCTCCTCGTATGTCTGTCAATTCAATCAATGAAGGCACTTTTTTCTCTAGTGCTAATGGCACGGAATCTGAAAACTGACGAAGTTCGGGTGGTACATAGCACATACCTAGTTTTTCATATATCTCTGTTTCTGAATCATCCTTAGTATTTTTCCAATATTCTGTGTTCTCTGAATGCATGTCTATGTTAATAGTAGCATCTTTAGGCAGTGCTGAGAGATGTTCTACTGATGCTGTCGTAAGAAAGAGAATTGACTCGAATTCTGAGTTATTACATAAATAGATGACAACAGGAAAATCGTTATCGATATGAAAGTGAATTTGGCGAAACCGTTTTGGTATAATCGGTACTGTTACGATCTCATCACTTTCGGCGAAATTTAGTGCCAGTTTCTGTTTATTTTCTAAGAATTTTTCAAGGATGTTATTCTCAGTCACCTTTATATCGTGTCTGCTCTGAACTACAATCTCAATGCTACGACACACTTCTTCACATCGACGCACCTCACCTGTAAAATCAAATCTCACGATGGTCTCACACTCATAAAGGATAGAGGTAAGGTTTTTTACAAATGTATCCGTAATTGAACTAAGCCGGATGCCTCTGTTTGTATTAATGAATTGAAGGCTGTCTGAAATTGTTTGTAGCGTTTTTTTCCCGAATCCTCTTACACTTTGTAGACTTCCATCCTGTATGGCTTGTTCAAGCTGCTTTACACTTTTAATATCATGTTCGAAATATAACCTATTTGCAGTTTTTCCTCCTACTCCTTGAACATCCAATAATTCTAAAGCCTCTAAACCCATTTCTGCTTTGAGATTTTCATAGACTTCACATGTGCCGGTTTCAAGAATCTCTTTTGTTTTTTCTTCTATTGTTTTGCCGATTCCGGGGATACTCTGAAATTTACCAGTTTCAATCAATTCGCCCACATCCATTGTCAAATCGGCAAGAATCCTTGCCGATTTCTGATATGACCGAATTTTGAATGATGCGTCTTCACGAATCTGTAAGAAATCTCCTATATTACTGAAGATCCTGCTAATTTCTATATTCTGCATGAAGTTTCCTTTCATTTACATGTCATTTAAGTGTGTTTTTGTATACTTTCTATTTGCAAGTATACTAGCAAATAATCCCAGAACGACTCCCGTACATACAACACTAAGGAGTTGACTATAAGGTAGGAATTCTAGCACGCCGAGCTGATAAGTAAACGCACAATAGAGGAAATAGAAACAGGCTAACCCCCCAAGGGTACCGAAAAAGCCTAAGAAAAGTCCTTGAAAAAGGAAAGGGTTCCTGATGTGTCCTTTAGTTGCTCCTATAAGTGTTATGAGTTGGATTTCATCATGTCGTGAACGTGCAGTTCTTATGACAGCAGCACGAATGGTGAGGATTATCAGTAGAACAATTATTGAGATACAAGCAATTGTCATACGTGTGGTTTGTCTAAATAAATCCGTGAGAATTCCAGATCCTGTAAGATTGACATCATCTATTTGTGCAAAAGATTCAATTTCATAAGAGATTTCTTCTAACGTCTTTCGTGAAACATTGGATACGTCTACATATATTTCGAGAGAGGCAGGAAATGGGTTGCTATCAGAAAAAACTCTTTTTATTAGTTTAGCAAGAGAACCAAATTGTTTTTCTGCCCTACTCAGGTTTTCTTCCTTAGACACAAAATCAATAAACAGGATTTTATCCTGTTTTTGTATCTGATTAGCAAAAATTTTAGCATCCTCTTCAATTACAGTGTCATTAAGAAAAGCGACAAGTGGTGGGACAGTCTCGCTCAGTTCCAGATCCTTGTAGACCGACGTGTAATTGAATAAAAAGGCATTAAGTACCAGCGTGAAGAATGCAAGCGTGAGAATACATAACAAGTTGTTTAATCTTGTCCTTCCAATATGTATAAAGATATTGTGTATTTTGTATCGCATCTTATACTATTCCAGTATTTCAATAGCAATTTTAGCACTTATTATTACCTATTTGAAATCACTAAAATTTCTATGATGTAATGCTACCATCCTGTAGTTTATATATACGTTTTGGTGAAGCATTCTTTTCACGTACAAATCGGTCTGGAAGATCAGGATCAGTAGTTGTGACTAACACTGTAGTGCCTTGAAAATTTAGTGCATCAAAGAGAGACAGCATATCAAGTGAGATGTTAGGATCAAATGTCTCCGTTGGTTGGTCAGCGAGTAGCAGTAAAGGGCTGTTGATGATTGCTCTTGCAATGACAAGTCGTTGTTTTTCGTTGTTTGAAATTTGGGTTGGTAGTGCATGCTTGCGATGGACTAAACCCATTTGATGTAGCATATTGTTTACATTTTCATGCAAAATGCGATACTTCGTTCCAATCAACTTTTGGGGTATTTCAAGATTCTGTTCAACGGTTTTAGTATTGATTAATTTCCAATCTTGGAACACTACACCAATTTTTCTTCTAAAGTATGGAATTGTTGCTGAAGTTAGTTCCTCAAGGGGTTGTCCGAGTACACTTAATGATCCAGTTGTAGGAAGCAATTCTCGATTAAGCAACTTAAGTAGCGTTGTCTTACCTGAACTGCTTTCACCTATAAGGAATCCAAATTCGCCGCGTTCAAGTCGGAAACTGACTCTTTCCAATACACTTAAATCTTGATAACTGAAACTCACTTGATGAAGTTGGATCATTATTTATTATATCCAATGTTGGAATTAGTGATACTGTCCTAAGGTTACTAACAGATTAGTCTGTCAGCTCATTGGTGTAGATACAAAGTTTATTTGAACATGCATGTATTTTTTCTCCAGTCTTCAATACTCTTTCAACGGTATATGCTGCATCACATTCCGGACATCGTTTTGCGATTGGTTTATCCCAACTTGCAAATCCACACTTAGGGTAGTTACTACAACCGTAGAAGACCTTTCCTCGTTTACTTCGCCGTTCCCCTAAGTAACCGTTGCAGTCGGTCTCAGGACAGTCTACACCCATAGGTATAGGTTTTGCGTTTTTACATTTTGGGTATCCGCTACATGCCAAGAAACGTGCGCCTGCCCGACTCTGCTTTATAATCATCGGTTCACCACACTTTTCACAGACCGTGTCAGTTTCTTCTGGTTCTTCAGACGCGGTATTATCCCCATTTAGTGTTTTTATGTTTTTGCATTCAGGGTAATTAGCACATCCGAGGAAACGTCCATACCTTCCCCATTTGACGATCATCTTGCCACTGCACTTCTCACATGCTATGTCAGATTCAGTTTCCATTGATTTCCGTGCTTCATACATCTTATCTGGTGCTTGTTTCAATGCATCTTGAAAAGGAGGATAAAATTCGCTGAGTGTGTCATTCCATGTAATCTTCCCTTCAGCAATTGTATCCAGTTTCTGTTCCATCTCTTTTGTGAATTCGACATCAACAATATCAGGAAAACCTTGAATTAGAAGCGCATTAACAAGTCGTCCAACATCTGTTGGCAATAGTTTCCTCTGTTCTTTCGTCACGTAGCCCCGATCTTGAATTGTAGAGAGGATAGATGCATAAGTGCTCGGTCTTCCGATCTCCTTTGCCTCTAACGTCTTAACGAGGGTTGCTTCGTTGTAACGTGGTGGGGGTTGTGTAAAATGTTGTTTAGGGTCTAATTTCCTTAGATCAAGCGTTGCACCTACATTAACATCTGGAAGTGAAGTATTTTCGTCATTATTATTTTCGTCATTATTATTTTCGTCATTATTATTTTCGTCATTATTATTTTCGTCATTATTATTTTCTTCATCAGAAGATATATTGTCTTTACCTTCCATATAGATGCGTCTGAAACCGTCGAACTTGATAACGGAGCCGGTAGCACGGAAGAGATAGCGTCCTGCTTTTATGTCTATAGTTGTTGAATCAAGTATGGCAGGATTCATCTGACTGGCAATAAACCGTTTCCAAATTAATCCATAAAGACGAAATTCTTCTGAAGTTAAGTGTGATTTTAAGGAATCGGGTGTCTTCATTGGTAAAGTCGGTCTAATTGCTTCATGTGCATCTTGTGCCCCATTTTTACTACGGTAACTGACTGCACGTCCAGGTAGATATTTATCTCCATAAGTTATTTTGATATAACTTCTAACAGCAGTAAGAGCATCTTGTGCAACACGAGTTGAGTCAGTACGCATATATGTAATCAATCCGACTAAACCTTCTTTACCAATTTCTAATCCTTCATAGAGTTTCTGTGCAACCATCATCGTTCTTTTTGCCGAAAAGCGTAGTTTCCTGGCAGCTTCTTGTTGTAAAGTGCTTGTAATAAATGGAGCAACAGGTTTCTGCTTTCGTTCCCGTTTATTTACCTTTTCAACTACGAAAGACTGTTCTTTTGCGTCTTCTGCTAAATTATTAGCATGCGCTTCGTCTATTAGAAAGCCGTAGTTGTTTAGATCACCTTTTTTCGTACCAATCTTATGCAATTTTGCTTGAAAGAGATGTTCTTTTGTATCGGGGGTTAATGTAGCAGTGAGAGTCCAATATTCTTCTGCGTTGAAAACCTCAATTTCTGCTTCACGTTCACATATCAGTCTAACTGCGACAGATTGCACTCGACCTGCACTTAATCCAGGTTTCACACTTCTCCATAGAAGTGGACTGATCTTCCATCCGATCAGTCTATCCAATACCCGTCGTGCTTGCTGTGCATCTACGAGTGATTGGTCAATATCTCCAGGGTTCTCAATTGCTGCTAATATTGCACTTTGAGTGACTTCATTGTAAACGATACGAAAGATCGGTTTTTTTGTTTTCTTCAGTTCATTAGCAAGATGCCAACAGATTGCTTCGCCTTCTCTATCAGGATCAGCTGCAAGGTAAATGCAATCAACTTGTTGTGCTTTCTCCCTGATTGCTTTGACAACTTTACCCTTTCCATGAATCGTTTCATATTTCGGTGCAAAATTGTTTTCAACATCAATACCGAGTTCCTTTTTTGGTAGGTCTACGATATGTCCTACAGATGAGTCAACAATATAATCAGACCCTAAAATCTTCTCAATCGTTTTTGCTTTTGCTGGAGATTCCACAACTACTAATGACTTAGACATTTTGTTTTTTAATTCCTTCTTTTACTTATATGTGTCAAGTTTACGGCCTAATAGATTTCTTATCTAATACCTAACCTATAATAACAGCAACATACTAATTGTTTATTTAAACAACTTTTTATTTAATACGTATAAATTCCAATAAAGTGACAGAAATCGGCACAGTATACTCTTCATGAATGATTCACTCAAGGGAATATATGACGAGAGATGTGACGTTTTAGTTTGCTTCTTTTTCGTCTGCAAACGAGATAAGGTCAATTAGCAACTGACGCATCCTTGAACGGTGTACGATATTGTCAATAAATCCGTAGGTTACCAATGTTTCAGCTTTCTGGAAGTCTTCAGGAAGTTCTTCTTGTAAGCTTGCGACGGCAAGGGGACCTGCAAATCCTATTCGTGCCCCCGGTTCAGCGATGATCACATCACCAAGGGATGAGTAACTCGCTGTTGCACCGCCGAACGTAGGATCGGTGAGAACTGAGATATAGAAACCGCCGTTATTGGTATATTCAGTGCATGCAGCAGCGGTCTTCGCCATTTGCATTAACGCCAATGTTCCTTCTTGCATTCGCATACCCCCACTCACAGAAATGATTACAAGTGGTAATTGGTTTTCACCTGCATGTTCAATACAACGTGTAACTTTTTCACCGATAACAGCACCGCATGTCCCTCCAATAAAACCGACATCGCCGATTGCGATTGCCACGTTATTTTTTCCAATTTTAGCTGTACCTGTCAGCATTTCTGAACGTAACCCAGTTTTAGCGATGTCGCGTTCAAGTTTCTCGGTATATTCAGGAAATTCCAAGGGATCAATTGAGTATAAGTTCGTATCAGTTTCTTGAAATGTCCCATCATCAATGAGAAGATTGAGGCGTTCGCTTGCCCCCATAGGGTAGTGCCTATTACATACTGGACAGACTTTGTGATTTCTTACAATAGCATCAGTTTCTATTTCTGTGTTACAATTCTTGCATAAGATAGTTTCTGGAGAATCGCTCATATTAGTTCTCTGATAAGTGATATGTACTGTCAGATTAATATAATACCACTCATCATATAGGTTGTCAAATTTATCTATTTGACACGTGTGCAATCCTATTTTTTTGTGGTGTATGTATCATCTTTTAGTTGAGCTGATATTTCATCAAATTGCTTTTTGTTTTTCATCTGTTTCAAGTGGGAGTGGGCGGCATGGAACGGTGAAATGGTGAGTATAGATATGATGTTTTCCGTTGAATTCAAGTTTAGGCATAGGTTAACTCTGATAAAAACATTTAATTCATATCATTGGTAAAAAGAAGTATAGCAAGAAAGCGAGGAAAACGCAATGTAAAAGAATGGGATTTAGGTTAGTTATTCGATGTATTCAATCAACCTATGGCGACTCTTGCAAAATCAGATTTCCGTACGCGTCAACATCTGCAACAGAATTAGGTGGGACAATAGTTGTAGTACTAAATTCGGTAATTATGGCTGGTCCTTTGACGCGATTACCCGGTTTTAAGGACTCGCGATTGTAGAATTCAGTCGGACATTTTTCACCATCAAAAACGACCTGACCTTTCTTAATCCTCGCTTTTGAGGGATCAGAATTCGAGAGGGGGGCTTTTTTTGATTTAGGTTTTTCTGTTTCTCCAATTGCGTTGAGCCTTAAGTTGACTACCTCTACCACTGCATCTGGTCGTGAATAGCCGAATCTTTGTTGGTGCATAGCATGGAATTCTGGCAGAAAGTTCATCTCTTTGGAATGGTATGGAATGCACAATTCATAGGATTGTCCCTCATACCGCATATCCAGTGAACGATTGATAAGAAGTTGGTCCACTGCAAATCCTTCTCTTTTCATATCCTTTACAGCCTGTGTTAGTAAAGTTTCAAAACCGATTTCTAACTGCTTGTGTAATTCTTCAACATGATGATCTGTTTTCCATAGGACTGTCTGTGAATAATCTTTGACTACATCAGCGAATAACATACCATAAGCCGATAGCAATCCGCCATTGGGGGGAATCAGTACAGTCTTTATTCCCAGATTCTCTGCAAGGAATGCTGCATGTAATCCGCCTGCTCCACCGAATGATACGAGCGTAAAATCTCGTGTATCGTAACCACGTTCGACTGAAATTACTTTAATTGCCCGTTCCATTTTAGCGTTTGCGATTTTTAATATTCCCTCGGCTGTTTCCTGTAAAGTAAGGTTGATTTTAATAGAGAAGTTTCTTAGATGGCGATCAATAGCATCGACTGCAAGAGACATATTTCCACCCAAGAATAGTTCAGGTGATATACGACCTAAGAAGACGTTTGCATCGGTGACTGTGATGTTTTCTCCACTGTTTCCGTAACATATCGGACCGGGTATAGCACCTGAGCTTTCTGGACCGACTCGTAGAGCTCCACCAGAATCGACAGTTGCAATGGAGCCTCCGCCTGCTCCAACAGTATGAATATCAATTTGTGGAACTTTTATAGGTAAACCGCTGATAGTGTTTTCGGTAGTTATTGTTATCCTTTGGTCACATAGACTAACATCTGTAGAAGTGCCGCCCATATCAAAAGTGATGATTCTGTTGTATCCTGTGTGTTGTGCAATGTTGTAAGCACCTATGACTCCCCCTGCTGGACCAGAGAGGACGGTATTTATACCTGCGGATTCAAAATTCTCTGTTGAGATGCATCCTCCGTTTGATAACATGATGTGGAATGATCTCGGAAACTTGTCAGATTCCGACAAAGTTGACAGATGTTTCTCTAGGACAGGACGGATGTATGTGTTAGCAACGGTGGTACTGAATCGTGCGTATTCTCTGTATTCTGGTAAGATTTCATAAGAGCAAGAGATCGGTATATTCAGGTTCTGGAGATAATCAGCAACGATCTTTTCATTTTTTGGATTAACATAGGAGAACAGGAAACAGATTGCAATTGCATCTAAATCTAATATCTTAAGTTTACGAGACAGGGCATTTAGTTCATCTTGTGATATTTCAGTTTGAATTTCGCCAGTATGCAATGTTCTTTCCTTAATCCCGAATCTATGTTTGGCGGGAACTAATGGTTTAGGACGTTGCGCACACAAGTCGTAGATATTTTCTCGTGCTTGTCTCCCTATTTCTATAACATCTTCAAATCCTTTTGTTGTAATGAGAGCGATGTGTGCCCCACCATATTCAAGGAGTGCATTTGTTGCCACAGTTGACCCGTGTACAATAGCGATATCTTCATAAGAATTAATATTGTGCATCTTCATAATCTCGCTGACACCTTTAATCACTGCATCTGCGGGATTTTTTGGTGTGGAAAGGACCTTATGTGTCAATTCAAAATCTGGTACCAACAAAACAATGTCGGTGAAAGTTCCGCCAGTGTCAACACCGATCTTTCTAATAAGTTTTTCTTTTTGCATGAATTGCCTATATATTGAAGGTAACGATGTAAAATTAGTTCGGTTTTACACAACTACATTCTGTGGTTTATCATTTAGGAGTGCAATGATATTATCAACGACATCTTCATTTAGTAGATCTACACCGTGAGGAAAACTTTGTATTTGTGGAGGGTCATCACATAGTATAACGTTCATTAGTCGATCCAAAGATTACTTCCTTTTTACTTTTTTAGTTTCTGGTTGTGATCGTTCATGCGGTACTGTGATTTCTTCTGAGATGATTTTTTCTTTGAATTCTTGTACTATTTTTAGAATCTCTTCAGAGAGTAGCATTTTGTTATCTTTATCCACGATATATTCTACACCCCCCTCCTTAAGACCGTAATGTTTAACGTCTCCGGAGAATGAATTGTTTATCGTATTTTCAATCATTTGGTATACGGAGAGTTCAACACCTTTAATAATGCTTGTAAGAACTTGTCCTGGGAGCAAGCCATTACCGTTTGAGTCAACCCAGATTATATATTTCTTTGTTTGTGTTGCTGCTTCAAGAACTCCTAATCCGCTTGCGCCGGCTGCCACGAGGATAATATCGACTCCTTTGTTATATTGTGCTAGAGCGAGTTCTTTTGCTTTGGCTGGATTGTCAAATGCTTTTGGTGTAACGCCGACGTAGTTGACTAGTAGTTTAACGTTAGGGTCTATTTTTTTGATACCGGCGTTGAATCCGATTTCGAATGCTTCTACGAGTGGTATTTTCATGCCACCGATGAATCCGACTTTTTGGGTTTTTGTTTTTAGTGCGGCTATGACTCCTGCGAGGAATGTTCCTTCGTGTGCTTTATATATGAGTGAAGCGACGTTTTTTGGTTTTGCTTCTGCGTCGATGAGTACGAAGTTAACGTTTGGGAAATCGGGTGCTACACGGTTCATGGGTTCACGGAATAGGAATCCGACGCCGATGACGAGGTCGAATTTGAGTTGTGCGAGTCTTCTTAGTGCTTTTTCTGTATCTGTATTTTGTGTTGGATTAATTTCTTTTAGTGTGATATTCCATTTTTTTTCAGCTTTTTTTGCGCCTTTGTATGCGGCATCGCAGAATGAGAGGTCGCCGCGGCCGTGTATGTCATAGATGAGTCCAACTTTAATTGTTGCTGTAGTGTTATCTACTATGAGTAAGGTTGCGATTATGAGAGTGATAAGTGTTGTATATTTTTTATTCAAGTTAATTCCTCCGGTTGAGAATTACGGAATTTAGCATTATAGTTTTTACGAAACGGGAAAATTGTTTTATTGATATAGTTTCTCAACAAGTCTTTGCTTATTGAGATGTATTCTCAATAGACGGTTGTTTATTGAGAATAGTTATCAACAACGTTTATCTATATTTTTACATAATTTTGATTAACTGATCTGAGATAAGTGTAGTTTATGAAACTGAATGATACTTAATGAACATGTTGTGTAGAAGGTGAAGGTATAATTTATAGAATTTATTTTGAGATCGAGCAAGTGATTATTATAGTTATATTAATTTATTAAAGAGGATACACCAATTAGATTTGAAATGCAAGTGATTTTCATGATTTTGTATTGAGGTAAGGATTATTTTTATGGGTTAGTAGTTTGTTTGAATCAGATAACAGAATGTGAAGTGTAACTGTACTTATATTTAATGACGTATTGTACGTGCAATACGTCATTAAATCATTGACATAAAAAATCATAAATTATAAAATCAAATCCGTAAATTCAATGGAGAACATAAATGGCAAAAAATAAAAGAAGAAAAAATCAACAACCACGAGTCCTTGACGAATTACAACAAAAAATTCTACTAGAATCCACAGAACTAAAAGAACGAGATAGAATGCTCATCCTCCTCTGCCTCAGAACAGGACTCAGAAACGCAGAAACCTGCGGAATAAACATCGGCGATATAAAAAAACTAGGACAAATCGTTACAACACTAGAAGTAAGAGCAACAATCGCAAAAAATAAAATAGCAAGAAGAATACCACTCGTCCAAGACGTTAGAGACGCACTCAACGACTTTCTAATATGGAAGATAGAACGAAATGAAAAAAATGATCTAAATAGCCCACTCTTCTGCACACTACGAACAAAAAACCGACTTGCACCACGCGATTTTCAACGCATCATGCAATCCGCATCAGAAAAAATAGGACTGCGATTCACACCACACGACCTCAGACATACATTCGGAACTGAACTATACCGAGCAACACACGACCTAGAATCAGTACGCATCGCATTAGGACACGCCAGCTTAGATACAACACTGATCTATATGCACACAAGCCCCGATATACTGAGACAACGGTTTGAGACTGCATTCAACAAACATGCATAAATACAAAATGAATCTCTGTTTTTCATCAATCGTCAAATTCGTTCTCAAAATGTTTCCCGTGAATAATATATCAGAATCATAAAAAAAATGCGTTATACGGCAACGTGAGCATCCATTCTTTTACAAGTTTTCTGAATTTCAGCAATTATCACATGAATGCTCTTGTAAATATAAAATCATCCAATGCACTAAATACTGAGACGACACTACTGATGTATGATCCTTCGAAGCAGATGATAAAAAACATGAAGATGAATCTATAAACCTATCGTTTTAATTTAATAAAGTACAGAGGTGTAAAATGGCATATTCAAGCCTAAGAGATTTTGTAAAAGCTCTGGATCGCGCCGGTGAACTCAAACGTATAAAAACACAAGTTTCACCCGATCTCGAAATTAGTGAAATAACAGATCGTATTAGTAAAATAGGTGGCCCCGCTCTCCTATTCGAAAATGTTGAAGGAAGTGAAATGCCATTGCTGATCAATACTTATGGATCATATTCAAGGATGGCAATGGCACTTGGCGTTGATGACCTATCTCGTATCGCCTATGAAATTGAAAGAATGATAAAAATTGATCCACCCGAATCCCTTCTGGATAAGGTGAAAATCCTTAGAATTATTTCCCAACTGACTAATTTTCCACCCAAGACTGTCAAACGAGGTGCATCACAAGAAATTGTCTTGACTGGCGAAGACGCATCTTTGGATAGATTGCCATTGATTAAGTGTTGGCCTATGGATGCTGATAAATACATCACATTACCACAAGTCTATACACATAGCCGCAATACAAGTCAACGTAATGTTGGCACATATCGTTTACAAAAACTAAATCCTTATGCATTAGCAATGCATTGGCAAATACATCACGATGGTGCAGCACATTATCGTGAATATAAACAAGCAAATGAACAGATGCCTGTCGCCATTGCAATTGGCGGGGATCCAGTTATGTCGTACATTGGCACCGCTCCGCTCCCATCTGGAATTGATGAACTCCTATTCGCTGGTTTTTTAAGAAAATCGAATGTGGAAATGGTAACTGCCAAAACAATTGATATGATGGTACCAGCCAACGCAGATATCATAATTGAAGGATTCATTGAACCAGATGAAACCTGTATAGAAGGACCTTTTGGGGATCACACCGGTTTCTATTCCATGCCTGATGAGTACCCTGTATTTCGTATCTCTGCTATAACGCATAGGAAAGACCCTATCTATCAGACGATTATTGTTGGAAAACCACCGATGGAAGATTGCTTTATGGGGAAAGCAACTGAACGTATCTTCATGCCATTAATTAAGACACAACTTCCTGAATTAGTTGATATGAACTTGCCTCTGTTCGGTGTATTTCACAACTTTGCACTGATCTCAATTGATAAGAGATACCCATTCCAAGCGAAAAAAATGATGCATAGTTTCTGGGGGCTCGGACAACTGATGTTCAGCAAATTCATCATTGTCGTTGATAAAGACGTAGATGTACAGAATGTTGAGGAAGTACTCTTTTATGTAGGTAGTAACGTTGATCCGAAACGGGATGTTACTATCGTTGAGGGGCCTGTAGATGTGCTCGACCACGCTGCGCCGCTACTCGGTGCAGGTTCAAAGATGGGTATTGATGCTACAACTAAATGGGAAGAGGAAGGTTACCATCGAGAATGGCCACCTGAAATTGAGATGTCTGAAGAAATAATTGAACTTGTAAATCAACGTTGGAAAAAATACGATCTATAGCATTAACGATTGGAACTGAGGATATGTCTGATGCAATTTACGATGTAACCGTAATTGGTGCAGGACCCGCAGGAACACAAGCTGCAGTTTCCGCAAGTCATCAGATGCGGCATGTGCTGGTACTACATTCAGGAAAAGTCAGTTTTAGCCGAGGAAGAGCATATTGGTCAAAATCTGTAGAAATTGAAGATGCACCCGTATTCCACGGAATTACAGGTCCTAACTTTGCGAAAGAACTGATGAGATGGATGGAAAACCGACCCGTGGTAAATTTCATGCTGGGTGATACAAAACGTACGACAGGTATTGACATAAAAGATGGAATGGTTACACGACTAACACGAGACAACGATTTTTTTGAAATAGAAGCATCAACTGCTGCATTAAAGAAAGATCAAACAATACCAATGCAGTTTGAACATTTCAGATCTCACACAGTGGTTGTGGCATCAGGTTTTGACGATAAATGGCCTGACATTGAGTTTCAAGCAGATGAAGATCGTCTCTACAAACAGTATGCTACCGTGTTCCGTTACGCTGGAAATCGTAAAGGATGGCATGTGTGTATCCGTTGCGATGGCCATTTACATGTAAACGAACACCTTGCCCTCCTCGGCGTGGGAGACTACATATATGAGGCAGCAATCGGGGCACAGGATTTTACGGATAAAATTACAATCCTAACCAATGGACGACCACACGGTATGTCCACTTCAGTATTGAAACAGATTCAAGAAAGAAAAATCCAGATAATTGAGACAAAAATAAAACAACATATCGGTGAAAAGACCGATCTACTAGGTTTTGAAATGGTGGATGGAACTCAGTTATTCTTCCACGGCTTCCTCGTTGATGAAGGTCTAATCCCAAACACCAAGTTTTTAGATGGATGGGATTACCAAAAAGATGAGGAAGGACTGATTATCGCAAATGAAGATATGCAGATGTTAGATAGTAATGGGATTCCAATTCCAGGACTTTTTGCAGCAGGTGACATTATATCAGGTGAACGAAACTTAATTGCAACCGCTTTTGCACTCGGTCAAGAAGCGGGTCTATCCGCCTCCGATTCACTCAGGATGTGGCACTATCCAAATGGCTAAATTACAATCTAAGGTTAACTGAATTTGTCTATTGAAAGGAATATTATTATGACATCAATCGAAAATCACAAAACACTTTATATTATTGACACTATGGCTGAGATATTTAGATCATTTTATTCTATACAGACCCGTCTTGTTAGCTCAGTTACAGGTGAACCAACAAATGCCATCTTCGGATTTACTGGCACGCTTATGAAATTGCTAACGGATTTCAAAACTGAGTATATCATCGCTGCTATTGACACACCAGGAGATACATTCCGGAACGAGTTGTATGCAGAATACAAAGGACATCGTAAAACTCCCCCAGATGACTTGGTGACACAGATTCCACGAATTCAACAACTACTTGAGACATTGGAGATTCCCGTCATCGGAAAACCGGAATTAGAAGCAGACGATATTATTGCATCTGTCACACAGCATATACTTAATTCACCCAATACACAAGATGTTCATGTTAGAATAGTGTCAAAAGATAAAGACTTAGAGCAATTACTGTGTGAACGCGTTACGATGTTTGACATAAATAAAGACACTATTATAGACGTTGAATCACTCATGGAGAACAAAGGCATTACACCGGACCAAGTTATAGATGCACTTGCTCTAATGGGAGATACATCTGATAACGTTCCGGGTGTTGAGGGAATAGGATTGAAGACCGCTGCTAAACTACTTCAAGAGTATGGCACTCTAGATGATATCTATGAGAATATTGAGCAGATCAAGGGTAAACGTCGTGAGAATTTAGAGAAGGCTAAAGCGTATATATCACTCTCAAAAGAACTTGTCACATTAAAACGGGATGCGGACCTCGATTTCACAATGGAAAAAGCACGTGTCAAACCCCCTGACATGAGTAAAGTTAGAACTCTTTTCAAACAACTTGAACTGAAACGATTTCTGAATCAGATATCGGATTATGCAAATGGAAATAGTGATACTGACCGAACCAAAGTTGATGTGAAAACGACCAGGAAAGAACGGCTTGAAGCGATGGAACTTGAAAAAGTGAAGATCATAGAAGAAGGAAATTTCACGACAGCTAAATCTGGTGAGTACACTGCAATTACAACTGAAGAACAACTTACTGAACTCAGAGCAACGCTTTCACAACAAGACATAATTTCAGTTGATACTGAGACTGATGGATTGTATCGCAATGCCGGTCTGTGCGGCATCAGTTTTTCATGGAAACCAAAACAGGGAGTTTATGTCCCTATCAAATCACCTACTCTTGAAAAGCATTTAGATCAGGAAACAGTTTTATCAAAACTCAAACCTATTTTGGAAAATCCCGATTTACCAAAATGTGGACACAACCTGAAGTTTGATGCAAGTATCTTCCTTAGACACGGTGTACAATTACAAGGGGTAGTCTTTGATACGATGTTGGCAAGTCAACTCGTTGATCCAAGGCAACCGTCACATAATCTTGATAATTTAGCACTGCTACACTTAAACCATAAGATGATCCCTCTCTCTGACCTGATTGGTGATGAAGAAGACTCTACATCTATTGACAAAAGACCTTTTGAAGAAGTAACACAATACGCTTCTGAAGATACTGACATTGTCCTCCAACTCTATCATTTTTTTAAGCCGAAACTTGAGAAAACAAACACTGATGAACTTGTGAGAAATATAGAATCCCCTCTTGGACCAATACTTGCTTTGATGGAGTTTAATGGTATCGTGTGTGATACCAATGAGATTGATAGACAGAGAAGAATTGTTGACCAACTTGTTGAAGAACGAGAGAAAGAAATACACGATCTAGTAGGTTACGGATTCAATATTGGATCACCGAGTGTACTTGCAGAAGTATTGTTTGACGAGATCGGTTTCACACCTGTCCGTAAGACAAAAACGGGAAGAAATTCAACGGATGCTAACGTGCTTGAAGCACTTGCAGCACAAGAGGACATCAATAATCCAAGAACAACTGTTCCACGTTTAATCATTGAGTATAGACAGTATCGTAATCTACAGAGTACATATCTTGGACAGTTAAAACACGCTGTGAATGATGATACAAAACGTATCCATACGCATTTATATCAATTGACAACAGCTACTGGACGCCTACAGTCTGATAATCCTAATCTTCAAAATATTCCCGTTAGATCAGAAATTGGTCGTCAGTTACGCAAAGCATTTATTGCGCCTGATGGACATAAATTGATCCGCGCAGATTATTCGCAGATTGAGCTGCGTGTATTGGCACACTTTAGTAAAGACCCTAAACTTATGGAGATCTTCAATCAGGATTTGGATATTCATACAACGGTTGCATCAGAGGTTTATAAGGTTTCAACAGAGGAAGTAACCAGGGAATTAAGAGACAAAGCAAAGATTGTTAATTTTGGTATCATCTACGGTGTTTCACCGTCTGGTTTAGCACGTAGAATTCAAGGGATGAATACAGATGAGGCACGGGAACTAATAACAAATTACAAGGCGCGTTTTCCTGAAATTAATTTGTTCTTCCAAAGATGTATTCAACAAGCGTTAGAGAACGGTTATGTAACGACATTAACAGGTCGTAGACGCGCAATACCTGAGATATTTGAACACTCTCAGAGCCGTCAGAGTCTAGGTGAACGTCTCGCTATTAATACTGTAATTCAAGGAACAGCTGCGGATTTAATAAAAGCAGCTATGGTAAGAGTTCAAGAGAGAATTGATAAAGATCAGTTAGCTATGAAGTTGTTATTACAAATTCATGACGAACTGGTACTTGAATCCCCTACTGAGCTTGCTGAAACCCATGCTAAGATAGTTTCAGAAGAGATGGAAAAAGCTATGACATTAAGAGTTCCGCTTCGAACAGAGACCGGTATTGGTGATAATTGGATGGAAGCGAAATAATTATCTGTAGTATAATGAAATTTGACAATTTTATTTTTTTATAGTATCATGTTAACGTTTGGGAAATGTGATGGTGTCTGCGAACCAATTTATGCATAGTATTTTGACAGTTTTACGTTTTGGAACCCGTAACATCCTTGATGATTGTGATGCCTTCCGAAAAAGATTGATAAGAATCCGAGTTCATTTTTGCCAATCTTCGCTTGCTGCCAAATGCCTGCCGATAGAACCTGCTGACAGTACTCAGTTTTCTCACATTCCCGTTATTTCAATATCAAAAGGAGAAACGAGATGAACATCTACGTTGGCAATGTACCTTATGCAGCGACAGAAACCGATTTGGAAGAACTCTTTGAACCACACGGACCACTGGCATCGGTAACAATTATCCGTGACCGGTACGATGGTCGTTCCAAAGGGTACGGTTTCGTTGAGATGGAAAATCAAGAAGATGGTGAACGTGCAATTGAAGCTCTTGATGGACAAGAATTGATGGGACGCCCATTAAAAGTCAATCCGGCACGTCCACGTGAACGTCGACCCGCGCCCCGTTACCAAAACCGTTATGAAGAAGAGTAATTGTACATCGTGAGGAGGTTTTCCTCACATTTAACACATTTAATTAGATAAGATATAGAGGAGAATACCCCTAGAATACCCCTGTTGAATGTCAATAGGGGTATTCTATTTATAAATTGTAAATGTACTCAATGTCATGTACTTAGACCGAGTTCTTTACTGAGTTCCATCAATCTATTGTTTACCTTTGTCTTGTCAATTCTGTTTTCATTTACAAATTCCTGGTATGGTGGTGGAAGTCTGTCGGGAATCATAGCACGCGAATTCGCTTCTTGAAGTGCCAACAAGACCATGAACAGACGCATTTCTGGAGAATAGTCTGGTATATAGTCTGCTACTGCTTCACGTAAATCTTCCTCATTAAATGAGTTTCTTTTCTTCCGTTTTGCAATGTTATGACTTCGCTGTGCAATCTGATTCAGGTCGTTTACGCTCACTCCACGTAGTCTTGGGTCCCTTGATATTTCTTGAAAATTCATCTCTTCACGGGTATGAAATCGACAGAAAAACTGTAATATACCTGCACGACTATCTCGAATTGGTGGTAACAGAACTACTTTGTGACTAAAGATGCCCTGACGCCGGAAAATAGATGGAATAATGTCTGGACGACTTGATGTTCCGACCCATATAACTTTCCCATGCAATGTTGCATCACTAATAGCATTCGTTAGAATAGCAGGAAGTGGTCTTTCACTGTAACCTGTCTTAATTGTTGTGTGATGGGGTGAAACTTGTTCTATTTCATCCATAAATACAACAACAGGAGCAAGACCGCGTATATAGTTTATAGCAGAAACCAAGTTTCTCTCATAACTGTTCCCATTCTCACTTATATTGATCGTCACTTCACTGACCTGATTAGCGTAACGCAGTTGAATAAATGCCATGTTAGTCTGTCCTGCTAACATTCGGGCTGCAAATATATTTCCGTTTCCTGTAGGTCCGAGTAGGAGTATCCCTCGAGGTACACGACGCAAGTCATTTTCCTTCAAACCATCAGCAATATCTTCTATGAGTCTTGTTACATGACCTGACCAATGTTGTCTGGGATTTGTAAGGGGTTCGTGTACCTCTATAATCCCGTGGCTGAATACCTTTACGCTTTCTCTGCGATAATTTGCAAGTAAGGGTCCTTCAACTTTCTGCTTTAATGATGCTGCTTGACGGACTAAATCGTGTATTGCAAAAAGGTTGAGCCCTGCAGTTTCCTGTGCTAACACTTGTTTTTCACGAGCATTTCCGAGGTTTAACTTAACCTCTAATTTTTTGTCAGGTTCTCCTTCTTGTGTAATTTCTTGGGGAATTGTACTTATATGCTCAATGAACTTTAATCTGTGTTCATAGTCTGGAAATGGTACTTCTATTATAGGTATTTCCTGATTCACAAGAAAGTGAGGATGGATGTCAAAAGTATTCTGAGTTAGAAGAATGATAATATGTTTCTTTCTGCGGATTTCAAGGTCTGAAGCCCAATTCTGCAGTTGGTGAAAGAAAAATTTAGCATGCTCTGGAACACCTATGTTAGATACATAATTACTTGGTGCAATCTGCTCAAGGTTGTCTATCACTAATCCAATTCTAACTCTCTCTTGTTTTAAAAGTTCATGCAGTTTATTTGACAGATCCTTAGTTGGCAACGGGTCACTTTTATAGAAAGGGTCTTCATGTAACTTATTGATTACTAATCGTGAATTAATCCTTTGCCTATCTTCAGTCTCATCAGGTATTCCTTGATCCTTAGGAATTAATCCAAGTAATTTCTGTGTGTTTATCCAATTACCAACTCCTGGACAAATGAATCCTTGCGTAGCATTATAACCGAGAACTAAGCGACATCCGAGTGCATTGAGTTGTTCCATAACAAAATCTAATGTTGGCAAGTAACCGAAGTGTTCATCAAACTGCAGATCATCAACGTTAAAATGCAATAAAAACTGATGTGCTGCTGCGACATTGTATTGCGATTCAATATTTTCCCAGAACATATTCATATCTCCAGAACTTTCACCTTTTACATAATGTTTATTTTCATCCTTTCGGATACTATTAGAATAGCATGAATTTTCATCAGAAGTCAAATAAATCGGCAGGGTTTTTCAGTTTTAGGTGATTCTGAAGAGTTACGCAACAAACGTTAATTTATTGAATTTGTCCGTAGGTTGGGTAGAGCGAAGCGAACCCCAACACGCTCAAGATTCTGTCGGGTTTCGCTACACTCTAACCAACCTACAAAGTCCACTATTAGTCCTACACAAAAACTGATAATTCTTAAAACTGAAGAACCCTGATAAATCGGAGTTTGACTTTATTCCGATTCTGTGATAATCTTAATTTGGTTAAATGACATTTGGAGAAATACGTAAATGACATTATGGTAGAACATCCAATAACTGTAGGTATCATGGGGGGTTCAGCACCAGGTAAAACAACTTTCACAGCTGCTTTGACTGAAGAACTTACCAATTATTCTCTCATTACCCTACATCAAGACTCCTATTTTCGAGACTGGTCAGAGTTCTCAGCAGAAGAACGGGAAAAGGTAATGGTTGAGGGACACCTTATATTCTGGAACCAAAAACTTCGTGAGTTAATTGACATGAAGA
Source organism: Candidatus Poribacteria bacterium (assembly GCA_965208245.1). GTDB lineage: Bacteria > Poribacteria > WGA-4E > WGA-4E > WGA-3G > MSPOR6. The sequence continues at coordinate 3,179,788 of OZ242325.1, forward strand.
TATATTTAGATGTTGATGCACATGAGCGTGTATTGCGGCGAATACTGCGTGACGTCGGTAGACACGGTGATCTTGAAAGAGTCGTCAATTGGTATCGCCGTGATGTTATTCCAAATTTTCCTGTCTACACCGAATCTTGTAAACAGTATGCAGATATAATTATTCCTTACATGACTGCCAATCCAGTCGCATTGCATAATGTTGCATCAGGGATAAGATCAATGTGTTAAATAACCCGCATAGTTGACCCTCACAGTATAGTTCAATTAGCAGAAAAATACACATAAGTCCTCAAATTTTAACTGGTGATTTCTCATTCGCTGTGAGTTGGAGGGATGCTCCCAGTACTATACCAAAACATATTCTGTATCAAGCTGAATTAGTTGATAGAGTTCTAATCAAATTACTTCTGGATTTTATTGACAAGTTAACGTGCTATCCCTTCAAGTTTCAACTCATGCGTCAGCTCTGTCAGAACAGTTAGTAGAGTCTAACGATATTGTCTTTTTGACACTTGCATCATTTCATAATGACAGACACGCGTCAGTTTGACATTCTGGCTTCATTTGTTTTTCTACTCTATTTTATCATCGTCCAACTTACCATTGATACAAAACCTTCAATTATCTCATAAAGATTTCTCGAAATTATCTCTAAACCCTGTCACAGAGTAAGTATTGGACACATCTTTTCTATTTTTCAATTAATTTGTATTGTTTTGGCATAATATTTGTTCAGGTAGGATTAGTATATTGACTAACATTTTTGGTAAAGTTGATTTGGCATAGAAATTGCTCATAATATACAACCAATACAATAAAAGGAGATAAAAAAATGGCATATTTAGCAACACACAGACCCGTCAATAGTCTATTCAATCTTCACAACCAGATGGGAAGAGTTTTTGGAGATCTTCTGTCATCTAATGACAGTGAAAGTACTGAAGAAAATAGTTCTTGGATGCCGATCGTAGACATTTCTGAAAATGATAGTGGTTTTGAAATCAACGCTGAACTTCCCTGCGTAGCTCAAGAAGATGTTCAGGTTTCTGTCACTGACAATTTACTTACAATCAAAGGCGAGAAAAATCAGAAACAGGAAACTGAAAATAAGAGTTATCATCGTGTAGAAAGACAATACGGTACTTTTCAAAGAAGTTTTACACTACCGAAACACGTTGATATTGGGAACATAAAAGCTGACTATAAGGATGGTATCCTTACACTAACGATACCGAAGGCAGAGGCAGCAAAACCGAAGGAGATTCAGATCGGTGTGCAATCTGTGAATGAAACTTCCCAAGAAAGTTAAAGTTAACTATGCATCACAAGGACTGGTGGGTAAAACCATCAGTCCTTTTTGCATTACAAAACAAATTAATCGAACATACCTATAATATATAGTAAAGTTAACAATTAATGAGACATTTCACCTCATACACCGATGATGGAGACCACCCAGCGTAGGGGCGAGGTCACCTCGCCCGTTGCAGAGTGTTTCATTAATTCTGAAGTTCACTATATATGTCTTAACTAACGAATTTAGTGAACAAACCAATGATATAACAAAGGAGAACTGAAAATGGAAAATTCCACGAATGAACACAATAGAGGACCTTTCAAAGGTCAGAGAAGGAGACACCGGGTTAGTAGGAATAGAAAACGTGTAAGGGTCAAAAATAACGGTTCAGAACATTCTTCAAGTCAAGGAAGACATGCAGAAGGACCATCCATATCTCGCGGACGAATCTTACGACAACTGCATGCATCTGATAGAAATGATAGGAGAGAACATTCTCCATCAGTGTGCATTAGCCTATTTTTGTTTTTTCTTTAAAAACACCAACGTAGAGTACCGCTGCCATCACAGAACCAACTGCCGGTCCAACGAAATACAACCATATATCAGTATAAATACCGCTTGCAATGGCAGGACCGAGTGTCCGTGCTGGATTTAATGATGCGCGCGTTAATGGTCCTCCCATCAAGATGCATCCTATCAGTGTCAAACCAATGACCAACCCAGCAAGGTTTCCCCCCCTACCACTAACCGCGGTATTGAAAATAGTATTCACAAGAAAAAATGTTAGTATGATTTCTACGAAAACGCCTTGAATTATATTTACATCATCATCCAGAATAGTTACCCCAAGGTCTCCCTCAACGGGTAAAACTCCTTTTAGTGCTAATGCCCCGAAAATTCCTCCACCAAATTGAACTATCCAGTAACCAATAGCTGTAGTGAGTTTTATCTCTTTTGCAGCAAGCAGTCCCAAGGTCACTGCTGGATTTATGTGTGTCCCTGAGAATTGTCCATAAGCATAGCAAAATGTAACTGTAACAAGTCCGTGTGCAAGTGCTACCGTCAATAGGTTGGCAAATCCGTAGACGTTTTCACCTATACCTATTTGTGTTATTGCTAATGCGCCTGCCCCAACAAAAATCAGTGCAAAGGTGCCAATAAATTCAGCAACTAAACTACGCGTATTCATCTAAGTCTCCAATTACTTTCCTATCATCAGTTTTCACAACCATCTATTCTTTAGGTGATGCGGTGTATCATGGATTATGTTCATAAAATACCCCTTTATAGTAGAATTTTAATCATAAGATTATACCTTATTTTGCGTTTCATGTGGTAGATTTTTTTCGTTGTGTTCTGCAATTTTCACGACAGCTGGAAGTAGGCCATAGATTCCCCAGAATGGCACACCGATAGCATCTCCGTTCAGGAGATTGTTGACAATGAAATGGACCAACAAGGAGATTTCAGCTGCCATTAGACCGATGATTATGGAACGAAAGAATGCATCTTTTATTATTGTAAGGGATCGAAATCCGTATCTCAGAAAAACTAAAATTAGCCACATCCAAATAACGAGACCTATGATTCCCAATTCTGCCATGACTTGAAGGTATTCGCTATGTGCACCTAACTGAAATTGCGCGATGTAGTTGCCAACGAGAGAGACATCCTCCTCATATAACATTGCAAAAGCACCATATCCCTTTCCTAATATAGGGCTTTCAAGGAACATTGTTGCTGCCTGTCCCCACCGCATGAGACGTGCACGATTAGAAGCATAACCCACATCAACCGTAGTAGAGATTCTCTCAATGACAGCACTGTAGACACCCGGTAAGCTTAAACATACCAAGAGAATCAGACCTACAGCACCGACAAATATTAATTTTTTGTGTGTAACGCCTCTTCCTAATTGCAGTATCATGAAACCGACAGCAATTATTACTGAGAGCCATACGCCTCTTGAGAAACACATAATTAAGCCTAAACCGAAACAGATGAGCCATCCTGTCCACAAGACACGGTCATATTGACTATTGTCAAAAAACAGACGACTGAGACAGATCAGAAAGAAGATAGCTGTAAACGAACCGTAGACAGAGTAGTTTGTAAAAGGTGAGTTCCGAAAAGAACTTGTCCACTGCCATTGGTCTATACTATAGAATAACACAATTATTGTCCACACAACAGCTAACGCAGCACTTGGGAATGATGCAATATAGATACGTTTTAGCATCTGACGATGTTGAATCACATCATAGAGTACCAGACTGAACATGACATAGGTTGTGGCTCGTATAGCACCCTTTATCGTACCGAAAAGGTCTGGTGTATTGACCGTAGATAAGAAGGTAACAATAATGAATAAGCAGATTGGTAGTCGTAACGGAAATTTACTGCTTTCTGATTGTTTACCGAGGACATAGTTTACAATCTTTATAATTAGATAGCCCGCTGTCAGCATACCTAACAACGGTTCTGTTGGTGTTTGTATTTCAAGTAAATTTGGGATGATGTAACGGAAAGAAAACGGCAGACAAATTAGCAACACATAGATTGCTAATTCCATACTTATAAATACAAATGCACCTATTGCTACTAATAAACAGAGGAGTGCAATAGGTGTTTCCGAATAACGTCCGATGGTTACACCAAACACAAGGCAGATTAACAGCAGAAAGGAAAACTTTACATGTTTCAAGGATAATCGAAGGAGAGATTAGAACTTAGAACTTATACTAATGCCGATTGCAGTACCATCTACGGAATTTCTAAGGGTTCACCAAATGAAAGACCAGTAGACAGACAAATGATAAAAAGCATGATTGTAATATAATGCATCAAGACTACTCGTACAAATATCACGTTGACGTTTAGCAGGTGTTTGCATAAGAAATAAGGATGCCCGTTGTCGGACATCCTAACATCCTCAGATATAAGATCCGTATAATTGTAATATGACATTCCGCTTAGTTTGAACCGGAGGGGTTAAGAATCACTTCTACCCGTCGATTCATTGCTCTACCGGCGGTCGTATTTTGCGGTGCAACTGGATTAGTATGCGCTTTTCCGATAGCTTTTATTCTTGCTGCGTCAACTCCTTTTTCTTTCAGGTACTTTGCAGCAGAATTCGCGCGTGATTGTGAAAGGTCCCAATTGCTTCTATGATTGCCACTGAGAACTGGTGTACCATCTGCATGTCCCACAATTAGTACTTCTGCTTCTGGATTCTCTAATATTTGACCAACGATTCCATCAAGCATTTCTTTATTTTCTTTGGACAGAGCAGTATGTCCGCTGTTAAAATTGACTGTTATAAGAAGTGTCGGTTTTGAAGTTACTTCTTCCTTGAGAATTAAGATATCATTAGAATTTTCAGTTACTATTGCAGTTAATTTCTTTACATCATCGGCTAATGCGTTGAGTAAATCAGAAAGAGTTTTTACCTGACTATTGGTTTTTGCGTCTTCGGCTTTTGCAAATTCCTGAGCTTTCTGTACCTGCATGCTGATATCTTTTGTTAGATCTGATCGTAGTTTTGCATCTTCTTCTTTGGATTTCTGCTCTGCAGCGGCGATCGTATCTGCATCCCCTTGTTGTGAAGCAGCAATAGCTTCATCTTTCGCTTTAGAAATTGCTTCCATAGTTGCTTTGCTGTTCTGTTCAACCTTGGTATCTAAATTAGCAATTTCTGTTTTGATCTCGGTGTTTGACTGGTCAATCTGTGCTACATGTTCATTCTTCCACATTTCAAACTCTTCTTCACTGAGTTTGCCACAACCTATGAGTATAATGCTCATGAGAAGAAAAGCAGTAATAGAAAGTGTTCCTACAATTTTCATGAAATTCCTCCAATATTGATGTGTAAACGGTGTAAGTTATATTTTTCGCATAAGACGTGTTACATTATTTTAACACAATTTGAGTTTTAATTCAAAAAAATTAAAGATATACTATTTCAGATTGATAATGCCTTTTTATTAATGCAGAATACCAAACGCGTACTCTGCCACAATCTTCCAGATTGTAACGTTCTCCGTTTCATATCTAAAAAATCGGTAATGATGGATAATCTAAAGCAGGAGAAATGTTGATTTAGTCGGGTTCAAGTACAAATTTGAGCTTATCTATTGCACGGTTTATGGGCAATTCATAGAACTGCTGCAATTCCCTCAGTTCATTTGCAATGTCAAAAGCAACAAGTATTGGTATTCGTGTATGATCATAACCTTTCTGTGAATATCTATCTATTCGATTCTTGACATAAGTTATTAGAACATCAATGTCATCGGCAGTTAATTCATCTGTGGGCCTAATCGTATAGTGTGTCCCTAATATAACAAATCTAATTGACTGTCCGGCTTGCTCAGATTGGTTTTCTTCATCATTCTGGGGTTCTTCTTGATTTTCCGTATTCTGTTCTTCCATCTCATCTGTTTTCTGTTCTTCCTGCATTTCTGATCCTTTCTGATATAGTTTAGTAAATCCGTTTACTTTGGATTTTAGCAGACTACCGAATATGCATTATGCAAGTGCAGTTCTCATGGTCTCTACACACGGTTTAACACCTGTCCATCGCTCAAATGCAAGAGCACCTTGGTGGACTAACATTCCAATTCCCCCTACAATGGTGCATCCCCTATTAGATGCTGCTATTAATAACGTTGTCATGGGTGGAGTGTATACAATATCATAGACAGTTGTGCTTGACTGTATCCAATCCTGGTCTATTAACAGTGGGTGTGTGTCATCCATAGTTGCAGATGTGGTATTTACAATCAGTGTGCATTCACGAACTGCGTCTGACAATCTTGTGTCTGTTAGTCCCATCCCGATAAGTTGCGTGATATAACCGTCAGTTTCGTTGTTTGTACTTATTTTATCAGAGAGTTCTTCGACTAAAGCGATTGCTCTAGCTTCAGTTCGGTTTGCAATAGTAACTTTTTTTGCTCCTGTGAGGGTTAATGATACGACAACAGCTCTTGCTGATCCGCCAGCACCGATTACGACAACATCTTTGTCCTTAGGAGAAGATGCGCCAACTTCTTCCATAGCTTTAATGAAACCGGGGGCATCTGTGTTTTCTCCATGTATGTCACCATCGCTGAATGTCAATGTATTGACTGCACCGATAAGTTCCGCCTCCCTTGAAATAGATGTAAGAAATGGCATGACCGATTGTTTATGGGGTATGGTAACATTTATTCCCACTACATTTAACGCTCTGAAGCCATTTATTGCGTCTTCAATTGCATCAGCCCTTACATGAAATGGAACATAAACATAATCAAGACATGCTTTAGAAATCGCTGCATTGTGCATCTGCGGAGAACGACTATGTGATATGGGTGAACCTATGACCCCAATAATTTTCGTATGACCCGTAATCTGATGTGAGATGTCCATTTGACGCTGTAACTGAATTTCTTGTATGTAAGTGTATAATACTATTGAAAGTTCCACCGTAATCTTACGAAAGCAGTCTTGCTACAGTTGCTTTTGCTTCTTGCATTGTTGGATACCGTATCTCTCTATAACCACGAACAGATTCAACACATTTTATTGCTTCTACATGCTTTGTATACTTTCCTTCACTATCCGGATTGAATGTGTCTATTACTTCCCTGATATACCATTCTCTGAATTCCCGTTCTTTTGCATGCCATTTTGATAACCATCTTCTTAAGAATTTCATTTTTTTCATGATATGCAACATCCAATTTCTAGTATCCATATCATATTCAATATCAATACCCATCACTGTGAAATGTGGTCTGTTCAGATGTAGATATTTGATTCTGTCTCCGTTCTTTTCATCTACATTATAGCGGATTTTATCACGTGCAAGTTTTTCTTTACTAGTAAGTAGATGAGACACATAGACTTCATCTTTTATCAGCATGACCTTGTGTAAATATTTTATAGATGCTCTTGTTGCTTCATATTCACCTGAGTCATTTTCAAAGATATGTAATATCTTGTCAATATATAATTCAGCATAATTGATATTCTCAAATTGAATTAGATCGTAGACATAGAGCGCGAGATATCTATTCGTTTGATCATCAAGATTAATTTTCTCAATTGTTCTTTCAACTAAATCGGCATAGCACTTTGATAGATGTCTACCTCGAAATTTACAAGAAAGGATTTGGTATTTCTCCTGCAATGTCTTTTCATAAGTTTCTTTAGGTGTATCATAGACCGATTGTAAGAGTTGGCTTTCATCAATTTCGTAGACTGCTAAGTATCTGCCTACTTCGAATGCGTTTATATTCTGTTTTAGATTTGATCTTTTCACCATCTGTTTCAATGCTATGCGAAGTGGTTGTAATTCAAGTGGTATCAACCCTCTTTGAAATGCAGTTCCAATTAGCATGATATTTGCGTACAATTTTGTTCCGAACAAGTGTTCAGAAACATCAAACAGATTAACACCCAAATATGAGTTTGTGCATCTTTTTATTATCTCTTCTAAATCATCAATATCAAAGTCATCTTTACCGATAAGTGTTGAGATTGTTTCAGTTTTTGCGGTATTTACAACTGCTGCTGTTCGTTTAGCAGATGCTATCTTGAAAACAGAGTCTGAGACGATGCTTCTAACAGCCTCTAATATGTCAAGTCCTAATACTAAATCCGCCTTTCCGTATGGTATTATCGGTGAAATTTTCATTTCTTCTGTCGTGTATGTGACATGGGTGTATGTTCCACCGTTGCGGATTGCCAATCCTTTCCTGTCACAAAAATCTACATGATAACCCTGCAAATATCCGGCTACGACAAGGATTTTTGAGATAGTACCTATACCCATTCCACCTACGCCACCAGCATAGACATTCCAAATTTTATCTATTGTCTTTATAGGTGGTGGTGGTAGAGGATATGTCGTGTCAATGTTAAGTTGGGAGAGTAGCATTGAGAGACCGGGATCTTCCCATTCGTTCTCTTCCTTTGTTTCTGTCTTGATAGGTTTTTGTATCTGTTGAATTGTTCTTGTGCATGGGGGATGCTTTCGTGTAATGACAACTTCTTCAAAGGAAGGACATGCCCATTTAATTCGGGCACATGCGCCATCTGTTACACAGTTTGATCGGTCGACAGCGATTTTGTTTCCATAATCTGTATCTAGGATCTTCAATGCAGGACAGCCAGTGGATTTTGTGCATTCTAAGCAGAATTCACAAACCTCTGGTGTAATGTTAATATGTTTTTCTTTCTTTAAAAATCCGTTTTTTTCTATTGTAGCCTGTTTTTCGCGACGTAGTCTTCTATGTAGTGTGATTGCACATTCTTTGTCTGCTATAACAATCTTTATTCCATCTTTTAGTATGGCTTTTTCAAGGTATTTCTTGTAGTTGAGTCTGTCTGCTGGATTGACTCGTACTATCGTTATCTCAGAATCCCCTGCTAATCCGTGTACAACTTTTTCAATGTCTTGTGCAAAAGTTGGATTACCAAGGATGTCAACTGGATCTGCGGGAGTTGGTTGGTGCCCAGTCATACCAGTTGTTTGGTTGTCAAGAATGATATATGCTATGTCTTGGTTGTTCTTGATTGAATCTGATATTGCAGACATACCACCATGAAAGAAAGTTGAGTCCCCCATGAATACGATCTGTTTGTTTACAATAAAAGGGTCAATTCCTGCACCAGCACCACCTCCCAATGCCATTGCCGACAGATTGTGCATGAGACGAGGAAAGGGTTCGTATTTTAGCATAGAATAGCAGCCTATGTCGCCATGAAAGATGAGGTCCACTGGGGGAGAATTATGATTTTTTTTCATATATCCTGCATCCATGAATTGATCAGTAATTTCAAGGAATACACTCGATGAATCTCTATGCGGACATCCTGGACAGAAAGTTGGTGTACGTTGGGGAATCTCAGTTGTTAATTGTGAAACGTGTTGTTGTAATTCAACTTCTGCTTGTAAATGCTCGAAATCAACAGGTACAAGGATGTATTGTCTGTTTTCTGATCCATTTTTTGAAAATAATGGTATTAATCTGTCAATCAGGATTGAGGCGTCTAAACCTGATTCTACTGGTATTCCTGATAATCCATTTGGAAACTGTTTTCCCCAGACCTTTACGTATCTATCTATCTTTTCATTCTGATACATATCAGTCAATATAGCTTTGACTTCGTTTTCAAGGATCGGTCTTTTTTCTTCAATTACAAAAAGTTCATCCAAATTCATTGCAAATTCATGAATGATATCGTGATCAATTGGATGTGTCATCCCAAGTTTTAGTATAGGTACAGTTCCGCTTAAATTTAGTTCAGTTAATGCATGTTCGAGATAAGTATAACTGAAACCAGCTGCTAAAAATCCGATCTTATTCTCTGTCTTGGCGGGAGTACCACTTTTTTCGTTAGGATAGATTATCGCGTTAAGGTTTAGTTTCCTTGCTGTTTCTAATGCTGCAGGGAATCTCTTTTGGAGTGTATCGATCTCTACTCGCACAGTATCTGGAGGCAAGATTACTCTATCATCAACGGAGATTAATTCTGACTTCAGTTCTGTTTTTGTTAGATTGCTGATTGTAGGGTAGACATTCGGTCTTAGCTCAACAATCCCGCCGCCATCAGCTTGGTTCTGTGTAGTTAGGAAACATGTGTATAGATTGGCTTCGGCAGAGATCTGGAATGCATAATCGACCCAATCTTTGAGTTCCTGCCAAGTTGATGGTTCTAATAACGGCATATATAGGTGGCGTGCAATGTTTCTTGAATCTGCGGGAACTTGTGTGCTATATGACCATGTGTCATCGCCGACAACGACGACAGCACCACCTGTAGTTCCAGCAAGATTACAGATTGCAAGAGCATCTGAAGCGACATGTAATCCGACACTCTTCATAAATGCAATAGCGCGCATCTCCGCCATCTGTGAACCGTTAAGTCTGGCAATACTCAAAGCCTCATTATTAGCAATTTGAGCCACTACCCCGTTTGATGTGAAGAGATCAGTATTTCGCTCCATAACATCAAAGACTTCAGCAAGAGGGGAACCAGGGTATCCTGTCAGAAGACTGACACCGCTTTCTAATGAACCTTTGACAAGTAACTCACAGCCGGTATAAACATTTGTACCGTCAGATTGTGCAAACCTTTCATCCATTGTAATTGATCCTTTTATTTGGTCTATTTGCTCAATAATTCCCGTGCATGAGCGAGTCCGACTTCTGTCTCTTCACCGCCATGCATTCGTGCGATCTCATTAACCCGTTCAGGGTCTGTAAGTGGTTTAGCTGAAATCAATGTTTGTTTACCAACAACTTTTTTCTCCACTAAGAAATGCCGATCAGCGAACCGTGCAATTTGTGGTAGGTGTGTGATACAGATAACTTGTGCATTCTGAGAGAGTTTTTTTAGTTTCTTGCCGACAATGTCAGCGATTTTTCCACCGATGCCACTATCAATCTCATCAAAGAGTACAGTTGGTATATTGTCTACTTGTATAAGTACAGTTTTTAGTGCAAGCATGACCCGTGAGATTTCGCCACCCGAAGCGATTCTTGTTAAAGGACGCAAATCCGAACCAACATTCGGTGCGATCAAAAACTCAACCTTGTCCATTCCATTTTCTCTGACAGCATACCTATTTCCATCAATCTTTATAAAACCATTTTCATCTTGAATCTGTTCAACAGTAGTCTGAAATTCAACTTTCTCCATACCTAATTCCTGAAGTTCATTCTGAACCAATAAAGAGAGTCTTTTTGAAACATCTCTACGTTTTGCGGATAGTACCATACACAGTTTCTTTAATTGGTCTTGCTCATCCTGAATTTGTTCTTTAATTTCTTCTATTTTATCTGAGCCGATTTCTAAATCGTCTAACTTTTTCTGAGCGTCTTCCATATATGCTAACATTTCTTTTATTGTGTTACCATAACGTCTTTTGAATTTTGATATGAGATCCAAGCGGTCTGTAATTTCGGAGAGCCGCATAGGATTGAATTCGACCGTATCAGCGTAGTTGCTAATTTGCTGTGTTATATCTTCCAATTCGTATAAGGATGACACGAGTCTATCACTTAAATCAGTTAGAGAGTTGTCAATTTCAGTGAGTTTTGAAAGTATCCTTGTTGCCTCCCTAAGATTCTGCAGAGTTGACAAACTGCTGTTGGTGGTTGCTGTGCTGAATTCTCCCCTTATATCTCCTTCAAGGTGATTGTATATATGATTTGCAGATTCGAAAAGTTGTTCTGCACTGTTTAGTATACTTAATTCTGCAGTTAGTTCCTCCTCCTCACCGTCAATAAGATTGGCTATTGAAAGTTCTTTAACCTCAAATTCAAGCAGTTCTTTCTCCCGCTCAGATGTTCTAAGTGTATGTAAAAGTGTGTCCATCTCTCTTTGTAATTCAAGGAGATGATTATATTTCTCACTTACAGATTCTCGTGCTGTGCTTGTTTCTCCGAAGTCATCTAAAAGTTCAAGGTGCATTTCTATTTTAAAAAGGGACTGATGTTGGTGTTGTCCGTGAATATCTACAAGTGATGTCCCGATTTCTTCTAATTGTTTTAGATTTACCAACTCTCCATTGACCCGACAGCGACTTCTTCCGTTTGTGCTGATATGCCTTGAGAGAATAAGTGAATCACTAGCTGCTATATTTTTATTGATCTGTTCAGTAGAACTGATACTTACCTCTACTGCGGCAGAATCCGCGCCTGCCCGGACTATGTCTACTGAAGTTCTCTCTCCAAGGACTAAACCGATAGACTTCAGAATAACCGATTTCCCTGCCCCGGTTTCTCCTGTAAAGATATTAAGTCCTGGGGAGAGTTCCAATTCCAATTCATCTATTAATGCAATGTTACGGATAGAGATTTCTTCTATCACGGTATTTACCTTGTTCTACGGCACACGGAGTGTGCCTACTCCTTTTAAGAGCATATTCCTACTACTTTTAAGAGCATATTGAGACATTGATTCTTTTAGGTACAGACACTATTTAATTCTTTCGCCTAACATAAGTTTTTCACGTAATGCCTTGTAGTAACTGTGGTTTTTAGAACGTATCAGTTGAATAGTTCGGTCTGCTTTCTTTATGATTATTGCTGCATCTCTGGTTAATGTGTGTGTTTCTCGCTGTCCATCTATAAAAAGGTCTAAACTCTCATAAGTGGAATGCATCTCAACCTTAATCTCTGCATCACCGTGTGCTATAAATGGTCTTACAGTGAGGCTGTGTGGTGCAATAGGCGTAAGTAAGATTGCCTCTAGTTGTGGGGCAACGATTGTCCCTCCACCTGACATTGAATATCCGGTTGAACCGCTTGGTGTAGCAACAATAAGTCCGTCCGCATTATACGGTATAAAGAATTCACCATCCACATAGGCATCTAATTCTATAAGTCGTGTGTATTCTCGTATGACAACATCGTTAAGTGCATAAGCATGGAATGTCTGTGTTCCGTGATAATTTACACTGACTTCTAACATCATACGGTGTTCAGTACGATATTCACCGTTCAATGTTGCTTTTAGTGTTGGTATCAGATCATATATTGACGCATCTGTTAGGAAACCGAGATTACCGATGTTTATTGCCAAAATAGGAACATTTTCAATGTTTGTTGTGTGTGCTGCGCTCAGTAGTGTCCCATCCCCTCCCAGAACGATCACGAGTTCTGCTTCATCAACCATCTGTTCCGTGGAAATACCCGTTTGTGTTAATCCGAGTAGTAAAGCCTGTTTGTTAGGAATTAGCGGCTGAACTTCTTTACTCTTTAGCAGCGCAATAACATCAACTACAACCTGTTTCGCGTCCTCCTTTGTTGTATTGACAAAAAGCCCTATCTTTTTCGTCATTTTGTCTCCTTCTCTAATCGGTAAAAGACTAAGATAATCACACAACCGACCAAGAATACACTGGCAGTGACCAAGAAACTTCGGTCAAGAGTAGGTAATAAATGTGCTGTATCGTATGGATTTTCTCCAATAGTAATAGTTTCTCGAAAGGGCCAAAGACTATACAACGAACCTACCATTAAACCTATTAGGAATGCAAGAGTTAGATTGCGATATCGCTTCAAAAGATAGTTTATCAATCTTGTAAATGCTATTATACCGATGAAACATCCAATTGTAAATACAGTTATGATCATTATGTTTTCTACAAAGTAGGTTGACACATTTCCTTTGAGTAGTGTCAAAAAATCCTCTTTTAGATCATTGATCGTTGACAATAGAGAGAAATAAGCACCGAATGCAACCAAAAGAAAGGAACCGCTGACACCCGGAAGAATCATTGCCGATATTACAACTGCTCCGCATATAAAATAAAAGACTAATGTCCATATTGAAACTGTAATATGTTCAGTTGAATTAGATGTTTCTGATGCAGCACTCTTCTTAAATTCTTCTATACATACAATCAGCACAATAGCAATAATTAGTATCAGTAATTCTCGCCAACTAAACCCTTTTAGTAATTTCATGGGTATGAGAATTGATGCTAAAACTAAACCGAAAAAGAAACCGTAAGTAGCCTCATGGTGTTTATGATATAGGTACTCAAGCAGTTCTGTCAACACCAAAACTGCTGCAATTACACCAATTCCCAACAGAAACAGAAACCCAAAATCTATCCTTCTGAGTTCAGATTTGAAATCTGCATAAACGTTTTTTCTAAATGTAAGGAGACTGACTAAACTCCTTAACGTTGTTAGTCCAATCTTATGTAGTGCAGAGATTAATCGTTCATATATTCCCAATACAAGTGCTATCGTTCCACCACTCATTCCTGGCATGATATTTGCTATTCCTATCAAGAAACCGTTTGCAAAATGGCGGATTACATTCATGTCTTGAAGCGATTAGTTCAGATATTGTCAAGTCTTTTTGCATCTACTTCACTACATTTATTCCGATTCAGCAAGGATTATTTCTGCAAATCGGTAGTAAAGTTAGTAAGATGAAACACTGTCAAGTATTATACTACAAAATAAGAATTAAGTCAACAGTTTGAAATCAGGAGAAAAATAATACCATTTTGCTATAAGCCTATTTACATAATAATGAGATATATTATCACTTGCATAAAATAATACTGAGTCTCATTATTAAATACAAGGTTACAATCGTGAACATGGTTTTGACTTTTGTAATCCTCAGCAAGTGTATTATGTCGTAATATAATACTATACAAGGTGGAATGAAAAAATATTTGACGCAATTCGCTTTTTTCTCGTTAATTCTAAATATATTGTATGCTACAATATATTCAAACTATCATACCTAAAAATGCAGGATTTCTATTGATGAACTTCCCAACATTATCGGATGCCAAACGTTTAGAGATGCTACAACCCGCACAACATCCTGTTCAGATGGTGCTTGATACCGATACTTATAATGAGATAGATGACCAATTTGCAGTTGTCCATGCAATGCTCTCTCCAGATGAGCTCAACGTTGAGGCAATCTATGCTGCTCCTTTCCACAATAACCGTTCTACTAGTCCGGAGGACGGTATGGAGAAAAGTTATGATGAAATAGTAAAACTATTGGCTTTTCTTGGCTTTTCTTATGACAGTTTTGTTTTTCGCGGATCACGTGCTTTTCTTTCAGATGGAGATACACCAGAAGAGAGCGAAGCAGCAGAGGACATGATTCAACGTGTTATGTCAAATACAGATGCTCCGTTGTATGTCGTTGCTGTTGGCGCAATTACAAATGTTGCGTCTGCCATTCTGATAGAACCTGAGATAATTAAGCGTATTGTAGTCGTTTGGCTTGGAGGAAATCCATTATATTGGTCGCATACGCGTGAGTTTAATCTTGCACAAGACATAAATGCTGCGCGATTGGTCTTGGATTCGGGAGTACCATTTGTCCATCTTCCCGCGCGGGGTGTTGTTTCGCATCTGTTGACAACAGTTTCAGAAATGGAGAGATATGTTCAGGGACAAGGAGATATAGGTGATTATCTCGTTGAAATATTCAAAGACTATCAGCAAGATCATTTTGCTCGGTCAAAGGTAATATGGGATATTTCTGCAACTGCCTACCTTATCAATAGTAGTTGGGTTCCTACAGAAATAGTACATAGTCCGATTTTGACTGATTCGGTTACGTGGAGTTTTGATAACAGCAGGCATCTGATGCAAGTTGCAACTAGTGTAAATCGTGATGCTATTTTTAGAGACCTATTTGAAAAGTTAAAGAATGCAAGTTAATATAACTGAATTAAGCAAGTTTGAATATTAAATATGCGGGTGGCACGTTGATGACGGGCGAGGAGACCCAGCCCCTACGTGTTCGGCGCATGCAGGATTATCGAAAAATTGATAATTTGTTATTTAATCATGACTTACGCAAAAGATCAGAAGAATGAAAGATATAAAACAGATATTAGCCACTCTTTCCCGTCCCTTTAAGGAAGAAATTCGCAAAGGATGTAGGGATGATGTTGTCATAGATGGATTAGGGTCGTACATTGATCTCTGGTTGGGACAAGCGCGTGAACTTAACCTAACGCCTAATCAGGAGAACGTTCTTAATAGCATAGCAGATCTTTTTAAGGATTATCCTGCAATGCTGCCAAAGAATAGACTTCAAGCAATTCATTTTGCGACAGAACAGATAGATATGTTGTTGCAATCTGGTAGATCTACGGCTGCTTCTCAATCAGAAAGCAGTGTTCAGATACCCCACACCCCCCCAAAAACACAGAATAATCAGCAGAGGAAAGAACAATCAAGTACTGTAACTAAGAAACAGGTCGAACACTTATCGTTATTCGGTGATAGAAAATCCGATTTAGATACTGTAACACCAGTGGTAGATAGCGGTGTTTCTGTTGAAACTGACACCGTTAATGATAGGCAATCAAGTAAAGAATCGTCTTTACCTATCGGCAGGTCGTTTTTACCTGATATAGACGACAAGAGCGAAGATGTTGTAGGGCCTGTTCAGATTGGTGATACACCGGTTTCTACTGACACCGATTCACTTGAATATTTCAATAGTCCGCTTCAATACGTTACAGGTATTGGACCCCATAGAGCGAAGACGTTATCTGAGGCGTTAGGTATACAGACTGTTGGAGGATTGTTAGAATATTATCCAAGAGATTACATTGATAGATCTAAGATCGTTGAGATATATAGAGTGGGAAGAAATGTGATGGATGAACCAGAGACTATCCAAGGTAGAGTAGTTAATCATGTAACTTCTCCTCCTGTGGCGAAGGGTCGTAAAAGCATTGGTAAGGTTGCGATCTATGATGGCACTGGTGTGGCAGTGTTAGTCAATTTCGGAAGACGGATAGGGTATATTAAGGCAGTTTTACCGGTTGACACACAAGTAGTGATTAGTGGTAAGTTTACGAGACGATATAATGAAATTCAGACGACAGATTACGAGTTTGAAGTTTTTGATGAAGAAACGATGATCCACACTAAACGTATTGTGCCAAAATACCCTCTGACTGCTAAGTTAAGTGCGAAAATGGTAAGGACTGCTGTGCGAAACGCGTTAGATGTCTATGGTCAACAGATACCTGAGATTTTACCGTTGCCTTTACGCCAGAAACATCAGTTGATTGATAGACAGCAGGCAATAAATGATATCCATTTTCCAACTTCAGAATCCCACAGACAAGCAGCGCAACGTAGACTTGCTTTTGATGAGTTTTTTCTGCTGAGTTTAGGCATGGAGATGCGTAAAGATAAGAGGACATTGCAAAATGGTATCCAGTTTAATATTCAGACACCGATGCCAGATGTTTCACTGCTTAAGAAATTCGTCCATTCTTTACCATTTGCTTTGACGAACGCGCAGAAAAAGGTCTTCACTGAGATTCGAGATGATATGCAAAGTCCACGTGTGATGAACAGACTGATTCAGGGAGATGTCGGTTCTGGCAAGACAGTTGTTGCTGCAATGGCTCTATTATGTGCAATTGAAGATGGTTATCAAGGTGCGTTGATGATTCCGACAGAAATCCTTGCTGAACAGCATTATCAAAATCTCACATCACTGTTGTTCCCACTTGGCGTAAAGGTTGTGCTTCTGAAGAGTGATTTACCAAAATCGGAACGAGAAAAAGCGTTGACAGCAATAACGGATGGGGCTGCGGACTTAATTGTTGGTACGCAGGCACTAATACAAGAGGGTGTTGATTTTTTCAAGCTTGGACTTGTCATCATTGATGAACAACATCGGTTTGGCGTGATGCAACGCGCCATGCTCCGGAGTAAAGCAAAATCGTCCGCTGCCACAGATGGTGATGTTGAATTAACTGGATTGTCACCGGATGTTCTTGTAATGACTGCAACACCAATCCCACGCACTCTTTCTCTAACGATATATGGTGATCTGAATGTATCAGTGATTGATGAGTTGCCACCTGGTAGGCAGAAGATTGAGACACAATGGATAAAAGAGAAAGACCGGGCTGAATTATATGCAAAAGTTGAACGGGAGATTTGCAGTGGTAGACAGGTATACATCGTATATCCATTGGTAGAGGAATCCGAGAAACTTGAGGAACTTAAAGCTGCAACGAGTATGGCTGAACATATCCAGAAGGATGTGTTTCCTAATTTACGGGTAGGACTTCTACACGGACAGATGAAGTCTATTGAGAAACAGGAAGTCATGACTCTATTCAAAGCACGTGAGTTGAATATCCTCGTTGCGACAACTGTGATTGAGGTAGGTATTGATGTGCCGAATGCAACAATTATGGTGATTGAGCATGCGGAACGGTTCGGTTTAGCACAGTTGCATCAGTTGCGGGGGAGAGTCGGTAGAGGGATCGATAAGTCTTTCTGTTATCTTGTTGCTACAGCAAAATCAGAAGATTCATATCGTAGGATTCAGGTGATGGTTAGAACTAACAACGGTTTTGAGATTGCTGAGGAGGATCTGAATATTCGGGGACCTGGAGAGTTTTTTGGGACACGACAATCGGGTCTACCCAAGTTCAAGATTGCGAATATTATTAGTGATGCT
This sequence comes from Candidatus Poribacteria bacterium, assembly GCA_965208245.1. Taxonomy (GTDB): domain Bacteria; phylum Poribacteria; class WGA-4E; order WGA-4E; family WGA-3G; genus MSPOR6. The sequence continues at coordinate 3,198,076 of OZ242325.1, forward strand.
TCCCTTTTAGAGTCAGCAAAAAAAGAAGCGATAATTCTGATTGGAGATGATCCGCAACTAGAGAAAACTGAACACCAATTGATGAAACGGATGTTACAGGCACATTGGAAAACGCATTTGGAGATAGCGAGTGTGGGTTAGGATTTCTTCGTAGAACAACTTGTCCCAACTCATACAAAGTGCAGGCCACCGTTAACGATTTCATTATCAGGCTCTCTTTATGAGAAATTGATGCAACAAACACAAGCGTATAACACTATTCTTGCAATTTGTCTTGCAAAGGGTTTTGAAATATATTAAAATTATAATAGCACAAACAAAAATCAGAAAATTGAATTACATTGTTAAAGACATTGAGTTGATGTCATAAACATATCGTCTCTAAGAAATGAAAGATAAAGAATTACAGCAAATTGCGGAAAAGGCACTAACAGATTCTGTTGTTCGTGTCGTATGGCAAAAGGCTGACGAAGAATCTGGTGAAGATCTTATCTGGCCGTTCACAAGAGATAGTGACATGCCAGGGTTATTCAGTTTTAGGTGATTCTGAAGAATTACGCAACAAACGTTAATTTATTGAATTTGTCCGTAGTTTGGTTAGAGTGTAGCGATCCCCGATACGCTCAAGTTTCTGTCGGGGGTCGCTACACTCAAACCAAACTACAAAGTCCACTATTAGTCCTACACAAAAACTGACAATTCTTAAAACTGAAGAACCCTGGTGACATGCCCCAACCCATAGACACCAATCACACCACGAAAAACCTATCATTAGAAGAATTAGTGGAATATTGCAAACGTCTTGACCGGCACTTGCAAAATCGCAAGGTAGATGAGGGCTTGTTACAACGCGCATGGTACACCGCACACAAAATAGCAGCCATGCTCTATGACGATTTCGGTGCAACGCAGGTTGCTGTGTTTGGCTCACTCGTCGAACAAGATGGGTTCTCAATAACGTCAGATATTGATATTGTTGTCTGGGGTCTTTCACAGGATTCCTATATTGACGCACTCTGGGAAACCAGAAACTTTACGACAGAGTTTAAAATTGATCTTGTTAATTTTCATAGTGCTAAAGGACGATTTCGTGAAAGGATTCAATGTCAAGCTGTACATATTGAAAATACTGGAACAGCTTTTGATGAATCGACCGTTAATACTCAGGCATTTCTTACGATAAGGAAGGAGAATTATGAAGTGAATAGGCGAATACGGATTGAACGAATTGTTGATGAATGTGTAAAAATAGAACATGTTAACGTAGCAATTGGCGAAATTTTGCAAGACATAGAAGAAGTTCCTATCAAATATAGGAAAGGTCAAGAAGCGTTGTTAACGCAAAATGTAGTTAATTTCTATATGGGATTAGAAAACATCTTTAAGCGTATTGCTGAAGAAATTGACATGATGATGCCGCAAGGTAAAGATTGGCACAAAGACCTATTACATCAAATGGCAGCAAAACATTCAATACGTCCGCCTGTTATCTCTAACAAAACGGTTAAGACTCTAATTCAGTTATTAAAGTTTCGCCACCTCGCCAGGAATATCTACGGGTTTGAATTGGAACTTGAAGGTATAGTTGAAAATGCACAACGAGTCTGTGATATTTATGAAATTCTATCTACAGAACTGAAGGTGTTTATTAAATGGTTAGAAAAACAAACAGATGAGGAGAATTGATGCGACAGAATACTTTTCGTGATTTACTGAATAATGATAAACCCACCGTTGGTACACATATACACACAACTTGGCCGTCTATTGTAGAAGCAATTGGACATACGGGAATGTACGATTATGTGGAATTTGTTGGGGAATATGGACCTTTTGACTTACACGATTTAGACAATTTGTGTAGAGCTGCTGAACTTCATAACATTTCAACAATGATCAAGGTTGATCAGGAACCTCGCGGTTTTATCGCACAACGTGCAATTGGATCAGGATTTCAGAGTGTTCTTTATGCGGATTGCCAAAATGTTGAAGATGTGAAGGAATGTGTTCGTATTACACGTGCAGATACGCCAGAAGATGGTGGCAGCTACGGTGTCGCTACACGCAGATTCGCTTATATGGGATACGGCGGTGGACCTGCTTACGTTCAAGCATTACGCGATGTTGTGGTTGTTATCATGATTGAGAAAAAAGGAACAGTTGAGAATCTTGAAGAGGTACTTTCGGTTGATGGTGTTGACATGATTCAATGGGGTGGATCGGATTATTCAATGAGTATTGGTAAGGTAGGTCAGCGAGGTTCAAAGGAGATACAGGATACTGAACGAAAAGTATTTGAGACTGCTATTAAGATGGGTGTATCTCCGCGTGCTGAAATTGGCAGTGTTGATGGTGCAAAACGTTTTCTTGATATGGGTGTACGTCATTTCTGCATAGGCACTGATATTTCCATACTCTACGGTTGGTGGCGTGAACATGGTGCCGGATTGAGAAAAGCACTTGAAGGACATTAGTATTTGTCAATTCCTCTTTTGTAGGTCGGGTTTCGCTACGCTCTACCCGACCTACAGAATCAAACTGGACAGAACATTAGAAGTGCACCAACGGATATGTCAGTCTGCACACAACGTTTCAGGTATTGTCCTTTATGCAATCATCTGTTGCATTTTTTCCGTGACCCATTGGACTGCAACATCGATCATGACGTGTCCTTTTTCTGCAGTAGCGAGTTTTGCCTGGTGATGGTATTCTCGGTCAAACTTCGCTTGTCCTTCATCTGAAATGGGTGAGTTTTGCGCTGTCGTAATCTACGCCGTTCCAATCTACGTTATCTGGAAATGCAGCGAGTGCAAACGCAGTCTCAAATTCTGCTGCGTGTCCGGGACAGACTCCCGATTCCATCTGTTTTTTTACTAGATCGCTTGTATATGCTTCCCAATATGAATGATATTCTATATTGATACCGAGTTTTTCTTTGTAACCATCCAAACATTGCATTACAGGTCCTGAATTACCTGCATGTCCATTTACAATAAGGATGTTTTCAATACCGTGTCGCCGTATACTATCAGCGACATCATATAGCACATCTCCAAACACCTCCGGACGCAGCGTTAGCGTTCCTTTATGGTCCATCCAGTTTTTTCTGACACACCGATTGCTAAGGGTGTCGTTACAACGACATTTGGATACAATTTTTCTGCTGCCAGTTTAGATACGTAGACAGCACTCTGAGTGTCGTGGTACATTGCCAAGTGTTCGTTATGTTGTTCAGTGCTGCCTGTTGGGATGATTGCACCTTTGAGTGTGCCTTCATCTATTGCTTCTCTGATATACCTGCGTTGATTCTCCCAGAGTAATACCGATTTGATCTGTGACATTTTTTCTCCCAATTTATAGATAGAGTTAACCGAATTGTTTAAAATATTGGTCGATTTCATCTCTTAACTCAATACATGCTTCTTCACATGTGTTCAATAGCTCAATGTATGTTCCTTCTCCACCAATAAAATCCCAAAGTTCTTCTGCTATCAGGACATCATGCTTTAGGTCTAACATCCCTTTCAAAGTCCAGCGTTTGTATTTTTCTGGTTCATAGTGGAATCCGTGTCCTTCTGTCCATTCACTGAGATGATCAGGTGCTGCCGGGTCTTCAGGATTGATACAACATACTCCCATGAATTTGTTAGGGTATCTTTTTATTGCGTCTGCGGCATAACTATTATCCCACATATAGTGGATTACTTGGACAATAACTGTTTTTTCAACACCGTTTTCTTTCATCAGATCAAGTAGCATTTCAGGTGTAGCATCCTCACGGGGATGATTTCTCTCTCGTGCCCAAGGAAATTGTGGATCGTTTTTCCAGACGTGAACATGTGGGTCTATAATTCTCATTTTATTCCCTTCTCTTAACGAAGAATCCATAGATACCTAACGGTATGCAGTAGAGTAGTATCAATAGATGTAGGCTAAAACCGGTGATAGTGGCTATGTTTAGTGGTGTTCCAAAATAATTCAGTAACCAAACATAAGGAAATTCAGTTGTTCCGAAGTTGCCTACAGTTTGAATAGGTAGTAGGTTAAAAACATTCGTAAACACAAGCGCGAACATTACCTCAATCAATGGTATTTCAACACCCATTTCTGATACAAGGTAACATTGAAAACCGAAACGAATTGTGAGACAGAGCAGTGAATAAATCCAGATTTTGAAGAATAGAAAATTGAAGCGAAACGAAGTAATTTCTTTTACGATTGTGCTGCACTTTTCTACGCACCATGTGATATGACGACTCTTCAGGTTTGACAGTGGTTGAAGGCATTTTTCAGCAATTAACAGACAAACATTTGGTGCGGTACATGCAAGAATGATCAACGTTACCAATCCTACACCAAAGAACGATGGAATTAAAAACAGAACAGTGAGTGAGAGTTTTCCACTCAGTTTTGGTAGCAGTAGTAATGCAGTGGCAGACATGAGTAAGATCAATAGGACTAAGTCTATGATACTTGCTATGAGTAAGGAGGCGATCCCTTGGGTAGCTTCTACTTTCTGTCGTTTCTGCATTAGATATACATAAGATATATCTCCAGTTCTAAAGGGTAGAAAATTACCCCAAAACGTGTGCAATGTTAGGATAGGAAAAACCTGAAGTATGTTTGATTCTAACCCCAGTATTGCTTTAAACCTTAAGGTTTTAGCTAACACAAGCAGGCAGTAACACACAAAACCGATTAGCAATGCGTGAATAGGGATACGATTGATTGTTTCAGGTATCTTTTTCAGATCAATTTCTCTTAAGAGGATAACTGACACAACAACTGCTAAGACAGTTGGTATAGCAAATCTAAATATCCATTTGAGTTGCTTCTTCTTCAAAACACTGCCTTGGTGTATATAGAAATGGCGCAATCTGCGCAATCTGAATGAAGATTAAATAAATAATCAGGTAATTCTACTAATAAGACTCATTGTAGGAGTAGGGCTTTGTAGGGGCGGGGTTTCCCCGCCCGCGTATTACCCAATTAATAAATTAATCTTCATAAAGATTGTGCCACATTAAAGAGGCATTATCAATTAAGACTGGTATTCGTTAATGTTAGGAAATACCGTCCCAATATTTCCACATATCGTCTGGTGTATCAAATTTAATCTCATCTAGGTCTTTCCTGCAATACCTTCCGATAAGTGCGATTCTGACTCTGTGTCCGCAGTTTGGTCCGGCTGTGTGGCTCATCTGGTGATGCCAGAAACAGACATCTCCAACTTCTCCCGTAAATTCATAGCACGGACCTAAGTCAAATGGTGCAACACCTCCCGGTAAACTATCAAGGTCGTGGTATCTGAAGTATTCAGCCCAGATATTGTGACTTCCGGGCCAGATTGTGAATCCACCGCCATGTTCTTGAACAGTGTCAAGATATAATGTTGCACCGAGTGTAAATGAACCCACGACACCTTTAGGAACGCCGTTTGTGGGTGTATGGTATCCATCGAGATGTCCTCGAGGTTCACGATATTCACGGTCTGGGTCGGGGAAGTTCAGATGTGGACTTGCACCGCCCCCCGTGTTGAGTCTACCTGTCCCTACCATTTCTTCCGCCATAGCGAATACGTTATTGCCGTATAGGGTGTCTTTGATAACATCCTCACCCCCAATTGGAGCGGTTCTATAACCTTTACGTATCCACGATTGAGGATCGTTTCTGTCTTCATCAATTGAATCCCAGACTTTATTCAGAGCAGCGTCAATTTCTTCTTGTGTGAGCGCGCCGCGCACGACAAGGTACCCGTTCTCTTTGAAGAATTCTTTGTCATTATCAGTTAAAAGTGCCATACTTAATCCTTCCTATGTTATTTGATGCGTCTTTGATCTCGTAGTAGGCACACGGCTTGTGCCTACTACCTTTAAACGTCGAATATGGACGGCACATGACGTGTGCCTACTACTATTAAGCGTTGACTATGAATCCGTTCTCTTTCAGTGCTTTTTGATAACGTTAACTTCATCCAATTTGTGCCCCAATTCAAGCCATCTCGAGAAACCTGGGTGGAATATATCATACTGGACGATGTCTATAAGTCCGTTCTTTGCCCATTGGATGAGATGAGGTGAGGTGATGCACCGCCTTCACCATCATCGATTTTGGTCTTTATACCTCCCTTGTTCAACCATTCTTTTAGAATGCCATATACCCGTGCATCTTCATGAAATGCTTCTTCCATCTAGTAGACGTTTGCCTCTGCGGTTTCCGCCAACACCTATTTTATAATGTTGAGATTGTATCCGTTATTTGCGTCGATGAGTATCGTTGCATCCGCTCCTACTGCATCGCGCACTGCACAAATGAATTGCCCTACCGCAAACGGAAATCTGCTTACAGTATAATTACAACTGTGTTTGTAGTAGTGCTATGCTTTTTGGGTCTAATTTATTGTAATTTTCTATCTCATACCGTGTGCCGTCTGCATCTTTAATGAGGACACGGTCATTCTCAAGTGTCACGATGTCATACCGTGTGCGCATACCAAATTCTACATTTCCTTGACTTGTATCAACATTCCACCGTGTTACACCGTATTGTCCATCAACGGAGTTGATTTTCGTAATTTTTGGCATGAAGTATCGTCTCTGAAGTTCCTCTGTGAGAACATCGCGCGCATTTGGTGTAAGTTTGTTGATGTCCTCAACAATTCCGATTTCGTTACCTTCTTCATCCAATAGAGAAATGTATCGTAATGTTTCAGTTACGGGGAAACTACGAACTGGCTCTACCTTTGTAAAGGCTGTACCGTTTGGTAGTTCAACAACCAATTCACCAAACGCGTTTTTTCCGAGCATCAATGTTTTAGGATCCAGGAACACTAGTTCATCAGTGACTTTTATTGCTTCGTTCATATCTCATCCTTCAACTATTACCATGCGCGTATTCTGGATAGTTCAGTTTGCTTCTGGCATAGACTTGCGTAGGTGCCATCTTGCTCAATTAGTTCTTCATGTGTACCAATTTCGTCTACTTCACCCTCTTTCAACACGACAAGTCGGTCTGCGTATTTTAGTGTGGAAAGTCTATGTGCAATGGCAAAGACCGTTCTTCCTCTCACGAGTCGTTCTAAGGCTTCTTGGATTTTGGATTCTGTTTCTGTGTCTATAGACGATGTCGCTTCGTCTAAGATGAGGATACGTGGGTTTTTTAATATTGCCCTTGCGATGGAAATTCGTTGTCTTTCTCCGCCAGACACCCGTGTGCCGCGTTCACCGACCATTGTATCGTAGCCATCAGGGAATTTTATAATAAAGTCGTGCGCGTTTGCTGCCTTTGCTGCAGCAATGATTTCATGCCGTGATGCCCCAGGTTTTGAGTATCCAATATTCTGTGCAATTGTGCCTTCAAAGAGAAATGGGTCCTGTAGCACAACTCCGATCTGTTGTCGTAATGCCTTTACTTTTATATCTCGACTATCGTGTCCATCAATGATAATTGCACCGAAATTTGGATCATAGAATCGTGTGATAAGATTGATGAGCGTACTTTTCCCCGCACCGCTGTGTCCTACTAAACCTATCATTTCACCGGGGTGGACATCAAAACTAATTCCATTCAGTGCATTCTTCTCGTTATCATAGGAGAAAACGACATCGTTAAATTCTATTGCACCTCTAATATTCGCGAGGGCTACAGCATCTTTCTTATCCGCAATACTCGGGGGTGTATCTATTATATCAAAGACACGTTCAGCAGAAGTTCCCGCTCGTATAAATCTTTCATTCATCTGACATAGGGTTCTAACTGGACCGAAGAATTGCATCATATAAGATTGAAACATGAAAAGTGTTCCGAGTGTTAAGTCACCTTGAAATATCTGCCATCCCCCAACTAACCAAATGAGGATAGAACCAGAGAAGGTGATGAATTCCATGATTGGACGGTAGAGTGAACCGAGTTTTGCTGCGTTCATTTCTCCTGAGAATACTTGGTGTGTCATCTCGTTAAAACGACTTATCTCATATCTCTCGCGTGCAAAAGCTTTGACGACACGGACACCGGGAATAGTGCTGGCAAGGATTGAACTAATATTTGCATATCTTTTCCATAAGACTTGATAGACTTTGCTCATTTTTTGACCAAAGATGATCGTGAAGAATATTAGGCATGGAATGGGTATGAGTGTCCACAATGCCAGTTTCCAGTTGAATAGAAACATGATGAGACACATATAGATGAGCGTGAGAGAATCACCGACTATATCCTGTAAACCGTTCGCTATGAAGTCTCGGAGTCTAGAAACATCATGTGTAATTCTGGACATAAGGTTTCCAGTATCGCGTTCGTGGAAAAAGTCAATGGAGAGGGTATTCAGATGTTCATACGTTTCATTCTGTAATCGTCTTGTGATGTTTTGACCTACCCAAGCCATCATAAACCCTCGGATAGACGAGGTCATCATGATGAAGACTCTCACTCCAACCATGAGGAGTACGATACCGATTAAGTGTCCAAAACTCCCACCAAGTGGCATACTACCGAACCATCCGCCAAGTGTATCAACAGTGGCTTGAAGGTGTCCCCAAGATGTTGCTGGAAGTGGTTCACCATTTGCCAGAGCGTTTCCGACTGGTGTGAGTATATTGTCAATTAATTGTCTGCTTAGGATAGCGGGATACAGACCGATAAGTTTTATCAGCAACATCAGTAGAAAAGCGGGGATCATAACGTGTAAGAATGGTGTTGCATATTTGAACAGACGGAATATGAGTTTCGTATTCTGTGTACAGTTGACACAAACACCTGACCAGGTGGGTATGGGATGACCGCACTTATTGCATCGTGATCCATTTCCTGAAGCCTGTGAACCGGGTCTATCCCCTGGACCTGCGCCTCTGCGTCCGCGCTGTCTGCCGCCGTGTCCGGCACCGCGTCTTCCGCCTCTTCTATCATCAGATGTCTCAGCAGAAGATAGTCTCTCTAATTCTGTGACTGTTAGATTGAATTTGGGAGCTAATCTTTTTGAGTAACGTGCTAATTCAACGGCACTATCTGAGGTCGTGACCTTGAGAATATTGTTGCCGTACATCTCAAGGACTTCTATGTTTTCTACTGCTGACAGGGATACTTCTTGAATATCATGTCCGATTACACCTTTCTGGTTAAATGCTATCAGTCGTTTATCTGTTGCTAATAACCAGTCTTTCCCGTAAGTTCCATCAAATTTTAAATCTGTTGAGACGGATACTTTTATCTCTTCTCCATTATCGAGTAGTTCTTGTGCGCGTTTCTCTAGTATTTCGGGTACTTCTGCCATCGTTGTCAGTTCACCATCTTTTAAGTTTTTGAAGCGCGGTTTTCCACCGTAAGACCCCATTCCCATGCGACGGGAACTGCTCCGACCAGAACCTGATATTGATCCGTGCATAGGTTATACTCCCGGGATTTCTTATTCTTTCATTTGTTTCTCATGTATTAGTCGTTTTAAGTTCTTGAAGTTTTTCTTCAATTGAGTACTGTCCCTAATCGCATCAGAGAGCGCGAAATCTGATCCTAAATTCGTTAGCAATGATGGTGTGCTGAACCCAGATTGTGTTTCCAATAACATAATTTACCTCTTCCAGTTGCCTCTATCATATCCTTCGTGTGTGAGTTACGTGTCTAATAAAGACTTCCTGCTTTTTGTAATTAATGAATGTAATAAGGCATACATTCCTGCCAATGTTGAAAACAGTCAATGTTGTCTTCTCTCCTGAATGAGAAAACTTTCCTGTCCTGACTAGGACTGGATCCGCTCGCGGAAATATTTTTTTCAAATCAGCAATAGACTCAAAGGTGTCTTCCTCCATTGATTCATACCACCGCTCCAGTCTTCGTCTGGTAGTTGAATGTCTTTTTGCAAATTCATCCAGTTTTCTTCGTCTGAGTGATATGCATTAGTTATTTGAGTAAGAACCTTCTTATATGTAGTTGCGGCGGCTTTTTCAAAACTATTATACCATACTAAGACCTAAGTTGTCAAAAATTGGAATAGTAAGAATCCTCAGTTGAGAGGATTAAAGTTGACTTTTAGATTGAAAATTAAATATAATGGTCAGACGAGAAACAATCTATAACATGCTTAAGCACCAGGGTGATGTCGAGTGAGAATATGTCACGCTTAAAATACGCACTCATCGGTCACGGACGACGTGGATCGGTTCACCTCTTAACTACTGCATTGAAAGATACCTTTGAGATCGTTGCGGTTTGCGATGCACATAGCGAGCAGCGGAAAAACATAACGCGGATCCGTATACTGATCATCGTGAAATGTTAGAACGAGATGACCTTGATGCAATCTATCTGAGTCTCCCTGTTTTTGTTCATGGACAACCTGAACTAGATGTCATTGAACGTGGTTTACCTTTTTTCGTGGAGAAACCGGTAGCAATCAACATGAATATTGCTCGGGAAATCGAAGCAGCAGTCACAGAAGCAGGACTGATAACGTGTGTTAGTTATCAACTCCGTTATCTCGGTTCCACTGCAGCGAATTTATCAGCACAAGAGAATAGACCGGTAGAGGTATCTTCACTGTAAGATAACTAGATATGTCGACAAAATATCGTGTGGCAATCGTGGGGTGCGGGGGCATCTCAAACGCACATGGAAATGCATGGCGAAATATACCAGAAATTGAGATTGTCGGTGCTTGTGATGAAAAGATTGAAGCACTCTCGCGTTTTGCTACAGAATACAGTGTAGAGAACACATACAACGATTTGCGACACATGCTTGAAAAACAGCAAACTGACATCCTTGTAATTGCGACGTGGCCCTCAAACCATCTCAAGGATGTATTGGAGGCAGTTCGCTGTGGTGTTAAGGGAATCCTCGTAGAGAAACCTATCGCTGTCAATACATCACAACTTCAGCAGATGATTCAGGTAACAGAAGGTGCTAGTATCCTTATGATGGAAGGATTTATGTACCGGCACCATCCATTAACACTTGCTGTGAAGGCGAAAGTTGCGGAAGGTGCAATTGGTGATGTCCGCTATGCACGAGCTACGTTCTCAACAGGACTGACAGATAGGACAAATTGGCGGTTAAGAGGGGAACTTGGGGGCGGTGCAGTCATGGATTTAGGGTGTTACTGTATCAACATCATCCGATACCTGATTGGCAGAGAACCACAGTCCGTTTGGGCTACAGGTAAGTATGAAGCGATAAATTGTGTGTGGGAAACACTTATTGGAACTTTAGATTTCGGTGATGGAGTCACAAGTCAGTTCGATTGCAGTTTCGGTTGGACTTGGCGGGAGTGTTACGAAATTACTGGTACAGAAGGAACTATCCTTGTTCAACATGCTTGGGGAAATAGTGAAGGAGAATCACATTTTACTATGAATGGTGAGATCATCAACATTGCAGGGGTTAATCCGTATGCAGCAGAAATCCTTAACCTCTGTGAAGCAGTAGATAACGGTACTCCTCTCCTCTTGCCGATTACAGACGCGCTTGGTAATATGCGCGTTATTGATGCTCTACATGAATCCGCACACACTAGACAACGTATTCACATATCTGACTAACCACCTTTTTCATATAACACTATGATATATCTGTGTGTCATCTTGTCTATCATCCAGGGTTTTTCAGTTTTAAGAATTGTCAGTTTTTGTGTAGGACTAATAGTGGACTTTGTAGTTTGGTTAGAGTGTAGCGACCCCCGACAGAAGTTTGAGCGTGTCGGGGGTCGCTACGCTCTACCCGATCTACGGACAAATTCAATAAATTAACGTTTGTTGCGTAATTCTTCAGGATCACCTAAAACTGAAAAACCCTGTCTATCATCCTATTTTTCTTGTTATATAACAGCAACATGTTATATAATAGTATTCGGTGTATAATCTAAAGAGTTTGCAATTGGGTTAAAGAATGACTGGAGTTGAAACAAGGATGGCTGTAATAGAAGAAAGAACAGCATGGATTAGAGGGCTTTTATATTTAATTTTAACCGCAATTATCGGTTCTATAGTTACTCCAATTACGCTTCACATTCTGTCTATCAGAGCGAAGTGGAATTCAGATGATCCCAAAATAAATGAACCTGCAAAAAGTATAAATGAAGTCAAATTTGTCGTGTTCTAAATATGTTCTTCTAATTCGCTAAGCATTCTGTTTATAGAGGTATACTGCTGTTATGTTTGAAAAACTAATGAAGTATCCTATTGATGTCTTCCGTGAAGGTGATTTCTCGTTTGGCATTCCAATACCGGGTCTTCTTATCATTGCTTTGATCGCTGCACTGATTGCCGCAACTATTTGGGCATATAAGAGTGCAAGGGCACGAACCAATCGCTTCTTTCTCGGTTTCCTTATTACACTCCGTGTTTTAGTACTCTGCTTCCTCGCCTTCTGCCTGCTCAAACCTTTCCTAACTATCTATCAGAACAACCCAGATGATTCTTACCTATTGGTAATGGTCGACCAATCGAAAAGTATGCAGATAACCGATACTGCGGATGGAACATCACGGTTGAATCTGACGAACCGATTACTTTTTGGCGAGAGTCCTGAAGTTGATGATTTAGAGGGCTTAATAGGGAAAATGAATGCAAATCAGTTTAAGACTCGTTTGTTTGGGTTTGATAGCGATGCAAAAAGGATCCCTCTTGAGATATTACCAGCAGCTGAAGGTGAAAACACAAATATACCCAAAGCAATAAATGATGCGCTTGATGATCTACAGGGTATTCCACTCTCTGGTATCGTGTTGTTCACCGATGGTGTTGATCGGAGTGGGACAGACATAACAAAATTGGCGATGCAAGTACGTGAAAGGAAAGTACCTATTCATACCGTTGGTATCGGATCGGAAACGGGTATTTCTGATATTGAATTGGTAAAGGTAGATGTACCACGGGCTGCTGAGGAAGACTATCCAGTTGACATATCAACTACTGTAAGACGCATGGGAAATGCAAAAAAGGAAGCAACGATCCAACTCATAGAGAATGGTAGAATACTTCAGACAGTGTCAGTAAATATGTCACAAGAGACGACAAGGATCCCGCTAAAATTCACACCACGTCAACCGGGAACACTGAAGTATGAAGTCCAGGTACTAACCGATACAGATGAGGCGGTACCCCAAAACAATAGGAAGACATTTATACTAAAAGTAATCCCCACGAAAAGGGTAAAAATACTCTTTGTTGATACACAAAGATATGAATTCAAATTTATACGCCGTGCTTTAGAGGACGATCCAAATATTATCCTGACTGTTCGTTATGTTACCAGCGAACAGAGTTTCGGTGGAACACAAGACAGTTTAACACAGAAATTCACTTTCTATCCAGATTCTAAAGAAGTTTTATTTGATTACGATGCAATTATCATCGGCAATTTACCATCTTCCGAATTCACACAGACACAACTTGAAAACACAGTAGATTTTGTAAGGACACGCGGAGGTGGTTTTCTGATGTTAGGGGGGACAGATTCATTAGGCAATTCCGATGTTAGAGACTCCTATCTCAATACACCGATCGCCGAATTGCTCCCCGTTGAATTGGAATTGGGTGATCCGCCTAAAACCGCATCAGTATACCTTCCTCCTTCACAGATTCCAATGGTAAAAGGATTCAAGGTGGAACTAACAACTGAAGGTAAGAGCGATCCATTGATGCAATTGGTGGATAATTCAAGTGAAAACACAGAACGTTGGGATACACTAAGCGAACTGAAGGGGTATAGTAAAGTAAAACGCGCAAAAGCAGGAGCAACAGTCCTTGCTGAACATCCAGATGATAGAAATGAATTTGGTAACCGCATCCTTATCGCTACCCACAACTATAATGCTGGACGTGCTATGGTTTTTACACCAAACAACTCATGGGTGTGGCAAATGGGTGAAGAAAGTGATGACGATAGCCATGCACGATTCTGGAGACAGACTGCTAAATGGTTGACGACTGCACCGAAGGCTTCACTTAAGCTTGATATTGCCAAAACTGAATACACATTGAAGGAACCTGTTGTGATAAATGCTACTGCAATGGACGATGACTTTGCATTAACGAATGATGCTAAGTTGCGTGCAATCGTTGTAGGAGAAGATGGTGTCCGTAAAGAGCTTGATCTTGAACAGGAATTGGGAAAAGACGGTCAATATAACGCAAGATTCATTCCAAGCCGATATGGAGAATATACTATTATAGCGACTGGTACATTTGATGGTGACCCCCTCGGTAAACAACAAGCACTTTTTGAAGTCAAACCGTCTTACGCCGAGTTCAGTGATGCAGCATTGAATGTGAATCTTCTTACAAACCTCGCTGAAATGAGCGGGGGTAAATACTATCCCACTGAAGAAGCAGGACAATTGGTAAACCAGATATCACTCGTTGAGAGTGCAACTTCTGAAATAACAGATGTTGATATCTGGGATCTTCCTCTGATTTTTGGTCTAATCATTCTGTTCCTCGGTCTGGAGTGGTTTTTAAGAAAACAGGGCGGCTTAGTTTGACGTTATTCCTAACGTGAGTTTGATAATGTAGCGCAAACTTTCCAGTTTGCGAAGATATGTCACAAACTGAAAGTTTGTGCTACAATGAACTAAATATGGACAAAACACCTTCTGGCACCCTATTTATTGTCAGCACACCAATAGGAAATTTAGAGGACATAACGTTACGAGCGCTCCGTATTCTTAAAGAGGTGGACTTAATCGCTGCAGAAGATACTCGTAAAACACGTAGATTATTAACACACTATGAAATCAATACACCTCTCACAAGTTTTTTTGAAGGCAACCAACAGACCAAAACTGAAAAACTGATTGAACGACTAAAGAATGGAGAATTGATCGCTCTTGTCTCGGATGCAGGAACGCCAACTATTTCAGACCCGGGATATCCACTACTCCGCCACTGTATATCAGATGAAGTGCGGATAGTACCAGTGCCAGGGGTATCCGCACTTCTCACAGCGGCAGCAGTTTCCGGTTTACCACTTCATAACTTCATTTTTGAAGGTTTCCTATCACCAAAATCAGGAAAACGGAAACGGCAGTTGACACAACTTGCAAGCGAGGAACGCACGTTAATCTTATTTGAGTCTCCGCATAGAATCTGCCGTTTTTTGGAGGATGCCTTGGAAATCATGGGAGAACGAGAAATCGTTATCACACGTGAACTCACAAAACGTTATGAAGAGATATTCCGTGGTAACTTCAAACAGGCACTAGAGAAATTCCGTGTCACCACACCGCGCGGAGAATTCACTATATTGATTGGAGTGTGACATTGCCTGAAGAAAGACCAGATAGCATCAATAATATCGTTGTCATCGGTGCAGGGTTAATGGGACACGGTATTGCACAAGAATTTGCTTCTGCTGGATTTAGTGTCTATCTCCACGACATCACAGAGGAACAACTCACTACTGCATGCATTAGGATTTAGTACTCGCTGTTTTTGAAGAACTTTACAAAGACCTGAATAGTTCCTCAGAAATCAATCCACTCTTAACATCTATCCAAATGTCAAAAAAACGCCTGCGTAACTTATGTCTACTCCTCGTCATTTCTATTACAGTTTTCTTTATAGTCCTATATTTTAAGCAGTTTCAGGACCAATTGTTAACTTCTCTTAGTGAGTTTGTTTCGGCATTTAGTAGTATAGAAAAAGCACGGGAATACATTGCAGGTTTCGGTATCTTTGCGCCACTCATCTCTGCTTTACTGATGATATTTCAAAGTGTCGTTGCCCCATTACCAGCCTTTCTGATTACAATCGCCAACGGTGCTTTATTCGGTTTCTGGTTGGGTATGATACTATCCTGGGGTAGTGCAATGTTGGGGGCTGCTTTATGTTTCTATATTGCACGATTTTTTGGAGGCAAACATATGGCAAAAATCGTCCCGCAACCTGTTATTGACAAGACAGACAATTTCTTAAGAAGATACGGAAACTATGCTATTCTAATTGCACGTCTCTTACCTTTTGTGCCATTTGATGTTGTAAGTTATGTAGCGGGTTTAACACATAAGCAATTTATCGGTTTCTGGATCGCAACCGGTATCGGTCAACTTCCAGCAACTGTGGTCTACACTTATGTCGGTAATAGAGTATCAACGTATACAAAATTGATGCTATACGGTTTCGGAATTGCAATTTCTGTCTCGCTTGTAATATGGTTGCTAAAGAATCGGAAATCTAAGAATTAGTGACCGATTACATGCAAAAACAATTGACATCAGTCTATCTATATTGTAAATTGATGACAAACTGAAATTAACCTATTCAAGAAGGAAGCAAAAACATGATTCGGATTGGTGTAATCGGAGTAGGCGGCATGGGAAATTCCCATTGTAACTCACTTCCAAATGTAGAAAACTGTGAATTTGTAGGTGTTGCAGATTTGCGATTGGACGCGGCACAAGCTGTTGCTGAAAAGCACAACATTCGTGCATTCCAAAACTATCAGGAACTTCTCCCACTCGTTGATGGGGTCGTCGTTGCTACGCCTCCCATAGCACACACCCAAGTTGTCGTTGACGTGGCTGCAGCAGGTGTTCACGCTTTCTGTGAAAAACCACTCTCTCTAACGCTTGAGGAAGCTGACGAGATGATCGATGCAGCTGATAAAGCAGGAACACATATCATGGTTGGACAGGTACTAAGGTTCTATCCTGTTCACAAACTCGGAAAAAAAATGGTTGATGCTGGCGATATCGGTGATATTGTATATATTGAAACTGACTATACAGGCCCTTACAATGCCCCAAGGAAGCGTCCAGAGAACTGGTATGGAACTGTCGGTGGATTATTGGAAAATGGCATCCACAAATCCGACCTTATTAACTGGTTCGGCGGCACAGCACTTACTGTCGCTGCGGAAGTAGGTAGTTTCTCTGGACATGATGACTGGGAAGACTATACTGTTTCACTCATACGATACGATTCAGGAGTAGTCGGCATTCTACGTTGGGGTGGTTTTCTTGGCGCGCGCGGTACAAATGAAACTATCATTGACGGCACTGAGGGGTCACTACGACTTGACATGGCTGCTGACTTAGCATATCTCAAAAAGCGAGGTGAGAGAGAATGGCAGGAGATTGTCCCTGATCGCTCAGGACCGACGCATGTTGTTGGAGAACTCTCTCACTTTGTGGAATGCATCCGCGACAATAGAACACCCATGATTGATGGCAAAGGTGGAAAACACGCTGTCGCAATCGTCTTAGCCACTTATGAATCGGCAAAAGAAAAGACAAAAATAGCAATTACATAGTGGATATACACTAACGGATAGATATCTACGTAATGCTACGTTTACCATACTACAAGAATGTAATTTGAGGAGAAATATGATGCAAAATAGAAAGCGAAATCAGCACGGCTATAGTGTTTATCTCTGTATTGCGTTTATGCTGATCTTGGGCGTAATCTTCACTGCTTGTGTAGAGGAACAACAGTTAGCAGAACAGATTCAAGAAACAACAGATGAAACGGATCAAGAATCTGAGGAACCTGCTGTTGCACTACCCGGACTACCAGAATATGTTGCTGGATATGAGTCATGGCTGAAATTAAACAGTGAACCTATTCCACCAATTCCTAGTGGTGATCCTCATAATGGAATAAAGAACGTCTTTGTCAACAAAGAACGAGAGACAATCGCACCAAATGGTGAACAACAGTTTCCATATCCAGATGGAAGCATCGTCGTAAAAGAGGCAACTCGACCCGGTAAGGATTATATAGGACTCATCGCGATCATGCGGAAGGTTGAAGGAAGTAATCCCAATCATAACGATTGGGAATTTATTGAGTATACACGCGATGAACAAGAAGCAGATTTTACAGTTTTTGCATCAGATAGAACCTGCTGGGGGTGCCATTCACGGGTTGAAGATATGGATTATGTTTTTACCGAGCTTGATTGATTAGGGGTTACGCATCGATTGTATACAAGTTTCTGTAGGTTGAGTAGTACTTAGGGAAACCCGACCTACAGAAGAAGACTTGACAATACCATTTCTATTAGATTATTTATCAGGACCAACTTTTAAATATAAAACGGAGAACGGTACAACCTAACAAGTTGTGGGACAATAAAGAAGTGTTATCAATTAAAAATGGTATTAGTTTGAATACCACAAATAGTTAATATTGAATCGGACATTACCATCCGCATCAACTATACCATCCATCTGTACCTTTAAATCTAAAAGTTCTGCGGAATCTGTTGGATAGAAAAACTGAATACCTCTTTGTCCATCGGCTCCGATGAATTGTGCAAAACCTGTTATGTCATTGTCTGTTAATTGTATACTATTTATTGTAACTACCACATTACTCCTACTAAGGGTTGGCGGATTAATTGGTGCTTTTCCTTCTGGATAGTATATCCAGATTAGCCATCCATGTCCATCATCACCGCTACTTGTCGGATCGCCATGGGTGGGGTCATCATGAGTGGGGTTATCATGAGTGGTATCGTCATCATCGCTGTCATCATCGCTGTCATCATCGCTGTCATCATCGCTGTCATCATCGCTGTCATCATCTCGGGGTGTTGATGTTCCCCCTTTAGGAGTGTTCGAATCTGGGTCTGTGATTGTCTCTGGGTCTGTGATTGTCTCAATAATGTCAGTGGTGTCCCCTGGTCTTTCGATTCTGATAATAGGTTTGCCTTCATAGTAGAAGAGATACTGTGTCCTTTCTGGATAGATGTGGATGATAGGTCCGTTGGAATCTATCCTGTCATTAACATGTGGCATAAGATCTATGCAGGCAGAATCCGCGTCATTGTGAATGCAGTATCTCCCACCCCTATTGGAGGCGTTATAATCGTCAACACCCGGTGATGTAAGCGTTGAACCTATATTTGAAGCAATCGATCTCGTAGTGGAAGGATCGGAACATCCTGCAGTACTGAAAAGGATAAGTAGGGTACTACTTATGGTTCCGATAAATAATAGTTGAATTGCCATCATGGCACGTTGTAAGTTCTCCACGTATTCCTCCTACCCTTAACGGTTATTGTACGGGTTGTAACTTCAAGATGTTCGTGTTATCATTGGAGTTAATGTCATTTGCACTGATATGGAATGTTGCTGTATTTCCTGGGATCAACCCTCTGACCTGAACCGTTATCTCTGGAATCGTGGTTTCAACGGCAAACTGAACGCCATCATCCATTTGTCTCGTTTGTGTAATCCTAAGGTCTTTTTGTTTATTTGTGTTTATAATTAAACCTTCTACGACTCTAACATTCATTGGAGCAGTGGAATATATCTCAATAATCCATCCTTCAGGAATTGGTGCAACATTTAGATTATTTCCACCAGATGGTAAATCTACTTTACCTTCAACTTCTAATCTCTGCACGAGTGCTGAGGTGTCCATGTTTCTTTTTGCTCGTAAAATAGGATTTCCTTGATACTCAAACACATAAGCAATGTTCTCCGGATGAACATGAACAGTTGGCGTGTAACCTATATCTGAAGTGTCGACCTCTATTTTGTCCAGATCAAGTTTGACGCAAACAGAATCAAAACCGTCTTTAAGGCAGAGGGTATCGTCACCAATTGCATTGAGGTATGTATCTACGCGGTCAACAGTGATTATTGGTCCTGTATACGGCACATCGGAACATCCTGTTATACCGAAAAGTACAATTAGAATGCTACCGAATAAAGTTAATGATAGTTGTCTGGCGGTTTTCATAGTTCCAAAGTTTCCTTTAGTGATTTGAATGTCATAATGTTGGGATATAATTTCATAAATTTCAATGTTGGCATAAATTTCAATGTTGGTTTCAATGTTGGCATAAATTTCAATGTTGGGATATAATTTCATAAATTTCGTAATTTATTAAACGAATTTAGATTACTGTTTGTTACATAATACGGTAATATAGATGATAAAATTGAGACTTTGTAGTGAGAGTATAAGTCGTATCACTCTCAGGAAGGCTGTCTGACACTCTGAAGATAAAGGAGTGAAAATAGATGGTTAGACTTCTAATATATCTGTTTTTTGTGTTCCGATAGTTTTGCCGATTTGCCATCAATATTCATCCTAAAGTTGCTTTTTCCGTGAATGAGGATGTCTGTAAACCCTATTTCAGTCAAGGTTTCAAGGAGGCCAGAACTCCCATACCACGAATCAGCAAAAGTAGGACTTCTTGCAGTTGAGATGTCATTTTACGGCAGTTTGCATAAAGAAGCACTTGAAAAAACATAACAGATTTGATAACATAGTGTTGCATGAGATTGCCTCCAAAAAAATAAAAATAGTATTTTACTATTTAGTCTGGCTTCTCATGCACAAAAAGTCAAGTAGAATCTAAAATAACAGATCACATTTTCATAACGATATCCATTCTAAATGCTGATGGATATTAGGTTCAGAATGATATTGAGAAATATCAGATTCATTGGTATGCTATCATTTATTCTACCGCATTACAAAATATGAATTCCGTGTAAGAATCTACAGTCCGTGAAAGAAACAATGCATAAGTGGTATGAAAACACAGCATTACTAAATACTCTCATTATCTTGATGTCAATCGGCACTGTGGTATACTTCTTCTTACAGTGGAAAATCGGTTTACCACTACTTCTCATCTTCGGGACACTCATAATGATAAGGGGTGTAATAAAGATTACAATGCGTATGCGCGCATCAAAAACAGACTCAGAACAAAACTAAAGGTGATAAAATGAAACGTAGGACATTTATAAAATTGAGCGTAATCAGTGCAGCTGGCATGATATATCCCCTAAATCTGCAAGCACAGAATGACGAAATACCCATACTCCTGAAACCGAAGACACTGATCACACCTATCGAGGAATTCTATATCCTTCAGATAGGAGACCCCGTTAAACTTGATGTCGCAAATTGGCGATTAGTTATCTCCGGATTGGTGGAAAAACCTATTCCTCCATTGAAACTTGAACAGATAAAAGCAATGGAACCTGTCGAAACAGTGCGCACACTAAAATGTATAGGTGATCCTATCGGCACAGAACAGATGGGAAATGCAAAATGGAAAGGTGTCAGGTTGCAGAATTTACTACAGAAAACTGGTGTAAAGCAAAACGCAAAAGTTGCAGTTTTCCAATGTGCTGATGGCTACCATACCGCCATTCCAATAGAAGACGCGCTAAACGAAAAAACTATCCTTGCATATCAAATGAATCAGCAACCCCTACCTATTGAACACGGGTTTCCTGTCCGATTGCTTAACCCCGGACATTACGGAACAAAAAACCCGAAGTGGATAGTCAATATACAGTTAGCAACAGAACACGAAGGTTATTGGGAAAAGCTCGGATGGGACCCCATCGCCAACGTTAAACTTGCTACTGTCATCGGAACACCCAGTACCGATGAAGAGGTAGTTGCAGGTTCAAATCTCATCGTCAGCGGCGCAGCATTTGATGCCGGACATCACGGCGGCATAAAAAAGGTTGAAGTCAGTGTCGACTACGGCGAATCATGGCATGAAGCCGAAATCTGGGCAAAAGATACACCTTTAGCATGGGTACTCTGGAAGTGGAACTGGAAAATACCAAACAGAAAAGGGAATGCTGAGATATACGCAAGAGCAACAACAAATACAGGTGTCACACAAGAAGAATTCGGACTCAAAGTCAAACCCGTTGATACAGTTGGATACCATACAGTAGATGTGAAGATTGTGGACCCCTAAATATAACAACACTCACAACTCATACAACAAATTACGTCATGCAATAGATGCCCTTGAAGCCTACCAGAATCTTTCTCGTCTATTTCCCCGCACTCTTAATCGATTTCGCCTTTAGTAGTGTCCTAACGAATTCTGTCTTCTATAGTAGTTACCTAAGTCTCTCGGCTCATGTTGATATTGAATGCATTTCTATACTTGAACGAGTTTTTCATATAAAATCAACGGAGACAGATTTCTGATTTATGAAGAACTCACAGATGGCGATATAATAGGTCCCGTGTCCTTTGCGTTTGGTGCCGCGCCGACAGGACGGGTTTTCAGGGCTCAGTGCCGATCCCCCTTCTCACCGGCGTTTTGGAACATCTCATCCGTCTCGGCACACTTATCTGGCAAGGGGGAATCCGGTCTCACATCGCTTCAGCCTGCAACTGAAGCACGCGACGCATTGACATCACTGTTTGACGATGAAGACCAATTTCACGAGCAAGTCTTGCACTCGGCACATCTTGACAAACACCACACAACAACAGAACCGCCTGGGGCGGTGTCAACTGTTTCTGTTCAAAAACTGTTCCACTATAAAGATTATAGACACCATCACAAGTCCGACACCGATAAATTTGCAGATGGCTTTTCTGGGTTCTGCCAAAGAGACGTGCCTCCGCCACGCCCGCACCGCAATGCGGACAGTCTAAACCTTCAGGGTGGACACGTTTCAGCAGTCAAGCAGCCGCTTGTTCTTCATCTATAGTGAACTTTAGAATTTATGAAACACGCCGCAACGGGCGAGGTCACCTCGCCCCTACGCTGGGTGGTTTCCATCATCGGTGTATGAGGTGAAATGTCTCATTAATTGTTAACTTTACTATATCTATAATAACTACAGACAGATATCCTTTATTGGGTATCTGTCTTTTTTGTTTTCCATCACACACTATATGATAAACTTTATAGACTGCAACATACTTGCAATTAGCACTATTTTAAGGTATAATATAAAAGAAAATTGAATATTGATAAATTTAATAAGTTCAACTTCTTAATGGGTTTCCATAGTAATCAGAAAACTATTGATAGTACCCAAATAGGTATTGTGCCTCCCAATTTTAGCCATGTAGTACATCATCTTTGGAGTGGGAGGGAACGTGAAAGAATTAAAGCTCACTTGAGCAAAGATATTAGGGGAATTAATCTGTATTATGTCAACAAAAGTAGGTATTAACGGTTTTGGAAGGATAGGGAGGAACGCCTTTCGTGCAGCGTTACAAAATCCTGAATTAGATATAGAATTCGTTGCAATTAACGACTTGACAGATCCTGAGACATTGGCACATCTTCTACAATATGACTCCGTACACGGAATACTGTCCGATAGTATCAACGCCACAGACAACGGTTTGGTTGTAAATGGTAACGAAATACGCGCCTTCGCTGAACGAGACCCCGTAGACCTACCCTGGTCTGATTTGGGAGTGGATGTCGTTATTGAATCTACCGGGTTCTTCACCGCAAGGGAAGACGCTGAAAAACACATCACTGCCGGCGGCGCAAAAAAAGTCCTTATTTCTGCACCAGCAAAAGAGGAAGACATCACCATCGTTATTGGTGTCAATGATGACAAGTATGAAAAAGATAAACATCACATCATCTCAAACGCTTCCTGTACAACAAACTGTCTGGCACCCATTGCAAAAGTCCTGCATGAATCATTCAAAGTTGAAAGTGGTTTGATGACGACTATTCATGCATACACGGGTGATCAACGCGTACACGATTTTCCACATAAAGATATGCGCAGAGCACGCGCAGCTACACTGTCAATGATACCTACAACAACAGGGGCAGCAGTCGCTGTCGGTAAGGTGCTACCAGAATTGAATGGAAAACTTGATGGATTGGCCATCCGCGTGCCAACACCAAACGTGTCTGTTGTTGACCTCACTGTAGAACTCAATAAGAAACCGAGTGCTGAGAATGTAAACGATGTATTGAAAGAAGCTGCCAAAAAATCGCTAAAGGGTATATTAGGATATTCTGAGTTAGACCTCGTTTCTGCTGATTTCAACGGAAATAAACTCTCATCGGTCCTTGACGCACCTTTCACAAAAGTGATTGAAGACGGATTAGTCAAAGTACTCTCATGGTATGATAACGAGTGGGGTTATTCTAATCGTCTCGTTGAACTTGCAGCACGCGTCCTATAAGCGAGACAAACTATGCGAACACCTATCATCGCAGGAAATTGGAAACTCAACAACACAGTCTCAGAAGCAGTAGAACTTGTTACAGGGATAAAGAGTTTAGTTGCTGACACGACAGACGTTGAAATAATCGTAGCACCGACTTTTACGGCTCTTGCTGCAGTCTATGAGGTAATTCAAGAAAGCAACATCTGCTTAGCCGCACAGGACGTATATTGGGAAAAAAGTGGTGCTTTCACAGGTGAAATTTCACCACCGATGTTAAAGGACGTGGGATGTAAATACGTCATCATCGGACACTCAGAAAGACGTCAGTTTTTCGCTGAAACAGATGAGAATGTAAATCTAAAGACGAAAGCAGCATTAACCACTAATCTAAAACCTATCATCTGCATTGGTGAACAATTAGAAGATCGCGAAGCGGGAAACACTGAAAAAATCATTGAAGACCATGTTTCAGGAGGAATCAAAGACCTTTCAACTGATCAGATGTTATCATGTGTCATCGCCTATGAACCAGTGTGGGCAATAGGGACAGGAAAAACGGCTACACCGAAACAAGCACAAGAAGTTCACGCTTATATTCGGCAGTTAATCAGTGAAGCATACACAGATGAAATCGCTAACCAGATCCGTATACAATACGGTGGCAGCGTGAAACCTGATAACGCCGCAGTGCTCATGGCACAACCTGATGTTGACGGCGCACTTGTCGGTGGGGCAGGTCTACAAGCAGATTCCTTTGCACAAATCGTCAAAAACTCAATTAATGGTGACTTATGAAAATAATAATACGTTTACACACAAGTAGGTGCGATTTCCTAATCGCACCTATGTGAAATGTATAGGGAATATTATATTCTAACTAAGTAATTTCAAAGAGGTATAAAAATGGGAATATTCGTAACATTAGCAATCATAATCTTCGTTCCAGTTTGCATTGTTCTCACACTCATAATCTTGCTACAGGACAGCAAAGGAGAAGGACTATCATCAAGCGCATTCGGTGCATCCGAGATGCAATCCGTTCTCGGTGGACATGGAGCTGCAACATTTCTCAGCAAACTAACAACTTGGGTTGCGATCGGATTTATGGCCATCTCACTTTTTCTCATGAGATTCTATGGGGAAAGACAGAAAGAGACGTTTACCCCACTTAATGACGAGGCAGAACAAGTTCAAGAAACTGAGGACAGAGGAACTTCAGACGAAGTAACTGAAAAAACAGAGGAAGATACCAAGGACAACGTTACACCAACGGATAAGAATAGTCAGGACACAAATGAAACTACTAACGAAAATGGCGCAAAAGGGGAACTCGCACCTAAAGAAGAACCTGAATAGACTGTGTAGTATAGGCCTAAGTAGTAGATGAAAAATAAGCAACAGTCTTTTAAAGAGGATGACATTCCTACAACGGATGCTAAACAGACACACGTGGATGAAATAAATTGGCGTGTGCATCCGTTTGTTGAAAATTGGAAAAAGACTGTCCTGTTAATGTTTTTTCTATTTTCACTTCTTACTATAATCTATGTTGGATATAAATCTATACCAGTTCTGCTGTTTTCCGTACTTCTACTCATTGCACCGCTTTACAAATATTTTTTGCCATTTCATTACCATTGCAAAACAGATAACCTCATCGTAACCACCTTTTGCTACAAACTTGAACGTCCGTGGTCCACATATAGAAGTTACTATGTTGATAAGCACGGAATCCTGCTGAGTCCTTTCACAAAACCGTCGCGTCTTGAAAACTTCCGTGGTATCTATATCAGATTTGGAAAACATCCATCCAAAGAAATCGTCAAGTTTATCCAAAGTAAAATATGAACGGAGTCCTATACATGAATACGGAGTCCTATACATGAATGATACACCGACGAAAATTGAAACAACTGATCAATTAAAAACTGCTGTTTCTGAGATTATTCAATCCCAAAATATTTACGATATTCACACACATCTCTTCAGTCCGGAATTCGGTGAACTGCTGTTGTGGGGTATTGACGAACTACTAACCTATCACTATCTCATAGCAGAACTATTCCGTAAGTCAGATATTTCTTATGATCACTTCTGGCACATGACAAAAACACAACAAGCGGATTTAATCTGGGAAACGCTTTTTATAGAAAACTCTCCTGTCAGTGAGGCATGTCGGGGTGTTGTAACAACATTAAACGAATTAGGGTTGGATATAAACTCAAGAAATCTTCAGGAGTACCGACAGTATTTCGCTGATACATCCGTTGAAAATTTCATTGACACAGTATTTAATACGTCAAATGTCTCCAATGTCATTATGACAAATGATCCTTTCGACCCTTTAGAGGAACCCGTGTGGGAAACAGGAGATATAGGGGATATAAGATTTGAGACTGCACTTCGCCTAGATGTGCTAATTAATAGTTACGATGATATTGCCTATGAACATCTTCGCGCACTCGGATATGATGTAGATTTAACCCTTTCAACGGATAAAGGCTATAGAGAAGTCAGACGGTTCTTAGAGACCTGGATCCGACGTATCAATCCAAAATACATGGCTGTTTCACTACCACCAGACTTTCAGTATCCTGAAAACTCTGTCCTCGGCAGATTATTTGATCACTGCATCCTACCGGTCTCGCGTGAGTCTAATGTACCATTTGCGCTCATGATCGGTGTCAAACGCGCAGTAAACCCATATCTCCGCATGGCGGGGGATGGCACAGGAAAAGCAGATCTATCCAGTTTGGAAACACTGCTCCGTGAACACCAAGACAACAAATTTCTTGTAACGCTACTTTCACGCGAAAACCAACACGAACTGTGTGTCATAGCACGAAAATTCAAGAACCTAATGATCTTCGGTTGTTGGTGGTTTATGAACAATCCTAGCATCATTGAAAAGATAACGCGTGAACGGATCGAACTACTCGGACTCAGTGTCATACCGCAACATTCAGATGCAAGAATACTGGACCAACTTATTTACAAATGGAAACATTCCCGACAGATCATTACGGATGTCTTAATTGAAAAATATAGCACACTCCTTGACGTTTGTTGGACTCTTACCGCATCAGAAATCCAACGAGATGTCAGCAACCTATTCGGTGAAAACTTCAAACGTTTTCTGAATAAAAACTAAGCAAACATATAGAATTCCCTATCAGAATTAGATTCAAATAAGTAATTTGATATATATCAACACCTACAAGGAGTTGCATCACACTTCGGACAACCATCAGCATATATCTGTGCCACATCTTCTAAAGATATGTTGAGTAAACTGGCTAAAGTTGATAACCAAGCAAAAACATCAGCAAATTCTTCACGGAGTCTTTCAGTATTCCGCGGTTCCTTGCGAATCTCCTTTGCTAATTCACCTACTTCCTCAACGAACCAAGTGAATGTCAACGGAATCCCACGAGCTGCATCGCGTGTAAAATAGATGTCTTCGATCTGTTTCTGAAACTTTTGAATTGTCATAGTTTTCCTTTCAACAATCAATCACAATACTATTTTGAGGATACAATATGCAAACACACGTTTATCTTTCTATCGCTGGTGAAAAAAGAATAGCAATCTATACATTTGATGTGTCAGATGGTGCAATAACATTTCAAGAAAATGTGAATGTCAGCGGATCACCTGGTCCTTTAACCCTTTCCCCTTGTGGAAACTACCTATATGCTGGACTTCGTTCCAGTCGTGAAATCGCTACATTTAGTATCAATCAAGACAACAAACAGTTGATCTTACTGAGAACTACACAACTGGATGCGGATACCTGCTACATCGCAACTGACAAAACTGGACGTTTCCTACTCTCCGCATATTACGGTGCTGGTAAAGTGACAGTGCATTCTATCACAGACGACAAAACTGTCCAAGACGAACCGATACAGACCATCGAAACAGCACCCCATGCACATTACATTGAAACCGATAAGTCCAATCGCTTTGCTTTTGTTCCACATACCGTACCGCAAAACGCGATCTATCAGTTTCACTTCGATTCTGAAACGGGTATGTCAACTGAAAATTTCTTTGGAATTTTAAATCCAGATGATCCAGAAGGTCCACGGCACTACTGTGAAAATCTAGATAGACCTATCCTCTATTTCTCAAACGAAAATGGGTCAAGTGTCTCAACATACAACCTCCAAGAAGGAGATCCGGAAACTGAAATCTCAAAGTCTGGTGTACCGGACTATACCGTACACGATGCACCAGGTCTCCTCTGGCACATTCAAACACTCTCTACGTTACCATCCGATTTTGATGAAAAGAACACTTGTGCACAAATACACATTGATCCGCAAGGTGAGTTTCTTTATGTCTCTAATCGTGGACATGACAGTATAGCAATGTTCTCAATTGATGAAACAAGCGGCGAATTGACAGCAATAGGACATCAATCAACAGAACCGACACCGCGCGTCTTCAACATAGACGAGACAGGACACTATCTATTCGCTGCTGGACAAGACTCGGGCAAACTTGCCACCTACCGAATCAAACGGGAAAGTGGGATTCTTGAACCGCTAAAAAGATATGACGTGGGTGAAAATCCAATGTGGGTTCTCTTCCTGTAAATCGGTCTACAGTATAGGGATGCGTATGGAATAAGAAAGATGGATATAGTAGTGCTACTATACCCATTCAATCTGTTATACGTTATCAATCACAGTGGTGATCTGTTCCGTTGAAGGAAACTGACGAGACTCCAACTTGGAGTAGAGAAGTTCATCATTGAGGAATATTTCAAAAGCACCACCACTACTTTCAACAAGTTTCACCTTCTCAACCTGACCACTATATTTCTCTTCTAAGGCTTCTGCCAAACTGGCTGCCCGTGGTTTATAGTTTCAGGAAGAGCAGTACTCTATTCTAATATCCATTCCGTATTTATCCTCCTGATATCAAAGGTTCTTGCTAATATTCTACCAAAACTAGATGCCAGATGCAAGTTTAGTGTCACTTACCCCCATTTTTTCATGAAGTTTTCTGTTCATGAATCATTGCTAATACACATTTATATTGCTAATTCCATCAGCAACTGTTATAATATAGACACTCACAGATCTGAAGAACGAAGACAATCAACTTATAGGAGAAAATTATGCGTCAAAAGAGTTCAAAAACCCGCTCTATAAATGCATTATTGATTGCCGGCATCCTGCATCTCTGGTTAGCACTATTCTTAACATTCTTCTATTACGCACAACTCAGTATTGAAATAGATGATGTTATCGGTTTAGATCTTGTTAACATAGAAAATCTTGATCAAATGCACCGAAGGTTAAAAAGACCTTTACCGAAACAAACCTTGACCAAAAAACCATCAAGAACCTTCTCAGACCATAGACCACAGCACATTAAACAGACAACTTCACCACATCCAATAGATGAAACACTTCGACCCTCAGAACAGATATTAATGCACCATGCATCGGAAGTAGTGTCAGATACAACCACTGATCTAACAGACATAACAACGCATGCTAAACACTTAGACAGACAGACAGGAGCAATACCAGAATCTGTATCTAGTCCCTATGATATTACATCTGGCAAAGGTAAGGAGAGCCTTAGACAGAGAGTAAAAGGTGATGGAGAAAGTGGTATACATAGAATCAAATCTACGGGAACTGCAGACATCGGAGATATTGGGGATGGATTCGGACGTGATGGGGATGGTGGAAAGGGAACCGGGAAGGGAAAATCGGATCCTATCGGAGATGCGTTGAAAGAAATCGCTAACCACATTATTGCATCACGAACACTAGACAAAGTCAATGTTGTGTTTGTATTGGACACAAGTGCAAGCATGCGTGACAACATACAGCAGGTTGCAAAAAACCTTTACACAATGTCAGATGCGTTTGAATTGGCGAATCTTGATTACCATTTTGGCATGTCTGAATTCAGCGTGCGACGAGAGGGACAGGAACTAAAAACAAAAGCACTTATGCCAGATGTTGGTTTGTTAAGACGGCGCATGAAAGAAGTACAGCTCAGTGGGGACGAAAACGCATTAGATGCATTAATAGAGACCTTCAATTTCATAGATTTCCACACGGGTGCAGATAAACATCTGATCTTAGTTACAGATGAACCCGCAACTACTAGTTTAAGAACAGAAAACAGTACACAGACACAACGAGAAAAAGTTATTGATGAAGCACAATTTCAGGAAATACGTGTCAACGTACTCGGTTTTCCTGAACCCTATCAACAGAAACTCGCTGAGGTTACAGGTGGTATATGGCAACAGATTCCCGGCAGTGCATATAATCCTGCTACATTGCCTGCAAACCGCGTTGGAAACCAAAAACTTCTCAAAACCTTCCGTGAAATTGCTACGAGTATACGCAAGAGCGGAAACACCCCACTGTTACAAATTGGGTTATACTTTGAGGTAACGATAGAGGATGGAGAAAATTCAATACAGAGAATACAAGAAGAATTTGACAGACGTGGCGTTGTTCTGAAGGCAAATTCTTTCAAGACTGAATATCACAAACTTATAGTACCGAATAATGAAGATTTGCTCATAATTACTGACTATAACCACGGGCAACTCTATGCTATGCAGATAGATCAAGACAAGATTTCTGTTTACTCAGGTGAATATCCAAAAAATTGGACTTTGGCATCAAAACTTATTGCTAATTCATATCAACAATCTAACAAGTGGTTCATCAATGATAAAATCAATAAACAGACCTATACTTTAATTAAAGCAAGAGATGGATTAACATTTTATATGGGTGGACACCCAGGGAACGCGCAGAGGATGAATACAGAATCAATCGTTGACATTGTCGTTATGTTAGACTATAGCAGAAGTATGGGTGGAAAGTCTCAAGCAGTTATGCTGGGTTTAAGTACACTAATTGGACGGTTGAACATTTTCCCAATCAAATATCGTGTTGGACTCATCCGTTTTGCAGTAGCAAAGGACGCAATAAAGTCTGTAGATGGCGTTGACGTCGCTCAGATGCCGCTTAATGAAGTCGTCATCAAAGACCTTATGGAAGATCCATTCGGTGGAGATGAACACTTAACAGATGCTCTCGTAGAGGGCTTACCACAGGTACAGTTTAGTCCTTATGCCAAAAGATTTTTACTTGTTCTTACTGACGAACCGACAACTGGTATGCAAACAGAGGAGAAAGCATTGGAAGTATGTCGATCCTTAGGCATTACTGCATACATAATCGGTTATCCTGATGAGAACGATTTCCAAACTACTTTAGCTGTTGAAACCGGAGGCTTCTTTTATGAGATGCCGAAACATCTGGATAAAACGTACCCAAATCAATAATCAAGAGGAGATTCATGACCACAACAAGTTCTGACCAACATAGAGAAATAGCAGTTGGCGAAGGTCCTGTTTCGGTTGCTATCGTTACCGTAAGTGATTCGCGTACACGCGAAACAGACACGAATGCAGCATTCTTACGTGAGCAACTTGATCGCGGAAAGAACAAGGTAGTCGCATATCAGATCATTAAGGACGAACCTGACCAAGTAGAAGACATATTGGACAGGATGGCAGTAAGTGATGCACAGATCATTATATTCAATGGTGGTACTGGGATTGCGCCGCGAGACACTACATTTGATGTACTGAATCGTAAGTTAGAGAAAACGTTGCCAGGTTTTGGTGAACTATTTCGTATGTTTAGTTATGACCAAGTCGGTGCAGCTGCTATGCTCTCCCGTGCGACAGCAGGTGTCTATCAGGGAAAGGTTGTCATATCAACCCCTGGTTCAAACGCAGCGGTTAGATTAGCATGGGAGAAACTCATCGGACCCGAATTACAGCACCTCGCCTGGGAAGTAGGTCGGTAATCACTAGCGCACAAGAGAGATAAAGCATTACAGTATCTCACGTGTAAATGTATATGCATGTCTTAACCAAGACGCATAATAGATTCCATTTGCATAACAGAAATAGATGAGTTTTAGTCCAATAATCACGATAAGACTAAAGCAAAAAATAGTTACAATACAATAATCCCTACTTCTCATCTTTGAAGCATTAATCTGTGTCCGCTCTGATGTATTTTCAGTAGAGAATCCTCTACTCTCAAAAGATTCACCGAGATAGGTTGCTTGTCGTATAATCCCTGCTAAAATTGGATGGAAACTATTAATTATTCCGTTGATTGAAGCGAAGATATTCAATTGCACATACCGAAACCCGCGCAATCTCTGTGCCCGAATAACTGCTGCTGTTTCCTCTACAATAATGGGTATGAACCTGAGTGCTGTTGTCACCATAAACGCGAGTGTGCCTGGAATTTTTAGTTGCATCAATGCAACAAGCAGTTCTCGTGATTGTGTTGTCCAAATGATATAACAACCAATCACAAGCGTCGTATTGAATCTTAATGATTGTAAAACACCATGAAAAATACCTTCTCGATAGACATTAATCCCACCAGGCCATCCTCCTAAGACAGGGACATCTGAAGGAACCAGTGTCCAAAGTATCGTGCGTGGAAACGCGTTGTAGAATATCGCCTGACTATAGAGTAATCCCCACGTCGTAAACAGAAGAAGCAGCAATAATAGTCGGATCTGTTTCAATGTTGGAGAAGAAACTGCAATTAATAGCAGACTGAATAGAAAGCAGACAAACAACGAACTTGGACTATCCAGCAGAATCACCAGACATCCACATAGCATCATTATGACTATTTTCGTTCTGGCATCTAATTCATGCATTCTTAGTATTATTTCTGTAGGAGGCAAGTTAACATGATTCTGGCCGATTCCTGATTTGTCCATTCATCATCTGTAGGAGACAAGTTAACATGATTCTGGCCGATTTCCAACTGACATATTCTAAGTTTCAAGAAGAAAGTGATGCATCTCTTAGTAGTGTCCTGTCTGAGAAAGCAGTTGAAGGTTTCCCATCAAATATCATCTCACCATCTTTCAATAGCAAGATCCGGTCAGCATATTGTTC
The DNA here is from genome assembly GCA_965208245.1 of Candidatus Poribacteria bacterium. Classification (GTDB taxonomy): domain Bacteria; phylum Poribacteria; class WGA-4E; order WGA-4E; family WGA-3G; genus MSPOR6. The sequence continues at coordinate 3,230,929 of OZ242325.1, forward strand.
GGTAAGTTCACGATGATGTGTGGCAAAAATTAGAGTCCTTTTTCCTTCCCGTATTGCCTGACAAAGTTCATCCATTATACGATGAAGGTTCTGTAAATCCTGTCCTGTCGTCGGTTCATCAAGCAAAAGAATCTTAGGTATAAGAGATACAGTTGCTGCTATTGCTGTTCGTTGTCTTTGTCCGCGTGAAAGTGAATGCGGCACATCATCTGTAATCTCTGTAAGTATGAAAGTGTTTATGGCATCTTTAACTCTATTTTGAATATCCTCTATTGTGAGTTTAAGATTCTTGGGTCCAAATGCAATTTCATCTTTGACAGTGTCTGCCTGCAATAATAGGTCCGGATTCTGAAAGACGATACCTACTGTTCCGGCTAAATGTTTCAGTTTGAGTTTCTTCGAATCTCTACCGACTATTGTAACTTCTCCCCCTGATGGTTGAAGTAACCCACCCATCAGATTCAATAACGTTGTTTTACCTGAACCGTTAGCACCCATAATCGCTATTATTTCTCCTTCAGAAATATGACAGTTCAATCGTTTCACAGCATCCATTTTACTTTTTGGATAACGGTAACGGATGCTTGTTAGGGTTAGGAGTTGATTTCCCAACTCGGTGGATGAAGTTTTATTTCTAATCTGTTTTTCCTTAACGGAGTCTAAATTGGGTGTTTCCACACCTAAACGTAGCAAAGGTTTAGTGTCCTGAAATGCTGTGGTTCTTGGCAGGTCAAAACAGATTTGACCTTTGTCCATTAGCACAACCCGATTACATAACTCTTCCACCTGTTTAACTCTATGTGTAGTAAATACAACTGTAACCCCTATTTCAGTATTCAGATTCTTGACTATTTTTAATATGCTATGGGTTGCTTTAGGATCAAGATGACTGGTCGGTTCATCAAGTAGCAGTACCTTAGGTTTCATTGATATAATCGAAGCAAGTGCTACCCGTTGTTTTTCTCCACTGGAAAGTTCTGTAATGAGTCTGTTCTCAAAACCCTTCAAACCAACTTGATCTAGTGCAAATGTTATCCTATCACGAATAGCATCGGCAGGTACACTAGTATTTTCAAGTCCAAACGCAATCTCATCCGCAACTGTCGTACAGAAGAGTTGATACTCTGGGTTTTGAAAAAGAAACCCAACTTGTTGGCAGGTTTTGGACATCGGTTGCGTTGTAACGTTTTGATTACTAACAGTAACGGAACCAGATTGTGTCCCCGCAGAGGCATGTGGGATCAAGCCATTGATGGTACGCAGTAATGTAGTCTTACCACATCCCGTTGGACCTGTCAATAGGACAAAGTCACCAGCAGATATATCTATATTGATATCATTGAGTGTAGGAGTTGTACGACTGGGATAGGTGAAGAAGAGATTTTCTATTTGAATTGGCACCATAGTGGGTCATGATTGCCATCAGTTGTATTGCAGTTCTTCAAGGGGTATTGGCAAAGAACCGAAAAGTTGCTCAATATGCCGTTTAATCGACTCTTGGAAAACGTCTAAAGTATCTTGAATATTCTGCTTAAGGTCAGCATGAAGTTCTGCTTGTTGTGAACTAACACGTTCAAAGAGCGTGCGTAAGTATGCCTGCAATTCAGCGATTTTTTCAGTTTGCAGTTTAGCGAAAGCTGCAACTGCATTCTTAAATGCTGTGAATTCTGCTTCTAAATATGCATCAAAAAAAGATTTCTGGAAATCGGTAAGTGCATTATATGCTGCATATCGGAAGTCTTTGTGAATTGCTTCATACGCTAACTTAACTCGCCTACCTAAGGGTTGTATATATTCCTGTATTTCGTGTATACTGTCATCATTTTTTTCAGTAAATTGTTCAATTCTTTCCTTAAAAGATTCCATTTCTGTATTCAAGAAGGCTCTGAAATCTTCTACTGCAACAGTGTGTCGTGTTATTTTTTCTAAATGGTAGCCCATCACGGCTAAACGAACAGCTTCAGGGAACATTCTACGATCAAATATCAGGACTTTCATAAGGAATTTGATGTATTCGTATCCCTGCTTTGAGAACATCTGTCTCTTCATAGACAACATAAAAGCACGAACTTCCTCTATACCTATAGAGCGGACATTGTGTGCGGTATAGGGCATGTGTTTGAGCATTCTATAGCATCTTTCAAAATAATTTTTCAATGTTGGGTCATACAGTGTTGAAATCACACGTCGGTATTCTTCAATCAGTTTCTCACGCGGCATTTCTGGCACAAAATTCAGTGTCATATCCGTATTATTTCCACTCGATTCGTCCAATAATCTATTTTCCATTTTTAGTCGATGCCATAGGTCAGTTTCTTTTAGTGCTGTGAGTAACCCTGCCATCGCCATCGGAATTCCCGCTTCTTGGATAAAGTCTATATGCGAATCGAATTCGGTATCCCCATCAAGTCCGATGATGAAGCCACCCGTAACCTCCATTCCTTTATGTTGTATTTTTCTGATGGCATTGAGTAAGTAACTACCTGCTTCTTCTTCTTTGCTTGTATTCTGTCCTTTTGATGTGGTGATAAGTGCTTTTTCGTTAGGTGATTCAATTCCAAGAAAGACCATATTGAAACCTGCAGTGCTCATTGCATCTAACATTTCGGGAATTTCGACCAAGTTTACACTTGCTTCCGTATATAACGTAAATGGAAATCCGCGTACCTCTTGCCATGTTTGGACAGCTGGTAGCAAACGCATTGCGTCTCGCTTGTTACCGATAAAATTGTCATCAACGACAAACATTGCGCCTTTCCATCCAAGTTTATACAACATCTCAAATTCAGATAGCATCTGATCGTTGTTCTTGGTTCTCGGTACACGTCCGAACAGTTTAGTAATATCACAGAATTCACAATTGAAGGGACACCCACGAGAAAACTGCAATGCCATGGAACCGTAAGCACTTAGGTTAATCAGATCATATCTTGGAGGCGGAGTTTTCGTAATATCCGGTTTTCGTTTCTCTTTGTAGACTTCATCTGCTGAACCACTTTCAAAATCTGTCAAGAAATCTTCGAAAATCTCCTCAACTTCACCGAAAAGAAAATGGTTCACAGTGCCATTGCACTCTTCCTTAATATTATCATAATAAGATGTGGGATGGGGTCCACCTATAATTATGGGTATATCTGCCTGATTACACCGTTCTACAACATTGTATAGTGAAGTTTTCTGCACAATCATCGTTGATGTTAAAGCAACATCCGCCCAAGCCAGATCTGTATCTGTCAACTTTTCAACGTTCATATCAACTACTTTCAGGTTGTAATTGTCAGGAAACATTCCTGCGATTGTCAACAGTCCAAGTGGTGGCATTGAAGATTTCTTGCCGAGAAAATCTAAGGCATATTTAAAACCCCAATAAGATGGAGGAAACTCTGGATAAACTAATAGTGCATTTGGCATAATGATGCTTTTAACTCCTTAGGGCAAAACTGTTTGCCCAACTCAGCAAAAGGTAAAAGTGTATGGTAGACTTAATAATGATACTATATTATAGCTCTCATGTCAAATATATTCATTTTCATGCCAAAAACTTTACACACCCCATCCCTTCATTCTTCCTTGACAAAAAACGGTTTGCACATTATACTAAATATAGGATTCATCCGTATAGAGGAATTAGATGCAATATAAAGGATTAGGACTTGATAGTTTTCAGCAGGAAGCGATAGAAGCGATTAACCGGGAACACTCGGTGATAGTAACTGCTCCGACAGGTGCTGGTAAAACTGTCATCGCTGAATATGCCGTTGAAAAATGTCTACAGACAAATAGACGTGTGATCTATACTGCACCAATTAAGGCACTTAGCAATCAAAAGTATAGAGATTTTCAATCTGAATATGGCGATAAAATTGGGATTGTCACTGGAGATGTTGTTTTAAATCCTTATGCACAAGTTCTCTTGATGACAACTGAAATCTTTCGAAATACTATCTTTGATGATATAGATAGATTAAAAGATGTCTCCTATGTGATTTTTGACGAAATACACTATATCAACGACATTGAACGTGGGACTGTTTGGGAGGAAAGTATAATCTTTGCTCCTCAACACATAAAATTCGTCTGCCTAAGTGCGACAATCCCAAATATCAACTCTTTTGCTGAGTGGATGCGGGACGTTAGAGATATTAACCTTGATGTTGTTGAAGAATTAGAACGTCCTGTACCTTTGGAGCATCACCTCTATTATATAGGTTTTGGCATAGGAAAATTAGAACATCTAAATCAACTGCGAAAAGTCACGAGTCGAAAAAAGCGGAAAGGTAGAAATAAAAAACAGAACGAACAAAACGAGAACAATAATTCAGATAATGCTAATATTGCAAAACACCTTGACATTATCTATACTGAATTGATCCCATATCTCAAGATGCATAGACAACTTCCGTGCTTATATTTCTGTTTCAGTCGGAAGAGATGTGAAGCAAATGCCTTATATTATGCAACGTCAGGGACTCACTATCTGCTTGATAACGTAAAACAGGAGCAGATTTTAGAAAAATTTGATGCACTCTGCAGACAGTTTGATATTGTTGAAGAAAAGGTAATTACAGACTTTCGACGCTTAATATCCTGCGGAATAGCCTATCATCATGCAGGAATGTTACCGACGCTTAAAGAGGTCGTTGAACGGTTATTTACATCAGGATTGATACAACTCTTATTTACCACTGAGACATTTGCTGTCGGAATCAATATGCCAGCGTGTACAGTAGTGTTTGATAGCCTAGAGAAATTTGACGGTATCAGTTTTCGATATCTAAAGGCTGGTGAATATCACCAGATGGCAGGTCGTGCAGGCAGACGCGGTATAGATAAAGTCGGTTATGTCTACGCACAAGTTGAACCAGAGTATTCTGATCATGGAGATGTGAGTAAAGCAATTTCAAACACCATTGAACCAATCAATAGTCAGTTCAATCTTTCATACTCAAGCATTCTAAATCTATATGAGAAATTCGGAGAAGATATATATGATGTCTACACAATGACTCTGAGCAACCACCAAAATAACAAACGTATTACCGATCTCAATGAACGTATTGAAGTCCAAGAGAAAAAACGAGGGGCACTGCCCCCTCCAATCTGTATACACGACAATATTGATGGGATGAAACAGATTGAAAGTTATGATAGACATAAACGCGACAATGAAAGCAAACAACAAAGATTGCATTTTGAATTAGTAGCAATAAAATCTCAAACGTTTCAAGGGAATTCAGGAAAAAAAGAACGTAATAAGAAAACTAACACGATTTACAGTAGGATGAATAGTCTCAAGATAGGACTTACGAAGAATCTATGTCACGATTGCTCTAAACGTAAGGATTGTACCAATAAATATAAAGCGATACGTAAACAGGAACAGTATATCTTCAATATAAAGAAAAGACATGCCTCAATAAAGGATTTGCAGCGAGAACAGATTGCTACCCGATTAAACGTCTTACGATCACTCGGATATATTGAAGAGCAGACACTTCTTCCCCGTGGTAATACCGCATCTCATATCTATGGGTACGAACTCCAATTAACGCAACTTCTTTTTAACGGTTTCTTTGAACGATTAAGTGAAGATGAGATCAATTGTCTTTTAGTTGCAATTGTGTCTGAACCCCGAAAAGATGGATATTTTAAACGTCTAAAAGAGAAGAGGATGTTATCAATTCTGGGTGAAGCGATGAACGAGATAATGAAAATTCGGAGAGTAGAACACCAACTATATGTAGCAGAAATGATTTCTGATTTGGAGTTCCGTTTGTGTTCTGCTATGCTCGCTTGGAGCCGTGGGTGTGAATTTGACGAATTGGCAGATTATGCTGAGCTTGACCCGGGGGATTTTGTCAGAACCTTTAGACTTGTGATTGACCAATTACGTCAAATCCGACGCGCAATGAAGGGACATACCACATTAACTGACAAACTAAATCGATGCATCGGAAAAATCAATCGTGATATCGTTGATGCTGAACGACAACTACGAATCGGACAAGATAATCTGATAGCGGAAGAAGAAAACAGTCCAGAAACGAATCCTATGAATGATAGTCCCATGTAGCATGGAACTATACTATATAGCAGATTAAAGTGATTCATAACGGTAGGTGCGATTTACATATCACACCGATATAAACTACCCAAGTTGTTACCTATGTAGCATAATCTGTTAGATTGTACTACAAGAACACAAATTGACAGTGGATGCTACAACGCTACAACTATTTGCTAAAAGTTGGCGTTTCCAAGTCTAAATCTCGTAGGTAGCAATTTGGGTTAAACTATTGAAGGAGGAGGAAATATGGCAAACAAGAACTATGATCTGAAAGGAACATTATCTGTTAGAGAAGCTAAGGAAGAAGATGCAGTTAACTTGCAGGCATACTGCTTTGCTGATAAGACTAAAGAGGATGTAGTTAACGATCTGAAGACAGATCTGGCTGAAGGCAGTCAAAAGACTCGGCTTGTTGCTGAATCAAGTGGACACGCTATCGGACACATCTCGGTAGAACGACATCCATTAGATACAAATGTTGGGCAAATCAGCGAACTGGCTGTCGCTGGTCCTTTTCGCCAATTGGGTGTTGCTGATAATCTTATTGCAGCGGCTGGAGTTACCGCAGCAGAAAAAGGTATGGAAACTCTTGAAATTGAACTGTCTTCTGATGAAAATCCTGTTATTCAACGATATAAGGATTGGGGTTTCACAGAGAAACCAATTGTAACACTTCAAAAGAACATCACTGCTGAAACATCAACAGATGTTGAAGAACCTGATGATGATGTTGAACAAGAGGAAGCGGATACAGAGGAGCCTGAAGCGTCACAACCGGAACTTTTTAGTCAGACAAGCCAATCGTAAGGTACTGGGCACACGCCGTGTGCTGACTCAGATGAGAACTAATACATGAAAAAGTTATTTCTTCTAATCGGACTTGCGTTTTTCATAGTTGGGTGCGGCAATCAAAACGAGCACTTGGCAAAAGGCAAAGAACTCATCAAATCGGACAAAAGGCGGAAAGAGGAACGCGCTGTGCGAGAATTTAAAATGGCTATTGAACAGGAACAAGATAACGCTGAAGCAAATTATCTACTTGGGTTCTATAATTCACAAGATTTCTATGGGGTGAATCAGCCTGAATGGCATCAGGCATCCATTGCACAGAGAGGGCAGCATTTCTATAAAGCATATCAACGGGAACCACGGGAATACCTTGAGATCCTTGTTTTTGATACCCTCAGAGATGACGATGTCGATGTACAAAATGCTGCATTGGAAGTACTTATCTTAATTTCGCAGAAAGGTCGACGTAAACAGCTTATCAAGCAATTACAGAAGGCAATTAAATCCAAGGACAATCGGGACAGACATGATGCCCACTGGGTTATGGCAAACATCGGTAAAACGAATCCATCAACAATGGTGCCACTTCTCATTGATCTGCTAAATCACAAACAGATGGGGACTCGATTGAACGCTGTTAAAGCACTTGGTGAAATAGGAAGTGAAGCAGCTATTCCTGCCCTTGTGGAACTTATTGAATCGGGTTCTGCAAGAAGAGAAGCGGATAGAGAGGTACCGGAAGTGCGTCAGTTAGCAGTCGCTGCTCTCGGTAAAATTGGTGGAAGAGCTGTGCCTGAGCTTGTTAAGATTGGGCAGAACAAAGGCTCATCGTTGCGAGTTGATGCAATCCGCGCACTGTCCACACTCGGTGATGAGAAGGCGGTACAGCCTCTATTGGACGCACTAAAAGAGAAGAGTAGTCGTGAAGTTGTTGTTAAGTTAGCAAACTAATGCTTCCTCATTTTCTATATTGTAGGTCTGGTAGAGCGAAGCGAAACTACGATAGGATAACGGCGATCAATTCTTGTCGCCAGTTTATATTTTATTGGCACTTTGCTCTACCAGACCTACAAAGAAGACTTGACGAAGCACTAAGGGAATACTGATGTTTAACCAGTTAAAATTAAGAATGGTAATCACTGTTTTCATACTAATCACAACCTTCTTAGCAATGGGTTGTGACAACCGTTATTACGATGAGCACCTGCAAATGGAAGTAAAGCGACTTGACAGTGACCTTGATAACCGATGGTCAATAAGTGGCGTTGTTATAAACAGGATTACGCCCAACGGACCCGCTGATAAAGCACAACTTTCTATAGGTGAGCTTATTTCCTATATTATCGGTGAATATACTATTCAGAACACACAAGATTACACACGTGCTGTCAAAAAGGCGATGAAACATGACAGCAATATGCTGCTATACATTAAAGGTAAAGATCCGCTCCGTATAGCAACTCGTAAATTGGGGGATAAAGTTGGAATAACTGTAGAAGGGAATGGAACCGTTCGAATAAAACAGCTAACACCTGGCACGCCTGCAGCAAACAGTGATGATATACAGATCGGTGATGTAATTGAAAAAATAGTTGATGAACGAAAGATTTTTAGTCTAAATGACTACAAGAAGAGTGTCAATGAATTCGCCAAAATGAATACAAGCATAACGTTGCGTACCACAGAACTCATTGGTGTCAAAATTGCATCTGTTACGGCTCTTGGCAATTTAGGAGATGTCCGCGCTGTGGATGCATTGATAGATATCCTGCAAAATAACCGAGAACTTGCGCTACGTAAAGCCGCAGCCCGTAGTTTAGAACGACTTGTCACCTTGAGCGAACTTAATCCGCTCTTCCAAAAGTTTCAAGCGGAAGATGTAAATCAACTTCCTGCAGACACGCTTGATGTCCGACATCGGGAATCTGCTGAAATACTTGGTTTGCTGCTTGTTGATCTCAAAGCAAACACAGCGACACTTGAAGTACCATTCGGTATTCAGTTTCGCCATCGATCAGCATCTCTACACCAACGAGTAAGTGCTGGACCGCTTGTTGAACTTGCTGAAAAATATATCCATTTAGATACAGAATCGGATCAAGAAATTCGCAGAGTTTGTGTTTCTATACTCGGTACACTTCAACCTGTGTCTTCAATTGAACCTTTAGTAAAGGTTCTAAGAAACCAAAGTGAGATACTAGGTATCCGTTTCCAAGCAGGTTTGTCGTTGGGTCTTATCGGTGAACCTGCCATTGATGCACTCATTGCTGCATTCAAAGAATCCGACACGGCTGCTCAAGACATAGCTGCTTCTGCACTCGGTAGGATCGGCGGTATACAGACACGTGACTTTTTAATTAATGCATTGGATACCACAGAGGACCCAGCAATACAATTAACCCTCGTTGATGCAATTGCAAAGATTGGAGATGAACCTTCACTGAGTGCGCTTGAACGACAAAGAGATCGATTCCAAGAGGGTGATTCTGCTATCCGTATATTTCTTGATGAGGTATTTAGCAGCTTAACAACTCCTGATCAGTAACCCTATTTTGGTGTAATGCCTATTTTGGTATAATGAAAATTGGACTGATTTCTGACCTACATACGGATGCAACCGAAGCGAATAGAGCGATTATACCAATTCTCATTGATGTCATCAATGCAGCCAATCTTGATGTTTTCGTGCTTGCAGGTGATATAACACCCAAGTTAACTGATTTTTATGAAGTCCTTGGGGAATTTGCCAAAGCGAAACTAACCTGCAAGAAATTCTTTGTTCCTGGTAATCATGATATTTGGGTGAGTAATGATGCAAACATGACAAGTGCACAGAAATGTAGGGTGATTTCCGAAATATGTCGTGATCATGGGTTCCATCCCCTCAATGAAAGTCCGAATATTATAGACAGTGTTGGTTTCTGTGGTACCATTGGTTGGTATGACTATACTTATGCTTATGACAAGTATAATTTTACGCAAGAACAGTATGCTGAGAAACAGTTGATGGGAGCAGTCTGGAGTGATAAGCGTTACGTTATCTGGTCAGGAACAGACCCTGAAGTTTCACGACGTTTTGAAAAAGAGCTCAGTCAACAGATCGGTTCAATCAGAAGCGATGTAGAACGTATTATTGTTGTCACTCATCATGTACCGTTCCGTGAGTGTATTCACTATCGTAATGAACTGCCGTGGGACTATTTTCGAGCATTTTACGGCAGTGTCGGTCTTGGTAACATAAGTCTACAAGAACCGCTTGTATCACACGTGCTTTTTGGACATATACACTATCCCGTTAATCAGCACATTGGAGATTTAAGAGCGATATGTGCACCTATCGGATACTTTCAAGAACACCCATCCGAAGGTTTAGAGACTTTCATTCAGAACCGTTTGACATGTTTCACTATAACGCATGATTGAGAATATGAACAGTAGATGTTGCGAATTCCACGAAACGTCAAACATAATGCTGTGAATACCGGATGGCAGCCTGTTACAATGATTATCTGTTACTCTGCTGCAGACAAACGGACAGACAGTTTTTTGTGATGTGTAGTTAAATGCGTTATTGATTTCACTAAAAAAGGCATACCGAGATGAATTTGAATCATTATTATCTGCTAAACGGAAAGGTTTCCGATAGATGGGAGAAGATATGAACAGTTACAAATCCATGAGTTCAAAACAGTCGTGCAAAGTTAAAATCTGTGGAACCACATCAATACATGATGCTTGTCTCGCCGCAGATGCAGGGGCAGATTACTCTGGTGTGCTCGTTGACGTTGCAGCCTCAGAACGTTCGTTAAGCACAAGCCAAGCTGTGAGAATTGCAAGTGCAAGTCCTATTCCGACAGTATTGCTGCTATACAATAGAACAACATCTGATATACATGATGCGGTATCAGAGATAAGACCTTTTGCAGTTCAACTGCTTGGAACGGAGACACCACAACAGGTAGACGAGCTCAGACGTCTCGTGACATGCCAATTGTGGAAGTCTGTCTACTTACCAACTGGAAATCCTGAAAATGTAGACATCCCCCTAGTTTGCGAACAGATGCAGGCATACTGTGATGCAGGAGTTGATTTTTTCTTATTTGATTCTGTTGATATAAGCGTTAATCCATCACGCTATGGTGGTACTGGCAAGACCTGTGATTGGAACGTTGCCGCTGAACTCATTGCAGACAGTCCGTTACCTGTGTTTTTTGCCGGGGGTATTCGTCCAGACAACGTTAAATCTGCAATTGAAACTATTGATCCTTACGGGATTGACCTATGCTCGGGTGTAGAAGCGTCAAAGGGTGTGAAGGATAAGCAGAAACTTGCCCATCTCATGGAACAAGTTGAAATGAGTTCAAAAATGGAATATCCATCTATAAATCTAAACTCATAGTTAACATGAAAACTTTAGTACTCTTAAAACTGAAGAACTCTTGGGAACTGCATAAACACTTGACATTACAGAAAAAACATGCTATTTTTCTATCAGCACAGTATACATCAGTGGTCTGTCTTCATTTGTCAAAGACATCTTCTGAATATACCTTGAGGTATTTGACGATGCACAGTAACAAAATCATCCTTACTACTGATTAGTGACACAACAAACCTATTAGTTGAACTTAAACGAGACGGGACAATCCTACACCGTTATCTGTTACCAGATGATGACCAAGAAGGAATTACATTGGATGGACTTGGCTACATGTACATTGCACAGGAAAATGGACAGGTGATTAAGTTGGCAGACAGTCGTCTTCGGTAGAATATGTCAAAAATTAACTCTCAGATGTATCTTGAAGTCGAAGCACAACTATACCCGGCATCAAATCTATAATGGGATTTATTGATGCATACTGTTCAGCAGTATAACCGATGTCAATTCGCCATAGGACCTGAACATTTCCTTCATCATATAGAACCCCAGTTGCAAGTATATTCCCATTCTTGTCTTCCAACTGAAAAAATCTGCGGCGTTTCTCGTCCATTTTAGTAACCTTGTGAAGTTCATCTTGATTCTAAAACATACTATAGTTCCACGAAATCTGAATTTACACTATGCGGAATCACGCCTGATTTGTATCCACGGGTTAGCAATTCGTCTACAGCTTTTTTTCCGTTTTCTCCATAGTCCAACGTATATTCATTAACATACATGCCGACAAATTTGTCAGCAAGGTCAGTTTCCATATCACGTGCGTATGTCATAGCATACTCAAGACCCAGTTCACGATGATTCAGAGAATATTCAATACTCTGTTTCAACAATGATGTAATCTTACGAATTTTCTCATACCCGAGATTACGAAGGATAACATTTGCACCGAGCGGCAGAGGTAATCCAGTTTCTTCAAACCACCATTCACCTAGGTCCACAATCTTATGGAGTCCTTCACGGGAGTAAGTCAATTGTCCTTCATGGATAATGAGTCCTGCATCTACTTCACCTTGTTGAACAGCCTCAATAATCTTGTCAAAGCGATAGGTTACAGTTTCAACATCTGAATGAAATAGTTTCATTGTTAGATAAGCTGTCGTCATCTCTCCCGGGGTTGCTATCCGTTTACCTGTAAGAGATTTTATAGGTTCATTTGCAACTATTAAAGGTCCGTAGTTATTTCCAATGCTTGCTCCGCACGGCATCAATGTGTAATTTTGAGCGACGTAAGCATAAGCATGAACAGAAATTGCCGTAACCTCAAGTTCCGCTCTAAGAGCCCGTTTGTTCAATGTTTCAATATCTTCTATTACATGGACAATTTCAAATTCTTCGGTCGGTATGCGTCCTTTAGCAAGAGCATAAAACATGAATGCATCATCAGAATCGGGACTATGTCCAATCCGCACTTTCTCTGTTTCAGACATTAATATTTTCCTTTCTCTGTATGTAAGTATTGTCTGATTGTGTTTACTGACTATATTGTGTTATTATAATAAACATGAAATCAAAAAAGTATCTCTATCTTATTGCAATTCCAACGCAACTCAGAGAACTTGTAACCGCAGAATCTATTGCGCTTACAGGTCAAGCACCAGATGTATATGGCATTACTATTTCGGAGAAGTGTATAGATGCGCAACGGGGTGCTTACCTAAAAAGTTGTACAGAAGTGATCTTTGAAGATCACAATGTTGATGGACTCTGTTCAAGTATCAGAAACGCGGAAATATATGCTGACGAATTTCGCGTTTCGGTCATAAAACGACCGCGCAATCAGAAACTAAATTCAATGGTATTAGCAAGTCAGATTGGTCGTGTTATTGATGGTAAACCAAACTTGTCTTCACCGCGTGTAGTTTTTCCAGCTGTCATCACACCAGACAAAATTTGGTTTGGCCGACTCCTTTCTGAATCCGACAACGTGTGGCTTACACACAATCATCGTCCACATGTCACCTCAAGTTCTCTTCCGGCAAGATTAGCACTAACGCTTGTGAACATTGTAGCATCACCGGGTGACCATCTTTTCGATCCTTGTTGTGGAACAGGAACGATCGTCTTAGCGGCTGTACATAATGGTATTCAGGTTACAGGATGCGATATTAACCCTCGCATGGTTGGAGCAACAACCAAGAACCTACACCATTTTGGACTTACTGCTAACATCGCTTTAGAAGATGCTCGAAAAATAACAGAAACCTTTGACGTTGTTGCTACTGATCTACCTTATGGGATCAGTCTTGTTAAAGACACATCAGCAGCAACAGAGATTCTGGAAAATCTACGAACCTGTGCTCCTAAAGCGGGATTCATTGATACTCGAGACCTTCGAAAACCACTCACGGATTTAGGGTATATCGTTGAAGATGTTATAGCGGTCCCAAAACTACAGCTTGTCCGGTGGATATTTATCACTTCAAACGGTGATCAATAGTCATCAATATTCTCAAAAAAATCGGTTTCCGGCATGTATTCACTATTATCAAACGTATCTTCCTCATAAGTTTCATAGTCATCTAATTCCAATAGTGAGTCCAACTCACTAAGATTGTCTATGTAAATTTTACATATCCAACCATCACCTTCTGGGGCAACATTGATGACATCAATATTTTCTTCAAGGGCATCATTTAACTCATAGATTTCCCCAGCGACAGGGGCATACAGATAAAAATTCCCACCAGTTTCTGTTTCAATCCTTCCGATTATTTCACCTTGTTCACATTCTTGTTCAGGAGATACATCAACAAAAATGATTTCGCCATATATGAGCAGGGCACGTTCTGTTATACCGATTATGCCTTCTGAATCATTAACTTCAATCCATTCATGCGTTGTTGTGTATTTCACTATGCTCAATTTATTTTCCTCCAATAAACATAACTTTCAAAGTATATCAGTCTTTGTTATACTCATACTTCTATGCTGCGTTAGGAAAGAACCCATTTTTCTATTTTGGATGTGAATTACGATATTTGGAATAGAGTTATTATACAGAATATTTGCGTTAAAAAACCATTAAAAATTTTGTTCAATTGAGAATGTATATACTGAAGTGCCTTGAGTTATGTGCAGACGTTCCTTATCAGAAACAGTTGGCTTGAAATGTGGCGTATGAGAAGCGTTAATCAGAAAGTTGCCAATCCGGATTCCTAATCCTAAACAGAGACCTTCCACCAACCAAACCCTATCTTCCATCTCTACTGAAGAATCTGCTATAGTTGTAACTAGCATAGTTGGTAAGTAACGTTGATCAGTATTTCTAATATAACCAATTCTACCACCAAAACGATCGCGAAACCATATTTCTGCTCCAACGTTCGTTTTGATACCGTCAGCAAAGGGTGGATGAAGATCTAATCCAATCCCAAATGAAAAGTCTGTTATCTCATGTTTATAGGATATGCCAAATATAACATCATGGTTGATCTCATCAGGGACTGTGGAATCTGTAAATGATAGTCCGTTACTTAAATTACGAAGGACAACACCTATCTGAAGTTTCTCCCCGACTTTTTGAATCAAACCTACGTTAAATGAATAGCCTCGACCAAAGTTTTCAATACCCGATTTGTCTGTGATTTTTGAACGTATCCACTTTGCATCAAAACCGATGAGAGTTCCTCCAGTAAATTTTACCCCGTATCCGATCCCTGTCGCAAGATTATTATCTGGAAAGCTGTTAATAGCTTTACCTTCATGGTTGACACGTTGGAATTGTCCTGCATGTCCCGCAGAAACTGCAACACCTAAAGTTCCAAATTTGCCAAACGGAAACACCCAATTCACTGTTTCCATACCCGAAGCATGCTGATCATACCGACTATAATCTTCAAAGTTGTTACTATTATTCGGTTTAGCAACTATGGCGACTGTACGGGGAAGACGTGCCATGTGGATAACATATCGATTATCATCAATGATACCAATTCCGGCGGGATTAGTTCCAATCGCTTTAGCTCCCGCTATGGACGCAACAAACCTACCCCCCATTCCCTGGTGTTCTGCTCCCAACATTTGCTTAAGGAATCTGTCAGCATTGGATGTCATTGATGCGTTGTCCGCATACCCAAGAATGTGAAGTTGAAACAGGCCAATTAATACTAATAAAAGTATGTATAGAGAAGCGTAAATCCTATTCTGCAATAATCTTGCCCTTTATTTATGCCATTTAACTATGATTTTAAATTGATGAACACAGCGTTACTTGTGCGACTGCATATGCCGTAGCATGCGACATACTAACGTAGGTTGAGACAACACGAAGTTGGTCTGCATGCTCCTTCACCTTACCACGTAGAACAAGGAACGGTTTTCCGATGTCGTCTGAACATACTTCTACATCCTGCCAGTACATGCCAACTATCAAACCTGTTCCGAGGGCTTTGAAAGTCGCCTCTTTTGCAGCAAACCTTGCTGCGAGTTTTTCATAACGGGTTGCTGTCTGACCACAATAACTTATTTCCTGGGATGTATAGACACGTTGTTCAAACCGATCACCCCAGCGTAATGAGAGCCGTTTAATGCGCGCTATCTCAATGATATCTATGCCAATGCCCTGAATCTTTTCTTGAATCATAAGTCTATTGATTTACATTCCTTTGTACTAGAAAGAATATTTATCATTTTTACTGCACGGGAGACTGCTTTTACATCATGTACGCGTACAATATCAACTCCCTGTACTATCGACCAACACACAGTGGCTATCGTACCTTCAACTCGATCCGTAACAGGTAAATCTAATAGTTTGCCGATGAACGACTTTCGTGAAGTGCCAATCAATATCGGTTTATTTAGTTGTTTAAATACCGATAGTTTCTTCAGTAATTGTAGATTTTGTTCGTTAGTTTTTCCAAAACCGATACCTGGATCTATGATGATTCTGTTAGGTTCGATACCTTTATCTACCGACCTATCAATCCAATTTTCTAGATTATCGTAAATCTCCTTGACAACATCTACATAGAATGGTGATTGTTGCATTGTTTTTGGTGTACCCTTCATGTGCATCAGAATAACACCTGCTTTCGTTTCTGCTGCAACATCAGCCATTGCGTTATCTCCTTGAAGAGCAGTAATATCATTGATGATATGTGCGCCTGCTTCAAGTGCTTTTTGAGCCACTTTAGCTTTTGTTGTATCTATAGAAATTGGGATATCCATTTGTTCAGATTTCAAGGCGCGGATGACTGGTAGTACTCTATTTAATTCAACATCAATTGGGACGGGTTCTGCCCCAGGGCGGGATGACTCACCACCGATGTCAAGAATCGTTGCGCCATCTGCAATCATACTTCTGGCATGGACAATAGCAGAGTCTACCTCCAAATATGCACCACCATCTGAGAAGGAATCAGGTGTAACATTCAGTACACCCATTATGTGGGTAGTGTCATCAATAACAAGATCTATATCTCGGCATTTCATGTGAGGGGTTTAGTTGGCAATTGTGGTCGGGGTCCAAGGATCTCGTCAATCTCCTCGGTAATTAATGTTTCACGTTCTAATAATGCATCAGCTAGTAGTTTTAGTCCATTAAGATTTGTTTCTATTATGTTTTCCGCCTTTTCATAGCATTCCATAACGATGTTGTAAACGGCTTTATCGATTGCGATTGCTGTTTCTTCGCTGTAATCTTGGTGAACGGCAAGTTCTTTACCGAGGAATATTTGTTCATCTCGTCTACCGAAAGTCAGTGGTCCTAATGGACTCATACCCCATTGGGTGACCATCCGTCGGGCGAGATGTGTTGCTTGTTCAAAATCGTTTTGTGCACCGGTTGTCTGTTCACCAAAGATGATTTCTTCTGCAACACGTCCACCGAGAGCGAAGATAATGTGTGCAAGTAATCTTTTTTTGCTCATATTATGTCGTTCTTCAAGCGGCAACATAGCGGTGACACCGAGTGCTCTACCGCGTGGAACGATCGTACATTTATAGTTGGGGTCACTTTCTGGCACAAAGTGTAACATGAGTGCATGTCCTGCTTCATGAAAAGCCGTGATACGTTTTTCTTCTTCACTTATGACGAGACTACGTCGTTCTGGTCCCATCAAGACGCGGTCTTTAGCTTCGTCAAAGCAGCTCATGTCAATGTTTTCTTTATCCTCTCTTGCGGCAAGGAGTGCTGCTTCGTTAGCCATATTTTTTAGGTCTGCGCCTGAGAAACCAGGTGTAGCTTTCGCTAGTATCTCCAAGTTCACATCGTCAGAGAGTTTATAAGGTTCTTTAGTGTGGACACCGAGTATCGCTTGTCTACCTCGGACATCAGGCAAGTCTACTATAATTTGTCTGTCGAATCTTCCGGGCCGTAATAGGGCGGGATCAAGAACATCGGGACGGTTTGTTGCTGCAATCAGGATTACACCTTCAGATGCTTCGAAACCCTGCATCTCAACGAGGAGTTGATTAAGTGTCTGTTCACGTTCATCGTGACCGCCACCGATACCGGCCCCACGATGTCGACCGACTGCATCAAGTTCATCAATGAAAATTATACAAGGTGCATTTTTTTTTCCATTTTCAAATAAATCTCTTACCCGTGATGCGCCGACACCAACAAACATCTCAACAAAATCTGAACCGCTAATAGTAAAGAATGGGACATCCGCTTCTCCAGCAACTGCTTGCGCTAACATAGTCTTCCCTGTTCCAGGAGGACCAACCAACAAGACACCTTTTGGAATAGTACCACCTAATCGTTCGAACTTATCAGGTGCTTTAAGGAACTGTATTATCTCCTCTAAAGCTTCCTTCGCTTCATCCACGCCAGCAACATCCTCAAAAGTAATTTTTTTACCAGTCTCGGTATGCAGACGAGCCCGACTCTTGCCGAATGAAAGCGCGCGATTCCCACTCCCTTGCATCTGACGTGAGAGGAAAATCATCAGACCCAGGAATATCAATAACGGTACGATTGTCGTACCAAAGACAAGTAACCATTCAGAGAAATTTGACGAAGGATCAACGTTATAAGGAATTCCTGCTTCGTCAAGCCTTTCTTGCAGCTTGTATTCATCATTTACATCACGACTTGTTTTAAAATCACCTTTCCACTTCTCAGGTAAAATTACATCTTTCCGACTAAGATATTTTCGAACTGTCTCTTTATAAACCTCAAGAAATTTACCTTTAATCGATTCATTATCAAGAACAAGGTAACCGTCAAAATAGTTGACTTTATCTTCATCATTAATGTAATTATGGAAGTCTGAAGTAGCTAACTGATGTACATGGTCGCTTCGGTTGATGAGTTGATATATAGCAACAATAACAACTAATCCCAAAATAAACCACACAAACATATTTTTTGTGTTCTTGTTCACAACCAATTGCCCCGTTTTCTATATCTCATGCTATGTACTGTGAAAGATGCTGCAGACGATCTCCGCAGTAAGCAGAGACAAACAACTATAGCATGTTTAAACATTCTTCTGTAATTTTCTACTTGTTCCAAGTTCATTATGTATTTTATACTTTTTCTAAATTATAACACACATTCAACCAAATATCAACTGAAATTGCAGTTTATGGCGTGTAAAGTCTTATAATCTTAAATTGAATATACAATCTATGCTATAATGACTTTCACAGGACTTATGCATTTTGCCTTTTTCAGATGTTATATTATTTGTAGTGTTGGAAAAAGTCGCCGGAGGTGTAAATTGAATTTATATAAAGCGATATTGCAACGTCGTAGTTACCGAGGAGAATTTCAAGAACGTCCCATTGATGATGCTGATTTGGATAGAATCATTGAAGCAGCGAGATGGGCTCCTTCACCTTTTAATGTGCAACCTTGGGAGTTAGTTTTCATTAAAGATCAGAGTGGGAAAGATATACTTGCAAATATGACTGAACAAGCGGTCATGAAACAGTTCAGGGATACTCAATTCTTAGATGACAATAGTCAATGGATGCGTCTCAATGAAGCGGAATGGATGGAACGGGGTGATGGCGTTCTTTTAACAGACCATGTGAATCTACCGCAATTGATACAAAATGCCCCTGAAAAATTCATTCAGAATATCCTAAGAGTTCTGCTAAATTATGCAAAACCACTATCATTTTTGGGGTATATCGGATTAGGTAAATTGCCGGCACAAGATATTGCTACACAAGTTAGAGAAACACCAATGCTACTCCTCATCACGATGAACAACCGTCGACATCCACCAGGCGAAGGTGCTACCCGATGGATGTGGTTAAGTATGGGAATGCTAATTCAGAATATACTCCTCGCTGCTACACCTATTAACATCGGTGTTCAATTCGTGAGTGCTCCTTTAGAAACTCAAAAAGATCGGACACAGATTCAGCAACATTTCAACATACCGGATTATTTTGAGGTAATAACGTTACTGAGAATGGGGTATATGGAAACTACGGGAAGCAATTCTGTCAGGTTAAAACCTAATGAGTTCGTTCACTATGAGAAATACACAAGACAGGAAGGAAGAAAATAACCGAGGCTAACTTGAGGGACACGTGAAATACGTTGCAGAAGTTCTTGTCTGGTAAACACTAACTACTCCGCTTGAATCACGATTGCATTTTGCACAACCCGTTTTCCGCCTTTTGTCTGTAGACCCGGGAAAATGACTTCAGCAACTGTATCGGACTCCAGATCACAATTCCTTTTCTCTTGGACATCGTGAAGTTCGGGGGAAACCTTCGTTTTACCCGGTTCAATCGGCATGATTTCATACTCAACTAAATCAAGAAACCAATTCAACCTTGATTGAACAGAAGGCAGATCACTGTATTTAGCGACCGCTAAAAAGAGTTTGTCACGAATAAATTCGAGTAGAAACTTTTTGAAGACAGGTATTCTTACTTTTTCTGCATGTTGCTGTTCAAGTATAGCTAATTTCTCAGAGAAACGTTTAAGATAGGTGTCACAGTCTTCTTGAATGTTCATCAGATCTTGATCTGTCATAGCTGTGCGGTCGGGAAACAGTGTTGGTGCTGGTGCTTGCATTCCTCTTGTCTGTTTCAACGTATGCTTCAGTTCATCCTCAATATTCTGTAGTGATTTAGCAAGCGTTTCTTTAGTTGATTCTCGCTTTATGGCAACCTTCTTCCAAGCACTGATTTCATTGACCATGAGATTCAGAAGAAGTACTGCGGTTTCTTCTTCATTTAAAGATTCGATATCCCAATAGTCAAGAGAAATCCCATAACCACTGTTATAATCTGATTCCAACTTTTCCAAATCTGCATGGAATTTTTCGTATAGATGTCTGTTACGTTGGGTATAGTATTCCTTTTTTCTATTAGAGAAAGTGAATCCAAATGTTCCTGCTAATTGTCCGAAGAAACCGTCTTTTTTACCATTTGATTTTGCTCCAATGGCAGGGCGGGGAGGTATGAAAGTTGCTTGATTCTGTGACGCGCTTTTCGGTAGTGATGGCACTTTGATCTTAAACTGTAGTTCAGTAATAACATTTGGTATATACTTACCTACATAAGGCTTCTTCTGATTTAAGAGACCAGGCATCTGTGCAACTGTATTAGGTATTGGTGTGTCTAGTTCTGACGTAGTCTGTTTAGTAGTACTTGTCTGTTTAACCTCATTGTTTTCTAGTGTTTTACCAGTACTATTGGGGTTATCAGCAAGATCATGATTAGATGGATCATTGTTTGAGGATGGTTCTGAACGTGTTTCTGCACTGGTAACGACATCGTAAGTCTGAGTTTTTGATTGTGTTTCAATTTCTTGGTTAGTACCTTCTTTTTCTACCCGAACATTCTCAGTATGTTGTTGCTGCTGTTCTCTTGAATCTGCAAGCGATTGGTCTGTAGAATCGCCTTCAGACTGTTTTTCTTGTATCAGTTTTAATTCCTCTAATATTTTTTCAGTGAAAGTAGCGATCGGTTCATGATTGTCAACATAGAATGCCAATTTATATGAATGTATGACTTCTGCTGGCACCACAACATCTTGAGCATGTTGAGTAAGTTGCAAAGAAATCCAATTGACGCGTCCACTCAACGGTTGTTGTTGGAACATAACTCGTAAGCGTCTGCCCGGTTCTGCCTTATTTAATACACTCATTACAATATGAGAACCCTCATAAGCAAAACTGACGTCAATACCTCGAAAACTACCAGTAACGCTGTTAGTCGTCATCACCAAACCTCCTTCTAAAAAACCGTAATTCACATCAGTGGTTATTGTCTGTTGTTATACACTCTCGCTTATGTGTTTCAATGTGAGTCCGAATAGGAATGCTAAAATCATATTAACCTACCAAGCATAGAAAATAGAACCCATTCACACATTAAAAAATTTCTGAAGTTGTTTCGTTGATTTACATTCAAGAACCATTGTCCTTGAACACACAAGATGATGGTTGAATATTCTTCATTTAGACATTATCTTTATATACAAAGTTTAACGTTTACAACTAATTATAGGTTACAACATGCATTGCCAATAGTATACATTGCTATCACGGGCCAAAAAAGTATGAGTCTGTATTGTCAGCATGAGTTAGCAGGATACAGTTAACGTTGAAGATACATTCTTCGAGTAGCAGAGAATTCTCCAGCCTTCAAGGTGTAAAAGTAGATACCACTTGCCACAGGTTCACCTTCTCTGTTTCTCCCATTCCAATGCGTAGTATGTTCACCTATTTTCTGAAATCCTAATGAATGGTGTATAATTAACCTTCCTTGTACATCATAAATTGACAAAGAAACATTAACGGGATTGGACAGAGAATAAGGAATCCATGTATTAGGATTAAACGGATTAGGAAAATTCTGAAATAGGAGATTCATTGAAGTTGATTTGGAAAGAATAGATTGGAAGGTCGTTTGTTCATAAGATTCCTCAACAGCCAAATTAGGGTTATCCGTTTGAATGCGAAACATACTTAATTGAAATAGATCACAGAGATACAGTGTCCCATTGTTAATAGCAAGGTCGTTCGGAGCTTGGATTTGTGTATAACGTGTGAGACATCCCA
This sequence comes from Candidatus Poribacteria bacterium, assembly GCA_965208245.1. GTDB lineage: Bacteria > Poribacteria > WGA-4E > WGA-4E > WGA-3G > MSPOR6. Next base: position 3,253,208 of record OZ242325.1, read on the forward strand.
TTGAACGCGTATCAATAATCTGTATGCTCTTGCTATCAAGTAGATATAGGTGATTCGCATTTAGTGCAGCAGCAATAGGTAGTTCAGTCTCGGTATATTCTGAAATCAATTTTGGTTGCTGAGGATTCTGTATATCTATCTGAGATAACCCGTTCCTGTTATCTAAGACATACATGTAGGTTTCGTCAGAGGTCACATACGTAGCGGCACCTTCAGATGGAAAGTGAGAAATTGGTTGAGGGCGTGGAACATCAGACATGTCAAAAATGTAGACTCCACCTTCTAGTGCCGCAACAAACGCATATTCAGAATTGCATATTATTTTATAAGCATCACCGGTAATTTCCTGTTTTGATACAATATGACTTCGCTTTGGATCGCTTACATCAACTACATATAAGGAACCTGCACACAGATAAGCATAGTCATCTTTTATCTCAATCCCCCAAACTGGATTTGATGTGTTGACATGCAACACGGTTTCCTCTGTCATCAGATTGATTATATCCATTCCCGCATCCGTACCCACATAAGCGTGATCGTCTTTTAACTGAATACACAATGCGCCGTGGGATCCTGAAATTGCATGAATATCTTTAATAACTTGTCCATTGTAAGGTTTCGATAGTTCGACTATCTTTAATCCTCCTATACCATTTGCAATACCAACCTGTGTTTTTACACCATTGCTATGAACGTCTAGTGCATAAGCGTTTCCGTCTGCAATGAAATTGTTTAACCAGATTGGCATTTCAGGTTTTGAAACATCGAGTGTCTGTATACCACCCTTACCATCTGCAATATAAGCATAGGTCTTTTTATCTGAATTTGAATATAGTAATGCTACATCTTTAGCACTGCCGGTTGTAAGGTGTGAAGATATTAACCGTGGCGTTTGAACGTTACTCACATCAACAATTTGTAGTCCTGCATGTTGATCTGTCAAGTAAAGCAACCCTTCAAAAAACTTCAGTGATGAAGTTATGCCAGGGGTATTTAATCTTGATACAAGTTGTGGATTCAGGAGAGACCTCATATCTATGATTCTTAAATCCCTTGACACTGTTAATGCATATTTTCCAAAAATCTCAAAATCCAGCATAGGTAGTGGGATCGTAGCATCAACTAAATAACCATCAAGTGGATCGGAAGACAATATGTAAAGTCCTCGTGCATTATCACTCAGGTAGACAGTTCCGTGTTCATTCGTAGTAACTTTGAATGGTGTACCTGCAGTTTTAAAAGTTTTGCGGGGATGCGGATTACTGATATTGACTATATCTTGTTGATTGAATACCAGCAGTCCTCGGATTGCATCAACGGTATATAGTTCATCATTCGCTAAATGTACATCACGTGCATCTTGAAAACCGCCAAGTGTTTGGACGATTCTCGGAGATGTTATATTTTCAGTATCAATAACCTGCACTCCAGCTTCACCGTCGGCAATATAAGCTGTGTCCCCATCGATAGCAATCGCCTGAGCATCACCGGGTGTTGCTATTTCTCCAACACGTATTGGAGATGGGTTTAATGCGAATATTTCCAGTCCCCATTTGCTCGTAGTAAAGGCGTTTCCATCCTGAATTACAATTGAATTGTAGTTGCTTGAAAGATGAATTTGAGACCTTGGTTCAATCTTAGGATAGCGGTTAGATGTGATGTGTGATACCCCTATACCGTTATCTATATTAAATGGTTGTGAGTTGCTTCTGTTGAGATAGTCAATTGATATTGGGCTCAAAGTGGTGAAGCGTTCATCTAATTCTATCCGAGTGATCTTGTCCAATTCTTCAATATCCATACCTTCACCCGCTATCCCTCTTCTTGCAACATAACGGAAGTTTTGAGCATGTTCAGATGTGACAATTAGCAACATTTGACCAGTACGCTTCAAGTTTCTGACTGTTATCTCATTGGTAGTAACAGATTCTATCCCATTTAATGTTGATACTGATGGAAGTGGTGTAACGATCAAAGATCTGGCATTCGGCGAGAGATAAGCAAGATTGGTGTGAAGTTTTGATTCTGTATTCGGTGTCAATGAAAGGTGTAGGATTTCAGGAAGATTCTGTAATAGAATATATTGAGTACCCCAACTCTTTATCGGAATATAGTTTGAAGTCGTGGGGTAGTTTTCAATTCGTGGTGTAGGAGCAGTAATTTTTCTGTTTCGTAGATTTTGATATCCATATTCGTTTCCGTGTGTCGTGTTATTATACCAATTTGCTGTCCCCCATTTCAGAAAGACATCTACGATATGTTTTTTCTCACCTAAAGTCAAAGAGATTGCTGATAGACCTAATGAGTCTTCATCTGCAAGTGTGCGGATAAAGTTAATGCCCCCATGTTTTTCATAAAGATATAAGAGAAGTAAGAATGCGCCTCCATAGTAGGTATCTGTTGTATTTTCTGTAATTAACGATATATGTGGGTTTGCAAGGTAATTATCTACAAACAAATTATGAACTGTACCGTAAACGCCCCATTCCACCAATGAAGCAATACCTTCTTCTAACCACCCTTGGTCTGTCGTTCCACCGTTCTGATACCAATTGACTAAATGTGCCAATTCGTGTGTCAGGCTACTGAAAAATGTCCGGCGTGAACGTTCCCTAAACTGGAAGATATCCATGTAGAGTATATCGCGACGATTGCTATTTGGAGAGGTAGGATTCAGGTCTTGCGGTGCAAAATAGCCGCCATAATCCTGTCCGGATTCATTCATACCTACATCATGAAACAGGATTGTAATTCTACTATCACGGTCTAAACCGGGTTTCAGTTCTGACCCCATCCACTGCTGAACTTTTGGATAGATATTTGTATCAAATGTATCCGCAACAACTTTCGCAGTTGCTTCAGATAGCATGTCTTCATATTCATTATCAAGGAATATGTAACAATGAATCCCTACTGCTATACAGGTAGCATTGATTGATGCTTCTGGGATGTGAACAAAGAAGCGTTGCGTTTGACCTACACTTGCAGGTGCTGTAGGTGCTGCAGGTGGTGTGTTCACCTGATTCGAATTTTGACTTAACTGTGTATTCTTAATCAGCAACGGTGTACCGCATTTCCAGTGATCAGCGTGAATCGAATCGTTAAGAATACTGAACCATCCAATCAGAATGATGCATCCGATTCTTATGGTTGTATGGCGAGTCGTAATAGACAGAAGTTTTTGCTTAGGGGGTATATGCATGTCTTAATCATATCCTATATGAGTTGATAAATCAAGTTGTCAATTCAATTATCAAACTTCGTTGTGAAATAGGTTTCTGGGAGTCGGTTAGCACATCTATTCTATTGATGGTTCATTCGTTTCTTGCATGTTTGTATGATCAGACTGTTTCTGATAGTCGTTTTCATTCTGTGCTGCAAGTGTTTTGAGGATATTGTGTGCCATTCTGACTTGGTTAATTGCATCATTTGGTGTTTCTGCTTGGTAAATCGCTTCTTTTACATAGCTGTAGATGCTTTCTAATTCTTGCAGTATGTTCTCATTGATTGGTATGTCGTTGATTCGGTGACTTTGGCAGAATTCATTTCGTGTTTGAATGAATAGGTGCCGGTATTTTTCAGGGAATTGCGGGTGTTTAATGTTTAGTCTTCGGAGTTGGTTTGAAAGTTCTGCTTTGAGGTCTCTGTTGTGTTTGTCGACCTCTAAGTTATGCTTATCCAGCAGTTGAGTGTGTCGTTCATCAAGTTCTTCTTGCCATTCCTGATCAAAGTCATTTTCAAAAACTTCTACAAACCTTTTCTTGACTCTGCTAAGTTTGTTTTCTGCTTTGATGAATCCGTGGGTTTTTGCGTATTGTTTTCGCACTTCTTCCAGTTTTTGTTCAACATATTCATCTTTTTTGAATTGGTAAACTATGCCTTCTTTTTCTTGTTCAAAACTGGGTAATTCTGGTGGTGTTGGTGGTTGTGGAAAATCTTGTGGAAATTCTTCAATGAGAGTTTCGGCGACTTTGCTTGGTTTCATGAATGTAGCGAAACATTTTACTGCAAATTCATTATGTTTTTCTTGTAACAACATGGTATATCTCCTTCTTATAAAATGTTACGAATTTCTTACAGTTCGTAACATTGGTAAATTGGCTTTGATACCAGTGACTGTATGGTTGCATTAGGATTAAAATTGGATCCTCAAAAAAATTATTTTTTATCACACTGTAATGTTTTCATTTCTGTTTGTATTGTTGTGGTTTATAGAGTTAGAGTGTAAGATTCCGGCATTTAAAACTTGTGTTCTGTGGCGTTCGTTCATATTAGGATTGTATGCTGTTTGGTTGTGATTTTGCATGTAAGATTCCCCTTTTCGTATATCGTAAAATATATTTTAACATATTTATTAAGCTGTTGTCAAGTAAAAACACACGAAATTGTAAATTTTTTATATTTTTTGTAAAAATAGTTTGAGGGAAACTGGACACGGAATTGATATTGTCTACACATACAATCAGCACCTGCCTGGCTAGCTGTTGCAGGTGCAAAAGACTTTACCGTGGATCAGATAGCATTTTCAGAGAAATATCACAAAGGTGCAGTCAATCGCCCAGGGAATCGATTAGCAATTGCCGAAGGCACCAAAGTTCTTTATGAACAAGGTCGTGTTCGGCATGTGCCTGTCTTCTTAACGTTAACCCGAACTTGGATAGGTAGTGGTTGATGTTACGAATTCAAAAATTTCAACGTTAACTAACGTAAGTTTGATAAATGTAGAGCAAACTTTCCAGTTTTCGAAGATGTGCCACAAACTGAAAGTTTGTGCTACAATTCACGTCTCTCGGATACGAAATAGCGTGAATGAACGCATCCGAAATGATTTAATCAAACTGACGTTTAACTAATTTTAAGGATAAAAAAGGTAAAATGAGTGGGACATTTAACGCTGCAAAAACAGTACTTGAAATGAACTTGCCGCTATTTTTGCTTGATCCGAGTTGCCTTGAAAATCCTCCTCAAAGTAACGCTGAGTTAATTGCGTTAGGCGGGGAGATTATTAATTCTGCTGATGGGGCTGAACAAATTAATGAATGTATCACCAACAAAACAGAGAATTCTATTGAAAATACATTTTATGATGATGCTGAACGATTGCCTCTGCTACCCGATTCAGTCTAAATGCGGAATTCTGTATGAAATAGAATAATAGGTTCAGATACTTTTCTTATGTAATGACTAACAAACCTTTTGAATACATTGAACATACAGCGGATGCGGGGATGTGTGTCACTGGAGGGACACTGAAATCCCTTTTTAACAACGCAGCTCAAGGTCTATTTGAAATGATGGCTGTTGTTGATACAATTGATGAAACAACATCAATTGATTTAAATGTTAGTGCTGATTCTATAGAATACTTGCTCGTTGCGTGGTTAGATGAATTGGTTTTTCAACATGAAACTGCTGAACTCTTTTTTAAACGGACTGAAATAGCGAGTATAAACGATTCTGAATTAACTGCTACAGTCTACGGTGAACCGACAGATTTTGACAAGCATGTCGTCTATACCGAAATAAAGGCGGTTACATATCATCAGTTGTATGCCAAACAGAACGCAAACGGTATTTGGGAAGCACAAGTGATTTTTGATCTTTGATTATGAAGATAAAGATTTAAATTGGGTAATATGCGGATGGACTTTTAACAAATTGTCGGTAACATGCGGTCTGGGAAACCCAGCCCCTACGATCGTTTTGATGTTTTGGATTACCTGAGTATCTATTTAATCTTCATTTTCATAGATATCCTTGGTCATCAAATGCGTCATTGTTTCTGCTCAATTCGAAGCAACTGATTCGGTTTTACATCAGTTATTACCTGTACCTTGCCTCCTAACCAGTTAACCTCAATTTTCTCTATATTTGTATCTTTCTTTATTCCGAAGAATGCTGTTAGTTCGCTCTGTGAACAGTAACTTGATCCGCTTCTGATTGTTCTCGTTTGTGTGCCTATTGCGGATGTTATTCGGATACGCGTCCCGATGCCGTTACGGTTACTTTTGCTTCCCACAAGTTGTATTTTAATCCAATTGTTGCTATTTCCGCCATCATTGCGAAACATAAGTGCGGGTCCATTGGATGTCGTTACCAATATATCCATATCTCCATCGTTGTCAATGTCTCCATAAGCCGCGCCTCTGCCAACGATAGGTGTTGCTAAATCCTTTCCTACTTTATCAACAATATCAATGAACTTCCCACCCGCTTTATTGTGAAATAGATGAGGGGGTTGTGCATAAGTAACTTCACTCTGTACTCTGTTTATGTCATTTTCAACGTGTCCATTCGCCGTGAAGATGTCAAGGTTGCCATCTAGGTCAAAATCAAAAAAGAAGCATCCAAAAGTGAGGGTTAGAAGGCTTGAATTGCCGAGTTGTGCTATAGGTGCATTGTCAATAAAGAAATCACCTTCGTTATGATACAAGTTTAGCATTTCGTTTGAGAAATTCCCAACAATCAAACTCTCCCTACCACTTAGGTCGTAGTCAGCTGCATCGACCCCCATTGCGCCAGTAGCGACACCGCTCTCATTGTATGCAACGCCTGTTAACATACCGACTTCAGAAAACTTACCATCTCCGTTGTTCTGGTACAACTTGTTCGGTTGTGTATCGTTTGCCTCAAAAATGTCTGGTAACCCATCTTGATTGTAGTCTAGAATGCAAACTCCTAACGACTTGCTGAATTGGTCATCCAAGCCGACGATGCGCGAAACATCTACAAAAGTGCCATCACCTCGATTTCGGAAGAGTTTACTTGCTTGTCCTGTATACGATTCAGGGGTACAGTATGACTTGTTTTTCCCATCAAGTGTACAGAATATGTCAGTTTCTATGGTCCATTCAACATAGTTTGCGATGTAAATGTCAAGAAACCCATCAAGGTTATAGTCAAACCATGCACAACTTGTACCAAATCCTTGATTGTCAATTCCTGCTATTTCAGTCATATCCAGAAAAGAGCTGTCACCTTTATTCTGAAACAACTTATCTGCGTTTAAACAACTCAGATAGATATCATCATCTCCATCATTGTCGTAGTCAGCGATGGCTACTCCCATGCCGTATAGAGGTATATCTAAACCTGCATCAATCGTTACGTCAGTAAATGTTCCATCTTGATTATTTCGGTATAGTGCTAAGGTTTGTCGTTTCCCTGTGTGATGTCCATCCCAATCCTTTCCATTCACTAGGATGATGTCTTGCCATCCATCTGCGTTGTAATCGAGAAAAGCGCATCCGGCCCCCATCGTCTCGGGTAGATATTTTTTACCAAAAGCTCCGTTATTATGTACGAAGTCTATATTCGCTTCTTTAGTAACATCTGTGAATTGTGGGAACGTATCAGCAGTAATACGATTTGTGTTGCTAAAACAATAGATAGTACAAATTATAAGTACAGACAAGAAACGTAAATGTGAAATGAGAAAAGTGGAACATGTCATTTTTTAATCTGCTCGCGCCCTTGTTTTTAAAGGTCTCCATTTCCTTTAGGACTTACGTAGAAGATTGCCAGTTATAGTGTTACTGGTGCAACGAATTGAAGGTCCACCACAAAGAACGGGCAATGACTGGTCTCTCTTGGTGAATGTGCGTTTGGCATTCACATTATAGTGAACTTTAGAATTAATGCGACACTTGACAACGGGCGAGGTGATCTCGCCCCTACGTTGGGTGTTCTTCGTCATCGGTGTATGGGGTGCAATGTCTCATTAATTTGTTGTTCTCAACTAGTATCTGAAGTCTGATATTCAATTTAGTGACGGGTTCTCCGTTAATTAACATTTAGTAATTTAACTAATTGTTATATTGTGAATAGTATAGCATTTTTTTCATCTAAAGTCAATAGCGATTATAGTAAAGTTGACGAAGCCATATTGAGTAAAATCTATAGATATGGTAAAATGAAGGCATATAAGTTAAACATGTAGGTCCTAATGCTTTATGAGAGATGCTCTTATGACTGCCCCAAATGAAAAACAACTTTTCCCAGGCCGGTAGGTGCGGTTTCCTTATTGCACCGGTACCTACGCGGAAACCTTCAATTGTGATAATTCTGTAAAGTAAAAAATAGGTGCAAATGAAATGAACCAAACAGATTCTCTCCGAATCGGAGAACAAAAAGGATATATCAAACTCCTTAACGATGGAAATAGAATTCATTACGTCGTCCCTGACAAGAATTATAGATTTACCGATCCTGAAGAAAAGGTTCGCGCGAGTTTCTATGTCGAATTAATTGAACGATTTCAATATGACCCATCCCGAATTAGTTTAGAGGTGACCGTTCCACGTCGAACTCCTTCCGATTCCGCTGACATCGTTGTGTTTCAAGACGATGACAAGAAACCCCCCTTTATTGTAGTTGAATGCAAAAAGGATAGTATTTCTGAGGCAGAATTCAATCAGGCAATTGAACAAGTTTTTGGCAATTGCAACTCTTTAGGTGGTTGTTATGCTGCTGTTATTGCAGGAAATACGCGTAGGTCTTTTGATGTCAAGAACTTTGCACCGGGTGAACGTTCACAAAACATTATTGCTGAACCACCAGTCCGGTATGGCAAAGTTCAAGAGTGGCGATACCTAAAAGGTGTTCCGCATTTGGAACTTACCGTTATTGAGAGAGGTGAGCTTATCCGTGTGCTTGAAAAATGCCACGATACACTTTGGCAAGGTGGAAAATTTGCACCTACACAAGCGTTTGATGAACTCGCCAAGGTGCTTTTCATTAAAATCCGAGATGAGAAAAAGGCAAGACGAGATGGTGAACCTTACGACTTTCAGATTAAAACGCATGAAAAACCTGAATCTGTTGCAAACCGAATTAACAGCCTCTATCAGGAGGCAAAAGCATTAGACCCAGAGGTATTCACAGAGAATATTGGGATCGATGATAACCTCTTGTTTTCTGTTGTTACGCATTTACAAGGGATTAGCCTCAATCAAACCGATTTAGACGTGAAAGGTGTCGCCTTTGAAAAGTTTTTAGGTAACTTTTTTAAGGGTGAAACCGGACAGTTTTTCACGCCACGTGAAGTAGTTGAGTTTATGGTGGATATGATTACCCCGTATCATGAAGAGCGAATCCTTGACCCTGCCTGTGGTTCGGGCGGGTTCTTGTTGCATGCCATGGATTACATACGAAAACAGGCATCTGAGTACCACGATAAAGAAAGCCGTGAACACTATCTCCACTGGCATGATTTCGCTGAAAAACGACTCTTCGGTATTGAAGTCAATGACTCAATCGCACGCGTCGCAAAAATGAACATGATTATCCATGATGATGGACACAGCAACGTTATCAGTAATGACGCACTTGTCGATTTTGATATCCTATACAACCAGCATAGCGAATTTCAGAAGGATCAGTTTGATATAATCCTTACCAATCCACCTTTTGGGGCAGTAATCAAACAGTCTGAACTACCCTATCTTGAAAAGTATGAACTTAGTAAAGGGAATACTTCTCAAAAAACAGAAATTCTGTTTCTTGAACGTTGTTTTGATTTTCTCAAGTGGAAAACAGGCAAGCTTGCCATTATCCTACCGGATGGAATTTTGACTAACTCATCACTGCAATACGTTCGTGACTATATTGAACGGCACTTTAAAATCCTTGCTGTTATTTCGCTCCCACAAATCGCTTTCTCACATTATGGTGCTGGTGTAAAAACGTCTATCCTTTTCCTCCAAAAGTTCTCTGAACCGGAGTATAATCGTTATCAAGATGCCGTTGACTACATCGAGGAAAAAAATAAAGCAATCTATACACCTCAGATTGAAGGACTTGAAAATGATCGACAAGCAATTATCAAAAAAGGTTCTTCTGCACAAGTTGACGTAATGGAAAACTATAGACGACAATTCATCTCAATTTTGGACAATATTGATGCTTTGAATCAGAAGCTTGGCAAAGAGTCGACCAAAAAAGTCCAAGACCTCAGTGCCTTTTTCTTCCCGGAAATTGAGTCCACACCTACCAGAAAATTTGAATTGTTCGATCTACAAACCGCGCGTGCAGAACTTAAGACTCAAACGAGAACACTAAACGATCTGGAGACGGAATATAAAACGGCGTTTAAAGCAGCGGCTGATCCAAAGTGGGAGAGTGAAATAAAAGCAGAATATAAGGAAAAGATTGACGTTGTTAAGGGGGAATGGACAGATAAGAACGCAACGGACATCCGCGAATGGGTACGGGAAAACGCTAATCATCCAATCTTCATGGCAATCGCTGAACGTATCGGTTATGACGCAACGGGACGCAAAGACCCGATTAATGACCTTGATGTTATCTGTGAGGAATACCGAAAATTCACCGAGAATCCAGATTTTTTCGGGTAAGCCCTGATAGTGAAAATCAGATTTTTCTCACCTATCGGGGCGAGATAATCGACAGACTTGATCCACACTTCTACCATCCACGTTTTGATAAGCTATTGTCTGCCTTACACCGAAGCACTCATGAAATATTAGGAAATATTGCTAACCTGTGTCACCAAAGATGGAATCCAGAAGAATGTCAAGAAGATACGTTTAGATACATTGAAATCAATAGCGTAAGTCGAGAGACGGGAGAAGCATCTTATTCTAATACTCTGACTAAGGAGGTTCCGAGTCGCGCCCAGAATATAGTTCGCAAAGATGACATTATTATAAGTCTAACGAGACCTCATCACGGTTCTATTGCGTTGATTGATAATAATTTAGATGGCTGCATTGCTTCAACAGGATTCGCGGTCCTCAGAGAAATTAAAGATCCTACACTAAATCGCACGTATCTTTATTCTGTTCTCCGAAGTCAATTTTGTTTAAATCAGATGCTTCAGCGAAGTAGTGGTGGGAATTATCCTGCTATAACGACAGACCAGTTGATGCGAATTCTTATTCCAACACCTCAACCCAGCATTCAAAACCACATTGCTGGTTTTATGCGATCTGCCTATACTCAGAAAAAGCAGAAAGAGCAGGAGGCAAATGATCTATTGGCTTCAATTGATGATTATGTGTTATCAGAATTGGGAATTGAAATGCCAGCGGTTGAAGAAAAGAAGTGTTTTGTTGTTTTTGCTGGAGAAACAACATGTTTGCGTATTGATCCATTTTATTATAAGAATTACTATAAAGTTATTGATGAACAATTAAACCAGTCAAGTAATGTAAAACGACTTGCTGAATTATTGCAGTTAATGGACAGTGGAAGCCGCCCGAAAGGCGGTGTCGGTAAAATACAAACTGGCATATTAAGTTTTGGTGGAGAACATATAAACGATCAGTGTGAAGTAGAGATTAAAACACCAAGATACATCCCGCATGAATTCCATAGCTTACACAAGGGAACTGAAACGCAACTGAACGATATACTTTTAGTAAAAGATGGCGCGACTACTGGAAAGATTGGAATTGTGAGTGACATAGTCCATGTAGGACAAAATATAAATGAACATCTGTTCCTACTGAGAACAAAGGAAGGTGTAAATCCCACTTATCTGCTTAATTACCTTAACTCAAGCTTTGGTAAGCTGCAAGTACAAAGAGAGATAACAGGAGCAACTGTTACTGGTATAACAAGGGATGTTGTGAAACGATTAAAGATAATCTTACCTGATATTGCAAAACAGGCAGAGATTGCTAACCACATTACCGAAATCCGTAGTAACGCGAAACGATTGCAGCAGGAAACTAATGCCGTTGTGAAACAGGCAAAAGAGAGAGTTGAGCAGATTCTGTTGAGTGAGTGAACGATAGCGGTGAAAAGAAACCCTAGAGACCTGATAACCCCTGAAATCAGTGTTCTTGGTAATTGTTTGCGTATTGATACATGCTTATGTGTGTCTTTTATGTGATGGACAAATTTCATGCTCAGGGTCCCACCAAAGCAGATAAAAGATGTTTACGGACCTGCGAATTGCCCACAGTCTCTGTTTTCCATCGATATGAAATGAAACTAATCTGTCCTCATCATCATGACCCAACTCTGCAAGTCGCTTTTGTGCCGATGTTATTATACGACTGACAGGTATCATATGGTGAGTTTTTCCCTCTATTGCAGCCCAAGTTGTAGATTCAAAGTTGCGCATCTTTCCCCAAATTTCTTTAAAGAAAAATGAACAACTTACGCTCCTCCATCCCCATTTACCATCGTCATCTATCTGTGAAACGTCCCAAACAATATTATTATCCTTGGTTGTCTGCGTCGTAATAGATGTGGGAGTCTTTTGTGTTTTCGGATTAGCCTTCCGACTTGATCTCTTGTTCTTTCTACGCATCTACTCCTTCATCCTCAATAGGTAAAGAACTATAATAATCTGCCATCGCGTCTAGTGGTATAACCTTATTTCCCCGTTCCAGTGGATGCAGACCTTCCCTAGCTTGGATCCAAGGGTCTTCCAGATGTGTGAGTTCAATAAGCCATTGAGCGGACTTATCCCCGTAGTAATTTAGCACAGCATCAACAGTTTCTCGCTGTTCCTCATCTAATAAACGTGGATTGCCAATCTCCACAGTATTTATTTCGTATCTCCCGCAATGATAGTAGAACAGATCTCTAACAACCGGACCATTTGACCAAGCCTCAATATCTTCCTTAAAAAGAGGTTTTTCATCCCACACCAATGACCACGCTTGACTATAGTAAACCAGTTTTTGGAGTTTCATCGTGCTCAAAGATCCCTTTTTTTTCAAAATGTAAGCAGCAACATCAAAAACACGAATTTCCAGTGTTGTCTCTACCCGCAACTCTTGAATCGGTCTCCAAATTTCATCTTCTAATTCCTGAAATACTGTGTCCAGATCGTACTCGTACTTTGGAGTATGGGTTTTTATCGGCTTTTTTGTATTATAGGAGTCATCATCTAAAAATGTATCTTCAGGAACTATAATTGTATCATGCCATTTGCTCATTTATTACACCTTTTAACTCCAAATTATAGACTGAGACAATGAAGTCTACTGCCTTTTCTTTCATTGTCAGCATAGAGGTTTCAGATATTTTTGCCTTGAATTGGGCTAAATCGCGAATCTCAGTATGGAAATTAAGCTTAAGAGTAATTCTCTTATCCTTCAGCTCAATGGTGAAATTAAGAATCATGTTATCCAATTCTAAACTTAAAGTATATTGTTGACCAATTAATGAAGCACCAAATTTTTCTATCTTATCGAGATCTTTTGGACGTATGATTTTTTTTATTTCTTTACTAACTTTGTTTTCAGTGAACACAAAGTTCATGCCGAATCCTGAGACGGGTGTATGTGGTAAATAATCAGCAAGTAGCAATGCAATTTCTTCTGTTTTTTTAAAGTATTTGTCCTTGTTTTCTATAGGGTTAAGACTTAACTTATTGCCTTGCAATTGAATTCTAACTTCTTTAGACGATACGCGTTGCAAAACAAATTGTGGATTGAAACCGTGGGATAGTTCGGTTAGGATGTCAACCTTTAATTTTTCTTTTTTTCCATCAAAAAGATATCTGTTAATCCAATCCGGATTAAAAATATGTGCGTTCCAACCACCAACAATAACTAAAGCACTTGCGGAATGGTCTAATTTCATAAGCAATGCCTTTCAATGTTGTGCGTAAATAGTTTACAAACGTTCGGATAATCTTTGTCTGAAGTCAGACATTCAAATTAGTGACAGATTTTCCGTTAATTAACTTTTAGTAAGTTATATTTGTATATTCTTTATATATCAGTAATGGCGTAACTTCTCACGCCATTACTGATATACTTTACCTCAAAGTCTATATAAACGTGAGTTTGATAAATATTTCAAATGATTTTGTGTAAAGAGAACTCTTTTGGTATAATGAAATCATTGTCCTGAAATCAGGACACCAAAGTATATCAATGATAAGGAGTTCTCTGATGAAGATTTTAACACTTTTTTGCAAAATTGACGACTTTTTTTAGCTTATGAGGCATTTCTGACATCACGATCACTTCATGACGATAAACCGATTGAAACACACGGGCATCCACGCAGTCTACACGACAGTGAAGTCCTGACCATTCTCATTGCCTTTCATCAAAGTGGATTTCAGACATTCAAACATTTTATGAAAAATATGTCTGCGTCTTCTGGCGTGCCGAGTTTCCAAATCTCGTTAGTTATTCTCTTATTGTCTGTTTGAAGTCCTGATAGGTTCAAACTGTCCAAACTATAGTAACTATAGTATAGATACTACTTTCCGTTTTTTGAAAAGTCAATGTCCTTGAACGATTCTGCGGTGAGGACTTGGTCAAACAGATCATCAAGATAGACAAGATCATCTATCCCCCTAACCTCATTGAGAACAACGTCTGAAAAGTCAGCAAACTTATGACGCGCTACTTTGAGAACCGCTGTCCGTTTCTCATCGATTCTACCTTGTTCACGTCCTTGTTCAAGTCCTTGTTCAATACCTTGTTCAAGTCCTTGTTCAATACCTTGTTCACGTCCTTGTTCAATACCTTGTTCAATACCTTGTTCAATACCTTGTTCAATACCTCGTTCAATACCTTGTTCAAGTCCTTGTTCAATACCTTGTTCACGTCCTTGTTCACGTCCTTGTTCAATACCTTGTTCAATACCTTGTTCAATACCTTGTTCACGTCCTTGTTCACGTCCTTGTTCACGTCCTCGTTGTATCACATGTTCATAAAAAGGTGATTTTTGCATGATTGCCTCCAATGAAGGGTCTTGAAATAGTTCGGTGGGTTGGACAAAACTTCCGAAAAGCGAGAATGCAAACAGAAGCGTTCCCCGCATCTTCTCATCAACATCAGCTGCCCGGATCGTCTCAATACACTTAGCAGTCCAGTCTTTTCGTGACATATCTGATGGCGGCTTCATCAGACCTGTGAAAGATAGCACTCCTAAAGCATCGGGATCCAGGAACGCTTTACCCTCTAACTCGTAGATACGTATAACGTTATAGCGGAATATGCCGCCTTGATCTTCATTTCCATACTGATAGAAACCGGGGTCACCTTGACCTGCAGGTGGACGGAAATATAACACCGTTGAATAGACATTCTTCTCATACTCCAGAGCAAGAACACTTGCATAAGCGAGCATTCGTAAATGCATCGGTTTATACGTACTGTCATCTGTTTGTGCTTCTATATGCAAGATCGCATCCTCATCCGGCAAGCGGACATGATACACCATATCGCTCTGATGCGTCTTAACCGTGATATGTTCTGTGTTTAACCGTCCAGTGACTTCCACCTCCGATGTTTTCAGTGCTAACACTGCAAAGTCCTGTGTGAACTCTCCAGCAATATGTTTAAAGATATTATCAAAAGTTGACATATCAGTATTATACCTGCAGTTATGGAGATATGTCAACCGGATTTGACCATCCTCCGCTATTGTCCTCGAGACATCACTCCTTCCATCCGTAGGAGTTTTCAATGAGTGGCAGACATGGTGTCTTTGTTAGTTACTATCATAAACAGGATCTGGCCTGTGGTATTATCGCTATTATTTTTTGGTTTCACTATATATACTACTTTTACTCCTTTCCGTTTTTTGAAAAGTCAATGTCCTTGAACGATTCTGCGGTGAGGACTTGGTCAAACAGATCATCAAGATAGACAAGATCATCTATCCCACTAACCTCATTGAGAACAACGTCTGAAAAGTCAGCAAACTTATGACGCGCTACTTTGAGAACCGCTGTCCGTTTCTCATCGATTCTACCTTGTTCACGTCCTTGTTCAAGTCCTCGTTCAAGTCCTTGTTCAATACCTTGTTCACGTCCTTGTTCACGTCCTTGTTCACGTCCTTGTTCAATACCTTGTTCAATACCTTGTTCACGTCCTTGTTCACGTCCTTGTTCAATACCTTGTTCAAGTCCTTGTTCAAGTCCTTGTTCACGTCCTTGTTCACGTCCTCGTTGTATCACATGTTCATAAAAAGGTGATTTTTGCATGATTGCCTCCAATGAAGGGTCTTGAAATAGTTCGGTGGGTTGGACAAAACTTCCGAAAAGCGAGAATGCAAACAGAAGCGTCCCCCGCATCTTCTCATCAACATCAGTTGCACGGATCGTCTCAATACACTTAGCAGTCCAGTCTTTTCGTGACATATCTGATGGCGGCTTCATCAGACCTGTGAAAGATAGCACCCCTAAAGCATCGGGATCCAGGAACGCTTTACCCTCTAACTCGTAGATACGTATAACGTTATAGCGGAATATGCCGCCTTGATCTTCATTTCCATACTGATAGAAACCGGGGTCACCTTGACCTGCAGGTGGACGGAAATATAACACCGTTGAATAGACATTCTTCTCATACTCCAGAGCAAGAACACTTGCATAAGCGAGCATCCGTAAATGCATCGGTTTATACGTACTGTCATCTGTTTGTGCTTCTATATGCAAGATCGCATCCTCATCCGGCAAGCGGACATGATACACCATATCACTCTGATGCGTCTTAACCGTGATATGTTCTGTGTTTAACCGTCCAGTGACTTCCACCTCCGATGTTTTCAGTGCTAACACTGCAAAGTCCTGTGTGAACTCTCCAGCAATATGTTTAAAGATATTATCAAAAGTTGACATATCAGCATTATACCTGCAGTTATGGAGATATGTCAACCGGATTTGACCATCCTTCACTATTGTCCTCGGGACATCACTCCTTCCACCCGTAGGAGTTTTCAATGAGTGGCAGACATGGTGTCTTTGTTAGTTACTATCATAAACAGGATCTGGCCTGTGGTATTATCGCTATTATTTTTTGGTTTCACTATATATACTACTTTTACTACTTTTACTCCTTTCCGTTTTTTGAAAAGTCAATGTCCTTGAACGATTCTGCGGTGAGGACTTGGTCAAACAGATCATCAAGATAGACAAGATCATCTATCCCACTAACCTCATTGAGAACAACGTCTGAAAAGTCAGCAAACTTATGACGCGCTACTTTGAGAACCGCTGTCCGTTTCTCATCGATTCTACCTTGTTCACGTCCTTGTTCAAGTCCTCGTTCAAGTCCTTGTTCAATACCTTGTTCACGTCCTTGTTCAATACCTTGTTCAATACCTTGTTCAATACCTTGTTCAAGTCCTTGTTCAAGTCCTTGTTCACGTCCTCGTTCAATACCTTGTTCAATACCTTGTTCAATACCTTGTTCAATACCTTGTTCAAGTCCTTGTTCAAGTCCTTGTTCACGTCCTCGTTGTATCACATGTTCATAAAAAGGTGATTTTTGCATGATTGCCTCCAATGAAGGGTCTTGAAATAGTTCGGTGGGTTGGACAAAACTTCCGAAAAGCGAGAATGCAAACAGAAGCGTCCCCCGCATCTTCTCATCAACATCAGTTGCACGGATCGTCTCAATACACTTAGCAGTCCAGTCTTTTCGTGACATATCTGATGGCGGCTTCATCAGACCTGTGAAAGATAGCACCCCTAAAGCATCGGGATCCAGGAACGCTTTACCCTCTAACTCGTAGATACGTATAACGTTATAGCGGAATATGCCGCCTTGATCTTCATTTCCATACTGATAGAAACCGGGGTCACCTTGACCTGCAGGTGGACGGAAATATAACACCGTTGAATAGACATTCTTCTCATACTCCAGAGCAAGAACACTTGCATAAGCGAGCATCCGTAAATGCATCGGTTTATACGTACTGTCATCTGTTTGTGCTTCTATATGCAAGATCGCATCCTCATCCGGCAAGCGGACATGATACACCATATCACTCTGATGCGTCTTAACCGTGATATGTTCTGTGTTTAACCGTCCAGTGACTTCCACCTCCGATGTTTTCAGTGCTAACACTGCAAAGTCCTGTGTGAACTCTCCAGCAATATGTTTAAAGATATTATCAAAAGTTGACATATCAGTATTATACCTGCAGTTATGGAGATATGTCAACCGGATTTGACCATCCTCCGCTATTGTCCTCGGGACATCACTCCTTCCATCCGTAGGAGTTTTCAATGAGTGGCAGACATGGTGTCTTTGTTAGTTACTATCATAAACAGGATCTGGCCTGTGGTATTATCGCTATTATTTTTTGGTTTCACTATATATACTACTTTTACTACTTTTACTCCTTTCCGTTTTTTGAAAAGTCAATGTCCTTGAACGATTCTGCGGTGAGGACTTGGTCAAACAGATCATCAAGATAGACAAGATCATCTATCCCACTAACCTCATTGAGAACAACGTCTGAAAAGTCAGCAAACTTATGACGCGCTACTTTGAGAACCGCTGTCCGTTTCTCATCGATTCTACCTTGTTCAATACCTTGTTCAAGTCCTTGTTCAAGTCCTTGTTCAATACCTTGTTCAAGTCCTTGTTCAAGTCCTTGTTCAAGTCCTTGTTCAATACCTTGTTCACGTCCTTGTTCAATACCTTGTTCAATACCTTGTTCACGTCCTTGTTCACGTCCTCGTTCAAGTCCTTGTTCAATACCTTGTTCACGTCCTTGTTCAAGTCCTTGTTCAATACCTTGTTCAAGTCCTTGTTCACGTCCTCGTTGTATCACATGTTCATAAAAAGGTGATTTTTGCATGATTGCCTCCAATGAAGGGTCTTGAAATAGTTCGGTGGGTTGGACAAAACTTCCGAAAAGCGAGAATGCAAACAGAAGCGTCCCCCGCATCTTCTCATCAACATCAGCTTCATCAACATCAGCTGCACGGATCGTCTCAATACACTTAGCAGTCCAGTCTTTTCGTGACATATCTGGTGGCGGCTTCATCAGACCTGTGAAAGATAGCACCCCTAAAGCATCGGGATCCAGGAACGCTTTACCCTCTAACTCGTAGATACGTATAACGTTATAGCGGAATATGCCGCCTTGATCTTCATTTCCATACTGATAGAAACCGGGGTCACCTTGACCTGCAGGTGGACGGAAATATAACACCGTTGAATAGACATTCTTCTCATACTCCAGAGCAAGAACACTTGCATAAGCGAGCATCCGTAAATGCATCGGTTTATACGTACTGTCATCTGTTTGTGCTTCTATATGCAAGATCGCATCCTCATCCGGCAAGCGGACATGATACACCATATCACTCTGATGCGTCTTAACCGTGATATGTTCTGTGTTTAACCGTCCAGTGACTTCCACCTCCGATGTTTTCAGTGCTAACACTGCAAAGTCCTGTGTGAACTCTCCAGCAATATGTTTAAAGATATTATCAAAAGTTGACATATCAGTATTATACCTGCAGTTATGGAGATATGTCAACCGGATTTGACCATCCTCCGCTATTGTCCTCGAGACATCACTCCTTCCATCCGCAGGAGTTTTCAATGAGTGGCAGACATGGTGTCTTTGTTAGTTACTATCATAAACAGGATCTGGCCTGTGGTATTATCGCTATTATTTTTTGGTTTCACTATATATACTCCTTTTACTACTTTCCGTTTTTTGAAAAGTCAATGTCATTGAACGATTCTGCGGTGAGGACTTGGTCAAACAGATCATCAAGATAGACAAGATCATCTATCCCACTAACCTCATTGAGAACAACGTCTGAAAAGTCAGCAAACTTATGACGCGCTACTTTGAGAACCGCTGTCCGTTTCTCATCGATTCTACCTTGTTCACGTCCTTGTTCAAGTCCTCGTTCAATACCTTGTTCACGTCCTTGTTCACGTCCTTGTTCAAGTCCTTGTTCAAGTCCTTGTTCAAGTCCTTGTTCAATACCTTGTTCAAGTCCTTGTTCACGTCCTCGTTGTATCACATGTTCATAAAAAGGTGATTTTTGCATGATTGCCTCCAATGAAGGGTCTTGAAATAGTTCGGTGGGTTGGACAAAACTTCCGAAAAGCGAGAATGCAAACAGAAGCGTCCCCCGCATCTTCTCATCAACATCAGCTGCACGGATCGTCTCAATACACTTAGCAGTCCAGTCTTTTCGTGACATATCTGATGGCGGCTTCATCAGACCTGTGAAAGATAGCACCCCTAAAGCATCGGGATCCAGGAACGCTTTACCCTCTAACTCGTAGATACGTATAACGTTATAGCGGAATATGCCGCCTTGATCTTCATTTCCATACTGATAGAAACCGGGGTCACCTTGACCTGCAGGTGGACGGAAATATAACACCGTTGAATAGACATTCTTCTCATACTCCAGAGCAAGAACACTTGCATAAGCGAGCATCCGTAAATGCATCGGTTTATACGTACTGTCATCTGTTTGTGCTTCTATATGCAAGATCGCATCCTCATCCGGCAAGCGGACATGATACACCATATCACTCTGATGCGTCTTAACCGTGATATGTTCTGTGTTTAACCGTCCAGTGACTTCCACCTCCGATGTTTTCAGTGCTAACACTGCAAAGTCCTGTGTGAACTCTCCAGCAATATGTTTAAAGATATTATCAAAAGTTGACATATCAGTATTATACCTGCAGTTATGGAGATATGTCAACCGGATTTGACCATCCTTCACTATTGTCCTCGGGACATCACTCCTTCCATCCGTAGGAGTTTTCAATGAGTGGCAGACCTGGTGTCTTTGTTAGTTGCTATCATAAACAGGATCTGGCATTTTGTGTCTCTCCCAAGCAACTTTAGTCACATGATAGAGATGGGATTTCGCGTGCATATAATCTACGATTTCAACTCCGTTGGGGAAGTAGTCATCACACAAGTTCCAAATCTACGCCGCACCATCGGCGATAAAAACAATCTCTTGTGGGGTGTGTAAATATTTTGTTAGAAGAGACGGCACTCGGATGAAGATTGAAAAAATAATCAGGTAATATTGATTACACTAGTCCGGTAGGTGCGATTTCCTTATCAATGCAGAATGCCAAACGCGTATTCTGCCGGATCCTAAGAGGAAACCTTTGAATGAAGCGGGTTCGGAAAAACCCGGTGTGATAAGGAAATCACACCTACCGGACTGGGAACATCGTTGAATTGATGGATTTTAACTAAAACTTTACACACCCTTGATTTCGGAAATAATATTCCAATCTTTCAGTATGTCGCTATAATTAAGATTTAAATTGGGGTAATACTTCAACCGGCAATTCACCTCCTGTCAATTACTCAAGGGATTTTTTAATCCTCATCTAGTGATGCACTCCCAACGCATAAATGCGTGGGTCCTCTTATGAAGATCCGCTTCCCACAAGCGGACGGACAGCGTTTTAAACCTTTTAGGTTCTCCAAGGTTATGTGTTCCGAAAACGGCAACAACGAAAACCAAGTCACATAACTTATGCAAAAAGTCATGGCACGCACCACTTATGCAACTACAGGGAGAGTTTTAGTGTGGGAACTCCCTAATACTTTTGACTGCCATAAGCAGTATCAAAAAGAGACGTTGAGTGTCTCAAACTTTCGTTTAGGTGATATGCGACATGAAAGGCATATCAAAATCTAAATCGGTGTTTCCCAGCAACAAGCAAAGCCCTATATGCTTTTGGGGCGGGAAGTCACTATAGTCAAGGAGACTATAGAAAGCATTGACTTCCACTGCTTGAGACTTTAATTATACCATACAATACGGGACTTTATCAAATCTTTTTTGACTTCGGCACAAGATAACACAATTGGACCCGAAGCCTAAAGGAAACCTGGGATTGTTAACTAAGTCCCTTCAACCTTGGGTAATGTCGGCAACGTTAAGCGGGGTCGGTCACCGAAATCTGGGAGTTGGGGTGGGTTCTCTTCCATCTCTTGAAGGAGTATCTCTATGGCTTTGTCAAGTTGTGGGTCACTGTCTGTCAGGTAGTCTTGTGGACGATAGTCGACTTCTATGTCAGGGTCGGTGCCGTAGTTTTCAACGTTCCAACCGACATCAACGAACCAGAATGAGTATTCGGGTTGGGTTGTTGAACCGCCATCTACGAATCCTTGGTGGGGTGAGATGCCTATTACGCCTCCCCACGTGCGTTTACCGATGAGTTTTCCTAACTCCATTAACTTGAAACAGTGTGAGAAGATGTCACCATCAGACCCAGCGTTTTCATTTGTGACAGCTATCATTGGACCTAAGACTGAGGACGCTGGATACGGGTGTGGTGTTCCCCATCGTGGTATATCATAACCGATACGGCAACGTGACAGTTTTTCTAATATCAACTGTGAGACATTTCCGCCACCGTTATAGCGAACGTCAATGAGTAGACTGGGATAACTAACTTCTGTGAGGAAGCCACGGTGAAACTCAGAATATCCGCGTCTTCCCATATCAGGAATGTGGACGTATCCGACTTTTCCATCAGTTTTTTCGTGAACATATTTACGATTTTGTGCTACCCATTCACGATAACGTAATTCACCTTCACTGACAAGGACTTTAATCGTTACAACACGTTTCTCCCCATCACTAGCATTCTTGAATGTGGTTTGCACCTCTTGTCCTCCTAGATTGACTAATAGTTCGCCTGGTGAGACGTTTTGGCTAAGCTGCTGCCCACCAATAGAGAGAAGGATGTCGCCTTCCTGAACATTGATTCCGGGTGCATGAAGTGGTGAATCTCTGCGTTCATGCCATGTATCACCACGGATAATGTGCGTAATACGATAGCCGTTGTTCTCTGGATCGTAGGTGAAATCAGCACCAAGGAATCCTTGACCATAGTTGGGTGAGCTGCGGTAATCACCACCAGATTCATAAGCGTGTGAAGTGCCGAGTTCACCTTGCATTTCCCACATGAGATCGGAAAATTCAGCACGTGTTGCAATCCGTTCAAGTAGCGGTAGGTAACGGAGGTAGACGGTTTCCCAGTCAACATCAGACATATCTTCTGTCCAGAAATAATCACGTTGCAGTCTCCATGCTTCCCGATACATCTGTTTCCATTCGGCAGTTGGGATCACAGAAGGACGGATTCGGTTAAGGTCTATCCATCCTGTGTGTCGGTTAGCCTCCCCTTTACTATCACCCTTTTGACCGTCCTCAGCCTTCTTGCCAGCTTTTATGACCCGAATACGATTTCCAGAGCGGTATAGAAGGGATTTGTAATCTCCGGAAAGTGAGAAAGAAGCGATATCTGAGACGAGTACCTCTTTTTTCTGATCTTTGAAATCATAGGCGTGTAATTTTCCTTTTGCACTGACATCATCTTCCCCGGGGGTGTTAGTTGCATGTTGAACAGGATATGATGTGAAGATTGCTTTCCCCTCAACGCCAGCAATCTGTCCGTAGCGTCCGTGTGAATAAGGAAATGCAACAACGCGTTCTTCAATTCCCGCCAGTTCAATATTGATGGTTTTTTTCTTTTTTTTGTCCTTCTTCTCTTTAGATTCACCATCCTTTTCATTGCTATCCTCGTCACCGTTTTCCTTCTTTTCTTTATCCTTATCTTCTTCAGGTGCTGGTGTTGCTGGTATAAACGGGTTTGGCAAATCCTTCTGTAATGTTACTAGTAGTGGACGCGTTGCAATAGGGAAACTCAACTCAAATTGTACCGCATCACCGACAGGATCAAATTCACGATGAGATAAGAAATAGAGATATTTTCCATCTGGGTCCCATGCGGGATCGAAATCATGGAATTCTGGTTTGGTTATGTATGTCGTTTCGCCTGTTTCAACATTACAGATTTTGATTGACGATGTGGTTTCAGTTGCTGGAAAACCGTAGGCGATCCATTTTCCATCTGGTGACCATGTTGCTCCTGATATTCGTCTGTATTTGCTCTTATCAAGCACACGTATTTCTTCTGTTTCCAACTCTATATGGAGCAATTCAAAACGTTGGTTAACGATAAGGAGTTGGTCTTTTAGATCATCACCTTTAGGACAGAGGGTGATTTGTCTGACATGTCCTATATCCAGTTTGTCAAGTCTGCGGACCTTTGCGCTGCCATTGCATGTGTGGATTTCTATTGCTTCTTCTCCTCCTGCATCTGAAAGCACTAAGATTCGTTTTCCATCGTTTAGCCATCGTGGTGCTCGGTATCGTGTTCCGTTTCGGTCTCCCTGCTGGAGAACTGGACCGTCCCAATTTGCCATTGAGAATAGTTTACCCCGTGAAGTCAGGGTAACAGATCTGCCGTCTTCAGATAGCAGACTATCTTGAAGGTATTGAGAAGCGTTGACGAATTTGCGTTGTCTTTGTATTCGCGGACTGCGAAAATCTATTTCGACTTGGTGGTTCGTGTCGTTTTCGACATCATAGACCCACAAGTCTGCTCCTGCATGATAAACGATACGTTTTCCATCTGTTTGAGCTGAGCGGCTGTAGTATGTTTCTTGATGTGTGTGGCGTTTTATGTCTTCGGCTGAGGTAGTGCAGGAATAGATATTTCCGACTCCTTCATGGTCAGAGATAAAGTATATTCTGTCTTCAATCCACATCGGTGTGGTAAAGTTGCTATCCTCAATAGGTATAAAAGGGTTGAAGTCACCATCTCCTTCAGTATCAATCCAGAGTTGCCCTGCGGTGCCACCACGGTATCGTTTCCATCGTGCGGGTTCTCGTGTGAGTCGTCCGAGTATGACACCTCTGTTTTGTCCGAAAGAGATATGGTTAGCGGGTCCGTAGGGTAACCGTTTAGGTTCACCACCATCAAGAGGGAGACACCATATCCATGTGCCGAAAGCCGAGTTTACACCACTAGAATATAGGATGTTTTCTCCATCTACATCCCATCCGACGATACTCGCATTACTTCCCTGATATGTAAGTCTTTTTGCCTCTCCTCCGAGTGCGGGCATGACATATACTTCTGCTGGACCTTCCTCGCGTCCGGTAAAAGCGAGGTGTTCACCATTTGCGGATAACTGTGGTGTGCCCGTTGCACCAAGATTGGATGTGAGTCTTCGTGCAACACCACCACTTATTGGGACTGTCCATAAATCATCTTCACACACAAATACAATGGTTTCCTGAGAAATAGTAGGGAATCGATAGTATCCAGACATTCACACCTCCGAGTTGAATAGCGTTTTAATACCAGATTAACAGGATTTATCCTTTTTTTATTGAAGACAAGTGCAATAAGGAAATTGCACTACCGCTGTGAAACGAGTTGATCTTGTATAAGTAGCATAGGATTAAAGATAAAGGCGAGGCACCGAATCACACCGAATTCAGTTGATTTTGGCTGGACCTCGCCTATAGATTTGATGTTATTCCAAAGCATATATTGAAATAACGTTATAATTCATTTGCCCCAAAAATAGAAGTATAATTACTGATTCTCTTCTAATTTTGCCTGTTCAACATCAGCATTGGGGCGGTTTCCGAGCCATAGCTTTACGGCAGGACTGCTGGCTTTACGCATGTTTCCATGTAGGACGCTGATGATGAAAGAATACGGTACGGTCTGTTGGTCCCCGATGAATGGATTTCGTCTGATTTCGTCAGTACGGCCAGAAATGATTTGAGGAATAAGGGTTATGGACGCTTCTGAGGATCTTCTCGGAATCAAGAGCCTTTGTTGTCGCAGTCTGACACCGTCGGGTAGTCCGACTACAGTAATTTTTAAGCTAGGTTCAAAACCGTTACGTTCAAGTTTTACCTTTATATTAACGGGGCCATCAGGTGTAACGACCACTTCGTTGGGTATAGTAGACACTATGACAGGTCTACTATCTGTGATACTGACGACGATGTTCTTGCGCTGCACAGTCTGGTCATCGTTCCGTATTTGGAATATTTCTATTGGACTTGCAGTACGTCTGATCTGATGTCCGGAGGATGTTGTAACTGTTCCGACGACTTGGACAATCCTATGTGCTAATTCAGCGTCTGGGGCAACAGTTAGGGTTAGATACCCTTGATCATTTCCACCTTGAGAGAGTATAGCACTCTGGCTTGCGGTAACGCCGGGAGGTAGATTTTCAACAGTCAGAAGGATAGGTTCTGTAAAACCAACCCGTCGTTGTAAACTAACATCTAATAGCACTGTCCCTCCCCGACCGATGTTTGGATTATCAGGGGTTACCGAAATAGCGAAGTTAGGCGTAGTCGGTCGTATGTCTAAATGATAGACGTAACCATCCCCTCCTTTACCAGAGATGTCTTCGACACGGAGCGCGTATACACCGGGTTGCCCGAAGCTGTAGTCAATAATTGCGTTTCTCCTTCCGCCTCTACCGGCATTGTTCCTCAACACTCTTCCTTGATCATTTAAGAGTGTAAGTGAGGGACTTAATGGTGAGTTCAGTTTTTCTGCGGATAGATCAATGGAATACCCTCCAATGTCAGCGAAGAATCCCCATGGTCCGGAACCGTTGGTAATCTTGAAGAGTATCTTGTTGCTTCCTTTCGTGACAGGTAGTTCAATAACATCGTCTCCTCGTTGGAGTGGACGGTGAACGTATTTACTAAAGATGAGTTTATCGTTAACCCATACTTTAATTGTGTCATCAGAACCGAGGGATAACATGTATTTCTGGTCACGGTCAGATTGGAAGTATGTTAGTGCGTATCCGGTTACGTCTTCTTCTGGAACATCTGAGAAAACGCCATGACCTCTTGCATTGGTTTTGTACCATTTTATGAGTTGTCCGTTTTTTCCTTCATATTCTTTGTCAAGATCAATTCCGAGTTCAGGTGGATAGACTGCATGAAATCCTTTTTCATCCGTGTTGTCGAAGGGGTGTATAACCCACCAAGGTCCGAGTCGTGTGCCTTCATCAATGGTGAACTTATAATAGTCTACCTCTCCTGGTTTAGATATGCGTCCACTGATAGCCCCTGGTGTTGTAATTTCTTGTGCGTTTTCTATCTGTTTCGCTATGAGTTGCCCCATTCGGACGACTTCTTCAGCAACGAATGTGATGATACGGTCACGTTGGGTTGGTGTTATATCGGCATTCTCTTTTTCTGCCATTCGGGTGATGGTATTTTCCCACTGTTCTGCTGTGAGTGCGCGGTTGTCTGGTGTTCGCAGTTCATGGCAGACTGAGCATTTCTCATGGAAAAGGATTTCGGATTCAGCATTTTTTGCTTGTTCTTCATCTTCTTCATCATTTTCTGTTGCATGCACAGCGTTTTGGAAAAGACGTTCAGTATTTTCAGGAAACTCATTTGCAAAGAATGGGAATATGCCGTAGGTTGTTCTTATGAGTTTCAGTCCAGGTTGTTCGTTAGTTAGATCAACTTCCCAATCGGTTTCTTGTAGGTTTTCTCCTCCGATTTTTGTCTGTATTTTTTTTCCTACCTCACCGCCTGGAGGGTAAATATAGGTGTTATACGGAACAACACCACTCATCATTCGGTAAACAGAATCTGGGTTTCCTCGATAGAGTAGATCGCGAATCCGTAAGAAGTATTTGCCATCTTCAGGGATCGTGAAGTCTATCAGTGGGTCTAGGCTGTAGAACCCATTGCTTTTTGCAAGTTCCGTACCTTGTTCATCGAATAGTGATAGGGTTGGATTGAAGAATTGTTGACTTTTTTTATTATAGCGGAATGCTTTTACATTGAATACACACCGATCCCCTTTATATGCGTCAAATGTGTAATAGTCTTCATCCCCGCCAGTGTTTATAACACCGTTTATGATGATAGGTAGTTCTATGGTCGTTGCGGAGTCGGGAGTGTTATTGGTTTCAGTTTCAAATGTGTCAGGGACATTTGTGATTTCAAAGGGCCATGCGGTGGATGCTCCATTTTTTCCAACGATTCGTAGTTCCCGGACACCTAGTGGTGCGTCGGGTGCGATTACTAATTCAGCAGTCATGCCGCCGCTTGCACGCGCAGCAGATTTTAGGTATTGTGTAATTTTTGTTTGGTCTTCTTCGCTGATTTCAGCACCTTCGTTATCAACCATGCGTTTGACGACTCGTGTCCATTGTGTTGTTGTCATGGATCGGTTGCTTGGTGATCGGAGTTCATGGCACTGTCCGCAGTTTGCTTCAAAGATAGGTTTGTTGGTTTCATCTACGTTCCCTCCGCCAGCGTTGAGAGTTCCCTTGATACCTGGCGCACCTTCTACAATGAGTTTATATGCGCCATCTAAATTTGATCCTTGTATCTTGACTTCGACGGTATTGCCGACTTGTGCACCAGCAGGAAAGAGAGAATTCAATCTGGGTGTTGCTTGTGCCCATAAGTTTAGTGGTACGGCAAAAAAGCATAGGAGCGTGAGATATAGCGTGAGATATATAGGGGGTTTCAGGTTAGACATGAGATTCTTATTAGGTTTATTAAGATTGATTTTACTTCCAGACATGATTATTACCTCCACGGTTAATACCTACAAAGGCGAAAGACAGCAGAATATGAACAGATTTTCATCAAAAAACAGATAAGGTACTGCAATAAGTTATTAGAATTCATGTGTTAACCTATTTCGTCTGATATTCCAGATTCGGACTTTTCCATCACGTCCACCTGCGGCGACGTGGTCGCCATCAGGACTGATTTTTACTGCGTAGACAGCATCTGGTGCTTCTTCAAATGTCCGCAGTCTGTTTCCGTTACGTATATTCCAAACGATTACTCTGGTGTCGGCTCCCCCCGAAACGATCACTTCATCTCCGTTAAAGAAGCCTACATCCACGCTATAGACAGGTCCTTGATGTCCGTTGAATTGTCTGACAGGTGCACCACGTGTAATCCCGTTCGCGTTCTGTGTGACTCTCCAGGTTCGGACAACATTATCAGCTGCCCCTGAAACAATGACGTTTTCTCCGGTTGCGTAAGCGAGTGAATATACTGCATCGTCGTTTCCGTCAAAGCTAACGAGCACCGTATACGTTTCAGGATCCCAGACCTTTAGCGTTTTATCTTCACTACCTGTGACAAAGTAGTTGCCGTTGGGATGGAACAACGTGGACAGCACTCTACCGACGTGTTGTGTTAACCATTTTGCTTGTTCATCTATTGGCTGTGTTGCGTCAAGGTTTTTTAGGTCAATAACAGCACTCAATTCGTCCATACTTGCGGTAAGTAATTTTGCGTTATCTGGACTTAGTGCAATAGATTCAATAGTGTCAGCGTGTATCTCATAAGTCATTATGAGTTCTTCTGCTTCAACATCCCACAAAAGGATTTCGCCACTTTGTGCTGCTTTTCCACCTCCTGCATACAACATTTTTCCATCAGGTGTGAACTTTATACATTTAACTCTCCCCGCATGGGGTTCATAGGCACGTGTCATTCTCTGTGTCTCTATTTCCCAGAGTTCAACCCACTGATATTTTCCGACTGCAATTGTTTTTCCATCTGGACTGAATTCAAGTGCCCAGATAGGAGACAAGGTAAATTGTTCTTCCTTTGAATTTTCATCTGCTTGCAAAATATTTGTGAATAACGTGAAGATAAGGATACTGTAGAATGTCAGTAACACGTAAATGCGTTTTTTCATGGTTTAACCCTAAAGTAATAGAATGAATATCAGCGGGAAAGAAACCCTTCCCTTACAAACGGACAGACGTTATGCTCAGTTAGCAGCATGCAATGCAAGATCATGTATTGTTGATCTTGCATTACATGTTATAATGTAGGTTCTGTTCAACTATGCCAAGACACCTCTTATGGGTCTTCCACCGCGTGATAGAACGATGCGAACACCGTCAGGCGATTCGATACTCTGATTGTAATCAATCCCGAGGCTCTGATAGATTGTTGCAGAGAGGTCTTCGGGTTTGACAGGTGTTTCAGCGGGTTCTATTCCGAATGGGTCGGATGCCCCGACAACTTGTCCACCTTGAACACCGCCGCCTGCTAACATAATAGAGAAGACTCTTGGATGATGATCTCGTCCACCGCTTCGGTTAATGACAGGTGTTCTACCGAATTCACCCATAGCGAGTACTAATGTGCTGTCAAGGAGCCCTCGTTGGTCAAGGTCACCAATCAGCGTAGACATTGTATGGTCAAAAGTGTTGAGTTTACCTCGAAGAGATGAGAAGATGTTGTTATGGTTATCCCATCCGCCATTACTGACGGTGACGAAGTTAACGCCGGCTTCAACGAGTCTTCTCGCAAGGAGACAACTTTGTCCGAATGTATCTCTTCGGTATGCATCCCGTATCTGATTAGGTTCTTTTGATAGGTCAAATGCGCCGCGTGCGTCTTCTGAACTCATAAGATTGTAAGCGGATTTGTAGAATTTATCCATCGCTTCAACTTTAGGGTTCCCCGCTTCATATTTTTTGAAAGCGTTGTCGACAGCACCTCGCAAGTCTTTTCGTTCTTGAACCCGTTCATAGGAGACACCTTTGGGCGGTTCCAGATCACGTACTTTGAAATTATTGCTTGCTGGGTTTCCATCTGGTGAGAAGGGAGCCAGTGATGCGCCTAAGAATCCACCTCCTGCGTAAGCAACAGGTGATGGAACAGCAATGTAAGGTGGCAATGCACTGCGCTGTTCTTTTAGTTTTGCTACGACAGCACCGTGTCCGGGAACCGCGAAACCGGGTAAAGGTTGATATCCTGTAATCATGTAGTGTGTTCCCCGTTCATGGGCGGCTTCTGGTGATGTCATGGATCGAACGATACACAGTTTATCAGCTTTTTTTGCCAATCTTGGCATGTGTTCACTAATCTGTATACCGGTAACATTTGTTGAAATAGGTTTGAATGATCCGCGTATTTCTTCAGGTGCGTTTGGTTTAAGGTCCCACATATCAAGGTGACTTGGACCGCCGCCTAACCATACAAGAATAACGGATTTTGCTGTGCCTTCTTTTGCTGTCGGCTCAGCGAATGCTTTTAATCGGAAAAAGTCAGTAAGTCCGAAGCCGAAGAAACCTAAGACACCCGCTTTAATAAGGTCTCTGCGATAAAATCCTTCACAGTCTGTGTTTGTGCAGTCTTTTTTAGGCATAATTTCCTCCTGAGTTTGGTTATTTGGTTAGTAGTTATCTTCTGGGATAGTTACGTCAATAAGAAATAGTTACGTCAATAAGAAATAGTTACGTCAATAAGAATAAGTTAAACTCTCTTTTACACTAACAAGTTGCATATTTCATGGTGAGGGTTTTACCTTAGAAGATAATGTGATAATCGGGGCGGTAACCCTTCTTAACCGCACTTCACGTTAGATAACGCATCAATTATATCTTATTAAATTGGTGATGTCAAGTAAAAAGTGTCTATAAATCCAGATTCCTTTAGTTGTAGCGTATTTTGACATATATTTTTTGGAACATGAGACTGCTGAGTCTTTGTGTTTTCGTCAAATTAACTTGACAATTTATTTTTTTCAAATAAGTTACGAATTCGTTACGAATCTCGGACAGTTCTTAACTTTTGTAAATTGTTTGTTAATCCAGTCTGTATAAGGTTTCGTAGGCTATTATTTTGCATGTATTTTTTTCATTCTGGCGAATTTGTAAAATTTTAAATGTCAAATATAATTGACGTTTTATCGTTTCATTTTTATTGTTGCTGAAGTCCAATTCGGATCATTTGATATTTTTTGAATTTTCATTGTATTCTCCTTGCAGTTAGTTAACATAGCAAATTTTTCATTAAAGATGAGCGGACTATGACGAAAAACTTAAAGGTAGCAACTTAGGTTATATATTTAAGCTAAATCTATAATGAACATAAGATCCAGTTACATTCATTATCATACATATAATATAATTATTAACCAATTTATCTTTTTCAAGCTCTATAGTTACATCAATATTATGTCCATGAATATAACTATGGCCGACAACTTCTGTAGTTTGTTCATCTCTAACAACTATTTGATACAACTCATCTGGACTTGTAATATTAAAATCAACGGAAATTACACCTATGTCTTTTTCAATTATTTTTAGTACTTTGATATCTGATAGGTCTATGTCAATCTCTATATCATCATTGAAAAAATAGTGTTTATTTAGCCATCTAGCTTCATAATGTGATAATACTGCATTGAAACTTCTAGTATTCATCATCCTATTAGGATTTGTTGTGTGATATAAACTAAAAGCATGACCAATTTCATGACACATCAAATTAAATAATCCAACTTCTGAATCTTCAGCTAAAATACATATACCACCAAAACCGGAATTAGGAAAAGGTTTTCCTCTACCGAGTATACCATTTACAACCCTTCTAACACCTCCTACAATAAATACGTGGATATATTTTTCATCAGTAAAATCTTTATATTGATTTTCAGTTAGTTCATCATAAATCCTCTCTTTGGTATCAAAAAAGTAGAACAAACTGTGATTTTTACCATTTATTACATTTACATTAATCTTATCTTCATCGTTTTTCTCAAACTTAAATGTCTTATTACCGTAGCCGTGACGATTCATTTCACTTCTATAAGCCTCCTGAACATCCATTGCTATTTTTCTAATGCCATCTATATCTGGGTTATTTATATCATTAGGTTTTAAATATATTACCCTAACAATATATCCTTCATTTGAGGCAGTCCATTTACTTGCTTCTTTATGTTTTTCAATACTAATCTGTTGATAATTACTATCAGATCTTAATATTTCCCATTTGCCATCAGTTAATTGAGATGCGACAAACCATATTGCTGGATCATCATTAATGTCGAAATAGCTAGGAGACCAATAAACTTCAAATTGATTAGATTCTACATTATAACTCGGTTGCGGTATTTCAGTATCCGAAATAATAAGTTTATCCATTAAGAATTGCCAGGTATAGTGACCTTCTAAGTCCAAAACATATTTTGCGTTCCCATCTGACGTAACGATAAAAGTACCAACAGAACCCGTTACATCTTTATAGGTTATACATTGATTACCAGGTTCAAATACGTCGCCAGGTTCACATTCAACTATATCATTCTCTAAATTATTAATATTGATTTGATTTTCAAAGCATCCAATGAATATCAGCAATACACATAAGCAAAGCAAGAATTTATTTTTCATAATTAACCTTTTGTACTTTATTGAATTGGATTAAAATATGAATAAATACCAGTCCTATCCATCAATATACATCTAATCGCTTTTGTAGTTAAAGGATCAGTATTCATTTTGATATTTATGTCATTTCCATCAATATATTTGTAACCGACAACATTACTAAATCTAGAATCGTAATCTACAACTAATATTTGATGTAGTCCGTTTTTGCTCTTTATATTAAATTCAAGATCAGCACTACCGTCATCATTTATAGTATATTCTAATAATTTTAGATTTAATATTCTATGTAAATCAATTATAGATAGATCTGCATGTACTTTTTCTAAATTATTGAAAAAGTAATGTTTATCTAACCATCTAACTTCGTACTCCATTAGAACAGGCTTTAATTCACGATGGTGCATAGCATGATCTATTAGTAATGTGTGATATAATCCAAGCGTATGACCTATTTCATGTATCAATAGGTTAAATAAACCTATAGGTGAATTTTCAGCTACTATACACAGTCCGCCAAAATACTTGTTTCTGAAGGATTTCCCAGAACCGTATACTGATCCGCCATGCCTTTTTTCTATTCTTCTAACACCACCAATGACAATGACATGAATAATATTACCACTATCATATCCCGAAACACCGATCTCATCAAACATTAGATTTCTTGCGTCATCAAGATAAAACTCAGTTTCATGTTCGGCTTCAATTATATTTATATTAACATCATTATGAACTATTTCAAGTTTAAATGTCTTATATCCATATCCATACCTTTCTAATTCTTTTCCATAAAAGTCCTGAACTTCAATCACTGTTTTTCTAATGTCCTCTGTCCTAGAATCAGAAATATCAGTAGGTTTGAAATATATTACTTTAACGTAATAACCTTCATTTTCTTTACTCGTTCTATCTATATCATTAGAAATAACTGTATCTAAACATCCAATAAATATCAGAGAAATAAAAAACAGTATTAACAATTTACTTGTCATTCAAGAGTTCATCCTACATCTCAAAACACACATTAACTCAGAAGTTTCGTATCAATTCGATTGATACGAAAATATCAAAGAATTGAAAGCGTCCACCATGAATAATCACGTTGGCGTTAGTATATATCTATTCATGCATAGCATTATGCATGAATAGATACGATTAAAAAATGAATAAAGTGTTATGGTAAAGTTATACTCGTAATATGATATCTACCATCTGATGTTTTCACAATTAGAACATATACTATTACGGAATTAGTCGTTTTGGGATTAAGTAAAATCGCTATAAACATAGATTTAGGCTGAATTTATCGCTTGTTTTAATTGCTAATTCATGATACAATATATAGATAAGTATTAGGGGGTTATGAACCCCCTAAATGAACAAGAAAAGACGAGTTGTTTTTTCTGATGTTCGGTTTATTTGATTATTGTATCAGAAATTCATCAGAAAAATCAACTCCTAAAATGGAGTATCTGATGAATTTAGTTGAAATTATGGAGCGATACCCTACACAAGAGGCGTGTATTGAACATCTTGAGAGGATACGTTGGGGTGATAACCCCCAGTGTCCGAAGTGTGAGGGTCCGAACCTGAAACGCAAAAAAGAGAACGGCATAGGTAGAATAGGACGGTGGCATTGTTCTGATTGTGGTGCATCATTCAAGGTTACCAGCGGGACACTCTTTGCTGGAACAAAAATACCGCTACAAAAGTGGTTTTTAGCGATCTCATTGATGGCAAACGCAAAGAAAGGTATCTCATCTTGTCAGTTGGCGAGAGATTTAGGATTGAAACAAAAGGCTGCTTGGTCTATAATGATGAAGATACGAACTGAAATGGCAAAGAAGTCTTCTCTTTTGTCGGGAATCGTTGAAGCTGATGAAACTTATGTCGGTGGTAGAGACAAGAAAGACTATGACCGAACAGTAGATGAACCTCGCAAGCGTGGTCGCGGAACAATGAAAGACGCTGTTATCGGTGCAGTTTCAAGAACTGGACATGTAATTGCTCAATTGGTGCCTGATATCACTGGAGAAACGATTGCTAACTTCATTCGTGATAACGTAGATACGGAGAACTCTAAACTCTACACGGATCAGTTCAAAGGATACAACACTATCGGTAAAGAGATAGAGCATGAAACCCTAAACCGAAGTAAGAAGTGGGAGAAAGGTGGCATGCATACCAACACCATTGAAGGATTTTGGTCATTCATCAAGCGTGCATGGTATGGAACACACCACCACTACCCAACAAGATACACGCCACTGTATCTCGCAGAGGCGTGCTACAAGTATAACTATAGGAACATTGACATTTTCAATAAGTTTGTCAATGATAGTATAAAGATGAATATCCCAAAACGACTAAGTCAGAACATCTAAAACGATACAAATGTTAAACGAGGGTATCACTTGTAGGCTCGTTTGTACTCTGTTTGAAGTAGTGGCAGGATGCAACGCAAAGTGCGTTGCACAAACAGTCCTGCCAACGAGCTTATGGATAGTATAACATGGGTGAAAACTGACTGTCAAATTAAAAAATGTTTAATCCCAAAACGACTAATTCCGTTTAACATTAGCAATGAAAATAATGAAAAGTCGCCAGATGGAATCTTTCAAATTTAAATGAACGCACCAGATACGTATCTTGTGGTCAAGGTTTTTGTGCGCGTAATATTCCTGAAGGATCTTCTAACCAATAAGTTACCCCCCCCCCCCCCCCCCCCCGAATTCACATTCGTTAAAATTTCACTTCACTTAATAAATTCCTATTTGCAGGATTTAGAAAACTGCAATATATTTGTGCTCGCGTGCTTTGTGTTGACAAAGCGTCTCTGCACGTGCTTTTGTTGTTGCATTGGGAATGTCCCGATGCTTGTCGCTGCTTGCAGATGGTACAACAGCAAAACTGTCATAACTATAGTAGATTATTAACCTATTTCATGATACAATTGGAGGTAAAAGATGAGACGAGGTAAGAAGTTTAAATACCGTCCATACATCCGATATTTTATTTTTGGTTTCATCCTTGCAGCATTGGCGTTTGGAAGTATCGGGATAAGATTAGCACGTCCTTACCTCCGCAGACACTTTCTATACTCAGTCAGTTCAAAGGTGTCTATATGTAAGATAGCACTTGGATTTCACTGCCTGACGAACTCAGTTCCGTATGGAAAGGCACAGGATGTAGAACGACAGATAAAAAAGTTGCCATGAAACTTCAACTTTGGTTCGGGAGACCTAAACCGACAGACTGGATTGTGTTGTAGCACAAACTTTTAGTTTGTGCAGTAGTGTCCGCACACTAAGAGTTTGTGCTACAATTGTGTACAAGAAATTATAGATTTCACTATTATAAACATTTGATATTATTCATCAGTTTATTGTATAATGATTGTATGAACGATTCTAACCAAAGTCAATCTTCGCCAAGGAGGATTTTACTGCCTCACCACAAATTTGATATAGTGACTAATGATGTTGTCTTTAAATTTCCTGAAGATGTCCTTCGGTTCATCATGAACAGAACAGATATCCAGTTTTTAGAACATCTTGAAAGTGAATTCGCTACCGTTGAGAAACGTGAAATGGATAGCTTGATAAAGGTCTTACTCAATCATAAACCTGCCTTAGTGCATTGCGAATTTCAAGCAGGAGACAGTACCCGCGTAGATATGACACGTCGCAACATTGGATATATGGGTAGATGTTATGAAAAATATGGTTTACCTATTTTTTCACACGTCATCTATCTTAAACCGAATTCAGGAAAAAACGATCAGGGTGGCTATAAACAGGACATACCCGGTTATAATTTCATTGTTGAGTATAAAGTTATACGTCTCATAGATATAGATGGACAATCTGTTCTTGAATCTCGCCAACCAGGGTTGATGCCATTTACGTCATTGATGAAACCACCCGTTGGCACGGACACACTAAAGTGGATATATCAATGTGTAGAAACAATCAAGTCTATGCAACTTGACTCGTCAACCCGTGCCAACTTATTAGTAGACCTATGGGTGATGAGTGGATTGACTTATGAACGCGAATCATTAACTCATCTATTATCGGAGGATATCATGCAAGAATCGTCTATTTATCAATACATTATAGAACAAGGTATAGAACAAGGTATAGAACAAGGTATTGAACAAGGTATAGAACAAGGTATAGAACAAGGTATAGAACAAGGTGAACGCAATAATACTGTTGAGACTATATTGGAACTCCTCTCTATTCGTTTCCAAATTGACACGACAGAAACAATAAAATCTGATATTGAGCGCATTGACAGTCTAAAACGTCTTAAGCAGTTACGCCGTGCTGCATACGAGGTGGAAAGTTTTGATGCTTTCATACATATACTTCAGAATGGTGCCACCGCTGTCTAACGTTGAACTTAACGATACCTTTGCTAGATGATACTATCGGTTTATACAATCCTGGTACAGAGCAATGGAAAGGCATAGGATGTAGAACGACAGATAAAAAAGTTGCCATGAAACTTCAACTTTGGTTCGGGAGACCTAAACCGACAGACTGGATTGTGTTGTAGCACAAACTTTTAGTTTGTGCAGTAGTGTCCGCACACTAAGAGTTTGTGCTACAATTGTGTACAAGAAATTATAGATTTCACTATTATAAACATTTGATATTATTCATCAGTTTATTGTATAATGATTGTATGAACGATTCTAACCAAAGTCAATCTTCGCCAAGGAGGATTTTACTGCCTCACCACAAATTTGATATAGTGACTAATGATGTTGTCTTTAAATTTCCTGAAGATGTCCTTCGGTTCATCATGAACAGAACAGATATCCAGTTTTTAGAACATCTTGAAAGTGAATTCGCTACCGTTGAGAAACGTGAAATGGATAGCTTGATAAAGGTCTTACTCAATCATAAACCTGCCTTAGTGCATTGCGAATTTCAAGCAGGAGACAGTACCCGCGTAGATATGACACGTCGCAACATTGGATATATGGGTAGATGTTATGAAAAATATGGTTTACCTATTTTTTCACAC
This sequence comes from Candidatus Poribacteria bacterium, assembly GCA_965208245.1. Lineage (GTDB taxonomy): Bacteria > Poribacteria > WGA-4E > WGA-4E > WGA-3G > MSPOR6. The sequence continues at coordinate 3,291,017 of OZ242325.1, forward strand.
GTCATCTATCTTAAACCGAATTCAGGAAAAAACGATCAGGGTGGCTATAAACAGGACATACCCGGTTATAATTTCATTGTTGAGTATAAAGTTATACGTCTCATAGATATAGATGGACAATCTGTTCTTGAATCTCGCCAACCAGGGTTGATGCCATTTACGTCATTGATGAAACCACCCGTTGGCACGGACACACTAAAGTGGATATATCAATGTGTAGAAACAATCAAGTCTATGCAACTTGACTCGTCAACCCGTGCCAACTTATTAGTAGACCTATGGGTGATGAGTGGATTGACTTATGAACGCGAATCATTAACTCATCTATTATCGGAGGATATCATGCAAGAATCGTCTATTTATCAATACATTATAGAACAAGGTATAGAACAAGGTATAGAACAAGGTGAACGCAATAATACTGTTGAGACTATATTGGAACTCCTCTCTATTCGTTTCCAAATTGACACGACAGAAACAATAAAATCTGATATTGAGCGCATTGACAGTCTAAAACGTCTTAAGCAGTTACGCCGTGCTGCATACGAGGTGGAAAGTTTTGATGCTTTCATACATATACTTCAGAATGGTGCCACCGCTGTCTAACGTTGAACTTAACGATACCTTTGCTAGATGATACTATCGGTTTATACAATCCTGGTACAGAGCAATGGAAAGGCATAGGATGTAGAACGACAGATAAAAAAGCTGCCAGGAAACTTCAACTTCGTTTTGATATATTGACAGGGGCTTTTGGACACTTTCAACTGACAGTTGGCATGACAACTGATAGATAAGCAGAACAAGATTTTAATCCATTACCTGCCGGGAGTTTACGCTTAGCAGACCTCGGCTATTTCTCGCTTGATGAGTTTGAAAAGTTGACACAAACCGGAATTGTGATGAAAATGTGTATGACAGGTTGTTTGATTCTTATGTATGAAAGTGCATCCATCCTATCACTTGATGACTGAGATTTTACCAATCATATTCTCTTTATCTGATTCTAATACATAAATATATATCCCACTACTCACACCATTCAACGACCAGATTTTTCTACATCGTCCTTCAATATGTAGATCATCCTCTGGGTTCAGAGATGCAATAAGACCTCCAGAGACATTATAGATTTTGACTTTACTTCTATTTGGAAGTCTATCAAACACAACCTGATTGCCTCGTGCAGGATTGGGATAGACTTTTACATTTGAGTCGATTTCTGCTGAATAATCTACCATGATCGTTCTTTTCTCTTCCGACAATTCTACTCCGTTTAAGTCTGAAAGTTGGAAAGTCTCAAGTTGATATGTCCATTCTGGGTGGAATACACTGTCAGAAAATGTTAACACAACTCTCTTAAGTGATCTGTCCAAAATTGCTGACTGAGGTGTCCAACTCTCATAAGAACGGTATTCATTCTCTGCTACATATCTATGTAAACTATAACGTGAAGTGTATCCTGCAGATTTATCCATAGGTACGTTAAACTCAACTAAGAGTTGCTGTGGTGGTGAATACTGTGCTGATACCATTTCAAGTTGATGGGTCTGTGTTACAGGTACTGTAGTAGTTGATTGGCTACTATTGATGGAAGTATTTCGGTCAAATGCGGTTAGAACCTTGTTTGCATTAAATAACAGTTCGTTGTTACCATCAGAATCTATATCAGCGACAATTGGATTGAAAGTGCTTGATGCATTTTGATGCCAAATAGGTACGTAAGAAAATCCATCATATTGAATTAGATAGAAATTCGGTGGTACAACGATACACAATTCATTCAATCCATCACTGTTAGCATCAGCAATATGCATTCCACTTTCGCCATCTTGCAGTTCACGAATCCGCTGATGTAATACTCTCTTGTATCCATCATTGCCACTGTATTTGTAAGCGGCAAATAACCAATGTTGTCGTGGGAGATCAATTCCTACAGTCCAAGCTTTTGCACCAATCGCGAATTCGGATATACCGTCGCCATCCATATCTCCTGCAGCAAAAAGCAGTGGTAAACTATCTATCATGACATCAGACCAAGTATTTCTATAGCGATTGTCGTCTATGTTTTCATAGATAAAGACATGCCCATCGTTGTCTCCAGCGACTATCTCATAGTGTCCATCACCATCATAGTCTCCAGTTGCAAATTTCGTTCCGATAGAATTCATGCCTTGTGTTGGATTCACTAGTTTTGTAACTTCTATAAAGGTGTTATTAGCAACTGATTCGTAGACCGATATTGTGTTTGTTGAATTATGTCGTGAATAGATCTCAGGTAATCCATCAGAGTCCAGATCAGAGATGATACCACCCCAATTGTCCTCAGACTCCCATATTCTTTCGCTGGGATATTCTCCGGTAACGGGTTGTTCAAGCAAGAAAGTAATTGTTCTTGATCCTGTTGATGAACTGCACAATATCTCATATAAGTTATCTCCATCCGTATCGGCAATGTCCCAAATTCTTGAGATATTTTGATTGATTGAAGCTACGTTGACTATATCGCCATTTTCTGTGAGCTCAAAAACTTGTGATGATGACATAAGCGGACCTTCAGTTACAACACCGATAAGTTCTCTTTTACCGTTATTGTTTAAATCAAAATTCGTTGCGATTGCATGATAACCTTGTTTTGCTACTGCTGATTCTTGTAAATAAATTCGACTTATCTGATCTTCACGCACTGTGATTGGATACAGTCTATTCTCACTGTTATCAATACGGGTTATACCGGTTAGATTATGCGACTTGAGTTGGTATAGATATTCTCCTGCAGGTAATCCTGTTTCTGATAGATGGACAATATGCTGAAGGTTGACAGAGTCAGAACGGGCAATTCTAATTGGTTTATCTGTATCCTCACTGAATATCTCAACTATGCCAGTTGTTAAAACATCTGTCCGCCAGATGATTGTCGTATCATACCTATCGCGTGCTAACCAGACACTTAATTCATGTTTAGATATCTCAGGGTTAGTATGTCTGAGTTCAACGACGACCTTGTCTCTAATTGTACGATCGTTTTCATCTTTAACGTTTAGCCGGATCGTATAAATACCCTCATCCAATTCTGATGTGTTCCATTCTTGTAAGAGCACATTATGCTTAACGCTAGTTTCTACTATGCCTATAGGATACCATAGGTCAGGAGTCTCAGAGATACCGTATTCAAGCCAAAAATGGGAGAAACCGTTTCCAGCTGCTGTACCGTATATCTCAACACTTCCTTGATTCCTCCTCCCGCCACTACTATGTGAAAAACGGGTTTCAGTGATATGTGCTGTTAGGTGAGTCTGTTCAGTCAATACTGCATGAGCGTCTACTAATCCAGCTCCGACAAGGTCAGTAATAGACAGCTGCCTTGCAGTTTGTATCATCCAATGTCTAATTTCTGTATTACTACACGATGGATTTGCGGAAATCATCAGTGCCGCAACACCTGATACGTGTGCAGTTGCCATAGAAGTGCCAGAACGAAGCGCGTATCCTAACTCAGATTGAGCTATATCCGTGCTTAGAATATCTTCACCAGGGGCAGCGATGTCAATTGATGACCCAAAGTTTGAATTCCCTAAATGTAGATTGTTATCCAGCGATGCAACCGAGATAACACTGTTCAATGCTGCAGGAAAATATGCCCCTGGTTGCACTGCGTTACCTGCTGCAGCGACGATGATACATCCTTTCTCATAAGCATATTGAACAGCATCCTGAATAATAAAAGCATTGACCGTGTCACCGAGACTAAGATTGATAACATCAGCACCGTTATCCGCGGCATATACAATTGCAGCGGCGACATCATCGTTCTGTAAGAATGCTCCTCCACCAGCGAGTCTGAATCCTGCTCTGAGTGGCATAAGTTGACAGTGCCATGCAATACCCGCAATTCCGATACCGTTATTCGCTTCTGCTGCAATAATACCGGACACATGTGTTCCATGTCCAGTTTCATCAACGGGGTTATTATCGCGTAATGTGTAATCACCTACGCCTTGTAGTGTAGGTGCGTCGCTAAAGTCCCAACCGAATATGTCATCAACATATCCATTTTTATCATCATCAATCCCGTTGGATGGAATTTCAACACTATTTTGCCATATCTGATTTATGAGCTCAGGGTGTTCTCTTGTAATCCCACTGTCTACGACAGCCACAACAACGGAAGGTTCCCCGTTCTGGATATGCCATGCTTCAGGGAGATTGATCGCCTTTAGATTCCACTGTTCGGTATATCGCGGGTCATTGGGGTCTGTCTCATCACAGAACTGATTAAGTCTGTTGAATTCAACTTTTTCAACGGTGGGATGTTCTGAGCACATTTGGAAAAACTGTTGTATATCTGTTTGAACATCAAACCTGATTATGTAGTATCGTGATAGTATTGGGTGTTGACCCGCAGGTGTATCAGTATTAAAAACGGGTTGAATACTTACGATTCCTGAGGCTGCATTCTGTATCTTCAAGTCTGCAATCGTTCTCTGTGGATGCAGTTGTATTATTAACTCTTGTTGATGTGTGTTTGCAGCTCCAATGATTCTGTTTGTTTGGGAATAGTATTTCTCTGGATATGTATTTTGTTTAGTGATTTCTGCATAGATATTGCTATCTATACATAGGATTAGGATAACATAGGATGTGATAGTACAGATGTGTTTCATGGAGGTTTTTTGCCTTTAGAATTGCAATTTCATTTTATATCTGTTATAGTATAAACAATACTTTCGGTGCGATAAGGAAATCGCACCTACCGACCTGGCTCACGTTAATCTGGTATCAGTTAATTGTATTGGTTTTTTGCCAGAAAAGCAAACAATATCTATAATGATAGGAGTTGGTTACATGAAAGCTTCGGAGCTTGCCGTAAAGTGTTTAGAAAATGAAGATGTTGCGTATATCTTCGGTATACCCGGTGAGGAAAACATGGATATGATGGATGCATTGTTGGAATCTAAGATTCAGTTTATTCAGACCCGGGATGAACGTGGTGCTGCATTTATGGCAGATGTATATGGTCGTCTGACAGGTAAAGCAGGTGTGTGCCTTGCTACACTTGGTCCAGGGGCAATGAACCTTGTTACGGGAGTTGCCGATGCAAATATGGATAGAGCACCACTTGTTGCAATTACAAGACAAGCAAGTTTAGATAGGATGCATAAAGAATCGCATCAATATATGGATGCCGTATCCGTTTTTAAGCCGATGACAAAATGGAACACGTTAACAGGGCAGACCTTGTCATTGCAGTCGGTTATGATATAGTGGAGTATCACCCAACACTGTGGAACCCCGATCGTGACAAGAAGTTGATACATATTCACAAATCCTGATTCTGTAAAATATGCCGAGGCATTCGGAGCAAAAGGTTACCGTGTTGAAGGAAGCGATGAACTCGTGCCTATCTTAAATGATGCATTTCGTCAGGAAGTACCATCCGTAATAGACTGTCCTGTCAATTATACGGAAAACCTACGTTTGACTGAACAAGGGCAATTGACATGTCCGATCTAATACCATTTCTACCGTTTTTTCTCTGATGACCGGCTGTTAGATATGAAACAGGATACGTCACAAACTAAAAGTTTTATGCTACAATATAGAGGCAATTTCATTAGAAATAGGACAAATTGAAGACGATTTTTGATAAGAAGAGGAGGTAAAATAGAATATGGCAATATCAACAATAGAATGGGATGATGGTAGAATCAAACTGATAGATCAAACTTTACTACCAAACGAATTCAAGCAGATTTACTGTGACGACTTGGAATCAATATGGGAAGCAATCAAGTCGTTACGTGTTCGTGGTGCACCAGCAATTGGCATTGCTGGTGCTTTAGGAGCAGTACTTGGAATATGGAATTCAGATGCAGAAACATATCAAGAATTAGTGAAAGAGTTGAAAGTTGTATCGAATTATCTTGCTACATCCCGTCCGACTGCGGTCAATCTTTTTTGGGCATTGGACAGAATAACCGAGACTGCAGAGGAGAATAGACATCTCTCTATTCCAGAACTCAAGGATAAATTGCTTTCAGAAGCAGAGGGAATCATTGAGGAGGATAAAGCCATGTGTCGCGCAATTGGACAACACGGTATGGCACTGCTCAATGAAAACGATACGATTCTGACTCACTGTAATGCGGGGGGATTGGCAACTTCTGACTACGGAACAGCACTTGCCGTTATGTTCAGTGCCCACGATGCAGGTAAGAATATAAAGGTCTTTGCAGATGAGACACGCCCCTTATTACAAGGAGCACGTCTTACGACATGGGAACTCATGCAAGCAGGAATAGACGTTACACTCATCTGTGACAATATGGCTGCACAGGTCATGAAAGAAGGTAAAATACAGTGTGTTATTGTCGGCGCGGATCGTATTGCAGCAAATGGAGACACTGCTAATAAAATCGGAACATATAACGTTGCAATTCTTGCTCAAGCACATGACATTCCATTTTATGTTGCTGCACCGACATCTACGTTGGATTTCGCTCTTGAAACGGGTGAGGAAATACCTATTGAACAACGTTCTGCAGAAGAGGTAACAGAGGGTTTTGGAAAAGCAACTGCCCCTGAAGGTGTAAAGGTCTACAGTCCAGCATTTGATGTTACGCCAGCATCCTTGGTGTCAGGAATAATCACAGAAAAAGGGATAGCACGGGCACCCTATACTGAAAGTTTAATGAAGTTTAGGATTTAAATTAGGTATAGTAAAGTGACAAATTAATGAGACATTTCACCCTATACACAGATGATGAAGCATACCCAACTTAGGGGCGCGGTCACCTCGCCCGTTGTGAAATGTTTCATTCATTCTCAGGTTCACTATAATATCTTGATGTGCAATGAATTGTCCTCCTATGAACCCTCCCGTTTGTAATAGGGCAATTCATTGCCTGTCGATTACCCAATGGTTTTTTAATCTTCATAAGACTTTACATGATACTTAGACATGTATTGATTGCACCTATCCTATTGGGTTTCGCTACGCTCCACTAAACCTACAATTTAAGAGTAGAGACACTAATAGTTCCTGATGCGGTTAGGCAACTTTAGCGATGTTATCGCGTGTGCCGTGAATATCAAAGCATTCATATTGGTTTGTATTCATAAACCGGGAAGCAAATTCCATTGCTTGTTTCTCTGTTAGGTATGCATCATCTATTTCAGCTTCAAGGGCACGTTGGATTTCTCTTCTTGCTTGTATTGCGTAAGCCATTGCGCTTGTGGGCCAACTAGTATCTCCACCGAATGCAAACAATTTGTTTGATGGCACAGCATGAATACAACGTCTAAGAAAGTCGCTTGAACTATAGGGGTCAATGCTCCATGCCCAGCAGAAATCTACATATATGTTACGATAATGTTTTGCAAGCGCAACTAATTCGTCGTTATATGGATATGCAATATGCATTAGAACGAACTTTGCATCCAGATAGCGTGAAAATAGGTCGCACATATTTCCTGCAGGAATACGACTGACAGGCATTCGATTGTTTCCTGCATAGTAGCCGGTATGTATTTTGAATGGAAGGTTATGTTCGATCGCCTGCTCAACGCCGCGTGCCCAGCACCAATCACCAAGACAAAGACGCGTATTTACATCTATATCTTCAGAAGGTTTTGTCAACACTTTATCCAATGCATTAGATGCTTCATCATCTGTGCGTTCTGTCCAAGTCAGTGTTCGGTTATATGCATGTTGCGATTTTACTGCAATTGCACAAGGTGCATGCTTAGCGAAAATAGATTCGATGCTATTTCTTAATGTAGTAAGGTCTGTTACCGCAATACCTGTTTCAGCATTTATAGCCTTTGTATCAATGTGTCCGTTACAGAAGTTTGCCCATGAAAGATCGTATAGGAAGAACTCTGGACCGGACATGTCTGGAGTGCAGTTCCAACTGAAGTCATCGGTCTGGATGTGATCAAGGTTAGCCATATCCTGCAGTATTTCAAGACGTTTACCTTTGGAACGAATGTCCTTCACCTTATCTTGTGCATCCGCTATCCCTTGACCTGTCAATTCATCAAGTTCATAGATACTTTTTGCGACTATGCGAACCGCTTCGCCATAACCCGTAAATTGTGTTGCCTTCCATGCATCTCGTATCGCTTCAAACCTATGTTTGATGTCCTTACTGGGATCCATTAGATCGTGCAATGCTTGAGGTGGTGCTCCTGCTGTAACCAGATCGGCAGGAACATAGTTGCCGAATAGGTCCTGAAGAATATCTGGACCGTTATCGACCCAGTCATTTTCTCTACGCATGTGTTCGTGTGTATCCACTAATCGTATGGATTGTATATGATTATTTAGGTCTGTCACCATCGCTATCTCCTTTTTGTTTCTTCTTTCAAAACTGCTATTATGAGTTATAATATAGTGAACATGAGAATGAATAAAACATTTCACAACGGGCGAGGTGACCGCGCCCCTAAGTTGGGTATGCTTCATCATCTGTGTATAGGGTGAAATGTCTCATTAATTTGTCACTTTACTATAAAAGAATTATGATTGAGAGTCAAGTATTAATTGTCATTGGTATTGGATTTATTATGCACACGAGATTTCACTATAATGTTGACACTAATGGCTAATCTGTGTATAATTAAATTACCAAAGATGAAGTATTGAGTTTTCGGATGGATGAACCTAATAAAATTAATGGATTATGTCTGAACAATAGGAAACAGTCTGAATTAGGAGTCCAAGGAATGCTTTCCCGGGAACAGATAGCGTTATATCAGAAAAACGGTTATATCGGTGTTGAAGCGGTTTTAACGGATGCGGAAGTAGTTGAGCTTCGTCGTGTCACGGATGAATTTGTTGAAAAATCTCGGGAAGTCACTGAACACAACGACATTTTTGATTTAGAACCCGGACACACAGCAAAAAACCCAAAAGTACGTAGAATTAAGAGCCCGTGTCTATATCACTCTGTATATGATCAAACGCTACGACATCCGAACATACTTGCGATTGTCAGTCACCTCATAGGACACGGAATAAGATACAATGGACATAAACTGAATATGAAGTATCCTGAGTTTGGTAGTCCAGTTGAGTGGCATCAAGATTGGGCTTTCTATCCTCATACGAATGATGATCTGCTTGCTGTTGGTGTCGTCATTGATGATATGACAGTTGAGAACGGTGCACTGCTGGTAATCCCAGGTTCTCACACCGGACCAACTTTAGATCATCATCAGAATGGAGCATTTGTTGGTGCAGTTACGGATCCAGATTTCACATCAGAAGGTGCTGTGCCAATTGAACTAAAGGCTGGTGGCATAACTATTCACCATGTTCGCGCCCTACACGGTTCTGCACCGAATACTTCGCAAAAATCCAGACGTTTGCTACTGTTTCAATACTGTGCTGTGGATGCCTGGCCCCTAAAAGGTATACCCGATTGGGACACTTTCAACGATTTCATTATTCAAGGTGAAGTCACAAACCAACCGAGAATCGTTTCCACACCAGTTCGCATGCCGGAACCCTATTCTGAAAAGAAAGGTTCAATTTACGAAGTCCAATCTCAGCTTGAGAAACGTATGTTTGGATAGAGATAACCCATGTTGCTACCTACAAGATTTTGACTTGTAAACACTATATTTTAGCAAATAGTTGTAGCGTCCACTGTCAATTTGCGTTTTTATCCCACAATCTAACAGATTATGCTAGATAGGTAGTAACCTTGGTTAGAGATATACATAAGGAATCCTCATGCATTTTCATACATGAGGATTAGAGTAGGGATATAATCAGGGGTAAATTCAAGGTTAATACGATAGACATAGATGCAATATCTTAATTATCTACTGCAGTTTCTTCAGAAACCGTTGCTCTGAAACGCGGTTGATCATCAACTTCTTCAACACCTTCAACGGTTTTTATCAACGTGTCTGTATCAACCTTACCTTTTTCAACCTTTAAGACAACCTTTTCATCTTTGTCTGAAATCGTCACGACTTCGGTTACACCGGCAACCTTCAAAAGTGCATCCTGCACTTTAGTTGTGCATGAACTTCAGGTCATACCTGTTACATTCAGATTGACTTCTTCAGTAGGAACAGTTAACGCTGCCTCTGTATCGGTTGATACTTGTTCTAAATCATCTTTCTGTTGGTTAGCACATCCTGTGAAGACTGTGAAGATAGCAAGGATGACTGCTAACATAACAACGCTAAGGGTAACTCTATATAACATAAATATTCCTCAATTAACTATTGATACTTGTAATGATGTTTGTTTATGGCTTAATTCTCGGCTATTACAGTGTGGGGGATATGAAGGGCGAGAAGACTCGCCCTATCAACGTATTAATTTACAAGTGATGCCGTAAAACGAGGATCAGCATCGTCAATAACTTTGATCAGGGCTTTATTCGTAATCTTACCCTTTTCAACTTTCACGACAACTTTCTTTGTCTGTCTGGAAACGCTGACTACCTCTGCGACACCATCAACCTTAGTTAGTGCATCCTGCACTATGCCGGGACATGAGCCTCATGTCATACCCTCAACATTAAAGGTCACTTGGCGATAGGCGGACTTTTTCGGAGTAGGAACCGAGGCTTCATCCATCGGTTTTACATCCTCCTTAGTCATGCCGGTTTCTTGAGTCATTTCTGCCTCCTTACCGACCATACTACAACCTATCATGAGTGCAAAGGCAACGAAAGTAATCAGCGCAAATTTCGCGATATACATCGTTTAACCTCCTTTGTATATATACAAAAATATAATATCGTATTATAACTACATTTGTCAAGCATTTTTTTTAGCACGGGTGTGTAAAGTTTTTGTCACTTAATTGTCTGAATCTCGGATTATCAAGATTCAGACAAATCCGACGATTCAGTTTTCAGCAATCAGTTGTCAGTAAACCCTCTCTATCTTTGCATGCATCTCTCCGCCCAACAAACATCCATCGGACAGTCGTAGCACATTCATCTTGATTGTACTTCATTACAACTCCCAGAACAATTGGAACGTTACAGACATGCAGCTAACCCAAAGCGATTCTGACATTACTTCAAAATTAACATCCTGCGTGTTGCTGTAAATTCACCTGCGGTAAGTGTGTAGAAATAGATTCCATTTGCTACAAGTTCACCCGATGTGTTCTTACCATCCCAATACACTGCCTGGGAACGACTTTGATAGAGTCCTGTCTGCTGATGTCCTACATCAAGTTTCCTAATGCAGTGTCCCTCTGATGCATAGATTGTAATGGTAACGTCTGCTGGTTCTGCTAACTGATAAGGTATCCATGTTTCTGGGTTAAATGGATTCGGATAATTTTGTAACGCCCCTACGCTGGGAAGGATGCAAAATCCACACACCTTTACGGGCAAGGTGACTTCGGTTCACAACGGGCGAGATGACCGCGCCCCTACGCTGGGAAGGATGCAAAATCCACACACCTTTACGGGCAAGGTGACCGCGCCCCTACGTTGAAGGTAAGCGATACGTTTATCTGTGCCTTCCGTCATAACGGGGTGAGGTTACCTTGCCTTGTATGCTATTCTTTATATTCTGAACGGTCGGTATTGCCTCCATATTTTAGTGTATAAATCATGAGATTTGTCATGAAGCGATAGACATCAGTGGAACGACGCTTTCGTAGTGCTGTTCTGGAGTCTATCTCAGCTGTTTCCATTGCGCATAGGTAGTCTTTTCTGTTGAAGATGATGCCGAGTCTGCTTGTTGTTCGTAATGTTCCTTGTGAGTCTTTAAATGTTAGGTTCGGTTTTTTTTGATCGCCTGGTATTCTTGGTACGTAGATACCGCGATGGAATTTATATCTTGTAGGTTTTGCTTTATTCTCACTTCCCCAAAACACTTCACCTCCTTCAGGTGGTTTTTTGAGGTTAAAGAAGATTTTATAGAGTTCGTGTTCATGAGGAAGTTTTTCTAGTGCGTATTCGGGGAATATTAGTCTGAGTTCGTGTTCAATAGTGTTTGAAAATGTTGCTTTCAGTCCGCAATCATCAAAGAAGAGTGTACCGCCTCTATTGAGTACATATTCTCGTAGTGCGATGCGTTCAGCAGTTGTGAATTCTGCTTTCAGTGGTGTGTTTCTCATCAGATTACGTCCTGTTGCCATGGACCTATCGTGTCCTGTCATGATGATTAATGGTGCGTTCATAATTTTCGGGTCTGTCAATGGGAGTGCGCCGCCAGCGAAACTCATATCCGCGCGGATGGGTGTCCATTCTTTTAGCCAATCTATGAGAGATGGGATTGCGGTTGGGTCTTGCCACCAATCACTTAGCGAGTGTTTGAGTCGGATGATTCGGATATGTCCTTTTAGTGCGTTTCCGCTACCTTTTAAGACACCGCCTAATTTATCGCCGATTTCGTCTTGTAGTGTAGGTAACTTTCCGAATCCTTCTCCTAAATCCTCAAATCCTTGTCCTGCTCCAGTGCCTTTTGTAAAATTGCCTAATCCTGTGCTGCCTTTGCCTTTGACTGCGACACCAACTGTTCCACTACTACGTTTACCTTCTATTGATGAAATGCTATCCGATAAAGTTCCAATATCAGACATTGCTGTTCCGTCAAGTTCTGAGCGATTCAGGAGCGATTCAGGAGAAGGTGCAAGTCTTGTGACATTTTCTAACATAGTCGGAGCATCTAATGGGATTTCTTCTTGGACAGGTGCAAGCGGATTGATAGGTGTGGGAATACGTTCTGTGCTTGATACGCCTCTAAGACCTGTTGTTGTGACTTTATGCACCATCTTTGGTGTCGGTTTGGGTATCGGTTTGGGTATATCTTGTCTTATGACTCGATCTGTCATGTCTACAGAAACTATGTCTATGTACGTTGTATTATTAATATCTTGTATTACCGGTTTTATTAACAATAGTCCTAAGATTATCACTGCAATACTGTGAATGATAAAAGATGATAGTAATGCAAATCTACGTCTTCTTTTTGTTATGTTATTATTCAGCGATCTTGTTGTCATGTCAGTTTCTCTCATATATGATCTGTTGAATATCGTCTTCTTTTTGTTTTTTTTTTACAATTATATCGTCCATATTCCGTCGTAACGGGGTGAGGTGACCTTGCCTTTGCAGGTGAGGTTACCTTGTCTTTACGGGCGAGGTGACCTCGGCCCTACGTTGAGGGTAAGCAATACGTTTATCTGCGCCTTCCGTCGTAACGGGGTGAGGTGACCTTGTCTCTACGGGCGAGGCGACCTCGGCCGTACGTTGGGGCGATTAATATCGTCGTTTTACTGCACCCCATTGCGTTGTGAGTTTGTTTTTAGGAGATATGAGTGCTTCTAGTTTAATCGTTGCCAGTTGATTCCGTTTACCTGAAAAAGAGAGGTCTTCTATCTGATAGTAATAGTCAGTCCCTCGTTTTGCTGTGGTATCTATCCACTTATAGGTATGCTGTGTATCTGCTGAACCTGCACTTGGAATTAATTTTGCATTGATGGGTTCGAACGGTCCCTTCGGTGTCTCACTCCGGAGGATATTAAATCCTGCGTTGTTAAGTTCGGCTTCGGTTGTCCAATTAATGACGACATCACCCTTTTCCCATACAGATTGAAAACTTGTACGAACACTATTCATATATTTTTTTATCAAATCTATAAATGACTTGGTGCCCCCCTTGACAAGCGTCACTTGATAGCGATCTCTATAAATAAGATTTGTATGGAGAGGGAGAGCACTTATTACCTCTCCCGTTTTACCACCTATCCGTATTTTATAGTGCTTAGGATCATTGCCTATTGTTCCAATAGTTATGCCTTGCCTTCTAAGCTTACCAGCATAACGTTGCTCCAATGTTTTACCACCTATCTTGAAGTCCCCTTTTTTCGGTATGGGATTAGGTGCTTCACTAAATTGAATATTAATATCGATATGGTTAGCGACTGTAGCTATACCGACCTTCCACGGGGACAAGTTAAGGATGATAGATTGCTGTATGAACGTGTCTTTCGTTTCAGCGGTGGTTGGTTTCGCTATAGCACTAGAAATTTCAACAAAACAGAGTGTTGAAACGATTGCTAACAGAAAAATATAACGATGTATCGAATATTTTATAATCATGAATATTCTCCTAGAATTATGAATATTTTCGGTAAGAAGGCACATGGAGACATGTGCCTTCTTATTTTTATCTTGAGCGTCCTAATCTTGTTCCTTTAATGTCCCCCATTGCGTTGTGAGTTTGTTCTTAGCAGAGACGAATCCTTTTAGTTTCGTCGTTGCTAACCGATAGCGTTCACCTGAAAAAGAGACATCCTCTATCTGATAGTAATAGACAACTCCCGGTTTAGCAGTGGTATCTACCCATTCATAAGTCTGTCGTTCCGCTGTTGAACCGGCACCTTGTATCAACTGGGTGTTGATGCGTTTGAAGTGTCCATCCCGTGTTTCACTGCGTAGGATATGAAATCCTGCGTTGTCGAGTTCGGCTTCCGTTGTCCATTGAATAAGGACTTCGCCATTTTCCAGAATCGGACGGAAATATGAGAGTAAGACAGGCATCATTGTGTTTTCTAGGTTTAGCGGTGTGCTGATATCGTTTTCATTGCCGAACCATGTCATTTTGGCGAGGTCGTCAAGGTTTATATCCGCCGCATGCTGCCATGCAAAACTTTCCGTATCAGAACTCTCATCTGATCCCAAGGGGAGAGCCGTTCCCTTCTTATCGGTTGCATCACCTGTTTCATCACGTGTTGGCATACCAGTGCGCGCACTACCATCGGGTTTTTTCAGGCGTATCAATGATGTGCGGTGACCGTCTTCTGTTAACTCGGTAGGCCAGTCAAAACCGACAGGATCATCGTTGCCTATATCTGCATCAGGATCAGCTGCTGTTCCATCCAAGTTGCCGACACTGTCAGAAACGTTGCCTTGACTATCCGTTATTTTGATAGTGAATCCGCCTGAAGCATTTAAGAAGAGGTTGCCGCGTTTAATCATACTGAAGGAACGTCTGTGCGTCTCCCAGAGCGTCGCAACCCGCGTAGATGGAAAATCGGATGCCCCCGAATTCCGATCCGCGAAAGCAGCAATCAACACCTTCTGCTTGGGAGGAATATACTGAAACCATTCACTTAGATCAACTTCAACGTGCAAGTTGCGTCTGATACGTTTCCATGAGCCTGAATTATGGTTCTCAATCGTCATTTTCCATGCAGTGAGGTCGCCGTCACCATCGGGGTCCTCTAAATTAATCGCTTCTGATTTAGAGGTGTTATGCAACTCTATCCACTGGGCATACGTGCCACCATCTGTTGTCAACATCAACTCACTGACAATAAACTGACCTGTCTTGAGATCGGAGACGCTGGATGCCATAACATTCGGATATCCTGGCGTGCCGAGGTGTCCCCCGTCATCCGTAATGTCGCTGTCGTAGCCGATACCTGTGAAAGGTGCAGGATTGAAACTGTGAACTTCAAATCCGTGTTTATCAACATCGCGTGCATGCACTGTGCCTTCATTGAGCGTGCGATCGAACCTTAGCAGTATATCACCGGTATCTTCGCGGCTGTTTAAGGGAAAAACTGTAGTTGACCAGAGATCTCCACCTTCTGTGCCATCCTTATTCTTCTCCTTAGGTTGATTAATCTCGTTCTCATCTATCTCCAAAGTAATAGATGCGGGTCCAGCGACATCCTCTATCTGATATCCCGTATTATAGATATCGTTGCCATCTTTGACATCCCAAGGTGTACCGCTACGTAGGATAAGCATCCAATCGTTATGGTCTGGCAGGTCAATCCCGGGACTTGTGAATCCGTAGTTCGTTTCACCTTTCACGATGAGGTAAGAGATATTCTCATCAGCATCAGGGGGGTGATCTGGTGTATTCACTTTCACATTATGTCCCGTCGCAAGATCAGTGTTTGCAGGATCCATATTCACGAGTAAGAGGATACCACCAGCAGGGATAGATACATCGGGAAATCGGATAATCTCCGTCTCGTCATTATATTCAGTGACGATAGACAACGCCGTTTTGTCAAGCGATAGTCCAGTATCACTGATGTTAAGCAGTTCTATCCAATCAGATGCACCGGATAGATTCGCAATCTCATTAATGACAATCTTATCCTTTGCAGGAATACCATACACACCCGGTTGTATCTGTGCACCAGATTGTTTTGTCAAAATCGTGCCCGCACCAACTGGAGAACCATACTCTGTAGGTACCACATAAGTCAAAGGCACAAAAAGTAGATCCACCTCATTAACAAGATGAACAGGATGGAAACCGGGTGCCTCAAAAGTCCTCGGTATCCGGGTCGTATCCCTGAAGACAATAATCCACTCGATTCCCATCTCCCCATAAAAACCTTCAGTTACCCACACGTCACTTGACCATGTAGATAACGGTTGTCCACCATTTATTGTAAAATCAGTGAGTTTCGGTTTGTTCTGTACGGGACGGTTATAGGTGAGTATAAGGTCGACTGAATTTCTAAGAATTTCGGGTCTAATAGAAATGAGCGTTTCATCATCAGTCGTATTGCTTATGATACCGTCTTTGATGAGACTGACAGGTGGAAAGTCCCTGAATTGAAGCGTCTTAGGTACTACCGTTGTATGTTCAAAAATAAAGGCAAACAACTTATCACCATAACCTGGATCCACATATGCATCCGTGTCGTCTATCAGATCTTGAGGAACAGGTTTCCCGTCAAATAAAAAATCTGCTTCTGTTGGCGTTGGATAAGGGGCTACGTTGAAAGCAATCCGAATCTCAACATATGAACTCTTCAGCGTCCGACCCTTATAGACTTCGGTTATATATCCTAAAGGTCTTAAAGTTGAAAAACTACGAAAATCGACAACTATTTTTTCTTTGGTCAGATAACCTGATCCTGCGTCCTGGTCAAAACTAAATCCTTTATAATTACGAAACTCAACTGAATATGGCACTTCTGTAGTACCCAATATCTTAATTTGATAGTTTTTACTATCGATTTTTCTAAATTCTGTATTAGCAGGAAGTGCCTGTCTACTGTTAAGTGTCCAGTCACCCTTTGTCAACTCAGGCGTAGGGGGTTCAAAAAAACGAATATCAAATGTTACAGTCTTTTTATTCGTTTGGACACTCGCACCAATAGAACCCAGATACTTTCCTGACAAATCTATAAATGACTTGGTGCCCCCCTTGACAAGCGTCACTTGATAGAGATCTCTATAAATAAGATTTGTATGGAGAGGGAGAGCACTTATTGCCCCTCCCGTTTTACCATTTATCCGTATTTTATAGTGCTTAGGATCAGCACCTATTGTTCCAATAACTATGCCCTGACTTCCAAGCTTACCAGCATAACGTTGCGCCAATGTTTTATCACCTATCTTGAAGTCCTCTTTTTTCGGTATGGGATTAGGTGCTTCACTAAATTGAATATTAATATCAATATGGTTAACGATTGTACTTTTAACGACACTCCACGTCCTCCAGCTAAAGACAGATTGCTGCACGAACGAGGCTTTCGTTTCAGCGGTGGTCGGTTTAGCTAGTGTTGGCATTTCAACAAAACAGAGTGTTGAAACGATTGCTAACAGAAAAATACACCGGTGTGCTAAATATCTTGAAAATGTCATGAATATTCTCCTTTTTTATTAAGCCGAATCGGCTTGATAAAATGAAGTCATATTGAGTAAAACCTCCAACGGTTCGCTCTAAGCTATGATACGCTCAAAGAAACCCGATTAGGGTTTCGCAACTTGGCATATGCAATGATAAATTTTCGGGTGACTTTCAACGAAACTTAGAGGTTACTCAATATGAGTTCAATGTAGTAAACTTTAATAACTTTGAATTATAATAACTTCCTCCAATTTTCGGAATGAAGTTTGAACTATTAATTGGTCACTATGCGGGCAGGGGAACCCCGCCCCTACGAAACCTTGTTCCTATTGGTCACTATGCGGGCGGGGGAACCCCGCCCCTACGAAACCTTTTGTGAATTTACATGCTGCCCTTCTTATCTTGAGCTTTTAATGTCCCCCATTGGGTTTTATCCAGATCAGTGATACCGGGTAATGTTAGCGTCCATACCGTGCCATCTGCGTTTTTTGTTAACGTAGCATTTGCGGGTAATGGGTATCCCCAAAAACCCACAACGTTCCAAAATGGACGTGCTGGCATAGTAGCGTTGACACTACCAGAACTAACTATTAAAGTATTTTTACCGTTATGTGTTGTTATATTTAACGGTGACGTTGGAAGGGGGGGGGGGGGGGGGGGGGACTCAAAACCGATGTTAATGCAAAAGCATCAACGAAGACACCTACACAATTTTCGATCAGACAGTAGACATCTGGTGCATATATTTGGACAGCATGATGGTTACTTTTTCGGCTTTTCATTGTTCCCCCGCTCAAAAAAATACAAAACTGAATACTAAAAGACTGAATACTAAAAGCAAATTAGGTATGTTCTTTTTCCTTTATTGCGAAAAAACTTGAGCATTTATTCTCATTCTAAAAAGATTTTATAATATATGAGCATTTTTGTCAACATTATTTTTGCAAAAAGTTTCTTTTTTTGTATCTCAGGCAATATTGTTCTGCCCAGCTTAATTCTATAAGTTTGATTGCGGAACGAAACCCGAATCTTATTTTAACGTGAGTTTGATAAATATTTCAAATGACTTTGTGTAAAGAGAGCTCTTTTGGTATAATAAAATTACGGAATTAGTCGTTTTGGGATTAAGTAAAATCGCTATAAACATAGATTTAGGCTGAATTTATCGCTTGTTTTAATTGCTAATTCATGATACAATATATAGATAAGTATTAGGGGGTTATGAACCCCCTAAATGAACAAGAAAAGACGAGTTGTTTTTTCTGATGTTCGGTTTATTTGATTATTGTATCAGAAATTCATCAGAAAAATCAACTCCTAAAGAGGAGTACCTGATGAATTTAGTTGAAATTATGGAGCGATACCCTACACAAGAGGCGTGTATTGAACATCTTGAGGGAATACGTTGGGGTGATAAACCCCGTTGTCCGAAGTGTGAGGGTCCGAACCTGAAACGCAAAAAAGAGAACGGCATAGGTAGAATAGGACGGTGGCATTGTTCTGATTGTGGTGCATCATTCAAGGTTACCAGCGGGACACTCTTTGCTGGAACAAAAATACCGCTACAAAAGTGGTTTTTAGCGATCTCATTGATGGCAAACGCAAAGAAAGGTATCTCATCTTGTCAGTTGGCGAGAGATTTAGGATTGAAACAAAAGGCTGCTTGGTCTATAATGATGAAGATACGAACTGAAATGGCAAAGAAGTCTTCTCTTTTGTCGGGAATCGTTGAAGCTGATGAAACTTATGTCGGTGGTAGAGACAAGAAAGACTATGACCGAACAGTAGATGAACCTCGCAAGCGTGGTCGCGGAACAATGAAAGACGCTGTTATCGGTGCAGTTTCAAGAACTGGACATGTAATTGCTCAATTGGTGCCTGATATCACTGGAGAAACGATTGCTAACTTCATCCGTGATAACGTAGATACAGAGAATTCCAAACTCTATACCGACCAGTTTACAGGATACAATACCATCGGTAAGGAGATGGAACACGAGACGTTGAACCGAAGTAAAAAGTGGGAGAAAGGTGGCATGCATACCAATACGATTGAAGGATTCTGGTCTTTCATCAAGCGTGCATGGTATGGAACACACCACCACTACTCAACAGAATACACGCCACTGTATCTCGCAGAGGCGTGCTACAAGTATAACTATAGGAACATTGACATTTTCAATAAGTTTGTCAATGATAGTATAAGATGAATATCCCAAAACGACTAAGTCCGAAAGTTTTTGTAGTTAGGTCTTGTAGTTTCTGAAGGGAATCTGATGATGTGTTTTGATCTTGTTGCATAGCGTGGGACCCTTCCAATGATATTAGATTTTGCTTAGTTTAGCATGATTTTGGTATGATGTCAAGAAAAAGAAGAACCCTAAAAAACACTTGACATATCTTCATAAAAGCAGGTATAATACTGATATGTCGGCGTATGATAAGATCTTTAAACATATTGCGGGGGAGTTCCCCCGAGACATAGCAGTGTTAGCACTGAAGACATCGGAGGTAGAAGTCACTGATCGGTTGAACACAGAACATATCACGATTAAGACACATCAGAGCGATATGATATATCAAGTCCGTTTGCCGGATGAGGAGGCGATATTACATATAGAAGCACAAACCGACGACAGCACGTATAAACCGATGCATTTACGGATGCTTGCTTATTCAAGTGTTCTTTATTTGGAATATGAAAAGAATGTCTATTCGACGGTGCTATATTTCCGTCCTCCCGCAGGTCGAAACGATCCTGGTTTCTATGCGTATGGAAACGAAGATCGGGGCGGTGGCGTATTCCGCTATAACGTTATACGTATCTATGAGTTAGAGGGTGCAGCGTTCCTGGATCCTGCTGTTTTAGGGGTGTTACCTTTCACGGCTCTGATGGATCCGCCATCGGACATGACACGTAACGCTTGGACTGAGAAATGTATTGAGACGATCCGGACAGTTGATGTTGATGTCAAGATGCGGGGGACGCTTCTGTTTGCGCTCTCGCTTTTCGGGAGTTTTGTCCAATCCACCGAACTATTTAAGGACGCTTCATTGGAGGCAATTATGCAACAATCACCTTTTTACGATCATGTGATACAACGAGGTATTGAACAAGGTATTGAACAAGGCGATGAACAAGGATATAGACGAGGTATTGAACAAGGCGATGAACAAGGATATAGACGAGGTATTGAACAAGGTATTGAACAAGGTATTGAACAAGGTATTGAACAAGGTATTGAACAAGGTGAACGTAATAATACTGTTGAGAGTATTTTAGAGTTGCTCTCTATCCGTTTCACAATTGACACGACAGAAGCAATAAAGTCTGATATTGAGAGCATTGACAGTTTAGAACGTCTTAAACAGTTGCGTCGTGCTGCGGCCGAGGTGCGAGATTTTGCTGCTTTCATGCACATACTTCAGAATGGTGCCGAACTTGTGTAACAAAAAAAGTCGTCATTCTACTCTTTCTGCTTATGTAACAGTTTCGCTTTAGTATCCCCATTTTTGTGCAACTCACACGAGGAGTGCTCACTCTTTTTAGGTTTTACTATAACACATTCTTTTTCTCACTTACCCAAACATCAATCTTTTGAAAAGCGGATCTATGGGTTTCACATCAGGAACAATAGAGTCGGTGTTTATATACACCTCACTTGCATCAGCTGTGAGTTTGTTTTTCCGAATAAAACTGTAATCTCGTTCCCAGTCTTCTTGTTCCCACCCCGCAGTTTCACGCCAGATAATAACCACGGTTTTTTGTCCGACTGTGCCTTTGTAGACAAGATAACGTCTGTCCTCATCTTTCAAGCACTGACGCGTCTTAACTGATAAACCGATCAGATAATTGAATGTTTCAGGTAAATCTATGTCTTGTTTCTGTGTCTGCATATCTTTGACGATCTTGAGTTGATAGTTGAACGGGTTTTTGAGTTCGGAGATGTTTAGGAATGTTGGACTTTCCTTACGAACTACACGATATTGTGTTATGTTTTTTGAAACTGTATCCCAACCGTGCCTCCATCTTTTTTCCATACCTGACTTAATTGGTAATACACTCACTTCATCTTCATCTGGTGGTTCCAATACACTATAAGCACGTTCTGTATCATTCCATACCATTTTGGGAATACAAATTGTGTCGTCATTGCTTACATAAATAGGGTAGAACATAGTTTCTACATCTGAACGATTGTCACCAGGTGGTCTGCGTATGAGATTATCCCAATTATACTCGCCAAAACACGCTAAGAGGCGATCTTTGAAATCAGCATCAAAGTGGCAAGTATCCAAAACAAGATTCGGATTTGCTTTGAGGAAGTCGATGGAGAGGACGACCTCCCTGCCCTCCTTATCGGGAGGGTTGAAAAGATCAGTGTCCATTTCGTCAATAGCAAAGAGGTCCTTCCATTCCTCAAGTTGTGCAACATTCTCAGTAACTTCAGGATAAAATTCCTCTGGAACACGGTCAAGTGTAAGGCAGTAGTCGGTGGAGATGACAAACTTCTTTTTCAGCCAGAAACGTTTTTGGAATGCTTCTATGTGTGAAAGGAAGTCAATGACTTTGGTGGCGATGGCGTGAACAAGTTGTGCTGTTTCTTTTCTTCATCCGTGAGTGGGCGGTATTCAAAAGGGATACAGACCTCATCGTTATCTGAATTGTATTCTGTTTCTGCTGATAAGGGGATGAAGAAACGTTTGGCACCCTTGACGTTGTCTTTTTCAATATCTACATCACGGAGATCAAAGATAAAGGTAATTTCATGAGTTTTGAAACGATAATCGGAGAAGTGTTCACCGCTTTTTACGTAATACTGGTCTCGGTTTGCCCAATGGAGATAGATTTCCTCACCGTTATAGGGAACAGCGTAACGTTCAGTTTGGGAATAGCGTCTGCGTGGTATGAAGTCCCCGTTGTCGTAGTAGCGGGAGAAGAAGGTGTATAGGTGGTTATAGACAACATCTTCACGTTGGTCACGGGTTTGTGGGGAGCCGATTCGTTCTTTTTCTTCAAGGTATTTCTTAACTCCGGGACGCTCTTTAATGGATTCATCAATAAGATTTCCATCAGCATCCAAAACATCATCACCAAAAGCTGTTACGACATCTTTTTTAACGTCTTCAAGTTTTTTGCGATCCGATTCAATTTCAGTGTTTTCATCAAGCACTTTGTTTATTTCTGCGGGGAGTTCTTCGTCAATAAAAACCTCAATTAGTTTACGCCGTTTATTGATAATTCGGTATATGCCAAAGTCGAGATCGGCGGCATCTGCCCGGAAAAGTTTTTGTAGTAGGTCCTGTAGTTTCTGAAGGGAATCTGATGATGTGTTTTGATCTTGTTGCATAGCGTGGGACCCTTCCAATGATATTAGATTTTGCTTAGTTTAGCATGATTTTGGTATGATGTCAAGAAAAAGAAGAACCCTAAAAAACACTTGACATATCTTCATAAAAGCAGGTATAATACTGATATGTCGGCGTATGATAAGATTTTTAAACATATTGCGGGGGAGTTCCCGCAAGACATAGCAGTGTTAGCACTGAAGACATCGGAGGTGGAAGTCACTGATCGGTTGAACACAGAACATATCACGATTAAGACACATCAGAGTGATATGATATATCAAGTCCGTTTGCCGGATGAGGAGGCGATATTACATATAGAAGCACAAACCGACGACAGCACGTATAAACCGATGCATTTACGGATGCTTGCTTATTCAAGTGTTCTTTATTTGGAATATGAAAAGAACGTCTATTCGACGGTGCTATATTTCCGTCCTCCCGCAGGTCGGAACGATCCTGGTTTCTATGAGTATGGAAACGAAGATCGGGGCGGCGGCGTATTCCGCTATAACGTTATACGTATCTATGAGTTAGAGGGTGCAGCGTTCCTGGATCCTGCTGTTTTAGGGGTGTTACCTTTCACGGCTCTGATGGATCCGCCATCGGACATGACACGTAACGCTTGGACTGAGAAGTGTATTGAGACGATCCGGACAGTTGATGTTGATGTCAAGATGCGGGGGACGCTTCTGTTTGCGCTCTCGCTTTTCGGGAGTTTTGTCCAATCCACCGAACTATTTAAGGACGCTTCATTGGAGGCAATTATGCAACAATCACCTTTTTACGATCATGTGATACAACGAGGTATTGAACAAGGTATTGAACAAGGTATTGAACAAGGCGATGAACAAGGATATAGACGAGGTATTGAACGAGGTATTGAACAAGGTATTGAACAAGGTATTGAACAAGGTATTGAACAAGGTATTGAACAAGGTATTGAACAAGGTATTGAACAAGGTATTGAACAAGGTGAACGTAATAATACTGTTGAGAGTATTTTAGAGTTGCTCTCTATCCGTTTCACAATTGACACGACAGAAGCAATAAAGTCTGATATTGAGAGCATTGACAGTTTAGAACGTCTTAAGCAGTTGCGTCGTGCTGCGGCCGAGGTGCGAGATTTTGCTGCTTTCATGCACATACTTCAGAATGGTGCCGAACTTGTCTAACAAAAAAAGTCGTCATTCTACTCTTTCTGCTTATGTAACAGTTTCGCTTTAGTATTCCCATTTTTGTGCAACTCACAACATCCTTTTCTAGAGGGTTTTCGGCTAAGTAATGGCATATACCATTACTTAGCCGAAAACCCTCTTCTTTCTTGAGTTTGTAAATGTAATCATAATAACGTAAGTTTGATTAATCATTTTGGATGCTTTCAATCATGCAATTTCGTATCCGAGATGCATGAATTGTGCCACAAACTTTCAGTTTGTGGCACATATTCGCAAACTGGAAAGTTTGCGCTACATTTATCAAACTCACGTTAATAGAATATTATACACCATTTTACAAAATTGCGTAAGTCCTGACTAATTTTCAATTTTCAATGGAGTCTATCCATTGATGCAACAGATAGTGGATTTCGCAAATGATAGCGAAAATGGTCTCATGTTTGCCCCCGACGGCACACTATTTCATGCAACTATTAACCAATTTTCTTAGTTGTGATCCAAATAGAGTCATAATCTTAGCTGATGATGTTGCAAGATCAAGCGAACGATTTGGCTATAATCTTGGCAGTTGAAGATGTTGTCAAATTGGTTGAAATTGTCCTTGCAGACCATCGGGATGTGGTCAAGGACGACGAAGATTGTTTGGAAAGCCAGCTAAATCTATTAGATCTTTTTGCCAAAACAAGTTGGTCGGATGCACTTAAACTCGTTTGGCGACTTGATGAAGTTTTTAGGTGACTTAGGGTCTTGGATTTACCGTTTACTGACTTCTGGAGGAGAAGCATTTTTTGTACAAAGAGACAATTTCTTCTTGTGAGGTTTGTCATCATTTTCACATTACGTTCTGTGTCTGTAATAACGGTGACTTTTTTAACTTCACTTCCCGTTCCTGCAGTGGTTGGGATTGCAATATGTGGAACGCCAGGATTTGGGATTCTGTTAACTCCCATATAATCAGAGAATTCTCCTTCATTGGTAAGTCTTATGGCGATACCTTTGCCACAATCAATGGAACTACCACCACCGATACTTACAATTTATATCACATGATTCATCAGTGTGTTGCTGAAGTCCATCTGTAACGTTTTGTAGTGTGGAATCGGGAGTGATGTCGGAGAAAGTTGCTGTTAGTGAACGTAAACGTCTATAGTCAATAGCCATACTATATCGTAACAGCAATTAAAGGTACATCACTGACCTGAATCTGTGTTGTAGGTTCAGATGGCAGTTCTTCGCCTTGCTCTATTAGATACTCAAAAAGCAGATCAACTGCATTTTGTAGATTTCTAATTGCTTCTCTTTGCGTATATTCCCAGTTTGCAGCTCCCTGATGTTCTAATGAAGGAACATAAGCACGCCAGACTGCCTTCTCATCTGGTTCATCGGGCAGTCTGTCTTTCTCTAAAACTACCTGAAATGAATAGGTTTTCATTACTATCCTCCTATCACAGTAGTATATCGACATAGGAACGAAATGTCAATACTAATGTCGAAAGTGTCTAATCCCTGTAAACACCATCGCTATACCGTAAGAGTCTGCTGTTTTAATCACCGATTCGTCATTGACAGATCCTCCCGGTTGGATAATTGCCCGACTACCCGCTTCACCTGCAATCTCTACACTATCAGGGAATGGAAAGAAAGCATCGGAGGCTAAAATTGAATCTTTAGCTTTTTCTCCTGCTTTACGTACTGCTATAATTGCTGCATCTACACGACTCATCTGACCTGCACCGATACCGACAGTTTGCATGTCTTGTGCAAGCAAGATACAATTCGACTTTACATGTTTACACGCTTTCCAAGCAAAAAGTAAAGATTCAATTTCAGTGTCCGTGGGTTTACGCTTTGTCACAATTTGCAGGTCCTCTTTCGTCACATCGCGCGAGTCCTGTTCCTGCAGAAGCAACCCACCCGTAACATTGCGGAATTGTGTGATGTCCTCAGAACCTGATAAAGGTCCTGTTTCAAGTATACGTCGATTCTCTACACGAGACAACGCGTGCAGTGCTTTATCCGTATAACTGGGTGCGATTACTGCTTCAATTTTCACACCTGATCTTGATGCATCCCGAATAGTATTTGCAGTCTGAATGGTAACCTTGCGATTGAGTCCTACGATCGAACCGAATGCGGAAGTTCTGTCACATTCAAGTGCGTTCGTAAAAGCATCTTTTAGGTTGTCAGCACTGGCAAGTCCACAGGGGTTATTATGCTTGATGATTGCACAGGTAGGTTTCTTGAAGTCCTTAACAATCTCAAGCGCAGCATTTAAATCAAGAATGTTGTTAAACGATAAAGGGGGGCCATTACGTTGTTTTGCCCATGCTGCACACGGTGCAGGAGATGTATCCGTTCTATAGAACGATGCCTTTTGATGCGGATTTTCGCCATACCTTAAAGATTCCGCTTTTTTGTAAGTAAGTGTTAAGACGGCATCGAATTCATCTCTGTTTTCAGTATTCGTTAAGTACGTAGCGATCGCATTATCGTAATGTGCAGTATGCAGAAATGCAGTTTTTGCTAAACTGAAACGTCTCTCCTCAGTAAGACATCCATCCTGACGATCTAAATCGTTGATTATCTCCTGATACTGTTCGGGATTAGTTAGAACAGCGACATGCTTGTAATTTTTCGCAGCAGCGCGTATCATCGTTGCCCCCCCGATATCAATGTTTTCTATCGCTCCACTCAGTGTGACATCAGGTTTAGCAACGGTTTCCTCAAATGGATAGAGGTTACAGATCACCATGTCAATCGGTTTAATATCGTTGTTTTCTGCTTGATTCGCATGTTCTGGATTTGACCAATCTGCAAGTAAGCCACCGTGGATTTTTGGATGAAGCGTCTTTACCCTACCTTGTAACATCTCAGGAAAACCGGTATAATCAGCGACATCAATTATTTCAATATCTGCGTCGCGAAGGTGTTTTGCTGTGCCACCCGTAGAAAGGATTTCTACATCATTTTGTATAAGTATAGATGCAATCTGTAAAAGATTTGTTTTATCGTAAGTGCTTATAAGTGCGCGTTTAATTTTCTTCATATTTATGCGAATTCTATTTGTTCCATATCTCATTCTTTCGTAGGTCGGGTAGAGCGTAGCGAAACCGGACATGATAGACTAAAACGGTATAACTATTCTTGCATGTTCTTTTAATAGATCCTACGTTTGTGTCACATATCTTGGAAAACCGAAACCGTCATTTGCGACGTGGCTTCGTGCAGGAATCTGTGCGCGTATGGGAATAATCAGATCCATTTCAGATGTATTTTCAATGACTGTGCCATCCCCGATTCGCACTTCGTCACCTATCATGATTTTACCCGGATGTTCTGCTGCACCTCGGATAGTTCCGATAACAACTGATGAACCGATGCGACACCGCTTGTCGATCTCTACAAACCCGTAAATTTCGGTGTTTGTTCCGATTGTTGTATGGTCAGCAATTTGGACGGGTCCGAGTAGGCTCGTGTCTGTGCCGATCTCCACAAAGTCGCCAATTTCAGGATGACGTTGTTTTACTTTAACACTCAACCCACCTAATGTACAAGGATAGATAACGCATCCTGAACCGATGATACCGGTTTGTCCAGTCGTTACACCGCGGTGTGGATGCTCTAATAGATTGGCATCACCTATCTGTGTTTCGGGATGTAGATCGGCTTGGTAATAGCGGCCACCAAGTTCAGCAATTGCACGTGGTAACAGCGGAACTGGTACTCTGTGTAGATCAGCGTTGTCTTTTGGTGGTTCGCTGTGTGTGAGTGCATGTGCAACATCGTGATAGAACAACACCCGCCATCCTGGATATGTACTGACAACCAATTGGAGTTGGTAGTCAAGCACTGAAGTCAAGTTCAGAGAACCCAAAAAATCCTCATAAGGTTCAAAGACTCTTTCTCTAATTGCATTATCTATTTCTGCCCTGAAGTCAAGTGCTGCAATTTTTTCGCGAGAGATTCCGGTGTGCAGTAGGTATGCATCCCAAACCGCAGGATCTTTTAGGGAAGCAAAGCGATTCCACAACGCACGACTCTTTAAGCGGGGTAGTTCCCAGAGTAGTGAAAAAGTTGTTTCAAGTGCTACGTTAAGATGTGTCTCATCTGTAACTGCCAGAAACGATTGTGCTATCATGGTATATAGTTGATCCGCTACCTCTTCAATTGCTTCTGATAGCTCCCGTTTTTGATCTTGGAGATGCGGTGCGTTGTGAGAACCTGGTGCTACACATTCCAATAAATTACCGAGTATAGTCTCAAGGATGTCTCGGTTTACAAATCCACGTCCTGACCGTTGCGATAACCCTTCTCGACTTGTGCTATCTATCCGTAAAGCATCAAGTTCAGACTGGGTGTAGATGGGACGCAACCGGTCTAATGTCTGTTCCAATAATGGCTTTTTCAAATGTTCGTAAGAAGCATCAAAAAGTGTCGTTTCAGACATGGTATTCTGGGAAGTGGTAATAGAAATAACCTGCTATCCCGTTCCTTCCTTACTGTACTGGCAGCAATTTGGCAATAATCCTATCCATACAGTTTTAATCAAGAATCTTGGTTCCTGAATACCTCTTGAACAGCGGTTACACCCGCCCCGATAGGCATGTTATAGCCAATACCTGCTAAGCCTCTTTCAAATGCAGAGATAGCAACAATAACATCGTTTTCATTCATCCAACCGAGGTGTGCAATACGGACTATCTTACCGTTCAATTCCCCTTGTCCACCTGCGTAAGTGATACCGTGTTTTTCTCTCATCATCTTCACGAACGTTTTACCATCAATTTCATCTGGCAATCGGATTGAAGTTAACGTGTTGGCAGGAGATGTGGCGAATAGAGGTAAACCGATCGCTTTGATAGCATGACGCGTCGCAGATGCCATTAAACTGTGACGTAAGATTGTATTTCGGATACCTTCCGTAAAAAGATGATTGAGCGCGGTCTGTAATCCCGCAAGAAGAGTAATTGCAGGTGTATATGGGGCGGATCCTTCTAATCCACTTTGAAGTGCCTTACGGTAGTCTAAGTAGTATTTCGGTATATCTGACCGTTTAGTTGCCTGCCATGCGCGAGAACTCAGTGCAGCAAAAGCAAGACCGGGTGGTGTCATCAATCCTTTTTGAGAACAAGAGACAACCACATCTACGCCCCAGTTGTCCATCTGCAAATCATCTGCCCCCAATGCACTCACTGCATCTACAACAAGCAGGGTCGGTGTCTGTTGTGTAATATGTGCAATGGATTGAATATCGTGCAACGTGCCTGTTGATGTTTCACAGAGTGTAGCAAAAACCGCTTTTGCATCCGGATTCTCATTTACCTGTTTTTCAACTGTCTCTGGAGGGGCAGAATCACCCCATTTAACATCAATGGGAATAACATTTATTCCGTAAGCTGCACATATTTCACCCCATCGTTCACCGAATTTTCCGCTCCGTATAACTATTACTTTATCATCACGGCACAATAGGTTAGCGACAGCACCTTCCATTGCCCCTGTCCCAGATGATGTTAGGAAAAGGACATCATTCTCTGTTTGAAAAACATGCTTGAGTTTTTCTAACACATCTAAGATTAGAGTCGTAGATTCTTCACTGTGATGATAATCAATAGACTGTGCCATTGCTAAGAGCGCATCGTGCGGAATTGGAGTAGGTCCAGGTGTAAAGAGATGCTTCTTTTTCATAGCAGTCTATGCTGTTGCAACAGCACCAGGACTCTTTCCTTCCACACTAAGGACAACCCACTCACGACTTAGTAGTTGAAGCATTGCCACAATTGCCTCTCGTTGTCCTGCACTATCCATTGGTACTTCTATGGTAAGTGTGGCGAATTCCTCTTTTTGCACGTCACCATCTTTGTCAAATTTCATCGGTGTGATCTGTATTTTCTTTAATTTTGCATCCATTAATGATTCTACCTTTCATTGTACGTTTTTGGACTTGTGGATGGCACACGGTTGAAGATTAAGTTATTAATTTGGTAATTCTCAATATCCCAGGCCGGTAGGTGTGATTTCCTTATCGCGCCTACCGGCCTGGGGAAATCTGAATTTACCCTTTTAATTGCTTAATCTTCATGAGTGTGCATACTTACTACTTTTCATCAGAAACACTCATAAACGAGTTAAGCGTAATACGTGCTCCGTTACGTTTTGAAGATTCCCAACCAACTGATGATTGATGTCAATGGTGCTGCATAAGGTGTCCGTTTATAATAGAACGCTTGTGCATATTTAACGTTAAGTCCAGTCATAAAACGACTGTAGCACATAAGTTGGAACGATTGAGTATAACACATCAAAATCTTCAACGTCAAGCATCTCGTATGCACCACTGTTTTCGGAGTGGTATACACGTGGTATATCAAAATGTTCTGCTATTTCCTATGCAGCAATTATATTAACGGAATCCAACTGCAAAAGGTTCGGAATTCGTTTTTTTTTTCGCAAAATTCCCGCAACCATGATAGCAACCCGAGTTCCTGTAGATGTTTTCAAAGTCGGTGTTCTCCTATTTTGTGGTAAGTCAATAATACGCTGCACGATTTCGTGTCTTATTTTACCCAGCAGAGTTTACACATTTTGCTCATTATAGTAAAGTGACAAATTAATGAGACATTTCACCCCATACACAGATGATGAAGCATACCCAACATAGGGGCAAGGTCACCTCGCCCGTTGTGAAATGTTTCATTAATTCTAATGTTCACTATATTAGAAGTTAGCGTGTTTAATGTGAATGCCACACGCGCATCAACCAAGGGTGATCCTTCATTGCTCGTTCTTTGCGATATTCGTTCAATGCGTTGTTAAATCCAATCTTTTGCGTAAGTCCTGAATAGGTAAGTCCTGAATAGATTAATTAGCATCTTTCGTAAATACTGATGGTTCAACATACAGTGTCTTTTCGTGTGTGTAATGGACATATCCTGCCGTGTTACCTTTGCGTTTTACTACATAACGCACCCACGTATAATCTACTGGTACAAGACTGGAATGGTGTGCTTTACTGTAGTATGCGGCGAGTTGTGCAGCTTGTAATAGCGTGGGCATTGGTATATCCTGACGGTTTTCTGGATTACGGATGATGACATGTGAACCGTGAATCTGCTTGGCATGCAACCACATATCGCGGGGTTTTGCAATCTGTCTCAATAGTAGGTCATTTGCTTGACTATTGCGTCCGACATATATCTGAAAACCGTTGGTAGAGGTGTACTTTCGGTAGGGCCCTTCCCTTATCTGCTGTTGCGATTTTCGCGTCTGCTGGGTTTTAATCAAACCGTTCTCTATGAATCCCTTACGAATATGTTGAAGTTCCTCAAGTGTCGCTACGTTTTCTATCCTATTCTGATAAGTATTGAGGATTTCTTTCTCCGTTTCAAGTTCAGCAAGTCGTTGTTGGATTTGAGAATATCCTCGTTTTGCTTTTGTGTATTTCTTGAACAAAGTTTGTGCATTTTCTGATGGGTTGAGTTCTGGGTTCAGCGTAATCGTCAATGTTTCAAGTTCTTCACTATAGTAGTTTTGCAGTTTAACTTCCTTCTGTCCACGTTTGATGTTGTGCAAATTCGCCAGAATGAGTTCACCCTGTATCCTATAATCATCAGATTTCTCAGCGTTTGCCAAATCTTTCTGGAGTGCTGCTGTCTTTCGTTTTAATTGATTTTGCTGTGTCTGCAGCACCTGCTTAAGCGAACGTAGTTCAGATTCCTTTTTCTCTTTTACTTTAATTCCTTTGTAATATGCTGATAACGTTTCACTCATTGACGCAAATGTTTTGATGGTTGATACGGGATACTGTTGCAGCGGCATCGGTGATGCAGCAATCACTTCACCTTTATCTATGATCAGTTGCGGTGAAACATTGTCTGGATCAAAGTGCCTGATGACCTGTTGAAAAGCATCATACAATCCTGTTTTTTCACTACGTGCAATTATCTCTTTTGCCAGTGTAGGGCTGAGTCCATCTATTTTGCTGAACAGTGATCTCCAAGTTATGTCTGCTGAATGAAATAGATCAGAAAATGAAGACTCATTGATTTGCAAGGGATCTAACTTTTCTTGTTGAGGCGGTAAAGTATAAGTTTCACCGGGTAAAACTTCTCTATATCGACTCTTGGTCTCATCTATATGCTTGAGACACTCCAGAATTCTGTCGTCAGTATTATCCATCAAAATGATGTTGCTGTGTTTACCCATTATCTCTGCAATGAGTGATTTCTTGTTGGTTTGTAGATGATCGTCTGACTTTGGCTGAACGGATATTTTTAAGATACGATCCCATCCGAGTTGAGAGAGCCCCGTGATGGTGCCTTGTTTGAGATGTGTGGAGAGGAAATCAGCGAAATAGGATTGTTTCTGTCCGAGGGGTGGTTTCTGGATTAAATGCACGCGTGCATGTATTGAATGCGCCGAAATAGTCATCCAATGTGTTTTCGCTTTCTGACTTATTTTGATGGAAAAGGTTGTGGGATTAGTCTGTTCAATATGGCGAATAGTTCCGCCGATTAATGATTGAGACATTTCATGCACAACGATGCGGAGAGTTAGACTATCAAAAGACATGGTTTTAATGATAAGGTTTTAGGTGTTTGATTGCATCAATAACCTATTTTTTTATCAGGACTTACGCATTTTGTTCATTATTAGAAGTTAGAGTGTTTAATGTGAATGCCAAACGCGCATTCACCAAGGGAAACCATTCATTGCCCGTTCTTTGCGATATTCGTTCAATGCGTTGTTAATTCAAGTTTTTTGCGTAAGTCCTATGTAATTATTTGTTCATCAATTATTTTACCAAATCACAGTTTTTTGTTTAAGCAAAATTATTTGAAACTTTCTGATTTTTTGGTGTATTATATAGTGAACGTTAGCATTAATGAAACATTTCACAACGGGCGAGGTGACCTCGCCTACGCTGGATATGCTTCATCATCTGTGTATGGGGTGAAATGTCTCATTAATTTGTCACTTTACTATAAATCAAGAGTAGAAGATTAGTTCTTCTCATTTTTAATCTACATTGGGGTATTATGTAATGTCTAAACAGCATTTGCGGTTTTCAATCTTGGTTCTGTTGTTGATCTGCATTTCTTCTATATGTCCGATTTTGTGTGCTTCCACAGGAAAGAAGTTCTGTAGTTTGACTGATGCATCTGCGGGGACACGACAGAATGGTACCGGTATGTCTTGTTGTGATAGAACTGAAACAGATGATACTGAAATACCATCAGATCAATCTACAATGTGTTGTTCTAATGGCATGACGTTTGTCATTCCCAATGATTCTCATTCTGTTGACAATAGGGGTATTGCAGTAGGACAACATTTCGGTTCAATTTTACAGTCTACTTTGTTTTTGCCTACCTACAATGAGAAATTGCTTTCTCAACATTCTACTACGATACTAACCCTTCCATCCTTTCACAGTGCAATATCCCGTCGTGGTCCTCCATTTACACGTTCTTAAGCATTTTATTTTCTGTTAACTTTTTTACAAAAGTGCTGATTTTAATTGACGAAACGTGTATTGTTATAATTCTACTTATATTATAGGATAAAACATTGGAGGATAGAAATGAAATCTCGAATTTCAACACTAGGCTATTATTCACTTGCTATATCTCTATTGGTAGTTGCACTGTATTCTGGAAACTCTGTTTCTGCTGATGATCATATAAAGCATAAGACACATAATGTAGAAAATACTGATGTCTTGAATGTGAAACTTCATACAGAACCTAACAAGATTATTGCGGGAAAACCCGTAAGTCTTAAGTTGCATCTCACGGATGCAAAGGGTGAACCCTTTACAGACCTGATGATACACCATGACCGAATTTTACACATTCTAATTGTGAGTGAAAACTTACAGACAATTGGACATATACATCCAGAAGATTTCGAATCCCGCGATATGATAGCGGAACTTGAGGGTGTGTATACGGTGCATTTTACGTTTCCGTATTCGGGTCGGTACATCGTTGCAATTGATGCAATGACAGCAGATGCCGCATACACAAGATATCTGTATGTAGATGTAACTGGTGACAAGGAGATGCCAGAATTCTCTACAGACATGCGCAGAGAAAAGATGGTCGTCGGTTATACTGAGGAGGGGGGTGATCGTTTCACTAAGTCTGTATCCATAACAGAAAAGGAAGGCACTTCTAAATACATGGTGAAAATGAGTGTGCCAGATAAGATCAAGGTTGGTGAGATGGTGCATATCACCTATCACTTTACACATGAAGGTAAACCTGTCACCGATCTCGTCTCGTTTTTGGATGCACCGATGCATTTTGCTATCGTAAGTAACCGTTTAGATGGTATACTACATAGTCATGGTACAGTACCAATGGGGTCAATGCATGGCAAATTAAAGAATACCTCTTCACATGCTAAACATAAAATGTGTGAGAAGACTCCTACAATAGGACACAAACATGAAGGAATTACCCCAGACAAATTTGGTCCTTCGGTGATGCTGATGACAACCTTCACGGAAACTGGTATATATCAGATATTCGGACAGGTGAAGCATAGGGATCAGATTCTGTTCCCGACTTTTATGGTAAAAGTTGAAGAGTAACGTTCTATGTCTGCTGCTTCGTCAGCAGACAATTTCACATTAGGAGAGAAAAATGTTATCCAGATTTTACACACATACTCGTATAGGCATGATGCTTTTATTCGTATCAATGATGATGTTTACACCATTGATCAGTGAAGCACATGAAACTGAGTTTCCCAGTAAAAAACTTGACGGTATCTTCCCAGAAGCAAAGAAGTTTGTTCAACGTAACGTGGTCTTGACCAAAGATAAGATCACTTCAATCGAGAAGGAATTGGGTTCGAAACTACGTAAAGAAGACCTGAAACCGATCTTTTATATTGCGATTAGCAAAGAAAAGAAACCGCTTGGTCTGGTGCTGTTTGTTGATGTGCAGGGACCGAGTGGTGTTATGGACGGTGGTGTTGGTTTAAACATGAAAGGGAAGGTGGTCAAAGTTGAGGTATATGATCACAAAGAATCGGATGCAATTGCTACTGAGAAGTTCCTTAAGCAGTTTGTCGGTAAAGGTATAAACGATAATTTTGATGTCGGTAAGGACATCACAGTTGTTAAGGGACAGGAAGAAGCTTCAAAAGCTGTAACGTTGATGCCAAAAAAGACTCTGGTAATGAGTTATGCACTGTTCCTCAAACGCAGCCCGAAACCGGATGATGATACGAAACCGGAACCTGAGGAAACACCAGGTGTGCTGCCTGAAGTCGAAGACCTTAGAGAACTCATGACACTGATGGTTGATGACTACTATGTTATCGTTGACTATTTTGAGGAGGATGAGGGTAAGGAGAATGCAGTTGCCGCAGCAAAAAGACTTGCGCTTTATGCAAAGTTGATACCTGATTTCGAACCGCCTAAAAACGCTGATAAGACCGAAGAATATGTTGCGGTGCAGGAGAAATTCACCAACACGCTTACAGAATTTGCCAAGACACTTGACAAGAACGGTATTACTGATGAGACGCGTAAGAAGTGGGATGACATAGTGACCTTTGTTAATCAGGTGCATACCCGTTTTACCGAGGATGGGATTGATCTGGATGCGTATTAGATTCTCATAACATTTTGGTTGACTTTCATATTCATCCTACAACTAATTTGATGGAAGGACTTTACCATGCGAAAACTAATTCTTATCTGTGTAATGGTTCTATTCAGTTCCATTATTACAGAACAATCAATCTATGCGCTTCCTGCTTTCTATAAGATGTTCAAGACAAAATACAAATGGACAAGCGGTTGTAATGTCTGCCATTTTTCAAAGAAAGGTGGAGATGCACCGAATCCTTACGGCAGAGCATTCTTACACAACGGTATGAATCTGACTACATTCACACGCATTGAGAAGGCAGATTCAGATAAGGATGGATATAGTAATATAGCAGAACTAATTGCACGTTCCTATCCGGGTGACGTTACAAGTACTCCTGAAAACGTTGAATCATCACTTGTTCAACCAGGATCAGATGAAGGATCGGATCTTGAAGGTGATGATGTCTTTAGTTTTGATAATGTTGAGGTAACGGAGGTTTCAAGTGGTTCTGAATATCTTGGTGGTGTATTTAGTAATCTTATTTTTGGTGGTGCCTTGGATATTCGTCGTATAACTCGCGGACAGGATCTGATACCTGATAGAGACAATTGGGATAGTGGGACAACATTGATTCATGTTGCAGAGTTCGTGGTAACAACGAGTGTCGGTGACCATGTGAGTATATTGGGTGAGCAACTACTGACTACCTCTCCATTAGGCACACAGGTCGCGGATGATCACGGTTTTGTTTATGCTATTCTGACAGGCATCCCGGTATTACCGAAAGGTGCTTCTCTGAAAATCGGAAGGTTTCGACACGGGTTTGGTATAGATACCAAGTCAGATGCTGCTGCTAATCCTCTCTATAATCTAGTGCGAAAGAATATTGGTTTTATTTCTGATAGGGGTCTCCAATTGAACGGGTTCATTGGTCCTATTTCTTATGTGTTATCACTTGCGGATGGACCGGATTCACTTCGCACTGTAACTGATGGTACGGTTACTTCTGGGATACGGATTGGTCCTCATGGAAGTGGTGGCGGTATTCTTAAGCCGATTCGAAATGATAGTCCCTCTGTGTTTGTTCACCTGAATGGAACTTTGCCTGTATTTGGGAAGCGGTTTTGGTTAGGTGCATCATATTTTGATGGGAACAGTTATCCATTTAATGCAATCAATGGAGATGTAAATCCATCAACATTGGTCTATAAACGTCGTTTAGGGTTTGCAACAAGTTTCAAGGTATGGAAATTTGATCTCGCTGCGGAGTGGGTTAGAGGAAGAGATACTGAACTGCTAAAATATCTTAGTAGTCCTATTCTAACTGAAGATAGAAACACAACTGTAGAGGGATTCTACTTTCATGTAGAATTACCTCTGAATGAGAATTTAGATATTCGTCTAAAGTATGATGTATGGAATCCGGATAGAGACCTATTCAGTACGTTTTCATTTAACAGAGAACCTGAAGAACCTACTTGGTCTACTCTTGGTGGTGCTTTAACTTGGCATTTTAGTGAGGGTGCTTTAGCACGGATTGTCTATCAAGTCAATAATGCTGAAAAGTCTACGCGAAGTGCAGCGATAGTTCCTCAATTGTTAGTGGAGTTTTAGCCGGTAACATGCGGGCTGGATGTCTAAAAACAGGCCAGCCCCTACGATTGTTTTGATGGATTGGATTACCTCAATGTTTATCTGATCTTCATTTGTGATACCTGCCCCATAGGTGTTTCAATCTGATCTGAATGCTTACTGTTTTCTATCAGTTTTTGAATGAACTGCGATCAGTACCATGCAGGTTGTTTGTAGGTTAGCCGTGGGTGAGTTAATTTCTCTTGGTGTATTGCTGATAAAACTGCCATCTGCTGCTTGAACTTTTGTCAGATAATTAATTGCAATACGTCTTGTATTTACTGGGTCATCGTTTGCTGCAAGAGCCATAATGACAGTGGCGGTCACTTCGGGGTCACTCTTTTTACGTAGGAATCTTGGAAAACCACCGTTTAGATTCTGAAACTGCTTTAGCCAAGCAATTTGTTCATCAACATTATAGACTGGTGATAGACCTTGTAGAGCCCATGCGGTTACGTATATATCTGATTGTGTTCCACCTGGTAAATTCCAGTATCCTTCTCTATTTCTATGATCAAGGTTATCCAACCATTCCATACCTGGTAGGAGCGAGTCGAAACTTCTGTGATTAAATCCGATGTGTCTTAATCCTACGAGCGTTGCTGAGGTATATAATACATGTCCAAAGGTGTTTCCTTTGCGTCCCCAGCTTCCTGAGGGGTTCTGTGTTTTTTTTATCCAATTGAGTCCATCAAATCTTGCGTCTGGATCGGTATTTGCTTTTGTCAGAGCAACTAGTGAAAAAATTGTATGAGCAGTATTGTCATTCCAACTGCCATTATCGTGTTGACTATTTCTTAGGTATCTGACACCTCTACGAATGATTCTTGAACCAGTCCCCCAGTCTGCTTCAATTAATGCCCAGATAGCGAGGGCAGTAATTTCTGCCTCACTTTCTCCACCTGGTAATAATGACCAACCGCCATCTTCATTCTGTTGATTGACGATGTAATCTCTTGCGTTCTTGATCATTTTATAGATTCGTGGTTCGTTAGTCTCAATTGAAAGTTCTGGTCGCGCCCCCTCAGCCAAGTTAATCATGCTGCCAAAACCGCAGATACATAACAATAATATCTGTAGAAATAGCAAAATGTAGATATGCTTCCGTTTTTTCATGTTTTCACCTATGTGATGTTTCTGCATTCTCTTGCTGATTTAGTGAAGCAATGAAATCATCAATTTCTTCAGACACCCTTTCATATACCATCTTAATTTGTTTGGCTTTTTCCTCTGTTTTTTCATATACCAATTCTTCACCGTAAATGTTACTGAAAACATGTCGGAATTCCAGAAGTACTTGTAAGAATTCATAAGTTTCATGAGAAATTACAGGTTGTCTAACACCACGTGTTTCTGCCATCTGCGTCAAAAGTTCTTTGTGCCATCTGCTTCCATCAGGCATCTGTAAGTCAACATGAACTGCAACCTGTTTAAAAATGGCCTCAAAACCGCGGTAACAGTCAGCAAGGTTCTTTGCAATTGTAGTTTCTATTTCTTCTCTGTATTCAGATGGAACTGTTTTTATTTTTTCTAACCTTTCTGTGATTTTCGTTACTGTTTTCTCTATTTTTGCTCTTTCATCCGTGATACGTAAAAACAGAGATTCTCTATACACTTCGTAGATACCTCCTTTGTCAATTGGAATGTGTTGTTGCTGAATTCGGTCTCTAAACAGTCCTTTACTTTTATCGAAATCGACAATATCGACTTTGAACAAACTGCTAATATCTGAAACTACCGATAACGCTTTAAAATAGTCTTCAGCGGGAAGCCCCCAAACTGCAATATCTATATCTGACCACTGAGAAAACGCATCTTCTTCAACAAGTGATCCGAATACAGCGACTTTTGTTGCACCGAACTTTTTATATAACATCTCTGCGATTCGATGCGCTGTATGCCATGCATGTTGTAATAGATCATCATCTAATCTACGTTTGTGTATAAGTTCGTCAATGTGTTTAGGGGATTTCTGTAACACATCTGACGTATATTGATTCGTTGTGCGTTGTGTTTCTTCGGGTTGATACATATTCCACTCTCCTCTGAATTATAATAGCATGTCATGGGTCTTAATTCAAGAATTTAAAACGGCAAAGGTACGCTCAGAAACGTACCCTTGCGGCGTGCATTATTCTATGGAATGTAAAGTGTTCTCCTTACAACAGTATTCTTACCCGTAGCATTCCTCTCTTTGACTGCTGTGTGTTTATATTCTGCGTATTTTCCTGTTGTGTAGTGCTAACATGAGAAGGTATATCAAAATTCGTACTATGTGAATCAGTATCTTCTTCTTGAGTTGTCGCTTTCACATCATTCTTGGGATCTTTGTTAGTTTTTTCTACTTGTATTGCGTTGTGTTTACTATCGTCATTCCTGGGTTGAAGTTGTGCCATTAGGTTTTGATACCAGAAGAAACAACCGACAGCGAAGACTATTAGGAAACCAGCACCAGCGAGAATCCAATTGTCAATTGAGAACTCATTTAACATTTTAATCTCCTATTCTCTGCATGTTCTGTCGCATTTCGCTTGGTTATGATCCAATAATTTGGTTTCTGTAGTTAATGTGTTTGACATTTAAGATAACTTTTTGTTCAAATAAAGATTTTTGACACTTCTGGTAATATATCAGAAGTGTTCAACATTCCCATACTTCAGTACAAATACGTATAGATACCATTAAGTAGGAAAAAGGTTGCATTTTTTTCATTAACTTCACTTTTTTCTGTTTTACATTAACCTTGGTGTTGAAATTGTGTAGTATAACGACTGATTGTGAAGCATGTTTACCTGACCTGCAAAGTATTTCTCTAATAATAGAGACGATTGGATGGAAAAGGATTGCATTTTTTTTTTTGGGGCACACTTTTTTGGCACACTTTTAGATGGATTCAGGGTGACACGTTGTTGTTTTTTTACCATAATTATCTTCAATTTACAGTAAATTGTGTTATATCTTTAACACTCTTCCGTCAAATCCCCATGCTTTAGTTTGTGGGATGTAGACGGAAACCAAAGATGTACAGCAAAAAAGATTTACAATTTGCTATAAAAAGTGGTATAATAATGAGATTACATCAGTGGTGGATGGTTGTAACATCTGCCACACTTTTACAATAGGGATGTAGAAACTTCATAGATGTAGGACACCATGAGAAAAACGTATAAATACAAGTTGCAGAGTCAATCTAACACTATCAAGTTAGGCAATATGCTTGACGATATGTGGCACATCCATGTGCATATCATGACCTTGCAGCGTCGTTATTACCGCAGGTATAAAAAGAACATATCGGCATATAGCATGAATGCCCATGTTGTGAAGTTGAAAAAGCGGACGAAACCACATTGGAAGCAACTGCCGAGTCAAGTTGTGCAAGATGTTGTGTTGTGATTCAGCAAAGCATTTTCACGCAAAATCAAAGGTTCAGGCAACTGGTATCGTGCGTTGTGTGTGTTGTGTAGACAGTATCGCGATATTGCTAACCAGCGACTTGACTGGCAGTGGAAACTTGCCACACATCTGTGTCGTGAATACGATGTGCTTGTCTTTGAGAACCTAAATATAGATGGTATGAAAAGGCTTTGGGGGCGCAAAGTATCCGATTTGTCTTTTGCACAGTTCTTGCTGATAATGGAACAGAAATGTGCCAAACATGGCAAGGCGTTCAAACAAGTGGGCAAGTGGACTGCTACAACTAAACCTTGTAGCAACTGTGGATACACAAACGACACCCTAACTCTTAGCGATAGACACTGGATATGTGTTGAATGTGAGACACATCACGACAGAGACATAAACGCTGCTATCAATATCAAACAGGCTGGCTTAGCAGCCTAAAGTGGAGCGGACGTAAGACGTAGCTCAGATCAGTTGTCTGTGAGGAAGCACAAGCCCCTACTTTTAGGTAGGGGGTACTATGACTGTCAGTATCATCTTATAACAATAGCATTAATGATTCCAATCATTTGAATCTTGCTTGAAGGAAATGTATGGCACACCAAATATCAGTTGCACAGTGGGAACATTTTGATGAATACGGATATGTACGGATTGGACAAGTTGTTACGGATGATGCATTAGCACAGTTGCAGCAACGCATGGATGACATTATGCTGGGTAAGACTGAGTTGGATTACGACAGGATCATGATGCAATTGGATCGCGCTCCTGGAACAGGTAGGCCCGGTCCTCAGTCAGCCGGACATAAGGGTGCCACGTTGTTGTATCGCAAAATTCAGAACCTTGAATTTGATCCTTACTTTTTAGTTTACCTTCAAAATCCAACGTTCAAGAAGGTCTGTGCAAGAATCTATGGTGAATGTGTGCCTATACTATGCTTCCGAGCCATGTTTATGAATAAACCGGCAGGTGAAGGAACATACCTTGTCTGGCATCAAGACCGATGGACTGATCTGGATCGTGACCCACAGATTACAATTTATACTGCCTTGGACCCGGCAACAATTGAAAATGGATGTGTATATATCATTCCAGGTTCACATAGCAGTTTAATAAACCCTTCACACGGTTCAGGATTTTTGAATCAAGATCAGATTGATGACATTGTGAATAATTCAACACCGGAACCACTGGAATTGGAAGCCGGTGAAGTTGTATTGTTGCACAACTGGATGTTGCATAGTTCAGGGACAAACCAGACAGATACTCCTCGACGTGCATTTAGTGTATGTTATATGCATGGGGATACACAATCACGTGGCGGGGCACAGTTTAGACGTGTGTTTGGTGAAGGTGCTTTGTCCTTAGAAGACTTAGCTAAGACTGGATAAAAACAATATATTTGATAGAGATACGACAATATTAAAACTTGGAATTTATGGAGTGCTTTCATCTATAGTTATTAGTTGGAACTGTCCAAGTCTCGGCGGGAT
The DNA here is from genome assembly GCA_965208245.1 of Candidatus Poribacteria bacterium. GTDB lineage: Bacteria > Poribacteria > WGA-4E > WGA-4E > WGA-3G > MSPOR6. The sequence goes on from OZ242325.1 coordinate 3,333,278, forward strand.
ACACATTGCCCTTCTCTTTGATAACAGTAGAATTGAAGTCGACGGTTGGGGTGGTGGTTGGATACGCGTTTTGAAAGGTGGTGAAGCATTAAAATCGCCACCGATGATCGTAATTTTTCTCAGGATCGTGATAGTTCGAATATACAGCATAGAGACTCATAATTTTATGCAATTAACCAAGAATCATAGATACCACTTTTGACTGATTTTGGATGAACTTATGTCAGAAACCAACATGGATCAAGACAACATACTTTCAGAAGATCAAGTCTTCAGGTCAGGATATGTCAGCATTATCGGTGCACCGAACGTTGGGAAGTCCACACTCCTCAATACTATCTTAGGTCAAAAATTGGCGATTGTCACGCCAAAACCGCAGACGACACGTAATCAGATTCGTGGGATTGTCACGACAGATACACATCAGATTGTGTTTGTAGACACACCTGGATTGATGGATCCGAAGTATCGTCTGCAATCTGAAATGGTCAAGACTGCCTATGGTGCATTGCGCGATGCTGATATAGTGCTGTTTATTGTAGATGGTGCTTATAGAAATGTTGAAGTTGAAAATCAAATTTTGAGGAGACTTCAGAAAACGCGAGCATCCATAAAGATTCTTGTCATTAACAAAGTTGATCTTGTTGACAAACCGACAATCTTACCTATTTTTGACGAATTTAGTCAGCAGTTAAACTTTGCTGAGATGATTCCGATCTCAGCAAAGACGCGTGATGGCGTGGCATTGTTACTCAATCAGGTGAAATTGTTACTCCCCCCAGGACCTCAGTATTTTCCTGAAGATCAACTCAGCGATTTACCTGAACGTTTTTTCATTTCTGAAACTGTTAGAGAGAAAATTATGCTTCTGACCAAACGCGAAGTGCCATATTCAGCAGCAGTTGTGGTTGAGGAATTTCAGAACAGACAGAAAAGAAACGGTGATGATATTTTATATATCAGGGCGATTGTATATACAGAAAAACAGACACAAAAACAGATCATCATTGGAAAAACCGGGAAGTTGATTAAACGCGTCGGAGAATTAGCACGATCAGATATAGAAAGGTTCTTGGCAAAAAAGGTCTTTTTAGAATTATATGTAACTGTAAAATCGGATTGGCGGGGTGATGCAAGAAAGCTTAAAGAGTTAGGTGGTTTCATAGATATGGATTAGATGGGTTGTTCATGTCGGTTGTATAGAAGTGGGGAGAATCCTTTTTGAAACATAAGAGAATGTGGATGCTTCTTTACAAGATAGGAAATGAATTGTCCCACTACAAACGACAAGAGAGGATATATTACTATGACAGATGCGTCAATAGATATTCACGGCGCGAGAGAACATAATCTAAAGAATATAGATATCCAATTACCGAAGGATAAACTTATTGTCTTCACAGGTGTAAGTGGTTCAGGTAAATCTTCCCTTGCGATTGATACAGTTTATGCCGAAGGGCAAAGACGTTATATTGAGTCCTTATCCGCCTATGCAAGACAATTCTTGGGTCAACTTGGAAAGGCTGAAGTAGATAAGATTGTCGGTTTGTCTCCCTCCATCGCGATTGACCAAGGATCTACTGGTCATAATCCCCGTTCAACAGTTGCTACCGTAACAGAAATCTACGATTATCTTCGTGTTCTGTTCGCGCGTGCTGGACAGTTTAGTTGTCCAGAATGTGGTGAAGTTGTTGGTTCACAGACAGTAGCAGATATAGTTTCTCATATCCTTAGTTTTCCTGAACGAACGCGTCTTATGATATTAGCACCTATTGTTAGAGGCAGGCGTGGTGAGTACCGTAGAGAATTGTCACATGCGCGTAAACTGGGTTTTGTCCGTGCAAGAATTGATGGAGAAGTCCACGAAATAAGTTCAAACATATCCCTCAATCCCAATCAGAGACATAATATAGATATTGTAATTGATAGAATAATCATCAAAAACGGCATTGAAAGTCGCGTCACGGATGCTGTGGAAACTGCACTTCGCATGGGTAACGATAGTCTTATTGTGAGTGTTCTGTCAACAGATAATAGGACAGAAAGATTGAGTTCAGTAGATGAGGATTTACTTTTTAGTCGTCAATATGCATGTGTGAAATGTCAGATAAGTTATGATGTACCGGAGCCGCGTAACTTCTCCTATAATAGTCCTTACGGTATGTGTCAACAGTGTCGAGGATTGGGGGTGCAAATGGCAATATCCCCTAAATTGGTCGTCAAGGATGAGAATCTACCGTTACTTGAAGGTGCATTACATTTATGGGAACATTCGGGGCCTGAGGAAAGGATGGTTGCACGAACATTATCGTCTCACCTTAGATTTAGTTTGAAAACACCTTGGAAGGACCTGAAACCTGAACAACAGCACCAGATATTGTATGGAACAGGTGATAAGATCCTATCATTCAATCCATTAACAAGGGATAGTAGACGTCGGGGGAGAAGATTTAAGGGGACGTTCCAAGGATTAATTCCTGCCTGCGAGTCACATTTCATCGTTGTTGGTGTTGATGAAAGTGATAATTCTCATCTGCCAGATTATTTTGTCAAAATGCCGTGTCGTACCTGTGATGGGTCCAGACTAAATGAATTAGTAACCGCTGTTACGATTGATGGCTTGAATATCTCTGAAGTACTCAACAAGTCGATTGAAGATGCTGCGGCCTTCTTTAACACCGTTAAACTACCGGACCGTGAAGCATTCATAGCAACAGAACTGCTGAAAGAGATACGTTCACGTTTAGGTTTTTTGATAGATGTCGGTTTAGGTTATCTTACGCTATCCCGTTCTGCACCAACGTTATCAGGAGGAGAGGCGCAGCGGATACGACTTGCAAGTCAGGTAGGTGCAGGCCTACGCGATGTGACTTATGTTCTGGATGAACCGAGTATCGGATTACATCCGCGCGACCATGCCGGATTACTAAAAACGCTTCTGAACCTACGTAATCAGGGAAATACCGTTATAGTTGTAGAACATGATGAAGCAACAATGTTAGTTGCTGATTGGTTAGTAGATTTTGGTCCTGGAGCAGGTATAAAGGGTGGAGAGATAACCGGTGTGGGGACAGTGGATGATTTTTTAAAGGAAAACAATTCGTTGACAGCTCAATATCTACGCGGAGAAAAGGAGATAGTTCATCCTGAGAAGCGACGACCGACAGGAGAAAAATGGCTTGAAATTTGTAATGCCCGACAGAATAACCTTAAAGAGATTAGTCCAAAAATACCTGTCGGAACATTATGCTGTGTTACAGGTGTTAGCGGATCCGGTAAAAGTTCTCTTATTCACGACATACTCTACAGTGCGTTGGCAAGAGACCTAATGAAAGCAAAGACTGTTCCTGGGGACCACGATAAAATTCAGGGCATCATTGATGGTAAGGTTGTGCCTGTAACGGATGTCATTGATAAGATTATCAACATTGACATGGCACCTATCGGACGAACTCCGCGTTCAAATCCTGCTACATATACGAAGGTATTTGATGCTATTCGGTATTTTTTCACCAACTTACCCGATTCGAAACTTCGCGGCTATAAACCTGGGAGATTTAGTTTCAATGTACCGAGTGGTAGATGTGAAGCATGTAGTGGTAACGGTGCAAAAAAGGTTGACATGGGGTTGTTGGCAGATGTATGGATTGAATGTGATGTCTGTAATGGCAAACGTTATAACAGTGAAACCCTAAATATCAAATATAAGGATAAGAATATATCTGATGTTCTTGAAATGGACATAGAAACTGCACTTTCACATTTCGCTGATTTACCGAAAATCTCAAAAGGTTTACAATTGCTCCATGATGTCGGTTTGGAATACATCAAACTTGGACAACCTGCGCCAACACTATCGGGTGGAGAAGCACAACGCATTAAACTATCAAGGGAACTGTCAAAGAGAAGTACTGGCAAAACGCTCTACATTCTGGATGAACCGACGACAGGGCTTCATTTTGACGATGTTAACAAGTTATTGACAATTCTTCATAGATTGGTGAATGAGGGGAATACAGTAGTCGTTGTAGAACACAATCTAGATGTGATAAATTCTGCAGATTATCTGATTGATTTAGGTCCAGAAGGTGGATTATCGGGGGGTGAAATCGTTGCTGTAGGTACACCAGAAGAGATAAAAAGCGTGCCGGGATCGTATACGGGACAAGCTCTAAAAGGTGAATTTGATTTGTGGAAGTATCTTGATAAGAGTGAGGATATAGCAGAAAACGGACAATTACTTTGTCCTACTATAACCGAAGCAGATTCTAACGGTCGTAAATCCATAGTTGTTCAAGGAGCGCAAGAAAATAATCTGAAACGTATTGACGTTGAGATTCCACATCAAAAAATGACGGCTTTAACAGGAGTAAGTGGTTCAGGTAAGACTTCTCTTGCCCTTGATACCATTTATGCTGAAGGTCAACGTCGTTATATAGAAACACTCAGCACTTATGCACGTCAATTTATTGGGACAATGGAGAAACCGAAGGTTTCTAAAATTGAAGGTTTGTCACCTGCAATTGCCATTACGCATTCAAGTCCGAGTCAAAACCCTCGTTCTACTGTAGCGACGATTACTGAGATTCACGATGGGTTGCGAACACTCTATGCCAGATGGGGAATACCGCACTGTCCCAAGTGTGACGTTGCTGTGCAACCTCAAACAACACAGCAGATCGTTGATCGTATATATGATCAATTAGAATCCAAAAGAGTAGACATCCTTGCACCATTAACAAACTTCAAAATCAATAAAAACGAGGCACAGGTTGTTATCTCTGCCGAGAAGACACCCGGTTTAAGAGGGAATGAGGACTTTACAGATGCTTTTCGTAGATTGCAAAAAGTTGGTTATGCTCGGGTTCAAATTGACGGCAAAGTATTCCGGCTTGACGAAACCCCGAAGATTAACAAAAGGCGTCAACATGAAGTTTTCCTCGTAATTGATAGAGTCCAACTTATTGATGAAGAAAAGAGTCGATTCACAGAGGCGATTGAATTGGCTTTAATAGAGAGTGAAGGATTTGTTGTTATTGAAGATAAGAGTAGAAGTGAGTATCCTGTCAGACATTTCTTCAGTGAACATGCGATGTGTTTGAGTTGCGGTCAGAATTTTCCGCAACTCACACCGAGACACTTCTCGTTTAATAACAGATTAGGGGCATGTAAGACTTGTGAGGGAATTGGAAGATCCCCGACTAATGAACTGCTAATATGTGAATCCTGTGATGGTACTCGGTTAGCCGATTTTCCAAGAAACGTAAAGTTCTGTGATACGACCATTGCAGAATTGATGGCGAAGTCGATTTCAGAGATCATTACATTCATTGATGATCGTGTGCAGGTAATTGAATCTTATCTCACAGCTGTTATGGGGACAGAAGAAGCGGAAGCCGCAAGAAAACAGGTTAAAGATGTGTCTACCTCAAGGGCAACGTTGACAACCCTTCAATCACATACATCCCCTGAATTTGAATCGCAACTTCTAAGACAACTTCAGTTCCGTCTAAAGTTCTTAGAAGAGATCGGTCTTGGTTACCTTGGTTTGGATCGTATCGCGCCCACACTTTCAGGTGGAGAAATCCGACGGATACGCCTCGCAAGTCAACTAGGAACAAGTTTAACAGGTGTAACGTATATTCTTGATGAACCAAGTATTGGGTTACATCCGCGCGATCAGGAACGTCTTATTTTGGCAATGAAGGATCTGCGGGATATCGGGAATAGCGTCCTCGTTGTTGAACATGACAGAGATACGATACTATCCGCAGACCATATCATAGATTTCGGTCCGAAAGCGGGTAAACTAGGTGGAAAAATTGTTGCTATAGGGACTCCTGCCGATTTCACAGGTAAGAAACCTGTCTACTTTACACATACTGTAGATGAAGAGGCGTCTGCTGATGATACTGATCCTGTTTCAGATGTGCATGATAGGGGATTGACTCAAGACTACTTATCTGACGAGATGCAAATACCTATTCCAGCAGTCCGCCGTAAAGGTTCGGGAAAATTCTTGAAATTATTTGGTGCAAGAACCAATAACCTGAAGGGAATAGACATTAGCATACCTTACGGCACACTCACTTGTGTAACGGGTGTCTCTGGATGCGGTAAGAGTTCACTTATTGAAGGCACATTACGTCCAGCACTTGAGGAACGGAAATCCATCAGTAGTGGAACTGCACGTAAAGATAGTTCCACTACCGTAGCGATATATGATCGTGTTCAAGGTATTTCCAACATAGAACGCGTTATCCATATTGATCAAAAACCTATTGGTGAAACGCCTCGTTCTAATCCTGCAACTTACACAGATCTATTCACGAAAATAAGAGAGATGTTCGCTGAATTACCAGATGCTAAGTTGCGTGGTTTCAATCGTGGAAGGTTCAGTTTCAACTTATCTTACGGACAGTGTGAAGTATGTGATGGTCACCGATATAACCGTGTTGAGATGCATTTCCTTCCTGATGTCTGGATCCCATGTGAAAATTGTAATAATACAGGCTATAACGCTGAAACACTTGAGGTGCGATATAAAGGGAAGAACATCGCTGAAGTACTGCAGATGACCGTGTGTGAAGCACTTGAACTTTTTAGTAACATCAGTCGTATCAAACGCCCCCTGCAGATGTTGTCGGATGTTGGTTTGGATTACATTCAGTTAGGTCAAGCAGCGACTACGTTATCGGGTGGGGAAGCACAACGTGTGAAACTTGCAAAGGAACTCGCTCGCAGTCAGACTGGCACGACCCTCTATATAATGGATGAACCGACGACAGGATTGCATTTTGATGATGTACAGAAACTGCTACAAGTGCTGAACAAACTAGTTGACGCGGGTAATACGATCGTAACTATAGAGCATAATCTTGATGTGATAAAATCCGCAGACTGGGTGATTGATTTGGGGCCTGAAGGGAGCGATGCTGGCGGTTATCTTGTAGCGATGGGGACTCCTGAAGAGGTCGCTGAAGTTCAAGAATCACATACTGCAAGGTTCTTACGTGAGGTGTTGGCGTGATCGACATTTCACTTCCTCAATAATTGACCGAGCAAGTGCCCAGTCTAATCGACGACGATAACATCCATCCCGTCGTATACCTTTAAATGCTGTTAAGAATACATCATGTGTGTTCTCTCTGATTCTTGCTAAATTTATATTAAGATCATCAATGTCCATTTCCCAAGGCACACCAATTTTCGTTATTGAACGACAATGTGTCCGTACTTTGTAGTCACCTAATTCTGCTGGTGGACAGAAACGAATTGAGGCAGAAACGGTGTTGTCTATTGCTATGAGTCCAAGATTCCCATTTGGGTCATTAAACACTATATCACGGTTCCGAGATGGTATTGGAAGGTACTTTTGAAGGTCTCCAAGGGTTCCAAGTAATCGGTTATTTCGCCATACTCGAATATCTGCAGATATATCTGGAGTAAAAAGTGCTAAACCGACTGGATGTTCAGTGTCATCAAACATGTAATTTGTTATTCTGTTTTTATTATCTTGTGCTGTTCCACTTGAAGTATCGGGAACTAATGAGATAAAATCACAAAGTCGTTTCAGGAGCAATCCACTTCTAATAAATGCCTCTGGGATAATAGCAGCAACCCAATCACAATTGGACAGACATTTCTCAAGTGCAAATTTGTAGAGATCGTCGTAATCCATTTCTTTAGGAAAAGGTAGACCACGACGTGTTGCTGAATTGCGTGCAAGCCATGGAGGATTAGTGATACAAACTTTGAATCCTTCTGGAAAATCGGAGAGGGTGTCCCGTTCCTGGACGCCTTTAGATCCAGGTTCTATATCGTAAAATCCCCATTTATTACAATGCAAATGTGCCGATTCAATTAACTGTGGAATGTCCTTAGCACCGGCAAAGGGTTCTAACACATTTTGTTGTTGAAGGTTTAGGGTATCCGCCCAGTTCAGAAAAGGTGTTAATTTAAACGGATTCCCACGTGTGTAGTAACGACCATTAGCTCGTTTCTGATCCATGTGTCACCTTCGGTAGTAATTATGTTGCGTAAGATTCCATTAACGAATTATCTTTACATTGATTACAGGACTATCTTGTGTAAATGCTTGACCGTTGATTATTGCTGTTGCGCGGAATCTGACCTGATATGTTTTGGCTTCGAGAGAACCCAATGCCTTCAGGTCTACCGTAACGTCATTCTCATTGATTGGTATTGTGGCATCAGGAATAGTAATGCCTTCAGGTACCGTTATCGGTTTAATTGTAACAGTATCCGTAAAACTCCCACGACGAACAATGCTCATTGTAAGTTTTGCTGATTTGGTTGTTGAATCAGCGTTTTCTGTATCTACAGATTCAGTTTGTTCTGTTGGCGGCGGATTTGCGACTGCAACGGTGGTATCATCTGTTGCTACTTTTTCATTCTCATCAGTCTTCGGGAATACAATGCTGAATCGGAGCGGTTCAACTGTAACGATGAAGGGTGCTTCAACGACTGTTAACGGTATGGCAGGAGAAGACTCAGTATAGTTTTCTCTATTGACATTTGCTGATCCACTAACTGAGATATAGCTTGTTCCTGGTGTGGGAACAACCGAGAACTGTTCACGCCGTTCTACAGTACCTGCTCGCAGTGAAATCACGGTGCTATTTTGTCCAGCAGGTATTGTTGCTTTTCCACCTGAAATTCGTGCTGGCACGCCTTGAACAGCGAGTCCGATAGGACCGTTATAACCACTTTGTCGGTTAGCAATGACATGAAAGTTCGTAGTTTTGTTGTGGGTAACGCTTATCTCAACATCAGCGAATGCAAGTGTGAATGGGGGGTTATCCATCACAGTGAGTAAGATCGCTTTGGGTGATGTAGCTGCTTCTATATGATTCCCTCCTATAGCACCAACACCAACGATTGTGAAAGGATGGAGACCGAGTGGTGCATCAATAGGTGCCGTGATCGTTAAGAGTGCTTGATTTTGATTAGGATACATGATCGTTGGACTTACGATGAAACCTTTCGGTAGATCGGGTGAGTAAAATCTAAGCGCGCCGTTGAACCCATCTAAACGTGCAGCAGTTACTGTCATCATGAAGGTACCACCCCGCGCAATTCGGGGATTATCTACATTCACATTGATACGAAAATCAGGTTTCAAGGGTCTAACAGTAAGCCTATATGGAAAATCTTCTCCACCTGCATTGTTTAGGTCACGGATAGATAATCCATAATTGCCTGCCTCTGGAAACGTGAAAGTAATCTGTGCATCCGTTCCACTTGCATCATCATTGACAGTCAAAACTTGTTCGGTCACACTCTCCGCAGTTTCTCCCTGTTTATGTGAATAGATTGTTAGGATCGGATCCAGTTGAGACGGATATTGACGCGAATTGACACTACAAACTAATCTCGCGCCCTTCTCAACTTTGATAATATACCGATCCACATCACCAGCTTTCTGTATTTTTCCATTGACAGTGATCGGTGTTCCTATCGGATTTTCCTGCTTGAGTGCATCATTTGGTTCATTTTCGTTAGTCTCATTGAATTCGCCAATTGTGAATGGATATGGGTTTGTTTCTAATCCGCTGGGTGTTTTGACTCGTAACTCTTGAATACCAAGATCAGCATCAGGGGAGATGTTAAGTTGTAATGTGTTAATTGAACCTAAATTCGCACCTGAAACAGTGACGTTATTCACGGCACCTCGTTTACCACCCAGTGGAAAGACGTTATGAAGATAAGGTAATTCACCGATACTTAACCGATATCTATAATTTCCTCCACCTTGGAAGCGAACATCACGAAGATAGAGTGTAAATTCACCTTCCATCTGCGTTGTGTAATCAATAAATGAGTCTAATCCGTTTCCATCCCTACTTTTTGCGACCTCTTTACCATTTGGATCATAGAGTTCTAAGTATGTGTCTAATGGCGATCCCATGCGTTGTGCGCTGATATCACATATCAGACGTGCACCTTTCTTCAGTCTGAACTTAAAAGAATCCAGATCATCAATAGAAGATACAACCCCGTTGACTGTAACAGGTAATTCAAGCAAGTTTGCCTGTTCAGACACGTTGTTTGGTTCTTTTTCGTTCATTTCAGGGAGGTTTCCAACTAAGAAGTTCTGTGGGTTGGACACGCCATTTGATGTAATTAGGCGAATCTGATGATTACCTAAAGGCGCATCAGCTGCGATCTCAAACGACAGTAGTAAGCGCGGGTCGCTTGGAACTTGACCAGAAATACCGGATCCGTCAAACCTTACGGTAGGGATTGGGGTTCTCTGCTTTATTTCTGCGTTGATACCCGCTTTGCTTAACCATATTTCTGCAGTTTCATCAATGTTCTTGCCTTGTAATACGATTTCAATAGTTTGTCCCCGTTGTGCTGCCGTTGGTGATATGCTTGTTAATTGCGGAGCAACCTGGGCATGGACTATACCGACAAGAGAGAAAAAAACTACAACGCACTGAAACAGAAACACTTTACTGTTTTTGTACCGGATTTTTGCTTGCCTGCAAAGTAATGAATCTGACATTTTTATTACCTCATTGGTTTTCCCCAGGCTGGTAGGTGCGATTTCCTAATCGCACCATAAGCATCAATTTAAGGAAAATACGAAACCAATAATACTCCCAGGCTGGTAGGTGCGATTTCCTAATCGCACCGGATCCTGCGCGGAAACCTTTGATGAAGCGGATTTACCATTTCATGAAAATTCTGGAAATATGAACTTCTTAAGAAACGATGTCCTTGCATAGAATGCTCTTGATGTACTTCCATGACCCGACCCTTTTGTTCTCGGTTGAATGTATACACCCATTTTGCCAGTCAGAGCAGAAAAACCTTGAGTCAGGATCGCTTCCCTAACTGAGTCATAATCTGCTTTTACCTGATTATAGACTGCAGAATCATTGAGATCAAAAGTTGTGACAGTGTGTAATATTGATCTTTCCTCATCTTGGCTTTCCCAAATTCTTGCTGCTACAATCATCCGTCTTAATTTGATTAACAAATGGCTGTCTTCAAAATCAGTCCGCTCAATATTGTAAGGATCAATCATCGTTACGGACATTGTTTCTTTTATCGTAAGTTGCTCACTTTTCAAATGTTTTAGAGGAATAACCTTTAATTCCCAAGATCCAAAATTTGGAGATTGTGAAGAATTGATAGGTAAACCCAAATATCTCTCAAGGACATGCCCAGCCCAGCCTTTGTTGAGCTTTTTTCCCTTAAAGACCGTAACATCAAACTTATCAGCAAGTATACGAAGATCCTTATCAATTATTGCTGTGAGTTTTTCTATTGCTTCATGTCTTTCCATAGAAATACTTACCATTCTGTTTTTGTCTCATCTTCAAATAGACGATTAGATACCTCATCAATACGCATCTGCGCAATCTGATTGTATGATTCATCTTTTTCAATCATTATCCATTTTCGGTTATGTTGTTCCGCGACGACTGCTGTTGTTGCTGTCCCTGAAAATGGGTCAAGAATCAGATCGTTCTCATTTGTTCCTGCAAGTAAGATGCGACTGACGACAGAAAGGGGTTTCTGCGATGGATGTTTCCCATGCTTACGTTCCGATCGCGGGGTAAGAGGTATTTCCCACATATTACGCATCTGTTTCCCGCTGTTCATCTCCTTCATCACCTCATAATTGAAAGTCCAATTTTTCGCCTTTTTGCTTTCGTTATTTACTGCCCAAATGATAAACTCGGTGGATTCTGTGAACATGCGACAGGTAATATTCGGTTGAGCATTCGGTTTATACCAGACAATCTGAGAGATAATCCGTCTATCAAAAAGGTTCTGAAGGATAAAACCGATTGTAAAGATACAGTGGTATGAACCAAAGATGAATAGATTTCCGTTGGTCTTTAGGACTCTAATAACCTCTCTAATCCAATCGACCGTGAACTGAAAATAGTCATCTTTAGAAAAGATGTCCCACTGTTCTTGCATTGTTACATGTGAACTAAATGCCCATCCTAAGCCTCTTGTTTTTGACATGTTGAAAGGTGGATCAGTTATGCAGCAGTCAATGATTCCATCAGGTAATGTTGGTAGGACTTTTAAACAATCACCAGAGACAATCTGATTTACGGACAGATTTTCATCTTTTCCTGATAGTATAGTTTGTGAATACGTTGAACCTGCAATTGCGGGATCCTGTATTTCATTCTCTTGCGAAGTCTGCGATTCGGAATTTTTCTTAAGCGGATGAATTCCTGTTGATAGATACTGAATCAAGTGTGCTTTGTTTAAAGATGAATATCCTTTCAAACCACGTTTTTTGAGTTCTTTCTTCAGATCGATAATTCGCATCTGTTGAAGGTTCATGTGTTTGCTCGTATCCCTTATTTATACACTCTTTAGTCCCGTATCGCACAGGATCCTACGCGGAAACCTTTAATGATATAGGTTTACCTTAATCTGTTTCGTCCGAGGTGCTCGCTTAGGGTCCGGTGCGATATGGAAATCGCACCCGCCAAATGCCAAACGCGCATTTGGCGTTGATTCACCAGCCTGGGTACATCACTAAATTGACGCCTATGGTGCGATTTGCTTATCGCCCCTACCAACCGAGTGAATTAGAATATACCTGTAATGACTTCACCCTTCACTAATTCTCTGGGTTGGTCTAAGTGGTTCATAACGATTGTGTGTGGGTCAATACCGAGTGTATGGTAGATGGTCGCCAGTATATCTCGCGGATGCACCGGTTTTTCAAGTGGCGTTGATCCTGTTGCATCTGATTTGCCGTAGACCTGACCGCCTTTGACACCTGCACCAGCGATAAGGCCGGTATAACAATAGGGCCAATGATCGCGTCCATCGGGTGCGTTACCATTACCTGAAGTACTAACACCCATTCTTGGGGAACGTCCAAACTCTCCGATAGCGAGAACCAATGTATTATCCAACATGCCACGTTGATCCAAATCTTCAAGCAGTGAAGAAACAGCACTGTCTAACTTAGGACAGTGTAAGTTTTTCAATGGACCAAAGTTCGCTGCGTGTGTATCAAACGCTGTCTCGTTTGGGTTGCCGTTTGCGACAGAGGGCCAGTTCACCTGAACGAATCGTGTTCCCGCTTCAACTAAACGTCTTGCAAGTAGGACGCTTTGTCCGAAGGTATGTCGTCCATACTTGTCCCGCATTTCATCTGTTTCTTGTGAAAGATCAAACGCGTTTCGTGCCTTCTGTGATAGAATTAGATCGTAGGCTTTCTCATAGTATTCGTTGAGTGCGTAATCATCTGCAACCTTGTCGATTTCAGGCATATTTGCGTTAATCGTTTCAAGTAGGGTTTTTCTACGTTGTAAACGCATCGGTGGAACTTCTGGTCGGAGTGCTAGGTCGTCAAGTTTGATCTCTTTATTTGGGTCTTGAAAGAGGAAATATGGGTCATAGGCTCTTCCGAGAAATCCAGCATTTCCCCCTTTACCGATGATATTACTCTCCTGCATCGGTCTTGGCAGTTGGACAGCAGCCAACATCGGTTCATCTGGGGGTCTAAACTTAGCGATATGTGCAGCTGCATTCGGATGATCGGCAGGAGATGGTGGATCAAGTTGTCCTGAGGGTGCAACTTTATCAGGTGTTTCACCTGTAACCATCTGATACATTGCTGCGGTGTGATTGAAAAGTCCTGCGGGTGTATAACTTACTGAGCGAATGAGACAAGCCTTATCCATCTGCTTTGCAAGTTTCGGCATTGTTTCTGAGAGTTGAATCCCTGGTACATTTGTTGGAATAGGATTGAATTCACCCCGTATATTTGATGGGGCATCCGGTTTTGGATCCCAGATATCAATGTGACTCGGACCGCCTTGCAGGAACAGCAGGATGACAGAATTTGCTTTTCCCCAACCGTTGAGCGGCACAGCCGGTGCGACTGTTGAACTCGCCTTGGCTTGGAGTGACAATACTTGTGGCAAGCTGATTCCCAGCATTGCCGCACCACCCACACGCAGAAATTCCCTGCGTGAGAATCCATCACATAGTCTTCCGGGAGCTTGTGGTAACGAAATCATCAATTTTTTCCTCCATTGTGTTTCTGTCTATCTTCTATCTTACAAATACTTTCCAATAAATAAAGGCACAAAACGCTTTTGGCTAACATTTTAATTTAGCGGTTAAATAAGAATGCATGACTGTTTATCAATGCCCACATTAGGTCTTGTACACCTTCCGCTTTAGATTCTGCATTTGCAAAATGTTCAGCTGCAGTCGTCCATTCGTTATCTTGTGGTAACCGAGCAAGTGTTGCAAGATATAACTCTTCAACGATAAATCTATCGTCTTTGTTTTCTTTGAGTAGTTTTGCAATGCGTCCATTCGGATCAATAACAGCATTGGCAACTGTCGGACCGTTTATCAGGTTCATAGCATGTGCCAGACTAACTTCGGTTGTGCGTTCACATTCACAGGAACTTTCCCGTTCAGGACGACCGAATAATTTCAAGAAACCATCATCCTTTACTTTACTGTCAGGTAATTGCACAGCCCGTAGATTTTTTGGCACACCTTCAAACTTCGGTTGGCTTCCCGTTGCAATGCCGATTGCGTCTAACAACTGTTCAGCTGTTAGACGTCGTGCGATCCCATGTGAGAAGTTGATCGTATCCTCATTGTTCCATTTGTTTGTCCTGATGCTCTGTTGATAGGTTCGAGAACGTGCTATGGTCTTCATGATATGTTTCATGTTAAAACTGCTTTCTACGAAATCCTTAGTCAATGCATCAAGCAGCTCCGGATTGCTGGGTGGGTTGCTTGATCGGATATCATCGACCGGTTCAATGATACCGCGTCCCATAAAGTAACTCCAAATTCTATTTACCCCTGCTTTTGCAAACATTGGGTTTTCAGCAGAGGTTAACCATTCTGCTAAGGCTTCTCGTTTGTCAGCTGCATCGTTTCTTGTAGTACCGAATGGCACTGAAGTTTCAACGACTGCTAATGTCCTTGGATGTAGGATAGGTGTAGTGTTAAAACTTGCATAGACGACCTCTTCACCGGGCAAACGTCCGTTTTTCAGTCTAACATTAGAGAAAAATGCTCCAAGTTCATAGTATTGGTTTTGTGTCCATACCTCAAACGGATGATCATGACATTTATTACATGAGAAGCGGACACCTAAGAATAGTTGGGTGGTGTTTTCCACTGCTGCAGTATATTCACGCGAAACGCGGAAATAATTTGCAGCAGGATTTGTATAAGTACTCCCTGAAGCGGTAATCAAGTCATGCACAAATTTGTCATAAGGTTGGTTTTGTGCAATTGACGCATGTATCCACTCTTTGAATAACCACATCCCGCGTTCACCAAGGAATTTTCTGTTAGACTGTAACAGGTCTCCCCATTTGTGCGTCCAATGGTCAACATACTCTGATGAATTACCTAATGCGTCAATCAACTTTTCACGTTTCACTTTAGATGCTGTTTCATCCATAAGGAAACTGCGTACCTGTTCAGGTGTAGGCGGGAGTCCAGTCATATCAAAGTAGATTCGTCGTACAAACTCTTCATCCGTACATAATTCTGCTGGCAGGATTTTCAACCTTTTGAGTTTATTATGGACGTGTGTATCAATGTAGTTGTATTCAGGCGTTTCAACCCATTTGTAACCGCTACGGTCACCCATGACGATTATACCGTTCGTGCTATATGCGCCTTCATAACGTGTCAGTATAGCAGTTTCACCTCGTCGTTCTGCTGTTACAACACCGTCGTCTGTAACCTTAGCAACTTCATTAACACTGCTCGTGAATTTTGCTTCACGTGTTACGTCACGTGTTGTGCCATCAGGATAATGCGCGATAACCATCAATTGTTGCATAGATCCTGGCATTGATAATTCTGTAGAATTAGGAAATACCTCCAACCTTTCTGCACGTTGTGTTTTGCCGACATCAGAAACAACACCTTCACTGATCCACTGATGTATGAGTTGATAGTCACGTGAGTCGGGTACGATCACCTGTCCACCCTTGTGTGGCACTTCGGATGTAGGTTTCAGTAGCATAAGGCTCTGTTCCGGAAACGCTCTATTAAAGCGTCGACCTGATATATCCTCAATCAGAAGTTCGTAATCAAACTCAGGATCATAGCCGCGTAGTGAGAGTTTGAAACCGTTCTTACCTTTGGCACTGCCATGACATGTTCCATTGTTGCAACCTGCATGACTCAGAACAGGCATCACATCTCGGACAAAACTCACTGGGGGGGCATCTATACTCTTGACGTTAATTGGCACGTCAATTTCAACGTTCTTTACTGTAACTTTTATATTTGTTGGACCAACAGCATTAGGGAAAATGTAACCATCATCAAGTACTTTTACACCAGTTGATGTCGGTTTGAGAACCGCCCAAGATGTTACATCAATCCAATCTCCATCTTTCGTCTGTCCTGAAACCAGTACACGTCTACCATCACGAGCATGTTCCAAAGTTAAGGACTCAGGAATAGTTTTTAGGGTTGTTATTTCAGGAATCTCTACACTTAATTCACTCTCTTCCATCTGACTCCAGACAGAAGTTTGGTAGATCAAACAGCAAGAGAATGCTATAAGAAGTGTAAGAACGATATTATGGCTGGGTTTCACGTTTACCTCCAAATTTAGTTATGAAACTTAGACTAAGCGGAATATTCCGCTGCTAGTGCAGTAAATGCACCATTGTCACCAAGATGCAGAAAACCGACTTCAAAAGCGATTGCTGAATTTAAACCACAGATTAGTAGAAAAATCAAGCAAATTGTACAAGACTTACGCAGCAGATTAGATTTCACAACAAATTGAACTTATATGACAAAGAACGGGCAATAAATGGTTTTCCTTGGTGAATGCGCGTTTGGCATTCACATTAAACGCTCGAATTTCTAATAACAAGCAAAATGCGTAAGTCCTATTGTATATCTAAATGACATCGTCAACGCCTCCTCTTCCAAATTTTCGTATGATGATTGCCAAATCAAGACAAACTACAATATGAGATAAAGTTTCAGAATAGGCTAGGCACATCTAGGTGTTTCAGCCTTTCTTTTCCAATATTCACAAAATCCTCCTTTATCTCAATTGCAATAAAATCCCTTTTATTTTTCTTACATACAATAGGACAAGTTCCTACACCTGCAAAAGGATCTAACACTAAATCCCCTTGAGAAGAACTTGCTAATACAATCCTCTCAATTAACTTCTCAGGTTTTTGTATTGTATTTAAGGTTTCTCGACTGACTAATTCTTTTGACTTATATGTAAGTTGTTTAATATCTCCCCATACATTTCCAGGATTCTTACCCTTTGAATTAAATTTGGTTTTGCCAAATTTGCCATTAACGACTGATGGAACATTTTCACAACGAAGTCGGTGTTCTAATTCCACAAGTTGAGGGACTCTGATTGCATCAAGGTTATAGCATTTTGGACGATTACCTTTAATGAAATAACAGATTATATCATAATTGTTTGTGTAATTCAGTCTTCCTTGAGCCAATCGACTTGGTTGATACCAAACGATCTTTGAACGAAGGGTTAAATACGGACGATAATCTATAAAATCAATACAATCTTCCTTACCGAATAGATACAGTGCACCGCCCTGTTTTAGTTTGGGTGTTAAATCCTCTATAAGTTTAAGGTTAAAATCCTGAATTGATGAAATCCTATCCCACGGTTCGTTTGTTACTCCATAAGGACCGTCACATACGATTAAATCAATAGATTCGTTATCAACCTTATCTAATAGTTTGAATGAATCTCCACAGTAAATCCTATTTGTCTCAAGCATAACTTGATTCCTATCATAAACTTAATTATGTAGAATTCCTTCATCCAACCGTTCGCCCCTAAAGAACGATCTATCTGGTATCGAACGTCTTGTTCAATCATATCTTTTCCTACCCTTTAATCGTGTCAACTAATCAGCAGTTGTCATGACGGGTTCCAATCCTGTCGTATCTTCCACTGTTTCAGTGTTCTCTGTTCTTCCGCGTTCGTGGAATTCTGCGCGGATATCTACACTGAACGTTCGCCATATCAATAACTGTTTGCGTAACAGGTTTAGGAAACGACGGTTCACACGTTTCCAAGATGCGATCTCTCCACTCTCACGATTTACATCTAAGGTGATTTTGTATAGGTCTTCCTCTTCTCCTCCAACAGGTGATGTGATAAAATAGATAGATTGACTGACACCTAAATCATAAGGTGCTAGCCATACCATCATACCGATCTGATACGAATCTTCTTCCTCAGAAGTGCTGAATGTTACATTGTCCGTATAGAAATCGCTTGCAGACTCATCGGCATGTGCATCGAAATAATCACGCATAAAGACATTTAGTCCGAGTGCTTCTTCTGCTAAAACGGTAAATGGTAGATTGAAGTGCCATACATCACCTTCGGGTTCAGGTAGTTTCCATTTTCGTTCAATATCCGGTACTGCCATACGTGATGCTTTTATGGCAGGATATAGGGTACTTAAAAGCACGACAATCATCACAATAACAGTCGCTACAACGGTAGACATGGATGAGTAGTTGAGCGTTAAACCTGCAAGCCAACCGAAATGTACTAACGTTGTTGCTATGACCTGTCCCATCAGATAACCTAAAACTGCTCCGACAATTGCATATACGCACGCTTCGGCGAGGAATAGGAATGCAATATGTATTGGTGCAAGTCCAACAGAACTGTAGATCCCGATTTCACGTACACGTTCATAGACTGCCCCTAGCATGGTATTTAGGACGATCAACGCAGCGATGAGTATAGGTACAAACAGATTCCCCATACCACTAAAACTTGTCATGCCGATACTGCTGTAAAGGTATGTATCTTTTCCTCTTCCGACAAAGAAATCAAGTGCGATTCGGTTCATCAAGGGTGCCATAATGAGATCAAGTTTGTCAGTTGCACTAAGCAGTTTTGGGTCTTCATCTTTAGGTTCCATGTTGACTGCGACACTTCTTAGGGTTCCACCTTGGTTCATGACAACTTCATAAGGTAAGATTGCAATGCTATCGGGTGTAAGATGTAGGTATTTCTGAAGTTCACCCTCAAGGGTTTCATCACCTGTACCGCCTCGACTTTGTTGTTGTTGCATGAGTTGATAATCCACAGGCGTGAGTTCTTCGCCGTCGTTATCTGTCAGATCCTTGAATCCGATTCCTAATACACCGACAACGGTGAAGTCGGCACCGTATACGGATATAGTGGCTTTACCCATATCGTTTTCTGTGAGTTTTAGTAGGTCTGCCATACCTTTCGGGAGCACAATAGCGTAGGGCCACTCTGTGGGCCAATTGGCAGCATCTTCTCGTTTGAACCATTTTCCATATTGCAGATACCGATCAATTCCTGTAACCGCGGGTTCGTCCTCACTCATTCCAACAAGCATGTTAGCAGCAAATTTTAAAGGTTCACCTGTGATTGTATTTGTTGCAGGTGCTGGGTCTTGTAGGTTAGCACTTCGTGTCAATTGTACAAATGATTGATCCCCTGTTCCAGATGACTGATACCAAGCGCGTGGTGCGACAACATTTTGTACAGCGAGGATAGGTTCTCCATCAACCTTTTGGACGAAACCGTTCTCTTGCAAGGTCGCTATTGTATTAGGAATATTGATTAGGTTTTGCTCCTGTCGTAGCAGTTTATTGTTTTTCTGTTCAAGAAGACGTTCAAGATCATCAACACTTATCTGTGTCTTCTGCATGTCATTCAGAATTGAGTTTAGGACAGGTTCTTCAAGGGGACGCCAGTACTGGTCACGTATGAGCAGTCCTGTATATTGAGGTGTCACTTGTGGCAGACTGGTCCGGTTTGGATGCATAAACGTCCGTACGGATGTAAACGAGATGACAGTAAACGTAAGGATAACCAATGTTGCACAAGTGAGGATTGTCCGTCCTTTCCGTTTACGCATATTTGAGATACCGAGACTAAATGCTGCAGAACTTGCGCTGAGTCTGCCGACATCTGCTTTGTAGACTTTGTTCCCTTGTTGACGGATTTTTTCAAGTTGCTCTTCAAATTTGCGTACGATAATGCTAATTACAATAACCGTTAATGCGAGTACAATGAAAGCAATTAAGATGATGATGGGTGTTGTCGTAATTTGGAATGCTGGGTGCACCTGACTTAGGAAATAAAAGACGAGTAGGAAAATACCGAATGTCGCCAAAATCTGTCTATGTATGTTTGGGAAACCGAATATAAGTCGTTCCATAAAGTATGCAAATGGCATCAATAAGGCAAGGTAGAACATAATACCGTTGACAACATCGTTCCCTGTTCTCTTAACATCAGGATATGCTCTCGATTCGTATCCCCATGCAGCACGTGCTAATTTTAATGCCTGTTGGTAGTCGTTTTGGAATAGTGCGGTTTCTGCACGATTGAGATATTCGTTGGCAAATTGATGCAATATATCAAGACGGTCGCTTGAGATACCGAAGCGTTTGTAAAGTCGTGATCTATTTTCATCAAGCCACCACATATCCCGAACAACGACATAGGGTGTGAGGCGTATACTTCCATTTTCCCTGACGACGAAACCTTCACCTGTATAGAGTGTTGGGTTTTTCATACCGCTTTTTGTAGCTTTAATCAGAAGTAGCCTTTTGCCGATTTGTCCATAAGCCATACCGATTTTGATACGACTGTTAGGTTCGCTATAGACGAGTGCAATAGGTTCTGCGGCGGATACCCCCTCCTGTTGCCACGGTTTTGACACACCGAATTTTTCTGGTGGACTATCGGATAAAGCATCGAACACCTCTAATTCACGGAGGGTTCGGAGGTAGCGTTGGTCAACAAGATCGTAGATAGTTGTTGACACACATGGGAATGTTACAACTCTACATCCGCGTCTGCGTGTGTTAATTCTGACTTTGTTGGGTAGTAGTTTTGCCCCGTAGTTTCCTAAATCGGGTGCATAAACGATATCTCCAGAATCTGGGTCAAGTTTATAAGCCTCAACTTCTTGGACCCCTCCGAGTCGTCGTGTTGCTCTCCCTTCCATCGCCAATCCGACAACTTCAAAATTACCTTTGTTATCCCCCATTGTGAAGAGGTCGCCGCGTACTCCCATCATCGTCTTGTGTTTGCGTCGGATGGTGAGGATAGGATAAGGTAGAGGTTTGTTAGGGAGTGCAGATTCGCGTGCATCAAATTCAACTACGTCACCGAAGAGGTTACAGTAGAAATTTCCGACTCTTGCAGCAGTCGGCATTTGTGGATCGCGGAGTGCTTGTATCAGTATTGAAGCTAATGTTTTTGCTTGTTGATGTAGGTTGCCGTTTTCCTGCAGGTCGACACGATCGATGGTATCGAGGGGTGTATCTGTTAGAACACGTGCGTCTTCAATTGTTGCAAAGGCGATTCCTGTCTTTCCGACAAGTGTAGCGACTTCACTATCAAAAGCGATTTTTCCTGGTATATAAGTTTTCCATGTTTTCCCGCCGCTGGCCGAAATAGCGTTTACAAAGTTTGTAGTCCCCCCGAGTCCAACAATAGAGATAAGTGTTTTTATGTCCTCTATTTCATCTTCTGTGAAAGCATCTGGGTCTTCGTATCGGAGTTTGAGCATGGCATCTAACTTTTCACGCATGCGGATATTATTTTTACGGTTTCTCTTTGCGTTCCGTACATCATTCCGAATGAATCGTTCTACCTCTTTGCGTATGTAGTCCATATCTTTGAGCATATCATCGGAAGGTTCACCTCGGTTTCGCCACTGCTCAAATTGCATTTTCATCAATCTGCTGACTCCCCCTAATCCTGTGAGTTTTCCATAGTGTGCGCTCAGTAGGGTTTCAAGGGTTTTCCCATCAAGGTCAGTTTTGTCGGTTATTGTGCTTGCAACGGACCACTGTTGCGCCATCACTGCTTGTCGGATTTGGTCATCTGTTGTTCGCCATAATTTTCTGACACGGACCCCGAAATCTGCATCCGCAGCGTAGGCTGCAAGTTTATTCCCGATACTTGCAAATTCTCTTCTCAATACAAATTCAGGTTGTTGGTCATAGAACCATCCCTTGTTAAATACACCGAATTGATTGGACTGTGATGATAGGTCAACGCTACAGAAGAGAGATGTATAGTAACGGTTGAAAAGGTCTTGCAAAGTTACCGCTGCTTCAATCTGTGCAAGTTTACGACTATATTCTACTTCATTGATTCGTGACATTTTTTCTACGCGACTCTGGATGTTGCGGAATCGTGCGTTTCTGAGTGTGAGCATGTTGTTGCGAAGTAGTACCTTTGTATGTGCATCTAAATCACCTATTAGTGATGGCAGTCGGATAATTAGGTTTTGAAGTGCAACCACATCAGAAGCAGCATTCTGTTTGACGGTCTGCAAGATCTGTGCTTCAACTAAATAAGCATTTATACGTTTCCTAACTTCTTTTGCTTGTTCGAGCTCCTTATCTGTCAAATAATTCTGCAGTATGAGTAATTCTTCATCAAGATACTCGCGTTTAAGCGTTTCATGAGAGTTCAGTAGATTTTGAATACGCTGTGTTTCTAAACGTGCGTTACGTAATGCAATTTCAAATATTCCTTGTTTATCTCGTGTTAAGTCCTCAATTAGAATTGATGCGGATGAACCTTCATTACTTTCAACACTCACAGAAACAGAAACTACTTCTGTCAATTGTTGTTGAAGTTGTGCATTGATGGTTTCTATCCGTTCTTGAGATGCTTTTGTCAAGTATTGTTTCTGCAATTTAGAGGGTAGGTCGTGTTCTCTATCTTCGCTTAATTTTTTAATCGCTTCAGTTATCTGTTTTTCAATAGATGTCGTGTCGTTAAGGCTGTTCTGTATTTTTCTTAGAAGTTGTTTTTCTCGTGTGATAGCAGATTCTTTGGTTTCAGTAATGCTTGCAAGGATTTTTCGTGCCTTTCGTGCTTCTCTGAGATCATATAGGTCTAGGTGTCGATCTAGTATTTTGTCTGGTGTCCACATCAGAGCGAATTTACGTTGATCACTCATCTCCCAATTTGCAAGTGTCCTATTGAGTTGCTCAATATCTGTTACTAGTTCTGATGGTAAATCTTTGGGTGTCGGTACACTGTAGTCAGAACCGTTCTTCTCAGGTAACAGAAAGGATGAATTTGGGTGTGTACCGAATTGGTTGTCAATATCACCTGAAGCAAGTTCCCGTGTTATTCTGTCAATTGCCCATGTGTCCAATCTTGCGATAGGTAGTGCAATGGTCTCAATAAGTTCTTTTTGTGCTTTTTTGCTTGTTTTCAGAGCGGATTCCTGTATTTGTGCAAGACGGTGTACTATCTGACGCAGGAAATGTGTTGTTTGCAATGCTTCCTTCTCAAAACGGACAAGATTTGCATTAAGTCTTGATTTTTCTTCTTCTGTGAACCCCTGTTTTTCGCGTTTTCTGTTACGTTGAATATTTTTTTTCTGACGTTCAGAAAAGTCACGTTGTGCTGTGTGTAGTGAATTAATCTGGGACCGCGTAGTTGAAAGTCCCCCCAGTGTTGTTGAAAGTGACTTTAGATCTTCCTTTATACCGTGCACACCGTGGTAGAAATCAGCGTCCAAGTCAACCAATATACTACGATCAATAGAGAGCAATAGTTTTCGTCCTAATTCTTCAAATTCAATAATATCATTTGACAATCCTCTTCTCAATCCGTGCAGGGTAGGTGTTCCTGGGGAATCGGTTGTTGAGCCAACGATATCTTGTCCGATACTTTCCATAAAGGCTCGCATGCCAGCTAAACCTTGGAAGTGTGCGTCGACAGCAACAAATAATACGGATCGGCCAGGACGATATTCGGACTGTTCGAACAGACGTGCTAGTTCCATGAGAACTGCAATACCGCATGTTGGGTCAGCACCAGGTGCAATTGCTGGTACAACTGACATGGAGTCGTAATAAGCAGTGAGTACTACGAGTTCATCGCGTAGAACAGGGTCTCCACCTTCTAAGAATCCTCGTATATTTTGTCCGACACGGCGTTCCCATGTCATTTTTCCGGATAGTCGAACATCCACTTCTTTCTGTGTGTCAAGTAGGTTCTTTAATTGTGCAGCATTCTCTTTTGAAATCCAGAATCGTGGTATATTTGCTGGTACGGTGAGGAATTTATTTTCAGCTTCACCTCGGATTGTTGTTTCCGGTTCTATAAAGATGACTGCGGATGCCCCGAGCATTGCGGCGTTGATCCATCGGGTAACGGAGTTAAATTCAGCCAATATGATTGCACCTTTTGGGATGAAGATGTCGGATTCACTTGCGGCGATGAATTCACCGATTTCGTCGATTTGACCGTCTTTATTATTATCTATCCCATCATTCTCATCACCTGGTGTTTCATCAGTCCAGCCATCGGCATTGTTGTCGATTCCATCTGTTGCCCACCCAATTATTTCGGACAGTAACGGTATTTCACCGTATTCATCAACAGTACCGTCTTCATTGTTGTCAATTCCATCAGATGCTTTCTGCAGGTGTCCATTTAACACATCATCGGTTATACTTGCTTGTGTAACGCGGAAACGTCTTGCAAGTGATACAAGCGTATCGCCTTTTTGGAGTGAGTACCAGAAACCGCCGACATTTTTTCCATTAAAATCTGAGAGTTGTGCATCATCACCATAAATTAGGGGACCTGTGAGACCACCTGTTGGGATGAAGACTGTGTTCCCTTCCACTATAGGTGTAGGAAGGTTCTTATTAGGAGGACTTTCTACGATGTCATCAAGATCGACATCGTAATTCTCTGCTATTATTTCAAGGGTTTCACCTTTTTCAACAGTGTGTTTAACGCCATCGGCAAGGAGAGAAGTTCGGACAAGGTTGGGCCACAAAACCTTTAGCGGGAATGTATGTAACACTGTTCCATCATTAGCGAGTATTTCAATGCTGCTGTTTCCGTGGTCAATTGGTACAGTGACTGTGAATTCACGACTTTCAACATTTTTTAACCCCAATTCAACGAAACGGTCAAAAACGTATTTACTGCCGTTAGCTGCTTGCGGATAGCCTGTAACCCTGCTCTCTAAACTTGATAATCTGGCAAGGTCTTTACGTATATTTCGGATAGAGAGTTCATCACGTATCTGAATTGCAGCCTCTGACAGTCCTACTGTTTTTTCACCTTCTGCTGCATACCCCAAAGAGGTGCAATATAGGTAGATAAATGAAAATAGAAGTATTAGAATATAATATCTATTCCTCATACGATTTCCCCGGTTCATTGTTAATTGCTTCTTGTAGTTTACCAAATTCCAAATTTATTTTCAACATAAAATATTGGTTTAAAAGATCCAATGAGAATTGTATTTTTTTGATAAAACATTGAAAAAATATTTGCATTTAAGTAATTTATGTGTTAAACTATATTTCACATTTTTATCTTATCTGTTTCTTGTATTTTTATCTTATCTGTTTCTTGTATATAGTGAAGTTTAAAATTATTAGGATACTTCGTTAACGTGATGGAAACCATGAATTGCCCTTCAGAATATTGTTTAGTATTCTGATTTAAATAGTTTTTTGTTGTTGGATAAGTGTATCTTTAATAATGCTAACTTTTACTTTATATTACAGAAGAAACAACATATTAGTAACATGGATTTGAGAACTCGTTTGGGTCCTTTTTTGTCATAGAACTTCCTAATTTGAGTTTTCATACTATAAATTGAAAGGAAATTTACCCATGAGTGAAGAAGTGATCTCCCGCATCAAGCAGCGTAGACGTGAACTTAACATGACACAGACTGAATTGGCGAAGGCAGCGAATTTAACACCTGCAGCAATTTCCCAATTTGAGTCGGGGACGAGGAAACCTTCGTTTAACACAATTTCTAGTTTGTCCGATGCTTTGAAGGTGACAACAGATTACCTTCTCGGTAAAAAAGATCGTGGTTACGAAGATTTAATGGCTGATCCGAGGGTTAATGTGATGTTTAGGGGGATGATGGATTTTACGGAGAATAGCAAAGCATTTCTCTTTGAATTCTACAAATTCCTCGATTCCCAAGAAAAAGCAATGTCAAAAAAAGGGTCAGGGGATGCCGAATAACCGGCTATATTACGCGAAGGATGGTCCCGCTGCTACTGCATGGGGTATCCTTCGTGACCTTAAAATAGAGGATTTTCCGATTGATCCGCGATGTATAGCGATGGAGCTCGGTATTGTCGTCTGGGAACGTGAGTTGCCTGTTTCTTGTGATGGGTTTCTCATGCGGGTTGGGAATGCATGGGGAATTCTTGTCAATGCATGCATCCGTTCAGAAACTCGGCGAAATTTTACCATTGCGCATGAGATTGGACACTATCTATTAGAGCGTAACACTGTTCATACTTCTCCAGGGCATCAACAGTTTAATTCTGTGGTGTCAAACCAGAACAGCGGAAATAAGAAACGGCAGGCGTATCTACAAAGCGAACAACGTGCGAATCAATTTGCTGTTGAATTGTTAATGCCTACCCCAATTTTTTCTGTGGATTCATCATCACATGCTCAGGTTGGATTACCTGCCATTGCTGAATTGGCTGCACAGTATGGTACATCTTTGACAAGTACTGCGATTCACTATACAAGATTATCGGAACAGATATGTGCAATTGTGTTTTCAGAGGAGGGTATCATTCGGTATTTCGCGTATTCTGAAGGATTTCGTAAAGACAGCAGTTGCTATTTGGTGAGTGGACAGTCCCTTCATCCGAAGGCATTAGCATCTCGGTTTGCGAATATATCTTATCCAAACGAATTTAAAGATGAAGTTCTATTGAACTATTGGTGTCGTCCTGAACAACAGAGGGGAGAGGGGAATAGTGCGGACAGTGTGGAACATAAGATTATTGAACATTCGCGTCGGATCCCGAGTACGAAACAAGTTATGAGTTTCCTTCGTTTTCCATCTTAATCATCTGAAAACATACTACACTGCGCTAAAATCGTATTTTGATTTCTTGAACTCACGTTCAAATAGTCCGTCAATAGAACTTATTAGGTTTTATAGACGTTCCTTTTGCATAAGCTCCGAACAAACCTATCCGTTTAACACCATATTCAGATGTGAGATACTTGGTTTTCTCAGACAAGCTATCAGTTATTTTTTCTTTAGTTAATTCCATTAGTTTTTCTCTAAATATTTTAAAAAGTCTTCAGGAGTCAATATTGGCACTTCTAATTCAACTGCCTTATCATATTTGGAACCTGCACCGTCACCGGCAATGAGATAATCTGTTTTCCCTGTTACACTGGAGGTTACTTTCCCGCCGCGTGCCTTTATTTCAGTTGATGCTTCAGTACGCGTCATGTCTGTAAGACTACCCGTAACAACAAAGGTTTTACCACTGAAAAAAGTCTCTTTTAGAATCTTAGGTACTTGGACAACTTGTTCTGTGAAGCAGTGCAGTCCTGCGGTTTTCAGTTTTTTGATGAGAGGATGGTTCTGTGTGAAGAAGGTTGCAACACTCTCTGCGATTTGAGGTCCGATACCAGGTATGGCTTTAATAGTTTCAGCATCGGTTTGACTTAATCCTTCTATAGACAAGAAGTGATCTATCAAGAGTTCTGCAACGGTCTCTCCGACATGAAATATACTCAATCCGACTAATACCTTTGCTGCGGGTGCTTTTTTGCTGTGTTCTATCTGTTGCAATAGATTATGTGTCAATCCTGCTCCTATGCGATCCAATTTACGCACTTCTTGAGATTTTAATGTATACAGATCAGCAACATCTCTAACAAGGTTGTTGTCTACTAATTGGTTCACGGTAGCAGGACCGAGTCCCTCTATTTCAAGTGCCTTACGGGATGCAAAATGTGCGATTCTCCGTTTCAGTTGTGCGGAACACCTCGCGTTTACACACCGGACGGCGACTTCATTTTCAGATCGTTGGACAAGCGTATTGCATGTTGGACATAAATCGGGGAATTGAAAAACGTCTTCATCCCCTTTTCTTTTTTCTTTCTGGACATCTATAATTTTTGGAATTACATCGCCGGCACGTTCTAGAACAACAGTGTCTCTGATACGCACATCCTTGTTGAGAATCTCTTTTTCGTTATGTAAAGTTGCATGTGTAATCGTAGCACCTGCGAGTTTAACCGGTTCTAAGATAGCAATAGGTGTCAACACACCAGTGCGTCCGACTTGCACCTCAATATTTTTTATCGTTGTCGTTGTTTGATGTGCAGGAAACTTGTAAGAGATTGCCCAA
This sequence comes from Candidatus Poribacteria bacterium, assembly GCA_965208245.1. GTDB lineage: Bacteria > Poribacteria > WGA-4E > WGA-4E > WGA-3G > MSPOR6. The sequence goes on from OZ242325.1 coordinate 3,361,487, forward strand.
CGTGGGCTCTTTGCAGTTGCTCCGAGTTCTTTCTGTTGTTTAATATCATTAACCTTTACAACAAGTCCATCAACTTCATAAGGAATTTCCTCACGTTTTGTCACCAATTGTTCGTAAAATGAGATGACATTTTCAAGTGAGTTGTGAAGTTCAGTGTATGGATTACATTTGAAACCGTAGCATTTTAGTTTCTTGAGTGCTTCTGTGTGGGTTGGAATTGCAAGTCCTTCTGTATAATTGAGTGAATAGATAAATATATCTAAGGGACGTTTTGCAGTGATGGTAGAGTCCATCGTCCGTACAGAGCCAGCGGCGGCATTCCGGGGATTAGCAAAAGGGGATTCACCGGTTGCTTCACGTTGTATATTTATTTCACCAAGCAGGTGTTTTGGTATGAATACTTCACCACGTACTTCCAGAATCGGAGGAATTGGATTATGGTCTGTTTCAGTAAGTCGCAATGGAATGGCACGTATTGTTCGTAGATTCCCGGTAACATCTTCCCCGTATTCACCATCGCCGCGCGTTAAACCGCGCACAAAAACACCATTTTCATAGAGCAATGAGACACCTAATCCATCAATTTTCAGCTCAGTAACGTATTCAACGGATGCGTCTTCCAACAATTTTTTCACGCGTACACCGAAATCCAGTAATTCTTCTTTTCCAAAGGCGTTATCAAGACTGAGCATGGGGCTGCGGTGAGGTATACGTGATCCTAATGCTACGCCGCCCCCAACTCGTTGCGTTGGTGAATCTTGTGGAATATCCTCCGGAGATGTCTTTTCAAGTTCTTCAACTTGACGCATCAGCGCGTCAAATTCAGCATCCGTTATCTCGGGTTGGTCGTCGATATAGTATTTACGTTCATGGTAACGTATTAAGTCTCGAAGTTTTTTGATGTCGGTATTCATTTTTCTTTAGGAATATATCTTTACCGATAATTCTTTACTGATAATACCTTCGGCTGCATTATGTAAGAGTTGTAAACATGCAAACAAGTACTAACTCTACTGCTTGGGAGAGGGTATTTTGGACATTGGATTCCAAGTTTTCCATACGGATTGGTTCATCCATACAAACGTCTTTATGGATTCCTTAGTTACAGAAATGGATAACGCCTGAGAAAGGAAGTGGAGACAAAAAAAGACCCGCTATTGGGAGCGAACGAGATTGTGGTTCGTTGTTCCTCATTTTGTTATTTGTGAATCGTTATATATTACCTAACTTTTATTCATCATCTCTAACATGTGTCGACTATTTTCTACAAGACTATTATTATCCGTTTTCAGTGCCAAATCCAATGCGATTTTAAAATCATCTTTTGCATTACTTAATCTTTTTAAAAATATATTTGTTAGTCCACGAGCATAGTAGGCATCGGCCTGCTCTGGATCTATGCCAATTGCTATATTTAAATCGAGGAGGGCTTCATTATAGTTATTCAGTTTGCGTTTTATGTTGCCCCGTTCGTAATGGTATGTAGCGTTATTTGGATATAACTCTATTGCTTTGTCAAAGTCATAAATACTTGCATTAGGGTGTCCTAATCTGTCTTTAGCGCGTCCTCTTTCATAATATGCGTCTGCATATTCAGGGTACATACGAATAACTTTGTCATAGTCGTAAATGGCATCAAAATAATTCCCTAATTCCTGTTTCAATTTTCCTCTTTCATAATACGCCACTGCATAGTTGCTTTGTAAGTTAATCGCTTTATTGAAATCTTTAATAGCTTCCTCATATTCTCCTTGTTTTCGTTTAGCAAGACCTCTTGATAATATTATTGCAATCTAAAATAACATCTTCATATCTTTTTTCAAGAAATCGTGTATTAGCCCTATGAAGCAAGGCATCCTCCGATGCAGTTTTATCAAGTTCGTTTTCATTATTATGCATTAGAGAGTTCTCCTTCTGTATTGTCATTGAAGGGACTTACTTAACAATCCTAGGTTTCCTTTAGGCTTCGGGTCCAACCGTGTTACCTTGTGCCGAAGTCAAAAAAGATTTGATAAAGTCCCGTCCCGTATGGTATAATTAAAGTCTCAAGCAGTGGAAGTCAATGCTTTCTATAGTCTCCTTGACTATAGTGACTTCCCGCCCCAAAAGCATATAGGGCTTTGCTTGTTGCTGGGAAACACCGATTTAGATTTTGATATGTCTTTCATGGCGCATATCGCCTAAACGAAAGTTTGAGACACTCAACGTCTCTTTTTGATACTGCATGTGGCAGTCAAAAGTATCAGGGAGTTCCCACACTAAAACTCTCCCTGTAGTCGCATAAGTGGTGCGTGCCGTGATTTTTTGCATAAGTCACGTAACTTGGTTTTCGTTGTTGCCGTTTTCGGAACACATAACCTTGGAGAACCTAAAAGGTTTAAAATGCTGTTCGTATGCTTGGTGGGAAGCGGATCTTCATAAGAGGACCCACGCATTTAGGCATTGGGAGTGCATCACACTATTATATCATGAAATTAATAATTTCAAACGTAAAAGAGGTTTGCATGCGTATTCTGCATACTGCCGATTGGCATATCGGACAAAGGTTACACGAACGTCAACGAATTGATGAACACAAAGAATTCTTAAATTGGCTACTGACTACTATCCAGGAACAGAAGGTTGATCTCCTCCTTGTTTCTGGTGATATTTTTGACACAGCATTACCTTCTGCAGAAGCAACCAATCTGTATTACAGTTTTCTCTTCCGTCTTTTCAATGAAACCGATGCTTATACGGTCATAATAGCGGGTAACCATGATTCACCACGACACTTAGATGCGCCAAAAGAATTCCTCAGGATGGGAAGAATTCATGTCGTTGGAATAACGCATGATCCCCATGAATGTGTTGTTGAAATTCCACCGGATAATCCTCAGATTGCAATCGCTGCTGTTCCATACCTCTCCGAGAACGAACTCCCACACATATCTTATGAAACCGAGATAGATAAACAGGAACGTTACCGTGAACGACTTAAATCATTCTATCAGGACTGTGTCTCTCACATGTCCGAAAATATACCTAAAATTTTGATGGGACACCTATTTGTTCATGGTGGAACCGTCGGAGATTCAGAAAGAAATATCCAGTTTGGTGGTGCCACTGCCATTAAACCCAACGACTTTCCTGACAGTGCTGATTATGTTGCACTCGGACACCTTCACAGACCCCAACGTATTAAAGGAAAAGAGTATCCTATACAATATGCGGGATCACCGATACCACTGAGATTCAATGAAGCAAGTTACCAGAAGAAAGCCTTTCTTCTGGAATTTTCTGAAGATAACAACCTGATACGAAACGATGAAATTAGTATCCCCATTTTCAAAGAACTCATAACGCTGGAAGGAGATGAAAATGATATTTTTTCACAAGCGATGTTAGGAAATTGGGATGGAAAGTATATCCAAGTAAAGTTGAAATTAGATGCAGTGCGAATAGGTGTTGCAGACGAAATAAGGGAGGCATTGAGTGACCGAGGTGGTGATATCCTTACCGTTGAACTCCAGATGCCTGATGAAGGTGGAATACTACCTATACCTCCAGATAAAATGAAACAACCTGAAGAGATATTTGATCAATTTTACCAGACAAGATTCGGTCAATCTCCAGACAATACACTAAAACATACTTTCACTGAGTTAATCGAAATGATTGAGGTAAATGAATGAAACTCTGTAAACTAAAACTAAAAAACTTAAATAGTTTCCGAGATGAAATAGAATTAGATTTTGAAAAACCCCCTTTTGAAGACGCATCCCTTGTAGCCATAACAGGTCCTACGGGGGCAGGGAAATCAACACTTTTAGATACAATCTGTGTCGCGCTCTACGGTAAAACACCCCGCCTAAGTGGAAACAGAAACCAACATGCTAGTCATCTTGTCAGTCATGGTGAAAATGAAGCTTCTGCAGAGATAGAATTCTTGGTCAATGATACCCGATACCTTGCTACCTGGTCTATTAAACGAAAAAAGACAACTAACAATATAAACGTCACACTATATAATGTAGGTGATAATCTGCTAATAAGTGATAGACTATCAAAGAAAGGCAAGTCATTAAATCCAGATAAAGATACTGTTAGCGATAAAGTAACCTCAATTTTAGGACTCGACTATGACGCTTTCAAACGTTCCGTAATGCTGGCACAGGGAGAATTCGCAGCATTCTTGAAAGCAGATAAAGAGGATAGAAGGGAAATCTTAGAGGCAACTGCTAATATTCATGTTTACGATACATTGAAAGAGAAATTAAACGAGAAAGTTGGTTCCGTTTCAGAAGTATATGAGAACATCAATAAAAACTTAGAACGGATAGGTGACGTATCTCAAGAATTAGTGAAACAGGAAAAAGAGAAACTTGACACGTTACGTAAAGAAACAGAGGAATTAGGAGAAGAGTATGGGAAAATCAAAAATGAAAAAGCGCAAGAGGCCCAACGAAAAGATAAGTATGAAGAACTGCAAGAATCAGAAAAACTGTTGGGTGAACTAAATGAACAACAAACCGACATAACAGATCTTAAACAGGAATTGGCACGTGCAAATCAAGCAAATCAACTTCTCCCAGAAAAACAGACTTTTGACAACGCAAATTCAGATCTTGATAAAGCAACACACTCTTTACAACAAAGTGAATCTCAACTTGAAGAGGAAAAGCAACGTAATGAGAAGCTGCAAACAGAATTTGAAAAGAAAGAGAAAGACTATAATTCAGTTGTAACAGAGAAGAATGAAAAAATGCAGATTTACACCGAAGCGAGAACTGATCTCAAACGAGCCTCTGAAAAATTTGATGAAGTAGAAAACCGACAACCTAAGATGGAAGAATTGGAGAGAGACATTGCTGCTGCCACAAAAAAACTAAATCAACAAACATCACAACGCAATGAACTCAATACAGATATTAGCAATATTCAAGCATTTTTAGATCAAAATTTGCTTCCAGCAGACCGCAATCAACGTCAAGTAAAGTTAGCAGGATTCTTAACTGAACTTAAGACGTATGAACAACAACTAAGAGGTAAGAACGAATCACAATCTGAATATAAGAAGAAAATAAAACAGATTGAGGGAACATACAGCGATTATTCCAAAGAATTGGAAATACTTCAAGACAAAGAAAACAAACTTACCAAAACACAGAAACAAACTGAACAGAAATATGAGACACTTCAAAATGAAGGTTCCCTTGACGACTGGCAGGAACAAAAGGAGAATGCCATAAACGCGCAACCAATCGCACAACGTTATGAAACTTTGATGGAACAAGTAAATGGGAAACAGAACGATTTGACAGACTTTGAGAGTAAATTAGACACAATTGAGGGAACGCTTGCTGATCTTGAAAAAAGGCATAAAAAACAAATCCAGTTGTGTAAACGGGCAGATGCTGAAGTTAAAAAATTAGAAGCTGATGAGGAATTAGCAAAGTTAACAGAGCCAGCAAACCAACTTCGACAGCAATTAGAGGAAGGAAAACCGTGCCTCGTATGCGGTTCTACTGAACATCCCCATGCAGATATAGTAGAGATGGACAGTCATGAACTTCTTGAAACTATACAGAAGCAATTGGAGATTACACAAGTAAAAGCAGATGAAGCAGAAAGAGAACGACAAAAGTTAGAACGAGATCAAATAAGCAATCAACAAGATCACACAAACACGATGCAACAAATTGAAACTTGCAAGTCTAATATCAAGAAACTGAATTCTGAGATTGATAACACCAAGACTGAATGGAATGTAATATATCAGGATATTGACATTTCTTATGATTCGGCGCATGCACAGTACAAAGAAGCAGACACAGCAATCGCTAACCTCAACACTGCACTTAGTGCCTATAATGCAGCTGTCATCGATTTAGCAGAGATTACTCAAAAACGAGAAACCTGTGAGGCAAATATCAAACGAGAGAAAAAGACTTTAGATGAAACAAAACAGCAGTTAACCTCGGTTGAGTCAGACATAGTAGACTTAATGGCAGATATATCTGATAAAGAGAAGTCTTATTGGGCATCTATGCCTTCAGCATTCCATGGCGAGACACCAGACAATGCTTTTCAGCAATTTGGTAAGAAAATTGATGAAGTTGGTAAACGGGAAACAGAACTTAGCACGAAAAACAGTCAACTTGACGTGGCAGAAACCGAAATTCTGAGTAATGAAAGTCGACTTGATGAACTGAAGGAACGACATAATGAACAAAAGGAGGAGATTGAAGATTACCAGCAAGAAGCTGAAGCTTATGTCCAGTCTATTAGAGAGAAAACGGATGGCTTAGAAAATGAAGATCAGATCAATGATGCCATCAAAGAATTAGAGAAAAACCTAAAGTCGAAAGAGAAAGCGCACAATAAGGCACAAGCAGACTTGGATAAATGTAATCAGGATGTAACTGCAGCACAGACAACTTACGATATTGCCAAGGAACGATTAGCAGAATGTAAAGGAGTATTTGAAGAAGAAAAAAATAAATATCATAAAAAACTAAAGGACGTGGGATTTGAATCTACTGAAGAACACAAGACGGCACTCCGAGACAGTACACAAATTGATGAGATAATAGAAGAGATCAGTGCATATGAAAACGAAAAGCAACAACTGATTGAAGAGACAGAAAAATTACGACAGTATTTTGTAGATTCTCCTTATGATCCTGAAGCATTAGACAGAATCACGACAAAAGAGACAGAGATTGAGCAATTGATAGAAGACAAACAGCAAAATATAGGTGCACATAAGCGGAAAATCGAAGAGTTGAAGGCAGCACTTAAGAAACGTGAGGATATTGAAGAGGAACGCATAGCTGCTAAGAATGAAATGGAACGTTGGAAGACATTGCAGGATACAATACCTATGAACACTTTACGCGACTTTGCATTGGAAATCATCTTCAAACAGATGGGTATCTTAGCAAATGCACAGCTAAGAATCCTCACATCAGAAAGATACCAACTGAAAGTTGAGAGTATCGGTGGCTTGACAGTGATAGACCGTTGGAATGCCAACGAAGAAAGACCCGTTGAAACACTCTCCGGTGGCGAGTCATTCTTGACAAGTTTAGCACTTGCACTCGCGCTATCTGAACTCAGTCAAGGACGAGCACAACTCAATTCGCTTTTTCTTGATGAAGGATTTGGAACATTGGATGCAGAAACATTGGATGTTGCAATTGCATCCTTAGAAGGACTTCAAATGCAAGGAAGAAGTATCTATTTAATCAGTCATATACAGGAACTCACTAGACGTTTACCTGTCAAAATCAGAGTTAGAAAACGAGGGAACGGGATCTCATACATAGAAAAGCAATAGATGTTGATATTTTAATCATCATTTTTTTTCTGTTGAGATATGTTAATTCAGAACTCACTGCACAATCTATAGAATCAATAGGAAGGAGGATATAAATGCAATTCGGTTTCATGTCGTCTGTCTGTCCGCCGTTAACGTTGGCAGAACTTATTGACAAAGCAAAACAGTATAATTACGAACACTTAGAACTTCGTGTTGAATGGGACCATAAACATGGCGTAGAGTTAGATTCTACGCAGCAGCAACTCAACGAGGCAAAAACACGTTTCGCTGACAGTGGCATCACACTATCTTGTATTGCAACAGGCGTAAGGTTTATTAATCCAGATGCCAATAAACGCTCACAACAAGTTGAACTATTGAAAAAGTACATTGACTTGTCTGAGAAGATGGGTGCAAAAAACATACGTATCTTCGGAGATCCTGTACCGAAAACACCAATTGAAATTGATCAAGCCCTGGATTGGGAAGCGGATGGGATCAGAGCGTGTGATGGATTAGCAGGAGACGCAGGCGTAGCACTCTGTTTGGAAACGCATGGCAATCTACTTGCAAGTTATTTGGCTGAAGTGCTTTACCGATCAGAAGCACAAAACACCTATGTGAACTGGCACGCTGCGCATCATGTCAGACATGGACAACCAGTTGACGTGGCGTATGTTCATCTAAGAAATAAAGTGCGACATGCACATGTCAGTTTCGGGAATGAGGGATCAATGCCAGATACAGAGAAAGACTCTCTAACGCTCCTGGCACTAGATGGATATACCGGGTTTATCTCAGTAGAGGTTATCAATCCGAAGGATTCGGAGGCTGTGCTAAAGAGGCATGCAGAACTGTATAAAACATTGTAATACTATTCTCTGTTGAGAAAGGACAGAGATAGATCAATTTAACTTCCGGCAGACGTGTCGTGGATGGGTCTGCCGGACATTGTTTATACGCTTTATACGTTGAACGATTCACCACAGCCGCAGGTGTTTTTTGCGTTGGGATTGGTGATTTTAAATCCTGAATCCATCAGGCCGTCATTGTAATCCAACACCGAACCAGCGAGATACAAGGAACTACGCGGGTCAACAAAAACCTTCAATCCGTGAAATTCAAAAACCTTATCCATTTCTTTAGCTGCACCGAACTCAAGATTATATTGGAAACCTGAGCAACCACCACCGATAACCTGCATCCGCAAACCCAATTCATCCTCAGGATTGTTTTCACTGTTATTGATAAGAATGATCGCTTTTTCTGCAGCGGATTCTGTGACATTTATCATTTCTACATCTCCTAATCTGCCAGCTTATATTCTGCCAGCTCATATTCTTATTGTGCGTCTTTAATAGCCGTTTTTAATACCTGTTCAGCATAAACTGTCCATCGCAATTTGTCTTCTGGAATCCCACCTAATGCCTTTGAAATATGTTCTGCAGAGATTGTCTTCGCATCCGATATATGTCTACCTGATACGAGTTCAGTCAGCATTGATCCGCAGGCAATCACCGTTGGACATCCAAAAGCACGGAATTTTGCAGCAATGACCGTGTCATCAACGATCCTGAGTGTAAGTTTTATCATCTCACCACTTGACGCAGAACCGATTGTAGCAGCACCATCAGCATCAGCAATAGTACCAACATTGCTTGGGTTGTGAAAATGGTCCGTTACCTCTTGCGTATACATATCCCATGCCGCGTTAGCGAAAATAAAATGCGCAACTTACATCACTTCTTAATCCATATTATACACTATTTAAGGTGTTTTTGTCAAATCTACCGCAACGACACATCCAAGTAACCATTTTCCCCCTTCCATCCCTCCATTCTTCCCACCATCCATTCTTCCCACCATCCATTCTTTCATTTTTCCGACCTTCCAGTCCTTCCATTTTTCCACCCTTTACTCGTCTTCTATAATGGGTATAACATCATGTTGAACTTCATTTGCCATACCGGGATAGGTTTTGCCGCGTATATACATTGGGGGTCGTTTTATATTAACTGCCTCGGGTCGTGTCCATTCAGTTGTGGCTTTGATATAATGTGCCACGTTACACCTACGAAAACGTTCACTATGATTATCAGTACTTTTATGCAGCACTTGGCTATTGAACCAGATGACTGAACCAGCAGGAATTTCAACCGGAACACCGTCTTCATCACGAACACCTTGTGCTTGTCTAAATTCTCCTTGTTGATAACCCTCAAGTTTTTCATGGTCACGAACACCACCCTTGTGACTTCCGGGGACAACATATAGACACCCGTTTTCTATATCTGCGTCATCTATTGCAGTCCAAGTTGCGACAGTTGTCTCGGTTTTGTATTGATGGTTAAAGTACCATTTATCCTGATGCCACGGAAAACCTAAACCTATCTTGGGCGGTTTCCAGATATACAGATTGTTAAGTCCGAGTAAATCTGGTCCAAGGATATCAACAACGGGGTCTGTTAGTCGTGGATCGCAAGTACGGTCAAGGAATTCTCTGCAGTTGCAGCTCACGTATTGAATATTGTGCATTGCATAGACACCTTCTGCCTTCACTTTACCCTCTATGACTAAAGCGTTTTTAAAGATGTGATATTCGGGAAAGGCGCGTTTTCCATTAACGATGTCATCTGCAATTTGCACAATCTCCGCGTTCTCCTCTTTCGTAAAAACGTTGTGTCGGACAAAGTAACCGTTATCGTTCCACTGACTCAGCTCATCATCAATTAGTTTGAATTTGCGTTTCTCTGTTGTATCTATTTCCATGAAAAACTCCCAACAAAAACATTGTTAGTTGCCTCACCTTGCTGCCAATTAACAGGTAGATGTGTGTCCTTGTAGCGGTAGATTTCAGATTTTCCGACAATTGGGTTTTGGACTTCTATCAGGGGTTCATACCATATCTGGTGTGGTTGGGTGCAGTGTTCACACGTATAGCGATTAGCAGAGAGCTGCAAAACCTTTCCAACAGAAACATCATATTTCGTGCCATCTTTTGTAAATTCAATAGGTGCTGTTTGCATGGTGACAACTGTGCCAAGGACATCTACCTGCTTTGTAGATAGCATATTACTGATTGCTGCATGTTGTTCTGGTGTCGCTTTGCTATCAACATAGACAACACTCTTACGTGTCTTTGTATCAATAGCTAAATTGCCCTTTGCACTGACGACAGCAACAACGGTCAGACCATCTAATTGCACATCATGCCAAATACCTTTACTGATGTTCCATACAAGGGTTGCTTCTTTGCCACCTTCTACATATTCTGATCCGTAATGACATGCCCCTACATAAACACTTGCTGACCGCGCTTCTATATACTTACCTTGAATAGTCAGGATCTGTGTTGAAAACACAGATCCTGAAATCAGTATGACTGCCAATGCTGTGAATATAATTACCTGTTTCATTTCAATTCTCCTTTGTATTTCAGTTTAGATTTTCCTAAAGAATGTTATGTGTCTCATCCCATGTGTTTATTATACCAATCTAAAGTTAATATCTCAAGGAAATAACATCTACAATTGTTACTTGAATAGAACTCAACTTTTAGATATAATTTGTTAAGAAAAATTGTATTAGGAGGGAGAGAATTGATAAGTGAAGCAATTCAGAAGGTTATTGATGGTTGTGATCTAACTGAAAGTGAGATGATAGCAACTATGAACGACATCATGGAGGGTAAAACCACAGATGCTCAGATTGCTTGTTTTTTGACAGCACTACGTCTCAAGGGAGAAACAGTAGATGAGATAACTGGTGCAACACGTGTCATGCGCGATAAAGCAACGCCGATACCAACGCAGCAAACTTTTCTCGTCGATACGTGTAGCACTGGAGGTACAGGTCTTCACTCCTTCAATGTATCTACGACATCCGCATTCGTCGTTGCGGGTGCTGGTGTTCCGGTTGCTAAACACGGAAACAGAGGGGTCACCCGTCTAAGTGGTAGTGCAAATGTCCTTATGGCGTTAGGTGTCAATATAGAAAAAACACCTGAACAGGTTGGAGAGTGTATTGATAAAGTTGGAATCGGATTTCTGTATGCACCTACGTTGCATAGTGCAATGAAATATGCCATCGGACCCCGTAGAGAAATTGGTATCCGGACGATTTTCAATGCTATTGGCCCCTTGACTAATCCTGCCGGCGCGCAAGCACAGGTACTGGGTGTCTATTCAGAAGAACTGACTGAGGTACATGCAAATGTGCTTAAAAATCTTGGCACACAACATGCGTTTGTCGTCCACGGGAATGACGGTTTAGATGAAATAACTACGACAACAACATCACGGGTTTCTGAACTCGTTAATGGTAAAGTGAAAACCTATACGTTTGATCCAACTACGCTCGGTATTCCAAAGACAACAGAATCGTCGTTACAGGGTGGAACACCAGAGGAAAATGCTGGGATAACCGAAAGTATCCTTAGGGGAGATAAAGGTCCAAAAAGAGATATAGTACTACTAAATGCTGCTGCAGCAATCGTTGCTGGTGGTAAGGCAGACAACTTTGAAAAGGGTTTAGAAATTGCTGCAAATTCTATAGATTCTGGTCAGGCAATGGAAAAACTTGAAGGATTAAAATCGGTATCAAATCAATGATCTTAGACACAATTGTTGCACATAAACAGAAAGAGCTAGTAGAGGAACAGGATCAAATATCTCTCTCCGAACTAAAATCTAAACTTACAGATGTTCCACCAACACAGAATTTTCTGAGTGCCATCTCAAATCCAAATTCCATCAATCTGATTGCCGAAGTTAAAAAAAAATCTCCCAGTAAAGGTATTATGAGGTCAGATTTTGATCCCTTACAGATCGCAAATACATACCAAGAATACGGAGTTACAGTCGTATCGGTGTTAACAGATAGACACTTTTTTGATGGGAATCTAAGTTATCTGTCCTCAATACGTGAAGCAGTAAATCTTCCATTACTCAGAAAAGACTTCACGATCCATCCCTACCATATCTTTCAGGCACGTGTCGCTGGAGCGGATGCTGTTCTGCTAATCGTTGCTGTGCTAACACCTGAACAACTCAAAGATTACATAGAGATTGCTGCATCGCTTTCATTAGCCTCACTTGTTGAAGTGCATACAGAGGAAGAATTAGAGATTGCCTTGGATGCGGATGCTGCTATCATTGGCATCAACAATAGGGATCTACGTACATTCAATACAACCCTTGATATAACTTTCAAGTTACTTGAGTTTATTCCTGAAGGCAAAGTAGTTGTTAGTGAAAGCGGAATCTATACGCGTGAAGATGTTGAGGCTTTACGAGAAGTGGGTGTCAATGCTATTCTGGTAGGGGAATCGTTGATGCGGAGTTCGGATATAGGAGAAAAAGTTCGGGAGTTGATAGGATAGACTACATTAGGATTCTTATTACATAGAGATAATCTCAATACCGTGTCGTTTCAGGAGTGCGGTTGTTACACCATCGCCAGAGATAAGTGTTCCTGAAAAAGTCCCATCATATATTTTTCCACATCCACAGGAAGGACTTTTTACTTTGAGGATGACACATTTTACATCTTGGGTCTGTACTAACTCTAATGCTTGTTGTGCACCTTTTAAAAATTCTGCTGTCTTATCGTGACCGTTTGCAGTCAATACTTTAGCTTTCGCATCTAAGACATCATATCCATCGCCTCCGACAATCTCAACCGGAGGGCGCGGTGTCGGCAGCCCACCTGCTTCTTCAGGACAGATAGGTATGAGATCGTGAGATTGGCTCTGTTCAACCGCATTTTTATGCTTGCTATTTCCACCATCGAATCTACAGTTGACACCAAGTAGACATGCACTTACAACTACTTTCACTCTTTTTCTTCCCATACTTTGACTGCTTTTGCAATTCTTGCTGTTTCACCGGTTTTGAGATAGAGATAGTTTGCCTCAAGTTTCTCCAGAATAGTTTTCAGTAGAATTCTTCGAGAGATTTGGGCGATTTCACACCTGTCATCGTTTGATGCAGCAATTGACACTGACGTTGCTTTATCTCTCAGTTTCTTAGGAAATTCAGATTTATTTGTGTTGACATTAACGCCGAAACCTAACACGAAAAAAGGGTCACGATTGCTGTCATATTGTATCTCAGTAAGAACCCCTGCAACTTTCTTGTGTGATATTCTTACATCATTTGGATGTTTGATATACGCTTCAAGACCTGTAAGTTCATTGATTGCTTGTGCAATAGATAGTGCACCGATCAGATTTGGTAGATGTACATGGTCATGCTTAAGTCTATGTCTGAAAACAACAGATGCAAGTATACACTTCCCTTTTGGTGCTTCCCATGTTCTCCCGTATCGTCCGCGACCTGCCGTCTGATGTTCGGCGATGATCAATGTCCCCTCTTTAACTGCTTGTAGTTTTCCGTTTTTTTTCGCACAGTCGTTTGTTGATGTGATTTCTGTAAAATATACAATATGTGGTTTACCGATGATCTCTGTTTTCAGACCTTTACGAATAGCGTTAATATTGAGCAAAATCTAATCACCATTAGCGTCAATTTAGTGACCTTCCCAGGCGGTGGGTGCAATAAGGAAATCACCCCCACCGCCCTGGGAAATCACACCTACCGGCCCGGGGAATAATAGGTTTCGTTATAGTATACTGACTATTTTCCGCCAAGTTTATTCAGATGCTTCTCTGCCTCAAGCTTCCACTGTTCCGGTGGATCCAATTTAAGAAACTTCTTCCATTGTGCTTTAGCCAGTTCGTATCTTTCAGTATATTCATACATCAGAGCGAGGTTAAAATTCGCTGTTATATTGCTGGACTCCAGTTGTAATGCACGCTCAAACTGTTCCGATGCTGCACCCAACCTGTCCATACTGTATAAGACATTTGCATACACAATAATGGTATTGACATGTTTGTCGTTTAGTGCAAGTGCCTTTTCCAAGGTTGCTTTTGCTTTATTGAGGTTCATCTCAGAATTATAGTAGAGGTCTCCGAGGCGTTGATAAGCAGTTGTTGCTTTGTCATCTATCGCTATCTCTTTTTTATAGAGTTGTATCGCTTTTTTCCAATCTTTTTCGCGTTCTGCCAGTTTACCAAGCTCGGTGTGAACACCTCTATATTTCGGGTTCAACTGTATGACCTTCTGAAAGTTTTCCTCTGCCAGTTCGAAATCATCTATCCATACTTGTAACGTTCCCATTTGAAAATATGCATCAACGTAGTCAGGTTTTAGCATGACAACCTGTTTAAAATCCTCTATTATCTGTGCACTCAGATAGAGTTCCTCTCCTATCCGTTTATAGCGATTCGTGATCATTGCGCGTTTAAAGTAAGCATCAACGAAATCAGGTTTCAGCGCAATTGTGTTAGTATATGCTTTCACTGCCATTCCAGCATGTTTATGATAGTTTTCCAGTGATGCTGCTTTCTCATCAAGTAGCAGTGCATAATTGTAGTGCCATTCAAAATGTTCTGGATCATGTTCGTTTGCTAATCCGTAGTGATGCAGTGCTTGCTGTAGATTCTCTTCTCTGTTCTCTTCAGGACCTTTCCTGAAACGTTTTTCAAATGTAATAGCAAGTTTGTGATGTATAGTTGGATGATTCGGTTCCAGTATTAACGCAGGTTGATAAACACGGATCATATTGTCTTCGTCTTGTCGTTTTTCATAGATACCACCAAGACGAAAGAACGGTTCAGGATTGTCCGGATTTAATTCAATTGTTTTCTCAAAATAGACGATTGCCTTGTTGATATCTTCTCTGTTCTGATACATCAACCCAATCTGATATTGTGCTTTGACATTGTCGGGTTCAATCCGAACAGTTTCGAGTAATGAAGATAGGGCAGCATCAGACTGATTCAGAGTCAGGTATGCGAGTGCCGACTTGTAATGCGCTTGGGCATCGTTTGCGTTCAATGCAATGACCCGTTTCAAGGTATCTATGACCAACTGATGGGATTCTTTCTCTTGATAGATATCCGCCATCTTGTGAAGCACATCTGTACGATCGGCATCCAATTGAAGAGTCTTTTCATAATACATGAGTGCGTTATCTTTATCATCTTTCGCCTCGTAGGATTGACCCAACAGATATGTCGCATCTAAGTCTTTTGGATAAAGAATGAGATGAATGCTTAAAGGTTCAATTGCGCCTTCATAGTTTCCTGCTTCATAAGCACTCTTACCTTCATTTTTAAAGCGATTGGCTAATTTAGGATTCAACTCAAGTGCGCGCTGATAGTTCTTTAATGCATTCGTTAAATCGTTCTGTTTACGATAGAGATCACCTAACTTTAGGTAGGTATCATTAAAATGTCCTTCGGGAAGTTCCATTTCTAAATAACTGGGGTCAACTTCAACGATCTCAAGTGTTCTATTATAGTGTTCTATGGCTTTTTCGGGATTATCAGAATCTGCTTCAATCTTACCCATGTAGAAATGAGAGCGTGGATCATCGGGTAAGACAGCCATCGCTTTATCCAAAATAACACGTGCTTCAGCAACCCCAATTTCGCCGATGAAGTGTGGACGCAAAACATCAAAGAAACTGTCCTTGAGTGTCGGATCAAATTCGATTGCTTTTTTGTAGTGGACAACTGCGGTATCCGTGTTCCCTTGAGCGTATAGTTCATCTGCTACAGCGAGGTGTGCGGGTCCGTAGTTGGGATCTATTTCAAGCGTCCGATGATACAACTGAATAGCACCATCAGGATTGTCAGACTCAGAAAAAATAACCGCAAGTTCAAAGACATCTGTTGCAGTATACGGTTGATATTCTGCGGATTTCTGATATTCCATCAATGCATCCTCAAAAAAACCTGTCATTGCAAGTACTTGTCCAAGTTTGACATAAGCAGGTGCAAACTTTTGGTTTTTCTGAATAGCACGCTCAAAAGTCTCTCGTGCCATATTCAAGTTGCCTTGATCAAGATATACCAGACCTATACCGTATACGGGGTATACCCACTTCGGATTTATTGCTTGTGCAGTTTCAAAAGAGTTGAGTGCTTCAGCATGTTCTCCTTTTTTGATCTGGATTTCGCCAATGTAGTAATATGCAGGATAGTATTTAGGATTTAATGAGAGGCTGCTTTCAAATTTAGTCAGTGCTTCGTCATATTTCTGCTGTCTCTGATAAATTGCCCCGAGACTATAATGTGCCCAAAACATAGAAGGATCGAGTGTAATTGCAGTTTTGAAATTTGTTTCAGCCTTCTCAACTGATTCACGGTCATCTTTCTCTTCAGTCAATGCATAAGCATACCCTAAAGCATAAATAAAAGCTGCATCGTCTGTCCGATTGACCTTCTCCAATTCGTATAGTTGTATAAGTTCAGCAAGGTGTCCCTTGCCACGCCAATCAGTGATGAAATCACGATGTCTATTAACCCAATCATTCTTAGCTGACAGAACTTTTTCAAATCCCTTTTTCATATCCTGTTCCCAATCCTCTTGGGAAACGGATGTCATCACAGTAGCGACTAATGCTATATAGATTATGAAGAGTGCGGTTATTCTTTTCATTATATTCTCCTCTCGGTTTCCACGTTTCTGTATTAGAGTTTGATTATGTATTAGAAAGGATTTCCTTGATTCTTTCTCGTGTTGGCATTGATGGTGTTGCACCAAGCGTTGTTACTGCGGCTGCACCTGCAGCGTTAGCGAATTTGACTGCTTCAATCAACGGTTTATCCTCTGCAAGTGCAGTTGCCAATGCACCGCTGAATGCATCTCCTGCGCCTGTTGTGTCCACGACTTCAACTGACATTGGGGGAATATGTGCCGTCTGGGTTTTCGTATGTACCAAAACCCCATGTTCCCCAAGCGTCAGCACGACAGCAGAGATTCCATCGGATGCAATCTGAGATTGTAATACTTTAGCAGCTGCAATCCCCTCCTCTGGTGTGCTAACATCACGTCGAGACAACACACCTGCCTCCACTTCGTTAGGTTTTAAGATATCCACCTGAGATAAGAGACTTGCTGGCAGCGGACGTGCGGGTGCAGGATCAAGGATAACTATCGTCTCATTCGCTTTAGCAATCTCTATTGCGTGTTCTGAAGTATCAATCGGTGTCTCTAATTGTAACAGCAAAACATCAGTTTCTTTCTGCAATGCTATTTTTAGCGACATCTATATCCGCGGGTGTCAGACGCATATTTGCGCGTGGTACCACAATGACACTGTTTTGAGGGTTTTCGGTAAATTGATGATATAGATGTCCGTAGGACTGTTCTTATCACATCTTCATTATTTCATTGTTAAGTGTAGCACTTTTCTCAAAAAGTGTCAAGAAAAATCGAATGATTTTTTTATTGACACACAAAAATAGGAATGCTATCCTTAGCATAAATCCAACTATGCAACGCGAGGAGACGACTATGAGTTGCCCAAGATGTCAACATCCACACTTCGTCAAAAATGGACATATCAACGGAAAACAACGCTATAAGTGCAAAGACTGCGGCTATCAATGGACTGAAAATCACATATATACAGGAAGCCCCCCGGCAGAGAAAGCCCTCGCTGTTTTTCTATATTGCCACGGGCTCTCCATGAATGCCATCGCAAAAATGCTTGAAGCATCGCCTTCCACTATCCTTGAGTGGATACGAAACTTTGGCGGGGAACATGCAAAACCTCCTGACCCCCAGGAAACCGAAACCGTCGTGCTTGAACTTGATGAAATGTGGCATTATCTGAAAAAAAAGCAGAAACTCTGGATATGGAAAGTTATGTGTCGTGATACAGGAGAACTCATCGCCTGGGAATGTGGTGATCGGGATAAAGAAACCCTTGAAAAACTTATCAAACGCTTAGAAAAATGGAATGTGAAGGTCTATTATACCGATGACTATCAGACGTATGCCTCTGTGATACCGCGTGAAAAGTTGGTTCAGACGAAAAAGGAAACGCATGCTATAGAACGCAACCCATGTCGCATGCGACATGGGTTCGGGCGTTTCAAACGTAAGTCTATTATCGTTTCAAAAAGTGTGGAAATGGTCAACTTGACAGTCGCTTTATTTGCAAGATTTCGCGTCAATGGAAACGTATTTGAAATTCTAAAAATCGGGCAGGCAGAAACCAATATCATTATTTAAACGAAAACCCTCCCAAAATCCATAAGAGGAACTAACAGATGAAACTGCAGAGACCCAACCGTTCATTTTTCAAGGGAAAACATGTAAAGTCCATGATTATATGGTATCTGATCCTTCTCGGAGGAATCATTGTTTTAACATGGAAAATGAAAGATATCGTCTCACTTTTTTAAGGTCTGACCCAAATTTTCACAACACAGAGGAGAAATATAAAAAATGTCCAAGTCTAACCCATTTCTGCAAAGGAACAGTATCCGACACATTGCAACTTTGGTCATCATACTGGTTGGATTGATGGTATTCTGGCAATGTCAACCAAGCAAACAATCAGACGATCAACTCGTCATCATATCACCACATCCGGATGGTATTAAAGAGGTATTCGGCGGCAGTTTTAAGGCCTGGTATAAGGAACAGACAGGTAAAACAGTGGAAATCAATTGGAGGGATGCTGGCGGAACATCTACCAATTATAAGTTGATCACAACAGAATTTGATCGTCTGCCTGACGGAATTGAACATGACATTTTCTTTGGGGGTGGAACGGATAGTTACCTTAGATTGGCAGAATTGGATCTATTGACTCCTTATAAGATTCCAGACGAACAACTGAAACTGATACCCCAATCATATCACGGTATTCCGGTATATGATGCACAATATCGTTGGTATGGAGCAGTGTTGTCTAGTTTCGGCATCATGTATAACGACCAAGTGCGGCAAATTAAGGACCTCACGACACCTTCAAAATGGGAGGACTTAGGTGACATTGCACTGATCGATGAAATAGGGGCTGCTGACCCAAGAGAAAGCGGTAGTGCACACATGATGTATGAGATAATCCTACAAACACACGGATGGGAGAAAGGGTTTGCACTCCTGACAAAATTGGGTAGCAATGTCAAGAAATTCTCTGCTGGGGCAAACGTTATACCGAGAGATGTCGCCAATGGAGAGGTGGTCTACGGATTGGCAATTGACTTCTATGCATATAGTCAAATTGCTGCTGTAGGAGAGGACAAAATCAAATATGTGTTACCTGCTGATGGTATTGTGGTCAATCCGGATTCAATTGCTATACTGAAAGGCGCGCCAAATATGGAGGTAGCGAAGAAGTTCATCACGTTTGTTTTGTCCGATAAGGCACAAAAACTCTGGATGCTTCCTGAAGATGACCCCGAAGGTCCGAACTGGGAAGGTGGACTCAATCGCGCAAGTGTGATACCAACACTCTATGATGAATTGGGGGAAAGGTCTATTGTAACCAATCCCTTCAAACTACCGGATGATGTTGATCCCTTTCCTTATGATGCTGAAGTAGGAAGTAAGCGATGGGATATTGTGAATGACCTGTTCGGTGTACTGATCATAGATTCACATAAGGATCTTGTTGATGCTTGGACTGTAATCCGTAAGACTGACGATCCTGAGAAACGCAAAGCAGCAATAGCAGCACTTGTTCGGATGCCAGTCACGGAGGATGAAGCATTGACGATGGCTGCGGAAGAATGGGACAATGCAGTTTATAGAAATGAGAAGATTAAGGAATGGGGTCGATTTGCAGAGGATAAGTTCAAGAAAGTCAAAGACATTATAGAATAAGCTAGTACCTTGTCAAGTCTTCTTCGTAGGTCGGGTTTCGCTACGCTCTACCCGACCTACATAGTAGAACTCAACAAAGCACTAGAACATTGGCATAATAATTGCGTATAAAATATGTCATTCAAGAATGACACTGAACATTACAAAAATTAATACACACGATAAATACTGCTGTGATAGGTGTTCAGAGTGTTTTATATCAGAAAACGGCAGTTGAAATGTAGAAACAGAATTAGAAAAAAGAACACAGTAAAAATAAAATCAGGAAATAAAACTCTCAATTATGAAGATTATGATCACAATCCGATAATAATCGGGCGGGGAAACCCCGCCCCTACGATGAGAGAACTTGGAGTAGAAAAAATGAAAAACCTAAAGAAAATATACCTCACATTGGCGATCATTCTATTTACAATGATAAACCTCAATTTGGGTCATGCTGAAGTGCCTGATGGTATGGTTCTGATACCTGCAGGTGATGGACTTGAAGCTTTCTATATGGATAAGTATGAGGTCACAAATAGACAATTTAAGAAGTTCTTGGATGCCAATCCGCTATGGCAACAGGACAAAGCACTCATCTCTTTGGTTGGGGATACATATCTTTCGGGTTGGAAAAACAATATGTATCCGATAGATAGAGCCGATCATCCTGCTTGTGGTATGAGTTGGTTTGCTGCAAAAGCGTATGCAGAATGGGTAGGTAAGAATTTACCCACACAAGCACAATGGGAAAGAGCAGCACGCGGTCTACTCAAAAAGAAGAAGTATCCATGGGGTAATGACAATCCAAAAAAGAGAGCAAACTTCGGTAGATACAACGGAAAAGTTAGTTTTCGTATTCCACTAACAAAAAAAGTTGGCAGCTATCAACCCAATGATTTCGGTCTATACGATATGATCGGTAATGTTGATGAATGGTGTTTAGATAGGCTAGATGCGAACGATATACACGGAAGATATCATAGAACATGCGGGGGTTCATGGTTTGAAGAAGCAGATGAGTTAGACATAGCAACCGTAAGTCAACATCCCGCTGCTGATGGGATAGGGACTCTCGGATTTCGATGCGTCTCAAAGGTAAATGGAAAGAACAGTGTCAACCTTGTCCCGGATATGTCATATTGGCTGTATGAGAAAATACTCGGTGGATATGACAGTGCCATATACAGTGTCTCCAAAGGCTATAAACCGAAGCGTGAACTTGAGTATGCATTTGATGAAACAGTAAAGTATTATACAGGACAAAACCGGTCTTTTGAGCATGAACTTATTCGAGTGTATCGTGAAATCAATACTGAACATTTTCCTGATGTACAGGCAGAGGATATCTATATTGACCGTGAGTTCACACTCCTACTATGGGTGATTTACCTTGAAGTCCATTTCGAGCATTTTGAGAAAAGTGAATATGATCAATTGCAATTATTCAGGAAGAGCATTATAGAAAAAAGTAAGGAAGGTTTGATAACAGAGGATGAAAACAATTGGCAGTAAATGGAAAGAATGGACGTTCATTTCCATGTCAAGAGGTTTCCGTCTCTATTGATACAAACGAGTTTTTCTGAATCACTGTCTCTGTCTTGTATAAACGCTAATTTCCAAACAAAACCGTCCTGAATTGGTAAAGTATGCCTGAGACCTCTTGCGATGATATTCCAAAGTCGAATATTGGGGTCTTTTCCACCACTGGCAAGCATTTCTGTGTTCTCTGAAAATGCTAATGCATAGACAGAATCAGCATGTGCTGTCAAAGTAGCTAGCAGACGTTGATTACGCATGTCCCATAAGCGAACAGTAGCATCGGACCCACCACTGGCAAAGATTTTACTATCCGAAGTTTGAGCGAGAGATAAAACTAAACCGTCATGGGCAGCAAATGATGCTTGTTGTCGACCTGTTTCAATTTCAAAGACACGTATTTTACCGTCCACGCCACCGCTGACAAGGGTATTTCCATCATCTGAATATTGCAGTGTTCTGATACGCGAAGGTTCAGTACCAGAACTACTGAGTAGCCGGACAGTCTCTTCGTTCCATGCTGTCAAAGGAACGCCATCTGGAGAAGATGCTAAGGCTGTTGCAAGGTTTGATGTATCACCAGCGACTGTTGCAATCTCGTTCTCCTTGTTCGTATCCCATAG
Source organism: Candidatus Poribacteria bacterium (assembly GCA_965208245.1). GTDB lineage: Bacteria > Poribacteria > WGA-4E > WGA-4E > WGA-3G > MSPOR6. Next base: position 3,383,626 of record OZ242325.1, read on the forward strand.
TCTAAGTGTATTGTCTTCACTTGCACTTGCGATTGAGGTGTTGTCGGGTGCAAATGCCAAAGCGCGTATGCGATCCGCATGTCCTGCAAGCATTGCTATCTGCTCGTTGCTGTTCAGACCATAGACCCATATACGTCCTTCACCACTACCAGCAAGTTTTGTTCCATCAGGTGATAAGGCAATCTCAGTGATCTGTTTACAGTCAAGTCTTTCCTTAAATTTGGGAGGTAGTTCGGATCGTGTGTAACTTTGGAAACGTTCATTTATATTCATTGTTTTTGCCTGTTATCTATCAAAAGGTTATGTATAATGAAGATGTGATAAGAACAGTCCTACGGACATCTATATCATCAATTTACCGAAAACCCTCGTAATTTCAATGGTATTTTAGTGATTTAACCCCTTCAGTCCCCCTGATCAGGGGGACTGAAGGGGAAACTGCGTAAGTCATGCTATTTATTAATTTAATCTTCTTATGAGACTAAAGACATACAAACCACTAATGCTCGGTTACTGTGATTGCTACCTGAGTCTTTGTGTTTTGAGTGTGCCCCAAGTAGTAGTAGATTTACCTTGTGCTTCAACACTTGTTATCGACTGAATTGCATCTGCATATTCTTCAAAATCCGATGCGACAAAAGCTGAATTGTATACAATGACTTCATCAATGATTCCGCCGAAATAGTGGATATCAGTTCCTGAGCCATCGTCATCATGAAAAACTGCATTAGCGTTTGTGTGTGCTATTCCTGTATCATCTCCATGTGCAAAGAGTTGTCCACCGGGTTCACTTGCGATCAGTTCACCGTTAAGCCACATTTCAAATTTGTTATCCTGAACTTCTTCTATAGTATCTCGTAATACTAAAGCGACGTGGTACCAGACACCAGATTCAACATCTGCTGAGGGCCACGCGCCTGCCCACTGATATTCAGCGCGGTTCCATGCACCTACGTATACTTTACCATCAAAGACATGAACAACAATACCGCGGGTACGTCCACCTTCTTCAAAGATTGTCTGTTTTTGATCGGTTACAGTAACGTCGTCACATTTGAAGAATGCTGCGATTGTTCGGTTCATAAAGGGACCGCCCGTGTTGAGACCGTTTGAATCGGGTAACTTTATACCATCGTCTACCCCATCAAACTGGAAGGCTTTCCCCATTGCGCCGTCAACAACTTCAGGATCACCTACTAATGTTCCGTTAACCTCTTTGCCAGAAGTGTCAATTGCGTCACCTTCATCAAAAGTCCAGATTGCCTGAACAGTGTCCTCATCTCTTGCCGCAAAACTTGTGATAGAAATTAGCATGAGTAATACGCTAAGAATAGAAACATATTTAAACACTACATATCCTCCAATTTGTTGAACTTACATTCAATATTGCGTAAATAGTTTATAAACATTTGAAAATGGATATTGACTATGTACCTTGATGTACATAGAATCGACTATTACCTTGTCAAGACTTCTTCTATAGTTCGGGTAGAGCGTAGCGGATCCCACAGAATCATGGCGAATACCAAACGCATATTCGTCTACACACATTCTGTGTTGATTTGGACATGCTAGTCACAGTCAAAACGTGTTGCCAGTTAATATTTTAATGGCACTTTGCTCTACCCGACCTACAAAATAAGTCTGGATACTCCATTAGTCTATGAGGCGTTGACTCTTGATTTTGCCCCATGTCGTTGTAGATTTCCCATCTGGTTCAACACTCAGCGGTTTTACAAGTTGATTAAAATCGCCTTGGTTGAACGCTGAATTATAAATTAGTACTTCATCAAGTAACCCGTGAAACCAGTCAGCGTATGTAGTTATTCCGCCACCATCATCATGGTATACAGTGTTCTGTTTTAGAGATCCGAGAGCATTGTCGTCGCCGTGTGGGTGTAGTTGTCCACCATCAGACTTTTCGACGAGTTTTCCATCAAGCCACATCTCAAGCCTGTCACTTTCTACCTTCCCTTCAGCATCGCGAATGACTAATGCCACATGATACCACTGATTTGATCTGATTTCAGCAGATAACCATTCTCCGTTCCAATTGTATTCGGCACGATTCCATCCGCCGACATAGACTTGTCCTTCAAAAACGTATAGGACTAGACCTCTTGTTCGTCCACCTTCCTCAAAAATCACTTGTTTTTGGTTTTTAGAGACGTCTGTACAATTGAAGAAAGCTGCAATTGTCCTATTTGTAATTATATTGGTAGTATTGATGTTTGGTGAATCTGGTATGTGAATACTATCAGTTGTTCCGTTAAACTCCAATGCTTTCCCAGCAATACCATCAACAGATTTAGGGTCCCCCACAATGGCACCATTTAGACCTTTATTAGAGCTATCATTTGCTGTTCCATCATCAAAAGTCCAGATACCAGAGACAGTTCCTTCGTCCCGTTGTGCTTCTACCCAAGTATTGAATACAAACAAGAATAGGGATAACGCGAAACAAATAAGAACAATATTTGATATTGTGCTGACAAGTTTTCTTTTTTAATTGAGAAAGACACAAAATACCTCCTGTGCAAAAACCATCATTAATAAAGATAATACTAAATTTGCTTATTTGATCCTCTAATATTCATATAAACTATTATTGCAAATTTACAAGTTATTGTCAATTACAAATAGAACTAATATGCTGACGATAGCGGCAACCGTCTTGATAGCGATTATCGCTATTATATTCTGTGAATGGCGAGCGAACATTAATAGTGGAAGGCTCATTTATAGTGAACTTTAGAATTTATGAAACACGCCGCAACGGGCGAGGTGACCTCGCCCCTACGCTGGGTGGTCTCCATCATCGGTGTATGAGGTGAAATGTCTCATTAATTGTTAACTTTACTATATAATTTTAGTGCAATTTTATTTTTATTGCAATAAAAATATTGCAATATTTTTTTAAATAGTTTAAACTTTAAAGTATGGATTTCTCAATAATAGATCTTATAGATGAAGAACAAGCGGCTGCTTGGTTGCTGAAACATGTCCACCATGAAGGTTTAGACTGTCCACATTGCGGTGCGGGCGTGGCGGAGTCACGTCTCTTTGGCAGAACCCAGAAAAACCATCTGCAAATTTATCGGTGTCGGACTTGTGATGGTGTATATAATCTTTATAGTGGAACAATAGTGGAACAGTTTTTGAACAGAAGCAGTTGACACCGCCCCAGGCGGTTCTGTTGTTGTGTGGTGTTTGTCGAGGTGTGCCGAGTGCAAGACTTGCTCGTGAAATCTGTCTCCGTTGATTTTATATGAAAAACTCGTTCAAGTATAAGAAATGCATTCAATATCAACATGAGCCTAGGACATTTAATAGGGGATATTTTAGATGGGTAAAGAACCCAGGGGACCGTGCCGTGCTTTTCAGTCCATATTTCTATCTATTCTCCTTTGCTTTCCCATTATTTATCTTACTTTTCAAACTAAAGAAGTCTATGGGATTGAGGTGTCATCTATAGGGGAAAATGATACGTCAAAGGACGTGGTTGATATCGACTCCATACCTCTTTACAATATTATAAAAATAACCTTTGATGGTAACAAACATTTCAGTCAAAGAAAGTTACGTAATCTTTTCGGTTGGGAGTCAAAGAAGGTGTATTCACGTAACGAGATCAGAGATGGATTCAATCGAATTGTATCATCCTATCGACATGATGGTTATGTTTTTGCACAAGTGTTGCCTGTTCCTATCCCTCATTCAGTCGACAATTCTCGTTTGGCAATAGATACAAGAATCCGTGAAGGTAAGAGACTCCGTTATGGTGATTTTTCACTTTCGGGAAATAAACTGCTGTCTAATTCTGAGATTCTACGAGAGATGCATCTAAACAATGGAAAGTTTTTTACGAAAACATCTCTTGAGCAAGGTATAGAAAGAATACATTTTCTATATAGTGAAAATGGCTATCCGAAGGTTGAAATTGAACCGACAATTACGCATCTCTCACCTGCAGATGGTAGAATCGATTTTACATTGAAAATCAACGAAGGTGCACTTGTTAAGCTCAGTGAAATTAAGGTAAGTGGATTACATAAGACAAAACCTTATGTTGTCCTTAGAGACATTCCATTGCAAGTGAACGAAACGTATAATCAAAGAAAGATTGACCAAAGTTACCACCGATTGCGAAATTTAGGTTATTTTTACGAGATTCATCCGAATATGTTAGAGGAAGGTCCGACAGATGGTTCTATTATCTTTAATGTGAAGGTTACTGAAGCACGGACTGGTAGATTAATTGGGATTTTGGGTTATGCACCACCCGTTGAAGGTTCTGATAATGTTCCTCATCTTACGGGGGTGGTTGAAGTCAGTGAGACGAACCTCCTTGGTACTGGGCGTAATATCAATTTCTATTGGAAATCTGGTCTGTTGAGATCACTGAGTGTCGGATATACTGAACCTTGGGTATTCGGTAGACCTATCTCTTTAGGGTTTTCATATAGTCAGCTCAAACAACGTAGTCAATTCAGTGATGCAGAATCAGAGGAAAAGTCGGGTAGCATTAGCGGTCATACAAGGTTTGGAGATTTCTATCAAAGCGAAGTTATTTTTGGTTATAAACAGATTCGCTATGATGCACTAATCCCGCAACGTACAGATCTTATCCTACAGTCCCCTATCAATGACAGTGATAATACTGTCTCTGATACGGACTCCCTGCAGATGCATAGCGGTTCAAAATACAGTATTTCAGTACGTTTCACAAAGGATTCGCGAGACTATTATCTAAACCCGACAGAAGGTAGAAGAGACAGTATTGCAGTTGAGGTATCACGAAGTGACTTCAAATTAAGGAAGTTATGGCTTGATATTCAGCAGTATTTTCAGACTTGGGAAAACCAAGTAATTGCTATAGAGATACACGGTGCATCGGCATGGGGAATAAATATACCACCGACAGAACTCTTTTATTTAGGGGGTGTTAATTCTTTAAGAGGTTATGACGAGGATTGGTTTTCTGGACCGCGTCGTGCTCATGCTACGTTTGAATACCGATTCCTGATGGGTAGGAATTCTCAGATATTTACTTTTTTGGATATGGGTTCGGTTACTTTCGTGGATAAACCGTCAGCGTTCGACAAACTCCGTGTCGGGTACGGTATTGGTGCAAGGCTTGAATCTAAAAGCGGGGTTATCCAATTGGATTATGGTCTGGCTGCTGGTGATTCAGCACTGCATGGGAAAATCCATGTGAAGTTAGGTGCATCTTTTTAAAAGAAAACGGTAAGACGGGCAATGAATTGCCCTACTACAAACGGTACTTCTTTAAATTGATTGCAACAATCGTAAATTTGTGTTAGTATATCTTGAGAATAAAAAAATTGGAGGACTTGAATGACAAACAATAGTAAACTGCTCAGTTGGGTTAAGGAAACAGCGGAGTTGTGCCAACCCGATGATATTTATTGGTGTGATGGTTCACAAGAGGAGAATGACCGTCTCTGTGAACAATTGGTGCAAAATGGGACATTTATTCGTTTAAATCCGGATAAGAGGCCTGGTAGTTTCCTTGCACGTTCTGATCCTGAAGATGTCGCTCGCGTTGAGGGAAGGACATACATCTGCGCCAAAACTCCGATTGAGGCAGGACCAACCAACAATTGGCACGATCCAGTAGAAATGAAGGGAACATTAAAGGATTTATTTAAGGGGTGCATGAAAGGTAGAACAATGTATGTTGTTCCTTTCAGTATGGGTCCGCTTGGATCACCGATTTCGCATATTGGTGTTGAAATTAGTGATTCGCCTTATGTTGTGGTGAATATGCGTATTATGACGCGCATGGGTAAAGAGGTGTTGGATATTTTAGGTGAAGTTGGTGATTTTGTGCCGTGTTTACACTCTGTCGGTGCACCACTTGAACCCGGGCAGGAAGATGTTTCTTGGCCCTGCAATCCTGACAATAAGTATATCGTGCACTTCCCTGAGGAACGTTCTATTTGGTCTTTTGGAAGTGGATATGGTGGTAACGCCTTACTTGGCAAGAAATGTTATGCGCTGCGGATTGCTTCCATTATGGCAAAAAACGATGGTTGGATGGCGGAACACATGCTTATCTTAGGATTAACTAATCCTGAAGGTAAAAAGACATACATTGCAGCAGCCTTTCCGAGTGCTTGTGGGAAAACGAACCTTGCGATGCTAACACCGACGATACCCGGTTGGAAAGCAGAGACAATTGGTGATGACATTGCATGGATGAAATTTGGTGAAGATGGTAGGCTTTATGCGATCAATCCAGAAGCGGGATTCTTTGGTGTTGCTCCAGGGACCTCTATGGACACAAATCCGAATGCTATGCATACGCTTGCATCAAACTCCATATTTACGAATTCCGCACTGACAGAAGACAATGATGTTTGGTGGGAAGAGATGAGTGACGATGCGCCGGGGACATTAACAAGTTGGCTTGCTGAAGACTGGCATCTTGGTGATGAAAAAACCGCTGCCCATCCGAATTCACGTTATACGACTCCAGCATCCCAATGTCCTATCATAGATCCGAATTGGGAGGATCCGAATGGTGTGCCGATTTCTGCAATTTTGTTTGGTGGTAGACGCGCATCCACTGTTCCTCTTGTGTTTGAGGCGTTCAATTGGCAACATGGAACGTTTATCGGTTCAATTGCCTCGTCAGAGCGAACTGCAGCAGCTGCTGGTACTGTTGGCGAACTGCGGCGGGATCCTATGGCAATGCTTCCATTCTGTGGATACAATATGGGGGATTACTTTGCACATTGGTTAGAGATGGGTGAGAAAACGGATGCGGATAAACTCCCGCGTATCTTCTATGTTAATTGGTTCCGTAAGGATGAGGATGGTGATTGGTTGTGGCCAGGTTTCGGCGAGAATAGTCGTGTGCTGAAGTGGATCGTTGATCGGATCAACGATCAAGCAGAAGCTACTGAAACACCGATCGGTTTTGTACCTGCGAAAAATGCAATTGACACCTCTGGCATCAACGTTACTGAAGAACAGATGGATGAACTACTGCATGTAGACAGAGAAGAGTGGTTGGATGAGATTACATCAATCCGTGAACACTATGCACGGTTTGAGGAAAGACTACCAAAGGCTTTGTTAGACGAATTGGATGCTTTAGAGGCTCGTTTAAATACAATAGGGGGAGACTGTGTTAGAAAAATTATTTAAGATAAAAGAGAATCATACGAGTGTTCGCCGAGAAATAGTTGCTGGGTTTACAACATTCATGTCTCTCTCATACATCATATTCGTCCAACCTTCCCTGTTAAAGATCGCAGGTATGGATGAAGGTGCTGTGATGGTGGCAACGTGTTTATCAAGTGCTGGTGCAACATTCTTGATGGCATTTCTAACGAATTATCCGGTTGCACTTGCACCTGGTATGGGAATTAATGCCTATTTTGTATTTACTTTATGCTTAGATCAAGAACTTAACCTGCCGTGGCAAGAAGCATTAGGGATTGTCTTCATTTCAGGGATGTTATTTGTCATACTCTCATTTGTAGGGTTGCGGGCAGCAGTGATGAATGCGCTTCCTTCATCACTGAATAATGCCATTGCAGTCGGTATCGGTTTGTTTATTGCCTTTATTGGACTACAGATGAGTGGCATCATCACTATTCACGGAGCTACATTTGTTACGCTTGGAGACATCCATTCAAGACCCGTTTTAATTGCAATATTTGGCATACTTGTCACATTGGCTTTAATGGCACATAGAGTAAAGGGTGCTATCCTGATAGGTATTTTATCTACAACACTACTTTCACTCATATTTGGTATTGTAAAGTTTGATGGAGTATTTTCTGCACCGCCATCAATTGAACCGACGCTTTTCAAATTAAGTTTTAAGGAGATTTTTAGCAGAGTAGAGCTAATCCCGATTATTTTTGTGTTTTTCTCTGTTGATATGTTTGACAGTATTGGTACTCTGACTGCAACAGGTCACGAAGCAGATCTACTTGAAGATGGTAAACTCTCTAAAGCGCGTCAGGCACTATTGACCGATGCCGTTGGGACAGTCGGGGGTGCATGTCTTGGAACATCTACTGTGACATGCTATATTGAAAGTGCGTCAGGCATTGCAGAGGGGGGTCGCACAGGTTTGACAACAGTGGTTGTAGGTTTCCTCATGCTTTTAGCACTGTTCTTCTCCCCTATTATTAGAATTGTAGGTGATTCCATATTTGTAGATCAGACAATTTCCACACTAGGTGGTCTTGCAACGGTTTCGTTACAGTTACATCCAATGATTGGTCCTGCTCTAATAGCCGTTGGTTGTATGCTATTGAAGGAGCTTGTGAAAATCAATTGGGATGATTTTACTGAAGCAATTCCTGCTGCAATTACAGTTGTCATGATGCCGCTATCATTTAGCATTACAGAGGGTATAGCATTTGGATTTATTTCGATGTCATTTTTGAAGTTGGTAACAGGCAGACGTGATGAGGTAAACCCACTTGTTCACTATTTCGCAGTGTTCTTCGTTGCAAGATATATTGGATTTGCGTAATATATATACTCGTTTCTGGCACATCTACTGATTGCTGAATAGAAGACTGAGATACGTAACGGATATATTTTCAAGATTAGCAATATATTAGTTCATTTATGAAAATAGTCGTCTTAAGTGATAAGAAACCAGGACATTTTAAACAATCTCTGGGTATCATACAAAATATACCTGATTGTGATTCAGAATGGATTGATATTGCATTTAAAAGCAAATGGCGTGACAATTTACTGCGTGCATTCATGTGCATGTTTGGGGGAATACCGTTACCAACATCCCTCATCCATGCTCTGTTGCGCCGATGTCTTGATACCATATCTTACAATTCATTATACCTTCTTCAAGAAGCAGACTTGATTCTCTCTACAGGTTCATCAGTAGCCTCAGTTAATTTACTTTTGGGTAAGTTGCTAAATGTCAAGACTGTCACTTGTCTACGTCCTTCTCCTGTAGGCGTTCGTCATTTTAACCTTGCCATACTTCCAATGCTATATTGGAAAAAACAGAAAAACAGACCCACCATTTGCCAAACTGTCGGTATTCCAAATCCTATTTCAATGGAAGTATTAGATTCTGAACGAAGAATTCTGCAGAATGTACTGAAATTAAAGCATCGAAAACGTATTGGTATCCTCCTTGGTGGGACAGATAAACACGAGACTATTTCGTTGGTGGATGCAAGAGAATTATATAATTCGTGTAAAAGACTCGCAACTACTCACCGCTTACAATTTCTATTGACAACTTCTCGCCGTACACCCACTGAAGTGACACAGTTTTTGATGTCAAGTTTTGAAAAAGAGGAGTGGTGTCCTATTTTTGTTACACCCGATACAGTATCTGAAATAGACGATCCGTATCAAGCGATTCTTGCATTGAGTGACATCTTAATCGTGAGTGCAGATAGTTTTTCTATGGTCTGTGAAGCTGCTAGTAGTGGCAGAAATGTATTCGTTTTAAAGTTTACGCATAAAACACACCGCCTGCCCAAACGATATAACACCTATCACTATATGGAAGAGAACGGTATTCTCACGCTTACAAAGATGGAAGAATTGCAAGATGCAATAACGCAGTCATTTGACTCAGATACTTCCATAAACAGACTCCAAGATGCAGATAAAGCGGTAACTGCGATTCTTGAAATGATAGGTATTTCCAAAAACGACTGAACTATTTTCATTGAATGATGCACCACAATCAGAACAATGCCACCGTCCTATTCTACCTATGCCGTTCTCTTTTTTGCGTTTCAGGTTCGGGGACCCTCACATTTCGGACAACGGGGTTTATTACCCCAACGTATTCCCTCAAGATGTTCAATACACGCCTCTTGTGTAGGGTATCGCTCCATAATTTCAACTAAATTCATCAGGTACTCCTCTTTAGGAGTTGATTTTTCTGATGAATTTCTGATACAATAATCAAATAAACCGAACATCAGAAAAAACAACTCGTCTTTTCTTGTTCATTTAGGGGGTTCATAACCCCCTAATACTTATCTATATTGTATCATGAATTAGTAATTAAAACAAGCGATAAATTCAGTCTAAATCTATGTTTATAGCGATTTTACTTAATCCCAAAACGACTAATTCCGTTTCATTATTAAGTGTAGCACTTTTCTCAAAAAGTGTCAAGAGTTAAGTGTAGGTCACTTACCCCCATTTTTATTTTGTTTTGTTCCATTGTTGTGTTTGTCCGTTTTATGTGTGAGAAAGTCTGTCTTTATGTGGTGAAAAAGTCCAAGTTTTTCAGACATGTCTGTTTGGTAAATAAGAGGAGTTCCTCCTTTGTCCACCACGCGTCAATGATCTCGTCAATGATCTTTTTGATGATCGTTATCACTGAATAGATCTTAACATGCTTGAAAACCTTTTGGAAACCTGCTATAATCTTTCTCGGATTCGCCCGTTTTCGGGTGTAACGCATCAGAATGCCTACTTTTTGTATTCTTAAAGAATATTTATTCTAAAGGAGGTATTCTACCATAAACCGCCTACTTGGACAGCATTTCTTTTACCAAACACCCAACACAGAAAACTTCATGAAAAAATGGGGGCAAGTGACAAAGAAGAACCCTAAAAAACACTTGACATATCTTCATAAAAGCAGGTATAATACTGATATGTCGGCGTATGATAAGATTTTTAAACATATTGCGGGGGAGTTCCCGCGAGACATAGCAGTGTTAGCACTGAAGACATCGGAGGTGGAAGTCACTGATCGGTTGAACACAGAACATATCACGATTAAGACACATCAGAGCGATATGATATATCAAGTCCGTTTGCCGGATGAGGAGGCGATATTACATATAGAAGCACAAACCGACGACAGCACGTATAAACCGATGCATTTACGGATGCTTGCTTATTCAAGTGTTCTTTATTTGGAATATGAAAAGAATGTCTATTCAACGGTGCTATATTTCCGTCCTCCCGCAGGTCGAAACGATCCTGGTTTCTATGCGTATGGAAACGAAGATCGGGGCGGTGGCGTATTCCGCTATAACGTTATACGTATCTATGAGTTAGAGGGTGCAGCGTTCCTGGATCCTGCTGTTTTAGGGGTGTTACCTTTCACGGCTCTGATGGATCCGCCATCGGACATGACACGTAACGCTTGGACTGAGAAGTGTATTGAGACGATCCGGACAGTTGATGTTGATGTCAAGATGCGGGGGACGCTTCTGTTTGCGCTCTCGCTTTTCGGGAGTTTTGTCCAATCCACCGAACTATTTAAGGACGCTTCATTGGAGGCAATTATGCAACAATCACCTTTTTACGATCATGTGATACAACGAGGTATTGAACAAGGCGATGAACAAGGATATAGACGAGGTATTGAACAAGGTATTGAACAAGGTATTGAACAAGGTATTGAACAAGGCGATGAACAAGGATATAGACGAGGTATTGAACAAGGTATTGAACAAGGTGAACGTAATAATACTGTTGAGAGTATTTTAGAGTTGCTCTCTATCCGTTTCACAATTGACACGACAGAAGCAATAAAGTCTGATATTGAGAGCATTGACAGTTTAGAACGTCTTAAACAGTTGCGTCGTGCTGCGGCCGAGGTGCGAGATTTTGCTGCTTTCATGCACATACTTCAGAATGGTGCCGAACTTGTCTAACAAAAAAAGTCGTCATTCTACTCTTTCTGCTTATGTAACAGTTTCGCTTTAGTATCCCCATTTTTGTGCAACTCACACGAGGAGTGCTCACTCTTTTTAGGTTTTACTATAACACATTCTTTTTCTCACTTACCCAAACATCAATCTTTTGAAAAGCGGATCTATGGGTTTCACATCAGGAACAATAGAGTCGGTGTTTATATACACCTCACTTGCATCAGCTGTGAGTTTGTTTTTCCGAATAAAACTGTAATCTCGTTCCCAGTCTTCTTGTTCCCACCCCGCAGTTTCACGCCAGATAATAACCACGGTTTTTTGTCCGACTGTGCCTTTGTAGACAAGATAACGTCTGTCCTCATCTTTCAAGCACTGACGCGTCTTAACTGATAGACCGATCAGATAATTGAATGTTTCAGGTAAATCTATGTCTTGTTTCTGTGTCTGCATATCTTTGACGATCTTGAGTTGATAGTTGAACGGGTTTTTGAGTTCGGAGATGTTTAGGAATGTTGGACTTTCCTTTGTATCGCTTTCCAGTATGTAATTCAGTTGGTGTTCGTCAATTAACAGATTCTGATGTTCGGGTTCGTTGAATTCTATGTTGTTGAGGGTATCTTCATAAGATTCAATACGTTGGTATTTGAACATGTGAGAAAGCTGACTCTCACGGGAGACAGGTTTGGCATCTTTCCATTTTTCGGCATAAACGGCTTTCTTGATACGGGACATAAGTGCGGTATCAAAATGATGTCCCATTTCAATAAGAATATATTTGCGTTGGCAAGCGTCCTGACGATTGAGATTGATAGCGGCGTGGACAGTAGTGCCTGAGCCACCGAAGTAATCAAGCACAGTATCATTTATTCCGAGAGAAGAAACGCGTAGGCAATCCTCAACAAGATGGATAGACTTCGGAAACATGAACGCGAGACTATCGCCTAGCATACTTGTTAAAAATATAGTGCCATAATGTGTTGATGAGTATTCTGTTTTGCCCCACCATGTCTTGGGTAGCATTCCTTCCTCATTTAGATACCGTTTAATTGCAATTCGAATATTACCATGTCTATCAGTTCTTGTGATAGTTTCCGACAACTTTTCTTGTAGCGTTTCAACTCCATATCCCCATGTCATCTCTTCACCGTCTGGTCTGATTGGTAATACCTTTGCTTCGTCAGGACATGGTGATTCCACGAGATTCCATTGTCGACTTTCCTCATCCCATTCCATTTGCGGAATTCGGATTAGTTCATTCTTAACAAATAGAGGATAGAATAAGCGGGGACGTGCGACTCGAAAAGCGTTTGGACCGCCACCACTTCTAAGCCCTTTCCAAGTGAAATATCGGCCCTGTGCATCAATTTCTGCGTTCTTTAGTTGTTCTTCTGTCCTTTCAAGACGACCAATTTTGCCTGCAGTGGTTAGTCTAAAGAACATCACATATTCATGGGCAGGAGCAAAGGTTGTAGGTCTTTGACATCCTGCTGGATTTGAACATACTGAAACAATTCCCAATTCATTTTCTTTTCCAAAGAGATTTTGAAGTAGCTGCCGTAAATTTGCAGCTTCTACTTCGTCAATTGCAGCGCAGAAGATACCGTCGTCAGTTAGTAGTTCGCGTGAGACAGAAATCCGATCTGCCATTAACGACATCCATGATGAATCTTTGTAATTATTCTTATACAGAATTGCTGAGGCATCAGTATTATAAGGCGGGTCAATATAGATGGCTTTTATAGATTCTTGGTTAGCAGATTTAATGCTTGAAAGTTCTCACCGTGAATTAGCAAGCCATCTGCCTTATTGTCTAGATCACTAAAATGTGATAAGAGGCAATTCTTGAAATTTGAATCAAAGTGGCAGGTGTCTAAAATAAGATTCGGGTTTTCTTTCAGAAAGTCAAAGGAGATCGGCTCTGTGTAATCGGTATCAATAAGGTTACTGGCTATCTCATGAATGGCAAAAAGGTCTTTCCATTCCTCAAGTTGTGCAGTATTCTCAATAATTTCAGTGTAAAATTCTTCTGGGACACGGTCAAGCGTAAGGCAGTAGTCGGTGGATAGGACGAACTTCTTTTTTAGCCAGAGACGTTTTTGGAATGCTTCTATGTGTGAAAGGAAGTCAATGACTTTGGTGGCGATGGCGTGAACAAGTTGTGCTGTTTCTTTTCTTCATCCGTGAGTGGGCGGTATTCAAAAGGGATACAGACCTCATCGTTATCTGAATTGTATTCTGTTTCTGCTGATAAGGGATGAAGAAACGTTTGGCACCCTTGACGTTGTCTTTTTCAATATCTACATCACGGAGATCAAAGATAAAGGTAATTTCATGAGTTTTGAAACGATAATCGGAGAAGCGTTCACCGCTTTTTACGTAATACTGGTCTTGGTTTGCCCAATGGAGATAGATTTCCTCACCGTTATAGGGAACAGCGTAACGTTCAGTTTGGGAATAGCGTCTGCGTGGTATGAAGTCCCCGTTGTCGTAGTAGCGGGAGAAGAAGGTGTATAGGTGGTTATAGACAACATCTTCACGTTGGTCACGGGTTTGTGGGGAGCCGATTCGTTCTTTTTCTTCAAGGTATTTCTTAACTCCGGGACGCTCTTTAATGGATTCATCAATGAGATTATCCAAAACTTCTGTGTTGATCTGCACCAACAAGTTCTTAGAGTCGCAAGCGTTGAACCTGTGTCCGTTTTTGATTGTGGGTTTGCACGGGCACGATACGTCATCAAGTATCTTGACGATAGAGGTATCAACGTCTTGATGTGTGTTCCCCGCAACGTCAGTGTGCGGGTGGATGGGATACAGCGAAAACTTGACGACTTAGAAGTGGGCGGGTATGCGGATGTGCTTTACCATCGAGACGAAGCACACGATGACCCGATGTATCTGATATCCAATCGCACTATAGGCAGACAGATATACACCTACTACAAACGGAGGATGCAGATTGAACACGGGTTCAGAGACATCAAGTCGTGTTTCAACTTCAAAGACCTCGTTTTGAAAAAAGCAGAGAAACACCGTATTGAGATCCGCTTCCTAAGCGTCGTCTTCGCTTATGGACTTCTGTTTATCACTTATGAAAAGGCGGCAGGTTTCTGGGCGAAGACTTTTGAATCTAAACGCAAGGTCTATTCAGTGATAACGATCATCAAAAAGATCATTGACGCGTGGTGGACAAAGGAGGAACTCCTCTTATTTACCAAACAGACATGTCTGAAAAACTTGGACTTTTTCACCACATAAAGACAGACTTTCTCACACATAAAACGGACAAACACAACAATGGAACAAAACAAAATAAAAATGGGGGTAAGTGACCAGTTTTATAGTTGGCTTTACCGCATTACAGTCAACCTCTGTATAGATTTTTTGCGTAAGAAATCTCGGTCGGAAGTCATGGTATATGAATCTGAAGACTCTGATGAATTGCCGATGGCGAACTTCCCTGACTTACGATCAGTTTCCCCTGCTAAAGCTGCTGAAAACAAGGAACTCAGATTACAGATACGGAAGGCTATCCGTCAACTGCCCCCTAAGCAACGCCAGATCTTTATCCTTCGTCACTGGGATGGATTATCCCTGAAAGATATTGCAACAGTAGTCGGCAGATCGGATGGCACAGTCAAAGCGCACCTATTCCATGCCCATCGCAACCTCCGCAAACATCTTCAACCTTACCCGAAGGAAGCGGATCTTTAGTCATTTTGTCAAGGACGGGGGTATTGCCCCCGTCTTCCCTGCCTGTCATACTTGAATCTTCATTAGGGACGATATGTTTAGCCGCAGCAGATTCATCCTTGATTGTGTTTTTTTGGACAACGTGTATTCCACAATTTCAAAGACTCACAATGAATTGTCCTGCGCCAAACGGTATTTCAATCAGAACTTACGCAAAAGATTGGATTTCACGACAAATTGAACTTATATTGCAAAGAATAGGCAATAAATTGCCCTACTACAAACGTTCGAACTTCTGATAACGAGCAAAATGCGTAAGTCCTGTCAAAAATAGAAAGGATATCGTGAGTTGCACAAAAATGGGGATACTAAAGCGAAACTGTTACATAAGCAGAAAGAGTAGAATGACGACTTTTTTGTTAGATAGGTTCGGCACCATTCTGAAGTATGTGCATGAAAGCAGCAAAATCTCGCACCTCGGCCGCAGCACGACGCAACTGTTTAAGACGTTCTAAACTGTCAATGCTCTCAATATCAGACTTTATTGCTTCTGTCGTGTCAATTGTAAAACGGATAGAGAGCAACTCTAAAATGCTCTCAACGGTATTATTACGTTCACCTTGTTCAATACCTTGTTCAATACCTTGTTCAATACCTTGTTCAATACCTCGTCTATATCCTTGTTCATCGCCTTGTTCAATACCTTGTTCAATACCTTGTTCAATACCTCGTCTATATCCTTGTTCATCGCCTTGTTCAATACCTCGTTCAATACCTTGTTCAATACCTCGTTGTATCACATGATCGTAAAAAGGTGATTGTTGCATAATTGCCTCCAATGAAGCGTCTTTAAATAGTTCGGTGGATTGGACAAAACTCCCGAAAAGCGAGAGCGCAAACAGAAGCGTCCCCCGCATCTTGACATCAACATCAACTGTCCGGATCGTCTCAATACATTTCTCAGTCCAAGCGTTACGTGTCATGTCCGATGGCGGATCCATCAGAGCCGTGAAAGGTAACACCCCTAAAACAGCAGGATCCAAGAACGCTGCACCCTCTAACTCATAGATACGTATAACGTTATAGCGGAATACGCCACCGCCCCGATCTTCGTTTCCATACGCATAGAAACCAGGATCGTTTCGACCTGCGGGAGGACGGAAATATAGCACCGTCGAATAGACATTCTTTTCATATTCCAAATAAAGAACACTTGAATAAGCAAGCATCCGTAAATGCATCGGTTTATACGTGCTGTCGTCGGTTTGTGCTTCTATATGTAATATCGCCTCCTCATCCGGCAAACGGACTTGATATATCATATCACTCTGATGTGTCTTAATCGTGATATGTTCTGTGTTCAACCGATTAGTGACTTCCACATCCGATGTCTTTAGTGCTAACACTGCTATGTCTTGCGGGAACTCCCCCGCAATATGTTTAAAAATCTTATCATACGCCGACATATCAGTATTATACCTGCTTTTATGAAGATATGTCAAGTGTTTTTCAGGGTAGGACAGGGTTTTTCAGTTTTAGGTAAAGTATAGCAGATATAGCGAAATAAATCACGCTATATCTGCTTATTTTTAAATATTAACGATTGTGATAGAAAATGGGCAAAATACCTAAAACTGAAGAACCTTGCCGACCTACGAAGAAGACTTGACAAGGTATTAGTTACAAAAACTTTACACACCCTTATGGTTTTGGGTTAGCTGTGTGTTTGTAAACGTTGCAATTGTTCTCGGAGTCGTGCGACTTCAGTTTCAGCGTTCTCAGCGCGTGCTGCTTCCTGTTTTGCAAGTGTTTCAGCGTTCTCAGCGCGTGTTGCTTCTTGTTCAGCGCGTGCTGCTTCTTGTTCAGCGCGTGCTGCTTCTTGTTCAGCGCGTGTTGCTTCTTGTTCAGCGCGCGCTTCGGCTGCTTCGGTTGGGGTCTGCAGCCATGCACCCACAACAGGATCATAGAGACCTAAACCTTCATCATCCACATGGAAATCTAAACTGAGAACATCAGAATGTAAACCACCATCTGCATGCTCAGATACAGGAACATAAACACCATCAACTAATGTCCAACCCATCAGTTGAGATGCCAAAAATAAACCTTCCGCATCATATAAAAAGTAATCTTGAATCCTTAAAGAGGCATAGCGATCCATTTTACGTCCCAAATCCTCATTATAAGTGGTTTTGCTACTGAACTCCATCACAAAATCAGGCGTTTTACCTTCCACCCAGACAAGATACGTATTCCGCCTTTTTTTCTCTAATCCGAAAGAGACTAACACATCCGGTGCGACGACTTGGCGCGGGTTGCCCTCCACATAATACATCAGTATATCACCAGAAACATAAACATCCGGTTGTTGTGCGTAATGTGCTTCAAGTGTTTCTAGTGTGCGAAAGAGAATCCGTCTGTGCAGGTCGCTTGCAGCCATGGGTTTACCATCCGTATCAGGGTAATATAGTGGTGTGTCTGTTGGAACAGAAGATATGTTCCGCTTATCTGTATAGGTTGTCATCGGTGTTTCTCCTTTTAGTCAAATACATGAAAGTATTTTAATACTTGAACCGTGGAGACTGCTTTTGCTAATTATAACTGAGAATTGATAAAAATAACAAGCACTTTATTAGGGTAGGATACCAAATACGGACATTCTATGCAAGAACTCTATTCATTTTCCATGCCAAAAACTTTACGCACCCGTAAAAAAAACGAGCCAACGGAACTTCTTGTTGACGCTCCTTGCGGTTAGCGTCTCAAAAACCTTTCGTATCAACGCGATCGCTTCTTGTTTACCGATAGATGTTGCAAAAGAGAAATCTAAGCAAAAAAGGTTGCTGCGTTTCCTTGACACACCCTTTCCCTGTCGGGATGTGATGCAAGCAGTGTTGGCTTATGTGACACAGGAAGTGTGGCGTTCAAAGCGTGTTAAGCATCAAGTATATCTATAAGAACGAGGAGGTTTCAGATGGCACTTATAGAAACCACAATGAGATTATCCAAAACTTCTGTGTTGATCTGCACCAACAAGTTCTTAGAGTCGCAAGCGTTGAACCTGTGTCCGTTTTTGATCGTGGGTTTGCACGGGCACGATACGTCATCAAGTATCTTGACGATAGAGGTATCAACGTCTTGATGCGTGTTCCCCGCAACGTCAGTGTGCGTGTGGATGGGATACAGCGAAAACTTGACGACTTAGAAGTGGGCGGGTATGCGGATGTGCTTTACCAGAAAACCGAAGCTATTCCCCTTAACCTTTATGTCGTCCGAGACGAAGCACACGATGACCCGATGTATCTGATATCCAATCGCACTATAGGCAGACAGATATACACCTACTACAAACGGAGGATGCAGATTGAACACAAGTTCAGAGACATCAAGTCGTGTTTCAACTTCAAAGACCGCGTTTTGAAAAAAGCAGAGAAACACCGTATTGAGCTCCTCTTCCTGATCGTCGTCTTCGCTTATGGACTTCTGTTTATCACTTATGAAAAGGCGGCAGGTTTCTGGGCGAAGACTTTTGAATCTAAACGCAAGGTCTATTCAGTGATAACGATCATCAAAAAGATCATTAGACGCGTGGTGGACAAAGGAGGAACTCCTCTTATTTACCAAACAGACATGTCTGAAAAACTTGGACTTTTTCACCACATAAAGACAGACTTTCTCACACATAAAACGGACAAACACAACAATGGAACAAAACAAAATAAAAATGGGGGTAAGTGACATCTGTTTAACTTTGACATTCAAATGGTCTGCAAATTGTTCAATTGAACATTCACCTTGACGATATTTGTTGAAAGCAAGTTCCATATACCTGTAGCCTAAATAAGCGTATTGTGTATTATAGAAAGATCCTCCCCCCTGGGGAATCCTCACTTGACTTTTTTTCTTTCAGTGCACGATCACCAGATTCACATTCATGTATAAATGATTCTGTTTTACTTAGTGATTTGGCAGCTGCTTTTGCTGAGAAACCTGAACGTTCACGTGCCCATTTGAGAATTTCAAGATTTATACCATCAATGTATTTAGCCATGTTTGCAACCTTAATTTGAAAATAGACATGCCAATGCTTTTTATTCTGAACACTACAAATAAGTGTTAATCATATATTAACATATTCTTTCG
This sequence comes from Candidatus Poribacteria bacterium, assembly GCA_965208245.1. GTDB lineage: Bacteria > Poribacteria > WGA-4E > WGA-4E > WGA-3G > MSPOR6. Next base: position 3,403,116 of record OZ242325.1, read on the forward strand.
TCGTAATCAAATGAACGTTTCATTTTCTTCAAGGAGATAGCCCCAGTTTTTCATAAGATTCAGCGGTTGGGAAAATCTTACCAGGATTACAAAATCCAGTCGGATTGAAGACTTCCTTAACATCTTTCATTATTTGTATGTCTGCTCTGCTAAAGATCAATGGCATGTAGTCCATCTTCTCAACACCGATTCCGTGTTCACCTGTGATTGTACCACCGACTTCAGCACACACTGTGAGTATCTCTTTGTTGACATGCTCAACTCTTTCACATTGATCAGCGTCGCGTTCATCAAAGAGTACGATTGGATGAATATTACCATCACCTGCATGGAACACATTCGCAATTGCAATCTGATACTTTTCAGAAATCTCAGAAATCCGGCGTAACACCTTTGGTAAAGTTGTTCGTGGAACTACGCCATCTTGTGTGATGTAGTTTGGCGCGAGTCTGCCGAATGACCCGAATGCACTTTTCCGTGCTTTCCAAAGTTCTCGTCTCTCTTCATCGTCCTTTGCGTAATTTACCTCACGTGCATGATGCTGTTTGAATATTTCTATAATCCTGTCGGTATAATTCTGCATTCCTACTTTAATCCCATCAAGTTCAACAATCAGGATGGCTTCAGCATCAAGTGGAAAACCGAATTGGAATGCCTCCTCTAATGCTTTTATGACAAGACTGTCCATCATTTCAAGGGCAGCAGGAATGATACCGTTCCCAATAATAGTTGAGACAGCATTTGATGCATCATCCATATTGTCAAATACTGCAAGTGCTGTCTGATACGCTTGTGGGTTTCGCGTGAGTTTTACAGTTGCTTTCGTTACAATACCGAATGTGCCTTCAGAACCGATCATGAGTCCGCGTAAATCATATCCAGGAACTTCTTCTACTTCACCACCGAGCTCAATGATTCCACCGTCTGGCATGACAACTTCCATGCCAAGTATATGGTCAGATGTAACACCATACTTTAGGGTATGAGGTCCTCCTGAATTCTCAGCAATATTTCCCCCTATTGTACAGGCTTTCTGACTTGATGGGTCTGGTGCATAGTGATATCCGTGCTTTTCCACTGCCTGTGATAGCAATAAATTGACCACCCCAGGCTCAACGACCGCGTATTCGTTTTCAATGTTTATCTCTAAGATACGATCCATCCGATTGAGTGCAATGATAATACCCCCTTGAACAGAAAGCATCCCGCCGCTGAGACCTGTACCGCCACCTCGTGCAATGAAGGGAGTACTGTGTTTGTTTGCTAATTTCACAATATCAGATACTTGCTGTGTTGTATCAGCAAACACAACGACATCAGGTAGTGCTTTGAATGAGGGTGCTGCGTCACATTCGTAAACGGAGAGTGTCGTTGCATCTGTTAGAACATTCTTTTCACCCAATAGATCAATGAGCTCACTAATGATTTGTCGCTGCAGTTCCATTATAATTTCCTTATTTCCTGTCAATTCTCTTGTTATTCAGATTAACATATTTCTGAACGTTTGTCCAATTTTTTATCTATTGACAAAAAGTGCAATCTTAGATATTATAGTGAACATGAGAAGGAACTTGACCAAATTAGAGATTACGTTGAATTTATAGCGACTCAGATTCGAAAGACAAATGATCCTCATTATAAAACGGAATTAGTCGTTTTGGGATTAAGTAAAATCGCTATAAACATAGATTTAGACTGAATTTATCGCTTGTTTTAATTGCTAATTCATGATACAATATAGATAAGTATTAGGGTAGATAAGTATTAGGGGGCTACAAACCCCCTAATGAACACTAAAAAGCGAGTTGCTTTTTGTCTGACTATTGTATCAGAATTCATCAGAAAAAAGCAACTCCTAAAATGGAGTATCTGATGAATTGAGTTGAAATTATGGAGCGATACCCTACACAAGAGGCGTGTATTGAACATCTTGAGAGGATACGTTGGGGTGATAACCCCCAGTGTCCGAAGTGTGAGGGTCCGAACCTGAAACGCAAAAAAGAGAACGGCATAGGTAGAATAGGACGGTGGCATTGTTCTGATTGTGGTGCATCATTCAAGGTTACCAGCGGGACACTCTTTGCTGGAACAAAAATACCGCTACAAAAGTGGTTTTTAGCGATCTCATTGATGGCAAACGCAAAGAAAGGTATCTCATCTTGTCAGTTGGCGAGAGATTTAGGATTGAAACAAAAGGCTGCTTGGTCTATAATGATGAAGATACGAACTGAAATGGCAAAGAAGTCTTCTCTTTTGTCGGGAATCGTTGAAGCTGATGAAACTTATGTCGGTGGTAGAGACAAGAAAGACTATGACCGAACAGTAGATGAACCTCGCAAGCGTGGTCGCGGAACAATGAAAGACGCTGTTATCGGTGCAGTTTCAAGAACTGGACATGTAATTGCTCAATTGGTGCCTGATATCACTGGAGAAACGATTGCTAACTTCATTCGTGATAACGTAGATACAGAGAATTCCAAACTCTATACCGACCAGTTTACAGGATACAACACCATCGGTAAGGAGATGGAACACGAGACGTTGAACCGAAGTAAAAAGTGGGAGAAAGGTGGCATGCATACCAATACGATTGAAGGATTCTGGTCTTTCATCAAGCGTGCATGGTATGGAACACACCACCACTACTCAACAGGATACACGCCACTGTATCTTGCAGAGGCGTGCTACAAGTATAACTATAGGAACATTGACATTTTCAATAAGTTTGTCAATGATAGTATAAGATGAATATCCCAAAACGACTAAGTCAGAACATCTAAAACGATACAAATGTTAAACGAGGGTATCGCTCGTAGGCTCGTTTGTACTCTGTTTGAAGTAGTGGGCAGGATGCAACGCAAAGTGCGTTGCACAAACAGTCCCGCCAACGAGCTTATGGATAGTATAACATGGATGAAAACTGACTGTCAAATTAAAAAATGTTTAATCCCAAAACGACTAATTCCGTTATAAAATAAAGAAGTCGTAGGTTACCTCCTATGTGAAGATGTGGTCAATGATGAAACAGTGAAGGTCAGACAAGAACGTTTAGAACGGACACACATCTATGTTCGACGTTATATTGACTTACTTGGCATGGTAGAACGATTACATTCTGAATTCTTAAAACGATACAACGAACTTCAGGAAGCAAAACAAAGAAATAAAGACAGTTCTGGTTCTTGATGCACTTGCATAGACAAGAAACTACTTAGTCCAAACTATTCGGGAAACACCACACCAACTCAAATTCAACAATATGTAGACAATTGAGGTACATTCTCCGATAGGAAAACAGATATGCAAACAGAGATAAGCGGAAAACAACCAGATCTGACCGAAACAACGAAACGATTCCAACGCACGTTACCCAAAGAGAATACTGTCCGAGTCAGAAACCTGATAAAACGATACGAAATGGGAACAACGACTGTGGACGCGTTACGCGGTGTCAATTTTCAGATACAGAGAGGTGAGTATATCTCTATCATGGGGCCCTCCGGTTCCGGTAAGTCTACACTCTTTAATATGATCGGTGGTTTAGACAAACCAACCGAGGGGAGGGTATATATTGATGAAGTAGATATCGCGCAGCTGGATGCTTATGAGTTAGCATGGCTGCGATGTCGGAAGATCGGTTATATATTTCAGTCGTTCAACCTTATCCCTGTGATGACAGCACTTGAAAACGTCTCGTTGCCGATGATTTTCGCTGGTATGAGTGCCGATGAGAGTAGAGAAAAGGGTGTTGATCTCCTCTCACTTGTCGGATTAGGTGATCGTGTGCAGCACAAACCGTTAGAACTGTCTGGTGGACAGCAACAACGGGTAGCCATCGCGCGTTCTCTTGCTAATGACCCTGCAATTGTCCTTGCTGATGAGCCAACTGGGAACCTTGATACCAAAACAGGTATTGAAATCATTGACCTATTACGCAACCTTAATGATGAAAACGGTGTTACCATAATTACCGCTACACACGATCACAAGATGCTGGATGTATCAGACAGAATTTTCTATATGGTAGATGGTAAGGTAGACAAAATTGAATCTCGCGATGAAATTGATCTGCAAGTAGGGAAACTGGATGGTGAGGAAGTCGGATAGGTTCAGAATGGAAGAGTGCGGAAATCCGGTAGGTGCGATTTCCTTAATCAAATAAGCTTAAATATCAGAAAAAGCAACTCGCTTTTTAGTGTTCATTAGGGGGTTTGTAGCCCCCTAATACTTATCTATATATTGTATCATGAATTAGCAATTAAAACAAGCGATAAATGCACTCTCCATCTATGTTTATAGCGATTTTACTTAATCCCAAAACGACTAAGTCCGAAAATTTACACCCTGACCTTATCTCAACTCTAGCTTGAACTGAATAAACCGAATTTGCCATCAATATTCATCCTAAAGTTGCTTTTTCCGTGGTGGTATGGTAGTTCTGATCTCGATGTTGTGAGTTGCACAAAAATGGGAATACTAAAGCGAAACTGTTACATAAGCAGAAAGAGTAGAATGACGACTTTTTTTGTTACACAAGTTCGGCACCATTCTGAAGTATGTGCATGAAAGCAGCAAAATCTCGCACCTCGGCTGCAGCACGACGCAACTGCTTAAGACGTTCTAAACTGTCAATGCTCTCAATATCAAACTTTATTGCTTCTGTCGTGTCAATTGTGAAACGGATAGAGAGCAACTCTAAAATACTCTCAACAGTATTATTACGTTCACCTTGTTCAATACCTTGTTCAATACCTTGTTCAATACCTCGTCTATATCCTTGTTCATCGCCTTGTTCAATACCTTGTTCAATACCTTGTTCAATACCTCGTCTATATCCTTGTTCATCGCCTTGTTCAATACCTTGTTCAATACCTCGTTGTATCACATGATCGTAAAAAGGTGATTGTTGCATAATTGCCTCCAATGAAGCGTCCTTAAATAGTTCGGTGGATTGGACAAAACTCCCGAAAAGCGAGAGCGCAAACAGAAGCGTCCCCCGCATCTTGACATCAACATCAACTGTCCGGATCGTCTCAATACATTTCTCAGTCCAAGCGTTACGTGTCATGTCCGATGGCGGATCCATCAGAGCCGTGAAAGGTAACACCCCTAAAACAGCAGGATCCAGGAACGCTGCACCCTCTAACTCATAGATACGTATAACGTTATAGCGGAATACGCCACCGCCCCGATCTTCGTTTCCATACGCATAGAAACCAGGATCGTTCCGACCTGCGGGAGGACGGAAATATAGCACCGTTGAATAGACATTCTTTTCATATTCCAAATAAAGAACACTTGAATAAGCAAGCATCCGTAAATGCATCGGTTTATACGTGCTGTCGTCGGTTTGTGCTTCTATATGTAATATCGCCTCCTCATCCGGCAAACGGACTTGATATATCATATCGCTCTGATGTGTCTTAATCGTGATATGTTCTGTGTTCAACCGATCAGTGACTTCCACCTCCGATGTCTTCAGTGCTAACACTGCTATGTCTCGCGGGAACTCCCCCGCAATATGTTTAAAAATCTTATCATACGCCGACATATCAGTATTATACCTGCTTTTATGAAGATATGTCAAGTGTTTTTTAGGGTTCTTCTTTTTCTTGACATCATACCAAAATCATGCTAAACTAAGCAAAATCTAATATCATTGGAAGGGTCCCACGCTATGCAACAAGATCAAAACACATCATCAGATTCCCTTCAGAAACTACAGGACCTACTACAAAAACTTTTCCGGGCAGATGCCGCCGATCTCGACTTTGGCATATACCGAATTATCAATAAACGGCGTAAACTAATTGAGGTTTTTATTGACGAAGAACTCCCCGCAGAAATAAACAAAGTGCTTGATGAAAACACTGAAATTGAATCGGATCGCAAAAAACTTGAAGACGTTAAAAAAGATGTCGTAACAGCTTTTGGTGATGATGTTTTGGATGCTGATGGAAATCTTATTGATGAATCCATTAAAGAGCGTCCCGGAGTTAAGAAATACCTTGAAGAAAAAGAACGAATCGGCTCCCCACAAACCCGTGACCAACGTGAAGATGTTGTCTATAACCACCTATACACCTTCTTCTCCCGCTACTACGACAACGGGGACTTCATACCACGCAGACGCTATTCCCAAACTGAACGTTACGCTGTTCCCTATAACGGTGAGGAAATCTATCTCCATTGGGCAAACCGAGACCAGTATTACGTAAAAAGCGGTGAACACTTCTCCGATTATCGTTTCAAAACTCATGAAATTACCTTTATCTTTGATCTCCGTGATGTAGATATTGAAAAAGACAACGTCAAGGGTGCCAAACGTTTCTTCATCCCCTTATCAGCAGAAACAGAATACAATTCAGATAACGATGAGGTCTGTATCCCTTTTGAATACCGCCCACTCACGGATGAAGAAAAGAAACAGCACAACTTGTTCACGCCATCGCCACCAAAGTCATTGACTTCCTTTCACACATAGAAGCATTCCAAAAACGTTTCTGGCTGAAAAAGAAGTTTGTCATCTCCACCGACTACTGCCTTACACTTGACCGTGTTCCAGAGGAATTTTATCCTGAAGTTACTGAGAATGCTGCACAACTTGAGGAATGGAAGGATCTCTTTGCTATTGACGAAATGGACACTGATCTTTTCAACCCTCCCGATAAGGAGGGCAGGGAGGTCGTCCTCTCCATCGACTTCCTCAAAGCAAATCCGAATCTTGTTTTGGATACTTGCCACTTTGATGCTGATTTCAAAGATCGCCTCTTAGCGTGTTTTGGCGATCTGGATAATGAAACTGATGGTTTGCTAATTCACGGTGAGAACTATCAAGCGTTAAATCTATTAACAGAAAAGTATCAAGAATCTATAAAAGCCATTTATATTGATCCACCTTATAACACCGATGCCTCAGCAATTCTGTATAAAAACAACTACAAAGATTCATCTTGGATGTCGTTGATGACAGATCGTATTACATTATCAAGATCTTTCTTACCTGAAAACGGAGTTATCTGTGTTGCAATTGATGATGTAGAAGTCTCTTCGCTTCGACTTATTTTAGAGAATTTATTTGAGAAGGAATTAGGCATAGCTACAGTACGTTCAAATCCACAAGGCCGAGCTAGAACAGACTATTTTTCTCCGACACATGAATATGCTCTTTTTTATGGAAAATCTACATCCTCTCCTGGAGAATTTTTCAAAACAGAAAAACAGAAGAGCAGTTATCCATATGAGGATGAGAGGGGAAAGTATAATTGGGATAATCTCATACGCAGACCACCTGGTGACAATCGTTCAGATGTAGAAACTATGTTCTACCCTATTTATGTAAGCAATGACGACACAATTTGTATTCCCAAAATGGTATGGAATGATACAGAACGTGCTTATAGTGTATTGGAACCACCAGATGAAGATGAAGTGAGTGTATTACCAATTAAGTCAGGTATGGAAAAAAGATGGAGGCACGGTTGGGATACAGTTTCAAAAAACATAACACAATATCGCGTAGTTCGTAAGGAAAGTCCAACATTCCTAAACATCTCCGAACTCAAAAACCCGTTCAACTATCAACTCAAGATCGTCAAAGATATGCAGACACAGAAACAAGACATAGATTTACCTGAAACATTCAATTATCTGATCGGTCTATCAGTTAAGACGCGTCAGTGCTTGAAAGATGAGGACAGACGTTATCTTGTCTACAAAGGCACAGTCGGACAAAAAACCGTGGTTATTATCTGGCGTGAAACTGCGGGGTGGGAACAAGAAGACTGGGAACGAGATTACAGTTTTATTCGGAAAAACAAACTCACAGCTGATGCAAGTGAGGTGTATATAAACACCGACTCTATTGTTCCTGATGTGAAACCCATAGATCCGCTTTTCAAAAGATTGATGTTTGGGTAAGTGAGAAAAAGAATGTGTTATAGTAAAACCTAAAAAGAGTGAGCACTCCTCGTGTGAGTTGCACAAAAATGGGAATACTAAAGCGAAACTGTTACATAAGCAGAAAGAGTAGAATGACGACTTTTTTTGTTACACAAGTTCGGCACCATTCTGAAGTATGTGCATGAAAGCAGCAAAATCTCGCACCTCGGCTGCGGCACGACGCAACTGCTTAAGACGTTCTAAACTGTCAATGCTCTCAATATCAAACTTTATTGCTTCTGTCGTGTCAATTGTGAAACGGATAGAGAGCAACTCTAAAATACTCTCAACAGTATTATTACGTTCACCTTGTTCAATACCTTGTTCAATACCTCGTCTATATCCTTGTTCATCGCCTTGTTCAATACCTTGTTCAATACCTTGTTCAATACCTCGTCTATATCCTTGTTCATCGCCTTGTTCAATACCTTGTTCAATACCTCGTTGTATCACATGATCGTAAAAAGGTGATTGTTGCATAATTGCCTCCAATGAAGCGTCCTTAAATAGTTCGGTGGATTGGACAAAACTCCCGAAAAGCGAGAGCGCAAACAGAAGCGTCCCCCGCATCTTGACATCAACATCAACTGTCCGTATCGTCTCAATACATTTCTCAGTCCAAGCGTTACGTGTCATGTCCGATGGCGGATCCATCAGAGCCGTGAAAGGTAACACCCCTAAAACAGCAGGATCCAGGAACGCTGCACCCTCTAACTCATAGATACGTATAACGTTATAGCGGAATACACCACCGCCCCGATCTTCGTTTCCATACTCATAGAAACCAGGATCGTTTCGACCTGCGGGAGGACGGAAATATAGCACCGTTGAATAGACATTCTTTTCATATTCCAAATAAAGAACACTTGAATAAGCAAGCATCCGTAAATGCATCGGTTTATACGTGCTGTCGTCGGTTTGTGCTTCTATATGTAATATCGCCTCCTCATCCGGCAAACGGACTTGATATATCATATCGCTCTGATGTGTCTTAATCGTGATATGTTCTGTGTTCAACCGATCAGTGACTTCCACCTCCGATGTCTTCAGTGCTAACACTGCTATGTCTCGCGGGAACTCCCCCGCAATATGTTTAAAAATCTTATCATACGCCGACATATCAGTATTATACCTGCTTTTATGAAGATATGTCAAGTGTTTTTTAGGGTTCTTCTTTTTCTTGACATCATACCAAAATCATGCTAAACTAAGCAAAATCTAATATCATTGGAAGGGTCCCACGCTATGCAACAAGATCAAAACATATCATCAGATTCCCTTCAGAAACTACAAGACCTACTACAAAAACTTTCGGACTTAGTCGTTTTGGGATATTCATCTTTATACTATCATTGACAAACTTATTGAAAATGTCAATGTTCCTATAGTTATACTTGTAGCACGCCTCTGCGAGATACAGTGGCGTGTATCTTGTTGGGTAGTGGTGGTGTGTTCCATACCATGCACGCTTGATGAATGACCAAAATCCTTCAATGGTGTTGGTATGCATGCCACCTTTCTCCCACTTCTTACTTCGGTTTAGGGTTTCATGCTCTATCTCTTTACCGATAGTGTTGTATCCTTTGGACTGATCCGTGTAGAGTTTAGAGTTCTCCGTATCTACGTTATCACGAATGAAGTTAGCAATCGTTTCTCCAGTGATGTCAGGTACCAATTGAGCGATGACGTGTCCAGCACGTGAGACAGCACCGATAACAGCGTCTTTCATTGTTCCGCGACCACGCTTGCGAGGTTCATCTACTGTTCGGTCATAGTCTTTCTTGTCTCTACCACCGACATAAGTTTCATCAGCTTCAACGATTCCCGACAAAAGAGAAGACTTCTTTGCCATTTCAGTTCGTATCTTCATCATTATAGACCAAGCAGCCTTTTGTTTCAACCCTAAATCTCTTGCCAATTGACAAGATGAGATACCTTTCTTTGCGTTTACCATCAACGAGATCGCCAGAAACCATTTCTGTAGTGGTATCTTTGTTCCAGCAAAGATTGTGTGCCACTGGTAACCTTGAACGAAGCACCACAATCAGAACAATGCCACCGTCCTATCCTTCCTGTACCGTCCTCATTCGGACGCTTTAGGTCTTTACCCTCACACTTCGGACACTGGGGGTTATTCCCCCAAAGTATCCTCTCAAGATGTTCAATACACGCCTCTTGTGTAGGGTATCGATCCATAATTTCAACTCAATTCATCAGATACTCCATTTTAGGAGTTGCTTTTTTCTGATGAATTCTGATACAATAATCAGACAAGCTTGAATATCAGAAAAAGCAACTCGCTTTTTAGTGTTCATTTTTAGTGTTCATTAGGGGGTTTGTAGCCCCCTAATACTTATCTATATATTGTATCATGAATTAGCAATTAAAACAAGCGATAAATTCAGTCTAAATCTATGTTTATAGCGATTTTACTTAATCCCAAAACGACTAATTCCGATATTAAATAATGAATTATCAATTTCCCGAAAATCCTGCAGGCACCAAACCCGTAGGGGCGGGGTCTCCCCGCCCGTCATCAACGTGCCACCTGCATATTTAATATTCAAACTTGCTGAATCAAAGGAGATTCTTAACAATAAACATGAAACTAAATAACGGTATTCGCCTTACATGGCTTGGACAATCAACCTATCTTATAGAGGCAGACAATAAAACGTTAATAATCGATCCGTGGATCACAAGTAATCCTGTCTGTCCTGATGAACTAAAGACCTTTGAGTCTATAAACATTATGCTGATAACGCACGGACATGCTGACCACATGGAAGATGCAGTACCAATTGCCAGAGAGCATTCACCCACAGTCGTGGCAATCATTGAGACTGCAAAATATCTTGAAAGTAAAGGTGTTGCGAACACCATAGGAATGAATAAGGGCGGCACCATATCTGTAGAAGGCATAAAGGCAACAATGGTTACAGCAAACCATAGCAACAGCGCAATAGAAGAAGACGGTTCTATTATCTATTTGGGTGAACCAGCAGGATTCGTCCTTGAGTTTGGGAACGGGTATAAAATCTATCACGCTGGAGATACAAATGTATTCAGTGATATGCAGCTAATCGGTGAAATATACCAACCCGATTTAGCACTACTTCCTATTGGTGATCACTTTACAATGGGACCGCGTGAAGCAGCCTATGCTACAAAACTCCTCGGTGTTCCAACTGTCCATCCAAATCATTACGGAACATTACCGGTGTTGACAGGAACAGTGGAGGAGTTTCGTAAATTGACCGCATCTCAAGATATAGAAATTGTAGATTTGGAAGTCGGTGGAACTTTAGATTAACGTAAGCTCCAGTATAGGAATTGACAATGTACTACTAACGAAATGTAAGTTTGGAAAGTTTACATGGGCTGGTCTTCCAATTTAAGGAAACTTAAAAGAAAAGACAGATACCCAAAATGGATACCTGCCTATGATTGTAGAGACTATCAAGATGTTCAGAGAACACCATCCGAGTATCATCAATCATCCGAAACAAAAATATACTTATAATATGTGATAGATTTATGACCACCACCATAGTATAAGGTAATCTTGACTTCATGGTATCCCACATCGTCCTCACTAAATGATTTTTGTAACGTTACGAAAGTTTTGCCATATCCGTAACTTCCGGCAGCAGACTTATCACTTACAGACATGCTTGCATAATAGAGATCCGACACGATTAGGGTCAATACTCTTATTAATCACATTATTTCGTTCTTTTATTCTTATCGAAAAAACTTCTCTTTCTGCTTTTCTTATTGGTTCTGACATCCAGTTACCAATGGGATAATCCCTTGTTTGCCCCTTAAGTTCAAAAGATACATCACCATATCCTGTTGCAATTAGCCTGAGCGTTATATAGTGATAGCCTTCTGGTTTATGGGGTGTCCATTCTTCCGCAACTATCTCACCAGCACTATTTACAATTCTTTCTCCCACCATTTTCAGACCCTTAGCCGGAGTTGACCGAATTGTCGGTTTAGTAGTATGCAACCCAGTTGATTCATAATCAGAGGGTTTTCGACTAAGTAATGGTATATGCCATTTTAGGATTGAGAACTTAGACTGTCAGGGACTCGCGTTTTAAAATTGAGACGAAATCATCATTAAACCGAAAACCCTCGTAACTTGATGGGGTTGTGCAACGAGACACACCTCTTCCACACCTGCCGATAATGCTTCCTCAATTATCAGTTGGATTATCGGTTTTGCGATGCCATCCTCGTCAATAATTGGGAAGAGTGCCTTTGGCACAACTTTCGTAGCCGGAAAGAGGCGTGTTCCGTATCCAACGATCGGAATAATCGCCTTTTTAATAGGTTGTATTAGAAATTTAATTTCGCTTAGACTTTATTGTCCCCCAAGTAGTAGTGGTTTTCCCTGATGCATCAACTGCTAAAGCACCTTCAATTCCACTGCCAAGAGATCTTACTTCTGACTCAGACAGTGCAACGTTAAAGATTACAACTTCATCCATGATACCATTCCATTGGCAACGTACACTGCATCCTGGGTCTGCACCTAAATAGACCTCTTCGGATGAAGTCCACGGGGCACCAGATGCGTCTACGCTATTCTGCAAATCTCCATTCACATATAGATACAGTTTCTCTGAATCCCAAACACCTACAACGTGTACCCAATCTTTTTCTGGTAACGGATCACCAAGAACTTCAAGTCTATCACCACCGTTTGCTGAGCGAATATGAAATGACGCGTTCGCAGAATGTTCATTATTTTCATGTGCACCAGTTCCAAGCAGATACTGTGACCACGAGGAACAACCAAGTCCTTTCCATACAATACATTTTCCTGTCGGGGCAACAGCAGAATAAACCCACGCGTGGATTGAGAATCCTTCAGACTGACTAAAATCTAAAGCAGCTAACGAATCAGCATTACCTTTCGTGCCGATCTTAACCCATGTGTTTTCCCCATTAAATTCAAGACCACCACCAAATTTTCCATCTACCCATTTGAGATCACCGACAAATGTTCCATCACTGCCGTTACCAGATTCATCAGTAACGGTATCACCTCGTCCATCCTCAAATGTCCACATGCCTGCAATCGTACTCTCATCAAGTTTTGCATCAGATACATTTATGTACCCGATAGAAGTCAGTAAAAGACTGAGGATAGATAGTACTATTGTAATATTAGAACGCATTATTGTTCTCCTTTGTTTTACTTACGTTGATAAATAGCATTACTATTATTAAACATTATATCGATTTAATCTTGATACTCTTTTACGATAACCTTGACTATCTCGTATCACATAAAGCCAAATGTAACAACAAAAGCCCGCAACGACCCAAAATGGACGTGCGGGCACAGCAACTGTAGAACTACCAAAACTCTCAAAGTTGTTTTGTCGTAATGTGTTGTTATATTTAATGGTGACGTTGAGAGAGGGGGGGGGGGGGGACTCAAAACCGATGTTAAAACAGAACCATCCAGCAAGGTAGCAACCAAAGCATCGCTCAGACAATAAGCATATTGAGAACTTATTTGGACAAAACGAAGGTTCCTTTTTCGGTTATTCATTATTCCCTCTCAAAAAGAATATCTAAGACTAAATTCTAAATGACATAGTAACATCCTTGGCTCATGTATCAATTGAGTGCAAATATGTTCAGCGAAGTTAATAGGCATAAGGTTTCACGTTTTCTGTTAGCACTTATTTTACACATGAGCGAAACTATTGTTATAGTATATCAAATTTTGTTGAATCTGTCAAGAAATTTAGCAAATAGCAGTGACATTTAGATTGGGTATTGTCGCCATCTATATCACACACCTTAATACCGCTGCCAATTTGCCAATTTGAAAATTCATATTGACAAAAAACGTTCATATCTGATAATATATTTTTCAAGATGTATAGTTACAAATATCCACGTCCTTCAGTATCTGTTGATATAGTTCTATTATCGTATACACAGGCATTTCCGCAAGTTCTGTTAATCAGACGTAAGAATCCGCCTTTCCAAAATCTATGGGCGTTACCAGGGGGTTTCATACATCTGGACGAAACCCTTGAGGAGAACGCACTACGTGAGTTATACGAAGAAACAAACATAAAGGATGTGCAACTGACAGAGGTGGGTACCTACGGACAACCTGACAGGGACCCGCGCGGACGTGTTATCACTATCGCTTATGTCGGTAGCATAAGTCCAGACCAACAAGCAGCCGTTGCAGGTTCCGATGCATCTGAAGTTCTATGGCACTCAACATTAGATTTACCAAGACTCGCTTTTGACCATAACCTGATTATAGAAAAAGCGTTAGAAAAAAATAACGAGTGAGTCATTTACATAATGTCTATTATATTATGGGTTGGTATTAGAAGATGACAATTACTTACGATTTCATTGCATACAGCGGCAGACTCTCGGAAAACAGATGGACCCTTGGTATGAGAGCAATTCAAGGTGAAGTACCACTTGACGTTGTCCTACCGAATTTACATACCACAACGAAGACAGAGGATGAAGATATTATCGGCGTATTGACGAAAGAAGGAATCTCACGAGAAAGTTCTGATGTAATGGAACTCTACCGATATCTACGACAATTAAGCACAAAGACGAATCAAGCTTTCGGATACAACGAAGTCGTGATCAGAAATATTCATACACGATTAAATTCACTTAAGGTTGACCAAGAACTCCGTGTCCAAATTACTTACACCGAACGGAAGGAGAATTATCTACCATCTACATATAATATAAAACTCTTAGGAACACACCAAATCTCACAGATAAATACAGAAGAATTTGAAACTGAGATTGAACATGAAGATGAAATAGATGATATCGATGATATTGATACTACAGAAGAAAACGACACTTATACACATGAACAGAATGGAGAAAAGACCATCCCTAAAGATTTCCCACCCATAGAATCAGAAATACCTACCTATAAATCCACAAATACACTTGAGAAATTAATCGCTTTTTCACGGTCACTACAATCTGAATTGAAAGAGACAAAACAGAAAATCGATACAATGACAGAAAGGATCCAGTCATTGGAAGAACAAAGAACACATTATCGAGAATTAGAAAATCTGCTCCAAGATATTGTTGACAGACTCAACTTCATGGAGAATTATGAAAAAAGAATAGAGATACTTGAAAATGATCGTTATATGTTAAAGACTATCCAAGATGTCCTAACTAACTACTTAAAAACAACGCAGCGACAGTCACATTTACTACTTAAAGAAATAGATGGGGAATCGAATGACGATCAGGAATTATAGAAATCATACAGACAAATACCAATAGACCTATTGAGAGGGTAAGTAACGGTAGTCAATACCGAAAACAAAGGAAAAACGAAACCCGTAATACCCCAGTCCGGTAGTAGGGTTTTTCAGTTTTAGGTGATTCTGAAGAATTACGCAACAAACGTTAATTTATTGAATTTGTCCGTAGGTCGAGTAGAGTGTAGCGACCCCCGACACGATCAAACTTCTGTCGGGGGTCGCTACACTCAAACCAACAACCTACAAAGTCCACTATTAGTCCTACACAAAAACTGACAATTCTTAAAACTGAAAAACCCTAGTCCGGTAGGTGCGATTTCCTAATCGCACCATCGGAATGGGAGTAGGTGCGATTTCCTAATCGCACCACTGATATGAATCAGGGTAATCTGGTCTTAAAATGTTTGCGTTAAACGAGCGATCGCTAAACGTCCAATATCTGGTGTCCCAACAAACTGGTTATGTTTACGATCCAACAAATTCTGAACTGTAACAGAAAAGCGAGGTTTCGGACCAAGTGGAATATCGTAACCCGCATTGAGATCAAGAGTATAATAGGATTCCACATCCCCGACATAGACTCCGGATCGGACAGGAAATCCCTCAACAAAACGAGCTCTGAGTCCAGCACCCAAACCAAGTTCAGTGTTAAAATACTGAACGTTTGCCCCGAACTTGTTCTGTGGTGCATTCAACGCAATTTCACCGATGCCATCAATATTCTCGAATAAGTCCTTACTGACAAACGAATAATTCCCGCCAACACTCCAATTTGAACTTAGAAACAGTGTGAAATTCAGATCTAAACCGTTTAGGGATATGTCTCCGTAATTTCTGTAAGTCAGCATGACAGCGTTTGGATCGACCGCCTGTTCAGGTGTTACTGTGCCAAATGGAATTGAGGCGAAAGTCGTTATCAATTCGTCAATAGGTGTACCGTTCCCGTTACCACCATTCTCTTTAACGTCTAACTGAAGCAGTGCTTGATTAAGAGCTGCGTTATTAGGATCCGCTAAAGCTTCAGTAATTTGCACGCCAAAGGTTGCTTGAATTGATGCAGGATCAAGAAAGACATTTGGTGTTTCAACGAACAGAGGGCCTATGAAATTGTTGATGCGTGAATGATAAACATCAACAGAGAAAGCGAGTATATTCATCAGTATCCCTTTGTATCCAACTTCATAAGTCTGTGTAATGGTTGGTTTCAACACATCAACGTCTTTAACATCTTCCACATCAACGAACGTTCCTGTCTCTGGATCAAGCGAACGTATGACATTCTCTAATCCTAAGACTTGTTCAGGCATAACAGCCGCTAATTCAGCAGATTGTCCTTCTATCAAAGTTGCAGAAAGCAGGTCTATTGCTGTAGGAGGCATCGTCTCAAATAACTGCAGGACGGTTTGCTGTAATTCTTCCGATGATAAGCCTAAAATCTCGCTGGGTTGTATGACTTGTTGTACCGCTGCCGCTAAAGTTGGAGGGAGTGTTTCGATTATTCCGACTATTTCTTCTGCAGGCATACCCGCTACAATTGTTGGCAGCGTCTCGGCTGTGATTGATGCTTTCAACCCATCTTCAAATCCTTTGATGACAGCACCGCGACCGACACCCCACATGACATTCGTAAAAATTGGATCATCAAGAGGAAGGTACGCATCCGCTTCAAGATTTGCCAATGGTGCAAATGGAGACCGGAACAGAGGACTACCGTCCGTATTTTTTCTGAAGGTGAAACCGCTATCAGATGGCACACCTTGTGCCCGAATATCAATATTGGGACTAAATCCTAAAGCCGATTGAAAATTCACACCTAACCCATACGCATCCTCAGTTGACAAGATGTCAAGGAATAGGTTTGATGTGCCCGGTGTGTTGAAAGCCCGGTTATAGGTTAGTCGGATGTTGTGGTCATCATCTGGTTGAAACACAAGTGCAACTCTCGGCGAAAAGACAATGTCACTGAGATGATTGTGATAATCCGCCCTACCTGCAGCAAGTAATTTTACCTGCGGGAGTATGTTCGTTTCAGATTGCACATAAGCACCAATTTCGTCAATATTGTCGCTCGCTTCATTCACACCATTGATAGTGCCCCCTGTGTCTGGACGGGTCAGTAAAACATCCAGACCATAGGTAAACCTTTGTCCATCACCTATACCGATGCTGTGTTGTAACTGACTTACATACTGGTTTGAATTATCAACGATATCCGCCTGAGAACGTAAAACATACGTATCACCTGCATCGCTTCTATTGACGAAAGCTTGGAAGAATAGGTCCTTGTAGATGACACGTGTTTGAGCATACCCGTAAGTCCAATTTTTTGTACGTCCAGCACCGATACCAGTTAACTCAAGTCCAGAAGCTTGTGTTAAACCACTTGCAAGGATGACTGATGTGTCATCATCTGGACTATAATCTACTCGGAATTCTCCGCGAGCAAGTGCGCTGTCAAATACTGAATTTCTCGGATCTCCTTCGTCAATATCTGCAATGAGACGACCATCTTCCCACTCATCTTCTCGTATTTCATAGTCAGGTTTTTCTTTAAAACCGGGTTCTACGTCAGATCTCAGACGTCCCACTGACCAATCATTGCCTTGCGTATAATTTGCTGTCAATTTATAGCCAAACATATTATTGATAACACCTGCATGACGGATCGAACCAGTAAGCAATCCGCGCTCTCCACCGCCAATACTAAGGGATGTTCCCTGTGAATTGAAAGGTGAACGTGTAAGGATATGCATCACACCGTTGGCACTATTCGGGCCATATAAGGCTGCACCGGGGCCCGATACCACTTCAATCTGCTCAATGTCCTCGCTGATCGTAGGAATGAGGGTGTAAGCATTGACACGTAGGGAAGGCACACTAGCAATACGATTGTCTACAAGTGATAGCAAACTGCCAGAAAAGACGTTGTTGAATCCTCTGACAACTACATAAGACGTACTAATTCCAGAGGTAACTACATCCACCGCCCGAACAGATTTTAGGTGTTCAGTAACACTCAAAGCCACACGGTCTTTGATTTGTGAGTCATCCACAAGCGCAACTGAAGCTGGTGCTTCAAGCACTTTTTCTTTTCTACGGGAAGCCGAAACTGAAATCTTTCCAAGTTCAATTACTTCTGAGTTAAGTGAAATGGTTATCGATTTGGTTTCAACATCGTTTAGTGAAACATTCGTCATCACATTGTCTGCATAACCTTGCATAGATGCAGTTATTGTATATTCACCAGCAGCTAAATCAGCAAATGCAAGTGTACCATTTACATCAGTAACACCGTTATCGACATCACCTGTTTTAGGTTTTACAGTAATGGACACATCACTTAGTTTATTACCTGTCTGTTTATCTGTCACTGTAATGTTCAAGGTGGCTGCCTGTGTAGATACAGTCACGATCCCAAATACTATAAGACAAGTGAAGATTGTCAGACTAATTACGCTCAGTCGTTTCATTACATTAACTCCTTTGTTAAATAAGACTGTTTGGCAACATTGCTGGGTTGCCGCTACAACAGATAAGTAGCACAACAGAATTGAGTCTCTAACTTCAACGTAAGTTTGATAAATGTAGCGCAAACTTTCCAGTTTGTGAAGATGTGCCATAAATTGAAAGTTTGTGCTACAATTCACGCCTCTCGGATACGAAATAGCGTGAATGAACGCATCCGAAATGATTAATCAAACTGACGTTAACTTTACGATAATCTGTTAAGTCTCTATACTATGATGGTGGTTGATCCATTCATAGTAGGTTAATGACACTGATTAAGTATTACAAATCTAAGAAGAAAAATCAAACTTATTTTGAAAAAACGATACTCACATATAAAATCTATTTCGCATTCTGTTTCCTCAATAGAAACTGTTCAATCTCAGCGTGTGTAGGCAGTGATGGGATTACACCGACTTTCTGTGTTGCTAATGCCCCGGCTGCATTCGCATATTGCATAATGTAGTTGAGTTGCTTCTGTTTCAGGTCTGACAGATCCTTATGCTTAATCAATTTTGAAAGCATTGCGGCGACATAAGCATCCCCTGCACCGAGTGTATCTACAACCTTAACCTCTATCCCCTCAATTAAACCTTCAATAGTGCCATTTGTATAATAGCAACCTCGTTCTCCCAATGTTACAACCAGCAATTTGACACCCAGATCGAGTATCTTCTTAATTCCATTTGGCAGTTCAACATCACCGGTAATAAACTCCCATTCCTCTTCAGATATTTTTACAATATCTGCATAAGGCATTACCTTCCAGATCCAGTGTTTTGCCTCGTCAGGTTTAGCCCACAACATCAACCGGAGATTAGGATCATAAGAGATAAGAGCTCCAGCATCGTTGGCACATTGAATTGCTTTGAGAGTTGCTTCACGAGTTGGTGAATGACTTAGACTGACAGAACCGTAGTGGAATAGTACTGCTGATATGATGTAGTTAACGTCGACCTCATCAGGAGAAAGCTGAATGTCTGCTCCGGGATGTCGGTAGAAGGTAATGTCTTTCTTACCATCAGAACGTGTTGCAACGAAGGCTAAGGTAGTGCGCGATTCTTCTCCAGCAATGAGATATGAAGTGTCTACGTTGTTCTGCTGAAGTGTTTCTATCAGGAAATATCCAAACGGATCTGCACCAACTTTACCCATGAAACCGGTATCTATACCGAGTCTTGCCAAACCGACAGCAACGTTTGCAGGTGCACCCCCTGGTGACTTGACGAAACCCTGTGCATCGGTCAGAGTTACATCTGGTGTTGTGGATATAAAATCGATGAGTAGTTCACCGATACATAACGCTTTTGGCATGACTCTAAGCTCCTACAAATTCATTAAGGTTCAATGTAGACGATTTCATAAGGTTGAATGTTTTGTAATTCGTTACTTAGTTTACCCATTAAAGGCAGTAGTATTTCTAACTTGTTTTGTGGCGCAACAAGTACTACAACAGTGATATTAAAACATTTGAGATTCTGTTGTGATTCTATATTTTGATCTGCAGTTAAGAACACATCAAAGTGCTTTTCAGCTAACTGGAGTAATTCCTCGTTTTTCTTTCCTGCCCATCCTCTTTCTTGAACAGTGAATACTGAGAATCTGTCTAATTCCTTCTTCAGTTTTTTGGGTAAACATTCATCAATTAGAATTTGCATAGACGTGTGTTAGCAGCATTTCCTTGGCAAGTTGTAGAACGTTGACTGCCTGATTGCGTTTGACAGATGGAAAATCTTCCAAAAATTCATCAAGTGTTTCTCCACTCTCTAAATAATCAATTAGGTTCTTTATAGGAACACGGGTATTCTTGAAAACTGGAGTACCACTCATTACCTCAGCATCACAGGTAATGAGAACATCTACTGAGAAGGTTTCTTGTTTTTCAAATTTCATTTTTTCTCCTTTGGGTCTTGTATATTAGATCTGAGCATTCGCTATGATGTTTTAGGTGTCAATCCAATTTAACATCCCATAAAAGTACTGTTCCATCTCCACTTGCACTTGCAATTGTGTGACCATCCGGACTGAAGGAAACTTCATGGACGACTGGACTGTGTCCTATAAAACTGACTATTGCAGACTGTCATGTCATAGAGTGGACCACCCAGTTTACGGAAATACCATGCAGGATTAATATTGGATAATACATCGTCACCGTGACGAACTGATTCAGCTTCGTGGTATCTTCCAAAAGAAGAACCTGTAGCGGCCCAGGTGAGTGTCCCAATTGCGCCGTCTTCAATAAGTCTTTTGATTTCTTGATGTATTGGACATAACATCTGTCCGGGAGATGCAACTAATTTGACACCCTTTCGTGCTGTAGATTCAATCAAGTCATCTGCTTCATCAACGGTGGTGGTCATCGTTTTATTGAAATGTACGTGGACACCGTGTTCTATCGCTAATTTTCCTTGTTCATAATGTATTCCGATTGGTGATGCGATGCTTACAGCATCAACATGTCCTTCTGACAACATCTCTTGATATGTGCGATATGCGTGTGGTACATTAAACTTTAGGGATGCAGCTTCTGCTCTGCCAGAAACTAGATCGCAGACAGCTGTTACTTTCAGTCTATCTTGGATATCGTCTTGTGTAAGGTGCGGAAGAATACCGCGAACGGATATACTGCCAACTCCCACGACACCTATACGAACTATATCTTTTGTTGCCATGTTATTTGCTCCAAAGTACGTGAAGATACTTTATTGTCGCCATGAAGTTTCATGTTGCCAACCAACAGCACTTTTAAGTTTATCGCAATTGATAAACGACTGATGTCCTTGCAGCGATTTTACTTTTGTTTGGAATTCTGGTTTGAACCTTTCTACCAGTTCCATTGAGGGTTCTAAAGCAGTCGTATCATCTGCGTTTAGGAAATAGACATCATGTGGTGGCAATGTCTCTGCCTTTTCCATTAGCAATCGGTGTGCACTCGCTACATCTTCGCTTCCGACCCAGCACCAAAGCCACGGTGACCATCCACTTGTGGGTTTTACATTTTCTCCCATCTGCTTTCTGCGTTCTTCTGGTGTGATACCAGCTGGACGGGTTACATAGGTTTTGATTCCATAAGCTCGTGTATAACTGGCTAATAGGTCTTCACCACACCGTTTTGAGAAACTGTAGGAATCCTCTGGATAACACGGATGATCTTCGTCTAATGGTAGATAATCTATCGGCATGTGTGTTCTACTGATGCGAAAACCGTGTCCTAACGCACAATTACTACCAGACATAACTACAGACTGAACACCTGCTTCAATTGCTGCTTGCATTAGGTAATAAGTACCCAGTATATTGGTTTTGAAAGTTGCATCAAAAGGTATACCTCTTTCTTCTGCATTTGCCCGAAAATCGGGATGGTCTACGGCCCCTGGTTGTGCGCCAAGGTGTTGGATTGCGTCTACACCTTCAACAGCACGTTGACAGTCTTCAAAATTGTTTAGGTCTCCTTGAATGAATGATAGTTTGCTAAATTCCTCTGAGGGTTGTCGGCGTGACATGAGAATAGGTGTGTGCTTTTCTTCTAATTCTCGAATCACATAAGGACCGAGTCTACCGCTTGCACCCGTTACCAATACTTTCATGATTATTACCTTTCGGGTCATTTTATATGTGATACTTCAAAATCTGTTGACAGTTCTCAGGAAAATGTCTATTATAGTCGTATTATAGCATGATTTGCGTTTTTGTCAAGCTAGTCAAATCAAATTAGGAAATGCTAAATGTATAACGCGGTAAAACACTTTGAGAACTTATATGCCACTGTTCCAAGGAAATATGAATTTAGAGAGACTCAGCGGGAAGGCTTATTAACGTGGCAAGCGAAGTTTCGTCCTGAATTGCGTACTATCCTTGGTTTGGACAATATGGAATCTGACCTTGCAGATTATGTACCGAAAGCCGAACAGCTTGACATCTTAGATATGAACAACCATATACGCGAAAGTTGATATTTGTGGGTGGAACCGACAGTGCCTCTACCATTTTATCTTCTTCGTCCGAAAGAGATAACCAAGAAACTTCCATTGATTCTTGCACCCCATGGACATAATCATCCTCATATCTACGCAGGCATCGCGCATTCAGAGAAGGAAGAGAAAGAGATGATTGAAGGTGAACGCGATATTGCCAGATAAGCAGTTGTTGAAGAGGGATACATTGCAATCGATCCGACGACACGGGCTTTCGGTGAAACACGCACTGAGGCAGATAAGCAGAACAATAATACACATTAAACATGTTGCATTTGCGTTTGAAAAACTGAAAGAGATTTATGCTGGTGCTGGTGGTGAAGATAGATGTGAGTTGTTCATCGGTGATGGTGGACATCGGTATTACAAGACAGGTGCATGGCCATTTGTAAAGCGGTTCTTTTCAGATTAATCCGGAATCACTAACACCTGAAATGCATTAGGAACGAGACATTGTGGGCAAACTAGAGATAGGAATTGTAGGTGCACATCGGGACAGCGGTGCACCTATGGAAGTACCTGATTTTCGCAAAATTGAGTAGTCAGCTTGCGTTCCAACTTATTTGGAATCTACCTGCGACTCTTCCTCTACAGGCTTGAAGACAAGCCCGCAGCTGCTGCAGCGATATCCACTTTCCGGTTTTGCTTCCACTATAGGGAAAAGTATACCACAACAAGTCGGACAAGGCTCGTCAATTTCCATTTCTGCTTGTTCCATTTCACCGGAACGGTTTTCAAATTCTACTATCATTGATTTTCTCCTCTTGATTCAGTAACGATAACGCGCATATAGATGTCACACAAAGGTATCTCGCATTCCATTGAGGGGATTATCAGCACATCTTCAAGTGCACGGAATTTAGTGTGTTCCCAATATTGATCTTGTTGACAATAATGTTCAACACAGAACTTGTGTTGTGAAACAAGAATGTAGTCTTGCAACGACACCAATTGCTTATAGTGAGAGAATTTCTCCTCTCGGTCATAGGCTTCAGTAGACGGTGAAAGTACTTCTACGATAACAACAGGGTTCAGAAGTGTGTCAAAGACATCATCTTCAAAACTATATTCTTAGGTAAAATCAATCCTTTTATGTCGTTTTCAAAAATCGGATTTTCAAAGTGAAAGGTGTTAACTGTAACGTTTCAAGGTCGGATCAATTTCTGCTGCCCACTGGTCAATCCCACTAGTAAGGTTTTTGACATCAGTATATCCGTTTTGATGAAGGTAGGCAGTCACATAAAGACTCCGTTGTCCATGATGACAATACACAACAATTTCTTTGTCCGATGGAATGCTGCCCAGATGCTGCGGCAATGTGTTGAGCGGTACTAATCGCACACCTTCAAGATGTACGAAGTCGTATTCACTTTGTTCACGTATGTCCAATAAAAACACAGCTCGGTTTTCGTCCAATTTCTGTCTTAGTTCTTGTGGTGAAATTTCTGGGAGAGAAGGTATTGTCTGCATTATTCAGTTTCATCCTCGTTTTCATTATGTTGTATAGGTGCACATTCTGGACATGGACACGTCTCACGTAATACGTCAAATGGATAGATGCCGGTATTGTGTCCATCAGTCCAACTGAATTGAAGAGCATAACGACCTACCAACTGAATATCCGTGGGTTGAATATCTTCAGACACCTCTATTAATGTTACATCTCCATCCCCTTGTGGAGAGAATAGAGAATGTATATCTTTACCTTTGTGTCGGATGATGGCGCATTCTGCACACGGACACATCTGCCTGAGATAACGGTATGGATACCAACTGGCATGTCCATCCTTCCATTCAATTTGGAAGACGTTTTCGTGTTTCTTAAGGGTTCTCGGACTTTTGCTAACTGTAGTCATTATTTTTTGCCTAACGACTGATTCAGCGATTCTAAGCATCTTGGAAATCTTGCCAATCAATTCCAATTTCTATATTTCACGATGCAGTTACCACTGTTTCCAACCACACGAGGCTCTTCTTATCAGAAATCTGGATATTTTCTGGCAAAGAACGCCCTAACTCTTGGTAGAGTTCCAGGACTGCTTTAAAAGCGTCTTTGACGTTTTCTAACGACTCGTCTAAGGAATCACCCTCGGTAACCAACTCAGGCAATAGGGGAGAAGTCACTGTATACCCAAGTTCAGTTCTGATTTCAGCGAGTCCTACTATCTCACATTCGGGAATGCTTGCAAAATTTGGAATATGTACCTTTTGTGCCATAAATCCGCATCCAATATAACCGATCTTTATTCTAGTCACGAAAGTCTACTCCTTTTCCACGTGCGATTCTATCTGTTCAATTGCTGTTTGAGCACCTTCTCTGACTAATGCAGAACTGTCAGCCTGGGCAAGATGCTTTAGTTTTTTCAAGCAATCTCTTGCATCTAATTTACCGAGTGCAACAGTGACAAAATAGCGGACATCCGAGTCTTCATCGTCGAGTGCTTTTAGCATTGCATCCATATCGGTAGGTGATGCTAAATGTCGATCAACATCACCGATATTGATTAGTGATTGTGCAGCGATTCTTCTGGAATGGATGTCCCCGTGAAGGAGTGATGTCAATAATTCGTCATTCCCAGTGGTGATTTCGGTAAGATTATCCCAGTCACAATCCAAACAGAACCATGATTCTTTATCCAATTGTTGCACGTTGGCAGTACTACATTTCGGACATACTTCATAGATATATTCTTGATTCATCAGTTATTCATAACCTCCATTTCGGGTAGGTCTCTCCAGATTTCTGGTCCTTCAGGTTTGAAGTTGATTGTTGCAATGAATTGCATGCCGTAATAGAAGTTAATTTTGAATTTTCCGCCGCCGAAGTGTTGCTTTAGGTAATCCATGGGTGCGTCAATCAATGGACCCATTTCATCTGCGTAATAGAAAGCGAGTGGTTTAAAGCGAACGGTGTTCCCGACTGGTTCTTGCACTAACAATTGTGCGGAGGTAGCAGGAAATAGGACTTGAAAGGCATCCCACAAATCACCGACTGTCGGATTGGGATTGCCAATTCGCTTTTTGAAGTCGTTTTCAAGATATTCTGAGAAGGTGTTAAATACCCAATCCATGTTTTCAGATCGAACCAGATTCTATAGAAGTCGTCTTTATATGGCAGTTAAAGATAATCCGTGTGTATATGTCCTTGAGTGAAAGTTTGCATCCAATTGATGTAAAGATAAGTGTGTCTTGGAATGTGCTAAATGTGTCCATAGTCCATTCTGTATTATTTAACTTGTAATGTTCAACGTGGCCTTTGTCTTGTGAGACAAGGATATATTCCTTTAGAGTTTGTATTTGCTGATAGTATTCAAATTTATCACCTTTGTCGTATTTCTCTGTTGAGGGTGAAAGTACCTCTATGATCAGAATAGGGTTTAAGAGTGTGTCAAAAGTACTATCCTCAAATTGTGGTTTTCCGCAGAAAACCACGACATCTGGATAGAAATATGCGATCTTCGGACTGGTCTTCACACGTACATCGTTAGTTACGACTTCACAATCCTTGCCTCTCAGTTGAATGTTTAAGTCTGTAGCAATATCCAATGTGATCTGAGCATGCGCGAGACTTGCCCCAGGCATAGTGAGTATCTCTCCGCTGAGGTATTCACTCTTGATTGTTGCCTTACGTTCAGCGATGAGATAATCTTGTGGGTTATAGAGAGTTTGTGCGCTGGGGTACTTCATTACATACCACCAAGAAGTTTAAAAGCCAGGAGCCTTCAAGAAGTCCTTCCAGTCGAAATCGGGCAGAGGGAACTCCTCTGTGGCTTTGCACTGTCAAAATGTTGCTGCTTGTTCAAAGAACTCTATATCTACGCGTTCTATTTTTGCATTGCGTGCATTTTCTGCGACACGTTGGACAACCATTTCACGGACAAACGGTATTGGAATGCGTTTGACACGATGGACTACTTCTTCGGTGCATGGGACATTCGTACTGTCAAGGAAAGGACCGTCCTGGACCGCAGTTTCGGCAGGATGATCACAGGTCTCTGGCACAAGTTGCTGCAACCGCATTGAGACGTAGTCGGTTACCCACTGCTGAAACTTCTCAGTGTCTTCAGATGCTGCAACAGTTGGTTCTTGTGTCTGCTCTAACTTGTCATTTATGCTGACAAGTAGGTTCTCTAAACGTCCCAATCGATCTTCTACATTAATGAGTCGTTCTTGAACGTTAGTTTGATCACTCATATTTCCTCCTTATATTGTCCAGTATTTCCATAGATTTTCTGGTATTTCATATCTAATCTCTTCACGGTTTTTATGGTGGTAGCGCGCAAACAATCCGATGCGGGGTATGTTTCTGACATTCCCTGAACCTGTATGACATAAGTATGCATGCCATAACACGACATCTCCTGCTGCACCGATAAACTCGCGTGGTCCTTCAGGTGAATTATCTGAAAACATGTTCCAACCCCACCCATCAATATCTCTAAAGCTCCCATCAACCTGTTCAGGGTATTTGAGGAAGTATTGATGTGTTGTCAGATGACTTTTGGGCCAAAATACGAAGGCACCGCCACCCGGTTCAACATCGTAAAGATATGTTGTCGCACCCATCATAAACGGACTCCAACCGACGGGACCGTAAGCATCAATATGCCCACTTCCTGGCATTGACCATTCTGCTTCTGGGTTTGGCCATTTTACCAATGGTGTACCACCACCACCTGTAAACTCGCCATCACTGAATTGTTGAATTATCTCTTGCATTACTGGTAAATGTCCAAAGTTCGGAGAAAAACCGAAATTTTCTACCACATAATTGTCTGGCCATGTCTCAGGTGTCTCTAAGCTGGAATTGAAATGCTTCCAAATCTGTTCTCGCCACCCATCAATCACCTGTGAATCAATCAAGTTTTCAAGGATAAGGTAACCGTTTTCCTGAAAGAACTCTACCTGTTTCGCTGTGAGCATGCATTTTTCCTTTATCAAAGATAATAATCCCATTATATCACAAAATACGAATCCAATGATAAATACATAATGTTTAACGTTTGGGTCGGAAAGAAGGAATACCCGTTTTATCAAACCTTTTTTTCACTGCTTTCATGAGTTCAGGTGTGATTTCCCGATAACCGTGTTCACGAGCATACTTTTCTACACTTTTTATGACCATGCCGCGTGCAAATGAAGGGACACGTTTTAGCCTTTTCTCTGCAGCTGAATTCCATGCTAAGTCGTAATCGGGTTCGGATGCAAATGCAGTGCGTTTATCAAATCCAATTACGGGTTGCGCTTGTTGTCCGGGTTGGTATTCACAAGATTCGTCTGCGGCGAGATAATTGCCACTTGTTGCATAGGCACGTGCTCTACACCCTCCACATACCTCTTTGAATTCACAAGCACCACACTTTCCTTCAAGGAGATTTCTATTACGTAGTTCCTGAAAGGTTTTTGATTCGTTCCATAGTTTAACAAAACTCTCCTCCTTAAGATTGCCGACACTAACAGGGAAATATGGACATGGCGTTAATTCACCTTCAGGACTGATGCGACAATAGTAGATTCCACAAGGACATGTTCCGCTTGGATACCCTTGAAGAAATGCTGAATCGGACTCTTGTTCGTAGATGACACGTTTATAGTGGGGTGCACATTTCGCTGCGATGAGCATCTTCCCGGTATAATGTCCCTGTAGTTTGAACATTGTATCCAGCATGTTCTCATATTGCGCGGGAGAGATGTCCATGACTGTTTTGCCTCTACCTGTACGTACGAGAAAATATAGGTTTAGCACTTTTGCCCCTATCTGATATGCAAATTCTACGATCTCAGGGATCTCATCGTAATTCCACTGTGTGACTGAAGTTTGGACGAGGAAATCGAGTTTTGCACGTTTGAGTGCTTCAACGCCATTCAGTGTTGCTTTCCATGCACCCGGCATTCCACGAAACTTATCGTGTTCAGAAGGTTGGATAGAGTCAATGCTCAAACCAGCACCCGTCACGCCATTCTGTTGCATCTTTTCAACAACTTCGTCGTTGAGTAGGACACCGTTTGTTCCCATCACAACGAGGAAACCTGTATCCGATGCATATTTTGAGATCTCTAAAATATCTGGACGTAATAAGGGTTCTCCGCCGGTAAGGATTAGAAGGATGTGAGGGTTAATTTCAGCTATCTCATCTATCACTCTGAAACAATCTTTCTGGCTTAACTCAGCATCTCTGTGGTATCCGTGCGGGTGCTCGTCTGTATCAACAAAACCAGCAGGAAGATAGCAGTGCATGCATTTCAGATTGCACAATCGGGTGATATTCCATGAGACTGCTTGAACTTTTGTATTATTCATTTAGTTTCTCAAAAACATAGCAAGTGCAAATACAATTAATCCTGAAAAGAGAGTTAGATGACCAAAGACATTGATATGACGAGGGACAATTATTCTACTATCTGGTTGTGCTGCTTCAAGATGTCGTTTATAGGACGAACTGTATAGCCCCCAGAAGAGTATCATAAATGCAAATGCCCCTAACTTTGCGGCAGAATAAATCATGTATTGTGCTTCTAATTTCATGCCACTGTTCCATGCAACGATGAAGATAACGATTCCACCTGTTAGCAATAGTAGATTTATCGTAAATCGAACCCAGAGACGAAACCGATTGTGTAGTTCCAAAAGTGTTTTTGCAGGTAAATGTTGTCGGATTATCGGTAATGTAATTAATGTTGAGAAAACAACGCCTCCAAACCAGAGTATTGCAGCAGTGAGATGTATGCTTCGCATTATGAGTTCTACAATTTGGCGCATTTCTAACTTTACACCGCACTTGATTTTGAGCTACGTGCATCAACAATCCGAAGCACATGACTCGCGAACATGATGATTTCTACCGCTTCTTCTGCTGTAACAGACACATTTCTATGACTATGCGGATTCTTATATAGTCCGATTGCTCCTACAAAAAGATGTTCTGTTGCTATTCTTTCGGTTTTCGGTCGATTTTGATCTGTCAAAGGTCCGTTATCAACATGAAATGCTCTTCGCATCAAATCAACGCCATATTTTTCTTCAGAATATCCACATGCATTTCGTAAGGTTGCATCTGTCTGTCAAGCCACGTTTTGTCTATTGTGTATTTCTCAAGTCGTTCCCGTTCCTTTCGGTCAATTCCCATGAGACGTGTGATAATGTGGTAACGTGCGTCTTTACGTCTGTCAATACCTATCCAACGACGGTTAAGATTATTGGCTGCAATAATCGTTGTTGCGCACCCACAGAACGGGTCTAACACAAGGTCTCCTTCGTTGCTACTCGCTTCAATGATACGTTCGTATAGTTTGAGAGGTTTTTGGTCAGGGGATCCTATGCGTTCTTGTTTTGACATCTGGCCTCCGCTGGGAAAATTATCCCACCAATCTTCTGGTACTTTGCCGCGCTCGGTATCGCGAAGTCCTGATCCTGTTGCTGGTGAGTTGGAATCGTATTTTCCCCTTGCAATGGTTGATGAAGCATAAGGTAAACGTATCTGTTCTTTGTTAAATGTCTATTTTTTACCCTTGCAATACCAAAATATTGTGTCGTGTTTGCGATTAAATTGACGCATTTTGGGCGAACCAGGTCCTGTATAACACCACACAATCTCATTACGAAAGTTGTTTTCCCAAAGATAGCATCCATTACTAATCGGATTTAAATGGGGGATCTGTTGCAATTAGGTCTATGCTATTGCTATTAATTCCACGCAGAACTTCTAAATTGTCCATTTCGTAGAGTGTATTGGCTATATCTTGTGTCATGACGCACATCCTCATGTGTTCTACTTTGCCAACGGTTTACCGTTTAGTGTATTAAGAGCTTGCTTGCAAGCGCGCAAGTTGTTCACGTAGTTCAGCGACTTCTTCTTCTGCTTGTTTTCGTGCGTCTGCTTCTTGTTCAGCACGTTGTTCTGCTTGTTTTCGCGCGTCTGCTTCTTGTGCTGCGAGTGCTTCGGCAATCTCTGCGCGTGTTTTCACCCATTCGTTAGTTTCAGGATCAAAGATTCCTAATCCTTCTTCATGCATAAGAAAATCCAAGTTCAGAACCGAAGAATGAATGCCACCATCCGCATCAGGCGTTATTTCTTTGTAACTTCCATCAATCAGTTCATAGCCTATTAGTGGTGAGGGTAAGTACATACCCTCAGCATCATATAGGATATAGTCTTTAATATTGAGTGAGGCGTAGATGTCCATTTTGTCAGTCAAGTCTTTTCTGAATGTTCTTTTGCTGCTGAATTCCATCACAAAATCGGGGGGTTTCCCCTCTTCCCATACCAAGTACGTTTGTCTCGGTTTCTTGCCTAAACCGTAAGAGACGAGAACATCGGGTGAGATAGAAAATTCTGGTGCCCCCTTAACGTAATACATCAGAATATCACCAGAAACATAGACTGCCGGGTCTTGTGAGAAATGTGTCTTAAGTGCATCTATTGTCCATACCATCTGTTCTCTGTGAAGGTCGCTTACTGACATCGGTTGACCATCCTCTGCTGGATATAAATTTGATGTATCTGTGGGAACAGAAGAGAATTGATCATTTTCTAAATTATTGTCCATTGATCTTGCTCCTCAACCGTAAGATACGGTTTTAAAATTCTGCTGGGAAGTTGCCGCGGGCGGCATCCATCACTTCACCTGTCACCTCAGTATGTCCGTTGTCTTTAGCGTAACTCTCTATTCCCATTTTTGCCATAGGACGAACAAAACTTGGTATGCGATCTAACCGTTCTAATGCCTCTGACGTCCATTGTAGATCATCGGGTTCAATTGTAGTGTTTTCGTCAAATGCATCAGATATGACAGATGTAAAGGGACATTTTCCACCTTCCTGTGTTTCACCTGTTTCTGTCTCTGCCTGCATGTTTGACATGATGTTTTGCTTTCCTGTCTCTAACTGGGAACGGATCATCTGCATCGGTTGTGCAGTTTCGTTATTACCACCGAGTTTCAGGTCTAAAGATTTCAACATCTGCGTTTCGAATGGATTAAGGAACATTGCAATTTCAGTAAAACATTCTGGACACTCAAAAACAGCCGTGATGGAGCCTTGTTCAGGACGTGTTACATCTTTAAACTTCATTGCTGAATCGCATTCTATACATAGAAATTTCATCTATCAATCTCCTGGAATTCATATCCGCTATGTTCTAAAAAAACTTTGAATCTTCTTTGCAACCTGTATTAAGGATTTACTTGTATCGGTATCTGGATATTTATTAACATACGGTGTGCCACTATCACTGCAGTGAGAGAGTTTAGGATCAAAAGGTATCTTGCCAATAGTTGTTGACTGAAAAGGGTTATCAGGCGTTTGCTCTGAAGCAAAGAGTTGTTCGCTTTCACCGCAATGCTGACAGACATAGTAAGCCATGTTTTCAACTACCCCGATGATTGGTACTTTTAGGATGTCTCTGGTCATGGTTACAGATTTTTTTACAATCAGGTGTGACACATCGGATGGTATTGTGATGATGATTACGCCACCGAGATCAGGCATGATTTCAATCACATTCGGAAGGCGTTCAGAACCCGGTGGTAGATCCAGTAGCAGATAGTTCAATTTACCCCATTGTGTATCTGCGATAAACTCACGTAGCGCGCTTACTTCCATTGTGCTTCGCCAAGTGAAAGCATCTTTCTGAGAATGTGCATTCCACATCACAGGTGAATCATCATATGAGAGGAGCAAGTCCATTGAAATGATCTTAGTGCCATGTGAATCAGTTGCAGGGATGACGCCAGATGCTGTGTATTCAAGTGTAGCGTTGCGTACTCCCATCATTTTCGCGATTGTAGGTCCATTTATATCTGCATCCACGACACCAACGGAATACCCCATTTGTGTTAGTGCGGTAGCAACATTTGCTGTAATGGCACTTTTTCCTACCCCCCCTTTCCCACTCATAATTGCGACGGTGTGGTCTATAAAAGAGAGTCTTTTTTTTAGGCGAGTATGCTGGGCGTTGACTTGCCCGATAATGTTAGACCCGGCATCACCCGGAAGTTGTGTGTACGTTTTCACTTTTTCTGACTGATGGCATATAGAGCATCATAACTTCGTAGATATAACGTTCCATCTACAATGACGGGTGATGCAGCAACGGGTTCATCTATTGAATTGGTTGCGACGATTTCAAAATCTCGTCCAGCTTTTACTACATTGACAACACCATCGCGCGCGGTAAGATAGATATGACCGTTTGCGTAGATAGGTGAAGACCGGTGTCTATGCCGATGTGTTCTTTCTCTGTATAGCAGATCTCCTGTTTTCGCGTCAAGACAGAGAAGGTCTCCATTTTCTCTACATAGATAGACTAAGCCGTCTTGTATGAGGGGTGAAGGAACATCTGGTGTACCGTTATGAAGTTTCCAGATTTGCCATTCGGTGTCAGTAATATCACCTTTGCCATTTGGTGCTAAGCCTACAACGGGTCCATTTTTTGCTGTTGGCACAACGATTAAACCTTCAGTTGCTACTGGTGACGCAACGAGACGGAATGAGGGGTTGTAGTTGAATAGAGGGTTCAATCCGCCGCACCGCCATATCTCACTTCCATCATCAAGACTGTGAGCGGTGACGTAGTCTGCACCGTGTACAACGAGGAATTCATGGTTTGCGTCTTTGTAGAGTATTGGAGATGTATACGCGTGTTCACATTCTCGTGTTGCATCACTTTGACGGTCATGTTTCCAAATTTCATTACCAGTCTTCTTATCAAGTGCTAAGACCAACCAGGCACCACTATGTATGAGTGTAATGTATAACTTATCCTTATAGAGAAGTGGAGTTGAAGACATAAGAAAACCGAGTCTGAATCTACCGTATCGTTCTTCAAGATTTATATTCCAAACAAGTTCTCCCTGAAAATCATAGCATACAAGGGTCCCGTTTCCGATAAATGCCCACACGTGTTTTCCATCAGTTGCAGGTGAAGGTGCTGCGTAGTTAACTTCGTCCCCTCTGGAGCCTCGGTTGTTATCTGAAAGCGTGCGTTTCCATTGGATGTCCCCAGCAGTACTGACACACATCAGCACAATTTTAGTTTCATCAAATGGTTCTTCAGGTGGACCTTCATCAGCAGATGTTAGGAATATTTTGTCTTGCCACACAACGGGTGTAGACGCACCTTCCCCTGGTAGCGGTAGTCTCCACCGAACATTTTCAGTTTGACTCCATTCAATAGGGACATTTTTTGCATGGCTTATACCGTCATTGTTTGGACCTCTCCATTGATTCCAATTTTCTGAATGGTTGTCTGCATGTGCAATATTCGTTACGGATATATCGTGAACACATACATTGACAAGTAGAATTGATAAAGTCAAACATAGAAAAATATTTATCTGTTTTAAAGATATCTCCATCTTCATATTGTCTCTCCGATTCATGCATTTCGTCTGTGAATAAATAGTCAAGCGAAATTGTTTCACTCTCAAACGTCAAGCTCTTTTATTTGGGTCTTGAATTTCTGAAGGTGGGTTAGGGGGTGGTTCATTAAATGGAATTCCCTTTGTTGTGGTTTCTATACGACGTTTATTCCAAGCAGCCCACAGTTTATATTCCTCATTCCTACCTTTCGCTGCAGCTTCTTCAACTTGCTTCCTAACATTTGTCTTAAATTTGTTCGTCAAATACATAATCACATCCACCAATTGTATTATTGCAACCATACCAATGGCTTCAACTACACTGAATGTTGCAAGATATGTGAAGATAGTTCCTAATCTTTCTACCGGTGTTTAGCACTACTAAATTCTTGAAATGAGATCCAGATGGCAAAACCTATAAAAATAACAGCGCATATTTTTAATGTTGGGTTTACCCATTTCCGTGGTATACCGACAAAAGTGACGATTTCATTTTCTCGGTTTTCATCATATACATCATCTTTATTTTTAGGCATTCTTTCCTATATGTATATATTAGGATAGCATATTCTAAGTGAATATGCTATCAAAAAATTACAATTGTTTGCGATTGTTATTGACAGCATTCTCACGCTGTTTCTTCTGTATTCTTAGCTTGATAATACTCTCCTAATACTTCATTCGCGAGACTTCGTCCATCTTCAATGACCCGTGCGGCGAAATCGAGCGTGACTTCTATAATACGTGCTTCCATTGCACGTTGTTCAATTCGTGTCTGTGTAATATTTCGCATAAATCCAGCAGGGACCAAGTTTAGTCGTTCTATTGCATCATCTGTCCATTTAAGGGGACTGTCAATATCGGTTGATGTCTGCAGTTCAGTCGATTTCGATTCCGATTGTATTGCTCTTAATTCGGGTGCGTCTTCACGGACAGCTGCTGCTTCACCCATGCTATCATCAATAATCTGCATTGCAAATGCATTTGTGATTGTGTGAATTTTTTGGGAACGCGCAGATTTTTCAATTCGTGCTTTAACATTGCGCCTCATATACCCGCGAGGGACAGTGCGTAATGCTTTTTTTGACTGCTCTGACCATTGTAGTCTGACACCATCGAATGTTTCCTCTTCTGCAGTTCCACCTTCGTCTATAGCGATATGTTCAATAGTATCTTTGTTAACCATTTGGAATCGTTCAGGGGGAGAACTACAGACGGGACATTTTTTGGGTTGTTGATTATGCGCTGCATACCCACATTCACCACAGATATAGGTTTGGACATTACCTGCATCTAAGACTTTCTGTTCAGCGATTTCTTTTGCTACGCGTGTTAGTTTTTCGGATGCCCGTTGCGGCATGATTGCTTCCATTGCACTATCAATCACACTCTCCGTGATGACAGAGTGTCCCCGTTCAATAGCAAATCGGTGAACTGCGGTCTTAGCAATGCCTCGGACTAAAGGTGGTGCTTTCTCCATACGATCCATCGCTTCTTGTGTCCAGACAAGCGTTTCTTCAGCCTTTACATCAATCTGTGGGAAGTAACGTTGACTTGTCAGGAGAACGTTGCATGGTGCAAGCCGTAGAAGGTTTTCTGCTGTGCTACCGATATCGGAATCCTGTTCATTATGTACCCCGATTTTTCCGATAACGAGGAGCCACGGTTGCGTTTTGCGTGTATATTGTAGGATTTTCTCGTATGCTTTGCCATCAAGGAGTGTGATTTTGAGTTGATAATCGTGATCTTCCTTGGCAATTGAACGTGCCACCTCAAGATGCGACTGGTATATTTTTGCGAGACCGGTATCGATTACTTCTTCATGGAGTTGTTCCTGTTCTTTGAATCTGAACGTTCTTGCTGCTCTTTCTGTGAGGACATTGACAACTGAGTTGAAGACGATGTAGTGCAAATATGGGTCATATACGCCAACTGCTTCTACCTGTTTGTTGAACTTTTGCCCCAAACGTATTGCCGCTTTTAATCCATGGAAAGATTCTGGACTACCATCAATACCTACGAGGATGTTTCCTGTTTGTTCTTGTATCGGTTCAAGATTCCGGACTACAAGTGTATCTGTCGTGATTCTTCGGATAACGCGTTCACACACACCACCGATAAGACTGTCCTTAACAGCACCCATTCCGAGTGCACCCATAATGACCAGGTCATAGTCGATTTCTTTGATGTCCTCAACGAGTTTGATATAGTGCTTCCCTTCAGGCATCTTTGCCTCAAAAGGGATTTCCAACTTTTCGCATTTCTGCTTCATTACCTCAAGATATGAATCTGATATAAGTTGTAGTCCCATAGTTATGAGTGTGTCGTGGATGCGTCGTTGCTTTTCCAGTTCTACTTCATCCTGATATTCTTCTGGTAATGTATACTCCATTTGCTTAAAACGCACATCATGCATTTTAGCGGCATAGACGTGAGAGCCTAC
Source organism: Candidatus Poribacteria bacterium (assembly GCA_965208245.1). GTDB lineage: Bacteria > Poribacteria > WGA-4E > WGA-4E > WGA-3G > MSPOR6. Next base: position 3,439,643 of record OZ242325.1, read on the forward strand.
CAATTGTGAGTTAAATTTCTTGGCAAATTCTACAGCTAAGTCTATACTGGCATCTGAATAATCTGAGTTATCTACTGGCACATATATCTTTTTCATTATCTTTTCTCACATGTCATTTATTGGTCGGTCCATCTAAAAACGGCACATCCCTACATCATGAACCTATTCTGTTTTCTTACCTTCACTCGTATTGTAATGTGAACCGAGGCAACCAGCAAGAATGTGTGCTATCAAGGTTGCTGGCCACAGGTATACAATTGCTGTTTGCCATTGCCAGTTGAGTAGAAATCGTCTGACGATTATGTTTAGCACAATAGGGATATATAAACATCTACTCCATGGACGGCTGAACTTTTTATATCTTACACGATAAAAACCGAAAGGAAAATGCACCACAAATGCGACGATTGAGATTAATAGGTTCAAATCCTTCATTGATTAAGGAGTGTTCTGATATCTGAACTGAGTTGTTTTAACGTTGCGTTACTTTGACTAAGAGCGTACTGACTGTCATAATAGGCGTGAACTTTTCCATCTGGTCTTACAAGTGTGAATTTTGAGCTATGTGGAAATCCGTTTCCATGTGGTGATGCTGCCAACCTGAATCCTTCGTTTGCTAATTGATAGATCTGTTGTTTATCACCCGTTAGGAAATGCCATCGTTTTTCGTCGGCAACGTATCTTTTGGCATATTCTGATAGGACTTCTGTTGTATCCCTTTCTGGATCAACTGTGAATGATACAAAGTAGACAGGTTCATTCTCAAACTCGGTTTGAAGTTCTGCCATTTTCTGTGTCATTTTTGGACAAATTGTTGGACAATTTGTAAAGATAAAGTTTGCGACCCAGATTTTTCCTTCTAAATTCGTTAGTCCGAAGGATTGTGCTTGCTGATTCGTCAATGTAAAATCGGGAACACTAAGGGATTCATGCATCGGAATTGGTTTAGAGTTCGTATTGAAGGTAGACCACAGTGTGAACCCCGCAATTCCAATTATTATTGCCCCCAATACAAGCCACGGTAATGTGCTTTTGTCAATTTTCGGTCTATTAGTTTGATTCTGCATTTTGATCACACAACTAAGTAACTAAAGACTTAGTGTCCGTTAGATTCTACTGTATCAACTGCTGACGTTTCGTCGTATTCAGCGAGTCTTGATTCTAAGGTTAAATCTGGCATCAGCATAATTACAAGAAACACACATATCAGAAACGGTGTTATGACAATGATCGCTAAGGTGCGTTTTTCAAGTTTTAGATGCATGAAATACGCTGCAACCAAGAATGCTTTGCCGCAAGCCAACCCTATGAGTAGAATTCCTTTTATTATGATAGAATATTCGGGGATTGCAACTGCAATCTCAATTGCTGTTAGAATTGCAAGCCATAAGAATATAAACATATACCTTGGATGTTCTTTGTGTTCGTTTTCAGCCATGTTGTATATACTCCTATAATAGGTAGATGAAGGTAAAGACCATAATCCAGATTAGGTCAACAAAGTGCCAATAGAGTCCTACGATTTCTACTTCATGATTAAAGTCTGCGGTGTAACGTCCATTCCATCCATTTCTCAAAATGACGATGAGATAGATGACTCCACCTGTTACGTGCAATCCGTGAAATCCAGTAATTGCATAGAATGTAGGACCAAATAGAGTTGAACCTTTGATTATATCACCAGATAATCCGTGTTCTGGCAGTCCTGTTAATGTCAATCCGTGTTTTATCAAGTGTGTCCATTCATAGGCTTGCAAACCGAGGAAGATAATACCTCCTAAGATTGTTAGTCCGAGGAAATCACACATTTTACCTACATCACCTTTCTGAATAGACTCTAGTGCTTTTACCATAGTTACACTACTACAGATTAGCAGGAAGGTCATAAAGGCAGTGAGATTGATCCCGAGTATCTCGTCGGGTGGTACCCATCCGATGATGATACCTGCACCTGCTCGTAAGGCTGCATAGGCGGCAAGTAGTGCTCCAAATGACATGGTATCGCCGATGAGAAATATCCACATACCGAGTTTACCAAGACTGTCTGGTGTCAGTGATGGTTCGTATACGTCTTCGGAATGGTCGAAAGTGGTAACGTGTTCCACTATACTTAACTCCTTTTTTATATTAATTCCAAATATTTACTATTATACCAAATTATCTTTATTCGTATCGTTTGAACGGGCAAGGAAACCTCTTAACGGGCAAGGAAACCTCGCCCCTACGTGTTTGCCCAGTTTGTCAGTTGTCTTGTTGCGTTCCGCATGACTGTTCATTACATTTATACACCGTTTGCGCGTCGAAAATGATAATATACACTTCCTCCTATTACACCGAATACGGTGAATGGCATTGCCATCATAAAGAGGACACTCCAGTTAAATCCTCTTGCAATTGGTTCGTCCAGATTTTTGCAAGCAGGACATGCATCAAGTGAATTTGGCAACAGCATACTTACAAATCCAAAGATTAATAGCAAAATTATTACTTGACGAATCATGTTTTTCTCCTTTAATAGAGATATACCAAGACGTATAGAATTGGCCATAATGCTACGACAAAAATCCAATATAACATACATGTCTCAACACCTGTATATTCTTGAGAAGAAAATCTTCCAAGTAATGACTTAGCGAGAACAATTGACAACCACAAGACTGCTCCTAAGACATGTAAGGCGTGGCAACCGATCAAGACATAGAAAATACCGCCGTAAATTCCGGACTGTAGGGTTAATCCTTGGCGAATGAGTTGTATCCATTCACTTCCCTGTATCACTAAGAATGCCAATCCTAAATACCAAGTAAATACCAATGAGACGTGATGATGCCAGGTTCTGTCTTGTTGAATAGAACGTACCGAATAGAACATAGTATACCCGCTGATCAGCAGAAGAAGTGTGTTTATACCGGTGACTAATTGTGGCAGTTGCATATCACCAAGACTTAAGGGTGGCCAATTGACATTTCCCATCCTGAAAACGAGGAATGCACCGATCAGACCGACAAAGAGCATTGTTTCAGCACCGAGTAGAACTAATACTCCCAATTTGGCATTACTTATCGGTCGATTCTGTATGATATCAACATCGGTATGTGTCATCATTTAGACCCTTTTTTATAGAGACTCTTTTTTATAAATGCTGAAACAACATCAACTATCGCTGCGCCGATGAGGAAGAAACCAATCGATCCTGCTATTATAGTTGTTGTCCATGCAACGATCTTCTTAATGGGTGGTGTGGCTTCAAACCCTATAATAAATCCTATAATAGTTATAGTGAATATGAGAACAAATAAAAGTGCTAATGCTGCACCAATTATCCAATTAGATGGACGTTTTTTTTGCTGATTCATTTGTCTACCTCATTGATCCTGCTATATTTTGTCAATTGTCATTGCAATGAATAAGCATGGTAAATACAGTAACGAAGCGTACAATACATAACGTGCTGCTTTTGTTGACCGTGATTTTTGAAGATATATACCACTCAATAAGAAGATTCCACCGATGGAGAGTGCAGCAATAAAATAGAGTCCCCCGGCAATGTTAAAGAATACGGGGAGCAGTCCAATACCCGTTAGTGCAACACAGTTGATGACGATTTGTCGCCGTGTACTTGCACCATCCGGATGTATAACTGGTAACAACTTCAGTCCAGCTTTCGCATAGTCATCACGATAAACATAAGCTATAGCGAGAGAATGTGGTAACTGCCATAGAAATAGTATTGCAAATAGCACCCATGCAGGAGCTGAGAGTTTACCTTGTGCTGCTACCCATCCTACAACGGGTGGTAACGCGCCTGGCACAGCACCGATGAGTGTACACAACGATGTCTTTCGTTTCAACGGTGTGTATACGAACAGATAACTTACGACTATGAGTGAGATGACAAACCCGCTCATTGCATTGACAAGGACTGTAAGATAGATCATCCCGCTTGATGTTAGAAATGCACCAAATAGTAGTGCCTTCATCGGACACATTCTACCTGCAGGTATGGGTCTATTTTGTGTTCGTGGCATCTTTGCATCAATGTCACGTTCCAAGTATTGGTTAAGACCTAACACACCTGCAGCAGTTAACCCTGCCCCGATTAGTGTGTGTAGGAATTGTAGCCAATTCACTGTATAAGGTGAACCGAGATAGAAACCAGCAGCAGTGGTTATTAATATCATAAGAACCAATCTCGGTTTGGTGAGTTCAAGGTAATCTGCTGCTCGTTGCACAAAGACCATAGTTCTTGATTGAGGTTGTGCAATATCATCATTTTCTGGTATTGCTGTTGTTATAGACATGGATATCTCTCTGTAGACTTAGTAATACACGGGCAGGGAAACACAGCCCCTACGAAACCTTGCTCCAAAGTCATTTAGGACGACTCGTTATAGAAAGTAAATCTTGTTCATTTACGTTATTATACTCCAACATGTTCTGTGTTTCTATTTCTGCATTCACATAAGTAATACGGTAGACTTTCAATGTTAAGACGAAACTACTTACTAACATAATTGCCCCAACTGCAACATGTGAAGTCGTTACTATATCTGTAAGAAGAGCAGAAACGGTTTCTCCCACCACGGTTAGTCTCAACATGAATGCTCCTGTACCGAGTATCAATTGCACTGCCAGCAATCCGATTAAAAGCAAGGGTAAAGTTTGACCGATTTTTTGCCCACTGTTTTGCCCATTATTCTGACTGTCTTCCTCCGAAGTGAAGAGACGTTTTGCTAATAAGCCGATATGCAGTGTTACCAAAAATGCGAACAGTAGATGCGCGTCAAGTCTGCTTCCTGTATGCCGTAGAATAGCACCGAAGATGAGTTGAACATATATCAGAATTGTTGTAATCAGAGTCAACCTTCTAAGTTTTTTACCGGTGGTATTATCACCATTGCTGGGTAATTGCAGGGGTTTCTCATACCATTCACGCGAGGTGAACCAACAGATTCCACATAACAGTGCAAAGAACGCTTGTGCTAAACATGCGTGGACTATGGCAAAATTGAGGTTCAGTTCGGTTACGCGCAGACCTCCAAGTACTCCTTGAATACTTACCGCTATCAGTGCAGCAAATCCAAGCCACTTTATCCATCTGCGAGAGTCCATTATCAATAGCATGACGAGCAATGTAATTGTCAATAGTCCAACGAAGGATCCTATGAGTCTATGACTATGCTCATATAGGATTCCACCCACCATTTCGGATAAAGGATATAGGAACATATTCTGGCCAAAAGTAGTGGGCCAATCTGGTACTGCTAACCCTGACTCGGTACTTGTTACGATTCCTCCTAAGATTATTAAGAAAAATGTTGCCCCTGCGGTTAGGAGTGCGATTCGATATATCCAAGGACTATAGCCGATTTGCTTCTTCATGCAGATTTCCGAAGAGGCAATTCCTCTCATTAGTGTGAATTACGGTTTGTCTTTCCAACGTCACGACCATTTAATCACCAGCACTTTCGGGTACGGGTTCAGGTTGTGCCTGTGGAATCCAGTCAGCTTCTTCTCCGGGAACACTATATTCATAGGGACCTCGGTATACTGTTGGTATCTGTGCAAAGTTCCCATGGGGTACTGGTGTGGGAGCTTCCCATTCTAATGTATTTACATGCCACGGGTTCTTTTCAGCGACTTTACCTTTATATATACTCCAGAAAAAATTGAATACAAGTATAAGTTGGACAGCACCAAGCGTAAAAGCACTCATAGTGATAAATATATTCATCCCTTCAAACATTTGCGTATATTCAGTAGCCATTGGGTTTTCTATACGGCGTCTATGCATTCCCATCCCGAGTATATGCATGGGGAAGAAGGTGCAATTAAAAGAGATAAAGGTTAGCCAGAAGTGTATTTTTGACAACGTATCGTTCATATACCGTCCGTACATTTTTGGGAACCAGAAGATGATTCCTCCGAAGATAGCAAATAGACTACCACCAAAAACGACATAATGTATGTGTGCTACAATAAAGTATGTATCGTGAATAGCAATGTCGACTGGCGTATTCGCCATGAAAATTCCGCTGAGTCCACCAATTACGAACATTGAGACGAATGCGATTGCATGTAGCATCGGGGTCGTGAATCTGATTGAACCTTTGAACATCGTGCCTAACCAGTTAAATGTCTTGATTGCGGATGGTACGGCAATGAGCATTGTTGTTGTCATGAAGAATGCCCCCATACCGGGTCGCATACCGCTCTGGAACATGTGGTGTCCCCAAACAACCCACCCCAAGAATGCAATTGCGATCATAGCATAAACCATGGATCGATATCCAAAGATCGGTTTACGTGAGAATACGGGGATCAATTCAGATGCAATACCCATTCCAGGCAGAATTAGGATATAAACTTCAGGATGACCAAAGAACCAGAATAGGTGTTGCCAGAGCAGTGGATCACCTCCACCTTCAGGTGTGCTTGTAAAGAAAGTCGTTCCTGCGAGTCTATCAAAGATGAGCAGTACTAATGCGGAAGAGAGTACTGGGAATGCTAGGAGCAGCAGGATTGCGACGATGAAGAGTGCCCAGATGACTAAAGGCATTCTGAAAAAGGTCATGCCGGGTGCCCGCATGTTGATGATTGTAGTGATATAGTTAATTGAACCGACTAGTGAGGAGAATCCTTGTATAAGTAGACTAATTGCCCACAGGTTCATCCCCCAATGGACCCCTGTCCATTCGGGATTAGCAGATAAGGGTGTGTAACCTGTCCATCCTGCAGATGCGTGCCCTCCTGGTACAAAGAAACCAACTATCATAACTCCTGCTGCAAGAACGGCAAGCCAGAAGGAGAGCATGTTGAGAATAGGAAACGCCATATCTCGTGTGCCGATCATTAGTGGTATGAGGAAGTTCCCGAAAGCACCTACGAGTATTGGTACAACGACGAAAAACACCATAATTGTGGCATGCATGGTAAACAGCATATTATAGAATGCGGGCGTCATAATTCCGAAGGGTATGTTCTCTTCTGCCCATTCAACATCATCTGATTCTATGACATTAGCCCAATATCTGTCTGCAAATGTTCTAGGTTTTAATTCTCCAGTTTCTAAGTATTCATTTAGAAATTCATCTGAAGCACCGATAATTGGAAGTGGTTTTGCTAATCTACTCTCTACATTTTCAAGATTTGCTGCCATATCTTCAGTTATTTCAGGATATGCGAGTTGCCATCTAAATAGCATCGCTAATCCACCGCCAAGGAACAGCATGATCAGACCGTATATTAGGAACTGTTTACCGATCATCTTATGATCAAGAGAGAAGATATATTTTCGGATGAATCCTTTATCATGATGATCATGGGTGTCGTGGTTGTCACCATGCTGTCCATCTGACTGCTGTAATGCGTCTCCATTCTTATGATTCTCATCATGTTGATGTGTTAAGTTTGCGTTCTCTTGCATATTCATAAACTCCTTTTAAGATTACGGGTCAATGCAACCTTTAGTCCTTTTATTCATTCTATTTCTGGGGCTTTTTATTCCTGAGGTGGCCAATTTTCCGCAACCCAAGAGTCGTAATCTTCTTGTGAGAGTACATTGAGATATCCGACCATCGTTGCATGTCCAAATCCGCATAGTTCAGCACACGGTATCTCATACTTTCCAATTTTTCGGGCATTAAATTTCGTAAAATTGATAATTCTGTTAGGTAATACGTCCTGTTTCAATCTTAAATGTGGAACGAAAAAACTGTGTATGACATCTTTCGAAGTCAATAAGACCTGTATGACTTTATTTACTGGCACATACATTTGGTTTTCAAATTCAAGATCATCCTCTGTACCGATTTTATTATCGGGACCAGGATAGATAAAGTACCAGTTGAACTGTTCTCCGCGGACTTGAACGGTATAATCGGGATTCTCTGCAGGTGATTTTATTTTATTCCACTGAGGAAAACTGAGCAATGCAAGTCCAAAAACAATCACCGTAGTTGCTGTTGTCCAGATTATTTCGAGCGTCGTACTGCCTTCAATATACTCAGCCTTATGTCCCTCTCGGTGCCGGTACTTTATTAGAAACAGGATTAGTGTAGCCATTACCAGTATAAATACTACTACAGTAATCCAGTAGATGAGTGCAAAAAGCGTATCCACATGTTCTGCATACGTTGATATATTTTCAGTATACCATCCAAGCATTAAATTCTCCTAAATATGTTTGCTGTTATTCTGCCCAATTTTATTTTGTACATAATAGCCACAATCAGTACGTGTCCAATTCAACGCCCAATGCACCTGGGCGAATACGTGTTTGGTATTCGTCATGATTTGTCCAAATCAACGTCAAATGCGCCTATGGCATTTGTCGGGTTTCGCTTCGCCTCTACCCGACCTACGAAGAAGACTTGACAAGACACTAAATTTGTTGCGTAGAAGCTGTTAACACCGCTCCTGTGTATGTCAATAGAGAAAAAACGCTACAGACTAAGATAGAAATCATCAGTGTCGGTAGTTCAGTAAACGTTATGTGCGAATCTAAGTAAAGACTGTGTCGAAAAGCAGCGAGTCCGTATGTTATAGGATTCAGTTTCATCACCCATGTTAACCAATCTGGTGCCCCAGCAAGTGGGAAAAACGCTCCCGACAAAAGCCATATTGGTATGAGAATTAGATTCATAATTGCATGAAATCCTTGTGTTGAGTCCATTCTCCATGCAATCAGCAATCCGAGGTTAGTCAAGCCAAAGGCAATTAGAATCATTACACCGAATGTTGTCAGAAGCGAAATTAGACCGACTTTGATTCCGATAAAAGGTGCGATTCCTAATAGTAGAACACCTTGAATGAGTGCTAACGTAATTCCTCCTAATGTTTGCCCGAGTATGATACTCCATCTTGGCACTGGTGCAACAAGCACGTGCTGTAAGAAACCTTCACGTCGTTCATTTACTACTGAGATTGTAGCAAATATAGCCGTAAATAGCAATACTAAAACGACTATACCGGGGTAGAAGTACTCAGTGTATGCTTGCTCATTAGATGTACCAACCGGTTTAAATGATGCGTTGAGTCCACTTCCTATGAGTATCCAAAATATAAGTGGTTGTGCTATTGCGCTAAGTAGTCTACTCCTCTGACGAAAAAATCTGACGATCTCTCGCCACCATATTGTTCTGATTGGTAGCCAAACACTTAACATTGAGTGTACCTAATCAAAAGCACTTAATCAAAAGCATGACCTGTCATTTTGATGAACACGTCTGCTAATGTCGGTTTTCCAAAACGAGCAGTTTTTATCATATTTGGATATGCTGTTACAACATCTCTTACGAACTCATGTGCATTAGTTGTTTCAATACGTAGATTATTATCTGCTGAAACTACCTGAACATCAAATCTGTCTTGAATTTCCTTAGTAAGTGTTTGACACACCTCGCTTTCGATTATGACAACATCTCCACTAATTTCTGATTTGAGTTGATCGGGTGTACCGATGGCAACTAACCTACCTTTATCTAATATACCTACACGGTTACACCTTTCAGTTTCATCTAATAGATGTGTTGTCAGAAGTATTGGTATATTTTCTTGTGTAGCAAGTTCTTTAAGGTGCTGACACAGTTGGTTTCTTACACCAATATCTAATCCGCTACTCGGTTCATCAAGGATCAATACTCTGGGTTTATGAAGTAGTGCTTTTGCAAGATCGACTCGTCTTTTTAATCCGCCAGACAGTGTTTCAACTATGTCGTTTTGTCTATCTGCAATGTCAAACCTATCAAGCGATTCAGCAATTCTGTTGTTTAGGTTCTGTCCACGTATTCCGTATAGATGACCTTGATGTTGCAGGTTTTCATTTACAGTCAGTTTTGTATCTAATCCTGGGCTTTGAAAGACAACGCCTATTAATTTCCGAATTGCTTTCTTTTGTGTGTTCAAGTCAAAACCGAGGATTTTGACATTCCCTGATGTTGGTGAGATGCATGTAGCAAGAATCTTGAATAACGTTGTCTTTCCACTGCCGTTTGGACCGAGAAGACAAAACACCTCACCAGAAGCAATATTGAAACTGACATTGTCTAACGCGCATCTTTGTTCGTAGTTGTACGTTAGACAATCAACGACAATCTGTTTATTCACCCCATGCTACTTTTTCATCTTCAACGTGAAATCTTGTTTGACTTCACCACCAGCAGTAACTTCAACAGTGACGGGTTCTTTGTTGTTATTGCCAAGCGTTTCGTGCCAATATCCTAATTTATATGTACCCGCGGGAACATTCTCAAGTGAGAATTCACCTTTTTCGTTTGTCACAGCAAAGTAAGGATGTGGGACATAAGCGACCCATGCTCTCATCCATCCGTGTATATCACATTTGACTTCAACGGGTCCCTGTGGTTTAGTCATAGCATTTATTCTTAATCGCTTGATCATTCTTGTCTGCTGTTTGTTGATATTAATATCAGCGATATTGACATTATGTGTAACATTGTCGCTATTTAGCATTGTTAGACGCACTTTAACTGGTACGATCTGGACGTGCGGTGTGAATTTACAATTCTTTTGGTCGATTTCTGGCTTCTTTGCTTTTGCGTCGAAATCTTTACCTTGTGTAATATCCATCAAATAGACGATTGTGTTCTTTAGTGCGTTATCTTCACCAACGACAATTGCCTCGTCAAATTTGTCTGTCTTACCGCATGTTGCTTGGTCTTTTGTGATTTCCAGTTTTTTCATTTTCGGTGCTTCGCCATCAAGTTTTACATTACCGCTTATTTTTCCACCGTTGCTTACAGTTTTAGTTTTGTATGCTTCTTCTGGAAAAACAAGGGCGTTTTTTTCTTCTTCTTCCTGTTTATCAGCAGAAACAAAAAGTGCTAAACCGCATGCAAGAAAGAGTGTGAGGGTTAGAAACATTTTAGTTTTCATTTTTATTCTCCTTTAATTTATGCAAATTGCAAATTTGAACTTTAGGACAGCACATGGTGTGTGCCTGCTACTATTAAGACCTATGTATTCTTTCGTTGGACGATTTTCCTTAAACCAGCCAATAGTCCGGCTGAAAGGAGCGCGACCAGCGGAGGATAGATGAACCTCCTTGTTGATGGTAAAGGTTCCAATACAAACGAATACCAACTTGAGAACATGCGTTTTGTATCCATATCTCCATTGCCGCCATCCCATACAGAAAATGCTATAGGGACAAATGTTGCAACATCAAGTTGTAAGTCTTTTTTGTCATCAGTTTTTAGTGACCGTTTTACCCACAACATATACCTCCCATCCGTATAATTACTTTCAACGGCAAAGTCACTTTGCATTTCTTGCTCTTCAGCGTTGTTTATACCTTTTGCGGTGAGTTCAGCCAATTTATCTGGCGCGGACGCTTTCCATTGCCACAGATAAACAGGTTTTTTACCTCCCCATAGGAAGTAGGGTTTCGAGTCTGTCGGTCCTTTTGGCGGTCTTACAGGAAACTGAATTGCTATTGCATCCTGATATGTCTTACCGGTTTCTTCATTCTCTTCTTCAGAGGTATTATGTGTTTTGTCATCCCACGAAAATAGGAAGGCTACTTCAGTGTCGTTGTAAAAAGATTTGACGTTAACAGAATCAATAGATGGATTGAACTGTCTCGGTTCAACTACTATTTGTCCAATAAGTGGATAATAACTGTATTCACGTGTATTCCACGTTTCATCTGTTAATGCAGGCAATTCTCCTTGTAAGTATTGAGATCGTAGTACATGTTTTCCGATAGCAAAATTTGGTCGTTTTTCTGGTGAAAGTGATTTTACATAGTTTGCAAGATGCCAACTTTTTTCGTAAACGACCTTCATGGCATCATTATATATTTTAAGTGTTTCAGGAGACATTTCCAATCCCTCTGCCCAATCAAGTGCAGCGGTGGCAGCTGTGTCATTTATCTCAAAATATTGTGTAGCAAGTTCTTCCTCTGCAGTTGTTAATTCCTCTTCATCTTCCATTTTTTTCTCCAATGCAGCATACTGTTGTGATTGTTCAGCAGTAAGTCCAAAATGGTAGAAGGTGTCGCCTTGGAATGCCGGCATGGGTGATCCTGCTATACCACCTATGAACCTTTTGAATATGTCTTCTGGTTCTGATCCGCCGCGGAAATTCCAATTCTCCGTAAGGTTTGCGGGCCACGTTTTGAAGTCCCATGCATCAACGAGTGTGGGGGCTGATGTACCATCCCCTCTACCGAGATTGCCGTGACATTCAACGCATCCGAGTTCTACATAGAGTCCTTTTCCAATTTCTACACTTTCTTGAGAATATGGGATTTTGTTAGTTAAACTGATTGCACGTGGTGGATTTTCGTTTTCCTGAAATCCGCTATAGAATGTCTTAATGTATTTGACCACTTCTTCACGTTCATTAACACTAAGCGATGTTTCCCACTCTGGCATGGAGGTACCGGGCATGCCGATTGTAATAATCTCAAATAGGTCTTTATCCGTTGGGAGTTGTCCACTTTCGGTTGATCGGATTTTGTATAGTCCACGAGTGAAATCCCTGGGTTTTGGTAATAGATTTTCGGCTGCACTTCCATCACCGCGACCTTCGACTCCGTGACAATGTGCACAACTTTCTTCATAGACATGTTTCCCGATTAGGGAACCTTCCTGTGCTTCTTGCGCATAAGCAGGATGTGAGACTACACAAGCAAGAATTAGGAGAGAAGTGAACGTTAGCATTGTAATTTGCATGCTTAATGTCCCTCCCCAAAAGTTCTGTATGGATATCCGGTATATTCAGATAAGAATAGAATAACTTCCCAAATCTCTTGTTGTGAGATTATATTTTCCCAAACAGGCATTGCAGAATTCCAAGGGGTTCCTGCCGGTGGCATTCCTGGACCTCCTTTGCTAATTCTCCAGAAGAAGTAAGTTTCTTTGTAATTTGGAATTATTCCTGGGTCTTGAAAGTTTGCAGGTAATGGATTTAGTGCTGCTGCAAAATGTCCCTTTCCATCCAAATGGTCACCATGGCAATAGAAACAGTTCTGGTAATAGACACGACGTCCATTTTCTACGTGTTCCTTGAACAATGCAGGATCGTCCTTTTCATAATGCCTATACGGGTTTTGTACATCATCCATTGGGCCGATAACTTCATCTTTGTATGTCAGATTTGAATCTGGTGTTGGATGCGCATCTCTCGGATCTCCGGGTGGACTGGCTTTCTGAGCAATATTTGCATAAGTATATCCGAGCATGAATAGCGGAATCAGAAATACCAGAACGAGTCTACGTGTCCGCTTATTGTCATCAAGAAGGGTTTCACGAATAGGTCGCAGAAACTCAGAGAACCTTGAGTCTTCAACGGAAACATGCACCAATATAGCAATGAAAATTAACCCCATATACATTGCAAGAACACTATTAGGTATTGGTGCAGAGATAATTCCTCCGATGACAAAACGTAGAATTATCCAGCATGCTATCAAAATAGTGAGACAGATTGTGAAAAGCGAAATCTTTTTCAAGGTTTATCCTCTATTTTAGTGAACTTCAGAATTAATGATACACGCTACAGTGGGCGAGGAGACCTTGCCCCTATGCAGGATGATCTTTGTCATCAGTGTATAGGGCGAAATGTCTCATTAATTATTGACTTTACTATATGTATATTCGACATATTATTCTGATGTTAATTCACCGACATCATCTGTTGATGTTTCTTCCGTTGCAGTTGTTCCGGTTAATGAACTTAAAAATGCAAGTAGGTTTGCCATATCCTCAACTGATAGGAGTATGGGGAAATTATCTGGCATGGGTGATCTTTCATTCAACTTTCTTCCCTTCGCGCGAGAAATAATGATTTCTTCAATATCGAATGGATCGAAACTTTGCTCAGTACCATCAACCATCATAATGATCTCATCGTCATCCATTGTACCAGATACGTGTTCACCTACAGTTTCAACCCCATCAAAGTCTATGAGGGTCATTTGCATTTTCACATCTGATTTAGATACTATCTGTGTTTCTTCACCAACTTTAACCGTAACAGTGTCTGCATCCTCCTCAAGGATTTCCCCGCTGATAGGTATATCAGCATCAGCAGGTGTGATTGTTACAGTGAAGTAACCATCATCCAATAAGTTAGACAGGTCTTCAATTGGTTCTTCGTCAATATTGCTTAAGAGTATTGTATGCTCTGTTTCTGTACCATCGTCTGCTTTTGTTTTGACGGCGATTTTTTCATCGTCCTGAGATACTAGAGTGCCATCGTAGATAACACCGTTTGCAGTTACTTGGACGATGCCGTATCCGGATAGTATTTCTTTATGCGGTAATAGGATTGATTCCTCAATATATCGCGTTTCATAGACTGCAGCAACATCTGAGAGTTCAGGTGCTGTTACGACTTCAAAGTCAACATTTTCGTCTCCGGCTTTTGGGTTTTCTACACCTTTTACAACATGACAAGACACACATGCGGTATTAATAAAGACTTTTCTACCTTTTTCAATATCGCCAGTTAGCAGTGGTTCTACTGCTACTGTCGTTGTATTAGTTTCTGCTCGGTTAATGGGTTCATCAAACGGTGTTGGGTCAATCTCGCCACCTTGACTTTGCAAGAATGCAATAACAGCTTCAATCTCTAATTTTGTTAGCGCAATGGGATTCTTCCATACCTCTGGCATGATTTTACCGTATCCTGGGACTAAATACTTAGCGGGTTCATACAAAGAATCAATTAAGTATTGCTTTGATGAAACGCCGGGTTGTCGAGTTGCAGCGATTGCGCCAATATCTGATAGGTCAGGACATCTTCCTTTAGGTGCGGATGTATCCAGGGTATGGCATGCAGCACATTGTCCTTTAACTTTAAAGATTGCTTCGCCGATTTCTGCGACTCCATCCGGGTCTTCCCAATCCAACGATTCTACTGTGCCTGACGCTGTGGATGTATCTGGCACAAGGCCAGCAATGAAGGCATAGAACCAGATGATACCGATAGAAAACGACACTAATTTCATGACAGGGAACCATACAACCATGTTCACTAAAACAGCAATTGTGAACCATACTGACCATGGCAGTAGGTTTTCAGATGCAATAGGAAAAGCATCTGCCTTTGCGATAAAGGCGATAAAACTGAGCACCATTAAGATGAGACCTACGATCTTGACAATAACGTTTTTCATCTGTATATTCTCCTATCAATCATCACTGCCTGCTGGAGCAGTTTCAACCATGGGTACACTTGCTTGTTTTTTTTTATCTCCCCAGAGTCCGAGCCAGAAAATAAATCCAACGAGCGCAAAGAACATGACCATAATTATGGATACCATATTCACTGCGTCACTCAATGATGGTGTATAAGCATCCGGTGAAGTATCTTTCATGACACCAAAAATGTGCCATCCTTCTCGTAATCCTGAACGTGCATAACCCATCAATCCCATGAGAGATGTAAATGTAATTGCAAGGAGAATTAGGACATATTGTGAACGTTCAGTCATCTGTCCCCAATTAATAGTTCCAGATGATGTTGCCTTGCGATACATGAAAATATCAATTATTGTCACAACGACCATCACACTGAGTGCTACTAATACTTGCCAAGGTGTTAGCACGTTGACGCGTGTATCTGGTTTCACTACAAATCCTAAAATACCGATCACGATAATTATTACGGTGCCTAAAAAAAAGAGACTTGAAATGACGATATTACCGAAACTTTTCCAATTGGCGGTCGGTATTTTTCCGGAGCGTCTATAAAATAGGAAACTCAAGAATGTCGTCAGGATAACGATGTTTACGACTGTGTTCTTAGCGGACATGAGACCGAAGAAACCGAGATGGGGATGGTTCGCACCTCCCATTGCACTCAGTTCAGAAGCAGTTGAAATTTTAGATAACGTTCTTGGTGTCATCCAGATAGCGATACAGACGACAATAATAGCGATCATATAGGGTCGGTATCGGGAATATTTCTCTGCGCCATCAATTCGTCCCATACCTGACCAGAGATAGTAGTTTGCGCCGATGAATAGCACACCGATCATCACTGCCTGAAGAATAAATAACCATGAGAACAGTGCCCCCATCATGTTGATCCCCATGGTGTTGTTGAACATGTATATCTCACGTCCTAACCAATATCCAGCGAAAGGTAGCGGAATGAGTCCGCACAGTGCAATGAAGTTTCCGTTATAGCCCATCCAATCGTAGTGTGCTTTCTCTTCTTCAGTTTTCGCAACGAGGTAACGGAATGCTGCATAAGCTGCAACGATAGAACCCCCAAATGCGATGTTCCCAATGAGACGGTGTATATTGACAGGCATCCATGTGAAATTGTTGACAGCTTCCCATACCGTTCCTAAGAACTCACCCGATACTTCATTATGCAGTGAAATCACAGTTCCATCTGTGATGCCTTCAAGTACTTCATTTCGAGTTAACTCAGTGTTATTTGCCAATTGTGTTTCAATCCATTTCTCTCGTGTCGGTTCAGATGCTTTCCGCCACTGTACTGCAGGACTCGTCTGATAGGTTAGCCATGTATTTGATACAAACATGATTGCTGTACCCCATACATTTAACAAGACACCGAGGAATAGATGCCATCCTTTATGACGTCCTTGCATTTTATCCCATCCAGAAGAATATAGGTAAAGCGTAAAGGTCTCTCCAAAAAAGAGTATGACATAGAAAATCATCGTTGGTCCGAAGATGCCGCTCAACTTCGTCATGACCTTCGGATAGCACCATACGAGAATGAATACCAGAACACCCCCTAATAGAGCAGTTGTTGAAAATGCTCCCATACAGAGTTTGATAAACTCTTGTGCCATTCTGTCATATCGTGCATCCTTCGTTTTCCATCCGATAAACTCTATAATGACTGCAAACATTGGCACGCCGAGAATAAAGGATCCGAACAGAAGATGGAGTTGTGCCGCAATCCACGCGGCACTTCTACTCCCAATCTTTGGAAAAGGACGATATTCAGCATCGGTTAAATCTTGTGCAAACGCTGGTATGGCAACGAATAGTATTATACCGAGCAGCACAATACCGATGAGATAATAGAATTTCTTATGGGTAAAAGAGTGATTTTCAATCTCTTTCATCTGGCAACGCATTTTCAATCTTTCTAATCTAGGTGATTATTTTGTTTTAGGTTTTTTGAATTCACTACTTTTAAAATCAACCTTGAGTTCACCAGTTTCAGGAACTTGAACAGTTTTGTTGGCTGTTCCCAGTGTTTCATGCCATACAACCACTCTTGCTCTTCCTGCGGCAACATCCTTGATAGTATATTTACCTGTGTCAGCAGATTTTTCGTAATTATCTGGATGAATGAAATTCCCTTTTTTATCTTTCTGTCCAGTCACTGTATAGAAGTTAGAATCAACAGCGACGATATATCCACTCATCCATGCATGAACATCACAAGTCAACTTAATTGCTTCTGCTTTTGTGAGTGTATAAGGAAATTTTTGTCCTTTTTTTGAGATAAGGAGATTCTTTGCTTCGTTCTTTGTTGCATGAGCGTTTACATTGTGTGCTACAGGATCATCGGAAGTAAGTTCAACAGTAGTACCTGTCGGTACTGCAATGACGTGTGGTAAGTATCTGCAATCCTTCTGGTCAAGTTTAGGATTCTCTTTTAGTGGAGTTGGTTTGTGCCCGCTAACGCGTACATAGACAACGACATTCTGAATACCTTTCCCTTTAGAGACGACAAGTTCTTCAGATTTTGTACCTTTTGCAGTCGTCAAACAATGCTGTTCATTTGTGTTGATGTCTAGGAGTTTCCGTGCTGGTACTTCCGTATATTCTTCTGTTCCATCAAAAGTGATTGTGCCGGTTACAGTAGCAGCGTTCACAGAACCGACTAACGTAACACATAGTATTAGAGTTAAAATAGGTGTTAGATGTTTCATGGTCTTTCTCCTTATATTATTTATTATTATTGTATATTATGTTAACACCTTAAGATTTAAAAAGGCAAACCCTTAAAAATGGAAATCACGGATATCCGTGTAAATTAGGGTTGAAAGGTGTTCTTAATATATTCAAGTATTTCCCATTGTTCCCTTTGATTTAGGTAATAATGGAAGGCAGGCATGTTATCCTTCCCATCACGGATGCTGTTTAGGAACTGTTCATCGTCATGCATGCGCCAGAAGTTAACGTCGGTTAGGTCAGCAGGTTCTAATTTTTTGAATCTTCCGATACGTCCGTTACCTTCGCCGCTGTTTCCATGGCATCCTGCACAAAATCTGGCATAGTTATATTGGACATCGGAGTGATATTTCGTGCTTGGATCAACCGTTTTTGCCAACCAGATGAACATATTAAGCCACACGAGAATCATGAGAAGTATTATCAGTAAATGTTTCACATAAGGGATTCCTAATGGATCTGTCGGTAGATTGTCAATTCTTACATTGTAGGTCGGGTTTCGCTTCGCTCTACCCGACCTACGAAAGAAGGCTTACCCAAACACTCCACATTTAGCGGCTTAACGATATCAGGTAGTCTCGGACTAATCGGATCTGTTTTTCAGCGTCTCCATCTGCATAGTCTTCAAATGGCATATAGGTATCTCCAACGCGGGGCCAGGCTTGTGGCATTGCTGTGCCGGGTTGGAAGCTTTGTGGGTCTTTCATCCAGTCAATCAACCAATCCGCCTTCAATCGTTCCTTTGCTAGTGATAGGTCAGGTCTTCCTGCTTTGTCACTACCTTCAGGGATGAATTCACCTTGTGAAGGATGACATGAATCACATTTTAGCTCGTTGAATATCCGTTTTCCTAATCGTAAATCAGCTGTAGTCGGTTCTGTTCTTGGTATTGTTTCATAAGGGAACGGTTCATTATCTAATGCTGAGAAGTATTTGACAAGGGTTGTCGCTTCTTCGTCAGACATATCAAAAGTCGGCATACGTACTTTAAGTCCATAACGTATCTCTGATGGATTTTTTAGGAAGTTAAACAACCAGTCGGGATAGACTCTTGCGCCTTGTGCTTGTAGTGTTGGTGGTGCGAATTGTTTTGCGGTGGTCTGCTCTAAACCTTCATGTGCAATAATAACATCACGATAGTCGCCGCCTTCCCGTTCTATCTCGTGGCATCCTGTGCAATTAAATTTTTTTGTAACGCGTCTTCCTGCATCTATTATCTTCTGTCTTTCAACCCGATCTGGTTCTGCTGCATGGTCAAACTGATAATTGAGGGGATATGGATTAGGTTGGAAACTCTTCAGTAGTACTGCGATTGCTTTTGCATCTTTTTCGTTATTTTTTAGGGTTTTGAAGACTGGCATACGCGAAACGATTCGTCGTGTTTGATAGCGTCGGGGATCAGTGATCTTTCCAACTGTCCACTCGTGCCAGTTGTGATGTATGTCAACGGTATCTCCGAAATCGAGTTCGTCTGCAAGTTTTGCTCCGAATTCTCCGAGATCTGCCCCGACTTTAGATTCGTTCTCAAAACCGGAAATTTCATGGCATCCGAAACATCCATAGGTCCTCACTAGTTTTTCACCTTCAGCGGCGACAGCATCTCCAATAGAATCAGAGACTACATGTGTTGTTTCTTGCTGCAGATTCATCAGATATGCGACGACGTTTTTTAGTTCTGTTTGACTTAATCGTAGACTTGGCATTGCTGTATCTGGATCGTATTTCCTTGGGTTATCAATCCATTCGTATAGATAATTAGCGGTTACCTTTGTTCCGACGTTGTCAAGTGCTGGTGCAAAATTGCTTCCCAAATTTCCGATTTTATGACAGGAAAGACATCCTATGGTTTTTACTGTCTCTTCTCCTGCATCAATATCGCTTTGAGTTGTTGAATAATTTACAGATAGATCGTCTAATTCTTGATTTGTCATATTAGCGAGGTATGCAGCGATAGATTTAACCTCATCAACAATCTGTGTTACTTCATCCTTTTTGTATTGATATTCGGTGCCATCATCGGTCTTAATAGTGTATTCTTCACCTATTTCAGTTACAAGTCCTGTCCGTTGTCCACCATTCTTTAGGTATACGATCTGACTCATTCCTTCAACGGGGAAGAAGTTTGGCATGGTGGTATGTGGGAGATATGCTTCGGGTTTCTTGATCCAGTTTTCTAGCCAAGTCTGATTGACCTTACTACCGATTTTATTGAGTGAGGGTCCAACTTTCGCTATTTTATCAATGGCACTATAACCTTCGACAGCGTGGCATCCGTGGCATCCGAGGTCTTCAAAAAGTGCCATACCTTTGGTGAGATTTTCAGCATAATCCTTTGGTGCATTCGTTTCAGGGTCCACGCCGTAGTCTAACTTCATGACACCGTCATGACATCGTCTACAGTTAGACTGCATATATCCCTTTTTCTCCTCTGAGGTTCTCTCTGTGTGTTCATCCATACCGAGTACGGGTGTCAGCCAATACTCTTTATGTGTTAATGCATGCGCGGACTCTTTGGTTAATCCGTATCCTTGTCCGCCGTGGCACGGTGTGCAACCGAATGTTTCTAATGGATGTTTGCCGAGTAGTACGTCGCGATGTGGATGTGTTAGAAGTTCAGGAGGGTAATCTGTGTTATAAGATATCTCTACCTCACCGAATACATCAGGGTCAGTGAAAGTAAGGATTCCATTTTTGGTTAGTTTATACTCATCGGTTTCCGCATCAAAACCGTCAATGACAACCTTCTCACTGCCTATTTTGATGGATGGATGTTTGAGGCGATGTCCAACAATGTTTTCTCCATCGCCTGCTACTTCAAATATCTCTTCAGCGTAGGATTCATATCCGCTTTTATTGATAGCGAAGTGGCATGTTTCACATCTATCGGCGGTATAATTGAATTCTTCAAGATAGTATTGAACGATAGTTCTCGTTTTTCTAAATGGGTTTTCTAACAGACTGCCGAGAAAAGTGCGTTTGATACCACCGACATCGGATAATTTTTGTTTCAATCGGTCAGCGGTGTCAAACTGTGCTTGCACTGTTTGTAATGCAGCAAGTGCTTCCTGTGCTGCTGTTATACCTTCAGCGATTTCTGCTTCATTGGGTTTGTATTTCTGCACGATAAGGTAGGTACTGAGTGCGTTTGTAGGATCATTGCTATTCAGATACAGATCGGCGAGTGCTTTATTTGCGGCAGCGAATTCTGTTTCAGCATCAAGGACTTCATAAGTGAGATCCTCTTCAATCCGTTTTTCGTATTCATCCAATGTTTTCTTATATTTAAGGACTGTGTCAGTATATTCACCTTTTGCTTCATGCAGACTGTGCTGGAATTTGTAATTGATTGCGTCAGATTTACTCTGTTCAAATTTTCGTGCCTGCATTGCCTCATCTAACTGAACCTGTTTTTCATTGACAGTTTTCAATAGGTCTCTTAATTCTTTTTCATCAATTTCTGGTTTGGAGGGTTCTTGAGGTAATTGTTGTTTTGCGTTTTCATATTCTATTTTAGTTTTCTCGTATTCGAAAAAATAGAATTCTTGTTGAATCCCTTTCCATGGGCGGCGTGTGATCATTTCACTCCAAAAACCCCAGATGGTCACTAGACCTAATAGAGCGGATAGAATAAAGAATAACACAGCATAGGATTTTTGCTCTGCGGGGATTTCTTTTTTGCTCCTCACGTAATCTATAACCTCCAAATTAGTCAAATCAATGAAAAGTAGACGTAAGTAAGAATTTTATGCACCAGATTAGATATATTAGATATTAAACCAGGGTGTAACCCATACGTATTTGATATTTAGTGTTAAGCGCAGTATCATTTTAATTGGTAGTGCCATCATTGACAAGAACAGAAATGATACGATAACATATCTTATTAAACCGAGTTCTTGTAGGAATTTACTACTTTTGCTCTTCCAGAAATAGAAGATGGGTCCGAGTGCGTAATAGCCAGTAACAACAACAAATCCGAAGACATTGGCTGTGAGATCATTACGAATTCCGAATAGGTAAGATAAATTGACGTTTGTTAATGGAACTACCCGATGTGGATCCCATTCCTCCCAGGGCCAAAATATGTTCCATCCGGGTCCTCTTAAGAATGTGCCAACTATCATGAGAACAATCCATAATATAAGAAACCCGAAACAGAAGACAGCAATAGCAAATGGACGTTCCTTCAGTGTATAGTATCCTTTTCCTTTTGGATTGATGTCGATATAAGGAATAGCGATGAGTCCAGCAATAATCAATCCTGGTAACACAACCCCTGCGATCCATGGATCGAAATAGACCAACATTTCCTGTAATGCAAGGAAGTACCATGGTGCTTTGGAAGGGTTAGGTGTTTTGGCAGGATCACTCGGTTCTTCAAGTGGCGCGTCAATCATGATTGACCACACCCCTAAGATTAACATAATGATGATAGCACAGATAAACTCGTTTCGACATAGATAGGGCCAAACGTATACTTTATCGTTCAATGCTGCGTCTGATGGGACACCTGTCCTATCCGTCTGGCGTGCTTGTTTATATGATAACCATAGAAAGAAAGGAATTAAAAAGAGTATGGCTAAAATTGGTACATTATCAGGTTTCTTAATTAACTCAAGAAAAGGTTCCATATTACAATCTTATCTCCTCATCCAAATCTAACAGACATAACCCTTCAATTAACGTCAGTGTGATTAATTGTAGCGTGATTAATTGTAGCGTGATTAATTGTAGCACAAACTTTCAGTTTGTGGCACATCTTGGCAAACTGGAAAGTTTGCGCTACATTATCAAACTCACGTTATCAATTATGAAAATCCATTCAAATAAACAGGACTTACGCATTTTGCTCGTTATCAGACGTTCGAGCGTTTAATGTGAATGCCAAACGCGCATTCACCAAGGGAAACCATTTATTGCCCGTTCTTTGCCAAATATAGTAAAGTGACAAATGAATGAGACATTTCACCCTATACACAGATGATGGAGCATCCCTAGCGTAGGGGCGAGGTGACCTCGCCCGTCGTGAAATGTTTCATTAATGCTAATGTTCACTATAAGTTCAATTTGTTGTGAAATCCAATCTTTTGCTATTTTTAAGCGCGTTTTATGCTACCCCTAATCTAAATTACAGTGGACCTGATATGCCTCCATCTTTACGAACACGCCAAAAATGCAGTGCCATCAAGAGGCTTGCAACCAATGGAACTGCGACACAGTGTAATATATAAAACCTTAGTAATGTAGAGGGTCCGACTATTGTACCTCCAAGTAAAGCAAATCTCACATCGTTTTCTTGTGTGATATCAGGTGGTGCAAAGGGACCTTCATGTCCAAATACGGGTGTTGCTCTTGCCATATTCGTTCCGACTGTGACTGCCCAATATGCAAGTTGATCCCAAGGCAGTAAATATCCTGTAAAGCTCAGGAAAAAAGTGATCAACAAGAGAATTACGCCGACTGCCCAATTGAATTCACGTGGTTTTTTGTATGAACCTGTCAGAAAGACTCTGAACATGTGCAGCATAACAGAAATTACCATCCCGTGCGCTGCCCATCGATGCATATTCCTGAGTAGCATACCGAACGGTATGTCGAATTCAAGTGCTTGGATGTCGGGAAATGCATATTGTGCTGTTGGACGGTAGTAGAACATCAAGAGGACACCTGTGACTGCGGTCACAAGAAACATGAGGAATGTAATACCCCCCATACACCATGTAAATCGGAAGTGTAGTGCATGTCGTGAGATTCGTGGTGGGTGCAGATGTAACCATACATTTTGAAGTATTTGTAGGGTATAGCGTCTGCCAGTGTTTTCGTATCCATGTCTGAAAATGGATTTCCAAATATCAGAGTTCGTAATTTTTTCTTTAAGTCCTTTTCGTTCTTCGTTCATCATATTCCTTTATTAATCTGATCATGCGCTGCAGTCTGTCAGTTGCGATTTTACTTTGAAATTAGCCTTCAAAAAGTTAGACCTTCAGGGATGCTTCTGGTTCTTCCCATTGATTTTTCTCGCCAAGAAATTTTACAGATTTATCTATTAGGAGTTGTCCATCTTCTGCAAGTGTTATCTTGACACGTTCAAGTGGTCGTGGTGCGGGTCCTTCATAGTTGATTCCGTCACGGTCGAACCCGCTACCGTGGCAGGGACATTTGAATTTGCCTTCAGAGCTCAGCCAACGTGGTGTGCATCCTAGATGTGTGCAGATGGTTAGGACTGCATAAAAAACACCGTCTTCACGACGGACGATCCAGACCCCGAATGGTTCTTTTTTGTATTTTTCACTCACACTTCCGGGTGGATATTGTGCTGGAAAACCTGCTTTAAAGACAGATGATGGTTCATATAGTACACGGGGATACAGATACCGAACTAAACCTGCACCGAAACATAATCCGAGTGCGCCAGTGAAACTTCCCCATCCAAGATATTCAAAAAATTTACGCCGAGACAACGTTGCTACCCCCATCAAAAATCACGTTTTTGTATGCTATAGAGTATAGCACAATATGCAATTCTTTGCACAATCAATTGGTCAGTTAAAATTATAGTCTCACGGATATCCGTGATTAATTTGGTGTTTTTGACGATGGTGTTGTAGGATTTAGCGTGCATGTACATTAAAAAAGACATCTATAATTAGGTGCACCGACAATCTCCGACCACTGCCGATGCGTAGCACTGACGTTATACACGAACGACAGTGCTAGTGTCTATCATAACACACGATTACTTTCATGTCATGTGGAATAGGTGTGTCCCAGCCAGGGTTATTCAGTTTTAGGTGATTCTGAAGAATTATGCAACAAACGTTAATTTATTGAATTTGTCCTACACAAAAACTGACAATTCTTAAAACTGAAGAACCTGGGTACCAGCAACCTCTACAGAGATTGCAATACTTCTCCTATTTTCCTGCCAATTTCTGTAGTCTGTCTAAACACTTAACCTGCTTCGTAATATAATGAAGGAAGCATAACATGAGACAGAACTACAAAGTCCTTCTCATTTCAATTGTTATATAAGTAGGAGGAATTCATTATGAAAAGTAAAATGTATTTGGGAGGCACTATCCTCATTCTTTTACCGATCTTCCCGCTAAAGCCCCTGCCTTTAGGCAGTGGGATGTAAGCGGGCTCATCCCTCTGTAGTGTCAAAAAGATTTGACATTTAGTAATATTTATGATGTACTCTTTATACATTGTCAGTTTTGATGGTAAACAAACGACCATCTATAATGGTCGTTTTGTCCGAAGTATCAAACGCTATAGAGAGAAGATCAAGGCGAAGTTTCAATCTAAAATGGAAACATGCAAGAAACGATCTCGGAAATGGTTTAGACTTCTGAAAGTAAAACGCAGGACTTTAGAAAAACTTGACGCACAACTCAATGATGCTGAACATAAAATCACATCACGCTTTATATCCGACTGCCACAGAGCGAAGGCGGATACGATTGTGATCGGAAACCTAAACGGGATCCGAGAGAATATCAAGTATTCTAAAAAGTCTAATCAGAAGTTGCACCAGCGGGCTTTCTCAAGAATAGCAGACAAAATACGCTACAAAGCCGAGCTTTCTGGTATCAAAGTTATTTCTGAATCAGAAGCATATACCTCACAAACGTGTCCAAAATGTGGACATAGAAAGAAACCAAGCAACCGAAACTATCACTGCAAACAATGCAATTTCAAATATCATAGAGATGGTATCGGTGCGATAAACATCCATAAAAAAGTATCTGGGGTGATAAATACCCCTGTTAGTCGGGATCCTGGCAGTCCCCTTGGTGTCAGATTCAACTGTCACCTCAGTCGACTCGGCTTAAACCCGAGGAAACCTGCTATAAGCAGGTAAGAAACCCCAGCCTTTAGGCTGGGGGAGTATGTCATAGACTGTGTCCCAATATATCAATAATCCGTATCTACTGCTTATGTAAGGAGATTCTCATGAGAACAATACGCTGTTTTCTACTTACTTTCCTGCTGTTTTCAGTTGCGGTTGCACAAGAAACTGATTCCGATGAATTACTGCTATCTGATGTCAATCAAGATGGAATTGTCAATATCCTTGATCTTACTTATGTCGCATCACAGTTCGGTGAAATACCTACTGAAGATCTGTTACGTAATCCAGACATAAACAGTGATGGTGTTATCAATATCCTTGATCTGACCTTAGTAGCCAGCCACTTTGGTAAATACTCTGGAATTCCAATCAAACTAACGGATAAGACATTTGACAACGTAGTCCTAAAAGCAGAGATGCCTATTTTGGTAGAATTCAAATCCGATTACTGAATATACTGTATATTGATGAGACCAGTTGTGTCTCAAATAGCATTAGCGTATCGTGATGTTTTTGGTGTGGCAAAATTGGATGTGAACCTATATCCTAACAAGACAGCAGAATACCATGTCCGAGGAACGCCGACATTCATACTCTTCTATAAAGGTGAAATTGTAACAACTATGACAGGGGCAATGTCAATGAAATCGTTAGTAGATCGTATCTTTGAGGGTTTAGTGTCTGTGATATAACCACCACACCCGGTTTTTTCTTTTCAATTGACACGGGGGGTGTTGGTGTGTAAATGTAATCTAATCCTTGAAGAAGAAGCATTACATTTTCACCCGCAAATTGGGGTTCAGTACCACGTTGCAGATGTTGTGAATGGAACAGGCAGATACCCTCTCGGTACCTGCCTGTTCAGTTCTGAAATGTGGTGTCTAATATAGTTAGTTTCTTGCAGAGACAACCACTTTTATCCATTCACTATACGCTGATCCTGCTGAGTTTATCGCTTCAATTCTGAAACTTCTGGTCTGCGCTCTTTTCAACGTGCCACTGATAACACCATCAATAAGTGATGTCCCTGAAGGTACCCCACCGTCTCTGCTCCCATTGCGCCTGCGCGTGATAGTTGTACTGCCTGTGACATAACTATTGAGGTCTAAATAAAAACTGTCACCAACCTTAACATAGATAGGGTCAGGTATATCACTCCAGACAGGTGCTGACACCGGTGCTGCGGGCGTTGTGGGTGTGGTTGTCTCGGTGGTAGTCGGTAGAGAGACAGAGACCGTGTAACTTTCTTCAAATCCCGCAGACCCCGCAGTGCCCTTCGCTTTGAAAACATAATCGCCACTGACACCGCTCGGAAAAGTATAAAGATACCCGGTTGCCGTGCTGCTTCCATCACCGGTTGCCGTGTGTTGATACACATTGGACAGATCGGAAGGTGTCTTGATATACCAAGAAACAGAGTCATAAGGGACACTGCTCGTAAACCCTGCATCATGATTATCACCTGCCTCCGCAGTATAAGACCCATCAGAAGGAACTAATGAAAAGGTCGGAGTCGTTGGAGACGATAAAGAGACCGTGACGGTATAACTCGGATGCGGGGACTCTGATGTTCCATCATTATAATAAACCTTAGCATAGAATGTATAATCACCAGAGACATTTGAAGGGAAGGTATAGTCCACAGATGCCGCGGTCACCGTGCCATCTCCAGATGCTTTTTCTAAAAATGTGCTGACAACGTTGGCAGCATCATTCGGCGTTATCACATAAAAGTTAATAGTCGCTGCTTTAGAAAGTATAGATAACTGAGCCGTATGACTATCACCTGCAGTTGCAGTATAAGAGCGATTAGATGGAGATAACAAGTTACTACTTAGAGAGACCGTGTAAGAATCGGCTTATTCGTGCCAATATCCAATGTAGACGACTCCAACGGATACGGACAGGTAACCAACTGCTCAACAGGGGTCCGATACTTCTGACCACAATCACCGCCACATTCATGCTTCTTTGGCAACGGATCCAACTTCCAATAGGTATCAAAATCATTGAAAAGTTTAAACGACTTTGAGGACGGCTTAGACGTGCTTTTCAGTTCCTTGATGTGATACCAGAACTTCAGCATGTTATTCTGCTGGTTTGCAGGATCACTATTAAACGCATCCTTATCTTTAACCGTTTTCTTGATAAATTCAACCTTCTTCGCCTCTTCATTGTTGTAATCACCTGAGTCGCTATGATTAGATATCCGAGTCAAGCCACCTCCATGATTTGCCATCGCCGCCACATAGACATCATACTCAGACTCATAAAAATCAAAAGCTTTTTTGTTCTCGGATATGATATAGTCCAGAGAAGAAACAGCAGAACTGAGTGCAATCAGATAACTGTCACGCGCACTAAGATTGTTCAATAGACTATCCAACTTTTTCCCAGCGTTGTAAGCTGCAAGAATGGCAGGTAATGCCTCCACAAGCTCCTTAATATACTCAGGCTTCGTTGCAGTGCCATCGCCAGAATCCGATGTCAGAACCGCGTCCATGATCATGGAAATAACAGTGGCAGCCACCGTATTGCTAACATCCCACCAGCCCTCTTTTATCGCAGTTTCATTACCACTCCACGCAGATAAAAGTGCTTCCGTTGTCCCCTTCGCGGCGTCATACTTTTTCAACCATTTATCCCTTTCAGTCCAATCGTTTTTGAGTTGTCTCACTACGTTATCATCTTCTGGGAGGTTGTGCGCCGCTGCAAAAGGCACTCTTACAAAAAGAGACACAAGACAGAAAAGAACTACACAGAACGCAATTTTTCTAAAAAACATTAAAAAATCCTCCTTCTAATAATCCCAGGCACCATGATCTTTCAAAAATGCTCTCATTTCTGGATCACCAAAATACTCTGATGGATGGCGGACGCCTCCAGTAACAGGATCACTATCAAGCGATGGCCATGTGAGCTTCATTAAATCCATCTTACGCGCACCATACGGATATGACAGAATTTTACTAAACATTCCATTCGCTATCGCCCTAGCCTTATGAAATGCCTTCGTTTCCTTTTCATATTCAGGCGTATCTAATTTATTGTCGTAGGTGAGCCAATAATAGTGCCGCAGGTATTCCGCCCTTGCGAATTCCTGTGCCTCCGTATCATTGGTTGGAAATGGGGGTATCCATTCCGCACTCCAATGTCCACGCTCCTCCTGCTGCAAGCGAAGTGCTTTCACAGGATTCGTTTTCAACAGTTCCTCATGAAACGTCAAAGGTCCCTTATACAAAGGTTTTTTCGGCTTCGGTTTCGGTGCTTCTGCTTTCGGACTCTTATCGGGTTTTATCTTCGGCATATCTACTTGTTGGACGGGTTTAACGGGGCGGACATCATTAGGCGGGTTGTCCTCTGTGCCATCACTATGGGCGGGATCCTCATCCGCATGGTTATGTCCATGTAATGCTATTTCCAACTCGTGTTGCAGTCTCCGAATTTCTGCTCGGTTTTTCAGAACAGAAAACACAGTCACACCGATAATGAGAAGAACGAGGGCAGATAACCCCCAATACGTTCTATATTTCATAATATATTCCTCCTATAGATAGGAATTGCCTCTCCGCTGTGTCCAGCGAAAAGATGTGTTATATATAACAATTGGAATGAGAAAGATTTTATCGTTCTGTCTCCTGTTGTGCTTCCTATTATATCATGAAGCGGGTTTAAATGTTTAGACAGACCACAAAGGAATTAGGAAGGATGATCACAAATCGGTAACGATACGATTTTTATCAAATATGAAGGTTGAATCGTTTCCGAAGCAGTTTCTCTATTTTATCACTTCAGGCTGATTGAAACCATCTGTCAGTGTCAGCGTCACGCCTCTTATCGTAGCACCAACACCAACATGACCACCACTAGATACAGAGGTCCGCACCGCCTTCACCATCATTGCGAGCCGTGTAGCAGCCAGATGAAGTCGTCGTCCATAGGAAAGAATTACTATCAGACACAGTATCCGTCTTTTCTCTACCGAACCAACCACCAGACACATCAAAATCTGTAGAATACGTGTCACCTGCTCCGACTTTCGTGTTATTGGCATCTAACACATACACGTGTCCTGTTAGTTGAATTGTTGCACGTTTGCTTGTGGTGTAGCCACCTTCTGCTGTCCACGATATTTGATAACGCGCTTCCAAGATACATTGTTGACCTGCACCATTGGTAATTGTGGTAACATTATTATAGTAATGTGGGATATTCCCAGCAGATGTCGGTATTTCACCACACACGGCTGAAGCACTCACCGATGTGCTGAGACTACCGATACTAAATCTACCTGCCATCATAGTTGCAGCTGTGAAAAGCAGTAATAGCATTATTGCAACAGACATTTGACGTTTCATAAAACTTCTCCTGTTTGTTAGGATGAGAGTTATCAATTTCAATGCGTTATTGATAACTCTTTATTCTTGATTGAGCTCAGATTCAATCTCACCAATAAGATTTATCACATCATCTATATGATACGCATAACTGTGATTTGAACTCTGACGTGAACTCTGTCCTGTTTCGGCATCAAGCTCCGCATGCTTTTCGGTACGGAGTTGATCGGCTAATGCTTCATCTGCAGCAGTCTTATCTCGCGTGTAATACGAAACAATACTAACCACAGGCGTAGAATGAGTCCCCCACGATTTTTCATACAACGGTTGTCTTAACTTACGAGCACGCTCTAAAACTGAGGCGGATACCTCAATATCAGAATCCGTCTCATGCTCACTATTCGTTATCGCTGTCAGCAGTAAGTATTGTGACCACTCATCTTCACTCAGATTATCAAAATTACCATAACCTTCTGTCTCAGAGTATTTTATGCGAGCATAAGGCGTGTTGATCTTGATCGTTTTGCGAGCACCACCATCCGTCCGAATAGATACATAACCAGGAGGGGGCATCGGATACCCGAAATGTTCTTTATAATCACGCTCAATTTGACCACCATAGGCTTTGCGATGTAACGTCTCCATCAAAATATATTCTTCGGTAGAAAGCAACCGAGTCTCCTCCTCAAGCAGCTTACCAAACCAAGATGCATTTTCACCAAGTTCACGAAGCAGCTGTGGAGTCAGTTGCTCAAGATGTGGTAAAAGTTCCTTCAAAGAAAGTGAACTCAGATTATCTAAAGATGAAAATTCATCTTCATCGGATTGGGATACAATTTCAGACGCGCCGACTTTCTGTCTAACTGAACGCTTGCCCGAAAAATAGGTGAAGATGATTCCTCAATCACAGCGGTCTCCGTATCATTTACAACCGATGGACTAAAAATAACTTCCGGCGTGTCTAGATACTTTTTTTCAAAAGTGCCTATCAGATAACCAGAAACAAACAAAATCAAAAATATAAGACTACCTATCAGCACTTTGTTCGTATTCCTATATTTCAACATGGATTACCTCCTCATATTAAGCAGTGGTATGTTTTAGGCAGCATGCAACAGACAAGATACAGCGGTGTGTTCTTCATCATAATGTTCAAAACACCGCAGAAGATGACCCTGCATTAGCAAACTCTTTATCTTCGACAGATTTATCACACCAAGACTGCCACCTCGATTTTTCACCAAAGCAAGGGCATTCAGCAATACACCGAAACCACCACTATCTATACGACGCGTGCAATGAAAATCAAAAAGAATGTGAGGAGATGTGTGACGACCTATTTCGCTATAGAGCGTATCACGCAACTCAACAATAGACGCACTTATCAGAGGACTGACAGGTTCAACGATAACAACGCCATCTTGAAAACGAACTCTCGTGTCCATAAATACACCTCACAAATAGTATTTTACGTTCATATATCACACAAAAATAAAAATCTTTACTCTTTTTTTCTATAAACACAACCCGTAAAAAAAAGAGTAAAGATTTTCAAACAGAAATGATATACTATACACAATACAAACTAACATGCATCGCGCATGTCACTGGAGGTGAACTATGACCCAGCAACAAGGTCCCCATAACAGAGGTAAATGTCCTTTCTATGTCATACCAGATAACCCACTCTCCGCAGAAAAATCGGTGCATCAATGTGTCTCCTGTGCCTGTGGAACAAGCACACAGATGTATTCTCACAATGAAGATTTACGACAAATCGCATTCCTAACAATCATTGAAGAAACACCGAAGTATAACCCAAATCACCCAAGCGGAGCATCATACACAACCTTCATAAAAGCAAAGGTATGCACACGATTATGGCGGGAAAGAACAAAAATACTCAGAGAAATACCTTACTCACATCAAGAATGTTATGAGAAAGACAGCGATGACCCAAACAATCCATTACTCATCGGATTGTTCGCACAGGCTTGTGTCATAGAAAATATGGCTGATAATGTAATACAAAAAATCGAAGTTGAGTTCTTACGCAATAACTTACCAAAACTTATGAACAAACTTTCAGAAAATGAAAAACAAGTAATTGAGATGAAGTTCTTCGATGCTTGTAAAGGCAAACAAATCGCAGAAAGACTCAACATCACAGAAGGATACGTAACACGACTCACACAATCCGCTTTAGCAAAACTCGGTAAAGCATATCTAAACGCACTCGATACAGAAAACGGAAATCCGTATCAAAACACATAACGCATATCCCAAACATCACTTCATAAAGGGGACTCGCAGTGGAAACTATACGTGTCAATTTTGAAACACAATTTAGAAAAGTATTTGAAAGTGAAGCAGAAAAACTTTCTATCAACCCCGCGTTAGTAGAAATATCTTTTACAGCCCACCCCGAATTATGCCTATTGCGTTTAGGACCTCCTTCAGAAAAAAACATTATCAGAATGGTCGTGTTGGCACTCAATGGAACATTCCCCGTATCAGATGTAGAGACGTGGTTCCGGTCTTGCAGATTCACCTATAATATCTACTACAATAAACAAACAGAAAATGCAAGAGAAGATATGCTTATACAGGGCTATTCAGTTTTCGGTGATTCTGAAGAATTACGCAACAAACGTTAATGTATTGAATTTGTCCATAGGTCGGGTAGAGCGTAGCGTCATTAAAATATTAACTGGCGACACGATCAAACTTTTGTCGGGTTTCGCTACGCTCTACCCGACCTACAAAGTCCACTATTAGTCCTACACAAAAACTGACAATTCTTAAAACTGAAGAACCCTAATGCTTATAGGGGATGTCGGAACAATTACAGAAATGGCAGAAAGACTGCAAACTATTATAACAGAGATGCCAGACGACAAATAGATACGCAGGTCTTATGAGAGACACCATCTGTGTGTAAATGCGTGACGTTGCTTTCAAAAACGGCTTTTCAGATTGCGTTCTGACGCGTTCTTTTTGATACCTTGCTATAGATACCCTCAAAGTATATCGTGAATATCAGCGTTTATCGCTTTCTCAACCTCTTTCTTGAGTGTAGGGTAGTCCAAAACAGATTTTGGGTCTATAGTGAACCCGTAGACCTTTAAATGCTCAATATTGCGTGAAAGTGGGAGTCCGTATTTTCTCATGCTTTCAACAACGTCAAACTAGTGTGCGATCTTCTTAGGTGCTCTTGCTTCCACTTGCTTCAACTTCTTAAAATCCTCGTATATCGTTCTGAGTTTCCAGTCTGCTCCGTCTGCGTTGAGTATCTCAAGTATCTTGGGTGCAGATAATCCCTTTTTTCGTAAGTCTCGGACTCTGATAAATCTTTTGACGGTTTTTTCTTTTTAGCAGCGACACCGAGTTTGCTAAAGTAGAAACAGCAGAACTGAGCGAAATCAGATACTGTTCACGATCACTATAATCATCTATAAGACTTGCTGTTTTTCGCCCAGCGTTGATTGCTGTAAGAATAGAGGGTAAATGCTCAATAAGCTCCTTCACATAATCACTCTTCGTTGCACTACCATCTAATAATCCCAGGCACCATGCTCTTTCAAGAATGCTCGTTGTTCTGTATCACCAAAATACTCTGATGAATGGCGGGTACCGCCGGTAACAGGATCACTATCAAGCGATGGCCATGAGAGTTTCCTTAAATCCATCTTTCGCGCACCATACGGATACGAAAAAATCGTGCCCCGCATTTGCCTACGTAACTCGCGAGCCTCACGGTATGCCTTTGTTTCCTTTTCGTATCCAAGAGTGCCTAATTTTTTATATCCGTAGTTCTGAATATAGTATAGCCACAGATAGGTCACCCTTGCGAATTCCTGTGCCTCTGTGTCATCGGGTGGAAATGGGGGTATCCATTCCGAGCTCCAATGTCCACGCTCCTCCTGCTGCAAGCGGAGTGCTTTCACAGGGTTCGTTTTCAACAGTTCCTCATGAAACGTCAAAGGTCCCTTATACAAAGGTTTTTTCGGCTTCGGTTTGGGTGTTTCCGCTTTCGGACTCTTATCGGGTTTTATCTTCGGCATATCTACTTGTTGGACGGGTTTAACGGGGCGGACATCATTAGACGGTTTGTTCTCTGTGCCATCACTATGGGCGGGATCCCCATCCGCATGGTTATGTCCATGTAATGCTATTTCCAACTCGTGTTGCAGTCTCCGAATTTCTGCTCGGTCTTTCAGAACAGAAAACACAGTCACACCGATAATGAGAAGAACGAGGGCAGATAACCCCCAATACGTTCTATATTTCATAATATATTCCTCCTATAGACCAGCACTTTCTGTGTGCCCCACAAGGGGAAACTCGCCCCGGTGTAATACATGCATCCTCGTGTCTTTCTAACACCTTATCGCTATTCTAAAACGTTTTTATTTTTTTGTCAAATCTTTTTTCTGTGTGTTTGTAGCGGGTAGATGGAAATCATCACAGATACCCGCACACTGTGCAAAAGCTGAATTGGCTGAACGTGGTGCGATCACACGATTCAAAGATGGTAAGCGTTAGCTTCACACTCTCCGGATGTTCTTGAAAGTCTTCCGTAAAATTCTCCTTTTCTTGACGAAGAGAAAAATCGGAACGCCGACATTCATACTCTTCTATAAAGGTGAAATTGTAACAACTATGACAGGGGCAATGTCAATGAAATCGTTAGTAGATCGTATCTTTGAGGGTTTAGTGTCTGTGATACAACCACCACTCACAGAGGAGCAAACAGACACCGAATAACACTACCCATTGCCAAACTTCGTGAACGAGCGGTTGTAATAACACATTATCGGTGACTAGTTCCTTAGTGTCAGGGGATAAATTAGATGTGTTAAGCGTGGATTCATCTTCATTTAGTAGATTTACCGAAAACTTCTCATATAAAGTACCATCAACAAATACCGAGTAAATTCCGATTCTGTCTGTTTCTGCAAACACACTGTTCTGAAGTTCTATTCTTTCGCCATCCGGTTTCTTCACCTCAATAATCGCGTCTTCTTGCACCGGAATGTCAATCATCAATCTGTCACCGGTCTTGAAAGTATCTGTTGAAATATTCTGTAGACAGTCTACTGACCTTATAGGAGTTATTTTAGACTCAAACCATGATAAACATTGATAGATAAAGATTGGAACATCAGGGATTGTGAACGGAAATTCTGACACCTCAGGATTAAAGGCATCAAACTCAAATACAAGATATTGTCTACCTGCAGTTGTGCCAATCCATATCAACGCGCCCTTTTCAGTTTCAACCAGAGATTCACCCCAGTACGGCATATCCCTTCTCAATGATCGCCTTATATGCAACTCTTGAAGCGACACCTCTTGCATAATCGTGTGGGTTCTGTTCACATGCATAACGCTTACTGCTGTCTCAATTATCTCAGGTGTATTTTCTACATCAGGTAAATTTCCGTGCCAGTTGATATAGACAATTCCTTGCATGTCAACGGTATTCACACTATGGCCTGTTAAAAGCAAATCTCCATCAATGATTGTCACATCTGCATCACCACTACCGTGAAATTCACCCATCGTTGTTGTCTGTAGTCCAACATGTTCACCGTAACTTCGCAACAGATCTGTTAAGAAAGGTTGCTTTCTATTGCTGATAAGCAAAATCCTGAAATCTCTTTTAGGTTTTGGGATAACCCATACTGTGTTGTCTAAATCAAAGTCGTCTTCAGCATCAATAAGTTGAAGTGATATTGCATGTCCTTCTAATCTATCGGCATTGATAGAAAACAGAACGGACTTTTCCATCATACCAGCAGGAATTGAGAGTCTCTTCTCATCGATTGTTCCCCCACCAACAAGCATCAATTGCGTCGTAATATCCCTATCCGTATGCGTCCAATTTCTAATCCTTGCAAGAATCTGAAATTGGTCTGCAAGTCTCTCCACGTTCAGGTGGACAAAACCTATGTTCTCTGCTGACTCTCCTACTGCTATGGTATTGATAGGGAAAGATGTAGATGGTAGGTTTTCAAAAGAGTCACTTACATAGTAAACGTGGTCGTTTACTGAGTCAATATGCTGTGATACAATCGCAAAAACCGAGGATAAGTCACTTGTTGAATGTGAAGCAGTAATGTTCTTAACAGCATTTTTGAGTTTATCTTCATCAACGGTAAACGTCTGTCGAATATGTGCTCCAGGCGGATGTGTAGACATAATCATCACACCACCACTCGCTGAAACCTGCATGATGTTTTTCAGTGTCTCTTGTTTAGCAATATCAAGACGAGTGTGCCTCATCTCTCTTGACAACATACTCACAGAATTGTCAACGATGAATATGATCTTTCCATGTATTATACCCTGTATATGCAAAGCAGGACGTGCAATACTGATGACGATGAAAAGTAAGAAGAGGCACTGTAGTAATGGGAGTAGCCAATTTCGCAAACGTTGGAAGGGAACATTTGCTTTCTGGTCTTCAGGATTGTCACGCCACAGCAATATACTTGGGACAATATAACTTCGTCGGCGCAACCTAAGGAAATGCAGTGCAATCACGATAGGAATAGTACCAACCAAGTAAAAGGCAGCAGGATTCAGAAAAGACATCTTTTGATCTTGAACTTTCGTAGGATAAGAGAAGTCAAGGTGTTAGTGCAATGCTGTTTCTCCGTTTTCACGTTCATTTAAGGTCCGGATAACTTCTTCTGCGTCAAGTTTTCCTACCTCTCCATAGTTCTGTAGTGCCTCACAATACTCACGAACTTTATCATATTCCTCAAGTTCCAGATAGATGTTTGCTAAGTTCTTATGCATTTCTCGGAAAACACCAGGCCAATTCCGTTCACCTTCCTTCTCAACGATCCGAGTAGCACTTTCAATTGCTATGTTGACAATATTATCAAGTTCAGCTTTTTCTGATGCAGAATAGGGGACATTTGCTTTTTCGCGTTTCTCACTGTATGCATGCAATGCACCCAAAGCCTTATCACATTGATTATACGTCTTCTCTATGCTCAAAGCACCTTCAAAAACCTTAGACAGAAACCCTAATTTCATTAAACAATGTCCTTTTATTCCCTAGTTAGATGCGATATCCTTATTGCACCTCTTTAAGATCACCCCAGGTTGTCGTTAATTTATCTGCAGCTTCCACAGCGAGAACCCCTTCCGCACCTAATTCCATAGAAGCTTTTACTTCTGCTTCAGTTAAAGCTTTTGAATAGATAACGACTTCATCAATGATGCCATCCTCTCAAGCCTATCAAAAGAGTAGTAAACAACGATGTCATCCTTCGATATACGTAAATTGAATATGTTATTGTATCATTTTTGGAGATATAAGTCAATCTAAAAAATCAAAGGAAAAAAATCTAGGGTTCTTCAGTTTTAAGAATTATCAGTTTTTGCGTAGGACTAATAGTGGACTTTGTAGTTTGGGTAGAGCGAAGCGAAACCCTATAGAATCTTGAACGTGTCAGGTTTCGATTCGATCTACACGATCTATAGATAAATTAACGTTTGTTGCGTAATTCTTCAGAATCACCGAAAACTGAATAGCCCTGGAAAAAATCTATGGCATATTGTCATCTATAATGCTATAATCTATTACATGTAGTTAGGAATACTGTAAAGTTGATCAATTTCACTTGAAACAAATCCAGCATACATTATATGCGCACTGGTGATCCCGTTGGCAATGCTAATGCAGTTGAAATTGGCAAATGGGGTAGTGGTTCACACTTCGTCGGTAAAATCGATGAAGTCGCTATATTCAAAGATGTTCTAACTGAAGAAGATATCCAGACCATCATGGATGTCGGTTTAGACGTTGCACTTGGCGGTGTATCACTTGTAGAACCATCAAACAAACTCACAACTACCTGGGGAAAACTGAAAGTCTAATTGAGATTCTAAACAAGACTTGAGATTTTAAGCAATCGACATTGAATTCATCTATAGGGCGGTAGGATGCGGCCGCCCTTACATAAAGATACCAATTCAGGAGAAGATCAACATAAAAGGAGAAAACACACCCTTATGTCCATTCCAAAAATGTCTGTCAACAACCCAGTATTCGCAAATATGCTGATGATTCTAATTATAATATTCGGGTTGTATGCATGGATAACCCTTCCCCGAGAACTCTCACCTGAAATCGCTTTACAAAGTGCTACCATTACCACACTATACCCAGGTGCATCGCCTGAAGAAGTAGAAAAACTAGTTACCGCTCCTATCGAAGATTCTATTGAAGAAAACGTAAATAAAATTAACCTAATGCTTTCCACATCATCAGAAGGAAGATCCATCATCACTGTCGATTTTGACGAAATGAGCGAACGTGAATTCGATAAAGAAATGGATAACCTCAAGACAGCTGTAGAACAGGTAAACGACTTACCAGATGAGGTATTGGATGAACCCTTAGTTCAGGAACTAGATGTATCATCCGGATTCCCAATGCTAACAATAGTCGTCGGTGGTAGTATCTCTGAAGCACAGATGCGCGATATAGCAGAGAATCTAAAAGACGAAATCTTAGAAATTAAAAACATCGCCTCTGTTCAGATTGCAGGTCTGCGTGAAAGAGAAATATGGATTGAGGTAGACCCTGATAAACTTAAAGCTTACAATCTACCTATTGCTGCTATCTCAACTGCACTGCGAGTTGGAAACATCAATTTACCAGCAGGAACAATGGAAATTGCAAACACCGAGTTTATGGTAAGGACAATGGGTGAATTTCCTGACCCTGTTTATATCGGTGACACAATTATCAACGTCCAACCCTCTGGAACACCGCTCAGATTAAGTGACATCGCTACAGTAACTGACACTTATGAAAAACCCAGAACACTTTCTAGAATTGGTGGAGAGGCATCAATCAGTCTAAGCGTCCAAAAAAAGAAAGAAGGAAATACGATAACACTTGTTGCACAACTTCGCGAATTAGTTGATGAATGGCAAAACGACCTTCCCGAAGGGGCTGTATTGACTCCTGTAAACGATTATTCTGTCATCTTAAAGGAACGACTGGAAATTCTTGAGACCAATGCAATATTCGGATTAATACTTGTTATTCTCATGCTATTTCTGTTCATCGGTTGGAGAAATGCGCTGTTTGCAGCACTCGGTATTCCTGTTGC
This sequence comes from Candidatus Poribacteria bacterium, assembly GCA_965208245.1. Classification (GTDB taxonomy): domain Bacteria; phylum Poribacteria; class WGA-4E; order WGA-4E; family WGA-3G; genus MSPOR6. The sequence continues at coordinate 3,478,890 of OZ242325.1, forward strand.
ATTCATGGCAACTTTCTGGTTCATGTCAATAGCGGGCTACACCCTCAGTGGTGTAGCACTGTTCGGACTTATTTTGGTGGTCGGAATCGTGGTAGATGATGCAATTGTCGTCATAGAGAATACATACCGACATATTGAATCTGGAGCAACATCGAAAGTTGCTGCTATTCGTGGTGCTGAAGAGGTCGGGTGGCCTGTTGTTGCAGCAAGCCTAACAACTATTGGCGCATTCGGTCCCTTGATGTTTATGTCTGGTGTCTCAGGACAGTTCATGCGAATCGTGCCAATCATGGCAATCATCGTCCTAGTCGCTTCTCTCTTTGAAGTCTTTGTTATTTTACCCGCACACGTATCTGAATGGGGAAAAGCGAGAACGGAGACAGGACGCAGCAGACTTGATAAACTCCATGCACGATCACAAAAGGCATTCACTTTCAGCATCTTCTTTACAAGCTTTTTTACCTGGTTCGCTATGATCTTTGACATGGTCCGCAACAGATATGTTAGAATCCTAAAAATCACCCTGCGATACCGGTACGTCTTTGTCGGCAGTGTGCTTCTTATCGGACTGATTACCTGCATCAGTGCCTTCATGATACTCGACAAAGAACTCTTTCCTGGTGAAGATTTTCCGCAATTCTACGTAAAAGCGGAGATGCCACCTTCCTACGGTATAAAAGAAACAATCGATGTAATGGCACAACTTGAAACCGCAGCCAGCACACTGCCAAAGGATGAAGTCTCAGCCGTGGTTAGCAACATCGGTTTGCATACACCCACATCAGGTTTATTGGATGGAATAACTTTCGGTTCCAATTTTGGTGAACTCATCATTGAACTTGTTCCAAAAAATCAACGTGAACGGAGTACAGATCAGATCTTAAACACTTTACGAGAAAAAACAACGCAAATTAGCGGTATCGAAAAACTAAACTTCGTTAAACTACAAGGTGGACCACCACAAGGTCAGGATGTTGAAGTCAAAGTAAAAGGTTCCTATTTTTCACAACTTGCAGAAATCGCTGATCAGTTGAAAACCACATTAAGTGAGATTGATGGCGTAGAAGATATACGAGACGATTTCAGAATCGGCAAATCTGAACTTCGTATCTATCTGAAACCTGAAAAAGCTGCATATTATAGAATGTCAACGTTACAGGTAGCACAGACAATACGAACTGCAATCGAAGGTGCTAAAGCAACGAAATACCGTGAAGCAGATGAATCCATCGATGTCATCGTTAGATACGACGAAGACCGATTGCAGACAATTGATGAACTAAATGATATGTTGATTGCTTCACCAACAGGGATTATATTTCCACTCAAAGAGGTGGCACATATCGTTGAGAAGAAGGGATATGCTGATATAAAACGGTTTGAAGGGGAACGGGCAATCAGTGTTTATGCATCCGTAGATAGAGAAAAAACAACGCCTTTTGCGGTCAATCAAGAACTCATAGCAGCATTTGCAGACATAGAATCACTATATCCCGGATACAGACTCGATTTTCGAGGTGTGTTTGATGAAATCAGGGAATCGTTCGCTGAGTTATGGAAACTATTCATCGTTGGACTCCTTGTCATATACATGATACTAGGAGCACAATTCAAATCCTTCCTACAACCCATAATCATACTGTTTGCAGTCCCATTCGGCATGATGGGTGCTATGGTTGGTCTATTGATATCTAATGCAACGCTGAGTATGATCGCAATGTTTGGAATCGTTGCACTTGCTGGGATTGTGGTCAATGATTCAATTGTCCTCATCGATTTTATCAACAAATACAGAGAACGGGGATACAATAGGTGGTATGCAATTTTGAAAGGTGGTAGTGTCCGTCTACGACCTATCATGTTAACATCCATGACAACGATTATCGGTTTGATTCCTATGGCGATCGGACTCGGTGGTAAATCTCCTATCTGGATGCCGATGGCATATACGATTATCTTTGGACTTGCATTCGCTACAATCATGACGTTGTTTGTCATGCCTGGACTATATGGCATAACGACAGACATACGTAGAGTGTTCCTAAAAGACCCTGAAACACGTTTCCGTATCATGTCAGATGAAGAACTTTATGGCGAACCTGTTCCAGCAGATGATTGATTCGTATAAAGAGTGTCTAAAGAGAAGAAAATCTGTCCAAACTTTTGGAATCAAAAACGTATCTCAAGATATTGCAGACTTTGAGGAATGTACAGTCTGTAATCTGAAATTCACAAATGGTGCAGTTGCAAGCATTACCAGTACTTGTGTTGCACGAGCACACGATAACTTTGCAACAGAACTGATAGGTGATGACTTATATCTCAAACTCACCCATGACAACCACTTGCGAGGTTAGATGGGTGGAGAATCGATCGAATACAACGGGTCCGAAGCAGGATACTACCGACAGATTGAACAATTTATCAAGGCTGTGGAAACTGAAAATCAGACACACGTGCGATCATCATACACCGATGCAGTAAAAACACTCGCAGTTACATTGGCAGCGAACCGTTCGTTAGCAACAAGTCAAATAGAAACTATTACTGTATAGGTCCCCAATTCAAGACATAAACACATGAACAATCATATACACGGGTTAAGTATCCGTGACGTCAAAAAGCATTTCCACCGAACCAAAAAACCTGAAGGAAAACTGAACTTCTATCAAAATATACAACGGTTATTTAAACGAGAAAAGGAGACCATTCGTGCTGTAGATGGTATCTCTCTTGATGTTGGAATCGGGGAAATATACGGGATACTTGGAGCAAACGGTTCCGGCAAATCAACCCTAATTCGCCTTATCTCAACGCTACTCCTACCCGAAGCCGGAAGCATCCATGTCTTCGGTGATAATGTCGTAACACATAGCATGAAGGTCCGACGTGTAATGAACCGTGTATCTGTAGAAGCATCGTTCTTTAAAAGACTTTCCTCAGTCGAAAACCTTATCTACGCAGCACGTTTATACGGTATCCCCGCGAAAGCAGCCGCTAAAAAAGCAGAACAGATCCTTGAAAGACTGGGATTTGAAGCAAAACGGATGGACGAAGAGATGGAACAACTTTCCCGCGGCATGCAACAGAAAGTCGCTATTGCACGCGCACTCCTAACCACCCCCATGCTACTACTCTTGGATGAACCGACAACAGGTCTCGATCCAAAATCCAAAAGAGATGTACAGACTTTCATAGAAGAGATCCGAGACGAAAGAAATGCCGTTATACTCCTTACAACACACGATATGACTGAAGCAGAGAGACTCTGTGATAGAATCGCAATTATCAACGAAGGAAAGTTTATCGCAGAAGGAACCGTAAAAGAACTCTTGACGATGACTCAATTAAAAAACGCATCTACAAATACACTTGAAGATGTTTTCATCACATTGACAGGTAAAGACTTAGAAGAGGAAGGATAGTAAAACAGTGTTGAATATCCGAAGAGAAACTATCATCTCCTATGCATTCATAGAACGAAACTTCAATCTACTAAAGAGATACATTAATTGGGAGATACTCTTCTTCAGTTACTCAATCGTCAATGCATTAACTATCGGACTCATCATGGTCGGGCGTGGCACAAGTCAAGATGTACTATACCTTGTGATTGGTGCATTGATTTGGGGATTCCTCTCTATCATGATGCGGGAAGTGAGCGATGCAATTACATGGGAACGTTGGGAAGGTACGATTGAATACACTTTCATGGCACCCATCTACCGAATCACACACCTTGTGGGATCATGTTTATTTGCGGTACTATATGGACTGTTACGCACCGGTTTAGTTTTAGCTATTATGCCATTCTTCTTTGGTGAACATATCGATTTAGGACAAGCAAATTGGTTCACGATGTCCGCAACTGTTCTTATATCAAGCTTATCCTTTATTGGAATCGGACTGATGGCAGCCATATTTCCATTACTGTCACCTGAGAAAGGTCAGGCTGCAACAGGAATTCTACAGTCGCTCTTACTGTTAGTATCCGGGATATACTATGAGATTGAAGTACTACCAGACTGGCTACAACCACTGTCACACATTTCACCCGCAACTTATACCCTCAAATCTATCCGTGCAGCAATGTTAGAAAACGCATCCATACAGAGTCAAGCAGGCAACCTGATATTACTACTTGTGATAGGAATTGTACTCATTCCCGTCGGTTTTTATATATTCCATCTTGCTGAAAGATATGCAAAACGGGTCGGCAGACTCAAAAGAAGCGGATAAACATCTCTTAACCATCAGAAGAGTTAGTACCTGGTCAAGTCTTCTTCGTATGTCGGGTAGAGCGAAGCGAAACCCGACATATTGATTGGAACTAACATGTCGGGTTTCGCTTCGCTCTACCCGACCTACAAAATAGTCCTTGACAAAACACTAGATTCTGAATATCTCTCCTAATTTTCCACCTAATACTCTACCTGCAACAAGTAAACAAGCGATGAGTATTAACATACCAATCACACCCAGTGCACTAGCAATGAAGGGACCATTTCCAACTCTTGTTGAAAGGGAATATATTGCTTTTGTTATCGGATAGTAATCACTATCTGTCGCTAAAATCAGACTTTCACTTACCTCAAGCATAGAAAATGAAAAAACCAAGATCGCACCTGCAAGGATGTTCGCAAATACCAAAGGTAATGTGATCTTATAAAGTGTCCGAATAGGTGTTGCTCCCATATTCTGTGATGCTTCCTCATAAGTTACACTCGTCTGCTGGAAACCAGCATAGATTGAACGTAATATATAAGGCAACCTCCTGACAGCATAGCCAATGATCAGAAGAAGTGTCGGGTTCTTTCTCGGATCAATCAGACCTATAATGCCTTTAGGTAAAGACCTCAGCAAAGGTGTTGTATCTGAAAAACAACCCATATAACCGAACGCTATAGCGACGCCAGGAAGCGCAAGCGGTAACATTGCTACAGCATCCAATAAGTTCTGGAACGGAATTCGTTTTCGTGTAAGCAGATATGCAATTGCAACACCGACCGTCAGCGCAAGCAGTGTGCTAAAGGTACTATATTTTAAACTGTTCAGAATGCTTGGTAACGTGTCAGAATGTGTGAATGTGTCAATGTAATGAGAAAAAGTGTAAGAATTTGGCAGCACAATACGATTCCAAGCACCTAAATTGGGTGTGAGAGATGTTAACATGACACTTATGTGTGGAAGCAGTGCAACAAATGTCAATCCACCAATAAAAACATATATGACGGATCGCATCCCAATACCTGTCCCTTCCTCTCTAGATGTTACATGTCCCCTACCCAACATCTCATACTGCCGACTACCTGTCATCCGTTTTGACACATAGAATGCAAGTGCTGTTAGGACAATCACAAGGACAACCAATGCATATCCCATAGGATTAACATTTGCCTCTGATATCTGTTTGAAAATCTGAACTGCAATTACTTCATTGTAATTGAATATTAGCGGTGTGCCAAGATCCGTGAATGCCCAAATAAAAACGAGAATTGCGCCTGCAAAATATCCAGGAATCATAAGTGGGAGTGTAATCTTCTTGAAAATCTGTAAACGCGTTGCCCCCAGATTTTCAGCCGCCTCTTCCAAACTCGGATCCACGTTTGCCAATGCCGCAACAATATTTAGATACATAATCGGATACAAGTGAAGTGTAGACAATAAGACAACCCCCCAGAAACCACCATCGAACCAATCGATCGGATTTCCTTCATCAATCAGGTTCAACTCAATAAGCAGCATATTGATACTGCCATACTCTCCGAAGAACTTTTGCATACCAATAGCACCTACGAAAGGCGGCATAATCATCGGAATTAAAACAACAGAACGTAACCATGTCCTTCCTGGAAACCTATAACGTGTCAAAAAATAAGCAAGAGGTAGACTGACGAGACTCGTTATCAGCGTAACCGTAATGCCGATATTGAAACTGTTGATAACCAAGTCTCTCTTGTTCGGATCAGTTACCATCAATTTGAAGAATGTAAGATTGAATTTACCTTCAATCCAGAATGCTTCTTTGAAGACATATAGGAGGGGATAGATAAGAAAAATGATGAAAAAAAGTGAAATGAATGTAAGGATGAAAAGTATTGATGGCGTTAAATCATATTTTCGTCTAATGCTGTCAAAAAACAGAACCTGATTTAACGTATTTTCATTCTCATCTTGGTCGTTTAACATGTGTCAGTTCTGCGTTAGATTTATGATAAAATAAGTTATCGCTATTGTCGTAGAGGATATTGTACTAATCAAACCCCAATTCAATTGAAAACGTTTCTTGACTTCTAAGATGTCACCAGGATAGAGTACAGTCGTATCTATACCAACAACGTAGTTATGTTCAATATTAGTTCCATCCGCCCGATGAATAGAGAGTTTCTTTGAATCAGCTTCATCTTCAAATCCACCTGCCAAGGCAATCGCTTTATTGATTGTCAAGGGACCTCTCACATTTTGCGCGCCTGGTTCGCGTACATACCCTGTAACGTAGATGGGTTCAATTTTAATAGCATTCGGAACAAAAAGCACCTCACCATCTGTCAGTGGAGTCGAAATCTCCTTATCATTTTGCTCCGTATCTTTCCAAAATTCTTCAGAGATACTAAACACGATATGTTTGCCATCTTTATTGACTTTTACAAATGATCTCAGATCCGCCTCTTTTGTCAGACCACCTGCTCTTGCTAAAGCATTTGTAATACTCACGCTATCTCGGACAAAAAGTTTTCCAGGTGTCTTAACTTCTCCCCGCACCTCTATCACACTCAGTGGCACAACATACACTAAGTCAGTTGCAGCTACTCTTATCTCTCTGTAAGGTTGGTTTGTAGAAAGATCATAAATCTCAACGTTAGCAGCGTCCGAGGAAGTTCTGTTTCCCTGCTGCCCCTCATCGTTTGATAGATCCTTTTTCATTATATTCGGTTTATAGCGAATTAGTCTGACTTGCTGTCTATCTGCGTTCTCAGTAAACCCACCTGCAAGTGCAATTGCACGATATATATCGGTTGAGGATTCTGGAGAAATCAGATACCGTCCAGGATTGTGGACAGCACCCCCTACAATAACACCGGTCTCGTGTAGCACCGGGGAAACCATAATGATGGGGTTATTTACAAGTTCTTCATTCTGTAAAAAATCATAAATGAGTCTATTTACTTCGTCGGTAGATTTACCCGCAACTTCCAAGTCTCCTCCAAAGTAACTTATCCTACCATCTTCCCTCACTTGAACAGTCTGCGTATATTCTGGTTGTCCAATCACTGCAATCAGTAAGTTATCCCGCTCCTTAATTTTGTAGACATCACCTAAAACAGTTGAAGTTAACACTACCAACAACAGTAATACGGAGCAAATCAGAATGTCGCGAAATCTAATCATAAAAATACCTGACAGAGATTAAGCAATATTAAATAATGAATTATCAATTTTCAGATTCTCCTGCAGACTCCGAACCTGTAGGGGCGGGGTCTCCCCGCCCGTCATCAACGTGCCACCTGCATATTTAATATTCAAACTTGCTTATAGTAAAACTTAGAATTAAATATACACTTATTTACTAACAAATACCCGCTCAATGGCAATTATCATGGCATCTACTCGCCAAATTTAACCTTCTTTCAATGAGTCGTAATATGCTTTTATACAATCCTGTGCATGTTTTACGCTGTCCGCCGGTACAAGAATATTACCCCATTCAGATTTACCGGGATGTCCCTTTATGCCGCCGTAAAAAGACATCTCATGGCAATGCAGGTAGACCTGAAAACCTTCATCCTCCAACACACTTTTGAGAATATACCCAGCAACTTCATTTGGCACGGAACATACAATCTGCCAATCCACATATTCAGAAACTTGTGCTGGTGCTAAATCTGGAAGCGGATCAACATGACATCTGTTACAGGTTAATTCATCTTCTTGGAATGTAGTTTGACAATTTGGACAAAATGGCACTTTTTCTTCCTCCTCAAAATAGTGTCTGACACTTGATTATAACATAGAATGAGAAAATAATCAAGATCCAATAATGAAGGGGGCGTGTAAAGCTTTTGTCACTAATAAGTGTCAATTTTGGGATCTCCTATGCTCTTAAAAAGGACAGGACTTATGCATTCTTATATAAGGATAGATAGGAAATAATAAAGGCAGGTAACCAATAAGGATCACCTGCTTGTTTTGATCTATTGAATGCTACCGAACGGATGCTACGGACCGTTCACACAAGACAGAGGTCAATAAACTGTAAACGTATGATCATATCTGAAACATCAATACCACAAGCGAGACATTTCTTCACCAAGTCAAAACTCTTGCTAACGCCCCACTGACCTGTAACAGGTTTTGCGGGCGACTCTCTTGGAGGTGAAGCGTCTACATTCAACGAGACGGATTGACCAAAATCCCAATCCACGCCTTGTGTTTTGCCTGTAGATTTAGAGACACCCACGCCAACAGACGCACCCACGCCAATTTCAGCACCCTTCGTCTTGGTTTTCGTTGTCTCTTCAGTGCTGATCTTCCAATCATAAGCACGCTGTGCGATAGTCTCTCCAATTGCACTCCACTCAAACGTACCTGCTTGATAGTGTGAATACGTTCCAGCAAGATGAGGTGAGATATGTTCTAAACCATATTCCACATAAAGTTGATGTCCAGCCTCGTTACTCTGTCGAATCATATTTTTTCTGGCTTTTTCCTGAGATTCACCAGGTTTACTCTGATAACTACCCCCGTCGTAATAAGGGAGATCGCCTTGTGCAGCTTCTTTTAACGCATCAATTTCTGCCAGAGTGCGCCTGACTTCAGCAGTATCGTTTTCTTCCTGGTCAATGAAGTGGGCATTCAGCAGTTTTTGCATCTTTTTGTGCTGTTCAAGTGTCGGAGCATATCCCTTGCGGAATTTCACTTCACCCAAAGATACTTGTCCCCTATACACTTTGTGGTAGTTGCCATACTTATCTTTACGATAACGCATATCACCATCGGGGGGTCAAGTCCTAATCTCTCCCAGAAAGGTATTTTGGGAACACCTGTTACAACAGGGAAGTCGGGCGGTAATTCAATACCGATCTGCTTATCTGATGCAGAAACATCACTCGCTGATGCGGAATTTTGAACATGACCCGATTTATCAACAGACTGAAGCAGGTTGCCAACGGTTTCGTCTGATTTTTTGTTATTCTCCGAAACCTTTCGGTCTTTGATCTGATCTGCCAGTTTTTGTGTTTCTGTTAACTGGTCGTTCAGGTCACGATTGTCTGCAATCTCGCGCAGAATAACAAACACTGCTGCAGTTACAAATGACATACTCCCCCAGCCTTTAGGCTGGGGTTTCTTACCTGCTTATAGCAGGCTTCCTCGGGTTTAAGCCGAGGCGACTGAGGTGCCAGTTGAATCTGACACCAAGGGGACTGCCAGGATCCCGACTAACAGGGGTATTTATCACCCCAGATACTTTTTTATGGATGTTTATCGCACCGATACCATCTCTATGATATTTGAAATTGCATTGTTTGCAGTGATAGTTTCGGTTGCTTGGTTTCTTTCTATGTCCACATTTTGGACACGTTTGTGAGGTATATGCTTCTGATTCAGAAATAACTTTGATACCAGAAAGTTCGGCTTTGTAGCGTATTTTGTCTGCTATTCTTGAGAAAGCCCACTGGTGCAACTTCTGATTAGACTTTTTAGAATACTTGATATTCTCTCGGATCCCGTTTAGGTTTCCGAACACAATCGTATCCGCCTTCGCTCTGTGGCAGTCGGATATAAAGCGTGATGTGATTTTATGTTCAGCATCATTGAGTTGTGCGTCAAGTTTTTCTAAAGTCCTGCGTTTTACTTTCAGAAGTCTAAACCATTTCCGAGATCGTTTCTTGCATGTTTCCATTTTAGATTGAAACTCCGCCTTGATCTTCTCTCTATAGCGTTTGATACTTCGGACAAAACGACCATTATAGATGGTCGTTTGTTTACCATCAAAACTGACAATCGGGTGGATTTCACCCATATCTACAGAAACAGTGATACCTGTTTCTTGTTTAGTAGGCACATCAACCTTATAGACAAGTGCGAAGTAGTAGTAGCCGCGTTTGAAATGCATCTCTACATATTTCGGTTTCTCTTGCACATCTTCAAGCATGACAGGTTCTTTGCCTTTACCATTGGAAAGTATCAAGCGACCATCTTTCAAACGGATTGCACTTGATTTCCAACACACCTTGAAAAACTTTGGGGTCCGTTTTGGTGGTTTCACATCAGGATTAGATTTTCGGACCTGAAAGAAACTTTTGAGACAATCAAAATAGGAATCCGCACACGCTTGCACAGATTGAGAATGCAATGTATATTCCTTGTGACGCATATATTTTTGCACGCTACCTTTGGAAAGCCAGAAACCTTTCTTTTTGAAAGTTTTTCTAACAAGCGACACTACTTTAGAATAGCAACGCCCAGAGTCACGAGCAAGATCGTCTAAAAGTTGAGTTCTCTTGTGTTTTTTAGTTCTTGTGATATACATCGTCTTGTCCTCCACATCGCCTAACACCTTTCAAAGCAGTGTGGTGGCACTCTCAAGCGAGATGTGAAATCCACCATAAACGATGTATAAAGAGTACATCATAAATATTACTAAATGTCAAATCTTTTTGACACTACAGAGGGATGAGCCTGCTTACATCCCACTGCCTAAAGGCAGGGGACCTTAGCGGGAAGATCGGTAAAAAGCATGCTGCGGGTGCACCGTCTACGATTCGGTGGTCAAAGGTTAGACTGAGTGTTATCATATTATTGAAGAGCGTTCGCAATTCACCTAACCGTGTTGCGTCAACTTCGGTGTGAAGTGTAACACTTGCATTGGTTTGTAGGCTCATCGTCATACGGTCAGCGATGATCTTTCTTATCCCAGTAAGTTCAATTATAGGTTCGGGTTGGTAATCAATTGTCGTGATTTTCTTGCTTGCTTGTAGCACATCATCACGGACTATTCTCCCATCGGGTTCTAAACCGTCAATTGCAGTCAGATCAAGTCCGAATTCCTTTACTAATCTGTGTGCAAGGGGAGATGCTTTGAGACGGGTTGATATTGAGGGACTTGGACCTCTTGTTTCGATGCAACGGTGCACGTCACTTTCAAGGATTCGTCCGCCGGGTCCAGAAGGTTTGACGTGGGTGAGATCAATATTAAGTTTTTCGGCAAGTTGCTGTGCTGCAGGTGATACTTTAAAGCGTTCTGTTGTCTGTGAAGGGATATAAAGGTCTGTTTTCTTAGAGGTTTGTTTCACGGTTGTCGGTTTTGCTGAGACAGTATCTGTATTTACTTCAACTCTCTCAACTTTTTCCCCTTGTGCAGCTATAACAGCTAATAATGCATTTACAGGAACATCACTTCCTTCTTCTGCACACAGTTGTGCAATGACACCTTCAGCAGGAGACCCCTGTTCGTGGACAACTTTATCGGTCTCAATTTCGAGTAGTGGTTGTCCTTCTGTTACAGTGTCTCCTTCACTAACCAGCCATTTTCCGATTTTTCCCTTCGTCATTGTCCGGTCCATCTGTAGCATCCTGAGTTCAATAGGCATGAGGTATCTCCTATCTTCTCTTGATAGTTCATTCTGTACTCTGTTCTATCATTTGTATAAGCAATTCAACGTTTTCATCTTTTTCAAGAATGAGAGCGATTTTGTGATATTGTTCTCCTTTGAAAAACGCTTGCACAAAAGGACTAAATGCAATTAACAGTTGCGATCCCAGAAAGTTTAGCGGCTTCCCAGTTTCCAAGAATAGAATAGCGGGTGCGACCAGGTTTCTACGGACGATCCAGTTTGCCAGTTTCTCCAACAGTGCATGCTGTTCGTGTTCTGGAATTTCGTCAAGGATAACGGGAATGTCTTGGTTTGGATTGTCCATAATAGGGACCTGCAAATTATAGTTAACTTCAAAATTAATGAAACACTCTACAACGGGCGAGGTCACCTCGCCCCTACGAACGGGCGAGGTCACCTCGCCCGTTCGCGGGGTAGTCTGCGTCATCGGTGTACGAGGTGAAATGTCTCATTAATAATTAACTTTACAATACATTGTCATAAGTCTGTTCAATTTTATAGGTTCAGATCACTTAAGAGGTCGGCGATATGTTTTGGTTGACCGTCAACTGATGTTTGCATCGCTGCAATTACGAGTACGAAACTCTTGATGTTGTCTTCAATTCGTGTGTCGGAGGGTTCTCCACCATCTAACCAATTGAGGAATTCATTAAATAGATATGTGTGTGCGTAATGGCTGATGGGGGGTGCTTCATATACCTCTGTTTCACGTCCAACCCGATGGATTGTGATCTGGTTACCGCCTCCAATTTCAACTGCACCTTCCTCAAACTCTGCGCGATAGTGTTCACCGTTCCAACAATTGACAATTCCTGCTGCAGAACTGTTCCCCTCATAGGAGGTATGCACACCGTTATTCATCCGCATGAGATAATATCCACTTGAGAAATGTTTAAAGCTTGACCATTCAGGATTCCAACCGAATCCGACCAAAGTTTCACAGTCACCACCAGAGAGAAAACGTAGCATGTCAAGATGGTGTACAGATGCTTCAAAGAGCAGGCTAAAGTCCATATTATGTCGCCAATCAACACCCCACGATAGATGGCGACGGTAATCGCAAGCATATTTCCCTACAATATGCTGCAGTTTTCCTAATCGTCCTTCTTCTCGGATACGGACTAATTCCTGTTTGTTGTTTGCATAACGATAGTTTTGTATTATTGCACAAGGTAATCTAGTATTTTGTGATGTGCGAACCATTGCTTTTGCTGCTTCTAATGTATCAGCGATAGGTTTTTCGCAGATGACAGGCATGCCGCTTTCCATAGCGGCGACAGCAGCGGGACTATGAAATTTTGGGGGCGTTGCGACACCACAGAAATCCGCTTTGACAGACGCGCAGGCTTCGTTGAAATCTGTGAAGAGCTGCGAGGAACTTAAACCCAATGCTTCACCTTGGTTTTTGAGTGCTTCTGTTTTTACATCAGCTAACCCGACTATCTCAACGCGGTCACTGAAATTGCTTCTGAAGTTGTGTATCCAATGGCCAGCCATACCGCTGCCACCAATCATCAAACATGTGTGTTTTGTCATATTTGCTCCTTATTGAACGTATATCAACGTGAATCTGAATTATAGCAATTGCCCAATTTTCAATGCAGGAAATTATTGCTCCTGTCTTTTGGATTTTCATACAATGCTATTTTATACCATATCGCTTTTGTTGTCAATGTGAACCAGGATTTTCAGGATTTTAGGATTTTCAGGATAAGGGGCTTGTGGTATCTATGAGACGTGTTGTGTAGAACTTTTGTATTTATGTTTTTATGCTTTCTTTCATGAGTTTGCCGCGTTGGACATAGTCATCTTTCCCTTGTTGAACGCGTATGCGTTCTTTTTCTGTAATTTCTCTTCGGATTTTTGCTGGAACACCCGTTGCTATAGTTTCGGCAGGAATTTCTTGTCCTTCAAGCACAAGCGTTCCTGCAGCAATTATTGCACGTTCACCGATCTTGGATCCTGTCAGTAGAATTGTCCCCATTCCGATCAATGCCTCGTTGTCAATAGTGCAGCTGTGAAGTATCGCACCATGTCCCACAGTAACATCGTCTCCGATTAGACAAGGTATGTCTTTGTCCATGTGTATTACGGTGCCGTCTTGGATGTTAGTACGACACCCGATGCGGATGGGTTCTAAGTCACCGCGTAACACGGTATTGAACCAGATGGTTGATTCTGCTCCAATAGTTACATCTCCGATTATCATTGCTCCGGGTGCAACGAACACTGAGTTGTGTATTTTCGGTTCTATTCCTTCATAAGAGATTAACATGAGTCCTTCCTTTAAGACTCACTCAAACTTGCTCAGCTAATAGTTTGCGAAGATTTTTAACTCCCCATCTATAGCATATAAAGAAAACGATTGTGAGGAAGATAATTGTCGGTATATACACAATTAGACCTAATGTGTATAATGCTATCGTTGGTAAAATAACGAATACAATGTTCAGAAAAAATGTTAGGGTAAAGGTTAATACACGTAGAAAAGGGTTCGGTTGATTTGTGAGCTCTGCCATCCAAGGTAGTGTTCCAATCATTGTATTTACTGCACAACCGACTGGTAGAGTTATAAATGGTATGAGTAGTATCAACATCCAGTTACTTGTCGGTATCTGTAGCAGGAAAACAGAGATGACTAACCAGAATTCAGCATATATTAATGCGCATAAGAGAGTGGTCATAAATTTACTTGTGAATACTAAGTTAGGCGTGACAGGTGCAGATTTTAACATCCACCATGTTTTTGCTTCATCACGTAGTCCATTGCAGCTGATGCCGAATGTTATAAGTAGACTGTAGAGTAATACCTGAATAGTCAGCATTTCAGTTGCATAGTCATCCGAAATTCCGCCTGTCAGCAGAACGCCGATATGGACAACTAAGAAAATTGTGAGCATTACAATAACTATAACCCGTCCACTATGTTTAATGAAGATTAATAGGTCCTTTAGCATTAAGGATTGGACTTTTCCTCGTCCGAATGCAATGACCAATCCGTTTAGTTGTGAGGGTGTGTTGTTTCGATCTGTCGGGACTTGATTGCGTTTCGTTTTTAATTGTCTTGTGTTTTCCCATCCGCGTTGGTAGATTGCATTAGAAATGACGAGTGTTAAACCCATTGAGAACACACTTAGACCAATTAGATAAAGTATCCATTTTAGTTTTACCCATAGTGTAGAATTTGGTATTGTCCAGCTTAATAGTAATTCTCCGACCCATTGATGAGGAAGCCAATTAGTCGGATTACCTTCATTTTGTGTAGATGCGAATTCAAGGAGTATTCGTTTCAAAGGGAATACATCCGTGCCCGCGAAGAGTGTAAAAGATAGAAGAAACCCAACCGACACACCAATCGTCGTAGCGATAATTTTTATGATCGTTAGGAGTCCGTGAGACAGAAAGAAACGGGTTATGACCATCATACTGATGGACACATAACTCGCGATAATCAGTAGCAGACAGATTGAGACAGGGAATAGCACAACGTAAAAATGCCACGGCAATTTGAAAACGGTACCGTAAGCCATCCACGGGGGACCCATAAAACAGAGCATTGTCATTAAACGTGCAGCTGAAATATGAGTGAATTTATATCCGAAGATTGCTATGGGTTGTACTGGTGCAGCGTGAAGTATTAAGGTATCTGAAGCCTCATAGAGCGTCTTTAAAGAACTTTCCATCAATTCTTTTGTGACTATAATTATTGCAAACAGCATAAACCCGTTAATCACATTCAAGACAAGATGTGCGGATGCATCATTTATTTTTAGGTGTGAGAAAAGGGTAAGACCTAACACGGACAAAGCAACGATGAAGATGAGGTATCCTGTCCCCCTTAAGATACTCTTACGCCAAGTTTCTTTATTAAATTTGTAACTATTCAACCATGCAATGCAATCTGCTTTGATGAGTATCTTGATGATGTTTAACATTCAGTGTTTAATATGGTTTTTTGCCAGAATAGGTTGCTGGTTACATATCAGCTGTTAGATCAAGAAAAATGTCCTCTAACGATTGTGCGTGTTCGGGAGATTCATCCTGGATCAGTGTCGTTTGCTCTCGCTTTTTTTGTTGTAATTCAGATAGTGTGCCGATTGCAATGAGTTTACCTTTGCTAATTATGCCGACTCTGTCACAGATGCGTTCTGCAATTTCAAGAATATGTGTTGTCATGAAGACGGTGCAACCTTCATCACAACGTTGACGTAATATTTCTCGGACAGTTCTTGCGCTTCTCGGATCTAATCCGCTGGTGGGTTCGTCGAGGAAGAGTATCTTGGGGTGATGGATAAGCAGAGAGATAAGTAGTATTTTTTTTTGCATACCGTAGGAATATCCTTTAATTTGATCATCGGCAGCATCAACGAGTTCAAGTTGTTTTAGCAGTATATTCATCTCGTCTTCTGCTTGTTGCGGTGGAACTTCATATAGGTCAGCTATCATCCTAACGAATTGTCTGCCGGTCAATGCCTCATACAGTTGTGGCGTATCTGGCATTAGTCCGAGAATTGCTTTTGCTTCTAAGCTCTGTGTTTTTATATCAAATCCACCAAGTTTAGCTGAACCTGATGTTGGACGTAGCAGTCCTGTTAACATATTGATTGTAGTAGTTTTTCCCGCTCCGTTTGGTCCCAAAAACCCGAATATCTCACCAGCATTAACGTGTAAAACCAGAGAATCTACGGCACAGAGTTTTCCAAAGTATTTCGTCAGATTAGCGGTTTCAATCATTTTGACTACTACCAAGGATCTCATCTTTTAGTGCTGCGAGTGCTTCATCCACGTTGAGCCCCTTTTCACTTTTCTCAACCCTTTCACGTGTCTTTTGATTTCGTTCTTTCCACAATTCTGCCTTTGCTTCGGTTTCTTTCAAGCGTATTTCTGCCTGTTTAAATGCGTGAGAATCGTGAGGATTATCAGATTCTGCAAAGAGTTGATAGAATTCTGCTTGTAATTCGGCTTGTTTCTGTTGTTGTGTCAATGATTCCGCCCGTTCAGATGCCGTTTTGAATTGCCGATGATATGAAGTTAGTTTCGCTTTAAGTTCAGTCACAACCGTTTCCTGTAAGTGTATCTGATTTTCCAATTCATTCACACGTTGTTGCTGTCGGTGCAGATTTTGTTTGACTTCTTCTGCTTTCTGGTTATCGTCATCAGTGATTTCTGCGTCTACTATTTTTTGCCACTGCTCATGTATGACGTCCTGTGACTTAACAGCATCCTTGTAAGCATGTTTCAGTCTCTCTATTTCCGCTATCGCAGTAGCAATTAGACCTTTTGCGATGACAATTCGATTTTTCATATCAAGAACCGTAAGTTCAAGTGTTGATTTTTTTTCAGTCTCCGATTCGATGAGTAGGTCAATATTTTCTTTTATCTTTTCAGAGAGTTGCTTTAGTTTTTTCATTTTTTATGTCTCCTATATCTGCTATCACGAAGTTGTCAATTGTAAGAAGATAATTCTAATTTATGAGTTATCTCAGTCCTATAGGGATGATATGTTTGATAGAAAAACGTTATCCTAACTCTCCTGAGTCCTATAGGGATTAAAGATGAACAACTAGTGGCTCATATAACACTATTGTTGACTAATTTACCTTAGTTGTGCCATTTCTTTAATAGACACAACTGAGAGTAAAAAGATAGAACATTTTATAATTGTATCTATAGACTGTAGTCCAATCTTCAATATATACCAATGCTCTACTATCTGTTCACCAACTTTTCCCACCGTTTTAGATGGTAAGTTCTTTATCCAAGCAAATGGACTTGCTTCCCATGCTAAATTAGCACTACTATATTGCAGGATATAAACTGTTAGTGATACGGACTATTTCTCTAACATCTGCATCATGAGGAATCTGATTCATTAGCCACCTCTATCAGTGCATCGTAATCGATGTTAACAAGTCTGATGTTAAAAAATGATAATCTATCCATGATAGTCTCTATTGCTGGGATATTGTTATCAATCAAAATTGAGGATCGGTTATTTACTGCTGCTGCCTCTCCAAGCGTCCCACTTCCCGCAAAAAAGTCCATAAGTGTATCTCCTGGGGATGAGTGTACTTTGACAATACGATTAAGGATTCCGAGAGGTTTTTGTGTCGGATAACCTGTTTTTTCATGTCCATTCGTGCTGACTATTGTATGCCACCAGACATCTGTTGGTGTTTTACCTCGCGCTGCTTTCTCTTTACCGACTAAACCGGGTGCCATATATGGAATGCGGTCCATCTCATCAAAATTGAATGTATACTTATTCGGCGTTTTTGCATACCATAGGATATTGTCGTGTTTAGCTGACCACCTGGTTTTTGATCTGCCCCCAAAGTCATAAGCCCAGATAATTTCATTCATAAAGGATTCGCGTCCGAATATTTCATCAAGCATCACCTTACAGTAATGTACCTCTCGATAATCAATATGAAAGAAAAAACTTCCATGTGGGTGGAGAACGCGATATGCTTCTTCAAAACGGGGCCGCAAGAATTGGAGATAACTATCAGAATCTTTAAACTTATCGGAATATTGTGTGTTTTTTCCTTTGATTGTGCGGTATGTTTTCCCTTGGAATCCCACTCGGTCACCTTGATCGTCCTGTTCAACCTGAATCTCGGTACGTTTCTGAAATTTACCAGTATTAAAGGGTGGGTCTATGTAAATCATATTAATACTTTCATCATCAATATATTCCTGAAGTATCGCAAGGTTATCCCCATAGTAGAGATGATGTGTAGACATGTGTTTTATTCCTTATTAGCAGTATTTTCAAAGCGAGTTATCGGTATAGATTACTTTTTTGTGGAAAAATTGTATCAGAACATGTATAATTTATCAACTGTAATGTTACATGTCGAAAAAGGGGGTGTGTAAAGTTTTGGTTACATTTTAACCGCGTTACACAATTTTTTAACCGCGTTACACTGAGAGGGTTTCTACAAAAATTTTACACACCCGTTGTATGTTATAGGATATTTGTCTTGACGATGATGCATTTTTCATGTAAGATTCTAAGGTGTGTGAATTTGTAAGGTGTATGATTGGGTTATCATTAAATAGGAGTAACTATGTCTGTCTTACTTGGGTTAGATGTGGGTGATGTTAGGATCGGTATAGCAGTCAGCGATGTGCTTGGCAGTGGTGCCCATCCGTTGTGTACACTGACGCGTACGAATCGACAGCGTGACATTACGGCAATAGGAGATCTCGTATCAATACATAATGTAGAACGCATCATTGTTGGTTTGCCTCTCTCACTTGATGGAACAATCGGAACCCAAGCAGAACAGGTACAAAAGTTCGGAAATAGATTAGCAAAAGCACTTGATATTCCAGTTGAATTTCGTGATGAAAGATTTACGACAACAGAAGCAGAAGAGATATTGGAGCAGTCAGAAGTTGACCCTAAGGATAGAAAAAAGATAATAGACCAGGTTTCAGCGGTGATAATATTGAATGAGTACTTAAATAGTGAATCTGATAGTAGTTAATGACGAAAGGATAAACGTAGATAAGTTTTATTGTGGTTTATAATGGTTGCTCAAGCAGCGTTTTTTGGGAGGCGTCCCATGTTTGTTCGTGACTTAGCAAGCGTGTTGACACGAACACGATTTAGAAGGTACTGTTTATACGCGCTTGGGTGTATTGGTGTTTTATGCTTGAGTACGGTTCTGGTATTTGGGTACTATATGTCTCCAACCGCATCTTCTGAGGAGTTGGTATCTATTAAGATTGCTCCTGGGAGTAATACAACAACAATAGCAAACCATCTTGCTACCCATAATTTAATCCGGAGTTCTCTGGTTTTTAGACTTGTCGTTCGGTACCGTGGTATCGGTACTAAACTTCGCGCGGGTAATTATCAACTTAGTCGTGATATGTCTCTAAACCAGATACTTGATGAAATTAAGAAGGGACAAATTACGTATCAGACTTTCACGGTACCAGAAGGTAAAACTGCTAAAGCGATCTCTGAACTCTGGGAAGTTTCTGAATTAGGTACTGCGGATTCATTTATTGAGGCAATGCAGTCACCGAAGTTATTGCGGGAATATGTCCCTGAAGGGGTTTCGGTGGAAGGTTATCTTTTTCCGAGTACTTACAAATTTGCTGAGGGTAGTACTGCAAAAACAGTTGTCTGGATGATGTTGTCAGAATCTGAGAAGCGATGGGACGAGACGTTAGTTGAAGAAGCAGAAGCATTGGGTTTTACGCGGCATGAGATAATTACTTTGGCATCAATTATTGAAAGGGAAGCAGCATCAAAAGAAGAGATACCGATTATATCAGGTGTGTTCCATAATAGACTTAAGGATAACTGGCGACTGCAAGCAGACCCGACGGTTCTCTATGCATTGGGAGATCCGAAAAGGTTACTGACAAGAGTTGACTTAGCTTATGTATCACCTTATAATACGTATCTCAATAAAGGGTTACCGCCAGGTCCGATTGGTAACCCGGGAATGGCTTCTATTTTAGGTGCATTAAGACCAGAAGAAACTGAATTCTACTATTTCGTTGCAACAGATGAAGGGGAACACCATTTTTCTAAGACGCTTGCTGAACATAATAGAATGAGACGTGTAATTAAACGTAAGAGAGCCTTGACGAATACGAGATAGGAGCATGGCTTATGGGATGTAAAACTGAGAAAATAAACATATATACGTAAACGGAGTCAAACCACTATATGGGAAATGACGAATTTCAACGAACACTGAAGTCTGATATTAAGATTATTGGTATAGGTTTGATGCTTGGAGAGGCGGTTGAGATGGCGATAAAGCCTGCTCCTGCTGATACCGGTATTATCTTTGAACGGGTTGATGAACCTGGAAGTCCGGAGGTTAAAGTTTGTCCTGATAACTGTGCCGAGATATTGCCACGATGTACAAGTTTACAGTTCGGTGGGACGACAATTAGCAGCATTGAACATTTGTTATCAGCATTGGCAGGACTGAGAATCGACAATGCTAGGATAGAGATAAATGCCCAGGAACCTCCGAGTCTTGATGGGAGTGCTCTCCCTTATGTCACCGAAATTCAGAAAGTTGGTTTTTCAGAGCAAGAAGTTCCGCGCAGATATGTTCAAGTGGCGGAACCCTTTGCTGTTTCAGATGATAACAAGCATCTTGTTTTCCTTCCTTCCGATACTTTTGAAGTTACCTTCGCGTATGATCACCCGCAAACATCACCCCAATTTGCCACTTGGGACATATCAGAAGAAACCTATATGAGTGAGATTGCCCCCGCTCGTAGTTTCTGCTTTGAATCTGAAATAGAATTACTTCAGTCTCTTGGGATAGGTAAAGGTGCAAGTTATGAGAATGTTCTGGTTGTTAAGGATGATGGGGAGACGAGTTCTGAATTGCGATTTAAGGATGAGTTTGTACGTCACAAGACGCTTGATCTTATCGGTGATCTTTATCTTTCTGGTTACCTACCGAAAGCAAGGGTCATATCAATGCGGAGTGGACATACATTCCATGTGCAGTTTGTTCGTGCCCTTGCAGAGAAAGGATTCCTTGATTTCCGTGAGGTTGAGGATGTAGAGACGAAGGTTCCTATTGAGGCGAAGGATATTTATCGGGTTCTACCGCATCGTCATCCGATGTGCTTAATTGATAGAGTTATTGACTATCAGAATGGTGAACGAGCGGTTGGCATTAAGAACCTTACATACAACGAACCGATCTTTGAGGGACATTTTCCTGTTCAACCTGTGATGCCGGGTGTGCTGCAAGTTGAGGCGCTTGCACAATTAGGGGCATGGTTGTTGTTACAAGAAATCGGTGAGGATGAACAGCTTGGGTATTTCCGTTCTATCAGCAAAGCGACTTTTCGCAGGACAGTTATTCCGGGAGACCAGCTCCGATTAGAGATAGAGATCATTCAAAGAAGGCGTAATTTAGCGCGAATTAAAGGTGAGGCTTATATAGATGATGCTCTTGCGACAGAGGCTGAACTGTCTATTGCCCTCGCCAATACATAAACCGAGTCATCACCATAATGTCATTATACATGTAGCGTTATTAATCTGTTTTGATACCATCAGAAAGTAGAGGCAACACCTATGTCAGAGACAAATATTCATCCAACCGCAATAATTTCACCTAAAGTTGACATTGCAGAAGGTGTCAGTATTGGTCCCTATTCTCTTGTTGAGGATCATGTTCAGATTGGTGCAAATACTGTTATCGGACCGCATGTTCAGATTGATAAATGGACAACAATAGGTAAAGATTGTCATATTTTTTTCGGTGCTTCAATTGGCAATCCATCTAAAGACCTAAAATACACGGGGGGACGTAGTTTTGTCCGTATTGGAGACCGAAATATATTTCGTGAGTATGTCTCAATTTCACGTTCTACGTTTGATGATGGTGAAACCGTGGTGGGTGATGACAACCTTCTGATGAATTGGGTGAATGTTGCGCATGATTCTGTTCTCGGTAGTAGAATCATCATGGCAAATTTTGCGACTCTTGCTGGGCATGTAACAATTGAGGATGACGTAAGGCTTGGTGCCTACGCTGCGTTGCATCAATTTGTACGTGTTGGTAAGATGGCGATGGCGGGTGGTTGTTCAAAGATAGCACAGGACATACCGCCGTTCATGCTTTCCGCGGGTCATCCTGCACGAGTGAGGGACCTCAATCGTATCGGTATACGTACATCTCAAATTAATCCATTGTCAAGATTATCCCCTGACACTTTTTCCCTCCTGAAGAAAGCCTATCGTATTCTGTTCCGTTCTGGAATTCCCTTAAAGCATGCTGTGACGAAAGTCAGAGAAGAGATACAAGGTAACGTGGACGTTGATTATCTTTGTGATTTTATTGAGTCATCCAAGCGTGGTATCGGTTTTAGTCTGCCGAATCGTGCTGTGAAGGGTGATAAGTAAACATCTTTCTGATATACATCGGAGAAGATAATGGATACCTTAGAAGAATTTGCATTCAAACAGAAAAAGTATATGCTTGTTTTTCCAAAGGTGCCTGGTAAACCGACTATTTACATTGCGAGGTATCCGTACGAGGATGACGAACCGATGTCAGCAACCGAATTTCATGGTGAACAGATTGTTACCTTGTCAGACCAACTCAAGCGATACTTCGCGATCAATGAACTGGTTCATATTGCTGTTGATAGTTTTATCTATTATAGTGAAGGAGACATCAGTAAATGTGTCGCGCCAGATATTTTTATCGTATTTGGCGTTGAAAAGTATCCGCTACGGCGCAGTTTCTATACGTGGGCAGAGGGAACAGCACTTGTTGCTGTTTTTGAGTTTCTCTTGGATTCAACTGCACATCAGGATCGACATAGAAAAGTTGAGATATATTTGGACGATATTGGTGTTCAAGAATATTTTATCCATCAACCAGAGATGGAGCAGTCTGCAGAGTTTCACGGGTGGCGGCGGACTTCATCAGGGAATATTGTTGAGATGGTGCCGGGTGCGGATGGTGATCTGTTTAGCGCGGCATTGAATCTGCGGTTTCGTTGGGAGGATGATTGTACCGGACAAGACAGCATATCTTGCAAATTTGGTAACATTTGGAAGTTTAGTTTATGAATTACAAATGATAATGGACATTATATTGGAGGGAACCATGCAACATGCATCCATCGTAGAATACTTAGCCCCGGAAGCTCGTGAATTAGGCAAAGCAGAAGGGATTGAACAAGGCAAAGCAGAAGGGATTGAACAAGGCAAAGCAGAAGGCATAGTTGAAGTTATCCTCACAGTGTTATAGGTTTCACTTCGCGCTACCTGACCTACAATGTAAGAAGTGACAGTATAGAAGGTTCGTCCAAACTGTCGGATTATAATGAGAGGAGAAATATTACATGTTGCCTATAAAGATTCTTGCAATAGGTGCAGGTGGATTACATCGTGCCTTAACACACCAATTTGTCCATATCCTGAATGAACGGAAGTTTTACAATGGAGGGATATTCGTCGGACAACCACGGGGTAACGAAAAAGCGGATGCATTCAACAGACAAAATGGTGTCTATCATGTTGTCACTTTTGACTTAAACGGTATCCAGGACATTCAACAGATTACGAGTGTTGTAGGCGCAACAACTCTTGCAACTGAAGCAGGACGTAATAAGTTCTACACACAGACTGAAAATCCGTTAGAACTCATACTGATTGGGGTAACTGAAGCAGGAATCGCAAAAGGTGAACTAGCGATGGATGTATTAGATGAATCCCTTCGCCGCTACTATATCAGTCACGGTGTAGACGCAACTCTCACTGTCATCAATACCGACAATCTAAGAAATAATGGAGATGTCATCAGGGGTATACTGATCAACGAGTATTCGAGACGGAATGATGCTTATGAACATTGGTTAAAGACAAACGTAAGTTTCCTCAATGAGATGGGAGATCGGTTGGTACCGCAAGTTTACGCAGTTCCTGATAAGATTAAGGAGATGGCACAAGTACAGATTGACGGTTCAGATGCGTTGATAACTTATGCAGAACAGATGCCAGCAACACCTTTCATCTTGGAAGACTTAGATAACAGACTACGCGTTCCGTTTGGTGAACTGGATGACTTTGGTGTAGTTGTTAGTCGAGAGTCCATAGAATCTTATCATGATTGGAAACTTCTATTGGTAAATTCTGTGCATGTTCCGGGTATTACACATAAGGGTTTTCTCTCTGGTATTGACTTTGTTAATGAGGCGGCCTCTCACCCAGTTTATGCACCGCATCTGGATCGGTTAATGAGCGGATATGCAGACATTGTAGCAGCGGATATTCCGATAGGTGGTAAAAGTGCACACACATATACACAAGAGTTCATTGACAGAATCCGTAAGGTCAAAGACGACAACTCACGGATAAACATCATTGAGACAGTGAAACTCCGTGAACGTGCTGCAGATATCGTCCGATCACCGAACTACAATTGCAGCACAACGTTATTCAAAAACGATTTTGCATATTCTTTTGCTACAGTCCTACGTTTTCTAACACCGCACCACGTAACTAAAAGCGATGACTACAGAGGCATTACCGATATTGGTACTGATTACGAAATACGTGACCCTGACCGAACAATACAAGATGCGTTGCATGGTGCATTTGGTGCGAACCTTCAAAACATATCAAACCGACTTGATACTATCTTTTCAGATGTAGCCCTATGGTCATTGCAAACTGCAGTTTCCGACAACGTGCTCAGTCAGAATCGAGACTTCTGTGGACGCGTTGCAAAGTTCTATCATGAATTAGTGAATGGAAAAACATGTCTTGAGGTAATGGATGAAATCAATGTGCAATATGCATAAAGAGGCGTGCATAAAAGCACGTCAATCAATGTTCCTACCCATCAGCAAGTGAAATGACACCTTTCTTACGTTGCAAAACTGCATCGTAGAACCGCATAGTTCCAACGCAGTCATGTATGCTTGCAATCGGTTCTCTGTCTTCACGAATAGCGTTGACAAACTCCGTAAGACTAATACCATCCCCCGTTAGTTCACCATTTCGTTCATCAGAAAAGTTAGATTTAAAGGTATTGCCAGCACTTGTATAGTGCTCAAAACCCCATAATCCTTCTAAAACGATGTATTCATGCTGCCCCGTAACTTCAATATGGTCATAGTTGCGCTGCCACAAACGTTGGCTACTCAGTTGTAAAGTGCCTACTGCACCGTTGCTATATTCAACCGCAACAGCAAACGAGCCTTGATTACCTACCTTGTTGTGAAAGACGCAAAGTTCGTTCACCTCAGCGCCAGCAATATGTCGTGCTAAATCGAAGTGGTGGATAGCAAAATCAAGGAGATAGTGTTTCACGGAACCGTAGGCTCCACTACAGAATGAACAGAAAAGTTGTGTGAGTTGACCGAAAGATTCGGTCTGCATAATTCGTCTTGCTTCCCGCACGCCGAGACTAAATCTACGTTGAAAGTTCACCATCAATGTTTTCCCGTGCTTCTCAGATACCTCCGCTAATTCAAGTGTCTGTTCAAGCGATGGTGCTGGGGGTTTCGGTGTAAATGCATGATATCCCGCTGCAAGCGTCTCAAGTACAAGTGCCTGTCTCGGATCTGGCCCCATAGAGATGATGACTGCCTCCAAATCTTCTTTTTCAAACATCTCGTGACGATCCGTATAATATCTACCTGTACCGAACTTACTAGCAGCAGATTTTGCCCTATTTTTGTCCATATCGCAAACGGCTTGTAATGCAATAGGTGCTAAATGCAATGCGGGATAGATAGTGTGTCTTGCAAAACCACCCGCGCCAAGAAATCCAACTCGAAGAGGTTCCATTCTTGCTCCTTTGTGTGCTGAAAAGCATTTATGTGATTTGTTTACCAGTCCAAATTTACCATATATCAACATCTCTGTAAAGAAACATTTTAACATATCCGAAGACTTCCTATGTAGGCGCGAGGTTTTCTTGCCAGTTGTGTAGTGTTTCAATAATTCTGCAGTCAACTATAGAAAAACCCCCTCCTTTATCTTCATTATCCAAATTGACAAACAAAGTACTATACCAAAGATGATGACGATATTTCGTATTTTTTGTGAGTAATTGTTCCAGATTTTTCTTGTCTGCAATGGGAAAAATGCCACTCCAATGCATAGACCCACCATAAGAAATGAGAAGGGATGGTAAAACCATGCATCTACGAAATTCGCTTGTGATAGAGCGATACAAGCGCGCGTCATCCCACATCCAGGACACGGAACATCGGTCACTTCATGGAACAAGCACGGAATCAGTGAAACTTCCTCCGGTGCTTTCTGAAAAACAAGCGTGTAGACTCCTATTATCCCTAAGGCAGTGAGGAACAAGCGTGCAAGATTAGTAGAACTAACCATCGGAAGTGTCACCGTAGAATTTGTTTATCTGATACTGTTGGACTGCCAGAGAAGCGATTCCAATACCGAATATCGCTAACAGAACACAGATAATTGGTAAATTTGTATCAACATACATACCTTTATTGTGCTGAACTTCATTGATCCCACATGCCATCTTATATTCATAATATATTCCGAAAAGTCCGCATGTCAGAATGGAAATAAAGATCCATAACCAAAAAGAATAATCGTTTCTTCCTAACCATGCATTGAGTGTGTCCATCTGTTTATACTGCCAGTAAAGACTGTAGATTCCACAAGTGACTATAGTTAACAGAATACCTGCAAGTATACTACGTCTCCCTTCAAAATCTGGATAGGGATATTGATGATCATGCATATATTTCTCCTATAATTGTTTTTAGGTAATTGACTCATTCACGTGGGAGTGAAATTGTGTTTGGAACGACAATTTCTCCAGCTATGATCTTTGATTTCAGCGATTCTACTCTTTCAAGAATTTCATCAGAAAGCAGATCACGGTTGTGTTCATCTACTGCGTAGTAAACGCCACTATCTTCTAATCCAAAGTAACGGATACCTCCCATAAATCTGTCTTCAAGAGCTTCTTTAACGATAATCTTTGCTGAAGTCGGTAGTTCTTTTGCCATACTTGTTAAGACGGTTCCTGGTGCGAGATGATTACCGTTATCATCAACCCAGATGATATACTTTTCCTGTTCCTGTGCTGCTTCAAGGACACCTTGGCCGGAGCCTCCAGCCGCAACATAAATAACATCAACCCCACTTTCATATTGAGCTAAAGCCAATGTCTTCGCTATATCGGGTTGCATGAATCCAGTCACATCTTCACTCACATAATCAATGACTATTTCTACATTCGGATTTATTTCACGGATTCCATTGATGTAACCAGCTTCGAATCCTTGTATCAACGGAATATCAACACCTCCAATAAACCCGATCTTGTTACTCTCAGTTTTTAGTGCTGCTATTGCACCAACTAGATATGATCCTTCGTTAGATTTATAGTTTACCGATGCAACGTTAGGTATATCTAGCACGACATCGAACATGGCAAATTGGACATCTGGAAATTCAGGTGCTATTTTAGCAACAGTTTCACCTAATTGGTATCCCGCTGCCATGACGAGATCTGAATTCTGTGCTGCATCCGTAATGATCATCTCTGTAGTGATAGGATCATTTTCCATTCCGTTCACTTCTGTTAGGTCAATCCCGTATTCTATTTCAGCTTCACTTAGACCGATATGAAACCCGAGACAGTATGCAGCCGTACTGACACAATCGTTTGGATAGATCATTGTTACCCGAAGCGGAATTGTCTCCATTTCACTCGGAGGTACCGGTTGGGTTACATCGTCAATATACTTGCAGCCACAGATCAATATCATACCTAAAACAGACAGAAGCAAGATTCTTGAATAACAAATTACCTTCATATAAACATCCTTTCAATTGAGTATTATAGACTCTAAAGTCCACATCACACCTTTCCTTGTTTGCTTGTTTGACTGATACATACTCACAAGATTCATTCTTATAGTGTATATCTTTCATGAATTCAGCCGACTCTATTCTATATCAAATCGATTTTGTTGTCAAATTTGCGAAAAAAGTTGGCAAAATAGACTTGACAAATCTCAAAATTGGTTGTAATATAATAGGGTAAGTAAATATGAAAATGAGTCTCAATATCACAGTAGAGGTATTTAGGGTATTGCTATGGTAAACTTACAAAAACAGGAGACGAAGAAAAGTATGTTTAAAAACCGATGGATTGTCATTAAGGTAATTATGTTGACTGTATTCATGATGGTGTTGCCAGGTATGGTTCACGCTGAGACGATTACTCTATATTCAGGACGGAGTAAGAGTCTTGTTGAACCGATTCTCCAACAGTTTGAGAAGGATACCGGTATTGAAGTTAGGGTTTCTTATGCCGATACTGCTCAGTTAGCATCTAAGCTGAAAACGGAAGGTGCAAGGAGTCCTGCGGATCTATATTTGGCTCAAGATGCGGGCGCACTTGGTTCTGTTACCAAGGATGGCTTGTTCGCTAAACTACCACAATCGGTGCTTGAAAGAGTTCCAAGCACCTTCCGGCACAAAGATGGATATTGGATTGCTACGAGTGGTAGAGCACGTGTGCTTGCCTATTCATCTGAACGTGTTACCAAAGGAGACTTACCAGAAAGTCTGTTTGACTTGACGCAACCGAAATGGAAGGGAAAAGTGGGTTGGGCACCACTAAATGCTTCATTTCAAGCATTTATAACAGCAATGCGGGGTCAAGTTGGCGAAGAACGCACCGAAAAATGGTTACGGGATATGCAAGTGAATGGTGCTAAGGCATATCCGAAGAATACACCGATTATTGAGGCTTTGGCAGCTGGTGAGATAGATGTTGGTCTGCCAAACCATTACTACTTGTTCCGTTTCAAGAAGCGCGATGCAAAGTTTCCTGTGGAACAGACGTTCTTCAAAGCTAAGGATCCGGGGAATCTTGTTAATATTGCTGGAATTGGACTGCTAAAAAGTAGTGAAAAACAGGAAACTGCTATTAGGTTTATTCAGTATCTTCTATCAGCAAAAGCACAGCAGTATTTTGTAAGTGAGGTGTTTGAATATCCGGTGATAGAAGGGGTTATCCCAAATGTTAATCTGTTGCCGTTAGAAGAACTCATGAAAATTGTCCCAAAATTTGACTTAAATGAGATGGATGATCTTGAGGGAACGATTAAACTTCTTCGCCGCGTAGAAATTCTGTAGGTATGGTGGAACTTGTTAGTTGCTGCGTTGAGAAGGATCATTGATAAGCAGAGAATATCTGACCTTGTTAGGCATAGATGGTATTTTTTCTTTCCTGCAATTGTTGTTAGCATTGGTGGTTTATTTCCTGTAGGTTATCTGATAGCAAAAGCGTTTGATGTTGAGAGTTCGGAACTGTATGGAAATCTGTTTCGTTGGCGTAATGTTGATCTTTTCCTCAACACACTTTTGCTGACTGTTGGTGTATTAATAGTTAATATCCTGATTGCTACACCTGCTGCATGGCTGACGAGTCGTTCTGATTTAGGTTTCAAACGTATATTCAGTGTTCTTTGTGCGTTGCCGTTAGCCGTACCTGGTTATGTCATGGCTTATGCCTTATTGGCGTTAGGTGGTAATAACGGCATTTTCGCTTGGGTATTTGGTATAAGTATCCCCCGGTTAAGCGGTTATGTGGGTGCTTTAATCGTGCTCTCCTTCTATACAACTCCCTACCTTTTTCTTAACTTACGTGCAGCGTTGTTAGGACTTGATACGAGTCTTGATGAGTCTGCGCGTAGTCTTGGTTACAATAGATGGCGTGTATTCATTCATGTTGTTCTACCGCAACTCCGTCCTGCGTTCTACGCTTCAGGGTTGCTCATATCTCTACATGTGATTGGTGATTTCGGTGTAGTATCATTAATGCGGTTTGAGACATTCAGTTACGCGCTTTACGCTGAATATAGGTTAACGTATGCTCACAACTATGCAGCATGGCTTGCGTTAATGCTTCTTGCTTTTACGGGTTGTTTGCTTTTCCTTGAATCGAGATTGTTAAAAGGGGTAACATTACACCGCGCTGGACACGGTACATCTCGTAACCAATCTATGATTTTACTTGGTGGATGGCGGAAAGCGGGTTATCTTTATCTGATTTTACTCTTTACTGTAACGGTTGGAATTCCGGTAGCGAGTGTAATGCTATGGCTATTTAGAGGATTTGATGTATCAGCGTTAGGTAAAGTCTTTGAAGCACTTATAGGTTCGTTAGGTATTGCTATTCCCTCCGCGGTCATCTGTGCGATATTAGCGGTTCCGTTTGTATATGTTGGTTTACGTTATCGCTCATGCATGGCGAATGTGCTTGAACGGATTCCTTATGTGATTTACGCTAT
Organism: Candidatus Poribacteria bacterium; assembly: GCA_965208245.1. Lineage (GTDB taxonomy): Bacteria > Poribacteria > WGA-4E > WGA-4E > WGA-3G > MSPOR6. The sequence continues at coordinate 3,509,324 of OZ242325.1, forward strand.
ACCGCCACTTGCATTTGCGCTTTCCATCATTTTTGTTATAGGTAGAATAGTGTCGATATGGGTACTCATTTATGCATGTATTCTTCATTTCCTTGCCGAGGCGATAGGACCTGTTCGGAGTTCGTTATACCAAGCTTCTCCGAATATTGAGGAGGCGGCGAGATCACTCGGTTGTTCATCTTTTCAGGCGTTTATCCGGACGATTCTACCACTCCTTTCGCGCGGTATGCTAACATCTGCTGCCCTTGTTTTTCTTGCAACGATGAAGGAACTACCCCTTATGTTCCTCTTAAGACCTGCTGAATATGAAACGTTGGCATTTTATGCGTTTGACTTCACACAGGAAGCGATGTTTGCTGAAGCAGCCCCCTATGCATTTCTCATCCTTCTTTCATCAGCATTTTTCATCGGTCCACTGATACGTCAAGAGGAAGCGTGACACGTTTTTTCAACAATTTCTTGACTACCCTGTCATATTTTGATAGAATCCAAAGATTAATGACAAGTATGTTATTCAAGAACGTATGATTGATAAACGCATCAAGAAATCACAAGTGGTCGAATTGAATTTTCGTGTTAAACTAAGTGATCCTGATGCTTGGACGAGTTTCTATAGTGAACTTTCCGCACATAGTAAAATTACTGATGTTAAATTAGATAAAGAATAAATACGAACTTTGATACCCTTACAGTGTCTTAATCTTATAACATATTTCAGGAACATATTTCAGGATTAACATTTTAAAGGGGTAAGAGTAATGAAAAAAATAACATATATAGTATTTGTCGGATTAGTGTTTCATTTTGGCATGTTCGTGTTCGCGCAGGAGAATGGAGAAAAGACATCACTCTCAGAAGATCAGAAAAGGTTTGATCTTGATGGTAATGGTACGCTGAGTGCTGATGAGAATCAGTTTATGCAGCAGGTTAAGAATATAGAAACATTGTCGGGTAGCAAACTTTCCTCTGAAGAGATTAAGAGATTGACTACCAATAGTCCGGATGGACCTCGACCAGGTTTTGTCGGTGGTCCTCCTCCGGGTACTGTCGGTGCGCCTCCTCCACAAACTGGTAGGGGGGGCGGGAGACGCGGACCTACGCCGGCAAAAATTGTTGCAAATTTTGATACAGATAGAGATAGTAAATTAACGGGTGATGAAAGAAAAGCAGCACTTGAATCTCGCGGTGAAGCGTATTCACCCGAACAACGTGCGGGAACACCAACGGGTGATATTCAGAGTGATTTGAAATCAAGCGAAGCAGTAGCCTCAGATGATTCTCTAGGATTGTATGATGCGGGGACACTTCGCACATTATACCTACGTTTTCACGATGAGGATTGGTATGCTCAGTTGAATGCTTTCTACCGAACTGATGTGGAGGTACCAGCGGAATTAGTCGTTGATGGCAAGGTATATTCAGATGTGGGTGTTCGCGCTCGCGGCACATCATCTTACTTTACGGTTCGATCCCCGAAAAAATCTTTCAATATTGCGATAGACTACGGTGATGGTAACCAACGTCTATATGGATATAAGACATTAAACTTGCTAAATGGACATGTTGATGCGTCTTTCCTACGTGAGGTGCTTTACAATCGCATTGCACGGGATTACATGCCAGCAATGAAAACTAATTTAGTGAAATTGGTTATCAATGGAGAGAATTGGGGTGTCTACATCAATCTGCAACAATTTAACAAAGATTTTTTGGATGAGTGGTTCGGTACACGGGAAGGTGTACGTTGGAAGGTGGGTCCTGGTGGTGGCGCGTTAACTGTAGTTGGAGATAGTGCTGCAGACTATGAACGCAATTATCAACTGAAAACAGCCAATGTTGACGACCCTTGGACAGATCTCATTGCACTGTGTGAAATGCTTGATACAAAGACACCTAATGAGACATTAGTTGCAGCGTTACCAAAAGTATTCAATGTGGACCGTGCTCTATGGCAGTTGGCAGTGTCTAATGTTTTTATGGATGATGATAGTTACATTCATAAGGGTGGAGATTTCTCTATTTATCAGGATGTGAATCGAAGGTTCCATCTCATTTCGCACGATAACAACGAGACATTTCGCTTTGGTCGTGAACGGCGTAGGGGTGGAGGCGGTCCTCCCAATGTCAATAGACCTACTGGTACTCCCAATGGAGGTGCACCTCCTATGCGTAGACCTGGCGGTGGCGGTCCTGGTAGTTGGTCATGGGGAGAATTAACTTCTGGGATGGTATCTCCTACAACACATATTGACAACGATATGCGTCCTGCTATCAGTCGATTGCTTAATATTCCTGAATGGAAAGCTCGGTACATCGCTCATGTAAATACTGTCGTTGATGAATGGCTCAATTGGGATGTGTTAGAACCTGTCATTATTGAATACCATAATCTCATTGATGAAGAGGTGAGAGAAGACAATAAGAAGTTATACAGTTATGAAGATTTTGGTAATAGTATTGATGGAGAACAAGGAGGACGTGCACTGAGTTTTGAGCAGTTCGTAACGAAAAGGCGAGAGTTTTTAAAGAATCATCCAGAATTGAACAAGTCTGCACCGAAGATACTCTTAGTCATTACGCCTGAGAATGTCCTAACAGAACAGACCGTTGAGATTACTGCAAAATTGGATGATGCGGTTGCTGCTGATGTGGTTAAATTGCATTATGGTACCGATCTACATGCAGCTTTTGATCGCGTTTTCATGTCAAAGAAAGAAAATAAATATGTAGGTAAAATTCCAGGATTCCCAGCAGGAACTGTCGTTTATTATTATGTTGAAGCGAGTGCAGTAAAATCCTATGGTACAACGACCTTTTTCCCCGTCCGCGCTGAGTTTGGTGCAGCACATTACCGAGTAGATGCGCCACAAGCAGATGAAGTAACCGTTGTTATAAACGAACTCATGGCCGCCAATACGAAGAGTATTGTTGATCCGCAGGGAGATCATGAAGATTGGCTTGAATTACACAACGTCACGGATAAAGCTCTTGTGCTTACCGGAATGTATCTTACAGATAAAGTAGACAATCCTAAGAAATGGAGATTTCCTGATAGTACAGTGATTCCACCGAAAGGGTATTTGATTGTATGGTTAGATGAAGATGGTAAAGCGACAGAAGGGCTGCATGCAAATTTTAAGTTGTCCAGAAACGGTGAAACTGTTATGCTTTTAGATACAGATGAGCGGGGTAATCAGGTGTTAGATTTGATTACTTTTGAACAATTGGAGAGAGATATCGCTATAGGACGTTATCCAAATGCTACGGGTGCTTTCCAAGTTGTCCAAATGACACCCGGTAAACCGAACAGCAATATTACAGAGAATTAACACATCTCCGAAAGAAAATCCGAACTTTTCTGACATGGCAATGTCATAATATTATAAGAGTGAAAATAGCAACGGAAGTCACCTGGAAACAGTTCAGGAATACTGGAGGAGATATATGATCATTACAACGGCCGCTGATATGGAAACCTACTCGGAAATAGTCCAAGTGGAAGAATTTGATACCGAACAGGAACGCGAGTTAATCTTGCGTTGTCAAGAAAAAGACCCTGCTGCAATGGGAACCTTGATTGTTCAATACCAACACTGGGTTTACAATATTGCCTATGGTTTGTTGGGACATCGTGAGGATGCACAAGATACAACCCAAGATGTTTTCCTTTCCGTTTGGCAAAACATACATAAGTTTCAGTTCAGATCAAGATTCTCAACTTGGCTATACAAAATCGTAAAGAATAAGTGTTTCAATGTGATCGACCAAAAAAAACGTAGGAAAACAGATCCGATGGAGATAGATGACACACAACCTTGGGTTCCACTTGATACTGTAACACCGGAACAGGAAGTATTGCGAACCGAACAGACAGAAATACTACATGCTGCCCTTGGCAAACTCAAAGATAGTTATAGAACGATATTAGTGTTGCGTGAATTGCGTGAATTATCATACGAGGAGATAGCGGAGATTCTGAACTGTACGCTTGGACGTGTCAAATCTCGTTTACATGAAGCCAGAAAAGCTTTACGACGAGAACTTGAACGTATTAATTGGTAAAGGTCTTTCTTGACTGAAAATTAGAACTGTGATCATTCATCACATATCTTTTATATATGAAAAATGAAACATCAAAGTATTCAGAAACATCTATCGGCATATTTAGACAACGAGTTGGCGTCGCCACTGTGTGAAAAGGTGAACGTACACCTCCGAGAGTGTGAAGAGTGCAAAATGTTACTGGCAGATTTTAGAGAGAACCAGCAACGTATTGCCGATCTTGTCCATCCTGTCCCGTCTATGAAGGACGTTATTTTAACGAAGATACAGGAAATGGATGCATTACCCCGTGAAAGATTCGTATCAGTCTTCAAACGTTGGGTATTTCGTCCTTTCACTGTTGGTGCAACTGCATTTTCAACAGTCTGCATCATTGTTTCGTTTTTTTTCTTTACATATTCCCCCACACCGCAATCTGATGGACTTCTTGATTTCTACTTTGGACTTCAATCAGAACATGCGGATCATAGTCCTTTGAAATCAAACGTAGTTTCCCCCATTAGTGATCCTCCAACTTACACTGAGGATTTCAGCGAAGACACAGAAACATTGCTTAATCTTTACTTAGGAGATTAGTGCGGGATTAAATTCTTTGGTTGAACCTATGTTTACTAAGTCAGTATATGCCTTTTGCTTAACAGTATTTGGATGTCTGTTATTACTAACATGTTCTGTACATGCCGATGTTACGGTGCTTAAAGAGATAGTGGGAGCAGAACAGAGTATAAGTTATGTTGGTGTCCGTCTCAAGATATTCGGTTCTCGGACACTTGAAGAGGTCGTCATACATAAGTCATTGAAGGATTCATACCGTAAGGTTTTACCTACTGTGGGTGGCGAGAGTACACTTTCAGCAGATAATAGCAGTGAAGGAGATCGGGATACTAATGATAGGAATAGGGATAGACATAGAAGGCACAGAGAGTTCAGGTGGGAACGACAGCGGAGCCAATTCTCTACAGAAGAGGTGGAATTAATTGTACAGAACTATAAGATAGAAAGACGTCCCTGGGGAGAAAAAATTGCTGGTCATCAAGCGGACCTCTTAATCATTAGACCTAAGTATCCCAACCGTCCGACAAAACATATCTATTTTGCCCGCAAGAATAGTGTAATTCTACGTGTTGAAAATTTCGACTCGGCAGGTGTGCGTAGAAGTATGTTCGTATATACACGTATCGGTTTTGATACGAAGGCTGTGGAAGCAAGATTTAAGAGCATACAGAAGGAGATTAGTCGTGCACCAGGTCGCAACTTACCCGAAATCACGCTTGCTGAAGCCGAAAAAACACTCACGAGAAAATTGATCAAACCCCAGTACCTGCCTTTAGGTTTTCAACTTCAGAGTTTACATAAACACCAATTTCGTGCTAGTCACCCAATTCAATTGAAATATACAGATGGTATGTTGGATTTTAATCTGTTTGAAACGATTGACAAGGGTCAGGGCAGTGAGGGTCGGAATAGGGGTGGAGAGGAAATTATGATTGGGGACACGCCTGCCCGAAAATACCGTCGTGGATCGACCCATGCCTTTAACTGGTCAAGTTCAGGTATCCATTTTTTCCTATCTAGTCCATTGCCTGCATCAGAAATGGTAAAGATTGTTGAATCAATTATTGACCCTAAGACTAAGCGGAAGTAGTTACAAATGAAGCAATATTGCGTAAAATCTATTTTGAAACAAATTGAGTGCAATTGACTTTCCAATTCTACGGGACTAAAACTCTCTACACATATCCTGCAATTCACCGTAATGTCGGATATTGTGCCAAAAACTTTACGTACCCATAAAATAGTATGGAAATTAAACATATAATAGCGTAAAATATTAGGTGTAATGATTCATTTGTTGAACTTTGATATAACAATTACATTTTACCTAATCATAAAAGAAGAATTTAGACTGAAATTGTAAAGGAGTTAAGATGTCAGGAAGCACTTTCGAAATTACCGATGATACATTTGACGGGATGGTCATTGCATCAGATACCCCCGTAGTTGTAGATTTTTGGGCTGAGTGGTGCGGTCCATGCAAGATGATAGCACCGACTTTAGAGGAACTTGCAGAAGAAAACGCAGAGAAATTCAAAGTTGGGAAAGTCAACGTTGATGAAAACCGACAAAGCGCAATGAAATACAGTGTCCGTAGTATTCCAACACTGCTTGTGTTCAAAGATGGAGAAATCGCTGAACAGATTGTCGGAACAATGCCAAAAGATACACTCAAGAAGAAGATTTTAGATGCAATTGATGAAGAATAGTTTAGAGTTCAATGTTTTGGCGATTTGTATATAACGTTTTTGCAATTCCTTTGATGTTCATTGCATATCACGTTATGGGATGCTGGGATCGCAAGATTCGTGAGGGAATTGACGGTCGGCGAGATACCTTCAATAAATTAGAAGAGCAGCTAGAAACTTCTCGTAATTTAGACAAAACTGTGTGGTTTCATTTTACCTCCGTTGGCGAGTTTGAACAAGCGAAACCGCTGATCGAAGTACTACATACTGATACACGGATTGTTCTTACATATTTCTCCCCTTCTGTTGCACCCAATGTAGCATCCTATACATTTGTTGATGCTGCAGTTTATCTACCCTTTGATACAAGACGTAATGCAATACGTCTTGCCAACCTTATAAAACCGAATTGTCTGGTTTTTTCAAGATACGATATTTGGCCAAATCTTGTATGGCAGTTATCAAAATCAGAAATACCGATTGTTGTTATTGCTGCGACAATACATGCGGAGTCAAGACGTCTTGGTGCAATTGGCAGGTCATTTTTTAAGAGTATACATCAACACATTTCGCTTATCTGTGCGATTTCTGAAGCGGATGCAGTACGATTTCAAAAACTTAGCTGCGTTCCAAATCAGGTTGTTATGACAGGTGATACTCGTTACGAGCAGGTCAACAGAAAGGCGATATCGGTTGAAACCGATAGTGTGTTTTTTCCGGGACACTTGACATTAAGACGGCCAATCCTCATTGCTGGTAGTACTTATGCTGAGGATGAAGAGATAGTATTGGATGCATTTCAGATTATACGTGAAGATGTGTTTGGAGTATTGTTGAAGTTGATTTTAGTACCTCATGAACCAACTCATGAACGAATAAGAGATATAACTGCAGATTTAAAGAGACGAAATCTATCTTACGTTTGCTATTCTGGGTTAAAATGTGAAGCAAATTTAGAACATACAGATGTCGTTATTATAGACGTGGTAGGCATGCTTGCAAAATTATATACGTTAGCAGATATTGCCTTCGTTGGTGGTAGTTTTCACGGAAGCGTGCATAATGTTATGGAACCGGCAGCAATGGCGAAACCTGTAATCTTTGGTCCAACTATTCAGAATGCTTATGAAGCGAACCTATTATTAGATAGGGGTGCAGCAAAACTTGTAAACACATCCCAAGAGATGGTGAGAGTGATCACCGAATGGTTGCATTGTGATGAAGAACGGAAAACCGCCGGTATGAACGGTAGACAGATGATTGCGGATAATCTTGGTGCTGTCGATCGAACATTCAAATATTTACGGAAGTATCTATGATGTTAGCACAAGGAATTAGGTACTGACAGATTCCAATCCTAAAGGATTGGGTTTTCACACCCCAACGATAGATAAAGCTCGGACAAGGTAGGAAATGAAAAAGGCAGATACCAAGAATGACGCTTGCCAGATGGAGTTAGATAGTGAAAAGGTGTTAACTAAAGTAAATGAAGTATTCAGATGTGAGCGGACGATTATAGTGATATCTCTTACCGCTCTCTCATACGCTGCGTTTCTTTGGCGAGGTCACCTCGCCCGTTGTGAAATGTTTCATTAATTCTAATGTTCACTATACCTATATGGAAACAAGTTGAAGGCAAGTTGATTAAATTGTCATTTAGCAGATTTCGTGATGTTAGAGAATGTATCGGCTTAGGTCCTGATCTTTAACGATTTCTGCTAATTCACCTGTAACGTATTCTGCATCAATAGTAACATTGTCTTTCTCAAGGTCAGGTGCATCAAAAAAGAGATTTTCAAAGAGTTTTTCCATGATGGTATGTAATCTTCTTGCTCCAATATCTTCAACAGATTCATTTACCTGAAAAGCAAGTGCGGCAATTTCGTCAATTGCGTCATCTGTAATGGTTGCCTTAATTCCTTCTGTCTGTAGCAATGCAGTGTACTGTTTTACTAATGCGTTCTTGGGTTCTGTAAGTATAGATTTGAAGTCGCTCTGATTTAGGCTTTTGAGTTCAACTCGTATAGGAAATCTACCTTGTAGTTCGGGAATTAGGTCAGATGGATTAGAGACATGAAATGCGCCTGCTGCGATGAAGAGTATATGGTGGGTAGAAACAGCCCCGTATTTCGTAGCGATTGTGCTTCCCTCAATAATGGGTAAAATATCCCGTTGTACACCTTCGCGTGAAACATCAGGTCCGTGTCGTGATTCGCGTCCTGCGATTTTATCGATTTCGTCAAGGAATACAATACCTGAGTTTTCAACACGTTCAATTGCCTCGTTAATGACAGCATCCATATCAATGAGTTTTTCTGCTTCTTCTTGCATGAGTATTTGTCTGGCTTCAGAGACTGGGATGCGTCTTTTCTTGGTTTGACTTGGCAAGATGTTGTTGAACATATCTTTGAAGTTGATATCCATCTCTTCTATTCCGCCGGGAGAGAATATCTCAACAAACGGGGTGCTCCGGCTTTTCATGTTGATTTCTACAGGTCTATTCTCAAATTCCCCGTCTCTCAATCGTTTTCTTAATTTCTCGCGTGTTTTCTCATGGCGTTTTCGTTGTTCTTCTATTGCCTTATTGTCTTCTTCGTCAGTCTCTAACTCAAATGGAAAGCCAAATTCTTCCTCAAAATCTAGTTCATCCAATTCTATTTCTTCAATTTGTTCTTCAACATCAAATTCTTCTGGTGGTCTCGGGGGAGTTTTAGTTTTTAAGTTTCTTGGCATTGGAAACAGACAATCCAATAGGCGTTCTTCGGTTAATTTTAATGCTTCTGCTTCAACTGCGTCTGTCTGTTCAGTCTTTACACGACTTACAGATAGTTCTGTAAGGTCACGTATCATTGATTCTACATCTCTCCCTACATAACCGATTTCAGTATACTTTGAAGCTTCAACCTTAATGAATGGTGCGTCAACTAGGCGTGCAAGGCGGCGTGCAATTTCTGTTTTCCCAACACCTGTTGAACCAATCATGATGATATTCTTCGGTGCAACTTCGTCTTGCATATCCGCATCGAGCATTTGTCGGCGGGCACGATTTCGGAGCGCGATAGCAACACTTCTTTTTGCTTCAAATTGTCCAATAATGTACTTATCGAGTTCCTCAACAATCTGTCGCGGGGTTAATGCTTCTGCTAATACCTTTGTTTCAACTTTTGATTTCTGCAAGGTAACCTCCTGAAAAACTATTATATAGGTTTGTGTTATATGTCATATCCAAACGGAATTATATCCTATGCTTCTGTCACAATAGATTCAATTTCGATGCTTGAGTTGGTGTAGATGCATATTTCACTTGTTATTTTGAGTGCTTCATTGACGACTTCAGTTGCGGTGAGATTTGAGAATTTTAGAAGTGCTCGTGTAGCAGCAAGTGCCATTGAGCCGCCGGATCCTATAGCGAGGACATTATCATCAGGGGTTATTAGGTCGCCATTCCCCGAAATGAGATAACTTTCCTTATTGTCTATCGCTATCATCAGAGCGTCTGCCCGTCTTAGGATGCGATCACTACGCCAATCCCTTGCGAGTTCGACTGCAGATTTTTGTAAATTGCCGCGATATTGTTCAAGTTTTTTCTCTAAGTTCTCAAAGAGCGTTAGTGCGTCTGAACCGGAGCCTGCAAAGCCGATAAGCACTTGTTCATTATATATCTTGCGTATCTTTTTTGCTCCGTGTTTGATAGCAGCATCTCCCAAAGTGACCTGTCCATCTCCCCCGATTGCAATTTGGTCATTACGACGGACTGCTAAAATTGTCGTTGAACGGATTTTTTTCTTTTCAGATAAATATGTCATGTGTTTACCAATCTAAATAATATTTATATAGTGATAGTGAACTTAGTGATAGTGAACTTCAGAACTAATGTAACACTCCACAATGGGCGAGGTCACCTCGCCCTTACGTCATGTGGTCTTCGTCATCGGTGGATGGAGTGAAATGTCTCATTATTTATTAATTTAACTATAACGAATAATAATGACCGTGTATCTTTGTATTCCATCGGGTATATCCTTAAACTGACGTGCTTCTCCATAAGATCATATAACTCAAAAACATTACTACACCCATGAATAGACCACACCGCATCCCAGCTACTAACGGATGTTGCTGCCTATGAAAATAGTATGGACACAAAAGAAAAGTTAGTAAGAACGTTATGGGGACAAAAATGGGTACTGTCATAATGTTAAACATATTATCAATTCGTAGTGAATTCCATATCCAAAGATCTTCTCCCATTCTATAGATTACTATACTACCTATTGCTGCTATCACGCCAATAATTGTGGATGCCAGAAAGCGATGCAACTTGATCATATTAAGACGGTGGAAACAATAAATGAGTAAAGTAGCGAATAGTACCCATGTTAATATTATACCCAAAGGTGTCATTATATTTCCAAAAAAGTCTGGACTATGATAAATAATGAACTGTAAATTTCCATGTCTTGAAAATAACCTATCCATTGGGAGAAAGGTTGCAGTGGTAGCAAGTCCAAATAACACACTGTTGAAGAGTAATCGAGAGGAATCAGCATCAGTTTGTACTTTCTGAAATCTGATGAGGTGCCCAAACCAACAGATTGCTAGTAGCAAATTAGGGTAAAGCCACCAGATTGCTTCGATTCCCATCGATGATCTAGCCGGTATTAAGAACAGTAATAAGAACGTTAAAAAAGTCGTAAAGGCTACAGCGAGAATTGCTTTATCTGTTTTTATCACCATTGATCTGATTTTATCTCATTAAAGACATCATTAATATGCAGAAAGTTTACGTGAACGTGACAATAAGTTGTTGTTCTATAAGTTTCGCGCTAGTTGCTTTAGTGCTGGATAAACTTCGTGGCAAAGCAACATGTCTTTTGAAACTTCCGATGGTAATAATCAATTCATCTGCCTGTTTGTTTAGATTAACTTCCTGCTTCGTCAGGAATGGGAGTTGCATGACAAGTTGGTACCCATCATCAGTTTTGTTGAATTGATAAGGATTCCGTTGTGAAAACCTATCAGCAGGATCAATATCTGGATAGAGAATATCCCCTAATTTCTGTAAACCTGACACGCCAACAATTTGGTCATCAAAGAGATTAACTTTTAGATTTGGTACATCTGAGAAGTAGTTTTCTGCATCTTCTATGTATTGCTGTTGTGTTTGTTTCCAAAAGTCAAAGAATCGATCATCTACACCTTCTGGGAATATACGGTTGATTATAACAGCATCAATACACATACCGTATAGGCAAAAGTACATAAACGCCCGTTGTGTTTCTTTGATGACAATTTTTTCCGGATTGGTGACAAGACGTACTGTTGTGATTTTCGGATCGGTTAAGATTTTATCTATACCCTCAAGTCTGTCAAAAAGACTTTGTATGTTTTGAAAGTAGGAGTCTTTAGGTATTGGGACAGAGCTGACAGTTTCGATCACAGGCCCGGCGATTCTTGCAAGGTTTCGTTCCATTTTAAAGATATGGTTCATATACCATTCGAGTGTTGTTGGGATGCTAACGAACCGTAATGATTCACCTGTCGGTGCACAGTCAAGAATAATTACATCATAAGCATTTTCCCGTACATATTGATTGATGTAAAGGAGTGCGCATATCTCTTCCATTCCTGGGAATACAGCGATTTCCTCAGCAACAAGGCTATCAAGACCGGACCGGTTAAGTATGGACCGGATGTAGTTATAGACTTCATCCCAGTATTCTACAATTGCCTCTTGTATGTTAATTTCCTGCATCCAGAGATTATCATTAATTTGTATCTGTTTTTCCTTATTTTGTGCTATAAGGAGTTCGTCACTATCATAAGAATCTCGCAGTGAATGTGCCGCATCAAGTGAGATGACAATTGTCTTATAGTCAAGTGATGCTAATTTTAGGCCTGTCGCAGCAGAGATGGTTGTTTTCCCAACACCTCCTTTGCCTGTATATAGTATAACGCGCATTGTTCCACACCCTATCTGGCTGTTTATTTATGATTTAAGTATACCTTAAAAGTCACTTAATTTTCAAATCAGTTAGGTAATAAATACTCACCCGATTTGACATCCTACAGACAGATTGTGCTATCTGTACTGCTACTTGCAATAAGTTGTCCATCATGGCTGAAAGACATGCTACGAAGCGGCCCTATATGTTCATTAAAAGTGTGAAGTATCTCTTTTGTGCTGACATTGCAAATCCTCCATTTTCCAGAATATATGTACCTCAATTAATAATTATAGTGAACTTCAGAATTAATGATACACGCCACAACGGGCGAGGTGCCCTCGCCCTACGCTGGATGGTTTTCGTAAACGGTGAAAATGTCTCATTAATTTGTCACTTTACTATATGTGTACTCCAACTCATAATTATATCGCTTTTACAGGAAATTCTTTCGTTAAATTTTTCTATTTGGGAATTTTATCCATTTTAATGAAAAAAGTACTAAAGAATTTGAATCTTATGTGATGTATATAATAAACCTTAATGGTGAGGTATACTCACATGCAAACTAAAATTCGTTTGAAAAATGACGTAATTATCATTGAACCTATAAGTCACTTGATGGGCACGTCTATAGTTGAATTACGTGATACAATATATACAGAAATAGGTCATTGGAAGACACCACGTATTCTTTTTGATTTTCATCGCACACGAAGGATAGATAGTGGGGGTCTTGGTGTATTGCTCAGTGCGCTCGCTACTGTCAAACAGAGAGAAGGTAGTATTGGTGTGATGAATCTTTCAAAGATACAGAATTTGCTGATGCAGAGTCATATTCTACGGTACTTTCAACATTTTGATGAGGAAAATTCTGCAGTTTCTTGTTTGGTGGATGCTGCATAAATCGAATCCCTTCGGAAATTAACTTGATACGTCAAGAGAAATTTCGTAAAATGTACACACATTTTCCGAAAGGATTGGATTTATAGTACATGAACCAAACAGCTGATGTACTTATTGAAGCATTACCCTATATACAACGGTTCTATAATCGTAGGATAGTCATAAAATATGGTGGTGCTGCAATGGAGGAAGATGCGCTTATCCGTTCTGTAATGGAAGACATCGTCCTGATGAAATATGTCGGGATGCGTCCTATCGTCATTCATGGCGGTGGACCGAGTATCAAAAAATGGATGGATAAATTTGGGAAAGAGACTGAATTTGTGGAAGGTCTACGCGTATCAGATGCGGAGACAGTGGAGATCGCTGAAATGGTACTTGCGGGAAACATAAATAAGAGCATTGTTTCACGAATCAACCAGCATGGGGGACAAGCAATTGGACTTTGTGGTAAAGATGCTAATCTGATCGTTGCAGAGAAATATACACCCCAAGTTATTGATGAACATGGAAATGAAATAACTGTTGATATCGGATTTGTTGGCAGTATAATTGGTGTCAATACGCAACCCATCATTACACTTGATGAAGCGGGATATATCCCGGTAATTGCACCAAATGGTACCGGTGCTGATGGACAGACATATAATATTAATGCGGATACAATGGCGGGTGAAATCGCTTCTGCCCTACAAGCTGAGAAACTAATCCTGCTAACAGATACGATTGGAATCTGTCAAGATTTAAATGACATCACAACACTCATTTCAACTGTTCACATGCGAGAGATTAATGAGTTGATTGATAATGGTACGATTTCAGGTGGTATGTTACCGAAGATAAGTGCGTGTAACACTGCTCTTCTTGGTGGTGTAGCAAAGACACATATTATTGATGGAAGAATCCCGCATTCGATTTTGCTTGAAGTTCTAACAGAAGGTGGGATTGGCACAGAAATCATCAGATAACCGGCGTTTAGGTCTATGGAAAATCGCAAGAAGATTGCAGCAATCATCACTACATACTTTCCAAATTCACATGCAGATGTCATCGCAACAAAATACATGGAAGGTTCGCTCATGCCCAGAAAAAGTGCAGTACTAGCACAACGAGTAATCTGCGCATACTCAAACAGATGCACATTTCAATAACTACATCTACGAAACACTGTAAAGATACGACAGCACATCGGAATGTTATCCTTTATTCTCAAATGGGGAGTGCGGGCTGATAAGGTCTTTCTCGGATTGTTTGGACTACAAAGGATCACGTCCACAATAATGCAGCTTGTAGGTCTATCGCTTCTCCCAGTTGGGTATATCTTTTTTTTTGTTTTGTCCGCGTAAGGAGGTGAGGCTCATCTTTGGGACGTTATGTGCGTTGTGTCCTGACTTTTACGGGTTCATGCCCCGAAAGACTGTCCATACTATAGCATTCGTTAGTATTCAAATATTATGCAAGTTCTTGAAAAATCTTCACAAGTTTTTCTTGCGTTACGATCGGATCTTCAATGATAATCCTTGCACCACCGATAACATCCATGAATCCTAATTCTCTTGGGTATCGTGGCACAACATGCAGATGAAGATGTGGTATACTTGCTCCTGATGATTCACCCATATTGTAACCTACATTAAAACCTCGTGGTTGGTATGCACGTGTTAAAACTTCAAAACTGATACATTCAAGTTCATGTAAATGTAAAACTTCATCTGAATGCAACTCCCTCTTATCAACAATATGTCGATTTGGAAAGATCAAAAGATGACCGGGACTGTAGGGATAAAGATTGAGTGAGATTGTGAAGAGTTCAGTTCGATGAACTTCTAATCGTTCAACCTTGTCATTTCTTTCAACGATGGCACATAATATACATTCAACATCGGGTCGATTCTGTCCTTTTGCATAAGGCATTTTGTTGGGAACAAAAAGATTTTCGCGCATGAATTTATCCTGTGTAAGACTTTAGACCGTACTGTGCGAACGTGAGAAGGCAGAGATTTTATCGGAATTAGATCAAGTAGTTATCCTCTTAAGGCACATGGCACGATGATAGAATCCACCATACCGTGTAATATCTTTTTATCCGCGGGACATACAGTTGCCTGAATACCACCAAGTTTCACTGTGTTGCCTACAACAAAATAGTATGGGCGTAGCAATGGACGGGAAGGCATTTCTTGCATGTCTTGTGCATTGAAATCGTAGTATTGCATTCGGACATGCATTGCGGTATGGAACTCCTGAAGTATGTAAGGTGTCTTCTCAAAGTTCTTAAGTCCGTTCTCAATTGCTGCTTCCCACTCCTCTGTTGGCAGGTCGTGTCCTATTTTCACACCACGACTACCCCATGACAGTTCAGAGAAACCGGAAGGTTTGAGAACCAATTCCCGCTGTTTCTGTGTAATGCTACTTAACTGCCGCCAGTTGCTTACAGGAACACCATCAATTGCAATGTTTGGAATTACAGCGTGGGGTGGCAATGGGCGCGGATCCAGAATCCATGTCTTTGGAATGATCTCCTGCAGGAACGGATAGGATTTTTTACCTAGTTGCTGTTTCCAAAATGCTTGCAGTGCGGGATGATGGAAGAGTGCGAAGCCTATTTTTTCTTCTAAGTATGCTTTGGGGGGTGGAGTCATCACAACAGTGCGTTTCTTTGCACCATAGAATATCAATTCGGTCTTCGGTATGTTCGGCAGATCAAACAGTTCATAGAAACGGTAAACGACATCGACATCCATCCTACCATTTTCCTTTTGAACAGAGATACCATCTTCAGTAAAAATCACCTCATAAGGTTTTACAGTGGCAGTCGGCAGTCCTGTATCACATAACGCATTTGCTAACCATAGCATCTCTGGACGGTAATCTTCAGATTCATCGGAGACGACGATTGCAAGTTTAACGTCATTCTTCTTTGGCAAGGAGCGAATCATTTCAGCAAAACCGTTCACCATACCGTCTTTACCACTGATAACTGGGTATCCAATCTTTGCATAGAGACGTGATAGACATCCGGTGCCACCGATGAAACCGGGAATAGAATCCAATTCTGTTATTACGTTTGTGTCGTCTGAGGTGGGTAAAATATCTGGACGTATGATGCCCGGTAGTTGACTTTTGAAACGGTTCATCCGACCATACTGTATCACATTCTCCGGTTTACCGATATCCAGGTATTCTGCTACCCAGGTAGGTTGAATTCCTCTTGTGCTTTGGGAATAGAGTAAATTGCAGGCACGATAGAAACTGAACAGATGTGGGCCGAGTTCTTCGAACCAATTCAACTGCTTTTGTGATATCCAGAAAGGTTCTGACGAGATTCGCCAGGGTGTATTGCAATCGGGATGTACTTCCCGTTTCTCTGCGGAGAACAATTTTTCCTTCGGTATTTCATTATTTATCGACAAACATATCTGTTTAGCATCCAAACTAAAACTCCTAATTTTTACTACCTTGTGAGTTATACCAAATTAATAGGATTTATCAGGTTTTTATTGGAGATCGGAGCGATTAGGAAATCACACCTACTGCTATGAATTGAGTTAATCTGGTACTATAGGATAACCTGCTTGACAAAAGCGATCTTTTTCTGTGATGCGAGTGTTTTAATCACCGAGCGCGGTACCGGACTATCCACGTTAATCAGAGTCAGTGCAACTTCATCAGGGCGCGATCGACCCACCGTCATATCTGCTATGTTGATATAGTTTTTACCCAATATTGTCCCGATTAATCCTATCATCCCTGGTTGATCTCGATTATAGATGAGAAGTATGTACCCCTCAGGTATAGCGTTAAGGTGTAGTTGATTGATGCGCACGATGCGTATATCTTTTCGTCCGAACGTAGTGCCGGCAAGGACTGTATCATCTCTATCTGTTGTAACTGTAACTGTCATCAAATTAGCGAAATCTGCTCCTGAGTCACTTTTCGTCTCCGTAACAGCGATACCGCGTTGTTTGATCAAAAAAGGAGCGTTCACATAATTTACTTCTGTTAAGATAGGTGTTAGAAGACCTTTTTGTAAGGCTACTGTGATGGGGGTTACATCCTCTTTTTGAAAAAGTGCACCGCTATAATGAATTTTGATTGCGGCTATCTGACCTTCAACAATTTGAGCGTGGAAACTTCCGATCTTTTCTGCAAGTTGCAGGTAGGGTCCCAAGATGTCATGCATTCTTGGATCAATTTTAGGTTGATTTACAGCATTTGCGACAGGTTTATCACGGAGTGCGTTGATAATCTGCTGTGCGACTTCGATCGCCACATGTTCTTGTGCTTCAGTTGTTGAGGCACCCAGGTGTGGCGAGGCAAGGAAGTTGTCCAATTTAAGCAGAGGATTCTCAGTTGCGGGTTCATTTTCAAAAACATCTAGTGCAGCACCGGCAATTTTACCATCTGTTAGTGCCTGATAAAGTGCTTCTTCGTCTATAATGCCCCCGCGGGCACAATTGATCAGGCGACTCGTCGGTTTCATCATTTGAAATTCTGCATCCCCGATGCTATGATATGTTTCTGCATTCAGGTGCGTATGAACTGAAATGTAATCGGATTCACGGAATAGTGTTTCTCTATCAACGAGACGAACACCCATTTTTTCGGCAGCACCAGCCGTGATATAAGGGTCAAATGCGATGGATTGCATACCGAACGCGTTGACACGTTTCATAACTTCACGTCCAATTCTTCCGAGTCCAACAGTTCCGAGGATTTTACCGTATAGTTCAACTCCAATGAAGTTATTTCGTTGCCAAGTTCCTTCTTTGAGAGATATACCTGCGGGGACGATGTTCCGTGCTAATGCTAACAACAGAGCGATGGTATGTTCAGCAGCAGCGATTGTATTCCCTTCTGGCGTATTAACGACTAAAATTCCGTTTCGTGTTGCAGCCGCTATATCGATATTATCAACACCAACGCCTGCGCGTCCGATAACCTTGAGTCGTTTTGCCGCTTCAATGACTTCTGCTGTTACTCTTGTATCACTTCTAATGAGTAGTGCATCATAATCAGCAATCCGTTCTAATAACTCTGTCGGGGTTAACTCCAATGCAACATCAACCTTAAAGTCCCTGCTATTAATTAGAACATCTAAACCTTGCTGCGATAGCAGATCGCTAATCAGCACTTTGTCCATGATTGAAAATCCTCCCGCGAACACCTATACAAACAACAATTGTAGCACGACGCTGCAATAGTGTCAATAAAAAGATGGCCGATGCGTCAACATAGGATGTCAAATGCACATCCTATGTTGACGCATCGGCCTGGGGTAAAACCGTGATTACCGAATTAATTACTTAATTTTCATTAATAGATATTGGTTTCTAAGTGATCTAAGTGATTCTGAGAAATATCAGAAGTACCATTTTTTTCAGAATCGGCCAATCTATTTTGCCAATCACAACAGTCGCAAGTGCTTGTAGTTGTAGCATCTGCACCGCAATAGTTACATACATCTTCGGTTTCGCCAGCATCCCAACTTACTGCCATCAGGAAAACACAGCCGCTAACAAGCAACAATGCGATCATTGTGTTTACAATTGTATTCCGATGAGTTTTCAACATTCTGTTCATTATCCTTTCTTCTCGCTTTCTATTTTGAGTATAAAGTCATACTATAGTTTCAACTAAAAGACAATAAAACTTACGAAAATTCTCTTTAAATGATATACGTCAAGCACCTTCGGATACCTCGTGTTTTGCATTTGATCATTGCAACCGAAAGTATGACGTATCGAGTGTAACATATCTCAGAAAAAATGTCAAGAAAATCTGCCATCAACATGCTTCAAATCAATTGAATTTTAACGACTTATGTGATAAAATGACATTAAAACATATCAATAAAGGAGTTTGTAAATGTCGCATCCCTCTCACAATCCATTCAATACCCGAAAGAACTTAAGAAACGATAATTACGATTGCGTCTACTATTCTCTACTTACCTTGAGTGAAGCATGTAACGTTTCATTGGATACTTTACCTGTAAGTATCAGAATACTGCTTGAATCTTTACTACGAAATTTTGATGAACATCAGATCACCGAACAGGACATCATCAACTTGGCAAATTGGGATGCAAAGAATCCAAAATTTGCCGAAATACCATTCAAACCTGCCCGTGTCGTTGCCCAAGATTTCACGGGGGTTCCGCTTGTCGTTGATATCGCTGCGATGCGGTCTGCTGTAGACAAACTTGGTGGTGATCCCAGCATGATCGAACCACTTGTCCCTGTTGATTTAGTGATTGACCACTCTATTCAAGTAGATGCTTACGGAACAGAAAATGCTTTTCAGTTCAACACACAAAAAGAATTTGAACGGAACAAAGAACGATACGAATTTTTAAAATGGGGACAACAGGCATTTGACAAGTTCAATATTATTCCACCATCAATAGGGATTGTGCATCAGGTGAATCTTGAGTATCTCGCTCAGGTTGTCATGGTAGAAGACGCAGTTGCATATCCTGACACGCTTGTCGGAACAGATTCCCATACCACGATGATTAACGGTTTAGGTATTGTCGGATGGGGAGTTGGGGGGATTGAAGCTGAAGCTGCAATGTTGGGACAACCGTTATACATACTAACACCAGGGGTTCTCGGTGTTCACATGACAGGAAAACTACAAGAGGGTGTAACAGCGACCGATCTTGTGTTGACAGTAACTCAGTGCCTTAGAGAGGCATCGGTCGTTGGAAAATTTGTGGAGTTTTTCGGTGAAGGTGTTGAAATGCTTGCATTGCCGGACCGTGCAACAATATCCAACATGTGTCCTGAATACGGTGCAACGGTAGGATTCTTCCCGCCAGATTCTGAGACGATGAACTACCTCAGACTCACCGGACGGGACGAAACACATGTTGATTTTGTAGAAACTTACCTTAAGGCACAAAGCTTATTCGGTATTCCACGTCTCGGTGATGTAGAATACTCTGATGTGTTAGAAATTGATCTGAGTGAGATTGAACCGAGTATAGCGGGACCAAAACGTCCACAAGACCGGATTGCCTTATCAGATGTAAAAGAAGCCTTCAATGAAGTCCTCACACGTCCAATAGTTGAAGATGGATTTGGTGTGATAGAATTAGAAAGTAAAAGTACAGTTAAACACGGTTCTGTCGTCATCTCTGCTATTACTAGTTGCACCAATACGAGCAATCCATCAGTGATGGTTGGTGCAGGACTGCTTGCAAAAAAAGCAGTGGAGAGAGGTTTACGTGTTCCTGACTATGTAAAAACGAGTTTAGCCCCCGGTTCGCGAGTGGTAACTGAATATCTACGTAACACCGGATTACTTCCTTATTTAGAAAAAATCGGATATAATGTTGTAGGGTATGGCTGCACGACCTGTATTGGTAATAGCGGTCCCCTCAATGGAGTTGTTCAGGATGCGATTGATGCTGAAAACCTTGTAACTGCAAGTGTCCTGAGTGGTAACAGGAACTTTGAAGCTCGTGTACATCCAGAGATAAAAGCCAATTTTCTGATGTCTCCCCCACTCGTTGTAGCATTTGGTCTTGCAGGGCGAATCGATATTGATTTGGCAACAGAACCTATAGGATACAGTGATGCGGGAGAGGGTGTCTACCTCAAGGATATATGGCCAACACGTCAAGAGATCGTTGAAATGATCGCCACTGCTGTAAACCGAAGTACATTCAAAGAGATGTATGAATCCATCGGCAATCAAGCACCTGAATGGGAAGAACTTGCGGGGGCGATAGGTGTCCTTTATCCTTGGAACGAAAGAAGCACCTACATACAGCATCCACCCTTTTTTGCTGGATTTACACCTGAACCTGCACCGATTTCGGATATTCTTGATGCGCGTATACTTGGGATTTTTGGTGATTCTGTCACGACAGACCATATCTCACCTGCAGGCGCAATTGCTGCATTAAGTCCTGCTGGCAGTTATCTGCGGGAACGCGGTGTAGAAACTCGTGATTTTAATACCTATGGTGCAAGACGCGGCAATGACCGCATAATGAGTCGTGGTACTTTTGCCAACAGACGTGTCCGCAACCTGATGACACCTGATGTTGAAGGTGGACACACTATACTCTATCCGGAGGAAACACAGACGACAATATATGAAGCAGCAAACCGCTATCAAGAGGATGGCACTCCGACAGTGCTCTTTGCGGGTCAAGATTACGGGATGGGAAGTTCACGAGATTGGGCAGCGAAGGGACCGAAACTTCTCGGTGTGAAAGTTGTCGTTGTAGAAAGTTATGAACGGATACACCGCAGTAATCTCATCGGGATGGGGATTTTACCCTTGCAGTTTATGGATGGAGAAAATGCCCGATCGCTAAACCTTGACGGTAGCGAGATTATCAGCATCACAGGATTTGCTGATGACTTACGACCTGGACAGATGGTAACCATGAAAATCGTCGGAACCACCGGTGAGACTCACACAACGGAATTGCTTCTCCGCATTGATTCACCTATGGAAGTGGAATATTATAAGCACGGCGGGATTCTGGATTATGTAATACGGAATTTCCTATCCGGGTAATATCAGATCATCTGTGTTCGGAAGTTGTCAATACAGCGTTGAAGACATCCTAAAACGCAATTTCATTCTGTTCATTACTGAGTTGAAAATTTCAAGGATGGATACCTAAATCTGTAAGAATCTCCTGAAGTTTATTCAATTGCGGTGGTTGCTTTCCGTTTAATACGTCATAGAGGTGTTTTGGATCACACTTAGTGCGTTTGACAAGTTTGACTAATCCCCCTTGTGCTTCAATAACATTTCGCACGGATTGTATAAGTATTTCAATGTTATTATCTTTTCTGTAGGTTTCCAACGAGGTCTCTAAATAATAATTAGCAGTTTCCGGATCCGCGAGCATCCGGTAGGTGCGATTTCCGTATTGCACCTACCGGCCTGGGAACATTGCCAAATTTATGTCTATGGTGACAATTACTTTACACACCCTTTGATCTCTCCTCTCTGTTAATGTTCCAATCCTACCAATTAGAATTCAACCTCCACTTATGTTGGCAGGTCACATCGTTTTCCTAAAACTCAGCGATACGCGCCGTTGCCTTATATACTTTCGTCCCTCCCATATATCCGATTTCCTGGCGGGAATGCCGTGCAGCCACTCATATCTCGCTGCCTGTTGTAATATTGCTATACTGCGTTTTGCGAGCCAGACATGCACCTTTTTCGTCCTATCAACGTCTTTTGTAAATTCCATAATACAACTTGTCCCCAAACTCAAAATAATAATCGTATCCTTAAACCACGGTTCCTTATCAATATGTCCACCGATGCCTTGTCCCGTTTCGTATTCGCTGATTAGCACCTGATTTGGAACTTCCGTCATGTGTCCGTCTCTATGCAATTTCTCGCTAAGTCTATTTAGCCACTCCGGTAACTCACGTCTTTGACTTTCTTCTTTCAATTCCCCTGTATTGTAATCATACTTTGCCCCATAATTCTGCATACGTCTTTTACCAAAGTAGGACCACTCCTGTTCACCTATTTTATCTATCAACCAGTCATGTTGGTAATCGGTGATATAGTTTGGCACATAGCGTAACCCACGGATTACATCTGTCGCTTCTCTGTTGTTCGGTGGTGGATCTGGTTGCGGAATTATCTGCTGTTCTAACGAAGAGAATAAATGTAGTTGTTCCATTGTATGTGTATTAGGTTATATTATTCTGGTGTAAATGCAGGATTCACTTCTAATTTGCTGTGATAGGCAAGGAGTATTGCGATGGCGATACATGTACCAACAATTCCTATCGGAACAAATTGAGTGACTCCAACGGGAGCAAATAGCGCACATACGTCCACTAATCATCCAAGTAGCGGCGCGAAGACAATAGTCGCTAATGATTTCGCTTGTGCTTCAATAGACAGAACCGTCGCACCCATGTCAGGTGTAGACTGTGCGTCAAATCTGCTGATTAACACGGGTCTCCAGATATTCTGGAGGATTGTTAATGCAACGAATAACACTATTATCGATGGTAGCCAACCGAACCATAATGCTGGCATGAGTGATGCAAAGAGTGCTAAATCTATCCACCACATCAATTGTGCAGCCCCTTCTTCACCACCGCGCCAGTCTGAGAAACGGTGAGAATTGTGTGAAGCAAAAGATGATAACGGAAGAGCATTGGAATATGCATGGATTAGATATAATGCTTTACTGTTTCTCCCAAATCTGTACGTTATATTGTGGCAAATCAAAAGGATATGTCCCGTATTCAAGAATGGGAATTCCGGTATCATCTACTTTGAAGATAGCGTGCAGTTGATGTGGTGTCACACTTGTGTCTACACGTTCAAGGAATTGCCACCTATCTCCATTAGCGATTATAAGTCTGACTTTTGTCCAAAGGGCACCTTCACCATCTGTGTATGTTCCATCTGATACTTGTAGAATAGGCTGCGGATCTGCAGGTAATATAAAACTATCTCCAATAGTGGAAGTAGAATTCTCATGTGTATGGGAAACCAACACCCAAGTTCCAGGAATAGGCACCTCTATACCGTTTTGATCAACAGGCCACACATGGTCTCGTTGCTGAATCGGAGTAACTGTTTCTATTTGTAAGTCTAAGACTTGATTGACTCTTTCACATCCTAATAGTCCAACAACAAAAATGGAGATAGAAAATAAAAAGACCAACTGAATTATTTTTTTAATATTCATAGGAGTTTCATCTGTATAAACGGCCGTTTGCTCTTTTTCTCTGTCCGCTGCATACGCAAGACATGCACGGATATCTGTTTCAGTTAAATATATAGAATCGTCAAGAATCTCGTTTAATGACATACCCGATGCCAGATAGTCTAATACATCATAAACAGTGATTCGCATTCCCCGAATACAAGGTTTACCTCATCGTTTTCCGGGCTCAATTGTAATGATGTCTCCGTAATTCATCAGTATATTCTCCAGTAAAGCCAAGAATACTGCTTATTTTATAATTATACAACAAACCCTTGAATCGGTTCAACCAATGGTTTTATCCTTTCGCTGGTGTATGATAATACGGTTTATATCTGGGTTTTGAATGACTACCTAGAAACAGATAGCAGATTCACCTAAAGATGATTGAAGTTTAAGCAGCGAGGGTTTTGATAGGATATGCACCGGTATTAGATTCAGGTGGTGTCCAGAAAGGGCTCCAATCCGTTGCACGATCCCGACCTTTATAGAGTGTTTTTCCGACAGCTGCCCATGCGGTACCATCGGCAGCAAAAGCGATGGAGTTGGTACTTATACGATCTGCCGGTTCTGTGAGTTGATCGTTGAGGTCAGTCCAAGTTGTCCCCCCGTCATCCGTACGACATAACCAAGCACCGCCGCCTCTCGGTTCTCTTTGGACTGATGCAATCATCAAGTTCGGATCTTTAGGATCTATTGCAATAGCAGTTCCGTATCGAACAGGCAATCCTTCAAGTCTGTTAATCCACGAGTCACCTCGGTCTTTACTCACATAGACACCGTTTGCTGTATTGGCGAAAACTTGATTATCGTCTGCGGGACAGGTAGCAACCTGATGTACATCTTTATTCAGGTCCGGTGTTACAGGTTCCCATGAAACGCCTTCATCGTGTGAACGCATGATACTGCCAACATGGATATCCGCGTAACAAAAACCGTCCTTAGTTTTAGCTAATGTTCTTACAGCTGGTGGACCTCCCCAGGGTGTATACCATTCTTTCCTACATTCTAACGCATCAAAAGATTGCACACGTTCTGCGGGTCCTTCTTCACCAACAAGGCGATAGACATAAGCACCTTCATCCGTTCCGATGAGTATTGTCAAAGGTTCTTCCCGAATAAAAAGCAGGGAAGCAATTGGGTCTTCAATCCCAGTTGAAATTCTCTTCTCACCATTCGGTGTAAGCAACAAGAGTGTCCCATCTGAAAGAGTTACCGCTACGGACTGCATTTCTGGTATTGAAATTAACGTGCCGTAGTTATCACTAATTTCAGGACTTTGTTGTTCAGTTGCATTGTATATTTCAATAGGTTCACCATCCCCATTGTCTCCAATGGAATAGATAGCAGTGTTTGTGGCAAAATACATAATTTTCTCTCCCTTGGTATAAGCATCCTTTTCTTCAGTTTTTCAAACAGTTGCTTGCTTCCATAATAAAGATACATTATCTGTATATCCAAGAGTTTATAGGTTGTTATTCAAATTCCTCAGAATCCAGAATTGCTTTATATCCGTGGCAGCCACCGCGTGTTGTACGGGGATCGAGAGGTGTTACTTTTATTCCTGGTATCTCACCGAACCACCCATCTAACCACCGCATGTTCATGTGTCTATAGTTAGTTTCTGTTTCAAGCCTTGTCAAACGAGAGAGGAGTATCGCAGCTTGCCATTCGGTCATCCTGAAATTCGCTCTGAATGGTTCTATGTTTCCAAATACGGCATCTGGTGGAGCGCGTCCGCAGTTGTGTATTGACCAAGTACGTTCATAGAGTTCTCTGTCATTTGTAAGGATTATTCCACCTTCCCCAGCACAGAGATTCTTTGACGTTTGAAAACTGAAGCATCCGAAATCTCCCCAACTTCCGACGCCTTTTCCTCGCCATTCTGCACCGTGTGCTTGTGCACGATCTTCTATGAGCTTTATATCATTCTTATCTGCAATTTCTACCAACACGTCAATGTCAGCAGGATATCCAGCTATGTGTACGGGAAGTATCACTTTGGTTTTATTGGTAATTGCATCCTGCACTTTTGTAACATCAATCAGAAAACTGACAGGTGCAGTATCTACAAAAACAGGCACTGCATGCGTCATCAGAATGGCGACAATGGTCGCCTGAAATGTATATGCTGTTGTAATGACTTCGTCGCCAGGTCCTACACCTGCTGCTTTCAACGCAACATAGAGTGCAGTTGTACCACTATTTACACAGACACCGTATTTTGCTCCTTGAAACGCGGCAAATTGTTCTGCAAATTCAGGAACTTTTGTCCCACACACACCCCAGTGACGACTATTATATATACTCTCAAATGCTTCAATATCTGCTGGATTGAGTTGAGGCCGAATCGGAAAAGGTTTTGTGTGAATTGGCTCTCCACCATTTATTGCTAATTCAACCATGTCAGACTCCAAAATATCAGATTTTTATAGCAAAGTTAATAATCAATGAGACATTTCACCCTTACACCGATGACGAAAACCACCCATTGTAGGGGCAAGGTCTCCTCGCCCGTTCTAGAGTGATTCATTAATTCTATAGTTCACTATAATCTCAAAAAGGGTATTGTAAAGTTTTCTACAAATTCTGGAGGAAATTGTCCTGTCTCAATTGTCAAAATAAGTTCAGACAGTGCTTTGCATGCTTGCTCTGCCAATTCATGAGATATATCACCGTTTCTAACAGCATTCTCAAATTCATCTGCATCTTGAATTTCAAAACTATTATCGGGTGACACCCATAAATCTAAGAAGAGGTCAACGATTTCAAACGTGCAGACTTCTCTGTTTACTGGTTTTATTATGTCACAATAATAACCTGTCCATTCGTTGTTAAGATTGTAAATCTTACCGATGTCATACCATAAACTTGTAAATACGAACCAGACTGCAGTGTAATTGTCACCTAAGACTGTTTCTCCATCTATTATGATAGGTGAAGAAGGTGTAATCCGTTGAGATGTGACAATTACATTCTCATCTTCATATAGGAGTTGTTGCTTGAAATAGTTGATTCTATTTGGCAGTCGTTTATATATAAGGGTAATTGTTTCCATAGATTTTATGATGTGCTGATTGAACTGGAATTGACCTCCTGACGAAAAACTTTGATGTGTGCTAGTGTTGTACCACAACATCCTCCTATAAAGTAGTCTCCCGCCTCTAAGAGTTT
Organism: Candidatus Poribacteria bacterium; assembly: GCA_965208245.1. GTDB lineage: Bacteria > Poribacteria > WGA-4E > WGA-4E > WGA-3G > MSPOR6. The sequence goes on from OZ242325.1 coordinate 3,536,371, forward strand.
AGGTATAAAACTTGCCATCTCCGCTGGGAATTGTGTGTATACTGTCTTGTAATTCACATCCAGTTCGGGCATCCCAGCATTCGGATATGCCATCACCCTTTTGTTAATTCCTATGTCTTTCAACAATGGAGACAGACATTTGGAATCTTCGGTGCGTTAGGCTTCTCTTTTTCCTGTGTTACCACACAACCATTTTGGGATTTTGCCACAGCAATTACAAAAGGATCAGCACTTTTGGTCGTCCGGTAAGTCTACTTCTATCATTTATCAGTCCTTGAAAATGTGCTACAGCAAAAATCGTACTTGTAAAATGTGGTGCTATAGCATCCGGTATCCGAAATATACTTTTGTATTCATTTATCCAAGCAAGTCATAGTACTCCCTACCTAAAGGTAGGGGCTTGTGCTTCGTAGACAACAGCGTTTATCTCTAAGAGATAACCCGTCTTCCGTCATCTCCACTTTAGGCTGCTAAGCCAGCCTGTTTGATATTGATAGCAGCGTTTATGTCTCTGTCGTGATGTGTCTCACACTCAGGACATATCCAATACCTATCGATAAGAGTTAGGGTGTCGTTTGTGTATCCACAGTTGCTACAAGGTTTAGTTGTAGCAGTCCACTTGCCCACTTGTTTGAACGCCTTGCCATGTTTGGCACATTTCTGTTCCATTATCAGCAAGAACTGTGCAAAAGACAAATCGGATACTTTGCGCCCCCAAAGCCTTTTCATACCATCTATATTTAGGTTCTCAAAGACAAGCACATCGTATTCACGACACAGATGTGTGGCAAGTTTCCACTGCCAGTCAAGTCGCTGGTTAGCAATATCGCGATACTGTCTACACAACGCACGCAACGCACGATACCAGTTGCCTGAACCTTTGATTTTGCGTGAAAATGCTTTGCTGAGTGAACGCAACTTATTCAAGGACTTCTTCAGAAACTGCGGGGATTCTAGCTTCTCACCACCACTGCTTGTCAAAAATGTTTTCAATCCAAAATCAAAACCTGCACTCTTACCCGTCTCGGCAAAAGGTTCTGAATCGTCAACATTATCACAGCAAAAGCATAGCCAATAATCTCCACAATTGTCTCGTTTGATGGTGATTGTTTTGATATCACCCGAAATTTCACGATGTTTATGAAAGGAAAACCATGTATCTATACAATTGATCTTGATACGGTTTCCTTCAAGTTTGTAACCTGCCTGTGTAAAGGTCATAGATTTATATTTATGACGCGGTTTGATTTTCGGTTTACCTACTTTACGCACTCTCAAACCTGCTTCACGTTCTTTGATATTTCTAAAGAAAGCATCGTATGCCTTTCCATATCGCAACACAACATCTTGCACAACTTGACTCGGCAGTTGCTTCCAATGTGGTTTCGTCCGCTTTTTCAACTTCGCAACATGGGCATTCATGCTATATGCCGATATGTTCTTTTTATATCTGCGGTAATAACGACGCTGCAAGGTCATGATATGCACATGGATGTGCCACATATCGTCAAGCATATTGCCTAACTTGATAGTATTAGATTGATTTTGTATCTTATATTTATATGTCTTTCTCATTGTCCGCTTTGCATTTCAATATAGTCTTTTATCACTTGAAGCGTTACGCCACCACAGGAACTTACGAACTTGCAACGCGTCCAAAGTGAAGGTAGACGACTTTTCAAAGATGGATATTCTTCACGCAAAACTTTGGAAGTGTAACCTTTGATTTTACCAACAACTTTATCCACAGAATGCATTGGACGGGGACTCTATAAGCAAATGGATATGTTCGGGTTGAGTCTCAACTTCTCTGATTTGGTAACCAGAGTCGTCCTGTTTTTCACGGATTAGCTGTTTCAAGCGACATTGTATCTGTGTATCCAAAACCTTACGCCTATATTTTGTGCACCAGATAACATGATATTGACAACTATAGATTGTCTTGTTAGTTGTTCGGTAATCGCGTTTTTTATTAGAGATTTTGAGCGGCATAACATCTTATCTTTATAGAGAAGTGTATAGTATATTATACCATATATTTGTTAGATTGTCAAGTTTTTTGATAAAAAAAACCGATGAGCCGTCTACATCCCACAAGCTAAAGCATGGGGATTTGACGGAAGGTGTTAAATGTGGTGAGCTCGCTTCGTTATCTTACTCTGGTTAACTGCAAAATTGAATTTCTCCCAAAATCTTGGAAATTGCTGTGGATAATAATGACCAGTTACTATGAAGCTACTGGTGTCAAATACATAAACCATTAACTGACTACTCTCTTCAATAGAAGTTCTTCAAATTGCGGTATCTGTTTACTCGGTTCCCAACGGGCGAGATGACCTCGGTTCACAACGGGCAAGGTGACTTCGGTTCACAACGGGCGAGATGACCGCGCCCCTACGCTGGGAAGGATGCAAAATCCACACACCTTTACGGGCAAGGTGACCGCGCCCCTACGTTGAAGGTAAGCGATACGTTTATCTGTGCCTTCCGTCATAACGGGGTGAGGTTACCTTGCCTTGTATGCTATTCTTTATATTCTGAACGGTCGGTATTGCCTCCATATTTTAGTGTATAAATCATGAGATTTGTCATGAAGCGATAGACATCAGTGGAACGACGCTTTCGTAGTGCTGTTCTGGAGTCTATCTCAGCTGTTTCCATTGCGCATAGGTAGTCTTTTCTGTTGAAGATGATGCCGAGTCTGCTTGTTGTTCGTAATGTTCCTTGTGAGTCTTTAAATGTTAGGTTCGGTTTTTTTTGATCGCCTGGTATTCTTGGTACGTAGATACCGCGATGGAATTTATATCTTGTAGGTTTTGCTTTATTCTCACTTCCCCAAAACACTTCACCTCCTTCAGGTGGTTTTTTGAGGTTAAAGAAGATTTTATAGAGTTCGTGTTCATGAGGAAGTTTTTCTAGTGCGTATTCGGGGAATATTAGTCTGAGTTCGTGTTCAATAGTGTTTGAAAATGTTGCTTTCAGTCCGCAATCATCAAAGAAGAGTGTACCGCCTCTATTGAGTACATATTCTCGTAGTGCGATGCGTTCAGCAGTTGTGAATTCTGCTTTCAGTGGTGTGTTTCTCATCAGATTACGTCCTGTTGCCATGGACCTATCGTGTCCTGTCATGATGATTAATGGTGCGTTCATAATTTTCGGGTCTGTCAATGGGAGTGCGCCGCCAGCGAAACTCATATCCGCGCGGATGGGTGTCCATTCTTTTAGCCAATCTATGAGAGATGGGATTGCGGTTGGGTCTTGCCACCAATCACTTAGCGAGTGTTTGAGTCGGATGATTCGGATATGTCCTTTTAGTGCGTTTCCGCTACCTTTTAAGACACCGCCTAATTTATCGCCGATTTCGTCTTGTAGTGTAGGTAACTTTCCGAATCCTTCTCCTAAATCCTCAAATCCTTGTCCTGCTCCAGTGCCTTTTGTAAAATTGCCTAATCCTGTGCTGCCTTTGCCTTTGACTGCGACACCAACTGTTCCACTACTACGTTTACCTTCTATTGATGAAATGCTATCCGATAAAGTTCCAATATCAGACATTGCTGTTCCGTCAAGTTCTGAGCGATTCAGGAGCGATTCAGGAGAAGGTGCAAGTCTTGTGACATTTTCTAACATAGTCGGAGCATCTAATGGGATTTCTTCTTGGACAGGTGCAAGCGGATTGATAGGTGTGGGAATACGTTCTGTGCTTGATACGCCTCTAAGACCTGTTGTTGTGACTTTATGCACCATCTTTGGTGTCGGTTTGGGTATCGGTTTGGGTATATCTTGTCTTATGACTCGATCTGTCATGTCTACAGAAACTATGTCTATGTACGTTGTATTATTAATATCTTGTATTACCGGTTTTATTAACAATAGTCCTAAGATTATCACTGCAATACTGTGAATGATAAAAGATGATAGTAATGCAAATCTACGTCTTCTTTTTGTTATGTTATTATTCAGCGATCTTGTTGTCATGTCAGTTTCTCTCATATATGATCTGTTGAATATCGTCTTCTTTTTGTTTTTTTTTACAATTATATCGTCCATATTCCGTCGTAACGGGGTGAGGTGACCTTGCCTTTGCAGGTGAGGTTACCTTGTCTCTACGGGCGAGGTGACCTCGGCCGTACGTTGAGGGTAAGCAATACGTTTATCTGCGCCTTCCGTCGTAACGGGGTGAGGTGACCTTGTCTCTACGGGCGAGGCGACCTCGGCCGTACGTTGGGGCGATTAATATCGTCGTTTTACTGCACCCCATTGCGTTGTGAGTTTGTTTTTAGGAGATATGAGTGCTTCTAGTTTAATCGTTGCCAGTTGATTCCGTTTACCTGAAAAAGAGAGGTCTTCTATCTGATAGTAATAGTCAGTCCCTCGTTTTGCTGTGGTATCTATCCACTTATAGGTATGCTGTGTATCTGCTGAACCTGCACTTGGAATTAATTTTGCATTGATGGGTTCGAACGGTCCCTTCGGTGTCTCACTCCGGAGGATATTAAATCCTGCGTTGTTAAGTTCGGCTTCGGTTGTCCAACTAATGACGACATCACCCTTTTCCCATACAGATTGAAAACTTGTACGAACACTACTCATATATTTTTTTATCAAATCTATAAAGGGTACAGTGCTTCCTCTAATAAGAGTCGCTTTATAGTGCTTGTAAGAAAGAGGATTAGGTAGCTCAATATGAGGATGATTTTCGGGACCTGTTTTGCCGTATATGTTTAGACGATAGTGTAAAGGATTGCTTTTTATTGTTCCAATCAAAATTCCTTGAGTTCCAAGTTTGCCGGCATAATAATCTTCTAGGGCTTTACCATTAACAAAAAAATCTTTTTTGCGTGGCATCGAATCAGGAACTTCACTAAAGGTAATATCAATACTGAGTTGGTTAGCACTTATATAATAAAATAGACCACGAATCGATTCATCAACATATATAGAAGCGGTTTTAGCAGTTTTCGGTTTCGCTGCTGCTGATATGCTACAGATAAAGATGAAAACTATCATTGACAGAAAAAAACACTTTTGTATAGAAACTTTTGAATATGTCATAGTTATTACCTCTTGAGATTATTATTACGGAATTAGTCGTTTTGGGATATTCATCTTATACTATCATTGACAAACTTATTGAAAATGTCAATGTTCCTATAGTTATACTTGTAGCACGCCTCTGCGAGATACAGTGGCGTGCATCCTGTTGAGTAGTGGTGGTGTGTTCCATACCATGCACGCTTGATGAAAGACCAAAATCCTTCAATGGTGTTGGTATGCATGCCACCTTTCTCCCACTTCTTACTTCGGTTTAGGGTTTCATGCTCTATCTCTTTACCGATAGTGTTGTATCCTTTGGACTGATCCGTATAGAGTTTGGAATTCTCTGTATCTACGTTATCACGAATGAAGTTAGCAATCGTTTCTCCAGTGATATCAGGTATCAATTGAGCAATTACATGTCCAGTTCTTGAAACTGCACCGATAACAGCGTCTTTCATTGTGCCGCGACCACGCTTGCGAGGTTCATCTACTGTTCGGTCATAGTCTTTCTTGTCTCTACCACCGACATAAGTTTCATCAGCTTCAACGATTCCCGACAAAAGAGAAGACTTCTTTGCCATTTCAGTTCGTATCTTCATCATTATAGACCAAGCAGCCTTTTGTTTCAATCCTAAATCTCTCGCCAACTGACAAGATGAGATACCTTTCTTTGCGTTTGCCATCAATGAGATCGCTAAAAACCACTTTTGTAGCGGTATTTTTGTTCCAGCAAAGAGTGTCCCGCTGGTAACCTTGAATGATGCACCACAATCAGAACAATGCCACCGTCCTATTCTACCTATGCCGTTCTCTTTTTTGCGTTTCAGGTTCGGACCCTCACACTTCGGACACTGGGGGTTATCACCCCAACGTATCCTCTCAAGATGTTCAATACACGCCTCTTGTGTAGGGTATCGCTCCATAATTTCAACTCAATTCATCAGATACTCCATTTTAGGAGTTGCTTTTTTCTGATGAATTCTGATACAATAGTCAGACAAAAAGCAACTCGCTTTTTAGTGTTCATTAGGGGGTTTGTAGCCCCCTAATACTTATCTACCCTAATACTTATCTATATTGTATCATGAATTAGCAATTAAAACAAGCGATAAATTCAGTCTAAATCTATGTTTATAGCGATTTTACTTAATCCCAAAACGACTAATTCCGTATTATAATCTCCTTTTGTTGAAAGTTTTCGGTAAATTGATTATATAGAGGTCCGTAGAACTGTTCTTATCACATTTTCATTATTTCATTGTTAAGTGTAGCACTTTTCTCAAAAAGTGTCAAGAGTTAAGTGTAGCACTTTTCTCAAAAAGTGTCAAGAGTTAAGTGTAGGTCACTTACCCCCATTTTTATTTTGTTTTGTTCCATTGTTGTGTTTGTCCGTTTTATGTGCGAGAAAGTCTGTCTTTATGTGGTGAAAAAGTCCAAGTTTTTCAGACATGTCTGTTTGGTAAATAAGAGGAGTTCCTCCTTTGTCCACCACGCGTCAATGATCTTTTTGATGATCGTTATCACTGAATAGATCTTAACATGCTTGAAAACCTTTTGGAAACCTGCTATAATCTTTCTCGGATTCGCCCGTTTTCGGGTGTAACGCATCAGAATGCCTACTTTTTGTATTCTTAAAGAATATTTATTCTAAAGGAGGTATTCTACCATAAACCACCTACTTGGACAGCATTTCTTTTACCAAACACCCAACACAGAAAACTTCATGAAAAAATGGGGGCAAGTGACAAAGAAGAACCCTAAAAAACACTTGACATATCTTCATAAAAGCAGGTATAATACTGATATGTCAGCGTATGATAAGATCTTTAAACATATTGCGGGGGAGTTCCCCCGAGACATAGCAGTGTTAGCACTGAAGACATCGGAGGTGGAAGTCACTGATCGGTTGAACACAGAACATATCACGATTAAGACACATCAGAGCGATATGATATATCAAGTCCGTTTGCCGGATGAGGAGGCGATATTACATATAGAAGCACAAACCGACGACAGCACGTATAAACCGATGCATTTACGGATGCTTGCTTATTCAAGTGTTCTTTATTTGGAATATGAAAAGAATGTCTATTCAACGGTGCTATATTTCCGTCCTCCCGCAGGTCGAAACGATCCTGGTTTCTATGCGTATGGAAACGAAGATCGGGGCGGTGGCGTATTCCGCTATAACGTTATACGTATCTATGAGTTAGAGGGTGCAGCGTTCCTGGATCCCGCTGTTTTAGGGATTCTACCTTTCACGGCTCTGATGGATCCGCCATCGGACATGACACGTAACGCTTGGACTGAGAAATGTATTGAGACGATACGGACAGTTGATGTTGATGTCAAGATGCGGGGGACGCTTCTGTTTGCGCTCTCGCTTTTCGGGAGTTTTGTCCAATCCACCGAACTATTTAAGGACGCTTCATTGGAGGCAATTATGCAACAATCACCTTTTTACGAACATGTGATACAACGAGGTATTGAACAAGGTATTGAACGAGGTATTGAACAAGGCGATGAACAAGGATATAGACGAGGTATTGAACAAGGCGATGAACAAGGATATAGACGAGGTATTGAACAAGGTATTGAACAAGGTATTGAACAAGGTGAACGTAATAATACTGTTGAGAGCATTTTAGAGTTGCTCTCTATCCGTTTCACAATTGACACGACAGAAGCAATAAAGTCTGATATTGAGAGCATTGACAGTTTAGAACGTCTTAAGCAGTTGCGTCGTGCTGCGGCCGAGGTGCGAGATTTTGCTGCTTTCATGCACATACTTCAGAATGGTGCCGAACTTGTCTAACAAAAAAAGTCGTCATTCTACTCTTTCTGCTTATGTAACAGTTTCGCTTTAGTATTCCCATTTTTGTGCAACTCACAACATCGAGGTCAGAACTACCATACCACCACGGAAAAAGCAACTTTAGGATGAATATTGATGGCAAATTCGGTTTATTCAGTTCAAGCTAGAGTTGAGATAAGGTCAGGGTGTAAATTTTCGGACTTAGTCGTTTTGGGATTAAGTAAAATCGCTATAAACATAGATGGAGAGTACATTTATCGCTTGTTTTAATTGCTAATTCATGATACAATATATAGATAAGTATTAGAGGGCTACAAACCCCCTAATGAACACTAAAAAGCGAGTTGCTTTTTCTGATATTCAAGCTTATTTGATTATTGTATCAGAAATTCATCGACCAAACAGTAGATGAACCTCGCAAGCGTGGTCGCGGAACAATGAAAGACGCTGTTATCGGTGCAGTTTCAAGAACTGGACATGTAATTGCTCAATTGGTGCCTGATATCACTGGAGAAACAATTGCTAACTTCATTCGTGATAACGTAGATACAGAGAATTCCAAACTCTATACCGACCAGTTTACAGGATACAACACCATCGGTAAAGAGATGGAACACGAGACGTTGAACCGAAGTAAGAAGTGGGAGAAAGGTGGCATGCATACCAATACGATTGAAGGATTCTGGTCTTTCATCAAGCGTGCATGGTATGGAACACACCACCACTACTCAACAGAATACACGCCACTGTATCTCGCAGAGGCGTGCTACAAGTATAACTATACTATCATTGACATTTTCAATAAGTTTGTCAATGATAGTATAAGATGAATATCCCAAAACGACTAAGTCCGAAAGTTTTTGTAGTAGGTCTTGTAGTTTCTGAAGGGAATCTGATGATGTGTTTTGATCTTGTTGCATAGCGTGGGACCCTTCCAATGATATTAGATTTTGCTTAGTTTAGCATGATCTTGGTATGATGTCAAGAAAAAGAAGAACCCTAAAAAACACTTGACATATCTTCATAAAAGCAGGTATAATACTGATATGTCGGCGTATGATAAGATCTTTAAACATATTGCGGGGGAGTTCCCGCAAGACATAGCAGTGTTAGCACTGAAGACATCGGAGGTGGAAGTCACTGATCGGTTGAACACAGAACATATCACGATTAAGACACATCAGAGCGATATGATATATCAAGTCCGTTTGCCGGATGAGGAGGCGATATTACATATAGAAGCACAAACCGACGACAGCACGTATAAACCGATGCATTTACGGATGCTTGCTTATTCAAGTGTTCTTTATTTGGAATATGAAAAGAATGTCTATTCAACGGTGCTATATTTCCGTCCTCCCGCAGGTCGAAACGATCCTGGTTTCTATGCGTATGGAAACGAAGATCGGGGCGGTGGTGTATTCCGCTATAACGTTATACGTATCTATGAGTTAGAGGGTGCAGCGTTCTTGGATCCTGCTGTTTTAGGGGTGTTACCTTTCACGGCTCTGATGGATCCGCCATCGGACATGACACGTAACGCTTGGACTGAGAAGTGTATTGAGACGATCCGGACAGTTGATGTTGATGTCAAGATGCGGGGGACGCTTCTGTTTGCGCTCTCGCTTTTCGGGAGTTTTGTCCAATCCACCGAACTATTTAAGGACGCTTCATTGGAGGCAATTATGCAACAATCACCTTTTTACGATCATGTGATACAACGAGGTATTGAACAAGGTATTGAACAAGGTATTGAACAAGGTATTGAACAAGGTATTGAACAAGGTATTGAACAAGGTATTGAACAAGGTATTGAACAAGGCGATGAACAAGGATATAGACGAGGTATTGAACAAGGTATTGAACAAGGTGAACGTAATAATACTGTTGAGAGTATTTTAGAGTTGCTCTCTATCCGTTTCACAATTGACACGACAGAAGCAATAAAGTCTGATATTGAGAGCATTGACAGTTTAGAACGTCTTAAGCAGTTGCGTCGTGCTGCGGCCGAGGTGCGAGATTTTGCTGCTTTCATGCACATACTTCAGAATGGTGCCGAACTTGTCTAACAAAAAAAGTCGTCATTCTACTCTTTCTGCTTATGTAACAGTTTCGCTTTAGTATTCCCATTTTTGTGCAACTCACAACATCGAGGTCAGAACTACCATACCACCACGGAAAAAGCAACTTTAGGATGAATATTGATGGCAAATTCGGTTTATTCAGTTCAAGCTAGAGTTGAGATAAGGTCAGGGTGTAAATTTTCGGACTTAGTCGTTTTGGGATTAAGTAAAATCGCTATAAACATAGATGGAGAGTACATTTATCGCTTGTTTTAATTGCTAATTCATGATACAAATATATAGATAAGTATTAGGGGGCTACAAACCCCCTAATGAACACTAAAAAGCGAGTTGCTTTTTCTGATATTCAAGCTTATTTGATTATTGTATCAGAAATTCATCGACCAAACAGTAGATGAACCTCGCAAGCGTGGTCGCGGAACAATGAAAGACGCTGTTATCGGTGCAGTTTCAAGAACTGGACATGTAATTGCTCAATTGATACCTGATATCACTGGAGAAACAATTGCTAACTTCATTCGTGATAACGTAGATACGGAGAACTCTAAACTCTACACGGATCAGTCCAAAGGATACAACGCTATCGGTAAAGAGGTAGAGCATGAAACCCTAAACCGAAGTAAGAAGTGGGAGAAAGGTGGCATGCATACCAACACCATTGAAGGATTTTGGTCTTTCATCAAGCGTGCATGGTATGGAACACACCACCACTACTCAACAGAATACACGCCACTGTATCTCGCAGAGGCGTGCTACAAGTATAACTATAGGAACATTGACATTTTCAATAAGTTTGTCAATGATAGTATAAGATGAATATCCCAAAACGACTAAGTCCGAAAGTTTTTGTAGTAGGTCTTGTAGTTTCTGAAGGGAATCTGATGATGTGTTTTGATCTTGTTGCATAGCGTGGGACCCTTCCAATGATATTAGATTTTGCTTAGTTTAGCATGATTTTGGTATGATGTCAAGAAAAAGAAGAACCCTAAAAAACACTTGACATATCTTCATAAAAGCAGGTATAATACTGATATGTCAGCGTATGATAAGATCTTTAAACATATTGCGGGGGAGTTCCCGCGAGACATAGCAGTGTTAGCACTGAAGACATCGGAGGTGGAAGTCACTGATCGGTTGAACACAGAACATATCACGATTAAGACACATCAGAGCGATATGATATATCAAGTCCGTTTGCCGGATGAGGAGGCGATATTACATATAGAAGCACAAACCGACGACAGCACGTATAAACCGATGCATTTACGGATGCTTGCTTATTCAAGTGTTCTTTATTTGGAATATGAAAAGAATGTCTATTCAACGGTGCTATATTTTCGTCCTCCCGCAGGTCGAAACGATCCTGGTTTCTATGCGTATGGAAACGAAGATCGGGGCGGTGGCGTATTCCGCTATAACGTTATACGTATCTATGAGTTAGAGGGTGCAGCGTTCTTGGATCCTGCTGTTTTAGGGGTGTTACCTTTCACGGCTCTGATGGATCCGCCATCGGACATGACACGTAACGCTTGGACTGAGAAGTGTATTGAGACGATACGGACAGTTGATGTTGATGTCAAGATGCGGGGGACGCTTCTGTTTGCGCTCTCGCTTTTCGGGAGTTTTGTCCAATCCACCGAACTATTTAAGGACGCTTCATTGGAGGCAATTATGCAACAATCACCTTTTTACGATCATGTGATACAACGAGGTATTGAACAAGGTATTGAACAAGGTATTGAACAAGGTATTGAACAAGGTATTGAACAAGGTATTGAACAAGGTATTGAACAAGGCGATGAACAAGGATATAGACGAGGTATTGAACAAGGTATTGAACAAGGTGAACGTAATAATACTGTTGAGAGTATTTTAGAGTTGCTCTCTATCCGTTTCACAATTGACACGACAGAAGCAATAAAGTTTGATATTGAGAGCATTGACAGTTTAGAACGTCTTAAACAGTTGCGTCGTGCTGCGGCCGAGGTGCGAGATTTTGCTGCTTTCATGCACATACTTCAGAATGGTGCCGAACTTGTGTAACAAAAAAAGTCGTCATTCTACTCTTTCTGCTTATGTAACAGTTTCGTTTTAGTATTCCCATTTTTGTGCAACTTACAACATCGAGGTCAGAACTACCATACCACCACGGAAAAAGCAACTTTAGGGTGAATATTGATGGCAAATTCGGTTTATTCAGTTCAAGCTAGAGTTGAGATAAGGTCAGGGTGTAAATTTTCGGACTTAGTCGTTTTGGGATTAAGTAAAATCGCTATAAACATAGATGGAGAGTACATTTATCGCTTGTTTTAATTGCTAATTCATGATACAATATATAGATAAGTATTAGAGGGCTACAAACCCCCTAATGAACACTAAAAAGCGAGTTGCTTTTTCTGATATTCAAGCTTATTTGATTATTGTATCAGAAATTCATCGACCGACAGTAGATGAACCTCGCAAGCGTGGTCGCGGAACAATGAAAGACGCTGTTATCGGTGCAGTTTCAAGAACTGGACATGTAATTGCTCAATTGGTGCCTGATATCACTGGAGAAACGATTGCTAACTTCATTCGTGATAACGTAGATACAGAGAATTCCAAACTCTATACCGACCAGTTTACAGGATACAACACCATCGGTAAAGAGATGGAACACGAGACGTTGAACCGAAGTAAGAAGTGGGAGAAAGGTGGCATGCATACCAATACGATTGAAGGATTCTGGTCTTTCATCAAGCGTGCATGGTATGGAACACACCACCACTACTCAACAGAATACACGCCACTGTATCTCGCAGAGGCGTGCTACAAGTATAACTATACTATCATTGACATTTTCAATAAGTTTGTCAATGATAGTATAAGATGAATATCCCAAAACGACTAAGTCCGAAAGTTTTTGTAGTAGGTCTTGTAGTTTCTGAAGGGAATCTGATGATGTGTTTTGATCTTGTTGCATAGCGTGGGACTCTTCCAATGATATTAGATTTTGCTTAGTTTAGCATGATTTTGGTATGATGTCAAGAAAAAGAAGAACCCTAAAAAACACTTGACATATCTTCATAAAAGCAGGTATAATACTGATATGTCGGCGTATGATAAGATCTTTAAACATATTGCGGGGGAGTTCCCCCGAGACATAGCAGTGTTAGCACTGAAGACATCGGAGGTGGAAGTCACTGATCGGTTGAACACAGAACATATCACGATTAAGACACATCAGAGCGATATGATATATCAAGTCCGTTTGCCGGATGAGGAGGCGATATTACATATAGAAGCACAAACCGACGACAGCACGTATAAACCGATGCATTTACGGATGCTTGCTTATTCAAGTGTTCTTTATTTGGAATATGAAAAGAATGTCTATTCGACGGTGCTATATTTCCGTCCTCCCGCAGGTCGAAACGATCCTGGTTTCTATGCGTATGGAAACGAAGATCGGGGCGGTGGCGTATTCCGCTATAACGTTATACGTATCTATGAGTTAGAGGGTGCAGCGTTCCTGGATCCCGCTGTTTTAGGGATTCTACCTTTCACGGCTCTGATGGATCCGCCATCGGACATGACACGTAACGCTTGGACTGAGAAATGTATTGAGACGATCCGGACAGTTGATGTTGATGTCAAGATGCGGGGGACGCTTCTGTTTGCGCTCTCGCTTTTCGGGAGTTTTGTCCAATCCACCGAACTATTTAAGGACGCTTCATTGGAGGCAATTATGCAACAATCACCTTTTTACGATCATGTGATACAACGAGGTATTGAACAAGGTATTGAACAAGGTATTGAACAAGGTATTGAACAAGGTATTGAACAAGGTATTGAACAAGGTATTGAACAAGGTATTGAACAAGGCGATGAACAAGGATATAGACGAGGTATTGAACAAGGTATTGAACAAGGTATTGAACAAGGTGAACGTAATAATACTGTTGAGAGTATTTTAGAGTTGCTCTCTATCCGTTTCACAATTGACACGACAGAAGCAATAAAGTTTGATATTGAGAGCATTGACAGTTTAGAACGTCTTAAACAGTTGCGTCGTGCTGCGGCCGAGGTGCGAGATTTTGCTGCTTTCATGCACATACTTCAGAATGGTGACGAACTTGTGTAACAAAAAAAGTCGTCATTCTACTCTTTCTGCTTATGTAACAGTTTCGCTTTAGTATCCCCATTTTTGTGCAACTTACAACATCGAGGTCAGAACTACCATACCACCACGGAAAAAGCAACTTTAGGATGAATATTGATGGCAAATTCGGTTTATTCAGTTCAAGCTAGAGTTGAGATAAGGTCAGGGTGTAAATTTTCGGACTTAGTCGTTTTGGGATTAAGTAAAATCGCTATAAACATAGATGGAGAATAGATTTATCGCTTGTTTTAATTGCTAATTCATGATACAATATATAGATAAGTATTAGGGGGCTACAAACCCCCTAATGAACACTAAAAAGCGAGTTGCTTTTTCTGATATTCAAGCTTATTTGATTATTGTATCAGAAATTCATCGACCGAACAGTAGATGAACCTCGCAAGCGTGGTCGCGGAACAATGAAAGACGCTGTTATCGGTGCAGTTTCAAGAACTGGACATGTAATTGCTCAATTGATACCTGATATCACTGGGGAAACAATTGCTAACTTCATTCGTGATAACGTAGATACAGAGAATTCCAAACTCTATACCGACCAGTTTACAGGATACAACACCATCGGTAAAGAGATAGAGCATGAAACCCTAAACCGAAGTAAGAAGTGGGAGAAAGGTGGCATGCATACCAATACGATTGAAGGATTCTGGTCATTCATCAAGCGTGCATGGTATGGAACACACCACCACTACTCAACAGAATACACGCCACTGTATCTCGCAGAGGCGTGCTACAAGTATAACTATAGGAACATTGACATTTTCAATAAGTTTGTCAATGATAGTATAAGATGAATATCCCAAAACGACTAAGTCCGAAAGTTTTTATAGTTAGGTCTTGTAGTTTCTGAAGGGAATCTGATGATGTGTTTTGATCTTGTTGCATAGCGTGGGACCCTTCCAATGATATTAGATTTTGCTTAGTTTAGCATGATTTTGGTATGATGTCAAGAAAAAGAAGAACCCTAAAAAACACTTGACATATCTTCATAAAAGCAGGTATAATACTGATATGTCGGCGTATGATAAGATCTTTAAACATATTGCGGGGGAGTTCCCGCAAGACATAGCAGTGTTAGCACTGAAGACATCGGAGGTGGAAGTCACTGATCGGTTGAACACAGAACATATCACGATTAAGACACATCAGAGCGATATGATATATCAAGTCCGTTTGCCGGATGAGGAGGCGATATTACATATAGAAGCACAAACCGACGACAGCACGTATAAACCGATGCATTTACGGATGCTTGCTTATTCAAGTGTTCTTTATTTGGAATATGAAAAGAATGTCTATTCGACGGTGCTATATTTCCGTCCTCCCGCAGGTCGAAACGATCCTGGTTTCTATGCGTATGGAAACGAAGATCGGGGCGGTGGCGTATTCCGCTATAACGTTATACGTATCTATGAGTTAGAGGGTGCAGCGTTCCTGGATCCTGCTGTTTTAGGGGTGTTACCTTTCACGGCTCTGATGGATCCGCCATCGGACATGACACGTAACGCTTGGACTGAGAAGTGTATTGAGACGATCCGGACAGTTGATGTTGATGTCAAGATGCGGGGGACGCTTCTGTTTGCGCTCTCGCTTTTCGGGAGTTTTGTCCAATCCACCGAACTATTTAAAGACGCTTCATTGGAGGCAATTATGCAACAATCACCTTTTTACGATCATGTGATACAACGAGGTATTGAACGAGGTATTGAACAAGGCGATGAACAAGGATATAGACGAGGTATTGAACAAGGCGATGAACAAGGATATAGACGAGGTATTGAACAAGGTATTGAACAAGGTATTGAACAAGGTGAACGTAATAATACTGTTGAGAGTATTTTAGAGTTGCTCTCTATCCGTTTCACAATTGACACGACAGAAGCAATAAAGTCTGATATTGAGAGCATTGACAGTTTAGAACGTCTTAAGCAGTTGCGTCGTGCTGCGGCCGAGGTGCGAGATTTTGCTGCTTTCATGCACATACTTCAGAATGGTGCCGAACTTGTGTAACAAAAAAAGTCGTCATTCTACTCTTTCTGCTTATGTAACAGTTTCGCTTTAGTATTCCCATTTTTGTGCAACTCACAACATCGAGGTCAGAACTACCATACCACCACGGAAAAAGCAACTTTAGGATGAATATTGATGGCAAATTCGGTTTATTCAGTTCAAGCTAGAGTTGAGATAAGGTCAGGGTGTAAATTTTCGGACTTAGTCGTTTTGGGATTAAGTAAAATCGCTATAAACATAGATGGAGAGTACATTTATCGCTTGTTTTAATTGCTAATTCATGATACAAATATATAGATAAGTATTAGGGGGCTACAAACCCCCTAATGAACACTAAAAAGCGAGTTGCTTTTTCTGATATTCAAGCTTATTTGATTATTGTATCAGAAATTCATCGACCGAACAGTAGATGAACCTCGCAAGCGTGGTCGCGGAACAATGAAAGACGCTGTTATGGGTGCAGTTTCAAGAACTGGACATGTAATTGCTCAATTGATACCTGATATCACTGGAGAAACAATTGCTAACTTCATTCGTGATAACGTAGATACGGAGAACTCTAAACTCTACACGGATCAGTCCAAAGGATACAACGCTATCGGTAAAGAGATAGAGCATGAAACCCTAAACCGAAGTAAGAAGTGGGAGAAAGGTGGCATGCATACCAACACCATTGAAGGATTTTGGTCATTCATCAAGCGTGCATGGTATGGAACACACCACCACTACTCAAACAGGATACACGCCACTGTATCTCGCAGAGGCGTGCTACAAGTATAACTATAGGAACATTGACATTTTCAATAAGTTTGTCAATGATAGTATAAGATGAATATCCCAAAACGACTAAGTCCGTTTAAGTATTGCCGAGTGTGATGTGTATCTGATGAAATCAATAAATAGAAAACATATTCTTGTGTATGATGGTGCATGTGATTTCTGCGTTTTCTGTATAAATCGATGGAAACATCTGACAAAGGATCGTATTGTTTACGCACCTTACCAAGCGGTTTCGCATCAATTCTCAGATATTCCGATTTCTGATTTTCAGAGTTCGGTACAGTTTATTTTAGATGATGGGCGGGTCTATTCCGGTGCAGAAGCGGTTTTTCATGCATTAGACAACCGTAGACTTATCTGGTTTTACGAGAAAATGCCCGGATTTGCAAGAATAACGGAGATGGTTTATTGGTTGGTAGCAGAGAATCGTAGTTTTTTCTCAAGTGTAACAAGACGGTTTTTCAGAACACATTTGAACTAAACGTATATGGTTAAGGTGATTGGATAATTTATGCATAGTCAATTTCTAACAGTTGCATTAGATGCAGCAAAAAATGCTGAAGAGATACTGCTTGCATATTACAACGCTGATACATTAAAGGTTGAACTAAAACCTGACGAAACCCCGGTTACACGTGCAGACACAGAAGCAGAAAAAGCGATACGTGAGATCATCAAACAGACCTTGCCAGATCACGGGTTTTTGGGAGAAGAATATGGCATTGAGAACAGTGATTCCTCTTATATCTGGATTATTGACCCAATAGATGCAACCAAAAACTACGTAAGAAAGATTCCGATTTTTGGCACACAGATTGCCCTCATGAAGGATAAAGAACTTATCCTTGGTGTATCTAACGCGCCATTGTTAAACGAACTTCTCTACGCAGAAGTGGATAAAGGTGCATTCCTTAACGGCAAACCGATTAAGGTATCTGAAGTTTCACAACCTTCCGATGCAATGGTATGTCACGGTGGATTGAATTGGTTTATAGAGCAGGGAACATTTGCGGGGGTATATGACCTTATCAAAATTGCTGCACGGACGAGAGGATTCGGGGATTTCTACAGTTATCACCTTGTTGCATCTTCGAGAGCAGATGTTGTGATTGAAGCGGCAATCAGCATTTGGGACATTGCAGCAGTAACTGTGATAGTCCGGGAGGCGGGCGGGAGCGTTACTGATATTCAGGGTAAAGAGATTACGACTGAAACCGATTCGCTCATTGCAACAAATGGAATCCTACATAGGACTATATTAGATTATTTTAATGCGTGAATGTGGCAAACTTATTCAGGGTGTGTAAAGTTATGGTTACTTATCTGAACTAGGATTTCAAGATTATAGGATTATCAAATCAAGAAATCAACGCTATGAATGCCATTTAGGCATTCCCCTGGATAAGAGGAATTTGGTGAGTATCAGATGGGTATTGTAGAATTCACTACGAACTGTGATGATTGATATTTGCTATTACTTACCAAGTTGTTGACGTAGTTTTTCTAATTCAGCAGCTTGTTCTCGGATCTTTTCTGCTTGTTCTTCAGTTTTTACCTCAGCAATTTTGCGAAGTTGTTGTTCTTTTTCGCGAAGTTGTTGTTCTGCTTCACGAAGTTGCTGTGCTTTTTCGAGTTGTTGTTCTGCTTTTTCGAGTTGTTGCTGTGCTTCTTCACGAAGTTCCTGTTCTTCTATGGATGTGGTCATAGGTGTTCCATCCGGTAGGTATAGACGTAGCAATCGGACTTCCAAATCCACTTCTACATTCCATTTGAACAATAGATTTAATCTCTCACTAAATAACGTTCTTGGTGTGTCTTGTGTCATCTCAACGATTTCACCGGAAGTGTCCCGGTACCATCCACGGAACTCCGCAGGTTTTTCCAAATCAGGTTGGTGTATAAAGTATTCTTTTGCTTCCATCTTCTCCAAATATATCTGAACTTTCCTATCCCTATCATCATTTTTCGTGCTTTCCGATAGGAATTCAAATATAGTATCGGGCACAGTTCCTTCTGCCCATGTATAGAAACTGCGTCTTGGTGGATTTTTCTTTGCTCCCAACACCACAAATATATCGGGATCGACACATTTTTTCCTATTCCCTTCACTATAATAGATAAAATTATCCATTCCGATATGGATATACGGTTCTGAGTGATAAAGACGAAAAAGTTGGTCAAAGAAAGAACTTATCTGTATAGCGTGATATAAGGTTTCTGCCATGGGTTCATCATCCTCAAATGGATAGCCTTCAAGATAAATAGTTGGTTGTCCAGTCGCTTTGGGGAAGATGGGCATATATTTATTTACTTTGGTGTAAAATTCGTTGATGCTGTCCATGCATATCTCCATCGCTTTTGAATCATTATTTCAATACCTTTGTCAATGATTTAAAGACATTTAGATTATCCTATTCATTATAGCACATTCTGTTTGATTGTGCAATTCATTACGTTTGCATCAAATATATATTCATAATCGCTTGAATATACCGATGAATCTGTGCTATACTTGCACAATAATAGACAATAGAGTATGAAGAAATGATGAAACTTGAATTTCAAAATGTGATTGATCTGTCTTATGCTGTAGACGAAAAGAGTCCCCGTGAATTACCGATTGATCCAGTTAGAATCTATGATCAGGCTACGTTAGAAAAAAATGGTTATTTTGAAAGTCGTGTTGATATGTCTGGACACTGCTCTACACATATTGACACACCGTGTCTGATGTATCCTGATGGTTATACTGTAGCAGAAATACCTAAGGAAAAACTGACAGGCCATGCGGTTCTCATGGATTTCTCTGCGATAAAAAAACCGAAAGATGCGGTTACGGCAAAAGATGTTGAGGACTGGGTGAATGTAAATGGTAAAATCCCAAGTGATAGCATTGTGTTTATGCGTACTGGTATGGATAGATACGTTTATCAAGAAAACTTCAATCAGGAATGGATCGGTTTTAGTGAAGATGCGGCTGAATTACTTGTTCAGAAGGGTATCAAGGTTATCGGTACGGATGCTTGCAGCATAGATTCGGTTGCGGGTCATCCACCATTACATGATGGTCTTCCTCCGGCACATCTAGTTTTTCTCGGTGCTGGTATTCCCCATGTTGAGGATTTGTGTAATTTGAGCGAATTACCGACGCATTTCTATGCAGTCATTGCACCTCTTAAGTTAGCACGTAGCTCAGGAGCACCAACTCGGGTGTTTGCATTTGTGTAACGTTCTCTGTTATAGTGAATTCTAAAATTACTTGCACACGATTGTAGCGCAAACTTTCAGTTTGCGGACATGACTGCACAAACTAAAAGTTTGTGCTACAGCACAGTCTTGTTTGGCGGTTAGAATAAGAATTATCCAAAAAAATGGAGATGTTAATTCCAGACTCACTTTTAAAGACGTTACAGGAGATAGGTGAAATCGGAGGTGCAGGTGTATATCTTGTAGGGGGGGCGGTCAGGGACTTAATACTCAAGCGAGAAACACATGATATTGACATTGTGGTAGATGGCGATGCAATCAGTTTTGCAGAAAAGGTGAAAACGTATTGGCATGGTGAAATACAGGTGCATCATCAATTTGGCACAGCAACTGTAACATCTGCAAACCCAACCTATCCAAAGATAGACTTTGTCACTGCCCGTTGTGAAACATATCAACAACCAGCAACGTTACCTAAGGTAGAAAAAGGGACATTAACGGATGACCTGCTGCGGAGAGATTTCTCAATTAACGCATTAGCGATGCGTATTAATTCAGATGATTTCGGAAATGTAATTGACATTACTGGGGGACTTGAAGATTTAAAAACTGGTACGATTAGAGTCTTACACGATGACAGTTATTTTGACGATCCAACGAGGATTTTTCGTGCTTTTAGATATGCGGGTCGTTACAGTTTTTGCATCAGCGAAACTGACTCTGACTTGATTAGGGAAGCATTACCTTTCATATCAGAACTCAGCGGTGAGAGGGTACGTAATGAACTGGATAGGATTTTACTTGAAGATAACGCAATAGAGATTGTCAGAATGCTATCCGGATTTGACGTTTTTGAGGTTATTTTCAAAGATTGGAGAATCACTCCGGACCTCGTAAATGGTCTGAAAACTGCTGAAGATGCAATTAAATGGTCATCTATTCATCTTAAAGACGATACTTTACTGAAGAAAAATATAAGATGGATGGCATTTTTCGGTTTAGACGAATTTGGATGCTTGCCAGCATATCACATTGAAGTTTTATGTTACAGACTCGTATTGGATCATCAACTTCACCGTATAGCAGGTCATCAAAAAGGAACTGTGTGTGAGGAAGTATCTGCAACTGTGCTTAGAGGTGTGTTTGAAAAAGTTGGATACGGTTTGGCGGACAGGACAACCTTTGATTTTATCAACGGAAAATGGTGTTTAGTTGACTCTCACAATAAGAGTACGTATATATATGATGAAGGTGATATATATAAAATACAGACACCGTTAGCAACATATTCTGGACTTAAGAACGTTCTGCGTAAGATAGTTGAAGGGACGTGTGATAGTGAAAAATATTATCTGCTTCGTGAATTTCCTTTAGAGACTCTTACGTTAGGATTTGCAGATGGGAATTTATCTGAGTTTCATCGTGAATGCATAATTAATTTTTTGCTGAGACAAAGAAGTGTAAAACCGATAATTACAGGTGTTGATCTAATCCAGTGGGGAGAGGAACCTGGAAGGAAATTTGAGAGAATCTTACGTTATCTGTTTGCTGCGCAATTAGATGGTAGGATCTCTTGCAAACAGGATGCTTTTACTATCTTTCAAGAAGTAAACGCACAGAATTTATAAAAACGTTAGTTTGATTCAGTTAGATGTAGGATTTGTTGTTTAGGTAAGGTCGTCTTGTCTGCGGGATTAGGGAACCTAACCCCTACGATATTTTACTTTTATGTTTAGGAATTTCTATAGATCAAACTCACGTTATGAAGAAAGACTTATAAAACATGCCTTTTAGTCCTGATGCGATATGGAATGCCATACTTATCGTTACGCAATTTATTATTTTGCTAACCTTCCACGAGTGGGGACATGCAAAATCTGCCAATATGTTAGGGGATTCTACTGCGAAAGACTTAGGTCGAATGTCGCTTAATCCCGCAGTTCATATAGATCCGATTGGTACACTTATCTTACCGCTCGTTGGTTCTCTTATGGGAGGAGGATTTTTTGGTTGGGCAAAACCCGTGCCCGTTGATCCGTATAACCTGAGAAGTCCGAGACGGGATCTTATGCTGATTGCAGGTGCGGGTCCGTTTATGAATATCCTCTTAACTTTTGCAATATTCTTTCTCATTGCAGCATTAAAGCTTGTCTTTGATGTTTTTGACTTAAAAACAGATCATGGGGACATTTACGTACAGATTTACTTTTTCTTAAATACATCCGCACAGATTAGTGTTTTCCTTGCAGTGTTTAATATGTTACCACTTTTTCCATTAGATGGCTTCAGTGTTGTCAATGGATTATTGCCAGAGCGTGCATCTCGAGAGTTTTCAAAACTTGCTCCTTACGGAATGCCAATCTTAATGGCATTGATTTTTCTGCCTTTTGTGCTATCTATCAGAGGTCCTTTATTCTTCTTAGGTGAAATTACGACATATATATTTAGTCTAATTAGGAAAATCGTAGAGGTAATAGGTGTACTTTAACTGTTGAAAAACCTTCACGGTTCTTATACGAAAATGCTATCCGACATTACACTTACTAACTTAGAAACACAACGCGTCTATGACGTAAAATTAGACGGTTTTGAGGGACCTCTTGACCTGCTACTTCATCTCATACAGAATGAAGAGATGAATATAAATGACATTCAGATTGCTAAGATTACTGATCAATACCTTGATTATGTGAATCTAATGGATCAATTGGATTTGGATGTTGCGTCTGAATTTTTGGTTATGGCTGCAACCCTTTTACACATAAAATCTCAAAGTATCCTTCCACAGATCGTTCCAAGTATAGCACATCCGATCAGCAATCAACAGCAACTCGTTCGACAGTTATTAGAATATAAACGATTTAAGGGAGCATCACAGGTCTTAGATGTATTTGCTGAAAGACGGACAGCAATATACAATAGGAGTCCTGAACTGCATGCGGAGTTAGATGGTTCTCGGTCATATCAGATTAGAGCAACGCTTTTTGATCTGTTAACAGCGTTCAAGAACATCAATGACAAGATTTTGCAGTTTGATTTAGATGAACAGTTTCACACTGTTGAGGAAGAAGAGAATATCACCGTGGAGGAAAAAATAGAGTTTATTCAGAGACGTTTAGAGGTAGAAGAGCAGCTGCATTTTGATAGTCTCTTTCCGCTATCTTCAAGTAAAATTGATTTAATCGTCACATTTCTTGCAATTTTAGAGTTAATCCGTATTGGTACGGTTGTTACTGTACAGACGGGTCTATTTGAGAGTATCTATATTGTCAAAGCCAAGGATGAAACGGATACTGCCCATAACGGTTCAATGAAAGAATAGGAAGTAAGTCAATGAATACAGATAGTGGAAATGGCGGAGTCCAGTCGAATCTGACCGAAATCCGCTTAGAAGAGAGCGCAAAGTCTATCTTGGAGGCAATTCTATTTGCAGCCAGCGAACCGATAACGTTAAAACAGTTTCAACATGCGCTGCCGGGGCTGAATGTTCGTGTTATTCGCAGGTCGCTTTCGGAACTTCGCGATGAATACCGAGAGGCAGGACGCAGTTTTGGACTTGTAGAAATTGCCAATGGATATCAGATATCTACGCGTCCAGAGTATTCTGAATGGATTCGTAAGTTCTATATTCAACAGGTGCGTGTAACGTTGTCTCCTTCTGCGTTAGAAACGCTTGCAATTGTTGCATATAAACAGCCTGTTACACGATCAGATGTTTCCGACATACGTGGGGTGAATAGTGATAGTGTTATAAATGCACTTGTTGAGAAGGATCTTGTCTGTGTATCAGGTCGGAAAGAGGGAGCAGGGCGTTCCCTACTTTTTTCGACAACTGATAAATTCCTTCAACAGTTCGGATTGAAAGACTCATCAGAATTACCCTCGCTTGATGAGATTGAGCAGTTCTTATCTACATCAAATAACCTGGACCATCTCAATTCAGTTCAGGAGGAGATAGAATAGTGAATTACAAAGCATGGTTTGAATGTGATTTAGGATGTACGTATCCGCTTACAGACATTATCTATCGTTGTCCGAATTGTGATGGGTTGTTGCAAGTTCAACACGACATGGATGCCTTAAAACAGCGAAGTGCAGATGACTGGAAGTCTCTCTTTGAACAAAGATATATGCGGACGCAATATCCTTATGGTAGCGGGGTTTGGGGTAAGAAAGAAGTTGTTTGTCCGATGCTTGATGATGAAAATATTATCTCAATGTATGAAGGTGGCACGAACTTATTCTGGGCAGAAAGATTTGGGAAGCAACTTGGTGTATCAGACCTATGGATTAAGCAGTGTGGCAATAGCCATACGGGTTCATTCAAAGATCTTGGCATGACAGTGCTTGTTTCAATGGTTAAACAGATAATTGCTGAATCGGGTAATATTCGTGCTGTGATGTGTGCTTCAACGGGTGATACTTCTGCTTCGTTAGCTGCGTATGCGTCAGCGGCTGGTATTCCTGCTATTATTCTGTTGCCAAAAGAAAAGGTTACGCGTGAGCAGCTTATTCAACCCATTGCAAATGGTGCCTTAACACTTTCGCTTGAAACGGATTTTGATGGATGCATGGCAATAGTTCAGAGACTTGCAGATAGAGAAGAATTCTATCTTGCGAACTCTATCAATTCTCTGCGTATTGAGGGACAGAAGACGATAAGTATAGAAATTGTGCAACAGTTTAATTGGGAGGTGCCTGATTGGGTCATTATGCCTGGTGGTAATCTTGGGAATGTTTCGGCACTCGGATTGGGTTTCCTTATGATGTTAGAATTAGGTATGATTGACAAACTCCCGCGAATTGCTTGTGCACAAGCGGAACGTGCGAATCCTCTCTATAGAAGTTATCAGACTGGGTTCACTGAGTTCAAAGCGATTACTGCGCAATCTACGCAGGCGACTGCGATTCAGATAGGCAATCCTGTTTCTATTTATCGTGCTATTCGTGTTTTACAGAAATTTGATGGGATCGTTGATCAGGCATCTGAGGATGAGTTGGCAGATGCAGCAGCGAGAGCTGATAGAACCGGCCTATTCAATTGTCCTCACACGGGAGTTGCATTGGCAGTATTGATAAAAATGATTGAACGGAAACAGATTCAGAAGCGTGATAGAGTTATCGTTATGTCGACAGCGAACGGTTTAAAGTTCCCTGATTTCAAGGTCGGTTATCATAGTGTCCCATCTAATACGCCACCCCCACGATATTTAAACGAACCGATTGAACTTGAAGCTAACTTTGAGAATGTACTTAGACAGATAGACAAACATCTGGATGTTTAATGGTTTTGGTAATATTTCTAATTAGAATTATTCTCAAAAAAACTTGACATTATAGAGAATCTGTTTATGTTAAACCGATGATGTGTTAAAATGAACTTATTTTATTACAACGTAAACATGCAGTGGAGCGCGCAACGGATGAACCTATTGTAGGGGTTACCCATATTTTTTCTGTATTTGACATATATAGCACTGTCATGATATAATTAACATTGAAATGTTCTCTTAAATCAGTATAGGTTAAAAAGATGCAACCGATTTATCTTACGGGTGTGTATTAGAATAAGCAACTTCGGAGACTTCTAATGGTTGAGTTAGACGATGAATTAATGCTACGATTTCAAAAAGGGGATGAGGAAGCTTTCAATCTATTGGTACGACGTCATCATAAACCGTTGATTAATTTTATTGCGCGGTTTACCGGAGATAGAGACAATGCAGAGGATTTGACACAAGAGACCTTCATACGCATATACAAGGCTGCAGATCGCTACAAACAGGGTCGTGCAACGTTCAAAACATGGATGTACATTATCGCGAAGAATCTGTGTAAAAATGAAATACGCAACCGTAGTCGCAGAGACCGATATAGAGTCGACAACACTACAATGAGCCAACATTCCACTGATGCAGATAGTGAAGAAATTGATATCGTTGCAAGCGCGCCTGCCAATTCAGTTTACCAACCGGAAGTAGCACTGCAACGAAAGGAACTCAATAAGACTATTCAGGCTGCAATAGGAGAATTACCTGAACAGTATAGAAATCCGCTCATACTGCGTGATATTCAAGGATTGAGTTATGATGAAATCAGTGATATTCTTGAATTGCGGAGTGGAACAACCAAATCACGAATTAATCGAGCACGCTTAATGTTAAAAGAAAAACTAAAACCGTATATGGAGATGATATGAATTGCTTAGAGGCTGTAGAGAACTTTTCTGCACATTTTGAAGATTTACTTGATTATCACTCACTGAAACTCTTTGAGGATCACATGGAAACGTGTTTAGAGTGCAAGCGGGAGTATGATCAATTCTGCCTATCAATTAAAGTATCCCAGGAATTACCACAAATTGAACCATCACCTACCTTTTTAACTACATTAGAACACAAACTTATCGGTAATGAACGTGAATCTCTAACAATGTGGGAAAGAATAAGAAGACTTTTCAATATACCGCATTTTAATATTGCAAGGAGAGTTCTTACCGGTGCAGCACTTCTACTCTTGGTTGCTGCGACTATTACCATTGTATACCGTGATGATTTATTTGACCACAAGACTCAATCTGATGCCCTTGTGCCTGTGATCACATCTGAGAAAACAGAATCCCCATTGATAAGGGGGACAGGGGGGTTAATGCAGGATATAGATAGAGATAATTTCTTTCCGATAGGAACGGATTCTGAGTTTTCATCAATAGGTATATCTCCATTGATGCAACAGAATTATACCTTAAAGCAAGTTAGTTACTCCTCTGTCTCAATGGGTGGCGGACTATAATATCAAATAACTTTATGAATCTCGAGAAGATTCTTTATTAAAGGTAAATGCAATGTATACGCAAATATTTGATAACAGACATCATTTAGACTGTCGGTTTACATTCATTCAGAAAGTGTTCTACTCAAGCATTATCGTCTGCCTTCTGTTTCTTACCACACTCAGTTATGCTGGAGAGAATATACTTCAACTGTTTGAGAAGGATTTCAAAAAAGTTGTTACTTCCTCACGTCCTGCTGTTGTTAAAGTGTTGGCTACTTATGATTCATCCAGTGAGTTTGCAAACACTATAGGTAAGGTCACACTGTTTCATCAAGACATTAGTTCTGGGATTCTCCTTGACAATAAGGGACATATAGCGACGACTACTTTCTCAATGGCACCAAATAAAATTGAGATAGTTCAGAATGGTAAGAAGTTTCCTGCAACGTTTGTTGGTAAGGACGATTTCACTGACCTTGTAGTATTGAAAGCAGATCATAAGTTTCCGGTTTCAATCAGGCATGGTGATTCTACCAAGATTGATACGGGTTCTCTTGTTTTGACTATCGGGAGTTCACAAGGCAATCACCCAATAGTGTCATTTGGCGTAGTAAGTGGTTGTGAGATTCTACATGCGCACCCTTGTGCTGAGTTACTAAAGATCAATGCACCGGTCTCACCTGGAAATAGTGGGGGGGCAGTTGTTAACACATCAGGAGAAGTTGTTGGGATGATACTTGCTGTTCTGATACAACCGAATCAATTAAATGCTTTTACAATGCAGATTCCACAACAGATGATGAATAAACAGATAATTACTTTCGCTGTTCCCATGGATACAGTGAAATCTGTTGCTGCAAAGATAATAAAGCATGGTAAAGTACCTCGTGGATTTTTAGGTGTGGATCTTATGAACAAAGATGAAGGTGTACTCGTAACACGCGTATTTGAGGATAGTCCTGCACATAAAAGTGGCTTGTTGCCTGGAGATCTGATTCTGTATTTCAACAAGCAACCGATAAAGACTTATGTAGAACTACAAAGACGTATCTTAAATTCTTCTCCAAATTCTAAAGTCGTCATTAGAGTCATTAGAGAAGGTAGTGGTAAAAACTATACCATCAAACTGGGTGAACGGTAAACTACTGTTCTGTGTAATCAAAAAATGAGGTCCTCCCGTTTGTTTTATGGCAATTCATAGGCAGACAAACTGCTACACTATATCTGCTAAGCAAACCATTCATCTATATAATCTACTAAATTCCCCCATATAAGCCTTTCCAATATCCTTGTTGTTCTTGATAATGAGTATGTTTTCACTGTTCTTGGTCTCAGCATTCTTTGAGAAGTTATAGGAACCCGTAATGACAGTTTTTTCGTCAATGATTATCACCTTATGATGCATTGTGCCTGGGGATTCATCTATCTTTACCGGTATTCCGATCTCTTCCATTTTAGCGTATTCAGAGTGTCGCGAGATCTGTCTTTCATCAAACACGCCTCTGACAGTAATTCCTGATCTGAACTTATCCATCATTGCTTCACCTAATTTGTCATGTGTATATGAAAAAGCCAAGAAGTCGATAGACTTCTTCGCGCTATTTATCTCTTCTATTAGGGGGCGGACTGTTTCACTTCTTGGAGAAAACAACGTGGTAATTTCTGTTCCATCATTAAGTGTAATCGTTGGATATGGAACATAAGATGTATTGGATTGATTAAACTGTCCAGAGAGAAACAGGTTTCTGAATTCATTCGTAAAATTATTCGCGAGTGGGACAGAATCGATCCAGATAACGTTATTATCATTCTTATATGCGCCGTTATATGTTATGTTGTATGACCCGGTCCATACGTATCTTTCGTCAATTACGATGAACTTATGGTGCATATACCCATCTTCATCTCCATTATCTTTAACAGGGATACCAGCCGATTGCAGTTGTGTAATTTCCTCTTCTTCCACATATCTGTTTTCTGTGAAGACCCGTACCCTTATACCCCGATTATGTGCCGTGATTAATTCAGCAGCGACGGGAGACGAATTCAGTTGATGTATAGCAGCATCGATACTTACATCAGCCAATCTAAGTTTATTCACAAGCAATTTTTCCAAGAATCCACTGTCTTGACCGGTAAAAGCATCACTGAAGTAGACTTCAAATTGGTATTCATCTGATGTAGTATTTCTACTTAGGAAATGCTTGATTGCAAATCCGATCCCAACTGCTAAGACTAAAACAAGAAAGAATGGAATAAACCTGGCGTTTCGGCTTTTATGTTGTGTTGTTGATGTATCATTCATAATTAAACACCCCACTTTCTACGTGATACTTTTAGGGGTTCGATATTGGCATCCTCTTGTTTCCAAGCATAATGACCTATCGGTTTATCTCCGATCCATCTCTTATCAATCGGTTCCGAAGCGAGTTGATATCGTGTATCTGCTGTAATGCGAATTTTGTTAGATGTATTGACCAAAGATGCATGCATCAGATACATGCTGAATATAATGACATCACCTGCAGAGAATGTAGTAGTTGTCCAGCATCCACCGAATTTATCAATGACTTCTTTCGGATCATCACTAAAATGTCCCTCAATTAAATCTCTATCAACATCTGATTCTCCATAGGTTTCTCGGACTTTGTTAAAACGATTTGATCCGATACAGAATACAATTGGCCCCATATCTAAGGACACGTCACCAAATGGAGTCCAACAGGAATATAGGTCTTTTGTCCCTCTCCCCATAAACACGATATCGTAATGAATTGGTGAACTGGAGCCGGGACCGGCAGTGCGGAGCCATTTGAAGTCGAAAGTTCGTGTTTCCCCACCAAGTAAAAGTCGAAAGAAATTCATTATCGGTTCACCTTCTACAACAGCCTTGAATGCTGGTAGCTGTGTTAGATGTATATTCCCCATTGACCCTGTTGAAGTGGTTTCGGGATATTCAGGATTGAAGATTCCCTCCGTCAACGGTGTATCAGGTGCAAGCATCCCCTTTTCTTGTAATTTCTCCAGAATCTGAAGTCGTGCAGTCAGTACAGTTTTTTTCTCATGTAAACCACGGATCAATAGGTATCCCTCATTTGCCATCCGTTGCCGCAGCGCATCAGGATTGTCCACAATGCCTTTGCTATCTTGCATATTAGTGTTGACATCAATCTCTTGATGTATGAAAGGCAGTTTCATATGAGTTCTCAACTTCTGATGGTGGTGGTATAGTTAGCCATGCATAGTTGAACCGATAGTGCTGTTTGCTGCTGATGAGGTGTATTATTGCATCATCCCCTTGACAGATAGCGAGATATCCTCCCGGTTCAGCACTGTTTAAACCCAATTTAAATGGATGTCCATCCATAGTTTCAATTTTTCTATCCGGTCCGTCATCTGTTACCAATCTGATATTTTCCCATGTTTCACCTTCATCGTATGAAAGCCCCGTAAAAAGTCCTGTAACGAATCGTTCTTTACCAGACGCGTCAACTATTGGCATAGTTTCTTGCGTTTTTCTACTGCCAGTGAAAGATGCAAACAGAATTGGACCTTCTCTCAGACGCAAGAATACACATCGTTGTCCACCAGAAACAGGTGGGAACGGACTTGCGCTGTAGTGCCATGTTTTTCCGCCATCTTCAGAGACACTTTTCGGCATTCTGCCATTTATGGAATTGCCTCTACCGTAAGCCATCAAGCGACCATCGATCAACTCAACGACTGCAGCGTGGATTCCGGCTATCCAACCCCCACTTTTACCATCTGCAAATTCTGGGTTTGGTTGTGCTTCCCCTGGATCGAACCATGTTTCGCCATCATCCTCACTGATCCAGATAGCAGTTCCACCGTTACCACCACTCACTGCGTCACAAGCGAGGAGTATAGAACCGTCCTTTCTGCGGAAAACTGATGTGATTGGCATATTTCTAAGTTGATGTTCGGGTGAAATGAAACGTGGTTTTGACCAAGTCCCACCATTATCATCAGAGTAACGCATGACTAGTGCTAAGGGTCCCCAGGTTGCAGCAGCAGATAGACCGTTAAAATGGTATATGCGTCCGTTTTCTTTCCGCCAAAGACATGTTGCATGGTTGTTTCTGTCGGGGGGTCCCCAGAAAGTTTCTGCTGTCTGCCATTCAGAGTCACCAAATTTGAGCCGGCTTGCTGCAACAGTCAATTCGCGTCCTCTTTCTGTTACACATGAATACCACGCTGCAAACATATCACCGTTTGGACATTCAACAATTGCAGGTACATGATTGTGATTGGAAAAAAGCGGTCCATTTGAACCGTCGGGTATATTTACAAAGGGTATGGGGTCAGCGAAGTAAGGTGTTTCCGGCACTTTAGTTCGTTTAGGTGTGTTTTGCTTTACATCCTGTCCCCATTTCGCCATCTTTGGTACAGACGAGTATGTAACAGATTCCGGTAATTTCCCACAGACCACACGAAAACCGATGTACCAGTGTTTATCTTCAGGTAATGCTCCCATGCGATTAGCCGACCGTAAGTAGGTTAACAAGGTAGAATGACTTCCGCCACGTGTGACACGGTATAATCCTTGTTTACAACCGATAGGGTCAACCTGTGAGTGTGACTCGTAAGGTCCATACCAATCTTGACACCACTCCTCAACGTTGCCGTGCATATCGTAGACACCCCATGCATTCGGGGTTGTTTTCCCTACATGGAGGGGTACAACTTCCGCTATACCTAGACTGCGACCTTCATCTGGATACCAACTTTCAGAGACGTTTTTGTGGAATTCGGGGGGTAAAGTGTCACCTATATGAAAGTGTGTCGTTGTCCCGGCGCGACAAACATATTCCCATTCAGCTTCAGTTGGCAATCTGTATGATCTATCCTCCTTTTGAGATAGCCATTTACAGAAGTTTGAGGCATCAGTCCAATCAACAAAAATGACAGCTTCATCATCATCCTTTGAGAATCCGAGTTTCCCACGTAATTGTCGGTGTTGTGGTTGGAATTTCTCATATTGCGCGTTAGTCACTTGAAATATTCCGATATAAAAAGGTCTTGTGATGGTGACGGTGTGTATAGGTTGTTCATCCCAATCACCATCGCGCAGGTGTTCTCTTTGTGCAATTACTTCATCTGAAAGGTTTGCTTTTTCTGAACCCATAAGGAAACTGTTCGGTTCAATTTTGACAAACTTCATTCCGATTGAATTGATGAATGAACTTTTCTCAAGTATACGGTTTTTCATTATATTGTATCGGTTTTTCCTTAGTTGTTATGATGGTGAGAGAATATATTTCTTGTCCAGAAATACAGGTCCGAATGTTCCAAAAGATCTCATCAATCTGCTCCATTAATGTGAAATGGCATGCATAGTATTATTATACTCACTTACTGACTGTTAGAATGTCAATAAGGTCCATTTTTCCTTATACTTAACTTCTGAATTTAATTAGCGACAGTCTCCTTACCAACGCCAGTTTCTCCAGTCAAAAGAACGGTTCTATTTGTTGGAGCAACCTTCTTTACCAAACCGAAGATCTCCAGCATCTGAGGAGATTTCGAGGTAATCAGTTGAAAGGTTTCAGACATAATATACCGTCTCCTAAAAATAGTATTCTCATCTTCAGTAGTGCATTCATCTTGATTGTGCTTATTTGAACAACATCTCTCCTTCTACCATTATATATCATACATACAATTTTTGTATAGACAATTTTTGTCCTTTGAAATAAGATTGACAAAATAGTATATTAATATTATAATTTATAATGTCAGTTTGATTAATCATTTCGGATGCGTTCATTCACGCTATTTTGTATCCGAGATGCGTGAATTATACCACAATCTTGGTTTAGATAGTGGTCCTAATTTCACACTTGAACAGGTACAGGAATTACTCCGACAGTACACAGAAGAAGTTGGACAAACATTTGAATCAGAAGTCATCACGTCTATTCATCAACAGAGCGCGGGGCAGCCGTTCCTCGTCAACCGATTGGCACAAATCCTAGCTGGAGAATTTGATATACCCAAGACTGAACCTATCACAATGGGGCATTTCACACAAGCACATAACAGACTGCTTCGCGAACAAAACACGAACATTGAGCACCTCACAACAAACATCCGCAGAAATCCCCGCTTTGAAAGTATTCTGATGAGAATAACGGTTTCTGATGAGGGATTACGATTCAACCTTCGTGACGACCAAATCAGTGAACTTGCGACTTTTGGTGTAATTAAGCAGGGAGAGGATGGCATGTGTGAAATTGCTAACCCGATCTATTTTTATTGCATCTTACAGACATTCAAACCCACAATAAATGGATTAGAACAAGCATATCTCCCTGAAGATGCCAGAGATGGATTTCTGGATTACTTATCTAAAGCCGGACACATTGAGATGGACGCGCTACTCGATAACTTCAAACAATTCATCGAGCGGGTAGGTTTTAGCATACTAGAGGTACCGGATACGCCACAAGAATCAGTTGGAAGACATCTGCTTTTTGCCTACCTTGAACAGTTTGTCCTGATAGTAGGTGGATTTATGCGCATAGAAGTTCAAACAGGACGGGGTAGGATGGACTTATTGATCACACATAACCGAAGAAAATACATCGTTGAAACGAAAGTATGGCGTGGGGCAGCAAGTTATGAGAGAGGGAAACGACAGTTGGCATCATATCTGAAATCGGAAGGTGTATCCGAGGGATATTATGTTGTATTTGACCACCGCACGAATCCAGAAACACTTATTGAGATTGAACAGATCGAAGGTTTTGAAATCCGAAGTTATGTTATTCCTGTACCTCAGGATGACACCTAAAACGCAAATAAGTCCTCTCACCTCACAACAGCCAATTTCCTCAAAAGAGTATAGGTTTCACCTTCTACTTCCACAGAAATCTGACAGATATATATACCAGCAGATACTGCTAAACCATACGCCGTCTGTTGATTCCACCATGTGCGCCATATACGACTGTCAATTCTATCAGAAACACCATCTATCCTTTTTATCAAACTACCCTTCACATCAAACACATTAACTCTCATGTCTGTGATCTCCAAATTACCTGCAACCCGAAATTCTGTCTGATTGCTGGCTCTAACAGGATTCGGATAAACATTGACATCCTTCCAGACAAAAGCTTCATCCAATACAACGGATCGTCTGACAGAATTTGCACCTAAGGGAAAGAGCGCAATGACAATCAGGTTATTTGCCCCCGGAGACAATGGGACAGTAGCAGCATAAGTCTGTTTCTCTTTATCCAACTTTGCGACTACCTTGCTCGGGTGAAATACGATCTCTATCGGATAGTCAGCCTTGTAAGTACCAGTGATTTGAACCGGATTCTGCTTGACGAGAGGAGGTAATTCAAACACGATTTGAGGTAACGCACGGTCAGGTTGAAACATATTTGTAAGTAGGTTATCAATAGTTACTAAAACTAATTGTGTCACCTTGTTGACTAAACTAAAGTTAACTTTGTCAACAGTATCTCTAAAGGTGTGATAATAAGGATTTGCATCGTAATTCTGTGAATCACGCCACGGTGTTGAACTTTCAATCAATGTAACCGCTGGATACCCTACATCCCAAAACGTCTTGTGTGACGAAATATCGATGTATTCATCTTGTGTTCTTCTAATTTTAAGTCCGATTTCATACCATGAGTTGGATATTGTCAGCGCACGGCTGATCCAAGAGGAATCTCTATTTGTAATCACCTCAACCAAATCGCTTTTCCAGTTGAATCCAATCATATCTAAGTTAATAACAGCTGTTATCCTACCTGAAGTCGCAAAATGTGTATCGGTCAACTTATTACTACTTATATCATCAGAATTGATACCAGAATTGTTCGGGGCCTGAATGAAATTATGACTACCTTGAAAATCCAGTTCCTCTCCACCAAGAGCAACAAAAATCAAGTCGTGGTCATATTCATATTGGCTTAAGATGTTGGCAATCTCCAGTAATGCAGCAACACCTGTACCGTTTTTATTTGCTCCTGGTGCTTTGGATGATAGCGGATTCCAATCCGGTTCGCGCACAGCGTGTGTGTCGTAATGTGCACAGATGATAAACACTCGATCGCTGATAGATGTTTCTTCTTTTGGCAGCATAGCAATCACATTACGTATCCCCCCCACGTTCTGTTCAGTCATTTGGAAACGTCCCGATTTACTTAGCATTCTCTTGATATAATGGACAGCAGTGTCAGTTGCGTCCCGATGGTGTGCACTTCGGGTGTTGTACGCATCTTTAGCAAAGCTGTAAGTGACATTCTCCTGCAAGGCAGTAACATGTGAAACTAAAGCATCTTTCTGCACTTTGGATAATAGTTCCTCACTACGATCTGCCGAAGAAGTCAATAGAAAAGAGAATGAAAACACGATAACCATCAAGGTTAGCACGCTATTACAATGAAGATATGGCTTGCTTGATTGTCTTGACATTTGAAAGAAAAAATGTTATTATGTTGATGATAAGGAATTAAGGAATAGTTTCTTGAGATTATATAACTTTTGTTGACCATACATGACATCTTCATTCTATCAGTTATTTTGGAACATTGCAAACAAAGATTTGGAGTTCAACATGCCTGCCAATCTACCACCGACTTACTATAAACTAAAACATCAGCACGAATCGGCAAAGGCGGATGAGGAACGACTCGGTCTATTAGAAGAAATGCTAAGTATTGTCCCAAAGCACAAAGGGACTGAGAAGGTTGTCTCTGATCTACGAAAACGTATTGCTGTTTTGAAAAAAGGTGGTTCAGGAAAATCAGGAAAGAGTGGTAGTAGAAAAGGTTATAGCGAACATATACCAAAACAGGGTGCTGGACAGATCGTCATGTTCGGTCCACCAAATAGTGGAAAATCACACATACTTACAAAATATACAAAGGCAAGATCGGAAGTATCTCCAACACCTTATTCCACCACAGTACCAGTCGTCGGTATGTTACAATATGAGAATATACAGTTCCAACTTATTGACACCCCTTCAATAATGCAGGATTTCATAGTTTCTACGGTATTGACACTAATGAGAAATTGTGATCTCTGTCTAACCGTTATCAGTTTAGCAAGTGATAGTTTGTTAGACGAATTGGAACTCGTGCTGACGACATTGAAAGAACAGAACGGAGATGCAGATGATTCAACCGTACCATTTATAGTAGCAGCAAATCAGTTGGATACTTTAGGTGCAAGTGACAGATTAGAAATCCTGCAAGAGTTTTATGCAGAAAAGTTCAAAATATATCCAGTTTCAGCCGAAACGGGTGATGGTATTGATGATCTGTTTAAAGGGATTTACAATACACTAAATATTGTCCGTATCTATCCAAAAGCACCGGGTAAGAAGTTAGAACGAGATGATCCAATTGTACTGCCGAATGGCTCCACTGTACTTGACGCAGCTACCGGATTACACAAAGATTTTGAGGATTTCAAACTTGCTCGGATATGGGGTCCAAATTGGCACGATGGACAACCCGTTAGTCGCAATGATGTCATTTTTGATGGAGATGTCGTAGAATTTCATCTATAACTATAAACTACTATATTATTGAATTGGAGAAAATGTGAACATCAAAATTCAGAATCTTGAAGGGAAAGATGGAATCTGTGTCTCAAACACATCTTGCAATGGTTTGTCCTATTACAAACACATATAGAGATATACCGTTCCATGTTAAGAACTCCTGATGAGTCAGTACTAACTGGGTATATAATGGTTGAGCAGATTAAATCTGTAGATTATACTAGTAGACATGTTGAATTTATTGAGACGGCACCAACTTGGCTTCTTGATGAAGGTCTAAGTATCTTAGATTCTTGCCTATCTTGAGATTATAGGAATCAAGAATTGGATAATTATAGATTATTTCCTCTTTTGACAGACACATGATAAAATTAAATAAATCTCCCACTAAATATCTTGTCTACTCATGCAGCATACACCTGATTATTCTATTATGTCTATGGTGGTTGAATCCTATTGTTGAAAACCGCGTGCATGAACACGGTTCTATAGGTTGTGAACTTATTTACTTGCCTCGACCCAACTTAGCTAAACCACCGCAACCGTTTGTAGAACCTATTACGACTGAGACCGAATCGACTGTTGAAGTAAAAGTTGAAAAACCGTATATCCCAAAACCAACGATAAACTTTGAATTGGGATGGCATGTTAGTGACAATAAAAACGAAATTGACACTGAAAGGGATATACGTCAAACGAATACTCACAAACAGAAACTTGATGGCGTTTCTAAAGAAGGATCACCTTTACATGTTTCCGATATACCAAAGATTCGCACAACACCAGAAAGTGTCAATCGTAAGGTGTTGACGTTTTCACGTTTAATAGGAGCAGACAATGAGAATATTCAAGAAGATACCCGAAAAATAGAATTTGATATAAAGAACACATTAAGCAGTATTTCACCTTCTGCAAATGCTCCAAATGTACAGTATACAAGCAGACGGGGTGATGCGTTACGTGCAACTAGCATGAGTAATAATTGGGGTGGAAGTAGTAGTTCGGGCGGCACCAAAACTACTGGATCATACATCAAGATGATGAAAACTATCGCTGATGAACTCATCAAAGCAAACACTTCAGATAAGGTTGATCTGATACTATTAATTGATGAAACTGCAAGTATGGTTGACAATATACGCGGGATACGTGCATATTTCGATCTGATTTTCGACGCTTTTGAAAGAAACAAAATTGATGTCACCTATGGATTGGTGACATTTACAGACAAAACAAAAACCTTTGGATTTACCAATGACTTCGGCAAATTCAATAATTGGTTGTTTAAAATCGATGTAGACCATGGGGGTGATATTTCAGAAGCAGGATTAGATGCGCTGATGGATGCTGTGAATAAGTTCAAATTCCGAAAGAATGCACAACGACATTTTATCTATGCTAGTGATGCTGCGTTTCATGATGCAGATTACGATGGGAAGTCCCGCTATAGTTTGGATGAGGTAATTGCCACCCTACAAAGGCACGGTGTCAGAGTTGATGTGATTGGACTCGATTATCTCCCAATCAAACAAATTACGCTTGCAACAGGGGGAACTTGGCGTGCTATACCGGGGAAAGGTTACCTTGAATATGTTCCCCCGATAACACAGACCGTGAAAATGCTATCAAAGTTAGGGACACTCAGCATTGATGGCAATACACATGTGTCAGATACGATAAATGTGCATATTAACAATCCACCACGTCCTAAACAGTTGACGCTTACTTGGAAGGTGCTGAATCCTTTAGGTGAGAGATGCTATGGTCCTTTTACACAGAAAGCAATAATTCCAGATGATAATTCAACGATTGTGAGATTATATCCAAAACTCGATCAGACTTCTTTTCAAACCATACCTGGAACCTATACAGTCATCTATAAACTGGAAAATGATAGAGGGCACAAGAGTATTCTACGGAGAACTATAAAATACAGTAATGAAAAAACTAATTTTTGATCACTGCCAACGCCATTACGATGACATCGTCTCAATTCGGCGTGATATTCACCAGCATCCTGAAATAGGGTTTGAGGTTGAACGCACTGCTGGAATCGTTGCAGATTCACTAAACAGACTCGGTATTCAGGTTAAGACCGGTATTGGAAAAATGGGTGTTGTCGGCAATCTTGATGTGCCTGGCACCACAAAACGGATAGCACTGCGCGCAGATATGGACGCATTACCTATACAGGAACAGACAGAAGTGCCGTTCAAGTCTAAGTTTGATGGGAAAGCACATCTATGTGGTCATGATGCACATACGGCAATGTTAATCGGAACCGCAAAGATATTGACGGAACTTAGAAGCAGACTCAAGACACATATCCGACTAATTTTTCAACCGTGTGAGGAAGCATATCCCGGCGGTGCACAAGCTATGATCACTGATGACGTTCTAAAAGATGTGGACGAGATTTATGGGTTCCATGTTTTCCCTCTATATCCTGTCGGTCAATATGCTACATGTAAAGGTCCTATGCTTGCCCAATCAGATACCTTTGAAATCACTATCACGGGTAAAGGGGGACATGCTGCATTCCCACACCTGACAGTTGATCCTGTGCTATTAGGTGCACAGTTCGTCAATGCTGCACAATCTATTGTTTCGAGGAACGTCAACCCTTTGGATTCAGCAGTCGTAAGTATCACAGAGTTCCATGCAGGGGATGCTAAGAATGTTATTCCCTCATCAATCAGATTAGGTGGTACAGTTCGAACTTTGAATCTAACAGTCCAGAAAATGATAAAAACACGGTTAGAGAATCTACTTATAGGAATTACAACCGCAAACGATGCCAGTTACCGTTTTGATTACCAAGAAGGATGTCCGGTTACATTTAACCATGAACCTTGTGTTGAAAGTGTCCTCTCTTCCGCAAGAACATTAGTGGGTGAAGAGAATACCATCTACCCAATTTCACCCATACTCGGGGGTGAAGACTTTGCATGCTATTCACAGCAGATACCCGCATGTTTTGTTATGGTTGGTGCAGGAAATGAACAGAAAGGCATCGTAAACATGTGTCATCATCCACAGTTTGATATTGATGAAAAATCAATGCTATTCGGTATGGCATTGTCAGTGTCTATTGCGCTAAAAGGATAACTTGCTATTGCGTTCTTAATTCTTATTTTGTAGGTCGGGTAGAGCGAAGCGTCATTAAAATATTAATTGGTGACACGTATTGATTGGAACTATCTTGTCGGGTTTCGCTTCGCTCTACCCGACCTACAGAAGAAGGCTTGACATGCTACTAGATTACTACAGCAAATATCGAAATACTCTCATACAAGTAACGTTTAGAATTTGCATCTTACTAATTGTAATCTGCATAGTTAATACCGGTTTCACACAGATTCAACCTAAGAATGATACCGTCCAGTCTAGATTAGAAACGATAAGCGCAATTCAAAAGGCAAATGACCACTACTATGAAAAACGTTATACACAAGCAATAGAGGCATATCAGACACTTCTTAAAGGCAATCTCACTGTTAGCCAGAAAGGTTCTATACGTCTCATGTTAGGACAGAGTTATGGAAGACTTAATAAAGACGCAGAAGCAAAAAAAATCCTTACTGAGATTATCAATGAAGACCCTAACGGTACCTATGCAACCCAGGCTGTCCATCAACTCACAAGTCTTTATAGACAACGTTACCAGATTAAAGAGGCTATTGTCTTGAGCAAACACTTAGTCAAACAACATCCTGACACTGCTGTTGCTGGTGTTGCCGCTTACCTTGGTGCCTACTTCGAATATATAGATGGACAGTTTGATGCGGCAATTGAAAGTTACAAACTATTCTTGAAAAACTACCCAGATTCAATATATAGTGCTACCGCAATAAACAGTTTAGTGCGATTATACACTGCAAATGAAAAGTTCACTGAAGCAGAAAAACTCATAAATGAACGTATTAAACTAAATCCATCAGATACATCACTCTTAGAGGGTTTAGCAACGCTTTATCAACAACAGGGTAAATATCAGAAAGCCTTGGCACTATACAAGAAGGTCCTTGAAAAGAATCCTACCGATGCAACCATTCGTGAAAAACTCGGCTCACTCTATATTGAAATAGGAGACAAGGAGAAAGCAATTGCAGCATGGGAAAAAATGGTAACAGATGGTTTCGATAGATATCAGCAGCTCGGTTCTATATACCTGTCACATAAAATGTATGATGAAGCGATAGAAGCATTTCTCAAATCAATTCAAGCGAATCCAAAATACGGATATCTCTATACACAACTTGCCTTCACATACAAAATACAAGGAAACATTGATAAAGCTGCAAGGACTTACCTTGAAGGATTGCGACAGATCGGTTCAAGTGTCAACCAAAGAGCATCAATATGGGAAGCGATGCTCGAAATCTATCAAGGAGAGCAACAGAAACCGCTAAGAGAAAAACTGATCGCGGAATATAGAAATGCACTAAAGGCTTCACCAAATAATCTAAATACAGCAATCATATTAGGAGAACTCTATTTCTATGCTGGACAGTTTGATGATACGCTCAAAACTTACAAACTTATTCACCATTTCTTTCCAACAACGATTGAGACAGCATTACAACGACTGGCAAGAATCTTAGAGAGAGACCAGGACCCGCAAGCAATAGAGTTCTTCACAACGCTGCTTGCACTATCAAAAAACACAAGCATTTTTACAAATACAAGGTATTCTCTGGCAAAGATATACCAGAATCTTGAACAGTGGGACCAAGCAGCAACTACATTGAAGGAACTTCATAAAAACAGTGCAGCATCAATAGAAAGCCAACTGATGTGTGCAAAAATCCAATTGTACGGTCTCCACAATCCAAAAGAAGCGCAGGTAACACTGCAACCATTACTGACGAAAAGATTAGACTACAATCAACACATGCAGGTACAATTGACTCTCGGGGAAATCCATTTACTGTTAGGTAGGTACACACTTGCAAGACAAGTATTGACACCTATTGCAGATAGTATGAGTCCTTTTAGCTCTTCTGCCAGAAAGTTAATCGGAGATTCATACCTTTTTGCTACAGAATTTGATCAAGCTCTTAAAGAATACAGAAAAGCAGTATTAAGAACACAATCAGATAAACTCACCAACGATGCACTTGAACGGATTGTACTCATCCAAGCGAATACGGATTATCTTGGTATACCTTTAAGTGATTATGTTAAAGCACTTCAACATTACTTAAGTGGTGATATCAAAACTGCA
This sequence comes from Candidatus Poribacteria bacterium, assembly GCA_965208245.1. Lineage (GTDB taxonomy): Bacteria > Poribacteria > WGA-4E > WGA-4E > WGA-3G > MSPOR6. The sequence continues at coordinate 3,578,014 of OZ242325.1, forward strand.
ATTGTCCAATGTGAAGACACAATCTCACTACATAACAAAGCACTGATTATTGATGACATGTGGATGCTGCTTGGGCGAATACACAGGTCACAGAAGTCTTATGGTGATGCAATACATGCATTTCGTCAAGTCGTTACGCTGGAAAGTTCTTTAGCACCACATGCATTGACGAACATTGCAGAAATATATCAACGGAAACAGGATTGGACGAATGCCCTTGAAACGTATGCAACACTGTTAACTACATTTCCTAAGAACACCATCGTGCCACATGCACGGCAGCAGATGGATAGTGTCACAAAGAATATTAAAAACACAGGTTCAAACACGCCTTGAAAACCAGCCTTAAGTTGTGCAGATTTATGCAGTCCGAAAATCAATTACCGTCTGACGATATTCCTCTGGAAGACCGATGTCAAAACGTCGACCTTTCACGACATATCCAGAAAAACCATCAGCTTTCCGCAAATCGTCCAAACAAGATGTCAGTTGAAACTCACCTCGTTCACGGAAATTGTGCTCTATATTCTGTTCAAGAAAACCGAATATTTGTGGTTCAATTACATAGATACCAAACACTGTCAGGAAACTCTCACTCTGCATACCATCTACATGTAAATGCTCTCTTGCATAATCTGGGTCAGGTTTCTCGTAAAACTCAGTTACCGACAACATTGATCCTTCTTCTTTCCAGACACCTGTCACACAACCAAAATTTGACAGATCCTCAATTGGCGTTTCTTTTAATCCAACCACACTATGTCCAACCCGTTCATAGGCGTCTAATACCTGTCTTGCACATGAACTCGGTTCCTCAGACCCGTAGAGATGGTCCCCCAACATCAACAGAAAAGGCTCATTACCTACCCATTCCCTTGCACAGTAAACGGCATGACCAAAACCCTCCTGAACATCTTGTATAACTAAGGATATCCGACCTCCTAATTCAGTAAGATAGTCGCAATATGCCTTATTCTCTTTACTAAGTTTATTGTAATGTTCAATCCGTGGTGGTGTCTTGAAAAATGATTCAAACAGGTCTATATCCGCTTCCTGAACAATCAAACAGACCTCTTCAATACCTGCCTTGACTGCTTCTTCAACGATCGCCATAATAGCGGGTTTTGCCCGTCCACTCTGATCAACTATAGGGAACAGTTCTTTCTTCATTGCCTTAGATGCAGGAAAGAGACGAGTGCCAAAACCGGCAGCAGGAATCACAGCTTTTTTAACGTGCTTACTCGCTTCTACGACAAGTTTCAGACAGGACATTTTTAAATCCCTCTCAATTATCTCAATCACTCTACTCTGACTCTCTTCATCCTTAACGATGAATTGTGCAGAACCGTCGCCTTGGGAACCCACACCTTTACCACCCCAGATATAGGGTTGAATTGACTCATAGTTCAGAACTTTATGTAGAACCGGTGCGGTTAATTGCGTAGGACATGCGGGTATCAGATGTTTGTCAAACTCTTGCTGAGCACGTGTCATCAGTTTACCGACTGCTTCTGCATCTCCTCGTCGAAGAGCTTCATAAGCATCTAATGTAATCTCCGCGCTGAGTGGTCCCAGAAAATGTTGAACATTTCGCTGTAGATCATTTTCAGCAAAAGGAAAACAGTGGCTCAATTGTGTCAGAATCAGACGTGTATCTTTTCCTGCACCTAAGTCAACGATCACCATATATAGATTCGTTGGTACACTAAATTCCTTCACCTCTAAAAGATCCCCATCAAAACGCATCAGGATCGGATGTTGGTAAGCACACCCTTGATCCATTCTACCGCAACGTGATGGGGTGGTTGTTTCCCCACGGTATGCGTATTCCATCTCTCCGCGTGTCGTCATTTTAAGATCGTATATTCGATTAAATGCCCTAGCGACCATAACACAAATTGCTGCACTTGATGATAGTCCTTTTTTCACAGGTAAGTCTGTCAGATAGTTATCTATTTCTAAACCTTGTACGCGATAGTTTGTCAGGATCTGGTATGCGACTCCAGCAGCGTAACTGAAGAAACCTCCTTTTTCTGCCTCTTCAAGCAGGGATGCAGGATCCATAGGTAAGGTGTAAGGGCCGTGTCTTGTTCCGTCGCTAAGACTAGTTTTTAAAATCAGGCTCGTTGGGTGAGGCTGAACTTCCGCATAGACACCTTGGTTAGTGCTTGTGATGAGCGTATAACCCATGTGAAGTTCCGCATTATTCAGACGGTATCGGGCTGCCCAATCACTGTGTTCACCAAAAAGACATATCCTTCCTGGAACAAATAATTTCATCACATATCCTTCTATTATGGCAAAATTTGATAATAATTATACTTTAACCCACTTAGTGTAGGTGCCCAGTTAACATAATTCTGGCTTAATCAATGCAGAATACCAAACGCTTATTCTGCCGTAGTTGGCAGGTGTGTTTCTACAAAAACTTTACCCACGCCATGTATATTATAAACTGAAATGCGAGTTTGGTCAACCTAACTTTTAAATTAAGCAATTTCATGGTATAATTGGAGGCACAAGATAAACCAGAACTACAAATTGGAAATTCTACCTACGACAAAGAATCATCAATATGTTTAACAATAAGTTGATACATCTCAGCAGCCAAGACTCTGTAAGAAAAATCACAATCTGGAGTCTATCAATACTACTCCTATTCCTCGGTTTTTACGTTAACCTATGGCGTGCCGCAAAACCAGCATGGTTTGAAAGTCATCAACGCGACACAGAAGCGTATATCATGGGGAGAATGGTCAAATCACGACAAGAACGTATCTTTTCGGCAGGAGGACTAAACGGTGTTGGCACAATAAAGGACATCCCGAAACAATGGGAATCTGCAACGGGACTCGAAAGACAATATATAGCCTATCTAAATGATCTTTCATTTAATGGATTCTCAACATACAACTCACAACCTGGGGGTCAGGGAATGGTATTCAGTCTAATTGACAAATTGCTACCACTACCACCCAACGTCAAGCTGCAGTTTTTCTATGTATTGACAGCTTTACTTACAGCAATCTCCATATCCGCAGTCATATCCTGGTTCTACCAAGAATTTGGTTCATGGGTTGCGGTATGTGTCTTGCTAACAACGTTATTCTCAGGTTGGTTAACAGTCTTTGGCAAAAACCTTTGGTGGAGCACTTGGGCATTTTACCTACCTATGATTGCTGTCTTATATTACTTGAAACAGGAAAGAACACATAAAGGCCTTCAATATCTTAGTTTTGGTATACTCGTTTTCATTGCAATTTCGATAAAATGTTTCATCAACGGTTATGAGTACATGACAACGACGCTTGTCATGATGATAGTTCCCTGTGTATATTATGCTATTCTTGAAAAATGGGGTAAACAGCGGATACTAAAATTCACACTTGCCACTTGTATCGGGTCAGGAGTTGCAATTCTATATAGTCTCATCATCTTGTGTTTCCAGATTGGAACTATAAGAACGGGATTTGTAGACGGGTTGACCCATGTCATCTACTCAATCGGTAAACGAACTTACGGATCGGCAGAGGATTTCCCATCTATCTATGCAGCAAGCCTTAATGCTGGTACAATAGAGGTCGTCCTTAAATACCTAAACGGTGTATATTTTGATCTGAATAACTACTTAACGAAAGAGATTCCCTTTGTCTCCAAATGGATATTCAGAATCCGTTATTCCTACCTGATTGTTTTCTTTATTGGAGTCACTGTTCTGTTGCTACTACAGATCAAGCAAACATCAAGTTCAGAACATCGTCAGCACTACTTTGCCTTGATATGTACAACATGGTTCTCAATATTAGCACCGATGTCTTGGTATGTTATTTTCAAAGCGCACTCATTCATACACACTCACATGAGTTTCCTATTGTGGCAAATGCCTTTTACGCTCTTCGGTTTTGTTCTGGTTGCTACGGCATTTAACAGAAAAAGGAGATGAAATCTTTACGAACGTTATTCTCATACTCGACCAAAAACATCCAATACCCCTCTTCCACCCTTCCATTCCTCTTCAATCCTTCCATCTTCCTTCTCTGTACCATCCTTCCCATCTTATCCTGAAAATCCTGGTTCAGACAAGTAATCATAACTTTACACACCTGGCTCCTTGACATAAATACGCAAACTGTGTTAGTATTTAACTATGATAAGAGTCCCTGTATTTCTTTTTTTTTGTATTATTTCTATCGGAGTCTTCAGCCATGCAAAAGACGAGTCGCCAAAGGTTGGGGACATAGCACCAGATTTTACACTGAAGGGCGTTAACGAGAAAGAGCATACACTAAAAAAACTGCGCGGAAAAATCGTCTTTCTCATTATGGGAAATCGAAAGATACGGAAAGAGGACGACAAATGGGCAGAAGCGTTTCAAAAAGCGTATAAAACAGATAAAAGGATTGCGGTATACATTATCGCTGATTTACGGAGTGTGCCAGGATTCATACCAAAACGATTCATACGGTTCCAACTAAAGAGAAATCCACCACCCGCTCCTTTCCTACTTGATTGGAAAGGTAAGGTACACCAACGTTATCATACAGAGAAAAAGAAGCCTAATCTCTATCTGATTTCCTCAAAAGGAGAGTTAATATATCATAAAAAGGCAAACTTTACACCAGAACTATTCACAGAACTTAGAAATCAGGTTGACGCGCGATTAGTCAATTTGCAGAAAGAATGAATAGTAGGCGAGAATTGGAATTATTTTCTTATGAACCATAAGGACATAGGATAAACAGATGCTTACAGAACCAACAATAAAAAAATACTTAACATTACCCGTATTTCTTATCGGCAGCGGTTCGTTTGTCGGTCTCATCGGATGGTGGGGCTTAGCGCAGACAGCAGGTGGAATCATATTTTTTATCGGTTCAATGCTACTATCACTCTCCGGTTCAATTACGACTCTGTGGGGACTCCTAAGCCTGGAAAGGGTTGAACCGAGTCCATTTAAAATAAAGAAACTAAAGGAACGGATATTAAAAGAACTAAAGATAGCGTATCCAACCTACATATTAAAAATTGAGAACTTGACACAAAAACATGTTGAGTTAAGCAATAAGTTTCCTTTCTACCGTTCATGCTTTGAGAACTTCAGAAACGGCACAAGAAAGATTCGAACTGAAATAAACAATTTAGAAAAACAACTTGAGAATAAACTGAGACAGGATGCTGTTAAAATTGACCACGATAGTGCGGAAGGGATCGCTCAGAAGATCCTTTGGTCCGAAAAACAGATATATCTCACACAACTGAATGAATCTCTAGTAAAATTAACAGACCTATTTACATCATCTGATGTTGAACAGTACCGCCTTGAGTTGGCAAACTTAAAAAGAAGAATTTCACATTTGGAACACGGAACTGACATCTATCGTGAACTGATGATACTTTGCAATAAGGTAGATGCTCAGTATGATGATATTCAACAACTAAAACAGAAGATTGATGACTTAAGCGAGTTAATGTCACATCAAGAACGCAAAATGATTGAATTAGGAACATGGATTAAAACAAAGTATGAAAAATCTAAAAAGGAACTGTTGCAATTTCGCAAGCGAATTACAGATTTTGAACAAAGAGGAAAGGTATGAAATATCTCGTTACTGGTTGTGCAGGTTTTATTGGGTGGAAGGTGACTGAACTACTGCTTGCTGATGGTCATACCGTTGTCGGTATCGATAACCTGAATGATGCTTATGACGTGAGAATGAAGGAATGGAGACTGTTACAACTTCAGACGTCCTCTAATTTTCAATACAACTGCATAGATATCTGTGATCGCGCCGCAGTAGAGTCAGTTTTTGACACAAAACTTGATGGCGTGATTAACCTTGCTGCCCACGCTGGTGTCAGAAAGTCTGTAGAGAATCCATGGGAATTTGTAGATGTTAACATCACTGGAACACTGAACCTACTGGATCACTGCCAGAAGTATGAAATAAAGAAGTTCATACTTGCTTCCACCTCCAGTCTATACGGAGCCAGTAATGCACTGCCATTTAGCGAAGATGCTAATACGGACGGTCCCCTATCTCCTTATGCCGCTTCAAAAAAAGGCGCAGAAGCAATCTGTTTTAGTTATCACCACTTGTTTCACATTGACATAACAGTTTTTCGTTTCTTTACTGTGTATGGACCTGCGGGGCGTCCAGATATGGCAGCATTCAGATTTGTTCAATGGATTAGCGAAGAAAAACCTGTGACCGTTTATGGGGATGGTAAGCAGTCCTCGCGCGATTATACATATCTTGATGATATCGCAAAAGGTGTAATAGCAGGACTAAAACCACTCGGATATGCAGTCATCAACCTCGGTTCAGATAGTCCAATTGTCTTAATAGATACGATAAGGATAATTGAGGAACTTATCGGAAAAAAGGCGATACTCTCACATCAACCGGTTCATCCTGCCGACCCAGACGCCACTTGGGCAAACATACAACAAGCACAACAACTCCTAGGATGGAGACCACAAGTCTCTTTCCGTGAAGGTATTGAATCAGTCGTCGATTGGTACAATGAAAATCGCGAGTGGGCAAAACACATCTCAACTAGTTAAACCAACTCAATTTCGTAGGGGTTGGGTTTCCCTGTCCGCAGCAATTCATTATCCATCTTGCTGTTCGTAGTAGGGTAATTCATTGCTTGTCATGCTAGGAATGTCCTAAGTATTTATTGTGGTATTACGCCGTTAGTATTTCAACTGCCTTCACAAGTGCGGATTCCTCAACCTTAAGTCTTGCGTTTTCGACTTCCCGTTTCACATAAGTGACAGTATTGGCTAAGTTCATTGGGGTAGCAATCTCATCCACAATTTTGTGCAGACGTTTGATGTCTGTTTTCTTGATTCCTGTCTGTTCCTCTACACGTGAATGTAATTCCGCAGCAGTTTCAGGTTCACTAACTTTTTCCTTCGGTTTTGCTGAAGTTGACTTGGTACCTGTAGTACGTGGTTTAGTCGTACGCGTGCGTTTCCGGTGTGTGCTTTTCTGGATTTTGCCCGCGTCCAACGCTTTCATACCACATTCCTTACACAGTTTTGCGGTTACTTCACCCATCGTCATTGTAACAATTACCTCACTGATGGCACCACAGAGTTCACATTCAGTAAGGCTTTCAATGTTGGAAAGGATTTCTGCCTGAAGCACAAACATCTTTTCCTTATCAGTTTTTGTGGTCTTCTCTTTCTGACACAACGCGATGAGTTTTTGCGCTGATTTTTCAATTTGGTTCAATCTTCCCATATCACTCCTCCAATTATATGTTATAGTCAGTATAACATATATGGAAGTTTATGTTAATGAAAAGCTAAGTGTGGTCAAGGATATTGAGTTGAATTAACTCAGCAATCCTGATCAATCAGGAGCTTATATTCAAAACTCTCAATTAGAGCTTCGTAGCTTGCGGATATTATATTCTCAGATACACCAACGGTTCGCCAACTTTCTCTTCCATCACCTGCTTCAATAAGTACTCGCACTTTGGATCCTGTGCCAGCTTTTGTGTCCAACACGCGAACCTTATAGTCCATTAATCTCACTGTCTCAAGTTCTGGATAGAACTGTTCGAGTGCCTTCCGTAATGCCGTGTCCAATGCATTCACAGGACCGTATCCATCCGCTGCAGTGTGAATAGTATTTCCTTCAGGTGTTGAAACTTTTACAGTCGCTTCTGATCGCATTGTGTGGTCGCTGAATTTCTCTATTATCACGCGGAACCCTAACTGTTCAAAAAATGGCTCATATCCGTTGAAGACTTTTCGCGTTAAGAGTTTAAAAGAGGCTTCAGCTGCTTCATATTGATAACCGTCGCTTTCTGCTTCTTTGAGACGTTTGAAGAGTTCTAACACTTTGGGAGAGTTCTTGTCGTAATTCGGATACTCTTTTTCAATTTTCTTCATGATCGTTCCCCGACCTGCTTGGTCAGAGACGAGAATACGTTGGGAATTGCCTACCTTCTCGGGTAAGATATGTTCGTAAGTAAGTCGATTCTTACGGATGGCATCTGTGTGTAAACCACCCTTGTGTGCAAAAGCCGAACGTCCCACATAAGGTTGCCGTTCATCATGTGGAAGATTTGCCAGTTCACTAATCAATCGGGAGACGCTTGTTAACGACTGTAACTGTGTTTCGCTGAGACATTCAATTCCCAATTTGAGTTGAATTGTTGGGATAATTGACGCAAGGTTTGCATTACCACACCGTTCTCCATAGCCGTTGAATGTTCCTTGAATATGATTTGCTCCAGCTTGCACTGCCAAGACAGAGTTTGCGGCACCCATCCCGGCGTCATTGTGTGCATGTATACCAACAGGCAATAATAGTGCTGACATAACCACTTTTACACCTTCCTGAATTTCTGAAGGTAATCTTCCCCCGTTTGTATCACAGAGAACCAGACATTTTGCACCACCATCAGCAGCGGCGTGTAAGGTCTTGATTGCATAATCGGGGTCCTCGACATACCCATCAAAAAAGTGTTCAGCATCATAAATTACTTCTCGTCCATTATTGACGAGATACCGCACAGAACTCTCAATTAACTCTAAATTTTCATCAGCAGTCACACGGAGGACATCCGTAGCATGAAGTTTCCAACTCTTACCAAAAATCGTAACGGTTCTTGCACCTGTATCAAGGAGGGCAGCGAGGTTAGGATCAGCATCAGCAGAAAAGGTGGGATATCGGGTGCTACCAAAGGGAACAACGGTTGCTGTTTCCAACGACATGTTTTTTGCTCGTTTGAAGAACTCTATATCTTTCGGATTAGAACCGGGGTAACCACCTTCAATATAACGGATACCTAATCTATCCAATTCCTCAATGATGATGAGTTTGTCTTCAACCGAAAATGCTACGCCTTCCGCTTGGCTTCCGTCACGGAGCGTTGTATCGTAAAATTCAACCATAATTCAATCATAATGGACTGTCAAGACTTATTCTGTAGGTCGGGTAGAGCGAAGCGAAACCCGACATGTGTTGACTAGGGGTTTATCATGTCGGGTTTCGCTTCGCTCTACCCGACCTACAATGTAATAGTAGACAGTCTAATAGTATAAGTGATGTATCACCTATTAGCTATACTTTTAATTCTATCACATTTTATTTCAAAAGTCAATTTTAACGCATTTTAACCCTGCCCTTTCTTCTACTTTCATTTTTACCGAAATTGTGCTACTATTATACTCATGAAAACATATCGTCTCATTCTATTTCATTTTATTATTTTATTAACGGGTTGCGGTGTCTTCAGTACTAAACCTGTTACGACACCACCTACAAACCAAATTGACCCACTTGACAGACTGAATGTCGATATTGATAAACTCCTACAAAACCCTATATTCACAACAGCGAGTATCAGCATAAAGGTAGTTTCGGTTGAATCTGGGGATGTGCTTTATGCTAAGAACGTTGAAAAACTACATCATCCTGCGTCAACGGTTAAGTTATTTACGGCTGCAACTGCCTTATCGAAAATGGGACCCAATTATAGGTTTATCACCTCTTTGTATGCCGACACAAGAACGGATACACAGATAATAGACAATCTTTACCTAAAGGGGAAAGGTGACCCAGTATTTCTGACTGAAGACTTAGATAAACTCTGCGATTCTTTAATACGGACCGGTGTTAAGACGATTAGAGGTGATATTGTTGTAGACGAAACCTTCTTTGATACAGTAAGGGAAGGTCCCGGATGGATGTGGGATGACAGACCGTTTCAAATGAGTGCATTAAGTATACGAAACCTTGTACCTGACATAAATGCGGAGAATAGAGCACTTGCTTGTGGACATTTTCTTAAAACTAAATTGACACAAGAAGGCGTTTCAGTTAAGGGTAATGTTGTTCCAGGTAAAGTGCCTTCTGACGCGGAAAGAGTAGTTGAACATCTCTCGCCACCACTATCGCATATCGTTAAATCAATGAACAAACCGAGTGATAATTGGATCGCAGAGATGCTATTCAAGACAATCGGGGCTGAAGTCAAAGGTGAACCCGGTACCTGGCAGAAAGGAAGAGAAGCAATCGGTGAATTCTTAGACGAAATAACAGATGGACAGAATACATATAGATTCGTTGATGGTTCAGGTCTATCTCGCTACAATTTGCTCAACACAGAACTCTTGACAAAACTACTTGTCTATATGTATAACAATTTTGAGTTGATGCCAGAATTCGCTGCTTCTTTACCAATTGCTGGCGTTGATGGCACCCTACGAAATAGGATGCATGGTTTGTATGCCGAGAAGGTATTGCGTGCAAAAACGGGGACTCTCAGCGGCGTATCTGCACTTGCAGGATACACCCGAACTACAGATGGTAAAGTCCTAGCCTTCAGTATACTGATCAGTCATTATCTTGGATCCTCGGCAACAGCGCGCTGTATCCAAGATGGTATTGGAGATATTCTGACAAGGTTTAGTTTGCAACAATATACCGAACAAACCCTTGCATTTTAAACCTAATTGTGATACGCTGTTATTTTAAAATGGCAGATCAGAGCAAAGGAGACAGATCTATATGTTTAAAGTCGGAGTAATAGGGGACGAAGTATCTCAAAGCTTCACAACAGTCGTCAATTTTGTAAAAGAACACGATCTTGAATCAATAGAGATTCGCTCTGTATGGGACAAACAACCGCACCAGCTCACGGGTACAGATATAGATGAAATGAAACGTCTTTTGGACGGTTCAGATATTGAAATAATGGGCATTGCTTCACCCTTTTTCAAATGTGATATGGACAATCAGGATGAACGTGAAGAACATCTTGACATTCTGAAAGGATGTATCCGTGCTGCAAAAGCGTTCAACACAAACCTTATCCGCACATTTGTGTTTTGGGACACCGGAAAAACAGAAGAACGGTGGGACGAAATCATAGCATCCTATGATGAACCTCGAAGAATAATTGACGGTGAGGGTATTATACTTGGGATGGAGAATGAATCCACAACATCGTTGAGTACAGCACAACTGACAGCGAAATTTATAGAGGAAATTGACTCTCCAAACATTCGTGGTATCTGGGATCCAGCAAATGAGGCACATGCAACACGTGGCGTTACACCTTTCCCTGATGCATACAACCAGATGAAACCGACAATGATACATGCACATTTGAAGGATGCTGCACCAAATGCCGAAACAGATGAGATGGAATCTGTTTCTGTCGGAGACGGCATAATTGACTGGCAAGGTCAGCTGCAAGCCTTTGTTGATGATGGGTATGAAGGACATCTTTGTCTTGAAACACACTGGAGACCTACCCTTAAAATCGACGATGATCTATTAAATAGACCTGGGGGACGAGCATTCTCAGCAGCAGGTGAAGAAGCATCCCGAATCTGCATTGAAAATCTCAAAGCGATGATCAATAAGTTAGACATGTAGGGACGGGGTCTCACCACCCGTCTGGAGGCATTAATCGCATACACATTTGACTAAGGAACATAAAATGACCGACAGAAACATAGCCCAATTTATCAAATATGCGCCAACTGATGACGAAGGTCTATACTACCCAGAAACGGATGGTAGACCACTTGCTGAGACAGACATACACCTTGATGTCATATTCGATACTACCGATAAACTGAAGACATATTATGCAGCACAAAATGATGTTTATGTAACGGGTAATCTGTTGATCTATGATATTCCAGGTAAAACCACACGTTCTATCTCCCCTGATATTATGGTAGTCTTTGGAATTGAGAAGGAGATGAGACGCACATATAAAGTATGGGAAGAAGGGAAAGCACCTGATTTCGTCATGGAGGTTAGCAGTAAATGGACATATAGGAATGACTTGACAAAAAAGAAAGAAAGATATGCACATATCGGTGTTAAAGAATACTTCTTATACGATCCAGAACGTTCATACCTGCCTGATTCTCTGATCGGTTTACGTTTGACTGATGACGGTGAATACAAACCCATTCCCATTACGAACAACAATGGAAAAATCTCAAACGTGTTGGGAATAGAATTCAAAATTCAGGGTGACGGTCTAGAACTCTACAATCTTTCCACAAGTGAAGTGCTGCAGACTGCTGCTGAAAAGGCAAATGAACTTGCTAAACAGGAAACTGAAGCAAGACAGAAAGTAGAAGCTGAATTGGCACAATTAAAGTCAGAATTAAGACGATTGAAAGGTATGCAGAATAATAGTGAAAATTAGAGATGTCCGAACAACACTTTATAACATACCACCTCAAGTCAAACGGACTGATGCCATTCAAGCATTTGTTTCAATGGAATTTCCATTCATTGAAATTGAAGATGATGATGGCGTTGTCGGTACAGGATTCTCATATACAATTGGAAAGGGTGGAGAAACTATCAAACAGGTGATAGATGCTTATCTCACACCAATCCTATATGATGAAGACACATCTAACATTGATCCGACATAATGAGAGTGTTAGCAGAAATAACTCGTTAAATTAGGAACAGACTATGAAACTTAAGGACCGGATTGCAATAATCACCGGTGGTGGTCGTGGGATAGGTTGCGCAACTGCAATCGCGTTAGCAAATGAAGGCGCGAACATCGTACTTGCTGCCAGAACAGAAAAAGAAATAAACGTCGTCGTTGAAGAAATTAAGAAACTTGGTAGAAGTGCCATCGCTATTCAAACAGATATTCAACAGAAATCAGAAGTTGACACGCTGATCAGAAGTACTCTTAATACTTTTGGTAAAGTAGATATACTGGTCAACAATGCTGGTGTTGCCATCCATAATCCGATACCGAAGATTCGTGAAGAAGATTGGGATTTAACGATGGCGGTTAATCTAAAGGGTGTTTTCTTGTGCACACAAGCGGTTTTCTCTCACATGTGTGAACAAAAGAGCGGACATATCGTCAACGTATCATCTGTATCAGGCAAGATCGGTCATGTGAATGGCGGTGCATATTGTGCTTCTAAATTCGCTGTCATCGGTTTTACGGAAACAACCAACAATGAAGGGAAACGATATGGCGTAAAGGCTTCGGTTGTCTGTCCTGGTCCCGTTGATACAAAGATGCGTTGTGATAATCATCCTGACGATGTGATTGAGCATCTTACACGTCCCGAAGATGTTGCAGAGCTAATTCTCTTCCTCGTCACGCAACCCAAACGTGCCCATACAATTGAGGCTGTCATTAGAACGCCTTTCATGTAGTCTCACACCTATACACACCATGCTAATTGATTCACACACACATATTCAAGTATCCCAATTTGACCATGATCGTGAAGAAATGTTGCAACGCGCAGTTGAAGCGGGTGTTACGCATATTCTCATCATCGGTATCAATCTGGAAACGAGTCTTGCAGCAGTAGAACTTGCAGAAAAATACGATCAACTATATGCCACCGTCGGGATGCATCCACACGATGCGGCAGATTTCACAAGTGAGATCCTATCTACCTATTGCGACCTACTACGTCATCCAAAAGTGATTGCACTGGGTGAAATCGGTCTTGATTACTACAGAGACCTTTCTCCGCGAAATACACAAAAAGATGTATTTGAAAAGCAATTAAACCTTGCCGAAGCAACGGGAATGCCTATCATCATACACAACCGTGACGCTTACGATGATATACTACCAATCCTTGAAGAACGAAAAGGCAAACTCCGTGGCGTACTGCACTGTTTCACAGGTGATGTAGAACGCATGCAAAAAAGTCTTGAAATCGGTCTTCATATAGGAATCGGTGGTATTGTCACCTATCCAAAGGCTGCAGATGTGCAACTCGTTGCCAAAGAAGTGCCTTTTGATAGGTTACTCATTGAAACTGATTGTCCTTGGCTCACACCGCAATTCAGACGTGGGAGACGTAACGAACCTGCTTATGTGCGTGCAGTTGCAGAGAAGATCGCAGAACTAAGGAACACTTCAGTGGAAATAGTGAGTGAGATGACTTCAGGAAACTTTTTTTCTCTGTTCGGAGATGATACGACTTAGCAAATACAGCAACACACATGAAACAACTAAACTTACGCATGTATGCAATGGTATTTGCATTATTCTGTATTTGGGTTATCTTTACACTTGTAACCGATGGTTTATTCCTTTCTGGACGAAATCTATTTAACCTTACCCGTCAAGCTGCTGTTACTGCAATTCTCGCTATCGGTATGGTTTTGATCATCATCTCAGCACATATCGACCTTTCAGTCGGGTTTGGGGCAGGATTGCTTGGTGCTGTCACCACAATACTCCATGTTTGGTGGAACCTACCAGTTACTTTAACCCTAATTATCGTCATCTGTTTAGGCACATGTATTGGTGTTATACAAGGGTATCTTGTTGGATATCTACGCATACCAGCGTTTATTGTTACGTTGGGTGGTTTCTTGGTTTGCAGAGGACTGATGTTAGCAGTCACAAAAGGTGAGACTATAGCACTACACGATAACTGGTTAAAGGCGATTGGAACTGCATACTTACCGAAAGCATTTGGTATCTATCTTCTGTTGTTCTGCATCATCGTTTTTGTGTTAGTGTATATTAGACGATTTAAGAAAACAACTGATCTAAGATCTCTCAAAACAGAACTTAACTATATTCTGATAAGTATTCTAATATGGCTTATCATTATCGCTTTTGTGTTGGTCATGAATTCTTATAAAGGTATACCTGTGCTTGCTTGCATCATGTTCGGTTTAGCATTCATAGTTCATTTCATTACAAATTATTCCCGTTTTGGTAGATATGTGTATGCAGTCGGTGGCAATTCAGACGCAGCCTATTTATCTGGAATTGATGTTAAGGGGATTACGATGCGAGTCTTTGCTCTCATGGGAGCCTTAATGGCAATTGCTGGTATCGTTATGACAACGCGAATTGGCAGTGCTGGACCCGAAGCAGGACGATTGCTTGAGTTAGAAGCAATTGCAGCATGTGTCATCGGTGGCGCGAGTCTGATGGGGGGGAGCGGAACAATCTTCGGCGCGATCTTGGGTGCATTTGTTATGGCAAGTCTTAGCAATGGCATGAGTATGGCAAACATGGGACCCTCATGGCAGGACATCATAACCGGCGCAGTACTCGTCACAGCTGTCGGATTTGATATGCTATCAAGGAAATGATGAACTATCAGGCAGCATTCAAAAGGAAACGCATGCTATAGAACGCAATAACTGTCGCATGCGACATGGGTTTGGGCGTTTCAAACGTAAGTCTATTATCGTTTCAAAAAGTGTGAAAATGGTCAACTTGACAGTCGCTTTATTTGCAAGATTTCGCGTCAATGGAAACGTATTTGAAATTCTAAAAATCGGGCAGGCAGAAACCAATATCATTATTTAAACGAAAACCTTCAAAATTTAATTGCGGTCGGGGGGAACCCCGACCCTACGACATTTTGTTCCTATTGGACAAATGCGGTCGGGCCCCCTATGCGGTCGGGGAAACCCCGACCCTACGACATCTTTTGTGAATTTACATGCTGCCCTTCCTAATCTTGTTCCTTTAATGTCCCCCATTGTGTTGTGAGTTTGTTCTTAGCAGAAACGAATCCTTTTAGTTTCGTTGTTGCTAGTCGATAGCGTTCACCTGAAAAAGAGACATCCTCTATCTGATAGTAATAGACAACTCCCGGTTTGGCAGTGGTATCTACCCATTCATAAGCTTGTCGTTCCGCAGTTGAACCGGCACCTTGTATCAACTGGGTGTTGATGCGTTTGAAGTGTCCATTACGTGTTTCACTGCGGAGGATATTAAATCCTGCGTTGTCAAGCTCGGCTTCCGTTGTCCATTGAATAAGGACTTCGCCATTTTCCAGAATCGGACGGAAATATGAGAGTAAGACAGGCATCATTGTGTTTTCTGGGTTTAGCGGTGTGCTGATATCGTTTTCACTGCCGAACCATGTCATTTTGGCGAGGTCATCAAGGTTTATATCTGCTGCATGTTTCCATGCAAAACTTTCCGTATCAGAACTCTCATCTGATCCCAAGGGGAGAGCCGCTCCTTTCTTATCGGTTGCAGCACCTATTTCATCACGCGTTGGCATACCGGTGCGCGCACTACCATCGGGTTTTTTCAGGCGTATCAATGATGTGCGGTGACCATCTTCTGTTAACTCGGTAGGCCAGTCAAAACCGACAGGATCATCGTTGCCTATATCTGCATCAGGATCAGCGGCTTTCCCATCCAAGTTGCCGACACTGTCAGAAACGTTTCCTTGACTGTCCGTTATTTTGATAGTGAATCCGCCTGAAGCATTTAAGAAGAGGTTGCCGCGTTTAATCATACTGAAGGAACGTCTGTGCGTCTCCCAGAGCGTCGCAACTCTCGTAGATGGAAAATCTGATGCACCCGAATTTCGATCCGCAAAAGCAGCAATCAATACCTTCTGCTTGGGGGGAATATACTGAAACCACTCACTTAGATCAACTTCAACGTGCAAGCTGCGTCCGATATGTTTCCATGAGCCTGAATTATGGTTCTCAATCGTTATTTTCCATGCAGTGAGGTCGCCGTCACCATCGGGGTCCTCTAAATTAATCGCTTCTGATTTAGAGGTGTTATGCAACTCTATCCACTGGGCATACGTGCCACCATCTGTTGTCAACATCAACTCACTGACAATAAACTGACCTGTCTTGAGATCGGAGACGCTGGATGCCATAACATTCGGATATCCTGGCGTGCCGAGGTGTCCCCCGTCATCCGTAATGTCGCTGTCGTAGCCGATACCTGTGAAAGGTGCAGGATTGAAACTGTGAACTTCAAATCCGTGTTTATCAACATCGCGTGCATGCACTGTGCCTTCATTGAGCGTGCGATCGAACCTTAGCAGCATATCACCGGTATCTTCGCGGCTGTTTAAGGGAAAAACTGTAGTTGACCAGAGGTACCCCCCCCCCTCTGTGCCATCCTTATTCTTCTCCCTAGGCTGATTAATCTCGTTCTCATCTATCTCCAAAGTGATAGATGCAGGTCCAGCGACATCCTCTATCTGATACCCTGAGTTATAGACGTTGTTGCCATCTTTGACATCCCAGGGTTTACCGCTCCGTAGGATCAGCATCCAGTCGTTATGGTCTGGCAGGTCAATGCCGGGGCTTGTGAATCCGTAGTTATCTTCACCTTTCACAATAAGGTAAGAGATATTCTCATCAGCATCAGGGGGGGGATCCAATGTGTTCACTTTCACATTATGTCCCGTAGCGAGTGCCGTGTTTGCAGGATCCATATTCACGAGTAAGAGGATACCGCCGGCGGGGATGGATATATCGGGGAAACGGATGATTTCCGTTTCGTCATTATATTCAGTGACGATGGACAAAGCCCATTTATCAAGCGTTAGTGAATTATCACTCAAGTTTAGCAGTTCGATCCAATCAGATGCCCCCGACAGATTCGCAATCTCATTCATGACAATTTTATCCTTGGCGGGAATATCAGCACCCGGTTTTGTCTGCAAAAGCGTACCCGCACCAACTGAAAGCGTACCCGCACCAACTGGAGAACCATAGTCTGTAGGCACCGCATAAGTCAAAGGTACAAAAAGTAGATTTACATCATTAACAAGATGAACAGGATGGAAACCGGGTGCCTCAAGAGTCTTCGGTATCCGGGTCGTATCCATGAAGATAATAGCCCAATCTATTCTCATATCCCCATAATCACCTTGGTCGATCTGCACGCTACTTGATGGCCATGTAGATAGCGGTTGTCCACCATTTATTGTAAAATCAGTGAGTTTCGGTTCATACTGTACGGGACGGTTATAGGTAAGAATAATGTGGACTTCTGCAGGATAGTACGTCCCATCATAAGGATCGGATTCGGCTTCAAAACTTTCGACTAAAACAGAAATAAGCGTTTCGTCATTCGTCGTATTTGTTACGACACCATTTTTGATGAGACTGACGGTGGGAAAGTCCCTGAATTGAAGCGTCTTAGGTACTACCGCTGTATCTTCAAAAATCATGCCAAAGGACTTATCACCATAACTATCCAGATACACCTCATAGTCGTCTATCAGATGTTGAGGAATAGGTTTCCCATCAAATAAAAAATCTGCTTCTGTTGGCAGTGGATAAGGTGGTACGTTGAAAGAAATATCAATCGCGACAAACGGATTGTCCTCATCCGTATATACAGTGGTTTGAAATCCTAAAGGTCTTAGAGTTGCGAAACTACGAAAATCGGCAACTATTTTTTCGTTTGCTAGATAACCTGATCGATTATCTTCAAAATTAAATCCTCTATAGTTACGAAACTCAAGTGTAAGCGGCACTTCAGTGGTATCCAAAAACTTAATTTGATAGTCTTTATTAGCAGTTTTTCTAAACTCTGTATTAGCAGGGAGTGCTTGTCTACTGTTAATTGTCCAGTCTCCCTTTGTCAACTCAGGTGTAGGGGGTTTAAAAAAACGAATATCAATCGTTACGGTCCTTTTATTCGTTTGGACACTCGCAGTAATAAAACCAATATTATACTTTTCTAAGATGTTCGGTTCAGTTAGTGCCGGTATTTCAACAAAACAGATTGCTGAAACGATTGCTAATAGAAAAACGCACCGATGTAGAAAATATCTTGAAAATGTCATGAATATTCTCCTTTTTTATTAAGCCGAATCAGCTTGATTAAAATGAAGTAAAATTTAATAACTTTGAATTATAACAGCTCCCTTCAATTTTCGGAAATGAAGTTTGAATTGTTAATTGGTCAATATGCGGTCGGGGGAACCCCGACCCTACGACATCTTATTCCTATCGGGCAATGCGGTCGGGGGAACCCCGACCCTACGACATCTTGTTCCTATCGGGCAATATGCGTCGGGGGCCCCCTATGCGGTCGGGAAACCCCGACCCTACGACATTTTTTGTGAATTTACATGCTGCCCTTCTTAATCTTGTTCCTTTAATGTCCCCCATTGCGTTGTGAGTTTGTTCTTGGCAGACACTAACCCTTTTAGTTTCGTCGTTGCAAGTGTCTGCTTTTCACCTGCCAAAGAGATATCTTCTATCTGATAGTAATAGATAGTTCCCGTTTTTGCTGTTGTATCTATCCATTTGTAGGTATGGCGTTCAGCTGAAGTGCCTGCTCCCTCTATTAATGTTGGATTGATTTGTTTGAATGTGCCGTTTCGTGTTGGACTTCGGAGGATGTTGAATCCTGCGTTGTCGAGTTCGGATTCGGTTGTCCAGTGGATAACGACTTTTCCGTTTTCTGATACGGGACGGAAGAGAGAGAGTGTAACAGGTAATGGTGTTCCACTTGTATGGAGCGGTGTGCCGATATCGTTTTCATCACCGTACCATGTATCCTGGACGAAAGATTGTTTTGTATTGGCAGCGTGTGTCCACGCGTGGTTAACGTAGGTACCCCAGCGTCCTTTTTTACCGAGCGGGACGACAGCACCACGTGAATCTGTTGCGACACCTTCACGATTACGGGTCGGAACAGCGGTTCGATAGTTGCCGTTTGCATTTTTCATCCTTATCAACGATGTTCGGTACCCGTTTTCTGTTAGGTCTGTTGGCCATTGAAATCCTACGGGGTCATCTAATCTGATTCCTTGTCGTACGTTTGGGATCTGTCCATCAAGGTTCCCGATTTCGTCAGAGGTTGCGCCGCTGCTGTCAACGATTTTGATGTAGAATCCGCCTTCAGCATTCAGGATAAGGTCTCTGCGGTTCTCCATACTGAACACATCTCTTTTCGTGTTAAATACATCCGCAACACGAGCATTAGGGAAATGTTGCGCATCGGAACGCTGCGTCCGAAAAGACGTGATAAGCACTGTCTGATTCGGCGGGATATATTCGAACCAGTCACTTAAGTTAAATTCGATATTTAACTCACGTTTGTTATCTTTCCATGATCCTGAGTTATGGTTTTCTAGGACGATTTTCCACGGTTTCAGGTTGCCATCGCCATCAGGATCACTGAGACGGATACCGCGTGTTTTTGAGGTGTTGTGCAGTTCTATCCACTGAGGATAACGCCCCCTCGTTGTTAACATCAGTTCACTGATAACGAGTTTCCCACCCGTAAGATCAGATAAACGCGCTGTAGCAACACCATTCGGGTAACCTGGTGTGCCCGCATAAGCAGCCGTATTAGGAACACTCCTATCATAACCGATACCTGTGAAAGGTGCAGGATTGAAGCTCTCTGCTTCAAAACCTTGTTTATTTGAATTTCTCACATGCACTGTGCCTTCGTTTAAATTGCGATTATGTTTAAGCAGTTTATTACCGGACTCATCACGCCCATTCAATGGGAAAACTGTCGTTTGCCACGCATCCCCCCTTGTGGCACCTAGGGAACCGTCAGAACCATCCGATTTCTTCTCATACTCCGGTTCTGTCAGCGTTATGGTTTTCAGTTCAAAAGCACCCGGTCCAGCAATATCTTCGATATTATGTCCCGAATTATAGAGGTCTCTATTTGCGTTATTCGGTAACCACGGTTGTCCACTGCGTAGAATTAACAGCCAGTTGTTATTGTTAGGTATATTAATCGGTTTACCTTTCAAACCGCGGTTCGTTTCCCCTTTGACGACCAAGTAAGATATATTGGCATCAGCCCCCCTTATTTGATTTAAGCGATCCGTTATTTTCACATCATAGCCGGTAGCCAGTGATGTCCTAATCGGGTCTTCGTTTACTAATAATAACACTTTCCCTGCTGGGATTGATATGTCGGGGAACCGGATGATTTCCTGTTCATCGTTGAGGGATTCCATAATAGAGAGTGCCCAGCCATTAAGAGATTGTGAGCTGCCGGAATTGTTACGTAGTTCAATCCAATCATTTTCCTCAGATAGATTTGCGATTTCGTTGATAATGATTCTATTCTTTCTGGGAACGTCTTTTGATGGAAGTATACGTGATTTAGGAGCTGTATCTGTGCCGACATGTGCTCTACCGGGGGAGCCTCGGTAGTTACTTCGATACACATTTGCGCTTGTGGAACGTGCCCATGCGTCCTTCTGCCACCCTGCTCCTGCGGTGCCTTTAGATTTTGCTCTATACATAGACACAAATTCTTTGACTGGGCTACCGGAGCTCCCATCTTGCCCTTTACCTGTTAAATCCCAATGGTCTAAAACATCAACAGCATTACTCAATCTGTCCGTAAAGTCTTTTTTTTCTATTTGGCCTGTTTCGTTTGAGAGTGTGAATCGGATATTCTCAAATAGAATGAAATCACCGCTGTTATTGTAGACTTCGATCCACTGTTCGCGCGTGTATCCAACCTCACCGAATTGCGATGTGTCACGCGCCCACATCACTTCGCTGATATAAACTGAACGGGAATCTGCGGGGCCCCTTCTATTCGCTTCATTGGTAATATCGAACGTGCTATCAAGTAGACCATTGGTAACATCAGCATCATTATTAACAACGATCAGATTAATCGTACCGCGTTGTCCCTGTTGAAAATGTTCCCAGAGATCCGGCATGATATTTCCTTCTACGGCAGCATCAAAATGATCGTCCCAATCTCTTCGCACGACAGGGTTATTGAGATACGTTGGATGTCTCGGATAATCTATATTCGCTAGAACATTTAGACCACCGCCATCAACTTTGCCAGTTTGACCTGCTGAGCGATACGTTGCGATGATTGCATACCCGCCAGCTGGAAGGAATGTGCCATCTGTAGGTGTCTCAAAATTATCGGCAGCACCGACCGAAAGCGTCGTTTGTAAATATCCTTTAAGGCGAAAAGGGTTAACGTCAGCCAGATCCGTGATACCGGGTAAGGTTAACGTCCAGTCCGTACCGGCCGCATTCTTTGTTAACGTAGCATTTTCGGGTAATTCGTATCCCCCATTAATCTTAAAATCACTTATTGTTAAGTCAGTATCAGGTGCTGCGGTATAAGCTATTACAATCACAGTATTCGCGCCGATTGTAGTTGTTACGGTTGGGGCTTGTGCATTAGCAGTTGTTGTAACCAAGAAGGTGAAGATTACCGTGATGATGTGAAAGGATATAATCGCATTTTTAAAATTATTCACTGAAATTCTCCTTTTTTAGAAATATAATGTTGAACTTTAGAATGAGGGTAGCGAATCGTGATAGAATCTTGAGCGTGTCGCCAGTTGACATTTTAATGACGCTACCCTCTACCCGACCTACAATTCTGGTCAATATGCGGTCGGGAACCTTATGCGGTCGGGGGAACCCCGACCCTACGACATTTTGTCCCTATCGGGCAATATGCAGTCGGGAACCTTATGCAGTCGGGGGAACCCCGACCCTACGACATCTTTTGTGAATTTACATGCTGCCCTTCTTAATCTTGTTCCTTTAATGTCCCCCATTGTGTTGTGAGTTTGTTTTTGGCAGATACTAATCCTTTTAGTTTCGTTGTTGCCAGTCGATAGCGTTCTCCTGAAAAAGAGACGTCCTCTATCTGATAGTAATAGACAACTCCCGGTTTGGCGGTTGTATCTATCCATTCATAAGTATGTCGTTCAGCAGTTGAACCGGCACCTTGGATTAACTGGGTGTTGATGCGTTTGAAGTGTCCATCCCGTGTTTCTGCGCGGAGGATATGAAATCCTGCGTTGTCAAGCTCGGCTTCCGTTGTCCATTGAATAAGGACTTCGCCATTTTCCAGAATCGGACGGAAATATGAGAGTAAGACAGGCATCATTGTGTTTTCTAGGTTTAGCGGTGTGCTGATATCGTTTTCGTTGCCGAACCATGTCATTTTGGCGAGGTCGTCAAGGTTTATATCTGCTGCATGTTTCCATGCAAAACTTTCTGTATCAGAGTTCTCAGTTGATCCCAGTGGGAGAACTGCCCCCTTTTTATCGGTTGCATCACCTATTTCATCACGTGTTGGCATACCGGTGCGCGTGCTACCATTGGTGTTTTTTAGGCGTATCAATGATGTGCGGTGACCGTCTTCTGTTAAGTCGGTAGGCCAGTCAAAGCCGACGGGGTCATCGCTGCTTCTCCCTGCATCAGGATCAGCTGGTGTCCCATCCAGGTTACCGACACTGTCAGAAACGTTTCCTTGACTGTCCGTTATTTTGATAGTGAATCCGCCTGAAGCATTTAAGAAGAGATTGCCACGTTTAATCATACTGAAGGAACGTCTGTGTGTTTCCCAGAGCGTTGCGACTCTCGTGGATGGGAAATCGGATACCCCCGAATTTCTATCCGCGAAAGCAGCGATCAACACTTTCTGCTTGGGTGGAATATATTGAAACCATTCACTCAGATCAACTTCAACGTGCAAGTTACGTCTGATACGTTTCCATGAGTCTGAGTTATGGTTTTCAATTATCATTTTCCAGGCAGTGAGGTCGCCGTCACCATCGGGGTCTTCTAAATTAATTGCTTCTGATTGAGAGGTGTTGTGCAGTTCTATCCATTGTGCGTATTTGCCGTTATCTGTTGTTAGCATCAGTTCACTGACAATAAATCGACCTGTCTTGAGATCGGAGATATTGGATGCCACAACATTCGGATATCCTGGCGTGCCGAGGTGTCCCCCGTCATCTGTGATGTCATTGTCGTAGCCGATCCCTGTGAAGGGTGCGGGATTGAAACTCTCGGTTTCAAATCCGTGTTTATTGACGTTGCGTGCGTGTACAGTGCCTTCGGTGAGCGTGCGATTGAACCGCAGCAGTATTTCTCCTGTCTCCTCGCGTCCGTTTAGGGGAAATACTGTAGTGTGCCAGAGGTCTCCCCCCTCTGTGCCATCCTTATTCTTCTCTTTAGGCGGATTAATTTCGTTTTCATCTATCTCCAAAGTGATAGACGCGGGTCCAGCGACATCCTCTATCTGGTATCCTGAGTTGTAGACGTTGTTGCCATCTTTAACGTCCCAGGGTTGACCGCTACGTAGTATCAGCAGGTAGTCGTTATGATCTGGTAGGTCAATGCCCGGACTTGTGAATCCGTAGTTAGTTTCACCTTTCACGATGAGGTAAGAGATACGTTCATCCGCGCCTTCGGCTTGTGACTTTGTATTTACTTTCACATTATAGCCTGTTGCGAGTCCGGTGTTTGCGGGGTCCCTATTCACGAGTAAGAGGATACCGCCGGCAGGGATAGATATATCGGGGAACCGGATAATCTCTGTTTCATTATTATATTCAGTGGCGATAGACAGAACCCATTTATCTAGCGATAGTGGATTGTCACTGATGTTTAGCAGTTCTAGCCAATCATTTTCTGCGGATAGGTTTGCGATTTCATTAATGATGATCTTATCCTTTGCGGGAATATCAGCACCTGGCTTTGTCTGCAAAGCCGTGTCCGTGTTGATGCTAGAATGCACAGCTGTGTCGGTATCACTAACCCTAATTACCTCTATAGTGTTCAGAGGTTTAATCTCTATCAGTTGATCTTGTATAAGTTGTATAGGATGATATCCTTTAAGTTCCAAAGTTTTAGGTATCACATTCCACTTCTGTATAGATATTTTCCAGACTGTGTGCATGATGTCATCAGGTTGAAAAGTTAGTTCTTCTAAATTTTCATCTGAGAACGGTTTCCCGCCATCATACGTAAAATCAGCCAAGTCAGGTTTAGGAAAAGCGGGACCGCTATAATAGATAGTTATGTCAACGTTGTATGTTTCGTCCGTATTATCAACATAATCAAATTTGGTATAGCGCGGATGAACGGTTTTTTGTATAATTTGCGTTAATGTATTTTTGATGATAGAAACCTCAGGAAAATCTCGAAAACGGAGCGTGGAAGGCAGTTTTGTCATATCCAATAAAGAGATTCTATAAAGGGGTTGATCATCGTCTACTCGTTCATGCTGCATCCTCCCAATGGATCTGCCGCCGTTAATAGTAAAGTCTGCTGCTGTCAAGGGCGGGTACGGTACCACATTGAAAAGTATATAAAAACCGACATCAGCACTCTCAGGGGGGCCTTGGGGAAGTATCGCTAATGGAATTAGGACTGCAGTAGGAACACCCGGCAACGCAGTAGTTGCTGCCACAGCTTCTGGATCAAATTTCTCGTCATATATTATTTCTGTTTGCCCATCCGCAATAACAACCTCTACATAATCCTTATATTGTAACAGTTCAGGCAATATAGTAGAAGGTATAGTGATTTCATACGTTCTATCGCTTGTTGATTGAAATTTAAAACCCCCAGGCAGTGGAAGTCCTCCGTTGATTGTCCAATCTGACCGTATTGGTTCAGGATTAGGGGGGTCAACAAATCTAATCTCAATAGTTGAACGTACATCGTTAAAGATGTTAGTTTCGACATAAGCTAATGGATTTGAGTTAGCAGCAGTATCAACAAAAATCGGATTATCATTATCTGGCAGTTCTAAGCCAATATCTGGCAGTTCTAAATCTGTATCTGGCAGTTCTAAATCTGTATCCGGCAGCCCTATATCCGGCAAAGCCATGACTGAAAATGAAGTAAACGCTAACACCAAAATGACTATTAATAGAACAGATAATGAGGACCAATAATATTTTGAATATTTCATAGTTTATTAACCTTTTTATACCTTTGCCAAAGATTGGCATGTTGTTAGATTGTGCGGGGTGTCTAACCCTAAGCACATTGAATAAGATACACATATTGTCATTATGGGGTTCCCGATCCTTTTAAACTGGATATTTCCGTGCATTCCTAAACATGTCTCCAAAACTGGACAGAAACTCCGTTTTGCAAGACTAACAAACGTTAGTCCAGGTGTGATCTCACAATGTCTCTCTGCTAAACAGAGAGACGCTTTATTTTTTCTTAGGCTCACGATGTATTTTATGTGCTTCGCAGTCACACTTCCAAGAGATAAACACCTAAATCCATCTCTACTTTCTATCAACGCTTTTTACTCGCTTCTGATATGTTATGCATCCACCGAGAATCCGTCTATCATCTCTAAAGGCACTCTTTCAGCCAAAGTGTTCCGACACATGATTAATAACAAAAACTATAGATAGAAAACTACGATATTCAGATAATCATGTCAATCAGATTGACAAGCACAGTATTATCAAAATAAAGATAGTGAATTGTCTAAATATATACAGATTTTTTACTACAGTTCACCTACCCTTTTTATTTTTTTGCTGTGTTCCATTGGGTTCTGTCGGGTTTCGCTTCGCTTTACCCGACCTACAATTCTGGGCAATATACGGTCGGGGGAAACCCTGACCCTACGACATTTTGTTCCTATTAGTCAATATGCAGTCGGGGAAACCGCGACCCTACGACATTTTTTGTGAATTTACATGCTGCCCTTTTTAATCTTGTTCCTTTAATGTCCCCCATTGCGTTGTGAGTTTGTTCTTGGCAGACACTAACCCTTTTAGTTTCGTCGTTGCAAGTGTCTGCTTTTCACCTGCCAAAGAGATATCTTCTATCTGATAGTAATAGATAGTTCCCGTTTTTGCTGTTGTATCTATCCATTTGTAGGTATGGCGTTCAGCTGAAGTGCCTGCTCCCTCTATTAATGTTGGATTGATTTGTTTGAATGTGCCGTTTCGTGTTGGACTTCGGAGGATGTTGAATCCTGCGTTGTCGAGTTCGGATTCGGTTGTCCAGTGGATAACGACTTTTCCGTTTTCTGATACGGGACGGAAGAGAGAGAGTGTAACAGGTAATGGTGTTCCACTTGTATGGAGCGGTGTGCCGATATCGTTTTCATCACCGTACCATGTATCCTGGACGAAAGATTGTTTTGTATTGGCAGCGTGTGTCCACGCGTGATCAATATAGTCTCCCCATTTTGCGTTTTTACCGAGCGGGATGACAGCACCACGTGAATCTGTTGCGACACCTTCACGATTACGGGTCGGAACAGCGGTTCGATAGTCACCGCTTGCATCTTTCATCCTTATTAACGAAGTTCGGTACCCGTTTTCTGTTAGGTCTGTTGGCCATTGAAATCCTACGGGGTCATCTAATCCGATTCCTTTTCGTGCGTTTGGAAGTTGTCCATCAAGGTTCCCGATTTCATCAGAGGTTGCGCCGCTGCTGTCAACGATTTTGATGTAGAATCCGCCTTCAGCATTCAGGATAAGGTCTCTGCGGTTCTGCATACTGAACGCCTTTTTTTTCGTGTTAAATACGTCCGCAACACGAGTGTTAGGGAAGTGGTCTGGATTAGAACGTTGCGTTCGAAAAGATGTAATAAGTACTGTCTGATTTGGCGGGATATATTCAAACCAGTCGCTCAGATCAAATTCGATATTTAACTCACGTTTGTTATCTTTCCATGATCCTGAGTTATGGTTTTCGACTATGATTTTCCACGGTTTTAAACTACCAGTGTCATCAGGATCGCTGAGTCGGATACCGTGTGTTTTAGAGGTGTTGTGTAGTTCTATCCACTGGGGGTAGCGTCCTCTTGTTGTTAACATCAGTTCACTGATGACGAGTTTCCCGCCATCGAGGTTAGATAAACGTGCTGTAGCAACGTCATTTGGGTATCCGGGTGTGCCTGCATAAGTAGGCGTATTGGGAACATTCCTGTCGTAGCCGATACCTGTGAAGGGTGCTTTATTGAAGCTTTCCACTTCAAAGCCGTGTTTATTTGCATTGCGAACATGGACTGTGCCTTCATCTAAATTGCGATTATGATTAAGCAGTTTGTTGCCGGTTTCATTACGTCCGTTTAATGGGAAAATTGTTGTTTCCCATGCATCGCCTTTTGTGGCACCTAGGGACCCGTCAGAACCGTCCGCTTTCTTCTCATACTCTGAAACATTCCATCTGAGAGTCTTCAGTTCAAAGGCACCCGGTCCAGCAACATCTTCTATGTTATGTCCTGAGTTATAGAGGTTTCTATTTGCGTTATTTGGTAGCCATGGTTGTCCACTGCGTAGAATTAACAGCCAGTCGTTATTGTCTGGTATTTTAATGGGTTTACCTTCAAAGCCGTGATTCGTTTCCTTTTTGACGATCAAGTAAGATATATTGGTGTCAGCACCCCTTATTTGATTTAAGCGATCTTTTATTTTCACGTTATAGCCACCGGCAAGTGAGGTGTTGATCGGATCCTTGTTTACTAACAATAACACTTTTCCGGCGGGGATTGACATATCGGGGAACCGGATGATTTCCTGTTCAGCGTTAATGGATTTCATAATAGAGAGTGTCCAGCCGGTAAGAGATTGTGGGGTGCCGGAATTGTTACGTAGTTCAATCCAATCATTTTCTTCGGATAAATTTGCGATTTCGTTGATAATGATTCTATTTTTTCTGGGAGCGTCTTTTGATGGAAGTGTGCGTGATTGGGGAGCTGTATCTGTGCCTTCATGTGCTCTACCAGGTGATCCTCTATAGAGTGTGCTGTATACATGTGCATGAGAGGAGAGTTGCCAAGCGTTGTCTTGCCATCCTGCTCCTGCAGTGCCTTCAGACTTTGTTCGATACATAGACACAAATTCCTTGGGTGGTGTACCGGTGCTACCGTCTTGCCCTTTACCTGTTATGTCCCAATGATTTAGAACATCAACGGCATTACTTAATCTGTCGGTAGGCGTATTATCTTCATCTTCTATTCCGCCTAATTCGTTTGAGAGTGTGAGTCGGATATTCTCAAATAGGATAAAATCGTCGGTGTTGTTATAGATTTCGATCCACTGTTCTTGTGTGTATTCAGTGGTACCGAATTTGGATGTGTCGCGTGCCCACATGACTTCGCTGATAATGACTAAACGGGAATCTGGGGGTCCTCTTCTATTTGCTTTATTGCTTACATCAAATGGGGCGGTAAGTTTAAGTAGACCATCGGTTAGATCATCATCGCTGTTATTAATAACGATCAGATCAATTGTGCCGCGTTTTCCGCCTTGAAAATGTCTCCAGAGGTCCGGCATGATATCTCCGGGTGTATTTTTTTCGATGATAGTTCCTTCTTTGTTGCTAATATCAAAATGGTCGTCCCAATCTCTTTTTATGATAGGGTCGTTGAGGAAAGATGGAAGTATAGGGTATTCTGGATCTCTGGGGGGATGCCCGTCTCCAGGCACTCGTACACCTTCTGCTCGGTATGTTGCGATGATTGCATATCCGCCAGCTGGGAGGTGGGGGGCATTATTGTGACCTTCAAAGGGTTCGTTTGTTCCTGCATTAAGCGTTGTTTGTAGATATCCTTTATGGCGAAAGGGGTTAACGTCATCCAGATCAGTGATACCGGGTAATGTTAGCGTCCATACCGTGCCATCTGCGTTTTTTGTTAACGTAGCATTTGCGGGTAATGGGTATCCTCCATTAATTTTAAAATCACTTTTTGTTAGGTCAGTATTGGGTGCTGTGGTGTAGGTCATCGTAATCACAGTATTCGTGCTGACTGTGACATGTGCGGTGGGTCCTTGTGCATCAGCAGTCGTTGTAACCAAGAAAGCGAAGATCACCATGATAAGGGTGAAAGGATATATCGCATTTTTGAAAATGTTCACTGAAATTCTCTTTTTTGACTATCTATAACCTAAGTTGCTACTTAAGCAGTTGCTACTTAAGTAGCAACTTAGGTTATAGATAGAATTGAAACTTTTAAAAAATAGATATTAGGTATGTTCTTCTTCCTTTATTGCGAAAAAATATGAGCATTTATCCTTTATTTAATATTTTACCATATATGATTTCTTTTGTCAACATTATTTTTGCAAAAAAATATGAGCATTTATCCTTCATTTAATATTTTATCATATATGATTTCTTTTGTCAACATTATTTTTGCGAAAAAATATGAGCATTTATCCTTCATTTAATATTTTATCATATATGATTTCTTTTGTCAACATTATTTTTGCAAAAAGTATCTTTTTTCTTTTGTATCCAGAAATGGGCAAAGAATTGCCGTACTACAAACGGAGGTACCCCATTTTTTGATTGGATAGAACAATTAGGTGGTCCATTGTTCAGTTTATTCTGTATACTCAGATACTTTCGTAAAATAGAGATGCAGCACAATTGGGTTCTGTTTAGGTTTAGTAGTACTAATAAATTCATAGTCTAATCGCGTCCTAGCTGGCAAAAAAACGGGTTCGTGGTAATGGTAGATGTCATGCCATTCATCTAGTATATATATCTGCGTTTCCTTAAGCCATATCATCTTTATACGTTCACATGTTGGTGTGATGGCAACCACCTTTAGTTCATTTTCGCTTGTATCTCTTATAGGTTCTATTGCAAATACATAGACATCCTCCTGAAAATGATGAGAAAAACCGTTCTTCTGCTCATCTAAATTATCTCTGCTCCCTTGTGTATTCACTCTATTCATAAGCGTGGTTTTGTATGTGCGAACTGTACCTGGTACATCAGAGAGATAAAGTCCGAATTTCAAGTTATCTTGCTCCTCACGATCCGTGCCTTGATAGAGTAGATCGAGCGTTATTGTTCCACCCTTTGGTAGTAGGTGACCTATTCTATCAGGAAGAACTGTTGGGTGAATGCCTGGTCTCCACATACCGATTCTTAAGTCATGCATATTCACTGTTTTATTTGCATTTTTTTGTTCTGTTCTATTATTTTCTATTAATTTTACTTCGGAACCGATACTTGCAATTATACGTCGTACTGATTTCCAATTATTTGGTTGAAAGTCAACTGCACGTATATAAAGGTCCTCGTCAAAATCTGTGTTAATGGAGAGTGTGATAGAAGCGTGTTTTCCTACAGTTAGTTTTTTTAGGACAATAGGTATCTCTTTCACAACATTGGGTTGACCCAGTGTCCAAGTTTTTGGTGATTGGATCGTTTCGGGATTATTAATTATCTTTCCAGAAGTTGTACCTTCTTTAACCCACTTTGCTATTAAATCAATTTCATTGTCCGTGAGTCTACGTTCATTCTTAAAATCCCCATAATCAGAAGCAGCTCGCCAGGGTGGCATCAATCGTCCTTGTATCTGTTCAACGATTTTACCTGCATACAACTTCACATTTTCATAACCAGTCAAGGCAAAGGAAGCAATTCCATCAGTCTGATGACAAGCCTGACAATGCTTCTGCATAATTGGAGCGATGTGTTCACTGTAATTAATTTCAGTCTTGGCAGGTAGATCAGGAAGGTGAATCGTGCAACCGAATGCGGGTGTCTCTTTCACGGGGACAGGTTTTCCTTCAAACACTGCTCTCAGTGCATCCTTCAAGTATTCATGCTTCACACGTGTTACATAGCGATTATCATCAATCGGACCCCGATAGCGAAGGATAGCGGCGGTATCTATTAGGTGTGCTTGCGGTGTCATCGTTGCGCCGATATGTCGTGCTAAACTTCCATCTGTATCTTTCGCGATTAGGAACGTGTATTCTGCCTTTGCAAGATATGATCTTACATCCTCAACTGAATCATTGTCGTTGGAATACACACCTACAATAGTAACGCCATGTTCCTTATATTCTGCATGCATCCTTTTCAGCCGCATAGCGTATCGCTGTGCTACCGGACATTCAGTTGATAGAAATACGAACATGACAGGTCCCTGCTTCAAGAGATTGTCTAAACGGTATGTCGTTCCATTTAGTGCCGTAAAGTCTATGCTGTTTATTTTAGTGTCAACTTGGACAGTGCTTGACTCAGTGGATGCTTCTTGAATTACCCGGTGTTTCTTTGGTATTGTATAATCATCTTGTGCATATACTGAGTTTGGCAGTAGCAGGATGAGAATGAAGAGTATAGTTTTGAATGGCATATATTGCATTTTAGTATGAAAGTATTTAGTAGGATGTTATGTTTGAATTATATAGAAAAAATTCCCATTCGTCTACAATGCTTGAATATTGTAACGGCATCTCCCACCCACCGAATTCCGTGAGCTTGGCATTAAGTGATTTGTGAACTGCATAAAGCCGGGTTTTTTTCATTTATTATCTACTTTTTGATTGTTTAGGTTTTGATATGAATTTCGTAACTATGATACACTAACAGAGAGGGAAATGTCAATCAAAACGATGGAAGGACCAGGGTTCTTCAGTTTTAAGAATTGTCAGTTTTTGCGTAGGACTAATAGTGGACTTTGTAGGTCGGGTTTCGCTTTGCTCTACCCGACCTACGGATAAATTCAATAAATTAACGTTTGTTGCGTAATTCTTTAGAATCACCGAAAACTGAAGAACCCTGGACATGAGCGTGAAGTGTTTGTTATTTTATCAATTCTCAGTTATAATTAGCAAAAGCAGTCTCCACGGTTCAAGTATTAAAATACTTTCATGTATTTGACTAAAAGGAGAAACACCGATGACAACCTATACAGATAAGCAGAAAATATCTTCTGTTCCAACAGACACACCGATATATTACCCTGATACGGATGGTAAACCCATGGCTGCAAGCGACCTGCACAGACGTATTCTCTTTTGCACACTAGAAACACTTGAAGCACATTACGCACAACAACCGGATGTTTATGTTTCTGGTGATATACTGATGTATTATGTGGAGGGTGATCCGCGCCGAGTCGTTGCCCCGGATGTGTTAGTCTCTTTCGGATTAGAGAAAAAAGAACGGCGTACGTATCTTGTCTGGGTGGAAGGTAAAACGCCTGATTTTGTGATGGAGTTCAGTAGCAAAACCACTTATGCTGAAGATTTGGGGCGTAAAATGGATCGCTATGCTTCTTTAAGGATTCAAGATTACTTCTTATATGATGCGGAAGGGCTATTCTTGCCATCTCAACTGATGGGTTACACATTAGTTGATGGTGTTTATGTTCCTGTATCTGAGCATGCAGATGGTGGTTTACATTCTGATGTTCTCAGTTTAGATTTCCATGTGGATGATGAAGGTTTAGGTTTCTATGATCCTGTTGCGGGTGCATGGCTGCAGACCCCAACCGAAGCAGCCGAAGCACGCGCTAAAGCGGCTGAAACTGAAG
Organism: Candidatus Poribacteria bacterium; assembly: GCA_965208245.1. Taxonomy (GTDB): domain Bacteria; phylum Poribacteria; class WGA-4E; order WGA-4E; family WGA-3G; genus MSPOR6. The sequence goes on from OZ242325.1 coordinate 3,610,822, forward strand.
TTGCACAACTCCGAGAACAATTGGAACGTTTACAAACACACAGCTAACCCAAAGCCATAAATGCAATATTCAGGTCCGCTATGGATTCTCAATTCGTACAAATTTTTACGCAATCGTTTAAAATCGCTAAAATTCCCTGATCGTAATCGTGATATTCTATTTGAGATCGCTATCTGTGTCCTTTGATCCTTAATTCGTGTGTACCATTGCTGATAAGGGGTATGTCCGCTGGGTGTCGTATAGTAAAATATCTCTCTTGGACGAATTTGCATGTCTATAAGTATAATGAATTTTTAGCATGTTTTCAACCCCATGGAAGCTACTTGACAGACCGGTCAGAAAAAGGTATAATATTTTATGCATTGTGGAGAACTTCTCACTGTTACCCTTGTTTGTTTTCTATCAATCCGTTTATGATGAGAATGTCGGTAAGTAGCATTGGCATATTATTAGAGGAAATTAATAATGACAAATGAAGAACTCTATGAATTAATGAAAGACGGTTTTGCACAAGTCAATCAGCGTTTAGATCAAGGTTTAGAAAATGTCAATCAGCGTTTAGATCAGGTGGATCAGCGTTTAGATTCGATAGATGATCGACTCCGGACAGTTGAGAGGGGCATCTCCGAACTCAAGGGAATGAATTTTTTTTTTTTTTGAAATGTTTCAATTTATTGCCTCCATGTGTTACGGCACATGGAATGTACCTACTACTTTTAAACGTTCATTTCTAAATGAAAGGCACCTTCACGATTTTCGCGGGGTGCAGTTTCCCTCGGATGTCGATTTCAATATTTTTCCCAGCGGCTGGTGAAATAGACGCAAAACCGATGTTACATTTCAGACTCGGTGACGGTGCTCCGCTTGTCACTTCACCGATAGGGTTACCATTCTGATAGACTGTATATCCACACCGAGCAACGGCACGGTCCAACATCTGAAAACCTACTAATTTCTTTCTTAAATTCCCTGCTTCTTTCTGTGCCAGGAGAGCATCTTTACCGATAAAATCATCCGTATCTAATTTGACAAATCGTCCTAAACCCGCTTCAAATGGTGTCGTGTCATCATCCATATCCATGCCGTATAGTCGCAGTCCTGCTTCAAGTCTCAAAGTGTCGCGTGCACCGAGTCCTATCGGTAGTCCTTCTGCCGCTATCACAGCAGGATATAAGGTATTCCACAAATCTTCCGATCTGTTTGCATCAACATATAACTCAAAACCGATCTCACCTGTATACCCCGTGCGAGAAATTGCAGCAGGTATTCCAGCGACTTCACCAACTACAAATCGAAAAAATGAAATGTCAACTACATCCAATTCGGATACGAAAGGATTTAGTATATCTATAGAATTTGGACCTTGCAGCGCAATAAGGGTTGTATTTTCACTGTCATCAATTACATCTGCCCCAAGACTATTGTGTTTTTCTATCCATGTAAAGTCTTTCTCAATGTTAGCAGCATTAACAACCAAGGTATAAGCATCATCTGCATGTCTGTAGATGACAATGTCATCAACGATGCCACCACTTTCATTACAAAGGAGTGTATATTGTACCTGTCCATCAGATAGGCGGTTGATGTCGTTTGTCGTGAGTTTCTGGACTAATTCACTTGCACCTTTCCCCTTAACGTCAATCTCTCCCATGTGTGACAAGTCAAATAGTCCTGCAGTTTCACGGACTGCAAGATGTTCCTTTACAATGCTTGAATATTGCAACGGCATCTCCCACCCACCGAATTCCGTGAGCTTGGCATTAAGTGATTTGTGAACTGCATAAAGCCGGGTTTTTTTCATTTGTTGTCTACTTTTTGATTGTTTAGGTTTTGGTATGAATTTCGTAACTATGATACACTAACAGAGAGGGAAATGTCAATCAAAACGATGGAAGGACCAGGGTTCTTCAGTTTTAAGAATTGTCAGTTTTTGCGTAGGACTAATAGTGGACTTTGTAGTTTGGGTAGAGCTTGCGAAACCCGACAGAAGCGTGAACGTGTCGCCAGTTAATATTTTAATGACGCTTCGTTCTACCCGACCTACGGATAAATTCAATAAATTAACGTTTGTTGCGTAATTCTTTAGAATCACCGAAAACTGAAGAACCCTGGACATGAGCGTAAAGTGCTTGTTATTTTATCAATTCTCAGTTATAATTAGCAAAAGATGTCTCCACGGTTCAAGTATTAACAATATTATCATGTATTTGACTAAAAGGAGAAACACCGATGACAACCTATACAGATAAGCGGAACATATTTTCTGTTCCAACAGACACACCGATATATTACCCTGATACGGATGGTAAACCCATGGCTGCAAGCGACCTGCACAGACGTATTCTCTTTCACACACTAGAAACACTTGAAGCACATTACGCACAACAACCGGATGTTTATGTTTCTGGTGATATACTGATGTATTATGTGGAGGGTGATCCGCGCCGAGTCGTTGCCCCGGATGTGTTAGTCTCTTTCGGATTAGAGAAAAAAGAACGGCGTACGTATCTTGTCTGGGTGGAAGGTAAAACGCCTGATTTTGTGATGGAGTTCAGTAGCAAAACCACTTATGCTGAAGATTTGGGGCGTAAAATGGATCGCTATGCTTCTTTAAGGATTCAAGATTACTTCTTATATGATGCGGAAGGGCTATTCTTGCCATCTCAACTGATGGGTTACACATTAGTTGGTGGTGTTTATGTTCCGGTATCTGAGCATGCAGATGGTGGTTTACATTCTGATGTTCTCAGTTTAGATTTCCATGTGGATGATGAAGGTTTAGGTCTCTATGATCCTGTTGCGGGTGCATGGCTGCAGACCCCAACCGAAGCAGCCGAAGCACGCGCTGAACAAGAGGCAGCACACGCTGAACAAGAAGCAGCACGCGCTGAGAACGCTGAAACACGCGCTGAACAAGAAGCAGCACGCGCTGAACAAGAAGCAGCACACGCTGAACAAGAAGCAGCACGCGCTGAACAAGAAGCAGCACGCGCTAAAGCGGCTGAAACTGAAGTTGCACAACTCCGAGAACAATTGGAACGTTTACAAACACACAGCTAACCCAAAGCCATAAATGCAATATTCAGGTCCGCTATGGATTCTCAATTCGTACAAATTTTTACGCAATCGTTTAAAATCGCTAAAATTCCCTGATCGTAATCGTGATATTCTATTTGAGATCGCTATCTGTGTCCTTTGATCCTTAATTCGTGTGTACCATTGCTGATAAGGGGTATGTCCGCTGGGTGTCGTATAGTAAAATATCTCTCTTGGGCGAATTTGCATGTCTATAAGTATAATGAATTTTTAGCATGTTTTCAACCTTTTTCCTTTTTCCATGTGGTTGCGTTCGTATTCATACTTAATCTCAACGATGTAGAATTCATCTGTGTTTTTGACAATCACAAAATCGCGAAAATAGCAATGATTGCTATCTGAAATGTGCATACCTCGATCTAAACCGTAAATACGTGCAAGGTTATCGCTATGCATAAGAGAGTTTTTTCATGGCTGTTCTGCAGTTGTTTCATCAATAAGAATAGCACCATTTTGCGAAGTCTTTTCAAACGTCACATTTCCTGATGTTAATGCGTCCTGATACACAATGTATGCGGACTTGGCATCAGCAGTAGTTGCATAACGTAAAACAAATACAATATACGAATTTCGCGAGTTTTTTAGTCCGTATTTAGTTCGTGCTAATACACCGACTGAACCATTTCCCATCAACGGTTTAACGTTTGGCAGAGACTTATTTGCCTGCTCTAATACCCAATTAGACGTGAACAATTTGTCACTACCATCAATATATTGCGGTAGTAGTTCGATCATCGGAATTTTTTGTGGCGGATCTTGGATTTTCTTGGCTACGACTTTTGCTAATTCAACCATTCCTTCACGTATTCCTGGTGCAATCTCATAACCCTCTATCTGAATAAAATACTTGCCTTTCCAGAACCAGAGATTTTTTCCAGATATAATGGCTTTACATCCCACCCATTCAAATTTTGGCAATGGATAACTGTTTAAGCTATAAATTCCATAAGCGTTTTCAGGTGTTCCCATATCAAAGATCTCAAGCAAAATTAATGGGTTTGACCCAAATTTTGCACTCTGATATTCGGTTTCCGCTTGACTTTGGAATCCATATTTGCGATACATTTCAGGATAGATTTCTATAGGAACATAACGATCTATATAGATATTCTGAGGATTGTACGTTGAAGGTTTTCGAGAACGTATCCAGTCTGTCGTTTCATCATCTTCCGGTAACAGTGTTTCGGGGATAGCAGTGGTAATGATAGTGAGTGTTTTAAAAGACGAAACTAAGTCAGACTCAGTCTGAATCTCGCTTCTGTTATCTTCAGTATCTATCTGTTCTTGCATCTTTTGGTCTTGGGAAATATTAGATGAGGATTCTGACTGGATGTTGACAGAAACGTTGGTTATTGCACCTTTTGCAATCTTCACCGAAGGAGCTTTCCAAACACCGAAAATATACGCATGCTCTTGGTAAACTGATGTCCAATTACCTTGTTCTTGCTGGCATGAAGAAAGCGTCACAATAGCAATACAACAAAGCAGCACAGATTGGATGTGCATTATACAATTACCACTGTTCTGCAAGTTGATTGTAAAGGTCCTCAACGAGTTCCTCTACGATCAGATTCTTTGCTTGGTCCAAGGTTTCTGGTGGTTCACCCCGATTATCCACGACATAAAAGTCGTGGATCTGTAGGTGATTACCTCTCCGTTCTATGAGATTGCTTCTGACATTATCAAAAAACTCATACTCAACCTGCAGAATCATCCGCAACAACTCGACGTTACCACTTGGTCCAAAACCGTGTTCTTTTATGTCGTAGTCCTGTATCCGCATCGTTAACCGACAATCACTTCCATCGTTCCATTTTCGGTTAAAACGTTCAGTTAATTTCTCGTGAATAATTTCATCAAATGGACGTTGTGATATATTATCATAGGCAAAATCGGGATCTATTATCTCAATTAGTGGAATGTTAATAGTTTCAATATGCTCAAGATAAGACGAAGTGGATACATAACCACATCCTGTCAACAAACAAAATGGACTTGAGAGGCTAAAGCATATCAACAGTAACCCTAGAACGTTCAAAATGGCTGTATGCGTTTTTTTGATTTTCCGTGCGTTGGGAGGAATTACAGATTTGTTAAAAGAAGATGTAGTACTATAGCGCGCCTGTTTGGTGTGCATTTATATCATCTCCTTTTAGTAGAAGCAACGGTATAGCAAACGGATTTTGAAGTCTACTTGGGTTAATCCTCGGTCGTTCAGGTTGACGTTCTTTTCCATAGCGTAACACACGTATAAATTCAACTATATGCTTTTTGACTGATGGAATAGACAAGACAACAAAAGCGACGATTAGAAAGATGAGTATTAACGCAAGTAGATTCGTCATCCATTTCTGGGAAAGCAGATCTTTCTTCTCTGCTTGAATTTGTTTTCTGACACGGGAGTTACGAGTTCTCATGAGGTTCACCTACAATATCTACTCAGGTTCTCTCTTAAAACCTGCCTTTTGGCAGACGTGGCGATCTGCGATTTCGGTTGTCGCGAGAATTATCGCGTTGGTCGTATCGGCTGTTGCGTCTATCTCTATCACGACTATCACGACTATCACGATATGGTCGGTTATCTCTATAACTACTTCGGCTCTGTTCCCGTGGTTCACGGGGACCTTCGTCTCCCTCCGGACTTGGTGAGGTATCAAGTTCGGCAAGCGGTACACCGTTAGCAGCAATAAGTGCTAGGTCTATCCTGCCTTGTTCGTCTATCGTGATAATTTTGACGGTCACCTCATCTCCTACCTGCATCACATCTTCGGCTCTGCGGACATAACCGTCCCCCATCTGTGAAATGTGTACAAGTCCATCTTTACCGGGGAGAATTTCAACGAAAGCACCGAAGGACGCTGTTCGGACAACTTTTCCATTATATTCTTTGCCAATTTCAGGCATGGCAGTAATTTCACGAATTTTTTCTTCTGCATGTTTTACATCTTCAGCACTTGTTGATGCAATTTCAACCATACCATCATCTTGAATGTTGATGGTCGTATTCGTTTCCTCTTGGATACCTTGAACAGTCTTACCTCTTGGTCCAATAAGGTCTTTAATTTTTTCTGGTGCGATTTGGAGTGAGTAGATACGGGGTGCATACGGTGATAATTCTGCGCGTGGTTCACTAATGACAGCGTTCATTTGCTCAATTACCGCTAAACGTGCTTCTTTTGCCTGATGAATTGCGCGTCGCATGAGTTCAGGGGTAACACCGTCTATTTTGATATCCATCTGAATTGCTGTTACACCTTCAGTTGTACCAGCGACCTTAAAGTCCATATCTCCGAGAAAATCTTCAGTACCCAGCATATCAGTCAAGATAACTTCCCGTTCCCCTTCTTTAATCAATCCGACACCAATCCCAGCGACAGGTTTCTTTAGTGGAACACCTGCATCCATGAGTGCTAAACTGGCACCACAGACGGTTGCCATGGAAGAGGATGCGTTTGATTCTAGTATTTCTGAGACAACGCGAATAGTATAGTTGAATTCCTCTTTACTCGGAATAACTGGTTCAAGGGCTTTCTGTGCAAGTGTGCCGTGCCCAATTTCTCTGCGCCCGGGACCCATCATGCGTCTGACTTCACCGGTACTAAACGGAGGGAAGTTATAGTGTAAGAAGAAGCCTCTTCGAATTTCGCCATCAAGCCCGCGTTGTACATCCTCATCACCTGTTGTGCCGAGTGTTGTAACACAGAGTGCTTGCGTCTGTCCACGTGAAAAAAGTGCAGAACCGTGTGTTCTTGGAAGGAGTGCAACTTCACCTGAAATTGCACGTATATCTTCAACCCCACGACCGTCAACCCGTTTTCCTTCAACAAGGATAGCACTCCGCATCTCTTCTTTTTCTATATCACTCAGAATTGAACGTGCATCTTGTTCAGCAATCGGGTCATTTTCTTCAGGTCCAGTCTCGTGGATTTCAGATAGAATGTCCACTTGAATCTGTTCAAGGTAATCTTCACGTAGTTGTTTGTCTGCCATTCCAATTGATTCTTTAATCCGAGTCGTAGCAAGGTCTCTGATTCGTGTGTTAAATGTATCCTCTATTGATTTTGCTTCGTAGGCACGTTTTTCCTGACTACAGACAGCGACGATGCCTTCTTGAAGTTTAATAATCTCCTTAATTTCTTCATGTGCTGTGATAATAGTGTCAATTACTTCATCGTCCGGGATTTCGTGTCCACCACCTTCGACTGACATGACAGCTTTTGATGTGCCACTCACAAAAACTTCTATTTCAGAAGCGTGTAATTCTTCATAAGTTGGATTTATTATTAATTTCCCATCTTTTTTTCCGATAGTCACTGCTGCAACCGGACCGTTGAACGGAATATCAGAAACAGACAGTGCAGCAGAAGTACCGATTAGAGCGGGAACATCTGCGGGATGTATACCATCTGATGACAAGACGGTGCATAGAACTTGTACTTCAGCCTTAAACTCTTTCGGAAAAAGTGGACGGATACAGTGGTCAATAAGTCGTGCCACGAGTTGTTCCGATGTTCCGGGACGAGGTTCACGCCTACCATATACGGTAGGGATACGTCCCCCAGCGTAACCTCTCTCTCTATAATCTACTGTCAAAGGGAAAAAATCTAAATTATTTTCGCGATCATCTGCGACTACTGTCACTAAGACAACTGTTCCACCGTATTGTACCCAAACGGCTCCATCTGCTTGTTTAGCAACTTTCCCCATTTCGATCGAAAGTTTCTCACTTCCGAGTTGCATTTCAACTTTCACTCAATTTCCTCCTCATACACAAAATGCTTACGGTGGCATACTTAACTTTTCTGTGAACCGATTGTGTCACGAATTCCGAGTTCATTAATTAGGCGATAGTACCGGGGGACATCCTTCTTATAGAGATATTTTAGTAAACGGCGCTGTTTTCCTACTAACCTAAAAAGTCCATATCTTGAATGATGATCTTTTTTATGTGTCTGAAAATGTTGCGTCAATACTTGAATACGAGCATTTAATACTGCTACTTGTGCTTCAGGTGATCCGGTATCTTGATCATGTATCTGATGTTTCCCAATCAATTCACGTTTCTTTGCTGCATCAATTGCCAATCTATTCACCTCCTTATTTTACAATATACTATATCGTAAACATTATGTATATATCATGATAGAACAAAGCACGATGGATGTGGCCATGCTGTGCCTAAATCTCCGTAATTGTTCAATATTCATTTGTATATATGGTAATTATATCATATATTATCAAGAATTTCAAGAATATTTATTTGTCCCATATCCCCTTCCATTCTTCCAACCAATCCTTCTTCACTCATTCCAATCCAAAACAACACCCGTATATACATCTGATTCATTTAGTAATCCATCATAAGACTGCTTTATCTGCTCAGGTTTCAGACGGTGAGAAATTAACGGTTCAACATGTAACTGTTCATGTTCAATCCAGTCAAATATAGTCTGTTGCTTGCTGAATTGCGATGTGTCGTTGCCTGTGTCAGAATACATTGGGACACACCATTCCAACGCACCACGTATGGTAATCCAGCGAAGATGTACATCAGAGAGAAGTTCTGTTAGGTCACCCTTAATAGAAACACGTGGGGAGCCAAGGATAACCAGTTGTCCGTAATTTGCCGTTGCCCGTAGTGCCTGCATCACGACACTGCTATGTCCGACCGCATCAACAGTGATATTACCCAACTGTCCTTTGGTAATCTCTTTTATCTGTGCTTGTACTTCATCTGCATCACCACCGATGGTTTCTTTTATACCGCATCTTTCCGCCAATTTTTGTCTTTCTTCTACTGGATCAACGCCAATTACACGACATCCATGGATTTGGAACATCTGTGATGCCAGATTACCAACAAGTCCTAATCCGAACACAATGACGTTCGGATGCGTGCCAATCTCTGTTACAATGATAGAGGTCATTGCAACACCTGCCATCCGGGAGGCAGCGACAACACCGTGGTCTATGGTATCCCTAACAGGTACAATCAATCTATCATGTGTGTACCGAATCGTGGATGCATGCTGTCCATAAGTGAAGACGCGGGTTCCAGGAGACACACGCGTAACGTTCACCCCTACATCACGAACGATTCCAACGTTTGCATAACCGGAACGCCACGGATAAGCACACCACGTCCCTTGTTGAAAAACTTTCGGTTCTCTACCCTTATAGTTTGCCAATTCTGTCCCGCTGCTAATGAAGGTATATTCCGTATCAATTATAACTTCATTTGGCGAGAGAATTGATGTATCCATTATTGCTGTTTGTAGTTCTACTTGATTTTGACCTGTTACGACTACCTCTCTAATTTCCATATCTTATTCCTTTTACATTTCATCCATCATAACGCAGATTCTTACCGTTGTTAGGTCCACCTTTCTGAATTCGTTAACACCTCTGGGATTAATAGATATCCCTTAAAGATCAAAAATAAATTTCTGTTCTTCGGTCATTTGAAACTTTTCCTTATACTATGTTCGGATTTTGTCAGGATTCTATCAAGATTCTGGCATATAGTAAAGTTTAAAATTCATATTGGGTGTATAAAGTTTCAATACCTTGACACCAGTATATAGATATGCTATACTAACAAAGCAGATTTTGAAGAAAGTGAACGAACGATCCAAGCAGAACGAGTTTATGAATCATCCAAACATTAAATCTTAGAAACGGAGTGTTATTTATGGATATCAAACAAGTTTTAGACAACAAAATCTCCAACTATAATTTACTGAATCATCCTTTTTATCGAGCTTGGGGTGCAGGTGAATTACCTGTCGATGCTCTGAAATGCTATGCGCGTGAATACGGTGCATTTATCTCAACACTGCCAAAAGGGTGGGAAACATTAAATGACCCCGAAACAGCAGAAGAGGAAACAGAACATATTGATATGTGGGCAGATTTTGCTGACGGTCTTAATACCCACGTATCAGAAGCACAGGTCCCGCAAGTGAATACACTATTAGAAACCGCTGAAAAACTCTTTTCTGATGGTGAAACAGCCTTAGGCGCGCTCTACGCTTTTGAGGCGCAACAACCAGAAACCGCCAAATCAAAGTTGGCTGGTCTAAAGACTTTCTATCAACTCCCCGAAAAGGTAGAACCCTATTTTGAAACGCATTCACATAATGAACACGAAGCGGAGAAACTTCTTGCAAGAATAGCCGAACTATCTCCAGATGCTCAACAGACAGTTGTACATGCATGTGAACAGATGAGCAGTGCTTTATGGGATGCACTCACAGGAATTCACGATGCCGAATGTGCATGAAACGGTGAATGCATATTTTGACGCACTTGTTGCAAGAGATGCTGAAATCCTTATCGCGATGATGCTTCCTGCAGCACACTATGTTAAAATAGGTACCGATGCTGATGAAGTTATTGAAGGTAGTGAGGATATAACAGCTTACTACGAAAACCACGTCGCAAGTACTGAGGATTTCAGCATCAGAATCATCAATCTTGATGTGCAAGAACGCGATGATGTCGCATGGTTCTATACACAACAAATCTGGAATCTTAAATGGCAAGGTATTCAGGAAGAATTTGTCATGCGAATGACAGGTGTATTGGAAAAAATTGACGATATGTGGAAGTTCACACAAATACACGCCTCAATCGGTGTCTCAGCACCCTAATGCTTTCAGGAGGGTCACTTGAATATTTCGGTTGTCTCTTTTGATGGTGACATGATCTTGTGGGATTTTCTAAAGGTCATGCGTCATTCGCTCGAACATACATTTCCAGAACGTTGCGGACTTGAAGACCGATTCGCTTTGAGGGTTTTCGGCTAAGTAATGGTATATGCCATTTTAGGATTGAGAACTTAGACTGTCAGGGACTCGCGTTTTAGAATTGAGACGAAATCATTATTAAACCGAAAACCCTCAGAATTGAGACGAAATCATTATTAAACCGAAAACCCTCCATTCTTTTTCTTTGACATAGGTCTCCCTGAAACTATTTATGATGTTAAAGACATTTCGACAAAGCAGTTAATATATTGATTATTTCTGCAGTTTTAACCCACGCAAACCATGCTCATATCAAGAGTATGTCAAGAAGGGTGTTGTTCGATTGACATAACAAATGGATTTCGTATCATCAAACTTCTGGATACACTAACTTGTTAAAATAGATTTCTGAACGCTGAGGAATCTTCTTAAAATCTTCTGGTGTATTATGCAATTCCAATTTAGAATAATCGGGTTGCATTCTTCTCCTGCTTCTATTAGGATTGATCTTTACAATGCTCACAAACCGGCACTCAAAATCATCAAGGAACTTATCCGAATTCCAGAACGATTTTCCTATACATTTGCAGTAACGTATAAAACAGCATGCTCCCTTTAATTGTTGGATAATTTCCCAGGCCTTTTTAGAGTTACTTTCTTGAGTTTCAATACAAATAATCCAATTTTTTCCGTTATTATCAGTAGATATAATGACAAAATCAGCTCTCTTACATTCTCCCTTTGTTCCATTAAAGATAGAAAGAGACTCATCATATAATTCTGCTCTGATAACAATGGAATCAGGTGGTACACCTTTTATCTTTACGGTGGTACCAGATTCTGGATCCGTTAATTCAACAGAAGGTTTGCCTTGACCTGACTGGAACATAACTTGCATGTCAGGACTGAGCATTTCTTGTAATATCTGTATATCGTTCACGAAACTGACTCTTCTCCCCACACAATATCGTCCTGAATCCTGTTCATGTCATCGATCGTCTTATCAAAACTCGGGACTTCAATACCAAACTTGGGATGGATTTTCGCTTGTATGAGTTTATGACCCCTTCTACGTTTCTTTTGTCCTTCTTCTAAATCCAGTAGTTGATTTCCTTCTGCCACGTACAGTTTGACCTGATTGGCAGTTATTAACTCACTGTCCCCATACCCGTTTTCTTCAGCGATTCTTTTGAGATGCGGTTTGTCGTGGTTAAGCATGATGAGCGTGTTGAGCTCCTTGACTATATAATCACTATGAGTCGTGATGAAGACTTTAACACCTAAATTCACGAGCCGTGCAAAGAGTCTCGCCATGCGCCGTTGGTTTTCTGGGTGGAGACTTAATTCGGGTTCATCTACTATCAGTAGGTCGCCTTTCTCCGCAATACAATTGATATAAAAACTGAGATCTAAGAGAGAGCGCACAGAGCTTGAACTTTCAACCATCGTCAGCTTTGAACGCGTGCCTTTGGGAATATAGTAGAGTTGGTCGTTTTGTGTAATGACATATTCCCCCCCAATAATGCCCGCAAAGTCTTCCAAGATTTCAGGAAACTCTTTAGCGATAAAACTTTTTCTTTTCCCAATATCTTCAAGTTGGCGGGTAAAGTTGACGTTGTCTTCTATTGGTTCAGGGTAAATTTGGTACGCTTTGAATAACAATTCTCGAGGATCTATTTTTTCATCTATTCGTCCCATTTCTTCAAATAATCGGTTCCGAGCAAAATTGAGTTCCTTGCGAAAAATAGCAACTCCTGTCCTCTCGGCAGAAGAAATAAAAACTCTCGGAAAAGAGTTAGAGAAAACCGCATTACCAATTATGAAACCCAGGGTATCCTTTGCAAAAATAGAATCAATTCTCCTTTCTCTCTTTTCATTAACTGCCAAAGTGAATATTAGTTCTGTACTCTCTTTTTCCATTGAGTAGATAATAAACGGTTCTTGATTGATCCCTACTTCGCCCTTGAATCCGTGATCCTGCAGGTGAATTGTACTTGGTTCAATGTGAAATTCACTGTTGTGAAACGTGTCTTCAGAGGCTGCAAAAACCTTATCCAATTGCTCCGAGTACCTTTGGCATGCCTCTTGAAGCATCTGATTTGGTAATTCGACATAACCTGTTAAATTAATCTTAAGGGCACCATCTTTCAGTAAATTATGGATATGGTCGTCGTCAATCGGAATATTGATAAATTTACGCCAAGACTCTAAGAAACCGTACAGAGCGTAGGTTGCGTAAGTTTTACCGGTATTATTTTCTCCGCAGATGATAGTCAAATCACCAAGAGTAAATTCTGCCTGCTTTATGATCCCAATGTTTTTTAACTTGACTGTTATACTCATACTCTAATGCCTCAATAATTATCATTTTGACAAGTAGTTCTTTTGATGCATGAATTCTACCATATATTATCAAAGGAGGGCTTTCGGTAAATTGATGATATAGAGGGTCCTCATACCTATCTTATCACATTTACTTTAGATTATTGCCAAGTTTAACACTTTTGTGAAAAAATGTCAATAAAAATCAAAACGATTTTTATTGATACACAAAGACAGATAAGGTATCCTTAGCACATATCTATACATACAAACGACAAGGAGAAGCACAGATGGAATGCCCAAGATGTTAACACAAACACTTCGTCAAAAATGGACATATCAACGCAAAACAGCGATATAAGTGCAAAGATTGCTCCTATCAATGGACTGAAAACCACACCTACATAGGCAGACACCTCGTATAGAAAGCCCTCGCTGTCTTTCTATATTGCCATGGACTTTCCATGAATGCCATCGCAAAAATGCTTCAAGCATCACCCTCCACTATCCTTGAGTGGATACAAAAGTTCGGAGGTGAACATGCCAAGCCTCCTGTCCCTAAGCAGACCGATGCTGTTGTGCTTGAACTTGATGAGATGTGGCACTATTTGAAAGAAAAAAAAACAAACTCTGGATATGGAAAGTTTTGTGTCGTGATACCGGAGAACTCATCGCTTGGGAGTGTGGTGATCGGGATAAAGCCACCCTTGAAGGACTTATCGAAAAGTTAGAAAGATGGAACGTCAAGGTCTATTATACGGATGACTATCAGGCATATGCTGCTGTGATCCCGGGAGAGAAGTTGGTCAGACGAAAACAGAGACACATGCGATTGAACGCAACAATTGCCGGATGCGACATTGGTTCGGTCGTTTTAAGCGAAAGTCTATTATTGTTTCAAAAAGCATTGAGATGGTGGTCACTTACCCCCATTTTTATTTTGTTTTGTTCCATTGTTGTGTTTGTCCGTTTTATGTGTGAGAAAGTCTGTCTTTATGTGGTGAAAAAGTCCAAGTTTTTCAGACATGTCTGTTTGGTAAATAAGAGGAGTTCCTCCTTTGTCCACCACGCGTCAATGATCTTTTTGATGATCGTTATCACTGAATAGATCTTGCGTTTAGATTCAAAAGTCTTCACCCAGAAACCTGCCGCCTTTTCATAAGTGATAAGCAGTAGTCCATAAGCGAAGACGACGCTTAGGAAGCGGATCTCAATACGGTGTTTCTCCGCAGCCAACACTGCTTGCATCACATCCCGACAGGGAAGGGGTGTGTCAAGGAAACGCAGCAACCTTTTTTGCTTAGATTTCTCTTTTGCAACATCTATCGGTAAACATGAAGCGATCGCGTTGATACGAAAGGTTTTTGAGACGCTAACCGCAAGGAGCGTCAACAAGAAGTTCCGTTGGTTCGTTTTTTTTACGGGTGTGTAAAGTTTTTGGCATGGAAAATGAATAGAGTTCTTGCATAGAATGTCCGTATTTGGTATCCTACCCTAATAAAGTGCTTGTTATTTTTATCAATTCTCAGTTATAATTAGCAAAAGCAGTCTCCACGGTTCAAGTATTAAAATACTTTCATGTATTTGACTAAAAGGAGAAACACCGATGACAACCTATACAGATAAGCGGAACATATCTTCTGTTCCAACAGACACACCACTATATTACCCTGATACGGATGGTAAACCCATGGCTGCAAGCGACCTGCACAGACGGATTCTCTTTCGCACACTAGAAACACTTGAAGCACATTACGCACAACAACCGGATGTTTATGTTTCTGGTGATATACTGATGTATTATGTGGAGGGCAACCCGCGCCAAGTCGTCGCACCGGATGTGTTAGTCTCTTTCGGATTAGAGAAAAAAGAACGGCGTACGTATCTTGTCTGGGTGGAAGGTAAAACACCTGATTTTGTGATGGAGTTCAGTAGCAAAACCACTTATAATGAGGATTTGGGACGTAAAATGGATCGCTATGCCTCTTTAAGGATTCAAGATTACTTCTTATATGATGCGGAAGGTTTATTTTTGGCATCTCAACTGATGGGTTGGACATTAGTTGATGGTGTTTATGTTCCTGTATCTGAGCATGCAGATGGTGGTTTACATTCTGATGTTCTCAGTTTAGATTTCCATGTGGATGATGAAGGTTTAGGTTTCTATGATCCTGTTGCGGGTGCATGGCTGCAGACCCCAACCGAAGCAGCCGAAGCCCGTGCTGAACAAGAAGCAACACGCGCTGAGAACGCTGAAACTGAAGTCGCACAACTCCGAGAACAATTGCAACGTTTACAAACACACAGCTAACCCAAAACCATAAGGGTGTGTAAAGTTTTTGTAACTAATACCTTGTCAAGTCTTCTTCGTAGGTCGGCAGGGTTCTTCAGTTTTAGGTATTTTGCCCATTTTCTATCACAATCGTTAATATTTAAAAATAAGCAGATATAGCGTGATTTATTTCGCTATATCTGCTATACTTCACCTAAAACTGAAAAACCCTGCCCTACCCTGAAAAACACTTGACATATCTTCATAAAAGCAGATATAATACCGATATGTCGGCGTATGATAAGATCTTTAAACATATTGCGGGGGAGTTCCCGCAAGACATAGCAGTGTTAGCACTAAAGACATCGGATGTGGAAGTCACTAATCGGTTGAACACAGAACATATCACGGTTAAGACACATCAGAGTGATATGATATATCAAGTCCGCTTACCTGATGAGGAGGCGATATTACATATAGAAGCACAAACCGACGACAGCACGTATAAACCGATGCATTTACGGATGCTTGCTTATTCAAGTGTTCTTTTATTTGGAATATGAAAAGAATGTCTATTCAACGGTGCTATATTTCCGTCCTCCCGCAGGTCGGAACGATCCTGGTTTCTATGAGTATGGAAACGAAGATCGGGGCGGTGGCGTATTCCGCTATAACGTTATACGTATCTATGAGTTAGAGGGTGCAGCGTTCTTGGATCCCGCTGCTTTAGGGATTCTACCTTTCACGGCTCTGATGGATCCGCCATCGGACATGACACGTAACGCTTGGACTGAGAAATGTATTGAGACGATACGGACAGTTGATGTTGATGTCAAGATGCGGGGGACGCTTCTGTTTGCGCTCTCGCTTTTCGGGAGTTTTGTCCAATCCACCGAACTATTTAAAGACGCTTCATTGGAGGCAATTATGCAACAATCACCTTTTTACGATCATGTGATACAACGAGGTATTGAACGAGGTATTGAACAAGGCGATGAACAAGGATATAGACGAGGTATTGAACAAGGTATTGAACAAGGTATTGAACAAGGTATTGAACAAGGTATTGAACAAGGTATTGAACAAGGTATTGAACAAGGTATTGAACAAGGTATTGAACAAGGTATTGAACAAGGTATTGAACAAGGTATTGAACAAGGTGAACGTAATAATACTGTTGAGAGCATTTTAGAGTTGCTCTCTATCCGTTTTACAATTGACACGACAGAAGCAATAAAGTCTGATATTGAGAGCATTGACAGTTTAGAACGTCTTAAGCAGTTGCGTCGTGCTGCAGCCGAGGTGCGAGATTTTGCTGCTTTCATGCACATACTGCAGAATGGTGCCGAACCTATCTAACAAAAAAGTCGTTATTCTACTCTTTCTGCTTATGTAACAGTTTCGCTTTAGTATCCCCATTTTTGTGCAACTCACGATATCCTTTCTATTTTTGACAGGACTTACGCATTTTGCTCGTTATCAGAAGTTCGAACGTTTGTAGTAGGGCAATTTATTGCCTATTCTTTGCAATATAAGTTCAATTTGTCGTGAAATCCAATCTTTTGCGTAAGTTCTGATTGAAATACCGTTTGGCGCAGGACAATTCATTGTGAGTCTTTGAAATTGGTGTGTAAAGTTTTTGGCATGGAAAATGAATAGAGTTCTTGCATAGAATGTCCGTATTTGGTATCCTACCCTAATAAAGTGCTTGTTATTTTTATCAATTCTCAGTTATAATTAGCAAAAGCAGTCTCCACGGTTCAAGTATTAAAATACTTTCATGTATTTGACTAAAAGGAGAAACACCGATGACAACCTATACAGATAAGCGGAACATATCTTCTGTTCCAACAGACACACCACTATATTACCCTGATACGGATGGTAAACCCATGGCTGCAAGCGACCTGCACAGACGGATTCTCTTTCGCACACTAGAAACACTTGAAGCACATTACGCACAACAACCGGATGTTTATGTTTCTGGTGATATACTGATGTATTATGTGGAGGGCAACCCGCGCCAAGTCGTCGCACCGGATGTGTTAGTCTCTTTCGGATTAGAGAAAAAAGAACGGCGTACGTATCTTGTCTGGGTGGAAGGTAAAACACCTGATTTTGTGATGGAGTTCAGTAGCAAAACCACTTATAATGAGGATTTGGGACGTAAAATGGATCGCTATGCCTCTTTAAGGATTCAAGATTACTTCTTATATGATGCGGAAGGTTTATTTTTGGCATCTCAACTGATGGGTTGGACATTAGTTGATGGTGTTTATGTTCCGGTATCTGAGCATGCAGATGGTGGTTTACATTCTGATGTTCTCAGTTTAGATTTCCATGTGGATGATGAAGGTTTAGGTTTCTATGATCCTGTTGCGGGTGCATGGCTGCAGACCCCAACCGAAGCAGCCGAAGCCCGCGCTGAACAGGAAGCATCCCGCGCTGAACAGGAAGCAACACGCGCTGAACAAGAAGCAACACGCGCTGAGAACGCTGAAACTGAAGTCGCACAACTCCGAGAACAATTGCAACGTTTACAAACACACAGCTAACCCAAAACCATAAGGGTGTGTAAAGTTTTTGTAACTAATACCTTGTCAAGTCTTCTTCGTAGGTCGGCAGGGTTCTTCAGTTTTAGGTATTTTGCCCATTTTCTATCACAATCGTTAATATTTAAAAATAAGCAGATATAGCGTGATTTATTTCGCTATATCTGCTATACTTCACCTAAAACTGAAAAACCCTGCCCTACCCTGAAAAACACTTGACATATCTTCATAAAAGCAGATATAATACCGATATGTCGGCGTATGATAAGATCTTTAAACATATTGCGGGGGAGTTCCCGCAAGACATAGCAGTGTTAGCACTAAAGACATCGGATGTGGAAGTCACTAATCGGTTGAACACAGAACATATCACGGTTAAGACACATCAGAGTGATATGATATATCAAGTCCGCTTACCTGATGAGGAGGCGATATTACATATAGAAGCACAAACCGACGACAGCACGTATAAACCGATGCATTTACGGATGCTTGCTTATTCAAGTGTTCTTTATTTGGAATATGAAAAGAATGTCTATTCAACGGTGCTATATTTCCGTCCTCCCGCAGGTCGGAACGATCCTGGTTTCTATGAGTATGGAAACGAAGATCGGGGCGGTGGCGTATTCCGCTATAACGTTATACGTATCTATGAGTTAGAGGGTGCAGCGTTCTTGGATCCCGCTGCTTTAGGGATTCTACCTTTCACGGCTCTGATGGATCCGCCATCGGACATGACACGTAACGCTTGGACTGAGAAATGTATTGAGACGATACGGACAGTTGATGTTGATGTCAAGATGCGGGGGACGCTTCTGTTTGCGCTCTCGCTTTTCGGGAGTTTTGTCCAATCCACCGAACTATTTAAGGACGCTTCATTGGAGGCAATTATGCAACAATCACCTTTTTACGATCATGTGATACAACGAGGTATTGAACAAGGTATTGAACAAGGCGATGAACAAGGATATAGACGAGGTATTGAACAAGGTATTGAACAAGGTATTGAACAAGGTATTGAACAAGGTATTGAACAAGGTATTGAACAAGGTATTGAACAAGGTATTGAACAAGGTATTGAACAAGGTATTGAACAAGGTATTGAACAAGGTGAACGTAATAATACTGTTGAGAGCATTTTAGAGTTGCTCTCTATCCGTTTCACAATTGACACGACAGAAGCAATAAAGTCTGATATTGAGAGCATTGACAGTTTAGAACGTCTTAAGCAGTTGCGTCGTGCTGCGGCCGAGGTGCGAGATTTTGCTGCTTTCATGCACATACTGCAGAATGGTGCCGAACCTATCTAACAAAAAAGTCGTTATTCTACTCTTTCTGCTTATGTAACAGTTTCGCTTTAGTATCCCCATTTTTGTGCAACTCACGATATCCTTTCTATTTTTGACAGGACTTACGCATTTTGCTCGTTATCAGAAGTTCGAACGTTTGTAGTAGGGCAATTTATTGCCTATTCTTTGCAATATAAGTTCAATTTGTCGTGAAATCCAATCTTTTGCGTAAGTTCTGATTGAAATACCGTTTGGCGCAGGACAATTCATTGTGAGTCTTTGAAATTGTGGAATACACGTTGTCCAAAAAAACACAATCAAGGATGAATCTGCTACGGCTAAACATATCGTCCCTAATGAAGATTCAAGTATGACAGGCAGGGAAGACGGGGGCAATACCCCCGTCCTTGACAAAATGACTAAAGATCCGCTTCCTTCAGGTAAGGTTGAAGATGTTTGCGGAGGTTGCGATGGGCATGGAATAGGTGCGCTTTGACTGTGCCATCCGATCTGCCGACTACTGTTGCAATATCTTTCAGGGATAATCCATCCCAGTGACGAAGGATAAAGATCTGGCGTTGCTTAGGGGGCAGTTGACGGATAGCCTTCCGTATCTGTAATCTGAGTTCCTTGTTTTCAGCAGCTTTAGCAGGGGAAACTGATCGTAAGTCAGGGAAGTTCGCCATCGGCAATTCATCAGAGTCTTCAGATTCATATACCATGACTTCCGACCGAGATTTCTTACGCAAAAAATCTATACAGAGGTTGACTGTAATGCGGTAAAGCCAACTATAAAACTGACATTGACTCTTGAAA
Source organism: Candidatus Poribacteria bacterium (assembly GCA_965208245.1). GTDB lineage: Bacteria > Poribacteria > WGA-4E > WGA-4E > WGA-3G > MSPOR6. The sequence continues at coordinate 3,630,917 of OZ242325.1, forward strand.
TTACTTAATCCTTGATACGCTCTGATGAAAGCATCTTGTGTAATATCAAGCGCATCTTCATGATTTGAGACAAAACGTTGAACCAACCGATAGGTGCGTTTCTGATAGCGGGTAAAAAGTGTATCAAATACGGCAGTATTGCCATTCTGAAATTGCTCTATCAGTTCGGCATCATCATTGTCGGATAGTGGAATATTTTCTTGGCTTTGGGACTGCATGTTCTCCTCTCAAGTGGCATTGACCAAGACTGAGACTCAGTTGGCCTTTGATAGAATAGAAGTCACCGATTTTTTTGTTTATGAACCCTGTGAAACCATTTTTTATATCTATGGCTATCTTGAAGCATCTGTTGGAGAAGGACAAATTCTTCATCCTCTTCGGTGCAAGGAGCATCATCAATTAATGCTAATAACGCCTCATATACGACCTTATCTTCATCAACGAGTGATGAAAGTAGTTTGTCAAAATGTTCTCCATGTCCGAGTAGAGAAAACAACCGGTTCGTATGTCGTATCTCTTCGGATGCAGCTTGGTTAAGGTATGCGGCGAGTTCGTGCTCATTCCGTTTTTCTGCAATTTGTGCAAGTATTAACCGAATTCCGACAAGTTTCAGTTTTGTCTGGGCAAGTTCATCTATATCGGTTTCAAACTTTTCCCGTAAATGATCAGTATCACGTGGGTGTAACTGTGAATAACTTGGCCACACCGGTTTTGCCATCACCTGTTGCAACTTTTTTAAACTGTCAATCAGATTCTGCTGTTCTTCGGCGGAAAGTTGACCAACGGTCTGCTCCCAAAAGTCCATAACATGTTCGACCCGTTCACGGAAAAGTTCCTTAGATTGCGGTGTCAGTTGAATACGAGCACGTCTACGATCTTCTTCACATTTACGACGTATTACCCAGCCATGACGTTCAAGACGATCAACCAATCCTGAAACTGTGTTGTGTGCCAGTCCCAGATGATCACCTAATTCGCTGACATACATCCCAGCGTCTCGACCATACCAATGGAGATGTTGTAAAGCGTTGAACTGAACGATCGTTAACCGGTTAGGAACAACATCCTGAATAAATCTGGATTTGACTGCTGCTTGCGCATGACGCATCACACGCATGACAACATCTATCTCTTGATTGAATCCTTGATTATATCTAGGGTTTTTTGACATCTCTTTTAAAATGCGTCCTATATCAGATATATAATCCATCGTATACGACATAAATTATATATTAAATTATAACCAATGTCAAATAAAAATAACTTATGTTTGAAATTTCAGGTATTTTGTGCCAGTTAATTACTGCCAACCAAGCGTTGAGCCTTCATTTTTCGTTTCCGTTTAGACCTTGACTTTGGTTTAGACTGTGACTTAGATCGTTTAGGTGGGGACTCCTGCTCAACAGTCTTTTTTTGCTTTTTTTGAAGAATCTCTTTCTCTTCAACAACTTGTTTCTGTTGTGCTGCTTCAAAGTCAGTATAACTACCTATAAATAGCGACGTGTTTGCTCCATCTTTGGTTACATCAAAAATCAGGAGTTTTGTTGCAAGACGGTTTAAAAGGAAACGGTCATGAGAGATAATGAACAACGTAGCAGGATATTCGGCGAGTGCATTTTCAAGTGCCTCGCGTGCTGGAATATCTAAATGGTTTGTCGGTTCATCAAGTAAAAGGACATTGGCATTTTCTAATAGCAACTTCGCCAGTTGCACGCGACTCTGTTCACCGCCACTTAGGTTGCCAATCTGTTTGAACACATCATCTCCTGAAAAGAGGAACTTCGCCAAGTAGCTTCGGATTTCAAATTGCGTTTTATCTGGACATAACTCCCAAACCTCATCCAGCACATCGTTTGCTAAGTTGAGTTCCTCTAATTCTTGTGTATAATACCCAAGTTTAAGATTAGGTCCCACCCAAAGTTCTCCAGATGTAGGTTTCTCTTCTCCCAGCATCATGCGAAAAAACGTAGTCTTACCAGTACCGTTCGGTCCTATAATTCCTACTACATCCCCCCGAAAAACATCAAAAGTAAGGTCTGTGAACAGCACTTTATCATCAAACTGTTTACTAACGTTTTTGCATCGCAGGATGTCATCTCCGCCCCGTTTTGAAGGTGAGATATTAAGTTTCAACGTCGGGGATTCAGATTTCGGTTTTTCAACTAACGCCACACGTTCCAGTCTTTTTCGTCTTCCTTGTGCTTCACGTGTGCGTTGTCCCGCGATATTACGATCGATGAACTCTTTCTCCTTTTCAAGAAATGCTTGCTGCATTTTATAGGCACGGCTGTCAACGAGTTTCTCAATATTCTTGATTTCCAAGAATTTGGAATAATTGCCTCGATAGACATTTATTTGCTGTTCAGTAAGTTCCCATACCTTTCGGACAACCTTATCTAAAAAGTATCTATCGTGAGAAACAACCAGAACACCCCCCTTGTATTCGGTGTTGAGATAGTTTTCTAACCATTGAATTCCGTTTATGTCAAGATGATTTGTGGGTTCGTCAAACAGCAATAGGTCGGGTTCTTCAAGGAGTAGTTTCGCCAATGTTGCTCTACTTTTTTGCCCACCACTGAGGACACGGACGGGTAGGTTGAAGTCCTGTTGCGTAAAACCCAATCCTCCAAGAACGCGATTGATCTTATGCTCATAATCGTATCCACCGAGTTGCTCATGTTGTTCCTGAATACGTGCGTACTGCTGGAGTAATTCGGTGGATTCATCAGTTTCCATTTCCGCCGCCAGCAGCAACATCTTGTCTTCAAGTGCCAATCGTTCTTGAAAAACTTTGAGCATCTCTTGTCGCAGTGTACAATCCCGTTCTAAGTCAGGTTCTTGACTAAGGTATCCAATACGTCTCCCCTTAGCTAAAACGACATCCCCCTTGTAATCGGTGATGATACCGCACATGATCTTTATTAAAGTCGTCTTTCCGCAACCGTTCCGTCCAATTAGTCCTATCCGGTCTCCAGGCGCGATGGCAATAGATATATCGTTTAGGATTATATCTGGATCGTAGAGTTTTGTGACATTGCTTATCGTTATTAATGACATATTTTTTGTGTATTGGGGAAATACTCTTAACTGTTATATTCGTATTGTTTGCCAATTCGCACTACGGGTAATCATCTCAAGGTATGTTTCTGCTCGTTGTGTATCGGGATAGCGTATATTGAATTGCCTGAAACGCCAGACTGCAATTGACAATGCTGCATAGTAGACAAAACCGTCTAAACACTCCCATTCGTTTTCTGTTAAAGGACGCAACGCGTTATAAGCATTTAAAAAATTGTGTAACGCGTCAATATTCAGATCATTTTTTTCTGTATAACAGCAGCCAATAATTGTCATTGCTATATCAGTTAGCAAGGTATCATGACAGCCTTCCTCAAAGTCAAGAATTGCCACCATCTTCTCATCATCAAAGAGAGTGTTATCTAAAAACAGATCTCCGTGCAGTAGTCCTGTTGGCAGAGGTTTCTCTATTTCAGGTATGATCCATTCAAGTTCAGAATGTAACCAAAGAAAAAAGGGATGTGTTGCAAGTTCTGTATGTTTTACTTCGTTCATAAAAGGTATGATTTTTGTTATCCCCATTGGAAAACGTGGCAGATTTGCAATCGGCGGAATGCGATGTAACTTTGCTAACGCTTCTCCGATTTGTGCCAACACGCGTTTTGATGGTTTAGGTGTATCTCCATTTAAAAACGGATAGATCATGACCTGTTTCTTTTTATTAACATTCTTTACAAAAACATGAAGGGCATCACCATTTTTCTGTAAAATTGGGTATACAGTCGGATAGGCATGCTTTTTCAGATGTTCTAACAGCGTGATCTGTTGATGAAGTTCATCCAGATTTTTCTCATCACATATTTTTAGTAGGAACTTATTTTTAGTAGTAATCAATTTATAGTTGCTGTTTCCAAACCCACCTGGCAGTTCTTCTAAATCAATAAGTGTGCCAACTTCATAATGTGCAACGATATCATCAAGTTCTTCAGGTGTAAGTGCAGTATATTGTGCCATGTGAAATCACCGTTGCAAGTCAAGCGCATTTTTGTCGTTCGCTACACTCTTCTAACCTATACTGCTTTTCATCAGGAACATCGGAGACACGCTGCAGAGCGTATTTGCAGTAATCCGGGTTGATGTCGTATCCTATGTAATACCTGTCAAGGTTTTTACACGCGACGGCTGTTGACCCTGACCCCATGAATGGATCAAGAACGATGGAATTAGGAGGTGTAAGAAGATGTAAAAACTCTTCTACAAGCTCCACTGGGTAAATTGCAGGATGTTTGTTTCCTTTAACAGCAGCAACAGGGGTTTCAATTACGTCTCGCTTGAGTTTATTACCATGAATCCGGATGATTGTAAATCCTTTGTTTTTTAATTGTAATGTGCGTCCTCCCATCTGTCCACCAAATGGAGGTGCATGGATACCACGAATTTTCATTCTAAAACTCTTTGTTTTGCCTCGTTTTACTTCTTGTATGACTTCTGCCAGTTCAATCCGAGCAAGGGATTTTTCATCCTTAGATAAGTCTGATTCTTCAATAAGATCGAAATATCGCTGCCCAATGTTTGTATTTTCTCTTTTATTTGAATGTTGTGTTTCACGTGTTTCTGCTAAGAAAGCTTTAGGATTGTAGAAATATTGGTCTGACTTTGCAAAATGGAAAAACGGTTCAGTGCTGCTGACAAGACGTCGGGTAAACTGACGTGGTGTAGGGTTCTTTTTAACCCATGTAATCTCATTGACAAGTCTGACTAAGTCGGTGGCTGTTGCTGCAAGCGCAAAGCGATATGGAACAAGAAGCAAGTTGCTATCCTGATACTTGTCGCCTATATTAAAGACAATACTACCATCCTCTCGGACGACACGGACACATTCCCGGAACAGGCTGATTAATGTTGCAATGTAATCATCAACATCGGTTTCATTTCCCATTCCGCCACCATAATCACGTTGTTGAAAATAGGGGGGAGAGGTAATGACCAATTGAATGCTACAATCAGGCAATTGTTTGATAAGTTCCAGATTGTCTCCACACAGAATTTGGTCAACAGGTAAACTGTCATTAGTATAGGACATTTCAAACTCTTGTTCTACGGTAAACGTTTAGAGTATTGAGGGGTGTGCATAATGGAATTTATAGTGGACTTCAGAATTAATGATACACTCCACAGCAGGCGAGGAAACCTCGCCCCTACGTTGGTTGGTCATCGTAAACGTTGATATGCCTCTTTAGTTTGTAACTTTACTATAGTATAACAGAAGTTGTCTATAATGGACAACTAAATCATTATAATGTCTAAAGTCTAATAAACATATTGCCCCTTCGGGACTAAAGACATACTCATAGCAAATTAATCTCTATAAATTGGTACATAAGGCAAGAAGTATATTACATGCCAGTGGGATTCCATCGACAAAAACTCAACCCCCCCAATATGAAAAGTTGTTGCTAAATGTATTCTTCTTCGCTATAATCTTTGTGTATCATGTTATGAAACGATATTCATAAAATTACAATTTTTACAGTACAAGGATTTAGAAAAACAACAATGCAAGTACATAAAACTATCTTTAACATACCGATTGATGAAAAAGACCTGCGTTTTTCTAATTAGACCAAAAGGTTTCACAAACTGAAGACGAAATATGAAAATCTATCCCAAGAATAACAACATTTGGAGGCTATGGCTTGTTAAAAGTATCGAAATTTGGAGGTAGTTCTCTTGCAACTGGAGAACAAGTTAGACAAGTCTGTGACATCATCACTGCTGACCCAGATAGAAGGTTAGTCGTTGTCTCAGCACCAGGAAGGCGACACAGCCAAGATATAAAAGTTACGGATCTACTCATTGCAGCAGCATCAGAAAGACTCATGGGAAAAATCGGTGCTTCTGAATGTGCGGAAGCAATTAAGCGTTACAAAAACATCGCGACAGAATTAAAGCTGCCGGCAAAGGTAGTTGACCCTATTGCAAGTGATCTAACACAACGACTGGAATCAAATACGGACGACACCGAACTTTATATAGATACCATGAAGGCAGGGGGTGAAGACAACTGTGCCAGGCTCATTGCACAAGTGTTACAAGCACGTGGTGTAGAAGCTCACTACGTAAATCCAAAAAACGCCGGTTTACTTCTATCAGATGAACCGGGGAACGCACAAATCCTTCCTGAGACTTACAACCGTTTGCGCAACCTTAGTGAACGCCCAGGGATTACGATATTCCCAGGATTTTTCGGCTATTCAAAAGATGGAAACATTGTGACGTTTTCACGTGGTGGATCAGATATTACAGGTGCAATTCTTGCAGGTGCTGTACGTGCAACAGCCTATGAGAATTTCACCGATGTTGACTCCGTATTTGCAGCAAATCCATCCATAGTTTCGAATCCTGTTCCGATCTCAGAACTCACATATCGTGAAATGCGGGAACTCTCTTATGCAGGTTTTTCAGTATTTCATGATGAAGCACTTGAACCTGTATACCGCGCCATGGTACCGGTTCACATCCGTAATACAAACAACCCAAAAGCAGCAGGAACACTAATTGTCCCAAAACGGACAGCAAATGATAACCCTGTTGTTGGCATCGCTGCAATGAATGATGTCTGCTGTGTCTACCTAAGCAAATATCTGATGAACCGCCAAATCGGTTTCGGTAGACAATTGCTACAGATTTTAGAAACTGAGAATATCTCTTTTGAACATATCCCTTCTGGAATTGATAATTTGTCTGTAATACTACGTGAAGAGAACCTTCCACTTGACAAAGAGAAAAGAGTCGTAGAAAAGATAAGACAAACACTTGCCCCAGAAGACGTTTATGTAGAACACGACCTATCTCTCATCATGGTTGTCGGCGAAGGCATGCAGCATACTGTCGGCGTAGCATCAAGAGCAACAAGTGCATTTGCACGCGCAAATGTCAATATAGAGATGATAAACCAAGGATCGAATGAGGTTAGTATGATGTTCGGTGTAAAATCAACATCTATGGAAGCTGCAGTTCAAGTACTATACAAGGAATTTTTTGAAAACTGTTCTCAAAAACTATCATAACCCAATTTACTCCTTATCACAGACAGAAATACCAGCAATTATCCTGCAAAACGTATATCCTCCTGAAGGGAATTATCCTCACCTTGACTGTTTTTCATAATTTGATATCCTATAGTAAAGTTAATAATTATTAATGAGACATTTCACCCATACACCGATGACGAAGGCCACACAGCGTAGAGGCAAGGTCACCTCGCCCGTTGTGGAGTGTTTCAGTAATTCAAAAGTTCACTATAAATGCCCCTAAAATCTGTATAAAATAATTTGTAGAATTATCAGGCATCTTTTTTAAACATTTTACTTGACAAATTTTTCTTTCTTATTATACAATAGTAACGTTATTTTAGAAGTAAAGGAGATTTTTGATGCGCAAATTTGTTTCGTTCTCAATTGCTGCAATGCTGATAACAGTTTTAGTATTCTTGACACAGGCACAACAGTTGTCAGATAAGGCACAGCTTGGGCGTGAACTTTTCCATGATCCAACGTTTAAGGGAACTATCAATCCTAAAGTTGCAACCGGACTCTCTTGTGCAAATTGTCATGCAGATTTTGATGAAGAAGCTGAGCCTGATGGTTTAATCCGTGCTGGACATAGTGTTATCGGTGTTCCACAACGTGGTTCCGCAAAAGGGGGTATGATTAAAGGTGCAGATTTTGCAAGAGCTGCCGGGGGCGGGGGGTTCTGTTACCAACACTTTTTACAGAAAATACCCGAATCTAAGGTTAACCCAACCGCTATCCCAGCAGAACATGCAGAAGCACTCATGGCATACTTTGAGGCAATTTCTGATGGCAAAAAGGGTCCACAATTTGAAATGCAAATGTTAGATGCTGCAGCAAAAACTGAAGCAGGAGAAAAGATCGCTGCTATGACCGGAGATACCAAAAAAGGATGGGAACTCTGGGGACGCGCTTGCATCGTTTGTCACCCAACACCGAAAAAGTCCGGTATCGGTATCCAACTCGTGAGAACACGACCGCCACGCGATATTGATAAAACTATCATTCGTTGGGCAACCAAAATCCGAGGCGGCGGTTCACTCATGCCATTCTACGCCTCCGATATTCTCAGCGATCAAAATATTGCCGACATCCTTGCATTTCTACGCGAGCAAATGGAAGGTAACACTAGATAAACACAACAACCTATCGGGAAATGTCTCTCAATAGATGACTTTTGAGTTTTCACCTATTATTTGTAACTCTTGACTGTAAATCTCCGTATTATTAATGCTTTGTTTTGTCAAGAATAATAAACGGGAAAAACTACTTGAATTAGATTGAAAATTCAGTAGCACGGAAATTAAACAGATAGAACTTTTTAAGGTAACTTTTTTAACCTTAAATACAATTAATAGGTGGACTCATGCAAAAGTCTCTTCTACTTGGAATAGTTTTTTTTGTTTGTTTAATCAGTTTAGCACTTAACATATCGGGATGCGGTGGAAGTAACCTCAACAATCCTGTGTCCGACTCAGACCCTATGGATGATACAATTGTTCTATTAGATGACACACAGACCGTAGAGAATACAGATAATATAGGAGAACTTGACGTAACAGTAACTGTTACACAAAAGACAGTAAGACCAGGTGAGAAAGTAGAAATCACCACCTCAGTTCAAGGTGTGACAGGAACAAGCGTCACATTAAACTGGCTTAACATTACGGAGTACGGGATCCTCTCTTCAGATGACGATCTATCTGTCACATGGACAGCACCCGATACATTAGATGGTGATAGTGCTAAAGTCGAAGTCATTCAACTTGTTGTGACTGTAATCAGAGAAAACGTTGCTGTCATTGATAACCAAATACAAACGGAAACACAGATTATTTCTGACACAATAGAAATACTCCTAAAGGTCGTTCGAGAATAAAGGGTTAACGCAACAAATAACCACTATTTTTTGATAATAACAATCTTAATTCGTTTAATATAGAATTTCTTACACAACTACTCTTTTTTCATTTATATCTTATGTAGATAAACCATTTTCCGAAAGTATGTAATTAGTTAATTAATAGATTTTAGTTTGTATAACCAGAAACAGGTAAAATATGAAGAAAAACAAAATTCAAGTCACTATTCTCGTCTTAATCATTGTTCTCATTTCAGAATCATTGACATCTTCATGTATTGGAATGCTACATCAGGTAAAGAAAGGGGAAACGTTATCTGAAATCGCCAGAAAATATGAAGTACCTATGAAATTTATTGCTCAAACCAACAGTTTGAAATCTATGAATCACCTACAAATTGGAGATAAATTGTTGATACCGGTCGGAACAAAACCCTCTAGTTCAAACGGGAATTCAGATGGCGTTTGGTATACTGTAACAGATGGAGACAATTTATATAGTATTGCGCAGAGCCACGGTATTAAAGACTGGAAAAAACTACAATACCTAAATGACATATCTAATCCAAAACTTATCAGAATTGGACAGAAAATATATATACCAGGTGAAACGATTGACGGTTTTGCAAAACCGTTGCGTATCCCGTTATATGTAACTTCAAGATACGGTTATCGTCATCATCCAGTGAATAGAAAGTACTTGATGCATAGAGGCATAGATTTCCGTGCTGCCACAGGGACAAGAGTGTACGCTTCTAAGATAGGTAGAGTTGTTTATGCTGGTTGGGAACGAGGATATGGTAGAATTGTTAGAATAAAACATGCCGATAACTACTCAACATGCTATGCGCACTTGTCAAGATTCCGAGTTTCTGTTGGTGATATTGTCAAACAAGGTGAAGTTATCGGTTTATCCGGTAATACTGGCGTTTCAACTGGTCCTCATCTGCACTTTGAAATCCGATACAAAGGTAAGAGTGAAAACCCGGCTCGCCACCTTGATTTACCGTGACAATATGTGGCTTAACATAATCATCTTGTTCTTCTTGTTCACAGGTTCTGAAGTTGTAAGTAGCGCACTTGCTGAAACGAACACTGATCAATCCAACATCATTGGCATCCCCGAACCGAGGCTTGTAATTGGCACACGAGGAATCGGACTGAGCAGAGCTTATATTAGTAGTGCGGAGGATGCTACAAGTCCACTCTGGAATTCAGCAGGACTTGCATCACTTGACCGGGGTAACCTGATTTATGACCTTTCTCAAGGTGCTTTGTCTATTGCATATCCTGTTAAAGTCATTGGCACATTCGGAATTAGCCTTCTCGATTTCAACAACGCTGATCGATTTCTCATAGATCACAATTCCAATCCAATTGGGACGTTTGAATATGGATACAACCAAGCATTGCTATCGTATGCAAGGAAGTTTGGTCCCATAAAACTCGGTGTGAGTACAGGTTTTAGTCGAGCACCTTATGAGAACAGTCTCTGGGCGCAAAACTACGATGTCGGAGCATTAATAACACTTTCACCGCATGCACTGGTAGGTATGCAATTTCGCGATATTAGTGGCGTATCTATCCGAGATAAGAACGGTGTTATCCTCAATACATTTCATTCACAATTGGCATTCGGAACGACACTTATACCACTTCAGAAAGTTAAATGGCATGCATGCTATAATGTCACCTCTCCAGGTTTTGGCACGAGTGTAGAATTCATAATAGGTATACTCTCGACAAACGTTGGTTCACATTTTGTTTTTGATTCAGGTGAATATGCATATTCATGGAGTATGGGATTCTCATTCAATAAATGGGGAAAGCAGACCTATTATGCCTATCTTAATCAAGGAGATTTAAACTATAGACATCTGCTCTCATTCGGTTTCACTTTTGGGGAATCAACGCAAAAACACACAAAAGAAACATCTCATGATCAACCACCCACCAACACAACACATCATAAAATTGAGCCTAAACAGAAGTCATCACAAAAGGCAAGCATACAAATTGCAGAAAAACATAATATTTCCGTTGATTTAATGTTAGCGATCATTTATGTGGAATCAAAATTCAATCCAATTGCTGTGTCTAAAACAGGGGCTGGCGGCTTAATGCAAATATTACCTTCTACTGCGAGAGAATTCGGGTTGAGAGTGCCACACTACACACATAAAACAAAACCCAACATTGATGGGAAGGTAGATGAGAGATTTGACGCAAAGAAAAACCTTGAAACAGGATTGACATATTTCAACTATCTATTGGAGAGGTATCAAAACAACCGAACATTAGCACTCGGTGCATATAATGTCGGACCCGGTAGAGTCAGGATAAAAGGTCCGCTTCCAAGTCAAGGTAAAATATACGTTGACAAGGTACTATCCAGACAAAAAACATACCGGGACGATAATTCTGTATTGGACACTGATTTGAGTAGGTTAGAAGTAATTCTTGATAAATAGAGACAGGATATGGAAAAAATTAAATTAGCAATTATCGGTTGCAGTGGTATGGGGCACCGACACATACGATATGCTAAACGAATCCATCAACACATATCAACATGAAAATGATGACGGTTTGGGAATTTAGTGTCACTTACCAGTCAAATGGGAATAAATGGAGATTGCAGGGGTGGGATTTGAACCCACGTCCTCCGGGTTATGAGCCCGACGAGCTACCAGACTGCTCTACCCTGCGATAAGATATATAAAAAGAGCATGGTCGAGGAGGGACTTGAACCCTCACGCCTTTTTATCGGCGATGGATTTTAAGTCCATTGTGTCTACCGATTCCACCACTCGACCCAAAGAACATAATATATTATACACGGTTAAAATGGGGATGTCAACTTTTTTTAAATACCCACAATCACAATTCTCTTGACTTTTTATCATGCAAGGAGAAAGGAGAAAGGAGAAACGGGATAAGTTAATGTCCCATAAACAAACAGAAGGAAAACATGACACTTGCATCAGGACACAAAATTTCAATATTAGGGCTGGGAACCTGGTGACTTAATGGATACTAGTGTAAACAAAGTGTCAATTAACTATCGATTTAGGATATACACATATTGACACTGCATTGATGTATAAAAACCAACGTAAGATCGTTAAAGCACTACGGGAGATCGGAAGCAGACACGGCAAAACAGCAGCATAGGTAGCATTGCGATGGTTAATACAAAAAGGGATCATTACAATTCCAAAGTCTGGTTCAGAACCGCATCTACGGGAGAAATTAGACCTATTTGATTGGCAATTGACAGGCACTGAAATGCAGACACTCGAAAATTAGGAGAAAGGAACTACACTGATTTATGAAATTTGGACTGTTTTATGAACACCAAATCCCACGACCTTGGCAGGCAGGAGCAGAACACAAACTATTCCAAGATGCATTACAACAAGTTGAACTTGCTGACAAAATCGGGTTCGACTATATCTGGGAAGTAGAACACCACTTTCTTGAAGAGTATTCACACTCCTCTGCACCAGAGGTATTTCTTGCTGCATGTAGTCAACGCACTAAGCAAATTCGCTTGGGACACGGAATTGTTCTGATGCCGCCAGCATATAACCATCCTGCCCGTGTAGCTGAACGAATTGCTACGCTCGACTTGGTATCAAATGGACGGGTTGAGTGGGGAACAGGGGAATCTGCTTCACACATGGAACTTGGCGGTTTTAAAGTTGACCCAAGACGCAAAAAGGAGATGTGGGAGGAATGCACATGCGAAACCGCAAAGATGATGACACAATCCCCCTACCCTGGATATGATGGAAAGCACTTCTCAATGCCACCGCGCAATGTTATACCAAAACCATTGCAGACACCACATCCACCCCCATGGGTCGCTTGCTCAAGTAGAGACAGTCTTCGGTTTGCAGCGAGATATGGATTAGGAGCACTTACTTTCGCCTTTGTAGATGCAGATGAAGCAAAATTCTGGGTAGAGGAGTATTATGAAATCTTTGAAAAAGAATGCAAACCCCTAACACAAAGAATCAATCCAAATATTGCAATGGTATCAGGCTTCTCTTGCCATGAAAATGAAGAAACTGCGCTTGCACGCGGCTTAGATGGTTTCCGATTCTTCCGTTTTGCCCTTGCACACTACTACTACAATGGATCACAAACACCTGGTGAAACAGATATTTGGAAACTGTATAAGCAATCTGAACAAAATCCAGCAGAAGCTCGCGCGGGAATCGGCACCCCTAAACAAGTTCGTGAACATTTAGAGATAATGGAAAACGCAGGTGTTGACCAAGTCGTTTTTATCCAGCAAGCAGGAATGAATCAACATGAGCATATATGTGAATCGCTAAAACTTTTTGCTGACAAAGTTCTACCTGATTTCAAAGCAAGAGATATTGAACATACAACACGTAAAAATGAACGACTTGCAAACGCAATACATGCTGCAGATACACGAAAACCTGAATTAACATCATGCAGTGAAATCTCTATTGTTGATTCTTATCCTATTCTCAAGAAAAAACTTGAGGAGAACGCCACAGAAACTGATGAAGAAGAGATGAATGAAAATGCAAAGAAATTTCTACTTTCTATAGAAGGCGGCAGTAGACAGAAAACATGACTATGCAAACAAATAAAGGACATTCAATATGAAAAATGTCTTAGTTGTTGATGATGACGAGAAAATCTGTTGGGCATTTCAGCAGTTCCTTGACGGTGAAGGATATAACGCTAGCATCGCAAACAGTGCTGAGGATCGGTTACAACGAATTGCTACCGATAAACCAGATGTTGTTCTGCTCGATGTGAAACTGCCAGGAATGAGTGGGTTAGAAGCATTAAAGAAAATAAAAGCAGAACATCTTGAACTTATAGTGAACATTAGCATTAATGAGACATTTCACAACGGGCAAGGTAAAACATTTCACAACGGGTGAGGTGAAACATTTCACAACGGGTGAGGTGACCTCGCCCCTACGCTGGGGATGCTTCATCATCTGTGTATAGGGTGAAATGTCTCATTCATTTGTCACTTTACTATATTTGGCAGAGAACGGGCAATAAATGGTTTCCCTTGGTGAATGCGCGTTTGGCATTCACATTAAACGCTTGAACTTCTGATAACGAGCAAAATGCGTAAGTCCTGTACTAGTAACCTAATAAAACAGATTACCTTGAATAAAATAAAACACGCTGATGCAGGATCGCGGTTTCATAAAAAGTTTGAGGGTGAACCTTTTCCAACACTCTCTGAAGTATTGGAAAAGTATAGCAACGTTGTAGGTAAGGCACAGTGCGTAATTGTGTGATAGTTTTTGCAAAAAATCCGATACCAAATCAGGTAAAAACACGGCTTATCCCAAGATTGTCTGCTGAACAAGCTGCCGCATTATACCAAGCATTCCTAACCGATTGGTGCAAAACGTTATCAGAATTATCAACGATGGACCCGATCGTTGCTTATACACCTGAAGGGAGTCAAGATAATTTACAAAATATCATTGGAGACGCTGTCACTTACATACCTCAGATAGGAGTTGGTCTTGGAGAACGTTTGACATGTGCAACACGTTGGGCATCAGATGAGGGATACGAGAAGATCATTGTCACGGGTTCGGACAGTCCAACATTGCCGCATGCCTATATCTCTCAAGCTGTTGATGCACTTGACATGTGTGATATAGTTGTCGGTCCGAGTGTGGACGGTGGTTATTATCTTATCGGTTTTTCATCTCAGAACATAACTTCCTTAGTTCCCACTATCTACGAGGAAATTGCGTGGAGTACAAAACATGTCTTTCAGCAGACGGTAGAACGTATTCATAAAATAGGCGCAAAGTTGAAACTGTTGCCAGTGTGGTATGACGTAGATACACCTGAAGATTTGGGTTTTTTACAAGCACATTTATCTGCATTAAGACTTGCAGAGGGTAGTGTGCAGGCAGTTAGAACAGAAAAAATATTGCTAGAACTATCGAAGGAGAATTCGTAATGGGTCAATCGTGAAAATTACATTGACTTCACAAAAACTTCATGCTACAATATGCCAAAAGATATATGAGGCAAAAAAATGACAAAGATCGGTATAGTTGGTGCATCCGGTTATAGTGGTAGCGAATTACTTAGGTTTCTGGTCAACCATCCAGGCGGATTCAACGTGGTGCTCACAACTTCTGAAACCTATGCAGGACAGCACGTTGACCGTGTTTTACCTCATCTTAGGGGCTTCATAGACCTTGTGTTTGAACCATTAGACATCTTTTCACTGAAAGAACGGGTTGATGTTGTGGTGTTGGCAGTTCCGCATAAAGTCGCGCTGACCTTCGCTCCCCAAATCATCAAGCAAGGATTGCGCACCGTAGATTTTAGCGCAGATTACAGACTATACAATGCAGAAATATATCGAAACTGGTATGATGTAGCACATTCCAGCACTGAACTCATTCAGAATGCTGTATACGGGTTGCCAGAACGATACCGTGAAAAGATACGTGACGCACAACTCGTTGCAAATCCTGGATGTTACCCGACTAGTGCCATTCTTGCCAGCATGCCGTTACTTAACAATAAACTTATTGAATTGGACTCCATCATAGTCGACTCAAAATCTGGTATTTCAGGTGCTGGACCCAACCCCAAAGATACAACACATTTTCCTAATAGAGAATCTAATCTCGTTGCATACAGTATCAGGAAACACCGACATACACCAGAAATTGAACAGGAGATGAGTGCTGTTGCAGGAGAAACAATTACTGTCACGTTCACACCGCATCTGGTTCCAATGACTCGTGGTATTCTCAGCACCGTTTACGCCAGACTAAAGCACCCACTTGATTCTGAAAGATTATTGGAAGAATATAGAACCTTTTATAATGACGAACCTTTCATCAGAGTGCTTGATGATGACGAATATCCGCAGACGAAGTCTGTGCTTGGTAGCAATTTTTGTGATATAGGTTTAGCAGTTGACGAACGGACGCAACGCGTTGTGGTGATGGCAGCAATCGATAATCTTGGAAAGGGGGCAGCAGGTGCTGCTGTACAGAATCTGAATTTGATGTTTGACTGCAACGAAACAGATGGACTTATCACACCCGGTCTAATGCCTTAGTAGCCTGCATACATTGCATAAGCCTTAAGTCAACATGAATGTACTACCAATACAAGCACAATTTAACAGAATGTGCTACAGCAAGTTTCAATGAAAGTAATGATTGTCGCTGGTGAACCATCCGGTGATCTACATGCATCACAGGTCGTAAATGCACTCAAAGCAATAGTCCCAAACATCATCCTTACCGGCATGGGTGGAGACATGATGACGCAAGCAGGTGTGTCTCTAAGAATCCACATCCGCGATTCTGCTGTGATGGGATTTGCAGATGCACTCGCTGTACTTCCGAAGTTTTTGAGAAAGCATGCAATATTAAAACAACATATACGTCAACATCAACCTGATGCACTGCTTCTCATAGATTTTGCTGAGTTTAACATGCCGTTGGCAAAATTTGCATATAGACATAACGTCCGTGTCATCTACTACATTCCTCCGAAAGCCTGGGCGTGGCGTGGTGGTAGGGCAAAAAAACTTGCTAAGCGCACAAATGCCATTGCATCGATTTTTCCTTTTGAAACAGAATTCTATAGAAATGCTGGCGCATCCGCGGAATTTGTTGGACATCCGCTGGTTGACTTTGCAAATTGCAAGCTTAATGTCAAAGAAGCCAGAAAGAAACTTAGCCTAAAACAGGATATCCATGTCATCGGACTAATGCCAGGAAGTCGACGTTCCGAAATACAACGTCATCTACCTATTATGCTAAAGGCTGCTTCCAATATTACTAAGACTTTTCCAGATGCAGAATGGATACTACCACTTGCGCCTGGTATTTCAGAAACACTCATAGTTACATGTAAGGAAGGTATTGAAAGACTTCCCAATATAAAACTAATACAAGGTGAAACTTATACAGCAATGCGGGCAGCAACACTACTGTTGATTGCATCAGGAACTGCCACCCTTGAAGCAACATGCATTGGTACACCTATGATTATCGTGTTTTGCACTTCATGGCATAATTGGCATATCATCAGAGCATTAACGCCCTTGGGAAACAGTGGATTACCAAATCTCATAGCAAATAAACGTGTTGTACCAGAACTTCTTCAAGAAGACTTTACGCCTGACACCCTTACAGAACACACATTGGAGTTACTGCAAAATCTTGATAAACGCAATGAACAGTGTGAAGTGCTTCAATCGGTATATCAACAATTAGGCACTTCTGGTGCAGCAGAAAGAACCGCCCAACTCATAGTGGAACAGATTGAAACGGCACACAATCCACACAAATGAAGGGAATTAACTGACAATCCTAAGCATTTATGCTTGAGTCTTTACAACTAAAGAACTTACGCAAAAGATTGGATTTCACAACAAATTGAACTTATAGTGAACATTAGCATTAATGAGACATTTCACAACGGGCGAGGTGAAATGTCTCACAACGGGCAAGGTGAGACATTTCACAACGGGCGAGGTGACCTCGCCCCTACGCTGGGGATGCTTCATCATCTGTGTATAGGGTGAAATGTCTCATTCATTTGTCACTTTACTATATTTGGCAAAGAACGGGCAATAAATGGTTTCCCTTGGTGAATGCGCGTTTGGCATTCACATTAAACGCTTGAACTTCTGATAACGAGCAAAATGCGTAAGTCCTGAACTAAAGAAATCTACGTCATTCACACATCCACGGTAGGTGGGAACGCTAAAATCGAATTCACGGGTGGTTTCCTTAAAGGTTACTAACTTGATAACCTACAAAGCAAAGTCAAAAGGTATCAAGGTAAAACTGATTGATGAATCTTATACATCACAAACTTGCCCGCAGTGTTTAAATAAAAAGAAACCGACAACGCGTGAGTATGCATGCAAGTGCGGTTTCAGGTATCATAGAGATGGGGTAATCACAATTAGAAATGGGATTAACTGCTGCTGGGAATATTTTCCATAAT
This sequence comes from Candidatus Poribacteria bacterium, assembly GCA_965208245.1. Taxonomy (GTDB): domain Bacteria; phylum Poribacteria; class WGA-4E; order WGA-4E; family WGA-3G; genus MSPOR6. The sequence goes on from OZ242325.1 coordinate 3,648,884, forward strand.
TTGTGTCTTGACAAAACCTATTAGAAATAGTAATATAAACACAGCAGTAAGATAGGGTTACATTAACCAACACGGTCAGAATTGAAAGTATTGCTCAACGAAACAAAGAATACAAAGGATTTTTGTATGGCACAAGATTCAAGAGATAATTCGACACAGACACAGTCGTACCAACACGAAACAGAGACCCGAACTAACATCCCAACTCCAGGATTGGCACCTGGTGGTGAAATTGCGGAAGTGCCACGAACGACATATTACTATAATCCACACCTCCAACCAATACTTCATTCTGCAGATACTGATTCTCTCCCGTCACACGCCGAGAGTTTATTAATTAAGGCACAACAAGAACCTTTGACTGCCGACGAAGCACAGCAACTCGCAGATGCTCTTCATGCCCAACCGTGGTTAGAATGGGCAAATAAACGCGAAGAAGGTGAAACCTTCACTGTTGACCCAGTGCCGCTCTTTATCCATGAACGGTTGAGCACACAAGCCATTCTTGAAACAGCTAAACGTAACGATATTCAACGTTCCCTTTTCGCTGACCCACAGCAAAAATATCAAGAGGCAGTGCAATTCTATGAGCATGAGGTGCCTTGGTCAAACCGTCTTATTCTAGGAGATAGTTTGCAGGTAATGGATTCACTTGCGAATCGTGAAGGACTATCAGGACAAGTACAAATGATTTACATTGACCCACCCTACGGTATTAATTTTCGGTCCAATTTTCAACCGGATGTTTTTGACACAAGTGGCCGGGATGGCGATCAACACATCTCACGTGAAATAGAACAAATTAAGGCATATCGAGATACGTGGAAACGAGGTGTCCATTCCTATCTCTCCTATCTCAGACAGAGATTCGTCATTTCCAGAGAACTCTTAAAAGATTCAGGAAGTATCTTTGTCCAGATTAGTGATGAAAATGTTCATCGCGTAAGGTGTTTATTAGATGAAGTATTTGGACATAGAAATTTTGTGGGGGAGATCGTATTTAAAACAAGAAGTACATCAACGAGCAAATATCTATCTATTTTGAATGATTTTATCCTCTGGTATGCTAAAGATCTGGAGAAGTTAAAATTCAACCGATTGTATTTTGAAAAAGAGCTTAATAAGACATTTTCAAAAGCAGAAAAGCCAAATGGTGAAATAGTCACTGCGTTTTCTGGAGGAAAACTCAGAGATGATCTCTCAAATGCAACCAAGTATTTTTCAAGTGTGAGTTTAAGTTCTACTTCCGGTGGAGCGTCTACAAACCAACCTTTTTCATTTTGCAACAGAGAATATAGACACACTTCAGGGAGAGGGTGGCGCTGTAGTCTCGTTGGGTTAGGTAGACTTGCCAAGGCGAATAGAATTATTCCTCAGAGTACCACTATACGTTACAAGTTTTACTATTCTGATTTTGCTTATAGCGAATTAAGAAATCTTTGGACAGAACAACTCTCCGAGTCAAATAAGACTTACGTAGTGCAAACTTCCTCAAAGGTTATCCAAAGGTGTATATTGATGAGCACGGATCCTGGTGACTTAGTTATTGACCCAACTTGTGGTGGTGGTACCACTGCATACGTAGCTGAGAAATGGGGTAGACGCTGGATAACAATTGACACATCCCGAATTGCCATTACGCTGGCACGAACACGACTTCTAACTGCTACTTTTGATTATTATAAAGTTAACAACACATCAGAGGGAATAAGGAGTGGGTTTGTGTTGGAAACGACTCCACATATTCAATTAAGAGACATTGCAAACAGTGTCGCTCTTGATTCAATTTTTGCGCGATATGAACCAATACTATTTGGGAAATTAACAGATCTTAACACTGCATTGCAAATGGTCACACCTGAGATTCGGCAAGTGCTTCATCAGAAGTTAGCTGTGAATAATAGAAACATTACCGATGCAGAGCGGAGGCGATGGGATTTACCTGAAACGGCATGGGAAGAGTGGGAAGTACCATTTGACACTGATCCGGATTGGCCTGAGCTATTACAAGATGCTTTAGTTGCATATCGGAAGGTGTGGCAAGAAAAGATGGATGAAGTAAATACCTGCATCGCTGAATCCGCAAAACAAGTTAATTTAGTTGATCAACCCACAAGAGAAAGGGGCCTTTTACGTGTAAGTGGTCCATTTACAGTAGAATCTCTACAACCACCTGCCATATCATTGGATGAGGCTGCAACACCTATTGACTTGGATGTAGAACCTTCTAATGGAGCGGCTTACATTGAACAGATGTTTTCATTGCTGAAAACTAGTGGCGTTGACTTTGAGAATCAGCGGAGACAATTTACTGGCTTAGACAGACTTGATGGAAATTTCTTTCATGCTGAAGGACAGTTTGAAGATGATGGACAGGAAATCGGAGTTGTGTTTGGACCGCAGCATGGTCCGGTAACTGCTATGCAGGTAGAAAACTGCTTAAGAGAGGCAAGACGGATTTACGATGTGTTGTTGTTTGCAGGCTTCCATTTTGAACCAGAAGCACAAGCAATTATTCAAGATGAACACCGAAGGCTACAAACACACCTTGTACAGATTTCTCCAGATGTAACTATGGACGATTTACTGTGCCGAACACATACCGATAAACTATTCACTGTCATCGGAGCACCGCGTATAGTCGTCAGAGAGACAGAAGATGGGCAGTTCAAGGTGATAATGGAGGGAGTTGATTCCTACAACCCAGTAGATAATACTATTGAACCAACACCGGCAGACCAGGTGGCGGCTTGGTTTTTAGATACGAATTATGACAACCGGACTTTTTGTCCTACACAGTCTTTCTTTCCGAATAAAAGTGCCTGGCGCAATATCGTACGTTCGTTGAGATCGGTAATTGATGAAGATAATTTAGAAGCATTTTCAGGAACGGAATCGCTTCCATTTCCAGCAGGGGAACACAATTGTGTCGCCGTGAAAGTTATTGATCGGCGTGGAAATGAATTGATGCGTATCCATAAATTAGGAGAAAGAGATGGTTAGTAACCGTGATCAACTGGAAATTCCGATTCAGCCTGTAGATGAACCGATTCTATGTTCGCCTTATGAGGAACCGACTGCTCATTGGGTTTACAATCAAGATACTGGTAGACCCAATAGAAATGAAGGGCGTCGTGTCGCGGGTTACTGGATGGACGCGGACGGTACAGTAGGTGAACAATTGGCACTGAGCATATTTCGGGAGGAAGGTTGGAGTACGCTGCCGATAATAGAAAAACTCCGTAAGGATGTGAAGCGATGGCGCGAGTCTGGATATAGAAACGCCACAAACGTTACGCGTCAACTTCTGAGGTACTGGCAACGTGAAGGACGCCAAAGACCGCTTTTCTTCTGCCAATTAGAGGCAGTAGAAACTATTATTTACATTTCTGAGATACGCAGGGCAAAACTCCGTCTCGGTTTTAAACCCGAATTTGAGGATGAAGATTTAGAACAGCTCTGTGATGCTGACCTTATACGTTATGGATGTAAAATGGCAACAGGAAGTGGAAAAACGGTAGTAATGGCAATGTTAATTGTGTGGGCATTTTGCAATCGTGGCAAGGTCCGTGCCGATACACGGTTTCCTTCTGCTGTATTGGCTGTGTGTCCGAACCTTACTATTAAGGATCGTCTGCAGGTTTTACGTCCAGATTCAGACGAAAATTACTATGATAAATTTGATTTAGTGCCACCAACGCTTCAGGCATTTCTCAGACGTGGTAAGGTCAAAATTACCAACTGGCATCAACTTGACTTGGCTTCAGCACATACAGAAAATGGCACATCGTATAAGGTAGTAGACAAAGGTGAAGAAACTGTTAAGGCATATACTAAGCGAGTCTTGGGCGAACTTGCCGGGTGCGGTGAAATTATGGTACTCAATGATGAAGGACATCACGCTTACCGTCCGTTTGAATCTCATACAAGACTTAACAGAGAAGAACGTGAAGAACAAGATACTGCTACAGTTTGGATTCAGGGACTTGATCGGATTCAGAAAGCATGTGGAATTCGTTTTGTGGTTGATTTGTCCGCAACACCTTTCTATCTTCAAGGTAGTGGACATCCCGAAGGCAAGCCTTTTGAGTGGCTTGTAAGTGATTTTGGATTAGGTGATGCAATTGAGAGCGGTATCACAAAGATTCCGCGTATTCCAATCAGTGATGATACTGGACGACCAGAGCCAAGGTATTTCAGGTTGTGGGGGCATATCACAGATGCACTTGGTAGCAACCCGAGTCCAGAGGATATTTACGTTGAAGCCAACGATGCGTTGATAACGCTTGCCAGCCAATGGAAAATACAGTTTGATCATAACAGAAATTCGGAGATACCGAACTGCATGATAGTTGTCTGTCCTGAGACAAGGGTTGCTGAAGAATTTCATCGTCGTATTTCTGGAGAAAAAATGAGAGACGGTGAGACAGTATATGAAAACAGTGAACTTTTTCCTGAACTCCAAAATAGCAATGAAGATGTTAATACATTTCGTATTGATAGTAGAAGACTTGCAGAAGAGGGTAACGATGCTGATGAGCTCAGAAAGATTGTGAGTAGCATTGGAAAAGAAGGACAACCAGGGGAACAAATTAGATGCGTCGTTTCTGTTTCCATGCTAAATGAAGGGTGGGACGCGAATAATGTAACGCAAATTATTGGCTTGCGAGCGTTTAAGAGTCAATTATTGTGTGAGCAAGTTGTTGGACGTGGACTTCGACGGATGAGTTATGATATTGATCCAGAGACAGGACTCCTGCCATCAGAATACGTGGACATATACGGTATTCCGTTTACTCTCATTCCTTTCAAGGGCCGTAGGAGAGGACGTGGTCCAGACCCTCCTACTTATCGCGTCCGCGCTTTGCCAAAATTACGGGCATACGAGATTCAGTTTCCGAACGTTGAAGGATATACCTTTGAGTTACGTCATGATGCTATTACTGCGAACATTGATGAAATGGAGGAACTAAGACTTGAGCTTGGTCCTGATGCAGTCTACACAGGGGGTATAACCTTAAGCGAAGGTAGGCATGTTTACATCGGTGAAGGTGAGGTGCAAGACAGGCAAGCATTTTATGATTCTAACCATTTTCAGACTATCAAATTTGACATTGCCAGACAAATATTAGAGAGACTTCCAATGGACCAATGGGAGAGAAAACCTGTACTGTCTCGTATGCAACTTTTCCCACAAATTTACCGACTGATAGATGCCTACATGAAAAAGAAGTTTAAACCTAGTTACATCAACCCCATCGAGTTAGGTAATGTGAAATACAAGAATCAGGTTATAAATCTGTTCTTAGATGCTATTCAGCCCAACACAGAGGCTGGCGAGGCACCACTACTACCTATTGTTAATCCAACCAAACCATTAGGCAGTACCAAAGATGTAGATTTCAGTACCACCAAAGACTGTCATTCCACGGGGAAAAGTCATATTAACTTAGTTGCAGTAGATAGCACATGGGAAGCAAGTGCAGCGTTTCATCTTGAACACTCAGATTTGGTTAAGAGTTATGTCCGCAATGATGGGCTCTGGTTTACAATTCCTTATCACTTTGCTGGTGCAACGCGTGACTATGTGCCAGATTTTATCGTTGATTTGACAAACGGTATTCGCCTTATTCTTGAAATCAAGGGGCAAGAAACGATGCAAGATCAAGCGAAGTATCAAGCTGCGCGGAGATGGGTAAAAGCTGTCAATCATTCACAAAAATATGGAAAGTGGGATTTTCTCGTGTGTCGTAACGCACGGACTGTAGTATATGAAATTGAACGGTATATTGAAACTTAAGCAGAAATTCATTAAATATTGCTTAAAGATCATGGTGTATTGTCTATTTTTGGGGGATGTTTCCATTCACCATTATTATATTTGTTAACTGTCCTAGCAAGTGCCACTTTCAACTTTCTAAAAGTATCTTTTATCTGCTTCCGTGTTCCAGTAAAATCTGGCCTGGCAACAATCAAGACATGAGCATTAGCTCTAGCGATTTCATCTTGATCAGAGTTAAGATGATCAATTGGACTGGGTTCATGTTTTTAACTTTTATTTTATTTTATGTTTAATTTGGCCATTGTCTAATTCAGTTACAACATCAGGTATTAGTTTTATTTGCTTAGTTAATATTTCAACTATACCTTGCCCATCTTCTGTTATTGCTTTTTCAGGTTTAAAAATTTAACACCTTCCGTCAAATCCCCATGCTTTAGCTTGTGGGATGTAGACGGCTCATCGGTTTTTTTTATCAAAAAACTTGACAATCTAACAAATATATGGTATAATATACTATACGCTTCTCTATAAAGATAAGATATTATGCCACTCAAAATCTCTAATAAAAAACGCGATTACCGAACAACTAACAAGACAATCTATAGTTGTCAATATCATGTTATCTGGTGCACAAAATATAGGCGTAAGGTTTTGGATACACAGATACAATGTCGCTTGAAACAGCTAATCCGTGAAAAACAGGACGACTCTGGTTACCAAATCAGAGAAGTTGAGACTCAACCCGAACATATCCATTTGCTTATAGAGTCCCCGTTCAATGCATTCTGTGGATAAAGTTGTTGGTAAAATCAAAGGTTACACTTCCAAAGTTTTGCGTGAAGAATATCCATCTTTGAAAAGTCGTCTACCTTCACTTTGGACGCGTTCCAAGTTCGTAAGTTCCTGTGGTGGCGTAACACTTCAAGTGATAAAAGACTATATTGAAATGCAAAGCGGACAATGAGAAAGACATATAAATATAAGATACAAAATCAATCTAACACTATCAAGTTAGGCAATATGCTTGACGATATGTGGCACATCCATGTGCATATCATGACCTTGCAGCGTCGTTATTACCGCAGGTATAAAAAGAACATATCGGCATATCGCATGAATGCCCATGTTGCGAAGTTGAAAAAGCGGACGAAACCACATTGGAAGCAACTGCCGAGTCAAGTTGTGCAAGATGTTGTGTTGCGATATGGAAAGGCATACGATGCTTTCTTTAGAAATATCAAAGAACGCGAAGCAGGTTTGACAGTGCGTAAAGTAGGTAAACCGAAAATCAAACCGCGTCATAAATATAAATCTATGACCTTTACACAAGCAGGTTACAAACTTGAAGGAAACCGTATCAAGATCAATTGTATAGATACATGGTATTCCTTTCATAAACATCGTGAAATTTCGGGTGATATCAAAACAATCACCATCAAACGAGACAATTGTGGAGATTATTGGCTATGCTTTAGTTGTGATAATGTTGACGATTCAGAACCTTTTGCCGAGACGGGTAAGAGTGCAGGTTTTGATTTTGGATTGAAAACATTTTTGACAAGCAGTGGTGGTGAGAAGCTAGAATCCCCGCAGTTTCTGAAGAAGTCCTTGAATAAGTTGCGTTCACTCAACAAAGCATTTTCACGCAAAATCAAAGGTTCAGGCAATTGGTATCGTGCGTTGCGTGTGTTGTGTAGACAGTATCGCGATATTGCTAACCAGCGACTTGACTGGCAGTGGAAACTTGCCACACATCTGTGTCGTGAATACGATGTGCTTGTCTTTGAGAACCTAAATATAGATGGTATGAAAAGGCTTTGGGGGCGCAAAGTATCCGATTTGTCTTTTGCACAGTTCTTGCTGATAATGGAACAGAAATGTGCCAAACATGGCAAGGCGTTCAAACAAGTGGGCAAGTGGACTGCTACAACTAAACCTTGTAGCAACTGTGGATGCACAAACGACACCCTAACTCTTATCGATAGGTATTGGATATGTCCTCAGTGTGAGACACATCACGACAGAGACATAAACGCTGCTATCAATATCAAACAGGCTGGCTTAGCAGCCTAAAGTGGAGATGACGGAAGACGGGTTATCTCTTAGAGATAAACGCTGTTGTCTATGAAGCACAAGCCCCTACCTTTAGGTTGTGGGTACTATGGCTAATCTTGCAATAGATACAGATGGTTTTCTACTCCCATCTCTAAATGCTTCATCTTCAAGAACAAGGTTATCATTTTCATCATAATAATATTCAATTGCTTTAGATCCATTGTCATCTTGTCATCCCAGTTATATTCCCTATTAGATATACTACCAAGCTTATTTACTGATCTTAACATCTACTATAAAAGATTTCTCATCATATAAAATTCGAGTTCCGAACTCACCAGATATTGTAGCAATTAAATGTATTAATCTAATTAAGGTTTTTTCAGATTCGAAAAAAGATGTTTTCTGAATCTTATATATTTCATTTATTATTCTACCACTGTTCACATAATTAAAACAACAATAAATTGTAAAAGAACCACAAAAAGTTGCGTTTACGGTATACGGTATAGTAATATGCTAACAGCCCAAACCAAAATATCTGTTGGAATATAGGTATCCCATATCTAATGCAACGTAAGTAAGGCAAAAGCACGCGGGATAACCCCCAAAGAAGCAGACTAGTTTTTTGCGTCGTCAGGAACGTGCAGTCGTTGTGGACACAAAAAGAAAGACTTAGACCTATCAGAAAGAATATATCATTGCCGTCGGTGTGGTATCTCAATAGATAGAGATGTCAATGCTGCGATAAATCTTAGACCGATTACCGTCGGATAGACGGGAATTCACGCCTGTGGCGTCCGGATAAAACCTCACACTGTTGGGGAAGGAGGCACGAGAGACAGAAGCAGGAATCACATAGGGAAGACTGATGTGCTCAAAGAAGCACACGGTTTCGGTTTTCGTAGTGAGTATCACGAGAACGTTATACACATTGATAACTACGAAACAACGCGGCGTTTTAGCGATGTTGCTTTGCATTCTGTTGACACCGTTATGGTTACTCTACGGTGTCGTCATCTGGATAAGGAATTACTGCTATACATGTGGAATTTTTAGGCAGAAACAATTACCTTGCAGGATAATCAGTGTTGGTAATATTGTTATAGGCGGTTCAGGTAAAACGCCAACGGTTATTGCTATTGCTAAACTTCTTCAGGAAAATAGTTACAAGGTAGGTGTAGTTCTCCGTGGCTATAAAGGCAAAAGCAATAGTAAAATTACGTTTGTTTCGGACGGTGAAAAACGCCTCTGCACAAAGGATGAATGCGGTGATGAAGCAGATATGCTTGCACGACACCTTACAGATATACCGATTGTTGTTGGAAAACAGCGTTATCTCACAGGAAAATCCATTTTAGAACGTTTTGCATGTGATGTGTTGATACTTGATGATGGTTTTCAGCATCGCCAGTTATCACGGGACCTTGATATCCTTACAATTGATGCCACACAACCCTTTGGTACTGGCAAAATGTTACCAATTGGAACATTGAGAGAACCAAAGTCATCAATACAACGTGCAGACCTAATCCTGCTGACACGAACGGATATGCCTGATATAGATATCACTAAAATCAAAGCAGAATTGGATCGCATTACACCGAATACACCCATCTTGGAGAGTGTGCATGAACCAACATCACTCTACTTCTTAAATCAACAAGACGAAAACGTGTCCTTGCATGTAGACTACCTGAAAAGTAAACGTATCCTTGCAGTATGTGGTATCGGTAACCCTAATGCATTTGTTTCAACACTGCAAGAATACAACCCGGAAACAGTGGAATTATTCCCTTTTGTTGATCATCATGTCTACACAATGTCAGATTTACATAATATTAAACAGAAAATGAAACAGCATCATTCTGATTGTGTTGCGATTACACAGAAAGATGAGCAGAAGATTGCTTCCCTTTCACCAGATCTGCCGATTGTAGTCTTGGGAATTGAATTGGTTATCACCAACGGTATTGAAGATCTGATACACGTCTTGCAGAAGTGATAAGGCCTTATTACATCGGTATCGGTTCACCTTGAGTTGATGTCATCTCAGCATAGAGTTCTTGTAAACGTCCTGTTATCGGTCCTGATTTACCATTGCCAATTTGCCTGCCGTCAACTTCCAAAACAGGACTTAACTCACCGGCAGTCCCTGTTGTGAACATTTCGTCTGCTGTATATACCTCTGTCAAAGAGACATTCCGTTCAAGCAAGGGAATGTTGTTTGCATGTGCAAGATGAATGACATTTTCCCGCGTAATCCCAGGCAAGCAACTGTCTGCATGCGGCGTAAGGACTTCACCTTTTTTAATAATAAAGATGTTTGTCGCATTTGTTTCAGAGACAAAACCTAAAATATCCAGCATAATTGCATCGTCTACCCCCGCAACGTTTGCTTCAATTTTTGCCAAAATGTTGTTAACCAGATTGTTATGATGTATTTTAGAGTCAACACATTGTGCAGGATTTCGACGTATAGCAGATGTAATCAATCTGACACCACTGCTTTCATAAATCGGTGCTTTCCATTCCGCTAACACGATCAAACAGGTGCCATACTGATTTACCTGCGGATTCATGCTTGACGTAACTTTCTTACCGCGGCTGAGCGTCAATCGTATATGAACTTCATCATGCATCCCATTCGCTTTAAGTGTCTCAAAGATAGCAGTCTTGATTTCATTGCGTGTGGGTATTCCAGCAAACGCCATCGCATGTGCGGAGTTCAGCAATCTATCAAGGTGTGCATCTAAGGCAAAGATCTTTCCATCATAGATACGTAGTCCCTCCCAGACACCATCTCCACCTTGTGCGAGACTGTCAAAAACGGATATTTTAGCTTCATCACGCGGCAGTAATTCTCCATCGACGTGGATCATTATGTTCTCATTTCGAGGATCGGGTAATTGTGGTTGCATTTATTTTCCTTCTCAATATCGATTGTTATTGGGATTGTCCAATATTCAATCCCGTAGGGACGATATGTTTAGAAGAGGTGAAACATTTCACGACGGGCGGGGTCACCTTGCCCCTACGCTGGGTATGCTTCATCATCTGTGTATAGGGTGAAATGTCTCATTAATTTGTCACTTTACTATATTTGGCAAAGAACGGGCAATAAATGGTTTCCCTTGGTGAATGCGCGTTTGGCATTCACATTAAACGCTTGAACTTCTGATAACGAGCAAAATGCGTAAGTCCTGTAGATAAAGCTATCAACTGCTATGTGAACCAGATCATTAGCGAAGTATCGTTTGAGTTAGTCTGACGAGATAACAATCTGTTCACCATGAAATTCGGTTGCTGACATCGGTTCGTCATCCTCGTAGGGATACCCTGCAATGTAAATATTCGGTTTACCAGGTGCCTGTTGAGTAATTTTTCAGAATCACCTAAAACTGAATAACCCTGGAATTGTCAAAATAAAATGGACATATACTCTATGATATGTTATACTAAACAATCAATTGTCTGTCAAGTTCAAATTCATGGTAACCCTCAGAACATAGTATTGCATTACCGTATTCAGTCATATTAGATTACAGACATAAATGAAGAGTAGGAGTCCTTACACATGAAACTCACTTTTGAGAAAGATGAATTACTATATGCGCTACAAATAGTTCAAGGAGTAGCAGGTGGACGTACTACCTTGCCGATACTTTCAAACCTGCTTATACGAGCTGAGAATGGAACTATAAATTGTGCATCAACAGATTTAGAAGTTAGTATTAAAATAAGAGTATTAGGGACTATCATTGAAGAAGGTGCAATTACAGTCTCAGCAAAAAAGTTAGCAGACATTGTCAGAGAATTACCCGATAGCATGATTGAATTTTCAACAACTGCAAATCATAGACTTGACATGATTTGTGGCGATGGCATATTTAAGATATACGGACTTTCCGATGAAGATTTTCCTCAGCTACCGTCTATTGATGAAAACGCTATTACTGTTGATGGGGCCACACTCAGAAATGTAATCTACAGAACAGAATTCGCTGCATCAACAGAAGAGGTGCGATATTTGTTGAATGGCTTACACTTTAATCTCAATCACGAAAAAACAGAGGTAGTTGCAACGGATGGGATCAGACAGCTAGCATTGACATACTGTAATTTTTTAGAGGGAACTGAAGAAACCGATAGTTTCACTGTTCCTTTGAAGGCAATTAAAGAAATATCAAGGACATTCGCAAATTCACAGGAGATAAAGGTATCATTCGGTAAGAAGCAACTCATACTTTCAGATAACAACGCCACATTATCAACACGCCTAGTTGAAGGTGAATATCCAAAATACCACGAGATTATTCCTAGTGCCTTTGAAGGACGAGCAGTCGTTTCAAGAGAAACTATCTTACAGGCAACACGGCGTGTTGCTTTGCTTTCAGATCCAAAGCAGTTTGCCGTTTGTTTAGAAATAGAACCAGGAGGAATTCATGTTTTGGCGCAAGCCCCCGAACTCGGTGAAGCCTATGAAGCAGTTGCTGTGGAATTCGGATCTGGTTCCGTGAAGATCGGGTCAGATGCCAGAGCATTAATAGATACGTTGACACACATTGTCACGGAGTCTGTCGTTATAGAATTTTCTGGAGAGTTTTCACAGTTTACAATAAAACCTATAGGTGATGAACAACAAATTCACGTTATTATGCCGATACGTTTGGAATAATCATAAATTTAAAGGAGCAACGCATGGAACTTATATTTGAAAAAGATGATTTATTACATTCACTACAATTAGTACAAAGTGTAGCAGGAGGACGGAATACGCTTCCCATATTGGCAAATGTCCTCATTCGTGCACAGGATGGGAAAATAGAATGTTCAGCGACCGATTTAGAAGTCGGAATAAAGGTTAAAGTAGATGGCACGATTAATGAAGAAGGCTCAATCACCGTCGCTGCAAAAAAGATAACTGACATTGTCAGGGAATTACCCTCGGACATGCCGGTAAAATTGGTTACAACTGTGAATGATCGTGTTGAACTCACATGTGGAACAGGTGTCTATAAGATTATTGGACTTCCCGATGATGATTTTCCTCAACTACCATCAGTTGAAGGAGAAGGTACTACAATAGATGGTGAAACACTATGTGCGGTCATCCGTAAAACAGAATTTGCAGCATCTACCGAGGAATTTAGGTATCAACTAAACGGACTATATTTCAATCTGCTTGAAGATAAAACAGAAGTAGTTGCAACCGACATGCATTATCTTGCGCTCACGCACTGCCCACTCATCAGAGCACCAGAAGAGGTTGACGGTTTTATTGTGCCTTTGAAGGCAGTCAAAGAAATCTCGCGCACATTTTCCAATTCACCCCATGTAAAAATTATACCCCTCAAGAATCAACTCCTCTTGTCAGACGAAAATGCAACCTTGACAACTCGCTTAGTTGAGGGTGAATATCAATCCTATCAGACACTCATACGTGAATCTTCACCAGGTCGAGTTGTTGTCTCAAGGGAAGCAATATTGCGAGCAACCCGTAGGGTAGCACTACTTTCAAATCCAAAGAGTTTTGCAATCCGTTTAGAAATAGCCCCCGAGAACATACAAATCTCAACTGAAACCCCCGAAGTCGGTGAAGCTCATGAAACTGTGAAGGTAGAATCTGGCACAGGTAACGTGAAAATTGGGTTGGATGCAAATAGACTCACAGAGATCTTTACACATATAGAATCAGAATCTGTGATTATCGAGTTTTCAGGTGAGTTTGAGTTCTTTATTGTCAAACCAGAGAGTGAAGATGGACATATATGTTTCATTGCACCAATGCGTTTGAAGTCATAGAATTGAAGTCTGGTGTGATTTTCTTATCAATGTGATAAGGAAATCACACCTACTGTAAATTACCGCACAAGATTCAATTATGGTAAATTGTAGAATTATTTATACATTGTGTAACGGTGCGATTAGATGAAGAATTAAATTGGGTAATATTCGGAAAGGGGAACCGGTAACATGCGGTTTGGGAAACCTAGCCCCTGCGATTGTTTTGATGAATTGGATTACCCGAATATTTTTTTAATCTTCATGGAATCGCACCTATCGGGAATGAAAGTGTATAGTTGTTTTCAAAATTCACCATAAGTTGATTAATACCTTTGAGGAGCTGGTTGAGCAACACGTATTCCTCTGTCATGTGTGAACGGAAACTTAAAATTTATCGTTTGGTAACGTTGTGCACCTTCAGGTGGCGGTGCTTTTTCAATTTCAAGGATGATAGTAAGTTCCGTTGCATTCGGTTTTACTTGAATGAACGGCACAAACCCTTCTGCACTCTCACCAGCATTTATACCAACCCGATGCGTCCCAACTTGTTTTTCAACAACCGGCATACGTTTTTCCAGCAAAATTTCTCGCGCTAATTGAAGTCCATTGGTTACATATAAACCTGAGACACGTTTATTTGAGACAAACCGATCTTCAAGGTCCTTATAGTAGAGACCAGCATAGACACTATCGCCTTGGTCAATTATTCTACACTTTTTAACATCAATGATGATGTGCTGCTGGCGATTGTTGGTAATTTTCACATAAAACACATCCGTGTTTTCTCCTTGCTTTCCAGCAGCAGCATTTTCATAGAAAGGTGAATATGCATTGCCACGATTGTATTTGTAATCAAGGTCTGAACGACGCCAATAGCAGATGGATACAGTTATGTCGTCAAGAGTCTTAGTTAGAATAGATTGCTTTGCTGGGATTTCAAAAGCTTCTGGATAGTTTGATACTAAAATAACATCAACTATTTTTGAGTCTTGATCCGCCTTTGGCAGTTCGATCTCTGGTTCTACCTCTGCCCACTCTGTCAAGAATCTATTCCAATTTTCCAGAGTATATCCATAGTCATCAAACGCCAATACATAAGTTAAGGCATCTGTATTCGGTATGTCCGCATCCGCTATCTTGAGTCCGACTTTCTGTAAACCGTGTTTATTAAAGATAGGTTCAGATAATTCCTTTTCAGGATTCGTAGGGACAACAACATTTGCAGATGGATCATTGGCTAATCTCATTTCTGCATCTGCAACATTTTTGATAGGTTGAATTGGTGATAAATTTTTCAGCGATTGTCCACATCCTGATATCACCCAAACTAGTAAAAATAACATTCCAACATTAAACAGTTGAGTGATTTGTCGCCAAGATTGCATGTATTTAATTCGGTACTGAGTCCTATGAGTCCTATGAGTACACCTCAATGCTCTTTGGCATGATTCTGTCTGATGATTAAACCATTTCATTGATAGTATTGCCTCCTTAGATACTATTCATCAACCTCTTTAAGTAAGTAATTATAACGTAGTTAGATATTTTCATAAAACCTAAATGCACGATACCATATCTGCTTTTTTCCGTCAACAAGATTCAGATAAAGAAACTACCTCAGAACTATCTAAGGATACTGAATTTGCCTATATCATTTACGATTGAATCTTTCTGTGTTGCAGCAATATGGTAGATATATATGCCAGGCGCAAGTGGAGTCCCATATCGGTTTGCACCATTCCAACGGAAAGATCCCGGTGCAAATACCTCATCATGGGACTTGTTATAAATCATCTCACCTGTTATCGTATAGATTCTAAGGGACACCTTGTCAGCGGATTGTGACGAAGATAACTGATAGGCAAATGTCATTTGAGATGTCATGGGGCGAAACGGGTTTGGATACACCCTTGTTTGTGACAATGCAAAGGGTTCAGGTTCAATCTGTTCAACACTGAATTTGTATGATGCCGTATTGCTGTAACTCGTATCGGATGATACTTTGAAATACAATGTTTGTTGGGTCTTCGCCTGATGAATTATCTCATATCCAATTGAATCTATCGCTTTTTCACCTATAGCCAATGTCTCTCCATTTTCAGTCTGGAGGGTTAACATATAGTCCATCTCTTCAGGAAATTCTGACAAGGTAGCACGCACAGAGATGCTACCCGCCGTCACAATTTTATAATAGTCCCCTATGTCTGCTGCATCATAAATAAAGGAATAGTAAGGTTGTCCATATAGGATTGGGAATGCTGTCTTTAATGTGTTGTTCGGTTCATAAGTATCGCCAAATGATACAAGTATCTGCATAATCATCCCCTTAGCACTTATATTCGTAATTGATATACCTGATGAAGTACCGTCGTTGGCACTGCTATTTGGTAAGGTGCCAGGTGTAAATGCAGTCTGCATATCATCAGCAGAATAAGCAGCACCATCAGTGATAGTATTGATGTCAATAAATCCAGGGTCATCTGGCGTTATACCTAAATGTTCAGGGTCATTCGGGTCCTCCAACCATATCTGTTGTGCCGCATCGTAGCTACCAATAGGGCGTACTTGCGTTTCATCTATATGCCATATTAGGATGCCAGATTCCGGAAGGTATGTGTCAAAGGTTGCTCCTGATTTTTTATAACGGTTTTCAATGAGAAAAAACTCTCTATTGCGTGATGTGTCAGGTAAAATGGAATTAATGTTGGCTTGCGTTGATAACCTTCTTGAATTTGGAATATCTATTTTGAAAAGTTTGTCTGTCTTAGGGGGTAGTTGAAAAGCTGGAATAGAGAATTCTCCTCCATTTGTAATATTCACCGGTTCAATCCAACCCAAACGTCCATTATCTGGACGTGCATCAAAGTCCCATTTTAGGTATCCCATAATGTGGCTCGGTGCAAGACCGTTTCCAACACCGAATTCCTTAGGTCCTTGAAACGGACCGAATTGACCCATCAAACCCCATTTATGATCACGTGCATCTGTAAAATTCAAACCGTACACATCTGGTGCCCCGAAGTCATGGAAAAACTCATGGAAATATATACCTAAGTGAGGTTTATCAAAATCAGGTTCTTCAGCAACTATGACTGCGGTATCAATCCAAACACCGTCTAGCATAATATTGATAGCTGGTGTCAAAATCGACCAAATATCATTAGAAACTCCTGTAGATGCTTCATCGTTCCCTGCATGTATCACAAATACATGGTCAACAATTCCATCTTTATCTCTATCGTACTGAGAATAATCAACATTCTCATCTACTGCGCGACAAGCTTCAGCAATGAGTTCTTGATAACGGTTGACATGTCTCGCCCCTTCACCGTAATAGGTCATCGGTTTTTTTGCGCGTATCCATGCGTCATCTGCTGGTAAGACGCCACCAGCAGGACCCGGCTGAACATCCATCTGTTGGTATGAATTTTCACGAAAATAGGTCCTTAAAGACACACCCGATTCAGCAAAAAGATACTCATTGAATTCCGCACTTGACCTAATCCCCGGTTGGTCACTGAAATCGATTTTCAGTGCAAGTATATATTCAATGCCATCAGGTTGTAGGACTCCCTGTTCTCTTGAAACACAACAACCATCTAATGCTTGCATGTATTTTGCAATGCTGAGTTCGGCACTTAAACCGGTAGAACGTTTAGGAACGAACTCACCAGTGGTAGGATCAATATCAAAATAGAGATAAGGGTTTGGCGGGGCAGCATGTGTCTGTGATATACATAAGAACGACACTATCTGAAAAAAGATCAGAATTGCCAACGGTTTATTAATCAAACTCGCCACCACATTTTCTGCATAAGATGTAAAATTGTATGTCTTCCGTATGTGCATGTTGTTTGATAAGGTCAACAGCTTGGTCGGGTAAGTCGGTCTCACACTTATGGCATTTGTAAAGTGAACCTATGTGCTCAGGAAACTTTCTAATATCTCCCCAGATATCATTAAGCCAGTACTTAAACTCCCATGGAAATTCTGTTTCAACTGCCTTTGAAATCTCGACTGCATGGTTTATCAGTCTCTGGCATTCTTCAAAAGTTGCAGGTTCATAAGGATGGGGTTCTGTGTAGACAGGAATCGGTTTACCTTCGGAAGCAGTTTCTGGATTGAATCTCCGTGAACGAGTTAGCAGAATCTGGTCTAAAAGCGTTCCGGGTTCTCTTCCTTTTGACCAAAGCCGGTAATATCCTTTGCGTTTTGCTGTAAAATACCCCGGGATTTTTTTGTTGAGGGGGTGGGTTGATGTATCCCAGATCCACCTATTCCACTTTGAGTTATCGCCAGGTAGTGCCCAAATTTTGATTGCATTTGGACCTCCTTGTTCATCCCAGGGATTAGCTTCTACATCCTCAATCCCAATCCAATACGAATCCTGATTCTGGGCTTTATAGAATGTGCGTATCCAAACATACCATTTACCAGTTTTTGGGATGTGGATCTCATAGATCCCTCTCGCTCTTTTCGGACTATCTATGGCTTTTCCACCAGATGCTTCTTGATCATCAACTATTTTTATGCCGTTATCAAAGTGTATAGCAGATTCCGCCTCAATGATCAGGGTGTTTCTTGGGATGCGAATCAATTCCTTCTTGACCTCTTTCTCCTCTTCTTCCGTTTTTTCTATTCCTTCTTCCTTCTTCTCAATGGGTGCTTGGTCCGGTTCAATATAACTATTTCCAAATCTTTGGCATGCGCGTTCAAACTGTTTTTCTGATAAGTTTGCATCGTAGAAACAATCTCTCACACCCTTTTTCCATAAATCAAGTAAAACGAACAATGCCTTTAGATTGCCATCAGGACGTTTGCGTGTACCAACGACAATGACCATACCAGTGTCACGTGATCGGCTCACAAGGCATAAGTGGAGTGGATACTCAGGAGGTCTATTGTTCCTACTGCTGACAAGAAGAGGGCTATAGTATTTGCAGTGATGATCGCAACCGGGAATTTTTGCCCGTTTGGCACTACAGCAGTCAGGACATATAATCATATTGCCAAGTGCTGGACATGCACGCTTACCATTATTGGAGCTGCAAGTTCTACACCTTTGACGTCTGGTACGTTTTCTTTTGCTGAAATGTCTCTGATGGTGCATTGTTTTGTGTCTTTCTATGTCTTTTACTGTGTCATAACTATTCGTCATCTATATCAACATCTATGTCAATATTGGGGGTATTTACATCACCCCTCGACGGGTTAACAAGTCCTGAAAGGTATTCAGCAATTTTATCCGTGACTTGAACCACATCTATATCAGCGAAGTTAAAGAGTTCTTTCAGCATCGGTGAGATAGCACCTGTATCAAGTAAGGCATTTACAAGACGTCCCATACTGCTGCGGTCGAGGCCCCCTTTTCCATCGGTACCCATGTCAAGAATTTTGATGCTATCAATTCTCTCAGCAGGTCTCATCAGTTGTTCAACAATATCTGGTGCTTCTTCAATTAATTCGAGAATAGCTTCTTGGACGAGAACACGTTGTTCAGCGACATTTCGTGCTTCATATTCAGCCATTTCACCTTGTGCTTTAGCACGCGCTTCTGACAATACTGCATCAGCGAGGCGTTCTATCGGTTGTGCTTGTGCTTCTGCACCAATGATTGCAACATCGCGTTGCCATTCAGCACCTCTTACTTGTTCGGTTGCGGTGACTTCCACTTCAGCGCCCATTCGTTCCGCTTCGGCAAGCAACTGTTCCTTCTCAGCAAGTGCTGTAAGTTGCTGTTTATTTGCCACATCAATTTTTCTATCTTCGTCTGTGAGTGCAACCCGTAATTCTTGGTTGATGCGTGATTGTTCTACTACTAACATCTTGTCAATTTCAACAAGTTCTACTTGTCGATTCTGGTCAATTTGCGCTGTTTCAACGACTAAGTTCTTTTCAATTTCCCGTTGTTGCACTTGTTGTTCTTGTGCAAACTTAGCAGTCTGAACAACCAAGTCGCGTTCAACATCACGCAGTTGGACACCCTCTTCCTGAGCAATACGTGCTTTTTCTACCATCAACTCTTTCTCAATATCCCGCACGTCAACTTCCTGTTCCTGTGAGATTCTTTGCAGTTCAACAGCAAGCACCTTTTGAATCTCAGCAACTTCCACTTGTCGATTCTGGTCAATTTGCGCTGTTTCAACGACAAGGTTCTTCTCAATTTCCCGTTGTTGCACTTGTTGTTCTTGTGCAAACTTAGCAGTCTGAACAACCAAGTCGCGTTCAACATCACGCAGTTGGACACCCTCTTCCTGAGCAATACGAGCTTTTTCTACCATCAACTCTTTCTCAATATCCCGCACGTCAACTTCCTGTTCCTGTGAGATCTTTTCTAACTGAACGGTAAGTTGCTGTTGGATTTCTGCAAGTTGAACGACTTTGGATTGGTCAATCTGTGCCGTTTCCACAACAAGGTTCTTCTCAATTTCCCGTTGTTCTACCTGTTGTTCTTGTGCGAATTTTGCAGTCTGAACAGACAATTCTTGTTCAACTTCTCGTAATTGGACACCCTCTTCTTGTGAAATACGCGATCGCTCGATTTCCAATTTCATTTCGTTTTCACGAACTTCAATGCTTTCCTGCATCTCAAATTGGAATTTAATCGTTTCAGCGTCGCGGTCAGCGGCATAGATTGCGATATTTTTCTGTTGATCAGATTCCCCCCATGCTCTACTCTGTTCCAGTTCATATTCTTGAAGATCTTTATCAACATTAATTTGGTAGATTGCCACCTCTTTTTCACGTTCGATTCGTTCTTTTTCTCGTTCCTGGTCGGCAGTGATTTCTGTAATATCGCGAATACCAATTGCATCAAACCTATTGGTAGGATCAAACAACGTAATTGGCGTTTGATCAACACGTATGATTGAGACAGTATCAAGTGTCAATCCGTTGTGCTCCTTCAAATTATCACCGCAAGCATCTAAGACTTTATCAGCAAATTCGAGACGTTTCTGAAGTAGATCTTGGATTTGACTTTCTGCTGCGACACTTCTCAAGGCACCATCCAACATAGGTTCTATCAGTTCACGTATAGTTTCTGGTGTCATTGATTTATCACCGAGTGCCTGTGCGGCTTTTAATATATCATTTTCTTTAGGATCAACCTTAATATAGAAAACGACTTCAACGTCGGCCCGGTTGAAATCGTTTGTAATCAAAGAGTCAGATGTTTCTCTAAGAACTTCAAGACGCATTGTATTGAGTGAGACATCTTTTACCTCATGGATAATGGTGTTAACCCAAAGTCCGCTGGTGATGCGTATTTTTTCTCTTGCCCCCCCTGTTCTGACCAGAGCCACATCCGCTTTTGGTATCCTATAGCGGATAACAGATCCCACGAAGGCAGCGAGACCTCCTACGAATACGATTGCAATTACACCCATCCATTGCAATGCATTCGCTTGGTTATCCTCACCTTCGTCCCCACTTGCGATGAGTCTTTCATAAGCGAAATATCCGATAACACTTACAACAACAATTAAAAATATCACGGCTATTATCAAACGCATTAGTTTCTCCTATCGTAAACCGTCCCGTTCAAGATTTTGTCTATTGGAAAATTAATTCAGTGTTCCGGTTTGATCTGTAACGTCCTCTAAGGGGTTGTCGAGGTGAGGTTTGCCATGCAAGGTTTGCTAAGTAACAGAGTGTATTTTCAATTAACGGTTTCGCGACTGCGGTGCGATGTGCGTCTCGAGTATCTATTGCAAAACCCACATAGTAACCTTCTCCCCACTGCAAGAGAATACTCACGGCATCCCCATTATCTTCTCTTACAGCCAATTTCCGGTAACTTGGGTCATCAGTAACCCAATGATCATCCGTTACTAAATTATCAACGTTTATTTTGTGTGGCCATGTAAACATTCCTGTTCTTTGACCGTTTTCTGTAATGTTAACATTTGAATCGTTTGAATTTGTAACTGTGATTGGGTGTTGATCTATCGGCAACCAGTCACCTCTCCAGACAGGTTCAGGGTGATGAACACCGTCCGCAGGAACAATGTTGTTGTCCATCGCTGATGCCCAAACAATACCCCCTTTTCGGACAAAATTTTTGATTTCTTCATCAGCATCTTCAACGAAATATTCTCCATCATGACCAGGACCGTTCCAGGTAAACCAGATAATGTCAAAATCGGCTAGGGGTACACTGGAGAGTTTTATAGCATTCTGAGGGTCACCTCGATTGTCAGGATTATCGTTAATATTGACAATCGTATAGTGAAATTCCAGTCCTTCGAGCGTCGGCAGAGATTGTAATACTGCTGGCTCGCCAGTCATATTATCACTAACAACTATGAGAACTTTGAAAACGCCTGATGGAACTATCTTGATGGATGATATAATATCTGAAAAAGATTGGGAATCCGGTAGAGAACGCAGATTCCTGACTGCCTTTTGAAATTCACGTGAATTTAAATCTATATTCAGTCTACGTCCCTCAAAATTCACATGTTCGTAGAAGATGATATGGCATCCACTGAATGGAAAACTCGGACCACGTTGGATGCGCACAGAGGATATAGTATCATTCATACCTATCTCAAACATTGAACTCACATCACGCATAACTGTGCTGCGTTGACCACTATAATCGATATCACTGTATATTTCAATGATGACAGGTACAGATCCATATTCCGGTGGTGTTGGGTGTGCCGCAGGACTGAAACTAATAGAAGAGATGGCATCTCCGAAGTTGTATGGTATTTCATGAATATTCGGGTAAAACCCAGGTGCTAAGACCAACTGTCTACCACGAAAAGTTGCATGTTCGTGAAAAATCGCTTTATAGTTAGGAGACGCATTGAAGCTCGGTCCTTTGTATATCTTAATAGAAGATATCACATCTTGGGCACCGATCTGATTGGTATTTGGTACTGATTCAATGAGCGTTATTTTTCGTCCATGAAAGTTTACATGTTCAAAAACTTCCACGACTAACCTGGGTCTACTAACCATGTTTTTGTCCCACATGCATAGACTTTATGTCTATTCGGAATTCTGACAATTTATTATATCATTGATAGATTGAATTGTCAAGGAAAAAGAAATAAGTCGACTTTGCAATCCTTGCTTTTACAAGTACTTAATGATATACTTGATATTGGTATCCTCTCCTAAAAAATAGGTTTGAATATATAGGTTAGGATACCTTAGTACTTACTGGAAATGCAAATCAACGGTATGAAGTGTGGACGTGAATTTGAGATTGTATGATTTCGCTAACTCTGAATGCTGATTTAACTGCTATAGGTGCATACAAACAATTTCAGGTTGCGCTTTTCACTGTTGTTGCGGTATCCTATTATAAACAATATCAATTCAGATGTGTTCCTTAGAGACATATTCCAATATGTACAGTGTCATAGCGAAAGAGATTATGAAAGCCAATTCCCCATCCAAACTTGATAAGTTGCTCCACTCTCATGTAAAAGAACTTTTCGTTGCACAAGCGGATAGACCTGCAGCATTGAAGGACATAAGCCTTAACCGATTGTCATCATTTCAGCGTGCATTGTTAGTTACGGATGGAACCGTTACCCGTTTCATTGAGGCGTATAAACTTATACCTATTGAGGTCGTGCTTTTATACCAAGCCCGGCGCGCGGTTCATAACGAACATAGTTGGCTGAAGTTGCAAGATGGCGGCAATATAATTGCACGAGAAGTCGTTTTGCAGACACCTTGCACGGAATTTCAGTCCCCTAAAATCCATGCTTATGCAGTGTCACAGATTGTTTATGAACGTCTACCGCATAAGGTTGTTGATGGTGTGGAAGCTGGTATTGACGGTTTAGGTAGTTTATTGCATCATAGTCAATTAGAAGCACGGCGTGATCTGCTTTGGTGGGGGATCGAACGCGCGACAGGTTTGCCAAGTAATCTTGCACATTTTGAAGGGAGACCGTTGCTCTGTAGGACATATCGGATCGTTGCTAATGGAAATCCGTTGATGCTTATAACGGAAAAGTTCCCCCTTGATGATTCCTGAACGTGTGAACAGAACCGTGTTTAGAGAATCTGTCTTGGAACGATTCTCAGGGACGCTTTTTACGCAACCGAAAGAGGTAGAGAATGTGCGTTAATTTTCTTTTAATACACCAATTCAATGGAGAGACCTGACAGAAATTCCTCCGTTATCTCTCTATTATAGATACGTGCAGAAATCACGGATCCGTATATGTTTCCCACATAAAAGATGGTGCCTAACGTGCCGAGTGTCCACCCTTTTGCTGATGCTATACCATCTCTATTAAAACCGTCGTAGGTTTGCCAACCTGTTAAACCCACGAGAATTAGAGATGTGAAAGCATCACCTACACGACCCGTATAGAGTCTTCCTGTTCCAGGTAAAACCGTGGACAAAAAACCTGCTATGAATGGACTGCGTGTCGGTAGGTTCATTCCCTGAATAGCATATTCATTATATGCTTTTGCCTTTACTTGAACCGACAATACCTCTGATTGCTGCAATTCATTGAAGACATCTTCTGCAGTGTGCCACTGTCGTTGCATTAAGTAAGAGAGACCGATTAGTTGCTGTGATTCAGTTTTGAAGCGAACATCTGTTATATTTGGTATAGATGCGTTGAGATACTTTGCAGACGCTTCAAACCGTTGCATAAGAAAATGTGAAACACCGATCTGATAATATGCACTGCTTGCATACTTACTCATCGGAAATTCCTTTAGATATTCTCTAAAGGCATCAATTGCCTTTTCAGTCTTTCCTCCAAAACGATAGCAGAGCGCGATTTTATAGTTGATCTCTTCCTTTTCATGAGGTTGATAGAAAAGATATCGTTGATATTCTCCTGCTGATCGGAGATAATCCCGCTGCTTCATTAGATGCTCAGCGAATTTGAGGATGTTCTCTGAACTGTAGTATTCAATAGGTTCTTCGGCATTGGCTACGGACAAGAAAAACGGGTTGAGGAATACAATGAACAATAATCCCCATATCTGTTTAGAATGCATAATCTGTTATTGGGTCGCTATATTTTCCTGTGTTAAGGTCTCTATAGTAGTGCCTTGATTTTAAAGCGTTACATCTGATCAACCTGTCGGCAGCAAGGAGTATGCCGCGTAAGACTCCGTATTCCTGTATGCATGCCATGCCGAACCTAGAACAACTTGGTGAGAATCCGCAGACAGATCCATCTTGACTTGAGATGTATTTCTGATAGAAACGGATCAAACCTAGTGTGAATAATCTAAGTTCAGAAGGTTCCATCGGATTAAAGTGGATTATGTCGTTGTGTTCTTCCTGTACTATAGGGTTGGTTTTACGGATAAAGGTTAAGTCGGTTGTACTGTCGGCATAGGAAAAAGAATGAGGGGAAAATGCAAATGCTAAACAGACAGTTGCAAGGAACAGTAACTTAATCTCTATATTATAGTTCACCATTTTATCTCCTTTACTTTCACGGATTGTGGGATTTTGAACTTTAGTATTGGATTTGGTTTTTCTGAATTTGCTTGTGGTTGACTAAAGAGAATCTTCTCAAACCGTATGATTTCAGATTTCTCTCCATAGTTGCTTGCAGTGACTTGCATCGGGATATAAGTGATACCGATTTTTTTGTGTTTCTGAAAAAGTGTCCTTGTAACGATTATCTCTTTTCGGTTTCTAACTTCAGCAGAGATGAGTTTTTCATTCTGAATCCCGAGAATGACGGTACCGAATTTTTCTTGTGTTTCTTCTGAGGGATTCCAATATGTGTATAGTATATCGTCCACGATATTGTGTTTATTGAGTGAATATCCGAGTGCGTCCAATCCGTATTCGGCTTGTGTTGATTGGATGATGCTTTCTACAAGAGGTAGCGGTACGGATCCCTCTGAGATAAAACGGAAAGCCTGTTTTTGGTTTGGATAATATATCTCTAATTTATTCTTCTCTGCTACCATTATCTGTCTTATCGGTTTTTTGACATCAATTACGACTTTCAATCTGTCTACATCGTAGTGGAGTGTTCCTTCTATCCGCTCCTTTGTGCCGTTTTCAGTGACTTCGCGTGTGAAATCCATTGAAAGTGTCTTGAGTGGTGCAGCATGGAGTGGCCGAATTAATGATAATATAAGAAGAAACGTTGATAGTATCCGAAGTTTTTTTAGCATTTTTTTTGAACTAATTCTCTTGCCTTATGTTCACCATAAGATCACAAGCATGGGTTAGTATATTAAACTACGAACGAATTCAAAATGTAATTTAAAGGTAGACAGTCTACTATTCAGTTGCATTCTTGAATTCTTCCATACCATTCTTTAACCATTCTTCATTCTTCTCTTTCAACTTTTCAAGATCAGCAGGATTCTTAATGTCAATAATGTGAGGCGTTATAAGGAACACAATCTCAGTATCTTGTACTTCTGTTTCCGTGCTCTTGAAGAGTCTTCCAAGTAAAGGAATGTCGCCAAGAATAGGCACTTTGTTCTCTACCTGCTTCTGCTTCTTGCGTATAATACCACCCACGATCAACTGCTGTCCATCTTCTACATCAATATAGACACTAAGGGTATTGTCATCGGTAATAGGAGCATTAAAATCAGTGAACTCAATAAAATTACTAGCACTGATGTTTGTAATATCTAACCCAATTGTCCGTTTCCCATCTTCTCCTGCTTGCGATTTTGCGATGTATGGTGTAAGACTGATATTGATACCAACTGGTGGATCAATAAAATCGTAGTTAAATAGCGGTTGTGTTGCAGTATCACCAAGAATACTGTTCGTGTCAACACTCTGGAGGTATGGAATTCTGCGACCACTGCTCCATGTGGCAGGACGACTATCACGGGTTGTAATTGTAGGCGTGGACAATGTCTTTACTTTATTCTCACGAATCAGTGTGTGAAGCAGTGCCATGTATTCTTTGGTTACCAGACTGTAGTTAAAGCCAGATATTTCTTGTGTAAGACCGAGTTGTGCATCTGCTCCACCAATTAGTGGATTATCTGGAGCAAGTTCAAGTCCCCCTAGTCTCTTCTCATTTGCAGCCACTTCAATACCCAGTTTAGTTGTTTCATCAAGTGTTACTTCAAGAATCTTAATGTCAATCCGCACTTGTCCTCGGACAAAATCGAGATGTTTTATGAGGAGTTTTACCTGTTCCATATAGCGACGTCGCGTGGTAACAACAAGCGAGTTCGTATCCGGATCAGCATAGACAGTTACCTTACCATACAACGAATTGATGTCGGTCGGTTCGTCAGCAGTAGTCGCTTGCCTGAAAAATCTTCCGAAACCGAATCCTTCATCATCAGATTGTTGGTCCTGCCACACTTGTGAAAGCAGTGCTGCGATCGCATCTGCTGTTGCGTATTCTAAACGAATTGTCTCCGTAATCTCTACTTGGTCCTCTGGGGTTGGGACATCAATCTGTTTGATGAAGTCTTCAATCATGTCAAAATTTCGTTTTGTGCCTGTTGATACGATGACAGCATTCAGATTTACAAAAGGTTCGGCGGATACATTTCCTGCCAATGACCCCTGCGTCTGTGATTGTGTAGACGACTGACCTCGGTTGCGAATCCACCACCAGTCATCATCCCAACGGTTACTTGTACTACTCCCGCTACCACCATAATGGGAATTGAGCAAATTTGCGACGTTTTCCGCATCAGCATATTTCAAACGAAATATTTTGGTTCCCCACTCTTGTTCAGGTATGCTAACATCAAGCTCTTCAATAAGGTCGTCTATCATTTCAAAATTCTGCTTAGCAGTTGAGATGATAAGCGCATTCAACCTGGCATCAAAGACAATATTCACTTGTCCTTGAACACCAAATCCACCTTCAGATGAAGAATCATCGTCTCTACCTCTTTCCCACCAAGGACGATCTTCGTTATCACCAGTACCAGTTTCAAATAGATCATCTAAAAGGGACTTGAGACCTTCAGCATTTGCATTTTTTAGCAAGTACTTCCTATATTCTTGCTGTGACTGTTCCTGATCCAATTCACTGATAATCTTATCTATAAGCGTAAAATTACGCGAGTCTGACGAAACAATGACCAAGTTTAAACGGTCATCCCTTGTGATATTAACCAAACCGACAATGCCTTGAAAAATATTTTCAGGATTCCTCCTGTCCCGTCTATAGGTAAGCATTTCCAAAATATCTTCCCTGTCAAAAGACCTTCTACCATTACGGATATTCTCACCAGTAATAAGTTCTTCGAGTGTCGTTGCAACATCTTCCGCTGAAGCATACTGAAGGCGATAGGTTTTGATTTCAGTACTGAGTTCAGGGGCGGTATCAAGGTGTCGAATTATTTCCTGAACAATCACAAGGTTATCCTCAGAAGCTTTTATAATAACAGAGTTTGAGTTTTCATCTGCAAACACCTTAATATAACCTTCAGTTATATCTATACCTAATCCTTCTGCTAAAGCCTGTTTAATCTCTTCTGCATTGACACCTATTGGAATCCCTGCTTTTATATCCTCCTCATCATCATTTTCATCAAATAGGTTATTCATTGTATTCTCTATTGATGCCGCATCTGCATAGGCTAATGGCATAATAGCGATCTTTAAAGGTGAAGGATCTCCTGCATCCGCGAACTGTAATATGGTAACAACTCTCCGGACAGTTGATGATACATCCGTTATGACCAAAGCGTTGTTTGTAGCATCCGCATAAATATTCGCTTGTTTATTCAACAAAGGTTTCAACGCATTGACTTGCTCAGTAGCCACAGCATTTTGAAGTTGGATGATATAGGTCTGAATTTCATCTGTCATTTCCACTAATTCTGGATTAGTTTCAATGATTTTTACCGGAACATTCTTCGCCATTGCATTCTCAAAGGTCGTTACAAGCAACGTATTATCAATCCGGACAAATGTTAGGTCGTACTCTGCAAGGACGGTCTTAATTTTCTCTATCACTTCATCAAGCGTAACATTGTTTAGGTTTATCAACGCAAACGGTTTGCCTGAAACATCACTTTCGTTGGCGATAATGGATAAATCGGTTTCTCGGGACAACCATTCAAGTACCCTTTTCATATCTTGACTTGTAAAGTTGAATGTAAACCGAAGCGGTTCTCCAGTTTTTTCATCACGTTCAGTAACTTCCATCTGTTCCTGTTTCTGTGCATGCCCCTCATCCGGTAATCCGACTATCAAGTAGAAACCTATCAGCACAACTAAACAGATTCTCTTTTTCTGTTCAAACATCAGGCAAACTAAATCCTGGCAAATTTTCATCATTGATAAACCCTCGCAATCATAAGTACATCAACGTTTATTTTATTATCTCTATCGGTGGAAACTTTTAGGTCTCTTACCATCAACCACTTTGTTCGCGTTTCTATTAAACGATTTAACTTAACAAGTTTATCTAATTCAGTTTTAAACTTCACTTTAATGGTATAACTATCTGGTAAATAAGTGGTAGGAGCCAATTTCAATTTCTGAGTAAGATCAGTAATCTGAGATTGAATCTCTTCAAGATATACAAGTAGATCCGATGTCAGTTGATCCTTATTCAGTTCCACTACATCATTATCTATTAGATTTATTAATTTCATTAAAATATCGCTATTCGGACGAAAGTTATACTTAACGGTAGGTTTCTTGGCACCTATACCGAAGAAACCTGGCATAGCCACAGTTTCTGTCTTGAAATATTCACTTTCAAAAAGACCTGTATCTGCACCAACAAGATGTTGTTCTACCTTCGTTAACAATAGTTCTATGAGTTCAATCCTTATAGAATTAGGTATGGATGCAGGAAGAGAAGAAAACTCCCATTTTGATGGGTCATCTTCCTGTACATCAGATCCCATCTGTTCCTTCTCTGTAGCATCGGAAGTTTGAGTAGTTTCAGACTCTTCGTTCTTTTTCTGTTCAACATTTTCCTCAACGTCATGTTCTGCTTCATCAGCATCCTCTGATTCTTCTGCTTCTTCAATGTCATCTTCACTTAACCAGGCATTCATCAACGTATCCATCATAACCTCTTGAGTGTCCGTTTCATCAGTTATTTCCGCTTCCATTTCAGATGTTAGTACTTCATGTTCTGTTTCTAATTTGTTCTGGTAAAGAAAGACAATCAGGTTGCGTCTGGCTTGCGTTGTGAGTGGTTCAGATTTCTTTCCATGCACAGGTTCTATATTCAATTGATAGTTGCGTGGGATACCAGCCTCTCTAATAATTCCATTGATCTTCTTCCGGACAACTGTATTCGGAAAATCGACCGTAAAAATATTAGTACCTTCATTATCGTCTGCAAGACCGACTTTGTGATATAGTCCTGACTGAATAGGTTTAATTAATTCAGATGCCATTACCAAATCTTTAGTAGATTGTAAGTTCGTCTGCTTCGACTCAAACTCATGATTGGAGGCTAATTTATACATTTCTGGTCCCCATTGCGTTGCTACAGCGATAATAAGGACTATACCTAAGATTCCGATTAGCACTTTTGTCCTATTTGTAAGTGGAAGATTCAAGTCCATTTCTGTTTATCCTTCTATATGCATTATCGTAGGGGCGGGGTTGCCTCGCCCGTGTATTATTGGTTGCCTCGCCCGTGTATTATTGGTTGCCTCGCCCGTGTATAACTTAGTTCTGCATTATTTGTCTTGCGCATCCATCTCTCGTTCTTCATCCTCATTTGAGAATTCTGTATTCTGATCTAGTGGAGACATATCAATATCTTCCACATCCTTCTCAATCAACTCTAACTCAGGTTTTGGGTAACGCATCTGTGCAATTTTCTGAGCGGCATCTGCTGCCAATTTACAATTGATCTTCACCTCAAATGTGGGTCTACGTTCATCTCCGGTTGTCGTTACCTCACCCGTATCTATATCACTGAAGATTTCTGAGTTTGTCATGACAGCGATCATTGAATTAATGGAATCATGAGCATCCGCATGTAGACTAAATGTGATACGTGTCTTGCTAAAATCGTCAAGGTTGTTTGCTTCAAAAGTCTTCCAAGCGACCTTCGTGCGATCATTAAAGAGTTTACTTAAGACATGCAAGACATCAATAGGTGTAGTACTATGTCTCAGTTTATTAGCCAACACCAATTCAAGAGAAAGCTGTTTCTTTGCATCCGCTTCCAATTCTCGATATGAAGCGATCATGTTATTTAAATTCGCCTCTTTGGACTTTTGCGATCTACTCCAAGTAATACCACATACAGCAATAACGACTATAATAACCGCCGCAAAACCCGCTGCAATTAACTGTTGATGTTTGCGCGAGGACTCTTCTCGCTTGACTCCTATTTCTGTTGGTAAAAGAGATACCGGTTTTTCTGACTCTAAAACGTGCATACCGATTCCTAATGGAACAGCGAAAGTGTCACCGTAACTATCAGGATTATTTGAAAGACTACTCGTATCTAAAGCATTTAGTGGGTTCCAAAGACGTGTAGGTATCTGAAAATGCTCTTGACACGTTTCGGTTAATTCAGGCACTCTTGCCCCACCACCACATAGCAGTATTTCGGATATCGCTTCAGGTTCAGTCATAGGTATCTCGCGTCCTGCTGCAGCGATTGATCGTTCCAATTCAGCAATAAAACGTCGTGTCCAAGTACGTGTCGGGGCTTGATGAGCGGAAATCTGTTGTTTCTCTTCCTCTGCTGTCTCATAATCAATGTCCATTTCTGTCATCAGGGTCCGGGTTAAATGGTTACCACTTACAGTAAAACCACGTGAAAACTGAAGCGACTCACCTTGCATAATACATAAATCTGAAAGTCCTGCCCCAATATCTACGATAATAGTTCGCTCAGTGGAATTTGAGAGACTCTGGCAAGCAATTGTGGCAATCGCTAACATAGAAGGCACAACCGCAGAAGGTGTAATCCCAATCTCTCTTAAAGCATCCATATACCGAGATACTGTATCACGACGTGTTGAAAGCAACTCCACAGTTAGTGAATCCGGAGTACGTCTTATATCATGATATGTAAAAACGGAATTTTCTTTCTGAAAGGGTAATTCTGTTTCCGCAGCCATATCAATCATTATCGGGAGCTGTGCATCTGTTGTAGCTGGCGGTAAATTCGCTAAAGTCTTGGTTACGACATATAAACGAGGAATTGAAATTGCTACATCTATTTTGTGTTTGTTAAAAAAGTTCCTTTTGATGTTAAGTTGATTCCACAGACTACGTACTGTTTCTGATATGTGAATTGGATCATCAGGATCAGTGAACGTTTCTATCCCCGAATTCAGAATATGTGAACCATCGAGGGTTTCTTCTATGTGGACTATTTTTGCTGTAGCAGTGCCAATATCAATTGCTACGACTTGTGTGTTTGCCATCTTTGAACCTCACACTATGATGTTAGATAGTGGACTTCAGAATTAAAGGTAACACGCCACAATCGGCGAGAAGGTAACACGCCACAATCGGCGAGAAGGTAACACGCCACAACCGGCGAGGTGACCTCGCCCCTACGCTGGGTGGTTTTCGTCATCGGTGTATAGGTGAAATGTCTCATTAATTATTAACTTTACTATACTTAACCGCTTAATCTTGCCGCCAGTAAGGGACATTCAGTTGATTTTCTTCTCTGATAACTATGCCAACGCACCTTGCAAGCGTCTTACTAGTTGCATCAACCCCCATAGATTCAATTCGGTATCCGCGGGTGCGATATGTCACATAATCTACCACTTCTCTGAAAGTTTGGTTGTCAATCTCATCAAGTTGCAAGAGTTGTGAAATGTTACTGAATGGATTTCCGGTGACATTATCCTCTGAATTGTTATTTTGTGTACCAGTGTTAGAATTGCTTTCCTCTTCACGACGAGTTATAATTGCTTGTGCTTTTGCCTGATCCATACCCGGCAGCAACTGTAATATTTCAACGGGTGCAGTATTAATATTGACTAGTCCTTTAACAGTCTGTCCATCTTCTGTGGTAATCCTATCAACAATACCTGCAAACTCCTGCATCGTCAAAACTCTCACATCTCTAATTGCATCTATTGATTGAAAATCACCTTGTGCTTCACGATGTGCGACAATTCGTTCTGCAATACCGGCATCGATTCCGGGTAACTCTTCCAACTCATCCTCGTCAGCGTTGTTTATATTAACTTGGTTGTTATTTCCACGACTTCGATTTCTTTGCCCAAAACCGTTATCTTCTTCATTATCCGTACCTATTTCCTGAATTGTGATGCGACCACTCATGTTATTGAAAACTTGATTTGAGACTGCTGGTACATCTAAGAGAGCAGCTAAACCACTGAATTGATTAAGACTAGTCCGTGCTTGTATGATCGCTTGTGCTTCTCCTTGTGAGAAGACATTCTGATTGTTGGTGCTGCTTATACCCGTTATCTGTTGTGCATTAGCAGAATTGATATTAACTCTCGCTTGTCCATTTGTATCCGTATTCGCGTCAAGAGAATGGACGGTAGTCAGGGTTACAATTCCCCCAGCACTCGGTTGAATCTGTGCTAACTGTGGCAATTGTGCTAATTCAGTCTGTGGTACCTGCCCTCCTGACGCACTTGTAGGGGCAACTTGCACCTGTATCCCATACAGAACTTGTTCTGTCATGCCTTCAATTCGTGCAACATCACGGACCGTGCGGTAGGGACGACCTTCAACAATCCGAGTTGCAAGATCCGTAGATAAATCAACTTCCGCTTGTGCCCCAGATAACAGGAGCAGGTTACGAATTGTTTCTATAGGAGCAGTATTTAAGTTCACTCTCGCGGATTCATCGGTGATAGCAGCTCGAAACGTAAGAAATCCACCTACCTGGATGCCATCGTCTATAACCTCTTCAATTGGTGCCGCCCAAGTTTCACCAAGTGAGTCGAAACTGGTTTCATCATTACGTAGTTTTGCTAATCCCAACTCAAATCCTGCTTTAGCCGCATAATGATATTTCACTCTATCGGAAAAGTTGTTCTGTGCTTTATTCTCAAGATTAAATGAGTATAGCAACTGCATCGCCACGACTGAAAGGATCGTCAATATCCATAGTGTCGAGACGAGTGACAAACCGTGTGAATCAAAGATAAATTTGGTCTTTAAATAAAATTTTTTCATTATTTAACCATGTTTAGCACGACAGACACTGAATTGCCCTACTACAAACCAGTTTCGCTGGCACCAGCAGGTATATACACCATCGTAGACTCCGTTAATGCACCTTGTCCTATAACGCCAGCGGGTTGCGCTGTAGGTTGATTTGCCGTTCTGTTCTGTCTGTTCTCATCAATAACGCTTACAAGAACCTGCACACCAACAGGGATAACATCTGTCTGCTCCCAAGATTCAAACATCGTTCCCGATTCTGCATCTACATAATTAAGGTCAAAGTTTATGATGCCATCTATCAAAGGCTCTACAGCAAAGTCAACCGACATTCCATTTTCATCTACTGTAGGTTTTACACCTGCATCCATGATCGTTGCGACAATAAACTCTGGGTTTAATGCTGTGGAAACGACACGATACAGTGTAAGTCTCTCTTCCTGTTGTTGTACGTTACTACTCTCTGACGCTTGTGATTCGTTAATCGGTGGTGGTACTGTTCCGCTTTTAATTTCTTCATACGGAATTTTCGGTCCAATATAATATACGACACGCCGCACATCACTCAACGGAGGTATAGGTATAGGACGCGGACCTTCACTCTGCACAACAAATACATCTGGATCTGTCTTAACTAATGTGACAAAACTGACAATGTCTCTATTCCCGGAAGATGTAGGGACATCTTGAGAGAAAATCGTTAGCAATTCGTCAGATGTATCCGTCTGAATTTGACTCAGATCGGTAACAATATGATCTAAAGCGACACGACAACGTTGTCCCTGTATTAATTTTGCTTGTGTGCGATTGTAAGCACTCATCGCTGTATTGAAGACTGCATAGGTGCCCCCCCCCATAATTATAATGATGGTTACAGATGTTAACAATTCTACCAACGTAAGTCCGCTTTGACTTTTGATGTTTACATATTGCATATTTCAATTCCCACTGAGAGTAGTCTGATGCATCAGATTCGATACCTTAGTTTTGTGTTTGCTGTAAAAACCTGTCTGCAATAAAGGAATATGTACTGATAGATCGTGGTTGACCAAAATGGTCCCACATAATTGTTAACTGAATTCGCCGCAGTCCATCAAATTCTTCAGATTGAACATCTTGAACGGCAGACTGCCACTGAAAGATAGAACCTTCACCAAATTCTCCACTGCTTTCACCGGTTTCTGGAAACCCGTTCATCTCAATTTCCGCCATTTTAAACTTC
Organism: Candidatus Poribacteria bacterium; assembly: GCA_965208245.1. Taxonomy (GTDB): domain Bacteria; phylum Poribacteria; class WGA-4E; order WGA-4E; family WGA-3G; genus MSPOR6. The sequence goes on from OZ242325.1 coordinate 3,683,777, forward strand.
ATCAGATAGAGAGCGGTCATTCTGTTATCAGTCATACGCTGGTTGTGTGAGACATCGTTAAATACTTTTAGCAGTGTTGGAAACACTGCGGCCATAATCGTAATTGTTACGAGGATTTCTGCAAATGTGAAACCGTCTGCGTTGGGTGAAATTCCAAGAAACCGCATAGTATTTAATTCCTTATTCCTGCCGCTTGTAACTGTTCCGCTGACATATCTTGTATACTTGCACGTCCCGTAACGCCTTCAACCGTAATTGTTACCCCTTGTTCTCTAAGATTTTGAAGGTAAATTACGGTGTCTTGTGATGTAGAAGTCGGTGTAAAATATACAAAACCAGTCCCCGTGGTTATTTCCTGGGTTGCCCCACCGAAGGTTGTAATCATTGAAGGTATAGATATCCCTTCAGTGAGTGATTGTGGGACACCCATGACACCGCCTGTCCGGAAAACGGGAACCTGTTGATTATTTGTAGCAGGTGTGTTTGTCGTTTTCCCTGCAGAAGCCATTGGACTCTGCGAATTGAAAGTTTCGCTTGATGCTAACCAGTATCTATTTCCTGTTAGATCAAATACGACAAGGTGTGTATGCCGTTCTGTAATCGCCATGTCACGCGCAAATGTGAAAGTATCAACAACTTTCTGTGCAGCAGACCTGAGTCTCCTTGATGCTGCAAATCCTCGCAAGGCAGGCATTGAAATAGTCGTCAGGATGGAGATTATGACCAAAACCAACATGATCTCCATCATGCTAAAACCGGACTCACGGTTTTCGATCTGTGTGATAGGACGACAGATCCCAATTCGTTCTCTTAGAAGATGTGTATATGGGAATTGAAGACTAATCGGTCTCTTCCTCTGAATTCCAACTGGTAATGTCCGCATCAAAGTCAGTACCTCCCTGTTTACCATCTCTACCATACGACATCAGGTCGAAATCGTATCCATAATGGTTGCTCGGATTCACATAGACGTACGGATTTCCCCATGGATCATTTGTAAGATCCTGAGTTAAATAGGGACCACCCCAGTTCGGTGGAGCAGGATTCGGGGCACGCCACAACGCATTTAAACCTTGCTCCATCGTTGGAAACTGTCCAACTTCAGTTGCATAGAATTGTAGTGCTGTGGATAGATTTTTGATCTCAATCATTGCTTTTGTTACGTTTGCTTTTTGAGGCGCATTAATAATTCTTGGTGCAATAAATGCCGCCAAAATTCCCAAAATTACAATAACAATCGTCAATTCAATCAGTGTTAATCCTGATTCGTCTTTCTTAAACTGCTTTAGCATTTTGATTAACTCCTTTTTGTAACTTTTTATACCAAATTAACAAGATATTTCTCGCCTTATTGAAGATCTGTGCTATAAGGAAATCGCATCTACCGCTATGAATCATGTTAAACTGGCAAATTTAATGTCTGGTTTTTCTTCTTGAATAGACACTTCTCGTTTTCTATAATTAGACAATCAACTAATCTAATAGTTTTAAAGAACTTACGCAAAAGATTGGATTTCACAACAAATTGAATAGGACTTACGTACGAAGATTGCCAGTTATAGTGTTACTGGTGCAACGAATTGAAGGTCCACCACAAAGAACGGGCAATGACTGGTCTCTCTTGGTGAATGTGCGTTTGGCATTCACATTATAGTGAACTTTAGAATTAATGGAACACTTGACAATGGGCGAGGTCACCTCGCCCCTACGTTGTGTATTTTTCGTCATCGGTGTATGGGGTGAAATGTCTCTGAAATATCTCATTAATTATTCACATTACTATAAACGTTAAACGTTTTAATTTCTGCAAACTTACGCAAAATGCGTAAGTCCTGAGTTTAAAGAACTTCATACATACGGTGAAATGCCTTAACTACCTATAACATTTTGTGCTTCAAATATCGGCAGAATCATTGCTACAGCAATAAACCCAATGAGTAAACCCATGATCAGAATAACTAATGGACTTATAGAACTAGTTAACCTTTCAAGACTCTTCTTAATCTCCATATCATAATACTCGGATAGTTTTGACAACATGGTGACGGGGTCTCCCGATTCCTCACCAACTGCAATCATGTGTGTCACGAGTGAAGGAAAATCTTTACTCTCCCCTAACTCCCGTGAAAGCGTTGACCCTTGTTCCACCTCTCTTTCTGCATCGGCAACGATATTACTGTATACCTTATTTCCAATAGTATCTTTGACTACTCGTAAGGCTGGTAGCATACGCACACCGTTCTCTAAGAGTGTTGCCATGGTCCGCGTGAAACGCACAATAGCAAATGTACTAAAAACAGGACCAACCAACGGCATTCTGAGTTTGATGCGATCTAACATTATCTTTCCGGTTTCTGTGCGCAGATACTGTCTCAGTGCCGTTACTATAATGGCAGTTCCTAGCAATCCAACCCACCAATATGCAGCAAATGCATCTGAAATACTAATTAAAACCTGTGTGGGTAAGGGTAACTCACGACCAAACTCAAGAAACATTTCCGTGAACTTCGGGATAACAAGGATCATGAGAACGATTATAGCTGTAATCATCAGACCAAAAAGTATAGCAGGATAAAAGAGAGCTGAAACAACTTGATTCTTGAGGACACGTTGTCGTTCAGCAAACTCTGCAAGTCGTTCCAAAACTTCTCCCAATACACCCCCTGCTTCACCGGCCTTGACCATATTTACATAAAGTTCAGAAAATACTTTAGGGTGTTGTGCCAGTGCATCATTAAAGGTTGCACCGTGTTCAACGTCATGTTTAACCTGTGCAACGATCTTATGCAACTCCGGATTGCTTATCTGTTCTAATGTAACTTCCAAAGAACGGGGAAGAGCAACGTGTGCATTCACTAATGCTGCTAATTGATAGGTAAAAAACTCAACTTCAGCAGATCTAATTCGGCGCGTACCGACACTGAAAATACGTTTTGCTTTCGTTTCAAGTGCTTCACCCTCTTCTACAACGCCTGTTGCCCAATACCCCATCTGTTGCAAAGTTGCGATCACTTCTGCACGTGAATTCGCTTCTAATGTGCCATTGATTTTCTGATGAGATTGGGTTACGGCTTTATATTGGTATCTCGGCATGTCTTTTCTTTTATTGTAAATCGACTCTGTTTATGGTGAATTAGTGACTTCAACTACTGTGCACTGATGCTACTATCCGTTCCAAATTCAGAACTAGTTTGCAAATGGACACTGTGCTCACCTTCATCTTCATAGGCATCTTCCTGGGTCAATCGTAGGACTTCATCAACGGTTGTATGTCCAGCAACTACCTTCTGCCATCCATCTTCACGTAAACTCTTCATACCTGACTTGACAGCGAGCTGTCTGAGTTCACTGGTTGAGGCTTGCTTGAGTGCTAAAGATCGTATCTCCTCGTTCATAAATAAAACTTCAAATATACCGATTCTTCCTCTATAACCACGTCCACGACACTCTTTACATCCATCATCGTTTGCGCGGGGGATTTTAAGGTCTGTGGTCACGTTGACACCGTTAGATCTAAATAGGACACTGATTTTCTCTGCCGATGGTGTATACATTGTGCAGCATGCTTTACAGACTCGACGCGCTAAACGTTGTGCGATGATACCTTCAACCGTTGAAGTAACTAAGTACGGTTCAACACCCATATCAATAAGACGGGTTATAGCACCAGGAGCATCGTTCGTGTGCAACGTACTGAATACAAGGTGACCTGTAAGGGATGTATGTATCGCCATTTCTGCTGTTTCTTCATCACGAATCTCACCGACTAATACCTTATCAGGGTCCTGTCTTAAAATATGTCTTAAACCGTTGGCAAATGTAAAACCGATCTCGGGGTTAACCTGGATTTGGTTGATACCTTCTAGTTCATATTCCACAGGATCCTCAAGTGTAATGATCTTGACTTGAGGTGTATTGATTTCTTTCAAACATGCGTATAGTGATGTCGTTTTACCGCTTCCAGTGGGACCTGTAGCAAGGACAATCCCGTGTGGTTTATGTATCATCCGTTGAAACAGTTCATAGTTTTCATCGGTAAGTCCAAGCTGGGTCAAGCCGAATTCAATAGACTGTCTGTCAAGAATACGCAGCACCACACTCTCACTATGCTGTGTAGCAACAGTAGGAACAGTAGACACACGAAGGTCAATTTGACGTTTCCCTAAACTACCAATCTCCGTGTTGATTTTACCATCCTGTGGCAAACGACGTTCAGCTACATCCATATCTGCCATAATCTTAATACGTGATGTAATTGCAGACTGTAGATATGCCGGGGGTTGCTCTTGGTCTTCCAAAACACCATCAACGCGGAAACGAATCTTCAATTCTTCTGGATAAGGCTCAATGTGTATATCACTTGCTCCTGCACGAACAGCATCAATTATCATCTGTGATACCGCATCAACGACTGTTGGGTCTTCGGTTAAGTCCCTCTCATCAATTCCAAAGTCTTCAATGCTTGCCCGTTCAATTGTAGATGCTGCGCCAATAGGACCTTTAATACCAGCACTCAGAAGTGATGCTGCATCTCTACCGTAAGACCTTACTATCACATCTGAGATATCATCTTCGTCAGCAATTCGAAGATCGATTTCACACTCTGTCACATAACCTATCTCGTCAATCAGCATAATGTCGTTAATATCTGCAATTGCTACAGTCAAGACATTACTATCTAACCTAACAGGGACGACTTTATTTCTATATGCAAAACTCGGAGGCACCTTATTGAGGGCATTCTCCTCTGGATTCAGGTCCTCAAGATACATGATAGACGTGCCAGATTCACGACCCTTTTTAGCGAGTTCCAATACTTTAGGAGAGACGTACTCAATAAGGATTTCTTCCTCAGACTCACCTGCTTGTTCAATCTCTTCCAAAATCTGTCTATAACTTTCCGAGTCGGAATCAGCAAATTGATCAGATTGAATCGGCTTTTTAACCCACCCCTCAAGGATCTTTTTATGGATTTCTTGGTAAACTTCATCAGAAATTAGGTTAGCATCTCTCAATACATCAACCAACGATTTTTTTGGTGCTGCTCCATACATACTATTTTATTCCTTCGTATTGCTTTCGCTATTACTGCCTCTTTATGACGATAAAAACATCAGAATAGTTTATTCAAACCGTCTACTTGTGACTTAAGACAATAGTAATAGATAATAGTTCGTTTCTAAACAAGAAAACCGTCTTAAAACCATTTTTTCACAATAATTCGGATATATGAAGTTTATTAATCTTCATTTTTTTTACAAATTTATGCTTTTTTTAAACTATTTGCTTGACAAAACGTTATAGTATAATGTATTATAGCTTTTTAGCAGATTATTTACGAAATTTTCATTACAAGGAGAGGAGAAGAATGGAAACCGAGTTTTTCGGTGACAGTGAAGACATCAATGGAGCCGGCACATACATAGATGAAGTATATCCGGAGGATACCGAAGATGCAAGCGACTATAAGAGCAGTGATAGGACTGCTCTAACTAGTTGGCTAAGAAGTGTGGCGGGACACCGACTGCTAACACGCGAAGAAGAAGTTGAATTGGCTAAACGAATTGAAGCAGGTGATACCACCGCACGCGATGAATTAGTGCAAGCAAATTTGCGACTCGTCATCTCTATCGCTGTAAGGTATCAGGGAAATAAAGTACCCCTTGAAGACCTAATACAGGAAGGAAATATTGGTCTTATCAAGGCTGCTGGCAAATTCGATTATCGGATGGGGTTTAAGTTTAGCACTTACGCTATCTGGTGGATTAAACAGTCTATCATGCGAACGCTTGATAATTTTGCACGTTCCATACGGTTACCTGCTTATGTCGTTGCAAAGATGAATAAGTTTGACGCTACTCATGCAAATTTGTGTCAAGAATTGCAACGGGAACCCACGCGGGCTGAAATCGCTGAGGCACTTGATCTAACACTTCAACAAGTGGAAGAGATCCTTGCGTTCAATGCTGATACCATTTCAATGGATCTTCCCCTTGGGGATGATCGCTCCCGATCAGCCGCAACGTTAGGTGATCTCATCGAAGATCCTGCTTCCTCATCTGAAGATGGCGAAATAGAGAAAATAATCACACATGACCTAGTAGAGCAATTTCTTAGCAAACTCTCGGAACGGGAACAACAAGTATTGAAAATGCGTTACGGACTTGATGATGGCGAACGAAAAACGCTCCGGGAAATCGGGGATGCGCTCGATGTCACACGTGAAAGAATCCGACAACTGGAAATCTACGCGATCTCCCAACTAAGCAACCTTTACAACGAAATGGGTGAATTCCGGACTGAGTATACGGTTGACAAAACAGCTGCATAGATCCATTCACCCTAGGACCTATTCACACCTATTCACAAAGGGGAACTATGAAGAACCTATTCAAGAAAATTGCACGATCTGATACATCCATTTTGGAAATAACAGATGCTGCAAAAGAAAAAATTCAATCTGTCATTGAAACCGAAGATGTTCATGTTGAGGGATTACGCATTAGCATTGAAGGACGATCTGCTACTGCTTTTCAATATAGCCTCGGTCTGGCAACAGAACCGGAACCAGACGACATTGTGGTGGATATAGACTCTTTTAAGGTTCTCATTGATGCAAAAAGTGCAGATGACCTTAAAGGTGCTGTCATCGACTATGTTGAAGACCTGAACTCAAGCGGATTTAAAATTGACAACCCAAATACGCCAACATGGAACAATCCGAAAGCACAGAAAATTCAAGAACTGATTGATCAAAGAATTAATCCCGCCGTTGCAGCACACGGAGGACAGATTGAACTGTTAAACGTGGATGATGATGCTATCTATATACACATGGGCGGCGGATGTCAGGGATGTGGCATGGCAAATGCTACATTAAAACATGGTATAGAAGCAATGATTCAAGAAGAATTTCCTGAAATCAAACACGTCATTGATACAACTGACCATGCATCCGGAACAAATCCATACTATGCATCCACCCAAGGGTAGGTAAACAGTAAGAGAAATACCGTTGGCTTAAACAAACAATAGTTATTATCAATACCTAATTTCGCCAAATTTCACCACAAAAAAGACGGAATGTCAATAAAAAAGTTGTTGACAAGGAAAATCGCAACAGAACTCAACTGCTCCTTTACCTATACCATAATTAGCAATTAAAACAAGCGATAAATGTAGTCTCCGTCTATGTTTATAGCGATTTTACTTAATCCCAAAACGACTAATTCCGTTAATAATTGATGTCCAAAGGCATCAGTTGCCTGAAACACCTTAGTATTTTCATCATTATCGTCATCAGTTTCACTTGTAGCGGATATAACCAATTCCTGATTACTATCGGCAAAGAAAAAGAGAAGCGAAGGCACAATATCCTGATTTACATTCAATTTTATTGATGTTCCGTCCTCATATCTGCGATATATGCAGTTTTCGTTAATGGAAAGCACATCATCTACTTGGCATATTGTTAAGCCAGTAGCAACATCAATAATACTTGTATCCTCTATTACATTCGACTGTTCAGTATTTTCAGTGATAGTCTGAACGTCATTTTGTTCAGACTCTGTAGGGACTGTCGTTATGAGTTGATACGTTCCATCTGATCTTTTCTTGAATGCAAAATATATATCTTCATCTTCTAAACGATATTCAAAAATATATGTCGTCTCTCCAAGGTTGTCTGAAGTATCAGAAATTGGGTCATCTCCTTCAAGAAAAATAAAAGTTTGACAAGACAAACTAAAAAATACTCTTAATTCAAAAGTTCCATCTTCACGAATATTGATGATAGCGTTACTACCTTCCGCAGAACTAACTTCACCACCATAGTTATAGAAAATACGTTTATCATCAATAGTAATAACTTCGTCTGCTACAAAAGTGTCAGATCGTCCATACAGACTTTGACACATATCCAATATTGTTTCTTCTATATCTTCAACCTTTTCTTCAGTATCTTCAATGGATTCTGAAGTGTCTGTATTGCCATTATCTGATGAAGGTATAGGATTATCTTGAATTTGATTTATTCCTTCACCAATCAAATCTATTTGATCATTAATATCATCTAGGTGGGATTCCACTCCATCCGTTAGGTTTATATTACCCGCATTTACATTCTGCTTTAAATCGCGTAAATCAGTTTTTACACTATTAATTGCCATTGTCAATTCAGATATGACCAATTGAATATCATCCACTTCTTGTTTTAAAACAATTACATCATCCATATTCCGTGTATATTCCTCACATCCTGAACAAGTTAATATGAAGATTGCGACTATAGATGTGATACTTTGTACCTGCCATTTGAAAAATCTTAATCTAAACATTTCGGTGAACTCCTTTATTCATTGTTCATGTTCGAAATATTGCAAAAGAATATGAGCATTTATTCTCATTCATACTAGACTATATCACATATCTTGTATTTGTCAAATTTATTTTATTAAAAAGTTTATTTTTTTTGCATTTAAACAGTATTGTTCTGTCTAGTTTAATTCTATAGGTTGGATTATTGTTGAGAAATGTCAATTGGATTCAGGTTTCTTATATCTAATCACGTTGTTTAATACAACAAAATTTGGTATAATAATTTCAAAAAATGCAGGAGTTTAGAGGGAGATAATAAGGGATTAACTGTGCGTTGTGTGCAAATTGCTGATAGCCTTAGCACAAACTTTCAGTTTGTGGTACATCTTTGCAAACTGGAAAGTTTGCGCTACATTTATCAAACTTACGTAACATAATATAGTGAATATTAAAAATAATAAAACAGAATCCCTATAGGAGCGATCTCCGAGATGAATGTGCTATAGGCGCAATCAATATAATGTTGTGCAGAGAAGACAAGTCAAGAATCCATGTTATAGAAAGGAGCACAATCAAGGATGAATGTACTACAACCATAATCAGGAACTTATGCACCCAATAATATATCGCTACTTATGGCTATAGTTTGCACAATCTAACAGACTAGAATGCAATTATAATAGTGAAAGGGACTAATATATGAAGATAAGGATGGAAGAGGGAAGGGTGGAAGAAAGTGGAAGGATAGAAGGGGGATGGGGGAAGAAAAGGATTAGCACAAATTATAGTAAAGTGACAAATTAATGAGACATATACACATTTACAAAGATCACCCCGCATAGGGGCGAGGTCACCTCGCCCATTGTAGAATGTATCATTAATTCTGAAGTCCACTATATTACATATAGAAGGAGGGAAAATGCACAATAACTCTACTTACGATGAATTGCAAACACATATCCGTGAACTGAAGACTCCTCAAATAGAGACATGGGAGAATCAGTATAGCGATAAAGATTATATTGTTGAGATTACGAATTCTGAATTTACGACTGTCTGTCCGAAGACGGGTTTGCCGGATTACGCAACGATCTGTATAAAATACATTCCTGACCGAGATTGCGTAGAACTCAAATCGTTCAAGGAGTACTTTGTATTCTTCAGAGATGTGGGTATCTTTCATGAACACGTTGTGAATAAAGTACTTGCGGATTTTGTTGCTGCATGTCAGCCGCGAGAGGTGGAAATCGTTGGAGATTTTAATATTCGCGGTGGCATGAAAACAGTTGTGACAGCGAATTATCGAAAGGATTGACAGTAATCGGGAGGATGCTACTGATGACGAAAACAGTTTGCATTGTTGGCACTATGGATACGAAAGGTATAGAATTCGGTTTCATTAAAGAACAGATTGAAGTCACAGGTGTGTCAACATGTGTTGTGAATACGGGAATTTTGGGGGAGCCGCAGTTGACACCGGATATTTCTGCTGATGAGGTTGCACAAGCGGGGGATTCGTCTCTGAAAGAGTTGCGAGATGAAGGTGATCGAGGTAATAGTGTCGCTGTGATGGCACAAGGTGCTGCTGCGTTGATTGCTAAAAAACATGCTGCTGGTGAAATTGACGGTATCATCTCTCTTGGGGGTTCGGCTGGGACGACGATAGGGACTACAGTGATGCAGGCTCTACCAGTGGGTATGCCGAAGATGATGGTTTCAACCTTGGCATCAGGTGATACAGGTCCGTATGTGCAATCCAAAGATATTTGCATGATGTATTCCGTTGTTGATATTGCTGGGATCAACCGTTTGTCAAGGCAGATACTTGCTAACGCTGCGGAGGCAATCGTTGGGATGGTAAATGCTGAAGTGTCTCAGGCAGGAACAGATAAGCTACTCATTGCTGCAACGATGTTTGGCGTAACAACTCCATGTGTGACAAGGGCACGTGAAATCCTTGAAGCCGCGGGTTATGAAGTGCTCGTTTTTCACGCAACAGGTACTGGTGGTCGTGCCATGGAGGACCTTGTGAAAGGTGGATTCCTTGAGGGGGTGCTTGACGTAACGACAACAGAACTCGCTGATGAATTGGTGGGTGGAATCCTCAGTGCGGGTGCTGAACGTCTGGAAGCTGCTGGAAAAGAAGGTTTACCTCAAGTAGTGGCACCGGGTGCTTTGGACATGGTGAATTTTGGTCCGCCAGATACTGTGCCTGAAAAGTTTCGTGATCGTCATTTCTATCAGCACAATCCAACGGTTACGCTGATGCGAACAACTTCTGAAGAGACTGCTGAGTTAGGGAAGATCATGGCAGATAAACTCAATCAGGCGAAAGGACCTACAACCGTTCTGATCCCTATACAAGGCGTGTCTGCAATTGATAAAACAGGAGAACCGTTTGATTCTCCTGAAGCGCGGGATGCTTGGCGAGAGAGTCTAAAAGCACACGTAGGAGAAAATGTTACGGTGATTGAGATGGATGCACATATCAACGACGACGAATTTGCTACGAAACTTGCAGAGATGTTATTGAAGAGTTTGAAATATCGTGAAACCATGAATTGCTACGGGCTGGGAAAACCAGCCCCTACAAACGGATAACGGGCTGGGAAAACCAGCCCCTACAACGGATAACGGGCTGGGAAAACCAGCCCCTACAACGGATAGAGGAAATCCATGGCGAAAACATATAAAACGTTAATAGAATCTGATATAGATCACTTTATTGATAAGGGACATGTTATCCTGAGAGATTGCTTCTCACGCGACTTGGCAGCGGAGTGGCGAGACTTTGCGTTTAAACGTCTCGGATACGATCCTGATGATGCGACAACTTGGGACGAACCGCGTGTCCATTTACCTGTTATGAACCGTAAACCGATACGTGAGATTGCGCCGCGGGCATGGGATGGAATCTGTGATCTGCTTGGGGATGAAGAGAGAATTGCTAATACGGAACCTTCTTGGGGCGATGGTTTTATTCCCCGAATTAAACTACTTGATGGAGCAAGACATGCTGATTTTTTCTAAATCTTATTCAATTTGGTGGAACGGAGTACAAAGGTCCTTCATTATCGGATTTCTTTTGCTGTTATTTTGCGTTAGCGGATGTGGTGGAGATAAAAAACAGAAACTCAATATTTTTACATGGGCGGGTTATATCAGTGAAGAGATACGTAACGGCTTTGAAGAGGAATTTGATGTGAAAGTGAATGTTGACATATTCGCTAAAAACGAAGACCTACTCGCAAAATTACAAGCTGGCGCAATAGGTTATGACATCATAATGCCATCCGATTATATGGTTTCTATAATGATAAAAGAGGATATGTTGGCAGAATTAAATCGAGACAATATACCAAACTTTCAAAACATCAGCTCTGATTTTCTGGGCAAATACTTTGATCCTGAGAATAAGCACTCTGTCCCTTACACATTTGGAACAGCAGGTATTGCTTACGACTCTTCCGTAGTATCGCCTGCACCTGATAGCTGGCAAGTCCTTTGGGATGAAAAATATAAGAATCGATTCAGCATGCTTGATGACGAACGTGAAGCGATCGGTGCAACGCTAAAACTGCTTGGATACAGTTTTAATTCAGAGGATCCTGATCAACTTCAACAGGCAAAAGAGAAGTTGATTGAACAGAAACCACTCCTAAAAAGGTATGAATCAGATCCACGGGACATTCTTATCTCTAAGGAAGTTGCATTGGCACATTCATGGAGTGGGGATGCATTCCGCACCGCAGAACAACTGCCAACAATAAGATATATTATACCTAAAGAGGGTTCCAGTCAGTTTATTGACACTGTTTGTATACCTAAAACTGCTCAAAATAAGACTCTCGCTGAAACGTTTATTAATTATCTACTCCGTCCTGAAGTCAACGCAAAGATCACAGAGTTTACTAAATACGGAACATGCGTTCCTGAAGCGAAAAAACACTTACCTGAATACCTTCAGAAGCATGAATACATCTATCTGTCCGCTGAAAAAATGGAGTCCCTCGAGTGGATTAAAGATACTGGAGATTTCATGAAAGAATATAGTCGCGCATGGGATGAGATTAAAGCAAAATAGATTTAGACTAAGGAGTAGACAGAACATAGACGTTCAAAAACCTACAGTATCTAATTTACCGTGTCCTAAATGCGGTGCAAACCACGCTTTGCTCAAAGTATAAATAAAGGAGAAACAATTGACTAAACCCAATATTCTATTTATAATGTCCGACGACCACGCTTCTCATGCAATGAGTTGTTACGGCAGCCGTATCAATCAAACACCCCATCTTGATCGTATTGCAAATGACGGTATGATCTTACAGAACTGCTTTTGTGTCAATTCTATCTGTACACCCAGCCGTGCAAATATATTGACAGGTAAACACAGCCACCTAAACGGTGTAAAGACATTAGGCGATCAACTTGATGGGAGAAAACCGAATGTTGCAAAAATGCTACAAGCAGGCGGTTATCAAACAGCAATGATTGGAAAATGGCATCTCGGTCACGGCGGTAATGCTGACCCAACAGGGTTTGACTACTGGAATGTCCTACCCGGCCAAGGTGATTATTATGATCCAGTTATGATTGAAAAAAACGGAAAAACCAAACACGAAGGTTATGCAACCGACATTATCACTGACTTTTCATTGGATTGGTTGAAAAACAGAGACAGAGATAAACCGTTCTTCCTGATGTCACACCACAAAGCACCACACCGACCGTGGGACTCGGACGAGAAACATCTCCACATGTTTGCAGACGAAGACATACCGATGCCTGATAACTTCTTTGATGATTATGCCAATCGTTCAAATGCAGCGAAGGAAGCAAAAATGCGTGTATTCGAACACATGAATGACAGGGACCTGAAGATAGAGAAATTTGGTCCTCCACCCGAAGAAATGTCTGAAAAAGAGTTGGCTAACTGGAAGTATCAACGTTATATCAAAGAGTACCTGCGTTGTGTCGCTTCCATTGATGACAACGTTGGAAGGTTGCTCGATTATCTTGATGAAGATGGTGTTGCCGATGATACAATGGTGATATACACTTCTGACCAAGGCTTTTTCTTAGGGGACCACGGTTGGTACGACAAACGGTTCATGTATGAGGAATCGTTACGTATGCCGTTTATTGTCCGCTATCCGCATGCTATCGGTGCAGGAAGTTCCACGCATGCATTGTCTCTGAATATAGACTTCGCTGAAACATGGTTGGACTATGCTGGATTGGATATACCTGAAGATATGCAGGGTAGAAGTTTGCGTCCAATAGTTGAAGGTGATGCCCCCGATGATTGGCGGGAGTCTATGTATTATCGTTACTGGATGCACCTTTCACATCATTATGTTCCTGCACATTACGGTATACGGACACATCGCTATAAACTCATTTACTACTATGGTGAAGCACTCGGCACCTCTGGGTCAATAGATGAACCGAAGGAACCTGAATGGGAACTTTTTGATCTTGAAAAAGACCCGAATGAAATGTGTAGTGTTTACAACGATCCAGAATATGCTGACGTTGTTAAGGAATTGACAGAAGAACTATATCGCCTCAAAGAAGAAGCAAGGGATGACGAGTAGATTCTAATTGGATAACAAAATAGACGGGTTGTTTAACCCGCCTGCAGTGGATCTTCAGAATACCAACTATCCGGATCATCTCCATCCATTTCCAGAAAGTCCCATACAGCTTGTTCCGCTGCACGACAATTTTCAATTGGTACTGCTTCACGGACAACGATGTATCCATGTTCTTCCCAATATTCTAAGTCTTCTTTACTAAATATTGGCATAAGTGCCTCCAACGTATGCAGACTCTTGATAGTGAACTAAAAAAACGCTATCCTTAAACAATTCTACGACAAACGCAACGTTTCGTTACCAATAGACTATTCCGTAAAATGCTTTTTAGCATATTCTAATCTTTCTGGAACACCGATATCAATCCATTCTGCCGATACTTTGTGTACATAGAGTTTTCTTGCGTAAGGAAATACCTCTCTTTCAATCGAGAAAACGTTTTTCTGTGGAAAGTACTTCGTGATAGAACAGTTGAACAAAAATACAGCTGCATTTGCAATACCAGGTTTTGATTCCTGCTGTTTTTCCTTGAAAGCAGTAATGTGTCCATCTGAATCAGCGACTATTTCTCCATAAGAGGTCAAGTCAGGCACAGAAACACCGAGTAATAATCCATCCATTTCAGGACGAAGGTGTGTAAGCATATCTCGTAAAGATGTATCTTTCAACAATATGTCTCCGTGCAAAACAAACAGAGGAAAATCAACCACAAATTTTAGAGCATTCTTGATTGCACCCCCCGTACCGAGTCTTTCATCCTCTCTGGCATATTTTATCTTTAGTCCCTCGTACATTTCACCCACATGTTCATATAGCACATCATGGTGATGTCCGGTTGCTAGGATTACATCTTTAACATCTGCTTCAGCTAAGAGTGATAGTTGCCACTGTAAGACTGTCCGTGTCCCGATTTTTAGGAGTATCTTCGGAAGTGCTTCTGTCGTTTTACCGAGTCGCGTGGATAATCCACCGCAGAGTATAATTGCCTGCATACTACTTTGTCAAATCCTCTTTTGTAGTCGGGTAGAGCGAAGCCCGACATGATAGACAGAATCAATACGTGTCCAAATCAACGCCAAATGCGTTTGGACGAATACGCGTTTGGTATTCGTCATGATTTGTCGGGTTTCGTAAACTCTACCCGACCTACGAAGAAGACTTGGCAAGGTATTAGGTTTTAACTTAAATAGTCAAAGGCACTTTCTATTTGCACAAGTTTTACTAATTCAAGTTGAGGAGATAAGTAAATTGCAATGACATCAAAACGACAAGGCGTGTCTAGTAAGTTCTTTGATTGTAAATACGCCAATGCGATTTTTGAAATTTGCCGTTGCTTCTGCGTTGTTACTGCATGCTGAGGCAAACCGTACTTTATACCACGACGGGTCTTCACTTCAACAAAAACGATTCTCTTTTCTTGTTGTGCAATTAGGTCTATTTCTCCACGTTTGTAACGGTAGTTTTGTGTAAGAATCTGATATCCTTGTGCTTTTAAATGCTCAGCAGCGAATGTTTCACCGATTCTTGCTATGTCTTGAAGTGACCGTTGCATGGGGTTATCTCGTAGCGAAAACTTTCAGTTTGTGGCACATCTTCGCAAACTGGAAAGTTTGCACTACATTTATCAAACTCACATTATTCAGATAACAATCTAAAGGTCTTTCTATGTATATCAGCTGGTCCGTGTTCTGCTATCGCTTGTCGATGCTGTTTTGTAGGATAACCTTTATGATCTTTAAAACCGTAGTTCGGAAATGTTCTATCAAACGCAATCATCAATCTATCACGTGTGACTTTTGCAATTATTGATGCTGCTGCAATGGATAAACTTAGACTATCCCCCTTTGTGATTGCCTCACCTTCAATATTGATGTCTGGGTAACTGTTTCCATCAACAAGCAGATAATCTGGTCTTACTGTCAATTCTTCTACTGCAAACGCCATTGCGCGAAGTGAAGCTTGTAGGATGTTGAGTTGTTCAATCTGCAAATTGTCTATGCTACTGATGCCTACAGAGATAGCGATGTCAATGATTTCTTCATACAACTTTTCACGGTGGTTAGATGTGAGTTTTTTAGAGTCGTTTATGCCAGCGATATGACAATCGACTGGAAGGATGACAGCAGCGGCAACAACGGGACCAGCTAAAGCACCGCGCCCCGCTTCGTCAATTCCTGCAATGATATTGTAGCCTTCTTCTCTACATGCACGTTCATAGGCAGTGATACTCACGACGGATAAATCCGTGTGCTTCTTTTGGCACAACGGTTCTCCTGTGTGATTCCTGCTTCCGTCTCTCGTGCTACCTTCCTGAACACTGTCCCGAACTTGCTTGTAGTCTGATTTGGACTCCACAGGCGTGAATTCCCGTCTATCCGACGGTAGTAGGTTTTAAGTTTATTGCAGCGTTTACATCTCTGTCTATTGAGATGCCACAATGACTGCAATGATACGTTCTGTCTTTGAGTTGCAAGTCCTTCTTTTTATGTCCGCAACTGCTACAAGTTTTTGACGATGCAAAGAACTAGTCTGCCACTGTTATAGGGATACCACGTGCTTCTGCTTTCGTCTTGAGTTTAGAGAGAAACCCACCTAATCCACTATCCGATAACGCCTTTGCCAGCTTCCTATTCTTTAGTATATTCATCACTTGCAGTGTCTCAATGCCAATAGCACTTGCACGGTTGACAATATCAGTTGTTGCTTTGTGGTGTGCATCTTCTCTAAGACATGCTATCCTATAGTGCAATCGCGCTATCTTTGCTTTCTGCTTATACCAGTTCTTAGACTTTGGCACTTTGCGACTCAACTTGCGTTGTGCGCGTTTGAGTTTCCTTTCATAGCGTTTTAGAGGTCTCGGATTATCGTATTGTGTGCCGTCACTCAAGGTCGCAAGTGTATCGATACCGACATCTATACCGATAACAGGGTGTGTTGATGTGTCAACAACTTCGGTGTCCTCTGTGTCTACAGTAATAGATACGAACCAACGATGTGCCGTCCTTGAGATTGTCACCTTGATAATCTTACCAACAAAACGCAACGCTTGACGCATTTGTATCCAACCGATTTTAGGCAGTTTGATTTTCTTGCCTTCAACTCTCACGGCTTGCTCATCTGTTGTGTAAGCGTCTCTGATCCCACGCTTTTTGAACTTCGGAAACTTCGCACGCTTGCTAATCCAATTCGCAATACCTGCACTGAAACAGTCCTATAAGTATACCACAAAATACCTCAAATGTGAAATGTTTTTTCTACTCACACGTCCGTTAGGCGGGGTTGGACCCAAGTCTAAAGACTTGGGATTGCCAGTTAATTCCCTTCATGAACTACCTCCTACGTTCCTTGACCCGCGCTGATCTGCCTGTGCGATCTCTTAAATAGTATAACTTTGCACGCCGAACAGCACCGTATCTGACGACACTAATGCTCTCTATATTGGGTGAATGTAGCGGGAACGTCCTTTCGCTACCGGTACCAAATGCGACTCTTCTGACAGTAAAAGTTTCACGTGTTCCGCCATGAGCACGGCGTATAACAGTACCTTCATAAGCTTGTACACGTTCCTTTTGACCTTCACGGATACGGGTGTTGACTCGGACAACGTCTCCCGGACCAAACTCTGGAATGTCAGATTTCAGGTGTTGATTCTCTACAGATTCTATCAAATTCACTTTTTCTTCCTCCTTTTAATACGTTTGCAGTAGACTCAGTTTTGATTTACTTTTAATTCATCAATGATGGCAACTTCCTCATCTGTTAGTTCAATGTTTTGAAGTAAATCAGGACGACGTTGTGCTGTTCTTTTAATTGCTTCTGCATGTCGCCATTTTTCTATGTTCTCGTGATGTCCTGTTAATAGCACATCCGGTACTTTTATCCCCGCATATTCAGCGGGACGTGTGTAGTGGGGATGATCCAGTAAGTCTTTACTAAATGAGTCATCGTGTGCTGATTCATAGTCTCCCAATGCTCCGGGTAAAACCCGTGCGATTGCATCTATTAGGACAAGTGCTGCTACTTCCCCACCACTAAGTACGTAATCTCCTATCGATATTTCCTTCGTTACGAGTCTATCTCTGACCCTTTCATCTATCCCCTTATATCTTCCACACAAAACAATAATATGTGCTTCCAAAGACAGTGCTTCTACAAGAGGTTGTGTCAACGGAGTGCCTTGGGGAGTCAAGTAGAGTATTTGTGCGGCTGATGTAGGATTTAACGCCGCAACAGCTGCAAAGATCGGTTCAGGTTTGAGTATCATCCCCGCACCGCCACCATAAGGATAGTCGTCTACAGTACTATGTCTATCTGGAGTCCAATCTCGAAGATTATAGAGATTTATGTTTAGTTTATCATGGTTTTGTACACGTTTTATTATCCCCATCCGCAAAGCGGGCGCAATAATCTCTGGAAACAGTGTAATCACATCCACTCTCATGTTAATTTGCCTGTAATCGCTATGCTTCTTCTCGCGGTTCCTCTATGAGTTCAAGGATAACCTTCTTATCTGCTTTTAAGCCAGCGGTATACAACAAAGTTCTTATCGCTTTGAGTGTTCGTCCGTATCTACCGATGATCTTTCCTAAGTCTTCCTCAGAGACGGTCAATTCAACGACTACGACTTTCTCACCTGTTACTTCACGGACAACCACGTCATCAGGGTAGTCAACAAGTGCAATTACAATATACGCAATCAGTTCTTTGAACATAACCATCTATCAGTAGTTTTGGCATTAAAGTATGAGGATGATAGAATTATTAGGAAACATCTCTGAGTGTGAGAAACTACTCTTCCTCTACTTCAGGTACTTCCTCAATGAAGCGAACTTCATCAAGTTCAGCCACTTCGTTTTCAATTATATTAACGGTTCCACCTTCTCCATCTTCAGATAAGGGTTTTCCTATTTTTTCATAAGTGAATTTTTTCCAGATCCCTTTCTGTGAAAGCAATCTTTTAACTGTATCTGTAGGTTGGGCTCCCCATCTTAACCACTTCATTGCCTTTTCTTCGTCAATAACGACATCTGCTGGTTCCGATATTGGGTTGTAATGTCCAAGTCTTTCCAAAAAGACACCATCTCGTTGTGCACGAGCATCGGCAGCAACGAGCCTATAAAAGGGACGTTTCTTTCTGCCGAGTCGTTGTAATCTAATTCTAACTGCCAAATATTACCTCCTGGTGATAATCAATCGTAAGTTTGCTATTCAATTCGTATGTTTACCTACGTCTTTTTCTTTTTTTCGGTTTTCTCGCTTTTCGTTTAGGTCGTGAACCTCCAATAAATTTCTTGCCGATTTGCGGTATCCCAAATGATGTCTGCTGATTTAACATGTTGTTCATCATGCGTAGTTTTGAAACTAACTGATTTACTTGATTGACAGAAGTGCCGCTGCCTTGAGATATCCGTATTTTTCGACTCCTGTCTAATATTGATGGATTCTGTCGTTCTGCGGGAGTCATGGATTGTATCATTGCCTTTGCATATTTTAAGTTGTTTTCATCCGGACTGATGTCTTGCATTGGCAATTGATTTTTAAATGGAACAAGGTCAAGTAACTGGTCAAGGGGTCCCATGTTTTTTATCTGTTCAAGTTGTGTGAAGAAATCGTTAAAGTCTAATCCTTTTCTTTCAGTTAACTTTCGTTCTAATTCACGTGCTTGGTCTTCGTTGAAAACAGTTTCAGCCTTTTCCATCAAAGTTTGGAAATCGCCTTGTCCGATGATACGCGATGCCATGCGTTCTGGATGGAATTCCTCAAGTGATGAGGCATCAATCTTCTCACCAACACCGATGAACTTAATCGGTTTCTGTGTGACAGAACGAATTGAAAGTGCTGCGCCACCACGAGCGTCACCATCCATTTTTGTTAAAATCACACCGCTAATGTCTAAATCTGCATTGAAGTTCTCAGCGACATTAACAGCATCTTGACCTGTCATTGCATCAACAACAAGCAGAATTTCAGATGGATCAACAACGTTTTTAATAGACTGTAATTCTGTCATGAGCGTTTTATCAATATGTAGTCGACCGGCCGTGTCAATGATGATACAATCAGAACCCCATTTCATTGCATCTTGCACGGATTTTTTTGCAATTTCAATAGGTGATACATCTGTCCCAAGTGCAAAGACATGAGTATCGATTTGTTCTCCCAGCACTTGTAACTGCTTTATTGCAGCAGGTCGATAAACGTCAGTCGCAACGAGCATCGGGTTGCGACCATCTTTTCGAAATTTGAGTGCTAATTTTGCGGCTACTGTTGTCTTACCAGCACCTTGCAAACCTGCTAACATGACAATTGTTGGTCCGCCTGGTGCAATCTGAATCTTTTCAGATTCTGTACCCATCAGTGTAGTCAGTTCCTCTTTTATGATCTTGGCAATCTGCAGTTCTGGTGTGAGACTACCCATCACTTCCTGACCAAGGGCGCGAGTCTTGATATTTTCAATAAAATCCCGTGTGACCTTATAGTTTACGTCTGCTTCTAAGAAGGCACGACGTACCTCACGCAGAGAATCAGAGATGTTTTTCTCAGTTAATTTTCCCTGACCTTTTATCTTCTTAAAGGTACTTTGTAAACGGTCAGATAAACTCTCAAACATGTCAAAAAATCCTTATTTAAATAGGAATTACATATAAAATTATATCAGATATATTAGTGTCTGTCAAGTGTTTTTTATTGCCAACAGGGTTCTTCAGCTTTAAAAATTGTCAGTTTTTGTGTAGGACTAATAGTGGACTTTGTAGGTCGGGTAAAGCGTAGCGAAACCCGACAGAAGCTTGAACGTGTCGCCAGTTAATATTTTAATGACGCTACGCTCTACCCAAACTACGGACAAATTCAATACATTAACGTTTGTTGCGTAATTCTTCAGAATCACCTTAAACTGAATAACCCTATATTGCCAAGGTTATTCAGTTTAACCGTTCTGAATATGTAATCGGTTCCATATGCTCGCATGTTTGTAAAGTCCGTCATCAGTTAGACTAACGCTTTCCGCTAACTTTGATATCCCCCCTTGCACTTCTGCAACATCTCTGACTGCAATCGGAGACAAACGGGATTGGTAAATTGCACCATCCGATATGAATAGCGTTAATCTGGTATAAACAATCATGTTGAATTCCAATCCATCCGATATGATTTTTGGCAAGGGTATTTGTTGCGGGTACGCCTACTGTAGTTAATACTCATCAAAATTGACGACCTTCCAAAGTCCATCAATATTCTCTGTGGTAATCACAATTTTTTTTGTATGCGTTGTCGCTCTATCTCTGCTTTTGATTGTCAACTGATAGTTAAATAACACGTAGGTTGTCCCTTCTATCTCATTTGCAGTTTCTTTACCGATCTGCTTGTATGTGATATTCGGCATCTCTTTTTGAACAGTTTCGTTAGGGGCGCGTATTTCCTTTAACCTCTCAATGTTTTTCTCTAATTCCTCAGTTGCTAATCCTGAACTCAACTGTATAGCCCATTCTTGATTTGCACGTTTGTAGTAATGATAGACGAAATCTTCAGCAACTGCTTGAGGATTATTCCTATTTGAACAAGCGACTAAAATCAGTAATGGAAGGAGCAGGAATTGTGGTTTCATAGTTAAAGGACTATTTTTCTCGTATCAGAGCAACGTTAAAGATGGGGCGTTCATAGTCGTGAGCGGGTCGGTTCACAATATCGCCTAATGCCCACAATGCAGAGGAACTACCACCGTCAAAATTGATTGCATGTTTAATGTCTATGTCGCTGAAAAAATCTGCCATTTCATATAACGTCATCCCCATACTGTGTCCGGGTCGTCTGCCATCAACAACGATAAGAAACAGTTTGTCGTCACTAAAACCCAAAGCACTCCTTGGATGCCGTTGTGAAGCATTACCGTGGCTATATGCGCTACTTCCTCTACTATTTCTAAATTGAACCAATTCTGGTTCAATCTTCCCGTTTCTTAGTATCCTGAGATTCCCGCCAATTCCTGTCTGAACTGTCTGCCATTTTTCAGGTGTCAATGCAATTTCTAACGTTCCGTTTGTCCTTTGTTTTAGTCTTTGATACCAACTCCGTCCTAATCCGGGAGCAATTGCAAGTACAACGGCATCTGGTGGAATGACGCTGTTCCCACGTGGATTGACAGCAGTAACAACGAACTGACTTTTGTATTTTCCAGTGAGAGGAAGTACCAGTTTCTTTAATGTGAATTCATAACAACGTCGTGTCAAGGTTGTTCTACCAAAACGCGGTGTATATAGAACTGCAGGACAGTAAAAATCACATATCTGGTTTATAGCACTTATCCTAAGTTTATGATTATCAACTTTAATCGTTCCGTTTAGTCGAACAGCATCTAAAAGAAATTCACCGTCAGGCGCGACACCGAAACTTGTTTCTCCCCACGGTGAAGGCGGTGAAAACCCCCATCTATCCAGCAGTATCGGGATACTCACTAACTCGCCATCCTGAATATGTAGGTTGAAGATCATCCCACCTCGTCCATAACTATCTTCACGGATACCGAAACTACCGTTTAACCCCGCATGCGTTTTGATTCCTTTTCTCTTAAGTCGTCTCGTTGCACTAGTGACAGTTTCACGTCTAAGGATTTGGGAATTGGAAAGTTCTACATCAAAGCGGAGATTGTCGGCGTTTCGGTCCATCTCTGCTACGAACAGTGTTGCATTTCTTGTCCAACGATAACGGTACAGGCTGAATCCTTTGGGCCAATACTTAGAATAAAGACGTTCCTTGCTTAAAACCGATTTTGGCAGTTTTCTTTGCTCTGAATTGGATATAATATCTTGGACTGCAGATCTGTTTGTTGTCGGTCTTTGTTCAGGTTGTTTGACTGCTAAATTGGGGATAGGTGGTTGTACCATCTCTCTTTGTAATACACGGACAGCATTAATCCCTAAAATAAAAAAGATAAGTAGACCACAAAGCGCAATTAGTTTAGGTAAAGGGCTGTGATGTTTCTGTTCTTTGGACATGAAATTATCCTACATCCTATGGGAATTGATGTGATTTATGGTTGAACTCATATTGAGTAACCTCTAAGTTTCGTTGAAAGTCGCCCGAAAATTTATCATTGCATATGCCAAGTTGTGAAAACCTAATCGGGTTTCTTTGAGCGTATCATAACTTAGAACGAGCCGTCGGTAAGTCCCTCGCCACCCGAAAGTTCGTTCCACCTTATAACGTTCTTTGCATACATCTTTTCTAAACCACCGGAACTTGCAAGCAATAGCGATAGGTTCTTTCGTATTCCGTTTGTTTGGATAGATCACCGGAATCAGACCTTGTTCTTTGATAAGTTGGTGATTCGCTTTAGAGTCAAAAGCAGAATCCAATGTTAGAGGTGAACCACTCAGATCCATACCCATCTGATGACTAAAAGTCAAGAGTTCGATGAATGCTTCGGGCAAAAGCATCGTCCCGTGTTCGTTGACAGGTCTAATCGCTACTAGACTCAGGATGAGCCCTTGATTGTCTATGCTTGTTAAAACAAGCGAAAAACCCTTTATTTATATAGGTTCGTAGCGATTTTCAAAATCTTATTGCAAGTCCAAAACTACTTATTGCGTAACATATTTGGAGGTTTTACTCAATATGACTTCATTGTTTAACGGCATCTTCGCACTTTTTTCTAAAATAATACAATAAAGTTCAGGTTAGGGACGATCTTTGATCAAATTATTCAAAAACAATCGGTTTTGTGATTTTGATTTTTATTTCTCCCGGTTTCACATAGCCAAATCTTTTCCTTACGAGCCGTTCTTTGGTTAACGTGTCGTTCTTGAGCAATTCAACTCTCTTTTTTAGATTATCTCGTTTGCCTTTAAGTTCATTTATTTCTGTCTCAAAACCTTTTTCAACGATCAGTGCATGCTGCCAATCTTTATAGCCATTTATGAACTGTTTAACGCTAAATATTAGCAGTGCTAAAGCAATGATAAGTAGAATTACACGAAATATACACATAGAACGGGTTCTCATGTATGTGACTTGTGGACAACACACTGATGAAGATTAAGATTTAAATTGGGTAATATACGGAAGGGGAAACCAGTAACATGCGGTCTGGGAAAACCAGCCCCTACGAGCGTTTTAATGGATTGGATTACCAAAATATCTATTTAATCTTCATGCATGTGTCTACTACTTTTAACGGAAGTCTGGTAAGTTATAGAAGACTTTCTTGCCAGCAAAAATGGCACTACCATAAAGTTCCTCTTCAATACGAAGGAGTTGGTTATATTTTGCTACACGATCAGTTCGTGATAACGATCCCGTTTTGATCTGCCCTGCATTTGTTGCTACAACAAGGTCTGCAATTGTTGTATCCTCCGTTTCACCTGAACGGTGCGAAACGACTGCAGTATAGTTGAATTGTTGTGCAAGTTGAATAGCATCAAGCGTCTCTGTCAAAGTACCAATCTGATTGACTTTAATAAGTATTGCGTTCCCAATCTGTTCATCTATACCTTTTTGTAGTCGCGTGGTATTTGTGACAAATAGATCATCACCTACAAGCTGAACTTTGTCTCCGATTGCCTCTGTGAGTTTTTTCCATCCTTCCCAATCGTTTTCATCCATACCATCTTCAATAGAAATGATTGGGTATTTTTCACAAAGTTGTGAATAGAATTCTACCATATCATCTGATGATTTTTTGGGGTTCTCCTCTGCCCCTAAGATGTATGTTTCCGTTTCACGGTTGTAGAACTCACTTGATGCGGCATCTAACGCTAATAACACATCCTTTCCTGGCGTAAAATTTGCATGTTCAATTGCTTCTATGATGACTGAGATAACCGCTTCATTGGACTCTAAATCAGGAGCGAAACCACCTTCGTCACCGACTGCTGTATTGCAATTTCGCGCTTGTAGGACAACTTTGAGACTATGAAAGATCTCAGTCCCCATGCGTAGTGCTTCGGAAAAGGAATCCGCCCCTACCGGCATGATCATAAATTCTTGGATGTCAACGTTGTTGTCGGCGTGGGAACCCCCATTTAAGATATTCATCATGGGTAGTGGTAGTTCTTTAGCATTTGTTCCACCGATGTACCGATAAAGTGGCAGATCGAGTTCAGCAGCAGCAGCCTTCGCGACAGCAAGTGATACACCCAAAATCGCATTTGCGCCGAGGCTACTCTTGTTCTCGGTCCCATCAATTTCACACATTATTGAATCAATTTCATTCTGTGCAAAAACATCAGCACTAACAAGAGCATCTGCAATTGTTACGTTGACGTTGTTAACGGCATGTAAAACCCCTTTACCGAGGTAACGATTCGAGTCCTTATCGCGCAGTTCTACTGCTTCATGTTCACCAGTAGATGCGCCTGATGGCACTGCAGCACGCCCGAATGCACCTGACGCTAATTTAACGTCTACTTCAACTGTAGGGTTACCTCGTGAATCAAGGATTTCCCGGGCATTGATATCTATTATTTCTGACAAGTTGTTTCTCCGATCCTTTTAAACTGGATATTTCCGTGCATTCCTAAACATGTCTCCAAAACTGGACAGAAACTCCGTTTTGCAAGACTAACAAACGTTAGTCCAGGTGTGATCTCACAATGTCTCTCTGCTAAACAGAGAGACGCTTTATTTTTTCTTAGGCTCACGATGTATTTTATGTGCTTCGCAGTCACACTTCCAAGAGATAAACACCTAAATCCATCTCTACTTTCTATCAACGCTTTTTACTCGCTTCTGATATGTTATGCATCCACCGAGAATCCGTCTATCATCTCTAAAGGCACTCTTTCAGCCAAAGTGTTCCGACACATGATTAATAACAAAAACTATAGATAGAAAACTACGATATTCAGATAATCATGTCAATCAGATTGACAAGCACAGTATTATCAAAATAAAGATAGTGAATTGTCTAAATATATACAGATTTTTTACTACAGTTCACCTACCTTTTGAATCATAGCAGGACTTACGCATTTTGCTCGTTATCAGAAGTTCGAACGTTTAATGTGAATGCCAAACGCGCATTCACCAAGGGAAACCATTTATTGCCCGTTCTTCACCAAATATAGTAAAGTGACAAATGAATGAGACATTTCACCCTATACACAGATGATGAAGCATCCCCAGCGTAGAGGCGAGGTTACCTTGCCCGTTGTGAAACATTTCACCTTGCCCGTTGTGAAATGTTTTACCTTGCCCGTTGTGAAATGTTTCACCTTGCCCGTTGTGAAATGTTTCATTAATGCTAATGTTCACTATAAGTTCAATTTGTTGTTAAATCCAATCTTTTGCGTAAGTTCTGTTATAGTGTTCTTCTTTAATACGATCATGCTGTCTATTGTTCTATCACGACATCTGTCAATAGGTATGCCGACGCAAAAAGGACAAGACTTGAGACGATTAGCATAGTCAGCCAATAGGTCTCTTCCATTGCTCCAGTAGTGAGTATAGAAACGGTACACTTCGCTCCACTCATAATGATGGGTACCACTAAAGGTAGAAGGATAACAGAGAGTAGACTCTCACCACCGCTTGTCGTTGTTGACATCGCTGCCAATAGCACTCCAACTGCACAGAATCCAATTGTACCGATACTCAATATACCGAACAGTGTCAGCAGCCTGCCCAATGTTACTGCATGAAATAGGTCAAAGAACTGCAGTGTGATGGGTGTGATGATGACTTCTAGACTCATAAGGAGAACAACATTGCTTATGACTTTTGACAGATAAACGTTACTTGCATCAACCCCTGTGAGTCTTATGCCGTGTAAAGCTCCGTGTGTCCGTTCTAATGCAAAAGACCTATTCAGTGTGATGATACCTGCAAATACAAAAGTTGCCCAAAGAACACTTGCAACTAACTTGCCATGATCACTGTTCTCAGTAGGGAATACTTGTCCGTAAGCGAATGCAAATATAAGAACAACAAGTATACTGAAAACGAATATCAACACCAACGTTTCTTTTGAACGCAATTGTAGTTTAAAGTCTTTACGGGTCAACGCGGCAATCTGTTGGAGTGCCTTCATGTCTATCTCAGTTTGTTCCGGATTCTATCAACCTATCCTGATACTTCTGTAATAACGTCTCTTCCGAAATATCGTTTTTATCTGTGCTTTCTTCTAATGTCCCATCTATCATAAAATGAAATCTTGTTCCTATATGATACCCTAATTCTGTATTGTGTGTTGTGATGAGAATTGCTTTACCTTTCTCCTGCTCCTGTGCAATTTTATCCATGACAAACTGCTTTGCAGACGTATCAAGACCTGAAAAGGGTTCATCAAGTAAGAGTATTAGAGGATTATGAAGGAGTGCTTTTGCTATCATAAACCGTTGTGTCATACCGCGTGAAAAGATGTGCAAAGGTTCATGTATAAAACCGTTTAATCCGACCTCACCAAGAAGTGTTTTACAACGTTCATCTAAGTTATCAACACCATACATCTGTCCAAAGAATCTGAGATTCTCAAATGGTGTAAATTCGGGATATGCTAAATGTTCATGAATAACGACTCCCATCAGGTGTCGGACCTTGGCATAGTCAGCGATGGCATCTATATCTTCTATATAAATTCTTCCTGAAGTTGGTCTGAGGAGTGTTGACAATATTTTGATGAGAGTGGTTTTACCAGCACCGTTTGGTCCAAAAATTGCGACGACTTCCCCCGCGTCAATTGTCAGTGAAACATCATTTACAATTTTGCGATGTCCGAAGTATTTCGAAATCTGAGTGGTTGTAAGACATCGCATGGCGTAAGAGAATAGACGTTATATCAGATTAACGCAATTCATAGTGGTTAGGTGTGATTTGCTTATTGCACCAAAATAGAGGACAAGTAATGAGACCTATCCTCTTCACTCTCCTACATCATACGTTGGAGTATAGCTGCACCTTGTTCAGGCTTAACACCTATCGGTTGACTTACCAGGGGACCATCCTTAAGGACAGGTTCCATTTGATCCAGGGAAGGTCGACTTGTGTCGTGATAGAACAGACCGAGCTGTGTTTCATATCCAGTCTTAATTGCTTGTTCAAGAGCGACTGCCATATCGGTTATGTCATGATCTTCCAGCGCGCTGACCCGCTCCTTCCAGTATGGAAATATTTCATCACTTCCACCTTTCCATGTCACACACGGACTGATGACATCAATAAAGGCAAATCCTTTATGCTTCATTCCATTATACATCAGTTCAACAAGCTCTGCCATTTCGGCACTGAATGCTCTCGCAACATAAGTAGCACCACCAACGATTGCCATAGCAACCGGATTAAGCGGTGTTTCTAAATTACCGAAAGGTGTACTGTCTGTAACTTCATCTACTTGGGTTGTGGGTGATGCTTGACCGACCGTAAGTCCATACGTCTCATTGTTCATCACAATGTAGAGCAGGTCAACATTTTTCCGCATTGTATGTAAGAAATGGTTTCCACCAATACCGTATCCATCGCCATCACCGCCCGTCACAACCACGTTGAGGTCATGATTCGCAAACTTAGCACCTGTCGCTACGGGGAGTGCACGTCCGTGCAGTGTATGCATGCCGTATGTATTAATGTAACCGGGGAGGTTAGAGGAACATCCGATTCCACTAACGGTGAGATGGTCATGATTGCCTTTTCCAAGTTTTGCATAAGCATTCTGTAGTGCCGCAAGTACGCCGAAATCACCACAACCGGGGCACCAATCTGGATTGACATTCCCTCTAAAATCTCTCGCCGTAGGAGCTCCCTTTATAGGCCTTTCTTTTCTTGCCATCTAATTCATCCTCCATTTTAAACAACTATTTCTTGGAATGGAACATACAGTTCTGACTTGCTCTCAAGTAATTCACGGGTACCATCTACGATATGGTGCGGCATGAAAGGTTCGCCATCGTATTTTCGTATATGTCCATTCGCTTTAAAACCGGTTTCTCCGCGCAAGAAGCGTGCAAATTGACCGGTGTAGTTACACTCAACAATGATCGCATATCTTGTTTTGTCCAATACCTCGTTTACAGCATCTTCACGCATCGGGTATAGCCATTTGAACTGTATATGATTAGTTTTAATGCCTTCTGCAACTAACAGTTCCACTGCTTCTGCAATTACGCCGTGTGTAGAACCCCATCCAATGAGCGTCACTTCAGCATCTTCAGAACCTTCAAGTGTTGGGGGAGGAAGTTCTTTAACGATACCTTCCATCTTCCGTTGTCTTTTTTCCATGATGTCTCTACGTTTATGCGGATTAGTAAATTCATCACTGATGAGTCCACCATCTTCATCATGGTCATCTGTCGCAACAACGTGCATGTGTCCTGGAGTGCCTGGAACAGCACGCGGTGAAATCCCACTGTCTGTAATCAGGTAACGCTTATATTCATCTTCTGTCTGTCCTAACCCGGTTATCAACTGCCCACGATCAATTTCCTGATCCCATTTGATATCATTGGGGTCAAAACTTGTATACCCTTCACCGAGCATGAGATCAGACAGAACCATCCCTGGACATTGGTATTTATCAACAAGATTAAAGAGTTCGGG
The DNA here is from genome assembly GCA_965208245.1 of Candidatus Poribacteria bacterium. Classification (GTDB taxonomy): domain Bacteria; phylum Poribacteria; class WGA-4E; order WGA-4E; family WGA-3G; genus MSPOR6. The sequence continues at coordinate 3,713,218 of OZ242325.1, forward strand.
AATAGTATTGAATCCATCAATAATATTGGTTGGAGCAACAACGATTTTTGGGAAATCGCCTTGACTTGCCCCGAGTATCTGCCAGAGGTCACCCTGTTCAGTCTTTGTCGGAAGTCCTGTTGAGGGTCCACCGCGTTGGACGTTAATCACAACGATTGGAATTTCCATCATTGCTGCACTGCCGATAGCTTCGGACATCAGGGCAAATCCACCGCCGGACGTAGCACACATTGCACGCACACCAGCATGTGCTGCCCCGATCACCATGTTGATGACGCTGATTTCATCTTCACATTGCCGTACCATAATATTGAGATCACGGGCGTTTTTCGCCATCCAACGCAGGACACCTGTTGAAGGACTCATCGGGTAAGCAGCATAGAACTTCACCCCCGCTGCAGCACCTCCCATCGCCATGAGTTCATTGCCTTGCCCGAAAGCAAGTACATGTTCCTGCTTGACTATCTTCGTTTCGAATTGTGTGAAGTGTCTTGCTGCATGCTCATATCCAGATCTTGCCACGCCAATGTTTGCGTCTACAGTTTGCTGCCCTTTACGTTTGAGAAATGTCTTTATAATAACGTCTTCAAGCATTGTTAAATCAGCGTCTACCAACTGCAGGGCAGCACCAAGTAAGCACGTATTCAGACAGACTTTCTGTAGTCTTCTATCTTCAATATCTTTGGAGAGTTCTTTGTATGGTATAGGACATATTTGAATATCTTCTCGTTCAGGGGAGTATCTTCTTACATCATCACTGTTATAGATAATCGTACCACCAGGCCTGATGTGCGGTATATGCCTTTTTAAATTATCTTCATTAAGGGCAATGATAAGATCAATCTCGTCACCATGGTTGGTAACGGGTTCCGAACTAACTCGGATGGTAAGGAAGGTATGGCCGCCACGGATAATGGATTGATATGCGCTGTATGAAAAAGTATAAAACCCGTTTCGCGCACACAACTGATTAAAGGCCTTTCCAGTGTTTGCTATGCCTTGTCCGGGGGCTCCACCAATGGCGAGTACAAAATCAAACTTTGCCATCTTGACTCCTTTCTAAAATGTAGAAAAAATGTTCAATCTCTGAATAAATTATATTGTTTTTCTCACCTTCTTATTCGGTTCGTAAATTTTTCTTTTTGTGTTACGTTCCTAATAATCTCCTTTATGTAATTATACCATATTAACATTTCATTTTCAAGTATTTATTTTAGATGCAGGGTTCCTCAGTTTTAAGAATTGTCAGTTTTTGTGTAGGACTAATAATGGACTTTGTAGATTGGATAAAGCGAAGCGAAACCCGACAGAAGCGTGAACGTGTCGCCAGTTAATATTTTAATGGTGCTACGCTCTACCCAACCTACGGATAAATTCAATAAATTAACGTTTGTTGCGTAATTCTTCAGAATCACCTAAAACTGAAAAACCCTGTTAGATGGGTGTGTAAAATTCTTGTGGAAACGCATAAGTAAAAAGAGAAGGAAGGTTTCTGTAAGAACATCAATCCCCAGATGAAAATTAAAAAATCCTTCAGATAATCGATGGGCAATGAATTGCCCATCGAAATATCACCCAATTTAAATCTTAATCTTCATGAAGAACGAAAAGTCATTTGATACTATTTTAGGATTAACATCTTCCGCGTTGCGGTGAAATTCTCTGCGGTAATCGTATAAAAATATAGCCCACTTGCAACGTGTTCACCTACGGCATTGCGTCCATCCCAATACGCAGCGCGTCCCTGACTATTATAGAACCCGACGGGTTTATAACCGATCGGAAGGGTTCGAACTAATTGACCTGTTGTATCGTAAATGGAGACTGATACAGAAGCATCTTTCGCAAGCTGATACGGAATCCACGTCTCCGGGTTAAACGGGTTTGGGTAGTTCTGCAACAAGAGATTCTGCGTCGGTTGTCCGATGCTCTCAAGACTAATAGGTAAAACAGCATGTGCCAAGTGCTCAGGCGTCACTTTGACTTGGAGTGTCTGTGCTTCAACGTTTCCATCGGGACCGAGGACGCGCACTTCAATTATGTCTCCAACTTCAACAACACTCCGTTGCCTCAAGTCGGCAGTTGCAGCAGCGAAGTAATCTCCTTCCACCGTGGCAGTCATTGTGCTGTTTGTTCTCAGATTACGGGTTATTACTTGATAGCCATCAAACGCGGATGTCCCTTTTAAATGCCCACTTACAACGAATGCCCATGTTTCCTGTGGTATTTCTGTGGATATGGCAGGTGCCGCAGCTGCTTCTATTGGATTTGTCCAATGTGCACCGACGAAAGCAAAGTTGCGAGTCTGTGGAACATTGACGATATAGCCTTGTCCACCTTCAATTGGAAATCCATCGCTGGGTGCGTCTGGTGTCCAACCGATAAACCGTTGATTTTCAGCATCCAATGCGATAACAACATTCGCGCCAGTTAACCCAGCAAGAGATTTTGCAGTCATGGGTGTCCAGGGATCGAGTGGTACAGAAAGCATGTTCAACCCTTTAGGCAACGTGACGGTGTAGGCATTGCTGAAAGCATCGCTCTCTTCCTCGGTACCGAGTCTGGCAATAAATCCGTGTCTACGTCCATCAGGCGAGTCATAGTGTCCAACGACAGAAGCGTCCTGATTGATATTGTAGCCTTCCGTTCTAACGCTGCCAGGAACTTTCAATTCATGAAGTCCCCCTAGGAATGTACCGACATAAGTGCGGGTGACCTCACCTACCACTTTGCCTCGGGAAACGGAAATCTTTGTATCGGTGAAACCGTGCACAAAAAAGAATTCATAAGTTTCTTGGGTTGGCGGGGTGAAAGATACAAACCTGCCATCCGGCGCGCGTAGGTATGGCGTATATGTACCCTCGTCATCTACGTAGCTGCCGAACATACCCCCTAACGCGTTGATAAAATCGGCATAAGTTTCCACTGCCCCTGGATACTCAACGATGATGTCCCCTGTGAATCCGCGACGCACACCCGAAGCATCTGTCCAATTGCCTGTCAGATTCCCCGTTGCATCACTGATACCCCATATCTCCGTTTCAACGGAGCCCGGAAAATCATATTGGTGTAACTCGCCATCTTGTAGGATGATACCGCGGTGGCGTCCCTCGCTATCCTCGTAGTGTCCGGCAGCACGCCCATCATTACCGAGGGCATAGAAATAGGTGTTCTGTGAACCTGGGAAATCATAAGTCTTAAAAACACCATCAATGAGGGTAAAGGCAACCATTTTTTCGCCATCGGTACTTTTCGTGTAACCCGCATAATCTTCATAGTCAGAACTCGCTGTCAACGCTAAAAAATCTACACCCGGAACATCAATACTCTCATAAGTATAGTTGAAACCACTGATTTGGAAAACGGGCTGATTAACGATTTCCATGGGTTTGGCGATAAACCCGTTTCTACGTCCATCAGGTGTGTCATAGAACCCAACAACAGAACCATCCTGATTGATATTATAGCCTTGTGTGCTTACACTGTCCGGAACCTTCAGTTCCCGAAGACCGTCAGTAAATGTACCAAGATAAGTGCGAATAACATCACCGAACACTTTACCTCGGGCGATCCTTACTAAGGCATCGTTAACACCATGTACATAATAGAATTCAAGATTTTCTGCATTTGTGAGTTCGAAAGCTACATATCTGCCATCTGAGGACCATGCATATTCTTGAAATAGTCCGTTAGCATCTATGTAGCTGGCGAACAAATTACCATCCGAGTTGACAAAATCGGCAAATGTAGCTATTGCCCCTGGGAACTCAAGACTTGTGTCTCCTGTAAATCCACGCTGAACACCAGCGGCATCTATCCAATTACCTGTCAATACTCCCGTCGCATCACTAATACCGTAAATCTCTGTTTGCACAGCATTGGGGAAATCGAATTGACGTAACTCACCATCTTCCAAGATAACACCGTGGTGCAAACCCTCACTATCTTCGTAGTATCCCGCAGCACGCCCATCATTACCAAGCGCATAAAAATACGTATTTTGAGCACCAGGAAAATCGTAGGTCATAAAAACACCATCAATGAGGGTAAAAGCGACCTCTTTTTCACCATCCGCACTCTTCGTGTAGCCAGCATAATCCGCAAAATCACTACTTGCCGTCAATGCTAAAAAATTTATACCTGGAACATCGATCGTTTCAAATGTATAGTTTTCACTGGCGGATCTGGTAGTGGGTCCATCGGCGACTTGTGCCTCAACGTCGCTCAGGAAAAAGGAATTAAGACACAGGAGTAACGTAAACGTGTAAAATAAAAAACTAGTTTTAATCTGATTTTGCACAACAAAACCTCCCTAAATCATATATATAGTAAAGTGACAAATTAATGAGACATCTCACCCCAAACACCGATGACGAAGACCACCCAGCGTAGGGGCGAGGTAACCTCGCCCGTTGGCGAATGTTTCATCAATTTTATAGTTCACTATAAACGTGAGTTTGATAAATATTTCAAATGATTTTGTGTAAAGAGAACTCTTTTGGTATAATGAAATCATTGTCCTGAAATCATTACATGAAAGTATACTAATGATAAGGAGTTCTCTGATGAACATTTTAACACTTTTTTGCAAAATTGACGACTTTTTTTTAGCTTATGAGGCATTTCTGGCATCACGATCACTTCATGACGATAAACCTAGTGAAACACGCGGGTGTCCACGCAGTCTACACGACAGTGAAGTCATGACCATCCTCATTGCGTTTCATCAAAGTGGATTATCAATCTTCGGTGTCAAGACCCCGATGCTTTAGCACGGGGATGTAGACACCGCCTAAGTTTGTGTCAAAAACAAAGATTTGACTTTTTAGGTATAATGTGGTATGCTATTGTTAGCATGATTGGTAGAGAATATCACCCGCGTGCAAGCGCGGTCTCTACCGAAACCAAGTGATATTGGGTATCATGCGAAGGAAATATTATGCGAACCTATAAGTTGAAGTTGAAAATATCATCAGAGTTAGAGTCCTTGAATGCTGCGTCTGCCTCTGTTTGGAAGTAGTGAGATAAGTGTTGGAGAAAGACCTATAGAAGACACCAAAAACGAATATAGTAGGTTGTGCAATGCAACTGTAACCTAACAACTGTGACAGGTGTGCCAACTTCATGAAACTCCCTTAAGTGCTTTTTGTGCTTCGGGGGTTCCAATTTTGTTCAACGCAAAGGCGACATGGTGTCTAACACGATCAGATTCATCTTCAAGTGCTTGAATAAGCTCGGGGACAGCATCTGCTGCTGCTGCTTCCATTTTAGATAACGCATAGGCAGCATAAGTTCTAACTTCATCTTCTGGGTCTGATAAGACTTCAATGAGTGTAGGGATGGCACTTACCGCTTTTGTCCCCATACCACCGAGTGCACGAACAGCATATTCCCTTAATTCTTCATTGACTCTATTTGTTGCTGCCTTTAGGAGAACCGGGATCGCTGGTTCCCCTATTCGGGTAAGCGTACTTGTAATTGCATAAGCCTGATGTCTTGCTGTATCCTCAAGTTCATCCATGAGGGGCGGTATTGCCGGTTCTCCGATCGCTGCTAAGACATCAGCAGCTTGATCGGCTACCTCATATAAATTGTGCCCAAGTGTATCTATCAATTGCGGTATTGCAAGTTCACCTATTGCAATTAACTCTTTTTTTGCGGTTTCCCTAATATCTTCGTCAAATTCCTCAAAATCTTCCAGTAAATCAGCAATCTGCTGTTCTATGCTCATGTTATTCTACCCAAATTACTCGATTATTTATCTTTTCCTTGATTATTTATCTTTTCCTTGATCTTTATGTATATCAAGAATTTCTGTGAGTCGGTCAGTCTGTTCTTTACGTAATCGGTTATATACCCGATCAGATATTTCCTCATTTTCATGCAATTCGTCAAGTCGTGTTATGATCTCTAAACGTGTCATACGTGCAAATTCAAGGTCTGCATCGTTTAGTTTTCGCAACCATCTAACATGATGTTGCCCAACATCATGTTGAATGTCTTCTGAAATATCTGTTGCCACAGGCCTGTTTTTTGCAGCTCGAAGTGTCAAAATAGCAGCGGCAAGAAAACCGCCTGCCAAAGCAGCAGCGATCGCAATGAAAATTAACTGTCCAACATGAGACTCTTGTCTAACTTCAGAACCCGGTACGACTATTTCTAAACTCAAATCAACATCCTTACCGGCAGGAAATCCTACTGTTGATGATGTACTATATATCCTATAAATTGCCGCATGTATCTGCTGAGGTAGTCCCCCAGTGAAAAGTTTCGGATTTGGCACAAGATTGATGCCATCAGGGACAAAAATCGATATTTCATCTGTATGGAAACTTAATGAACGAGAAAGATCAAGTATCGTTTCCTTTTCATGTATAATATAAGTGAAACCGATCTCTGTCTTACCAGCAGGCAACGGTTTGGTAAGGATGACCTGGTCTGCGTTGGTATTTAACGTCAACGACTGGGGTTCACGAGGCACAAAACCTTCATACCCATCGGGAAGCGGTAAATAAATACCTACCTCTTCATCATTATGTGTCTTCAGAAACAACTTGTCGCTTCCGTTTTCAACTCGCAATATTTCTAACACTGATAAAGCACCACCATCCGGATGATCCTTCGGGGCGGGTCCGATAACAATGGTATACGATTTTATCCGTATAGCTGATTGATCGTCAGTAAAATCCACAAAATCAATGTTAACAGTAACATTCGGCACAAATGACGAAAGTGCTATGTTCTTCTCTTCATAGTCGAATCCGTTATAGTTCGTGGTTATCGTGTAGTGTGTCTGGAAATCAATCGTAAGGTTTTCAAAACGATATTCACCGTTACTATTGGTTGTTGTCTCTTGTTGTGTCATAACTCCTGCTTGATGGATATGGAGTATTAATTTTTGGTTGCCGACAGGTTCTTCTGTCTGCTTATCTGTCAGTTTCCCATTGATAACGCCAAGACCATCTTGGGAATAGGAGATAGAAACACCTAACAGAATAATGAGTGCAATTATCAGCAAAAGTTTAAAAAGGTAAAAGGGTTGAAAACGACTTAAAATAGTAATTCTCCTTTAAGATACGATTCTGAGTTAGATACACAGTCTGAGGTGTCATTTACCCCTATCGCTGTTGTTTATATTTTTCAATTTCAGATTCAACATCTATGTCCGCTGCGGCTTCCAATTGGCTAACGATGTCTGCTGTTTCCTGCAAGAGTTCGGTACGTAGTTTCTGATAGTCTTGAATAGACAACTTCCCAGTTTCAAAATCTTCATCAAGGTCCGCTAAGGCAGTATAACTCTGTTCGCGTTCAATCGCAAGTGTCTGCTTTAACTCTTCAATAGGGTCTATTTCAGGAAACTCATGGTTACTTTTAAGAAACGGAAAATATAGGTAGACGAGGAGCATTGTGCTAAGAATAGAGAGCCAAAGGACCAGATAAATCATTTTTTGCCATTAATTGAAAGGTTTGCTTTGAATTTGTCGACAGCACACGCCGTGTGCCTACTAACTCTAACAGCACACGCCGTGTGCCTATTACTATTAATTGCGATCCTTAAATCGTTCCAATTCTGATTCAATCTTTTGTTGAAGTTCATCGGAAAACTGCCTATTGTCTTGTTGAGGAAATGGTTTGTATTCTCGTGATCGTCGTCGAACTAACAAGATAATACCACCGATAGTTAATAGAATAACTATCGGCATTGTAAAGGCAAGAATATTGATATCTTCAAATTTCATGACTGCAGAAAACTGGGGTCCGTAGGTTTCAAGGTATACTGCAGTAATCCCTTCCACGGATTGTCCATTCGTTAGTGCCTGACGAAACTCTTTCTTGAATCGTTCAGCTGTCATGCAATGACATATCTCAAATGTCATACGATCACACCCGCACGGACAGTATAAATCCTTTTTGAGTTGCTTTAATTGTGTTTCAACGTCTTGACTCTCTAGTGCATTGGATTCTTCTGACTTGGCATCACTTTCTTGGCTTTCTGTTGTTACTTGCTCATCTTCTTGCGCTTGCACAATTGAAGCAGATAACAGAGTAAATAGGCATACAAGCACAAGCAAAATACGAATTCTATTCTCAATCTGAATAAGTTTTCGGTATCTCATTAATGTTCCCGATACTAGGCACCTATGCTATAGATGGACGTGGTTTGTATTCCTGTTTTTCTGCAATTGCAACGAGTCCGCCGATCACCATTGTAGCAATACCGATCCAGACGAGTTTGATAAGCGGATTATGATATATTTGCACGTTGACAAATCCGCCATTCCTAATATTCTGTGGGATGTCCCCGAGTGCAATATATAGGTCGTTCATACCGATGCTATGTATTGCGGATTCAATTGTATCTGTATCACCTTGTCCTGTGGTAAAGTAATAGTGTCGCGCGGGTTTCATAGTTGCAACATGTTTTTCGTCTTTCTCTACATCAAATATCAATCCGAGTCGGTTGTAATTACCATGTTTTTCTTGATATGTGTCTAAGAGTGTGAAACGGTATTCTCCTACAGTCATGGAATCTTCAAGCTGTAAACTTTTAGACTCAAGTTGAAAATATCCTTTTGATCCCATAATACCGATATACACGATAACTATTCCAATGTGTATAATGTATCCACCGTATCTCCTCTTATTGCGTTGTATAAGTAACCATAGACCTTTGAGGAAGTTTGTCGTTTGCCGTTTCGCTCTGAGTTTTGCTCCGCGATAGAACTCATTAAAAATCGCTACCAATACAAATACACTCGCGAAAATACATAGGAGTGAATAGATAGGTACAGACTTTTCACCGAAAGTGAGAAGGCTCCACATATCTACAAATATATTTGCTCTAAAGGCAAGAATTGGCAAAGAAACTGCGGCTGCTATCAAACCAATAAAGATAGGGGACAGGAACATTCTGCGAAAGTTGTTAGGGGTGATCTTTCTCCAAGATATAATGGGTCCAGCACCTGTTAGAAACAGCAGTAGTAAACCGGGAATTACGACAACCTGATTGAAAAACGCTTCTGGAACTGCAGCCTTTTTGTCCTGAATTGCCTCTGAAACGATGGGCCACAAAGTTCCCCACAAGATGATCAATGTTAATCCAACCAACAACCAATTGTTTAAAACAAACGCACTCTCACGTGAAAGGAGCGATTCAAGTCTATTTGCACTTTTAAGTCGTTTCCAACGGTAGACAACAAGAACTATCACACTTGTAGTTGAGATAAGAATAAATCCGAGAAAGTACCAATTAATATCAGACTCTGCAAAAGCGTGTACTGACTGTATGATGCCGCTTCGCGTAATATATGTGCCTAAGATCGTAAATTGGAAGGCTAAGGTAATAAGTAGTATATTCCATATCTTAAGCATACTCCGTTTTTCCTGTATCATTACAGAGTGTAGAAAAGCGGTGGCAAGTAACCAAGGTAGAAATGAGACATTTTCAACGGGGTCCCATGCCCAGTATCCACCCCAACCGAGTTCTTGATAAGCCCAATGTCCACCAAGCGTAATACCGATTGTTAAGACAATCCACGAAAAGAGTGTCCATCTCCGGGAACGAAGAATCCATTCGCTTGAGACTCTACCAGAAATAAGTGAACCAACAGCAAAAGCAAATGGTACAGTAAGACTGATCCAACCAACATACAGTGTAGGTGGGTGAAACGCCATACTTGGGGTCTGCAATAGCGGATTCATGCCCTGACCATCGGGTGCCACCAGACCATTGGGAAACCGCTCAAGCGGATTGTATATACCTTGAACTAATCCGGTAACAAGTACGATAAAGAAAAACTCAACTATTACGATAGGTATAAGGGAGTAATCTGCTAGTGTATCTTTTGCTTTTCTGTTTTGCCAAACAACTATAGCACCGCAGAAGGTTAACACCCATAACCAGAAAAGCAGGGAACCGGACATGCGTCCCCAAAGCGCAGTAATTTTATAAAGAAGGGGTTGTGCAGCACTAGATACTTCTTCCACATACCGCAGCGAAAAATCATCGGTTACAAAGCCAAAAATTAGGGTGCCTGTAGCAACTGAAATGAGTATGAAGGTGGCAACTACAGCATTTCGTCCACTCTGCAAATAGTCGGGTTTTCTACGTCTTAGTCCGATACTGAGTGCAATAATTCCCCAGATCGCTGAGAAAACTGAAAGCCATATCGCTGCCTGTCCAAGTTCAGCGGTAACCTGTTGTATGCTATTAACAATTTTATCTATTAACATACGGAACCTCTCAACACTCGGTTACTACGAGACACTATATTCTATTGTAAGTGTAACCTAGTCATAACTCTCCATATCTGTGGCACTTTCTACACCTTCATATTTTGATGCACATTTTGTCTGGACCTTTGTCGCAACGACCCGGTTATTTTCTGCATCATATCTGCCTTCCACAAAAACACTGCCACCATCATTGAAATTGTCAGGTTTAAGATTGTCTTCATAGATAACGTTCACAGTTTCAGTGCCTTCACGTTCGCGCACGGCAAATGTTAGTTTGAAATTAGCAGCATCCCATGCAGAACTTCCCGCTGAGATAACACCGTCGACCTGTATGTTCTGATCGTTTGCCGTTTCAGCATTCGCAATAAGTCCTGCTGGTGAAAAGTGCATTACGCTTGTTTGTCTGATACCAGAAACTACTAATAGCACCATTGCAGTAAGTATAATGATGCTGGCAGCGAGGACTTTCAACCTTCGTATCTTCATGTGAATATCCTTCTTTTTTCGTTGAATCGTTTTATAGATATACGCTAAGATCAACCGTAAACAATAGGAATTCTGTTAATATTGTATCTGTTAATATTGTAGAATGAAATCAGCTTCAATGCATTATAAAATAATACTTGACTTTGTTTTCAAAATCAAGTTAAAATCAGTTATATTATGTAGCACAACGGAATTCCGTGTCTATCCTGTTAGAACATGACCCCTTTTATATAGTCACGGCAGTTTCCTATAAAGTCATTACACCATACTAAGACCCAAGTTGTTAAAATTGGTATAGTGAAGGGGTGTGTAAAATTCTTGTAGTAATCTTAAAATAACCTTGACTGAATTAGTAGAAATAGTGTATCATTTAACACGTATTTTGTCTGTAACAATGACAATTGGTAATCATCATCTCCTATACATAGGCGCAAATTGTGTAGCGATTTCGTGCATGATGGAAGAAGGCATGCGGAAAAACCGTATTGAAGAAGCGATTGAATTGGCTGCAATAGCACATAATGGTCAACTTCGTAAAGGAACGGATACACCTTATATTATCCATCCGTTTGCTGTTGGATTTATGTTAATGGACGCGGGTTGTTCTGAGTCAGTAGTGATTGCTGGCATACTGCACGATACAGTCGAAGACACAGAGTTGACATTGGCGTTTATTCGTAAGAATTTTGGCGATGCGGTTGCTGACATCGTTGCAGGTTGTTCTGAAAATAAGAATTTAAAGTGGGCTGCACGTAAGACAGAACGGATAGAGGCACTGAAAACCGCTACTACAGAAATCTGTATCGTAACATGTGCCGACAAACTTCACAATTTAAGAACTGTATTGTCAGAATTTGAAAACATCGGCGAGGCAATTTGGGATCGTTTTCACGGAGGATATGAGGCACAATCTTGGTATTATCGTAGTATTTTAGACAGTTTAAATATGCACAAGCATCAAATAGGTGCCAACAACATAGCAGCATGTGACAACAAAACAATTGAACAATTTTCTTTCTTCTTTCAACAACTTAATCGGATAGTTACATTTCTCTTTTAGAGTCGTCAAATTGTCACCTAAATTGTCAATTTCTCTGAAACCTACGGACTACGGTTAAAAAATTTTATAACTTTCTCAACAACCAATCAAACATTTTGAAAATAAACATTATGACTTCTAAAAAAAATGACAGAAATGTCCGTCTCACTAAGACAGTCAAGTGCGCAGGCTGAGCATCAAAATTAGCTCCGGGTGAGCTGTCACACATCTTAGAGAACCTACCTAAATCTACCGATCCGAATCTATTGGTTGGCACGGAAACATCTGATGATGCTGGTATTTACCGGTTATCCGATGATATTGCACTTGTCAATACCGTGGACTATTTTACACCTATAGTTGATGATCCGTATACATTTGGTGCTATCGCTGCAACTAATTCACTGAGTGATGTTTACAGTATGGGGGGGCACCCTAAAACTGCATTAAACATTACATGTTGGCCTAAAGACAGTCTTGAACTTTCTATTTTGGGGGATATAGTAAGAGGAGGTGCTGATAAGGCTACAGAAGCCGGTACTGCGCTTCTTGGTGGTCATACAGTTGATGCGCCAGAGTTGATGTACGGACTCGCTGTAACGGGTGTAGTGCATCCTGAGAGATTTGTCAAAAACTATGGTGCACGTAAAAATGATGTCCTGATTCTGACAAAGAATCTCGGCATAGGCATACTGACAACCGGCTTGAAGTTTAACAAAATCAAGGATCATGTATTACCTCAGTTAGTGGAGTCAATGACTCGACTGAACGCTTCGGCTTCTTCTATAATGCTGAAATATGGTGTTAGCGCGTGTACAGATGTAACAGGTTACGGGTTGCTTGGACATGCTTCTGAGATGGCATCCGGAAACAGTGTACGGTTGCGTATCGAGAGTAAATCTGTACCGTATTTTGAAAATGCACCTGAACTTGTTGCGAAAAATACATATACACAAGCTTATATTGCTAACAGTGAGTTTTTATCAGACTGTGTGTCCTTTGATTCATCCGTATCAGAAGAGATGCGACATATTCTAATGGAAGCTGAAACATCAGGTGGTTTGCTATTTTCAGTACCAGCTGAGAACGCAGATGCAGCAGTACGGGAGCTTCATGCTGCTGATTGCCCAGAAGCGGCAATAGTTGGAGAGGTCGTCGCAGAAAATGGCGCACACATTGAGGTGCATTAGCCAACTATAAGTGAAGGGTGTGTAAAGTTTTGGTTACATTCTTAACCACGTTACACAATTTTTTAACCACGTTACACTGAAAGGGTTTCTACAAAAATTTTACACACCCGTAAGTGAACATGCCATGACAAAAAATGAGTTAATACAGCAGATTAGAGATGTTTCATATTTGACAGGAACGTTTAAACTTCGATCAGGTACTATAAGTAATTTCTATTTTGATAAATATAGATTTGAAAGCGATCCACAACTACTCAACGCGGTTGCTGAGCTGATGGTTAAGCTACTACCTACCGAATTTGATGGTATAGCAGGTCTGGAATTAGGTGGTATTCCACTTGCTACTGTTATTTCTTTACAATCAGGTTACCCGTGTTACTTCGTGAGGAAAGAAGCAAAAACCTACGGTACGCGCAATCTTATAGAAGGAGGTGTTAAAGAAAAAAGTAGACTTGTTGTTATTGAAGATGTTATTACAACTGCTGGACAAGTGTGTAAGTCAATTGAGCAAATACGGGGAGAGGGACATGTTGTAGAACATGTGGTAGCAGTGATTGATAGACAGGCAGAGGGAGAAGAGAAAATTAACGCTTTAGGATGTTCATTCACGTCTGTTTTTACACTGAGTGAATTAGAATCCGAACACTTTAAATAATTAATTACGAGAAGATGAAAAAAATAAAATGAAAATACTTTTTATTGGAGATATTGTTGGAAATCCGGGGAGAAGGGCAGTATCTGAATACTTGAAAGAACTAAATACATCATCTGAAGATGCGTATGCCATAAAACCTTATGATTTCATCATTGCAAATGCTGAAAATGCTGCCGGGGGAAAAGGTCTAACGTTCGAAATTGTTGATCAATTGTTGGCTGCAGGTGTTTCTGTGATTACAACTGGTAATCACGTTTGGGATGTAAAAGAGATACTTCAATTCATTGACACTACGCCACAGTTAATTAGACCTGCTAATTTTCCCACTAAAGTTCCTGGACGAGGTTTTACTATCGTTGCATCTCCTGACGGTGCAGCTAAACTTGGTGTTATTAACCTTGCAGGACAGATATTCATGAATAGGTATACTAATCCTTTTCATGAATTAGATTCAATACTTTCTGAGATAAAAGCAGAAACTAACTTTGTGATTTTGGATTTTCATGCTGAGGCAACATCTGAAAAGATAGCAATGGGATGGCATGCAGATGGTAAGATTAGTGCTGTCATCGGAACACATACCCATGTTCAGACTGCAGATGAACGGGTTTTACCGAAAGGCACCGCTTATATATCTGATGTTGGTATGACAGGTCCTCACGACTCTGTGATAGGTAGCAGAATTGATAAGGTACTGGAGAGTTTTTTGACTTTAATGCCTGCTCGTTTCGGTGTTGCTCAGGATAATGTTAAGTTATGTGGCGTTGCGGTTGAGTTGGATGATGCAACTGGTTTGGCAATCAGTATTCGTAGAATCCAAGCACAACTTTAAGTTTAATTTTTCTTAAATTGAATGGATATGTAGTGGATAAACAGTTAAGTCTAAATATTTCGCCTCCACGTACTGTTTTCAGTGTTACAGAAATTGCCAATGCTATCAACCGTATTATTCAAAAAGAACCAATCCTCCAGAACGTGTGGGTGCGTGGTCAGGTCTCTAATCTAAGTCGTCCTAATTCCGGACATATCTATTTTACACTGAAAGATGAAAGGAATAACATCCGGTGTATTATATGGAATAGTAAAAAAGCACGTATAAAATACATAGTGCAAGATGGTGATGAAGTCTTAGTTCATGGCAAGATCAACACTTATCCTGTCAATAGTATATACCAGATAAATGTAACCCAAGTTGAACCTACTGGAGTCGGTTCTCTTCAGAAAGCATATGAACAGTTAAAACAGAGATTATCAGATGAAGGACTATTTGATCAACAGTATAAGAAACCTTTACCAGCATATCCGAAGAAAATTGGTGTGATCACATCAGCAACTGGTGCAGCAATTCAGGATATCATTAGACAGTTGAGTAGACGGTATCCTATAGTTGAACTTTTACTTCATCCGAGCCTCGTTCAAGGAGAAGCGGCTGCAAGTGAAATTGCTGATGCAATTCTTGCCATGAACAAAAGAAGCGATATTGATGTGTTGATAGTTGGACGTGGTGGAGGATCTATAGAAGATCTTTGGGCATTTAATGAAGAAATCGTTGCACGCGCAATATCCAATTCAAGAATTCCAGTAGTCTCTGCTGTAGGTCATGAATCTGATTACACAATATCGGATATGGTAGCTGACCATCGATCCTCTACACCATCAACTGCTATTGAGGATACTGTACCAGATAGATTGGAATTACTTACCTCTTTAAATAGTGTGAAAAGCCGATTGAATGAACTTATCAAACTTAATCTCCACGCACGGAGGGATGAAGTTGAAGGATTATATAGAGAGTTGTCTCCAACAAATCGTCTGGACTCTATTAATCAACTGAGCCAGTTAATTGATAGTTTAGAGGCTACATATCTTGGAACGATGAAGGACAGAATGAAAGAGAAGAAGACACAATTGCAGTCTTTCGCAGATCAATTAAATAATCTCAGTCCCTTAGCAACGTTAAACAGAGGTTATAGTCTATGTCGTGATTCATCGGGAAGTATAATTACCTCAAGCCAGAATGTGAAGACGGGTGATAGCATAAACGTAACACTCTCACAAGGCAGCCTAATTTGTTCAGTTGACGAGTGTAGAGATTAAAGATTATCAAAGGAGAGGCAATTTGACGTTTGAAGAAAAGCTTGTAAAGTTGAAAGACATTGTTGAGAAGTTGGAAACTCCTGATACCTTAGAATTGGATACTTCCCTTGAATTATTTGAAGAGGGAGTCCGTTTAGTACGTTCATGTAGAGAACTTCTTGAAAATGCAGAGTTAAGAATTCAGAAAGTGTCGGATACAAAGAACGACGCTGACGAAATAGAAACAGCACCTGAGGATGGATAGGATGGTATACAATGGTCTTGGATAAGATTAATTCTCCTATTGACTTAAAGGGGCTTTCTATCAACGAGCTTGAAACACTTGCTGAAGAGATGCGTAGTTATCTTTTATCTGTCTTGTCAAAACATCCCGGGCATTTCGCGCCTAATTTTGGCACGGTAGAATTAGCGATTGCAGTTCATACTGTCTTTAATACACCTCACGACAAATTGATTTGGGATATCGGTCATCAAGCGTATCCGCATAAGTTGCTAACAGGTCGCCTTGATTCATTTGAAACATTGCGACAGACAGATGGTATTAGTGGTTTTCTAAGTCGTGATGAAAGTAAGTTTGATGTATTTGGTGCTGGTCATTCAAGCACATCCATATCCGCTGCGTTAGGGATTGCTGCTGCGCGTGATGTAAACGGAGATGATTTTAAAGTCGTTGCAATCATTGGTGATGGTGGATTGACCGGAGGGATGGCTCTTGAGGGTTTAAATGCTGCTGGTGACTTTAAGAAAGATATTTTGGTCATTCTCAATGATAATCAGATGTCAATATCTCCGACAATCGGTGCAATATCTAAGCATTTTCACAAGTTAATCAGTTCACGCGGCTATAATCGCCTCAGGACGGGTGCCAAAGAACTGATGACCAAAGGCCTGTTTAAATCTATCTCGTCAGACGCTAAGGCGTTGGCACAGAAAATTGAAGCATCACTTAAACCTGGAACACTCTTTGAAGAGTTCGGGTTTCGGTATTTTGGTCCACTTGATGGTAATGACCTTGAATCCCTGATTCCTGTGCTGGCAGGTATACGTGAGTTGTCTGGACCCATGTTAGTTCATGTTGTAACGAAGAAGGGAAAAGGTTATTTACCTGCTGAGGAAGATCCGGTCAAGTTCTACAGTGTGAGTGGTCAGTTTGATGTGAAGACAGGTATTTCAAAGCGTCCTGCGTCTGCTATTCCTAAGTATACTGATGTTTTTAGTAGGACACTCATTAAGGAAGCGAAACATGATTCCCGAATCATCGGTGTAACAGCAGCTATGTTGGGAGGTACAGGTTTAGATAAATTCACTGAAGTTTATCCGGACCGTTGTTTTGATATTGGTTTAGCGGAACAGTGTGCAGTTACCTTCGCTGCTGGTCTGGCTACAGAAGGACTAAAACCTGTAGTCGCAATCTATTCAACGTTTCTGCAGCGTGGATATGATCAGGTACTCCATGATGTATGTATTCAGAATTTACCCGTTGTATTTGCTCTTGATCGTGCTGGACTTGTTGGAGCAGATGGTCCTACGCACCATGGTGTTTTTGATATTGCGTTTCTTCGTTCTATACCGAATATTGTATCAATGGCCCCAAAAGATGAAAATGAGTTGCAACACATGCTTAAAACAGCACTCTCTTATGAGATGGGACCGATCGCATTACGTTATCCACGTGGAATAGGTGTAGGGGTAAAGTTAGAAGAGGAACCAACCTCTCTCGCCATAGGAAAAGCAGAAATCTGTTGTGAAGGCGAGGATCTGTTGATCGTCGCAATTGGTAATAGAGTCTATCCGGCACTTGAAGCAGCACAGACTCTGACCGAAACGGGAATTGAGACTACAGTGGTGAACGCGCGTTTTGTGAAACCCTTAGACGCATCGCTAATAGTAGATTTAGCAAAAAGTATAGGTAAAGTGATAACAGTTGAGGATGGCGTAGTGATGGGTGGATTCGGTGGTGCTGTTCTTGAATTACTTGCAGCGGAAGCAGTTTCAAATGTTCAAGTAAAAAACTTAGGTATTCCAGATAGGTTTATAGAACACGGGGACTTGAAAACTTTACAGGAGAGGTATGAATATGATACTGAAGCAATTATTCGAACAGGTATAGCATTAGCTGTCAGATCATAGTCAAATTAATAAAACTGGGCCGATGGAAAGATTAGATATTGCTCTTGTAAAACGAGGATATGTAGAAAGTCGCCTTCAGGCAAAACGCCTGATATTGGCTGGTGCAGTAAAAGTTAACAACAACCCAAAAGTTAAACCCGGTCAATCTGTTTCTAACAATGATGAGATTAAAGTTAAACCCTCCGCAAGATATGTCAGCCGTGGTGGATTAAAGCTTGAGAAAGCACTCATAGAATTCAACATCAATGTCCAAGACAAAGTTGCAATTGATGTGGGGGCATCCACAGGTGGGTTTACAGACTGTTTATTACAGCATGGAGTCAGATACGTCTATGCAGTTGATGTCGGTTATGGACAACTTGCTTGGAAACTAAGACAAAATTGTCGAGTAGAAGTCATTGATAGAACTAACATCCGCTACATTGACCCGAACCTATTTACATTTCCACCTGAGATAGCAGTACTTGATGTCTCATTCATTTCAATCAGAAAAGTATTACCTGTTTTGTTTCAGACATTAGCAATTCCAGATATCATTGCGCTTGTGAAACCCCAATTTGAAGCAGGGCGCGTCCATATTAAGAAAGGTGGCATTGTTGATGCCCCGAAAATACACAGGAAATTATTGGAAGATTTGACCGAATTTGTGCATAACGATTATTCTGTCAAACTCATGGCTTTAACTTTTTCTCCAATATATCAAGACATAGCAAATATTGAGTATCTTCTTTGGCTTAAAGATAGAGATAAGATTAATGACGATATTACTGATATCAGCCATTTAGTCTATAAATCGCAATATACCGTCATATCAGACTATATAAGTCAAGTTGTTGATGCTGCACACAATAACTTTTCAGCACACAAATAAGACAATAGGCAAAAAATGCTAACTCGACGCAGAAAGATAATACTTTATATAGCTGCAACATTACTTCTATTTGGTATAGGCGGATATCTCTATATTAGTTCCGATCTGTTTTTGAACGATTTTGTCAAACCACGCCTCATCAGAGCGTTAGATGAACAAATTGATGATAACTATACTATGCAGATCGGTCACTTGCGGGGAAATATACTGACTGGTGTGAGGATAGATGATTTTTCCATTGATGAGAAAGAAGGTAATGGACAATTGGTGATGTCGACTGACAGTATTGTCCTAAGATATAATGTCTGGGGATTACTTCAACGGAAGTTGCTTGTGAGTTCTTTGGATATAAACACACCAATTATTAAGATATATCGTGGTGCTGATGGACAGGTCAATATTTCAGAAGTATTCCAAAGAACAACGCCTGAATCCGAATCTGAATCATCCTTTGACTTTGCTGTATCCAGAATTCGTCTCATCAATGGTGCAATGCATTACACAGACAGACAGAGAAACTTGGATTTTAAACTGCCAGACATAAAAATAGCCGTTGAAAATATGAGTCGGGACGGTTCTTATGAACAGTGGAATCATACCGGTCATTTCTCTATTGGTGAGGGGAGTCTGTCTATAAATCAATCAACATTTGATCTTGACAGCATAGATGACATAAAGTTCTCATTGTCTACTGAGAGGAATACGTTGAGTAGATTTAAGCTAAAATCTGGAAAGTCACAGATTGATGTTGAGAAAGTAGATTTTGATCATGTGAAAGGTGAATGGAATACGTCTGTCAAGTTAACATTTAATGCTGCAAACATTCAGAAATTATTTGATGAGAGAACAAAAATTGATGGTTCATGTGTAATTGAATTGGATTTGCAAGGGACAAGATCGAATATCGTTGGACAGATCAAGGGGTATTCTGAAAACTTTTCTTACAGTCACAATCTTGATGCAACATCTGATGTTGCTGTAGATCGCCATTTAACAGACAGGACACCTATAGAGGTATCGGCTGTAAATATAGACGCAAGTTTGGATCTAAATGCTAATCAAGAAGGAAAACAACAACTTAAGATAAATGAACTACGTACTATGATTGCTGACGGTTCAATGTCAATTAGTGGAGGAGTGTCCTTCACGAATACATCCGATCCATCAAAGGCGAATCTGATTCAGCGTTTACAGCACTATGCAAAGAACAAAATTT
Source organism: Candidatus Poribacteria bacterium (assembly GCA_965208245.1). Classification (GTDB taxonomy): domain Bacteria; phylum Poribacteria; class WGA-4E; order WGA-4E; family WGA-3G; genus MSPOR6. The sequence goes on from OZ242325.1 coordinate 3,733,138, forward strand.
CATATATAGGACAGTGTGAATTTGATAAGGTAGATCTTCACTCATTCCTCTCAATGTTTACAACCTTACCGTCCAATTCCCCTCGTATAGCAAACGGGACAATTCAAGGTTCAATTCAATTCAGTGGTGATTCAGAAGGAAATTACCAACTTGATAGTCTGACACGACTGTTAGATGTAAATCTTTTTGTGGATAGCCATTTAACAAACATGACAGATGATTTCATTTCTTTAGACGATTCTTATGTGAGTGGCAAGTTATCTGTTGATTCTGTAAACGGTTCTAGTGTTAATGTCTCTGGTGTATTTGACAACATTCAGGTTGAGGTCGAGGGTTCTATTGAGAACTTTGATACAAGACTCAATAATGTAGACTTTGGAAAACTCTTTCGTATCGCTAATTCAATTCCTATTGAAGGTGTTGGGAGTGTGAGCTTAAATGTAAATAATGCCAAAAATAATATTCATAGCGTCATAACAGGAAACGTAGTTATTCCGGAGACATACTTTTCACATAATGTAGATGATCCAATTCCAATAGGTCATTTATCAAGTGACTTTAGATACGTTGACAAGACCTTTCACTTTGAGAAGGGCAGATTGACCCGTAGCACTGACAATGGGAACAGCAAGATTCAGTTTGATGGCAAGATCAGTATTGCTGAAAACATGCCAGTGAACTTTAACATCAATCTTAATCATTTCGTGCTGAATACCGACTATGTTAGAGTTTTATTCTTTGAAGACTATCCAATTGAGGGAATTTTAAAAGGAAATCTTGTTTTATCAGGGGAGTTAATAAATCGTCTTGATGGAGTCGGTAGGTTTACTTATGAAAATGGTAATGCTTGGGGTGTCAACTTAGAACCTGCAAAGTTATACCTTGAGATTGATGACTATGCGTTAACGATTCCAGATTTTATTTTGAGTGCCCGTGACCAGCGTTTTATTCTGAACCTTGATGTAGCAAATAACGGAGATTTTGATCTATCTATAAAGAATCCACAAGAAGAATCAATACAATTGGCAGAACTTGCGCTTGCTTCTGATATAGTCGATTTCCCACTTGATGGTAAAATGGTTTTTGACCTTAAATCTTCAAAAGTATCCACAGATGATATTAAATTCACGATAGACTTTGATTTTTCAGATCTGACATTTGAAGACCATCCTCTTGGTGATGCTAAACTTCGTGGAATCCTTGTAGAAGAAGACAATCATTTTAAGTTCACTGGAAAGGCATTTGCTGGGACCGGCGTTATTGAAGGTACAATAGCAAGTCAAGATCCCAATGGGTATTTCTTTACCGTAAAGCATGAACAGACCCCGGTGGATTTTTTCCTACCCATCATTAATCCATCTCTGGAGGATATAAGCGGTACTTTTAATGGGAGAGTTGAAGTTGAAGGTACACTGCTAGAATTAACATCTGTTGATAATGTTGGGGACTTAGAGGGTCGTATTTATCCCTACAATGTTGATATTCTCATAGAGGAAACCCAACTTCAGTATAACAGTATTCCAAGCGTCAAACTTACCAACCCAAAACCACTCTCAATTCATTTAGTAGACGATCTCCTGAGTTTCTCTGACTTTTCACTCTCAATTGCGGATGATGCAACTTCGCCAGTTACTTATTTTCAGACCGTAGGTGAGCTTGATTTAAAGTCTGAAGAAATCAATCTATCTTCTAACGGTAATCAGGTATTGGAATTAGCATCGATTTTTGACCCATTAGGATTCCCAGTTACCGGCAAGGTATATTATGACTTTGAATATAAGGGTACATTAAAGGATCCACATCTGAGAGTCAATTGGAGAATACCAAAATTGGTATTGAAGACAGAGATTGGAGACATTTTCATCAATGAGTTGAGAAGTAATGTTCCCCCTAACATAATTAACTGGCAAGGTGGAAAAGTAGACGTTCAACCTTTTGCGATGCAGGTACTAGGTAACACAGTTGAAATTGGAGGAAACATTGTTGTCAATCAACGTAAATTTGAGGATTCTTCTATCAGTGCTTTCATCAAGAGCGAGAATCTTGACCTGAATGGCTTCAATGAGTTACTGAAGGAAAACTTGAATGATAGATTTGCTGAATATTTTTCCTCTCAACAAAATTCGTCTATCAGGGGTAATTTAAGAGTCAATATTGATGTAATGGGAACGATTATAGAACCGTCGTTTGATGTTAATACCCATACAATAGATGACCACTTGATCCACATTGATGATTTTGTCTATCCGATTGCAATAGACAGACTTCGGACATCCATGACGTACAGTAAAGGTATGGTGAGTGTTGATGGGTTTGATATGTCTGGAAAGTTGGGGGAAGGAGAGTATAAAACTGCTGGCATAGCGACATTTTTGCTTCATGACTCTGCTGCCAATGGATACAAAAATAGGCAATTTGCCGTCAATTTTTTCGAATTGGGGTTATCATTTGAAGAAATTGTGATTGATGCCAAATTGCTTAACCTCCTCAATCTGTTATCAACAGATGAACACCCTCTAACATCTGTTGAGGGGATTGTAAGTGGTACTACAAAATTAACTGGGACAGGTTTAACAAGCAACCATATTATATCAAATACGATTATTGAATCACTCAATCTGAGTATCCTCAATTATAGCATAACGAATACTGAGCCGTTAACCATCGGTTTTGACAAGAATCACATCACAACTGCTCTAGCGTTGAAGGTTGCCAATGATATAGATTGGTCTGAGCTAATTGCTCTGATTAGCGTTGAAGTCAATGGTACACTTGATGATCCCAGACTGACCATAGATTGGGAGGGAGGGTTGAAAACCCACAGGGGGATTAAGTCAACTTCTCCATTACAATTTACGGGTAATATGACATATTTGAATGAACTGATATTGCTCAACACGCAACTGACGAATAACGGAGATAAACTGATACTCAAAGGTGAAGTGCCGATCAACCTTTCTTTTACTGATATAGATACGTCTGAACGTTTTCTTGACTCTGCCGTGAGTTTAGAGTTCGTCGGTAGTGAGTTACCTCTTACCTTTATACTAGGTGCTCATTCTTTTCTTTCTGAATCATCAGGTGTTTTTGATGTAAATGTTGCAGTAGATGGAACAACTCGCAATCCTTATTTGAAAGGGGATATATTCATTGAATCTCCTAAACTACAACTCAAGAATATGCAGCGATCACTTGATAACGTTAGTATTCACGTTGCTGCCAGTCGGGATCTGATTGCGTTAGAGAAGTTTCAGTTTGATGTTGAAGAGGGCACTTGTAGTCTTGAACAATGTGAATTGCAGCTTGATGGCATAACTCCCAAAGCATTTCTTATAAAAGGACTGACATTTGAGCAATATCCACTCGGCTCAATTCTCAGTGAAGCATTACCCAAAGAGATTTTTGATGACGTAAACGGTTATGTTACAGCAACGTTGAAAGAACTGAGGGTACCGTTTGAGTCATTTTTTTATTTTGATGGTTTACCAACTAAATATATAACCGGCTATCAGAATTCACCTTTATATAAAAACATGGGCGCATTTGATAGGATTAGTCAGAAGACGACAGCGGAAATCTCCATTGATGAGATGGCAATTGGTTTTGCCAGTTCTATAGACGGGTTTGATAAAGAGTTCAAGTTTACGAACTTAACTCCCATTCCTATTACACTAGAATCTGGTACTTTTATAGTTAAGGAGATGAAACTATTTGATGTATTAGAAACTAACGCAACTGATGCAACAGAACCGATGCCATCCACAACAACTGTCAGTTGTTTTGGGCGATGGAACATGCAAGGTGAAATGTTTGGTAATCTAAAATTGGATAACCTCAGCATGGACTTAGTTCAACAGACATTTTCAGATGATATTCGTGAAAAATATAACCTTAGCGGAATATTGTCTGCTGAATTAAACGTTAGAGGAGAATATGCAGCCCCAGAAGTAACAATAAAACTTGCTGGCAGGCAACTGAAGATTAATGAAACTGACATTGATGAATTCTTCGGTGTAATGCATTATATAGATTCAAGGAAACGGTGGACTATAGCTGAGTCTAACCCGGCAAGAATAAAGATAGGTGCTAATCTCCTAAGTTGCTACGGATATATACCTTTCCTGCTATCTTTCCCAACAATGCAGGCTCAACCCCAGTTTTCATTATCAACGATGGAACAGTTGGAAATGACGGTAAATGTTGCGTTAGAACAGCTCAGTAAATTAAGAGATATTGAAGGATATATTCAATCAGCTGATGGTCAAATTACTGTAAATGCAACGTTGACAGGTAAACCGGATGCTTACCAACTTAAAGGGAAAGGTAGCGTTACCCAATTAGATATAAGTTTAACTGACTCTCCCATTGTATTTGAGAATGTTGATGCCTCTTTCGATTTTACACACGAGGGAATACAGATTGAGAATGTTGATGGTATGTTGAACGATGGGAATTTTTCAATTGACGGTATAATAACCTCAGATTGGTTGAACTTCAGGACAATAGATATTAACGCTCAACTTGAGAATTGTAGTTTTATAGAACCTGGAACTTATCAGATACTGTTGAGTGCAGACAATTTGCATCTATATGGAAGTGTAGATAATCCTATTTTGGATGGGTATATAAGGATACTATCAGGTTTTTACGAACAGAATTGGAATTGGATAGATGTATTAGAATCGTTTGCTGCACCTACTGTGAGCGATACAGATATTATCTCAGATGCACCGATATTGCGCAATCTTAACTTAGATGTAGGGATTGAAGTGCCAGATAGTTTTCATTTATTATCTTCAACTGGCGGCACTACGAACTTAGAAATAATCTGTAATGGTCAAGTGAATGGTACAATTCAACAACCGATTTTTTCGGGTACAGTTACTATTCCAAAAGGGGTAATCAGTATTTATACACAGATCTTTGAGATTGATGAGAGCATTACTTCAACAGTAATCAACCAAAGCGATAAATCATTTAATCCAGAGTTGAACATCCACATGAAATTACCAAACACTATCAGAAACGTACTACAGAGCGATGGCAGTACAGCCGACTATGATTTTTATGCATCAGTAACGGGGACACTTGAGAACGGTAATCCTGATCAGGCAGTATTGAGTTTAAGAGCTGAACCCATTAATTCATCAACCACTGAAGAATTGACTGAAGCGGATCTTCTTGCGCTGCTTTTACCTGGTAATGCTTTCTCGCAATCATTGTTTGGCATAACCTTCACTATCACATCTGGTTTAAACGTAAACGAACGTCATATTACTGCAGAAATACCCTTGACACTTCTTGGTAGAAATATCCCGATCACAGTTGAAGGTAATCCAAAAAAAGGTGAATTCGGTGTAGATATCCAACTGTTGCAAGGACAATTCTAATGACCTACTGTTGCTTAAAGAGCCGCTATGCAGTTACTTCCGACAGTTATTTTGACAGGCAGTTGCCGGTCAAAATAACCGGGTCTGTCTTTTGGGTGATAATTGTTTTGGCATTGAGTCTTTTTAGTATAAGAACAGTTATAGGTCAGAATACCCAACTATATTTGATGCCCCCCCCATACGTTGCCAACAAAAACAACTGGCAAACTTTGCGTACCTTACAGATCATCAAAATAGAATTTGTCGTTGATGGTAACATAATAGAGGATTCTGACAAACTTAAACAATTATATCAAACATCAGGAATTGGCGTTGCCAGCCAAAATAAATGGCAATTTTCTCGTTATGCTATTCAACAGAGCGTTATATCTCTTTATGCGCTACAGGAATACGCACAGATTAAGGTTTCTATTGACACAACAACTCGGGGAATAGTGTTAAAATATGAACTCCAGTCAGCTAATATATTTTCTGGCTTGCGCGTTCAAAATATAGAGATAACAGGTAAATTGTCAGATGAATTCAAGCGAAAGGTTAGCAATTCAATAAAATTGCCAACTATAATAAAAGGTGGAGATATCTATACTTATACAACTCTTCAGCAAGATATCAACATTGTGAAACAACTTTGTAGTGAATTCGGTTATTTTTTTGCCATAGTTAAAACGAGTATGGATCATGATGCTGGGAATGTTAGATTTCATATAGACTTAGGTTTTCCATCATACATCAGGGAGATACAATTATCGGGACATACTGCTATATTTAAAGGACGTATCAATGAATTTTGTGATACTCTGATAGGGAAAATCTATCAGAAAAGATTAGTTAACATTAGTCTGAATAGAATCAATGAACTCTATCGTAAAAAGTATTATCCAAGCACGAGAATTACTACATCGTTTGATCCAGAAAAGGAACTACTCAAAATCAATATAGACGAAGGGATTCAATTACTGCTCGATTTTGTTGATGAGAAAGGTAAACCGATTTTTCGAGAATCTGTTTTGTTGAATTTACTTGCTAAGATTAGAAATAGAAGGATTGAATCTGAAAAAGATCAACTGCGTAACAAAATAATACAACTCATCAATGATCAATCCTATTGGATACAGATAGTAAATGCACATTTTATAGCTAAGGGATATAATGGCACCGAAGTTAAATTGCAAAAACTAACGAACTTCCCCCTACACATTCAATTCATTATAAGACTCGGCACACGTTATATTGTTGATAAGGTAGAATTTGTTGGAAACGAAGCATTTTCGGACAGTGAATTACTGAGAGAAATGGAATCTAAACCTATTAGAGTCTTTTCAAGCAGTTTCTTAAGTCGTATTTTTTCTGAACAACGTTATTTTTCTGAACAGACGCTTGATAAAGATACACAAAGGTTGAGATTATTGTATGAGAAAGCGGGATACCCTGATGTCTCAATAAATCGCGAACTTGTTATGCGGGATGTTGAAAACAGCAGTATAGGAAAGACCTTAATAAGACTAAGTTTTATTGAGTCTTACAAGGAAGTGATATTTCGATGTATGTTTTCTGGAAATAGTGTTATTGATTCTGAAACACTTTTTAGGACTCTACCCGTGATTCCTCCGATTCCAAATGCGCGTCTGTTCAAGAAGAATTACGAGAACGCGATTCTTAGAGCCTATCAAGACCTTGGTTATATAGATGTTAGAATAGCCAAAATTGAATTTATTCCGAAGTCTATCAAGCCAGTTTTTACTATCGTAGGAGATTTTACGAAACAATTAGATGCTGGAATAGTGCCGAGTGAATTACGTAACGTATTTGAAAGGTCCAAACTTCAGTTATCTGACACCTATCTTCCGACAAAGATTGGTACTGAGTGGATCATGCAAGATTTGCATGATCATGCAAGATATACACTTAGACAAGTGTTGAATAATCTGGAAGTTTATGAACATGGTATTCTTAATATTGAGATAGATGAGGGGGTTCGGTACCAATTCGGTGATTTTTATTTTATTGGTGACACTGGTGTTAGACCTTTTGTACTTAATCGAGAGGTATCTCATCTTTCGGGTAAGTTATTTTCATTAGGTAAATTGAACACAGCAATCCAGAATCTTTATAGTACTGGGATATTTGAACCTGGGATCCGTTGGGAAAGATACCAACAACCGACAATTGGTAGTAACCCACATCTCATCGATACAGAAAGTGCGCAAATTGATACACCCCACAATAAACGAGAGACGACAAGAATTGAAGATGTAGAGATACGACTTGATAAACGCAAACCAGGTTCCTATGGAACAAGTCTCGGTTATAGTTCTTCGGATGGACCCAGGGGCACAATTGCACTTACCCATAGGAATCTCTTTAGACGTAATATGTCATTTAGATTGCGAGCCAGGTGGGGTACCCTTGGATATCTATATGATACCACACTTACTGAGCCGTGGTTAATTGGTAGAACAAGTGGTAGTGTTCAGTTCTTGGGTAGGAAATTGGAGGAGGATGATGATGTTAGAGCACTACAAGGCAGTTTTAGTATCAATAGGAAGTTGATGGAATATCAAAGACTTAACCTGCAATATAGTTTTCGGTATTTAAGGGATACATCAATTGCATCAATTCATCCTCAATCATCAACAACTGTCAGTAGTCTTACATTCTTGTGGAGCCAAGATAGTACGTTTCCAAAATTGAATCCTATAAGAGGCATCTTAAATGAAGTTACAATTGAATATGCAGGAAGGTTTTTAGGTGGTGAAAGTAGTTTTATCAAGACTGTCACTGACACACGCTATTATAGGCGACTAACTGATTTCGGTCTTGTGCTGGCTACCGCACTCCGTTTAGGGATCATGACAGGACTGCAAACAAACATCGGACATGATGGGGGTACAGAACTGATCTCATTTGAGAGATTCTGGGCTGGAGGCAGTACCACAGTTCGCGGCTATGAAGATAGAGGTTTGGGACCTGTGGATAGCACTGGGAAACATCGTGGTAATCTACAGTTTATCTTTAATACAGAATTGAGATTTCCAATATTTGATCCTATTCGAGGTATTGTTTTCTTTGATTCTGGCAATGTGTGGAATTCCGTGCAAGATATACAATATGAACGGTTACCCTCTTCAGTTGGCATAGGTATACGTTTGCATATTGGTCCTCTGATTGGAGGCGTTGATTATGCCTTTCCTCTTATTTCAGTCCAGGATGTTCCGACGAATTCAATTTATCTGCGAGTTGGTAGTACATTTTAATTGATAGTCGCTTAGATAGGCTTCTATGCTGAAGGGTTGTATGGTTTACCCAATGAGAGAGGTGCTTGCCCTTTTCCATAAAAGTTAGTTTTCTTATACGAGTTAGCGGTTAGGACGATTAGACATAACACATAAGGTAGCATCAGAAACCACTGATATTGAATTTCCCATCCTGACGCTTGAAATAGTGCGTCGAGAGCAAATCCAAGTCCAAACAGAAGTGCTGCACCGAATACCTTTATTGGATGCCACTTACCAAAGATGACGATTGCTAATGCTGTAAAGCCGCGACCGGCAGTCATACCTGGTGTGAAGATTGGAACATCTGCAAGTGAAAGATAGCCACCGCCTATTCCTGCCATAGATCCTGCAAACAACAGACACATTGACCTTAACTTAACAACGTTTGAACCGAAAGTAGATATTGCTTTCGGATGTTCACCGCATGCCCGAACTCGCAAGCCTGGTTGCGTATGAAAAAGAAAGAAGTACACACACGGAACAAGTGCCATAGATAGATAAACGATGATGTTGTGTGAAAATAGTGCTTGACCAATCAGTGGTATTTTTGAGAGTATTGGGAGTTCGAATTCTTGAAAATAGGGAACAGACTTTGGACTACCAGTTCTACCAAATAGACGTTGATATACCACTTGCGTAAAACCTAATGCAAAGAGTGTGATTGCAGTACCGATGATAACTTGATCGCCTCGTAATTTTATCGCCAAAAATGCGAAAATACCGGCAGCGAAAAATCCTGCTAACCCTGCAGCGAACATTCCAACACATGGGGCAAACCACGGTGCGATTAAGGGGATATCTGATGTATAAAATGAAGCAGTCATCCCACATAGTGCGCCGATCAACATCATTCCCTCAATGCCGATGTTGATCACACCTGAACGTTGTGAAATCACCTCACCTAAAGCTGCAAGTAATAGAGGTGTTGCTGCATTGATAGTTGCTGCAAGGGTTTCTTCAAGAAGCACTATTAGTATTTTCCTTTTTCAGTAAAATATTCAATGGCATATTCAATGGCAAATTGTCCTATCAAATTACGACCAAAGGATCGGGAATCTGCCAGAATTATGTTAACTTGCCTTCTACGATTCAGAAGACCATTTTGATTGGAAATAGTTTAGGGATGTAGCAGCAACGACGAACATTAGAATTATCGCCTGCATCATCCATGTTATTTTACCAGAGATACCAACTTCGGCTTCCATTCCAAATGCCCCTTGTGTGAGTGCCCCAAATAATAGAGCAGCTGCTACAGTTGCCAGAGGGTTCAGTCGTGCCAATAAAGCGACTGCAATGGCTGTGTATCCATAGCCGGGAGAGAAGTTCTTCGTCAAGTGTGGTGCAAGAGCCATCAGTTCTATTGCTCCCCCGAGTCCTGCAAGTGCACCACTCAAAAAGAATACATAAAGTGTGTTCCGTGTAATAGATATACCTGCAGCTTGTGCTGCTTCAGGTCCTTCACCTACTGCCCGAAGTCGATAACCAAAAGTCGTTCTGAACAATACATAAGTCAAAACTACAGTTAAAATTACTGCTAGGATGATCCCTGGATGAATACGGTGTGATTCGAACAATCTCGGCAGTTTAACCCATTCGTAAAGAGGATTGCTTTGCGGACCTGTCTTTGATGCTTCTTGTAATGGGCCTCCATCAACCATAGCACTTACAAAATTGATCGCTATGTAGTTTAACATTATGGTGCTAATTACCTCATTGACGCCACGTGTGATCTTTAGAACAGCAGAAATTAAACCATACATACCTCCTGCTACAATTGAGAATCCGATGCCTATTGGTATACCGATCCATGGGGTATGGGGTAGGTATGCTGCCAACTTTGTGCCGAACCAGGTTGCTGCTAAAGCACCTAAAAGAAACTGTCCTTCAGCACCAATGTTCCAAATACCACACCTGAATGCAATTGCCACAGAAAGACCTGTCATCAGAAAAGGTGTGCTTTTCACCAAAGTTTCACCAATACCGCGGGGAGACCCAAAGATGACATCAAGTGCTGCAATATAAGTGTTTATGGGATTGTAACCACAGAAAAAAATAACAATCGTGTTGGTCAGGAATGCACAAATCAATATTAACAGTGGCATGAGTACCCAATTTTTGAAATGTGGATTAACTTCAAAAACAGAATTATAGTTCATCCGGAATACGTTCTCCCATCATTAGTAATCCGATTGTTTCTATACTGTCTCTATAATCTGTGGCTTCAATTAGGTTTCCTCTTGACATGACAAACAATCTATCACTCAATTGCAGTACTTCCTCTAACTCGGTTGAGATCAATATTACTGATTTTTCATTATCACGCTGTTCAAGCAGAGCTTGATGTACAAATTGGGCAGCACTGATATCTAATCCGCGAGTTGGATTAACAACAATGAGTAACTCTGGATCTGTTGACAATTCTCTTGCAATAACGACCTTTTGTTGGTTTCCGCCTGATAGTGCTGATACGGATAGGTTAGGGTTTGGTGGTCGGATATCATAAGTCTTGATCATATTTTCAGCAGTAGTGTATTTTACATTCTGATTGACTATGCCGTGGTGTGCTACACTCTCAAAATGAGAGATATTTAACATAAGATTGTCTGCAATAGAAAATGTGCCGATTATTCCCGTTGTTTGTCTATCTTCCGGAACATAAGCGACCCCATTTCTGCGAATGTTTTTTGTGCTGGTTATTTGTTTACCCAATATCTGGACAGTGCCTGTTGTTATAGGTTGCAGGCCCATAATAGACTCGGCAAATTCCTTCTGTCCATTTCCATCAACACCTGCGACTCCGACAATTTCACCTCGATATGTGTCCATTGATACATTGTTGACTGTGATTTCTTCCTGACTCCCTTTAACGGACAAACCTGAAATATGCAGCACCGGTTCGTCAATTACCTTACTTTTTTTCTTATGAATTTCTGACAGTTCCTCTCCAAGCATTTCTCTTGCAAGTTTTTGAGCGGAGAGATCACCTGTTTTTCCGGTATATACTTTCTTTCCATGCCTCAGAACTGTTATCCTATTACTGATTTCCAAGACCTCTTTCATTTTATGACTAATGAAAATGACTGTTCTATTGTTTTCTTGTAGTGTGTACAAGACCTGAAAAAAGTTCTTAACCTCCTGTGGACTTAGTACTGCTGTAGGTTCATCAAGGATAAGAATACGTGCATCAACTGCAAGTGCTTTCAAGATTTCTACCCGTTGTTTCAATCCAACAGATAGACTACCAACACGTGGGTGCGGATCAACGGTCATGTCAAATTTCTGTGAGAGTGTTTCTGTGAGTTGGATCGCCTCATCCATTTTAAAGTGCCATTTAACAAAATTGGGACTAATTTTAGACTTTTTTTCATTGAATTTTGATGGGTGATTCGCTTCACAGATTATATTATTGGTAATCAACTGTGAGTTTCTTTTGTCTTGAGAAAAGTGGGACAAGTAGAGTGCTATATTTTCAGCAACGGTCAGGTTGTCAACCAGCATGAAATGTTGATGTACCATACCAATTCCGTTAGCAATAGCATCACGAGGAGATTTTAATTGTTTTAATTGACCGGAGATGAAGATTTTTCCATTCGTGGGTTGATAGAGTCCATAGATGAGATTCATAAGAGTGGACTTTCCAGCACCGTTCTCACCTAAAATGGCATGTATTTCACCTGTGTGTAACTGAAAACTAATGTCATCTACAGCAACAATTGCCCCAAATGTTTTGGTGACATTCTGAAGTTCAAGGATGTATTCTGTTTCCATTTACACCTAATAGTTTGGAAATTTGGGCCAATTCTCAAGTCTTATACCCGTTCCGGTTGTTTTTAGTTTCTGATTCTGTAGTCACATTTCAGGTTTATGTGTTCAATAGGTTCAGCAATCTGCAGATTAAGTATAAGACATATGCTTTTAGTTGTCAAACGAAAAACAAAGACCTTGAGAAAACAAGCGAGAAATCGTATCGTACAATACAAAAAAGAACTGCAGCGTCGTCCAATGTTGTAGGAATCTCGGATTCTTCTTTCACAGACGAACTTGCAATTTACCAAAATGAGACATATAAATAATGTTTTCACACTCATTTCTAATTTCTACCAGGGTTATTCAGTTTTAGGTATTTTATCCATTTTCTATCACAATCGTTAATATTATAAGCAGATATAGCGTGATTTATTTCGCTATATCTGCTATACTTCACCTAAAACCTTTATCTAAAAGGTTTAATCTTATTTTATTATTTAGCATGGCTTCTCATGCACAAAAAGTCAAGTAGAATCTAAAATAACAGATCACATTTTCATAACGATATCCATTCTAAATGCTGATGGATATTAGGTTCAGACTGATATTGAGAAATATCAGTCTAATTATCTGCTACACATAGATTCATACTAAATCTTTTACATGATAGGAGTTAACGGCACTTATGAATATCACGCGACACCCTGATCCTGTGTTGCAGAATAAATAACCCCTAACTTCGCAAAAGTGAAAGGAGAAATGACATGTCAATCCTGAAATATACAGCGAAATACCTCCTGCTCGGTGGACTCACTCTCATCGTTGTCGTAGGTATCGGAACACTCGTGTATAACCAACTGAACAAAATAAAATCCGAAAGTGTTGTAGAAGGAGAAAACCCGACAGCACAAGCAATGGATTTTCAACAGTCACCGATCCCTGTCAAAATATCTAAGTCTGACAAACCGCCCCCACTTGGTGAAACCGAAGATACGGGACATTGGGAAGGTAATGTGTGGCGTCAAAAAGATGCCCCTAAAGGTGATAATAAGTGGTTGGGTGGTGGAGATACACAACTATACCTTCTCAAACTCACCACAGATAGTGGTGCCTTCCCTCATGGGTTTAAACACGCGCGTGATTTTGCAAGATGGGTTATTGCCGAACACCCCTATTCTCAAGCAGCACTTGAAGCGCGATTACAACTGGGTGGAGGCGAGACGTATCTGAAGGATGCACTGAAATACCATCCCACATCCCCCTTGCTACATGCAAAAATAGCAGCTGACAGTTATGATGCCCAAGACGCTGTCGCGTTTGGTAAGAAAGCACTGCGTTTGCTACAGACGACTTCTGAGGATTATTCCGCCTATAGAGCTTATTATTCTGACCCTGTCACGATAAGTCATGAGGCTTTAGGTATAGCGTATCAACGATTAGGGGATTACAAATCTGCTCTGGTTCATCTCAAAGCTGCCAAGCGGCTTTTTGAAGGTGGAATAGGTGATGATACATTAAACCAGTCTGGATATGAGTTGTGTTCTAAGTGGATAACTGCGATAGAATCGGGGAATCCGATAATAAAGCCTGATACCAAACCGCAGCCGCCGACTTCCGATTTTCCTATGCTTTCTTCAGAAACTTCCTCGCTTGTGGAACAGGATGTTGTCAACGGCCCCGCGGCACCTGTTTCCGAGTTAGATTTTATGCTGGACATGTCTGATAGCGTCTTTTTTGATCGGTCTGATCCGTCGTTAGCAGCAGCAGATGAAGCGAAGCGTGCTAAACAAGCTGCGGAAGAAGCCCGTGCTGCATTTATTCAAAAACAGCAACAAGCACGGCAGCGTGCAAAACAGGAGTTTGACAGATTTGTCCGCTGGATGCAAACGATAGAGAACGTAAAATCACCCGCAGATTTAGAAGATTTTTTGATGCATGAAATGGCAACACACCTTCAAGGAGGACAATCCGAGTTCACACCGGATCGTCTTATTCGCGCTTTTGAAACGATATCACCTAAAACTGAAAAACCCTGAATTTCTACATTTAATTTGTATCTTAAGTGTTGTTATGCTATACTACCTTATTGAAGTCATCATCTGCAAATGTTAGTAAAGACACATTGATAGATACCTCATTTCTGTGTAGTAGAATGGAAGAAAATTGAAAGGAAAATCATTATGTCAGGACACTCAAAATGGTCTACAATAAAACATAAGAAAGCTGCTAACGACTCAAAACGTGGAAAACTATTCTCTAAATTAGTGAAGGAGATAACTGCGGCTGCAAGACTAGGGGGTGGAGATGTTGACATGAACCCTCGTCTACGAACTGCTATCGCTGCAGCAAAATCAAGCAACGTTCCAAGCGACAATATTGAGAAAGCTGTCCTCCGTGGAATAGGTGAACTTGAAGGTGCGACTTTAGAAGAAGTAGTCTATGAAGGATATGGCCCCGGTGGTGTGGCATTGATGATTGAAGTCATAACCGATAACCGAAATAGAGCCATCGCAGCAATACGACATGCACTTGGGAAATTTGATGGCAGAATAGGAGAACGCGGATGTGTCGCGTGGGGTTTTGATAAGTGCGGCCTAATTGTCGTTGATGCAGAGAGTATTGATGAGGAAGAACTCTTCCTCGTTGCTGCAGATGCCGGGGCTGAAGACCTAAACACGTCTGATAACACAATTGAGGTAATTACCCCATTTGAAGCGTTTGACAAAGTCGTCACCGCAATAGAAGAAACAGAAGCAGACATCCAATTAGCGGAAATTAGCATGATACCAAAGAACAGTGTTAAACTTGATGGGAAAGAAGCTGAACGCATGATACGGCTTATGGCAGCACTTGATGACCTTGATGATGTCCAAAAGGTATACGCTAACTTTGATATCCCCGACGACATACTTGAAGCAGCAGCATAATAGATGGGATAGACTCTAATGGTAATTCTCGGAATTGACCCTGGTATAGCGAATACAGGTTACGGAATTGTAGAATCTAATGGATCTCACGTTAAGTCTCTACAACTTGGACACATTCGAACCAATGCTAAAACGCCATCAGAGATACGGTTAAAACATATATATGATAAATTGACAGAGTTGATACATCAATATAACGTAGACACAGTCGTTCTGGAGGATATCTTCTTTAGCAAGAATGTCAGCAATGCTTATGCTGTGGGTGAAGTTAAAGGGATTGTAAAATTGGCAGCTGCATTCAGCGATGCACCCGTTACAACTTATACCCCATTACAAGTTAAACAAGCTGTTGTCGGATATGGAAAAGCAACGAAGAAACAGGTTCAGAAGATGGTGCAAATGCGGCTCAAACTAAAAGAGCTTCCAAAACCTGATCATGCTGCAGATGCATTAGCACTAACAATCTGCCATGCACGATCACACAAATTACGCAGTATTCAGGAAAAACTTATGCAGATTCATACATAAATTTCGCGATGGCATAAATTTCGCGCTGGCTGTTGAGAGGGATATTACGTTATGATTGCACATATAAAAGGCATTTTATCAGATAAAGATACGAAACGGATCGTTGTTGACGTGAATGGTATAGGATATTCCGTGGATGTAGCTGAAAGAACAGTAACCCGCTTGCCTGCTATTGGTGAAGAGGTGACATTCTATACGTACTACACACAGAATAGGGATCATGAAATAAAGTTATACGGATTTACATCAAAAGATGCACTTAAGATGTTTGAGATGGCACTTACTGTAACTCGCGTTGGTCCCTCACTTGCACAAAATATCCTTACAGTTTTATCCCCATCACAATTCCAACAAGCTGTCTTAAAAGAAGATATTCGTGTTCTGATGCGCGTCCCTCGTTTAGGAAAAGAACTTGCCCAATTAATTATCCTAAAACTGAAGAAGAACATTGCAAAAATAAAATTAGATGAAAAAGTAGAATTAGTCGGAACTGCTGCTACGCACCAAGCAGTCATAAATCTACTGTTGAATCTTCAGGCATCAGAACTTGAGGCAGAAGAAGCATTAAAAAAAGCCATTGAATCTATTGGTGAAGATGCAGACAGGGATGCTCTGGTAAAGGAAGCACTCAGATATATACGCAATTAATCAAGGGAACATCCAATAGCAACCTTTCTTACCTTTAAGTAGCACACATTGCTCATTCATCCTTGTGTTAGGAAAACATGATGGATAACTAGAATAAAGCAAGCATGAGAACTGAGTGATTGTCCTGTCATTCATCCTTGTGTTAGGAAAACATAATGGATAACTATGATATTGATGACATTGATGTTGATTTTTCCTATAGTCTGCGGCCAAAATATCTGAGCGAATTTATCGGACAGACTAATGCTAAAGAGCAACTCCGAATCCACATTGATGCCGTAAAAAGTCGTAGAAAACAGAAAAGTAAGGGAGAAATAAAAACTAAGGATAAAGTCTTGGAACATGTGATCCTTGTCAGTCCACCCGGATTAGGGAAAACGACGCTTGCGAAAATCATTGCAAATGAATTTGCTACTAATTTCAAACAAGCGATAGGTACTATTATGGAGCGACTTGATCTGGCTTCTACATTGACACACCTTGAAGAAGGAGATATACTATTTATTGACGAGATTCATAGGATGAAAGCACCTATACAAGAGTCACTCTATCCTGTTCTTGAAGATTTTGTGTTAGACTTACCCATCGGACAAGGCCCCGGATCAGATGTAGTTCAGGTTCCAATAGCCCCGTTTACACTTGTTGGCGCAACAACACGTGAAGGATTGCTTACTGGTCCTTTTCGTTCAAGGCTTGGTATCCATATACACCTTGATTACTATACGCCAGAAGATTTACAGCAAGCTATCCGGATAAATAGTGCAAAGTTGAATATAAAGACTGATGAAGATGCGGAATATGCTTTAGCCTTACGTGCACGTGGTACAATGCGAATTGCAAATAAACTCCTTCAGAATGTGAGAGACTATGCACAAGTGAGAAGTGGTGGTATTCTTACACTTAAGGTTGTTGAGGAAGCATTGGAATTCTTCGGTATTGATGAAAAAGGTCTCACTAAACAAGATTATGCATATTTTCGTGCACTCATAGAAAACTTCAGTGGACGTGCAGGACTAAAAGCCTTAGCTGTGGCATTAAGTGAAGATGAGAGAACCATCTCAGAAGTCTATGAACCTTATTATATTAAAGAGGGTTTTTTGTCACTGACTCCGAGTGGACGTGTGACGACTGAAGCTGCATACGAGTACTTCGGTTATCCAATACACAAACATGCAACACTTTTTGATATTTAGTTCTTCGTATTTCAGTTGGACACTGTAATTTGGCCCCTACTACTATCAATATATGAAACTATCATACTTTGACTATGAACTCCCACCCGATCGAATCGCACAAGTTCCACTAAAACAGAGAGATGAGTCTAAACTCATGGTTGTTAATAGACACTCGGGAGAGTTACAGCATACGCAATTTGCAAGAATTGGGGACTATTTACCAGATTCAGCCTTGTTAGTCTTAAACGATACGAAGGTTATACTCGCAAGATTAATTGGAAACAAAAGGGAAACGGGTGGTAAAATTGAACTGCTGCTTGTACAAGAAACTGAAAAAGATGTGTGGGAAGTTCTTGCAAAACCGATGCGAAATCTAAAAGTTGGCACACAGTTGGTTTTTGAAGAAGGAGTTCTATCGGGAAAAGTGCTCAAAAAAACGAACAACGGTAAATGTTTGATTGCGTTTAGTTATGTAGGAGTATTTTACGACCTGCTATCAGAAATTGGTTTGATGCCTTTACCGCCATACATCCGACGTACACCAGACGAGGAAGATAGCGTGCGTTATCAGTCTGTCTATGCCTCACAAGAAGGTGCAATTGCAGCACCAACAGCTGGATTACACTTTACCCAAGAACTATTGGAGAAACTGAATAGAAAAAAAATTCAGAATACAAAACTAACGTTACACGTGGGAATCGGTACATTTCAACCTGTGAAAGTAGATAATATCAAAACACACAAAATGCATGCAGAGTATATTAATCTGAAAGGGACAGTCGCGCGAAGAATAAATAATGCCAAAAGAACCGGATCAGAAATTATAGCAATCGGCACTACTGTTGTTAGAGCATTGGAAACAGTAGGTGCATCTGGTACCGTTGAGCAATTTACCGGTCAGAGCGAGTTGTTTATCTATCCGGGTTTTCAATTCAAAATAGTAGATGCTTTGGTTACAAATTTCCATCTGCCAAAATCAACACTGTTGATGCTTGTAAGTGCTTTTGCTGATACACAGTTGATAAGAAAAGCATATCAAGAAGCATTACAACACAATTACCGTTTCTATAGTTATGGTGATGCCATGTTAATA
Source organism: Candidatus Poribacteria bacterium (assembly GCA_965208245.1). Classification (GTDB taxonomy): domain Bacteria; phylum Poribacteria; class WGA-4E; order WGA-4E; family WGA-3G; genus MSPOR6. The sequence continues at coordinate 3,751,921 of OZ242325.1, forward strand.
CTATAAATCTGAGGAGAAATCTATATGGATCCGTTTGCTGGTGTAGGTATGTTTATTCCTTTAATATTGATAGGGATAATATTTTATTTTCTTCTAATCCGACCGGAACAGGCAAAACGAAAGAAACACCAAAATATGCTTGAAAACCTGACAAAGGGAGATGAAATAGTCACAAATGGCGGGTTGCACGGAAAAATACTCGGTATAAGCAATGACAAAAAAATCGTCTTGCTGTCTGTCAGTGAAGTTAACAATAATGAGGTGAAGATTCAGATATCGCTGAGTGCAATTGCCTTCCTAAAGAAAGGCGGAGAGCTTATTGAGGGAGAGTAATACGACTTATCATCAATTGATATAGTTCACCTTGACATGCAACTATCCGTGCGCGCGTTTTCTCTGGAATAACGAGAAGCTCGTTATGACGCAGATATGTTCGCGCTTGTTTTTCTCCTGTCTGATCGCCGAGTACTGTTGCAGAACCGACTCCATTCTGGAATCTATGGAAACCAACCGTTTCACCTATCCATTCAGAAGCAGTGTCATTTTCAACGATATGTAGTTGATAATTTGGCGGAGTCTCTATAGGTCCTGATGGATTGATCACGGCTGCAGCATTGTAGTGAGATGGTGTCTTACAGATAGCAATTTCAACGTTTTGAGATTGTGGTAGTATTTCATAAGTCGTGTGATGTGGAATGAAGGCAGCACAACCTTCACTTTCAAAAGTTGTCTTGCCGCGTGCCCCTAAAAGCCCGTTAGCCTTATTGCCATTATGACCAACAAGAAGTGTACAACGACCTATCAATGGAACGAGTGCTACTTCATGCGATTCAGTATGATCGAAATAAGTAGATTCTGTGTGAAGTTTGAGGATACCGAAATGTAGGTTTTGACTTCCTGACTCTCCAGGTTCTAATAGGTAGGTATATCCTTCAGTAGATGTGTAGTGCTTTACAGATAGCATTTTGACGTATTGTCTGCTAATTTTTCGACAAATGATGCCAATGGTAATCCAACGACGTTGAAATAACACCCATCAATACGTTTTACAAAAGCTGCACCACGACCTTGTATGCCGTAAGCACCGGCTTTATCTTTCGCTTCGCCGCTCTGGATGTATTTATCAATCTCATCTGCACAAAGTTCACGAAAACAGACTTTAGTCACTTCAGCCCACGTCGTCTCTGTTTTTTTCTTAACATCTATTAACGCAACCCCTGTAACAACTCTATGCGTTTTGCCGCTCAGTCGAGAAAGCATGGATTTTGCATCTTCCCTATTTTTGGGTTTACCGAGCAGTTCTTTCTTGAACAATACTAATGTATCAGCTCCAATAATAACACCTTCGGTGTAACGTTCCGCAACAGTTCTGGCTTTTAATTTAGCTAATTTCTGAGTTACTTTCTCTGGAGATAACTTCTTATTGGGTACCGGTTCTCCAATCTCACTGGGAAAGATCTCAAAGGTTAAACCGATTTGAGATAGCAGTGCAGACCGACGGGGTGATGCTGAAGCTAAGATAAGGCGTGGGTGATTTACGAATGACATGGTCCTGTTATTTTAGGCAATACCATTGATCACTCTTTCGCATCTGAATTTGCAGTAATTTAGCATTTATCAGTTCTGAGATTCCAGTGTCTATATCTGCTTTAGAGAAACCGACTTTTGCAAGAAGTTTATCACGGTCCGGTGTGCGAAACCAATGGGGTTCGTCTAAGGATTCCAACTTACCTCTAAAGACCTCTAATGCTAAGTATAAGCGCATCGTCTTAGCAGAAAGTCCTACGAGTGGATTTATATTTGAATAATATTCAAGACTATGAGTTTGCATCTTCTTTTGTCCTAAGTTATATGTCTAAAGTTATATGATGGTATTATTGTACCTACTACCTACAATATTGGTAACGATTGGAAAGAAAAAGTGGTTACGAACTATGCTGCTTATACTATTTTTAATTGATAATACTTCCTTAAAGTTCATGTCAATTTTTCCTGTAGACGTTCAGAACGGTATTCAAAAATCTTCTGTAAATCTGGTCTGACTAAGAGTTTGTCAACAATTTGTCCTCCAAGCACAGCATATTCAACACGATCTCTCACAATTGTACCTTGATCATCTTCATCAAAAATGTGCGTATGAATCCAAGCGCGATATGGTCCCTTGCGTTGTTCATCTATGAATTTATGTGGAGGGTTCCATGCTGTAATTTCGCTCTGCCATCTTATCGGAATACCTTTGAGTTTCAGGCGATAGTCGATAAGAGTCCCTATCTGCATCTCAATTGGGGTTGGCGTAAGTACAACTAATTTCATCTTGGGTGGTGTGATTTCTACGAGATTATGTGCATCAGAAAAATAGGAAAATACTTCATCTATCGGTCTTTCAATCAGCAGTTCAGTTGAAAGTGTAAAAGTTTTCATATCTGTCTCCATGAAGTTTCCTTATGTATGAGTTAATATGGTTTATGCAATCACTTTATGACAATGTTTTCATTGATATAGCGCGCTATCAGTTCAAACTCTTTCTCTTCAAGATAAAGACCAATATCAATCATACGATTAATTACCTCAGTCGTCTCCTCTTTTGAAGTTGGGGGATAATCTATTACATCTTGATATGGATGACATTGCGAACATTTTTCCTCAAAGAGTGCTTTCGCCTTAGTTGCGTTGTATGTATCTGCTGATGCAATATCATTTTCATCTGTCATGATAGACGTGGCAATTTCTGCAGCGGCTTTTGATTCATCAGTTCTCATCTGTTCTGCTCGTTGTTGTTTAACAGCATTCTTTATATCGGGTGTAATAGCGATGAGATATGTTGATACTCGCCACTCCTCATCAGTTGAAATCGGTTCACCTATAACGGGTTTAATTGCCATACGGTTTACTAGTTTCACCCAATCGGGTGGTGTTCTTGGTTTTGCTAGTATTGTTCGCAGGTCATGGCAGACAACACATTTTCGTTGCAAGACGTGCTGTCCCGCACGCAGCATCCGCTTTGATGCTAATAGGTCAAGGGGTGCTTCAGGTGGCAACCCTGCAGTCTCTATGAGTTGTCGTGTTCTGGCGATACCCTCCTCACTAAATGCGCGAGTTCGTGTTCGCAAAGCAGTTTCTTGCAATGTAAATGGTACTGATAGTCCAATTAGAAGATAGGTGCATATCAGTATAGCAACCCCAATATACGGCATTGATTCTTCGAAGTGTCTGAAAAACCGAAGAATTGAGATTTTGACTAGTATGAGCACACCTATGGTAATCCCAAGCATTAAGTGCGCCACAGTTCTTGTGGGTAACTCAACCTGATAATTCCACAATCGCGGCACCATGTGCCACATCATAAAGATATAGAGCAGTGCAAAAGCATATCCGAGGCAACGATGTAACAGCATCAATGAGCGTGGTGCTGCACTCGTCCTTGTTTCCTTATCGAACGGGTATCCCCACAGTTTAAACATCAAGAAGACAGATGCATTTGCTAAACCTAAGAATATCAGACCGAATATTGCACTCAATGAAGAAGACATAGTTTTAATTCCTTTCTGTTCGGTTTAGAGTTAAGATGTACACATCTAAAGTATAGCGATTCACTCTTGTGTGATAGGGTGTATCCATACAGCACGGTGTATTTCATCTGCAGATTATATCACTTTAATAACTACAGATGAGTCGGTATATTATCTTGGGTATGTGCAAAAGTGACAGATAGATATAAAAAGATTACGGAATTAGTCGTTTTGGGATTAAGTAAAATCGCTATAAACATAGATTTAGACTGAATTTATCGCTTGTTTTAATTGCTAATTCATGATACAATATAGATAAGTATTAGGGTAGATAAGTATTAGGGGGCTACAAACCCCCTAATGAACACTAAAAAGCAAGTTGCTTTTTGTCTGACTATTGTATCAGAATTCATCAGAAAAAAGCAACTCCTAAAATGGAGTATCTGATGAATTTAGTTGAAATTATGGAGCGATACCCTACACAAGAGGCGTGTATTGAACATCTTGAGAGGATACGTTGGGGTGATAACCCCCAGTGTCCGAAGTGTGAGGGTCCGAACCTGAAACGCAAAAAAGAGAACGGCATAGGTAGAATAGGACGGTGGCATTGTTCTGATTGTGGTGCATCATTCAAGGTTACCAGCGGGACACTCTTTGCTGGAACAAAAATACCGCTACAAAAGTGGTTTTTAGCGATCTCATTGATGGCAAACGCAAAGAAAGGTATCTCATCTTGTCAGTTGGCGAGAGATTTAGGATTGAAACAAAAGGCTGCTTGGTCTATAATGATGAAGATACGAACTGAAATGGCAAAGAAGTCTTCTCTTTTGTCGGGAATCGTTGAAGCTGATGAAACTTATGTCGGTGGTAGAGACAAGAAAGACTATGACCGAACAGTAGATGAACCTCGCAAGCGTGGTCGCGGAACAATGAAAGACGCTGTTATCGGTGCAGTTTCAAGAACTGGACATGTAATTGCTCAATTGGTGCCTGATATCACTGGAGAAACGATTGCTAACTTCATCCGTGATAACGTAGATACAGAGAATTCCAAACTCTATACCGACCAGTTTACAGGATACAATACCATCGGTAAGGAGATGGAACACGAGACGTTGAACCGAAGTAAAAAGTGGGAGAAAGGTGGCATGCATACCAATACGATTGAAGGATTCTGGTCTTTCATCAAGCGTGCATGGTATGGAACACACCACCACTACTCAACAGAATACACGCCACTGTATCTCGCAGAGGCGTGCTACAAGTATAACTATAGGAACATTGACATTTTCAATAAGTTTGTCAATGATAGTATAAGATGAATATCCCAAAACGACTAAGTCAGAACATCTAAAACGATACAAATGTTAAACGAGGGTATCACTTGTAGGCTCGTTTGTACTCTGTTTGAAGTAGTGGCAGGATGCAACGCAAAGTGCGTTGCACAAACAGTCCTGCCAACGAGCTTATGGATAGTATAACATGGGTGAAAACTGACTGTCAAATTAAAAAATGTTTAATCCCAAAACGACTAATTCCGAAAGATTAATAGACTATATCGGACAGAAAAAAGGGTTTGCATCTGTTCCCTGAGCAAAACTACCATGATTATTTGCTGATAACGCAATATTACCATAATCTTATAAGTTTATCAAGTACAGTTTTGATCATCTGAATTTTACTAAAGTCCGTTTAGGTGTAAAGTATCTGGACTGGACTGGACTGGACTTGCCCGGCTTATCACAAGTGTTTCAAGTGCGTTATACACACAAGTTCCTAGTAGAGACGATCTCTTGCAGCTGCAGGTGCAACTTTAACACTTGTGTCTGTCACATTCCCTTTAACAACACTATAGTAAATATCGGGAGTGTTAAGGTTCTCACTATGAATCTGACAGTCTTCTGAGTGAACAACGTACTTTGTCAAAAACGTTTCTATTTTGAAGGCGTAGTATCCTGATGAACCGTCGGGTAGATCGAATTCAAGATGAACACTAAAATGACCATTTCGTTTCCGTGGATCGTTAGATCTTTTACAGACATCATTGCTGCCTCCACGAACACGAACAGCATGTTCAAGCGATGTATTCAAGGCATCAGCAACAAATCGCAATGCATCAAGGAAATTACTCTTTCCAGAACCGTTGCGACCTACGAGAAACGTCAAGGGTTGCAACTGCACATCACATGCAGCGATGCTCTTATAGTTCTTGAGTATGACTCTTTTGATAAAAGTTGAATCTTTCATGTTATAGCGGACTCCAGAATTAATGAAACACTCCACGATGGGCGAGGGGACCTCGCCTCTACGGGGGCTCCGCAAACGCTGAAATGTCTGTTTAATTGTTAACTTTACTATAGTATCAGAAATTTTGTTACGCCACTGGAAATCCGTCACCGACGAGGGGTTCACCATCTTCCACTTCAATAGTCGGGACAAGCACATGTCCGGGAGATTGTGCGTTGTTATAGCGTACGCCTTGTGCCATAAAGATCATGACGAATGCTCGACGTTGATTGTCAGTGACATTCGGTGGTGTGCCGTGCCAGTTCAGGCAGTGGTGGAACATACACTCGCCTGCTTTTAGTTCTACAGGAATTCCGTGGCTGATGTCCAAACTCCGTCTTTCATTCCAGGGGTTCGGAGGTGGTTTGCGATCTTCTTCGTGTGCCTTTGCTGTTTCCGCATTGAATGCTGCCTTTGCTTCAACTGAGAATCGTTCATCTTTGTGGCTTTTCGGTATGACGTGCATGCATCCACTGTCAACCGTTGCATCATCTAATGCTAACCAACAACTTACTATGTTGGGGGGACTCAGGGGCCAAAAGAAGAAATCGTGATGAAATCCGAAATGTCCGTTATCTTGAGGCGGTTTGGAGATAACTTGGTCATGCCAGAGTCGGACTTCGGGGGTTTCCAATAGTGCGCGTGCTGTTCCTGTGATTAAGAGATTGTGGATGGCTGCCTCGTAACTTTCTTCACGTTTCCACATGTTGACGAATTGATGGATTGCACGTGGATGGTCTCTGCCTCTATGGAGTCGCTGTCCTTGACGGTCATGTCCGTATTTGAACTCTGGTGATGAGTCATCGCCTTCTTTGAGTTCTAATTCTATGATGGCATCTAATCCATCATGCATTTTTTCTACGTCATCGCTATCTAAGACTCTGCCGAATTTGAGGTATCCGTTTTCTTGAAAAAAGTCTACCTGTTCTTGTGTTGCCATTAGGTTCTCTCCTGTGTCAATGATCTTATGTGTCATGGTGATTTTACTATTGCTGTACATTTCTGCTATCATAAGTATAGCATATTTATTGGGGTTTGAAATGCCATTTTCATTGAAATGGAACATAAATAATTTGGTCGAGATACTCGTCATCAAATGATGTCCCAGCGATAAGTATCAGATCCCCAAGAATTTCACCCATCGGTGCGTCGAGATCGATTGTAATAATACCTGGCACGTGGAGTCCCCCTGCCAGATGGTCTGTGAGATGTTGAGGCATACTATTCCGATTATTTGTTATCAAAATAAAGTTGTTTTGCTCACACCACTGCAAGATTTCAGGGGTCTGGAGTGCTTCTTGCAGGTGCCCCTTCATCACCAATCATCAAGACTGTTAGCGTGGCATCATGGTAGATCAATTGTTCACGGTAAACCTTTGAAACATGTTCGTCAAGTAGATATGAACGCATCTGAATTGTGATCTTTTAAGGTGGGAGACGATGTGGGACCTGACGAACTCACTTATGTGATATCCGCTTTCCTTTCACTAACAGATCTTTCTTGTTCTGCTTTGAGTTGAAGCAAGCGAACAACAGCGGATGACGGATTTTTCGCCTGTTCTTCTCGTGCCTTTCGACAGAATTCCAAATAATCCTCCAAATATGTACCAACTTCTTCTCGGTTTTGCAGATAATATAGGATTGTTGCGTAAACCTGTTCCAGTGTAACCGTATAGTAACGATCAGCGATTGCCTCTGCTGTTTTGCCGTTGTGAATATACTCGTTCAGGACAGTTTCAATACCTATACGTGTTCCTTTGATACGAATGTCATCTTCTGCCAGAAAGTTAAAGTACTCTTCAATTTGCATGACATATTTCCATAGTGGGTTTAGATAAATATTTTATCCTTTGTTTCCGAAATCTGCAAGGGAATTTCCGCTATAAGCCAGCATATTAATAGGTTCAGTCTGTGCATGAACCATGTATCTCAATTGTGTCAAGACTTTACACACCCAACTATGAAGGACAGGTAAAGTTGATGTCTCGCTTTCTGTCAGAATCGCGGATTACGCGGATTTTTGAGTTTGATGTTCTGTAATTCTGTTCTGAAGGTCAACGTTACACTTTTGGTTTGATTTCTTTTTGTCTGAACCAGGATTTACCAAATCAACGGTATGAATGCCATTTAGGCATTCCCCGGGATTTTAAAATTTCCAGGATAAAACTCGCGAACATTAGAATACACGTAGATGTTGACGCATTTGGATGAATACGTTTTTACAATAGGAACTACTTGAAACGTCCTTTAATCTCTGCCACGATTTCCTTTTCAAATACACCTTTTGGGTATTGTGGATCATTAAGTCGGACTATAAGCATATCACGGACTTTTGCTTTTCGAAAAATACCAACAGTCCTTTTGCCTAACAAACTTACTGAGGGTTTTAAAGTAATATTCCGTTCAATAGATTCACCGGGGAGGATGGTTCGTTGTTGTGAAGAAAGAGAAGGTGTGAGATAAAATCGTTGATATTTAAAACTTACGTCAAATACATGCAAATCATCAGTCTTACCGATATTCTTAATTGCTAATAAGATGTTATTTGAGAAGTGTTTTTGCATGTTAACATTAATCTCCGATTTTCCCTCAATCATATCAGCTGCGAACTGAATCGGAAGCGACATTCCAGACTTTCTATCTGTAAATGTAATTATATCCGAGATGCGTCCAGCATTAGTAGCAGCTTGTGGATTTAGTATAAAATTACACTGCTCACCATCACTTTCGGTTGATAGCAAACCAGATTGTGTGAGTTCAATAGGTATTTCCACATCACACAGGACCGTGGCTTTATCATCACTTCGTTTTACCACAACATTTGCCTGTTTTGTGGTATCAAACAGATAGACTTTAGGAAAGTATAAAGCTGGTGGATCGGTGAGCAGGTGGGTCATCTCATATTTGGCTTCAAAACCATGCACACGCAGGTTCGCCAGATAGCAGTCTGTGATCAGAGACGCACCGATATTTTTGCGGTATGCGTTAGAAGGTCTTTCCATTACCACCTCAATAGGTGGATGCACTGTCTTCGGTTCAAATATATTGTCGTTCTGCACCTTCAGATTTCCTTCTGCGAAACGCAAGACAGTAGAAGGTTGTACTTCACCCTTTAGTTCACCTTGTCCTATGACTTCAAGTTCAAGTGGAATGCGTTCCGAATTGCCTTGTTCCATTTCAGGAAAGGTCAATACCTCATTTTTAAGACGAGGAACAACCCCTTTCGTCACGCCAAATACATAGATAGGTACTTGAAGACTCTTGATTAGTTCTTTTATTGTTTCCAAGTGTAACCATCCTTGATTAAGTCCGGGTACGAGTTTTTCAGGATGGATAATCGCAGTGATATTACTCTTTTTCCGGACTGGCAATACTGTTGTTTCAGGTTTAATCCTTAGCCATTCCGCAGTAGATTTGAGTTTTATTTCTAACTTCTGTTTCGTCTTGTTCCGTAGTGTTAGTTGCTGTTCAACCTTCTCAACCTCTATTTTGGAAGCTAATCCGTGTTTGCAGCAGACAACTTCAAACAATCGAGCTGGATCAAGTCGCATCTCTCCATCAATTTCAGCGCGATAAAAATACGTCCCTTCCGAAACGCTCAAAGTAATACCGAAGTGATTTTCTCTTTTTTCAAGGAACATCGTATGTGGTGTCCATTGATTGAAGTCTCCCATTAGATACCCTATGCGTCCACCGTCTTTTAATGGAAACTGGAATTCTGTATCCTCAAAAATCATTACGGATTGATATGGTTCTTTTGTGAATGCCATATCAACAGACAGAGGTCCTTTTTGCTCAGGAAATTCTTGAACATAATGAAAATCCATCTTATCTTTGTCTATCGTAAAGGAAGTTTCTTTTGCGATTTTATACCAGACCCATACAGATATTGACGTGTCATCCATGACAAGTTCACCGACATTCCGTCCCGGTTTCAGTTTTGCTACATTGACAAAAACAGGTAGATCGTCTGTACCATATCCCGATATATCTATGTGAGATGGTGCAGTTAACCATTTGGCTTCTAATGTAGAAATCTCCTTGAACAGTCTTTGACTACCTACATTTGAAATAGAAATGGTCTTTTGGATACGTTTTAGTGTTATGCCAGTCTGCTTTTGTCCTGGCATCACTGATCCTGGTTCTCGCAAATCTAAGATGTAATTTAGTTCACCTTTCTGCCTGTAAATATTTGTCTCAAAAGTGAATTCATCCTTTTGTGTGATGCTGATGCGAGATGGCGGATTCTGTGTGAAGTCTCCAATCAGCAAAAAATCGGCAGCCGGTGATGGTGCATCTTCACGTTCCCTTTTGATTGTAATCTTATATACTGAAATCTCACCAAAATTGATATAGTTTGGTAAAGTGAGATTTGGAGGTTGATCTTTTGGCGATTGCACACCTAACAATATATCGCTAAATGTCTTTCGTTTTGAATTAGATATCACGCTAAGTCTTACTACATTTATAGAGGAGGGATTTGGTAATGCTGTCAAGTTGAGTTTAAGTTCAAACTCAATCGGTTCTGAAGTAGATGAAAGCGTAACAGGTTTTGACCCTTCTGCTCTCTTTATCCATTTTTCGTATCCTCTGGGAATGCAAATTCGTTCTACATATAATTTACCACCTCCAACATTTGTCACTTTTACCTTAACGGACTGGTTCGGTTTCTCAAACGTATCCACATACACGTTAGCATCAGTATAGAGATAAGGCTCTGTAATTGGTTTAACTTCGAACGTAGTTGGCGTAAAAGGCTCTATCGGTAGGGGTAGGTATAAACTATTATAGATTTTTTTGAGATGTTCAATCATGGTTACACTTTACTATATTCCTTGTTGGCTTAAGCAATAAAGGCAATCAGTTCCTGCTATGCCTGCTATGCATCTAACCGTGATGAAATGTATAAGTTCAGCAATGAATCCTCGGATAGTGCCATCATCGACATTAATCCGCATCACAGGGAGCATAATACCCAAACCTCAACATACTACCGCGATATTAACGAGCCATGTGAGTTTAATTCTCTCTTGGTGGGTCATTTACAGATTTGCTACCAATCTAACGGATTTGTTGATTCGTGTGTATCGTCATAATAGGTGTCATTATCATCATCGTCATCCGCAAAAACGAAACGGTAGACCAGGTACACAATCGGTATTCCTAAACCGAGAAGAATAAAGAGGGTCGCAATCACTGCTCCTACTGCCCTGCCTGTATCCGATCTGTTTTCTTTTTCCGGTTTTGGCTTTTCTGGTTGTGTTTTATCGAGTTCTGTCTCAGGTTTAGTTTCAGGTCTTGGTTTTTCAGGTTTAGGACTTGGTGTATCGGGTTTAGGTGTTGGTATTTCAGGAGTCGGATCTACCTCTGGTGTTGTAACCGCATCAGGTTGCGGAGCGGGACCTACGACTGAGGGTGATAAAGGGAGGATTCTTTCTACTTTGGTACCCACATTTGCAGGTAGTTTGCCGACAGTCCATCCCGTCCCAGTTGTTTCGCAGTAGTAGTATTTGATGCCGTTGTGTGTCACCGATGAACCAGTGTAGTCTCCACTCACACCGAGAGCGATGTGTCCTGGTGTAAAAATCAGAGCGGTTTTTTCACCTAACCCGCGTAGTATAGCAGCGACCAAAATAGTTGTATCCTCACAGTCACCTCCACCTTCAATCAATGTCTCTATTGCGTATCGTCTGAACTCATCATATCCTGTCGTCACATCATCAAGTGTGTATGGTAAAGATTGGACAAAGCTTAAGACAAAATCAACCTGTTCCTGTCTGCTCCAGTTAGGATTTTTTTTAAAGACATTTTGAAACTCTCGCGTCAAATTACCGATTGTCGTTCGTCCTTCCTCAACTAATTTAGGAATATCGTAACGTTCCATGGCGTTATAAGAATTATACCGTTCCAGATCAATCATCATCAGGACGGTGTAAGGTCTATTCTTGAAATTCCATACATACCGTCTTCCGATTGTCTGCCGTGTATTTGGAGGACGTTGTTGTGTTATGCCTTCTACAATTTTGACGTAACTCAATGCACTGTCTGCAGCAGCATCCGTACTCATGAAAAGTCCTGTGAGAAGCAGGATAATAAGCGTTCGGATATACATCGTGTGTTATTCTCCACGGATGACTACTGGTTTTTGAATGATTTCACCATCTGTTATCCGTCTAAGGCCGGGTATCAGAACTTCTACAACGGTTCCGTACTCACTACCAGTTTGTCGTGAGGCTTGGATATCATGTATGCGTGCATCCGCTTGTGTCTTCCCAATCTCAATTGGAACCACTTCATAACCTACAAGTTTTAGACATGTTATCAGGTGCTTAGGAATCTGTTTAGATTGGATAAACCTTGCTACACCATTGAATAAGCGATCTTTGATGAATTGATCATATTCTTCAAAGTTTCCATGATTATATTCGGTTTTTGTATCCAATAGCCTTTTGAATTCTTGTTCTGAATAACGCAATGTCTGTATGACATCGTGATTTTTAAACTCTGATCGTTCTAATTCGGTTATCCAATTCCGAATAGTTTTTGCTATTTGATTTTGAATTTCAGGTTCTTCCTCATAAGTTTTGAGAACTTCACTTTCAGCATTATCAATCAAATCATCGTCTTCTATAACTTCTTCTATGCCTATTTCTTGCTCATGTTTATCCAGATCAGCATAGTTTTCTTCTTGTTGAAATGCTGTCATAACATGTAATCTTGTATTGTTTATTTCTTTTTCCGATTCTGTCTCCACGGTTGTAGTAATCTGTGGCGCGAATTCTGATTCATTATTTGAAAATGATGGTTTGACATTAGTCATCTGAGATTTAGTAATCACTTTATTTAGTAATTCCTTTAAATCCCATTTTTCAGATCCAAGTCTACAATCAAATTTGTAATATTTCATCAATGTTGAAGGTAATCTTATCTTCTCTCTCTCTCCACTACTTAAGTTTATAACTTTATATGTCTCCGTGCCGCTAGTATGGGTTTTCTGACGTTGCATATAAACCTTTTCTTGATTGTGCCCGTGATTTTCTAATGTGAGAATTACTTGGGCCCTATCCAATTGGATTGAGATATAAATATCGCCAATATTATGGGAATTTGATGAAGTGTAACCTTTTTCAGGTTCTTGCATTATGTTGTTATCCACCTATTGGGTCAGTGAGATTTGGTCAGTAGCGGTGTAAAGGCAGGTATAAAAATAAGATCATTCGGCACGAATGACTGACGGTTGTTGTACGATGTCGTCATTATCTATACGCTGCAAACCTGGTAAAATGACCTTAGCAATTGTACCAGATTTACAGCTTGTCTGCTCTGAACCCTGAATATCATGTAAACGTGAGTCCGCTTCCGTTCTACCTATCTCAATTGGAACTACTTTGTATCCCGCAAAATCTAATAATTCCTCCAACTGCTTAGGTATCTGATCAAACGGTATATTCCTTACAACACCCATGAATAACCTATCTTTAATCAGTTGAGGAATGAATTGGTCGTATTCCTCTGTATCTATCTTAAGTTGTAACTGGTATCCATTAAGCAATCCTTCATATTTAGACACGTATGCGTTGCTTTTGACAATTGCTTCATCAGTTAAAGATTCAGCATCTAAATTGAGTATCATCGGTAAAGGTGGTGGTGCTTGTTTACGAACATCCATTAGTTTGTCTTTGACAATCTGATTGGCATAATCCAAAGTCTTAATGAGTTCTTGATTTGCATCTCCAGACTCTTTTAGTTCATTTTTCCAGTTATCTATTGACCTTGCTAACCAATTTAAATCCAATAATGCATTCTGACTTGGTGTTGGATTTTCAATGTCAAGATAGTAAATAGGCTCCCCATTTTTGTACGCTTGTGACAACGACTCAACTTTTGCATGCGTTTTTTGTATAATCTCCTCAACTTGTAGTTGTACTTCAACTGGTGGCTGCACTTCAACTTGAGGAATTTCATCCTGTGCATTATTCCCAGGACTGTTTAGTTTCATATTATCAAGTGTTAGCTCAAAAGTCTGTGTGCGCTTTTCGATTTGAGACAACGTATTTTGGAATCCAGAATGGTTGGACTCAATTTTTTCAATTCTATTCGTGTTATCTTCACCTCGTTGACTAAGAAATTTTAATCGATTATCATAACTCTGTTTGTTCTGTTCTAATCTATTCTGAAACGTACCTCTAATGGACTTTAGGTCAGTACGAAGTTCCCGACGCAAACGTAAGCCAAGAAAAATCGTAGCGGCAGATGCAATGAATATGACTGAACCTACAATTAATGTATATAATGGAGTGGGATTGGATGATTTTGCTTTAAGAATTTCAATCTCACCCTGCATTTTCGTCATCTCACCACTAAACACATTTTTCAAATTGGAAGAATCTGTTTCCAGTGATTTCTCAACCTTAGTGGATTGTTCTTCAGGATTCTGATTACCATCTGTTAACTTGTTCTCCGAATCGTTGGCTGAATGTTCAGGATGTTCCTCAGAATATACAAACAAGATAGTTCCCATAAGAAAAAGTGCAACGAGAAATAACAAGAATTTGCATTTATGTATTTTCATTTTTTCCTCATTTCATACAACTGTTGCTGTTTATTGTTTATCATTTCTTTTTAGTCCATTAAAACCGGGATGGTAAAATCAACCGTTTTTTGATCTTCAGGGTTGGGTAGATGTAAACCAAATGTTCCGTGTATGTAATCATTCAAGGTCACAGAAAGTAGAAATTCCATCGGACTGCGCAAATTATACTTCTTATCGACTGGAGGAATAATTTCATGCGTCGCAAGATGGAGCACATCACTGTTTTTGTTCATAGATAAACCACAGACGAGATGAATATAGAATTTCTCAACATTCCCAGTGAATTGGAATGCTTTTTTGCGGTGATACGGTTTTCCACAATCTGCCGGAACAAGTTCAACCAATTTTCCATCTGGTAACTGCACACCGAAGCAAAAATGATAGATAAAATGTATATTGTTTTTGGTATTCTTTTCATTAAATTGTCTGACCAATTCAGTTGCGCCTAAGAGTGTTGCGGTTTCCTGTGGTTCCAGATACAAAGCATCGCACCGCGATTGAATCAACGAAATTAAGGTTTGAGCAATTTGGTTATCACCTATGCTACCTGAAAAACCAATTACAGTGGACAGGTCTCCCTCAACCTTTTCTATTTTTTTCTGCAAACTTCTTATCTTGCTATTTGTATCAAGGTTTGTAAACTGTGATATATCAACCAATTCAACCTTGCTGTTGTCATCCGACTGACAACATAGCGTTTGATAGACAACAAAATCACTAGCAGTAAAATCTATCATAAACAGGTGACATTTCTTTGAATCTGTGAGTATATCTGACAACATCCTTTGATAATATGCTGAAAGACATAGAATTTGACTAAGCATACCTCGGTGTGTCACTGCTGTTTGCTTAAGAAATGAAATTTGTGGATCAAGTTTTGTCTGTTTAATTGCTTTCCTAAGTTGTTGGCGATGTATAGGTGTCCAATGGTACGGTGTGATGGTATATATTGAATACTGATTATGAGGTAATTGCTTTAATATCTCCTCAAAAAATGCGTTAAAAAAGCATTCCAAAACTTCTGTATCTTTAATATCCTTGAATTTCGCGTATAAATCCCTGAACCTGACTTCATTGGGATGGTTAGGGTTAAGTCTTATGACGTCCTCCCTAAAATGGCTAACTAAATCACCATTGCTTTCCTCGCGAAAACCCAGTTCCCATGGTAGACTGATATTGATGTCATTATGCTGACTGTTGTCCAAGACGACAACTTGTATTTCAGGTGCTGATAGATTGATAATGCATGTATTTTTTGACATTGGTGTTCTATTGTAAAATCAAATTTCTTCGACAAATTCTGGTTCTTCCTTGTTTACCGTGAATTGGTATTCTTCTCTATCCACATAAGTAACTAATTTAATTTCACCGTTCTTTTCAACAGACATTTGCAAACTTGCTTTATTTAGTGCTTCGTCTGATATCCCATCTGGTATATCGGGTGTGTAGCTGCCAATTTGTGAGAAATTTGATGTAAGTTCATTGTCTCTTCCAAAATGTTCACAAACGATAATTGATACATCTCTTGAATTAAGCGTAAAATCAATAGTACCTGAACTTTCGTCAGGGATAATCTTCCCTTTCGGGATCAACTCCTTAAATATAGGTTTTGTTCCAGATCGTTTCAAAATACCGAGACGAGAGCGTGTTTTCTCTACCAGATCTACATTAAACTTGGTTCCTATCATCTGTTTACTCTGAACATATTGAGCAGCACCCGTTACAACCCGCTC
Source organism: Candidatus Poribacteria bacterium (assembly GCA_965208245.1). Taxonomy (GTDB): domain Bacteria; phylum Poribacteria; class WGA-4E; order WGA-4E; family WGA-3G; genus MSPOR6. The sequence continues at coordinate 3,768,042 of OZ242325.1, forward strand.
TTTAAGATAATCTGCTAAATCAATAGGAATACACCTATTATATTTCTTTTGTAAATGGGCATGTATTAATTTCTGGACTATCGGCATTTTGGATGATTGTCCAGCAAGGACTATAGCGTCCGGTAAACGACCGTCATTATCATCAATCATTACGTCAATATCGGCAAAAGTTTCATTAAGAACTACCTCAGTAAAATCCTTCAAGTGGTTTTCAGTTAGTTTTATGCTAATGTTTCCATCAATAAGGTTTTCTAAAGAAAGAACATTACCATCAACAACAACGCGCAATTGGAAAGTACCTTCAGTTTCCATCTTTATGCTCAGTTCCCTTTTCATTTGTTCAGCAACACGATACAGAATAGAACTATTACTTATCAACACTGCATCATATTTAGGATCATCTGACACATTCAAGATTTTCCTTTGTTTATAATAAGGAATTTCAAAGGTAAGGTTCTCTTTTGCTCGTTGAATTCTCTTTCCAAACACTTTAAGAACATAATCAACAATACTCTGTGTAACGTCATCACCACCATAATTTCTATTTCCACCAAGACTAAGCGGTTCAATAGTAAAAACATCATTGGTGTTTGTCACTTGAGATAGAGCAATATCAATAGTACCACCCCCAAAGTCATAAACTAATATTCTATGTTTATCAGGTAAATTACCATTTTTCTCAAGGTAATTACCAATGTATCCGATAGAGGCGGCGGATGCTTCATCTATAAAATCAAGTTTTGTAATTCCTAATTTTTTTACCGCTTCTTCAAGGTCAGCTCGCTGCTTTCGGAGAAACATTGTCGGATACGTAACAACACATTTTCGAATCTTTGATGGAATACCTTTTTTATCCAGATGGTCTTCTGCTATGTTAATGATGTGTTTAAGGATATGAGATACTACTTCACTCGGTTGGATTTCTTTATTGTCTGGAAAGTTACGATGCCACTGATATCCCAACCAACGTTTCACAGAAGAGATATAGTAAGGTCCATCACTGATACTTGTGCGATCAGTCTCAGCTCCATAACCAACTTTGTATTTCTGTCCATTTTTCGGTTGAGAATGGTAAATTATCGTTGAAGGCATTATTTCTGGTGGTTTTCCTTGGCTCTCCAACGGGATAAGTTTTGGTTCAAATGTATCCAAATCAATATATGCACAGCAAGAGTTCGTTGTTCCAAAATCTATTGCGAGGTAGTAAGGATAATCCTCTAACTCTTTAACCTTGACTTTTAGTTCTGTTTTTAATTCTGAAATATCCTCAGAATTGGAGTGGATAGTAAGGTTAACGGGGTAAGTAACAGGATCAAGTCCATCCGCTGAAATCTTTATCTCTATATTTTCATGTGCTTCTTTTCCAATGTTTATGGGGTATTCAATATCTGGCAGTTTGACGAGATTATATGAATCTTGACATACAATTTTCCGTATCGTCAACAATTCCTCACCTATGTTTTGGAGTGTTAGACTGTGCGTCTTTTGACGTCCTTGTGTGATGTCTAAGTCTAATGTAGTTGGTGGGATAAATAGTTTTGGCGGTTCTTTTAATATCTCTCTATGAACATGAATTTCCTTTTCTATAGGTTTGGATAGGTTATTGAGTTCAAAACGCAACTTCACGGTATTCACTTCATCCGTGAGTTGGTTGCAGTCAATATCTAAAAGAACTTTTTTGGAAGCACTACCTACTTCATAAGGACCTATCGGACATTTGATATCCCTGATACATTTCGCTGTTACATTAATAGACTTGATTGTAAACTGTCCCTCTAATACCTCAAGGTGAAGGTCTTTCTGCATCCTTTCAACACCTCTCCTATGCTGAACAGTGGCGGAATTTGGTGTCAGTTTAAATTCAGGCATCGGTTGTGCATATAGCGTTAACTGTTCTTCACTGTTGATATCCTTAGGAGCATCTTGTGCTCGTATGGTTAAAACTTCGGAAGATCGTGCTAAACTTGCTGTTCTTACCTGTACCGGCACTTCATGTGCTTTACCTGCTGCAACCTCAAAAGGCGCGTCATTCCCTTGTGGAAACTGGATTGTCGTGTTGTGTGATATATGGATTGGTTGAAATGTGATTGGATAAGCACCGTCATTTCTTACGACGATAGTAAGGTCATGGATTTCAGCATCGTCTCCCCTGTATATCAACGGTTCCTTATCCCACTTCACCGAAAAACCAAAGACTTGACACCCGCAATACCCACAATGTTTATCTTGCGGATGTATCATCCAACCGACATCACATTTTGAACATACTGCATCAGCCATACCTACTACTCCTCACTTGCGGGTGCGTCTCCGGCGTGGTGGTGGTTCTACTCTATTAGCAGACGAGAACTCTTTATCGGTTTGCGGTTTTTGTTCCGGTTCATCCGTTACTGGGGAAGGTTGTTGCTCCACAGTTTCGTTCTCTGTGGGATTAAGTTGCGTCTCCGTTTCTACTTTGGATCTTACATATCCATCATTCGTCTCGGTTGTTACTTGATCCTGTGATGATGTGTCTTGTGGTGTTTCTATATGTCCTTGGTTGATGACTTCTGTCTCAGGCACATCCTCATCATCAGTTTTAGCACCAAAATCATCCGTTTCTACAGATGATCGATCAGTATCACTCTCGCTATCTTCCATTTTGTTAGTCGGTGGATGCGTTGCTTCTGGTTGAAGGGTATGGGGGTCTTGGGGTGGTAAATCAAAAAAGTTTGAACCTGTTAAAGTGTTCGAATCAGCGGTATCAGCAGTAGTATCAGCAGCATAAACATCATCCAAAAACTTACGGAAGAAATCACTTAATTCTCCGTGTTCTCTATCATTTTCGACTGACTGCAGTAATTTCCCAATAAGCTTCTGGACCCCCTCCCGGTCCATATCAGCGAAACACTTGCGAACAGAACTGATGAAATCATTATAGGCTCTATCATTGTTCTTCTGAGCAAGTTTTTTAATCCCGTCTGATTCAGCATGTAATGTCAGTCGTTCTGGTAAACCGTCGATGATATATTCATAGACATATCGGTTGTTTGTATAATGAAAGATAGCAGAGAATGCGTCTTTGCTGATATGTTTCTCGATTTCATGGACAATTCTTCCCAAAGCACGACACCAATATTGAAGTTTCTGGGTTTTGTGATAGAGAGTGAGATCGTAAAAACCTTCATTTTGATGTGTGAGGTGCCCGTAAGTCCCAGGTTGTTTCTGGAAGTGTTCCTCAAGCATTACGTAAGCATTTAAATCATCCATTGAAAAACTTGCTTCCTCTTCGTAAAAAAATAGAAGGTGATCAACAGATGAACCCCCAATACGTGGAAAATAGTAACCTCTTGTACCTAAACTTGCCTGCAAATTCGATAAAGCATCTCGATTTGAGTTATCACCACAGATTATTTTCGGTGGAACATCAACTGCAAGTCGATTAAACCTTTGTGTAAATACTTGGTAAGGGTTCGAACGCACAGCCATGTTGGTTATATCATTTTCCACTCCCCCTGATTCTAATATCTCTCTTGCTTTTGTAACGACATCCTTAACTGGAATTTTCTCTAATGCCAATCGTCGATATGCTTCATTCATTTGTGTTGAAATTTCCTGGTGTCCTTGAGCTAAGAATTCATTCATAGATTGTCCATCGTTCAATGGGGACAATGGGTTACTCTGCATAATTACTGTATGGAGTGCATTAGCATCAAGTTCTATACTGTTCTGTGGATTATCCGCAACTATCTTCACAGAAACATAATTTCTTATATTGACCGCACTCTGGTAATCCTCTTCAAATGTTTGCAGAGAAACGTTTAGGTTTGTTCGGATATTTTCCAATCGTTGTCTGATTGTTTCCTTAGGAATGTTCGTATCAGCATCAATCGGTTGAACACCAAACCCTAAATCGCCACGAGTAGTTTCCAGCACTTTCCGCAGAAAGAAATTACGCAATTTTTGATATGCACTTTCTCTATTTCCAACAACCATACTACGATATTGGTTTATTGCATTCCCTTGACTTTCTGTTGCTGCTTTTTTGTATAATCCGAGAGATTTCGTCCACCAACTATTTAGGATGTTTTTTTCTGGTGTTAAATCTAAATTCATGATTAATTCCGGTAATCGTTCAGGAAGTGAATTAATTGATTTCTCAATCTCTCTATCGAATGCATCAAAAAATGCGATTATGTCGTCTAAACCGTTGTTACTTTGGAAATCAATCTCTGCTAGTTTATTATTGAGAACTTGTTGAATCGCAATGCGATATGCCTTTTCGCATTCCGGTTGCTGAATTCGCATCAATTCATAATATTCACCACCGTTAATGAATTTCTCTTTAAAAGCAGTCTGTCTTGAAACTTGTTTGCTAGCAATAACAGTGTTAAGTTCAGCCTCAATTCTGGTTCTAATTGGAAGTTGCCCTTCAGGTTCAGTCAATTTATCCATATTTGCCCTAAGTATTGTTTGCCATCTGGTTTCAGCATCCTGCAAGATAGTTGCTTGAGGGACATAATTTCCTAACAATGTGCGTATTAGATCTTGACTTACTAAACCTGCAGCAGCCTTTGCGATACGGTATTTTGGATATTTTATTGCGGTTAATCCGAAGGTTGACATAAATTTAACCATATACGAAATGTCGCCTTGGATTTCAGGATTCTTCAAACCCCAGATACCCGCATAACTATCCCAGTCGGTGCGAACTGCTGCTTTCTCTCCATCAGTGTCACCAGCGGTTTCAGCAAACATATTCAGTGCAACCATTAGGTTTAACCCATCTTCATCAAATCCTCCACCAGGTAATACGTGTCTAATATTTGGTGTGATGCTGCTCCTTGATACGAAGGTTGCAAAATCGAAGGGTTTTTGCCGAGTCTTCTCAACCCTATGCCCGTTAGGAAACACGATTTCATACGTTGTATCCTCATGACTATAATAATTCAATTCTAATAGACTCCCGTAGCAGTTTGCCGCACGAACTCTTGTATCACTATCATTACCAGTTGCATGCTGTCTGTCATACATAGTAAAAATCCCAAAAATGTTTGATGCTTGGTTTCCAACCGATAGACTTCTAAAAAAATAAGCCACATCAAGCAACATACCACTGCAAGAACCACCACATAACGATCCTACTATATACACATTAATCGTATTGGCATCTATCAATTCTGTTTGTGGTATCGATCGTCCTTTGGCACGATAGTATTGCCTGATGAGACTTCTTGCTTTTTCAGTTGTATCTTGAGCAATAATAGCAGCTCGTGTCCTATCTACTATATCTTGCATATCATCCCAATTTTCCCATAGACACAACCTACCCGCCATACGTATATTTTTTGCCCCAACATCAAATCTATGCGCTTCAACCTTTAAAATGTTCCGATCAAGCCAACCTGCCAGATTCGGGTCATATTTTGTATGTTGAGGATTGAGTTTATCATTTATTGGTATTGTGCTATCAATTGTGGCACTTACTAATTCAATTCGTTCATAGTCATCCATTTGTTTAGTCATTTGAAGTTCCGGGTCTACGCCTTTTTCATCACCATCCGTTTCAATAGCAATATATCGAAAGACTGGTAACCCTGCATGTCCGTATTCCTCAAACATAAGTTGCCGCAGACTTTTAATGATCTTAGTGCCAGTTGTTCCAAGTCCTACAAATAGTGTCGGTTTTATCATGGTGTTCTCCTTTGAAGATATAGATATTATGCTTTTTTCGGATTACGAGACCTGCTTGATGGTTTTTGCGCTGTTGTTGCCACTTTCTCTTTTTTAGGTTTTTGGTTTGCCAGTGAGATTAATAAACCTATATCCACAAGGACAATGATTATGTAAAAAACGAGGTATAGAGGTATTTGAAACCATTCACCTACTCTGTCTTTTGCTCGGAAAATGATCCATACAATAAGAAAGGCACCTCCGAGAATATGCAATGAAAGCGCAATACCCCACGCTTGTGTAATTGCACCTTCCAAGCCTTTTTGACTCACACATAACCGTGCAAGAACAAAGGCAATAAACCATGCAAATCCATAGGCACATCCGTAGATATACGCGGGCCATACCAATGGGTCTATAAAGAATTCACCAATTTCATTCATCTTGAAACTCCATATTTAGTTTAATTTCAATCTCTTATATTATACATCAATAGGATTGACATATTCAATATAGGGTTCATCCTCTTTCTCTATTTCGTCAGTTGAGTCATCTGCTAACTCTAAAGCAACTTGGATGATATCTTTTGCCTCATCACTACCTAATATAAGCGTATCAGGGATATCTAATATCTGCCCTTCTTCGTCCTCCTCATCCTGAAATAGCAGAATGTTCTTCTTTTGACAGTGTAAGTATGCCTTGCTACCAACATCAAACCGCAATTCATTTGGACCTCGAGGTCCAAATTCAATTAATGTATCGTCTTTTAGTGTGTAATGTGCTACATCACCGACTTGTGTGCCAGCTCCACTAACCTTAGACAAAGTGATATTATGCTCAATCGGAGGCCGTATAAAAACATGACTAATTAGCATATAGACTAAAATTGCAGCCACCGGTAGAAGAAATACCCATAAAAGCCACATCGGGAACCCTCTACTCCCTCCAATCAGATTATAGGGAATCTCTATAGTTTCCGTTTTTGCTTGATTGTCATATTCATAGTCAATATCTAAGACAACTTTGTTTCCATACCAATCCAGATGACTATGTTTCGGCACTTCAATACTGAACGGTTCCTCTAAAAGTCCTGTTACTTTCGGAATGGTAACGTTGCTTAGTTTTCTTCCATCTCTGTATTGGATATGACTTCTTATTTCTTCAATTTTGAACGCTTTTTTGTTATAACTTTCGCTTTGAACAACAAGGTCTGTTCGGAAGGTGTCATCCGAAAAATTCAAGTTCAATTCCTTCACTTGTTGATTAGGTTTGTCTTGAACAGATACAAAGATACTATCAATAACTGCAGTGTATGGGATAGGATTAGGTGTATATGTCTCATTTTTACCGTTGAAGTTATATGTAACTGTTAGCTTTAACGCATTTTCTGGGGCAGATATTTCTGAATGTGAAGGAAAAGGGATCCGGAATTCACAAGGTGGTGGTTTATTATTGAGTGAGACAGGTGGAACTTTAATAACACCAGATACTCCTTCATCAGTCATAGTCTGAATCGGTTTGTTGAACTTATTTACAATTTCGACGTTCACACTATTGAGTTTAAATTTCGACTTATCAGAATTGTGTGTCTCAAAGGTCAATGTTTCGCTTATGAATTTTCCCTCGTTATTTCTATCAAGTTGGATTTCATTCACCGGTTTTCCTGGTTTTGTAGGCGTTGAGAGAAAGATCGTGTTTATTTTTGAACTTTTTTGAAGTTTTCTAACTTGGATCCGCACGTGTTTATTTATTAGCATACTAAAGATCATTGGTGAATAGAATTCATCTTCAATTTCTGCGTGTCGCTTTAACACCTCAGAGATACCAGGATCGCTCTTACCGCTGTTGTCAATATCGCCATCCGTAACAAAGACCCAAAGTGTTTCATCGTCAGTATCGTTGTATAGCACATCATATACCTCAACTTCAGCACGAAGCAAGTATGACACCTGTCCTGGGAATTCTGTTGGTAGCTGGCGTTTAAACTCAACGCGGTCCACCTGTTTTCTATCAATAGTCGTGTTTCGTCTTTTAGCATACTTGGCAAAAGTGATAATATCTCCACTTTGATATAACGGTTTTCCAACGTACGCTGCATCACATTCCTTTATTATTGAGTCGTCAGTATCGCGCAATGACTGTGCGGCATTTGTGAATAGCAGGTCCGTCAAATATTCATTGACACGTTTTATATCATCTGCCTCCATGTATCTGTTTGTTTTCCCGTCGATTTTAAGGCTTACCATACTCCCAGACACATCATAAATGATGATGATATGTTTTGCATCTGCCATTTGCACTAACAGCATAAACATTAGTAAAACACAGAGATTGAGTGTTTTCCGTGAGAAGTTATTGAAATGGCTCATAAGCAGTGTTTCTCCTAATAATCCCTACAGATGAATCTATCTCTACACAGAATATATAACTTTCCTCCATACCGGACAGGTCGTGTAACAGGTCTTGGAGGAGTATGATTTCCCATAGATAACGGATGTGTCTGTACGGGAGAGTTGCTATCAAGTTGCCAAACTGTCAATCCCAATGAATGTGCAGAATATATACTGTTATTTACAAAAATGGATTGATGCGGAACAAATCTATGATTCTCTGTCCTATTCGGTAATGATTTATCTGGTAATTTACCACGATCACTGTCATAGATAAAAGCAGCATATCCTGATCGGTCAGATAGATACAACCGTCTTCCATTCGTAATGGGCGGATGTATAAAGAGTTTACGTCGCATATCTAAATTCTGTGTAGATTCCGTATCCAGATCTGCTGCTTTGAACAATTTTCCATTAATCGGATCAAAACAGGCAAGACTACGTATTCCATTGTCATTTAGCACTTCAAAATATACCAATCCATTGACTGAAATAGGTGCTGAAAACGACCTATTCTCTGTGGACAGACTTTTTCTTTCAAATGGAACATTTGTATCTATGTTGAGTGATAATACATTACCATTCTTAGTTGTGAAAACAACATAGTTTCCACATAGCGTAGGTGATAATGGTTCTCTCATGTTATTAAAGAAAGTATCTTCTATATATTGGCCATTATCGTCAGCAAAATCAAACAGAAGAAAGCCGTCTTTCACACCAGCGATTAGGGTGGGGCTACCGTATATCTTACATTTCAGTGGGGCACATCCAGATAAGGGTTCAATGTGAGTTTCAGTAATGGCACTTATTTTGTTAATAAGTTCTGTTTTACCATCAAGTATAGAGGTCTTTTGAACTCCACCTGATACGACAGAATACAAATGAAGTCCGTGATATATTGGTGTTGATGTGAATGTCAACGAATTTTGGAAATCAATTCCCGATTTCTTTTTGAGTTTGATACTATCCTCTATATTTTCAATCGTGCATATTTCTAACCTTTTTTGTTCAGGATTAGGTAAGATAAAAGTTCCATCAATGATTAGTATACCTGGTAATTTCTCACCAGATTCTACCAAAGGTGTCTTCACTACACCTGAATTTAACTTAAGGTTTGTCTCAGATGGATCTTTAGAAAAAGTCGCAGTACGTTGTGGATTACCCGATACCATGCCCCATACCGTAGGTTTCTTGAGTTCTTTGCTGCAATGTGTGCAATAGCGCGCGAAAGCACGGTTCCAATGTCCATCCGCACAGCGAAAAGCAAACTGAGAACATTTTCCGCAATAGGCAGTGGTCCCTGTTACTTCTTGAGATGGCAAACGGCAGGCATTGCTTCCGTTTGTGTAAGGACATGCACTCACTGGATTTCCCCCGTTTCTGAATAGACTAATACGATCTCAATTCTGCGATTCTTGGCGCGTTTTGATGCAGTATTGTTCGCGCGTTTTATATCTGAACTATCATCTGCAGCAGGTCTATATTCTGCATAACCCGTTGCCTTTAACATTCTCGGGTCAATTCTGATACGATCAACAAAAAGGCGTAAAACCGCAATTGCTCTGGCAGAAGACAATTCCCAGTTAGAACGGTCCGGAGATATGATGGGAACATTATCTGTGTGTCCCTCAATCTGGATACTTTGATATGTTTTTTCACCTTTTGCATCCGTTTTATGTTGTTTTAGTAGTTTACCTACGGCGGTGAGTGTAGACCGTCCAAGTGGTTTTAGCTTCGCTTCATCGGTGTTAAAGAGTATGCGATCACTAAACATAAAACGCTGCAAATTCCCATCACGCACGATTGAAATAATACCTTGTGCTATCTCACGTGCAAACCTTTTTTCAAATGCGTCTTGTACTGTATTCTGCCTTTTCTCCATCTGCATTTTCATGAATAATTTGCTATTAGAAACAAACTGAATAAACAGAAAAAATAGAAAGATGAGCAGCATTGCAATGGATACATCTGTGAAAGCGGGCCAAACATTGAAAGATGTATTCTGACGCATTCTAAGGTTCATTTATGTGTTTCCTAACAAATTTGAGTATATGCAATAATATTTAAGCAGCTGAAATCAAAGATCACCTTTTCTTACGGAGACTTCTATACCAACTACGGATTTCTCTCCCCCAACGATATAAACCGGGTTTACTCATAGTGTTGTTTAATGTGTCCATCTGCTCTGTTAGCATAGTGAAATTATATGTAAACTGCTGGATCATTTTATCAATCCGTTCATCTCTTTCCTTTTCACCGGTTTTGAATGTTTGTTCAAGACGGGTTATGCTTCCATCTAATGTTTGCATAATACCTTTCTGTTCATCTACCAGTTCACGTTGTCCCTTCAGATGTGATTCGATCCGACCCATAACCTTGTTCTGTTCCTCAAGTGTAGGCTTAATATCAAGTGCTTCAATTACAAGTGCAAGTGTCCCAATTAATTGTGCAAGTGTATTACCCATTTCCTGTCGATTCAGTATCAATTCGGTTCTAATACCCTCAAATACCTCGTTCTGTTTCTCAAGAGCGGACCGTATGTCTAGTCCACTAGCAATAGTGACTAAGACCTCAGTCATTTGACTAATCTGGGACAAAATAGACGTTTGACTATCTATGATGCTTTGTAGCAACTGCTTTAGTCTTGCAGATAAGTCTTCAATGAATTCAGCCTGTTTAATCTGAGATGAACGGATTGTTTCCTTCAGATCGTGACTTTCTTCTTCAAACTTCGGTACTGCCTTAAGTAGCTCCTTTTGATATTCAACTGTCTTTGACATAAACTCCGATATCTTAGACATGGAATTCGCTGTGGTATCCTTAAACTCATCCACTGTCCCCTTAATCAGAACTTCATATCCAGTTATATTCTCCAAGCTTTCGCGCAATTCCTCGTGAGTTGCTTTCCATTGTTCTGAGTTAGCAAATAACTGAGTCAGAAATTCATCAAACGGATTCTCAGCTAATTGCTGAATAGATTTTTGTAACTCACTTACATTATGTTCCGTTACTAACTTAAACTCATCTACACTTTGGTTAAGACGAACCATTGAAGATTCAATTGCTGTCTCTGGTGCTTGCATGAAGTGTGGTAGTATATCTGTCGATATAACAGTTTCAAACTTCGTAAGAAAAGATGAGTTAACAAGATTGAATAGCCATCCAAAAACACCTAAACCAAGAGATGTTACTAATCCTGCTAAGGTCGTTTTAAAAGCAGTACCCATCCCCTTTAGCGTTTCACGTAAGGCTTGTGAAATTTGGGGTAGTTGGTCTAGTTCCTCAATATCTTCAAGAAGTGGTTGGACTTCAACAACAGCAGTTGTTAATCCATATAATGTCCCGACTAAACCGAGTATGATGAGCACGCCGAGGATATAGTTTGATAAACCTGCTCTTCGGCTAGCTGCACCAGCATGTATATCTCCGAGCACATCGTGATCAATTTGTCCTTCGTTCTGTTTGATCGTAATTAGATCACGAATACGTCTACATATAGTACTTATACTGATGCCTTTGCTAAAGATTACAGATTTGGATAATTTGTTTATGTAATCAGCAGATGTAACATCAAGACCTCGTTTTGTTTTGATTTGAACGATTTTGAGACTGGCATATTCCCATCCTAACCGGAGAAAATGGATTATATAGTTAATCACCCCAATCCAGAAGACCCATTTGATCAAAGTGACAATTGTTTTACCAATTGGGTCATCAAGTTCAAATACTAATTTTAGCAATTCACTCAATGATTTTTATATTCCCTCTCATTATGTTAACAGGATTTTATATGATAATACAGTGGTAATAATTTGTCAATAGAAAATTAACGTCGCGTATTCTGATATATTTAGCTTGCTGTTCTCTTGATTTTTTAACGCCTACTTAGGTTATGCTACGATGACACAACCTAACAGGTTATGCTACAAAAGAAGGCTTTGCAGAATTCCTGTCATTCATATTTCAGATCGGAAAAAGGGGTTCCATCTGTGTTCGTCATACGCAGGATAAAGGTACATGCCCCTTCCTCATTACATACCTTAACGAGGATACTGTTTTTGCCTTGTTTGAGTGTGACTGGAATTACATAAGTATCAAGCCTAACAGCATAGGTTTTTGTGTGTACGAATTCCTCTGTGCCGTTTAACCATAATTTGCCTTGGTCATCACTGTCAAAACGTAATTGGACTTCACGTTCATCAGGGGATGTGACGGTAGCGAAGGCATAGAAGACCTGCCAGTTAACATCCCTCTCACCGAGATGGATATAACCGTTTAATGTCCTATCGCTGAGCTTTTTCCATCTCACAGGTCCAACTTGTCCATCATGTGTTGTCGTTAAGTCAATATCGGTAATGTCTTCAGGTATGTATGCAGTATCAAAACCGATTCCGCCTGCATTGTCAAAGGGTCCAAGCACCATCCACGCGTCTTCTGTAACAAAGCAGGTTTTTTGAATATAAGCATCTGCTTTTTCATGTTCACCATGTTGGCGATAGTATTCAGCTAAACTGAAGTTGGTATCTATTTGGAGTTTTAGACTACTTGTATTATTAGGATCAAGTCCAACAATCAGATCATCAATTCTTTTGACATAAATATCTGCATTGTCAGGCATGCTTGTATCACGATAATATGTCGCAAGACTGAGGTAGGCGTTTAGTTGATGATTTAGTCTTTCTTTTGTAAGGTCTGGCGTAAGGTTTCTCTTGAGTGTGTCTATTATCTGAATGTGTGCATCCGCTTCCGCATTCATAAGGTTATCGTGATAGAATTTGGCTAAGAGGAGATGTGCATTCAATTGGATGCTGCGGTTATTTGGGAAAGAGTCTATTATGTTGCTCACCATTTCAGTGAAACCATCCTTATCCTGAACATTCTTACCTATCTTGCCGATTTTTGCAAACAATTGTCGGTGAAAACTTGGTAGTGTTGTAACGTTTTTCTCTGGATTATAATCTGCAGCGGATAGGTTTTTGGTGAATTGTTCTAATGCCTCATCATACCATTCGTTTGCGAGGTATACCTCACCTTTCGTCAAGATATGATCAGAGATTTTTAGTTTATTGGGTGAATGTTCAACAAATGGCAACACGTTTTCTTTGGTCTGTTCTTTGGGAGAAAGGTTCATATCAGATGCCTGTTCTTGATCCGCTTCTCGCGTACGATTGCGTATTTTATCCCAATTCCAAAATAGGATGAAACCGCCTCCAACACTTATTAGTGTTTTGTTATCCTGTGAAAAAAGTAGTTTTTCGACTGCCACCGTATGTCCATCTAACGTGGTGAGTTTTTTACCGGTCACTACATCCCATAACCCGATTTTTCCACCCCAGCAGCCAATAATCAGTATTGTGTTATCTGGTGAAAAGATGAATGTCTCTCCCTCTTCTTCAGTAAAACGTACTTCCTTAAAGTGCGGTTGTTTCGCGCTTCCTATTATACGTATCCCTTCCGTGCTGCTGATGGCGATTAGGGAACCGTCTGAAGAGAATGCAAAGTGTTGTATAGGTTCACGATTTTCATCTCCCCGCATTAACTCATGAAAGAAGGAACTCAACTCTGTCCCAGTTTCCGTATCCCACAGTTGAACATGTCCACCCGATGTTCCACTGACAATCATCTTTCCATCCGGTGAAAATTTCACAGTTCTGATAAAAGGTTTATTATCGGAATCTTCATCGTGTTCTGAGATAATTATCTTTCGTTGTTCTCCCGTTTCTACATTTAGCAGATGGATATGATGTCCACCCTCTGCTAAGGTTATTCCATCAGGTGAGAAAACCGATCCATATCCTCCTGGAAAAACTTTTAACTCCTGTCCAGTGTTAACATCAGTCAAACGAAGTACATCTGCTTGATAATCTGGCTTAAATGGATTGTTTTGTATACCGTGATTAGCAAGTATTGTTCCATCAGGGGATAACACAAGGTTTCTCCATGTCCTCCAGAATAAGCGTTCCTCAAGTGTCGCTTTTGTTGCTGAAGTCGTTTTTTGTAATTCCTTTAGATTCCAAACAGAGACTATACCGTTGTCTTCTGATACACTCACGAGTTTAGAACCATCATTTGACATGGTTGCTGTTTTCATCCATAGGTGTCCAGCGATCTGGTTCTGCATCGGTTTTCTATTTTTTAGGTCCCAAAACAGGATAGTTCCATCTGTCCCACCGCTTGCAAGTGTATTACCGTCTGGCGAAAATGCTAATGTATCAACAAAACTGTGATGTCCCGTGAAAGTAGCGATCAATTCACCTATATGAGCATCCCATAATTTGATAGTGCTATCTTCACTTCCACAGGCAAGTTGTGTTCCATCTGGAGAGAATGCTAATGTAATGGGTCTACCATTTCTCTCGTTTTTTAAAGGGTTTTTAATTACCTCTTTTCCATTCTCGTTTGTTACGCTCCAAATGTTTCCTTCTATAGGTTTTTGTAAGAGGATAGATTCTTCTGTAGTGGTCGTATCCCATATTTGAACTGTTGTATCCAAATTTCCAGTAGCGAGGCGCGTTCCATCAGGAGAGAATTTCAGTGCCAAGGCACGGTTTGTTGTATCGTAATACGCAATGTAATAATCGCGCAAACGAAATTCTTTCCCAAATTCCCTAAGGGTGGATAACTGATTTCCGGTGTTCGTATCCCATATCTTAATTTTTCCTTCATCACTGCCGATGGCGATTTTATCCTCTGTAAGTGCGTAGTTTTCGAGATGTATGTGCCCAACTCTCTCCTCCATTTTTGTCGTTGTGGTCTCTCCAGTTTCAACATTTACTCTATAAATAGTATCTCTTGACTTACTCAAAAAGATAAGTGTTTTGCTATCATTTGAGAACCGCAGGATAGATGCCGCAGGTAAAGTTTGATTAACTGGAACTTCACTCTTTTCGGCTATATTCCATAAAACAACACCGTTTTCAAGTGAGGTGCCTCCGAGGCTAGAAATTGGGTCTTCTCCGCCGGACGCGATGAAGCGTCTGTCTGGAGAATAAGCAACTGCACCGCGCATGTTTGGTAAAAGCGAAATCTCGTTGCCAGTTTGGACATCATAAATCCAGATACCCATAGTACTGCCTACCACCAATTGTGTTCCATCTGGAGAAAACTGAATGTTTTCCATCCATCCTTTACCTAATCGCATCTTTGCTTCTTTTGGCAGATGCCATTGTGGATAATTCTCTATCCTGTGCATCTCACCTTTCTCTGCAGATAGAAGTTGTTGTTCAGTATCAGGATTTTCAGAGTATGTATTATACCCAAAACCTAACGTTATGAGTACTATAACGCAGGTTGCGACTAAGCATTTGAACCAATCAAAGGACTTTGAGGTTTCAACAGATTGGACGCTTAATGGGTTGTTGCTGAGGTGTCCAACGGACAGTTTTGACTTCTTCATCTGAGACCTCCAACAGTAAGGATGACACAAGATTGTTGTTTATTGTTTCAGATCGGAAACTGGTGGTTGCCTGCGGTTAACCCGCCATCAATGACGAAAACTGCGCCTATTGCAAAACTCGCTTCATCGGAGGCGAGGAAGAGGGCGGCGTTGGCTATGTCTTCAGGTTTGCCGATACGTCCGAGCGGATACCACGGGATGATTTCGTCTAAGATACGCGGATTACGTTCTATCATGGGTTCCCATACTTCAGTCTGTACGGTGCCGGGACAGATGCAGTTGATACGAACATTGTCTTGTTGTCCGTGCACAACTGCCATTGAACGTGTCAAGGCGATGACACTACCTTTCGCTGCAGAATAGGCGTGTATTCCCTGCAATCCGACATAATTTGAATCCTATATGTTTCGCTTTGCTCTACCCGGTCTCCAAGCCCCGAGTAGGCAATCCACTCATGTTAACAACAGTTTCAATTAGAAACTTTGACGCCCTGTTGCTGTGTTCTGTGCTCTATCAGTCACACGAATCGTTATGCTGTGTGCACCTTCTGGCAACTTCGTCGTATGTAATAGCAGTTGTTCTTCTTTAGAGTCAAAGATACCATCTTCTGGGAAGATAACTCTCCACTGTTCGTCGTTGTCAATCTTGTAGACTGCTCTTTGGACAGTGTTCATTGCGTCAGAGGCTTTGCAGGTAATCTTGAACGTTCCATCGTCCTGCGGTTCAACGTTTATTTCCCCAACTTCAGGGTCTGTATTATCTACGCTTATTAGTGCGCTAATTTTATCTACAGTTTTTTCCCATCCGACCGGATTACTGAGTTTATCTGTTGCGACAACCTTGACTTCATATTTTCCATCAGCGATTGATGTAATGTCCCAATTGTAACTGGGTGCATTCAGTTCTTTTTTAAGAAGTTTCCAGTTCTCTTCATCAACTGCTTTATAGTATACCGTAAACTGTAAGGTATCCTTATTTGCATCTGCTACTTTCCACTCTATCTTCCATCTTTTGGGTGAAACTTGATCTGAACCGCCTCTGCTTGGAGCCCCGGGGGGAGGCTGTGGATTTGCGGAACCTTGTGCACTATTCACACCTGTCCTAATGATAATGCTGGAGATATCTGGTTCAACATTCGTTTGTGCGGACGCGAGTGTGACTTTTTTCAAAATAGGTGTTTTAGCAGCGTCAGTTGTTGTGAATTTTGCTCGCCACTGTATATATTGTGCAGCAGCATTGGGGATTTGTGTCCCTTCGGCAGTGGTGAGTTCATCAGACCATTTGTTCCAAGTATCATCCGGTTTACGTGTGTTCCCTGTCCGCGTCGCAAAAGTGAGTGAAGTGCCTTCTTCAACAACCGCTTCCCACGAGATTTTACCCCATTGAGATAGGCTTTGTGCATTGTGAACAGAAGATTCAAGTGTGCCTTCCTCAAAATATGTTTCAGTTAACGTGTAGAGTTTACCAGGATTCCCTGCCCCGATAATAGTCTTCATATCATCTGAGTTTTTGGTTTTAAGTATAGCGACTACATCCTTTGCCTCACATTTTCCAACCGAACGAAACTCCCCATTCTCTGGATTGACACGATACAGATTTCCGTTGCTACCTGTGCCCACTAATATCTGTGTATCACTTTCCAAAACCGTAGAGAAGATCAAGGGTTCAGGAGAGCGCCATACGTGAGCCGTTGTGCCATCTGTATGAAGTCTGTAAATCACTGATCTGTTTTCTTGCGGCGGTCCACTGCCGGGTGCTTGCGGATTAGGAACAGCTGGACCTTTATTGGGTCGGGGAGTACCTCTATCCATAGGCACGGAAGTAACAGCAGTTGCAAAGACGTTACCTTTACTGTCCATGACCAGATCGCGAATTTCTTTCTCTCTTGCTTGATAAATCACATGAGAGGATCCGTCATTCATGATTTTGTAGATAATACCGTTATCACTACTACCTGCGTATAATCCACCATCAAAAGCGAGCAGTGATGAGATATTCTTTTCTTCGGTGTCAAAGAAAACGCTTGATTCACCGTCGGGTGTGATTTTATATATTTTCCCTTCAGTCCCCGTAGCAGCATATAGATTTCCTTCGCCGTCAAGATGTAACGCCCATACATACTTGTCGCCTTGTTTAAGGAGCGTTTTGGGTGGGGTCTCTTTATCAGTAATTTTATAGACTAATCCATCGGGACCGGTGCCAGCATAAAGGGCATCGTCTGGTCCCATGACAAGGCTAAATATCGTAACTTCTGGTGAATCGAAATAGAGTGTGACAGTTTTACCATCAGCACTGATCTTATAAATTTTACCTTCGTTGCCTGTTCCAGCATAGATATTACCCTCAGAATCTTCAGCGAGTGTCCATACTTGTGCTTCCTTAAGTTCTGAGAATGCTTCTACCTTTTTGGATAAACTGGCATCTCCCTTGCTTGTAACAGAGATATTCTTAATCTCACCTGCTTCAAAATCTGTTCTATGTTGTTGTTCCCACAACGATGTGGAGACTGCGGATGCAAGGCTCACAAATATCAAGGAGACTGCCATCAGGCTCCAAAAGGAAATCAAACGTTGCATTATACTTATCCTCCTATGTAAATGCACATGAAAATAATACTTACTAATTCCAAAATATAGTGAACTTTAGAATTAATGGTACACTCTCTACAGCGGGCGAGGAAACCTCACCCCTACGAGGGTGTTATTTGACCTCGCCTGTACGAGGGTGTTCTTTAGTAAATACGTTAAATGTCTCATTAATTATTGATTTTACTATATGTTATTGTGCGTTTCTATTGACTGCAATTGGCATGGACGCACTTCCGCTAATAATGTATTCTGTCTCAACTCTATCGGTTGCTAATGTTGTCCCGTTGGTATACCCTTTTTCACCTAAACGTGTAGCGGTATTCATGACAGACATAACTGAGATTGGCAGATCCGAGAATTCTTCACCTTGAACAGTTAAACCCGGTCTTTGAACAGAAATTTCAAGCACCAGATTCGTGTTCGGTTCAACTTGTTGAATTAATTTCACTAACTGATTAACATTTTTAGGACTAAAGTTTCCTGGTGCCCGTGAACGTTGCCATGAACGATAGGAACTGGAACTCATTGCCCGTAGCAATACTATGCCATCAGGCGTATCCTTAGGAATTGTAATCGAACCCGTTAATGTTTTCGGTTGTTCAAGGTAGGGACGGACAGTCAACGTCATTGTTACCATTTCACCCGGTCGATACATGTTTTTATCAAGGTGAGCAGTAAGGATTTGTGCAGTATTCCGTTTGTCTTGGATTTTTATATCAAAGTTTATGGAATCAATTCTTAATTTAGCAAAAGGGTTCGTTACGATGTTTGCTACAGCCCCTGAAACCAATCGTGTAACATTAAATCCTGGGGAACCGCTTGAAGAATTGATGTTTTCTAAGACAATCTCGCGTGTATCCAAATCAGGATGTTCCGCAAGTTTGATGGTTGCTTTGGCATTCACGGTGTTGTCGCCAAAATCGAATTCGATCGCGTTAACGATATTTGAAATACCGATTCCAGTAAACAGCGGCGTGAAGAAAGGTTCACGAATAACTTCATAATTGACATCACGTACTTCCTTATCGGAAGTCTGTACTTTTCCTGTAACGGGAATATAGTGGTGTGTATTAGGAAGTTTTTTCACTAAACCTGCAATTGCCGGAACACGATCTTGTACTAGAGTGCCTATCGGTTGTGTTGCGGATGCGATTTTGCTGGAACGTGCTCGACTCGGTAGGATAAAATGGACATACCCACCAGAAAGAGGTATGTTAACATTTCCTTCGCCACCTGCCGGATGTCCATAAGCAAGCAGTTCTTTTTTGTTCTTATCAATGTAAGTGATCGTTCCATAACCGAAAGCAGCATAGTCACCACGGACATACTCCGTTCCGACCATTTGTCCCTCCTCAACTGGTGATTTTTTCACAGGTCCACCGCCACCCATCGACTGTACAGGCATCATATTGGACTTCTGCAGTATCGGTGCTAACATCTTCAATGTTACTGGGTCAAGACTTGGCAGTGAGATCGGAATTGCTAAGCGTAAAGAATACGTTTGTGGGTTAAATCCGGGGATGGTGTTATACTTGCTATGATTATTCTGCGATTGCCGCATTCCTATTTCCCCATTAGTGGGCAGAGAAGGCACCATATTAAGACCTTCAGAGGCATACTCAGAATTTTGGTTGAAGTATTTCGCGCCAGCATATCTCAAGTTAGGTTTCATGCCGCGATCTGTAACTTTGACCATGAGTTCTATGGGTGTAATCCCAAATAGGTTTGATTTTTCACGTTGGTTGAAATACCCCAACGAAATTGCCCCCATAAGTCTGCCATCTATATAACACGGACTTCCACTCATACCACCTGCAACACCTGTCCGTTTGAAGTTCTCACTTGTCCCTTCTGCCCATACCACATCCCAACCGGGGGTAGAATTGTATTCAATGCTTACAATTTGATATTCAAACTCTTCTGTCTCTGTACCAAAAAATACGGTGTATCCTTTGCCTTTCATCCCCGCTTTGATTTCGGAAACTGGCATAAACTTTGCAACATCCCATTTTATCTGCGCATGCGTGCTTAGTGCAGCAAAACAGAAAACTACAAGTGCACATAGAAAAACCTTTTTCACTATTTTACTCCTCTCTGATTATACCATTTCTATTAGATTTTCCATCATTACCGACATTTACGATATGAAACGGAGAACGGCACAATCTAACAGATTGTGCTACAATAAAGAAGTATTATCAATTAAAAATGGTATTATTTAGTACTGAATAATATACGTTTAGAGACCACAAGTCAAAATTTGTTCATGTATGTTCATGTAATAATCAGTCTTATTTCAATAATGTTTTAAAATACCACATTAAATTTTATCTGTCAACTGAAAAACAGTATTCCCGTGATAGTGTTACCCCCTACCTTTAGGTAGGGGGTAACACTATCACGCTTGAGGGTGACTTTTTTGACAATGCCAGTCCAATCACGGTGTTTCCAACAGGTAAAGGATATGTTTAGACAGTTGATAGTCAGACGATTGCTTTCTATTTTGTAACCCGCCTATGTAAACGTTACAGATTTGTACTTGTGATTCGGTTTGATCTTCGGTCTACCGACTTTCCGTGTCGTTTTACCAACTTTTCGGTCTTCTATATTATCAAAAAAACGCTGATATCCTAAATCAATACGGATAGCAACGTCTCGGATCATTTGTGAGGGAAGTTGATACCAATGCGGTTTCGTTGTCTCTTTCAACTTCGTAATATGTTTCAAGAATTGTCCTGAAATCATTAGATAGCCTCCTTGATCGTCCTCTCTATTTCTTTCCTTTAATTCTGCACGAATTTTTTGTCGCACCTCATCACAGATTTGAATGGCATGTTCTGTATCTTTCGCTGATGCAGAATCACCTAGATAAGGAGCTTCCACTGCATAAGAACTCATTATCTTAAGTAATTCTTCAAGATCATGTGTTTTTGAAAAAGGAATGTTCTCCTCTTGCAACCACGCTTTCAAGTACTTTTCAATACATTGTTGAGCATGAAAACAGATAGCGTTATGGATAGGGGTTGGCGATTCCTGAAGCCACTTTGCAGCATTATAATCTTCTTCAGCTTTCTCAATCCATTCTACAGTCAACGGATTCATGTAGACTTCTTCCTCTTTGACTGAATACGGTTTGTCTAAATTATAGTCAGTATAGGAACCGTATAAAAGTTTACCTTTTTCAGTGATCTCACGTAGAAACCAATCATTATACGAAACCCGATATGCAATCTCTTCAGGTGATCTCACAAGAAGGTCCATCCCAAAGCGATATGGAATTCTTTGACGAATTTCTACAGCTTTGTTGCAAAATTCTGACTTAGGAATTGGCATCACGACTAACAGGTCAACATCTGATTCTTCCAAAGGTGTACCATAAGCATAAGAACCAAATAGAATAACCTGTAACGGAGAAAACTCACGAACAATATCTTCACAAGTCACCTGAATATCTTTTGAACTGACCATGTGAAAACTCCTTATTGAACCAGTTCCAGGTCAGAAAAATCAAATTTCCTATAAGTAGAGACTATACAAACGTGAGTATGATAAATAACTTGAATAATTTTTACCTAAGAGAACTCTTTTGTTATAGTGAAATCTCTATAACAAGACAAAGGAATTCTCTAATGTATATTTTAACACTTTTCTGCAAAATTTACGACTTTTTTTCTTCATTCATAACATACCCGATATTTGTAAAGACTATTCTGGAACAGATCACATTGAAAGTTGCTTTGTCTCCCAAGAAATAAAAATCCCAGAATATATCGTCTTCATAAGGTTCAGGGGCAGAGCTTGTAATTGCTTTAGAAATACCCCACATCGGAAACCGTTCATGTCTCTCAGATATGATCTCATAAGATTTGACATCAATGAATTCAACTTTAACCAACTGGTTATGCTTTTTACCATAAGGAAAAGCGTTAACAATGAGAAGAATTCTCATATCTGCACCCCCAATTCCATTTCCGATGCCGTTTTCATCAATGCTCTTATAGTTTTCAAACTGGACTTCAAAACTCTCAACGTATCCATCATGAAAATCGTTGAAGTATTTTAATGCCTCACCAACTTCTTCAATATTTTCTGCTTTAAATCGATCGTTCATATTTCACCTCTTTTTCTACACTTAGGACTTACTGCATACAGACTCTATAGAATCAAGTATACACATTCACGGATGCATCTTTTCTGAATTACGAAGAAAAACCTTAACTAATCCTACAATGCAGACGTTAGAATAGAATAAACACACCTCACATTTTCACGTCAAAATGTAATACTTGTTCTGCTTACAAGATTCTTCACACAGAACACGGTCAGACTATTTTCTGGAGGAAACCCGCCATTCACAGTCTATTCGGTCTCAAAAAATACGTTGTCCGTTACCAATACACCATCATATTGAGTTTCATTCTTGTTCTGATAACGAATGGACTTCTGCTGATTAGTCCTAAGATTTTGCAGGCAGTATTTGATGCGTTAGAGCGCGGTTTTAGAGACACAAATATCACACTCTCAAGTGGTAGGATTCTGTTCTTTGCTGCGCTTATTTTCGGTGTTGCTCTTGTTGGGGGTATTATCCGTTTCTTCCAGAGACGTACCATTCAGGGTGTTGCTAGAAAGATTGAGTTTCATCTCCGCGCCGACTTTTTCCTTCATCTACAAAAACTATCAGCCTCTTACTATGACAATGTCCGGACCGGCGACTTGATGACAAGAGCTACCAGCGACCTCAACGCGATTCGCATGGTCCTCAGCAGCGCAATCATGTATACTGCCGATGCAATCGTGTTTTTCGGTCTGGCACTCGTCATTATGCTACAGATTGATATCACACTGACACTGGTTGCACTGTTACCGTATCCGATACTTGCGATAATCATCCGATTGCTTGGGAAACGTCTTCATACACACTATGAAGGCATTCAAGAATCATTCTCTGTCATGAATACAAAGGTTCAGGAGAACTTATCCGGTGTTCGTGTGGTTAAAGCATACACACTTGAGGCAAATGAAGTAGAACATTTCAGGGAACTCAATCAGGAATTTGTCAACAGTAATCATAAACAGATTCGCTTGATGAGTTTTTTCTTTCCGTTGTTCCGATTTCTCCCTGGCATTGGTAGAGTAGTTCTTCTGTGGATAGGAGGACTTCTCGTCATTCAACAGGAGATAACGTTCGGTGAATTTATCGCTTTCAACGCATATCTTATGATGTTGGTCCGTCCGATGATAATGCTGGGATTTATTGTTAACACATTTGAACGGGGGGCTGCATCAATGAATCGGTTCAATACTATTCTCAGTGAAGAACCTGAGATAATTGATGGTGAAAGTGTCAAATGGAATATAAAAAACATCAAAGGAGAGATAGAATTCCGGAATCTTAACTTTGCTTACAACGGCGGTCCTTCCGTGTTAAAGAACATCAATTTGAAGGTTAAACAGGGAACAACACTCGCAATTGTCGGGGGAACAGGTTCAGGAAAATCCACACTTGTTAATCTCATCCCGCGCATCCGACAATCAGAACGAGGCACTATCTATATTGACGGTGCAGATATACAGGATATACCCTTAAACGTGCTGCGTTCTAACATAGGATTTGTAGAGCAGGAACCGTTTCTATTTTCAGACTACCTACGGAATAACATCGCCTATGGCGTTGAGACACCAGATGATGAAGAGATAAAGGCTGCTGCACACACATCCGATCTGCTATCACAGATCGAAGAATTCCCTGACGGTTTACAAACCTTTCTCGGAGAACGCGGAATTACAATTTCAGGCGGACAACGTCAACGTAGCTCACTTGCAAGAGCCATCCTGATTAAACCTAAAATTCTCATACTTGATGATGCCTTTGCAAATGTCGACACACAAACTGAAGACACGATACTCCGCCGACTTGACGAGATAATGAAAGATCGGACAACTATCCTCATCTCACACAGGATATCAACAGTAAAGGCAGCAGATAACATCGTCGTCCTAAATGATGGAAGTATCGTAGAATCGGGCACACACGAACAATTGCTGAAGAAAAACGGAATATATGCTGGAATCTATGAAACACAACTGCTACTGGATGAACTTGATGAACTATAGAAGGAAATATCGAGATGTTTGGAATGGGTAGAGAACTCCATGAATATAGCGACGAGGAACAAGAACTCGGAAAAGTGTATGACCGAGTCTTAATGAAGCGGCTGATTCAATACCTCAAACCGTACAGATTTCAGTTACTCGTCATTACTATCTTTATGATAGGCACAACACTATCCCGTTTAGCCGGTCCCGTTATCATTCAGATGGCTATCGATCAACATATTATTCCGGGTGAATTAGATGGACTAAGTATCTTTGCAGGTTTGTTCCTCCTGAGTTTGCTGGGTGAGTTTATCTGTGCCTATTTTGAGGAATATCGGCAATTAATGGTCGGACAACATGTGATGCATGATCTCCGCCAGACGCTATTCTCACACCTACAACGCTTAGATGTACAGTATTTTGATAAAAATCCAGTAGGTCGTTTGATGACGCGTGTGATGGGTGATGTGCAGGTTCTTAACGAACTCTTTACCTCAGGCGTTATTACATCCTTCGGTAATCTGTTGAGTATTCTGGGGATTGTAGTAGCAATGCTGCTCTACAACTGGCAACTTGCATGTGTTGCGTTTACTGTTATACCGATAATTTTTGGTGCAACACTCGTCTATCAGATCTACTCACGTCGCGCTTTTCGTGAACAACGCAAACAGTATGCACGCATCAACGCTTTCTTGCAAGAGAACATTGTCGGTATGACAACGATGAAACTGTTTGCACAAGAACACCGCAGTCATCTCCGCTTTAACGAACGAAACCGAAGATACTTGACAGCAAACCTTCGGAGTATCTTCTATTTCTCTATCTTCCATCCACTGATCGAAGTTACAGCATCTCTTGCTACTGCAGTTATTATCTGGTATGGTGGTGGACAGATTGTTCAGGATGCGTTGACGTTTGGCACATTAGTGGCGTTCATCCAATTAGCAGAAAGGTTCTTTTGGCCTATCCGAGAACTCAGCGAGAAATACACAATCTTCCAAAATGCAATGGCATCATCAGAACGGATATTTCAGTTGCTAGATACAGAACCGAGTATCGTCTCAACCGCCGATAAACGTGGAATTGATACACTCAAGGGTGAAATAGAGTTCAAAAACGTCTGGTTTGCATACAATGACGAAGATTATGTCCTAAGAGATGTATCGTTTAAGGTTGAACCGGGAGAAAAAGTAGCACTTGTTGGACATACAGGAGCAGGTAAAACAACCATCATCAATCTGATGTGCCGATTCTATGAGATTAACAAAGGACAAATACTGATTGACAGCGTAGACATCAAAAAGATGAATTTGGAAGAACTACGTAGTGCCATCAGTATCGTACAACAGAATATCTTCCTATTCTCTGATTCAATTGAACGTAATATCAGTTTAGGAGACCCTTCAATAACAGATAAACAGATAATAAATGCCTCAAAAGATGTACATTTAGACCGTTTCGTCCAGAAAATGCCTGATGTCTATAGCACAGAGATAAAGGAGGATGGCGGCGGGTTATCCGTAGGACAGAAACAGTTAGTCGCATTTGCACGTGCATTAGCATCTGATCCCAGCATCTTGGTTCTTGATGAAGCTACATCAAGCGTTGACACAGAAACGGAACTACTGATTCAAGATGCACTCAGTCGTCTAATGCAAGATCGGACATCCGTCGTTATTGCACACAGGCTCTCTACAATCCAAAATGCCGACAGGATTATTGTAATGCACCGAGGTGAGATACGCGAGACCGGTAATCATAATGAATTGCTACAAAAGGGAGGCATCTATTATCGACTATATCAACTTCAGTATAAGGGACAAGCGAAGGGCAGGCAATAAAACGCTTGCAATGTCCCCATATATCTGATAATATAACGTCTTAGGGGAAAGGTGACAACTGATAGGACTTGTGATACGAAAGAGTCAACCTTTTTTCTGTTTTCTGTCACTCAATTAACGCAACTGTCCAATCTTCTTATGTCCATAAAAGGAGGACACGAAAATGGCAGGAAAACTAAAAGTCACTGCTGTAGGGTGTGGTGGTATCGGGCTATTACATCAGAAGGGATATCTACAACATCAAGGCGCAGAACTCGTGGCAGTATGTGATATTGATACTGCTAAAGCAGAAGCACGTGCCAGAGAACTCGGTTTAGAAAGATGGTACCCTTCAATAAATGAAATGCTAGCGAATGAAGAATGTGATCTCGTTGATGTCGTAACCGCTGATCACTTGCACTTTGAACCTATAATGGAATGTCTTGATGCTGGTAAACATGTAATATCTGAAAAACCTTTGTCGTTAGATATAGATGAAGCCGAACAGATGGTGGCAAAAGCTGATGAAAAAGGGGTTCATCTTGCCATAGATTATAACAGACGGTTCGCACCAGGTTATATACAAGCAAGAAAATGGTTTGATGCCGAAAGTATAGGACAAGTATATTATCTGGATATGAAATTGTCTCAAGGAGGTCCAGCATCTACTTGGAAAGGAGAGTATTATCTACTCTACGAGCTACAGACGCACGCGCTTGATCTCTTACGTTGGTTCGGAGGTGAGATCGTTGCTGTATGCGCAGAAATGGCAAAACCGAGAAAATACGAAGCACGCGAAGGTGAAGACGCTTGCTACACAAGTATGGCAATTTCACTCCGATATGAAACCGAGACTGTAGCAACACTGTTAGCAAGCTGGGATAGCGATTTTATACACCCAATTGAACGATTAGAAATATGTGGATCGACAGGAGAGATAGTCGTTGATAATGTCCTCAGTAAAGCAACGTTGATGAAACGGGATAATCAGGTCGTTGAAGAATACCGTCCATCTATTTTCCGTATGGAACAACTCGCTTTTGACGGCACTTTTGCACTACGTATCGCTGCATTAGTTGATGATTTACTGAATGACCGCACACCAGCACCTACAGGTAGGGACGGTTTACAAGCGTTACGGATTACAGAAGCTATCGTTACCTCATGGAAAGAAAAAAGGGAGGTAACTGTTAAGATATGAATCCGAAAGCAATACCACACCGAATTTGAATATCTTCGATTGTCCTATGTATATCCTACCCAGAGTGAAGCCAGAGTGAAGCCAGAGTGAAGAAGGACTGCTGACACATTTCACAGAATCTGTCAGAAATGATATGGTTTCTATCGTATTCACTGAAGATTTTTAATGTCTATGAAACCTGCGTTCCAATTCATCTCGTTCCATTTCAATGATAATCGGTCGTGAATGCGGACAGTTGAAGGGGTGCTTTGCTTCTGACAGTTCGCGAACAAGGTTTAGCATCTCTTTAGCATCTAAGGTATCCCCTGCTTTTACTGCAGCGCGGCAGGCAAGGGTAATCAACGCATCGTCTATCGCTTTGGGTAACGCTACTTCAGCATGCGGTTGTTCGGGGAGTTTGTCAAGTATATCCGTTACTGTCTGTGCAGCAGCTCGTGTAGGTAGCGGCGCGGGCATTGCACGGATGAGTATCGTATTACCACCGAATTCTTCCAACTCAAAACCGAGTTTCTCAAAGATCTCACCATGAACTTTGAAAACGGCAATCTGTTGTGGAGTCACCTCAACAGTAACAGGAAGTAATAACCCTTGCACAGGTATTCCGTTTGACTTAAGTTGATTGACGAAGCGTTCGTAAAGCACTCGTTCTGCGGCAACATGTTGGTCAATAAAAAAAACTTTATCTTCACCTTCAGCAACAATATAGGTTTTGAAAAGATTTGTTTTCAACTCCACATTCTCAAAATCAAGGAGTTTGAGTTTCACACCTGCTGGGATAGACTGCTGTGGCGGTTGCATTACGGTTCGGGGTATTGGCGTAGTTCGTTGACTACCTTCGTCAATTTTATGTTCAGTGTGAATAGGTTCAGATTCAGTTTTCTTCGTATGCCTTGTTTCTTCGAAGGGTGTCTGCTTGCGTTGGACATTTCTATCTGTAGGATAAGTTTGAGGTGTAGTGGGGTGGGGTGTAATGGTATGTGTCTTGTTTCTCATATGGGTGTCAACACGTGCGTTTCCATCCGGGACATCTTCAGTATAGGGTCTTTCAGGTATTCCATCTACAGAAGTTTCAATTTTCGGTATAAACTTCTCTTTATTTATGACGTTGTGAATCATCTTCACAATCCCACTGAAAATCGTGCGTTCATTTCGGAAACGCACCTCTATCTTAGCAGGATGAACATTCACATCAACCGTATTGGGTTCAAGCGTCATGAAGAGTACTGCTACAGCATGGCGGTCCTTCTGAATTGTCACACTGAGTCCTTCTTTAAGTGCTGCAGCGATCATATTGCTACGAATCGGACGTTGATTCATGAAAAAGAGTTGATATTCTCGGTTGGTTTTGGTAAAATCAGGTTTGCCAATCATACCTGATAGTTTGAAATCTGGCAGTTCTTCACTGAATTCTATAAGGTTATCAGCAAATTCTTTACCATATACCAATCTGGCACGTTCCAGATTTGAATCGCATGCACGAACATCCAAGATGGTTCTGCCGTTATGAGAGAGAATAAAATGTATCTTCGGATGTGCTAACGCAGCCCATGTCACCTGTTTCGTGATATGGTTTATTTCAGTTGTCTCAGTCTTCATGAATTTGAGACGTGCTGGCACATTGTGAAATAGGTTATTGATAGAGATGTGTGTGCCGGGGGAACACCCACTCTCCTCAACAGAACGGAACACACCGCCATCAACACTAATTTTTGTTCCTTGAACTGCATCTGCAATGCGGGTTAGGAGTTCAAATTGTGATACAGAGGCTATACTTGCTAACGCTTCACCACGGAAACCGAATGTGTTAATATTTTCAAGGTCTTCTATGTTATTGACTTTGCTAGTAGCGTGGCGTTCTAATGCAAGGAGAGCGTCTTCACGTTCCATGCCGGTTCCGTTGTCCGACACACGAATAAGGCTTTTACCCCCTGCACGGATTTCAACCCGGATGCTTGTGCTTTCAGCATCTATTGCATTTTCGACGAGTTCTTTTACGACAGATGCAGGACGTTCTACAACTTCACCTGCAGCTATTTTATTCGCTACATCTGCTGAGAGGATTCTGATTTTTGGCATGTTTTTTGAACCTATTTAAATAAGCGAGTATTCCCGGAGTTCTTGTAAGGTGAATCGCATTCTCTACCAACTATGCCTTTATAGTGTAATTGAAAATGTGATACAATGCAAGTTAATTCTGTTTCAGGGTTACAAAAGAACGAGAATAACAGATGAAATTTGAACCTGAAGACTTTATCGTTGAAGAAATACCTTTATATGAACCTTCACGATCAGGTACACATACTTTCTTCGCTATTCGGAAACGCAGTCTTACCACTTATGAAGCCATAAATCGAATTGCGCGTGAACTCCATGTTAATCATAGAAGTATCGGATATGCCGGACTGAAAGATAAACATGCAATCACAACGCAGATACTGTCTGTTGAAGGAATTCCACCTGAACAGATTCTGAAGTTAAAGGTCCCACAAATTCTGATTTTATGGGCAGAACAACATTCACATAAACTACGTATAGGACACCTTCAAGCTAACCGTTTTGAAATAACACTTCGCTATACCTCCCCGAAAACCTTACCCAATGTTGAGAAAAAAATGGCACAGTTATCAAAAGAAGCTGTACCAAATCGGTATGGTGAACAACGGTTCGGCAATAAAAAGGATTCACACCTGATAGGGAAGGCATTACTGAATAAGGATTGGAAGAGAGCATTAGGATATGTGCTTGATACTGAAACTGCACAGTTCACTGACTTGGCAAAGCGGATTAAAGGTATGAGAGAAACTGATTCACTTGAAAAAATAGTTACATGTATTCCGCACCGCAAGCGGAAACTCTATCTATCAGCATATCAGGCATATCTGTTTAATTGTATTTTGGAGAAAAGATTACCAGATTTAGGACAACTGATGAATGGTGATATAGCTATCAAGCATCGTAATGGCGCACCTTTTCTCGTTGAAAACGCAGAGGGCGAACAACCCCGTGCTGATGCATTTGAAATTAGTCCTACTGGACCTATCTTCGGGTATAAAATGCAACAACCTACCGGTAAAGTTTTGGAAATGGAGCAAAAATTACTATCAGCGGAGGGAGTTAAGCCAGAGTCTTTCCGCAAGATTGCGGGTGTGCAATTATCAGGTACACGTAGACCGCTCCGTATTCAGATGGATTTGCATCAAGTAAAGGTAGTTGACAACGAGGTGCGTCTCTCTTTTACATTGCCTGCTGGCAGTTACGCAACGGTGGTATTGGAAGAACTTAGATATTGTTGACAGGAATTGTTCTGGTAAATACGCGAATACCTCAGTTTTTTAGGCCTTGTATTTTTGGGTAATCTGTTATATACTTTCTTTTGCATTATTGATTTTGCGTCAACCACTATATTTCCAAAAATTCATTGAAAAATACCACTCCTATCCCTAAGAAACAGAAACGAAAAAATGGACATTTTACACAACTTAAATAAAAAACAGGCTGAAGCAGTCATACATAAAGACGGACCGATACTCGTTATTGCGGGTCCAGGTACCGGTAAAACGAAAGTCATCACACACCGCATCGGGTATTTAATTCGGGAACACAGAATCAAACCTTACAACATCCTTGCTATCACTTTCACGAATAAAGCCGTCGAAGAAATGCAAGAACGGGTTAACAAAGAGATCGGTGAACCGCACGGTTCCGATATAAAGGTCAGCACCTTTCATGCATTCTGCGTCCGAGTGCTACGAAAACATGCACAACAGATAGGTCTCAGTGAAAACTTCGCTATCTTTGATCAAGAAATCCAAGACGAAATCTTGGAAGAGACGATACGGGAATTGAATCTGAACTCACACATCTACCCTTCTTGGCGACTACGAAATATCATCAGTGAGGGTAAGCAATTAAGTCGGGGTCAACTAAAGAACGTACCGGATGACTTGTATATTGAACCTGATGTCATCGCAGAAATAGATGATCCAGATACTGAAGAAAACATAAAGCGTGCAACCAATGCCTATCAAGACAAACTCACCAAATACAACGCACTTGACTTTGATGATCTGCTACTTAAGACAGTTGAACTTTTCAGAGAAGTTTCAGAAATACAAACTGATTACCACAAAAACATCTCTTATATCCTTGTGGATGAATACCATGATGTGAATAGTGTCCAGTATGCGTTACTTAAACGCATCAGCGCACCACCAAATAATAACCTAATGGTAGTTGCGGATGCTGATCAATCAATTTACAGTTGGCGCGGGTCTAATCCACAGTATATTGAGCATTTTATAGATGATTTCTCACCTAAAATCGTTGAATTGAATGAGCATTATCGATGTAGTGAGAAAATACTACGGGCTGCAGAAGAGGTCATCAGTAAGAATACGGAACGACAGAAACAGCACACGCTTAAAACACACAAAGATGTTGGACGCAACATATATCACTATACCTTTAGTACAGCTACCGAGGAAGCACGATTTATCATAAGAATCATCCAAAATTTGATTATGCATCGGGGGGTATCCTATCGCGATATCGCTATCTTCTACCGAACGCACAAACTTGCCGATGTTTTAGCAGAGGAATTACTCAGACAGAAGATAAAATTTCAACGTATCCGACCTTCGAACTCTTTTGATGAAGAAATCAGTAAAGGTATCTTCTCCTACCTTCGACTCATTCAGTGGCAACTCCCACAAGACCTTGAGAATGCAATCAACTTTCCCGAAAAACGAATTGACGATCTAACATGGGTTCGTCTTAAGTGGTTAGCAATCCGAAAGAAGATAACTTTAGTAGAACTCTTAAAGAACATTGATGGTTACCCAGAGGATGTTGGTCCATTTACACGACGTAACATTCAGGAATTATGGGAACGACTTGAAACTCTATCTGAAGAGATAAAAGAGGAGAAGATAGATAAAATTGTCCAAAAGTTATTTGCAGCATTAGATAGTTTTCGGTCACCATACCGACAAAGGGAACTAGGAACAATTGAAAGACAACCCGAAATGCAAAATATTTCCCTTATACAGGATGTCCTATATAGCACGCTTGATCGCAATGAATCCATTAAGATCACGGCAAACTACGGAGTAGATGAATACTGTGCAGCAAGTATCATACATCAGACCCTGAAAACCTATCTGAATAAGAATGTAGAACTACAACTATTACCGAAAGATACGGACAGCATTAAACTGCATCTGAACGAAAATGGTATCAATCTCTTAATTGGAGATTTCGGTCAGTTGGACGAAACATCAGCAGATTCGCGCATTATAATAATCGGAACAACCGCTACAGAGGGTATCAGCACACTTCAACTTCAATCTGACGGTATTCACAGCATCGCTGCCCTTAAGCTATGTCAACGCCTATTGAGTCGTTTTGAATCACCGAACATGGCAGATATGGTCATTTACGACTTAGAAACGACTGGCGTTGATACAAGATATGCAAATATCGTTGAGATAGCTGCACAACGCCTCAATGCTGTTGGAAATGGAATAGAAAAGTACTATAGATTAGTAAAACCCCCGGGGGGATACATACCGAGAGAAACTACACGTATTCACGGCATAGATGAAGGGACCGTCAAAGACTGTCCGAGTATTGAAATGGTGCTTCCCGAATTGTGTAGTTTCATTCAAGATCGTATTCTTATCGGACACAATGTTGCAAAGTATGATAATCCTATTCTTGAACGTGTTCTTCAAGAACATCTGAAGCGAGGATTACCGAATCCGCATTATGATACGTTGGTTACAGCACGGAGGCTTTTCCCAAGACAGCGACGCGGTATTCAGGCACTCGCTGAAAAATTCGGAATTGGATACGAACGCCTACATAATGCCTCGGAGGATGTAGAAGTCAACCGCAAAATCTTCAAGGAACTCATCAGAATTGACACACAGAAACAGCAAGTAAAATCACTCACTGAATTCTTACCATTAATTGGTACCGGTATCCTTGCTAAGACCTCTGATATTGCTGAAGTGGAAATATCACCTGAAATTGAAGCATATCTAAATGCTGCAAAAAGGTATGTGAAAGTTAATCAGGATGTCTTATCCGTTGATCTGCCTTTTGAACAGACAGAGAAAGAACAGGTAACTGAATGCTGCAATATGCTTAAAGAGTTTGATGTTCCTGTTGACAAGGAAGACAGTGATTGGATTGAACACAAGTCCAGATTTCTGAATGTTGTCCTAAACTTTGAAAGAGTAGGACACGGACATCAACTGACAGATCTCTTAGATTACCAGAAATTGCTGACCAGTTTTGATGAACTTGACAATAAAACAGAACAACTTACACTCATGACGTTACATGCTGCAAAAGGAACAGAATTTCCTGTTGTCTTTATTATAGGAATGGAAGATGGTAATTTTCCTATCGGTAGGAGTAGTCTAACATTAGAGGAGTTTGAAGAAGAACGACGTCTGTTCTATGTTGGCATGACGCGTGCACAGAATCAACTATATCTATCTTCTGCCGTACATCGTTTCAACGATCGAGGACAGGTAGCATCTATGTTTATCCGCGAAATGCCGTCTAACTATATGGAGAAGTGGAGTTCACGAACACACATGTAAACGAAATATCTAAACATATATCAGAACATAACGGAGAAATTATAATGGGAATAGGATTCTTTGAGGCAATTATATTCGGGTTTTGGAGTTTTTTCTTTGTCATAGTGGTAGCCATAGTCCATATTTCTTTTGCTATTGGCATATATCGGGATGCCAGACAGAGGGGAAGTGCTATTTTCGTTCAAGCTGAGATATGGTTAGTTGCCACACTTCTTGGCGGAATAATAGTTACTACTGCCTATTGGTTAATGCATCATTCTCGTCTAAATCCATCCGCTGGGATTAGACAAGTAGAACCGCACGATGATCTGCTTTAACTTAGGTGTGAAAGTCTTGTGACTTTGATGTTCTAAATTCTGATATTATGTAGTTTGAAAGTATGAAACATTTTTTTGTTGACAAAAATCAGAAAGAATTGTACAATGCAAGACGTTAAGTAAAGTATAATCTATTTGTAATTGAAATTCCGAAGGAAAAAGGACGCTACTATGTCCTTTTAGTATTCAGTCTTGGATTTTCTTTTTGAGTGGAAACAATGAAAAACCGACAAAGGAACTATCGTTTTATCCAAATAAGCGCGCCAAATATCTACTGTCTGAGCGTCGATTGGGTCGGTGTTCTACTTGATACTTTTGCTTTAACAGTGATTTTGAGCCCCCCCCTGCCAACGTCACCGTTTAAATTTAAAAGCACATTACGACAAAACAACTTTGGAAGTTTCGGTAGTTCTACCGCTGCTGTGCCCGCACGTCCATATTGGATCGTTGTGGGTTTTTGTTGTTACATTCGCCTTTGCATGATAGATGTGTGTGATACGGGATAGTTCAGAGGGTTGGTAAAAGGGAATCAAAATTAAATTATGTATAATGAATGTCCAAATAAATGTCGTAAGACCAATATAAAATACCACTAGGTTATACATACAGGAGTAGAGCATGTATATTAATAGCGTTAAGAAACTACACATCTATCTAACCGTCCTGATATGTTTGGGAACATGTGTCCTTTCAGTTCAGGCTAATTTAAATTTAAATGACCCGACATTGTCCGTTTACTATAGTTTTGATGAAGAAAGTAAAACGGTTAAAGATGGATCAAAAAACGGTAATGATGGAGAAGTTGAAGGTGAAGGAAATCCTAAATGGGAAAAAGGTGTCTATGGAAAAGCCATTGCTTTAGATACCGATGTATGGATTAATATGAATGGTCCGGAGTTTAAGAACGGTCCGGTAGATGGATTAACATTAGCTGTTTGGATTAACCACACCGGTTCAGGAAATGCACAAACACTGCTTGATGCCATTGGTACAGCACATCTACATGGACTTTATCACATGGAAATCCGTCCTGGCGGATTCCGTTTTTTTCATCGAAACGAGACAAACATGACTGTCTTTGAGATCAATCCAGGTCCCGTAATTAAAGCAGGTAAATGGGTTCATTTCGCTGGAACCTATGATAGTGATAGTGGTGACGTAATGATCTATATTGATGGTGAAGAAACGCACTCAGGAAAAGGTTCAGGAAAACTATCCGCTGAATGGGGAGTAAACGCAGGAATTGGACATCACAAAAATGAGCGTTGGTATCAAGGGTTGCTAGATGATTACTTCATCTTTAATCGTGCATTGTCTGAAACCGAAATAAATCAGATTAAGGATGGTAAATTTCTGTCTGTAGAACCCGAAGGAAAACTTGTTACGACATGGAGTAACATTAAATCCCGTTGATATACAGACAATACCTTCGCCACTCATAGCCATTCTGAAAGATTGGGTGTATTGTAACACAATCTGTATGAAGATTAGAGAAATCTTTGGGTAATTCATCTGATATCACTCATCGTAGGAACAAAGTTTCGTAGGGGCGGGGTTTCCCCGCCCGCGTATTACCCAATTAATAATTTAATCTTCATTTAGAATGTGTGTGTTGTAGACGGCCATGAATTGCCCTACTACGAACCTACTAGTTTGTAGTAGGGCAATTCATGGCCCATCTGAAATAGATTTGCACAAATAGATAGTATCTGTTAAAATACAGCAAAAATTGCTACGTAAAAAAAGGAATACCATTCTATGCCCAGAATCTTTGACAATATTGACCAACCGCTCCTTCAAGCACTGCAACAAACCCTTGAAGCCTCTACCCATGCAGATTTTTGCGTGGGTTATTTTAACCTCAGAGGCTGGAGAAGACTCGCAAATTACATTGAAAATTGGCACGGTGGAGATGAAGCATGCTGCCGTTTACTCGTCGGGATGCATCAGAACCCTGATGAAGAACTACGACACGCCATGCGTGTTATTAAAGCAGCAGATAAGCTGGACAATCAAACTGCACTTCGTTTAAAAAAGAAGTTAGCAGAGGAATTCCGTGAACAATTGACACTTGGAATCCCCACACGTGAAGACGAAATCGGCCTAAGACAATTAGCACACCAAATTCGGGACGAGAAGGTAAAGGTAAAACTATTTCTACAACACCCACTGCATGCCAAACTTTACCTACTTCACCGACAAGACCCTATATCCCCAATTGTGGGTTACCTTGGCAGTAGTAACCTAACACTCGCTGGACTTTCAAAACAGGGAGAACTCAACATTGATGTGCTCGATGCTGACGCTTGTCAGAAATTAGAAGCTTGGTTTGAGGATAGATGGAACGAAAGGTGGTGCATAGATATATCTAAAGAATTAGTAGAAATCATTGATGAAAGTTGGGCACGCGAAAAACTGATACCTCCTTACCATATCTACATAAAAATGGCATATCATCTCTCCCATGAAGCACGGGCAGGATTAAATGAATTTCAAATTCCCCGCGAATTTGAAAACACCCTTTTTGACTTTCAAACCGCTGCCGTCCAAATCGCAGCACATCATCTAAACAAACGAGGTGGTGTCCTTATCGGAGACGTTGTCGGTCTCGGCAAAACACTTATGGGAACAGCACTTGCACGCATCATGGAAGACGATCACGATCTCGAAACACTTATCATCTGTCCTAAGAACCTTGTCCAGATGTGGGAATATTATCGTGAAGAATACCGTTTACGTGGAAAGGTTCTATCAATGAGCCGAGTGCAAAACGAACTCCCCGATCTCAGACGGTATAGATTGGTAATGATTGACGAGAGCCATAATCTCAGAAACCGTGAAGGTAAACGTTATCGGGTAATTCAAGACTATATCCAGAAAAATGAGAGTCAAGTCATTCTCCTCTCTGCCACACCATACAACAAGACCTTTCTTGATCTCTCAAATCAACTCCGCCTCTTTGTTGATGAATCCGAAGACATCGGCATTCTACCAGAGCATTACATCAATAAAATTGGTGGTGAACTGATGTTTTTGACGAAACATCAAAGCGGAATACACACACTCGCTGCATTTGAACATAGTGAAGAAATTGACGATTGGCGAGAACTGATGCGGCGGTATCTTGTTCGCAGAACACGTAGTTTCATCATGCAAAATTATGCTGAGGAAGATACCGAAACAAAAAGGAAATATCTACTATTTTCCGATGGAACACGATCCTATTTTCCTACCCGCGCACCGAAAACTGTTGGATTCACGATTGACGACAAAGACCCTGAGGACACTTATGCACAACTATACTCAGAAACTGTTGTGGATACTATAAACAGTCTTAATTTGGCACGATATGGACTTGCTAACTATATTGATGATTCACCAGAAAAACCCCCTACAGAAACTGAAAAACAACAATTGCAAGACCTCTCACGCGGTGGAAAACGGTTGATGGGATTTTGTCGTACTAATCTATTCAAACGCCTCGAAAGTAGTGGAAAAGCCTTTTTACAATCCGTTGACCGACACATCTTACGAAATTATATCTTCTTATACGCTATAGAAAATAACGAACCGTTTCCTATCGGTGGACTTGACGTATCCATGCTTGATACACGGCTCAGTGATGCAGATACGGATGATGTCAACCTTATTTCAGCTGCTTCGGAGGATGAAGATGACGAACTGATTGATACCTCCGATTCTGATTCCAATTTATATACGACTGAAAAGTACAAAGAACGTGCTGCAATTAT
This sequence comes from Candidatus Poribacteria bacterium, assembly GCA_965208245.1. Classification (GTDB taxonomy): domain Bacteria; phylum Poribacteria; class WGA-4E; order WGA-4E; family WGA-3G; genus MSPOR6. Next base: position 3,805,865 of record OZ242325.1, read on the forward strand.
CTATCAATTCTATCTGGCAAAGTACCACACCCGTTTTAAATGGATTCGTTCTGACCTGTTTCTGCCTATTCTAAGGGAACAACTCACTGAAGACGCGGAAGCACTCATTGAGATTTTAAAACGATACGGTGACTGGGATGAAACAAAAGATGCAAAACTCAATGCACTTGAACACCTACTAACACAAACACACCCCGATACCAAGGTTTTAGTTTTCACACAATTTGCGGACACTGTGCATTATCTAAATGCTGCATTAGAAGAACGCGGATTGACACACTTAGCCGCTGCTACCGGGGATGTCGCTAATCCCACGCAGCTGGCAACCCGATTCAGTCCGGTTAGCAATAATAGAAAAGGTGCTTTTAAGCGAGAGGAGGAGTTGCGCGTGCTTATCAGCACTGATGTTTTGAGTGAAGGACAGAACTTACAGGATTGTGCAATCGTCGTCAACTACGATCTCCCATGGGCAATCATACGTTTAGTCCAACGCGCAGGACGCGTTGACAGAATCGGACAGACTGCTGAGGACATCTTATGCTACTCCTTTTTACCCGCAGAAGGTGTTGAACGACTCATCAATCTTCGTGGACGCGTCCGAGCACGCCTCCGAGAGGGATCAGAAGTCATCGGTACAGATGAGGCATTCTTTGAAGATGACGGTGAAAGCGGAGACCAAACAATCGTTGATCTATACAACGAACATGCAGGACTACTTGACGATGATATGGATAACGATGTAGACTTCGCTTCTCACGCATATCAGATTTGGAAAAATGCCATCACGGAAGACCCAAAATTAGAGAAAATCATCACCAAACTACCATCTGTAGTCTATTCAACAAAACCCCATTCACCGACAGATACGCAACCCGAAGGCGCATTAGTCTATATCAGAACGGGAGACGATAATGACGCACTTGCTTGGGTGAATAAAAATGGAGAAAGTGTAACGGAATCCCAATTTACCATTCTACAAACCGCAGCATGCGAACCAGAAACAGAAGCACTACAACCGCTTGAGAAACACCATGAACTTGTCAATGATGCTGCAAAGTTAATCATATCTGAAGATAGGAGGATCGGAGGACAACTTGGAAGACCTTCGGGGGCACGTTTCCGCACATATCAACGACTAAAAGACTATGCATCTGAAGTAGAAAATACACTGTTTGCAACGGCAGACCTCAAACAGGTCATCGAGAATATCTATCGTTATCCACTACGTCCGGTTGCAAAAGATATTCTCAACAGGCAACTACGTCTCGGAATTTCAAACGAAAAACTTGCTGAAGTGGTGATCGAATTATGGAACGATGGTAGGCTCTGTATCGTTGAGGAAGAACACGAAATGCAAGAACCCAAGATTGTGTGTTCGTTAGGTCTTTCTACCTAATTAAGTGTGTCTTACAAGACGTCAACAGGTTCCTGTCTGCTTCTATCTGTTCGATCGAAATCCGTATCAAAACTGATAAATTGCAGATCATATTTCTTTGCGACAGCATATTGGTATGCATCATCAAAGTCAAGATTGAATTGATAAGATGGTTGTCCTAACGTCTTGTGCTCTTCTGGAGACAGTGAGAGGACACCGACACCGTCAATTACTATATCTTCTAAAAATGAGACAAAAAGCGGAAAATGATTCAACCGGAACAGAATAATACCGATGGAATGAAGAGACAAATCCGTTATAAAGATTGTCCTCAAATCAATGGACTGCAAGAACAATCGAACTTCGTTTGTTCTATCTTGCCCTAACAGAGATTCCAGGAAAATGTTGGTGTCTAAAAGATACACTTAATCTCTCCAATCCAATGCCTTCTTCTGAAGTTCAAGTGCTGTGTACTGCCCTTGATATTCTACTAAGCCACCAATCCACATCAATTTGGGTTTCCTTTTTTTATCTGAACCCTTTTTTGTTAACAAGGAATCAATAAGATTTAAAACTTCTTCATGGTCCTTTGGTGAAAGATGCTTAAGCTTCTCAATAATGGTAGTTTGCATGGTCACTTTCTCGTTTTGTTTTTCTATAGACTATAAAAGAATGCTTAAAAGTATACTACACAACATAGGAAAAATAAAAGAAAAGTTACTACATCAAACAAACGAGTAGTTAAACCTTGTAATCCATGTCTAAATCAGGTATAATTGACATTAACATAATCCATATTGTTAGAGGTATTAGATGAAAGAATCTAAACTTGTCGTCGGTCATCTCATGAATGACGAATTACTCGTCAAATCAGATAGTTATATCCCTTCAACCTACAAGAACGCCTATGCAATTTAACCCTCAAGAAACACGCCAATACCTCAGAGAATCCGAATTTGAAGATCTCTTTACGCAAACCCTCGGTTGGGATAATCATTCACAAATTCTGCCAGTGGTAGTAGATGAAACCGAATACATACTCACCGCAATAGCACAAAAACGCGGTATGGCAGTCTATGAATGTCCACAGATGACAGAAGAACACCCCTTTCCAGATTATGCAACCCGCCGTAAAATCCAAAAACAGGTCGCAAGAACCTCACATGAAAACTTTATCATCTATACCGATGCTAACAAATCCATGCAAATATGGCAGTGGGTCAAACGTCAACAAGGGAAACCGGACGCATGCCGCGAACACCGCTACCAAACTTGGCAGTCCGGTGATTCTCTGATCCAAAAACTACAAAACATTGCCATTAGTTTAGATGAAGAAGAAGAAATTACGCTCTTTGGCGTGATTGAACGCGTCGGGACTGCATTTTACGCTGAAAAGGTTACCAAAAAGTTCTATGACCGTTTCAAGAAAGAACACGATGCCTTTCTCGGATTTCTCAACGGCATTCCCGATGAAGAGATGCAAAAGTGGTACGTCTCGGTGATGCTCAATCGTCTCATGTTCATCTACTTCATTCAAAAGAAAGGTTTTTTGAATAGCGATAAAGACTATCTGAAAACGAAACTAAGAGAAACCCAGAGAAACAACACGGACCTATACTACAAAGAATTCCTATGTCCACTCTTTTTTGAAGGATTTGCAAAACCTGAAAACGAAAGAGATGATGACATTTCAGACATACTCGGTACAGTCCCTTACCTCAACGGTGGCATTTTCCAAAAACACGAGATCGAGACACGCCACGGTGAAAACATTGAAATCCCTGACACAGCATTTGAGAAACTTTTTACCTTCTTTGAACAGTACCAGTGGCACCTTGATGATCGTCCCCTCAAAAACGATAACGAAATTAACCCAGATGTACTCGGTTACATCTTTGAAAAATACATCAACCAGAAACAGATGGGTGCTTACTACACCAAAGAGGACATCACAGAATACATCAGCAAAAATACCATCATTCCCTTCCTCTTTGACGCAGCACGAAAGTCGTGTAAGATCGCTTTTGAAGGTGACGCCTCTGTTTGGAAACTCCTACAAGAAGACCCGGACCGCTATATCTACGATGCAGTCAAAAAAGGTATTGGTATCCCGTTACCTGAGAATATTGCTGTCGGCATTAGTGATGTCTCTCAACGTACAGATTGGAACACACTTGCACCAGAAGAATTTGCTCTACCTACAGAAATTTGGAGAGAAGTGGTAGCACGCCGGCAACGTTATGAAACCGTCCGCGCCAAACTTGCAGATGGAGAAGTAAACGACATCAATGATCTGATAACCTATAACCTTGATATCCGACAATTTGCCCAAGATGTCCTTGAAAACTGTGAGGGCCCCGAACTACTCCGTGCCTTCTGGAAAGCCATCACCGAAGTGACAGTACTTGACCCGACTTGTGGTTCTGGTGCGTTCCTCTTTGCCGCGTTGAACATCCTGAAACCGCTTTATGAAGCATGTCTTGACAGGATGCAGGTTTTCCTTGATGAACTGCAGCATGCTGACATAAAACCCCACCCTAAAAAATTCAGCGATTTTCGAGATGTGCTTGAAGATATAAAACAACATCCCAACCCTGATTATTTCATCCTTAAATCCATTATTATCAAAAACCTTTACGGCGTTGACATCATGGACGAGGCAATAGAAATCTGCAAACTTCGCCTCTTCCTCAAAATGGTTGCACAGATTGAGGATGTGAAACAGATTGAACCGTTACCAGACATTGACTTTAACATTCAGGCAGGGAATACACTTGTAGGTTTTGCTACATACAACGAGGTAGAAAATTCAATTTCTGGTAGGTTTGATTTTGAGAACACGATGGAAAGTATCAGAGAAAAAGCAGAGAACGTAAAGATTCTATTTGATCAGTTTCGTGAACAACAAACAACATTAGGCGGAGACGTGACGCTTGCGGACAAACAGAATTTGCAGAGCAGACTCGGCATATTAGAAGATGAACTGAACGACTACCTTGCAAGAGATTACGGTATAGACCCGGGCAAACACGTGGAATACGAAAAATGGTTAGATTCACACAAACCTTTCCATTGGTTTATTGCGTTTTACGGGATTCTGCAAGAGGGTGGGTTTGATGTGATTATTGGTAATCCGCCCTACCTAGAATTTAGACAAGTTGATTACACACCACAGAACAGCTTAGTCAGCAATACAACCAAGGCAATACACGCTATGTGTATTGATCGTAGCTTACATCTACTATCTCAACAAGGATGTATTAGCATGATTGTTCCTTTAGCATTGGTGTCAACACAACGTATGAAAATCATACAAAACTTGTTGGAAGATAGTCATAATGTTTGGTATGCCAACTATTCCTGGCGTCCAGCAAAACTATTTGAAAATGTAAACCTTCTATTAACTATTTTCATTGCTACTCATTCAATCAAAGGCAAAAGTTTTTCAACGAATTGTCAAAAATGGTCATCTGATAACAGAGATTCATTAATGTTTAATGTGGACTTTGTTGATATACCACGAGAAAGATCTGTTTATTGGTCACCAAAACTAGGTAAAGAAGTAGAAACTCCTATACTCAATAAATGTATAGGTATTGAAACTACATTAAGATTCTTTACTGCTCAAAGTGGACATAGAGTTTATCATCGTGTCGCAGGCGGTTTATATTGGAAGGTTTTTACTGATTTTTCACCTGCTTTTACAGTTAATGGTCATTCAAGCAGTTCAACAGCTGAAAAGTCATTTGGTGTTGAATCTCAGGAAATATTAAGACCTATTATTGCAGTTTTAAGCAGTGATATATATTGGTGGTGGTATACAATTACCACCGACTGTCGAAATCATTCGTCCTCTGACATTCAGAATTTTCCAATTCCTGAATCTGCACTTTATGATCAAAAACTGATAGAACTAGGTAAACTGTATTTAGAAGATCTTCAGAGAAATAGTATAATGCAGGTTCGCAATCAAAGACAGACTGGACGTATTGAAACACAACAGTTCAAAATTCAAAAGTCTAAACACATCATAGATAAGATCGACCGTGTGCTTGCCGAACACTACGGCTTCACGGACGAGGAATTAGACTTTATCATTAACTACGACATCAAGTATCGTATGGGTTTGGGGAATTGATGTTATGGGGAAACACATTCTATTCTCCATCATTTACAATTGAAATTGTTTGCACATATACCGATTTTCTATTATAACCCAAGTTGCTACCTATGTAGCACGAACTTTTAGTTTGTGTCAAAACGGCGCAAACTGAAAGTGAAATCAACGGTCTGAATCATGGCGAATGCCATGCGCGCATTCGCCCAATGGCATTCCCCGTGCTACGATATTTCGGTAATTATGAAAATACCTTGAAATTCCCAAAACACCCTTCCGCGTCTTCCGTGTCCTCCGCGTAATCCGCGATTCAGACAAAGAGCACGATTCTGACAAAAAGGGGACATAATATTTACACTCCCATGCCCGATAAATCGTTGCACAAATCACCAATTCCTGTTAAAATTGTTATGTAAAGGAGAACGAAATATCATGAAAACACCACAACCTACAAACACAACTAACGATAAACAGAAACAACGTCTCGCCTTCCCAACTTACGATGAGGAAGACATCCTTAACTGGGATGTTGCCATAACGCCACCACCACCGCGCCGATCAGGAACAATCCGGGTTAGGTTGATATACAAAGGACGCAGTAAACCGTTACCTGTTGAAAATCCTTGGGAAGAATAGGCAATTGACAATTCATGAAATCACCTCACTATAATCATAACGTTTTTATCAATTGTCCATTTGATCCAGTTTATAAACCCCTGTTTGATGCGATGGTATTTGCGGTCCTTGATTGTGGTTTTATCCCTCGTTGTGCGCTTGAAGAAGATGACGCAAGTCAAGTACGGATTGATAAAATTTACGAAATTATTGCAGATTGCCGTTACGGTATACACGACATATCCAGAATAGAATTGGACGAACCGTCAGGTTTTCCTCGTTTTAATATGCCTTTGGAGTTGGGCGTTTTCATCGGGGCAAAGAAATTTGGATCGGAAGAACAAAAAGGCAAAAAATGTCTCATATTGGATAAAACACCTTACCGGTATCAACAGTTTATATCGGATATAGCAGGACAAGATATTCAGACACACGGTAACATGCAAGAAGAAATTGTAAAAGTCATTCGAAATTGGCTTCGCACCGCTTCAAGACTTCAGACAATTCCAAGCGGCAGCATCATTTGGAAACGTTACCAAGAATTTCTGCAGGATTTGCCTAAAACGGCTCAAATGCATCGACTTATAGTTGAAGAGATGGTTTTTAATGATTATACTTTGGTGATTGAGGAATGGCTAAAGGTTACAAGTGATTAAGTCTGAATTACGACTAAGGCAGGTGATTAAAATGGGAAGAAAAAGAACTATCAGAAGCACTCCGAAACGTGGGAAACTCTCAAGAGTTGAGGTTAGACGTTCAGTAGAAGCTGTTGTTTACGGTCGAACTGAAAAAGAACATTATGTAGTTGCCAATCCGGAAGGAGGATGGGATGTAGTACGCGGCAATGCGCTGAGAGCATTGAAACACTTTGACACCAAAAAGGATGCTGTGGCGTATGGACAGCAAGTTAGCAGAAATCAGCAAACTGAATTGGTTGTCTGCCATAAAAACGGTAATACACAACGAAATCACAACGCCGACTCTGATTAGATAATCGTTTTTCACGTTCTTGTAATTTGGTAGAATAGGAAGGTGTCCTATTCGGGAAGTAAACGATACTAATCTCGATTTCTGTTAAAATTGTCCGTAAAAGGAGTATCCAAACATCTTATGAAAACACCAAAACCCACAAACACAACTAACAACAAACAGACGCAACGTTTCACCTTCCCAACATACCACGAAGAAGAAATCCTTAACGTAGATGCTGTCATAGACACCCCACTACCACGTGAATCGGGGACAATACGGGTTAAGCTGATATATGAAGAACCAAGTAAGCCAATGCCACTAGAAAACCCTTGGGAAGAATAATAATTCGGACTTAGTCGTTTTGGGATCTCGTAAAATTGCTATAAATCCTTACGTGACCTTTGATATATAGATAATATACGATTATTTAGTTCACGATGATTATTTAGTTCTATGTCACTCAAGCTATCCAAATCTTCTATCTGCTTTTTTATGCTTTATCCATACGTAACAAAACTTCATCATCAGTCAATCTAAATACACGATTAAAATTTTCTCTTGTTCTCTTTTTAAATTCATATTTAGACAACCACGGTAAAGAGTTATTCATATTCATTAATAACATAACTCTTTTCGTTTTTATACACACATCACAACTCAAAAGATCAGATAAATTACTATTAAGAATCGTAACATGTATGTTTCGTTTATAAGCATCTATTACCGAACATGCATCTACTTCAATATATAAAATCTTGTTATCCTTGTAATATGATACTTTTTCAGGTTCATTTTTGTGCGTATTGCAAACTTCTATAACACCTTTTAACTCGCCATTAAAAAAAACGGCAATATCTGCATAGTATTTACTTATCTTATACTCTTTTTCAAATAAATAATTATTACCTCCAAATGTTCTGCTATAAGAATATTCACATTCTGTATTATCGCCTTTTTTAAAAAAAAGTCCATATTCATAATAGATGTCTAATTCTGATGCATGATTTCTGCAATGAAAAGTCCATTTAAATTCTTTGCCACTGCAAATCATATCAATGGCAATTTTATGCGTTACCAAATCAGGGTCGCATTCGGGTACATTAGGTTTGTGGGCAAAATGCGCAGTTCTTATTTCTCCCTTTTTTAAGATAAGACTTTCATTGCAATTCGGACATCTAAAATCCATCTCGCGATCTTTCACATCTGCAGCAGTAACGAGTTCATCACCTACATACGCGTATGGATTCATGAGTGTCATAGTATTACCTAAATCAATCATAATTACCCTTCAGAAACCGGGTCTATATAGATATTCGGACTATTACCATATCCCAAAACGACTAATTCCGATTATTTGCCATTATCATCAGTTTCTGTTAAAATTGTCCATAAAAGTAGCAACCAAAATGTTATGAAAACACCACAACGCACAAACACAACTAACGGCAAACAGACACAACGTCTTGCCTTTCCATCATACAGTGAAGAAGACATCCTTTTAAAATATCCAATTATTAACCCTCATAAATTCATCAAGATTCATGCACTCAATATTATATTTCTCACAAACATTTGGAATATCTGGTCTATGCGGTTTTTTGACTTCTTGTGTAATAACGCGTCCGTTTTTCACTTTAGCAAGAGCAATAATAAAAGGATCAGCACAATATCCACCTCTTAATTGTTTCTTGGCATCAACTAATCCCTCAAAATGCCTGAATGAAAAAATTTCGTTCACAAACTCAGTCTCGTCTGATTCGGGTGTCAAAAAGATACTACTGTTTTGACTTACCCAATTTAATAGATCTTGATGATTTTCATTTGATCTTAATCTCTCTTAAAACTTCTCGAGTAGAAATTATTTGATTCATATCAATCATAGAGTTGATATTATTCCAAAAGGATGGAAAACTGTCTAAAGAGTAAAATCTGAATGTCTTAATGGTGCTAGTATCAAATACACTTATCATTTAAGAGCTATCCTATCTAACAAGCAATCTTCAAGACCAGATATATTTTTTACGCTAACATTTAAATGGTTTGCGAGTTGTTCAATAGAACATCGTTTGTTATAGTATGCATTGAATGCTAACTCCATAAATTTATATCCTAAATATGTTGCTTTTGTATTATAATAATTTCCACTAGTTGAAGATTTAGAACTGATTGTCTTTTCTTTGTTCTCATAGGATTTAATGAGATAGTTTACCTCTTTTTGATATTCCTCTTCTGCAATAAATCCTTGTTCAAGAAATTTCAATAAAATTACTTGTCGACTAACCTTATATTCTTCTGCTAATTCTCCTACTGATGTATCACTATATTCGATATTTTTACAAACTTTTTTGAAGTGATCAGAAGGAAACAAAAATTCCGAAGCGAAGCGATTGCAAAAACTCTCATCGTTTTTATTTTTTGAAAAATTATTACCTGAAACATTATTCTTTTGCAATAAAATATGACCCAATTCGTGAAACAGGGTAAATATTTGTCTAACCTTTACTTTTGAATTGTTTAAATAAATTACAGGAAACTGATTATGAATAAGGCAAAAACCATCAATATTGTCATCCTTAAAAGCGTCTTTAAAAATGTAAATACCTTTTTCTTCAATACAATTTCGCCATCTCTCTAATGCTATGGCATTATTTCTCCAGTTTGTTTGTTCGTTTAGACTCACATTCAAATATAGTCTTATTTGTTTTGCTAATTCTATAGGTGAATTCTTATTTTGCAGATGAGATGCCTCAAAAATTCTACTCTCCACAGTTGATATTTCTGAGTTAAGTTCTATTAAAGATAGTTGACGAGCATAAGCTTCACGTAATAATATATGGATCTTAGGTTTCAGTTTCTTGATATCAGATTGCCGCAAAGCAAGACTATCTATTATCCTATCCTCTTCTGGAGGCTCAGAAAAGAAAAAAATTGCTATGGGACGCTTATATTTATCTGCTAAAGTTTCAAGCTGAACATAAGTCATATTACGTTTACCAGTCTCCCAGTCTTTTATGATAGCAGAATCTTTATTTAAAGATTCTGCTATCATTTCTACTGTATAACCAGAACGCTCACGTGCCCATTTCAGAATATCAGGATTGATTCCTTTGATATATTTAGCCATATCTAATTCGGTTCATTATTAATAAATAATGAACGTAGTCCCACTAAAGTAAATTCTATAAAGCAGTTAGTCATAGTACCCACAGCGTAAACGCTGGGGCTTGTGCTTCCTCGCAGTCTGCGTTTATCTCTATGAAATAACCCGTCTTACGTCTGCTCCACTTAGGGCTACTAAGCTAGCCCGTTTGATTTGTTTTCCACAATGTCGTAGGTTGGCTCTGTTTCCACCCATTTTACAGCTGCCCTTCCTGCCAGGCACGCCACGTGGCAAGTCTAAAGACTTCGGGAGGCATTCTCCGCTCACGCATTCCAGTCTACAGTTGAGCAAAAACTGTATTGGCTTGATATGGACGCTAACCACCGACTTTTGAGTATTTTCTAGAGATGGTGTTCTACTGCTCTTTCCCTGGACAGTTAGTGATGTCCTGCACATACTATATACTTGATCCCCGTCTACATCCCACAAGATAAAGCATGGGAATTTGACGGAAGATCGTTAAAATCTGATTAACCACCTACCACAAGTCATATAAGTGATTGGCTTCACGACTGCCAACCTTATTCAATAACATTATAGCATAAATTGGAGTTGGAGTCAAGAATGAAGCAATAGGTTTCAGGGTTCTTCAGTTTTAAGAATTGTTAGTTTTTGCGTAGGACTAATAGTGGACTTTGTAGGTCGGGTAGAGCGAAGCGAAACCCGACAGAAGCGTGAACGTGTCGCCAGTTAATATTTTAATGACGCTTCGCTCTACCCGACCTACGGATAAATTCAATAAATTAACGCTTGTTGAGTAATTCTTCAAAATCACCGAAAACTGAATAGCCCTGAATCGGCTTAATAACTTTGGAAGTTTCGGTAGTTCTACCGCTGCTGTGCCCGCACGTCTATATTGGATCGTTGTGGGTTTTTGTTGTTACATTCGCCTTTGCATGATAGATGTGTGTGATACGGGATAGTCAGAGGGTTGGTAAAAGGGAATATCGTTATCCACTACGTCCGGTTGCAAAAGATATTCTCAACAGGCAACTACGTCTCGGAATTTCAAACGAAATACTTGCTGAAGTGGTGATCGAATTATGGAACGATGGCAGGCTCTGCATCGTTGAGGAAGAACACGAAATGCAAGAACCCAAAATTGTGTGTTCGTTAGGACTCTCCTCCAGCAACTGAACTTGTAGACGGTAGTCTATAAAAATGTTGAATCTCAAAACAAAAACTTGTATAATTGACATTAACATAATCCATATTGTTAGAGGTATTAGATGAAAGAATCTAAACTTGTCGTCGGTCATCTCACGAATGACGAATTACTCGTCAAATCTTTTGCGACTTCAAAGTACTTCGATTGGGTCAAGTGGTTAGACGCAGAAGAACTTGTTGAGTTTTTCACTGAACTATTTGAACTACTAACGCACATTTCAGATGGCAAAAAAGATGCTGAAACACTTACTATTTTTCTATCCGAATGGCGTGAAACAGCATTGATTAATTCAGAACCAGATGTTTTAGCTGATATTGCCGAGGCGCAACAAGAATTAGCCGCAGGCGGTGGCAGACCCTGGGAAGAGATCAAAAAGGAAATTGGACTGTGAATTCCCGCCCATACACACTCGCTAAACTTCCAAGAAAGGTTGACAACTTTATCAGTCGGTTAGAACAAGAAACACAAGCCCGAATTAACACGGCTTTTGAGTATATTGTCCGTTCGCCATATCGGCACGAAAATCCAACAACGATCAAACCATTACGTGGAAAAAAGAAAGGTCTCTATCGTTATAGAATAGGAAATCTCCGTTTCGTTTATCAGGTTGATAAAGAAGAACGGATAATCCATATCGTACAAATTGACAACCGTGGTGATATTTATTAACTATACTAACTCAAGTTGCTACCTATGTAGCACAATCTGCCAGATTGTGCCATAATGGGCGCAAACTGGCAGTTTACGCTACAAATATTGGCTAATCATCAGCATTTTTTCATTAAAGGTGGCGTTTCCATGTCAAACACTTATAGGTAGCAACTTAGGTTATACTACTATAATTCTTGAATATTCATTTTAAAATAGTTTTCAATTGGAAAACGCCTATGCAATTTAACCCTCAAGAAACACGCCAATACCTCAGAGAATCCGAATTTGAAGATCTCTTTACGCAAACCCTCGGCTGGGATAATCATTCACAAATTCTGCCAGTGGTAGTAGATGAAACCGAATACATACTTACAGCAATAGCACAAAAACGCGGTATGGCAGTCTATGAATGTCCACAGATGACAGAAGAACACCCCTTTCCAGATTATGCAACCCGCCGTAAAATCCAAAAACAGGTCGCAAGAACCTCACATGAAAACTTTATCATCTATACCGATGCTAACAAATCCATGCAAATATGGCAGTGGGTCAAACGTCAACAAGGGAAACCGGACGCATGCCGCGAACACCGCTACCAAACTTGGCAGTCCGGTGATTCTCTAATCCAAAAACTACAAAACATTGCCATTAGTTTAGATGAAGAAGAAGAAATTACGCTCTTTGGCGTGATTGAACGCGTCGGGACTGCATTTTACGCTGAAAAGGTTACCAAAAAGTTTTATGACCGTTTCAAGAAAGAACACGATGCCTTCCTCGGCTTCCTCAACGGCATTCCCGATGAAGAGATGCAAAAGTGGTACGTCTCGGTGATGCTCAATCGCCTTATGTTCATCTATTTCATTCAAAAGAAAGGTTTTTTGAATAGCGATAAAGACTATCTGAAAACGAAACTAAGAGAAACCCAGAGAAACAACACGGACCTATACTACAAAGAATTCCTATGTCCACTCTTTTTTGAAGGATTTGCAAAACCTGAAAACGAAAGAGATGATGACATTTCAGACATACTCGGTACAGTCCCTTACCTCAACGGTGGCATTTTCCAAAAACACGAGATCGAGACACGCCACGGTGAAAACATTGAAATCCCTGACACAGCATTTGAGAAACTTTTTACCTTCTTTGAACAGTACCAGTGGCACCTTGATGATCGTCCCCTCAAAAACGATAATGAAATTAACCCAGATGTACTCGGTTACATCTTTGAAAAATACATCAACCAGAAACAGATGGGTGCTTATTACACCAAAGAGGACATCACAGAATACATCAGCAAAAACACCATCATTCCCTTCCTCTTTGATGCAGCACGAAAGTCGTGTAAGATCGCTTTTGAAGGTGACGCCTCTGTTTGGAAACTCCTACAAGAAGACCCGGACCGCTATATCTACGATGCAGTCAAAAAAGGTATTGGTATCCCGTTACCTGAGAATATTGCTGTCGGCATTAGTGATGTCTCTCAACGTACAGATTGGAACACACTTGCACCAGAAGAATTTGCTCTACCTACAGAAATTTGGAGAGAAGTGGTAGCGCGCCGGCAACGTTATGAAACCGTCCGATCTAAACTTGAAGATGGAGAAGTAAACGACATCAATGATCTGATAACCTATAACCTTGATATCCGACAATTTGCCCAAGATGTCCTTGAAAACTGTGAGGGACCTGAACTGCTCCGCGCTTTCTGGAAAGCCATCCTCCAAGTTACAGTACTTGACCCGACTTGTGGTTCTGGTGCATTCCTCTTTGCCGCGTTGAATATCTTGGAACCACTTTACGAGGCATGTCTTGATCGCATGCAGGTTTTCGTAGACGAGGCAGGAGCTCATCTTAAGATGGCCGAATCGCGACCTTCCCGCAGATACAACGACTTCCGTAGAACGCTTGGCAGCATTGCCGAACACCCAAACCGCAAGTATTTCATCCTCAAATCTATCATTATCCACAACCTCTACGGTGTAGACATCATGGACGAGGCGATTGAGATTTGCAAGTTGCGACTCTTCCTCAAGATGGTTGCACAGATTGAGGATGTTAAGGATATTGAACCGCTGCCAGATATTGACTTTAACATTCAAGCAGGCAACACCCTTATCGGGTTTGCCACTTATGATGAAGTAGAGAAAGCAGTGATTGAGAGACTTTCCTCCCACTATGATGATACATTGACACGGATTAAAGATAAAGCAGAGGATATAAAAGCACGGTACGAATTATTTCAAGATCAGCAAACGCAAATAGGAGGAGAAATTACACTTGCAGACAAACTGGTATTACAAGATGCTCTTGAGGCATTGGAAGATGAACTCAACGAATACCTTGCTTTTTTATACGCAATAGACAAAAACGATGAACCAAAATATGAAGAATGGAAAAAAACACACAACCCGTTCCACTGGTTTATTGCATTTTATGGGATTCTTCAAGAAGGTGGTTTTGATGTGATTATTGGTAATCCACCTTATGTTGAGTATAAGGAGGTAAAGAAGGATTACAATGTAATTGGATATGAGACAGAGAAGTGTGGGAATTTATACGCAATGGTCTGGGAATTTACAGTTAAGCTATCAACTAGTGGACATATCGGGTTTATAGTTCCAGCTGCATCTGTTTGCACAGATGGTTATGCCATATTACGGAATATGTTGATCGCAGCAGGTGAGTTAATAATAAGCAGTTACGGTGACAATCCAGGAAACCTATTTAAAGGTTTACCCCATAGTCGACTTTCAATAATTTTGCTAAATAAAGGTGTAAAGAAGCGTCGAATTTTCTCTACAAAGTACAACAAATGGAGACCACAAGAACGTGACATATTATTTCAAAACTTGGCATTTGTTGAATCTACTGAAATTGGTACTCAATTTAGCATTTCAAAACTTGGAAACAACATCGAAAAGTCAATACTCGATAAATTTCACAGAACAACTTTAGTATTTGCACAACACTCCGTGTTAGCAAGACATTCTCCCGTATATTACACAAGAAAACTAAGTCATTTTGTCCAAATTCTTAATTTTGTTCCATTGATTTATGATCAGTCAGGCAATAGGCGGAATCCATCAGAACTAAAGGAAATATGGTTTGCAAGCGAAGAAACTGCTAATGCAATCTTAGGTTTCTTAAATTCGTCTTTATTTTCATGGCTTATTACAATTCATTCGGATTGCCGAAACTTAAATAAGCGGGAAATAGAGATGACTCGGTTTGACCTTACAGAAGAACAGCACATTACTCAGTTGGCTGCTATTGCAGAGGAACTGATGACAGACATTGATAACAATTCCCGAATGATACCACAAGGCGAACTTACAATTCAAGCAACATATCCACGTAAAAGTAAAAGTATTTTGGACAAAATTGACCGTGTACTTAAACAACACTACGGTTTCACTGACGCGGAATTAGATTTTATCATCAACTACGACATCAAGTATCGGATGGGTTTAGGGAATTGATGTTATGGGTGAACATATTCTATTTTCCATCACTTACAACTGAAATTGTTTGCACAAATACCGATTTTCTATTATAATTAGATTTAAAAGGCACAACATTTCTCTACTAAATTGAAGTGACTTAGTTAACAATCCCAGGTTTCCTTTAGGCTTCGGGTCCAATCGTGTTTCCTTGTGCCGAAGTCAAAAAAGATTTGATAAAGTCCCGTCCCGTATGGTATAATTAAAGTCTCAAGCAGGGGGTGGCAATGCAATCTTTGTCAACACAGACAAAGTGTCACCCCATCCAAGTTGCATATAGGATTTTGCTTGTTGCTGGGAAACACCGATTTAGATTTTGATATGCCTTTCATGTCGCATATCACCTAAACAAAGTTTGAGACACTCAACGTCTCTTTTTGATACTGCTTATGGCAGTCAAAAGTATCAGGGAGTTCCCACACTAAAACTCTCCCTGTAGTTGCATAAGTGGTGCGTGCCATGACTTTTTGCATAAGTTACGTAACTTGGTTTTCGTTGTTGCCGTTTTCGGAACACATAACCTTGGAGTCTCTATAAGAGACAAAACGCTGTCCGTCCGCTTGTGGGAAGCGGATCTTCATAATAGGAACACGCATTTATGCGTTGGGAGTGCATCACAGAACTATTAGCCGAAAAAGGATCTATCTATGTGCATTGTGACTGGCGTGTAAATAGTCATCTTAGGGTAGCATTGGATGAGATTTTTGGAAACGGTAATTTTAGAAACGAAATCATTTGGACTTTTGGTGGTAAAGGAATGGCGAATGTCAAGAAAAACTACTTCCGAAATCAAAACTCTATACTCTTTTATAGTAAGACTGGTTCTATAAAGCCAAACTTGAAATCTGGTATTGTTTCTCAATCGGTAATTGATAGGTTTGGCAAGTACATGAATGACAATTACCAAGTTATTTTGGGAAGCTGCGAAACAGTGGTGATGCGTTGGAAATTCAGAAAGCAACTGCTGCTTTTGTTAGAAAACATGGTCGTTTTCCAAACGATGATGACGTTGTTCGCGATTATTCAGAAGGTGCTTTTCTGAAGGATGTTTGAGATGATATTCCAATCGTCAGGCAAAACGAAACTTACCAAGAATTTGTTGGTTATCCAACTCAAAAACCCGCAATCCCGTTGAAGCAACGAAACTTCTCATTGAAGCATTAGAGATACAGCCTATGCCTGTTGGAAGTATCTATGATGGTGAAAAGGATGGACGCAGGGTAAATGCAAAACCTACAATTGGTTAACAGGTGAGTGTATGTGCAAATTTATTATACTTGTTTTTCTCCTATTGCTCTTAAACAGCGCATATCTTTTCAGTTTCGGTGAACCGACACTCTTCTATATTTCTAATATCCTGTTACACTTAGTCCTCGGTATTCTATTAGTCATACCATTTAGTGTCTATCTCTATAAGACACTGCAAAAAATGACATCCCTCGGTCGCTTCAGCGTTATCTGCATAATTGTCGGAATCGTTACGGGCGTGTGTCTGACGATTGTCGGTTCGACGACACCCTATCGTTGGATTCTTTATACACATATCATCAGCATCAGTATAGGTAGTTTTCTGTTTTGCATTCATCTGTTGAGAGATAATAACTATCTATCAGCGAGATTCAAGACAGTCGTTGTTGGGGTGTTAGTTGGCGTTGTGTTTTTTCCGATTGGTGCTAAGTTATCACAGTACTATTTTCCACATGGGAACTATCTTGTTGAGAATCCCACGCTTCCTCCGACAAGCATGTATGAAGAAGGAGGTGGTCCGACTGGACACTTTTTCCCAGCTTCTGTCGAAACGGAAATTGGTAACCTCATTCCGACAGATTTCTTTCTAACTTCAGAGACATGTGCCACTAAGGGGTGCCATCCCGATATATATAAGCAGTGGAACGAATCAGCACATCACTTCTCCTCTTTCAATAACCAGTGGTATAGAAAGTCTATCATCTATATGCAGGAAGTCAACGGAATACAATCCTCAAAATGGTGCGGTGGATGCCATGATCCTGGCATACTGCTTAATGGGGTGATGGATAAACCGATACGAGAGAATCTGCATACTCCTGCAGCACAAGCAGGATTAGCGTGCACTGCATGTCACTCTATGGAAAGGGTAAAGGATACGATGGGAAACAGCGGATACGTAATAAAGTATCCACCATTGCATGATTTAGCATCAAGCGACAATCACATTATCCGTAGTTTGCATAACTATCTCATCCGTCTTGATCCGGAACCGCATAAGAAGAGTTTTCTCAAGCCTTTCCATCGCAACAATACTGCAGAATTTTGTTCAACTTGTCATAAGGCACATCTGGATTTTCCTGTCAACAATTTTCGTTGGGTCCGCGGGTTCAACGACTATGATCAATGGCAAAAAAGTGGCGTTTCCCATCAAGGTGCTTTATCGTTCTATTATTCTGATACTGCACAGAAGTGTGTTGATTGCCACATGCCACTTGTGGATTCCAAAGATGCTGGAAATATAGATGGTAAGGTACATAGCCACCGTTTTCCCGCTGCGAACACTGCCCTGCCTTATGTAAATAGACATGAGGAACAACTCCAAGTGGTTATAGACTTTCTACAGAACGATGTGATAACTTTAGACCTGTTTGCTAACGGTAAACCGATCCTCAAAGAGGGTGTTCAGGTTGCAAGTAGTGAGAAACCGCTAATTGAGGTCGTTGTACGCACGCGAGGTGTTGGACATCAATTTCCCACAGGAACAATTGATGCTTTTGACATCTGGCTTGAGTTGAAGGTCACGGATGAAAATGGAAAAATCGTATTCTGGAACGGCAGTATTGCAGAACCGGATGGGAACGGACCTGTCGATCCGGGTGCACACTTTTACCGCAGTTATATGCTTGATGCCCACGGCAATCATATCAATAAACGGAATGTGTGGGCAATGCGAACTGTGCTATATTCCCGAACTATACCTCCTGGTGCTGCAGATACCGTCCGTTACCGTTTGGAAATCCCGCCCGATTGTGACGGAACACTCTCTGTTGAAGCAAAACTAAACTACCGTAAGTTCAATTGGTGGCATACCCAGTGGGCTTATGCGGGGGTTCGTGATCCTGAACATACAGATTTAAAGGTAGACAAAGGTTATGATAATGGAAGATGGGTCTGGACAGGTGATACATCAGATGTTGCAGGAGAAATCAAAACAATTCCAAACCTACCCATTACCGTCATGGCAGAGGCAAAAGCAACCCTTCATGTTAAAACGGATGTCAGACCGACAACGCGAGATGTGCCTATGAGCCATGGACAACAAGACTATACAAAGATAGCAAATGCTCGTGAAAGATGGAACGACTACGGGATAGGGTTGTTCCTACAAGGTGACCTTAGAGCAGCACGAACTGCGTTTTGGGAAGTAACTAAAATCGAACCAGATTATTTAGATGGCTGGGTGAATCTGGCGCGATGTAGCATAAAAGAAGGGGACATGAAAACTGCTGAAGCGATGCTCAATAAAGCATTCGAAATTCAGCAAAAAATGATACCGACTAATCCACATCGTGCAAAGGTTCATTACTTTTTTGCCCTCGTTCAAGAATCCTACGGCAATTACGCCACCGCGATTCAGCATCTCCAAAGTGCAGTAGCACAGTTTCCACGTGACACCCGTGTGTTAAACCAATTGGGTAGAATGCACTTTCTAAAACGTGAGTACGAAACGGCTTTGACACAGTTTCAGAAAACCCTCTCGGTTGATCCTGAGGATTTAGATGCACATTACAATATGATGCGGTGTTATCGCGCCTTAAGGAATCCATCTATGGCTGCAAAGTCGCATAAACTATATCAGCGATTTAAGGCAGATGAATCTGTAGATGCAATTACAGGAATTGCTCGCCGCGCAGATCCAGATGCTAACCGTGAACGGCAACCTATTCATGAACATACGAATAGTTATGTGGCAGATTAGTTTTTACTACCAATCTTCAACTAGTTGCACTAACAATCGTGCACCGTACCCGGTTGCTCCTTCGGGGATATAGGTAGATCCCTTCATACCCCATGCTGTGCCAGCGATGTCAAGATGCACCCACGGGTAACCCTCAGTGAATTTCTTCAGAAACGCTGCTCCAGCAAGTGTTCCTGCAGTACCGTCTCCGATATTCTGAACATCGGCAACTTTGCTTTTGACACCTTCATCATAATCATCCCATAATGGTAATTCCCAAACGCGCTCGTGCGTTTTCTCGGCTGCTTTCTTGATTTTTTCCATAAGCGCATCATCAGTACCCATTGCCCCCGCTGCGATATGTCCAAGACAAGTAATTACTGCACCTGTCAATGTTGCTAAATCAACTACGCCATTCGGTTCATACTGGGCAGTCCATTCGAGCGCATCAGCCAAAATGAGTCTGCCTTCTGCATCTGTATTCATAATTTCAATTGTTTTTCCGCCATAAGAGGTGACGACATCTCCCGGTTTGATAGCGGTTGCTCCTGGCATATTCTCTGCGGCAGCGACAATACCAATAACCCGCACATCAGGTTTCAGGTTGCCGATGACTTGCATCGCCCCTAGTACAGCTGCAGCACCTGACATGTCATGTTTCATCTCGTCCATACCTTTTCCTGATTTGAGTGAAATCCCACCTGTATCAAAGGTAATCCCTTTTCCAACAAGTGCAACAGTATCCTGTGCGTCAGTTTTAGGGGTGTATTCAAGGATGATGAACCGTGGATCCTCAGCACTCCCTTGTGAAACTGCTAAGAGGGTGCGAAATCCTTTCTCCTCAAGTGTTGCTTTATCAAAAATCGTGCAGCTCAGTCCCGTAGATTCTGCCACCTGTTCTGCTTTCTCAGCAAGTAATGTCGGGGTAAGATGATTGCTGGGTTGGTTGCTAAGATTCCGGGCAAGGATAGTTCCGTTCGCTATCGTTTCCCCACGATTAACAAGTCGTTCAATGCTGTTTTTCTCTATATCACTACCGACAAGAATTGTCAAAGAATCAAGGGATTTACTTTCACCTTCATCATTTTCCTTTCGGGTTTTGTGCTGTTTGAATTCGTAGAGAGAAAGTAGGCTAGCTTCAACGGCGGCTTGTGTCCAATCATCTTGTGTTTCGGGTGGTAGTGGGACTGCGATAGATTTGAGTTCCATGTCGCGTGCCATCCGAGCGGTGTGTCCCGAGACTTGACGCACCTTTTCAGCGTTGAGCTCCGCGTACGTTCCAAGTCCTACCAAGATAACACGAGGGGCCGTTATGCCACCATCTGTATAAAGGACACTTGTCGTCTTCGGTTTACCTTTGAAGTCTCCGAGATTCAGGAACGACTGAATTCGTCCTTCCAAGGCAGCATCAGCAGCAAGTAGTAACTCGTTATGAATGTCATCTTCAAGTATCGGAATAAGAATCGCATCCGTTTCAAATTGACGAAAATCTCCAGTTTCAACAGTAATGTTCATATATTTTCCTTTCTATTTTACTTTGAGTTTTTCAACACTATCATTCTTTTTTAATCAACATGATTTCCATTCCATCAAAATTCTTCTAATATTGTCACTCACCTCATAATGGTTCTAATTTTACCGGACACACTTTCAATTCTGCGGTATGGGTAACAGGGTCGTATCCTGAACCGGTTAGAAGATTCACCTGCACATCCTCGAAACTGAAACTAGCAAATACCGTGCCGCTCGGTGATCGTTTTGTTGCCTTGACTTTTATATGGATGCTACCACGGGCACTACGCATTCTGCACCATTCACCGTCAGTCAGTTGCCATTTTTCAATGTCTGTGGGGTTGACTTCCAGCGATTCTTCTGGCAAGAAATAATCTATACCTTGTGCTCTCCCTGTCTGTGTGTGTGTATGATACGACTGAAGACGTCTTCCTGTCGTCAACCAAACTGGAAAATCTTCATTTATCGTTTCAGCAGGGTCTCGGTAGTGAACATTAGAAAAGATACCTTTACCGTTGACAAATGTCCCCTTGTGTAAGCGAGGTGTACCGGGATGATCTTTGTTCGGAACAGGCCACTGATTGTTAAATTCATCTGTCACACCGATGTCAATCCGATTCCAATCTAATCCTGCGTAAATGGGGGATAGACTACACAGTTCGTTGAAAATCGGTTTCGGTGAGTTATAATCAAATCCGTTGAAGTCAAGTCGTTTAGCAATTTCGCTGATAATCCACCAGTCCGGTCTTGCTTGACCTATAGGGGGAGCAGCAGCCCTCATTCTTTGTACCCGTCTTTCTGTATTTGTGCAGACACCGTCGGTTTCTCCCCATGCTGTTGCTGGGAGTACGACATCCGCGAGTTCAGCAGTTTCAGTCAAAAAGATGTCAATCACAACGAGATGTTCTAAAGAGCGTAGTGCATGTTCACAATGTTCACGATCCGGATCGGATATTAATGTGTTTTCACCGTCAATAAGCATTGCATGAATGCTGTCACCACATAGTTCTAGCGCGGTAACTTTTGTTATACCTTTTTCAAGGTCAATTTCTTTTCCATAAGCAACCTTGAACTTTTGCTGATTTTTAGGATCGGTAACGGATTGAAAACCGGGATAATTGTTCGGCAAAGCACCGCTATCACCCGCTCCTTGAATGTTGTTCTGTCCACGCATAGGGTTAATCCCTGTTCCCTCACGTCCCACATGTCCTGTCATTAGAGCAAGGTTGCACAGACTTTGAACATTTTCCACACCGCAGATGTGTTCAGTGATACCGAGTGTATAGTAGATCGCCCCCTTGTCTGCAGTGCCATACCAGATAGCAGCAGTTTCAATATCTTTTGCGGGTACACCCGTAATCGTTTCTGCCCATTCAGGTGTCCATCTGTTGATATGTTCAGAGAAATCATCATATCCTATTGTTCTATTCTTGATGAATTCATCATTAACCAGACCTTCACGAACAATCACATGTGCCATTCCGAGAAGTAAGGCGGTATCTGAACCGACACGAAGCGGTAGGTAGAGATGAGACAGATCCGCTAATCCGATCTGTCTTGGATCAGCAACGATCAGTTTTGCCCCGTGTGCAATCGCTTTCTTCAAACCTGTTGCAGCAACAGGGTGGCATTCAGTCATGTTCGTACCGATGCAGAAAATGACATCCGGCTTCTGCATGTCAACAAGTGGATTAGACATTGCCCCGCGTCCAATTGTCGCTGCCAGACCGGCAACGGTAGGGGCATGTCAGGCCCTGCTGCAATTGTCAATATAGTTCGTACCAAATCCTGCGCGGATAAACTTTTGCATGAGATATGCTGCTTCATTCGGCGCACGTCCAGATGCAATGCCATAAACACTATATTTCCCGTGCTTTGCATGCACGTTTTGAAAACCTGCAGCAGCTTTATCAAGAGCATCATCCCATGGCGTTTCGTGAAACTCACCATCATCACCACGGACAAGGGGTACCTTTAAGCGATCAGGATGTTGAACAAAGTCATACGCGAACTGTCCTTTCACACAGAGTGCACCTTGGTTAGCAGGACCATCCATTGCCGGGTGAATACCGATAATCTTTTCGTCATGGGTAAGGATGTCTACGGAGCAACCAACCCCACAATAGGGACAGATAGTACGTGTCTTATCAATCTGCGTTTCAGGGACTGTATCGGCTGCCCGAAGTGCTTTTTTGTCTGCCAATGCGCCTGTCGGACACGTCTGGATACACTGTCCACAGAATGTACAGGCAGAGTCCTTGAGGAGTCCATTAAATTCAGTCGTTATCTGTGTTCGGAACCCGCGATTCATCACGTTAATCGCATGATCGCCTTCCTGTTCAGCGCAGACTCGCACACACCGATAGCAAGAGATACAAAGATCGTAATCTCTAAGGATAAATGGATTGTCATCCGCTTTGCTTCTACCCGACGTTGTCCCGTTAATGTTTGATGAATATATTTCGTACTTGTCTCGGAGGGATGCAAGTTCGTTTGAGACATATCCTCTTAACGGATGAACATCTACTTCACGATTCTCACTGATTACCATCTCAAGTAAAGTTCTACGGTATGCTTCTATTGCGTCTGTAGATGTGCGGATTACCATGTCTGATGTTGCTTTTGTTGTGCAGGATGCTACGGGATTGCGTGCATCCGCTAATTCGACAATGCACAGACGGCATCCACCGAAGGGTGTCAGTCGTGGATCGTAACAGAGCGTAGGTATATCTTTCTGATGTCGCTGTGCCACTTCAAGGATAGTTTCACCATCGGAAAAAGTGACTTCAGTGCCATCAATTTGCATTTTTTCAACGTTTCTCACTTATGTTCCACCTATTAATTTACGAAATCATCTTGTGGCACCTCAAACTCCGCTGCTAAAATTTTTGTTCTTACCTCTTCGACTTTCTTCAGCACCTCAGGCCGTATCTTATCTTTCATTTTTGGATTGTAGTTAAAAGTTATTGCGAGATCCGTCGTCATATTAAAGGTATATCTCTTTTTTTTGAACTTTCCATCTTTGACTATCCTTGCTATCTGAACAAAAGCGTCTGGTGTGATGACACCATTCGCTAAGACTGTGTTTGGTGAAATATCACTCTTATCCTTATTGACACCGAACGTGTAAACAGTTTTTCCATCTTTTATGGCATCTTCTGCCGCTCGATAAGCACCGAGGCCGGCTGCATCAGCATTCGGAAATAGAAAGTCAACCCCTTGATCGATAAGTGCTTTAGAGTTTCTTTTTCCTGTGCTCGAATCATCCCAATTTCCAGTGTAGGAATCTACCACAACAACATCTGGATTGACACTCTTTGCTCCTTCTCTAAATGCCAAGAAAGTGCTTTGGACAGATGGTATCCTATCCCCGCCGAGTACACCGATCTTATTGCTTTTAGTCATCATACCCGCTATTATACCCATCAGATAAGCGGGTTGTTCAACTCGAAAATTTATCGGTGCTATATTCTCTCCCGTGAATCCGCCTGAAGAGTTTATGAATATAGTTTCGGGAAAATCGGGGGCAACCTGTTTAGCGGGTTCTTGGAATTCATAACCGTGACCAAAGATTAAGTCATATCCCTTACTTGCATAAAAACGGAAGTGTTCCTCCTGATCTGTTGGCGTGCGACTAACGACATCCTTAATCTTTGCCCCGAGTTCCTTCTCAATCGCTAATAGACCTTCGTACGCCAACTGATTCCAACCCGCATCAGTAACCTCACCCGGTAGAAGCATAGCGACCTTAAATTCATCTTCTGCACTTTTATCTGTGCATCCTGCAAGTATGCTTCCTACAAGAAATACCGTACACACTGCAGTTATCACAATATAACGATTTGACCAAAAATTCTGAGTAATCATAATATTCTCCTCTCAATGATTGACGATGAGAATATTATAGCATAGATAATAGATCATGTAAAACGTAAAATGGTCTATTTTATCACAAGAATGGTAGACTCCAATACTTGTATATTCCGATAGAAACATATAGTGATAAAATTTACACACCCGTTAGTCAATTTTTATTTGTGATTCACCTTCGTCTGTGATAGATTATAATATAAACGATTAAAGTTGAAATTTACTGGCAAAATAAACACTAAAGTAAATGTCTAAAGAAGAAAATGGAAAAGCCAGAGATATCATAAAGAAGTGGATGCCTATAGGAATTTGGATTGCCGCAGCAATGATTGTCCCTTATTGGTTATGGATAGATGAAAAGAAATCATTACAATCCTCTCTGCTCAATATAAGTGCCTTAATACCACTCTTTTTGTTATTATCAACACTATTCATAGAATTAGGAGGATATATAATGTCTGGAATTATGATGGCGGAAAGACTATGGAAAGAAAGAAAAGAGAGAATCCGCAAGGAGGATATCGCTTCAGTCATATCACCACTTGCGGTACGTGTCGCCACTGGTTTTATTCTTGAACATGATTCTGAACTTGGGGATAAATCAGATGCAGATTTGTTGGAGATGATCAATGTGTTTGGGACAAACAAAACATTTGATATAGCCGCAGATCTTGCTGACAAAGATATTTTGGAATTTGTCAACAGTATTAACCATGAAAGACAGGCTAACCGGATAGCGATCAAAATCTCTGACCTGATGGTAAATGAAGATTTTGCAAATTATGTTATATCTTTGGTAAGAGAAAGTCAAGATATGCATATTGAGTGAAACTATTGAGATACCTGCAAAATGAAACTATTTCACAAGGTTTTGACGATGGAGTCCGATTTCACGAGCAGGTCTTGCACTTGGCACGCCTTTACTGAGATGAAAATAAATACTATGTAGAGTCAGGGGTTAGGGAGAATGTTCCCCTAACCCTTGACAAAAGGTGCCATGTAAGTCTCAACCCGTTAAGGTATGGTTATCTGGGCATTTATAATTTTAAGTGGATCACTCACTATTTCATCTTCACCGATAAGAATAGCAGGGAATAAAGTCAAAGTAGACTCCTTGACTTCGATAACTTCAAAAGTGAGTGTCACGAG
This sequence comes from Candidatus Poribacteria bacterium, assembly GCA_965208245.1. Classification (GTDB taxonomy): domain Bacteria; phylum Poribacteria; class WGA-4E; order WGA-4E; family WGA-3G; genus MSPOR6. The sequence goes on from OZ242325.1 coordinate 3,831,882, forward strand.
TTTACCATCACCACTGTTTTTACCGGGAGATGCCCCATAAAAGTGGATAGTATTGTCATCTAATTCTTCAATAAATATTATATCAGGGAGATAACCCGCGTCAGTAGTTGAGACATACCGTAGAGCAGTTGTGTCAAATTGCATAAAACAATCATAAGCTGTAACAGTTGCGTCTCCTATAATGTTAATATCAAATTTTATGTGTTCACCAACAGTCGGGGACACTACTGAGGCAGGTGAGAACACAAGTGAGGCAGTGGCAGTAACATCAGAGGATGTCTCCACGGTTCCGCCATCACTCGTTGGATCGGTAACATTTTGTATTTCCCAGTTACCGTTTTCAAGTTTAATAGCTTTCAAACTATATTCTCGATCATTCAACGTAGTGCCAGTAGCATCCAACACGTCTGTCGCACCGTATTCTAAACCGCTTTCTGATGTATATTTTCCGTAACCGTTTGTTTCTACTGCAAATACAGCATCAGTCCCGGGATCGCTGCACATTTCACCTGGCATCAAAATGCTTCCGATTGCACAGATTGGAATCGTAGTTTCCGTGGTGGTAGGTTTCGTACCTGAAATACCATTGTTCACAATACCTTCAGTTATTTGTCGTTCACATCCTAACATAGAGAGTGACGTAAGTGTTACAAGGGTGAAAACAACAAGAAGTTGCTTGTAAAAAAAATTCTTAAACATTGATTTATTCTCCTTGAAATGTTAAGTATTTATTAAATGTAAGTATTTGGAATCTCTATTTGAAATTGTATGTATTAAACGCAATAGATTTTCAAGGGTTTACTATAACTGAATAAACCTGCAAAGAAACATGTTTATTGAAATTATCAAACGAATGCTGAGAAGTAACGCTTCTAAAACTCCCACTTCAACAAGGTCGCGCGGTTGTGCCAAACCAATACCCCCATTGTTGTTCCGATTGCCGCGCCTGCTAATACGTCTGACGTATAATGACGTCCAAGGTAGATACGTGAGAAACCGACCAATCCTGCGCCAATATACAACGGAATACGCCACTTCGGATAACGATATCCTACAATCGTAGCCGCACTAAACGCAATAGTCGCGTGTCCTGATGGTAGTGAGGGATTCCCAAGTGCATCATCAAGTGGACGTTTCCTGCGAATCACACGTTTCAACCCGTAAGTCATAACGCCCGCGCTGATATATGTCGAGGATAACAACTTTCCTATATTCTGATGGTCCTCATTTCCATAAGCCAGCAGCAAGATAGATAATCCCATTACTGAGCGATAATGTCCTACTTCCGAGATACCATCCATTATCGTCCACATCGGTTCGTTAGGCGGTGGTGTATCGTAGAAACGGTCAAAGAGTTGCTGATCCCATTGTGCTATAATATTGTCAGCGTCTGCCTCTAAGCCGGATATAAACAACACAAGAAACAGCACGTAGATTATTGATACCTGTTTTAAGTGGAATGGATAAAATAACGGACTTAGTCGTTTTGGGATATTCATCTTATACTATCATTGACAAACTTATTGAAAATGTCAATGTTCCTATAGTTATACTTGTAGCACGCCTCTGCGAGATACAGTGGCGTGTATTCTGTTGAGTAGTGGTGGTGTGTTCCGTACCAGGCACGCTTGATGAAAGACCAGAATCCTTCAATCGTATTGGTATGCATGCCACCTTTCTCCCACTTCTTACTTCGGTTCAACGTCTCGTGTTCCATCTCCTTACCGATGGTGTTGTATCCTGTAAACTGGTCGGTATAGAGTTTGGAATTCTCTGTATCTACGTTATCACGAATGAAGTTAGCAATCGTTTCTCCAGTGATATCAGGCACCAATTGAGCAATTACATGTCCAGTTCTTGAAACTGCACCGATGACAGCGTCTTTCATTGTTCCGCGACCACGCTTGCGAGGTTCATCTACTGTTCGGTCATAGTCTTTCTTGTCTCTACCACCGACATAAGTTTCATCAGCTTCAACGATTCCCGACAAAAGAGAAGACTTCTTTGCCATTTCAGTTCGTATCTTCATCATTATAGACCAAGCAGCCTTTTGTTTCAATCCTAAATCTCTCGCCAACTGACAAGATGAGATACCTTTCTTTGCGTTTGCCATCAATGAGATCGCTAAAAACCACTTTTGTAGCGGTATTTTTGTTCCAGCAAAGAGTGTCCCGCTGGTAACCTTGAATGATGCACCACAATCAGAACAATGCCACCGTCCTATTCTACCTATGCCGTTCTCTTTTTTGCGTTTCAGGTTCGGACCCTCACACTTCGGACACTGGGGGTTATCACCCCAACGTATCCTCTCAAGATGTTCAATACACGCCTCTTGTGTAGGGTATCGCTCCATAATTTCAACTCAATTCATCAGATACTCCATTTTAGGAGTTGCTTTTTTCTGATGAATTCTGATACAATAGTCAGACAAAAAGCAACTCGCTTTTTAGTGTTCATTAGGGGGTTTGTAGCCCCCTAATACTTATCTACCCTAATACTTATCTATATTGTATCATGAATTAGCAATTAAAACAAGCGATAAATTCAGTCTAAATCTATGTTTATAGCGATTTTACTTAATCCCAAAACGACTAATTCCGATTATTAATTAGAAACGGTATTACTTACCAACACAGAACTGTGAGAAAATCCTGTCTAATATATCTTCCGTAGTGGTCTTACCGACGATGTCGCCAAGTGCATCTAGACTGATACGGATGTCAACTGAAACAAGGTCGGGTGGCATCTCATTTTCTAAACTAGTAATAACATCATTGAGTGCTTCATGTGATCTTCGTAGTGCATTGTAATGTCGTGTGTTCGTTACTATCGGGGATTCACCTAGTGTAATCTCTCCACTGAGGAATTCATCACGAATTGCAGTTTTCAACGTGTCGATTCCTTTTCCTTCAGTGATTGCGGTCTGAATAATCCGCGTTTTAGGGGAATGTTCTTTTAAGATATGCGGTGGAAGATGGATAGGTAGGTCTATTTTGTTCAAAATAAGAATTGCGTGATGGGAATTGGCAATTTGCAGCAATTCAATGTCCGCATCGTTCATAGTTTGTGATGCATTGAACATTAGCAGAAGAAATTCTGCCTTTCTGAGAACATCACGACTTTTTTCTACACCTTGCTGTTCTACGATATTGTCTGTCTGACGTAGGCCTGCCGTATCAATCAGGTTTATCATTAGTCCGTCTATGTTTATGGTTTCGTGGATTGTGTCTCGCGTTGTGCCTGGGATATCTGTGACAATGGCACGAGAAGTTTCAACGAGTGCGTTGAATAGGCTGGATTTCCCAACATTTGGCTTACCCAAGATAGCAACATTGACACCATCTTTTATCAGTTGGCCTTCCGAAGCAGTTTTAACTAAATGTTCAATATCTCTTTGAATAGTGTGGGCATTCTGTAGTTGAATATCGGTGTGCATAAAATCGAAGTCTTCATCAGGAAAATCAATAGAGGCTTCAACTTCTGCTAACAGAGTAGCGAGTTTGTCGCTGAGTTGGTTTACACGTTTTGAGAGCTTACCTGCGAGTGCATCAATTGCGATTTTTCTACTGAGTTCTGTTTTAGCACTGATTAGTTCTGCTACAGATTCTGCTTGTGTGAGGTCAAGTCTGCCATTTAGAAAAGCGCGTTTTGTAAATTCCCCTGGTTCTGCTAGTCTTGCGCCTGTCTTGACGACTAAGTCTAATACGTTGGTTAATGTAGCAATTCCGCCGTGGCAGTTGAGTTCCACGATGTCTTCAGTGGTATATGACTTTGGTGCACGCATGATACCAAGCAAGACTTCGTCAATGATTTCATTTGATGAAGTTGTATCTATAATATGTCCGTGTGTGAGTGTATGTGTTGGAAGTTTGTCTGCTGAGACTGCTTGTGAGGGATGAAATATGTGAGATGCAATTTGAATCGCTAGTGGGCCACTGATACGAATTATTCCGATGCCACCTTCTCCGCGAGGTGTCGCTATGGCAGCGATGGTATCATCAAGATGCATTTTGCTGATCCGTTAGGGGTAGTAGGTATACTCATGAAGATTAAGATTTTAATTGGGTGATATTCGGGCGGGGAAACCCCACCCCTACGATTTGTGTAATAATCGCAGGGGAAACCCCACCCCTACGAATGCTTTTCCTATTTAGTACTTTTGTTTTGTAACAACTACGTGGCGCATATCGCCTTCACCTTGACTAAAGGTAGAGACATCGTCGTCATCTTGCAAGGTAAGGTGTATGACGCGACGATCTTTTGCTGACATAGGTGAAAGTGTAGCATCTTGCCTTGTTCTTTTTACTTTCGCTGCAACCTGATGTGCAAGGTCTTTAAGCATCTGTGTCCTCCGTTCCCTATATCCTTCAGTATTGACGAAAATTTTCTTTTTTGCAAGAGCGTTTTTATTGATGATGCAATTGAGTATACGTTCAATGGCATCAAGCGTTTGTCCATGCTTTCCGATAAGCAGTGCGGGCGAATCGGTTTTCATGTTCAGATGCAGGTTACCGTCAATAAACTCAGATTCGACGACACTGTCTATACCGATACATGTGAGTATTTCTTGCAGCACGTTATTTGGGGCGGCGGTAATATCTTCTTTGAGGATTGCTCGAATTTTAGCGGATTTCGTGCCAAAACTCAAGCTTCCTTTTGTGGGTTCATTTATTATGATGATATTAACCTCTTCGCGCGTTGCCTTGAGCTGCAAAAGAGCAAGATCTATAGATTCTTCTACAGTATCTGCTTCAGTTTCAATATAGTTTTGCCCAATATAGTTTTGCAAGTAAAGTGCTCCTTACAATGCTCATTTTGTTTTTCGTTTTGGTGCGTTTTCATTTATTTCAGGTTCGCCGTCATGAAAGAATTTTGTTTGTATATATTGTTGTCCTACAGTGAAGATGTTATTGCATAACCAGTATAAGACGAATCCGGAAGCCCAATTATAGAAGATGAAGACGAAGATAAGTGGCATAAATTTCATAATTTTTGCCTGTATCCCCGTTGATGCTGGCGTTGGTGACATTCCACCTACAAACTTTTGCTGGAGCATAGTTGTAACACCATTTAAGATCGGTAAGAATCTTATTGCATCAATAGTACCAAACGCTGGTAGTATTATTGGTATTGAAAACGGCAGTTTATAGAGTGTATCTGGTGCTGACAGATCGTTTATCCATAGGAGAAATGGTGCGCCTCTGAATTCTACTGCGCTTCCCAATAATGCAAAAAGAGCCCAAAAAATTGGCAATTGTGGTATCCATGGAATACATCCGCTTAAAGGGTTTACACCATTTTCTTTGTAAATTCGCATGGATGCTTTGTTGAATTTCTGCGGGTCATCCCTATATTTCTCCCTTAATTCGGTCAACTGTGGTTGCAGTTGCTGCATTTTCTTCATAGATACATGTGCTTTTCGTGTGAGTGGGAATGATATAACTTTTACCAAAAATGTTAGCAAAATAATCGCTATACCGTAGTTGTGAAAAACATGATATAACCCTTTGACAACCCATAACATTGCCCATGCCACTGGTGCGAAAAACCCAAAATCGATGATCTTAGGAAGTTTGATTTCTGTATCTTCTGCATTAGGTGGTGTTATCTGCTTTAATAGTGTATCATCTTTTGGTCCAACGTATAGACGAAAAGCGTGTTCCTCTTTCTTTTGAGGCGCGAGACTAAATTGAGGTATCCTCAAAACTGCGGTTTCTGTCGGTGCAGTAACGATATCTTCTTTATCCGAGTTTAATTCATCATTGATTAACAGATATGTTGGGCGAAGGTCTGGGGCGGGGATCATTATTGCACTAAAATACTGGCTACTTAAACCTGCCCAGAGCACTGTTGGATTACCTATTTCCTGTTTAATCTCACGTTTTGGCTTCCCTGTGCCGATATAGGTTATTGCACCTTCAGTCCCTCGTCTTCCGCGTTTTCCAGTCATTTTCTCATATTCGTTTAAGTCAGCATTGATACCTGGTCCCCACTGTAGGTCATATCCATTGGCAGGATTGCTGCCGCCGATTCGTACCGGGTCAGATATCTTAGAGATATTCTTAAAGATCAACTTTAGATCAACCGTATAACTATTGTTGTAAAAAACAAATTCTTTGGAAACCTTAAGTTGCTGATCAATCTCCGTTGTAAAGGTAACCGTTTCAGTCTCTTGTGTATCTGAGAGTATTATATTTTTTTTATCTGGTTTTACTAATTTCCAGTTTGCGTATTTTAGATTATGCTGTTCATTAAAGTTTACGATTCCAGCGAGTCCAAGGCAGTTAACCGCTGTTTCGGGAATAAGGTTCAATGGGCTGTCTTTGTCGCTATTGGATCTATCAGGAAAGCGATACTTTCCGTTCTCTTTCTTTTCTATCAATTTCCAACTTTTAGCTTCTGCCCACTTCTCATTAAAAGTGATGTCGTAGGTTGAAGTCTTGACGTGAACTTTCGGATCGTCCGGAGTGTCGTGTGTCGGAATTGGTGGTTTAGGGATCGTAGGATCGTTGCTGTTTCTTTCTGTTTCCGCACCTTCAGTTTTGTCAGTCTGTGATGTTTCTCCAGAGGTACCGGGTTCAGTCATTTCTGATGCAAAGAACCTTGGGTAGATTTGACTCCAAATGATCATTACTGCGATCATTAAGACAAGTGCAAGTATGTAACGTGCTCCCATTTAAATTTAGATACTCCTATCATTAGTGAAGCTGAAGTTGTCATTGACCATGTTTCTAACCTGAATACCTGCTTGTCTAAATTGTTACTGTAGCGGATCAAAACCCCCTGGGTGATAGGGATGGCACTTTACCAATCGTTTGATTGTTAGCCAGATGCCTTTGAAAGTACCGTATCGCTCCAAAGCTTGCTGTGCGTAGTGTGAACAGGTCGGGGAAAAACGACACGTTTGCGGTAGAAGCGGGGAGATAAAGCGGCGATATCCGCGGATAGCAAAGAGTATAAGTCGTTTCATGTTTCTTTTTTGCTGTCACAGTCTTGTATGTGACAAAATTTATTTTGACAACTATAATTAGGGATAATTTTGCATGGGACTTAGTGGTTCCGAACGGCATAACTAATCCGTATGCGACCAACTCAGTATTGTTATATTTTAGAATCTTCTGTAATAAGAATCGATGCTCTATTGAACAATTTTCTCAAACTAACTTCAACGTGCTGTGCTGACAGATGAGATGCGGGTTTTCTGCCGACGACCACAATATCCTGCTTCGGCAAAAGTCTCGGTTTCAGTTCACGAAACGCCTCGCGAATGAGCCGTTTTATACGATTTCTCTGGACACTTTTACCAACTTTTTTGCTGACAGTAATACCTAATCGTGTCTGAAGTAATTGTGTACGGCAAACATAAATAACGAAGTAGTTATCCCAGTACTTTCTACCTATAGTATAGGCTCGTTGAAATTCCCAAGATTTCTTGAGTCTCTCCGGATGTGGTTGGTATGGCATACATCAAAGACGTATTCGGAATGTTGACAGTAACCTATCGTATCTCACGACTTTATCATCATTTTAACCTATGGACACTCATATATCAACATCAGTTGATATATAGGTACTTTTTCCATGAAGGATGGTACCCACGGAAGTGTCGGTTAAGTTGCAAATATGTTAAGATTGATGGTGTTTTTGGCACACGTTTCAATTTAAACTGCGTTTCATGAAGCATTCGGCTACCTTTTTTGTTATTACAACGTTTGCATGCTGTTACAACATTTTCCCATGTTGTTTTTCCACCTTTGGAAATGGGGATGACGTGATCGAGTGTAAGCAGAGATGCGGTCATTTCGCGCTGGCAGTACTGACACGTGTGTTGGTCTCGCGCTAACACGTTTTTCCGGGAAAACTTGACGACACTACGCGGCACGTGAACGTAATTTACCAAACGAATGACATGCGGTATTTTGACTACTGTTGAGGGCGACTTAATTTCAGATTCAGAGACTTCTTCAGTCTGAGCGGTCCCCTTAAAAACCATTTTCAATGCACGTCTTAGATTACAGACATTGATCGCTTCATAACTGGCATTTAGTACCAAAACTGTGACATCCACTTGCCTGTCCTCCTACAAGCAAGACATTATAACTTCAATCTTATATTATTAATATTAACACATATAAAGCAGAATTGCAACTAAAATATCTGTACAGTAAAGAATAAGGGACAAGGGATTGGTGTATCCCCTGTCCCTGTCCAAAGAGTGTGACACTTAGTGTCACACCGGTTAGGGTGTAACGCTAAGTGTCACACCTCCTCTGGTTAGTAAACATACTTATACCTCCTTTTTCCGCAATACAGCGGGATTGAGATACCATTATCAAAAAAAAGATAATGATTCACCTATACACAATTTCGGATGCACATTTACACCTTCAAATTGAGAAGGAGGCATCGAATTTTATACCATTAACCGCGCAATTATGCAGATGTATCAAACTACACGCCAAGATTTCGCCTTACGATCCGACTCCGTGTTAGATCGTAAGGAGAGAGTTCAACTGTTACTTGATCACCGGGTAAAACCCAGATACTGTGTTGCATCATTTTACTAGCAAGATAGGCAACAACTTTGTGGTCATTTTCTGTCAAATCCCCATGCTTTAGTTTGCGGGATGTAGACAGTTAAGAGCGTTATAAGAGTGTGTAGGGTTATTCAGTTTGTTTTAGGTGATTCTGAAGAATTACGCAACAAACGTTAATGTATTGAATTTATCCGTAGTTTGGGTAGAGGGTAGCGTCATTAAAATATTAACTGGCGACACGTTCAAGCTTCTGTCGAGTTTCGCTTCGCTCTACCCAACCTACAAAGTCCACTATTAGTCCTACACAAAAACTGAATAACCCTGAAGAGTATGTTTGATAATCTAACAAAACTATAGTATAATATATTATAGACTATTCTATAAGGGCAGCATATCCATCATTCAGAAGTCTTTTGCGTTCACTTTGGACACGGTCTAAAGTTGTAAGTTCCTATGATGGCGTGGTGCTTGAAGTTTTAAAAGGCTATATTGAAGGTCAAAGCGGAGAATGAAAACCAACAAGTATGAGTTCTATCATCAATCTAACCTGATACAGATTGGCAAGTGGATATGTCCTGAATGCGGTTCTGTCCACGATAGAGACGTAAACGCTGCGATAAACATATTGCAGGCTGGGGTACCCGTGTCTTGATACACGATAAAACCGATCTGATTCGGAATAATAGTTTGCGGGTGGAGCAATAGTAAGACGGTGGTCTCTCAGAGAAAACCGCAGTTGCTATGAAACCGAAGTTCCTACCTTTAGATAGTGGGTAGTATCACGATATTCCGTATTTTTTAGCAGTTTAGCATAGGTAACATTATACGACGTTGTGATTAGGAAATTGCACCTACCGTGGGATGAGAATGTATATTTTTTTTCATATTTCACTATAAATGCACCATAAAATGAGGACTTTAGTCTCTTTTGAATAGCAAAGAACCCATTGGGACATTGTCAAGGCGGATAGTTATCAGTGAGGACCCTCACGGTAAGATTATTGTTCTCAGTTTATTTCTTGCTTTCCTTTGGGGTGGAAATTCGCCGTCAATAAAGATCGCTCTGGACGACATTGCTCCGATGGCATTGGCTTTTATCCGTTTTGTTATTGGTCTTGTCATCGTCGGGGGTTGGGCATTATATTGCAGAATACCACTTGGCGTAAACAGAGAAGAGTTCTCTCGGTTGTCTCTACTCACAGTGATCTTTATCTTACAGATCATTACCTTAAACGTTGGTACCAAGTATACGTCCGCTTCCCGGTCAACTATCTTTATCAATGCCTATCCGTTTTTTACAGCTCTATTTGTGCATTTTTGGATACCTGGTGACCGCCTCTCTCTTACAAAAACATTAGGCATTGTCGTTGCCTTTGTCGGTGTTTTTGTTACTGTTGCGCCAGAATTTACAGACGGTCAGACAAGTGTGATCGGTGATATTATTGTCTTGGTCAGTGGGTGTTTTTTAGGTTTAAGGGTGGTTGTTACGAAGTTATTCGTTCAATCGATTCATCCATATAGGCTTTTAGTTTGGTATCTGAGTTTGAGTCTTCCGTGTTATGGGGTGTTGAGTCTGATTTTTGAACGTGGTGCCCCATTTGCATTGACATTCTCTGGGTGTATAGCACTGTTTTATCAAGGTGGTGTGATTGCGGGTTTCTGTTTTTTGGTTTGGACTTCAATACTTGAAAGATATAGTGCGAGCAAGTTGGTTGTCCTATTCTTTGCTACGCCTTTATCTGGCGTGTTTTTTAGTCATATCATTTTGGGTGATGAACTTACCTTTAGTTTGTTAGCGGGTGCATTTCTGGTTGCAGGCGGTATTTATCTTGTAAATATGCGGCGATGATGTGTAAGGTTTGCTATAATACTACGAAGTTGCGTCTAACCAAAAAACATTCACCGCAATCATTTCTCCCGCTCTTCAATGATGGTTCTGCTAAATAAATTGTCTTCTGGTTTTATCCCTTCTTCTAATAAGGGTCCGTTGGACATCTTCTGTTGTAAGACGTTTTCTGTACGGATCTGGTTTTCCGATAACCTTCTCAACTCCTGGACGTAGTCTATCATTTTGTGCTTTTATGCGAGCATTTCTTACCTCTAAGTGCTCTTCAGGTGTAAGAGACTTCATTAAAGAACTATGCAGTTTCTCCATCTCCTTTTTAATTTCTGATAAATCCCATTCGAGTTGCTCTATTCTGTATGAGTAGTTTTGTAGCAATTGGTATTACAAGTATTGCCTCCTTCATATAAATAAAAAAATAAAAGAAATTAGGAATGTTTCTATGATGTAGTGATAGTTCATCTACTTGTTATTCGTTGCAAGTGAAGTGCCATCAATTTTTTAGACCAGAATTCAGTGATAGTTAAGATAAGTTTTTTCCTGAAAATTCAATAGGTGATAACCCAATGCCGAGTGAGGTCGTTTCTTAGTTATACGCATGTTCAATAGAATACTCAGTGTGAGTATTTGCATCCGCAATGTTATCTTAGTCAATCAGGTAGACTTCTTCTTCCGTGAGAGTTCGGATAAACCGTTCCTTTTGTAAACTTTAACCACACACAGTGCCTCAATTACAACTTTCATCTTTAAACAGGACTTACGCATTTTGCGTAAGTGTGCAGAAATTAAAACGTTTATAAAACGTTTATAGTAAAGTGAATAATTAATGAGATATTTCAGAGACATTTCACCCCATACACCGATGACGAAAAACACCCAACGTAGGGGCGAGGTGACCTCGCCCGTTGTCAAGTGTTTCATTAATTCTAAAGTTCACTATAATGTGAATGCCAAACGCACATTCACCAAGAAAAACCAGTCATTGCCCGTTCTTTGTGGTGGACCTTCAATGCGTTGTACCAGTAACACTATAACTGGCAATCTTCTACGTAAGTCCTATTCAATTTGTTGTGAAATCCAATCTTTTGCGTAAGTTCTATTTAAATTCTGGGGTAAAGTTTCTTCGTTTTGCCATCGGATTTTCCTTTCATTCTCAAAATCTACTAACAACTAGTAAGAGTTTCCGGTTTCTGTACAGAATAGCAGACTTCTCGAAAGAGAATAATTTCTTGTGTCAAATTCCTCTTGTAGGAACGAGAGTATGTAGGGTTTGTCAAAACGTTCTGCGTCTACGACAACACCTTCCAAGAATGCTTGCAGATGTGGGGTGAAAAGAGAGTTCAGGGGTTGCGTCCGGGATGGATCGTGTGTGGTTTATCCTCTGCAGATAGCGGTTACAGTGTGCTTTAAAGTTCATATTATGCTACTATCTGGTAACTTATACTAATTCTATTTGTTTTTGTTTCATTCTTCCGTAGGTCGGGTAGAGGAACGAAACCCGACATGATGTGCCCAATCAAGACATGTCGCCAGATAATATTTTTAATGGCGTTCCTCTACTCGATCTACGAAAGAATGAGGGATTATTAATTAGAAATGGTATTAGGTTACAATAATTAACTTTGCACCGGCTCATTTACATTTGCAGGATAAATCTCAATATCGGATCGGGAAATTAACATCCCAACATAGAAGGTGAGCCAGTTGCCGCAGAGTTCTATAGACATGAGTTCTTCTTCATCACTGATGTATTCGTGAAGCACTACATTAAATTCTTCTTTTCCTTGTTGGTCGATGACATCAAGTTTCGCTGTGACAATCTCTTGTCGGTTGTATGTAACCTCGAATTCCTCGTCTTCATTGTCAGTGTCAGGGTAGTAGAGTGTCATGACATCGGGTAAAGGTTCACCGAGTTCTTGTTCACCATCAACAATCCAACGTGAGATTTCATACGTATCCTCGGTACCAGCGATATGGTCAACACCGATCACGGTTTCACCTTCAGTGTCTTGGACGTGATACATATATCTGAGGAGCCCCGCAGCGGTGTATTTTTTTCGGGTGATGAGCGTATAGGTGCGCGATGTATCCCCGGTCTCCTCGAAAGTAGCAATATCGGATAGTTCAATGATGCTATTTAGTGGGATGTCAACTAATTCATGCCGCTGCGGTTTCTTACTACCAGTCTCCTTTTTCTTGCCAAATAGAGGTTTTCCATTTTTTTTTCCGAATAGTGCCATCTAACCACCTAAAAATAACCTTTGTTATACAAGATCAACATGATTCCACCTATGATGAGAAGGCTACAAAATATAAGAACGAACCAGGTGGCACCAGACGTTTTTTTCTCAATGATAACCGTTTTGGGTTCCGGTGGTGCGCGCTGTGTGTTCGTCGTTACGGATGGTGTTTCGGCAGTCGCGAGGAACTCCTGTTTAATTGCCGCTTCATCAGGAAGTTCATCAACCGTTACAACTTCAGCATTTTCACCGTAGAACTTATTAGGATTCTCTTCTACATAACTTGTGATGTAGTTTTCGTCCGGATTTGTTCCTGGATCAACGTAATTTGGATTCGGTTCAATTCCTTGACTTTCGTAGTATTCTTTATAGAACTCATACTCTTTCTGTTTCTCTTTACTCCAATGGGAGCGGTCGTAGCCACGATGGTGATAGTGCCACAAGTAACTATGTCGGATAGAGTGGTTATAGTAATCGTGGAAATAGATACCGAATAGTAGGTTGTTAAATGCCATAGAGGCATGCATACTATATAAAGAGTAACCTGTTACAGGATAGTATCCGCCGAAGTTAGTAAGCGTGATCGTTGACCGTGTTTGTCTACGTGCTTGTGCTGTTTGTTGGTTTGCAGTGTTGACTTTCCGTTTCAGGGTTCGGTTTTCTGCTTTGAGTTGCCGTACCTGTTTCCGATTCTGAGCAGTCGCTTGACGTTGTTGACTTCGGGAAGTGGTGTTATTACGGGTAGACGTGGTATCTGTTCTTTTTCCACTAGTGGTTGCAGTCTGTCTCTGTCGTGCTGTACTGCTGGCACGTGGTGAAGTTGTACTCGTTGTACGACTGCCGCTGTAACTGCTGCGACTTGATGTTGAAGTTCTTGGCGTTGTATAACTCTTCTTTGAAGAACTCCTACTATATGAGGTTTTAGGTTTTGAATAACTTCTTGCCGGTGTCTTACGACTGTAGCTACGACTGTAACTACGGCTTGAACTTCTACTAAAACTGCGACCCCCGAAACTCCTGCGGCTTTCACTTATATCGGGCATAAAGGCAGTTATAAAGAGTATTATACCAAGTACGGACAAGACCTTTTTACATTTACTGCCAATTGAAAAGTGTTGTAATTTGCTGATCATGCTGATATATCTCCTAATTCTTGAACAAATTCTTGACAATAATATCTGAATCTGTTACACTATTAAAATTAAAACTGTGTGCTTGTAGCTCAGTTGGATAGAGCGTCAGCCTCCGGAGCTGAAGGTCGGGCGTTCGAGTCGCCCCAGGCACGTTTTATTTATACATCGGTTCGAAACCCTTTATTATTAGATGCATATTATGTTATCATATAATTGGATTGTGTGTCAAGGGTTGTAGGAGTTAAATGACAAGTTTTGACACTACCTCTAAGAAACATGTTGAGACAAATCCTGAAGACTTTGTCCATCTCTGCTTCGGGTTTGAAGCAACGGACATAACGGTGCTGGAGATCATTACACCAGAACAACCAACCGTTGAAATGCATCAGGCGGATTCGCTCATAAAAACGATCTACAAGGGTAATGAAGTACTTGTGCATTTTGAATTTCAAACGACCGATAGTTATGATCCGGAGATGTCCCTTAGAATGGCGGGTTATATCATGAGAGCGATTGAAACATATCGTTTACCTGTCTATTCAAATGTGATTTACCTAAGGCCAGATGCTGGCAGAAACGATCCGGGTAGATATGAACAAAATATTGAACATCATAATATCTCAATTGCGTATCGAGTTTTCCGACTTATTGATCTTGATGGACAAAAGATTTTGGATTCAAGGATTACAGGATTGATACCTTTTACACCGTTGATGAGACACCCAAAGGATATAGATGCTGACCAGTGGCTTAAGCGTTGTATGCAAGTTGCTGATAGTTTAGATGTGCCGAACAAGGCAGCATATCTTGGGAGTCTGGCTATTTTGGGAAATCTGGTTTACGATTCACAAATGATACAGGATATATTGGAGGAAATCATGCAACATGCATCAATTGTAGAACACATGGCACCACTAGCTCATGAACAAGGATTGCAAGAAGGCACGCGCAAACACATCCTTGATGTATTAACATTTCAGTTAGGAGATAACATTGCACAGAACTTTAAGGACTCCATAGAATCAATTAATGACTTACAGCGACTTGAGGTGTTATTTCGAGCTGCGCTCCAGGCAGAAAACGAAGACGAATTCAGACAAACTATAAATAAAACCAACGGATAGGACCGAATGAACGTGATGTGTCCAGCCAAACACTTACGTATTTTCTCCTGCATGAGTTGTCAATAGTCACTGACTGGATAGTGTCTTGTTAATTCTGAACTGTAGTACATATTACCATCATGAATAATAAAAAAAACCATAACATGCAAGAGTTACCATTCAAAATGACTGATGCTCTATGGAAACGGATGCTTGTATTCTTAAACAACAATTATAGTAGATGCGTTAATGATCCAGAACAATGTCGTTTGTTCCTTTCAGCAGTAATGTGGATCACAGAAGAGGATCTGAGTTGGAGTGCCATCCCTCAGGTTTATGGAAACCGAAAGACTGTTTATGATAGATTCAGACGCTGGTGCAATGCTGGCGTGTTTGAATCAATGCGAGAACACTTCCAATCATTAGTATTTCTGGAACATAGAAGATAAATATGACTCTTGATGTACGGGATTTCTGACTTCTGATGTACGTAATTCAGGTGTCGGTATTGCGAATATTATGTTATCATATAATATGATTGTGTCAAGGGTTGTAGGAGTTAAATCAGGGTTCTTCAGTTTTAAGAATTGTCAGTTTTTGCGTAGGACTAATAGTGGACTTTGTAGGTCGGATAGAGCGTAGCGACCCCCGACAGAAGCGTGAACGTATCGGGTTTCGCTTCGATCTATCCGACCTACGGATAAATTCAATAAATTAACGTTCGTTGCGTAATTCTTCAAAATCACTGAAAACTGAATAGCCCTGGGAGTTAAATGACAAGTTTTGACACTACCTCTAAGAAACATGTTGAGGCAAATCCTGAAGACTTTGTCCATCTCTGCTTCGGGTTTGAAGCAACGGACATAACGGTGCTGGAGATCATTACACCAGAACAACCAACCGTTGAAATGCATCAGGCGGATTCGCTCATAAAAACGATCTACAAGGGTAATGAAGTACTTGTGCATTTTGAATTTCAAACGACCGATAGTTATGATCCGGAGATGTCCCTTAGAATGGCGGGTTATATCATGAGAGCGATTGAAACATATCGTTTACCTGTCTATTCAAATGTGATTTACCTAAGGCCAGATGCTGGCAGAAACGATCCGGGTAGATATGAACAAAATATTGAACATCATAATATCTCAATTGCGTATCGAGTTTTCCGACTTATTGATCTTGATGGACAAAAGATTTTGGATTCAAGGATTACAGGATTGATACCTTTTACACCGTTGATGAGACACCCAAAGGATATAGATGCTGACCAGTGGCTTAAGCGTTGTATGCAAGTTGCTGATAGTTTAGATGTGCCGAACAAGGCAGCATATCTTGGGAGTCTGGCTATTTTGGGAAATCTGGTTTACGATTCACAAATGATATAGGATATATTGGAGGAAATCATGCAACATGCATCAATTGTAGAACACATGGCACCACTAGCTCATGAACAAGGCAAAGCAGAAGGTATTGAACAAGGAGAAACAAGGGCGAAACGAGATAGTGTCATCAAGTTATTGACGCATCAGTTTCCAGATGTTTCAGATGCTTTAGTTGAAGCAATCCACGGAATTGAGGAATGTTCACGTCTTGATACGTTGTTTGAACAGATCCTATCTGCAACATCTTTTGAGGATATTGATTTGAATGGTGTTGGCAGTCAGAGAAAGTGATAACACTAATGATTTGTTTCTAATTCATACGGATGGGAATTGAAACCTAATCTGCGAAATACTTGTTTTGATGACAACGATTACAAAAACCATACACATAGAGGATAAATATGGCTCTTGATATACGTGATTCAGGTCTTTTAGACTTAATTGATTCAGAAGCAGAAGTTAAACAGGTGGCTACGGGATGTAGATTCACGGAAGGACCGCTCTGGAACTCTGTTGGTAGATACTTACTTTTTAGCGATATTCCTGCAAATAAAATGCGTCGATGGGGTGAAGAATCGGGTATGACAGTTTACAGAGATCCCTCTGGGAAGTCTAACGGTTTGACTTATGATAGAGGTGGTCATCTGATTGCATGTGAGCATGCAAACCGACGTGTTTCTCGCACAACAGCGGATGGAGATGTCCTCACAATTGCATCTCACTATGAAGGTAAAAAACTCAATAGTCCAAACGATATTGTGGTGAAAACTGATGGCAGCATGTATTTTACAGATCCTCCGTACGGATTGTCTTCTGCATCAGAAAAAGAACTTGATTTCCACGGTGTTTATCATCTGTCACCTGATGGAAATACGTTAACCCTTCTTGTTGATGATTTTGATAGACCCAACGGAATCTGTTTATCGCCAGATGAGACTATTCTCTATGTTAATGATACACAACGCATGCATGTACGTGCTTTTGATGTGAAAGAGGATGGAACAATAGCCAACGGTCGTATCTTTGCAGAAGAGGGGGGAGAGAACGGGAAACCCGATGGGATGAAGGTAGATAAGAACGGAAATCTGTATGTTACCGGACCGAATGGTATTTGGGTGTTCGCGTCGGATGGAAAACACCTTGGGATTATCCTTGTTCCAGAACGGTGCGCGAATCTCGCCTGGGGAGGTGATGAATGGAAAAGCCTTTTCATCACGGCAAGTACATCCGTTTACAGAATAGAGTGCAAAGCAGAAGGAATCCCAGTTTCATAGTGCCAGGTTCATCATGAAAGTCAAAATCAAACGTGTTGATAAGTCCCTTCCATTACCCAAATATGAAACAGACGGTTCTGTTGGATTTGATTTGATCTGCCGTGAAACGGCTGTCATCAATCCAAAAGAAATAGTCCTAATTCCAGGGAATGTGATTGTGGAGACCCCACAGGGATATATGTTATTGGTCTGCTTGCGGAGTAGTACACCGCGTAAGACAGGATTGATGATGGCACAAGGGGTCGGTATTGTTGATAATGATTATTGTGGTGAAGAAGATGAGTTAAAAATACAGGTATACAATTTCATTGATGAACCTGTGACGATTGAGCGGGGTAGCAGGATTGCGCAAGGTGTATTCGTCTGTGTGGATACATTCGAATGGAAAGAAGTCGATCAGATGCGCGCGGAATCTCGCGGAGGGTTCGGTAGTACTGATAAGTAACTTTCATGCTCTCAGATACGTTTTAAAAAGACATACTTCTATTTTAAAGTGAGCATTAGCTTCGATTATGAAACAGTATCTTGAAGGATTACAACAGATATTAGATGTAGGTGTTGACCGTGAAGGTAGAAATGGGAAAACACGTGCTCTATTCGGTATGCAAATGCGGTATAATTTGGAAGATGGATTTCCTGCCGTTACGACGAAAAAACTTGCTTTCCAATCTGTCAAAGCCGAACTACTCGGGTTTATACGCGGCTATGATCATGTTAAGCAATTTCAGAAACTTGGGACAAAAATTTGGAATGCTAACGCTGCTGCCTGGGGACGTAACGGTGCTTTAGGTTGTATCTACGGAGTACAATGGCGAAGATGGCGAACAGAGAACAGTAGAATTGACCAGTTATCAGATGTGATTGAGCAGATCAAGGAAGACCCCAATAGTCGTAGACATATTGTCACTGCTTGGAATCCTGGTGAATTAGATCAAATGGCGTTGGCACCTTGCCACATGTTTTTCCAGTTCTTTGTAGCGGATGGCAAACTATCCTTGCAGATGTATCAACGTAGTTGTGATATGTTTCTCGGTGTGCCTTTTAATATTGCATCTTATTCATTGCTGCTTTCTATGGTGGCACAACTGACTGATCTTCAACCGAGTGAATTTATACATGTCTTAGGTGACGCACACATCTATCATGCACATTTCGATCAAGTGAAGGAACAAATTCAACGGCAACCGTATCCATTACCAGAACTTGTTTTGAACACCAATGTTACCACAATTGACAATTTTAAAATTCATGACTTACAGTTAAAAGGCTATCAGCATCACGATGCGATTCGCGCAAGAATGATTGTATAAATGACGATGCAGATATCAATGATTGCTGCTATAGATAAGAATCGACTGATCGGTAACGGTCCTCACATTCCATGGGACCTTCCTGCAGACCTTCTCCATTTCCGTGAAATGACAATCGGAAAACTTGTTGTAATGGGACGTAAGACTTTCGAAACGCTTCCTAAACCACTGGCAAAGCGGAAAAACATTATCCTGACTCGTAATAGGAATTACACTGTACCCAAAGAGTGTATCGTGGCACATTCAGTAGTTGATGTAATCAGCACTGCTCGGACGTTATCTTTAAACGCAACCAGGGAACTCATGATATGTGGTGGGGGACCGATTTATGCCGCGTTTCTATCTTATGCAAGTCGATTATACCTGACACAGATACATGCAGTGTTTGAAGGAGATGTTTATTTTCCAGAATTTGACTGGAACGAATGGGAAGAAGTTAGTCGGACTGATCACGGAGCAGATGAGAAGAATCCTCATCGATATAGTTTTCTCATTTTAGAAAGGAAATAGAACTTTAGGAATTATGGAAACACTCACAATTCTTAGTGGCGACATCTATACACCGAAACATTTCGGTCATGGCAATATTGTCATAGAAGGTGATACAATCTCAACTATAACAAAAGAGCGTCCTTCTACATCTGACGCGACTATAGACGTTGAAGGTTATTTTGTTATCCCTGGATTAATTGATGGGTTAATACATGGGGGCGGCGGTTGCGATAGTATGACCGGTAAGGTGGATGACATTAGAACAATTGCTCGTGCACATGCATCACACGGAGTTACCTCCTTAGTGGTAGGGATCTCTTCCGGTAGTATGGATCAGATTAACGCTTCCTTGACAGCGATCGCAAATGTTGTTGACGAACCTGTGGAGGATGGTGCCAGACTAATTGGATCGTATGTTGAAGGCAAATTTGGCAGCCTTGCGAAAAATGGTGCACAAGACCCAAAATATATTACACCTCCGAATTTTGAAGAGTTCCATTCAATGTGGGCAGCGTCTGATGGCACGTTAAAGGTAATTTCTCTTGCACCGGAGAACGACAAAAACTTTCAGTTTGTTAAACATCTGTCAACATTCAGATCGGATGTATATAACAACATTGTGATAGCGATGGGACACACCAATGCAACGTATCAACAAGCAATGGATGCAATTGATGCGGGTATTACGCGTGCCACCCATACTTACAACGGTATGGGTGGCATGCACCATCGAAACTTGGGGGCAATGGAGGCAGTTTTGGACCACCCTAAGATCCATGCTGAATTGATTGTTGACGGGCATCATGTCCATCCATTTTGGGGCAAACAACTTATAGAGAAAAAAGGGATATCAGGTGTCGGTTTAATCACCGATTGCACTGAACATGCAGGTTTAGCATCAGAAGAGTGGCAGAAAAACGCTGTTTACGATACTCAACTTGATGCATATCTTTTGAATGCTTCAAATTCCGAGTCTCCTCCAAAATATATAAAAGACGGTGCAATGTGGTTGGATGTCGGCAAACCTACAGAACGTCTATCGGGTGCAATCATTACGCTGATGGATGGCGTGCGTAATGTGATGGAGTGGGGATATTCTTTAGAAGAAACCTTAACGATGGCAACATTAACCCCTGCAAGAAATTTAGATGTTGATGATCGTATAGGGTCAATTGCCCCGGACAGGTCTGCTGATTTGGTAATCGTTGATAGAGAATTGATCGTTCAGTATGTAATTTTGCGTGGAAAAGTGGTTAAAACGCCATAAATTGACAATTTTGCAATAAATCACTCATATTTTTCACATTTTTTTGAATTTAACTTGACATAAGCGATGATTGATATTATAATTAAGGTTTTGAGTGTTAGAGTCTAAGTTTTGTCAGAAAAAACATAGGGGGCATTCAATTTGGAAGCAGTCTGACATCGTTTTTCAGAGCAACGTTGTTGTATTACTTGAAAAATGAGCCCTGTGCGGGCTTTTTCTTTTGTGTAGTAAGTTGTCCTTGTGATTTGTTTTCAACATAATAGGTGAGGAATTAAGATGCCGACAATAAATCAACTAATCAAGAAACCGCGTAAGAAGTACCGTAAAAAGACGAAATCCCCGATTCTTCAGCGGTGTCCACAACGTAGAGGAATCTGTTTACAAGTGAAAACGGTAACGCCGAACAAGCCGAATTCAGCGTTGCGTAAGGTTGCTCGTGTGCGTTTTACCTCATCTGCGGATGAGGCGACCTGTTATATTCCTGGGATTGACCATAATTTGCAAGAGCACTCAGTTGTGTTAGTTCGTGGCGGACGAGTCAAGGACTTGTCTAACGTTCGTTACCATATTGTTCGTGGTAAATTAGATACGGCTGGCGTTGAGAACCGGCGTCAAGGTAGGTCTAAATACGGGGCCCGGAAACCTAATTAATTACAATGAAACCTAATTAAATATATTAAATATATTAAATATTGAAAGTATAGATTGTTCTTCTAAAGATATATTTTGTAGAACCTATAAGAGACGATTCTTGGAGGAGTTGGAGATGCCGAGGCGTGGAAACGTTGCAAAACGGGATGTGAGTCCAGATGCAATTCACAATAGCAAGTTAGTTGCGAAATTCATTAATCATCTGATGTGGGATGGCAAGAAAGGGACCGCACAACGTATTGTGTATTCAAGTTTCAAGATTATTGAAGAACGGACTAACGAGGAAGGTTTTGCAGTGTTTAACCAAGCGATCAATAATGTCAAACCTATATTGGAGATTCGTCCACGTCGCGTAGGTAGTCAAACATATCAAGTGCCAGTTGATGTAAAAGCAGAACGGCGAACAACATTAGCGATTAACTGGATTATTCAGTCTGCCCGTGGCAGAGGCGAAAAAGGTATGGCAGCGCGACTGGCGGGTGAGTTGATGGATGCCTCTCAGAATGAAGGTAACGCAATCGGTAAGAAATCGGAACAACACCGGATGGCAGAAGCAAATAGAGCATTTGCTCATTATAGATGGTAATACGTATTAAATCATATTTGATTGTATAACTTACAATAAATAAAGGTTTCATAGAGTTTGTTTCATAAAGGAAGGTCAACAGAATAAGGAGTTATAAGACAGTGTCGGAAAAGAGGCAAAGTGTGCTACGAAGTTCAGTCCTATCACATACGCGAAATATCGGTATTATGGCGCATATTGATGCGGGTAAGACAACCGTAACCGAACGAATTCTATTCTATACGGGTAGGGTTTATCGTATCGGTGAAGTTGACGATGGCACAACTACCATGGATTTTATGGTGCAAGAGCAGGAGCGCGGTATTACGATTACTGCTGCTGCAACGACTTGCAATTGGAAGGATCACCGTATCAATATCATTGATACCCCTGGACATATTGACTTTACGGTAGAAGTAGAACGTTCATTGCGGGTGTTGGATGGTGCTGTTGCTGTTTTCTGTGCTGTAGGTGGTGTTGAACCACAATCTGAAACTGTATGGCGTCAAGCAGATAAGTACAAGATACCTCGCATCGCTTATGTCAATAAGATGGACAGGACTGGTGCAGATTTTTTCCGAACCGTTGAAATGATGGAGGAGCGTTTAGGTACAACAGCTGTTCCTATTCAACTCCCCATCGGGTCCGCGGAGCAATTTAAAGGGATTGTTGATCTTATATCAATGAAGGGTCAATTGTGGGACGAAGGGAGTCTCGGGGCAGTTATTCACGAAACAGATATCCCTGTAGAGATGGAAGAGATGGTGCATGAATATCGGGATAGGTTATTTGCAGCCATCGGTGAATGGGACGATGAACTCTGTGAAAAGTACATCAACGGTGTGGCGTTCACACCAGAAGAAATAAAAACGGGATTGCGGCAAGCGGTACTGAGTAGTAAGGTCGTTCCGGTGCTTTGTGGCTCCGCATTAAAGAACAAAGGGGTTCAACCTCTTTTAGATGGCATTGTTACTTACCTTCCTGCTCCCACAGATGTAAAATTGGTAGTTGGTTTCAACCCGTTAACTGAGGAAGAAGAGACACGTGCTGCTGACAGGGGTGCCCCGTTCTGTGCCCTTGCTTTTAAGATCACTACTGATCCACATGTTGGCAAACTCACATATTTTCGCGTTTACTCTGGTGTATTGAACAAAGGTGATACTGTCTATAATAGTAAGACAGAAAAGTATGAACGTATCGGTAGGTTGATGCAGATGCATGCCAATAAACGTGAAGATCACCAATCTGTCAGTGCTGGTGATATTGTAGCAGCGATCGGACTAAAGGATCTAAGTACGGGGGACACTATCTGTGATCCCAAGTCGCCGATTGCATTGGAGACGATGGTATTTCCGTTGCCTGTCATGTCTGTAGCAGTTGAACCACGTTCACAGTCAGATATTGACAAGTTAAATCTGGCACTATCAAAGTTGTCTGAGGAAGATCCGACTTTCAAAGTTCATCAGGACCCAGATACAGGTCAAACGCTTCTCTCGGGTATGGGTGAACTTCACTTGGAAATCATAGTTGATCGTTTAGTGAGGGAATTTAACGTATCTGCCAATGTTGGTTCTCCTGAAGTTGCATATCGTGAAACGTTTCTGAAACCGGTTAAAGTTGAAGGCAGATTTGTCCGTCAGTCAGGTGGTAAGGGATTGTTTGGACATGTTGTGATAGAAGTATCACCTCTTGAGAAAGGTGCTGGTTTCGAATTTAGTGATGAGACGAGAGGTGGTGCGATTCCTCAAGAATATATCCCTGCGGTTCGTAAAGGGATTGAAAATGCAATGAATGTTGGGATCTTAGCCGGTTATCCTGTTGTTGATATCGGGGTTCGTCTTGTAGATGGTTCATTCCATCAAGTGGATTCATCAGAGATGGCGTTTTCGATTGCCGGTTCTATGGCGTTTAAAGAAGCTGCGAAAAAATCGGGTTCGGTATTACTTGAACCAATTATGGCAGTTGAAGTCATAGTGCCGGATGAGTATCTCGGGAAAGTGATAGGGGATCTGAATTCACGTCGCGCACATATTCGGGACACTGAGGTGCATGATAAGTCTTGCATTCAGGTTGTTCGGGTTGATGTGCCGTTATCTGAGATGTTTGGTTATGTAAAATCGCTTCGTTCGTTGACTCAGGGGCGTGCTAACTATTCAATGGAATTTGCGCATTATCGAGAAGTGCCAGCAGGTGTTGCCGAGGAATTGATCTCAAGTGAAACATCTTCCTCATAGAACTGACGTACTGTGGTATTTGTCAAGAACACAATTATTATCTATTGTTACTTGAACATAATCATATAAAAGATTGCTGCCAACGCGAAAAAAAATCGTAAGGCAGAAGGTAAACGTCCGAAAAGTTCGGACATAATTAAAACAGGTTGTGTGCCTACTATGTAGGCTGATAAAAATTTGAATGAAACTCGGGTTTAGCGATATTTAAAACCCATGTTACTAACCTATAATTTGGAGTTTGGACACAAATGGCAAAGCAAGCTTTTGAAAGGACAAAACCTCACGTTAATATTGGTACTATTGGTCACGTTGATCATGGTAAGACAACGCTTACAGCGGCGATTACGATGGTCTTATCAAAACTCGCTGACAAAGACTATGTGATGACCTATGAGGACATTGACAAAGCACCCGAGGAAAAAGAACGTGGCATTACGATTAACACAGCTCACGTTGAGTATGAGACAGAAAACCGTCATTATGCACATGTTGACTGTCCTGGACATGCTGACTACATCAAGAATATGATTACTGGTGCTGCTCAGATGGATGGTGCTATTCTGGTTGTTTCCGCAGCAGATGGTCCTATGCCGCAGACGCGTGAACACGTGTTACTTGCTAGACAGGTGAATGTGCCTTCCTTGGCCGTTTTCCTTAATAAGGCGGACATGGTGGATGACGAAGAACTGCTGGAGCTCGTTGAGTTGGAAGTTCGCGAGTTATTGAGCGAATATGAATTTCCTGGAGATGATACGCCTATTATTGCTGGTTCTGCGCTAGAAGCGATGGAATCTGCTGGGGATCCGGAAAGTGATGCATGTAAACCGATTCGGGATCTTATGGAAGCAGTTGACGAGTTCATTCCAGAACCGGTTCGTGACATTGAAAAACCTTTCTTGATGCCAATTGAAGACATTTTTACAATCAGTGGACGTGGTACAGTTGTTACGGGTCGTGTCGAACGCGGCATCGTTGAAGTTGGTAATACTGTAGAGATCGTCGGATTACGTGATACGACTGATACAGTTGTTACTGGTGTTGAAATGTTTAATAAGTTCCTTGATGAAGGCAGAGCGGGTGACAATATCGGTGCGCTGCTTCGTGGTATTAACAGAGATGATGTTGAACGTGGTCAAGTATTAGCTATTCCTGGTACCGTTACACCCCACACAAAGTTTGAAGCGGAAGCCTATATCTTGACTAAAGAGGAAGGCGGACGTTGGAATCCGTTCTTTAGCGGGTATCGTCCACAGTTCTATTTCCGCACAACTGATGTTACGGGTGAAATGAATCTGGAGGAAGGCGTTGAAATGATTATGCCGGGCGACAACGCGCAGATTACCGTCCAGCTCTCTAAACCGATTGCATTAGAAGAACAACTGCGTTTTGCGATCCGTGAAGGCGGACATACTATCGGCGCGGGTGTTGTCTCTAAGATTCTTGAGTAACGAGTGAGGTATTTGTAGGGTTCGTTCCTCGTAATCTGGTGTATAAAGTGTGGTATGTATCTTGTCAGGATGATCAAGGGTTGAAAGCACAATAGTTGATATTACTTGATGTATTCTGACAAGATACATACAATAAAGATAGGTTTACAAGGGATCGCATCGTTACTTTTGTAGAGGTAAAAAAGTGATGAACAATCAGAAGATACGTATTCGGTTAAAAGCTTATGATCACCGGTTGCTTGACCAGTCGGCGAAGCAAATTGCCGAAACGGCTAAAAAGACTCAGGCGAGGGTATCAGGTCCAATCCCGTTGCCTACTAAGAAGCATATCTATACAGTTCAACGGTCAACCTTTAAGGACAAGAAGTCAAGAGAACAATTTGAAATGCGTATACATAAACGGTTATTGGATATCCTTGAAACTGCCCCTAAAACAGTTGATGCGCTGATGCGGCTTGACCTTCCCGCTGGTGTTGATGTTAAAATTACATTACTATAAGGACGAGGAAATGGTTAACGGTATTATAGGTAGAAAAGTTGGGATGACACAAGTCTTTGAAGACACGGGGAAAGTTATTCCGGTTACTGTGATTGAAGCAGGTCCTTGTCCAATTGTTCAAGTAAAGACGCAGGAACGAGATGGATACCAAGCAGTTCAGTTAGGTTTTGGTAAACGCAAGGCAAACAAGTTCAACAGTCCTGAAAGTGGACACTTTGCAAAGGCAGATGTTGAACCAACCCGTGTACTTCGGGAATTCCGTGTGGAGAGCCTTGAAGATGTAAATGTAGGTGAAACTGTTGATGCAAGTCTATTCTCAGAAGGTGAACTTGTTGATATAACAGGGACATCAAAAGGACACGGGTTTACTGGGGTTGTTAAACGATACGGTTTTAAGGGTGGCAGAAAAAGTCATGGCGGTGAACAAGACCTACGTCGTCCGGGTTCTATTGGTGCTAGTGCTACTCCCTCACGTGTGTTTAAAGGAAAGAAAATGCCGGGACGATACGGAGCAAAACGACACACCGTTCAGAATCTGCAGATTATTCAATCCGATGCTGAAAGGAATTTGTTAGTTGTAAAAGGTTCAATTCCAGGACCCCCGAACGGTATCCTCCTCATTAAAAAGACTGTAAAGATGTCTGCAACGGACAATAAAGGAAGTTAGTTTGATATAGACATAAAATCTGAAACTCTAAGTACCCGCAATACGAGATCCGGGGTATTTCATGTCAAGTATCAGATATCGGAGAAAGAGAAAAAATGGCAACGTTAAACGTTCATAATCGTTCAGGAGAGGTCCTTCACGAAAAAAAACTATCGGACTCATTCACACATGCTGAAGTCAACACTGCTGTTGTACATCAATGTGTTGTAGCATATCTTGCTAACCAGCGAACTGGTACTGCTTCAACTAAGAGCAGAAGTGAAGTTCAGGGAAGTGGTAAGAAGTTATACCGGCAGAAAGGAACAGGCAGAGCACGTGTAGGTGACGCAAGGTCTCCGATACGTGTACACGGTGGTGTTACGTTCGGTCCGAAACCGCGTAGTTACCGTCAGCATACGCCTAAGCAGGTCCGTCGTCTTGGATTAAAATGTGCTATTGCTGACCGTTTCCAAAATGAGCAGTGTGTCCTTATTGAAGATTTCACGCTTGAACGTCCAAGAACAAAGGAGATTGTTTCTCTTTTGGCATCTCTGAACTTAGAGGGAAAAGTGTTGTTCGTTCTTGATGAGCATAACCCAAATATCTTTCTTTCTCTACGCAATATTCCTAAAGTAAATAGTTGCACGTGGGATACGCTCAATATATACCAAGTATTGTGGCATGATAAATTGGTGATTACGGAACGTGCGTCAGAGAAATTAGAAGCAAAGTTTGCAATTTAGAAGGGTAACATAATGAAGGATAAGTACCAAGTTATTCTAAGACCTTATATCACAGAAAAAAGCACACTTCTGCGTGAGGATAATAAGTATTCCTTCGTTGTAAGTCGGGACGCAACGAAGATAGATATCCGAAGAGCGGCTGAAGAAATGTTTGATATTAAGGGAAATATTATAGACGTTCACACGATGCGAGTTCGTGGAAAAGTTAAAGGCAGAATGAATCGCTATCAGCAGGGACGTAGACCTCATTGGAAAAAGGCTATTATTACTGTAACAGAAAGAACTCGAATATCGGTTTTTGAGAGTATATAATATATTAATCAGAGGAATTAAAAGTGGCTAAGACATATAGACCTGTTACACCGAGTCGTCGGTTCATGACTGGATATACCTTTGAAGAAATTACACGGCAGAGACCTGAAAAATCGCTTGTTAGAGGGTTGAAGAAGAATGCTGGTCGTAATAGTAAGGGTCGTATAACAGTGCGCAGACGCGGTGGTGGACACAAACGTAGATATCGCATCATTGATTTTAAACGTGATAAGTTTGATATTCCATCCAAGGTAACCTCTATTGAGTATGATCCGAACCGTACCGCACATATTGCATTACTGCATTACGCGGATGGAGAGAAACGTTACATCCTTGCTCCAGTCGGTTTACGGGTTGGTGATACCGTTACGTCCGGACCAGAATCAGAAATAAGTGTTGGAAATGCATTACCGCTTGAAAAGATTCCTTTAGGTTCTTCTATTCATAATATAGAGATGCAACCGGGTAAAGGCGGACAGCTTGTGCGTAGTGCAGGTGCATCAGCTCAATTAGTAGATCGTGAGGGTAAATATGCCCGTGTACGACTACCTTCTGGTGAAATACGTCTTGTGCTTGTAAAGTGCATGGCAACCATTGGACAAGTTGGAAATGTGACAACGATAGTTGTCGGTAAAGCAGGACGTTCACGTTGGTTAGGCAAACGTCCAAAAGTTAGAGGTGTTGCAATGAATCCTGTTGATCATCCTCATGGTGGTGGGGAAGGGAAAAGTTCCGGTGGTAGACATCCGGTGACACCTTGGGGAGTACCGACAAAAGGGTATCGCACGAGGAATCCTAAGAAAATATCCAGTCGTCATATCATGAGTAGACGTAAGTAAAATGTTATTCCGATTCTGCATGACATGTTAAAAGGAGACTTGAATGCCACGTTCGATTAAAAAAGGTCCTTATGTTGACGCAAAACTTGCCAAACATATAGCGGAAATGGAACAATCAGGGAGCAAACGCGTCATTCGTACGTGGGCTCGCAGTTCAACTATTACACCGGAATTTGTTGGACATACCGTAGCGATTCATAACGGCAAGAAGTTCTTTCCGGTTTATATAACAGAAAACATGGTTGGTCATAAACTTGGTGAATTTGCCCCAACACGGACTTTCCGTTCACATGCTGGTGGATCATCAAGGAGATAATCGTGTTCAGGATACATGTGTAAATGTAGTAATATTAGGTTATAGTGCTTCTCTATTTTGAGGTATTAAATTTATAAATGCGTGTTTTGAAAAATACTCTCAGCAAGATTGTGTGTATAAAGTTTTAGGAGATACTAATGGAAGGCAGGGCAAAGATTCGGAACGTTTCGGTAGCACCACGTAAAGCGCGGCTTGTTGCCGACTTGGTCAGGAATCATTACGTTGATGATGCCTTAAATCAACTGCTCTTTACACATAAAGCGGCAGCTCCTGTGATCTACAAGTTGATTCAATCTGCAGCAGCAAATGTTCAGTATCAAGACCCTACAGTTGATGCCGCTAATTTGTATGTTAAAGAGATACATGTTGATGAAGGAATTACACGAAAATGGATACGGCACCGGGCAAGAGGTATGGCTAACCGTATATTTAAGCGTCAAAGTCATATCACTGTTGTTGTGGATGAGGAGAGCAATGATGATGTTGAATAGAGGTCGCTACTGCATGCTATCACCTTCTCATAAACAGATGTGCAAGTGTCTAACAGGAGGTTTGTGTGGGACAAAAAACTCACCCGCGCGGGTTACGCTTAGGAATAATTGAGACGTGGGATTCCAAGTGGTACAGCGACCGAGATTATGCTAAATGGTTGCATGAAGATTTACAGATTCAGCAACACATCAAGACGAAATTGGTTCGTGCAGGAATCTCTAAAATAGAAGTTGAACGAGTTGCTGAAAAATGTAGTGTATTCATTCATACCGCTCGTCCCGGTATTGTGATCGGTCGACGTGGTGCTGAAACAGAGAAATTACAAGAGGAGCTTCATAAACTCGTTGGACGTCCTGTCAAAGTTGAGGTAGAGGAGATAAAAGTACCAGAACTTGATGCACAACTCCTCGCTGAAGCTGTTGCGACGCAAATTGAACGACGTACTAGTTTTAAGCAGGCAATGCGACGAAACATCGCTGTTTCAATGCAAGCTGGTGCACAAGGTGTTAAAGTCATGGTGAGTGGTAGATTAGACGGTAAAGAAATTGCACGATCAGAATCCAGTCTAGAAGGACGAGTGCCTTTACATACACTCAGAGCTAATGTTGATTATGGGTTTACTGAAGCTAATACGACTTATGGGAAAATCGGTGTCAAAACATGGATTTTTAAAGGTGAAATATTGGGTGTTCCTGAAGAATTAAGGGGAGAATTCGACTCCCGCCAAAAACAGCAGACTAGTAGACGGAGTAATACAAGAGAATCACGGTCTGGTGGTGATCAAGGCGGGAACAGACAGTCAGGGAACAGGCAGTCAAGGAACAGACAGTCAGGGAACAGACAGTCAGGGAACAGACAGTCAGGGAACAGACAGTCAGGGAACCGAAATACATCACGCGGACAAAGAACACAACGAAATAGCAGACAAAGACAGCAAAGAGTTGCGAACCAGCGGGATCGTAAATAGCACAATGAGGGTTTGTTTGCGCCTCCGTTGGCGAATTGTATAAAGGAGTCATATTCAGATGTTGATGCCGAAACGTGTAATGCATCGAAAAGTGCACCGTGGAAAGCGCAGAGGAAGACCGCAACGCGGGTCACAAATTAACTTCGGTGAATACGGTTTACAAGCAATGGAATCAGGATGGATAACAAGCAACCAGATAGAATCTGGAAGAATTGCAATTACTCGTGCTGTTCGTCGTGGTGGTAAAATGTGGATAAAGATATTCCCACATAAACCTGTCACCAAAAAACCC
Source organism: Candidatus Poribacteria bacterium (assembly GCA_965208245.1). Lineage (GTDB taxonomy): Bacteria > Poribacteria > WGA-4E > WGA-4E > WGA-3G > MSPOR6. The sequence continues at coordinate 3,862,470 of OZ242325.1, forward strand.
GCTGAAACACGCATGGGGAGTGGCAAAGGCACTCCGGAATTTTGGGTTGCTGTTGTAAAACCTGGTAGGATAATCTATGAATTAAGTGGTGTTCCTCGAGAAGTCGCAAAAGATGCTATGGAACGGGCTGCATATAAGTTTCCAATTAAGACAAAATTTGTTGCTCGTAATGAGGTATAGTAATGAAAGCACATGAATTAAGAGGCAGATCCACTGAAGAACTGGTAGCGGAATTGGAAGATTTAAAAGAGAATCTATTCAACCAAAAAACCAGAGGTATTTTAGGTCAATTAGAAGATACAACGCTTCTTGGCAAACTCAGAAAAGACATTGCACGGATTAAAACTATATTACGTGCTCGTGAATTGGAGAGCGAAAGTCAAACGGATACATAGTTCTATCATCACATATGCAATGTCTCACATAAAGGATGAATTGGAAGTGGAAAAACGTAGACACCGTAAAATCCGTACAGGTACTGTTGTCAGTAATTGCATGGCGAAAACTGTTAGCGTTTCAATTGTTCGGAGTTATCAACATCCGCTATACAAAAAAGTTGTGCGATCTACCAAAAAGATCTTGGCGCATGACGAACAGGATCAATGCAATGTTGGTGATGTTGTTCAAGTGGTTGAGAGTCGACCGCTGAGTCGCCATAAACGGTGGCGGGTGCAATCTATAATATCAGCAGTACAATCTGCTACTGATTAACTTGGAAGGAAGGTACCGCAATGGTTCAATCTTATACACGATTAACCTGCGCTGATAATTCTGGTGCTAGAAAACTCATGTGTATTAGCGTGCTTGGGGGTACCCGCAGGCGTTATGCACGCGTTGGTGATATAATAGTCGCAAGTATTAAGGAAGCAACTCCGAACACACAAGTCAAAGCAGGTGAAGTAGTCCGCGCTGTAGTTGTTCGAACGGCAAAAGAATATAGGCGTCCAGATGGTTCCTATATCAAATTTGATCAGAATGCAGCAGTCCTCGTTAATGCGGAAAATGAGCCAAGGGGTACACGTATTTTCGGACCGGTTGCTCGTGAACTACGCGAAAAATCTTTCACTAGAATTGTTTCTCTTGCCCCAGAGGTGATTTAGAAGGTGCAGATTATGCCGAAAAAGAAAAAGTTGCATATAAAAAAAGATGATTTAGTATTGGTCTTGAGTGGTAAAGATCGTGGCAGACGAGGTGTCGTGTTAGAAATATACCCGAAAAAAGAAAGAGCAGTTGTTGAAGGGGTTCATTTTATCAAACGTCACTTGCGTCCTAATCAGATGGGACAAGGCGGGATTGTTGAACGAGAAGGAACTATTCACATCTCAAATTTAAAGAAAATTGACAGATAAATTGTATCGTTACTCTGTAGATATTAGTTATTAGATCTGTTTTTCATCTTGTAAGCAGTTACAAGATAATCGTTAGATCATAGGAAATAAGGTTAATGAGTCAATTTAAAGAATTTTATCAAACTGAAGTCGTTCCTGCATTACAAAAAGAATTTAGTTACAAGAATGTGATGCAAGTACCGAAATTAGAAAAAATCACATTGAATATTGGTGTTGGTGAGGCATTAGAAAACTCGAAGGCACTTGAAGATGCTGTTGAAGAATTGACATGTATTGCTGGACAACGAGCAGTCATAACACGTGCAAGGAGGTCTATCTCTGCTTTCAAAATTAGGGGTCCGTCAAAAAAGGCACGGACGCCGGGTTCAGCAATTGGGTGTAAAGTTACGCTTCGCCATACTCGGATGTATGAGTTCCTTAACCGTTTAATTAATGTTGTCCTACCGCAAATTCGGGATTTTCGTGGTGTTTCAGCAGATGCTTTTGATGGGCGCGGAAACTACTCATTAGGATTAACCGAACAACTCATTTTCCCAGAAATTGATTATGACGATGTGAACGATATCCGTGGTATGAACGTAACGATCGGGACAACTTCAAAAACTGATGCAGAAGCGCGAGCATTGTTGCGCGAGTTTGGTATGCCGTTTAGAGAGTAATACCATTCTGATTGAATAGTTGTGAAATGCACTTAACGATTAATTAACGATTAATTAAAGGAGTATTGAAAGTTGGCGAGTAAGTCATGGATTGCTAGAAATAAGAGAACACCTCGATTTCGCACAAGGAAATATAGTCGTTGTAAGCATTGCGGCAGAGCGAGAGGATATTTGCGTAAGTTTGAATTATGTCGAATCTGCTTTCGTCTTTTTGCACGAGCAGGCAAAATACCTGGTGTCAGAAAGGCGAGTTGGTAAGAAGGAGATTATTCATGTCAATGACTGACCCAATTGCAGATATGTTAACTCGGATACGTAACGCTAATATGGCAGGACATGAGCGTGTTGAGGTGTCTGCGTCAAAGGTTAAATTGGAGATAGCACGCATCTTGTCAGAAGAAGGTTTCACCAGAAACTATCGTTTACTTGATGATGGGAAGCAAGGTATCATCCGTATATATCTGAAATACGGTGCAAGTAACAAAGAAAAAGCTATTAGCGATCTGAAACGTATCAGCAAACCTGGGAGACGCGTTTATGCAAAATCAGATAAATTGCCGAGAGTTTTTGGTGATCTTGGGATAGCTATCCTATCAACATCAGAGGGTGTAAAAACTTCATTGGAATGTCGACGCGCTAAAGTCGGAGGCGAAGTCCTCTGCTATGTCTGGTAATCATTACGTAATAAGAAAACAATTATACCTGCAAGTTGAGATTGTAGATTGGAGATATAGAATGTCACGCATTGGACAGATGCCAATTCCAATTCCGAGTTCGGTGAAAGTTGATTTCAACGATAGTGGAGTTGATGTAGAAGGACCTAAAGGCAAATTGAATTGGGTGATCCCAGATGGAATTGGTGTGAATATAGAAGACAATGTTATCACATTAACCCGCCGGAATGATAGGAAACAACAGAAAGCATTACACGGTTTGGCGCGTAGCCTTATTGCAAATATGGTTGAGGGTGTATCTGAAGGTTTTGAGAAGAAACTACGCGTTGTGGGAATAGGTTACCGAGCTGAAGTCAATCGTCAGAATGTACTTACGCTTGATGTAGGGTATTCACATACTGTGACATACACACCTCCTGAAGGCATTACGTTGACTGTTGACCAATCGGAAAATATTGATGGTCAGACACATATCCCAATTGTAGTTAGCGGTATTGATAAACAGGTTGTCGGACAAGTTGCTGCCTCTATCCGTCAAATAAAGAAACCTGGAACCTATAAACCTTGCAAAGGGATACGATACGAAGGTGAACGTGTAAGAGATAAAGAGGGTAAAGTTGCTGGTTAATTTATCTGAAAACAGACTGAAAATAGACAGAGCGTTGTGCTAAATATAACGTTGAATGTTAGTTACCGGAGGTCTTCCGTTGGATAAGGCGAAAAGAAAACAGTTCAGTTATCTACGAAGAAAGAAGAGAGTGCGTCGCAAGATTAGTGGGACATTAGAACGTCCCAGGCTTGCTGTAAATAGAAGTCTAAAGCATATATATGTACAATTAATTGATGATGAGAACGGCGAAACATTGGCTCATGCCTCAAGTTTGTCTCTGGAAGTAAGAAAAGACATTACTGACCGTGGAAAGATAGAAATTGCACAGAGCGTTGGTCAACTCATCGCTCAGAAGGCAAAAGAACGAAACATTGAGGGAGTCATTTTCGACCGGGCTGGTTATCTATATCACGGACGAATTAAGGCTCTTGCAGAAGCTGCAAGAGAAGGAGGGCTTAAGTTTTAAAGCTGCCCTAAAGTTTTTGAGAGGAGATATTTTTGCAAAAAGAAAGAATTAATCCTGACGATTATGAATTTGAAGAAAGACCTATACATGTTAATCGTGTAATGCGTGTTGGGAAAGGAAGGAGAACGCCGAGTTTCAATACACTTTCTGTTGTAGGCAATCGTGATGGTATTGTTGGGATCGGATTTGGAAGTGCAAGTGAAATTTCTGGTGCCCTCCGTAAGAGTTTTGCTGATGCACGGAAAAACCTGGTACGTGTCCCCTTAACCGATGGTACACTTCCCCATGAAATTATTTGTGAGTTCAAGTCGGCAAAGGTTTTGCTAAAACCAGCTCGTCCTGGTACGGGAATCATTGCTGGGCATGCGACGCGTGCAATATTAGAACATGCGGGTGTCCGTGATGCTCTCACAAAATGTTTGTCTTCAAGAAATGTCAAGAATATAGCAGAGGCGACCATGATCGGTTTGAAAAGTCTCAAAGATGTTAATGAAGTCGCGCGACTTCGTGGCAAAACGGTAGAAGAATTATTTCATAAACACAACAACAATTCTGATAGTTGAGCTTGTGCAATCATACCTTAAGGAACAATAGAATCGATGAAACTTAACGAACTTAAACCTGCTCTAGGGTCAAAACGGAAACGGAAACGTGTTGGACGAGGTCGGGGTTCAGGCTATGGTGGTACTTGTGGACGTGGACATAAAGGTCAGAAATCTCGTTCTGGCGGGTCGATACCTGCTTGGTTTGAAGGTGGACAGATGCCTTTAGTCAGAAGGGTACCGAAGCGGGGTCCCCGGAGACTTGGCCATAAACGTTTAGTCTACGATGTTGTTAATATAAAAACGTTAAACCTATTTGATGAAGATGTAGAGGTGACCCCTGAGCTGCTTTGCAAAGTCGGTATTATAAAAAAGCAGCATGCCCGTATTAAGATACTCGGGGATGGTGAGTTGGATAAACAATTAAGAGTGTGTGCGCATAAGTTCTCAAAATCCGCAATTGAGAAAATTGAATCAAAAGGCGGCACAGTTGAGGTGATATAAGTGATTAAGCCTATACAGAATGCTTTTAAAATTCCTGAATTGCGTAAACGGATTATTTTTTCTGTCCTACTTTTAATCGTTTATAGACTCGGTGCACACATTACACTACCGGGAATTGATGATGGTGCTTTGGCAACATTTTTTGAAGAACTTACGAAACGAACCGGGGATGTTTTAGCTCTGATTAATATTTTCTCGGGGGGTGCGTTCAGTCAAATGACAATTTTCGCTCTCGGCATTCAACCGTATATCAGTGCTGCTATTATTATGCAGTTACTCCCCATGCTTATTCCATCACTTGAAAGACTTTCTAAGGAACCGGATGGCAGAAAGAAGATCACACAATACACCCGTTACGGAACCGTGTTACTCAGTATTGTGCAAGGGATTACGATTACTGTTTTGTTGCGAAATCCAGGTCAATTGGGGGTTGGTGACGTTACAATCGTTCACAATCCGACCGTCTGGTGGCACATATTGACAGTCATAACACTTACCGCCGGTACTGCCTTCGTGATGTGGCTCGGTGAACAGATTACCGAACGTGGTATTGGTCAAGGCATTTCAATTATTATCACTGTCGGTATTATGGCAGGATTCCCTAGTGGTGTACTTACAGTAGGTAATAAATTGTTGACCGATACAAACGTTGGACTTTTGCAACTCGTCATACTAATTGCACTCATTGTTGTTGCTGTGGGTGGTACTATTTTCATCCACCTGTCAGTACGCAAAATTCCAGTTCAATATGGAAGGCAAATTCGAGGGGGAAAAGTATATGGGGGACGTGCAATGCATCTACCTTTACGGGTTAACGCTGCGGGAATGATACCTATTATCTTCGCTATCTACATCATGATGTTTCCGGGATTCCTCATAGGAATTTTACCAGCGGATTGGGAATGGGTACAAGGATTGGCATCTCTCATGGATCCGAGCAACCCGTCAATAATGTATCTGACTATTTATGCGTTGTTGATTATAGGATTTACCTATTTCTACACTGCCGTACAGATCAATCCAGTTGATATGGCTGAGAACTTACAGAAAAATGGTGGTTTCATACCGGGCCTACGACCCGGTAAACAGACAGCCGACTATATTAATACGACATTGACTCGGATAACACTTCCGGGTGCTCTGTTTCTTGCGGGGATTTCTGTAATCCCAATCTATATTACGAGTCGACTAGGGAGAGGGGAATTCGGAGGTATGGTGGAAGGTGCGTCTATTTTGATTGTTGTAGGTGTTGTGTTGGATACAGTTTCACAAATTGAATCTTACTTGACAATGCGACACTATGATGGGTTCTTGAAGGATAGACGACTGAAGGGGCGTAGAGGAAGATAATCAGTTCATATTCTCCTAGCAATGTCGTGTAAAATACTAAGAATAAGCAATACCGAAGTAAAGAATTTGGAAGGTTCATGTATGAAAGTCCGACCCTCTGTCAAGAAAATGTGTAACCGATGTAAAGTGATTAAGCGAAAAGGTATTGTCCGTGTTATTTGTCCTTCAAATCCGAAGCACAAACAACGACAAGGATAATCATTTACTATATTTATACAAGGAGTATTTCATGGCACGTATAGCAGGGGTGGATTTGCCCCGTACAAAACGGATTGATATTGCTCTGACTGCTATTTATGGGATTGGTCGTTATACTGCCTCCAAGATCGTAAATGACTTGAACATTGATCCTGCTACAAAGGTTGATGCTTTAGTTGAAAACGAAGTCAGTCAGCTCAGAGATATGATCAATGAAGATTATAAAGTTGAAGGTGATCTGCGGCGTGAAATTGACCAAAACATAAAACGTCTTATGGATATAAACAGTTATCGCGGATTACGTCACCGGCGACAGTTACCCGTGCGAGGACAGCGAACAAATACCAATGCTCGTACAAGGAAAGGTAAAGCCCGCACGATTTCTGTCGGTAGAAAAGCAAAAGAAGCAGCACGTAAAGGTGGTTGATACACAGATATCCACAGTGGCACTTACGAGTATATAAAGGAGATAAAGATTGCGTTCACGAAGACGGGAGCGAAAAAATGTGCCTGAAGGTATTGCACATATCCAGGCAACTTTCAATAATACAATAGTGACGATCACCGATCTCAACGGTAATACAGTGGCTTGGGCGAGTGCGGGGATGACGTTCCCCGGTTCTCGGAAGTCAACGCCTTTCGCTGCTCAGCAGACAGCCGAAGCATGTGCAAGAAAAGCGATGGAACACGGTATGAAAAGGGTTGAGGTGAGAGTTAAGGGCCCCGGTTCAGGCAGAGAGTCATCAATTCGTGCACTCGCTGCTGCCGGATTAGAAATTACTTTAATGAAAGATATGACACCCATTCCGCATAACGGATGTCGTCCGCCCAAAAGACGACGGGTGTAAACAAGGAGGAATATGAGTAGGTATTTAGGGTCTGTCTGTAAATTGTGCCGCAGAGAGGGTGAGAAACTTTTCTTGAAAGGACGTAGGTGTTTTGGACCAAAATGTTCCTTTGAACGGAGAAGTTATCCTCCTGGTGACCATGGACAGAAACCACCAACACGTGTCCGGAGTGAATTCAGACGGCAATTACGTACTAAACAGAAAGCAAAAAGAACTTACGGTGTTTATGAGAAACAGTTCCGAAACTACTATTTCAAAGCAGCACGTCAAACTGGTATAACCGGTGAAAATCTAATTGCCTTGCTTGAACGTAGGTTAGATAATGTTGTGTATCGGCTCGGTTTTGCGACTTCACGTAAACAAGCTAGACAATTGGTGAAACATAATCACTTTACTGTCAATGGAAAACGTGTCAATATTCCTTCGTATTTGGTTGACGTTGGAGATGTTATTACACCCCGAGAAAAGAGTCGGGAAAATATAACGATTCGGGAAGCATTAGAATTTTCAAAACAGCGCGGTGCGCCAGAATGGCTTGAAATTGATTCTGACAAACCTGAAGGACAAGTGCGGGGATTCCCTGTCGTTGATCAGATTGCTGAAGAATTAGACACACAACTCATTATTGAATTATACTCTAAGTAATTCTCACCGGACTATGCCTCTCGACTGAAATTTCGATCTTCTAATACCAAATTAACAGGATATATCTTGTTTTATTGAAGATCAGTGTGATACGGAAATCGCACCTACCGCTATGAATCACGTTAATCTGGTATAAGTCCGAAATCTTAAGAGGCATTTGAATTGTTCTCTTATTTCCTTACTGTCCTTGAAACGTTACTGGACACAGATAGTTTGACTCTGTAATCAAAAACAACTTATGCCTATAGGAGGAAATTGATGAATAGGTTGCATTTAACAATGCCCGAACGTCTAGTAGCTGATACAGAAACATTACTGCCTAACTATGCAAAATACACTGCTGAACCGTTAGAACGGGGGTTCGGTACGACTCTTGGTAATTCGCTTCGTAGAGTACTTCTCTCCTCAATAAAAGGAGCAGCCATCACTGCAATTCAGATTGATCAGGTGAAGCATGAATATTCCACTATACTAGGAATCGTTGAAGATGTAGTGCAAATTATTCTAAACCTAAAGGCGATCCGTTTTCGAGTTGATGATGAAGAAGATCCGTTGATTCTAGAATTGACTGCGGATGGTTCTGGAGAATTGACTGCAGCAGATATTCGACCTAATTCACTTGTAGAAATAATTAACCCTGACCAGCATGTAGCAACTTTAGATAAGTGCCAAGGGATTAATATGAAAATAGAGGTGCAGGCAGGACGCGGATTCTCATTGGCAGAAGAACATCGTGATCCTAAACAACCTATCGGCTGGATTCCTGTTGATGCGAAGTTTTCACCTGTTGAAAAAGTTAACTTTGCGGTGCATGAAACACGAGTCGGTGATATGACAAATTTTGATCAACTCAACCTTGAAATCTGGACAGATGGAAGTATTACACCAAAACTTGCGTTGACACAAGCTGCGAAGATTATTCGGAGTCAACTCGGCATTTTCACAGAATTTGATGAAACCTATGTTGAACCAGAGATTGAATATGATGAAGCAAAAGAGTTGAGGAACAGATATTTGTCTAAACCCGTTGCTGACCTTGAACTTTCTGTCCGTGCGGGAAATTGTCTTGAAACTGCTAAGATAAAAACAATCCGTGAACTTGTCGTCAAAACTGAGAAAGAGATGTTGGAATATAAGAATTTTGGTAAGACATCTCTGACTGAAATCAAAGATCAACTTGCTAACATGGGTTTGACTCTCAATATGGATTTAGATGACGAACAGCGTGACTCGGATGAGGAGGAAACAGAATAATGCGTCACAGAAAACGCGGCAGAAAATTAGGCCGTACCACAAGCCATAGAAAAGCACTTTTCCGTAATCAAACTACTGCCTTGTTTGAACATGGACAGATTCGGACAACGCTTCACAAATGTAAAGAACTTCGCCGTGTAGCAGAAAAACTTATTACGCTTGCAAAAGAAGATTCTCTACACACCCGTCGTTGTGCGGCTCGCATGTTATATGGTACAAAATTGCACCATAAACTGTCTCGCGGTGAACCTGCTAACCTTCAAAAACACGCTGTGCTGCAAAAACTTTTTGAGGATATTGCCCCTCGCTATTTTGACCGTAATGGCGGTTATACGCGAATTATTCGGGGTGAACTTAGACGTGGTGACGGTGCACAGATGGCTTATATTCAACTCGTTTAAAATTGTTCTTTTACAAAATATGGATGGGATTAAGTTTCGATCCATATTCGCTTTCATCATGGTACCAAGCTAAAACCGATATGCGCCAGACACGAAAAAGCGGTGTGTATTGTGTGTAGTCGTCAATTCGTTCCGATACTGTTGCCAGTTACCCCACATATATGCGATGTCAAATTTCACAGATTCTTCAAAAATCTTACCGACACCGAATGTGAAGAAATCGCGTTCATTTTGAATTTTTGAATCAGCAAAAGGGATTTCGTCCCGAAAATAACCTAGACGTAGATATGTATCAACCTCTGGAATCAGGAATTCAGCACCTAACCTTGTTTGTATAGTTGTCGTATAATATTCCTCAAAGTAATTAACGCCGATGTCAGCTGCAGCTGCAGGATCGTATCGCGTCTGCTGCCAGTCTGTCAGCTGCACATCACCTGCCAACATTAACCGTTTCTCAAACAGTTTCAGTGCAATACCTGTTCCAATTTCAAAAGGCCTCTCAATGTCATAAGAATAAGTACCATTTGCTGGATCAGATATCTCCTCACCATCATCATACAAGACTGTTGTATACTTACGCCAAAATTCATCAACGGTTATTTCTGTCGGAGCGACTAAGGTTATACCGAGGTTGACGATTTCATCAAAGGTTGCCAGTATGCCAATTCTACCACCAACACCTGAAAAGTTTCGTTCAATCTCATCGTCAAATCTAAACCGGGATAATTGGTCATCTGCCCTCAGTGTATCTGTTGCTGTTGCAACCAAGTCATTTTGAATGTCTCCTGTCCAGTAGTCTATTGAACCACCGATTAAAAAGTTTCTACTGACATATACACTGCCACCGAAACTCCAGATACCTATGCCCCCCGTATTTATATTGCTTTCATTGACATATAGACCGCTGAAATCATTACCTCTACTTGGGTCAACACCTTGGATCAGCGTCTGAAAGTCAAAGTTTTGAGGACGATTATATCCGAAAGCGATCGCAAGTCCACCCTGTTCCGTATAGAAAGGATATACAATCCCCACAGAATTGGGACGTACCCGGGAACGACTTGTACCGATTACCGCTTCGTTGGTGAATGAACTGTCTGTAATTGCAGTGTTATGTGAAAAACTCGTGAACAGTTCAAACTTTTGTACTTGTGCTATGCCCGCAGGATTCCAGTATAATGCGGTGAAGTCATCTGCAAGACCAAGCGATGCACCCCCCATACCCATAGACCGTGCACCTATTCCAAAAGTATTACCAACCACTAATTCCTCTGCTTGTCCTAAACACACACCCGTGATTAAACCGCTGAAAAGGATAGTGAGAAATAAGATATAAATAGATCGTTGCATTTTGTAGTTCTCCTTTGTTTTTCTTAGCTTTTACTTTATCTATAGTGAACTTTAAAATATTGACTGACTCGCCAACGGGCGAGGTCACCTCGCCCCTACGGGGTGGCCTTCGTCATCGGTGTATAGGGTGAAATGTTTCATTAATTATTATTTACTATATTATCAGTTTTGAGAACGTCGCTTGAACCGTTCAGAACGAGGATTAGATGATGTTACACTCCGTGAAGCACGTGAACGCCGGTACTCAGATCGACTGCCTTTTAAGACTGTACCTCTATTGTAGGTACTCCCACGGTAAGCAGGATAGTATGTCCTAGCGTAATACCCGCCAGAGTACCTATACGGGTAATAACCTCTATAATAACGGTAATAGGGTGAATAATACCTATATCCATAACCGTAGTACCAGGGATGCGGATGATAGTATGCATGGGGATAATAGCAGTATGGATACGAGGCATAAGGAATCCAGTAAGACCTGTCGGTATGTCTATTGGTATATCCGTAGTTTGATTTTCGTTTGCCATAATAACCTTCAGATTCGTCAGTGTCTGTTTCCGCCTCTGAATGGGAATCATGTTCTATATTCTCGTCAGTTTCCTTAACATGTTGGATATGATTCTTATTGACAGGCATGGGTTCAAAATAACCGAGTTTTGTATAACATCCAACAATCGTTAGTGCTGCAAAGAGTAAAAGCAGAATTAATATAGGTTTTAAGTTCATTTCTCAATCTCCTTAAAAACGAAGGATACTAATCTCCTTAAAAACGAAGGATACTGTTGAATATTGTAACACAATTCATTCTTGAATTTCCATGTATTTTGATTTTACTTGTCTGCAGGGTATGTATCTGCTAAACTGACACTATGAGAGTATTCATTCAAATTGGTTACGGTGTCATCATTGCTTTTATTGTTTCAGTTGGTTGTATCTGGCATAGTGGGAGTTTCGGTGAAGCGCGTCATACTATCAGCATCATCGGTGCAATAGCAATTCTTTTTGCAAGTTTATATATTCTCCGAAGTCGTTGGATACGTTGGGGCACTCGGCATCTATGGTTAAAATATCATCAACGGTTAGCGTCAATGGGTTTATGTCTTGTACTGTTTCACTCTGCCTTTCAGCCGCTTACTTGGCATTCCTGGTTAACGTTTCTGCTTGCGTTGTCGAATTTAGGAACTGGCATAGCTGTTAGTCTTACTGCAAAGAAGACTCGTCAGATATTGTTCCGTTGTCATCTATTTCTTGCACCTATTTTGTTAATAAGTATCGTCTTGCACGGACAAGCCAAACTTGACCATGATACGTTCTTTCCGCTCACGGAAGTCCACGATATCCCCTGTGCAAAATGCCATCCATCTGATCCGTTACTATTTCGTCTTGATTCAACGTCTGTTCAGTCAGAATTGTTTACAGCGGGAACTATTCCAGAAGAGATTGCGTGGTGGTTTGAACAACACGATACCAAGTTATCTCAATCGGCAAGCGTTTTTACTAAAGATCAAGATAGAAGGTGGAAAATTAAGGACGTTGATAATCATCGTGATTATCATATCAAGAAAGAAGATGACAAGATGGCATTCTATGCTGATAATGCCTATCGCAGTTATACATGTATTACCTGCCATGAACATAATACACCGGAGCTCCAATTAGCACACGATTTGCATGGTGTGCCTGACTTTCATAGGTGTCTCGTGTGCCATCAAACGGAGATAGATGGTACTCGCTACGGCAGACAACGTGTGAATTGGGATTATGATCCAAATTGGTAGGGTTGTGCTCCGAGTTGTAACAGTGGTTTGTTATATGGTGAATCAAAGGTGTAAACGGGTTTTCTCCATTTCAATAGTGTCTGTGCAAATTCTAATGTTTTACTACCTTCTGCGGCATGCGCGATTAATATCTTACTTGCCAATGCTGCGACAAAATGATTACGTTTACCCGCCATTGTGGCATTCTGCTGAGGGACCTTATGGAATATGGATAGGATTAAGAGTCTATCTTGAGATAAGGGATCTTTCCATTCTGGTTTAATTCGCATATTTTCAATACTCCGAGCGGGACATACTATAATCGGTTGTGAACCGCGTAGAAGGACACGCAAGCACTCCTTTTCAATAGGTGAATGAAATCCGCCAACTGTTGAAACACCTTTATTTCTAAAATGGTGTGCTATGTCGTGCGCGTTTAGGATTATCTCACCGGGACATTTGCTGGAACAGAAGATTGCCCATAGATCAGTAGTTTCTGTCCTGTTACACGCGTTTGGTAATAGTTTTATATTTCCACGCGTCCATAACGTTTCAGGTGAATCGTTTTTTAAGTATGTCTGTAGATATGATGGGTAGTTTTTGTCTGTTTGTGAAATGCGTTGAATTGGTTGTGTCACTTGTAAATGCTGATGGTATGTTGAGTTTGTACTGGAATAATGTGTTAATCAGTTACCTAATCAGTTACCTAATCAGTTACCTAATCAGTTACCTAATCAGTTACCTAATCAGTTACCTAATCAGTTACCTAATCAGTTACCTAATCAGTTACCTAATCAGTTACCTAATCGCTTACTTTTTGGATAAATTGGTTTCTGTTCTTCGTATTGCCAGCAAAAACGGCTATTTAGCACACATTTCAAGGTAAATCGCTTAGTTAATCGCTTAGTTAATCGCTTAGTTAATCGCTTAGTTAATCGCTTAGTTAATCGCTTAGTTAATCGCTTAATTCTCGGATGTATTTAGTTCCTCTACCTTTTCCTATCACGGTCAATAAACCCTTATCTGTCAAATCTCTTAGTTCCACATAAGCGATTCCACGTGAGACACGGTTGATCTCTACATATTCCTTTGTTGCAATTTGCCCATTTTTTTCTGCATGAAACAATGCATTCTTTTGCCTATCGTTTAACTGTTCTGATATATCATCAATTTCTAATACAGTAGTATCTTGGATCGGTGAATCAAAGATGACTTTAGTTTCAAGTGGGTAAAGTTCGTAACGCGGTTCTTTGTTTTCCGACTCCTTACATAATCTTTGCATCATCTTGATTCCAGACCCGTATCGTTCCACAAAACCAACATCATACATCAATTGACTCAAAATAGGGTTTACCGGTCTGTGGATTGGTTTATGTGGCCTAACGTCTTCTGGGAAACTTCCAGGATTAATAATCTCTATTCGATTATCAAATATGAAAACTCGCACATCAGCAGGTTCTTGATAATTGCGATGTATTAACCCGTTGATAATTGCTTCTCGTAGTGCCTCAAGCGGGTACTCAAACTTATCGTCTCGTTGAAAGCTCTTTGAACCCCGAAGGCTGAGCAGTCGGATATTTCTTCTTATGAATTCTTCAGCATTGTTTACGATTTCCCAGAGTGTTCCTGAACAATCAAGCCGATCAATGACTGGATGGGTAACCGATGTTCCTTTGAATCTGACGACTCGCAACTGGGCATTTTGAAAGAATTTTTGAGGGTGTTTTCCGAAAAAGAGAATCCCCGCATGGGTGGGTGTTTCTTCTTCGCTAATACAGTTAATGTTTCTCAACAAGTCTGGTACAGTCATGTTTTGTGGTTGTGCTACGTTGCAATTCGCTTCTCTACGGGTTAGGTACCATTGGATCTTTTGTTCATCTATATCGTGATTTTTGGCACTAACGACTGAGAGTTGATCCCACGTTTGTCCAACAGACTTAAGGTGCATCTGTGCGATCTCCTGTGGAGACATGACTCGGTTACTATTTCCGACTCTCTTGTAACATATTCCTTTAACAGAGACAGGTTTTATTTGCGACTCTGTAATTTGTACTGACAGAACTGATTTTCCCTCTATCTCAACTGGTTCAACTTCCATAATCACCCGCGGTTCAATGGCTTGAGAAATGCGGTTTGCAACATCTCTTAGTGTCTCTTTGCCAATAGTAATTCCAGTGATTACGCGATAATCAGAAACACCAATGAGAATGGCACCTCCATTGGTATTGGCAAATGCAGCAGCCGTTTCAATAGCTTCTTGATCGCATCTTTCTTTAAATTCGACCTTGCTATTTTCCCCTTGCACAATGAGTTGTCTGAGTTCTGCTGTTTCCATAGTTTTTATAACTGCTAATTAATATTCTTCCCAAGGGTTTTCTACAGGTAACGGTTTGCTGCGTCCTTTGTATATCAACCTAACCCGGATTGTTCCTGATCGGCGCGGTGGAGGATGTGTTATGGCAGCGTCCCAATCAAGTAGATCTTCTTCGTGGTATGATAGAAAGGTGCAACGTGGATCCTGTTTGTCGTTAGTTTTGTTTGTAGATTTTAGTGTTTTCATAAAATGTTGGTTGCTCATTTACGGACAATTTTAACAAGAATTGGCAGTGACTGCAACCGCGTTACAAAGGAAAAAACCCATCTTCAATAAGCGGATTAATCGCCCCGGACCATTTCAAATTCCACTTACCTATTGTTGAAGTGATTCCTTCAACCTTAAAATCTTTTCCTTCCTTTGGCAAATATTTCCGATCTTTCACCCATTCCATGGTAGATCGAAGACTGTCTGTCGTTTTTAATTTTTCTATAAGATGGTTAGCGCGGATAACAGGAACTTCTGGAGATTGAATGTGAGCGTGTCCTATCCAATTCTGGGAGACTACAACTCCGTCAAATCTATAACTGGAATCAATTCCAAGTTTTGTTAACATAGGTTCATGATTATCAACGGAAATCTGCTTAAATTTAAGTATTTGAGAAATACCCTTTTTAATATCTTTGGATCTATCAATAATTTCTCGTATTTCCGCGGGATCAATGAAGCATTTTAGTTCTAACAGTAGACAAGCTTTCTCGGAATCATCTACTATGGCAAGGTCAACGTCTGTTAAGTTCGCTACATTCCCCCAAACGAACCGAAAACCTTTATCTGATAGATCTGCAGTAAAACGTTCTCGCAGTAATTTTTCTTTTTCATCAACTAATTTTGCGTAAATCTTTCTCTCAGATGGTATCTTATTGAAGAGAACAGTTAAATTCCGTTCGGGCGAAAGTGAAAGCCATAACTGAGGCATAATTGCATAATACTCGGAATTTAGTTTAATTAAAGGTTGTAATGCGGGGTCAGGATATTGGATTCCTCTATTTCCGTAGGTTAAATCATCAAAGATGTAATGCACTTTTTCGTCTGATAAACCGGAATATCTTACAACACGTCTAAGTAGTTCGTTACAAGTTGGCAGGAAAATGCTATCAAGGAACGCATTATTTTGACAGCCCTTTTCTATGGCAATCCTCCGCGCTCTAAAGTGAACGGATGCCATAGCTAAAATTGATTCAAAGACCTTTCGATAATCTCCTAAAGAGTAGCGACTAAAACCCCATTCACTTCGCAAAGAAAATGCTGGATCATACATAGGGTTTATAGAATTAATTGTGTCAGAAACGATTTTAGGGTTCAATTCATAAATAAACCTATCACCCTTTACCTTTACGGAACGTCTAATTTTCTCCTCTAGAAAAAGGAAATTATCAAAATCTATCAAAGATAATGCTTCATCTGTTTCATGCGTTTTAATCAAGTAATTATAAGCTTTGTATTCTTGATTTGTGAAAAGTTCTATTGTCGGTTGAATAGTTGATTCTTGAAGTTCCAATCCAACCCAACCGTTACTACCATATCTGTAAGCAGTATCAAACCATCCATACCTCCTGCCTAATCTGAGCAATTTCCATGATGCTTCAAACAAGTGTTCATCATAAACTGTTGAGGACTGCCCCCTGGTTCACATGTGATGAATAACCAGAACATGGGATGTTTGAGATCATTGAGATGATTATCAACCATCAATTCTAATTCCTGAGAGGTTAAATTTCGTCTCATCTGCTCTAAGGACCAATTTTCAGAACATGCCAACAAATACCATGCAGCAGTCGAAAACGGAAACTTGAGAAGTGGATTAGATTTGTAGTAGTTGTCTAATTCTTTCTCAACTTCTCGCAATTCAGGTGGAACTCTATCAGCGGAACTCATAAACAGTTTCCTTTAGCAGTATCAATTTCCTAAATCCATACGATACTTGATGCTGTAGTTGATGATGAAGTGTAATTCTTCATCTGTGAAGTCGTAGTGTTACAAAAGCAACTTGCAAGAGGAAAAAATCCAATCCGAATATCTAATTGGTTACCTGAATGGTGGGATATCTGTAGGTAAACCAACCCGCATGAAGAAACGGGCAAAAGCCTGAGAGAGATGTTCTCGATATGGAGGAAGCAACCGGATACGGTTTTCAGCTTTTGCTGCAAATTCTCTACAAAAATCTAATGGTAACGTATAAATATAACGGAAATCAACAATTCTGATTTCTCTTTCTGTCTCCGGTAATTTACACTCGTTTAGCACATGATGTGCAGGAAGTTGTCCTCTCCGAGCTTCTTCCATTCCCTTGTCTGTAGACAAGTGTCCTTTCTTATGTTCTGAGCGATCCCACACAAGGCACAACAATACTTCCTTGATTTTTTCCCTGTCTTTAACCAGATCACAACTTTGGGACATAACAATAACATTTCGTTGTGTCAACTTAAACCTTGCTTCTAAGGAGTTTATTGTCAAATCAGAAGGTGGTAGACATACAGGGCATCCCTCTAACATGTCTCCTTGTTCTAGTTCATCACCTTCTACTAAACAATACCAAGGATAAGTCTCTTCTAAAATATTCATAAAGTACAGACGTTTATTATTCCCAAGGGTCCTCAACGGGCATTGGTTCGCTTGGTTCTTCGTATGTTAACTTAACTTGTATTGTACGCGACAGACGAGGAGGCGGAGTATCTATAACAGCATCCAAGTTAAGAATGTCTTTCTCCTCATAGAAAGGAAAGGCAGGCAGCTGCTGTTGTGTATCAGTAAATTCTTGTGTTGTTCCAGATTTATCCTCTTCCTCAAAGTCCAATTCAATTGGTGCCCTTATGTCTTGCGTAGAAGATCTTGGGATCTTATATTCTTTTCTTCTATTGAAGAAAGATCCTGAGTTTCTAAGAATTCTTTCTGCAGTGAAACCTACCTCAGGTAGTGCTCCTATATTTTGTTCGAAGGAGCTTAAAGTACCAAATTTTTCTACTTCGTCAAAGAGAGAGGTAATATCTGATCCTATTGTTGTAGTCTGTGCATCGTAACTTATCATAATTTTCGCACCCAAAACTTCTCTTGAATTTCATAACTGATGAGATTGCAGAATAGATTCATAATTGTATTATGTGCATCATCAAACCAACCTCGCATAGGTTGATATGCCTGACTACTCACTGCCTTAAATTCCATGTTAATAAGCTCCTGTTTGTTAGAGATACGTTGAGCATTACGGATCGAGATTGCTACTTCTCCTAAACCGTTTGGCAATTCTAAGATAATTTGCCAATTAATTCCTTTTATATTATTTAAAAATATGCCTTGTTTTGTTAGAGATAACAAATTCGGAAAAACTTTTTCTAAATCGCCAGGACTTTCCCATCCTTGTCCTTTAGGAATGAGATCAATATATATCAACTCGTACTGTTTTGGCACGAGATGTCCTAAACTTTCCTCTTTCAGAAATTCCTGGAAACGAGATAGGTATATTTCAAAATTTTCTACTACCTTTTCGTACCCCGGATACGCATCATCTGATCGTCTTTTTCGCCAATTGTGAAGAAAGCAATTGCGTTGTACCTGAATAAGTTCGTTTTCGTCTCTGTGTATGAACCAAACCCTTGGCAACGGCAACTTATCAAGATTTTCAAAATCTTCTGCAGGAATAGGATTTGCCGGAATTTGATCTTCAATTTGTGAAAAATCGGGTTTGAACTTTTGCCATAGGACACCAAAATGCCCCGCTTTTAACTTCTTAATTGAATCAAGGCGTATGCCACAGATGATCTCGTCAATAGGTGGATTTTCATATTTTATGGTTGATTCTGTTATTTTATTCATAAGGATTTCAAAATGCATTTTGTGCATTTATCCCTATCGGGAAAATTTTACTTTTTCTATAGGATTTATTATGATTATAGCATAAGAATGATAATTCGGACAATCATTTTTATTTACATTGGAAAATATTCAACTTGTGTACCATATTCAGCAGTATAATTATTGGTGTAAATGAATATACACAATATTTTTACTTTAGTTGCAAACCGTTCGTTTTTTCTTCTAAATTTATTGTATTGTTCAATTATAATATACTAATTTTAAATTGCCAAGTTTTCTGCAAAGAAATATATGTAAATTATTGCCTAAGTGTCAGATTATGCGGAATTACGTATATTTCTCGGTTATAGATACTGCAACAGAAAAGATTTTCAAATTTAAACGCTTTAGATATTACTTATTCCCTACCTAAGTCAATTCCAAACCGATATGATACTTGACACCGTAGTTGATGATAAAGTCTAATTCTTCATATGTGAAGCCGTAGTGTGACAGAAGCAACTTGCAAGAGGAAAATATCCAATCCAAAATAACTGATAGGTTACCTGAATGGTGGGATATCTGTAGGCAAACCAACCCCAGGAAGAATATAAATTTGGGTATAATTCTATAGTTTTTTCAACAGAGATTCTAAATCTTCAAATACATTGCCTGAACTTAGAGTATAGTTTGCCATAAATTTATTCTCCTTTTGCTAAGTCTTGAGCAGTTTTCAAGCGACGTTTGATAAGATCTATTTCTTTCCTTGGTGTTTGAATGCCCTTTTTGGATTTCTTCTGGAAAGCGTGTAGCACGTATATTTTCTCGTTGATTTTAGTTGTGTATATTGATCTATAGGTATTAGTTTGGTAAGTACTTCGGATTTCCATGACACCAGTAAATCTCTTTAATGGTTTGGCTTTAGGGTGTTTACCACCTTCTTGTGCTACATATAGCGCGTATCCCATTTCATCTTGTACCTCAGGTGGAAAATCTTTCAAATCCTCACTTCAATTTAGTAGAGAAATGTTGTACCTTTTAAATCTAATTATAATAGAAAATCGGTATTTGTGCAAACAATTTCAGTTGTAAGTGATGGAGAATAGAATATGTTCACCCATAACATCAATTCCCCAAACCCTTACGATACTTGATGTCGTAGTTGATGATGAAGTCTAATTCCTCGTCCGTGAAGCCGTAGTGTTCGGCAAGCACACGGTCAATTTTGTCTATGATGTGCTTGGAAAGACGCGGATAAAACTCATCGTAAATAACGTGACCGGTAGTTTTATAATAAGTTTCCTTTCGTTGTGCGTTGTGTTTTAAATCTTGCATCAGGGAAGTAGTAAGATTAGAAAGACTTTCCTTAATGCTCTCACCCATTTCTTTAAGACCTATTGGAAAACTCTTGACTTCACGCATATTCAAATGACGACAATCGGAAAGAATAACGTACCACCAATAAAACAGCGAAGTATTCAAACCTGCGGTGACTACTGCAGCATCTAATTCCGATGTCAGATATAAGGATTTGAGTTGCGTTGACAATCTTTCTCCATCTTGTTCATTCCAAAAATAGGGTGCAAAGTCCATTGCCCGCATAAAGTAGTATGGTGCATTATGAAAATATATTGTGTTTGATGAGCGTCTCGGAGCAAGATCAATGTCCAAAACTCGGTGTTCTACTATTTTTCCCCATAGGTTCTTTTCAATATCACTATGAAGTTTAGGGACTGAATTATGAAACTTGGCCTGTGATACATCTGCATGTTCTAACATATCAAAGAGGTAGGTGCGAAACTGCTCATGCCATTTGTTATAGCGAGTAGCATATAACATTGGGGATGCTTTTGAACTACGTTGAACGATATAAATTGCCAATCTTTGTTTTGCTCCAATGAACAATTTTGATGGAAAAACATCGTACGTTTGGACCCACCCAATTTGCTTTAACTCGTGAAATAAATTCTGGAGAGGTGCCATTCTGTCAGTGCTATAAGCTGAAACTGGAATGATCATTGATTTCCAACCATTCTGGTGAAGTAGTTGGAAACTTCTTTCAAAAGTAAACGCGTATAAGTTGCCACAACTCTCAGTCTCATAACCTCGTATCTTGTACTCATTTTTAACTTCGCTATACTCAACATAAGGTGGATTACCAATAATCACATCAAAACCACCGTCTTGAAGAATTCCGTAAAATGCAATAAACCAATGGAAAGGTTTGTGTGAATCTAACCATTTTTCGTATTCCACGTGTTTGCCCGGGTCTATACCGTAATCTCTTGCAAGGTAGTCGTTCAGTTCATCTTCTAATATGCCGAGTCTGCTCTGCAAATTTTCCTTGTTCTCTGGCAACACGTCACCACCCAATTCTGTTTGCTGTTCACGAAACCTGTCAAACAATACCTTAATATCTTCAGCTTTTTCTTCAATCCGCTCCATTGTATTGTCCATTTTAAGCTTACTTTCAACTATCTCCTTTACTTGATCGTAGGTCACAAACCCGACAAGGGTGTTGCCTGCCTGAATGTTAAAGTCAATATCGGGTAACGGCTCAATCTGTTTCACATCCTCAATCTGTGCAACCATTTTGAGGAAGAGGCGAAGTTTGCAGATTTCTATTGCCTCGTCCATGATGTCAACGCCGTAAAGGTTTTTGATAATAATGGATTTAAGGATGAAATAATCAGGGTTGGGATGTTGTTTTATATCTTCAAGCACATCTCGAAAATCGCTGAATTTTTTAGGGTGGGGTTTTATGTCAGCATGCTGCAGTTCATCAAGGAAAACCTGCATCCTGTCAAGACATGCTTCATAAAGCGGTTTCAGGATGTTCAACGCGGCAAAGAGGAACGCACCAGAACCACAAGTCGGGTCAAGTACTGTCACTTCGGTGATGGCTTTCCAGAAGGCACGGAGTAGTTCGGGGCCCTCACAGTTTTCAAGGACATCTTGGGCAAATTGTCGGATATCAAGGTTATAGGTTATCAGATCATTGATGTCGTTTACTTCTCCATCTGCAAGTTTGGCGCGGACGGTTTCATAACGTTGCCGGCGTGCTACCACTTCTCTCCAAATTTCTGTAGGTAGAGCAAATTCTTCTGGTGCAAGTGTGTTCCAATCTGTACGTTGAGAGACATCACTAATGCCGACAGCAATATTCTCAGGTAACGGGATACCAATACCTTTTTTGACTGCATCGTAGATATAGCGGTCCGGGTCTTCTTGTAGGAGTTTCCAAACAGAGGCGTCACCTTCAAAAGCGATCTTACACGACTTTCGTGCTGCATCAAAGAGGAAGGGAATGATGGTGTTTTTGCTGATGTATTCTGTGATGTCCTCTTTGGTGTAATAAGCACCCATCTGTTTCTGGTTGATGTATTTTTCAAAGATGTAACCGAGTACATCTGGGTTAATTTCATTATCGTTTTTGAGGGGACGATCATCAAGGTGCCACTGGTACTGTTCAAAGAAGGTAAAAAGTTTCTCAAATGCTGTGTCAGGGATTTCAATGTTTTCACCGTGGCGTGTCTCGATCTCGTGTTTTTGGAAAATGCCACCGTTGAGGTAAGGGACTGTACCGAGTATGTCTGAAATGTCATCATCTCTTTCGTTTTCAGGTTTTGCAAATCCTTCAAAAAAGAGTGGACATAGGAATTCTTTGTAGTATAGGTCCGTGTTGTTTCTCTGGGTTTCTCTTAGTTTCGTTTTCAGATAGTCTTTATCGCTATTCAAAAAACCTTTCTTTTGAATGAAATAGATGAACATAAGGCGATTGAGCATCACCGAGACGTACCACTTTTGCATCTCTTCATCGGGAATGCCGTTGAGGAAGCCGAGGAAGGCATCGTGTTCTTTCTTGAAACGGTCATAAAACTTTTTGGTAACCTTTTCAGCGTAAAATGCAGTCCCGACGCGTTCAATCACGCCAAAGAGCGTAATTTCTTCTTCTTCATCTAAACTAATGGCAATGTTTTGTAGTTTTTGGATCAGAGAATCACCGGACTGCCAAGTTTGGTAGCGGTGTTCGCGGCATGCGTCCGGTTTCCCTTGTTGACGTTTGACCCACTGCCATATTTGCATGGATTTGTTAGCATCGGTATAGATGATAAAGTTTTCATGTGAGGTTCTTGCGACCTGTTTTTGGATTTTACGGCGGGTTGCATAATCTGGAAAGGGGTGTTCTTCTGTCATCTGTGGACATTCATAGACTGCCATACCGCGTTTTTGTGCTATTGCTGTAAGTATGTATTCGGTTTCATCTACTACCACTGGCAGAATTTGTGAATGATTATCCCAGCCGAGGGTTTGTGTAAAGAGATCTTCAAATTCGGATTCTCTGAGGTATTGGCGTGTTTCTTGAAAGTTAAATTGCATAGGCGTTCCTGTAGGTTGAAGGGATATAACTATCTGATTTGACGAGTAATTCGTCATTCATGAGATGACTGAACGACAAGTTTAGATTCTTTCATCTAATACCTCTAACAATATGGATTATGTTAATGTCAATTATACAAGTTTTTGTTTTGAGATTCAACATTTTTATAGACTACCGTCTACAAGTTCAGTTGCTGGAGGAGAGTCCTAACGAACACACAATTTTGGGTTCTTGCATTTCGTGTTCTTCCTCAACGATGCAGAGCCTGCCATCGTTCCATAATTCGATCACCACTTCAGCAAGTATTTCGTTTGAAATTCCGAGACGTAGTTGCCTGTTGAGAATATCTTTTGCAACCGGACGTAGTGGATAACGATATTCCCTTTTACCAACCCTCTGACTATCCCGTATCACACACATCTATCATGCAAAGGCGAATGTAACAACAAAAACCCACAACGATCCAATATAGACGTGCGGGCACAGCAGCGGTAGAACTACCGAAACTTCCAAAGTTATTAAGCCGATTCAGGGCTATTCAGTTTTCGGTGATTTTGAAGAATTACTCAACAAGCGTTAATTTATTGAATTTATCCGTAGGTCGGGTAGAGCGAAGCGTCATTAAAATATTAACTGGCGACACGTTCACGCTTCTGTCGGGTTTCGCTTCGCTCTACCCAAACTACAAAGTCCACTATTAGTCCTACGCAAAAACTAACAATTCTTAAAACTGAAGAACCCTGAAGCCGATTGCTTCATTCTTGACTCCAACTCCAATTTATGCTATAATGTTATTGAATAAGGTTAGCAGTCGTGAAGCCAATCACTTATATGACTTGTGGTAGGTGGTTAATCAGATTTTAATTTGGATGTAGGTCAATTCTGTTTTTTCAAAGACTAACCTTTAGCAATTTAGTTAATAATAAAAAAATCGGTGGTAACTGTTATGAATGAGTTTCAATTTGCGGGAGCAAAGTGGTGGAAATTTGATTTTCATACACACACACCCCACTCAGATGATGTCAATGACGAAAAAATGACACATGAATCATGGCTGAAAGCATTTATGGATGAAGGAATTGATTGTGTTGCAATTACTGACCATAACGGCGGCGGTTGGATAGATGATTTAAAACGGGTTTTGAATGTACTGAAAAATAACCCCCCAGATTGGTACAAACCCTTATACCTTTTTCCAGGTGTTGAAATTGGAACAAGCGACGGCGTACATATATTAGCCATTTTTGGAGAAGAAAAGGACGAAAGTCATATTGATCGGCTGCTCGGGGCAGTGGACTATCAGGACATAAAGGGGAAAAGCAGTGGACTAGCGAACAAAAGCACGACTGATATTATAAACGAAATTACAAAACTTGATGGCATTCCTATTCCCGCGCATGTTGACGGACCGAAAGGACTGCTTTTTAAACGCCCTGGATCAGTATTGGAAAAGGTATTGGATAATAAGAACATAGATGCTATGGAGTTACGTGACAGCAATTATCATAAACCTCCGTTATATACTGATAAAAAGTTACGTTTGACTGAAATTATTGGGTCAGATGTGCACGATTTCAGTCAAGATACATTTGGCACGTTCACTTGGGTCAAGATGGATGAACCTTCTATAGAAGGACTAAAACTTGCGCTGCAAGACGGTGACGTTTCCATAAACCGTGACATGAACGAAAACCCCAACAAACTTCCGACTTACTTCATAGAAAAATTGGAAATTAGCGATGCAAAGTATATCGGACATCAGACAGCATTGGAATGCAATTTCAGTCCATTTCTCAATGCGATTATTGGTGGACGCGGAACGGGTAAGTCAACCCTATTAGAATTCATAAGACTTGCTCTGAGACGCAAGAAAGATATTCACAAAACTCTCAAAGAAGATAATAGTAAATACTATTCTTTAGATGAGAATGACAGTCTATTGAATCCTAATACTGAAATATCATTACTATATTGGAAAAATAATATATGTTACCGTTTGAACTGGTCTCCTAATCCAGATAATCCTTCTTTGGAACAGCAAAACGAAGATGGATCTTGGAAACCTTTTCCGGGAGAAATTAAAACTTTGTTCCCAGTCAGCATTTATAGTCAAAAGGAGATTTACGAATTGGCTAAGGATCCAAGTGCGTTGATTGAAAGAATTGATGAAGTGCCAGAAGTTGAAGCAAAAAAAATCAAAACAGAGATAAGGGAGGGGATCAGCGGATATAAGCAAAAGTCAAATATTCAACAAGAACTGCAGGAAAAAATAGATCAAGAGAACCGATTAATCGGGGAATTGAACGATTTTACTGCACAAATTGAGTTCATTGAAAAATCAGGTCATAAGGATGTGATGCAAAAATTTCGTCAACGCCAGCAACAGTTAAGTGAAATTGATACCTTAGAGAAGAAGTGGAAAAAAGTACCTGGTCATCTTTTTCAAGCATTGGAGAATATAATTCCATCAGAATTTAATAAGGAGATCTTTCGTGATAATAGTGATATTTCGTCGGATCTACAAAAAACAAATGAAAAATGGTGGACCATTCATAACAAATTAGAGAATTTGCAGCAAGAAGCAGAATCGATCCTCACCGAGTGGCAAACTGAAAAAGATGTAACACCTTGGATGCAGGAACTTAATTCAGATATAGAGCGGTACGAACAGTCACGTTCGGACCTTGAACAGCAAAATATAGACCCAAACAGATACAATTTGCTATTAACCCAGCAAAAAAGTATACAGAAGGAGTTGGATCAAATTAACGAGTACCGATCACGCCTGCAGACGTTAGAGACTGAAAAAAAACAGGAGTTTGACAAGATCAAAAAGAATAGGAAAACGCTCTCAGAAAAACGGCAAAAATTCCTGAACTCTGTTTTACATGACAATCAATTTGTAAACATTAATATCTTGCGTTTCGGAGAGAGTTGGGACAGCGTTGAGAAAGAGATTCGGAGTATACTGCATTGTCCCCAACGTTTTGATAGAGATTTTGAAAGTTTACAGAAAGTCTATGAAACTGCATCTGGTAGTAAGATTAATAAGCTTAAGGATATTATTACAGCTATTCGTAATGGAGATAGAGATGCCGAGCATAAAACGTTCGCGAAACATCTGATGAAATCGTTGCCTCCAGAATCTATAATCAATCTTATGTCTTGGTTACCTAAAGATAATTTAGAAATCACCTATGGTCCTGATCGTCAACGGATACAGCAAGGATCACCCGGACAAAAAACTGCAGTACTACTTACATTTATTCTATCTTATGGATGCGAGCCACTTTTGTTAGACCAACCAGAAGATGATTTAGATAACAAGGTAATTTCTAACCTTATTGTGCAACGGTTACGGGATATAAAAAGCAAGCGGCAGGTTATCGTTGTAACACACAATGCCAATATCGTGGTTAATGGCAATGCTGAAATGGTTTTGCCTCTTGAATCCGTGGATGGTCAAACTGAAGTGCAACATCCAGCAAGTATTCAACGAAGAAAAGTTAGGGCATCAATTTGCAACATTCTTGAAGGCGGCGAAAAGGCATTTGAACAACGTTACAAACGTATTCATCTCGGAGATTAGTTATGTTTCATAGTGTAACTGAACTTTTAGAGAAAATCATACTTGGTGAAGACGCAACGATTGAATTCAAAAGAGAGATGCCACACAGAGACAGTTTGGCAGACGAGATAGCTGCGTTTGCAAATGCCCAAGGAGGAACAATACTTATCGGTATTGATGACAACAAAGAAATCGTTGGACTCGAACTACAGGAACTGGATAGGGCAGAAAAAATGGTTGTTGAAATCTGCAAAGATAGCATTGAACCCGCTGTTGACTTTTTCACAGAAAAATTGCGGATTGATGATAAAAACATATTAAAAACAGAGGTGCCGGGGAGCCTTTATGTTCACAAATCTCCTAATGGATATTTCATCCGACGAGGAAGTAGTAAGAGAGAATTGCCGACCGACCAGTTAGCGAGGTTATTACAAAGACGTTCTCAAGCCAGAATTATCAGATTTGATGAACAGTTAGTTCCAAACACACATAAGGGCACATTAAGAGAATCGCACTATCGACGATTCATCAAAGCAGATGTCTCTGAAGAAGATATAGAAGACCTACTCCTGAAAAGAACTTTACTCGTTCAAGAAGGTCGTGAGATTCGTGCTTCTGTTGCCGGCGTTTTGATGTGTCACGACACATCCGATGATTACCTCTACAATAGTTTTATTCAAGCCGTTTATTATAGCGGTAAAGTAAAAGATGCAAATTACCAAATTGATGCAAAAGATTTTAAAGGTCCACTTGATCAACAGATTATAGATGCATACCAATTTGTTCAAAAGCATAATATGGTATCAGCACGTAAGGCAGTTGGAAGGATAGACCAACCCCAATACAGTATGCGTGCGGTATTTGAGGCAATTGTTAACGCAGTCGTTCACAGAGATTATTCTAAAGGTGAGTCGAAAATACGTCTATTCATGTTTGCTGATCGTCTTGAACTATATTCGCCAGGTGCATTAGCAAATACTGTAACAATTGAAAAATTACCTTATAGTCAAGCTACCCGTAATGAACTCTTAGCACGTCTACTGTCGGAAATTACTTTAGATGAAGTTGTAGAAAACCAAGTAAAGCGGAGACACTTTTTAGATGGACGTGGTGAAGGGATTGGCATCATTCTGAACGAAAGCGAAGAATTGAGTGGAAAAACACCTGTCTATGAACTCCATAACGAAGAATTATGCTTAACAATCTTCGCTGCAGAATCCCTTCAAGAATAGGTGTACTGCCATCAAGAACTTGAAGCAACGCTGGATCGCATCAAGCGTTTTCAAAGATAGGTAGAAAAACTCCGCGAGATTGAAACCAATTCTCGGAATTACGAACTAACTATCCGCGGATGGTTTCCTTGCGGAAATCGATCGGATGTATCTTGAAGTGGCAGAATATCTATCAACGCATCCGAGTGAATTGATAAAACTGATCACTGATACCTCCCAGATAAACATAGACGATGCACTTTTTAGCCTATAATGTGGCAAAAGTGAGATCCGCCGTTACAAGTCGAGTTATTGTAATGAAGTGGCAATCCGTGATAATCCGGGTAATCCGAACGGAGTCCTTATCACATTTTCCATCCTTGCTGTTTGGTTGTGAGTTTTTTGATATACTGACCCCTTGATGGTATAATACCCGTGGTGTAGTAGCAGAAAATAGTGAACATTTTCCTGTCGAGTACTTGTCTTTAGGCAAGGAGGACTTAATGCGTATCCAAAGAGAGATCTCTGTCTTGTCAAAAGAACTTGAGATACCGGATTATCTGGATGTTCTACTGCCCAAATTTGCTTGTAGATGATCCAATTTTTTGGGTTTAATTCCAATGCTTTCCGCCGTTCTACCATTGCTTCCTGTTTTTCCCTATTTTCAATAAGGTTAGACCGAGTTGAAAGCGTGCAATTGCCAAAGACATCATAGCGCATGCGGTGCATATTAGTTTAATCATTGTGTTTTTCTCTCCCGATGTTGTGAGTCGTAAATAAGGAATTTTGTTATCTGATCAGCAGTTTTGGGTGTGAGTCCTGATCCTGCTTTTCGCATCATCTTTTGAACATATTTTTTCCATTCATCTGGTGTAAAGTTTGAATTGATGGGTCTTGCGACTGTATGGCATTTACTGCATCTTCGTGTGAAGACGTTGTAAAGCGTCTGCATCTCCTGTGGATAGTTAGAGACATCAATTTCAGTAGATCCCTGATCTGCTGTATAAATCTTAGCAGGAGAACGTTGGACATGCATAGCGAAGAATATTAGGATACCCATCACAAGGATAACGCCTATAACTGAGCTCCAAATAATTGTCTGTTGCAATTTCTAGTGATCCTCAATATTGAAAACCTATACGATGTGCCGCTTGAAATCCGAATAGACATAATTAAGATATGTCGGGGTTCGCTACGCTCTACCCGACCTACAAAACCACAATACCTTTTTATTGACAGCACACGGAGTGTGCCTGTTACTATTAAATGACATTCTTGACCTTCTGGATAATAGCATTTGCGTTGATTCCGTGAAGTTCCAAGAGTTCTTCAGGTTTGCCGGATCTTGGTATTCCTCTGACAGCGAGTTTATGTACGCAAATACCTTCAGTAGATACCGCATCTAACACGGCATCTCCTAAACCACCTTCGGGATAGTGGTCTTCAACGGTGATGAGTGTATTGTTGGTATCGGCTGCTGCGGAAATTAAGGTTTTTTCGTCAATAGGTTTGATGCTATATACGTCAATGATTCGGATTGAAATTCCTTCGGTAGAGAGTGTATGATGTGCTTTTAATGCCTCGTGTAGTGTAACACCGGCGGTCACGATGGTTACGTTATCGTTATCACTTTTCTTGACGATCTTACTACCACCGATGGGAAAACTTTCATTAGCATCATAAAGTATTGCCGTTTTGGGTCGTGATGTACGTAAATAGACGATACCTTCATGTGCGGCAGCTTCTTCGACAAGTCGTTCTGCAGACACTGCATCGCTAGGATATAGCACGACAGCCGCAGGAATTGCTCTGAACATAGCGAGGTCTTCCATACCCATTTGTGAGGGACCGTCTTCACCGATTGATACACCGCAGTGTGATCCTGCATATTTTATGTTCGCTTGTGAGATAGCCGACATCCGTATATGGTCATAAGCACGTGATAGGAAGGCAGCGAATGTGGATACAAAAGGTATCTTTCCGCGTTTTGCTAACCCTATACCTGCGCCGACCAAATTCTGTTCTGCAATGAACATTTCAAAGAAACGGTCTGGGTGGCGTTTCATGAATTCTTCCGCGTAGGTAGAGTTTTTTGTATCTCCATCTAAAGCGACGACATGAGGATTGGCATCACCGAGTTTTGCGAGTCCGGTTCCGTAACCGCCGCGCGTTGCCGCCTCTTCGTCAGGTGCATATTCCGGTGGAACACATCCCTTAATGATTGGTGTCTGTGTCTTTATCGGTTTTGGCAGTTCTATCTGTAGTGGGATGTCAGTGTTCAAGGGACCGAGTTCTGCTAAAGCCTTATCAAGTTCTTCACCTTTAGGAACAACTTTTCCGTGCCAGTTATCTTCATTCACAAGAAATGAAACCCCTTGTCCTTTGAATGTCTTTGCGATGATCATTGTTGGTTTATCGGGAGACGTTTTTGCTTTATCAAGAGCGGGTATTATCTCATCAAAATTGTGTCCATCAATGCCGATGGTCTGCCAACCGAATGCATCAAAACGTTGACTGTAGGTATCTATATCAAATTCGTACATTGTGCGTTGGCTCTGTCCAAGTGAGTTTACATCTATAATACCGATAAGGTTATTCAGTTTGTAATAGGATGCTAATGCTGCAGCTTCCCAAACCCCACCTTCAGCGGTTTCGCCATCTCCAAGGAGTACATAGACACGATAGTCAGATTTATCCAGATATTTTCCATTGAGTGCCATCCCGAGTCCGAGTGATAAACCCTGTCCGAGGGAACCAGTTGCGACTTCAGTCCAGTCAAACCGTGGCGTAGGATGTCCTTCAAGGATACTGTCAATCTGTCGCAGTGTCAGTAGGTCATCGATTGGCATGATTCCTGCTTCAGCATAAGCAGCGTAAAGGAGGGGTGCTGCATGTCCTTTTGATAGGACGAACCTGTCGTTGTTTGGGTTTTGCGCGTTGTCACAGTCATAGTGCATTGTGTGAAAAAATAGTACAGAAATAATATCTGCTGCGGATAGACAAGTAGTTGGATGTCCTGATCCTGCTTCTGAGGTGGAAACGAGTGAGTGAATTCGTAAGTTTGTTGCTTTCTGTTTAAGGGTATTCTTCAGATTATCCACAAATTTTGCATGTCCTTTCCATTTAAGATTGTTTCTCTTTTAAAATATCTGCACGCCGTTGTGCTGATAAAGTTAGATAATGTTCTTTGCATGTTTTTATAAGATATTCAAAAGTCTTAATCGCTTTTGCAATGTCTTGTGTTTTGACGTAAGACTCTGCTTGCCAATACAACGATTTTGCAACGATTTCGTTGTCTACTAACTGCATAACTCTTTTCCCCCTTTTTTCTTTTTTTATTGCTTGGTCAAATTTTTCTATTGCTACTTCATAGTTTTTCTCCTCATAGTATGCCATCACTGCTTCGGCATAGGCGAAGTTGTTTTCTTCATTCTGGTTAAAACGGGGTATAGATATCCGTTGTCTTGGTACTAATGTGGAAATATCTTCTGTCGTTTCGTGTATCTCATCATCATCATCATCATTATCATCTTTAGGTTCTTCTGATGCGTCCGCTGTGCGATTAGCATCTTCGGATTCGTCATTATCATCAAAACCGTAAGGCACATATTCCTCGTTTTCACTCTGATCGTCTTCATTAGGAGGTGTAGTTTCTTCCTCGTCAATGACATCAATTTCGTCAAGTTTAAAGTTCATCATTTCTCCTTCTGGGACATTATTTTTTGAAACAGAATTAATTGTCGGTATAAACGTGATTATATCCTATCAGATTAATCTGTAATATGTCAAGAAAAACCGTGGTTGTTTCTAACGGGTATGTAGAGTTATTGTCCCTTTTGTCAGAATCGTGCCCTAAGTTAACATAGTTGGCATAGATGGGAGCGGAGAATACATTCTATTCTTGGTTT
Source organism: Candidatus Poribacteria bacterium (assembly GCA_965208245.1). Taxonomy (GTDB): domain Bacteria; phylum Poribacteria; class WGA-4E; order WGA-4E; family WGA-3G; genus MSPOR6. Next base: position 3,894,311 of record OZ242325.1, read on the forward strand.
TCAGGGTTATCGAACAGATCGGCAACCTGAGCGATTTTTCCAGGATTTCCGAGTAGATAAACTTCGTCATCGCACTCAATTCGTAGTTCTCCCTGTGGATTCGTTAGAAGCTGTTCGTTCCGTAGGTTGGCTCACTATTCGATCGTTCTGTTCGAACGATATCGGGATTCATTTCAACGATGACATACGGGATGTCTGCTGCTTGTGCTGCTTTTGCGACGTTTCGTCCGTTGACTCCGAAACCAATAATAAAAATAAAAGAACTACTCCCTGATTGCCTCCCACAAGGCATCTATAATCTGCTCAACTAACTCATCCGTTAAGTCGATGAGCCCTACCGATTGCTTTTGAACCAGCAAACTTGCGACATCTAAGGTGAGTGTGGCTATAACCGATTGTGGCAAATCCTTGATAATCATTTCCTGCCGGGCACGCTCAATACAGGAAATTATGGGAGCAAAATACTGGCTGACATCTGCCTCAACCTCAGTACGATAATAGGGGGAGGTTTTATACTGTTCCATAAAGATTACCTCCTGCGGATGCCGGAGGCAATACTTAAAGGTATCTTCCCATATCTGGCGGATTTGCGCTCTCAAAGGTTGACTCGGGTCATAACTTTCAAGAACGATATCAGCAGATTTGCGCTGGACTGTTCTGTAAAGGTCGTCAATCAAAATCATCCTTGCTGTCGAAGAGGAACCACCTTATGTAAAAATTCGGGTTTGAGAACTATAGTCGTTTCCTATTGGATACGACAGAAGCATTCGAAAACGCCCCAATTGCCAAAGTTGGGAGGAGGGGGAAGGAATTGGAGTTCCCCGGCAATCCCCCTCCTTTAACTCTCAATATTAATTATACACTATTTTTAGAAAAAAAACAACAAAAATCAACACGTTCATAGCCTAAATTCGCAATATTTGCCTTTAATGTTATAATTCCTCACAAACACCTTGATTTTGTTAGAAAAATGAGGTATTCTATATTCAGTCACTGATTGAGACGTGTAACCATCGGCAAGGTTGCTGATGGTTACAATCACCCTTTTTTACACGGCAGCGTGACTGTGGCGAAACATGACCTAAAAACGTGAATCAAACAGGGATAAAAGACTGGAAGATGTCGTATGCTATAAAAACACACGATATGTATACAACAAAAGGGTTGATGAGATGAATAAAGACGAGGCGAGTATACAGCAATCCGAGTTTTTTGTAAAAAATAAGTGCACGGATCTAAAAGATAATTCCTTATATCGGATGCAAAGCAGATTTCAGCGATATTTTTGATAAAATAATACCTGATAACCTTGCAGGTCATATTTATGATGTTTTTGATGTTTTTGGAGGTGGCGGTGCATTTTCTTTTTATGCATGCAATAGATTTGGCTCTCATCGCGTTACCTATAACTAACGACAATAACCCTATTGTTGTAAACCTGATACGACACGTTCAAAAATCTCCACATTTGAGGGGCTATACAACACATCATGAAGAATTTAAAATATGTGTCCATTGCTTTGTTAGTCATAAGTTGCATCCTGATTATTCCCGCACTGGCGAATGACTGGTCTCAGTGGCGTGGACCTAACCGAGATGGCGTTTGGCACGAAACAGGTATTATTGACAAATTTGAGGGTGAAGAGATACCTATACGTTGGAGCGTACCTATTGGAAGTGGTTATAGTGGTCCGACCGTCGCTAATGGACGTGTGTATGTCATGGATAGACTTACAAAACCGAAACAGGTTGAACGGGTTCTCTGCTTCGATTGGGAAACAGGTGATGAAATCTGGTCTTACACCTATGATTGCGTTTATAGAATTGAGTATCCCGTTGGACCGCGCGCAACCGTAACTATCCATGATGGACTTGCTTATGCTTTAGGTGCAATGGGGCATCTGCACTGTTTTGATGCTGTGACTGGAGACATCAAATTCCAAAAGGACCTTAATACTGAATATAACATCAATATGCCGATATGGGGAATCGCTTGTGCACCACTGATTGAAGATGATCTACTCATTGTCCAAATTGGTGGAAAGCCAGCGGCATGTGTTGTCGCATTTGATCGCAAAACGGGTGAAGAGAAATGGAAAGCACTTGAAGATAACGCATCATATTCGGCACCGATAATTATTGAACAAGCAGGACAACGTGTCTTAATCTGCTGGACAGGATGGAACGTCACTGCATTGGACCCAAAAACTGGTGAAGTTCATTGGAAATATCCGATGCCACCGACGCGCTGGGAGATCGGCATCGCAACACCTATTTATGAGAATAATCAACTGTTTGTTACGAATTTCTATGAAGGTGCAGCACTACTGAAACTGTCAGATGACAAACTGGAGTATGAACTCGGTTGGCGCAGACAGGGTAAAGATGAAAGAAATACCGATGCGCTGCAAACGACTATGTCAACTCCTATATGGATTGGGGATCATATCTATGGTGTTGATAGTTATGGCGAACTCCGTTGTCTTGAAGCGAAAACAGGAGATCGTGTGTGGACTGATTTATCTGCAGTGCCTGTAGACCGCTGGAGTACAATTCAGTTTGTGCAGAATGCTAATAAAGTCTGGATGTTTAATGAACGGGGTGAATTACTTATTACAGAACTTTCACCTGAAGGATTAAATATCATCAGTCGTGCTAAACTGATTGCACCTACTAAGGGACAACTTAACCGCAGAGGCGGCGTAACTTGGGCGCACCCAGCTTTTGCATATAAACATGTCTTTGCACGTAATGATAAGGAACTTGTATGTGCCAGCTTGGAAAAGAAATAAATTTGTCCGTTGACTTACAACAAGGGCAACAACGGTTGACAACTATTCTTGCGCCTGACCCAGAAATGCAGGCAAGGCTTGATGCGACAGAAAATGAACGTTTGAAAGCAATTCGCACGCAGCTTACTGATGAACGGATGCGGCAGTTTGCCGCCGATGCTACTGAACTTGAACGTCTAAGCGGACAGCCTAACTCACCAGAAGATTTAGCGAAGTTGCCGCAATTACACGTCTCAGATCTGCCTAAAGATCCATCACACATTCGGACAAATGTTGAGACGGTTAACGCACGCCCGCTGCTTCGGAACGACATTTTTTCAAACGGTGTGAACTACCTCACGTTGAACTTTGACTTGCAAGGGTTACCGCAACATCTTTGGCAGTATCTACCGAGTTACACCGATGCCATTGGCAAATTCGGCACAGGCAAAATAAATTACGAACAAATAGCACAGCGCAGAGCAGCAGCCACTGGCAGCATTGGATGCTCACCAAACTTTACCACCCACGCGCTTGATCCGAATCATCCGGTGTGGGATATCATAATATAACAGGACTTACGCAAAAGATTGGATTTCACAACAAATTGAACTTATAGTGAACATTAGAATTAATGAAACATTTCACAACGGGCAAGGTGAAACATTTCACAACGGGCAAGGTGAAACATTTCACAACGGGCAAGGTGACCTCGCCCCCACGCTGGGGATGCTTCATCATCTGTGTATAGGGTGAAACGTCTCATTAATTTGTCACTTTACTATATTTAGCAAAGAACGGTCAATAAATGGTTTCCCTTGGTGAATGCGCGTTTGGCATTCACATTAAACGCTCGAACTTCTGATAACGAGCAAAATGCGTAAGTCCTGTATGATAGACACCAGCCAACGGAGAAAACCATGAATACGATATCAGACTTTGAAATCAAACAGCGAAAATATATGCCCGTTTTTCCAAAGGCAATTGGCAAAACCACTGTCTATATTGAAGGCTATCCATGTGAGGACGATGAACCTATGGCAGCAACTGAATTTCACGCTGAGCAGATAACCACGTTATCTGAACAACTCAAGCAATGTTTTGCAATCAATGAGTTCGTTCATATCGGCGTTGACAGTTTTATCTATTACAGTGAAGGGGACATCACAAAAGTTGTTGCCCCAGATATCCACGTTGTTTTCGGAGTTAAAAAATACCCGCTACGCCGGAGTTTCTATACCTGGGCAGAAGGAGCAGTACCCGCTGCTGTTTTTGAGTTTCTCTCGGATTCAACTGCGGACTATGACCAACACGAAAAAATCGGCATATACCTAAACGATATAGGTGTTAAAGAATACTTTATTCATCAACCGGAACTAAAGAAACCGACAGAGTTCCGTGGATGGCGGCGGAGTCCATCAGGAAACATCGTTGAAATGGAAACGGATGTGAAGGGCAGTATATTCAGTGAGACGTTAAATCTCTTGTTTCGGTATGAGGAACAACATCACACCGACGTTAGACTTTTACGGCCATATTTTCCTGATGGCACCTCGATTGCAACCCCTTTAGAGGAGCATCACCTCAGAGTAGTTGCGGAAACACGGGCAGAAGAAGAAACACTACGAAGACAGGAAGCAGAAGCGGAGATAGAACGACTCCGTGCACAATTAGTGAACCAGCAAAACAATTAGACATGACGAATTACATAAGTTCAATTAAAACTGGAGGGAAAATGGATACAAAAATCGCAGCTGAAAATGGCGGGACTTTACACCCGCCACTCGACCTGCAAGAAGGACAACAACTACACGGATTTGAAGTAAAAGCCATCACACCCGTCGATGAACTGCGTGCAGTTACCATTGAATTGGAACATCATCATAGTGGGGCACGTCTACTACATCTTTATACAGACGATACAGAAAATCTCTTCTCAATCAACTTTCCAACACCACCATCAGATGACACAGGTACACCCCACATTCTTGAGCATGCGGTCTTGGCAGGTTCACATAAATTCCCAGTCAAAGAACCGTTTTTTGAGATGATCAAGATGAGCATGGCAACCTTCATAAATGCTATGACGAGTTCTGATCATACATATTATCCTGTTGCTAGTAATGTCAAGAAAGACTTGTTTAACCTTGCTGAAGTCTATTTTGATGCGGTATTTCATCCGCTTTTGACAGAGGAGACTTTCAAACGAGAGGGACACCATCTTGCTCCTGTAGATCCAGAGAATCCGACAGGTGATCTCAAGATAACTGGTATAGTCTACAATGAAATGAAGGGTGTTTTTTCTGACCCACTGTCCTATTTATATCGTTCCGCAACAAGTAGACTTCTACCCGATACAGTTTATGCTAAGGAATCTGGTGGAGACCCGAATGCAATTCCTGATCTAACATATCAGCAGCTCAAGAATTTTCATGAGACGTATTATCATCCGAATAACGGGTACTTCTTCCTATATGGTGATATTCCAACGCGTGACTATTTGGCATTTCTTGCTGATAAACTTGATAACATTTCGCAGAGCGGAAGGAACATCAAGTTGAAACCGTTGTCTCCTGAAATTACGCGGCAAACACAATGGGAATCACCGCAAACCGTGACTGATACTTATCCTGTAGCACCTGATGAATCTTTGACTGAGAAAACCTACATGATGTTGACTTGGCTCATTGGTGATGCAAATGATCCTGAAGATGTTGCAATGTGTAATATCCTGAGTCTTATACTTTTCGGTAATGAAGCAGCACCACTGAAGAAAGCTTTGATTGACTCAAAGTTGGGAACTAATATTATCGGTTCTGGTTTAGGATCAATCGGACCAAATAGTTCTTTCTTCGTCGGTATTAAAGGGAGTGAGATAGATCGGGTTGAAACCTTCACGAATCTGGTAACTGACACACTCACTGAACTTGCTGATAACGTTTTTGATACGGAATTGGTGGAAGCTGCTTTTCAACAATCTACCTATTACTACCAAGAAGTATCCCCGATGTTTCCGCTGCGTATGCTATACCGTGTCATAAATGCTTGGATATATGATAACGATACGGATACGTTTCTGAAGGTCGGAGAGAACCTTGCTTCTATACGTAGAAAATGGGAAGAAAACCCATTGATCTTCAATGAAATGATTCGGGAACGTCTCATTGATAATCCCCATCGATTGATGAGTTTACTTTCTCCTGACCAAGATAAACAGGCAGAAATTGATGCTGAATTAGAGAAACGGACTAAGGATATTCGGGAACAACTGACTGAGGAAGAAGTCAGAAAGATTGCTGCTGATGCTGCATCACTTGAACGTATGAACGGTCAACCGAATTCACCTGAAGCATTGGCAAAGTTACCACAACTCAGTGTGAACGATCTTCCCGATAAACCGAAACACATTCCGACTACAATAGAAAAAGTGGGGGGACGCGACTTACTGCGGAGTGATGTCTTTTCAAACGGTGTTAACTACTTTGTATTGGATTTTGATGTTAGGGGATTACCTGAACATCTTTGGGCGTTTATGCCGAGGTATATTGATGCTGTCCATAAACTTGGTGCTGCCGACATGGATTTTACGGAATTGGCACTGCGAAAATCATCTGTTACGGGTGGTGTCAGTTGTGGTGTAGGGTTTCGGACACATGCGCTTGATCCTAAACGTTCACTGCAAAACGTTGATTTCCATCTGAAAGCACTTGATGAAACACTAGACGATGCCCTTGATGTACTGCATGATCTCGTATTTTCTGTGAATCCACGCGACAAGGAACGACTTCACGATGTCATGATTCAAGCTGTTGCTGCATATCGAAGAGATATGGTCCAGGATGGATCCAGTACAGCAACGCATCATGCAGCACGCGGACTCTCCCGGCAAGGACATCTCGCTGAGATCGTCTACGGATTCCCGCAACTCCGACAGAGTGAGACCTTACTCAACGGTTTTGACGAACTAAATGATGACATGATGAGTCATATTGAAGATATCCGGGATTTCTTATTGAATAGTGGACGTGTGACGGCTGGGTTTGTCGGTTCGGATGCTGCCTACCAGACAACACGTACTAAACTCAGTGAATGGTTAAGTACTATGCGTGAAGAACAGATCACGGCAGAACCTGTTACATTTCAACCTTATGACACACCGCCGCGCGAGGGTTTAGCGGGACCGATTCAGATTGCACACTGTGCTCATGTCATGCCTGCACCGCATTATTCACATCCGGATTCAACATTGATAGGCATTGGAACACATCTTGTACGGATGGAGTACATATTGAGTGAAATTCGTCTTAAAGGGAATGCTTATGGGGCAAGGCTCTCTTATAGTTCTTTTGATTCAGCACTATATCAATCCTCTTATAGAGATCCACACGTGGCACGGACGATAAATGTTTTTGAACAGACAATAGATTATATCAAGCAGGTTGAGTGGACGCAGACGGATATTGACCGTGCGATCATCTCATCAGCGAAAGATGCTGAAAAACCGATACGCCCAAGTCAAGCAGTCAGCAACGCACAATGGTATCATATTGGTGGTTTAACGAAAGAGATGCGTGAGGAACGTTATCAACACCTTCGCAGTGCAACACCTGCAAAGGTGAAACGTGCGCTTGTTCAACTCTTTGAAGAGAATCTTGATAAGGCAGCGGTATGTGTCGTCTCAAGTCGTGAAAAACTTGAGAAGGCAAACAGTGAATTGGCAAAACCTCTTGAAATAGAGAATATATTAACCTAAGTATGTTGGTCGGTTGAGTGAATAACAACAAGGAATTTTACGTTACCACAACATTTATGAAAGGAATTAAAACAGTGAAAAAACTTGCAATCTTTACAATTTGTATCTGCGTTCTGACAGTGTTTATAGCATGCACATTGAAAACAACAGCAGATAATCACGGGAACAAGGTAGAACAGACATCCGATTTTGAAACAAACTGGCATCACTGGCGTGGACCCCATGCAAACGGTACGGCTGCAGCCAATCCACCCACTACATGGAGTGAGGACGAGAACATACGCTGGAAAGTGTCAATACCGGGTTTGGGGCATGCAACACCTATTATCTGGGAGGATAGAATCTTCATTCAAACTGCGATCGAATTGGAGATGTCTGAACAGGAAACGGCTAACGCGGAAGAGCAACCTGAAGACGAGTCTGGGAGAAGACGTGGGAGAAGGGGAAGGAGTCGGACGATTCCGCCATATAAATTTGAGATCCTCGCTCTTAACCGAAGTGACGGTAGTCCCCTGTGGCAGAAGACACTTCGGGAAACAGTCCCACATGAAGGGATGCACAATGACTCAAGTTTCGCTTCTAATTCTCCTGTGACAGATGGTGAATACATCTACTCTTATTTCGGTTCACGTGGCTTATACTGCTTAGATATGGAAGGCAATATCAAGTGGGAAAAGGATATCGGAAAAATGCGGAAAGCTGGCACTTTTGGTGAAGGGAGTTGTCCAATTATTCACGGTAATGCAATTATCATCCTTCAGGACCATGAAGATCAGTCTTTTATCACTGCGCTTGATAAGCGAAACGGAGACGAAATTTGGAAGGAACTACGCGATGAACGAACAACATGGACATCCCCTATTGTTGTTGATTACAACGGTACATCACAAGTTATTGTTCCTGCAACAAACCGAACGCGTAGTTACGATTTAGCGAATGGCGAAGTAATCTGGGAATGTGGTGGTATGACACGAAACGTCATTCCTTCACCTCTATATGTGGATGGTCATGTTTATATCATCAGTGGTTTCCGTGGTAGTTCCCTGCAAGCGATTAATTTAGATCTCGCTAAAGGAGACATCACAGGTACAGAAGCCGTTGTTTGGGAATATAATCGGGATACACCTTATGTGCCTTCACCAATGCTGAACCAAGATATAATCTATTTTCTTAAAGGTAATACGGGTATCCTTACTGCAATTGATAGAAATACGGGTGAAGTCCTCTACGGACCTGAACGGTTACAGGGTATTTCAAGTGTCTATGCCTCAATTGCAGGTACAGAAGACCGTGTGTATATCGCAAGCAGAAACGGTAATGTAACAGTGCTGAAATATGGACCTACGCTTGAAGTACTTGCACAGAATAAACTAGATGATAGTTTTAATGCTTCACCCGTAATTGTTGGTTCAGAATTATACCTACGTGGTACTCAGCACCTGTATTGTATCGCTGAATAGTAATGCCATTTCTATTTGATCTTTTCTCGTTATTTCGTAGGTCGTGTAGAGCGAAGCGAAACCTATAAATCCAGGTGATTTCGATTTCTCCAGGCCGGTAGGTGCAATAAGGAAATCGCACCTACCGGTTATTCAATAAGTCGCGCGACCGCCACTTACATCATAACACTGTCCAGTAACGAAACTCGCCTCATCAGATGCTAAGAAGTTGACGACAGCAGCGACCTCCTCCGGTGTCCCAATACGTCCCAACGGAATTTTACTGACCATATAATCAATAGTAGACTGTGCCATACCGTTCATAATGGGTGTTTCAATCACCGCAGGGGATACTGCGTTGACACGTATATTGTATTCCGTCACCTCTTTCGCCAATGCTTTTGTGAAGCAGATAACGCCTGCCTTAGACACGGAATAGGGAATCATTGTCGGGTTGCCTTCCTTGCCAGCAATAGAGGCAATATTTACTATTCTGCCATAATCTCGTGCAATCATTGTTCCGATTACAGCTTTACAGCACAAGAAAACACCTGTTAGGTTTACAGCAATAACTTGGTCCCAATCTGATTCATCCAAGTCTGTTAAGGGTAGGGTTCTCCCCGCAATACCAGCATTGTTTACAAGAATATCAATTCGCCCAAATTCTGCAAGTGTACTTTTCACCGCAGCATCAACATCTTCAGACTTTGAGACATCTACTTGTATTGGAATTACCTTTCTACCAATAGTTTCAATGTCTCTTGCAGCAGTTTCTGCTGATTGCAGATTTAAATCCAGAATAGCAACATCCGCCCCAGCATTTGCAAGTCTGAGTGAGATTGCTTTACCGATACCTTGTCCTGCCCCAGTCACAATTGCGATTTTACTTGTTAGGTTCATATATTATTCGCCTATAACAACCCCGTAAGCACCGACAACTGCGCCTCTATGTCCGGATTGATAATGCAAATGTCTCTCACCGACGATGGGTTGTGAACTTTGTGCTTCAACAGAACCGCGAATATTTCCCATTGCCGCTTCGTCCACGTCTGCGCAGCAACGTGGTTTTATCCTTCTATGAATCTGCCGTCTGATTTCTCCCTTTCTATTTCTGACGATGATATTAACCAATGCATCCGCTTCTCCAACGTTTAAAAAACGGAACCAATCTCTTGCCCCACTTGCAACTTCAGGAAAGAATAACCTGAGTCCTACGTGTCCACCTTCTTCGGATGCACCAGGTAGATCTATAACTGCCGTTCCACTGTGCATGTGTCGTTCAGCGACAATCGGTTGATCACTACGTATAAGGATTGAGGATTTGATTTTAATGTCTTCCATATTTGGCATCCAGCACTCATAGGGATCTATTTCACGTTCCATTGTTCTCACCGGTTTACCTGTTCCATCGTCATGTGCGATCATAGTTACCTGTCCGCTTTCTCTGCCGACATTGACAATAACCGCCCAGTCTTGCCATGCAGGACCCACCTCGGGAAAATAGAGTGTTCGTGGTGCATCAGAGATGACTTGTCCGTATTGTCCTACGCACGTTTTGCCACCTTGATAATGTAGGTGTCGTTCCCCCACAATGGGCTGTGTGCTTTGCACTTCCAATGTTCCTTGTATATTTCCCATTATGCCTTCGGCAATATCCCAACAACAGAACGGTTTGATAGCTTGGTGATGTTGTCTGCTAATGTCCCCGCGCCGATTCCGGACGATGATATTCACCAATGCATCTGCCTCACCAACGTTCAAGAATCGGAACCAATCTAATGCGCCTGGAACTAACTCTGGAAAGAAAAGTCTTAGTCCCACAGTCTCATATTCTTCTGCTGCGCCGACAAAATCAAGAATGTTTGTTTTGTTGTGCATGTGTCGCTCGGCTACGAGCGGTTCATCTGCTGATATCTGCATTGAACAGTTCTGTTTTATGGCTTCTACATTCGGGGTCCAGCACTCAAAAGGTGAAATTTCTTTCTCATCTGACCAAACCGGTTGTCCATCTGCAGCATTTCTCGCTATTGCATTCACACGAGTTTCTTCAGTGCCTACGTTGATAACTTGAACCCAGTCTTCCCACTGTGGTCCTACCTCTGGAAAATATAAAGTTGTTGCCAGTGCCATCTGTTTCTCCCCTTGTTATTTTACTACGTTTTTTGCATGATATAATCTAATATATCATAACCCAAGTTGCTACCTACAAGATTTAGACTTGGAAACACCAACTTTTAGCAAATAGTTGTAGTGTAAACTGTCAATTTGCGTTCTTGTAGCACATCTAACAGATTATGCTACATAGGTAGCAACTTGGGTTATCATATACAATTTTAACCTAATCATAGCATATATTCCACTTAATTTATTGTGTGAGATGGTAGACCTATTGTCATACTGATGTTTCTAAAGTTTCAGTATAAGAACAAGCAATATTTTTTCTTTGGGTGTGTAGATTTTTTGTAGAAACACATGAGTAAGGTTTTTGTAAAATGTCAAACCCCAGAGGGGCGAAAGGTTTATAGAAAACGTTGATATTACCAGAGTAAGCCCTAGAGGGGCGAAAGGTTTATTTTTCTCTTTTCCTATTGATATATATTCTAGTTCGGTGTATTATATAGGTACTAAGCGCGAAACTTACGTAAAAGTGAGTTTCATTATCTATAGGAGTTTTAACATTATGAAACTTGTTTTAACATTAGTAGGATGTGTGCTGATGGTAGTCTGTTTTTCTATCAACATGAACGAGATAGCATACGCCGAACAAGATTTGGGAACAGGCACGAGATCGCTGATTGGTGGTGACTTAACCGACCCTGAAGACAATGGAGCATCTGATGTAGAAGAGGGTTACGACGCGAAGTTCTCATCCAGCGATGAACCCGGGTTCGGCGGTGATCAATTTGCGTTTAACGTCTTTGATAACCAACTTGGCGGTGGTAATGCCAAATGGTGCTGAGGGTTTGCAACCCTTCCAGAGGGAGGCATACACGTGACAGCTGAGTTCGATCGGGCTTATGCCCTGACACATTTCACTGTGTCTTCAGCGAACGATGTTCCTGGTAGAGATCCTTCAGTGTGGGAGATTCAAGGGTCGAACGATGGAGAGGAATTTACGACTATCTTTTCTCACGATGGGGACAGTTTCTGGGATGAACGGCTACAAGTCATCCGTTTTGATGCAGGGGATGATTATGACGTTCAAAAGGTCGGATATCGGTTTTTTCGATTTATTGCTTTTGAGACCGTTCAGCAGCACTTTCAACTCGGCGAAATTGAATACTTTGGCGATACGAGTTTTCCCGTAGACCCTAAATCCAAGCTCACAACCACATGGGGAAGCATCAAAGACATCCGTTAATCACGAATTTTGGAGTTTTTCTAAACCGGCTTGAATCCAGTAAAACATGGGTTTAAGCCGATTTTCATAACACATACAAGAAAAAAGTATGCATTTTGCAGAAACAAGCACTAGCGGTGCGAAAGGTGTATAGGAAAATATTGATGGCACGAAAAAAACTAACTGATACTCAGATTCAGAACAACTTGAAAAAACTTGACGGTTGGTCTGTAAAAAATGGTAAACTTCATAAAGAGTTCAAATTTGAGAACTTTGTCGCTGCTTTCGGTTTTATGACACAACTTGCATTAATCGCAGAATCTATGAATCATCACCCAGAATGGTTTAATGTCTACAATCGTGTGACAATCGACATGATGACTCACGATGCGGATGGGATAACAGAATTGGACATAGAATTCGCTGAACATGCAAACGAATTGTCTTCGTGAAAAAAGCGAGTAATTCAACCGCTAACTTAAATAGAATGTAATGGCACAAACCAGTATCATTTTAATCGCCGGACTCTTTTTTCTGATTCGCTATGAACCTACCGAATTAGACACAACTGTCAATAGGTCAGCAATAGTTTTTTGGGTTTGTCTAATTACACTTATACCTATTCTACTTGCCTATCTCACGCGGAGATGGGCAAAATTACGTATTACAATTGTTTTTGAAGTATTGAGTCTTATAGGTTTGGTCTGCACGCTATATCTATTACACCTTCCAGATTTCGTTAATGAACAGTTTGCTTTCTTAGAACCTATTCATCATTCACGTGGGATTCTGCCGTTTATACCATTTTTTGTGAATTTGCTGGGTATCCGTTTCGTCATGTATGATGGTCCCCGTAAAAGTTGGGAACAGAGATGGGAGTATCTTGGTTTCAGTTTTCGAATGTTGCTTCTACCTCTGTTTCCGATGTTATTTGTCAGTGCCGTTCAGGACTTTGCACACCTATTTCCCCAACAGATAGCCACTTATGTTGGCTTGGGTCTTCTACTGCCATTGATTTTGCTACCATTCGTTTTTGCCCCTCTATTGATGCAGTTTCTCTGGAAAACAGAACCACTAACAGACACAATATTGAAACAGAAACTACAACTTTTGACAGAACGAAGTGGTATGAAATATAGGGATATCGGCGTATGGCAAACGGGAAGTCTATCTATTGCCAATGCTGCTGTTGCGGGGATAATTCCACGCAACCGTAAAGTCTTTATAACGGATACACTCTTGCACAATTTCCCTGATGAACAAATTGAGACAATCGTAGCACATGAAATTGGTCATATCCGTCATAAACATCTCCTTATCTCTACCTTACTCGTACTCGGTTATCTATTAAGCTCGGTTATTTTCTATCGATTGGTAATGGAACCCCTCAATGAATCACTTGCAGGATTTCCTATCCTCTTATCCATTATTTCCATACTCTTTTTTGTGTTTTATTTTAAGGTTCTCTATAATTTCTTATCACGACGTTTTGAACATCAAGCAGATTTATACGCTGTGGATCTGACAGAAAATCGAGAAGCATTCAAGTCTGCATTAGAGAATCTCAGTAGTTTCAGTTCACTACCTAAACCTATCCGTTTTATACTTGAATTATTTGAAACCCATCCATCCCTTGAACGAAGACTATCGTTTCTGAATAGAACAGATAAAGAGGAGAAATCCATCCATAGATATAGAAAGTGTTTGTTGGAAGTTAAAGTATTGATTACATCAATTCCCGTTCTGATTTTCCTCATTTATCTGATGTTTAGATAACACATTTCCTTAATTGTGAGGTGGTAGAAATATGAGTCAAAAGATTTATCGTGCAGCAGCAATTGGACATACCGGTGCTGGTAACTATGGACATGGCTTGCATACTGCTTACAAGAATATAGAACACGTAGAATTCATCGCTATTTCCGATCCAGATGAATCTGGAAGGGCAAAAGCTGTGGAAGAATCAGGAGCAGAACGCAGTTACGCTGATTACCGTGAGATGTTAGAGAAAGAATCTTTAGATATAGTGAGTGTGTGTCCACGTTGGGTGACAGAACATCTTGATATGTTAACTGCTTGTTTTGAAGCAGGTTGTAGTGTCTATTGCGAAAAACCGATGACAGGGACCCTTGCTGAGGGAGACAGTATCGTGGAGACAGCAAAACGGAACGGATTAAAAATTGCAGTTGCACACCAAGCAGTCTACTTACCAGCAACGCACACAATCAAGCAGATGCTCAACGATGGTAAGATTGGTACAGTGCATGCCATCTATGCAAGTGGAAAACAGGATAGACGTGGTGGCGGCGAGGATATGATTGTGCTCGGGACACATCTCTGCAATATGATGCGCTTTTTCGTAGGTGATGTAGATTGGATGCAGGCACACGTTACCATTGACGGTAAAGAGGTATCTTATGGGGATGACCACGAACCGACTGAACCCGTTGGTCCCGTAGCAGGAGATTGCATAAATAGTTATTTTGCTTTCAAGAACGGGGTTTCGGGTTTCTTCCAAACGAGACGCGATCAAGGTGGGACAGGTAGATACGGTATGGAGGTTGTTGGTAGTGAAGGTGCTTTCTCTCTCCCGGGTGATGTAGCAAATAGACTGATGGTTTATCCGCATCCTGTAATTAATCCCTCAAATGCTGACCAGCAGTGGGAAGCGATTCATCTTGACGACACACCCTTTTTCAAAGGCAATGAACTGGCGATACTTGATCTGATTGATGCGATAGAGAACGACAGAAAACCTATCTCCGCAGCTGAGGACGCAGTCGCTGCATTAGAGATGATACTCGGTGCTTACGAATCGCAGCTTACCGGACAACGCGTTCCTTTCCCCATTGCAAATCGTGAACATCCGTTGAGTCGTGGTGCTTAAGCAGTTGCAGCTTGAATACCTTGACAATGGCACGATTGTAATGTATAATAAAACATAATCTAAAATTATACACAAGGAGTCATTCATGGATAAGGAGATGATCATGGAACAGATTTATACAACGAAAATACAAGACCAAGATGGTGTTGATGAATATAACGTTCACATACAAAAAAACGGGGACGGTTGGATTGGACAAATTCAAGAATTTCCAGAAATTATATGTGAAGAGAATACAAAAATATTACTTGTGAAAACGCTTCAAAAAAACTCCAAAGTGTATTAGAGGCTAAAGCAGAAGCATGGGACAAACAAATTGGGGAGGATATAAAAGCCGACAAACTCGATCATCTTGGAAAAAAAGCAATTGAGGATTATCGGAAAGGTAGGTGTACCGATTTATAAAACTACCCCTGAATTTTGGGTAGGATATCGTAACCTTTCACCAGCAGTTCAACAACTTGCAGACGAGAAGTTTCAAATCCTCAAGAACAATCCAAGGCACCCGTCATTAAATCTCAAGAAAATAGGTAAATATTGGGTAGCAAGAGTCGGCACTAATTATCGTGTGCTTGCTCGTGAAGAAGATGGTAACCTTGTTTGTTTTGGATAGGCAAACACGATGAATACATGAGGATTCTCCGCGCTGGATATTAAATTCACTGACAAACATAGGCAATTCTAACAAGCAAACATGCTAACAATCGGAGATCTGAACATTCAAAATTTCCCACTTCTACTGGCACCAATGGAAGATGTCAGTGATCCGCCTTTTCGCGCTGTCTGCAAAGAGAATGGGGCAGACCTGATGTATACAGAATTCATCTCCTCAGAGGCACTTATCCGTGACGCTGCAAGAAGCGTTGCAAAATTAGACATCTTTGAATACGAAAAACCGATAGGTATTCAGATATTTGGGCATGATATTGAAGTAATGCGAGAATCTGTTGAAATCACTGAACGCATCCAACCCGACATTATTGACATCAACTATGGATGTCCAGTGAAAAAGGTAACATGCAAAGGTGCAGGTGCTGGGATTCTTCAAGATATACCCAAAATGGTTAAGATGACTGCTGAAATGGTGAAAGCCACAACGCTACCGGTCACTGTAAAGACACGTTTAGGTTGGGACGATAACACGAAATACATCGTTGAAGTAGCAGAACGACTTCAAGATGTCGGTATCCGTGCCATCGCAATCCACGGTAGAACACGAAAACAGATGTATAAAGGGAATGCCGACTGGACACTCATCGGAAAAATTAAAGACAATCCACGCATGAATATACCTGTTTTTGGTAACGGAGATGTAGATAGTCCTCAAAAGGCGAAGAGAATGCGTAAGCAATTTGGGGTAGACGGTATAATGATTGGACGTGCTGCAATTGGAAATCCGTGGATTTTCAATGAAATAAAACACTACTTTGCTACAGGAGAACTACTCCCTGCGCCTACTATTGACGAACGTATCGCTGTCTATAGAAAACATTTAGATTTTTCTATTAAGTGGAAGGGACTAAAGCTCGGATTACTTGAGATGCGTAGACATTATACGAACTACTTTAAAGGCATTCCTCATGTCAAACCGTTTCGTACCCGACTTGTAACATGTGATAGTTATGATGGCGTGTTAAGTATCGTGGAAGAACTACGACACCATGCATACCGAGCTGAAAAACATAGATACCATTTTGCTTATGACTCTATATGCAATTGAATTCATTTGACTTAAGAATGTACAAATCTATATTATCAATCTACAGACTAAACAAGGACTTCGTATGAACAAAATACCTTTTATGAAACTTAGTGGTGCTGGTAACGACTTCGTTATCATCAACAACCTAAATAAAGCAATTGATAACTCAAAACAGGACTTCATGTCATTCGTTACAAAGGTTTGCCAACGTAGAATGTCAGTCGGCGCTGATGGCATTCTCCTTCTAGAATCAGCAGATGATGTTGCCCCAGGCAATGTTAACTTTAGAATGCGCTATTACAACACCGATGGTGGTGAAGTAGAAACTTGTGGTAACGGTGCAAGGTGTATCTCAAAATTTGCTTACCTTAACGGGATCGTATCAGAAAAGATGCGTTTCCTGACAAATGCAGGAATTTATGAAGCAGAAGTAGATGGTGACAACGTTAAAATAGGTATGAGCGACCCAACGGACATTCGGATAAATGTCACATTGACTTTAAAAGACGGTGTGCATACTGTGGGTTTTGCAAATAGCGGTGTTCCCCACGTCGTTTTCTTTGTTGACGATTTAGAAAGTACTGATGTGTTTGATCTTGGACAGCAAACACGTTATCACAACGACTTTAAACCGGCTGGGACAAATGCAAATTTCATTAACATTCACTCACAAGAAATGATTGAAATCCGTACCTATGAACGTGGTGTTGAAAATGAAACTCTCGCTTGTGGTACCGGTTCAATTGCATCAGCTATCGTTTCAGCAAAATTAGGTAAAGTGCAATCTCCTGTCTCTGTAAAAACAGCGAGTGGTGTTATTCTAAAGATCCATTTTGAATTAGAAGATAATACGGCAAAGAACGTCTATCTGGAGGGTGATGCTCGTGTGATATTTGTTGGTGAACTCACACCAGAAGCATGGCAGTATTAAGTACTAGTTGTAGACATTGATTAAACGGACATTCTTGTCAACATACAATCTTGATGGAGGAAATTAAATGTTTGAGGGTTCTTTTGTTGCACTCGTCACACCCTTTAAGGACGATGATTCGTTAGATGAAGCGAAACTCAAGGAGCTGATTCAGTTTCAGATCAAAGGCGGCACACACGGCATCGTCCCGTGTGGAACAACAGGTGAATCCCCCGTGCTCTCTGAAGTTGAACATGATCGGGTCATAGAAATCACGGTTGAAGAAATTAACGGACGCAAACCTGTAATTGCGGGTACAGGTACCAACTCAACGACACGGACCTTACGCGCAACGCAACATGCAAAAGCTGCCGGCGCAGACGCTGCACTGATTGTCACCCCATATTATAATAAACCGACACAAGAGGGATTATACGCGCACTATATGAAAATCGCAGACTCGGTTGACATTCCGATTGTTGTCTATAACGTACCAGGCAGATGTGGAACTGATATTCTCTCACCAACGATTGCACGCCTTGCTGAACACCCGAACATTGTAGCCCTAAAAGAGGCAACAGGTGAACTCAAACGTGCAAGTGAAGTCGTAAGTCTATGTCCTGATGATTTTGCTGTCCTTTCAGGTGATGATGTCAACACTTTACCGATCATGGCAGTGGGTGGTAAAGGTGTCATTTCAGTGGTCGCAAATATCGCTCCCGCAGATGTCACAGATATGTGTAATGCTTTCAATATAGGTAATCTTGAACTGGCACAGAAACTACACTATAAGACCTTACCGTTAGCAGTGAACCTTTTTATTGAGACAAATCCAATTCCTGTTAAAACGGCATTAAGTCTAATGGGTAAACTTAATGGAAAAGTGCGTCTTCCCCTTGCACCTATGGAACCGAAAAACCGTGAATCGCTCCGTAAAACACTTGTGGAAACTGGGTTGATATAACACTATCAATATCGGTAAATCACATGACTATCATCATGCTGTAAGTCATATAATTGCTCCAACGCTCATTATGAGGAACTTTAGTTTTATTGATCTATTTGCTGGAATAGGTGGGATGCATATCCCGTTTGAAAAATTAGGTGGAACATGCGTGTTCAGTTCCGAATGGGATAAACACGCCCAAAAAACTTATGCTCATAATTTTGGGGAAACGCCTGCTGGTGATATTACTAAAATTGATGAAGCAGATATTCCTACTCATGATTTTCTATTAGCAGGTTTTCCTTGTCAACCTTTTAGTATTATTGGAGACAAACTTGGTTTTGAAGACACAAGGGGTACTCTATTTTTTGATATTGTGAGGATATTAAAAAAGAAACAACCAAGTGCGTTCCTACTTGAGAATGTTAAACAACTGCTTACCCATAACAGAGGACAAACCTACTCAATTATACAAGAACAATTGTCTCGATTAGGTTATACTACCTACCACAAAGTGTTAAATGCGCTTGATTTTGGATTGCCACAGAAACGCGAACGTATATTTATTGTCGGTTTTCAAGCACCCATAGCATTTGAATTTCCTACATCAATTGGTAGGTACAAACCACTCTCAGAGATTTTGGAACCTGATGAAGATATTGAATCAAGTTTATTTGCCTCTATACGAATTCAAAATGCAAGACGCGAAAAATGTAAATGCGTCCCATTTTTTCCTTCTATCTGGCACGAAAACAAAGGTGGTAATATACCAGTATTACCCTATTCCTGTGCATTAAGAGCAGGGGCATCCTATAACTACCTATTAGTGAATGGTATTCGACGACCATCTGGTAGAGAAATGCTGCGTCTCCAAGGTTTTCCTGAAGATTTTGAAATTATTGGGAACCAAACACAATTTAGAAAACAGATTGGAAATAGTGTCGCTATTCCTGTTGTAAAAGCAATTGCAGAAAACATGCTTAATGCACTTCAGCAGCAGAAACCTGCAAGACAACCAGAGGAACAATTGTTTCTCTTTTAAAAAAGAAATGATTTTATCTCTAATGGATAATGAGACTGCAAAAAGACAACTTGATAAAGTTATAAATAGGGCAAGAGTACATTTTTATAAACCTATACAAATTGCCGAAATACTCCATAGAGACAGAATTGAGGGTGATATAGACTTGGATGATTTAGATTCATACAGAGCTTCTTCAAAGAAATGGAGAAACGAGATTTCGCTGAGGTTTGTTGGAAATATCTCTACATCCAGTTCTAGACAGGACTTACGCATTCCCGCTTGACAAGGGGGATAGGGGGGTTAGAAAGTCGTTATTTCAATGATATTTTAGTGATTTAACCCCCTAAATTCCGCTTATCAATGGTCCTTTAAGAGAAACTGCGTAAGTCTTGTCTAATTAATTCACCAGAAAACTGATGAAATACAAATCAAGTAAATATCTACTTATCTCAGTAGCAATACATCTCATCATCTGCATTATCGGATTCTATTATTGGTTCAGTGTGGCTCCAAGTAATCACACAGACAGCATGGATGCGATATTTACTGCTGTTGAGGAACAGAAGACCAAACGTATTATACCGCCGAAACGCACCCAGATCCGTCGCGAGACTACCCAAAACACGAGCCAACCTAATCTGAAAATACTGACAAGCAATCAACCGACCTCACATCGAGGTGTTGTTTCCGCTGCAGAACCGACACCGTTCGAACCCTTCGAAAAAGTGAATTTGAATGATGGTATTGTCACTGGACCGATCTCTATTGAGATTACTGAAGCACCCCGTATTCAACGTGTCGTAGAACAGCCAATCGAAAAAAAGAAGAAAGCACCTGAACGTAAAAAAAGCAGATTGGTAAAGTTCATTGAAGCACAAGAGGGACCACAGAGAATTGTCTACTGTATAGACCTGTCCAACAGTATGCAGAACCTGCCTGAAAGAAAACTGAAAAAAGTTGTTGACATCATGCGGGATTCGCTAACCTTCCTTGAAACCCACGATACGTTTAACATCATTGCATATAGCACGGAGTTAGTCTACTATCAGAATGGATATGTAGGTGTATCCGATACAACAGTAGATGCGTCCTCAGCATACTTAGCAAACGTCAAGACACAGATCCGCAAAAAAGGTACTGACCACGATATGCTGACAACACTCACAGTTATAGCAAAGTCATCTCCGACTATCGTTGTGCTGTTCAGTGATGGGATTCCGACAAGCATATCAGGACCAGACCTTTCTTTGGTGGGTAACCATGCTAAGGGAAATGGACGCATTTTCGCCATGGGAATAGGTATGACTCCCGATTTTCCAGGTGCAGTGATGTTGAAACAGCTTGCTACTGTCAGTAACGGTGATTTTTGGCTTGTAGATAGATAGGGTGTCTCGTTAATATTATCTACAGAAACCTAAACTGAAATAAGGAAAAAGCATAGAAATGCCCCAATCAGACACGAATCAACCGAATGTAATCGTATTCTTCACTGACCAACAAAGGTGGGACACTTCCGGTCTACACGGTAATCCGCTTGACCTGATGCCAAACTTTGACCGAATGGCACAACGGGGAACGCATGCTCATCGTTCGTTTACTTGTCAACCTGTATGTGGTCCCGCACGTTCGTGCTTACAAACCGGTCTTTACGCAACCCGCACAGGATGTTACCGAAACGGCATTCCATTATCTCCCGAACTCAAGACGTTGGCACATCACTTCGGAGACGCTGGCTACAATACAGGATACATCGGAAAGTGGCATCTACACACTGGCAGCACAGGTGCTGTCCCAGAAGAGAATCGCAGTGGATATGATTATTGGTTAGCATCCAATGTGTTAGAAATGACCTCGGACGCATACCAGACAAGACTATTTGACAACGACAACAACCCGGTAGATCTGCCGGGATACAGAGTGGATGCATTAACGGATGCAGTCATACGTTATGTTGACCAGCAAAAGTCGGAGCCATTTTACCTATTCACATCATACATTGAACCGCATCATCAGAACCATTTAGACGATTATCCACCACCAGATGGGTATCGGGAAAGGTATACAGGGAAGTGGATTCCGCCCGATCTCGCTGCATTGGGTGGATCAACACACCAACACTTAGGTGGCTACTACGGCATGGTCAAGAGATTGGACGAAGCACTCGGAAGACTCTTAGACGCGTTAAAGAGTCTTGACCTACTTGACAATACAATAATCCTGTTTACATCTGACCATGGGTGTCATTTCAAGACTCGCAACGGAGAATATAAACGTTCTTGTCATGAAAGTTCTATCCGTGTACCGACTGCTTTACACGGACCAGGATTCATGGGTGGAGGACAGGTCCAGCAGCTTGTTAGTCTCGTAGACCTTCCACCGACACTATTGGATGCAGCGGGATTAGATGTTCCTGATGAGATGCAGGGTAATTCTATATTACCACTGCTACGGGGTGAGTCTGATGATTGGCAAGAGGAGGTATTCGTCCAGATTAGTGAAGCACAGGTCGGTCGTGCTGTCAGGACACAACGTTGGAAATACTGCGTTGATGCACCGAAAGGTAGTGGTAGAGGGGGTGCTGGTTCTGATGTGTATGTTGAACAGTATCTCTATGATCTACAAGCAGACCCTTATGAACTACGAAATCTTATCGGTCTCAAATCCCATGAGAATGTCACAGAAACAATGTGTGAACGACTCATTCGACGTATGGTTGCAGCAGGTGAGGAAACACCTACGATTGAACAAGTACCGCAACAAGGAAGCGGACAACGACGTGTAACTGAACATGAGGCAAGGAATTAACTATGAAAATTACAGATGTTATTACGCTTGTGATGGGGACCAGTTGGCGAAATCTTACATTCGTTAAAGTTGAAACTGACGAAGGTTTAACCGGTATCAGCGAAGTGCGTATGAACAATCGCACGGATGCACTTGTGGCTTATATCGACGGGGCAAAAAGGAGACATGTTATCGGAAGCGATCCGTTCAATACTGAAGACCTATATCAACGTATGTTCCGTGATGACTACGGACGTGCAGGTGAAATCGTTGCGACAGGTATCAGCATCATTGAAATTGCGTGTTGGGATATTATTGGTAAAACACTAAATCAACCCGTCTATAGGTTACTCGGTGGTGCATGCAGAGATAAAATCAAAGCCTACGCGAACGGTTGGTATCGTGTTGAAAGGACACCTGAAGAATTTCACGCTGCTGCAAAAAAAGTTCTGGAGAAAGGATATAAAGCTCTGAAATTTGATCCTTTCGGTGCCGGTTATTATGAACTTTCTTACGAAGAAAAGTTGAAATCTGTTTCCCTTGTGGAAGCCGTGCGCGATGCTGTGGGGCCTGAGGTGGAAATACTCGTTGAGATGCATGGTAGGTTTAGTCCATATACTGCAATAGAAATTGCCGCTGCATTGGAGCAATACAAACCGAGTTGGGTTGAGGAACCTGTGCCACCTGATAACATTGCTGCACTTGCAAAAGCATCTGCTAGTATCAACTTGCCTGTTGCCACAGGTGAACGGTTTCACAACAAGTATGAATATCGTGAGCTGATTAACCTCCAAGCAGCAGATATCCTGCAACCTGACATCACACAGACAGGTGGTTTCTTGGAAACCAAAAAGATCGCAGCAATGGGGGATATGTGCTATATGACAGTTGCTCCTCATAATGTTGGCGGTCCAGTCTCTACCGCTACTGCCTTGCACTTCGCTGCCTGCACTACGAACTTCAAGATTCAGGAGCATTTTAACGATTTTTCTGAAACTTGGGTTAAGGATGCAGCAACCGGCTGTCCCGAAGTAATAGATGGATACTTTAGTCTACCTGATGGGCCAGGATTGGGGATGGAACTGAATGAGGATATGATCGCACAAAATCCCTATCGCGAAGGTTCATTCAACTTGTGGGAAGACGATTGGCACAAACGAGAGTATTAAGCTCGCGCAGATCCTTACCTAATCTTGAAAAAAATGTTGGATGAAAATTGTTTTTTGTTATATTATGGAATTGTTTTTTGTTATATTATGGAATTGTTTTTTGTTATATTATGGTGAGTATGTCATGAAATAGGACTTATAAGAGAAGCACGATACACATTTTATAAAAATATAAAGACAAAATTCGTGCTCTGCAAGAGGAAATGAAAAAATGAATTATGGAATTATTTCGAGATATAGTGTCGTTTTTATACTTATTTTTGGATTGATAGGAAATATAGCGACTGCAGATTTTGAATATGAATGGATAGCGGATGAAACACATAAAGGGCAGGAGAGTTATACGCCTGTTCCACCTGTTCACCTAGACATTCTAGGTGTTGCGCAGACTATTCAATCTAGTAGTTCTGCGTTGGTTTTACAAAAGGAATATAATGTTTTTCTTAATGCTGCTTGGACAAATAGTGAGTCATATCAACTGGTTAATGTTTTTGAACAGTTAGATCCAGCCTGGGTGAGTCCTAGACAGGTTCCTAAGTCGCTCTGGGTGAAAGTTCCCTTTAATTTACCAAACAATATATCCATACATTCTACGGATGAAGGTATGATTATATTGATTTCCACGCGTGCACTTAAATATGCACAACCGCTGATAGCACGTATAGAAGGTATTAAGGGTAAATTATTTAACAAAGACTTGCATGGTGCTGTGCTTCGGTATTTGCACGCGGTGCGTCCGTGGGTTTTAGATGAGATTTTAAAAATGCGATTTGGCATTGAGGTGCGTCCAGGAAATATATCTTATGAAGAATTAACAAAACATACAACTTCTGATACATATACTCACTTTGAAAAATTTAAGGATGAAGAGAAGATATATTTAATTACTATGTTGGGAGAGTTTCCGGATGGCATGCTAAAAACACCTGGACTCAAATATATTGTGCGTAGGAAGGATGGATTAACACATCCCTTATATCCGACTGCTCCTGCTGTTGCCTGGCCTTCTGCGGGTTATATTGAGTTTATGTCGTCTGCGTTTGATGGGACGGCTAGGGAATTTATTTATAGATTGATATTACATGAAAAAGCACATTTTCTCTGGGGACATTTGTTTGATGATCAGTTAAAACAAGATTGGATAGAATTAGGAGGCTGGTTTGAAGACCCGGATGACCCGAACGGGTGGTCCACTACAGATGAAACACGCTTTGTATCTGATTATGCACATAATGTAAATCCGAATGAAGATATGGCAGAAAGTATAAGTTTTTATATTATGAATCCTGTAAAATTACAGGTGCATGCGCCAGGGAAGTATAAGTTTATTCAAGATAGAATTATGCATGGGTCTCGATATGTGAGTTTGATTCGTGAGGATTTAACATTTCGTGTTTATAATTTGTATCCGGATTATGTGTATCCTGCTGGTGTTAAACGTGTCTATATAAAGATTACAGGTGCACCTGAAGAGGATAAGAAAATCTATGTGGAAGTAGAAATTGATTCGAGGAGTGATGAGGATACTGCAACAGGTGCTTATCTCAGGACAGTTAATGGACCTTTTCGTCAGGATTTCCGTTTGCGTCCACACCCCCAAAACGGTTCATTATTGGTTTCTGAGGGAACCATTATGTCGAAACATAGAAAAAGTGGCTACTGGCATTGTAAATATTTAAAAATGTATGATCAGAGTGGTAATATCCGAATAACAGAGCCCCCTAATATAGGCTGGTCGTTTTATCTGGATAATCCGCTTGAAGATATATCACCTCCTGAATATGTTGAGGATAGTTGTTCAATAGAAATTGCAGAAGTTATCAAGCATGATTTTGGAAATCAATATAATGTGAAAGTCACTTGGAAAGCGGTTGATGATAATGATCATTTAGGATTACCTCGTGTAGATGCTGTCATAGATAACCCACATCCTGATCTCTGGGTTGAAAGAAGTCAAGGAACTTATGATATTGAGACAAAAACAGCTGAGGTTGTGATACCTATTTATGATTATCATTCAAATGGTGATTGGGAATTGCGTGAAATACGGATGCAGGATATTGCAAGAAATCAAACGATTATACCTATGGTTGGATCGGATCTTTCTGTCTTTATAGATACACAGGATCCTGATCATGTTCCTGCTGTCTTAGATGTTGATGATATATCCGTAGTTGCTACACCTACTAATATTGAATATCCTAATGGTGAAACGCAAGTAGATATAACTTTATCTATAAAAGAGGAAGGGAGTGGTATATATCATGTGACAATAGTTTTGCGTGATGCATTAGGTGCGCAAAAGTATTATGACTTTTATTATAATGAACTTTTTTTAAATAGTGTTAATCAAAAGAAATTCAATGCTGCGTATTATCGAGAGAGATTAAGAAGTGATGCGTATATTACGTGTCAAGTTCGTATTTTGTTGCCTGTTGGGAGTACCCCGGGTATATGGGGTATAACAGATATAAATATAACAGATTACGCGCGTAATCAATCAAAATATCATTTTACAACGCGTGTTCGTTTTGATGTTATAGATAGCGATGTACCTGCTGCACCTACTCTTATAGAGACAGAACTATTACAGAACTATCCGAATCCGTGTAATCCTGAGACCTGGGTGCCTTGGGCATTAGAAAAGTCTTCGGAGGTTTCCTTATCTATCTATAGTGTTGAAGGTTTCCTTATCCGTACAATAGATTTAGGGTTTCAGCGAGCGGGTCGGTATCAGACAAAAGATAAAGCCATATATTGGGATGGAACAAATCAGTTTGGTGACAAAGTTGCGAATGGCATTTACTTTTATACGTTGAGAACTGCGGATACTGTTAGGACGCGTAAGCTAATAGTTTTGAAATAGGAGGTGTTTTCATGGCACAGTTGCATTGCATTTCTGTTCCACATACGGTTACTAGTAAGGAATATTTGCCGTGTGCGTTCACACAAAAAGTGTTGAAATTCGTCCAAATGATGACGAAGATTGGGTATTCTGTTCTTTATTAGTCTCAAGCAGTGGGTGGCAATGCAATCTTTGTCAACACAGACAAAGTGTCACCCCATCCAAGTTGCATATAGGATTTTGCTTGTTGCTGGGAAACACCGATTTAGATTTTGATATGCCTTTCATGTCGCATATCACCTAAACGAAAGTTTGAGACACTCAACGTCTCTTTTTGATACTGCTTATGGCAGTCAAAAGTATCAGGGAGTTCCCACACTAAAACTCTCCTTGTAGTTGCATAAGTGGTGCGTGCCATGACTTTTTGCATAAGTTATGTGACTTGGTTTTCGTTGAGGTCCGTTTTCGGAACACATAACCTTGGAGAACCTAAAAGGTTTAAAACGCTGTCCGTCCGCTTGTGGGAAGCGGATCTTCATAAGAGGACCCACGCATTTATGCGTTGGGAGTGCATCACGATCTTAAGTGTTTTGTGGTATCCTTAAAGATAGGAATTCTGAAACAGATATCACTACTTGATAATTGTGATATGTTTTTTAATCAGACAATCACACAAGAGAAGAAAATGGGACATACAACAGAAATGGTAACAATAATATGAGTTTTCACTATAATGATGGTTATCTCTACTGTGAAGATTTGAAAGTAAAAGACATACAAGAAGAAGTACCCTATAGTCCTTTCTATCTTTACAGTCTAGCCCAGCTTGAGGCAAACTATGCTGCATATCAAAACGCACTTGATGGATTAAATGGATTTATCGGTTATGCCGTAAAAGCAAATAACAACCTTCACCTTCTCAAACACCTCAGCGCGCTTGGTAGTGGCGCGGTACTTGTGAGTGGAAATGAATTGCTGTTATCGCTTGCAGCAGGATTTGACCTAAAGCGAACTATCCTAAACGGTAACGGTAAAACACTCGCTGAACTCAAACTGTCAGTTGAACACGACGTGCTAATTAATATTGACAGCGAATTTGATTTGCAGCATATTCAGCAAACTGCACAAAACCTTAACAAACCTACCAATGTACTTCTCCGCATTAATCCCGATGTGGACCCTGAAGTACACCCATACATCTCTACGGGCATGAAAGATTCCAAATTCGGTATACGCAATGAACGTCTCAATTGGTTTTTAGATGAAATTCGTAAAGACGATCTGTTGAATTTAGTCGGTGTTCACTGTCATTTAGGTTCAACTATTAAGAAGGTTCGTATTTTCCGAGATGCTACAAAGATTATGCTCGATTTCATGCGTTCCATTCAAGCGGAAGGTTTTGATGCACACTATCTAAACATCGGTGGCGGGTTGGGTATTGACTATGAACGTATGGGTGAAGATATACCTTCACCGACAGATCTCATAGATTCAATTCACGGTCTACTCACAGATGACATCACGTTGATTATTGAACCGGGACGTTCCATCGTCGGAAATGCGGCAGTTTTTGTCAATCGTGTTACGGGTGTTAAGACAAATGGCAACAAACATTTCATCGTTACCGATGGAAGTATGGCAGAACTCATTCGTCCGTGTCTTTATGATACGTATCAGCATATTGAATTTATTGAACCTGTCAATGGGATGATTGAGACCTATGATATCGTTGGTCCTGTCTGTGAATCTGCTGATTTTCTTGGTAAGGAGCGGGAATTACCGACACCTTCAGCGGGAACAGGACTTGTTGTCTGTGATGCGGGTGCTTACTGCCACGCGATGAGTTCTAATTATAACCTGAAGATGCGTCCACCAGAATATCTCGTTGATGGCGATAAACTGAGATGTATTCGTAGGGTTGAGACACTTGACGATTATTTGCGTCTTTTCAAGGCATAAAGATTTCATAACGCTTTTCCCGATCAAGGATTCAAACCATGGGACTTCACTGCTTTCCAGAAACCGACTCGTTGTATATCGACTTGTCCGAACAGTCTAGTGTAGAGAGTCAAGAAATCTCCGAAGGCATTCTGCTTGATTATGATGCCGAGGGTAGACTTGTTAGGATTTGATATTGATAATGCAAGCCACAAAGTTGACATGGAGAAACTTATTCTGAGTCAACTCCCCTGTGAGTCAAGAAAAGAGAGAAAAGAACAAAAATCCAAACGAAAAAGAAGAATAGATACGGGATAAAAGAGAGGGACAATTTGTCTAAAATAGAAGTGTTGCGGTAGAAGTGCGTTATCGCAAGAATACGGGTGAGAGTTGAGAGTAACTGACTTTATATCAAAACTCGTTCAAGCATAGAGATGCATTCAATCTCACCATGAGCGGAAATGTATACAATCAAATCAAATCTAATCTTGGCAAATTTAATCTTGTTAATTGCGGGTTTGACAGGTTTTTAGATATTTGATCGGGACTGGCATCCATCAACATTTATGCATGCCCCTGTTACCAAACTTGCACAGTCGGATGCAAGGAAAACGACAACATTCGCGACTTCTTCAGGTTTGCCGAATCGTCCAAGTGGCATTTCACGTTCTACAAATGCTTTCATTCCTTCAGGGTTAGCCCTCATCCGACGATCCCAACCGCCACCAGGAAATAGGATGGAACCTGGGGCAATACTATTGACGCGTATATTATGAGGTGCAAGTTCTTTGGCTAACGCTTTCGTCATACTTATTGCAGCAGCTTTTGAAGCATTATAGGTGATATGTCCGCCACCTTCTCTGCCGTAGATGGAGGTGATCATAAGTATCACACCACTACCTTGCTTTTTCATGACTGGGATGGCAAATTGGTTTATACGTGTAGCTGAGATGAGGTTTATATCTATGATTTCATGCCATTCTTCATCTGTTATTTCTTCTAACGGAGTCCATCGGCTGCCACCTACATTGTTAACGACGACATCAATGCGTCCAAAATGCTCAAGTGTTTCTGACATGAATGTTTGAACTTGTTGACTATCTGTTACATCTGTAGGTTTTGAAAATACGTCTCTTTTATACGGTTTTAATTCATCAGTTATTGCCTGAAGCGTATCTGGATCACGTCCGCAGATACTGAGTTTTGCTTCCTCCATTGTGAATGCATGTGCAATGGATTTTCCAATTCCTCTGCTTGCGCCGGTAATTACAACAACTTTATCGGTTAGTCCTAAGATCATAGATAGCTCCGTTATTCTTTGATTTGTATAGGTTCACTTTCATGAGATAGTGGGGTTTACTTTTTTTCTTTTAACTTGTATCCTACACCGTATACAGTTTCAATATGTTTACCAAAATCACCCAATTTTCGTCTGAGTCTGCTGACGTGTGTGTCAACTGTCCTATCAATTCCGTAGTATTCTTGTCCCCAGATAACATCCATGAGAATATCTCGGTTGAAGACTCGACCGGGTGATCTTGCGAATAGTGTAATGAGTTTGAACTCTGTTGCAGTGAGATCAATTGCACCTTCTTCTGTCATTACTTGATGTCTATCAAGGTCAATAACAACCCCATGTGTTTCAATCTGATTTTCTTCATCAGGTTCTTTACTAGCATTCAGTCTACGCAGGACAGCATTGACTCGTAAGACCACTTCACGTGGACTAAAGGGTTTTGTTATATAATCATCTGCGCCGAGTTCAAGTCCCGTCACGCGATCACTTTCATCTGTCTTAGCCGTTAGCATAATGATTGGGATCTTCTTTGTGCGCGGGTCATTCTTGAGCAGACGACAGACGATCAGACCGTCAACTTCAGGTAGCATCAGGTCTAACAGGATTAGGTCGGGTGGATTATCAACAGCGCGTTGTAATGCATCAGCACCATTGCGTACAGTATCAACTTCAAAATCTTCTTGTTGAAGATTATATTTGAGTAACTCTACAATATCGCGTTCATCCTCTACAACTAGTATTTCTGCTTCCATTAGAGATCCTTATTTTTGGTTGCCGCTAAATGATACCTTTATAACGCCTTGTGTTAGTTAACCATTTGTTTTTGTATTCTTTACATATATTTGGAAAATAAACAAACATATCGTCCCTACGGGGCTGAAGAACTTATAAATATATGATACAACTCGTTAGATATGGTTACATATAGTCAATTAGCACAAGCCGTATAATAGAAGTATAACATTTACACTGCACAAAATGCAAATAATTTACCGATCTTCCCGCTAAGGTCCCCTGCCTTTAGGCAGGGGGGTGTAAGCGGGCTCATCCCTCTGTAGTGTCAAAAAGATTTGACATTTAGTAATATTTATGATGTACTCTTTATACATCGTTTATGGTGGATTTCACCTCTCGCTTGAGAGTGCCACCACACCGCTTTGAAAGGTGTTAGGCGATGTGGTGGACAAGACGATCAAAACGGACCCCAAAGTTTTTCAAGGTGTGTTGGAAATCAAGTGCAATCCGTTTGAAAGATGGTCGATTGATACTTTCCAATGGTAAAGGCAAAGAACCTGTCATGCTTGAAGATGTGCAAGAGAAACCGAAATATGTAGAGATGCATTTCAAACGCGGCTACTACTACTTCGCACTTGTCTATAAGGTTGATGTGCCTACTAAACAAGAAACAGGTATCACTGTTTCTGTAGATATGGGTGAAATCCACCCGATTGTCAGTTTTGATGGTAAACAAACGACCATCTATAATAGTCGTTTTGTCCGAAGTATCAAACGCTATAGAGAGAAGATCAAGGCGGAGTTTCAATCTAAAATGGAAACATGCAAGAAACGATCTCGGAAATGGTTTAGACTTCTGAAAGTAAAACGCAGGACTTTAGAAAAACTTGACGCACAACTCAATGATGCTGAACATAAAATCACATCACGCTTTATATCCGACTGCCACAGAGCGAAGGCGGATACGATTGTGTTCGGAAACCTAAACGGGATCCGAGAGAATATCAAGTATTCTAAAAAGTCTAATCAGAAGTTGCACCAGTGGGCTTTCTCAAGAATAGCAGACAAAATACGCTACAAAGCCGAACTTTCTGGTATCAAAGTTATTTCTGAATCAGAAGCATATACCTCACAAACGTGTCCAAAATGTGGACATAGAAAGAAACCAAGCAACCGAAACTATCACTGCAAACAATGCAATTTCAAATATCATAGAGATGGTATCGGTGCGATAAACATCCATAAAAAAGTATCTGGGGTGATAAATACCCCTGTTAGTCGGGATCCTGGCAGTCCCCTTGGTGTCAGATTCAACTGGCACCTCAGTCGCCTCGGCTTAAACCCGAGGAAGCCTGCTATAAGCAGGTAAGAAACCCCAGCCTAAAGGCTGGGGGAGTATGTCATGATGAATGTGTGTGTAAAGTTATGGTTACTTGTCTGAATCAGGCCAAACAATTAAAAATGGCAGGGTTATAGGATTTTCAGGATAAGAGGTATTTGGTAGGTATCAAACGGGTCTGAGTAGGATACGTTTTCTACCCACCTTCCGCAAGTATAACATCTGCTTCAGTTAGTTTTAAAGATACTTCATCGCCTACACGGTAATGCTGCTTATAGTCAGTTTGAACGAAGTAATGTTTACCTTTTACCTGAACGGTATAGGTCAAATCGTGTCCTTTGAATTCTCTTGCTATGATACGTCCCGAAACTGATTCATTTTTGTCCGCAGCATGCGGTGCGAGGTTAAAGTACTCAGGTCGAATTGAAAGCAGAACGTTAGTTTTGTCAGGAGATTCTATTTCTATTGTACCAAATGGTGTGTCAGCAAATCCATCGTTTATAGATGTCTCAATGATGTTAGTTTTGCCAAGGAAACTTGCGGCGTATTCTGTTTTTGGTTTTCTGTAGACATCTTCAGGTGTTCCGATTTGTTCAATGCTGCCGTTGTTCATTACGGCAACTCGATCAGCAAAACTGAGAGCTTCTTCTTGGTCGTGCGTCACTAATACGACACTGATTCCAAATTCTTTCAACAGTTCTCGGACTTCTTCACGAGTTACTTGCCGCAACTCCGTATCAAGACTGGAGAAGGGTTCATCTAAGAGTAAAAGTTTCGGTTGTGTGACAAGTGAACGCGCCAAAGCGACCCGTTGTTGTTCACCACCAGAGATGTGATGCGGCATCCGTTCTTGTAGGTGTGCAATACCTACTCGTTTAAGGTTTTCTAGTGCGATGGCGTTCCGTTCTTTCTTAGGCATTTTTCTACTCAGTCCGAATGCTGCATTTTTGAGGACATTCTTATCAGGGAAGAGTGCATAATCTTGAAAAACTAACCCAATTTCACGTGCTTCAGGTGGAATAAAAGTATCTTTATCAGCGAGAACACGATCACCCATTACTATGGTACCTGTTTCTGCCCTTTCGAATCCTGCAATTAGACGTAACGTAGTTGTCTTACCGCAGCCGCTTGCACCTAAAAGAGCGAAGATCTCACCGGGATATACTTGAAAACTTACATCTTTGACAACTGGTGATTCGGTAAAACGTTTTGTAATGGATTTGACAATGAGTAGTGGTTTCATAGTGATACACCTAGTTTCAATTGTCGAGTTTTGTCGTGTTATTTTTGTCCAACATTGACTAGTACCGTGTCAAGCCTTCTTCTGTAGGTCCTCTGTAGGTCGAGTAGAGCGAAGCGAAACCTGACACGTATCGATTGGAACTATCCTGTCGGGTTTCGCTTCGCTCTACCCGACCTACAAAATAGCACTTGACAATGCACGATATTTCGGTATATATACTCTTTCCTTCTCCGTAGTAGGAGTCGTGAGGGTTTTCGGTTAAGTAATGGTATATGCCATTTTAGGATTGAGAACTTAGACTGTCAGGGACTCGCGTTTTAGAATTGAGACGAAATCATTATTAAACCGAAAACCCTCGTTATTTTAGATTCTGATTGACTTTATTTTTTCACACGTTAGAAAAGGTGATCATCCCAAGAACTTTACATACCCGACCCCTATGGTACGATTAGGACATAACACATGCCAGGGGTGAATGTGTGTAATTAGTGTGTGTAATTATTTACATAATTCGCCATAATGTGAAAATACACCTGATAACTTACAATTATAATCCTGATGGTATGGGCCAACCTGGTGTTGGTTCGGTTCGGAGTGCTTCTATTTCATAAAGTTCTTCCGCAGTAATCTCACGTCCCAGTTTTGCTGACAGCAATGCACCACTCATAATCTCAGTGACCTTCTGACCAATATCGCCATTGCTGACAGGCTGTACATCGCTGTTGCATGCGTTGAGGAAATCACGGAACTTGTCGGGGAAAAGTTTATCGGGCAATTCTAACGGTGTTTCTTCAAGATTTCCTTGATAACGTCTACGGTTCCCTTTATCATCGGTTTCCCATTTTCCTTTCTCAAGGAAGAGTCTATCCCCACTGAATGAGCCTTTAGAACCGAAAATGAAGATGCCTTGCGGCTGTCCTGCCATGTTGCTTGACCACCCGTGTTCATACGTAAAGGACATACCGTTTGTAAATCGGACGAAAACAGATGCGAATTCCTCAACGTCGTTGATTTCATCTCCAGTGTATTCTGGTAGCATACCACGATAGGCAATACCGCTAATCGTTGCGGGTTGGGGTGAACCGAGTAGGTAGATGGAGCGGTTGATGTCGTAGACACCTGTATCGTATATCGTACCACCGCCACTGTAGGTTGAGTTCAGGAACCATCTACCGAAACCGAACATGTCAACATTAGGTCTGCCACGTAGGCGGTAACTGGTAAGTCTGCCGTAGTGAACATCACCAATTTTTCCGGATGTGACATAGTCTCGTATAGCGTAGCTGATTGGGTTTAGGCATGTTCCTCCGCTCTGGTATGCAAGTTTGACACCGGCTTTGTTGCATGCTTCATGCATATTTCTTGCTTCAGTTGCTGTGCGTGCCATCGGTTTTTCACAGAAGACATGTTTTCCTGCGTTTGCAGCTGCGAGTGTCGGTGCTTCATGGACAAAGGGTGGCGTTGCAAGACTAACGGCATCTAATTCAGATATCTTTATCATCTCGTTAAAGTCGTTGAATACTTGGACACCGTTATTTTTATATTCACTCCATCGTGCTGCGTTTTCTTTTAAACTCTCACGTAATTCAGGGTTTTCAGTTTTCTTTGCGTTGGCAGTTGCCTCATTGGCACGTGTTTCTGCACCTGCAAGTACCTGTTCCGCTCTCTGCTTTGCGTTTTCGTCAACTGTATCACAGACAGCGACGATTTCCGCGTGTTGTGGGTGTGCAAGGTATCCGTTGATATGTGAGCCGGATATCATACCGCAACCGATCAACCCGATCTTTATCCGTTTTGCCATTGTCATGCTCCTTAGTTCGGTTCAAAATTTTGCTATAGACATAAACCTATAAAGACTTCGTTCTCACCATCTATGTCGTTGAATGTTAAGGATTGATAAATGGTGAAGTTTATCTATCAGGACTTACGTAGTTTCTCTTAAAGTCCTTCTTTCTGATAAGGGGAACTTTAAGAGAAACTGTGCAAGTCCTGAAAATATTAGTTTTAAAAATCTTTGAAAGGATATTACAATGAACCCTCTTTTCTACTTAGATAGCATGTTATCACAATATAGTTCGGTTTTCAAGTATAATAACTTCAACCATTTTCAAACAATTGTAAAGGGTTTGATCTGTACACCTCATTGTGGAACGATGACACAGATATATCAATCAACGAGACCTTCTCATAATATATTGGATTTTGCCGAATTTAAACTCGTAGTAAACATCAAAAACTGAGAATTTATAAAACTGAATATCCCGATAGAGTTTCAGTGCTGATTATAACTTTTCTGCTTGCTTTATCCA
Source organism: Candidatus Poribacteria bacterium (assembly GCA_965208245.1). Lineage (GTDB taxonomy): Bacteria > Poribacteria > WGA-4E > WGA-4E > WGA-3G > MSPOR6. The sequence goes on from OZ242325.1 coordinate 3,929,742, forward strand.
ATAGAGTTGTGCTAAATTATCCAGAGAATATGTAGGTATTAGGTCTTCCGAATATCATCCTATTGTCCGCTTGCTAACGAGAAGAGTAGACACATGACATCAGATATAGACCCATCAAAAGTTATATCAGAAATATCAGTCACAGATAGACCGTGGGGACGTTTTATACAGTATGTACTCAACCAACCGGTTACCGTTAAAATCTTGGAAATACGTGCTGCTGAAGAAGTCAGTTACCAATACCATGACCATCGAAGTGAACTATGGATACCCCTTGACAAAGGCGCGTGTGTACGTTTAGAGGGTGAGATATTATATCCCGAACCGATGGAACCTGTTTTTATTCCGCAAGGCGCGAAACACCAACTTATCGGCAAAGCAGAGGATTATCGTATACTTGAAATATCCTTCGGACATTTTGATGAGGAAGATATTGTCAGGATTAAAGATAAGTATGGTCGCGTTTGAAAAATTATAGATGTAACCGATATATTTTTTGGAGGAACAAAAAACCTTTTCAATGAATTCACAGATTAAACAGATAACGTTTGGCGATAGAAAGGACATAACAATCAAAATGATGGTCTGTGCAGAGTCGAGTGAAGAACAAGTCGATGAATTGTTCGATGGACGTTTAGAGGAAATACAAAGGATATTCAATCAGGAAGTCGGTGCGCTAGATTCTGTTTTAGCCGGCAATCAACGTACATGGACGCGCAGCCATTTAGAAACAGATCACATACAACAGGTCATTGACTTATCCAAAAAAGCACGATCAGAATTCTCCGCATTCGTTACGATCGGAGTCGGCGGTTCTGACCTGAGTGCACGTGTTTTTCATGAGATCGCCAATAACCCATATCACAATCAACTCTCAATTGAACAGCGCGGAGGTGCACCAGAGGTATATTTTACGGGTGATACATTCGATCCGATGAGGTTGAAAGCTTTAATGGATATGTTTAAATCACGGAACTTACTACAAAAAACACTTTTTAATGTAATAAGCAAATCAGGCAGAACTAGTGAAACGTTGGTTACATTGATGATTATACGTGATATTCTTGAGAAGGAATATGGAAGTTGGCGAAATCAGATCGTTGCCACAACAGGACTAACCGAGAAAAGCCTTCTATATCAACTTAATCGAGAATCTCCATTTTATGGTATACTCCCAGTACCTGATGGTGTTGGTGGACGTTTCTCAGTTTTCTCTCCAGTCGGATTATTTTTCTTAGCCATGACAACCGGTCAGAACGAAAGTCAAGAGGATAGGCTTCACACTGCAATCAGAGGTGTCCAGACTGCAGATGAGCATTTTAAAGAACCCTATCCTAATCAAAACAACATTGCATACCACCTTGCATTTTGGCTTCAGAATGTAGAAAAGTTATATGGTGCATCTAGTATTGTATTCTATAACTATGCAGACAACAGTCGACTTGGTGAATGGTTTGTACAACTCTATACCGAATCAATACAAGAACGAGGAATCGGTTCAAACGTTATTGCAGCAAAAGGTCCAACTAGCAATCACTCTATCCTAAACGGTATTCTGGCAGGACCTCGGGACAAAGCAGTCATCTTTATCCATTGGACAGACCATGGAGAGGATTTACCAATTCCGACTAGTAGTGATAGATATGGATTTGATGCTTTTGAAGGACTTTCTATGAACGATAGTCAGACTGCTTCATATCACGGGACAGAAATGGACTTTACTGAGAAGGGAATTCCAAATATTACTCTGATTCTCCCTGATAGAAGTATCAACAGCGTGTGCAAATTGATGCGGACACTTATGGACACAGTGGCAGTCAAAGGGAAACTTCAAGGACTTCATCAATCAGACGGTGAACTTTCTCTTCAGGATGAGTTGACCTATCACCAGTCAGCAGTTGAAGGTTACAAGATACGTACAACAGAAATTGCACGGGAAATGAGAAGAGAAAAAACGAGTTAACTCACATGCAGAGACAAACTCTATAACAGCACAATTAGTGTTCAAGGTTCCAAGACATGTTCAGTAAACTCTCATCATTTCGACTTCATAACAAGATTTTTTTCACATACAGTCTTGTATTCATTCTAATGTTCGCTGTTATATTTGGAATTGCCACTATACTCATCAATCGTACATTTAATGCCCAGCTTGATAAAGATGTTAATGATCTGAGAACGCGTATTTCAAATATGTATGTACAATTCTTACAAGGTATACGTGATGAAGTTGCGGCAAAAGGAAAGGATAAAGATGTTCAAGAAGCCTTAAGCAGAGCTGAGAGAGGCGGCAGCAGAGAAATACCACCAACGAATTTTGATGTTTTTGAATGTGGGAATTCAGAAGGTATCTTAGTGTTGAGTCAATTCCCTAATGACATCCGAATAGGAAGTATTAATACTGAGATCCTAAAAATCAAAACTGATGATATCTATAAAGGTGTGAAAGATACAATTCATGAGAGGAAAATTAGAATTGACGAAGATCCACAGTTAGTTGTTGAAGTTACACAGTGGTGGGAATGGGGATTCATCACGGGGGGAAAGTCGCTTCAGAAATGGCTCATTGGCGCATTGTTAAGCCAACCATCCGAACATCCTGTGTTTCTTGTAAAGCGAAAAGATGAACAAGAAGAATGGGTTTCCCTAAACAACAGTGCATATAAGTCATCTAATCTAAAGGAAGAATGGGAAAAGCAACTGAAGTTGAATCAAGATGAAGGCAAACCTATTGATGAATTGGTCGTTACAATGCCAAGTAACCAACAATTGGTTCCATTAGAAACAACATCTGAGACATTAGACACATCCATCTATACTGTTTTTCGTGCAGACATTCTTCGTGCTCCTTATACACCCCCCAATCAACGGCCTTTTGTAGAACTCATTATCGCCTATTCACACGAAGAACGCATTCAATGGCAAGATCGTATGCTGATCATACTTTTTTGGAGTGTAGGTGCCGGTGCGTTCTTAGTATACTGCATTAGTTTCCTCGTCAGTAGACGAATTACACGACCCATTGCAGAACTACAAAAAGGTGTGAATGAGATCGGCGAAGGAAACCTCTCCTATCAAATTGCCGTTGAATCTAAAGGTGAAGTTGAGGGACTCGCCGCAGGATTCAACAACATGGCACATGCGTTGAGAAAAAGTTTGGAGGAACACAGATCCGCAGAAAGAATCGCTGTATGGAGAGACGTAGCAAGACAATTGGCACATGAAATAAAAAATCCGCTGTTCCCAATACGTCTCTCAGTAGAAAACTTACAAGCAGCAAAAGACCAACCAGAGATCTTTGAGAGGATATTCAAAGAGTGTACAGACACGATTATTGAAGAAGTTGACCGTATACGTGGACTAATTGATGAATTCCATCAATATGCAAGATTACCTGCACCGGATAGACATCCGATCAGTATAAATGAAATCGTAAATACTGTTGTCAAACTGTATATGGAATTTTCTCAAGCACAAAATATAGAAATTGTGAAAGAATTGAGTTCATTATCACTGCTTTCATTAGACAGAGAACAGATGGAGCGTGCAATAGGTAACCTTGTAAAAAACGCCATAGAGGCAATGCCAAACGGTGGTGTCCTCACGCTGCGCACCTTCGCTAACTCAATCTCAGAAGACTTCACTGAAGGTAGATTTGATGAAGATAGTGAGACACATATCGAGATTCAGGATACCGGACACGGCATGTCCAAAGAAGCATTGAAAAATCTATTTAACCCTGATTTTACAACAAAAGCTGATGGAACTGGTCTGGGTATGCCAATAGTCCGCCGTATCATCACCGTGCATGATGGAGAAATTGACGTAAAATCACAAGAAAACGTAGGTACCACTGTCCGAATTACATTCAAAAATAGTTCATATCACACCAGAGAGGAATAACTATGAGTACCATCCTCATCGTTGACGATGAAAAAAATATCCAGAAAATGCTATCGCAAGGACTAACACTAAAAGGGTATAATACCCTAACTGCTTCAAGTGGGGAAGAAGCATTGAAACGATGCCAATCTGAAGATGTTGACCTCGTCCTTTTAGACATCATGATGGAGAACGGAATAGATGGTATTGAAACATTGAAAAGACTCCTTCTGCAGAACCCGAATCTCAATGTTGTCATGATGTCCGCACAGCAAGATATTAAAATTGCTGTAAAAACATGGGAATTTGGTGCTAAACATTACATTACAAAACCAGTAAGTATGAATAAGATAATTTCCAACATAGAACCGTTTCTGGAATTATCGAGGCTGACAAAAGAGAATGAATACCTAAAATCGCAAATCCCTGAAGATGAAGAACTGATCGGTGAAAGCGAATCCATAAAAAAACTGAAATCTGAAATACATCAAGTTGCAGCAAGTGATCTTGGTGTACTGATTTCAGGTGAAAATGGCACGGGTAAACAATTGGTTGCAGAGGCTATCCACAAATATAGTAAACGATCGGATAAGCCTTTTATTCCTCTAAACTGTGCTGCCTTACCTGAAGAACTCGTTGAGAGTGAACTTTTCGGACACGAACGTGGAGCATTTACAGGTGCTGATTCTATGCGACAGGGAAGATTTGAACTTGCTGATGGAGGTACACTCTTTCTAGATGAAATAGGAGATATGAGTCTTAAAGCACAAGCAAAAGTACTTAGAATACTTGAATATGGAGAAGTAGAAAGACTCGGCAGCCAACAGATCCGAAATGTTGATGTCCGTATCATTGCCGCAAGCAACAAGAACCTATCCGAAGAAATTCAGAACGGTATGTTCCGTACAGACCTATACTACCGACTCAGGATTGTACCGATTGATGTGCCCCCTCTAAGAAAACGGTTAGATGATATACCTATTTTAGTTAATTACTTCGCTGACAGACTCCAAGAAAATATGGGATCAACACCCAAAATGTTCGATTCAGATGTATACACAAAATTTCAGTCTTACCATTGGCCAGGTAACATCCGTGAACTAAAAAACATCGTTGAACGACTACTCATTATGGTTGACAGAAATATTATACTCCCCTCGGATGTTGCGGATGTGTTACCAATTGGGACAAATCAGACCCACACTTCAGAAACAACCGTGACCTATCAACGCAATACACCATTGAGCACAATGGTTGATGCTGCTGAATCACAATGTATACTTGCTGCTTTACATGACAATGGATGGAATATTCGTCAAACAGCCGATGCATTAGAGGTAGAGAGAAGCAATCTGTATAAGAAAATGAATAAATACAATATAGTTCGTCCAGACACTGAAAAGTAATTCTACAAACAGATTCCTACATTTAACATGACATTTTGTCACTTGTATGCTATACTGATAATCTATAATCTTATGAATTGGAGTTTAATTTTGATGAGTAATGAATGGGTTGTATATCAAGGAACCGAAGGTCCAGGTAAAGGAAAACATATAGTCTTGGTCAGCGGAGATGAGGAGTATCGTTCCGAAGAAGCACTGCCAATGTTGGGAAAAGTGTTAGCAGTACATCACGGTTTCAAATGCACTGTGCTATTCGCTATTGATCCAGAAACAGGTGAAATAAACCCGGATGTCAATTCAAATATCCCCGGACTACATCATCTGGAATCTGCGGACATGATGATATTGTTCACACGTTTCCGTGAATTGCCTGATGGACAGATGAAATATATCGTTGACTATACGAATGCGGGGAAACCTGTCATGGGACTGAGAACCGCAACGCACGCTTTCAACTATAAAGAAAACCGTGAAAGTCCCTATGCAAAATATAGTTTCAACAGCAGAGAGTTTGAAGGTGGATACGGTAAACAGGTCTTAGGAGAGACATGGATCAACCATCACGGACATCATGGACAAGAGAGCACACGCGGTGTCATTGATGAAGGACACAAAAACCATCCTATACTAAAAGGTGTTTCAGATATATGGGGACCTTCCGATGTCTACGGTATTAGAGAACTAACGGGTGATGCACACGTCTTAGTGCACGGTCAAGTCTTGACTGGAATGGAACCAACAGATCCACCGAAAACAGATACCACAACGATGCCATTGGCATGGATTAAAACATATATAGGTGAAACGGGAAACACTTCATGCATTTTCACTACCACCATGGGAGCATCTGTAGATTTAGAAAGCGAAGGACTCCGAAGACTACTTGTGAATGGATGTTACTGGTGCATGGAAATGGAGGATGATATCCCTGATGTCAGTGTTGTTGATTATGTCGGAGATTATTCACCCACCTTCTTCGGATTCGGCACATTCAAAAAAGGACTCAAACCTTCAGAATACGTGATGTAATATCAAAATCCCGTATGAAGATTCAGTTGCTATAGGGGTAAAAACCGTTCATCACAGGCCAGTTAGGTGACTAGTTTTATAAATGACCTTATCAATGCAGAATACCAAACGTGCATTCTCCGTTGATAGTGAAATTGCATTTACCGTCTTGGTGAAATCAAAATTACCTGAAGTACATACGCGTAAAACATTTCATCAAATACAACTTGAACTTTCCGGGCAAAGACAGATGCCATCTGAACTCATATTGCATTTTCATGACGTATTGACAAAAAAAAATACCTATAAACATTGTGTTCGGAACGCTTTTGATAAATATCAGTTGTATTTTATCTAAATTTCATTTGACATTACATCATGTTATGTGATATACTTAAAGTCTATTTAGGATAGAACACTGTTCTGAACCGTGTTCAACCGTGTTCATTGAAAAAATATTTGACTTAACTCAAATTCTGTGGTATAATAATATTCCTTAGTTTGAAGAAGGGTTTGGCATTAGTCAAATTTGATGGTATTAATTATTAGGTACCATATTTGGGGGTGTAGCTCAGTTGGGAGAGCGTCTGGTTTGCAACCAGAAGGTCAGCGGTTCAACTCCGCTCATCTCCATCGTCAGAAAAAGTAGATTAAAATCGCTTTGAGACGAGGTTCTTTGACAATTGTATAGAGAGGGTAAATCGGTAGAAAAAGATATCACCATATCAAGCTACTAAGGGCTTGCGGTGGATGCCTTGGTGCCAGGAGACGATGAAGGGCGTGGCAGGCTGCGATAAGCTTCGGGGAGTTGCATAACAAACTACGATCCGGAGATTCCCGAATCGGGCAACCGAGCAGATTAATCTCTGCTACTTGTGTTTACACAAGAGATAACCAGGAGAAGTGAAACATCTCAGTACCCTGAGGAAAAGAAAGAAACCTCGATTCCCCCAGTAGCGGCGAGCGAAAAGGGAAGAGCCCAAACTCGATATATGTTCAAGCCTGAACGCGTTGTATATCGGGGGTTGCGGGGTCCGTTACGTGTGGGTTCAGACGCACAAGAAATGAACGTGCAATTAGTTTAATGTTTCTGGAAAGAACGACCAGAGCGGGTAAAAGTCCCTTGAACGAAAGTTGTGACGCATCTCTAATGGATACCCAAGTACCACGGGATAGGGCGCAAAACCTGTGGGAATCCAGGAGGACCACCTCCTAAGGCTAAATACTCCCTGGCAACCGATAGTGTACAAAGTACTGTGAAGGAAGTGGTGAAAAGTTCCCCCGCTAGGGAAGTGAAAAGTCCCTGAAACCGTAAAGCCTACAATCTGTGGTAGTGCTAAGTCACGCAAGTGACATGCATGACCGCGTGCCTTTTGCATAATGAGCCGGTGACTTACTCTGTGTAGCCAGATTAAACATCTACGATGTGGAGTCGTAGCGAAAGCGAGTCTGAATAGGGCGTTTAGTTGCATGGAGTAGACCCGAAACCAGGTGATCTACCCATAGGCAAGGTGAAGCATATGTAAAAATATGTGGAGGCCTGAACCCACCAAGGCTGAAAACTTGGGGGATGACCCGTGGGTCGGAGTGAAAGGCTAATCAAACCTGGTGATAGCTGGTTCTCCCCGAAATAGCTTTAGGGCTAGCCTCATGTGTTCGACTGTGGCGGTAGAGCTCTAATTGGACTCGCGGCCCCACCAGGTTAGCAACTCCAGTTAAACTGCAAATGCCATTGTCCCAAGCATGGGAGTCAGTCAGTGGGGGATAAGCTCCATTGACGAAAGGGAAACAGCCCAGACCACCAGCTAAGGTCCCTAAATATACGCTAAGTGGTAAAGGATGTTTTGTTGCTGAGACAGCCAGGATGTTGGCGTAGAAGTGGCAACCATTTAAAGAGTGTGTAATAACTCACTGGTTGAGCGATTTTGCACCGAAAATTTCCGGGGCTAAGCGTATTACCGAAGCTGTGGATATTTATACCCTAATACTGTAGAGAGTCAGTAACATGATAATCTATCGTATTAGACACGGTTAAGTATGGTAGGGGAGCGTTCTATAGTAGGACTGAAGGAGAACCGTAAGGTGCTCTGGACGAATTAGAAGTGATTATGCCGGCATGAGTAGCGATAAAACAAGTTAGAAGCTTGTTCGCCGAAAGCCTAAGGGTTCCTGGGCAAGGCAATTCCGCCCAGGGTTAGTCGGATCCTAAGTCGAGGCCGAAGGGCGTAGACGATGGGAAGCAGGCGTAATATTCCTGCACCACCATGTAGAGGATGAAACTAGGGGAGACGCAAGTACTCGGAACTACCAGCTGATGGACACGCTGGGTTAAGCCCGACAGAGTGCATCAGGCAAATCCGATGCAACATACTCTGAGAGGTGAACAGGATTCCGTAAGGATATAAACTGTTCCAACTGCTTGCCAAGAAAAGAACCTCGAGTGGACGATACACGGTGACCGTACCGTAAACCGACACAGGTAGGCAAGGAGAGAATCCTAAGGCGCTCGAGAGAACTCTCGCTAAGGAACTCGGCAAAATGACCCCGTAACTTCGGGAGAAGGGGTGCTTTTAGTAGGAGATGCAATTCGCTTGCAAATCCGAAGGAAGCTGCAGTGAAAAGGCCCGTGCGACTGTTTACTAAAAACACAGGTCTCTGCTAAATCGTAAGATGATGTATAGGGACTGACGCCTGCCCGGTGCCAAAACGTTAAGGTAAGGAGTCAAGGGGAACCGAAAGGTGAACCGGAAGCTCCAAACTGAAGCCCTGGTGAACGGCGGCCGTAACTATAACGGTCCTAAGGTAGCGAAATTCCTCGTCGGGTAAATTCCGACCTGCACGAATGGCGTAACGACATGGGCACTGTCTCGGCGAGAGACTCGGCGAAATTGTAATACCGGTGAAGATGCCGGTTACCCGTACCAAGACGGAAAGACCCCGTGAACCTTTACTATAACTTGATATTGGGTTTTAATGCTGCATGTGTAGGATAGGTGGGAGACCGTGAAGCTGGGGCGCTAGCTTCAGCGGAGTCATCCTTGAAATACCACTCTTGTTGTATTGGAATTCTAACTCCGGTACGTGAATCCGTATCGAGAACAGTGTCAGGCGGGTAGTTTGGCTGGGATGGTCGGCTCCTAAACTGTAACGGAGCCACCCTAAGGTTCCCTCAGCGCGATTGGAAACCGCGCGTAGAGTGTAAAGGCAAAAGGGAGCTTAACTGCGAGACGGACACGTCAAGCAGATGCGAAAGCAGGGCTTAGTGATCTTACGGTGCTGTGTGGAAAGGCCGTAACTCATTGGATAAAAGGTACTCCGGGGATAACAGGCTAGTCGCCCCCGATAGCTCAAATATACGGGGCGGTTCGGCACCTCGATGTCGGCTCGTCACATCCTGGGGCTGCAGCAGGTCCCAAGGGTTTGGCTGTCCTCCGATTAAAGTGGCACGCGAGCTGGGTTTAGAACGGCGTGAGCCAGTTCGGTCCCTATCTGGTACGGGCGTAGGATATTTGAGTGGATCTGCCCCTAGTATGAGAAGACCGGGGTGGACGTACCTCTAGTGAACCAGTTGTCACGCCAGTGGCACCGCTGGGTAGCTATGTACGGAAAGGAGAAACGCTGAAAGCATATAAGCGTGAAACCTACCTCAAGATAAGATATCCCACAACGAAAAGTTGGTAAGACTCCTTCGAGATCAGGAGGTGGATAGGCCAGATGTGTACACCGTGTGAACGGTTCAGCTAACTGGTACTAATAGGTCGAGGGCTTGATAACTTATCTCCTTCTACCGTTCCTCAACATCTATACAATTGTCAAATATTTTTATACACCTTTCCGGTGGTTATAGCGAAGGGGATACACCCGTTCCCATTCCGAACACGGAAGTTAAGCCCTTCTGCGCTGATGATACTTCGGGGGCAACCCCGTGGGAAAGTAGGTCGCTGCCGGGATACCTCGCTAAGGATAGGTTAATAACCTGTCCTTACAATCTTTAAACTTATATGACACTATTGAAGCTCAATCATGACTTCATTTGGTAAAAAGACTTGTTACGCAAACTTCAATGATCCAACTGATTTATCGGAGTCCAGCTCAAATGGTATCTAAAAGATTGTCAAACCCAGTGCTATGACAAAATAAAAGAGTTTTCTGTCTTTTAGTAGAAGGATAGACCATTATTGTGGTAAAATTAGTAAGAAAAAAGATGTGATTTATGTATTTTCCTATTGTTCTTCACAAAGATCCAGATAGTTGTTACGGGGTAACTGTTCCGGATTTACCCGGATGTTTCTCTACCGGAGATACGGTTGAGGATGCCATGATGCAAGTCGTAGAAGCAATTGAATGTTATCTTGAAGGTTTGCTGCTTGATGGTGAACCAATCCCTATCCCCGAAGATGTTGCTTTTCATACAAAAAATCCTGACTATGCTGATGGTCTATGGGAAACCGTTTCGGTTGATCTGGCAGCATTAGTGCGTGAAGTGACTCCAGAAAAGGCAACCACTTTGCCTAAGGACTCTATCCTGTGAGTAAGAGATCAATATCTGCTGGGGAGACTACTTCGTAGAGAAAGGAGATGATTTGGCTTTTGTTCTTACTTTTCTTCAGGTGGATAAAAGGCTGCAACAAGATGGTTTTGAACTTACCCATGTCCGTGGTAGTCATCATCACTATAAACATCCTGAATCAGGTAAACGGGTCGTTGTTCCTCGACCTTCACGCATAAAAGGTAATATCCCTACAAGGACATTACGGAACATTTTCAGACAGGCAGGTTGGGATTGGAGAAGTCGGTAGAGAGAAAAATGGAGAACAGATAACACTTTGTGAGCGAAATTTTGTAAGGAGCAAAATGGTAGATTTGTTCAAGCGGATAGGATTTAGAACTTTCTCTTGAGTACCAAAGTGCCTCTTGGTGCATGCGTCGAAAAATCGGCTTTAAACGTCACTTCAAATGCAGAGTTCTGTTGCTGTTTGTTGTTCCAACGTTTCGTTGAGATACGTGCTTCTACAGCACTAAAAACGTGATTTAGAATAACTAACCCTAAGACTGTTCGTGCGTTTTCGAATGTATCGTTTGCTTCCTGTCTTAAATCATAAGCTTGCAGACGATGCTTTGAGTCGAATTCAATGCTTGTGTCCTTAGCATCTTTCAGTGACGGATCAAGATCCTTCCAATACCACTTACCGGTTCTATTTCTGGTTACCTCAGAATCGTATACATGGTTCCAGTTTTCATACTGTGTTGCGTGTTCATAGTCTTCGATTTCGTCCCATTCTTCAAACGAACCTGGACCGATAAAGATCACATTTTCTCTTACCAATTCCCTATAGTCTTCACGCGTATTGACTGCTGAGTTTCGTAAGACGAAATACGTAATCCACAAACCCATCTCCGCTGCCGTATAGATGTAACCGTATTTTGATCCATTATAGAGTTGTCCCATTCCTGGGATAGCAAGAGAATAGAGAAACGCTTCATTTGGAGATTTGAGCAATACGATGTTATCGTTTGTTGTAGATTGATCTGTTAGTGTCCGTATACCAAGGTTAGATGTCAGATAAAAATCTGTGAATAGATGCTCTTGGGACATATCAGCTGCTATACAGATAGCAGCTGATAAACTGAAAATTACTGCATAAATGACTACGGTTTGTACGAGTTTCACTATAAACTATTCCCCATTAAAATGCGATAATACCAGTCGCTTCAAGAAGTCTTTCCTGAGCGGGACCAAAACGCGGTCCATAAGTAATGTCTAAATTGAAAAGATATACCTTAACACCGATGCCGTACGTGAGGTGGTCAGTAAATTCTGGTAAGTTTATCCCAGGTTCAGATTTATAACCGACACGCATTGCAAGGATATTCCCAAGCCAGTATTCTACACCGACATTCTTTTGTAGATGTCGCCATTCAAATGCACGTATGCCAATCCCTCTATCAGACAGCAGTTGTTCTTTCGCAATCTTCTCAGTTCTTTCTGCATTTACTCGGTCCAAATCTGCTAATAGTCCCTCTTCATTTTCTGATAGTTTGTCAATATAAGATGTGATGCCGCTAACTAAGCGAAGGTGATTGTACCTGTCTCTATATAGACTCATTGATGTTCCAATTCGGAACATTCTTGGCAAAGGATCTGCTTGATTCTCATCAATAAACGATATGTCTGGTCCCACGTTCTGGATTACCATACCGATTGTCGTGGGTATAGGATCAAACGGGACATGATACTGCATACCAATATCCACAGCATAAGAACTTCCTGTTTCTGTGCCGAGTACCATTCTAATCATCTTACCGTTTATCCCCATTGCCAATGAATTCGTCAAGTAATCGGCATAAGATAGGGTAAAGACCATGTTTGTTCCAAGATTATCGTTTCGTATCACTTCGGGTGAGTCGTGCGTGACAGGAATAGTACCTTGACCATTAAGTTGTAATGTTGCTCCTATTGTTCCTATATCTCCTAAAGGCATTGCGCCTGAAATGAAAGTATAATACATGCCTTCACCCGCTTCACCGAAGGGGGCACTCATATCTGTGTAGAACATAGAGAGTTGTGAACTTTTCTTGTCTGAACGCAAATTACTATCTGGCAAATAAGCCAATCCGCTTGGGTTCCAGAGTGATGTTGTGACATCTCCAGACACAGCCGAGAAAGCGTCTCCTAATGCTCTTGCACGAGCACCACCCCCTAAATTTAGGATCTGTGCACCTGTCCTACCAGGACCCGCAAAAACTGTGTTAGATATCAACAATAATACTGATATAGTTAATGAAAAATATCTAATCATTTTACTCCGTCAATATACATAGAGGTATCTCCTAAATCTCTATGTCTTAACGCCTCCTTTATGAATTTAACTTACCATTATTATTATAACGTAAATCCAATTTTTTTGTTTACACAGTTTTATTAAACCAATATCACCAGCAGCAGACATTACGTCCTTGCCATGACTTCATTTTTCTGCTATACTCAATTTGCATAAGACTGATACGGGTAACTCTCATGCATCAACGGATACTCTCTACAATTTTATATGTGTTCTGTCTAAAGCATCTGCTATTGACTGGATGCAACATGGATACACAGAAAGAACCTGAAATTACAGTGTTCGCTGCAATGAGTTTAACGAATGCGCTAGCAGATATTGAGAAGGCATATACAAAGAAACACAAGGTGTGTGTGTCGTACAATTTTGCTGCTTCAACAACACTACAACGTCAAATTGAGAAAGGTGCATCTGCAGATGTATTTATCTCAGCAAGTTCAATCCAAACTGATGCACTTGAGGAACTCGGTTTGCTGGCGGTGAATAGCAGAGAAGATATATTAACAAACGAATTGGTCATTGTCGCACACAAAGAGACCGACATAAGCATAAATGATCCGATAGAAATTCTACAAGACTCTATATCCAGAGTGGCAATAGGACAACCAGAGATTGTGCCTGCAGGTTTTTATGCTAAGGAAGTCCTAAAACACTTTGATTTATGGGATAGAATTCAACCACAGTTGATTTTTGGTGCCGACGTACGTGCAACACTCGCTTATGTGTCAACAGGAAACGTGGATGTTGCTTTTGTTTATCAAACCGATAAAACTGTGAGTGAAAAGGTTAAGGTTATTTACCGGTTTGCACATAGTACACATTCAACGATAGTATATCCTGCTGCTATTTTAAAGGACAGTAAACAGCAACAGATAGCAAAAAAATATATTGAATTCTTGAAAACACCTATTGCCTATCTAATATTTGATAAACACGGATTTATACATCTATCAACGGATCCATTACATCAGAATTCACCTAACGAATTAAAATGAGGATTACTTCCGCTGAAATTACCGCACTTATCCTAACTTTCAAGGTTGCTATACTCAGTCTGATTGTGATGTTTCCACCTGGACTATTCATAGGATGGCTTCTGACAAAACGTGACTTCCCTGGAAAATCTATACTGAATACGTTCGTTATGCTGCCGTTGGTGCTTCCCCCGGTAGTCAGTGGCTACATACTGCTGATTCTGTTCAGTAAAAGTGGACCTATAGGAGGACTTCTCAGTAAATACTTCGGCTTAGAAATCGTTTTTTCACCAGTTGCGGTTGTGTTAGCTGTATCAGTTATCTCATTTCCACTTTTGGTGAGGGGTATCATGACAGGTATCTCATCAGTACCGGTAGAACTTGAAAAAGTGGCAAGAACACTCGGTGCATCACCTGTCAGGGTGTTTTTCACCATTACACTTCCGTTGGCATACCGTGGTATTCTTGGAGGTGTAATTCTTGGATTTTCAAAAAGTCTTGGCGAATTCGGTGCAACCATGCTGGTTGCGGGTAATATTCCAGGAAAGACTCAGACAATCGCACTCTCTATTTTTTCTGCAGTTCAACAGGGTGAGGATGCTATAGTGTTTCGATTAGTTTTTATATCAACCATAATCGCTTTCATTGCAATTTGGCTCACAGAACGGTTTGCATTTCGTTATGATTAAATGGCAAAAAATACTAATTTCACACTCAATTTTCAGAAACGTCTCGGCAGCTTTAATCTGACAGTTGATTGTGTGTTGAGTCAGAAAGTTACCGCTTTCTTAGGAGCATCTGGTAGTGGTAAAACCACACTACTCAACTGCATCAGTGGGACACTTACACCCGATAAAGGTCAAATCCTGTTCGGCAACGAGACCCTTTACGATTCAGTGTCCAGAATCAACATTGCACCAGAAAAACGAGGGATAGGTTACGTGTTTCAAGAAGGACACCTATTCCCCCATCTTACCGTAAAACAGAATATCCGCTACGGACAGCCTAAGACAATTCAAAGGAATGGGAATAACATATCCCAAATCCTTGATATACTTGAAATATCGGATTTACTTGAAAGATACCCTAAGCAACTTTCTGGTGGACAACGTCAAAGAGTCGCTGTTGCACGTGCAATTAACATGCAACCGAATATCCTGCTGATGGACGAACCCCTCGCATCGCTTGATAGAGGGTTGAAAAATAGGATTATACCCTATCTGTATAACATTAAACAGACATTTGATATTCCCATCCTATATGTTACCCACGCTATTTCGGAAGTCATGGCACTTGCAGATGAAGCATACATCATCTCAGATGGTAAGATTGCCTTTAAAGGTGAACCGCATGAATTAATCACGACACCTTCAACCTTACCGATAGCCAATATTATAGGTGTAGAGAATATCCTATCATTACCAATTGCAAATTCAGACAAAGAGAAAGGCGTAACGGCTTTAGAAATTGGAACGCAACGGCTGATGATACCTTACGTTGAACCTAATATTCAAAATAACACGAACAATGAAGTAGCAGTCGCCATTAGGGCAGAAGATATAATCATCTCGCTTGAAGACAATCTTCCGATTAGTGCAAGGAACATCTTGAAAGGAACAATAGATTCAGTGGAGAATCAGACTTTAGTATTTATAAGCGTTGAGCAGCATCCTATGACAGTTAAAATCACACCAGATGCATGTAAACAACTTCAATTGTGTCAAGGAAAACAGGTCTATTGCGTCATAAAAGCAAATGCTGTCAATCTACTTTGGCCTGACCCATAAGGTCATTCCAGATGTGGTCTACTTGATTCTGTAGGTCTTCATGCGTCCCATTATTCTCAATCACAATATCAGCATATTTTACTTTTTCCGAAACAGGCATCTGGGAGTCAATACGTGCTTGTGCTTCGCTCTCTGTTAAAGGTCTATTCTGTGAATGACTTCGTTCTATTATCCGCTTAATTTGCAATTCTCGTGAACTTGTAACAACGATGATCAGATCAACTGAATCATAAGCACCCGCCTCAATAAGAAGTGGCGCATCAAGCAGAACAATACATGATGGGTCTTCTACAACGAATTTCCGCACCTGTGAACGGGAACGCTCAATAATCAGCGGATGCATGAGTGAATTCAGTTTCTCAAGTGCTACTTTATCGTTGAAGACAATTGTCCCCAGTTTTTTTCTACTGACATCACCAGATTCGTCAAGTATATCCGGTCCAAACGTTTCAGTCAGTTTATTCAAAATTGGACTATCAACCTTAAGGAGTTGATGTCCGATCTCGTCAGCATTGATAGGGATAGCACCTTTATCTGCCAGTAGGTCGGAGACAGTCGTTTTACCACAAGCAATACCACCTGTTATACCTATAATTATGCCGCGTTGTTTATCTGATTTCATGCTATTGAGTATACAAGATAAAAATGAATTTATCAACACCTAAAATATTCAAAATCTATCTTGACCCAAAATATATTGACAAAGTCATCATTCTGTGTAATAATCAGTGAAAAATAGGTAAGAAACTACATATAGTACATTTCAGAATTAATGAAAGACTTTACAAAGGGCGAGGTGACGTCGCCCCTACGGTGGGTGGTCTTCGTGAATGGTGAAATGTCTCATGAATTATTAACTTTACTATAATGGCAACAGTAAAACTGGAAAATGTTACAAAACGCTTCGGTGACCTCATAGCATTAAACAACATCTCTATTGATGTAGAAGATAGAGAGTTCTTCGTGCTACTTGGACAAACAGGGGCAGGTAAAACAACGACCTTACGTTGTATCGCGGGTTTAGACAAACCTGAAGAAGGGAACGTCTACATTGACGATGTTTGTGTGAATGATCACACACCTGCAGATCGAGATGTCGCTTTTGTCTTTCAATCACACATACTTTATCCCCACTTGACCGCCTACGAAAACATGGCATTCCCATTGCATCCAAGGAAACTACCGCCCGAAGAGATACATAGACGCGTTCTAGATATTGCCAAGATGTTACATATTGAGCATTTACTCATGCGAAAACCGAATCAGTTGAGCGGCGGTGAAACGCAACGTGTTGGACTCGGTCGCGCCATGGTACGACATCCGCAAGTATTCCTAATGGATGAACCCATATCTAACCTTGATGCAAAACTGCGTACAGAGATGCGAGCAGAAATCAAATGGCGGCAACGCGATCTCGGAACGACGACATTCTATGTAACACATGATCAGGTAGAAGCGATGTCAATGGCTGATCGTATCGCTGTACTTGAAGAGGGGAAAATACAGCAGTTAGACACACCCACCGTCATATACAATCATCCTGCAAATCTGTTTGTCGCAGGTTTCATCGGTAGTCCAAGTATGAACTGTATACCGTGTGAGATTACACATAAGAATGGAACTCTACAACTGACTTTACCTAAAGGTTCTAATGTAGACAGAAGTTATACGATTGAAGATAACAGCATCACTGCAACATTGAAGGCTATCAATACCGAGAACAGTTTAGTCTTCGGTGTACATCCTGAAGATGTCCTTGTCAATCTCCACGTTATACCCAATTCTTTCCAAGCTGAAGTCTATAGTGTTGAACCACTCGGAGCAGAGACCATAGTAGAGATAATCCTTGGACCAGATACTGCTGGTACACAAACCATAATGAAATCTGTAACTGTGCCGAACTTTGAGGCAAAAATCGGTGATACGCTTTATATATCCTTTGTCCCTGAGCGAATCCATTTCTTTAGCGAAGTTACGGGACAGGCGATTTTTAGTTGATTAAACAATCATACGGTAAAACAATGAGCTGGCAACTAAGACTATTTAACCTAATTCCAAATTTTGTCAAGAAAATCGGATGTGTGTGTTTACGTAAATTGGGTCGTGATCCGGATGCTTGGTTGGAAGGATTCTTGAAAAAACATAAAGGAAAGTAATCGATAATTCAGAAAAAGCAAAATGCTGACAATTCAAAAAACTGTCAGCATTCTGAAACTCCCCCAGACGGACTCGAACCGCCGACACGATGGTTAACAGCCATCTGCTCTACCAACTGAGCTATGAGGGATTAAGCATTTATAATTATACACTATTGAATACCCGAATGCAAATAAAAATGTCACTATTTGATTTAGCATCCACAGGGTGTGTATCCTTCAATACCACACATCATTCCGATGACATTGGTCAATAGAGAACACGTCTCACTGGATGCGGGATACGCTGCTTGGAGAAGACGCATCATCTGTCCGATGTGGTGGTACGCCACAGATCATGGCTGCATTGCAAAATACCGCATTAGCTGTCCTACGAACTAAAGGAATAACGCGTATAAAGGATATGATGAGATATTTAATTTCAAGACCTAAAGTTGCATATAACATGATACTCTAAAACCATATAAAAACTCAGAACTGAAAACACTTTTCGGATGCAAATAACCAACTTTGAGAAGGGATTTCGCCTGTCCGAGACTTGTCTATGTCAAAAAATATCTGCAATGGGCAAAATTCGGCAGTTTTTTTCAGTGAAAAATCATGCTTCCCTAACTTTATACTGATTTAATCTCCATAAAATACGCATTTTGCACAAGTCATTATTGTCTGTTTAGAAATCCCTTTATCTCTGCAGCAAGGTTCTCAAAATCCTGTTCTGCCATAGATTTGAGAACCTTTAGCGGCTTAGCAGAATCAATATCCCAAAATTCGATGGAAGGACAGATGCGCATATAGTTATCTTTGAGCAGTTGTTTAACCATCTTTGCCGATGCTTGCGCTTGTAACATCATCACAAAAGAGACTAATTTTGGACCACCCCACCCTATAAGAAAACCCCATCTACGTTTCTTTCGGTACATATTCGGCGCGTGTCCTGTGCCAACTGAGAGTATCTTAACTTCACTGACATCTTTACCGAAAACTGTCAAGGCTTCCGTATATGCTGCGATTGAAGGATTATTTGCCCACAATCCCCCATCAGCAAAGAGTAGATTGTTTATGCTCTTAGGAGAGAAAAAAGTTGGTGCACAACATGATGCCACGACTGCATCCCGTATACAAACATCACCGTCGGTATAATCATTATCACTTAGTGTTTCTGCGTAATTTGTTCTAAAAAGATATCGTTCACTTGTTGTGATTTCTGAACTGGTTATGATCAGCGGAGTTGATATTTCGGAAAGTGGTTTGGCGGGAATATGTTTAGCGATGACGTGTGCGAATACATGCTCTGAATACTTGCTTGAGAAGAGCAAATTACGATACCATTTCTTTTTAAATATATCCGGTGACTCGGTCTCAAATAGTGAGACGATCTCATCCACAGAGATACCTGAGGCAATTGCACCTGCAATGATCGCACCCGTGCTTGTCCCAGCAATCAGGTCGAAACAGTCCTTAATAGGTGCATCTAATTCCTTTTCAACCAAAGCGAGAAGTTGAGCAGAATAGATTCCGCGAGTACCACCACCATCTAATGTAAGGATATTGAAGGTTTCATGACTTTTCATATTTTAAGAATGTTTCCGCGTAGGATCCGGTGCAATAAGGATATCACACCTACCGGTCTGGGAAAAGTAGCAGCACGCTATGGATCTCACCGTTAAGAAGTACTTTCAACCTTCTTACCCGGCAAACTCAACACTGCCTCCACAATAAGCGCGATTACCATTCCGATAAGGAAAATTCGCCAGAGCTCGTTGGCTAATGCTGATGTATCGCCTACTTCAACATCAATTCTACGATACGACAACCCTTCAAACAGTGCGTCCACTGTCTCAATAGGTGCTGCTTTAGCAGTATCTTCAACGGCACTACGGTTTACGGCTGCCCAATACGTTCCGTCTTGATAGACTCCGGCATGCAATCCGCGTTCAGAAAGAGAGGATGCGTTTTCTTCAGGGGCAACTGTCTTCCACTGTTCACGATCAGCGAGTGAATCTGAGGCTGCAACACGTTGGGATGCATCCGTTAGAACAGATGTTCCTTCAACTAATGCCCGCTGCAATGCCACATAAAAGACTACGCCGTCACGTTCAAGAGAAGAATACTGCGCTGTAGGTAATGTGCTACAGAAATAAACGGCACCACGGTCAGAATTTACACGAGATAAAAAGGGGGCATCGTCATCGAATCTTGCTAAGGTAGTTCCCGTACTTTCAAACGCGCAATACTTAAAAAACCGTAGATCGTTCAATGGCAAAGCATTACCACTTTCAACATGTGCAAAGAGGTCTGCATCCCCACGCCACCATGAGATTTTGTAGGGTTGCTCCTCAGCAGTTTGCCAGTCGTTCCATTGTGAGTCAAAGAAACGTCCACCCGTGTGCTGATTAGGTGGGAAGAAGATTACAACTCTTCCACTATTGACAAAACTCTGTATCTGTTCAGCAACCACTCCTGTCGGTAAAGATGCCTGCCAGATCAAGAGTCCTGTGTTTTCCCAATCAATTTCTCCTGCTTTGTTGACAGAAATCAAATCTGTTTGATATTGTAGGCGATTATCCGTTGGAATAGCAAGTGCACGACGAAATGCCTCACCAATCCTAGCATCATCACTTACGATGACCGACTGGCGTATCGGTGGTTCGGAAAATACAAAGAAGAATCGATTGTCCAATCGGTTCGTGTCACCGGGCAAACCGACTGCCCCCCATCCTGAAGTGAGTGTTCCTTCAATGGGAATACGGTGTCCTTGAATAGAAGCACCCAGCACATCGAGTTCAACTTCGACGACTGAACGGACATTATTAACCTCAAACTCAATTGGTACTCTTCGAATCGCAGGACTATCGCCTTCGGAACGGATGATCACATCAAGTAGCAGCTCTGCATTGTTTCCTTGCTGCCACCGTTGCACATTTTCCACTCGGACAGATAAGTTGCTTGATACTGTTTCTGAATATGCTAGCAGGAAATGATTTACACCTTCTAATTGTGCAAATTCTTCGGTAATCGCTTCCCATCTTCCGCTGTCAACTGCCCAATCGTTTTCACGTAGGTCAGAGCATATCCATATATCTGCCCGTCCCGTATTGTTCGCTTTTAGATATGTTAGAGAAGTTTCGAGCATACCGGGAATATTGGCACTAGTAGCACTTTCCTCAGTCATCGGTAAACTCAATAACGCCTTCGGCGAATCTACTTTCTGCACGCGCCTAGTGGCACTATCAATTAGGAGCAGATGTGTACCGTAATCTCCCTGTTCCAACAGATATGCCAACCTTTTGAGTGCGGTAGACCTTTTTGATTCGCCGGCTTGCAAATCTTGTGCTTCCATACTTGCGGATCGGTCGAGTAGTACCATTGTAACATCAGGTTTTGCGAACCCGATACTCCCTAACCAACCGCCAGAAAGTGGACGGCTGATTGCAAGAATCAAGGCGGTGATAGCGAAAATTCGCATCAGCAAAATCAGAATATGGCGGATCCGTGCCATCCCCTTACTCATACGTTTTGCTGTCACTAGAAACATCATTGCAGCCCAAGGAACGGTCCGATGTCGATGCTGATTGATTAAGTGAATTATAACAGGTAGTAGGACTAATGGAAGTGCTATTAGGGTCAGAGGTTGAAGAAAATTCATAGTCAATATGCTTTATAGTGGCATCCAGAATTAATGAAACATTCCACAGCAGGCGAGGAAACCTCGCCCTTACGCTGGGCCTTCGTAAATAACTTTACTACAACTCCACTGTAATTTTTTCTAAACCATTTATCCCTTTCACATCAAGGATAACATCTGATCCATCCTGCTTTTGTTGCAGAATAGTCTCAAGTGTTCTAACATCAACGACTTCTTGACCATCAATAGCAATGATAAGCATGCCCTTTAGAACTTTCGATTTAAATCCAGGAGAAATACCATTAACCTGTTCAACCACTAGTCCGCGATCTTTATGGGTTAGATAGTCATACCTCAGATGGCTACCGTTTCCTAGTTCTCGCACTGCTAATCCCAGTTTTTTCCAAGAAGCAGACTCGATATCTACAGATCGTCCTACTAACTTAAGCGGCATCTCTTCAATAGGAACATTGAGTGTGATTTCTTGTGAATTTCGTAAGACCTTTAAGACACACTTTTTACCGATGGGATATTCCAGGATGATATTCTCAAATTCAGAGATGTTTGTCACTTTTTCACCATCGTATCCAAGAATGATGTCATTCCGTTTTAATCCGCCTCTGAATGCAGCTGAGTTTATTTTGACGCTTCTTACTCTGATACCCCTTGAATTGTTTCTCATGTCTGCATCAATATACCCACGGATGATACTGCCATGTGCGATCAGTTTCTGTCCTATTGTTTCAGCAAGGTCACAGTTAACAGCAAAAGTTGATCCTTCACCCTGTTTAAGGGTATTTATACCTATAACTTCACCCTGGATATTTAGTAACGGCCCCCCACTGCTTCCTGGATGGATCCATGCATCTGTTTGGATGTAATTGTAATGGTATTGAAATAGATCTCTATCTTCATACGGATGGAAACAACGACTCTTTCCACTAACGATACCAGATGTCACAGTGTATCTATATTGTAGTGGATCACCAATAGCGATAGCGAGTTGTCCAACACGAATGTTCCTCGGATCTGCCATCGTAAGTACAGGACAGACTTCATGTGTATCAATTTTTAGGACAGCAACATCTGTATTCTTATCGGCACCGATTATTTTTGCATCATAAGAGATGCCGTTATGGAGCCTCACCGTGATACTGTTTGTGTTTTCTACTACATGCTCATTTGTTAAGATGTATCCATCTTCACGAAAAAGAAAACCTGATGCACCTGATGGATGCGTTATATGTTTTCCATCTTTGATTTGTGTTTTTTGAGTTGATATGCTAACAATAGCAGGCATACTTTTTTCTACGACATTTATGACAGCGTTTTCAAAAGCACTTAATATCTCATAATCGTTGGGTTGATGGGCTGTTGTTGTGTCCGAAATAAGCATCGCGACAAAAACGATAATGGCAATGGACAGAAATGTGTACCTTTTCATTAGTTTTCTCCTCATTTAATATTGTTCAGAATTTACGCATTTCGCCTAAAATCCTTAACTTTAAAACCTAAATACTAACACTGTTTACTGATTATACTTTTTTGGGTGTGCGACCTAATAGGAACTTTGCTAATACATCACCAAAATTTTCATGGATACATACACGATGGTAGTCAATTTCGGTACTACGGATGACTTCGTTCATACTCTCAAGATAGTCTTCAAGTGCATGTTGATACTGAACGCCAATGATTGTTGGGTCTGCTAAAATAGGTTCTCCACCTTCCATATCCACGAACCGTATTGGACGGTCAAACTCGAAATCCAGTTCGTTCTGCTCTATAAGATGAAACACTGCAACATCATGTTTACGAAATCGGAGGTGCTCAAAACAGTTTCTGACAACTTCAGGATCAATGAAAAGGTCAGATATGATGACAATCATTGCGCGTTGTGGTACCCGTTCAGCGATCTCGTGTAGGACTTCTGCTAAACCTGTTTCACCGGACGGTTCTACTGCTCCGAGTTCATCAAGTACAGCACTGAGATGTGTCGCACTGCGCTTCGGTGGTATTTCTCTGTGGAATTCTGTTCCGGCACAGTATAACCCTACTGCATCACCTTGTAGTGCTGCAATATAGGCTAAAGTTCCGCCGATTCTTCGTGCATAGTCAAACTTACTCATGCCGTTCTGAGCAAACCCCATGGATCCGCTGGTGTCAACGGTTAAACACAACCGCAGATTTGTATCCGCTTCAAATTCTTTAATATAGTAACGATCATTCCGTGCATAGGCGCGCCAATCGAGACGGCGCGTGTCATCCCCTGGAACATACTTCCTATACTCAGCAAATTCAAGGCTTGAGCCACGTATTGGACTACAATGTTTACCGGATACGCTGCCTATCATAGGTAAACGGGCATGCAGTTCAAGCGTTGAAAGGCGTTCCAATACCTTCTGATTCAGGTAATCACGTTTGAGTTGCAGTGCCATACCTTATCCCCGCTCTAATAATTCTTCTACGAGTCGTTGGACGATGTCTTGACTAGTGATGTTCTCAGATTCAGCAGCGAAGGAGGTAATGACACGATGTGACAATACCGGGCTAGCAACAGCAACCATATCTTCAAGACGTGCCATATAACTACCACTCAGTGCAGCACGTGCTTTAGCCCCCAATATTAGGTATTGAACTGCACGCGGCCCCGCTCCCCATGCCACGAGAGGTTTCAACCACTCAGAGGTTGATGCATCCTTTGGACGCGTACTTCGGACTAAATCCACCGAAAATTCATAGATGTGTTCAGGTACGGGTACGCGGCGAACAAGATTTTGGAACGCTATGACCCGTTCACCTGGCAACACATGGTCCAACGCCGGAAGCGACATCCCTGTGGTTGTGCGAGCAATTTCAATCTCTTCTGAACGGTTGGGATAGTCCACTTCAATTCTGAACATAAACCGGTCTAATTGTGCTTCGGGTAATGGGTATGTCCCTTCCTGCTCAATAGGGTTCTGTGTTGCTAATACGAAAAATGGTGGGGCTAACTGGTAGGTTCTTCCGATAACAGTGATCTTGTGTTCCTGCATTGCCTCAAGCATTGCAGCTTGTGTTTTTGATGGTGCACGGTTTATCTCGTCAGCAAGGATAAGGTTGGCAAATAGGGGGCCCCGGACGAACTCAAACTCACGTTTACCCCCTGGTATTTCTTGAAGGATGTCCGTGCCAGTAATGTCCATCGGCATCAGGTCCGGTGTAAATTGAATTCGACTGAAATTTAGTGCCATAGTTTCTGCAAATTTCCTTACCAAGAGTGTTTTTGCTAAACCCGGTACACCCATCAATAAGGCATGTCCCTGTGAGAAAAGACAAATTGCTAAGTATTCAATCACTTGCTCTTGACCGATAATAATCTTTCCGAGTGCAGTTTTTAATTGGTCATAGACATCACGCAATTCGTCAATCGCTGTTACATCATCGACATCCATTTGATCAACGTGTTGTGCTGTTTGCATCTTTATTCCTTTACAAAATTGGAGATAGAACAATAAACAGTGACTATATTTTTTATATGCATATTTTCTAATAACGCCCCCATTATAACATACCTGACTTATTTAGTCAAATTATGATGGCAGGATTTTTCAGTTTTAGGTGATTCTGAAGAATTACGCAACAAACGTTAATGTATTGAATTTGTCCGTAGGTCGGGTAGAGCAAAGCAAAACCCGACACGATCAAACTTCTGTCGGGGGTCGCTACACTCAAACCAAACTACAAAGTCCACTATTAGTCCTACACAAAAACTGACAATTCTTAAAACTGAAGAACCCTGGCTTTTTTCTGGACAATCTACCGAAAACATGGTATTATGTCGATAATTACAGAAACGATACTGATTGTGTCTCTGTTCAAAGTGTTTGTCAAGGTGTTTAAAGGACACTTTCATGCATCGTCCCTAAATTAAGGAGAGAATTAATGTTTAATTCTGTTTTTTACCGACACGTTCCATATCTGACTGGACTTGCTATTCTCTTGATGATTGCCGTTGCTATGCCAGCAATTGCATTAGAAATAGAAGCAGAAGCAGAAGCAGAAAAAACCCCAGAAGCAGAAAAAGCCCAAGTCAAATGGGGAACGTCTATTGAAGAAGCAATGAAACAATCTGCTGAAACCGGTAAACCGGTTATGATGGACTTCTATACAGATTGGTGAGGCTGGTGTAAACGGCTGGATGCCGACACCTTCACCAACGCAGATGTTATCACACTTTCTGATAAATTCATTACAGTCAAAGTTAATCCAGAAATTAAAGAACAACCCATCAACGCGGAAACAAGCAAGAAATTCGGCGTTAGAGGGTATCCCGCAATCCTTTTTGTAAGTCCAGATGGCGGTTTAATTACGCACCATAGCGGGTACGCTCCACCTGAGAATTTCTTACCTGTGATGCAAGAAACGTTGAAAAAAGAGAAGGCATTTCAGGAGAAATTAGAAAAGTTGAAAAAGATGCCTGATGATGTCGACCTGAACCGTGAGATAGCAATTCTCTATATACAACGCCACCAAATTGAGAAAGCAGAACCGATCCGTGAAAAGATGTCAGATGATATGGATCTAAACCGAGAATTCGGTATCTTCTATCTCAGTAAGAATAAAATGAAGAAGGCACTCAAAATAAGCGAAATGATGCCTGACGATGTGAAACTAAATAACGAATTTGCAATGACACATCTGAACCGAGGACAGATTGAGAAGGCTCTTCCATATAGTCAAAAGGTCCTAGATAAAGACCCTGACAATACAATGGGATTAATTCCTGATCTACACTTGAAAATCGGACTCACTTACGCGGGTATGATTCAGAATAGCTCGGGAGAAGATGCTATAAAAAATGGAAAAAATGCTGTTAAGTACTTCCGAAATGTCATTGAAAAGTACCCGGATAGTAATGTCTTTGAAACTGCACAATATTACCTGGGTGTTACGTATTCACTAACAGGCGATTTTGAAAAAGCAATCGAATTGCTTGAAAAGTTGACGAATCACACTGCTAATGAACGGATGAAGCAGAGCGCACAAAGTGCAATACAAAGAGTCAAACAGTTAGCTGCGGAAGCAGAAAAAAGTGAAGCGGAAGCAGAAACAAGCGAAGACGACAATTAACTTTGCAAATCGGCTACTTCCGTAGGGGTCAGAAAACGATACTGCCCCTGCGGAAGATTGCCCAATTTCAAATTGCCAATACGTGTCCTTTTCAAACGAATTACCCTATGTCCAACTGCCTTAAACATCAAACGCACCTGTCGTTTCTTCCCTTCATGGATTATCACCCGGAATTTTGATAGAATCTTCTCCTTTTTCCTTTTTTTCCTACCACTTGATATAGACACATACTCGACACTTAGTCGATCTATTCTTGCTGGATATGTCGTGCCGCTGGGAATAGCAATGCCTCTACGCAAACGGTTAATTGCCCGTTCAGTTGGAACACCTTTCACCCAAGCATAGTACGTCTTTTCAATCTCATGGCCGGGGTGCATCATTCTGTTTGCAAAATTACCATCATCGGTAAAAAGCAGAAGACCTTCAGTTTCCAAATCCAAGCGTCCCACTGGATAGATAGATCGGGGTAGATCCCCTAAGAGGTCCATCACAGTGGGACGTCCACGTTCATCACTTCGCGTTGTTACATAACCTATCGGTTTATTCAACATAACATAGAGTCGTTCATTTAACGGTTCAACAAGTTGTCCATTAAATTCAATAGCATCTCTTTCTATGTCTATCGGGTGCCCCGGGATAAGAACCTTAATATTATTGACGGTAACACGTCCATCCCGGATTGCGCGTTTCACTGCTCTACGGGAAGCAATGCCTGAAGTAGCGATATACTTTTCAAGTCGCACTGTTATTACTACATCTGTTCTTACAGTTCAATCTGCCATCTTCGCGTTGTCGCAATTCTACGAAGCAAGCGATTAGGATTTACAGCTACAGGATTCCCAAACAACTCAAGTTTGTAGACATCTGAATGATGGTTGCCATAAGCATAAGAGCATTCTAAGTCAAACCCATACCTTAATGCCAAATCTTTCGCAAGAGCAGCCTTGTTCTGGGCATAAGGTCGTATACCGACCCTTTTGCCGGTGAATCTTCCATCAACTACCTCTAACTCATCTGCTATCATAATGTCTGTCTGAAGATGTTCATGAAAGAGCTCTACAAGAAACGACAAGGAACCAGACATAAGAATGACAGTCCGGCCCGCATCTCGATGGGTTTGTACCAATGCCGATATACGTGGCGTAATACTTGCACGAAGTGAATTGATAAAACACTCCTGGGCAAGGTTACATAAATGACTCTGGTCTAAACCACGTAAATGGACTTTATTTGATTTTGCTTTCGGATATGACCTGACTTTCAGAAAATGTGATGTCCATGCAAGCAAATTAGAAACAGGAATTTCCCCATTACTCAATAAGTGTTTTAGGAAAACTTTTTCAGAAGATTTGCTGATAAGCGTTCCATCAAGGTCAAAAATCGCACATGTTTTTTTCATATTATTAAATTATGCCCTATCTTACATTTTACGATTTGCCCAAGTTGTAGCGAGTTTACCACTTGACTCAAATGACTATAATTCTAAACTCTAAACCTAAAATTTTGAAGTCTGTAGTTCCTTGTCCGTTATGAATTCCAACAGTGCGGGCACACCCTCCTGCGTTTTCTGTATACCACGATTAATTGCCGGAATAATCTGGGCAAGCGTTTCAATACGTTCACCGTACCCTCCGAATGCCTTAATAGGACGGATATCTACTTTCGCGGCAGCTTCAATGATCGGATTAACAGGATATGCAAAAAGATATTGCACACCTTCAGTCTTAAGAACCTTAGCCACTGCATTAACTACTTTCATATTTTTTTCCTATTTACAAATTCTTTTTGTTGGTACTCCATTCTCCATTACAATAGGAAAGTGATCCCCTTCCAATTTATCGCCATCTTTTACAGCAACATATTGTTTCATAAGGTGATTTCCAGTCTCATAATAGACTGTTTCGTTTGTCATATAGTGTACTGCAATAGCACGTCGCGCTGCATCACTTGCGTTATCGTGTGATCCGTGCCAAGTTAATGCATGATGAAAATGAACGTTTCCTTTCGGAACAGGACAAAGTTCAACAGACAATTTGTTACCTTCAAAGTAGTCATGCATCTTATGGATGTCCCCGACAGAACCTAAAAAAGGCATCTGTGGTCCCCATTTATAGGAACCCGGAACCATTCTCATACATCCGTTACTTGCATCAACGTCATCCAAAGCTACCCAGGCAGTTACCTGACTCGTTTTGGGCATGAGGATACCCCATAGTGGTGAATCCTGATGCCACTTATTGACACCGCCAATTTGAGGTGGTTTGTATTGAATTTGGTCGTGCCAGACGCGAACTTCTGTTGCTGATGTCAACTGCCCAATTTCTCCTACAATGACGGGGTTATATATCAGTTCTCGGTAAGCCGAACTCGCCTCCCAAATATTCACGATCTGCCAAACAGGACTTTCTTCCCGTCCACCGAGGTTCGCAATTCGCACAGGTTGCGGAACATCTGCTTTTTCATAGTCATCAATAACCCGTGCTAATTCTGACCGTAATTCATCAACTTGTTCGTCAGTCAAGACACGATTACCGAGAAGAAAACCCTTCTCACGAAACATGTCAACTTGGGTTTGCGTAAGCATATCAGTCTCCTATAGGTAGGAATATATGCCTCCAATTATAACATTTTATTAGATTCAAGTCAAATTCTGGAATTCCTGTCCCTCTACCATCACCAATTTTTTGAGGTTGACACCCAAGCCTAAATATGCTTTACTATTTAAAATAATTTTAGAATAGGAGCCATCACAAAGGTGCAAGACCAACAAGGACATCTTGAATTCTTTTCAAACGAATCAGTTATAGCACTAGGACTGATCGTCATCATCGTTACCGGGGCGTTGTGCTGGGCAGCCTGGCACCGTAGCAATTACCGAAAACGGATCGGTTTACTTGAGTTACTCCGTTTAGTGCTTGTTTGTCTCGTTGTCATCACGCTAAATCAACCCGAATGGTTAGAATCGCAACCCTCAGAAGTCCGTTCTACACTCGCGGTGCTGTGGGATACATCTAACAGCATGCTAACAAAGGATGTCATAGATGAACAAGACACCACTGAAACCCGTAAAAGTCGCGCAGAGACGATTGAACCTTTGTTGTCCGAAGATATATGGAAACCAGAGTCCGATTCAGAACTCAATGTCGTATTTGAGTCGTTTTCTTCACTCCTAGAACCCGCAGAAGAGGCAACAGATATAAATGCCGGTCTATCCCAGATTTTTGAGAACCATACAAACCTTCGCGGCATCGTTTTAGTCTCTGATGGTGATTGGAATGTCGGAAACTCACCGGTTGAGACAGCAACCCGGTTCCACATGAAAGGTATCCCTGTATTTACAGTTGGCGTTGGCAGTGAAGTGCCATTACCAGACCTTGAATTAGTGAGTATGGATGCACCAACTTACGGGGTAACAAAAAAACAACTACGCATTCCGTACGTAGTGCACAACACAATTGGACAGGATAAAATTGTCCACCTCACCATGAGCGTTGATGATAAAGCGACAATTTCACAGACGATCACTGTTCCCGCAATGGAAAAAGCACAGTACAGTATCGCGTGGACTCCGAAGGAGACAGGTGATTTCGAACTCAGTTTACGTATTGAAAAAGACATGGAGGAATTGATCCCTGAAAACAATCTACTTTCCGCTCCTATATCTATACGGAAAGAACAGCTGAAAGTCCTCGTGATTGAATCTTATCCGCGTTGGGAATACCGATACCTGCGTAATGCTTTAGAGCGGGACCCTGGTGTTGATGTGACATGTCTACTCTTTCATCCTGAGTTGCCGGAGATGGGTGGTGGTAGAACCTATATTAAAACGATGCCCGATGAAAGAGAACTTAACAAATTTGATGTCGTGTTTCTTGGAGATGTCGGCATTGCATCAGGACAGTTAACAGGTGAACAAGCACAGGACTTACGTCAACTTGTCAGCGCACAAGCTGCTGGAATCGTATTTATACCAGGACGTAAAGGCGCGCAGGAGTCGTTAAACACAAGTCCACTTGCAGATTTATATCCGGTGGTGTTAGACCCCGCGTTGCCGAAAGGTGTTGGGACAAGTAATCAAGGCTATTTTGCACTCACCGAACACGGACAACGGAGCCTGTTAACACGGCTTGGTGATTCTGACCTTGATAACAGTGATGTCTGGCGCGGATTACCGGGATTCTGCTGGTATGCAGGTGTCCAACGTGCTAAAGTCGGAACGGAGATTCTGGCAGTACACGATCAAATCGCTACTGTATCCGGACGCGTACCCCTCATCGTAACAAAAACTTATGGTACAGGTAAAGTGCTATTTATGGGAACTGACAGTGCATGGCGTTGGCGACATGGCGTTGAAGATAAATACCATTATCGTTTCTGGAGTCAAGTAGCACGTTGGATGGCATATCGCAGACAGATAGCACAAGAAGAATCCATACGACTGTTCTACTCACCTGACAGACCGCATGTTGACGATGTGTTAACCCTAAATGCCAATGTAATTGACAATGTTGGTGGTCCTTTGGATAGAGGCACAGTAACCGTGCAAGCGATTTCACCATCAGGCAAAACGGATACGATTCGCCTTCAACCTGGGGTAGAAGACGCATTAGGACTGTTTGTTGGGACGTTTGTGCCGAAAGAATCCGGCAACTACCGTCTTGTAGCAACCAGTAGTGAGACAGGAGCATCTGTCCAGACAGACTTATCCGTGCAAGGTTTGAACAGGGAGCAGCAAGGACGTTTAGCACGTTTTGATGTGCTGGAAGAAATCGCTAATATTACGGATGGCAAGTTAGTCTCAATTGCTGATGTTGGAACGTTATTAGAGCATCTATCCGCATTACCAGAACCAGAACCCATCGTCAAGAGAACACGAATTTGGGCACACCCGTTTTGGGGTGGATTGATCGTCTTACTGCTTGCATTATTCTGGGTTGCACGAAAAATGGCAGGGACGATATAAATTATTTCAGGATAAAATTTCATAGAAGATAGGTTTAGAAACTATGTCAAACAAAGAGGATCTTATTACAACAGCTTTTATCAACGTGCTCCGTCCAATGCGGCACGGATGGACAGTCACCCAACATCCGTCAAAACCTTTTATTGAAAATGACAAGGAACCTGATGCCATCGTCATTGAACCCAGGCGTAATCCTATCGCTATTGAAGACAAACTTGACTATAAGCGTGGCGCAAATCTGAGTGGTGAAAAACAACTCAAAGACGAATATCTCGGCAAAACTTTGAAAACAAACGGGCGTAAAATTCACACTGGCATCTCCGTTCGGTTTCCATTCAGGTTTAGGGGAATGGAACAAGCTAGACTCAACATAAGAATGAAAGAAGCTGAAGATATCTCATACTGTCTTCTCAGTATAGATAAACCGCATCGATTTCCAAAAGAAGGTTGGTTAACTGGCAGCGTAGCAAACATCGCAACTGCTATCCGTGAAGGCTCGACTCCAATTTCAAAAATTGAGGAAGCAGTTCAAACACTCAAAAATGGTGTTAATCACGCTGCAATCCGTGCTGAACAGACGATTGAAGAACGTCCCGAGCTTGGGAAGCAAATTGCCAATATTCTTTACCAAGCCCCTGGTAAGCAAACAGTACAAATGGCAATGCTAATCATTGGAAATGCCTTTGTATTCCAGAGTCTCCTTGCACATAAACCTGACCTTAAAACTATACCTAGTCTCAGTGAGATAAAAGAAGAATACGGAAAACTATCAGTCTCAGAAGTCCTAAAAGTTTGGAAACATATCCAAGATATCAACTATAAACCGATCTTCGGTGTGGCTGACCGACTTGTACGTGTGCTGAGTGGTGATGACCAGTTAGTTGGTGATGTACTGCGCATTTTGCGAAAAACGGCTTTTGACTTACAGAACATGGGACTTGCTCATGAACATGAACTCGCGGGGATTGCATTCCAAGATTTTATCAAAGATCGGAAAACTATCAAAGCCAACTACACACGGCCCGAATCGTCTACGCTCCTCTGTGCGCTTGTCTTACCAGAACTAAAGCAAAAAGCGAAAAATATCAAAGTCGCGGACTTTGCCTGCGGCACCGGTACGCTTCTCAACGGTATGTATCAACGCATCCTTAACTTTCACGAAGAATCAGGTGGTAAAGGGAAAGACATCCATAAACACATGGTAGAGAAAAACCTCCTGGGTTGTGACATCCTTCCCAATGCTACACACCTCACCGTTTCTATTATTGCTGGCACTTATCCTGACATCCGCATTGGCGACACGCGTATAAAAACAATGGCTTATGGAACACCACATGGCGATGGAAGTTTATGCAATCGGAGCACTCGATCTACTCAACAACCCGGAACAAGCGACTCTTCTTGACCTAGAAAAAGTTGAAGCTGTCACTGGGAGTGGAACCCACTCAGAAGAACTTCGCAAACATTTTAAGCCGCATGAATTTGACATAGTGATTCAAAATCCACCGTTCACAAAGAATAGTGCGGATAATAACTCGAATGCCTCTAAAGGAATTTTTGGTGATCATCCAAAAAAAACCAAAATGCGCAAATCCTTAAAAGCTTATAAAGGTGAAATCGGCAACAACCATGCAGGACTTGGCTCATACTTCATTGATATCGCTGACAAGATGTTGAAAACAAGTGGAAAAATGGGAATTGTACTTCCGTCAACTGTTTTATCTGCTAATACTTGGAAAAGTGTGAGGAATCTTTTAGCGAATGAATATCATGACCTGATTGTTGTTTCCATCGCAACTGAGAAAACTGAGAACTGTGTGTTTTCAGCTGACACAGGTATGACTGAATGTTTGATAATTGCCAAACAGGGAAAAGCAAAAAATTCGGGACGTGGTACCTTCATCTGCCTACACCGTCAACCTGCAAGTAAATTGGAAGCATTAGAGATAGCAAAAGAAATTTCTAAACTCAATACCATCCACAATATTGAGGATGGTATTACCGGAGGAAGTCCAATAAAAGTGGGTGAAGAAATTGTAGGTTATGTGCAGGACTGTCCGCTAACACCTTCCAATGGCGTATGGTCTGCCTTCTGTATTAAAGACCTTTCTGTGGTTCAATCCGGATATCATCTAGTAAATGGTCAGTTACAATTACCCAGACAAAGAAAACCAGAATTGATTCCAATCTGTAAACTCTCAGAAATCGCAAGAATTGGTTCCAGAATCTATGATATGAAGGGTAAAGATAAGAAAAAGTTAGTTAAAATGGTAGAAGGCTGTTACGATACTGCAGATTATCCAAGTATATGGCACGATCATAACGACACTCGACAGTCTATGGTTGTTCAACCAGATGCTCATGCTCTCCTACGTTCAACGGAACCGGATGATATAGAAAAACTAAGTCTTCAGAATAGTAGGATCCACTATAATATGTTCCTAAGATATAATACAAACTATCTAACTGTGATGTTCACTGAAGAAAAAACCCTCGGCATAAACTTGATTCCAAGTATTATTTTTGAAGATGAGAATTATGAGTATGTTTGGACACTGTGGTGCAATTCAACACTTGGACTATCATGTCATTGGATGAACTCTAGTAAACAACATATGGGACGCGGGATTTATTCCAGAACTGATATGCGCTTGTTGCCTACGTTAGATGTACGTAAACTGAACCAATTTCAGTTAATGGCGGCAGAAACTATATTTCACGATTTGAAAAAAATTCCGATGATGCCCTTCTACAAGATAGAAGATGACACAGCACGCATAGAACTTGATCGTCGTTTATTATCAGAAGTACTTGGTTTGGGAGAAGATACACACCCCGAAGTGCATGAAGGAATTGATCTCCTTCGTGCAAAGTTGTGTGCTGAACCCAGCATCTGCGGAACTAAACATTCGAAGTGTGATTTGGAGGAGGAAGCAGAAGAACTTGATATTCAGAGTGAAGATTCGGATACAGTGCAAGGTGAACTGTTTCTATAAACAAAGTTTTGATACAATTGGAGTTACAAAATGAATATTGAAACTATTTTTACCGTAAGAAATGAACATCTTAGGCATCTTGATCAAAAGACAGCAGTTGAGTTTTTTCAGAAACTGCTTTGGGCGGAAGCACGAAGACTTGGAGTGGAAATTAGCAAGATTCACGTTTCAAGTCGGGTTAATGTTCCTGATGGTGGAATAGATGCTAATGTTGATGACGCTCAAATCGAAGCAGGACAAGGGTTAATTAAGCATGGAAAAGCAAGTTATCAGATTAAATCTGGAGATACGTTCGAACCATGGCAGCCTTCAGCTATCAAAAAGGAACTGTTTGGGAAAAAGACACCTGATAGACAGAATCTAGGAGAGAGTATTCGCAAATGCCTTGATGCTGATGGCACTTACGTTTTGGTCTGTACCGGAATTGATCCTACCAAACTCAATCGAGGAAAAATTATCCCAAACATAGAAGATTACCTAAAGCAGTGTGGTTATTCAAACCCCAAAGTAGAGGTGTTTACCCAGAGTAACCTGAAGGGTTTTCTTGAAGTGTTTCCATCGTTAGCATTGTGGGTAAATGGAAACGCTGGTACTATTTTTCAGACGCATCAGAGTTGGTCTGAAGATGCTACTATGCTGTTTCAATTTGTTCCTGGAAAATCACAGAATGATAATATATCAAAAATCCAAGAGAAACTAAGACAAAACAACAACACAGTTCATCTGCGTGTGTTAGGTGAACCTGGTATTGGTAAAACGAAACTCGTTTTGGAAGCCACAAGAGAGAGAGATTTAGCACCACTTATTATCTACTGTACAGCTTCTCAATTTCGTTACAACAGTATTTTGATGAATGAGATACTTAGAGAGGATAACAGTTTTTCTGCTATTTTAATAATTGATGAATGTAATCAAGATAGTAGATCATATATCTGGAATAAACTAAAGCATCGCGGCTCAAGAATTAAATTGGTCACTATTTACCACGACTACGAGGAAAAATCTGGTGATATCAATTACTATGAAGTACCGACTCTAGATAGTGAACAGATATGTAGTATTATTCAGAATTACATAAGTGTATCCGATGCTGATGCAAATAGATGGGCTGAACTCTGCAGCGGTTCGCCAAGAGTCGCACACGTCATCGGTGAAAACTTGTTAAATCATCCAGACGATTTACTAAAACCTCCCGGA
Source organism: Candidatus Poribacteria bacterium (assembly GCA_965208245.1). Classification (GTDB taxonomy): domain Bacteria; phylum Poribacteria; class WGA-4E; order WGA-4E; family WGA-3G; genus MSPOR6. The sequence goes on from OZ242325.1 coordinate 3,965,690, forward strand.
ACAGTTGATATCTGGGAACGTTATATTGTTGCAGGAGACGACCCAAACAGCGAAAAGGTTGAACAACGAAGATTGGTGCTTCAATATCTTGCACTTTTTAAGCGGTTTGGATATGAACGAGCAGTTGCATCAGAAGGGGAAGCAATCGTCAGAAAGATTAAGGCAGCTGATAATCGGATTACTTCGGACAAGTTCCAGTCAATAATCTATCAACTTCGGGAACGGAAGATTCTTCAAGGTGAGTTTACACTTTATATTACACCAAAGGCACTCCACATCGAATTATGGACTCAGTGGTGGGAAACTCGCCATAGGACTTTTAATCTTGAAGAATTTACGCAAGGTTTAGAACCAGAATTGGTAGAATACTTCTATGATATGTTTGTCTATGCAGCAGAATCAGAAGCGGCATTAAGAATTGTAAATGAACTTCTTGGACCAAATGGACCTTTCCAGGATGATGAATATCTGAAAACAAGGTTGGGTAGCCGTTTTTTTCTATCACTGACTGAAGCAGATCCAGAATCTGCTTTAAGATGCTTGATGCGAACAATTGGCACTTGGGACAAAGAAACTCTATTAGAATTTACCGATGGTAGAAGGTCAGTAATATGGGCTCTTGAAAAAATTGCTATATGGGGAAGATTATTTCCTGATGCAGCAAGGTTACTCCTTGCACTTGGGGAAACAGAAAATGAGAAAATATCTAACAATGCAAGTGGTGTTTTTGCTGAACTTTTCTCATTAGGACCAGGGGCGGTTGCTCCTACTGAAGCACCACCCATTGAACGTTTACCTGTCTTAAAGGAAGCATTTGAGTCTGGTTCAACAGAAAGGAGAAACCTTGCACTTGAGGCTTGTAATAAAGGTTTAGTAACTGGTCATTTCTCACGGATATCTGGAGCTGAATATCAGGGTTTACGCAATGAACCCATGCTTTGGTATCCCAAAACAGGCGATGAGTGGACGAATGCATACCGTTCGCTATGGCAGCTTTTGGTTGAACAATTGGAACATTTGCCCGAAAATGAACGTAATGAAGCAGTAAGGATTCTGCTTGGACGTGCTGGATCGATTGGAAGAATTACCGCGTTAAGTGATATGGTTGTGGACACAGTTAGAAAAATTACTGAAAACAGATATGCAAGTAAAAAACAGATTATTGAAACCATAAGCCAAATTTTATTTCATGATGATTCCTATGTGAAAAACAAAGGACTTCCACCAGAAATCAGACTCAGTTTTGAACAACTACGGGACGAATTGATTGGTTCCGACTATCATTCATTAATGCAACGATATGTTGGGATGGATCTGGTTGCAGACCTTCTAATTGAAGACAGAGATGGTGTTGATAAAGTTAAACCTCATCTTAAAAAACTCGCTAAGCAGTCTATAGATAATCCAATCCTTTTGGAATCGGAATTATCCTGGCTTGTGACTACCGAAGCAAAGAATGGAAATAGGTTTGGGTATGCACTTGGACAGAAAGATGAGTCTCTATCCATTCTACCAACGCTGCTTAATGCTCAAAGAAACGTTAGAGAAAAGGCAAGCACTTATTTCTTGGGCGGTTATTTTCATGCTATCTTTGAAAAGGACTTGGCTCTATGGGAACAGCAACTTGACGCACTCTGTGCGGATACTACGCTTAACACAATAGTTCCATCACTCACACATTATTCAGATCTAACCGATCAAGCAGGAAATCGAATTCTTAAATTGGCAGAGAACAGTATTATTAATATCTACGAATTTGGAATATTCAAGTACAAGAATGCAATTACTAGTCTATCCGAAAGTGTATTTCAGTCTTGGATACAGTTTCTTTTGAATAATTCAGATAGATCCGCTATTGAGATCGCCTTGAAATTGTACTATAATTACTATATATCTCAAAAACCAGAACTCACATTACCAGAGGAACTCACATTCCGCCTCCTTTCACATCCAGAACTGTATAAAGAATCAGACGATTATCGGTATGATACAATGACAGATTTCTATTGGACAAAAACAGCAAAAGTATTCTTATCACTACATCCGCGAAAGGCTTTAGAATTAGTACAACTCATGCTGGTCCCTTTCGGTAGTGATAGTACAATCTTTGATTCTTTCTCACAAAGTTGCTCCTTCCTCACTGAAGCGACTAAAAAACACTACGTGGAGGTCTGGGAGTACGTTAGCAAATACTTGGGCAGTAGAGATAATTTTTCAAGAACAATATCGTTGGCAAATTGGCTTAAAGAAGCAGATCTATCGGAAACAGAAAAAGAGAAAGGGGCATTAACCTTAATTCCACCTGAAAAGATATGGGAATGGGTTGATAAAGACGTGGAAAATCGCGCATGGTATCTTGCCAGCGAATTTGTTCCAAAGACCCTTTTGATAGAAGACTGGCGTGATTCGTTAGCCCGAGATCTTCTTGTTAGATATGGAGATCAAGAAAATGTTAGAAGTACATTGATAGCAAATTATTCAACAGTAGGATTTTTTGGACCTGCTAGTCTATACTATGAAGAGAAACTACAAAAATTAGTTGACATCCAGAACATCGACAATGACAGAAATGTCAGTAGTTGGATTAACGAATTTGTCCACTTTCTTGAAGATCGAATTGAACAGACAAAGATTGACGAAGAAAGAATGTTTTAGTAAACTGAAGATTTTAATGCAAGACCAACAGGGAAACTTAGATTTGTTTTGAAACGGATCTGTCATAATGCTGGGACTGCATGTCATCATCGTTTCCGTTTCTGGAGTTAAATAGTAAGGTGGATGCCGTATCGGCGACAGATGACACAAGGTGAATCCATGTGATTTAGTCTTCAAAAACACATAATAAATTTACAATAACATGCCGGTAGTGTGCTGTTAGAGCACTTTCTGGCTGTTCTTGTCTATGATTTACACAAAACCACTAAATTAGGACATTAAGGAGAATACTATATGGAAACAACAAATGTTTTAGTCAGTTCTTTGTTTGGTAATGAAATTCAGTACATAATTCCACTCTTTCAACGCCATTACGTCTGGGACAAAGAAAATCAATGGCAGCCTTTGTGGGATGATATAAAAGAAAACGGAATTAGTCGTTTTGGGATTAAACATTTTTTAATTTGACAGTCAGTTTTCACCCATGTTATACTATCCATAAGCTCGTTCAGGACTGTTCGTGCAACGCACTTTGCGTTGCATCCTGCCACTACTTCAAACAGAGTACAAACGAGCCTACAAGTGATACCCTCGTTTAACATTTGTATCGTTTTAGATGTTCTGACTTAGTCGTTTTGGGATATTCATCTTATACTATCATTGACAAACTTATTGAAAATGTCAATGTTCCTATAGTTATACTTGTAGCACGCCTCTGCGAGATACAGTGGCGTGTATCCTGTTGAGTAGTGGTGGTGTGTCCCATACCAAGCACGCTTGATGAAAGACCAGAATCCTTCAATCGTATTGGTATGCATGCCACCTTTCTCCCACTTTTTACTTCGGTTCAACGTCTCGTGTTCCATCTCCTTACCGATGGTGTTGTATCCTGTAAACTGGTCGGTATAGAGTTTGGAATTCTCTGTATCTACGTTATCACGAATGAAGTTAGCAATTGTTTCTCCAGTGATATCAGGTGCCAATTGAGCAATTACATGTCCAGTTCTTGAAACTGCACCGATAACAGCGTCTTTCATTGTTCCGCGACCACGCTTGCGAGGTTCATCTACTGTTCGGTCATAGTCTTTCTTGTCTCTACCACCGACATAAGTTTCATCAGCTTCAACGATTCCCGACAAAAGAGAACATTTTTTTGCCATTTCAGTTCGTATCTTCATCATTATAGACCATGCAGCCTTTTGTTTCAATCCTAAATCTCTCGCCAACTGACAAGATGAGATACCTTTCTTTGCGTTTGCCATCAATGAGATCGCTAAAAACCACTTTTGTAGCGGTATTTTTGTTCCAGCAAAGAGTGTCCCGCTGGTAACCTTGAATGATGCACCACAATCAGAACAATGCCACCGTCCTATTCTACCTATGCCGTTCTCTTTTTTGCGTTTCAGGTTCGGACCCTCACATTTCGGACAACGGGGTTTATTACCCCAACGTATTCCCTCAAGATGGTCAATACACGCCTCTTGGTCAGGGTATCGCTCCATAATTTTTACTAAATTCATCAGGTACTCCTCTTTAGGAGTTGATTTTTCTGATGAATTTCTGATACAATAATCAAATAAACCGAACATCAGAAAAAACAACTCGTCTTTTCTTGTTCATTTAGGGGGTTCATAGCCCCTAAAACCTATCTATATTGTATCATGAATTAGTAATTAAAACAAGCGATAAATTCAGTCTAAATCTATGTTTATAGCGATTTTACTTAATCCCAAAACGACTAATTCCGAAATTCTATGCTAAAGAAGATAAAAAAAGGTATATTAAAATAGGTTATACTACCACATCAATGAAAACTCGTTAAACTCAATAAGACAACAGTTTCGGCCGCTTGCAGTTGATGGTTCAATAAAAACAGTAGGAATTATTAAGAAAACGATGAATGACATAACGATTGTTGAAACGCAAATAAAGGATCGATTAACTTCATTCAGAGTCACACAATTTGAGACAGGAACTATGGTTGGTAAAACAGAGATTTACAATCTTTCTTCCGAATGTATTGATGAGTTGATTAAAGAATTTTGTGAAACTCGTACAAATAATTCTGAATCTTGGTAGTAACCATGCAAAAATCAGACATAAGAGAACTCTACTACATCACGCACATAGACAACCTACCTTCTATCCTTGCGCGTGGGGTCTTTTCTCACGAAAAAGTTAAGACAGAAGGTATAACCACAACCCTTATCTATGATGCAGATATCGTCAGCAGACGTAGTCAAATAATGGCACCCGATAACAGCAGCCTCTGGTCTTATGCGAACCTCTACTTCCAACCCCGTAACGCCATGATGTATCGCGTTGTCCATGAAAAAGATGCGGAAAACCTTGCTGTTGTTGGTGTTAATAGAAATGTTATGACTGAACAAGGAGTCTTTATCACGGATGGAAACGCAGCGCATGAGACAACAAAGTTTTACCCTCCTTCGAAAGGTTTTGATGTACTTAGGCAACAGTGGCAAATAATCCAGAACGATTGGTGGAACAGAGATGACGGATCCAAACGCAAAATTATGGCAGAATGTTTAATTCCCAGAAACGTCAAACCTGATTATATTCAATCAATTTATGTAGCCAACAATTCAGTACAAGATGCGATCAAAGGAAAAATAGGAAATTCCCATGTTACCGTAAGTTCCGAACCAGATATGTTCTTCCAACCATACAGTCGGACAAGAATCGGTGACAATATATCACTAATTGATGGAGATATGTTTTTCTCAAATCTACAAACACTCACAATTAGCGTTAATTTGCGGGGAGTTATGGGTAAAGGATTAGCCTCACGCGCTAAATACCAATTTCCCGATGTCTATGTGGCATATCAGGATGTTTGCCGGGCAAAACGGCTTACAGCAACAAAACCCTATCTCTACAAACGTGAAAGTTCGTTAGTTGAGGAATTAGTTGATATAGGGGCACCGATTGTTGCGCCGAATGCTGTAAAATGGTTCTTACTCTTCGCAACGAAAAGGCATTGGAAAGACAATTCACGTTTAGATGATATTGAAGGTGGCCTTGCATGGGTGCGGGACAATTATCAAAGACAAGGCATTCAATCACTGGCAATGCCTGCCCTTGGGTGTGGTTTAGGAGGACTGCACTGGAAAGAGGTCGGTCCCTTGATGTGTCAATATCTACACGGTATTGACATCTCGGTTGCAATCTATCTGCCACGAGAACATCAAATAGAGACACATTACAAAACAGAATTACATCTCCTATCACGGTAGCACAAACACAAAAAAAGGAAATGACTTTATGCGAAAAATCACGAACAAAGAGATTCAATGCTTCAATGATAACGGTTATCTTATCCTCAAAAAAGTAATACAACCTGATGAACTTGCAGTAATTCAGCGTGAAAGTCAACGGTTTATAGATGAAATCTTGGATGAGGGTCCCGCAGATGAATGGTGTATGCGGGGTCCCGAAGGAATTCCTTACTATCTCACCTATCTTCATTCACACCCTAACGAATTTTCACTACGATTACTCGGTCATCCCTTCATCGGTGATCTATTGAATAGAATTATCGGACCAGATTTTGTACCTTGTTATGAATCACTCGTTTTCAAACTACCCAAACACGGGTCTTCTGTTCGATGGCACCGTGACGGAAATGCAATTCGTGAGAACCTTCCGATTTTTAACGTTGATATCTACATCGATAAATCCACTGTTGATAACGGATGTGTCTGGGTCATTCCGAAAAGTCATCTATGGAGTATTGAAAAGGCACAAGAGGAAATAGATAAAGGTGAAGAGAATTTTAATCGTTCCGATGCTGTTCCTGCTGAAGTTGAACCAGGTGATATTCTGCTGCATCATACTAAAGTTCTTCATGGGAGTAAAATCAATACAAGCGATACGTTGCGAAGAGTTATCTATTTTGACCAGCGGACACCGCAATGGAATGAACGTTACAAGTGGTGGCAAACCGATTTCCTTACACAACGTTGTAAAATGTATCAGCGCGCCCTCCATGAACGCAATACCAATCGCTATGAATCTGATACAGAGCAATTCGCTTATGAAGTGCCATCAGATATGCCAACTTGGGATCCAGAGGATGCATTTGATCTACGTATAAAACATGGGGATTATAGGTATATAGAATAACGCAAGTTGCTACCTATGTAGCACAATCTGCATGAAGATTAAATAAATAATCAGGTAATTCTACTAATAAGACTCATCATAGGAGTAAGGTTTCATAGGGGCGAATGCAGCTCCTTCACGATTTATATTTGACTGTATCTCCTCATCGTAGGAGTAAGGTTTCGTAGGGGCGGGGTTTCCCCGCCCGCGTATTACCCAATTAATAACTTAATCTTCATCCAGATTGTGCCATTATGTTAACATTCCTCCTACAGGTTGCGGTTTAATTATTTGTAAACTCTACCTTATATGCGTTTCCCTGCTTACATCTGAGTTCTGCAAGATATGCTTCACCGAGTTTTGCCAATGCGCTTTGTGTGAGTTGTGTCACGCGTCCCCCCGATATGTTGAGTTCTTGTGCAATTTGCACGCCGGTATATTCTCTAAAGAACTTCATTTGAATGACACGTTTTTCTTTTTCAGTAAGTTTTTCAATAAGTTTAGGTAAACACTTTCGTAAAAATCCGATTTCGATTTGCTGTATCACACTGTCATCCATATTCTCAATAGCACACGCTTGTGTGATCAATTCTGCTTCTAACGGATTTTTCTTGTCATCTTCAGAGCATTCTTGATATGGGTAAGGTGTCTCTTGCAGCAGTTTTCTTTGTTCGCGCCACAATCGTATACAGACCCTTGCCTTGATAAAGGTAATGAAGCTTGCACCACTTGAATGGTTTGGGTCATAGTTAGGTGTTTCTTCAAGGATAGTCAAAAAAGCGATCTGTCGTAAATCTTCGTAATGGCTTTTCAGGTATGCGTTGTTGCGGCATACGCAGGAGACACAGTGATCTATAGATACTGCTGCGGAGAGCAGATCATTTGGTACAATATTGAATGGACATCGTTCTCTATGTGATGGATTTCCGTAGATTGTTTTCATCTCGTTCACCCTATTTTTTCAGAATGAATGTATGCCTACATTATGGTAAATTGTAGAATTATTTATACATTGTGTAACGGTGCGATTAGATGAAGATTAAGAATTAAATTGGGTAATATTCGGAAAGGGAGACCGGCTAACATGCGATCTGGGAAACCCAGCCCCTACGATTGTTTTGATGAATTGGATTACCCGAATATTTTTTTAATCTTCATGAAATCGCACCTACCGGGAATGAAAGTGTATAGTTGTTTTCAAAATTCACCATAAATGAATGTATGCCTATATTAATCATATATCACTTTTACAAGAAAATCTTTAGTTATTTTTTCCATAAAGGACGTTTATCCATTTTAAATGAAAAAAGGACTAAAGAATTTAAATCTTATGCGATATATATATTAGGGAACATTGCGTATTATTCTTATGTGCTTGTGATGGTCAACGAGTATGCAGAAAACCAGCAGCTTGAAGACAATTTGAAGATAGCACAAGAACAGGCCGATCAGATCAATCAACAAAAGATTTTGAAAAATAACCCGCCGCTAACTAGATGAACCAAATGTGCATCAAATAACGGCAAGTCGAGTTTTTGATGTCTATCACAGATGCCTGATGCCGGAAATAATCACCTAAATACAAAACCTGACAAACCTTCGAGTTTTAGTGTCCACTAGATCCGCATTTTCATCCACAATTGTTTTACGATGGGAGAATTTTGATTTTGATGGTGGTTTGCCTATCACTGATTACCAATGAGCAATTTGAAAAATTACCAATTGGGAATCTTGAGACACTGCAATGATAATTAAAAACTGAAATCCACCTCAACCGTTGAAACAGAAGATAAATAAAGTGACAAAAACTTTACACACCCAATTTGACAAAAAATATAATTCTGTGCTACAATATCCTAAACACGGTTGATTATAGAATTATTACACAATTCAGAAAAACAAACAGAAAGAAGAAACCCCTATGGCGCAATCGGAACTAACATTAACTGAACACAAACCTTTTCATACCCAACGTACAGATGTTTGGTGGGTTCAACCTTTAGTCGTATTTCTTGGGTTAGGAACGTTTATATTATATGCAACCTTTCGTGTAATTGAAGGTGATCATTTTTTGCCTAAGAATGCACCTTATCTGACGCCTTTCTATTCACCACTTCTATTCGGTATTGATGGTCATACTATACAACACAGTTGGTTTAAGGCAGCAATGCCTGACTGGATGCCATCCCTGATCACACCAGCAGTTCTCATCCTTTGGGCACCGCTCGGTTTTCGTTTTACCTGTTATTATTATCGAGGAGCATATTACAAAGCGTTTTGGGCTGATCCGCCATCATGTTCTGTATCGGAACCGCGTAAAAGTTATCGTGGAGAACAATCTTTTCCTTTAATTATTCAAAATATACATCGCTATTTTCTCTATGTAGCAATAGTGATAGTTGGTGTCCTCGCTTATGATGTCTGGGAAGCCTTGTGGTTTAGTGATGGTAATGGTGGCAAAACCTTCGGAATCGGAATCGGCACAATTGTTTTAGCAATTAATGTGGTTTTATTGGGTGGATATACTTTCGGGTGTCATTCATTACGACATTTAGTTGGTGGTATAGTTGATTTACTATCAAAAGCACCAATTCGAAGAAATATGTACAACTGTATCAGTTGCCTTAATCGTCGGCACATGTTGTGGGCATGGATGAGTCTGTGTTGGGTTGGACTCTCCGATCTTTATGTTCGCATAATCGCAACAACAGGTTGGAACGATTATATTACATTTTAAGTGATGTACATTTTACATCACTGAGAAAGGAAATTTTAACTTGGCATCTTACGAAACTTTCGATTATGATGTATTAATAGTTGGAGCAGGAGGAGCTGGATTACGCGCTGCAATCGAAGCATCCACAAGTGATTTGAGGGTTGGCTTGGTATGCAAATCCTTACTCGGTAAAGCACATACTGTCATGGCGGAAGGCGGAGTCGCTGCAGCATTGGCAAATGTAGACGAAAGAGATAGTTGGCGAGTACATTTTGCGGATACGATGAAGGGCGGTCAATACCTATCAGATGCACGTATGGCAGAATTGCATGCAAAAGAATCACCAGAACGTGTACGTGAACTTGAAAAATGGGGAGCACTCTTTGACCGAACAGAAGATGGGAGTATCCTGCAACGCAATTTCGGTGGACATCAGTATCCAAGACTCGCTCACGTCGGTGACCGTACCGGATTAGAGATGATTCGAGCACTACAAGACCACGGAATTCACCAAGGAATTGATGTCTATATGGAGAATACCATTATATCCCTCCTTAAAACAGGTGATAGAGTTTCAGGAGCTTTCGGCTATGAACGAGAAAAAGGGAGATTCAAAGCCTTTTCTGCAAAAGCAGTTGTCTTAGCCACTGGAGGCGTTGGGAAGGCATATCAGATCACAAGTAACAGTTGGGAATATACAGGTGACGGTCATTCGCTTGCATACCATGCAGGTGCTGAACTGATTGATATGGAGTTCGTCCAATTTCATCCCACAGGAATGGTTTGGCCCCCCAGCGTTAAAGGCATTTTAGTTACTGAAGGTGTTAGAGGTGAAGGAGGTATCCTGACAAACAGTGAAGGACATCGGTTTATGTTTGACGATATACCGGAACTATATGCTAATCATACGGCTGATAGTCCTGAGGAGGGGTGGTTATACACACAAGGAGACCGAGATGCACGTAGACCGCCAGAACTGTTGACGCGTGATCATATTGCTCGCTGTATTGTACGGGAGGTACAGGAAGGGAGAGGTAGTCCGCACGGCGGTGTATTCTTGGATATCGCTTGGATTAAAGAAAAACTCCCGAACGCTGAAGAACATATCCGTAGAAAACTACCCAGCATGTACCATCAATTCAAAGAACTAGCAGACATTGACATTACACAAGAACCGATGGAAGTAGGCCCAACAACACATTATATTATGGGGGGCATTCGAGTTAATGCAGATTCTCAGATGACATGTGTCCCCGGACTATTTGCAGCTGGTGAATGTGCGGCAGGACTACACGGGGCAAATAGACTTGGTGGGAATTCACTCTCTGATCTGCTTGTGTTCGGTAAACGTGCCGGAGAGTATGCTGCACAATTTGCAATGGAAAACGATGCTGTGCCTATTGAGGAAGGTCATATTGAGAAGATCGCACAACACGTTTTGAAACCTTTTGATAATCCTGCAGAAGGTGATAATCCTTATGAAATCCAATCACAACTACAAGAAAAGATGCAGCAATTAGTAGGCATTGCTCGAAGTCAAGACAGTCTGAATCAAGCACTTGAAGAAATAAAGATGTTATGTGAAAAAACTGAGAAAACTCACGTAGTCGGCAATCGGGAATACAATGCAGGATGGCATACCGCACTCGATCTTGACTGCCTACTTACTGTATCAGAAGCAATTGCGCTTGCTGCGCTCGAACGAAAAGCGAGCATCGGTGCACATTCACGCGATGACTTTCCTGAGAAGGAGGAACCAAGTGCAGGAAAATACAACACAATTATCCATAAAGCAGATGATGAATCAATGTCTATTCGGCGCGAACGTGTTCCCGAATTAACAGATGAACAACGGCAAATTATTGAGGAAATGGGTTAAATATAGTAAAATCAATAGTTAATGAGACATTTACGTATTTACAAAGATCACCCTTGTAGGGGCGAGGTTTCCTTGCCTGCTGTAGAGTGTATCATTAATCTTGTAGGAGCGAGGTTTCCTTGCCTGCTGTAGAGCGTATCATTAATTCTGAAGTCTACTATATAACATAATGGTATATCCTGGAAGGAATAAAGAATGGATAAAGCAACTTTTAAAATCTGGCGTGGCGACGCAGATACCGCAGAATTTGTGGATTACGAAACAAAAGTCTCTGAAGGGATGGTGGTTTTAGACGCAGTCCACAGAATCCAAGCAGAGCAAGCAAATGACCTTGCTGTCCGATGGAATTGTAAAGCAGGTAAATGCGGATCCTGTTCGGCAGAAGTTAACGGGAACCCTAAATTATTATGTATGACACGTCTTAGCGACTTACCACTTGATGAACCGGTCACCGTTGAACCGATGCGTACATTTCCTCTGATCAAAGACCTTGTTACGGATGTTTCGTGGAATTACAAACTCAAAGAAAAGATGAAACCCTTCACACCGCGCCCCCCTGATGCAGAAGATGGAACCTGGCGAATGGAACAGGTCGATATAGATCATATTCAAGAGTTTAAAAAATGTATTGAATGCTTTTTATGCCAAGATGTTTGCCATGTTCTACGGGAACATGATCTTCATGATGAATTTATCGGACCTCGCTACTTAGTCTATGCTGCTTCATTAGAAATGCACCCTATAGATACAGAGAATAGACTAGAAGAATTGAAAGACTCTGACGGTATCGGTTATTGCAATATTACGAAATGCTGCACAAAGGTTTGTCCAGAACATATTACGATTACTGACAATGCTATAATTCCTCTTAAGGAGCGAGTTGTTGATGAATTCTACGATCCCCTTAGAAAACTATTTAAGGTGTTTACAGGATAAAAAATTTGGTATCTTGAATAATGAATCATTATTTTATTGATATTCATTGCATTATATGATACATTGAATTAGTTTAAAAGTTGACTTTACGATATTCAAAACTTCAATTGAGCTGTCTGGGAGATTCTAAAGGATGACAAGCAAAAATGACATATTAAGAGTTGGTGTGATTGGACCAGGAGGTGCTGGCCGTGGCAACACAATGGGATTTGCAACGCGTCCGGATGCCGAAGTCGTCGCTGCTGCTGATACACATGAAGGTAGTTTAGACGCATTAGAAAATGCCCTGCAACAACGCGTAGAAGATTACAAACCCAATAGTTTCAAACGTTACCTTGGTGAGCATGAATTTATTGAAATGCTCAATCACGAAGACTTAGATGTTGTTGGAGTCTTCTCACCCCATTCATTACACGATATCCATGTTAAGTACGCCCTCCGTGCGGGGTGTCATGTTATTGTTGAAAAACCGATGGCAAACATCGTCGGTGATGCAATCACAATAACGAAAATCGCTATCGGTAGCGACTTACACCTCGTCGGCGGATACCAACGTCATTACGATAATACATACATCACGGGAAGACAGGCTATTGCTGAAGGAAAAATCGGTGACCTTAAGAAGTTTGAAGTCTACATGGCGCAACGTTGGGGTGCTAGTGGATGGCGTGGTGATCCCCGTTTCTCTGGCGGCGGACAACCAAACGACTCGGGTAGTCACTTGCAGGATATTTTCCTCTGGATGACAAATACTTTACCTGCTGAAGTCTACGGCACAACGGATATGAAGTTCGAAGACGACGACGGAAATCTTGTACCGAAGTTCGTTGAAATCAACTCCTATTCTGATGTTAAACTTGATAATGATGCTGAAGGCACTATTAAAATTATGGGGAATACACGTGTTGGATTTGAGGAGTGGGTAATACTTGAAGGAGACGAGGGAACTATTGAGATTAAAAAAGGGATAAACTTCATACCAAAAGATGGAGAACCAGAGCCTATTTCATATCCCCGGCCTGAAGGATATCCAAGAAGTAAAGTAGACCAGCTATGCGGACTTGTCAAGGGTGATTATGATACAAACTATACATCAGGTGTCAACGGTGTCCGCACCAGTTGGCTAACAAACTCTATACTGGCAGCCGGTAAAGGACCGAATGAGAAAAACAGAATAGACTGTAATGAACTGATTGAGAAGGAAGGTTATACATATCAAGACATTCTTGGGTTAGTAGATTTATGTTCATCCAGACAGATGTATTGACAGATGTATTAACGTAATATAGTAAAGTTTAGAATTAAAAAGATATTTCAACGAACTTGCATACCACAAGTCCCGTAAGGACAAAGTCTCCTCGCCCGCTGAGGAGTGTTTCATTGATTGTAAATTCCACTATAAACAAGGAGAAAAACCATGAAATATGTCAACTACTTGCTAATAGCAGCATTAGTTTTAGTATCATTAGGAAAAATGGGGTGTTTGTCCGGCAGTGCATTGAACAGTGGTGACCAAATGGCTGAAGCGAAAGATTACCGTGGTGCCTTAGAAGCATACCAAAACATTGTTGATACCAATCCAGGCACAGAAGATGCACGGAAAGCACAACTTGCTATTGGAAAATTAAATATTGAACGCATGAATCAAACAGCAAAGGGTGTTCAATCATATCAAGCAATTATTGCAGCTGCCCCAGAGAGTGATGAAGCTGCAGAAGCACACTATCGCCTCGGGATGCACAATTTTAGAGAAGAAAAATACGATAAAGCAGCAACACATTTTGACACGATCGTTAACCAATATCCTCATCTTGAAACAAGTCATGATGCACAATTAATGTTGGCGAAAAGTTATGAAGAAGGACAGAAATTCGAACAAGCCGTAGAAGTATTTGACAATTTTGCAAATAGAAATCCACAAAGTAGACGAGCGGTACAAGCACTTGAGAATAAAGCACGCATACAAAGACAGCATCTAAAGAATGAAACTGAAGCGAAGCGAACACTTCAATTCATGGTAAAAAAATATAGTAGACTTGATGATGCACAATCACAAATTGAGAAAGCGAAAGCAGAACTTACAGAACTCAACGCTGAAATTCCCAAACCAGAAAACCCTGAAGATACACAGATCGGACGAGCAATGATAAGACAACAAGAAAGAAGAGAAAGAAATCACCCTCGTGACATTGAAAGAAGTCCAGCAATGAAAAGCAAAGTTGCTATGGCAGATGCAGGGTTCGGTGTATCTGCCGAAGAAGTGATGAGTAGTTTCGGTGGTGACACTACTATTGCAACAGACGACGAAGGGACATATTACGATGCTGAACTTATGATCGCAAAATTCTTCTTTGACGATGAAAATTACCGTGATGCCGGAGCACTCTACTTTGATGCAATTGCCAGAGCTGAAGCTGAGAAGGCAAAACTGAACCCTCATGCCTATCTACGACTCTCTATCTGCTACAGAAAACTTGGGATGCATCAGAAAGCAGTTGCCGTTCTTAAAAAGGCAGCCAGTAAAGATAGTAAGATTATTGACGTTGTAATCAACACTGGACAGAATCAATATACAAATGAGGAATACGAAAAAGCGTTGGAGACTTTTAACTCAGTTGTCGGTTTAAATCATAACAAAGATGCAGAAGTATATTGGTATATTGGTAAAACATTTCAGATGCTCGATGAACCTGAGAAAGAACGAGATGCATTCGAACGATCAGTCGCTATGAACCCGGAAAACACTGACGCCTTGCAAAGTCTTGCTGAAGTATTGCATTATCGCCTACACGATAGAAAAGCAGCTATAATTTTTCAAGACCTTGTAGAACAAAAAAGAAATTCATTCATAGTCCTGAAAACGCTTGGGGATATCTGTTATAAGTACGATCAGTTCAATAAAGCACAGATAAAATATAAAGCAGCTGCAAGAATAGCAGAACGACTTCTCAATAGTGCTGACAGTGCTGCAGAAAAACAGACGTTGACATACCAATACGGTTTAGGAACTATACTTGCTGTTGTCTCATTACATAAGTATGGAAAAGAAGATGACGCACAAACTCTATTGGAAACCTTGTCAACCAAATATCCAAAACATACGTTGCTTCCCTATGCAAAAGGTGAAATCGCACTACTCAAAGGTGAAGAAGACGCTGCTGTGACAGCATTTAAAGAAGCAATAAAGATGAATCCAAAATCAGATATACCTATATTGGCACTCGGTGATTACTATGTTTCAAAAGGCTACAACGATGAAGCAGCATCACTCTGGGAAAATTTCTTAGAACATAATAGTAATAATGCAAATGTACTACGGCGTCTCCGGTCAATTACAGAAAGCACTGCAGAGTAATTTTTGCAGATTTACTATTTGCGCTTATACACGTTTTTCCTAATCAGAGTAAAAAAGACTTGACGTTTGTTTTAAATTCATGTATAATATAATGTGATATGATTCAAATATCGGAGTAAAATCTCTGTCATAACGCACAAAGGATGTTAAATCCCTGCCAACACTTTCACTCGGACCCCAGAATACACAGTACTGCTTTTTTCAGACAGATGCTATACAAGAAATATCAAGAATGAATACTGTCTGTCAACTGCCCGTCGGGCACGATACGTATACGCGTTAGAATGTGTATAACGATCCAAAAAAGCATCATAATCTTTCTTTACCGGTCCCATCGTCCGGTAAATTTATCGTTATAATATATAAACAGGGCACATAATTCTGTGCTACTGTTCTATTCAAGATAATTGACCTGCTTCCGTTTAAATGAGTTTCAATGAAATCACTCCCTAAATAGAGTGCTTATAGAAGATAAATGAAAATGGATACAGGTAATACTTAGGAGTTATATTACTATGGAGAGCTTGGACATAGGCAAGCTCCAGGAAATGGAGATTTCTGGATTAAATGCTATTGCACAATCCTATGGTATCGATGATACTAATGGGTTGCGTAAGGATGAACTCATTACGCGAATACTTCAAAAGGCATCGGAGAAAGGCGTACCCTTATATGGTAAAGGGGTACTACAGATTTTAGATGAAAAGGATCAGAACTACGGTTTTCTCCGATCCCCCCGATCAAACTATCTGCAGAGTGATGAGGATATATACGTTTCATCATCACAGATCCGTTTATTCGGTTTACAGACAGGACATGTTGTAGAAGGTGTAATTCGTCCACCAAAAAAATCAGAGAACAAAACTGAACGCTATTTTGCCCTATTGCAGATAGAAAAGGTAAACGGACAACCCCCAGAAACTGTAAAGATGAGAACGCCGTTTGATACACACAGACCGGTATTTCCGTATGAGAAATTCAAACTGGAACACACACCTTCAGAACATGGAACACGAATTATTGACCTCATAGCACCTATCGGAAAAGGACAAAGAGGACTAATCGTCGCACCACCATTTAGTGGAAAAACAACACTTCTCAAAAACATCGCTTGTGGCATTGAAGCTAATCATCCAGAAGTATCACTCATATTTCTACTGATAGATGAACGCCCAGAAGAGGTCACCGATGTCATCAGAACTGTAAATGGAGAAGTAATAAGTTCTACTTTTGATGAACAACCTGAACGTCACATCCAAGTTTCAGAAATGGCAATTGAAAAAGCGAAACGGATGGTGGAGTGTGGAGAGGATGTGGTAATCTTACTTGACAGCATGACACGACTAGCAAGAGCCTACAATATGACAGCACCACATAGTGGGAGAACTCTGTCAGGTGGATTAGATGCAATGGCAATCGTAGAACCACGTAAATTCTGTGGCGCAGCACGAAAATTTGAGGAGGGTGGCAGTTTAACAATCATTGCTTCTGTACTTGTTGATACAGAAAGCCGGTCCGATACATACATATATGAAGAATTTAAGGGAACTGCTAACATGGAAATTCACATGGATCGGACACTATTAGAACTCAGGATTTTTCCCGCTATCAACATAGAAAAATCAAAAACACGCCGTGAAGAACTATTGTTAGAACCTGATGTACTCAACAAAGTATGGGTATTGCGAAAATTAACAGGTCAAATGAGTATGGCTGAATACATGGAATTGCTTATACAACAGTTAGAAAAAACAAAGACCAATGAGGAATTCCTTGACAATATGCTTGAAGGTACAGCACGACCCGGCAAAAAGCGAATACAAACTGTTAGAAACAGTAAGTAACAATTACACTTCATTCCATCTTAGACCATTGCTGATAAATGATGGATTTTTTGTAGTACAAACTTTACAACTTGTGCCTCTTAGTAGCACAAACTATCCAGTTTGTGACTCAAAGAACGACAACAATAAAAAAATTAGGAGATAAACTATGAAACCCGAAATTCATCCCGAGATAACTGAATGTACTATTAATTGCGTCTGTGGCGCAACCTATAAAACCGCCACAACCCAATCAGAGATACGCGTAGATGTTTGTGCAAAATGCCATCCATTTTATACAGGACAACAGACACGTTTTATTGACACAGCAGGACGTGTAGAAAGTTTCCGCCGTCGCTATGGACTCACCGATCAAACAGAAAAATAATACACGTATAACTATGCAATGTGTTCATCAGGAAAACACCAATAACTCGGAAAAGATTAAAAGCGAACAGTTGATATGTTTGATAAACTAAAAGACATCCGGAATAAATTCATAGATGTCGAAAAATCATTAAGCGATCCAGTACAAATTTCAAATCCACAACGCCTGCAAGACCTGGCAAAGACACACGCTGAACTCTCCCCTATTGTAACAGCATACAAGGACTACCAACAACTAGAAACAGCAATTCAGGAAACAGAATCTCTATTAACAGAAGAAAATGATCCTGAAATGGTTGAACTTGCACAGGAAGAAATGGTAGGACTTAAACAACAAATTGATACGTTAACAGAATCCATTAAGTTGCTTCTTATTCCAAAAGACCCAAATGATGAAAAAAACGTCATCATAGAAATCCGTGCTGGCACGGGCGGAGAAGAAGCAAGCCTATTTGCCGCAGAAGTTTTTCGAATGTACACACGTTATGCTGAGAGAAAAGGGTGGAAAGTAGACATGCTTAGTTCCAATGCTACCGGCCTCAAAGGTTTAAAAGAGGTAGTCTTTTCAGTTGAAGGGAAATCTGCATATAGGTTACTTAAGTATGAGGGAGGAATACATCGTGTCCAACGAATTCCTACAACGGAAACCAGTGGACGTATTCATACCTCTGCAGTTACTGTCGCAGTTCTCCCTGAAGCAGAAGAAATTGACATACAGATTGACGAGGCAACAGAATTACGCATAGATACATATCGATCTTCGGGACCAGGTGGACAGAGTGTAAACACAACAGATTCTGCTATTCGTATAACACATATTCCTACTGGACTTGTCGTAACGCAACAAGATGAAAAATCACAACACAAAAATAGATCAAAGGCAATGAAAATCTTGCGTGCACGCCTTCAAGAAAAAAAGCAAGCCGAATTGGACAGCGAACGTACTGAAACCCGTAGGTTAATGGTAGGCAGTGGCGATAGAAGTGAAAAGATCCGTACATATAATTTCCCACAATCACGAGTAACTGATCACCGAATCCAGTTTAGCAGCTATCAGTTAGATGGTACTTTAGATGGAGAATTAGACCCTTTCATTGAACGATTGACAACTGCTGACCAAGTTGAAATGTTAAAAAACGTGGAAAGTTAAACCTATTGATTAAAATAGTTTCAGAAACATTTCACCGTTTACGAAGAACACCCAGCGTAGGAGCGAGGTTACCTCACACAGTTGTGGAGTGTTTCATTAATTCTAAAGTTCACTATAATACTGAGATAGACTTTACCTGACACTTTTTCCAGTTAAACTGTCACAACGGAGCTCCGCAAAAGCAGATAAGAACTTATGACTTCCAAAATCTGGCACGTGCTTGAGCTCCTTGAGTGGACTACAAGTTATTTTCAAAAACATAATATACCAAAACCCCGATTAGATGCAGAGGTGATACTCGGATACCTACTAAAAAAAAGTAGACTACAACTCTACCTACATTTTGACATGCCCGTCTTTCAAGAAGACTTAACAATACTACGTGAATTAATAAAGAAACGCATCACACGAACACCTATAAGTTATCTAACCAATCATAAAGAATTCATGTCTCTAAATTTCTACGTTGATGAAAACGTGTTAATACCACGTCCAGAAACAGAATTCATCGTAGAAACAGTCTTGAAATCCAATGATAGTAAGCCAGAAAATATATTAGAAATAGGAACAGGAAGTGGTGCAATTGCAATTTCACTCGCCATCAATATGCCAGAATGTGATATTGTCGCAACTGACATCTGTGAGAAAGCATTGACTGTTGCAGCAAAAAACAGAGATATACATGAATGTGTAGATCGTATAGAACTTATTCACGGAGACCTCTTTGAACCAATAAACCAAGTGAAACCTAAGAAATTCAACTGGATCGTCTCCAATCCACCCTACATATCAATTAATGAAAGCAAGAAATTAAGCAAAGATATATACGATCATGAACCACATATTGCATTAATAGCTGGAGATGACGGACTGAATGTTATTCGGAGACTTATCTTAGAAGCACCTAATTTCCTACTGCCTAAAGGTAAATTGATATTTGAAATCGGGGCAAAGCAAACAGAATCTGTTAAAGCAATTCTTGATAAACAAACGATGTACACACACTCTCAATTTATAAATGATTATGCAGGAATTGAACGGGTCGTTGTAGCAAACGTGGATTATGGTGAAACAGGAAAATGATTATACACCTTGTTTGTAGGAGCGATCTCCGAATCGCAACCAAACCCTTTGATAGTCGGGAATCGGAGTTCCCTCCTACAACTCAGAATGTAGAATTAATTGTATAATCTACCATAAATAAACATCCAGTAGGTGCGATATCCTTATCAATGCTGAATACCAAACGCGTATTCTGCCATAAGCGTCAATTTAGCGATGTTCCCAGGCCGGTAGATGCTATTTCCTAATCACATCGAATGTCCAATTACGATTTATCAAACTTACGTCAGAGTATAACACGATATTATGTAAAAACTTAGCGGAACGATTTTAGTTGCAAAAGCTACAGAAAACATGGTATATTTTAAAACAAGATATATGACAATAGCAAAATAATATCAAAGGCACAAGTGGAATTTACATTAGTCAATCCTTACTTGACACAACAGCAAATACCACCACCGCACAGTTACCGTTATCGACAGTGGGTTGCAAGAGGATTTCAATCCAACCTGAACCCTATTTCACCCGATACTGAATTAGGTACCTGTATCGGACAAATGGGATGGGTTGGCACTCATGCACACACTCATGATTACCTCTGGGCATCCGCAGGAAATATGGGGGTGATATTATCAGAACCGGTAGATACAAAGTGTCTCATCAACTATGACGAATCACCACGATACGCACTACCTAAAGCAATCGTTGTAAAAGGATTAGCGGGTAGACATGTACTTCTGACAAAATCAGGATCTCGACTAGACATGATAGCAATTGAGCATCCAGCACTTAATGTAACCGTGATCGAGATAGAAGCAGATGGCACACACTATCGTATGCGCTTTGGTACACAGACACAGCACGAACAAGACAATGTTTCACAACCGAGTCTGCCGACAAGTGAGATGTTCCACTATCTACTCATTTTTGAACAACTTGAAAAAAATGGATTCAAAGCGTTAGTCCATTTACAACCAAAATTTTTGAACCTAATATCACGGACAGAGCACGGACAGCAAGACCGATTCTATCAATTTCTTAAAGGGTATGAACCGGAAACACCCATCATATATGATGCTTCTGGCGGAATCGGATTCGCTCAGGAAAAAGTACCAGGAATTCCTGAGTTGTCTTATGAAAGCTTAAGACTTTTTGAAAACGGAAATGAACCAATGCGTCATATCCTTTACTGGATCGGACACGGTACATTTTCAAGAGGCAGGGACCTATTAGAGGCATATAAACATGCAGAATACTTCGAAGCGGTAGCAAGAATAGCGTGGGAAGCAAATCAAAGACAAGTTTCAGTTAAAGCATACAGCGAAAATATCGTAAACTGCATCCTGCAAGAATTCAACGCAAATCGTACACAGACAGACGATGAAATAGAACAAGAAGATAAACTTTCAATACAATTAAACGTTGAAAAGGAAGAACAGAAACCAGATAATCTATATAATTATCCATGAACTTTCACCACCTTAGATTGGATGTTTATTCTTACGCGCTTACCTATGCATAGGAGATAATTGATGAAAGAAACACAACATCCACCCCTGATTGAAAATACACAAGAGACAGGACCCCAAAACTTAGAATCTTATCTCAGAAACACTATATTTGGAGCAGACTTTCGTAAATACAATGATCAACTTGAGAAATTGACAATAGAACTTGGAAATGTGCAACACAGTGTCGCCGAAGTCGAAACAAGATTGCTAAAAGAAATATCGGACATCAAAGCACAATACGGAAATATACCGGACAACATCATACTTCATGTAGATAACCGTATTGACGAACATATTAATCGCACTGAAAATGACCTTGAAAAACTATCCATGCTTATCAATGAGTTTGCAACTGACTTCCAGGCACAAATTGATGGACTTCAGACAGAAACACAAAAACTACAAGACTCCGGGCAACCTGAAAAACATACGCTCGCAGATGCTCTAATAGCAATCGGCAATCAACTAAAAACAGAAAAATGAAAAGTGTATTTAATTTAATTATAATCTTCTTAGGTATCGCTCCAATTTTGCACATAGGTATTGTAATACACGCATCGGAAATAGAGAATGATGAAATAACCATCCTTGCTGTCGGAGATATCACAATCGGCAGTAGTCTAACACCGATAATAGAACGACAAGGAGCAGGTATGTTTTTTGAAGGCACAGCACCCATCATCCAATCAGCAGATGTGGCAACTGTGTCGCTAAACGCCAGTATCTCTGACAGAGGAGAACCAAGCATAATACAACAACATCATTTTCGATCACCACCAGGACTGGCACGCGCTATTGCTAACGCTGGTTTTGACGCAGTTTCTTTGGCATCTCCAAATATCTTGGACTTTGGAATCGTTGCACTTGAAGATACATTAACCAATTTAACGTGGTATAACGTCAAAACAATGGGAGCAGGTGTTTCACCTGCTGAGGCAAATTTACCCGCATGGATTAATGTCAAAGGTCATAAGGTAGCACTCTTTGCATATCTACGAGGAAATGAATTCAATACGCCTTCTCTCAATGTCGTCGCTTCTGCAGCATATAGTCAGATGATACATGCAGTTAAACAAGTAAAAAATAAAGCAGAACTTACCATCGTTTGGCTGCATTGGGGAAAAAGAGAAGCAAAAAAAGAAACAAGACAAGCAAGTATTGGAAGACAACGCATCTTCGCTAAAGCACTCATCGATGCTGGGACAGATATGGTACTGTGTCAACAACTTCATACCTTAGGAGGTATTGAAATATACAAAGGAAAACCTATAATATATAGCTTAGCTGACTTCATATACGACACGTATGAACTACAGCACGTCAGAACAATTATACCCAAAGCAACCTTTAATAAAGGTGCGCTCAAGTCTATTGAAATAATACCTATTTTGACTAATAAAAAAGGTGTATTGATACCGCAACCAAGTCTTCTCAAAACCAATGATAATAATGCATCAAATACACAGGATGACTTAAAACATACTGCTGTTGAAACACTACAGAAATACAAAAAACTATGTGCTGCACTTGATACAGAAGTGATTATTGAAGGTGAACGCGGATGGATCCGCAGTGTTAATAATGAAAAAACAATTGTCGTAAATGATGATTAACACTCGATGCACCTGAAATAGATGGAAGGAGAAATAGCAGTGAAAAAAAACACAAAGCAAGAGAATATCAAACAAAATGAAGATATTGAAAAACAGATAGAGACGGTAGAACTACCAATTCTACCCGTAGATGACCTCGTTATCTTTCCATATATGCCACCAGTCCCACCATTTTACCCACATCACGTCGCATTGTCAGGAAAAGTAGCAATGGATGCTGTTGATGATGCAATGTTGAACGGTGATAGAGAACTCTGTATCTTCCAAACAACTTCAGGACGAAGTTTAGACACAGACCCGCGCGCCGTAAAAGATATGACAATAGATGAATTAAGTCCAATTGGAAGCCTAATTCACATCGTAAAAACAAAAAAAGACGATGAAGATGTAATATTCCTTGCAAACGGACGATCACGTGTAGAAGTCCAAGAAATCCTCTATACTGAACCCTTCATGAAAGCACGCGTCAGACTCATAGAAGATGATGATAAACTTGAAGAAGATAACGAAAAAAATATGGAAATTGAAGCTCTCGTCCGAAGTACAGACGAAATGTTACAACGCATAATCCATCTTTCCTCACGATACCAAGAGGAGCATGGACTCATGGCAAAAAATATTGACGAACCAGGACGTTTAGCTGACTATATCGCTACAGTCTTAGACCTAAAACCGCAAGAAAAACAGCAAATTCTTGAGGCAGTTCATATACCCGAAAGACTCAACAAACTTGCAGTTATACTTGCAAAAGAAGTTGAACTGCATGAATTAGAAAGTAAAATTCAATCTAACGCCCAAGCCGTTATAAATAAAGGACAACGCGAATACTATCTGAGGGAACAACTCAGGGCAATTCAAACCGAACTCGGTGAAGCAGACGATTTAACTACTGATGTAGAAGAAATGCGGGAACAACTCAAAAAAGCAAATCTACCCGATAAAGCACATAAAGCAGTTCTGAAAGAACTAAATCGACTTACAAAAATGCAATCCTTCTCCCCAGAATCTACTGTTTCCAGAAACTATCTGGATTGGTTACTAAATCTACCATGGTCAGTCAACACGGATGACGCAATTGACCTAAAAAAAGCATTAGAAATACTCGACGAAGACCACTACGATCTACAAAAAGTCAAGGAACGGATCGTAGATTATCTCGCTGTCAGACTCCTCAAAGGCAATATGAAGGGACCCATCTTCTGCTTCGTCGGACCACCAGGCGTGGGAAAAACATCACTCGGTAAATCTATAGCACGGGCAACCGGTAGAAAATTCGTCAGAATTTCTCTAGGAGGAATGCACGACGAAGCTGAATTCCGAGGACATAGACGCACATACATAGGATCAATGCCAGGACGAATTGTTAAAGGACTAAGACAAGCCGAATCTAATAATCCCGTCTTCATGCTTGACGAAATTGATAAACTCGGTTCAGATTTTAGAGGCGATCCAGCAGCTGCACTGCTTGAAGTACTTGACCCTGAACAGAATCACACATTTACAGATAACTACTTGGATGTACCATTTGACCTATCAAACATCATGTTTATTACAACGGCAAACCAAATTCATACCATTCCACCACCACTACGAGATAGGATGGAGACAATCGACTTGCCAGGATACACCTCAAATGAAAAAAAACAAATTGCAAAACAATACCTTATTCCGAGACAATTAACCGCAAACGGAATTACGGAAAAACAATTGAATATTTCAGACGACGCTATCCATGCAGTAATCACAAGATATACCCGTGAGGCAGGTGTCAGAAACTTGGAACGAGAACTCGGAACGCTCTGTCGTAAATCCGCTCGTAGAGTCGCAGAAGGAAAAAACGCCCCTACAACTATTGGAAATGAAGAAATACCAAATTATCTCGGACCACCGAAATTTGAATCTGAAATCGCAGGACGAACCGCTGATGTAGGAGTCGCCACAGGACTTTCAATTACACCCGCAGGCGGAGAAATCCTATTTGTAGAAGCAACCGCAATACAAAAACAGAATGGACAAGGCAGCCTACGCATTACCGGACAGATCGGAAATATCATGCAAGAATCCGCACAAACTGCACTCACTTATGTTAAATCACAAACATCATCTCTGAAAGGTGACACTAACATATTGCATGATGATATCCATATACACGTTCCCGCAGGCGCAATTCCAAAGGACGGACCCTCCGCAGGTATTACTATGGCAACTGCTATCGCATCTATCGCTACAAACCGAGGCATTAACCCAGAAATAGCAATGACAGGCGAATTGACTCTAAGAGGAAGAATTCTACCCATAGGTGGAATTAAAGAAAAAATACTCGCAGCAAAACAAGCAGGTATAAAAACAATCATTATTCCACAAGGAAATGAAAAAGATTTTGTCGAAATCCCAGGAGACATTCAAGACGGACTCACATTCCTGTTCGTTGAAAATATGTCTGAAGTTTTTTCAAAAGTGTTTGTATAACTCATGCTATATAAAGTTTATTTTGTAAGTTGGGTATAACGTAACGAAACCCAACATAATGCCAAATAGGAAAGAAATTCACAAAAACTAAATTGAATCATAAAAACACCAATATTAAATTCAAGCGTTGAACGCGATATAAAACTGTATAACCCACTAAATTGATAAGACAATCACTAAGTATTCCTTACTTAGCAAGGAGAAATAAAATGAAAAACAGTAGATGGAACATTTCAGTTCCTATCCTGATGGTATGTACTATTCTTGTATATACAGGCACCCTTATTCCCTCAACGTGTTGGGGAAATATAGATAGTGAGACACAAACGGATAATAAAACAGAAAATACCACACCTCTATTCCTAAAAGATATCGCACCAATTCTGGACAAAATGGGTTGTTCCACAGGACTTTGCCACGGCAAATTTGGTGGACAAGGAGGTTTAAATCTTTCCCTTCTCACACTCAATCCAGAAAGCGATTATGAACCAATCGCACACCACAACCGTGGAAGACGGATTAACTTGATCGAACCTGAACAGAGCCTGCTCTATCTAAAACCTACAGGACAGATTCCACACACTGGCGGCATCCGGTTTGAAGTCGGGTCTGATGAAGCAGAAACTATCCTCCAATGGATTGAAGCAGGTGCTCATTTTTCACCAGACGAACCACGGCTAGAAAAACTTGAAATAGAACCCAAAGAGGTTGCTTTCAACGCTGTTGGCGAAACCCAGCAGGTGAAAGTCCTTGCTCATTTTACGGATGGATCCATCGAAGATGTCACACACCAAACCGTATACGAATCTAAAGATGAACCTGTCGCAAAAGTAACAGAAGAAGGATTGGTCACAAGCACACGTTGGGGCGGCACCGCCATCTTAGCAAGATTCTTAGGGGAAGTTACCTCTACTTTCATCACTGTACCGAGAGCAGCTGATGGGAAACCGTTCCCAAAAATTCACACAAACAATTTCATTGATGAATTCGTCGCTGCAAAACTCAAAAAATTGAATGTGCGTCCATCTGAACTCTCCTCAGATTCTGAATTCATTCGTAGGGTATATCTGGATACAATCGGGAAATTACCTACCTCAGACGAAGTAAGAGAATTTCTCTCAGATAAAAACCCAGATAAACGGACTATCCTCATTGATAAACTTATGGATACACCAGAATGGGTGAACCTACGCACATTAAAAATGGCGGATATGCTTCGCGTTCATCCAAGACGATTAGGAAACGGAGAATTTGGAGAACGAGGCGCGACTCTATTCCATCAGTTCATAAAGGATGCTATCACCGATAACACCCCTTACAATGAATTCGTCCGAGATATTTTGCAATCCACAGGCAGTACCTATCAAAGCGGACCCACAAACTACTATCGAATTGAACGACAGCCTTCCGGTAGAGCTGAAACTACCGCACAAGTGTTTCTCGGTATACGCCTAAGCTGCGCTAGATGTCATAAGCATCCATTTGATGAATGGACAACAGATGATTATTGGAACTTCGCCGCATTCACCGGTAAAGTCAACACACGAGGTGGGGAACTCTATCAAGAATTGGTCGTCTACCACAACCCCGGTGGACGCGTGATTAATCAATCTGTTCAAGGAAATCGCGGACAGGTAGCACAGCCGACATTCCTCGGTGGGGAAACACTCCCTGAAGCATACCGAGCGGAAGCCATAGACCATCTTGCAAATTGGATTACCGCTGATTCAAATCCATACTTTGCAAAAGCGACCATAAACCGTCTGTGGAGCCACTATTTTGGAAGAGGAATCATTGACCCAGTCGATGATATGCGAGCTACTACACCACCAAGCGTTGAAGGACTCCTAGAAGCATTAGCTGAAGAGTTGATACGAAGCGGATATGATACAAAACATATTATCAAACTCATTCTCAACTCACACACATATCAACTCTCTGCTGAACCGAATGAAACAAATGAATTAGACGATAGATTCTTCTCTCGATTCATGCCACGTCCACTAATGGCACAAGTGTTGCTTGATGTTCTTAACGACGTTACAGGCGCATCAGAGAAATATGGCAGATATCCACAAGGCATGCGTGCTGTTGAAATACCGTTACCGGTCAGTTCCCGTTTTCTCAGTCTTTTCGGACGTTCTAATAGGGAGTTCTTAGGGAACTTAGACCCATTACTTGAACCAACTCTCACCCAGGCACTTCACATCATCAACTCCCCCTACGTGAACGGGAAGTTAAAAAATCGAAACGGTACAATCACACAACTTCTTGAACCCAAAACAGGGGAAAAAATGCAACCTGAAGAATTGGCAACAGAGTTATACTTAATGACTTTGAGCCGTTTGCCAAGTAAAACGGAACTAGAAACCGCAAAGACACATCTTACTGATAAAACTACGAGACGCGAAGACACGGAAGACCTACTCTGGGCTCTTATATCGTCCCGATCATTCCTATTCAATCGGTAGATGCATTTAGAAACACAATATTGGGCGGATCTGTTTATCCGCCCAATATACAAAATATTTAATTAAGGAAAAAGAACATACCTAATTTGCTTTTAGTATTCAGTTTTGTATTTTTTTGAGCGGGAACAATGAAAAACCGAAAAAGTAACCATCATGCTGTCCAAATATATGCACCAGATGTCTACTGTCTGATCGAAAATTGTGTAGGTGTCTTCGTTGATGCTTTTGCATTAACATCGGTTTTGAGCC
This sequence comes from Candidatus Poribacteria bacterium, assembly GCA_965208245.1. Classification (GTDB taxonomy): domain Bacteria; phylum Poribacteria; class WGA-4E; order WGA-4E; family WGA-3G; genus MSPOR6. Next base: position 3,994,091 of record OZ242325.1, read on the forward strand.
CCCCTTCCAACGTCACCGTTAAATATAACAACATAGAACGGTAAAAATACTTTAATAGTTCTGGTAGTGTCAACGCTACTGTGCCCGCACGTCCATTTTGGATCGTTGTGGGTTTTTGTTGTTACATTTGGGTTTGTGTAATTACGTGTTAGACAGGGGTGTGTAAGAGAGTCCGAGACTTAAATCGGTCCAGTCTCTATTTTAAAAAGAGGGTTTTCGGCTAAGTAATGGTATATGCCATTTTAGGATTGAGAACTTAGACTGTCAGGGACTCGCGTTTTAGAATTGAGACGAAATCATTATTAAACCGAAAACCCTCAAAGTATTAGATGCAGTTGATAGCGATGATCCGTCCAAGAGTCGTAGTCAGACTGCAGAAGAACTACGTGAAGTAGTGGCTACGATTGGGAAAAAGGGAAAACCGGGTGCACACATCCGGTGCGTTGTCTCTGTCGCAATGCTCAACGAGGGGTGGGATGCGAACAATGTCACACATATACTCGGTATACGCGCCTTCGATAGTCAACTCCTCTGTGAATAGGTTGTTGGTCGTGGACTCCGCAGAATGAACTACACACCCGATCCCGAAACGGGACACCTTACCGCAGAATATGCGGATGTTTACGGTATCCCGTTCTCTTGTTATCCCTTTCAAAGATAGGAAGAGAAAAAAACGGGAAGAAGGCGACAAACCCGTAAATCACGTCAGAGCGATTGACGAACGCGAGCACTATGAAATACGCTTTCCGATTGTGGAAAGATACTCCCTCACACTGGAAAAAACGATATCAAGGCGGACATAGAATCGATGGATAAACTCTGGCTTGAACCTGAATATACGCCAACGGCAGTTTTTCTTGAAGCTGCAGCTGGATATCAGGTTGGAAATATATCCACGCTGCGTCCCGGCAACTTCATCAAGCAGACACGAGACCAATACTACCAACAAACGCACCTACAGACGATCAAATTTGAAATCGCTAAGCAGATCGTGTTTAAATTGGGTGGGGACAGACAGGCTGCCCCAGATCCAGAGAGTAATCCAGAACTTCGTCTCATTTCTCGTCACAGATTATTTCCGCAGGTCTTCAGATATAAAAATGAATATTGACTTTGAGTCTTTTTCATGTCATAATAGTTTGCATGGTTGAATTGGGTGATTGTTTGTGTGCAAGGTTATTGCCTAAAACCCGTTAAATATCACACGTATATCTAGTGTAAAGACCAATACATATCCACAATAAATTCAAAACTTGAAATATTTTGCAGAATTTGGTATTCTATTAAAATACACATGAGAATAGAATTGTTTTTAACACATGCTTTTTGGCGTTGTCTAACACAAGATCAAATGGTCTCAATTGGGCACGCTACGAGAAGGAACAAATTAGAATGTAAACTATTGACTAAGGAGGCAACTTAGTGTGGCAACTAAGAATTCCAATGAGCAAGTGCTCCTGACAATACCGATGCGCCCGGATATGGAACTTGCTGCTGCTCAATTAGCGTCAGTCATCGCTGAATCAATGCGTTTTAGTAAGAAACAGATTGAGGAAATCCAATTCACCATGATTGAATCATATATAAACGTTATTGAGCAGAGTCCAGATCGACAAATGTTCATCAAGAACATCGTTACAACTGATGGTCTGGAAAAGGAACAAATTAGAATTCAAACTATTGACCAAGGAGGCAACTTAGCGTGGCAACTACAATTTCCAATGAGCAAGTGCTCCTGACGATACCGATGCGCCCGGATATGGAACTTGCTGCTGCTCAATTAGCGTCAGTCATCGCTGAATCAATGAGTTTTAGTGAAGAACAGATTGAGGAAATCCAAGTCGCCTTGATTGAATCTTGTATAAACGCTTTTGAGCATAGTCAGAGCCCAGATCGTCAGGTCATCATCAAGTATATCATGAGAACCGACGGGTTGGAATTCGAGATTAGTGACCAGGGAGTCGGTTTCTCCACAGAAAATCGCACACACCGCAGAACCAGCAAGCCAGATTTACATCCGGAAATGCGAAAACGTGGATGGGGTTTAGAGATCATCCACGCCCTCATGGACAGCGTTGATATTATGAGTGGAGAAAACGGTACAACAATTAGTATGGTAAAGAGTAAGACTGTGTAGTGTTTTTATTCAGCAGTTGCACTGTTTGTGTAGTGTTTTTATTCAGCAGTTGCACTGTATTCAGCAGTTGCACTGTTGTTAAGGAGGCAAAGTTTGGCAAACAAATTAGATATTCAGATTCGTGCTGAACGTCAGTACGCTGTGTTAGAAACAGCAGGTTATTTAAACGATGCACTCGGAGAGAAACTTTCCAAGAAAGCCTTAGAACTCATAGAAAAGGGTTATACGCAATTGGTCATTAACTTGGACAAAACTGCATTGATTAATAGTATAGGTATATCCATTCTGATAGAGATAATTGAGGCACTGGAAGAACGGGAAGGGACGTTAAATTTTTGTGGACTGTCCGCCACACAAGAACGCACTTTTCGCATGATGGCAATAGCAAAGTATGCCGGTATCTTCCCCGATGAAAAAACAGCTATTGCTAATTTCTAATGTCTCTGAGTTCAATAGGTTACCGTTTTTATATTGGGAATGATTTGCTAACCACCATATCCTACCTAAACGGGTCAGCATGATTCAGCATCATAAAGGTCCTACATTAAGTTCTATAGAGACAAAGGAACAATTCACATGCGCGTAAGTTCAGCAGAAGACACTATCCAACGCCTAATATTTAGTCTATCAGAACTAGAGCAGTTAGGTCAGACGCTCATCTCAGGTCATAGCAACTTTAACGTTTCTAGTAAGACCTATCTTCGCATTACACTCGGCACGCTTCAAGCAAGTGGTGGCGCGATTTACTGTTTCCACCCTTCAGATAATTATCTAACGCTTGCCGCCTCAACACCAGAATCTGAGATGCCTCCTATTGAGATAGAACAGACAGAAGTGGAGACTTTGCTTGAATGCTCTCTGATTGCGTTAGATACTCCCCCTGAACCATTACAACAGTTTATTGATCGAAACGTTGAATTGATGGATGGGAATGTAAAACATCGTTTATGGGTACCTTTAAAGATTCACGACGAATTTCTCGGTATTCTGAGTTTAGGCGGATTATTTGGTCGCGCGAAATTTGAAAAATGGGAGCAAGAATTACTTAATATTCTTGCACACCAGATATCAATCGCTATTGCCTATTCACGTATTGTTGAAGGTATACAGAGTGAAAAATTCAGACTGTTTATGTTAGCAGAGAGCGCCCCCCAGATATGTCAATTGTTGCAACCTGAGGATGCCGCTGAACAGGTCGTTCATCAAGCTGTCGCACTATTGGATGCAAATGTTGGCGGATTGATGTTAATTCAACCAGCACAGCAGAAGCTTGAACTCCGATATGTATTCCCACCGACATTAATCTCTGAAGAGTCAGGTGAAGATGATAAAGAGACTTTATCCATTTCGCTAGACAGCGATGAATCTGAAGAAAGCAAATCTGATGTAAGGACCTCATTAGATATGTTAGCGAGAGTTGTTAAAGAAGGAAAGACAGACCGTTGTTTCACTAAAGCGGATAATCTGTTCGGCGGCAGGAATTTGATGGCAGGTCCAATCCAAGGACGCGATGGTGATATCTTAGGTGTTCTCGTTGTCGGTGATAAAGAAGAACGAGGGGGAAGAACTGCTGAATTTACGGATGAAGATGAAGTCCTCATTGATTCATTTGCAAAACAAGCTGGTGTTGCAATTGAAAACGCCAATCTACATCAAGAAGCACTAGAAGCACGACAATTACAGACAGAGATGGAGGAGGCACGGAAGATTCAAGAAAACCTTATACCTGATACACTTCCCGATATACCAGGGTACGAGGTGGCGGGACATTATGAACCACGCGGTCCGGTTGGTGGAGACTATTTTGATTGTATAGAATTGGTGACTGGCGGATGGGGACTCGCTATTGCCGATGTCTCAGGAAAGGGGATGCAGGCTGCACTTCTGATGGCAACGCTACGAGCAGGACTGCTCTCCGAATTATCAAGCGCAAGAGGACGTGAAGGGGACGATGCCGTAGATATGAAAAATGAGTTGATAGATATGGCTATGACACTAAACTCACTACTCTATGTAAGTGGTACAGAGGAGAAATATGCTACATTTTTCTATAGTCATCTCAATCCCGATACAGATATTCTGACAACACTCAACGGTGGACACAACCCCCCGATTATTGTGAAGAACGGTGGCAGCATAGTGTGGCTCGGAGAAGATGTAGGCGGTTTACCATTGGGTATGTTCCCGAATGATATGGTCCCACTCATCGCTAAATACGAGGCTGAACAGACAAAACTTGAAAGCGGCGACCTTGTGATCTTTTATACTGATGGGGTTACGGAAACTGTGAACATTGATGATGAGTTTTATGATGAAGAACGACTTGAACAGATCGCTAAAAAGATCCACGGTGGGGACGCACCGAGTATCTGTAACCTAATCTATGAGTCAGTCATGGACTTTCAAGGTGACGCAGATCAATTTGACGATCTAACGCTGCTTGTTCTAAGAAAAAAATAACATAAGGACCACACAATGCAACAGACAATAGAAGGACGACGGTACCTAAATCCTACAATTCTCGCGCAAATTGGCAATCTTGAACTGATTGCCAGATATGTTGTTGAGGGTTTTATTTCTGGATTACACAAGAGTCCATACCACGGGTTTAGTGTTGAGTTTTCTCAATACAGACAATATATGCCTGGAGATGATACAAAACACATTGACTGGAAAGTTTACGGCAGAACCGACCGTTACTACATCAAACAGTTTGAGGAAGAGACAAATCTCAACTGCTATATCCTGTTAGATACGAGTGAATCTATGGCGTATCCCTCCCCGGAGGATTTAGAAGAAATCGAAGCTTTATCAGAGGACGAAACGACGGGTGCCGGTGAACCTTTGTCAAAACTGCGATACGCAAGTTTTTTGATCGCTTCTCTTTCATATTTTATGGCAAAACAACGGGATGCAGTGGGTTTCGCTTATTTTGATGATAAAGTACATCAATACTTACCTGCCCGGAGTAACGCCTCACACATGCATTCTATACTGTTGACGCTCGAAAACCTCCAGACAGAAAAGCAGACACGTATCGGTGAACCGCTCCATCATATTGCGGAACGGCTAACGAAACGGGGATTGGTAATTCTGATTTCAGACCTCTACGATGATAATCCTGATGAGGTGATTGATGGACTTGAACACCTTCGTTACGATGGACATGAAGTTATCGTATTTCATGTGTTATCTGAACAGGAAGTGGCATTTGAATTTGAAAAGTTGATCCGATTTGTTGATTCTGAGACCGACCAAGAGATCATCACGACACCAAAAGTCATTCAGGAAAGTTATCTCAGTAATTTTAACGATTTTATTCACCATTATAGGACGACTTTGAACCAATCGGATATAGATTACAATATAATCAATACCTCAACGCCGATTGATAGATCGCTTTCCGCATATTTAGCCAAGCGACAAGGATTTATTTAAGAGGTTTATGTTAATCCTTGTGTAATTTCTTATCGCTTGCTGAATAGCAAACTTTGTAGTATAATTGAATAGATGTCATATAATGAAGGTGATTTTGTATCGTTAGTCAGAATCCCACGAAAATGGTTCAATTTATTTGTCGGAATCTTCTTAACCCTAATCATCGCCAATACTTTACTTGAATTATTTACTGATTGGAAATTAGAATTACTTGGTGATACAATATTGACACGAATGGCAGTGTTAATGACACTAATAGTCGGTTGGTTTTTTATATTTGCACATATATTGGAGGGTATCATGTTAGGTTATGCCAGGATCTTTAAAGATAGGGTCTTTGCAGAAGGTAAAGCGGAAGGTAAAGCAGAAGGAATAGCGGAAGGTAAAGCAGTATATCACCAAAAGATTCTTGCATGGAATCGCCGCAGAATACAAGCCGAAAAGGATGGTAAGGAGTTCACTGAACCTGTACCAGCACCCCAAGATACTTAAAGAAGGAGATCCACGCGATGGGTTTTTTAGCAGGAGCGTTTGCTATTGCGGGAGCAGTTGGGGCATCTATTCCGCTAATAATTCACCTACTGAACCGTGAACGTGCCCGACGTCTTGTGTTTAGTACTATCCGTTTTATTCAGATGTCGCATCAGACGAATGTGCAGCGGCATCGACTAAAACGGTTGCTGCTGTTACTGATGCGGATATTGATGTTGTTACTCCTCGGTTTTGCCTTTGCACGTCCATTTTTCGCACAAGACCCCGCAACTGCACCTGAATTAGGAGGTGTGCGGAATGCGGTTATCATTCTGGATACATCCTACAGTATGCAGTATGAAGGTGTTTTTGAACAAGCAAAAAAAGAAGTTATCAACAGACTCGACGGTCTATATAGCGCGGATGCTGCTGCGCTAATTCTATCTGCAGATAAGGTAAGACAAGTCTTGCCTTTAGAGACTGAGCATAGTCATATCAGAACAGCTATCGAAAATGCAGAAACGACTAATTATACGACTGATTATCTTGATGCTATCCAGACCGCTGATGAGATACTTAAAGGGATTTCAATCGGACAGAAACAGATATTTCTCGTTGGAGATCTGCAAAAAAGTGGATGGGAAAATTTCCTTGAAACTGATCGTCTTAGTCCTGATGTTGATATAGAATTTGTCAATGTAGGTGAAGAACAACCGAACAATCGAGCAATTACTGACATCAACGTTCCACCTGTTGTCCTCATTGAACAGAAAGATACTGAACTAGTAGCACGGATTCACAATTTTAGCACAAAACGCATAGAAAACTTAACTGTTAATCTGTATATTGATGAACGTAAAGCTGGTACGATGCAATTGGATATAGAACCTAAGGATAATACAGACGCTGTGTTTAACCTACAAGTAGATTTACAATCTGAGTCAGTACATACAGGATGGGTAGAAATTGAGGATGATGCTTTAGAGATAGATAACCGGTACTATTTTACGGTGCAAAGTATGCAATCTATCAAAGTTCACTGCGTCAACGGTGAAAGGAAGATCTCTGATATTGACGATGAGACCTTCTTTCTGACAAGAGCTCTTAAGGATGTTGGCGACGAAGGAGCACCTATTGACTACACAGAATCGGTGACAATTCCATCCGAAGCAGCTTTACAAAGATATGATGTCCTTATCCTTGCAAATGTCAAACAATTCAGCACCGCAGAAGCTGAGAGAATAAAAACTTTTGTGAATTCTGGTGGTGGACTGATAATTACACTTGGCGATCGGATTGATTCAAGTGTATATCAACAGTACTTTGGCGGCGCAGATAACCCGCTTCTACCTTGCACATTGATGCAAGCAGTGGGGGATCCTATTGGGAAACCGGAATTTAAGGTAATTGCAAGTGTTGACTATAAGCACCCTATTTTCGTTCCGTTTAGCAATCCAAACCACGGAGATTTTGGTAAAGGTAGATTCTATAGATACTATCAAACCGCTGCAACAGCAGAAGCAACTGCTATTGCTTCCTATGATGATGGGAAGCCAGCACTACTTGAGAAGGTCTACGGCAACGGACGAGTTCTCTGTTATACATCTTCTATTGACCGGGAATGGAACGATCTGCCTATACACGGTGTTTTTCTGCCTTTTCTGCATGAATCTGTCAAGTATCTTGCCTTGAAACAAGCGAGTAAAACTCCTGATTATCACGTAGGGGACACCCTGGAATACATCGGTTCCCGAGACGGTACAGGAAAAGAGGTAGCAGTTTTCAATCCAGACAAAAAAGAGACGCGATTGACGTTGAATGAACAGGGAAATCTATACTTCAGGGCCACACAAAATCCAGGCATCTATTCTGTTCACCGTTCAGGAGAAACTACACACTACGATGTCGTGAATGTTGATACTGCTGAGTCTGACATCACACCGCGTGACCCTGAAGAACTGACCAGTTTGCTTGTAGGTTCAACAGAAGTAGATAGAACGCCCACAGAAATTACACCAGAAGTGAGACAAGAATATCGCGAAGGTGTTGAGAAAAACCAAGGTATTTCAATGTATCTTCTCTTAGCGGTTTTTGCTTTAGCCGTAGGTGAGATGTGCCTTGCTAATCGCATGTAGTAATAGTAACCACTATCTACGGACCACTGACTGCTAACGGTTGTGATTACTGACTGCTGCGAATAATAGGAGGCCAGTTAACATAATTCTGGAAAAAACAATGAGACCTGATATGCATGATAAAATTGATGTTCCAAAAGTTATCTCTGAGGAGGAATGTCAATCTTTTGTTGAAAACGGATTCCTTGTCGTGCCAAACTTGCTATCAGACGATGAGATCAAAGAACTAAGACAAGACACTGTTACGCTTGCACGGGGAGAGTATAATTGTGATAACATGAAACCTTTGCCAGAAAGTGTTAATGATGAAGAGGCAATCGGTAGAATCCTCTGTATACATCAACCCCATTTTGTGAGTAAGACGATAGAAAAGTATGTGAAACACCCAAAAATATGTGGTATTCTAAGCCAGATTACTGCTGTGCATCTACCATTTTGGGATGGAAGTGTAAAGTGTATGCAATCAATGCTGTTCGTTAAACCCCCTAATTTTCAGGGACAAGCATGGCATCAGGATGAGATCTATATTCCGACACGTGACCGATCACTCATTGGGGCATGGATTGCGATGGATGATGCTAATGTTGAGAACGGATGTTTGTGGGTACTTCCAGGCTCACATCGCCAAGGGTATCTATATCCGCAACGTAACCATGAAAATCCTGATGAGTTTGACTTTGCACAAGAGAGTTATGGATTTGATGCTTCAGATGAAGTTGCCGTTGAAGTGACAACCGGTACGCTTGTCTTCTTCAACGGTTATTTGCTGCATAGATCCCGGAAAAACAGAGGAGACACATTCAGACGGGTGCTGGTGAATCATTACTGTAATTCTTGGTCTCTCCTACCGTGGTCTATTCGGGAGGGGGAACGTCCGGCAAGTGCGGATCGTCGCTGTGTAATTCCTGTTTCGGGTGTTGACCCTTATTCGTGGAAAGGCTATGATGATCCACCGAAAAGCGTAGGTCTCAGAACATGTAAAGCGATTGAAGAATTACCACCTATTACCACAGAAAGTGAGTAAATCAATGACAACAGAACAATCTGCTGAATTACAAAACACATTGGAAACGATGTTAACCCGCATCAAGACAGGAGACGACATCACAGAACAACTCTCCAAAATTCAAGAAATATCCATTGCTATAGAAACAACTGCTCCCACTATGCTGAAGCATTATCTTCAGAAGAAGAGCTATACAAAGGCATTGGACTATCTGAAAGAGGAGTTGGTATAACTGCTATTGCATAACCTTGACAAGTCTTAAGTTTTTGTGCTATAGTTTTCAGACAGTTCACAATTCAAGCAGTGTCGAGTATTTCTGGCATTGCTTTTTGAAATTAATACATAGTTGAATTGCGCCTAAGGGCGGAAGATGAGGATTACATGGTCAGAGAAGATGGACGCAAGATTGATGAGATGCGATCGATTACAATTAGTAGGAACTATATTAAACATGCAGAGGGAGCAGTACTTATTACGACAGGGGATACCAAAGTAATATGCACTGCATCCGTTCAAGAACAGCAACCGCGTTTCATGCGGGAACAGCACATGAAGAATAGGGGATGGGTTACAGCGGAATACGCAATGTTACCACGATCCACTTCACAACGCATGCAACGTGAAGCAACACAAGGTAGACTTGGAGGAAGAACGCAGGAAATACAACGACTCATAGGGAGAGCACTTCGTGCTGCTGTTGAACTTGATTCATTAGGTGAAAGAACAATCTGGATTGATTGTGATGTAATTCAAGCGGATGGTGGTACCCGGACAGCAGCAATTACAGGTGCCTTCTTGGCACTTTGGGATGCCTGCAAAACCCTGCAACACCAAGGTAGTCTTGACGATATGCCTATCACTGACAATATTGCCGCAACAAGTGTCGGGATAATCAATGGAACACCAATGCTTGACCTCTGTTATTCCGAGGACTCTGCTGCGGATGTTGATATGAACGTTGTTATGACAGGCAGCGGGAAGTTTATTGAAATTCAAGGAACCGCAGAACAGAATCCATTTTCCCGTGAAGAGTACAACCAATTGCTGGACCTGTCTGTCAGTGGTATCCAACAACTTGTTCGTCTACAGAACAAGATGATGCTTGAGAATCTTGATGAAACTTGTTTTGGCAACGCGTAACCTCGGGAAGGTTAAAGAACTTACTGCTATGATCAGTGCTGAACGAAGGCACAAGGATGTGCAGATCCTTTCACTACAGGATTTTCCTGACGCACCAGATGTGGTTGAAGATGGTGATACCTACCAAGCAAACGCATCAAAAAAGGCAACTGTCATAGCCGATTTCACGGGATTGCGGACACTTGCTGATGATGCTGGATTGGAAGTTAATGCACTGAACGGCGCACCCGGTATCTATTCAAAGCGGTGGGCAGGTGATGATGTTACGGATGACATCCGTATGCAGAAGTTGCTTGAAGCGATAGAAGAGGTTACGGATCGAGGTGCACGTTTTGTCGCTGCAATTGCTATTGCTGACCCTAAAAAGACCCAAAAAAATTGCTCCCATATATCGGATAGGGTGCAAGTAGTGATTGGTAAGTGTGAAGGACACATTATCAATGAACCTATAGGTAATAACGGTTTCGGGTATGATCCGATTTTTGTTCCAGTCGGCTTTGACAAGACATTTGCAGAATTGGGTGATGAAGTAAAAAACCGAATCGGTCATAGAGGTAAAGCATTACGATCAGCACTTAGACTTTTAGGAAGTAGGGAGTAACATGGCAAGTTTCGACACTGTCTCTAAAAAACGGATTGAAACGAATCCGAAAGACTTTGTCTATCTCTGCATCGGATTTGAAGAAACGGACATTGAGGTGTTGGAGATCATCACTCCAGAACAACCTACCGTTGAAATGCATCAGGCAGATTCACTCATCAAAGCCATCTACAACGATCAAGAAGTACTTGTACATATAGAAGTCCAGACGACTGACAGTTATGATCCAGAGAGGTCCTTTAGAATGGCTGGTTATATCGGAAGAGCAATTGAAACACATCGTTTACCAATCTATTCTAATGTGATTTACTTACGCTCAGATGCTGGCAAAAACGATCCAGGTAGATGGACGCAACAGATTGAACATCATAACATCTCAATTGAATATCGAGTCTTACGACTGATTGATCTTGACGGACAACAAGTTCTGAATTCAAACTTTATAGGATTGGTACCTCTTACACCGTTAATGGGACACTCAGAGGATATAACAGATGAACAGTGGTTTCGGAATTGTGTGCAAGTTGCTGATAGCATTGATGTACCGGACAAGGCAGCATATCTTGGAAGTTTAGTTATATTTGCAAATTTAGTTTATGATTCACAAATAATATCGAAAATTATATTGGAGGAAACCATGCAACATGCATCCATTGTAGAATACTTGGCACCACAAGCTCGTGAATTAGGCAAAGCAGAAGGTATTGAACAAGGTAAAGCAGAAGGTATTGAACAGGGGAAAAAAGAACATGCAGTTGAAGCTATCCTCACAGTGTTAGAGGTCAAGTTACAGTCAGATGTTACTGAAAAACTAGGACCTTTTCTCAGTGCCATTGACGATCTGCAACGTCTGGATCACTTACTCCGGGTTGCAACACAAACATCAAATTTAGATGTATTTACGCAAGCCCTCTCGAACCTTGAAAGTTGAGGAACTCCTGTCGTTCTACGGAACCTTACATAGACTGGATTAACAAGAAATTTACAAAGATATGATTGTAAGAAATTACTTACATTTTCGCAACTTAATCGTGGGAAGAAATGTAACAACCCGCAAAATCCAACGATAGAAGCGAGACCTTCACACCTATTCAAAAGGGAAATATGAATGAAATGTAGATCTTTATTTAATCATATTTTACACACAAAGTGTAGCGCGTCCTAAATTACGATGCTGCACACACAATTACAATTTTGTCATAACATCATTGTTATGCTATGCAGTTATATGCTGAAGGATCACAATATTAGTGTTTACAGAACCAAATAATTCCCGTTCCGCCCATGCGGTGGATATTGTTCATCCGCAACCTGTACCTTTTATATTAATTCATCTCGCATGTTTTGCCATTTTTTGGGTCGATGTTCAACCCACGGATTGGATTATTTGCGGAGTCCTTTATCTTATCCGTATGTTTGGTATTACTGGGGGATTTCATCGTTATTTTTCACACCGAGCATTCAAAACAAGTCGTGGTTTCCAATTCTTTTTGGCATTTCTTGGACAGTGTTCAGCACAACGCGCAACACTCTGGTGGGCCGCTAAACATCGTGAACATCACAAGTATTCCGATACAGAAAAAGATGTTCATTCACCAGTCAAACACGGATTTTGGTATTCCCATATAGGTTGGATTCTGTGCTCACGCGGTCTGAGTGTAGATTACAATTTGATAAAGGACTTTCGGAAATATCCAGAACTCGTTTGGCTTGGAAAATTCCATTCACTACCTGCAGTAATATTAGGTGTTTCTGTCTGGGCAATAGCAGGATGGTCCGGTCTGGTAGTGGGTTTTATAATAAGCACAGTACTTCTATATCACGGAACTTTTTCAATTAATTCTCTCTCTCACATTTATGGGAAACAAGATTATGTCACTGGCGACAATTCTCGCAACAACATTTTTCTTGCAATCATCACACTCGGTGAAGGATGGCATAATAACCACCACCATTTTCCAAGTGCAGCACCACAAGGATTTCGTTGGTGGCAAATTGATATTACATACTATATCCTTAGATTATTGTCCGTATTTAGAATTGTATGGGACCTCCGCTTACCACCAGCACATGTTGTTGAGGGTAAACGCAGAATGTCACTCACTACCGTCGAAAACGCTGCACAACAACTTGCTGCAAGTTTCTCTATTGAACATATTAGCAAAACAATTTTACAAATATGGGAACATACACCCAAATTAGAAGAACTCCGTAGACGCGCTCGTATCGGCCAAACAGAGGTCGAAGCATTTCTCAAAGAGATGAAGATACTTGAATTACCAATAATAGGTAATATCAATGGTAAAGCACAAGCCATGTTTACACACATACCATCCATAAATCCGATTGTTGAACGGACGAATCAAATCATCGTTCAGGCAGTTTCGGTGTGGCTGCTTCAGAACGACATGGACGAAACAGCAGTTAGGGTTTAGTGATTACTGATTATTTGACTCTTTACAAAGGAGATTTAATGGCAGCACTGAATGATTTGCGAAACGGATTAGTCATCCGACTTGACGATGTAGTTTACACAGTTGTAGATTGTCAACATGTGAAGCCCGGTAAAGGGGGTGCTTTTGCACGGACAAAAATCAAACGTGTTATTGACGGGGCAGTACTTGACCGGACTTTTCGCGCAAGTGAGAATATAGAGACCGTCCGACTCAGAGACCAAAAGATGCAGTTTCTTTATAGTGAGGGCGAAATGCTCTGGTTTATGGATAACGAAACTTTTGACCAACATCCACTCCATCAAGATATGATTGGTGAAGGTTTAAAATACCTGAAAGAGGGAGAAAATGTTACAATAAAGATGGATGCAGGGACACCCTTAGCAGCAGAACTCCCTACATTTGTTCAACTCCAAATTGTTGAAACTGACCCCGGTTTACGAGGTGACACTGTCAGCGGCGGAACAAAACCTGCTAAATTGGAAACTGGCGCAGTCGTTAATGTTCCGCTATTTGTAAAAAATAAAACAGTCATTAAAGTCGATACTCGAACAGGGAAATATGTTGAGAGGGTTTAAAGATATGAAACAAAACAAAAAAAGTGAACAGATCGATTCTTCTGTTGATACAGATGCAACATCTGACGCTATTCTAAAACGGATTGAACGACTTATAATGATAGCGAAACAGTCAGACTTGGCGACAATTCGGGTGCATGATGGGGAAGTTGAAATAGAGATCTCACGCGCAACAACCCAACCGGCAACATCTGCCGCTGCTAATATGACACCCTTTGAACCTACGGTCGTTACGGGCAATCAAGCTGATGAGGATATGATATGCTCACCGATGCCAGCACGGTTTTATCGGTCGCCAGCACCAGAAGAACCACCCTTTGTAGAAGTAGGTGATACTGTTTCATCCGGTGCATCAATTGCAACTCTTGAAGTCATGAAAACATACAACGATGTTGAAGCACCCTTTAATTGTGAAATTCTTGAGATTCTCGTTGAGGATGGGCAAGCCGTTGAATACAATCAACCCCTTTTCCGAGTAAGGCAGACTTAACACTATGTTTCAAAAAATACTGATCGCTAATCGTGGTGAAATAGCTATCCGAATTATCCGTGCCTGTAAAGATATGGGTATTAGGACGGTGGCTATCTATTCAACAGCAGACAAGAATGCACTCCATGTAGAGCATGCTGATGAAGCGTATTGCATCGGACCACCCTCATCTAATGAAAGTTACCTTAAATATGCAAATATAACGACTGTTGCAGGTTTCGCGAACGTTGATGCAATACATCCTGGAGCAGGATTCCTTGCTGAAGATGCACAGTTCGCGGAGATCTGTGAAGCACATCAAATAAAATTCATCGGTCCTTCCATTGAACACCTAAATACTATGGGAGATAAGGTGCGAGCCCTTGAAACTATTGCCAAAGCAGGCCTAAAACTGGTTCCCGGCAGCCACAACAGAAAACGAAAAAAAGACAAAAAAGCAATCGTTGAAACAGTAGAAGAAGCAGCAGAACTTGCAGAAAAGATCGGTTATCCTGTCGGAATTAAGGCAACCGCAGGTGGAGGGGGACGGGGAATTCGCATCGCACAGAATCGTCCAAGCCTGTTCAATCTATTTCACATTGCCAAAACTGAAAGTGAAACTGCTTTCGGCAACGGTGATGTCTATATCGAAAAATGGATTGAAGATGCTCGACATATAGAAGTACAGATTTTGGGGGATACACACGGAAATGTGGTGCACCTGGGAGAACGCGAGTGTTCAATTCAACGCAAACAGCAAAAACTGCTTGAGGAAGCACCATCCGCATCCATATCTACTAAAACGCGGAATGATATTTGTAAAACAGCAGCAAAAGCTGCAAAATCAATCGGTTATGCAAACGCAGGTACAATAGAATTTGTCGTTGATAAGAATGAGAATTTCTATTTTCTTGAGATGAACACACGAATCCAAGTTGAACATACAATCACCGAAAGTATCACAGGTATAGATCTGATAAAAGAGCAGATACGCATCGCAATGGGGGAGGAACTCGGTTACAGTCAGTCCGACATAGATATTTCTGGACACGCCATTGAATGCAGAATCAACGCGGAAGACCCTGCTAATCAGTTTATGCCTTCACCTGGGTTAGTTTCAGATTATCAGCCTCCTGGCGGTATCGGTATCCGGGTAGATGGGTTTATATATAACGGTTATACAGTTCCACCCCACTACGATTCGCTTATTGCTAAACTTATAGCAACTGGTAGAAATCGGGAAGAAGCGATTTCAAGAATGAAACGTGCACTGTCTGAGTTCAAGATAGACGGTATCAAGACCACCATTCCGCTGCATCAAAGAATCCTCAATGATGAAAGGTTTCTCAATCGAAACATTTTTACAAACTTCCTGGAAACCTGAAAATATCAATCGTTTATGATATATTAACTTCTATGAGGCACACTGTTTTTCTCATCGTCCTACTGACACTGACATCAATCACCGCCACCGCATCGACTTTCACTGATGTGACAGATGAGTCGGGTATACACTTTCTACATTCAAACGGTACTCGGATGAGTTTACTCCCAGAAGACATGGGGTCGGGTGCCGGGTTCGCAGATATAGACAACGATGGTGATCTTGACCTATATATCGTTAATATACCTGGACCCTTCACAAATTATTTCTCAAAAACAGAAAAGTCTAAAAATATGTTGTATCGTAATAACGGTAACGGGACATTTACAGATATAACTGAATCGACGAAGGTCGGGGACACAGGATACGGTATGGGATGCGTCTTTGCGGATTACAACGGCGATGGATATGTAGATCTATATGTGACAAACTATGGTGACAATGTGCTTTATCGGAATAATGGCGACAGCACATTTACAGATGTAACACATATTGCAGGTGTCGGATGTCCACTCTGGAGTACGGGTGCTGCCTTTGCTGATTACGATGGTGATAACGATCTGGACCTGTATGTATGTAACTATGTCAACTATGATTTGGAAAAGTTTCAACAGCAGAAAGAGGAATCTCTGCAGTCAGGAAAATTAGTTCCTAATGCCTTGAATCCTACTGTCTTTGAACCGCAAGATAATGTGCTATACAGAAACAATGGAGACGGGACGTTTACTGATGTTACTGAAAACGCAAGAGTCACTGCACACGGGGGAAGGAGTATGCAAGCAATATTCAGCGACTTTGATGAAGACAGCGATATGGACCTGTATGTTGCAAATGATACCTCCGAGAATCACATCTATCGGAATGATGGTAATGGGACCTTTACCGATGTCAGTACTGAATCGTGGGCGGCAGATTTTCGCGGATCAATGGGATTAGCAGCAGGCGACTATGACGCAGATGGAGATATAGACCTCTTTATTAGCCACTGGATTGATCAAGAATATGTGCTTTATAGGAATCTATTAAAGGAGGATGCACCTGCAAACCGTATCCGTTTCGTTGATGAATCCTATTCTTCCATGATTGCTGAAGTGACGCTGAAGGAAATTGGGTGGGGAACCGCTCTTTTCGATTACGATAACGATGGAGATTTAGATATCTTCGTTGCAAATGGCAGCACTTTTCAAAAATTGGACCAACCTGAAGTACTTATTCCGCAGCACAATCAACTGTTTCGCAACGAAGGAGATGGAACTTTTAGTGATGTCAGTAAAAGCACAGGTATTAGGAACATTCCACTTCGGGTTAGCCGTGGTGCAGCATTTGGTGATTATGACAATGATGGCGATGTGGATATTTTCATCGTCAATAACTACGATGAACCAACGTTGCTACAGAATAACGCATCCTCTTTGAAGAATAGCAATAATTGGTTACACGTGGAGCTGAACGGAATAGGTAAGAACAGAAATGCTATCGGGACAAAGATACTTCTGAAAACTTATGATTCAACGTTTATACAAGAAATCTATGCTGGTGATAGTTATATGTCATCAAACAGTTTTATCGCTGAATTCGGATTAGGAAAAACTAAACAAGTTCAGATGTTACAAGTTATTTGGACTGACGGTAAAAGGCAAACGCTTGAGGATATTGCGGTTAATCAATTGATAAAAATCACACAGGAACCTTAGCCTATTATCGTGAAACGATTACTACTGCTATGAACATCAATCCTAATACCTCCCTACGTTCTGTCCTATTGACAGAAGATGAACTATCTCTATTTGTTGACTACTATCAGTTGACCATGGGACAGGCAGATTTCCAAAACGGGAACGATGCAATAATCACTGCAAATTATTATGTCCGCAAAATACCGCAAGGTGCATATCTGATTGCTGCAGGTCTTGAACAAGTCATTCACTATGTCCTGAATCTCCGATGGACAGATGATGTTCTCAATTGGCTAACACAACAAGGCGAATTGAGCGATGCCTACCTCAATTCTCTAAGAAATTTCCGGTTTGAAGGTTCCATTTTCGCTGTTCTTGAAGGTACCCCCGTTTTCGCAAATGAACCGATTATTAATGTAACAGGTCGTTCTCGGGATGTGCAACTGTTTGAGACGTATCTGCTCAGTGTGATGAATTTTCAGACGTTGATTGCTACAAAGGCATCTCGAATTGTCCATGCTGCACGCGGAAAACCCGTTTATGATTTCGGTGCCAGACGTGCACACGGTAGAGATGCAGGTATCCTTGCGGCTCGTGCCGCATTCATCGGCGGTGCAAGCGGGCACCTCGCTTGTCCTTGCAGGGCGTTATTTTGAGATACCCTACGTCGGCACAATGGCACACAAATTCGTTCTAGAACGTCCTACAGAGATTGAAGCGTTTCGTGAATATGCAAACGTCTTTCCAAAGAATACCACACTTCTGATTGATACCTATAACACGATTGCAGGAGCGAAAAACGCCTGCATCGTCGCACATGAAATGGAGGCACGCGGTGCACAATTGAATGCAGTACGATTAGACAGTGGGGACCTCTTGTCCCTCAGTAAAGAGGTACGGAATATCATTGATGCAGAGAGACTTGAGTATGTGCAAATCATCGCGAGCCATGAACTTGATGAATACCGTATTGACACGTTACTCAGTGAAGGAGCACCGATAGATGCGTTTGGGGTTGGAACACGGCTTGCTACCGGCAATACTTCACCTATGTGTTTTTTAAATTCAGATGAAAGAGGTGTTCCTGCACTAGGGGGTGTTTTCAAATTAGTTGAACGCGAAGGTGTTCCTGTGGGGAAACTGTCACTTGATGAACCTGAAAAAGCGACGCACCCCGGTAGAAAGCAGGTCTACCGCCAAGTTGATGCTGATGGATACTATGAAAAGGACATCGTCACGCTCTGGGATGAACCGATTCCTGAAGGAGAACCGCTCTTAGTCCCTATTATCAGCAATGGAAAATTGGTATATAATTTTCCTAACATGGTAGACATTCAAGCGAGAACAAAGGCTGAACTTGCAATGTTGCCCGAATGTCATAAAGGTTTGTATGATGCCGAGGCATATCCAGTTGAGATACGTTCTTTTGCATAGTAGTAGTCACATTCCGTGTACCGTTCTTCAATAAAAAGATAAAAAATGAAAGACCTACTTAATCACCTTGCTGAACATTTTAATATCAATCCAAATGAAATTACATTCGAAAAGGTTCTACACGGCAGACGAGAAAAGCAGAATGTCCACAAGATAAGAGTCAAGAATGAACTCTACTTACTCAAAAGGCACGAAGTCAGTAGAACTGCAACCGATGCTGGATACACGCCTTTCAATATTGAAAGGCACACATTGTCAATGCTAAATAAAGGTGGGTGTAATGTGCCACAAATTGTATGGCTGTCTGAACAGCAGAATGCATTTTTGCTGAGTTGGTGTGGAGATGAGACACTTGATACCATTGCACAAAAGAAATCAGACCCAACCCGTATATCTACGGGTTGGATAACCCAACCCGTACTACAGAGGATTCTAGAAGAACAGTGTAAAATTGAAGACTTCTTTGCGGAAAACGCCACTCACTTCAAACCATACTTATTTCAACATAATCTGGAACGGAACCTTCGCCGCTTGCTTGAACAAGGGAGAAAAACATTGGGTTATTTGCAGCATCTAAGGAAGACTTCAAACGAACAGTCAATTATACATAATGGCCCTACCCCTACAAATCTTTGTAGAGGTAGGGCACAAGATGATCAACTTGATGCAGCATGGAAATCTATTGCTGACCGACTTTTGGATGCAAGACCTACTTTAGGTGCCCTCGACTACCAAGCACACAATATCGTGATTGATAATCAACAACCCCATTTTATTGCCTATTTTATCGACTTCGCAAGTATCGGGTGGGATTGGCAAGAACGTAGGTTGGTTCAATATTTTAATTGTATCGGTGCTTACAAGGAAGGAGCTAACTTTATTTCGCTGTTGAATTCTGAATTAGTTGAAACTTATGTAGAATGGTTAACAAAACATCACGAAAATTGCCTTCCTACCGAAATTGCTGCGCGGGTAGATAGTCATCACTTGCTTTTCTATCTATCTGTTATCCATAGAATCTTGGAAGCAGTGGCAAACCCGAAGATGCTTGACAGCAAAATATTGTCTGAAGCATGGGGGAATTTGCAGTCAAGATTTAAAAACGCTATGTCCTTGATCGTTGAAGTGAAACTCAGCGATGCCCCGTTCACAAACCAGATACGCGAAATGATTGCTGAAAAGCAAACAGAATAACAGCCTGCAATTATCCGTTTATCGGTTTCGTATTTTCCTCAATTTGATATTCCAACCCGATAGGTGCGATTTCCTTATCGTATCTACCGATCTGGCAACATCCCTGAATTGACGCTTATGATCCCTTCAAGATTCTGCAAAAACTCTTCTACTTCTGGCGTTGATGGTTTGTTTTCTATTGGCGTTAAACTCGGATTGTTGAATTTCTCTTGATACGACTTTAGTAGAACATAGAGTACTTTTAGGTCAATCAACCTATTTTCTATCGCTTCGTAAACTCTCTCAAACTGTTTTTCAACTGTTTCTTTTGCGATCCCATCAGGTCGATTTCCGATGAGAAGTTTTTCTGTCCCTACTACAGCCCGTGATGCCATCCAGTATCTCAAACCTTCTGCACCACCCATCATATTGTAGATAATGACACCAGCACCGATACCTACCATTACAAAAATAATCAGAAATAGCAAAACTCTTCGGTAACAACCGCTGATTTTCTGTGCAATCAATGACATTTATCGTACCTTCCCTTCACCGTCGTGTCCACTATAAAAAATAACTTCATCCCTTATACGCCTCGCTTTTCGCACCATATATCCACATGCACCCGTGGTGAATACTGATATCCGTTTTCTTTGCACAATTCAACTAACCACTCCTGTTTCTGATTTAATACAATTGCGTTTTTACCTTGCGGCATCAACATTATAACGTCAGCAGGAATACATAAATCTAATTGTAATGTCTGAATTTCAGCAATATCCGCAGGTGTATCTACAACAAACTTTACTTGACACGAATAGGTATCTAAAAACTGACGAATCACTTCAGGACATATCCGACCACGTTCATGTCGTTTGTAAAAGCGATCATCTGAAGATGGATTGGAATTGGCTAACTTCGGACTCAATGATATGAGATGTGCAGCTACCTCAGCAAAAATCGTTGCGTTCGTCTCAATGGTAATATGATGTCCAAAACTATCCAACTCGCCACAGAGTTCTATCAGTTCTTTTTTTTGGATAAAAGGTTCGCCACCTGTAATGACGACATGCTTACAGTCGAACTTTTCTGTAGTTCAGCCACAGCAGCGTCAAGGTCCTCTACAGTAAAAGCGAGTCGATAGACACCCCATCGTGGATTACCACTAGTTGCTTCAACTTCCATATCACCAAATTTAGGCGAGAAAAAAAATACGTTCACCGCCAACTTCCATCCGAACAATTTTCAATCCTCTGACTTCAACTGTAATCTGTAACCTTACCGTCAAACATCTTCTCGTAATACACAACAGCACCGTCAAGGTCTTCACATCTAAGATGTATATGATGAAATGTAAATTTAATTATCTCTGTGGTTATCTAAAATTCCTCTTGAAAAGCAACTATGATAAAATGAATGTTGATAAATGTCAACGTATCCGAAATGGGGTGCATGGCGTTTTTGTAGAAATATGCAGATAGAACTTGTAGGAGCTCGTTTTAATAAACATTACCGAAACGCGACCTGTCGGGAATCTGCCATGTTTATTAAAGCAAACTTCCTACAAACTACTTTGGGGTTAATAACCAGAACTTTACACACCCTCCGAGATGTCAGGTCGGCCATATACCGTTGACAAATCATCTAAGTATGACTATTGTAACAAAAACAATCATATCAAGTCAAGTAAGAAGACGAATTCGACGAATTAGATATTAGGATATGTGAGAATACACAATCAGTCTATCTAATTATCAAGTGAAAAGCGAAGTACACCCTTTATTCTTGTTCCTACATAAAGTGTGGAGGGTTTTCGGCTAAGTAATGGTATATGCCATTTGAATCTATCTCAAGCAAATCGTTGTTATCATCAATAGTTTTCGACTAAGTAATGGTATATGCCATTTTAGGAGTGAGAACTTAGACTGTCAGGGACTCGCGTTTTAGAATTGAGACGAAATCATTATTAAACCGAAAACCCTCCTTTTTATTGTATTGGTAGATACACCCATAAACTTAAGAAATTAGACAGGTACGGACTCTACAAAGGGACTACGTCAGCATACACATAAGTCGGAGGACTAGTATTACTTGCATGAATCTTGTCATTTTCATCTTTGGATGCAGAGACAATATCTCTCTGGACGATTCTGCCGGGTTTGGCATCAACGGGTGAACTGAACATAGGACCATCAATAACACATGTATGGAATTCGCCATTTTCACCGAGTGGGTCAACATCGTCAGGTAAATCTGCAAGGAGTTCTGCATCAAACCAACGACCGGCAAATTTAGCAGGGACTTTTGTTGGGTTGAGAGCAGTTATTATTGCATGCATACTAGCCTCGATCATCTCTCTCGCAAGTTGTGTCGTATCCTTATCCCAGACAGGGAAAATCGGTGTGAATCCAGTACCGCTGAGTTTTTCCTCTCTGTATGCACGTATGTCTTCAAGGAATAGATCTCCGAATGCGAAATGTGAAGCGGTTAAATGACTCGGTAACGCTTCTACATCTTCAAGGAATTTCCGCATCGCTGCTTCGTATATCTCATTTGAACAAGGATACGGAATAGGTATTACGTACAACGGGATACCCAGCCTATCCGCTTGTTGTTTTAATACCCATGCGGGGGTTGAGTGGATTGATACACGGTCGAAAGTCTTTGTGACAGTGGTAAAGATACCGCGCACATCGTATCTGTCGGGTTGTTGACGTAAAACGTGCAATGCCCAAGCGGAATCTTTACCTGATGACCAGGAAACCAGAACAGGCAGGTTTTTTGTTGTTTTTGTTTCTTCTAACATATTGTTAATCTAAAAATAATTATACACTTTCATCCCACGGTAGATGCGATTTCCCAATCGCATCATTTTTATTTTGTGCTGTTCTATAGTTGTGTTTGTCCGTTTTATGCATGAGAAAGTCTGTCGTTATGTGGTGATAAAGTCTAAGTTTTTCAGACACGTCTGTTTCGTAAATAAGAGGAGTTCCCCCTTTGTCCACCACGCGTCAATGATCTTTTTGATGATCGTTATCACTGAATAGATCTTGCGTTTGGATTCATAAGCCTTCGCCCAGTAGCCCGCTGCCTTCTCATAGGTAATAAACAGAAGCCCATAAGCGATGACGACGATTAAGAAAAGAAGACCGATCTATCGCCAAGATACTTGATGACGTATCGTGCACGTGCAAACCCACGATCAAAAACGGACACAAGTTCAACACTTGCCACTCTAAGAACCTGGTGGTGCAGAGCAACACAGAAGTTTTGGATAATCTCATTATGACTGCTATAGGTTACATTTGAAATCTCCTCGTTTTTATAGATACACCAATAGATTGGAATCGCACGATTGCGGAATGGAACCGAGGCAACAATCGCCTTCCATCCCGCCAGTAAATCGGTCTCATCTATCAAAACGAGTGCTTCTTGCTTTGCACGCTTTGAACGCCACACCTCCTGTGTCACATAAGCCAACCATGCCCGCATCACATCCGGATATGGAAAGGGTGTGTCAAGGAAACGCAGCAACCTTTTTTGCTTAGATTTCTCTTTTGCAACATCTATCGGTAAACAAGAAGCGATCGCGTTGATACGAAAGGTTTTTGAGACGCAAACCGCAATGACCGTCAAGCAGAAGTTCCGTAGACTCGTTTTTTTTCACCGAAACATGCTTGAAAACCTTTTGGAAACCTGTTATAATACTTCTTGGATTCGCCCGTTTTCGGGTGCAACGCATCAGAATGCCTCCTTTATATTCTTAAAGAATATTCTTTCTAAGGAGGTATTCTACCATAAACCACCTACTTGGACAGCATTTCTTTCACTAAACACCCAACACAGAAGCGTTCATGAAAAAATGGGGGTAAGTGACTTTTTCAGGAGTAGATGGTAGTCAGGATCAATCTATAAGAACCCATCTATAATAAAAGCAAATGAATGTGAATCTGTAATGGTGACATCCATCCCAAAAAGGTCACTCTCAATCATTCATACATACAAAGGAAAATTAGTGATTATCAAGGATGTACCAGTAGGGGGCTGCCAAGAATGTGGACAGCGGGCATAATGCCGCTGACACCTTAGAGAAACTTGATACTACGGCACAGAACAGTGATGCTGCACAAGAAAGGATAACTGTCTCTGTCATGGTGATGACTCCTTAAACGCTGTCCTACCATATTCTGCACCATTCTGAAGTATATGCATGAAAGCAGCAAAATCTCGCACCTCGGCCGCAGCACGACGCAGTTGCTTAAGACGTTCTAAACTGTCAATACTCTCAATATCAGACTTTATTGCTTCTGTCGTGTCAATTGTGAAACGGATAGAGAGCAACTCTAAAATGCTCTCAACAGTATTATTACGTTCACCTTGTTCAATACCTTGTTCAATACCTTGTTCAATACCTTGTTCAATACCTTGTTCAATACCTTGTTCAATACCTTGTTCAATACCTTGTTCAATACCTTGTTCAATACCTTGTTCATCGCCTTGTTCAATACCTCGTTCAATACCTTGTTCAATACCTCGCTGTATCACATGATCGTAAAAAGGTGATTGTTGCATAATTGCCTCCAATGAAGCGTCTTTAAATAGTTCGGTGGATTGGACAAAACTCCCGAAAAGCGAGAGCGCAAACAGAAGTGTCCCCCGCATCTTGACATCAACATCAACTGTCCGGATCGTCTCAATACACTTCTCAGTCCAAGCGTTACGTGTCATGTCCGATGGCGGATCCATCAGAGCCGTGAAAGGTAACACCCCTAAAACAGCAGGATCCAGGAACGCTGCACCCTCTAACTCATAGATACGTATAACGTTATAGCGGAATACGCCACCGCCCCGATATTCGTTTCCATACGCATAGAAACCAGGATCGTTTCGACCTGCGGGAGGACGGAAATATAGCACCGTCGAATAGACATTCTTTTCATATTCCAAATAAAGAACACTTGAATAAGCAAGCATCCGTAAATGCATCGGTTTATACGTGCTGTCGTCGGTTTGTGCTTCTATATGTAATATCGCCTCCTCATCCGGCAAACGGACTTGATATATCATATCACTCTGATGTGTCTTAATCGTGATATGTTCTGTGTTCAACCGATCAGTGACTTCTACCTCCGATGTCTTCAGTGCTAACACTGCTATGTCTCGGGGGAACTCCCCCGCAATATGTTTAAAAATCTTATCATACGCCGACATATCAGTATTATACCTGCTTTTATGAAGATATGTCAAGTGTTTTTCAGGAGTAGATGGTAGTCAGGATCAATCTAATCAATCTATAAGAACCCATCTATAATAAAGAGGGTTTTCGGTTTAATAATGATTTCGTCTCAATTCTAAAACGCGAGTCCCTGACAGTCTAAGTTCTCACTCCTAAAATGGCATATACCATTACTTAACCGAAAACCCTCCAATCGGTAGCTGCATTTAGAAACATAATATTGGGCGGATCTGTTTATCCGCCCAATATACAAAATATTTAATTGTAGTAGGCACTCCCCGAGTACCTACTCTACTGACAAATTATTTACACATTCTAAAATAACGTCAGTTTGATTAATCATTCCGAATGTGTTCACTCACGCCATAATTTTATTATACCAAAAGAGCTCTCTTTACACAAAGTCATTTGAAATATTTATCAAACTCACGTTAAAATAAGATTCGGGTTTCGTTCCGCAATCAAACTTATAGAATTAAGCTGGGCAGAACAATATTGCCTGAGATACAAAAAAAGAAACTTTTTGCAAAAATAATGTTGACAAAAATGCTCATATATTATAAAATCTTTTTAGAATGAGAATAAATGCTCAAGTTTTTTCGCAATAAAGGAAAAAGAACATACCTAATTTGCTTTTAGTATTCAGTCTTTTAGTATTCAGTTTTGTATTTTTTTGAGCGGGGGAACAATGAAAAGCCGAAAAAGTAACCATCATGCTGTCCAAATATATGCACCAGATGTCTACTGTCTGATCGAAAATTGTGTAGGTGTCTTCGTTGATGCTTTTGCATTAACATCGGTTTTGAGTCCCCCCCCCCCCCCCCCCCCCTTCCAACGTCACCGTTAAATATAACAACACATAACGGTAAAAATACTTTAATAGTTAGTTCTGGTAGTGTCAACGCTACTATGCCAGCACGTCCATTTTGGAACGTTGTGGGTTTTTGGGGATACCCATTACCCGCAAATGCTACGTTAACAAAAAACGCAGATGGCACGGTATGGACGCTAACATTACCCGGTATCACTGATCTGGATAAAACCCAATGGGGGACATTAAAAGCTCAAGATAAGAAGGGCAGCATGTAAATTCACAAAAGGTTTCGTAGGGGCGGGGTTCCCCCGCCCGCATAGTGACCAATAGGAACAAGGTTTCGTAGGGGCGGGGTTCCCCTGCCCGCATAGTGACCAATTAATAGTTCAAACTTCATTCCGAAAATTGGAGGAAGTTATTATAATTCAAAGTTATTAAAGTTTACTACATTGAACTCATATTGAGTAACCTCTAAGTTTCGTTGAAAGTCACCCGAAAATTTATCATTGCATATGCCAAGTTGCGAAACCCTAATCGGGTTTCTTTGAGCGTATCATAGCTTAGAGCGAACCGTTGGAGGTTTTACTCAATATGACTTCATTTTATCAAGCCGATTCGGCTTAATAAAAAAGGAGAATATTCATGACATTTTCAAGATATTTAGCACATCGGTGTATTTTTCTGTTAGCAATCGTTTCAACACTCTGTTTTGTTGAAATGCCAACACTAGCTAAACCGACCACCGCTGAAACCAGATCCTTATCCGAGTGGTCGGCTTGGCGAAATCACGGTTGGTATTGGGATAGAGTGAGACAAAACAGCATTGTGATTGATATTACGTTTAGTGAAGCTCCTAATCCTGCACCGACAAAAAGCGACTTCAAGATAGGTGACAAAACATTAGAAGAAAGTTATGCTGGCAAGCTTAGAAGTCAAGGAATAACGGTTGGAAAAATAGCAGGTAGTTCTAAACACTATCGCATACAGATATACGGTAAAAAGCCTACACAGCGTTATAATGGTAGCTACCTTCCAATAAAGGGAACCCTCCTGTCACTACAAAAAAATCTTATTTATAAAGATGTCCATAAAGTGACTCTTGAAATGAATAAAACCAAGTCATTTATAGATTTGAGAAATTATCTTGGTTCTATTGGTGCGAGTGTCCAAACGAATAAAAAGACTGTAACAATTGATATTCGTTTTTTTGAACCTCCTACGCGTGAGTTGACAAAGGGAGACTGGACAATTAACAGTAGACAGGCACTACCTGCTAATACAGAATTTAGAAAAATCGATAGTAAAAACTATCAAATTAAGTTTTTGGATACCACAGAAGTGCCATATACAGTTGAGTTTCGTAATTATAAAGGATTTAATTTTGACCAGGATGCAGGATCAGGTTATCTGACCAAAGAAAAAATAGTTGTCGATTTTCGTAGTTTCGCAACTCTAAGACCTTTAGGATTTAAAACCTTTGTATATGAGAGTCGGAACTATTCATATGTCGAGATTCGGATTGCTTTCAACGTACCCCCTTATCCAACGCCAACAGAAGCAGATTTTTTATTTGATGGGAAACCCGTTCCTCAACATCTGATAGACGACTATGAGGCGTATCTGGATACAGGTTATGGTGATAAGTTGTTTGTCTTTGTTTTTGAAGATACAACGGTAGTACCTAAGACGCTTCAATTCAGGGACTTTCCACCTGTCAGTCTCATCAAAAACGGTACCATAGGCAATACGACTGATGACGAAACGCTCATTTCTATTAAAGCCAACATTTTTGAAGCCTGGCATTCTTCACAGACAGATTACGTCGCCCTTGAGCTCACCTACAACCGACCCGTGCCGAACGCACCGAAACTCACTGATTTTACAATAAATGGTGGACAACCGCTATCTACATGGTCAAGTAACGTGCAGGTAACTGAAGGTCTTTATGGGGAGATGGGAATCGAGTGGGCTATTGTCTTCTATGGTACGACCCGGATGCCGAGGACTTTTGAGGCACCCGGTTTCCATCCTGTTCATCTTGTTAATGATGTAGATCTACTTTTTGTGCCTTTGACTTATGTGGTACCTACAGAGTATGGTTCTCCAGTTGGCGCGGGCACGATTTTGACAAAACAATCTGGTGCACAGATACAACCGGGGGTGTATGGTATTCCTGCAAAGGATAAGATTGTCATTAATGAGATTGCGAATCTATCCGGTGCATCTGATTGGATAGAACTGCTTAACATCAGTGATACTGGACTATCGCTTGACAAAACGGCGTTGTCTATCGTCACTGAATATAATGACGAGACGGAGATTATCCGATTTCCCGATGTATCTATCCCTGCTGGTGGTATCCTCTTACTCGTGAATATGGATCCTGCAAACACTGATCTTGCGACGGGACATAATGTGAAAGTGAATACACCAGATCACCCCCCTGATGCTGATGAGAATATCTCTTACCTCATCGTGAAAGGTGAAACGAACTACGGATTCACAAGTCCCGGGATTGACCTGCCAGACCATAACGATTGGATGCTTATCCTACGTAGCGGTACACCTTGGGATGTCAAAGATGGCAACGATATCTATAATACGGGATATCAGATAGAGGATGTCGCTGGACCCGCATCTATTACTTTGGAGATAGATGAGAACGAGATTAATCAACCTAAGGAGAAGAATAAGGATGGCACAGAAGGTGGAGATCTCTGGTCAACTACAGTTTTTCCCTTAAACAGCCGCGAAGATACCGGTGATATGCTGCTACGGTTCGATCGCACGCTCAATGAAGGCACAGTGCATGCACGCGATGTTGATAAACACGGATTTGAAGTTCACAGTTTCAATCCTGCACCTTTCACAGGTATCGGCTACGACAGCGACATTACGGATGACGGGGGACACCTCGGCACGCCAGGATATCCGAATGTTATGGCATCCAGCGTCTCCGATCTCAAGACAGGTCAGTTTATTGTCAGTGAGTTGATGTTGACAACAGATGGTGGCACGTATGCCCAGTGGATAGAGTTGCATAACACCTCTAAATCAGAAGCGATTAATTTAGAGGACCCCGATGGTGACGGCGACCTCACTGCATGGAAAATGACGATTGAGAACCATAATTCAGGCTCATGGAAACGTATCAGACGCAACTTGCACGTTGAAGTTGATCTAAGTGAATGGTTTCAGTATATTCCTCCCAAGCAGAAGGTGTTGATTGCTGCTTTCGCGGATCGGAATTCGGGGGCATCCGATTTTCCATCTACGCGGGTTGCGACGCTCTGGGAGACGCACAGACGTTCCTTCAGTATGATTAAACGCGGCAACCTCTTCTTAAATGCTTCAGGCGGATTCACTATCAAAATAACGGATAGTCAAGGCAACGTTTCTGACAGTGTCGGCAACTTGGATGGAACAGCAGCTGATCCTGATGCAGATATAGGCAACGATGATCCTGTCGGTTTTGACTGGCCTACCGAGTTAACAGAAGACGGTCACCGCACATCATTGATACGCCTGAAAAAACCCGATGGTAGTGCGCGCACTGGTATGCCAACACGTGATGAAACAGGTGATGCAACCGATAAGAAGGGAACGGCTCTCCCCTTGGGATCAGATGAGAGTTCTGATACGGAAAGTTTTGCATGGCAGCATGCGGCGGATATAAACCTTGACGACCTCGCCAAAATGACATGGTTCGGCAATGAAAACGATATCAGCACACCGCTAAACCTAGAAAACACAATGATGCCTGTCTTACTCTCATATTTCCGTCCGATTCTGGAAAATGGCGAAGTCCTTATTCAATGGACAACGGAAGCCGAACTCGACAACGCAGGATTTCATATCCTACGCAGTGAAACACGGGATGGACACTTCAAACGCATCAACACCCAGTTGATACAAGGTGCCGGTTCAACAGCGGAACGACAGACTTATGAATGGGTAGATACCACTGCTAAACCGGGAGTTGTCTATTACTATCAGATAGAGGATGTCTCTTTTTCAGGTGAACGCTATCGGTTAGCAACGACGAAACTAAAAGGGTTAGTCTCTGCTAAGAACAAACTCACAACACAATGGGGGACATTAAAGGAACAAGATTAAGAAGGGCAGCATGTAAATTCACAAAAGATGTCGTAGGGTCGGGGTTTCCCCGACCGCATAGGGTTTCCCCGACCGCATAGTGACCAATAGGAACAAGATGTCGTAGGGTCGGGGTTTCCCCGACCGCATAGGGTTTCCCCGACCGCATAGTGACCAATAGGAACAAGATGTCGTAGGGTCGGGGTTTCCCCGACCGCATAGGGTTTCCCCGGCCGCATAGTGACCAATAGGAACAAGATGTCATAGGGTCGGGGTTTCCCCGACCGCATAGGGGCCTAATAATAACGGAATTAGTCGTTTTGGGATTAAGTAAAATCGCTATAAACATAGATGGAGGCTAGATTTATCGCTTGTTTTAATTGCTAATTCATGATACAATATATAGATAAGTATTAGGGGGCTACAAACCCCCTAATGAACACTAAAAAGCGAGTTGCTTTTTCTGATATTCAAGCTTATTTGATTATTGTATCAGAAATTCATCAGAAAAATCAACTCCTAAAGAGGAGTACCTGATGAATTTAGTAAAAATCATGGAGCGATACCCTACACAAGAGGCGTGTATTGACCATCTTGAGGGAATACGTTGGGGTAATAAACCCCGTTGTCCGAAATGTGAGGGTCCGAACCTGAAACGCAAAAAAGAGAACGGCATAGGTAGAATAGGACGGTGGCATTGTTCTGATTGTGGTGCATCATTCAAGGTTACCAGCGGGACACTCTTTGCTGGAACAAAAATACCGCTACAAAAGTGGTTTTTAGCGATCTCATTGATGGCAAACGCAAAGAAAGGTATCTCATCTTGTCAGTTGGCGAGAGATTTAGGATTGAAACAAAAGGCTGCTTGGTCTATAATGATGAAGATACGAACTGAAATGGCAAAGAAGTCTTCTCTTTTGTCGGGAATCGTTGAAGCTGATGAAACTTATGTCGGTGGTAGAGACAAGAAAGACTATGACCGAACAGTAGATGAACCTCGCAAGCGTGGTCGAGGAACAATGAAAGACGCTGTCATCGGTGCAGTTTCAAGAACTGGACATGTAATTGCTCAATTGATACCTGATATCACTGGAGAAACGATTGCTAACTTCATTCGTGATAACGTAGATACAGAGAATTCCAAACTCTATACCGACCAGTTTACAGGATACAACACCATCGGTAAAGAGATAGAGCATGAAACCCTAAACCGAAGTAAGAAGTGGGAGAAAGGTGGCATGCATACCAACACCATTGAAGGATTTTGGTCTTTCATCAAGCGTGCATGGTATGGAACACACCACCACTACTCAACAGGATACACGCCACTGTATCTCGCAGAGGCGTGCTACAAGTATAACTATAGGAACATTGACATTTTCAATAAGTTTGTCAATGATAGTATAAGATGAATATCCCAAAACGACTAAGTCCGTAATAATAATCTCAAGAGGTAATAACTATGACATATTCAAAAGTTTCTATACAAAAGTGTTTTTTTCTGTCAATGATAGTTTTCATCTTTATCTGTAGCATATCAGCAGCAGCGAAACCGAAAACTGCTAAAACCGCTTCTATATATGTTGATGAATCGATTCGTGGTCTATTTTATTATATAAGTGCTAACCAACTCAGTATTGATATTACCTTTAGTGAAGTTCCTGATTCGATGCCACGCAAAAAAGATTTTTTTGTTAATGGTAAAGCCCTAGAAGATTATTATGCCGGCAAACTTGGAACTCAAGGAATTTTGATTGGAACAATAAAAAGCAATCCTTTACACTATCGTCTAAACATATACGGCAAAACAGGTCCCGAAAATCATCCTCATATTGAGCTACCTAATCCTCTTTCTTACAAGCACTATAAAGCGACTCTTATTAGAGGAAGCACTGTACCCTTTATAGATTTGATAAAAAAATATATGAGTAGTGTTCGTACAAGTTTTCAATCTGTATGGGAAAAGGGTGATGTCGTCATTAGTTGGACAACCGAAGCCGAACTTAACAACGCAGGATTTAATATTCTCCGGAGTGAGACACCGAAGGGACCGTTCAAACCCATCAATGCAAAATTAATTCCAAGCGCAGGTTCAGCAGATACACAGCATACCTATAAGTGGATAGATACCACAGCAAAACGACGGACTGACTATTACTATCAGATAGAAGACCTCTCTTTTTCAGGTAAACGGAATCAACTGGCAACGGTTAAACTAGAAGCACTCATATCTCCTAAGAACAAACTCACAACGCAATGGGGTGCAGTAAAACGACGATATTAATCGCTCCGTAGAGGTGAGGTTACCTCGCCCGTAGAGGCAAGGTAACCTCTGTGCAATGGAAACAGTTGAGATAGACTCCAGAACAGCACTACGAAAGCGTCGTTCCACCGACGTCTATCGCTTCATGACAAATCTCATGATTTATACACTAAAATACGGCGGCAATACCGACCGTTCAGAATATAAAGAATAGCATACAATAACCACACATTTCTTAATCAGCTCTATTGATGCATCATGCTATGCATCAATAGGGATATAACGACCTCTATTAGTTAACCACATGATGATGCCTGTCTTACTCTCTTTCTTCCGTCCGATTATGGAAAACGGAGAGGTCTTTCTTCGATGGACAACGGAAACCGAACTTGACAACGCAGGATTTAAGAGGGTTTTCGGCTAAGTAATGGTATATGCCATTTTAGGAGTGAGAACTTAGACTGTCAGGGACTCGCGTTTTAGAATTGAGACGAAATCATTATTAAACCGAAAACCCTCATAATAAAAGCAAATGAATGTGAATCTGTAATGGTGACATCCATCCCAAAAAGGTCACTCTCAATCATTCATACATACAAAGGAAAATTAGTGATTATCAAGGATGTACCAGTAGGGGGCTGCCAAGAATGTGGACAGCGGGCATAATGCCGCTGACACCTGAGAGAAACTTGATACTACGGCACAGAACAGTGATGCTGCACAAGAAAGGATAACTGTCTCTGTCATGGTGATGACTCCTTAAACGCTGTCCTACCATATTCTGCACCATTCTGAAGTATATGCATGAAAGCAGCAAAATCTCGCACCTCGGCCGCAGCACGACGCAGTTGCTTAAGACGTTCTAAACTGTCAATACTCTCAATATCAGACTTTATTGCTTCTGTCGTGTCAATTGTGAAACGGATAGAGAGCAACTCTAAAATACTCTCAACAGTATTATTACGTTCACCTTGTTCAATACCTCGTCTATATCCTTGTTCATCGCCTTGTTCAATACCTTGTTCAATACCTTGTTCAATACCTCGTCTATATCCTTGTTCATCGCCTTGTTCAATACCTTGTTCAATACCTCGTTGTATCACATGATCGTAAAAAGGTGATTGTTGCATAATTGCCTCCAATGAAGCGTCCTTAAATAGTTCGGTGGATTGGACAAAACTCCCGAAAAGCGAGAGCGCAAACAGAAGCGTCCCCCGCATCTTGACATCAACATCGACTGTCCGTATCGTCTCAATACACTTCTCAGTCCAAGCGTTACGTGTCATGTCCGATGGCGGATCCATCAGAGCCGTGAAAGGTAACACCCCTAAAACAGCAGGATCCAAGAACGCTGCACCCTCTAACTCATAGATACGTATAACGTTATAGCGGAATACGCCACCGCCCCGATCTTCGTTTCCATACGCATAGAAACCAGGATCGTTTCGACCTGCGGGAGGACGGAAATATAGCACCGTTGAATAGACGTTCTTTTCATATTCCAAATAAAGAACACTTGAATAAGCAAGCATCCGTAAATGCATCGGTTTATACGTGCTGTCGTCGGTTTGTGCTTCTATATGTAATATCGCCTCCTCATCCGGCAAACGGACTTGATATATCATATCGCTCTGATGTGTCTTAATCGTGATATGTTCTGTGTTCAACCGATCAGTGACTTCCACCTCCGATGTCTTCAGTGCTAACACTGCTATGTCTTGCGGGAACTCCCCCGCAATATGTTTAAAAATCTTATCATACGCCGACATATCAGTATTATACCTGCTTTTATGAAGATACGTCAAGTGTTTTTCAGGAGTAGATGGTAGTCAGGATCAATCTATAAGAACCCATCTATAATAAAAGCAAATGAATGTGAATCTGTAATGGTGACATCCATCCCAAAAAGGTCACTGTCAATCATTCATATAAAGGAAAATTAGTGATTATCAAGGATGTACCAGTAGGGGGCTGCCAAGAATGTGGACAGCAGTATTATGCTGCTGACACCTGAGAGAAACTTGATACTACGGCACAGAACAGTGATGCTGCACAAGAAAGGATAACTGTCTCTGTCATGGTGATGACTCCTTAAACGCTGTCCTACCATATTCTGCACCATTCTGAAGTATATGCATGAAAGCAGCAAAATCTCGCACCTCGGCCGCAGCACGACGCAGTTGCTTAAGACGTTCTAAACTGTCAATACTCTCAATATCAGACTTTATTGCTTCTGTCGTGTCAATTGTGAAACGGATAGAGAGCAACTCTAAAATACTCTCAACAGTATTATTACGTTCACCTTGTTCAATACCTTGTTCAATACCTCGTCTATATCCTTGTTCATCGCCTTGTTCAATACCTCGTTGTATCACATGATCGTAAAAAGGTGATTGTTGCATAATTGCCTCCAATGAAGCGTCTTTAAATAGTTCGGTGGATTGGACAAAACTCCCGAAAAGCGAGAGCGCAAACAGAAGCGTCCCCCGCATCTTGACATCAACATCAACTGTCCGTATCGTCTCAATACATTTCTCAGTCCAAGCGTTACGTGTCATGTCCGATGGCGGATCCATCAGAGCCGTGAAAGGTAACACCCCTAAAACAGCAGGATCCAAGAACGCTGCACCCTCTAACTCATAGATACGTATAACGTTATAGCGGAATACGCCACCGCCCCGATCTTCGTTTCCATACGCATAGAAACCAAGATCGTTCCGACCTGCGGGAGGACGAAAATATAGCACCGTTGAATAGACGTTCTTTTCATATTCCAAATAAAGAACACTTGAATAAGCAAGCATCCGTAAATGCATCGGTTTATACGTGCTGTCGTCGGTTTGTGCTTCTATATGTAATATCGCCTCCTCATCCGGCAAACGGACTTGATATATCATATCGCTCTGATGTGTCTTAATCGTGATATGTTCTGTGTTCAACCGATCAGTGACTTCCACCTCCGATGTCTTCAGTGCTAACACTGCTATGTCTTGCGGGAACTCCCCCGCAATATGTTTAAAAATCTTATCATACGCCGACATATCAGTATTATACCTGCTTTTATGAAGATACGTCAAGTGTTTTTCAGGAGTAGATGGTAGTCAGGATCAATCTATAAGAACCCATCTATAATAAAAGCAAATGAATGTGAATCTGTAATGGTGACATCCATCCCAAAAAGGTCACTGTCAATCATTCATATAAAGGAAAATTAGTGATTATCAAGGATGTACCAGTAGGGGGCTGCCAAGAATGTGGACAGCGGGCATTATGCTGCTGACACCTGAGAAAAACTTGATACTACGGCACAGAACAGTGATGCTGCACAAGAAAGGATAACTGTCCCTGTCATGGCGATGACTCCTTAAACGCTGTCCTACCATATTCTGCACCATTCTGAAGTATATGCATGAAAGCAGCAAAATCTCGCACCTCGGCCGCAGCACGACGCAGTTGCTTAAGACGTTCTAAACTGTCAATACTCTCAATATCAGACTTTATTGCTTCTGTCGTGTCAATTGTGAAACGGATAGAGAGCAACTCTAAAATGCTCTCAACAGTATTATTACGTTCACCTTGTTCAATACCTCGTCTATATCCTTGTTCATCGCCTTGTTCAATACCTTGTTCAATACCTTGTTCAATACCTTGTTCAATACCTCGTTCAATACCTCGTTCAATACCTTGTTCAATACCTCGTTGTATCACATGATCGTAAAAAGGTGATTGTTGCATAATTGCCTCCAATGAAGCGTCCTTAAATAGTTCGGTGGATTGGACAAAACTCCCGAAAAGCGAGAGCGCAAACAGAAGCGTCCCCCGCATCTTGACATCAACATCAACTGTCCGGATCGTCTCAATACATTTCTCAGTCCAAGCGTTACGTGTCATGTCCGATGGCGGATCCATCAGAGCCGTGAAAGGTAACACCCCTAAAACAGCAGGATCCAGGAACGCTGCACCCTCTAACTCATAGATACGTATAACGTTATAGCGGAATACGCCACCGCCCCGATCTTCGTTTCCATACGCATAGAAACCAGGATCGTTTCGACCTGCGGGAGGACGGAAATATAGCACCGTTGAATAGACATTCTTTTCATATTCCAAATAAAGAACACTTGAATAAGCAAGCATCCGTAAATGCATCGGTTTATACGTGCTGTCGTCGGTTTGTGCTTCTATATGTAATATCGCCTCCTCATCCGGCAAACGGACTTGATATATCATATCGCTCTGATGTGTCTTAATCGTGATATGTTCTGTGTTCAACCGATCAGTGACTTCCACCTCCGATGTCTTCAGTGCTAACACTGCTATGTCTTGCGGGAACTCCCCCGCAATATGTTTAAAAATCTTATCATACGCCGACATATTAGTATTATACCTGCTTTTATGAAGATATGTCAAGTGTTTTTCAGGAGTGTCACTTACCCCCATTTTTATTTTGTGCTGTTCTATAGTTGTGTTTGTATGGTTTATGCATGAGAAAGTCTGTCGTTATGTGGTGATAAAGTCTAAGTTTTTCAGACACGTCTGTTTCGTAAATAAGAGGAGTTCCTCCTTTGTCCACCACGCGCCAATGATCTTTTTGATGATCGTTATCACTGAATAGACCTTGCGTTTAGATTCAAAAGTCTTCACCCAGAAACCTGCCGCCTTTTCATAAGTGATAAACAGCAGTCCATAAGTACAGACGACGATCAGGAAGAGGAGCTCAATGCGGTGTTTCTCTGCTTTTTTCAAAACGCGGTCTTTGAAGTTGAAACACGACTTGATGTCTCTGAACCTGTGTTCAATCTGCATCCTCCGTTTGTAGTAGGTGTATATCTGTCTGCTTGTAGTGCGGTTGGATATCAGATACATCGGGTCATCGTGTGCTTCGTCTCGGACGACATAAAGGTTAAGGGGAATAGCTTCGGTTTTCTGGTAAAGCACATCCGCATACCCGCCCACTTCTAAGTCGTCAAGTTTTCGCTGTATCCCATCCACACGCACACTGACGTTGCGGGGAACACGCATCAAGACGTTGATACCTCTATCGTCAAGATACTTGATGACGTATCGTGCCCGTGCAAACCCACGGTCAAAAACGGACACAGGTTCAACGCTTGCCACTCTAAGAACCTGTTGGTGCAGATCAACACAGAAGTTTTGGATAATCTCATTGTGGCTTCTATAAGTGCCATCTGAAACCTCCGCGTTCTTATAGATATACCAGTAGATAGTGACCACAGAAAAAAGATTTGACAAAAAAATAAAAACGTTTTAGAATAGCGATAAGGTGTTAGAAAGACACGAGGATGCGTGTATTACACCGGGACGAGTTTCCCCTTGTGGGGGCGCGCAGAAAGTGCTAATCTTCACAAAAGCACGATCCACGCGCGGCTCTGCCATAACTGGAGTATGACAGGGCTGGTTTTCAGTTTATCACAGACAAGTGTTTGTGACAAGGTGAAAACTAGCTAGTCCAGGGTTCTTCAGTTTTAAGAATTGTTAGTTTTTGCGTAGGACTAATAGTGGACTTTGTAGTTTGGGTAGAGCGAAGCGACCCCCGATAGAAGCGTGATCGTGTCGCCAGTTAATATTTTAATGACGCTACGCTCTACCCGACCTACGGATAAATTCAATACATTAACGTTTATTGCGTAATTCTTCAAAATCACCGAAAACTGAATAGCCCTGCCGCTAGTCCAAGGGAAAACGTTGACAGCACCAACGTTCGGAACCTTTACCTGCCAACCTCTCCTTTGTGGTCTGTCTAAACAACTAACATGCTTCATGATATAATAGAAGCACAACCTGAGACAGAACTACAAAATCTTTCTCATTTCAATTGTTATATATAACACCTCTTTTCGCTGGACGCAGTGGAAAGGCAATTCCTATCTATAGGAGGAATTTATTGTGAAAAGTAGAATGAAATGGGGATTAGCTATCCTCATCATCCTCGCACTCGGTATTGGGACATTCTTGTTATTCTACAAACCCGACACCGATCCGATTATTATTTACAAAGGCGATACAAAACCTACACAAAAGAGTGTAGATAAAGATGTTGTCCATAAGGATAATAGCATTGTTCCAGACGAAGTATCCGGTGATGCTATTACCGAAGGGACACCATCCAACCCGAATATCGCTAAGTCCAAAACGGATACGAAATATGCAACAGAAGTTGAGGAATACGAGAAGGGAGGAAGAATGTATGTCACACACATTCCGCGCGATCCTGATCGTTTTGCTCATTTACCGCCGCCCCCTTTGCCACCTTCGGCAGTGCCAGAGGATATTCCTGAACATCTCAAACTTCCACAAGAATGGATAGATGGGGTGTATCGGGGATTAGAACCGAATCCACCGGGAGATCGTTTCCATGAAGTATCAGCAGAAGGCTTGAGGGATATTGCCCTTGAGGTTGTTCGTGAACATAATCCGAATCGTCCCATCGCAGAGATATGGGATCAGTTTATTGCGTATGAAAAGATGTATCGTGCGTATGCGGAATATGAACTGGGTTACACACCTGTGGCATCTCTTGCGGCAGGTAGATTGGATTGGGGGTATGAACAGATGTGGGCGTTTCCTGAAATCATTGAATGGAATCTAACGGCTCCCCCTATTCCGCATGGTGAAGAAGATCGTTTCTCAATGGCTGTGGATGTAGCCATGGGGTATATGACCCCGGACTGGAATAAGATTACGTTGCAGGATGGTCGCGATTTTTTCATTAAAGGGAATTCGCGTTATGAGTTTGTGTATTCGGGTGTCACCGATGATGGCAATGAGTGGGAGCGTGTCACGGGTTTTAGTCGTGTTCGTCTGACAGACAGCACGCCTGTTGTTCGTATTGATGTGTATAACACCTCTGATGAGGAACTGGAGGCGTTGATGGGGTGGGATTACAGTATAAATCCCCTAACGCTGCAACCGATGGATCATGATAGTTCACATGTTACGGTCTACCCTCGTCTTATGGGGGTAGATTGAATCCATATTTTATGGGTTATTACTTATTTTTTAAGGAGTTTCAAAATGACATATTTCAAATCGTTGGTATGTGTTTTTATCTTGCTTTCTGGCGTGTTATTTCAAATTTGTGACGTTTCAGGTCAGTGGGTAAACATCAAGAATCATACTGTGGAAGCTAAGAATGATTCCTCAATGGAAGCAGGGGGTTTAGGTGGTATTGTTGGGGCGGCAAAGGAGAAAGTTTTTGGAGAGATAGACGTAGATGCCATTTATCATATTAATGATGAAAAAGGTGCCAGCAAGGTTCAATCCATGGTCTTTTCGAGTGTCTCTATGCTGGCTGTAACAGTATCCTTTCGTGGATTTGCTTCTATTCGTGGGACTGCGGACGCTGGACATACGAAACAGTTCGCGGGCAACCAGAAAAAAGCAGTGAAAACGGATAAAGGTGTTCTGAATAGTGCGGGGGTTGCCAGGACAAGTAATTTTACTGTCCGAACGTCTCTTGTGGATACTGAAGATGGGCGTCCGATAAGTTTGAGCAAATCCCAGTTCACTGACTATAAAAAATGGTATGCTAAAGCATCTCCACAGCTGCAGAAAAAGTGGGGTGATAGTGAAGGTTTTTCATATAAGCATTCCGATAACACCTTTTATACTGCTATGGTGGTTTTGATATTGTCATCGGAAATCCACCTTATGTGCGTCAGGAACTAATCAGACAGATTAAACCGACTTTAAAAAAGTTATTCTCTGAAGTTTATACAGGTATGGCGGACCTTTACGTCTATTTTTACAAGCGCGGGTCAGAATTGCTCCGCAAGAGTGGCGTTCTTACCTAATTGGTAAACACAAAAATATGTGATATACTATTTTACATTTTAGGTTAGTAGAATACCTTTTTTGTTAGACAGGTTCTGCACCATTCTGAAGTATGTGCATGAAAGCAGCAAAATCTCGCACCTCGGCCGCAGCACGACGCAACTGCTTAAGACGTTCTAAACTGTCAATGCTCTCAATATCAGACTTTATTGTTTCTGTCGTGTCAATTGTGAAACGGATAGAGAGCAACTCTAAAATACTCTCAACAGTATTATTACGTTCACCTTGTTCAATACCTTGTTCAATACCTCGTCTATATCCTTGTTCATCGCCTTGTTCAATACCTTGTTCAATACCTCGTCTATATCCTTGTTCATCGCCTTGTTCAATACCTTGTTCAATACCTCGTTGTATCACATGATCGTAAAAAGGTGATTGTTGCATAATTGCCTCCAATGAAGCGTCCTTAAATAGTTCGGTGGATTGGACAAAACTCCCGAAAAGCGAGAGCGCAAACAGAAGCGTCCCCCGCATCTTGACATCAACATCAACTGTCCGTATCGTC
Source organism: Candidatus Poribacteria bacterium (assembly GCA_965208245.1). Taxonomy (GTDB): domain Bacteria; phylum Poribacteria; class WGA-4E; order WGA-4E; family WGA-3G; genus MSPOR6. The sequence continues at coordinate 4,034,953 of OZ242325.1, forward strand.
TCAATACACTTCTCAGTCCAAGCGTTACGTGTCATGTCCGATGGCGGATCCATCAGAGCCGTGAAAGGTAACACCCCTAAAACAGCAGGATCCAGGAACGCTGCACCCTCTAACTCATAGATACGTATAACGTTATAGCGGAATACGCCGCCGCCCCGATATTCGTTTCCATACGCATAGAAACCAAGATCGTTTCGACCTGCGGGAGGACGGAAATATAGCACCGTCGAATAGACATTCTTTTCATATTCCAAATAAAGAATACTTGAATAAGCAAGCATCCGTAAATGCATCGGTTTATACGTGCTGTCGTCGGTTTGTGCTTCTATATGTAATATCGCCTCCTCATCCGGCAAACGGACTTGATATATCATATCGCTCTGATGTGTCTTAATCGTGATATGTTCTGTGTTCAACCGATCAGTGACTTCCACCTCCGATGTCTTCAGTGCTAACACTGCTATGTCTCGCGGGAACTCCCCCGCAATATGTTTAAAAATCTTATCATACGCCGACATATCAGTATTATACCTGCTTTTATGAAGATATGTCAAGTGTTTTTCAGGAGTAGATGGTAGCCAGGATCAATCTATAAGAACCCATCTATAATAAAAGCGAATGAATGCAAATACTGTAATGGTGACATCCATCCCAAAAAGGTCTCTGTCAATCATTCATACAAAGGAAAATTAGTGATTATCAAGGATGTACCAGTAGGGGGCTGCCAAGAATGTGGACAGCGGGCATTATGCTGCTGACACCTTAGAGAAACTTGATACTACGGCACAGAACAGTGATGCTGCACAAGAAAGGATAACTGTCTCTGTCATGGCGATGACTCCTTAAACGCTGTCCTACCATATTCTGCACCATTCTGAAGTATATGCATGAAAGCAGCAAAATCTCGCACCTCGGCTGCAGCACGACGCAGTTGCTTAAGACGTTCTAAACTGTCAATACTCTCAATATCAGACTTTATTGCTTCTGTCGTGTCAATTGTGAAACGGATAGAGAGCAACTCTAAAATACTCTCAACAGTATTATTACGTTCACCTTGTTCAATACCTCGTCTATATCCTTGTTCATCGCCTTGTTCAATACCTTGTTCAATACCTCGTTCAATACCTTGTTCAATACCTTGTTCAATACCTCGTTGTATCACATGATCGTAAAAAGGTGATTGTTGCATAATTGCCTCCAATGAAGCGTCCTTAAATAGTTCGGTGGGTTGGACAAAACTCCCGAAAAGCGAGAGCGCAAACAGAAGCGTCCCCCGCATCTTGACATCAACATCAACTGTCCGGATCGTCTCAATACATTTCTCAGTCCAAGCGTTACGTGTCATGTCCGATGGCGGATCCATCAGAGCCGTGAAAGGTAACACCCCTAAAACAGCAGGATCCAAGAACGCTGCACCCTCTAACTCATAGATACGTATAACGTTATAGCGGAATACACCACCGCCCCGATCTTCGTTTCCATACTCATAGAAACCAGGATCGCTTCGACCTGCGGGAGGACGGAAATATAGCACCGTTGAATAGACATTCTTTTCATATTCCAAATAAAGAACACTTGAATAAGCAAGCATCCGTAAATGCATCGGTTTATACGTGCTGTCGTCGGTTTGTGCTTCTATATGTAATATCGCCTCCTCATCCGGCAAACGGACTTGATATATCATATCGCTCTGATGTGTCTTAATCGTGATATGTTCTGTGTTCAACCGATCAGTGACTTCCACCTCCGATGTCTTCAGTGCTAACACTGCTATGTCTCGCGGGAACTCCCCCGCAATATGTTTAAAAATCTTATCATACGCCGACATATCAGTATTATACCTGCTTTTATGAAGATATGTCAAGTGTTTTTCAGGGGTATTCAGTTTTAGGTATTTTGCCCATTTTCTATCACAATCGTTAATATTTAAAAATAAGCAGATATAGCGTGATTTATTTCGCTATATCTGCTATACTTCACCTAAAACCTTTATCTAAAAGGTTTAAATTTTAATTTATATGTAAAAATTTATATGTAAATAAGGAAGGTGAAATATGCAAAAGAGAAAAGGAAAAAGGGAAAAGGAAATCTTTCTCTCCTTTGAAAAGATTAGAACCGGATGTTTTAGAGAAAGCATTAACAAAAGTGGATGATCAAGATTGCTGAAAGTTATCCTGAGTTTTCAGGTTGTTTTGACATACCTCTTGAGAATTGTTTATAATAATTGTATCATGAAACAGTGTATAGTATTTATTATATTAAAACTGCATTAATAACCTTTTTTTATTGAACATATTAACAATTTTATACAAATCTGAAACTAAATTTGATGCTGTATCGTTATGGATATATACGAGTATACGAAACAGTTTCAAATCCTTTGGTTTCGAAAACAAAGGAGGTTGCTATGGCGCGACAGGCAAAAAATGAACTATCAGCTACAGAAGATACGTACTTGGCTACGCAAGCTAAACAGGGTGATGAATCTGCGTTTAGTCAATTGTTTGATAAGCATCATAATTGGGTCTATAGTAAAGCCTATCGGATGCTCGGAGACCATCAAGATACTGAAGAAGTTAGTTTAGATGTATTTACGAAAGTCTGGCAGAAACTACAAAATGACAAATGGGATCCACAGAAAGGTAGTTTTCAAGCTTGGTTGAACACAGTTGCGAAGCATACAATTATTGATGCGATACGAAGGCGGGACCGTATACGAGAATCACTGTTAACACTTGAAGAACAGGATGATTTACCCCTGAATGAATTTGAGGATGGTAGGCCAGGACCCGACAAACACATTATCGCTCAAGAGGCACAAGAACTTTTAGAAACTGCGTTAGAACAGGTGACAAAACCGAATCATCGGATTGCTTGGATTTTGAGACATTTGGAAGGATGTAGTGTTGCAGATATTTCACGAATCTTAAACCGGAAAGATGGAACAGTGAAAATCTGGATTTTCCGGTGTGGCCAGGAATTACGACAGATCCTTAATACCAAAGGTATCCAATGGATGCAATAAATGATACCTACATTTTGAAAATCAATGTGGAGGAATAACTTATGCGTTTTTTTAGAAAAACACCAAGATCTACTCGGTATACCGCTGCCGACATGAAAGAAGCAGATGTTTTAGAAGCATACACATGCTGGTTGAAAAATGAGAAACTCAGTCGCAAACAGAAGAATCTTCTAAAGAACATACAAGAGTCAACACATTTCCATAAACTGAAAGACTTGGTTGACTTTGCACACTATCGTTTCCAACAAACTGAGAGCGTTTCACCACGTCCTGGTGCTAAAGAACGCATCGGTGAAAAACTGATGAAGGCAATCAGAGGGGATGCAGTGGAAAATAATGAGGAGATGCCTGTAACACTTGATCCTCAGGTCGCTTACAGTCCACAGGCAATGGGGAATGTAGATACCGATGTTTTCCCTATTGGATTGCCCCAACCCGCTGATGAAGTTCTGAATCTACTGCAGAATGCAGAGACAGAACAAGATGGCGAGATACATACACTTGCACATCTGAACCTATCCATTGATGAGATGGATGGAGAAGTTTCCATCACAGATTTGGGGGGATCAACACCCACATACATTGAAGGTGTGCGCATTAGAGATTCTGCTCCTATTGAAGAAGGTTCAGAAATCAAATGTGGCGAAATTACTTTTCAAATAGTTGATATGAATAAACATTAGTTTACAAGTGTGCAATACAGAGCCATTCACAAACCACCTCCCGTTTTACGAGAGATGCGCCATTCAGTTTTACATAAATTCAGTCTTTATATATTGAATGGCTCTGGGGGCATTAAGTTGGGTGGATGATGTAGCAAAAGGGCTTAAAAATTTTTAAAATGGTATAACAAACAACTTATACCATTTCTATTAGATTTTCCATTGTTACCGATTTTTAGAAATGAAACGTAGAACGGCACAATCTGGCAGATTGTGTTACAATAAAGGCGTATTATCAATTAGAAATGGTATTATTAGGCTGTGAAAAATCCTTCCTCACGTGCCATTTCCTATTTTCAGCAAGCTACGATCTGTTTTCAGGATGCCAGATATGTTGAGTCAATTCAACATTATTTGACAGGTTTGAAATATGACAAGGATCGTCATTATATCTATGCTGACATTGCTAAAGTTTATGAAATGATTGGGAATTGGGAACAAGCTTTAAAATATATTAATATTGCCCTTCAATTAAGTCCAAATTCTACCACTGCCCTTAGACGCAAAGCGCGTATATCTGAGGAAAAGAGATTCTACGAGTCTATCGTCAACGAAATAGACCTAAGCAGTAGTCCGCCTTTAGAATTTGCTAATACAGATCAGGTTGAAAATAAACATGCATCACGAACTCAAGTGGAATACGGGATTTTTGAGTTAAATCTTGAACCTGCATTGTTTCCACATACCCTATGGATCATCTGCCAACTTATTGAAAAAACTTATGCTGATGTTGGTACGTATTTTGACTGTTTTCCATCTCGGCAAGTTTCTATATCAATATTAAACACACACAGTGTAAGTTCGGAAGTTTTTCTACCACGGTGGGCTGGTGGAGTTTACGATGGTGATATTCATCTGCACTATTGTACTGATCAAGAACCGGAACTCGGAGTCTTATATACGCTTTTTCGGCATGAATGGACACACCTATTGATTGATATCCTAACACAAGGGAATTGTCCGCATTGGTTAAATGAGGGACTTGCACAAACGATTGCACGTCCTCTATTTATGTTTGAGAAAAACAGCTTACATCAAGCAGCAAAAGATAATTCATTACATTCATTGCTAGAACTTGATAAGTCGATCACTGAACTCACCGACTCACAGCGCAAGATTTGGTATCTTCAATCTGCGTTGATCGTGGCAAATATGATTGATAAAGGTGGTTTTTCTTCTATTCAAAAACTCCTCTCACTTTTACGAAACGGTACAGCGATTACGTTAGCCTTACAGGAGATATATCCTGGAAACATTTCACTAATATGACTGATTATAGTGGAACCTAAAAGTATCATTACACTTCCGTGCGTGATGGGCAATGAATTGCCCTACTACTAATGGGGGACTGATGATGGGAAAGTGTATGTTTAATTCCACATTTTCCTATAACTACCATGGCAATAATAGATTTTGGTATCCTCATTATCGTTGGATTAGCAGGATTCAGTTGTTACAGCATAGGATTCACACGTAGTCTCTGGGGTATATTTGCCCTCGGTATGGGTCTTGTCATTGCTAGCCAGACATGGCAATACCTTGCTTTGTTCATAGGAAAAGTTATTCTAAATGAGAACATCTCTCAATGGATTAGCATACTAATCCTCATAATTGTCGTTACGATTCTAACGGACACGATATTTGATCGAATTCATAAAGTCTTTGAAGAAGGTATATTGGGATGGTTGAATAGTCTGCTTGGTTTAGGTATAGGTATTGGTACAAGTGTTCTGATTATTTCGCTCCTGCTTCACTTTATCAACCCACAGAATCTTGATTTTTTAAGAGACGAAGTAGAGAACTCCCTCTTCACATCACAGCTTATGGCGTTTGGAGAGGAAGTATGGTTTTTTGGACAAGAAAACGTCAGGAAGCATTTTGAAACAGAATAGCTAGTGTAATATGTGATCCTGAATTAAACGGGCATCAAACTCATCAGCAAGTTTATGAATGCATGCGTTATATGCATTTACTGTCAACAGAGAGGATTCTCAACATCTTCTGGAATATAGAAAATCACCAATAAAAAGCACTTTGTCATCAGATTCAAGCAAAAAATTATTCACAAACTTTCTTCTTTTTATGTTATATTAATGCAAAGTATCGTTCTTTCATTATGACGTTATTTAATCAAACATGTTCAGATTAACATTACCACATTTTCAATAGTCTTACAACATAAACTGGCAACATGAAAAAAATTGGTGAATTACACGTCATTACGGACATAGCATGCCAGACGCAATTTACACATCTTCAGCTTGCTGAACTTGCAATTAAGGGCGGTGCAGATACGATACAATTCCGTCAAAAGGACGGCACTACGCGGGAATTGGTAGTTATTGCCCAACAGATGCAGATAATATGCACCCAGCACAAAGTTCCGTTAATTGTAAATGATCGCATGGATATTGCACTTGCAGTGAACGCAAAAGGGGCACATTTTGGGCAAGATGACATGCCGATAGCAATCGGGAGAAAAATCTTATCTCCAGGGAACGTTATTGGTGCATCTGCGCGAACTGAGGATAAGATACTAAAGGCGATTGCTGAAGGGGCAGATTATATCGGTTTTGGACCGATCTTCCAGACTTCATCTAAAACAGATGCAGAAGAGCCTAAAGGATTAGAACGACTCAACCGAATCAGTGAAGTAGCGAAATGTCCGGTCATTGCAATCGGAGGAATTACATTACAGACTGCAGCATCGGTCATCCGTGCGGGAGCGCATGGCATTGCAGTCATTTCTGCTGTGTGTGCCACAACAGACCCGAAGACTGCTGTACAAAATCTCAAGAATGAAATCCAACAAGCGAAGAATGCGTAAGCGACTCATATCTTTATTATGTTAAAGAATATTTATGTTAAAGAAACAGAATACCAATATCTCTGAAGCCCCAAACACGATATATCCTATAGAGACTTTCAAAGAGATTGACCAAGTATATGAACCCGACTTTGGCAATATTGATGAAGTTTTCGTCCAGAAAATATGGAACACCCAACGTTTCATCAACGCGGACCTATTATCAATAGATGGGAAAGAGATTCGTGTGCTTAAACCAGGTGTCTGGAACCGTGAAGAAGGTCCAGATTTTATGCATGCTGAGGTAGAATTAAACGGTAAACTTCTTGTAGGAGATGTAGAGATTCACGTGAAGGCTTCAGACTGGTATACACATAAACACCATCTAAATTCACGGTATAATCGCGTCGTACTCCATACCGTCCTATACAATGATGATTTCAACCTACGTACACGTTTACAGAATGGCAAACGGATTTCTACGTTAGAACTCCTTAAATGGATTGATGCTCCTATAGGGGACCTATATGACGAGACACATCGAGAAGAAACACAAGCAGAAGATTTCTGTCGAGTAACTGGTCAAAGGTTGAATTTAGAGAAACTCAAGCATGTGTTTGAATCATTGGGTACGGAACGTTTTTTGGAGAAAGCGGATGCTGTAAGACTCTTAAGAACACGACTTGATTTTGAGCAGATTCTATATGAAGGAATAATGGAAGCGTTGGGGTATACCCAAAATAGCAAACCGCTTCGTGAGTTGTCCCAACGTGTACCATTTGCTTATTTTGATCATAAGTCAGTGGAAGAGATTCAAGCGATTCTTTTTGGCGTTGCGGGTTTGCTACCTTCTCAAACAGATAAACTGCTCTCCGCTATTGAGCAAGAGGATCCTTTTGTAGTTGCATTAGAGAAACTTTGGCGGACATTTAATCGGTCGGTTAAAGTGAAGGGGATGGATTCTACACAGTGGCATTTTGGGAGAATTCGTCCATATAACTATCCAACGCGACGAATTGCTGCGATGAGTCAACTTATTCACAAAAGCAGTGGTAGTCTGATGATGTATTTTCTACCTACGTGTGAAAAAGGTGCAATGGCAGATACGGTTACATTTTTGCATAATATCCGAAAGGAGCTTCTTAATCTGCTAATGTTTGAACCTGAAGGATACTGGGAAACACATGCCAATTTTGGGAAAGGAGGAACACGCAAGGTAAAACTGATTGGAGAATCAAGAGCGTTGGATATTATGGTCAACAAGATACTGCCTGTTGCCTATGTTTGGGCAGTGGAATCAGGAAGTAAGAAACTGCAGGAGGCAATTCTGAGTATCTATAGTAGTTCCAAAAAACTACAAGAAAACAGGATCATCAGTCAGGTAGAATCACAAATTTTTTCGGATGCACAACCGATGCATCTGATTAAACCTACTGCTCAGATTCAACAAGGAACAATGCGGCTTTACAAGAATTTCTGTGTTGATCAACTCTGTGATCTTTGTCCTATTCTTGATAATAATGCAATTCTATTACATCAGAATTCTGATGTTAATGTTGATGTCCATTGAACCCAGAGAAGTTACTGCAACTACGAAAATGGACACATGGACATGGTAGGCAATCGGTCGTCGTTGAAACCGTCAACGGTGACCTATATTTCAACTGCCGAAACTATGTAGTACCGGAACGGCGTGCTTACGCATGGAGTTTTGATGGTGGAGATAGGTTCACAGAATTTGGTTATGACGATGAATCTGATAGAACCTATCTGTAAACTGGCGACATGTTGCTTATAGGACTATCTCAATCAAGAGAGAAACCAACCCTAAAACAATACAGTAATAGGTAAATAGCGAAAATTGCCCACGGTTTAGCACAACCAAAAACAGACGTAAAGCGATATAACCAACGACAAATGCCGTTAGCATGCCTGCACCTAAAATATATAACGGTATTGAAGTGTCTGCTATATCTGGAATTTTTAATGTGACTGCACCGAGTATGGCAGGAATTGACAAAAGGAAGGAATACTCAGCCGCAAGTTTAGCAGGTATGCCCAACAACAACGCGATTGAAATCGTTGATCCGGATCGGGAGATACCGGGTGTGATAGCACAGCCTTGTGCTATACCGATCAACGGTGCATGCCATGTTTTAATTCTTTTAGACGAAATATCTGAACTGCTCAAATTTTCTCTTCGCAGTCTTGGTACCTGAAGTATAATACCCGTAAGGATTAACATGATACTTACGAAAACAATTTCCTCAAAGAAAGACTCCACTTGTGTCTTAAACAGAACAGCGATAATACCCGTGGGAATAGAGCCAAGTAGAATCAACTTAATAAATTTAAGTTCATGAGAAGAATTCAATGTAGTACTCGGATTTCTAAAGAACGTTTTTAATGCTAGGACTGAAATGCTACTAGATACCAATCGTCCTATTGCACCACGGTAGACGACAATAATTGCAGTTAATGTCCCAACATGTAGCATCACATCAAAAAAGACCAAAGGTTCTTTCAGATCAAGGAAATGTTGCGCTAAGACAAGGTGGCCTGAACTGCTTACGGGTAGAAATTCGGTTAATCCTTGTAGTATGCCAAGGAGTATTGCTTCAAGAAGTGTCATAGTGTATATTATAGCAATCAATACACCTACCTGCAAGAATATATTAATTTCGTTGACAAATGTCTATCAATAGTTTTACAATTATATCAATAATTTTACCGATCTTCCCGCTAAAGTCCCTGCCTTTAGGCAGTGGGATGTAAGCGGGCTCATCCCTCTGTAGTGTCAAAAAGATTTGACATTTAGTAATATTTATGATGTACTCTTTATACATCGTTTATGGTGGATTTCACCTCTCGCTTGAGAGTGCCGCCGTGCAACCTTCTGCTACTATTCAACCGTCGTTAACAATACCATTCAACCGTCGTTAACAACGGAACCTTCTGCTGCACGACAACCGAGTGCCGCAGAAGACCCAGAACAACCGAGTGCCGCTATTCAGCCGAGTGTAGCAATGCAACCTTGTGAGGCAGTTCAACCGTCTGAAGCTACACAACCGAGTGCCGTAGAAGACCCAGAACAACCGAGTGCCGCTATTCAGCGAGTGTAGCAATGCAACCTTGTGAGGCAGTTCAACCGTCCGAAGCTACACAACCGTCTGTAGCTGTACAACCGTCTGCTCCTTCTCAACCGTCTGGTGGTGTAGGAAATGTAGATGATTTAAAGTTAGAAGTTTATAGAATTATGCAGCAAATATTGACGATTGACAGGGGGGGGATGTGGATAATGCTGATGTGCATTTGCAGTGGAACTTTACAGGTGAAGGGGGAGAGAATTCGCAAAAGGAGAAGTCAACTTGAGTTTACAAATATGCATGCTCCCATTGTATGGAATGAATATCGGCTTGATGAACAGGTGTTGATGACACCTATTGAATAGGTGAAAAAGTTGGGGAGTGGATCGGAGGGTACTGCGTTGGTCAACGTTAGCAAAAAATGAAGGGAGAGAACACATGCAAATAGAATGATTGAAAATGTCAATAAATCACTAAAATGCGGACCAAAAGCAAAGGAGTCAACTATGAATATGAAGCAAAAACTTACTTATATGTTTATCGGATGTCTATTCACACTGGCAGGCACCATTATATCAAACCTGACCAACACACCAAATAAAATCGTTTGCAAGGAGATAGTAATTGTCAACGATGATGGAAAAGGACTTGTCACCATTGGATCTGCCTATGGCGAAGGTTTTATGAGCATAAACAACGCAGAAGATAAAAAAGTTGTCCACATTGGAGCTCTTGGCGACGGTTTGAGGCGCATAAGCAACGATGAGAGAAAAAAACTTGTCGAGAATGACTCAAACCCCTTTACGGCTGCGACGTTGTTCATAAAGGATGATAGAAAACCCCTTGTCGTTATTGGACCATCTCACGGTGGCAAAAGCGGTTATATGGACATAAACAACGATGATGAGAAAACACTTGTCGGCATTGGACATGTCAAAGGACGTCCCAATGATGGTCTTATCAACATCTATAATCACACAGGAAAGTGGCGAAGCTACAAAGGCGATTAGACATCCAGCACTTACCTTGATGTTATAAAACTGTTGCTTAAATTTTGTGTCTATATTATCATGGTATCAATTTTTGAAGAGGAGGGAGTCTCATGACGAAGCAGGAATATTCTGATGCAGTGCTTAACATTCTTGTTAAGGTTAGTGAGGGAAAAGAAGCTGTCTCTGTTATATCACCTCATGAGAACGTGCAGGAACTTTATGATATGGTGTTGGATGATATCCAGAGCTTAGCGAGAAATAAGATTAGTGATTTGACGCAGAGGTTTTTTGATCCCACTGGAGCGGAATAGTTAGATGAATTTTAATCCTTGGAGGCAGAGACACGTTTAAGGACCTCTGCGCTTAGAAGAGCGTCTAATTTATATTCAAGATCGCTTAGGTCACGGTATGTTGAAAATTATTGATAGGAGGATAAAATTATGAAAAACCGTAGTTATTTGAGGAATCTATTAGGATGTGCTAGTGTAATATCTTTTAGGATGTGCTAGTGTAATATCTTGCTGGCTAATTATGTTTACATTTACTGCTATGTGGATAGGTTCTGCTGTTGCACAGTCTTCATTCGGAGACCCGTTTGATGGTAACGGATTACAGAATTCTAATTGGAAATGGCAAAACGAACCCCCAACGTGGGATGTTGGTGAAACACGTGATGGGTTTCTATATATTGATTGTGAAACAAACCGTAATATATGGGAAAATGATGCAAGTCACTTTCTCTATCAAGAGACAGATGCTGAGATGTTTGATGTTGAAACCCATTTCTTTGCAAGATGGGATACAAATTCCGGGGTCAACGGTCTTCTTGTAAAAAGTAACACAGACAACAATTGGGTAACGCTAAAGTTTTGGGAGCGAGGAGCAGGTCCCAAAGGACAGATTCAGTTCCAAACAAAAGAGGTTAATATAGTTGGAAACGCTGGATGGACACCTGAGTTTGGAGATACCGAGTTATTTTTGCGACTCAAAAAAGATGGAAATACATATACTTCTTGGTATAAAACAGAAGAGGGTGAAGATTGGAAGCAGGTCGGTGTCACTAGTTTTAATCTAACGCCACCACTTTGGCTGGGAATTTACGCTGGGGTAGCAGATCCTACTGGCTCTCTTGAGGTAGAATACGAATACTTCAGGGATAACATGACCCCCTCTCCCGTTGAATTGGGAGGCAAAGCAACTACCACATGGGGTGCAGTAAAGAGATATTATCCTGCCAGATATTAGATATTAAGGGGGAAATACATGATGCGTTTCTACATAATTCTATTGCTCTCTTTATGTCTGACTCTCCATCTTTACGGTAAGACTTTCACTGATGTAAGTGAAAGTGCGGGGGTTGTTCAACGAGAAACGCCAATTGATGAAAATTCCGGGACCTGGATGGGGCCTGGAACTGCCTCTGCAGATTATGATAACGATGGCTGCTGGCTGGATATTTTCGTTGTTGGTGATGGGGGGTTACCCAATGCACTCTACCACAATAATCGTGATGGAACGTTTACGGATATAGCAGAGAATGCGGGGGTTGCCAATACACCAAATGGGCGTGGATGCGTATGGTTCGACTATAACAATGACGGTTGGCGTGACCTGTTCGTTACTTGTGATGGTCCAAACTTCCTCTTTAGGAACAACGGAGATTGCACTTTCACAGATGTTAGCCAATTAGCGAATATTACTCATGAACTGCACGGTACAAATGCTGCAGTTGCTGATTACAATCACGACGGTTGGCTTGACATTTACATCACAAATTGGGGACGCCCTGCATCCCTCTTAGTTTTTGATCCTGTACCGAGGACAAACGTTCTGTACCGGAATCTTGGGGACGGTACATTTGAGGATGTTGCTCTTGATGCTGGGGTAGCTGATGAAGGTATCGGATGGGGTGCTGTTTTCTTTGATTATGATGGCGATACGTGGCAAGATATCTTCGTTGCGAATGACCACGGTCCCGATAAACTCTATCGTAATAGGGGAGACGGTACGTTTGAAGATGTATCCGAACAGTCTGGGATTGTCACGCTTATCAGAGGTAAGCCAACGGGTGCAATGGGACTTTGTGTCGGCGATTACGACAATGATGCTGACCTCGATCTATTCGTTACAAACTACGATGAAGACCTGCTGTGGCGTAATAACGGAGATGGCACTTTCACCAATGTTGCAGAACAGGTAGGAGTAGCAAACGTAGGTGTAGGGTGGTATGCAACTTTTGTTGATTATGATAACGACGGTTGGCGTGATCTATACATAGTTAATGGAAATGTTGATAATTCACAGAAAACCAATGGCGACCGTTTATACCATAATGATAGGAATGGGAAGTTTGTGGATCGTTCTGATTTACTAAATACAACTGTTGATGTAGTCGGTCGTGGTGCAACGGCTGGCGATTTTGATAATGATGGGGATGTCGATTTTTTTGTAGTGAATAACACCGGTAATACACTCCTCATAAATGATCTTGACCCTCCGTTTAAGTCCAATTATCCTGCTACGCGTCGCAACTTAGCCAAGCATCAGCGTATCACAATTAGGTTGATCGGAACAGAAAGCAATCCCGATGGGATCGGAACACGGGTTACTGTCAGAAACGGTAGTTTTGTTCAAACACAAGAGTTGATCTGCGGTACCGGGTTTCTCGGTAGTGACAGTTTAGAGCTCGAATTTGGTCTTGCAGATACATCTCGCATCGATTCGATTACGTTGACGTGGCCGTCGGGAATCGTTGAAACTTATCAGAATCTCCACGCTTTTGATCTATTCGTTTTTACTGAGGGTGGTGATGTCATGACACCTGTTGAACCAGCAGGAAAACTGAGTACAACATGGGGAAAAGTTAGAAAAGCAGAGGTATTTCAAAACTATCCTAATCCATTTAATCCAGAAACGTGGATACCTTATAGACTATCAGAATCAGGTGATGTCCAGGTTTCCATATTTTCCGCATCAGGAGAATTGGTGAGAAAGTTTAAACTCGGTCATCAGGCACACGGTGAAAGAAAGTTGTATTGGGATGGTAAGAATGCTTCTGGGGAAACTGTCTCTAGTGGAATCTATTTCTATCAGTTTGAAGTGGGACATGTCAGGAGTGTGCGGAAAATGTGGTTAATGAAGTAGTTGTAAAGTTTCTTGACAACGAACAGAAATTCAGGTTAGACGTTTTTTTGACTGAATTTGTGAATGGACATAGGGATTCACGTTTCTCTTTGCACTTATTCTGGACATGATCGAAAAATGTTTGACATTTTGTGGAATATCCAAATACTATATTCTATACATGATATATTTTCTAACTTTCACCCTTTACTATAGAAAATCAGAAAGGCAAAATATCGAAACTGACGATTCAACTTAACCTGCTACATAAGATGCACAACCTATTAGAAGATAAGGTGAGATATATGAAAACATATTTTTCTGTAACATTATTGATCCTCTTAATAGCACTAACGAGCAATGTTAAAGGTATTATATCGCCTCGGATATGTTAAATGGCGGATATGATATGGGTGATTGGACGTATGAGAAGCACAAAGAGACGGATTACGACATACAGTATCACAATGTGTTTGCTGCAAATCAGACACTTGAAGAGGCATTAAGAGAACGTCTTGATTTAAATAGAAAAAGTTATGAGTATTCGAAGAATAATATGATTCAGAATTCAACGCAACAAGCGACCTACCTCTTTTCCTGCAAAACTTTTCTTGAATTCTATCCACAATTTTTGGTATTTCTTAGGGAAACACAGAATCGACAGAATTACGATTCGCATGGCGATTTATTCAGGTTCATGATGGATAATCATGCACCACAATCCCTTATCAACCTATACCATGGCACGATTGTCTACAGTGTGGATAATAAAGACTTCTTTGAATGGACGAATGAACATAACGGAATGTCATTACCACATCAAGACTACCTCCCAAGGATTTATAGTAGAGCAATTAACGTGAGGGGTGTGCATAATTGACATGAGTCAGGATAAGGGTTATACTCTAATTTAAAATCTTTTTTTTAAGGAGTATTTACCATGAGTTATCCTGACATGAGATATTATATCACATTTTTTTCTTATTGCTACAAAGATTTTGAGAAATCCATCCGTTCCAATGCGTCTAAACCTAAAGGAAGACCTAAAGTGCATCCTGATAGTTCACTGATTATCTTTTTTGCCGTTATGATACTGAAAGGCATTCATCCGTTTAAAGCACAGCATGCTTTTCTTCTTGGACACCCAGATTGGGTGAAAAAACTCAAGTTCAAAAGTATTCCGGATCGCACAACTCTATCCCGTCGCTACAAATAGCGATGTGGGTCAACTCAATTTGGAACTTGCCAAGCAGAGAAGTTTCAAGAATGAAAACCATATTTCAATAGAAAACTCAGAATAACATTTACTATTATGTTATACGCATTTATGCACACCCCTCAGTTATATAAACATGGACTTATCGCCCAGGTTTTCTTTTTGGATTCCAGAAGGCACATATAATTGCAGTGATTGGAATTGCTAATACTAACCCAAGCGTTCCTGCTAATAACCGCACAATTTCAGCCGAGACAACAACATTGCTGAGTAACTGTATCGGTGGAGATTTAAATAGATCAAGGTCAGGTGCACCGATTGTTAGCACCAATAGCAGTTCAGCACCGAGATATGCAAAAACTAACGTATTTACCATTGTCCCAAGGATATCAGTACCAACATTTAGACCAGATGCAATGAGCCGCCATGTTGGCATGTTTGGATTCGCACGACGTATCTCCTCCATACTAGATGACACCTCAATTGCACCGTCAACTGCTACTCCTAAGACTCCCATTAGCATCCCAGCTAATAATACTTGAACAAAGTCGAACGGGGGAGTACGGGTTGCTTCTATTATATCCGCAGAAATCGCGTTCTCTAAACCATTGAAATGTAAGTGTTGCTGCGCATATAAGATTATCACCCCAGCGATAAGGATGCCACCCATTGTTCCCAAAACGGCTGAGTATGTCTTACGACTTGGTCCAATAACAAATACTAATGAAACAAACGCAACGACGCCAGAAGTTAAGGTCACAACGACTATTGCATTCATCCCATCTGAAATTAGGGGAAGCATGAAAAAGTATATGACTGCTCCGGAAATCAACATGGCACATACAGTCCTGATACCTTCGCTTCTACCAACGAGTATTATTAGGAGAAACATTCCTCCTACAAACCAAATAAGGTATTTATCACGCGCATATTCTTGAACAAGGTTACCGATACTAATGATTTCAGTATCCCCACCTACGCGACATACAATCAGGTCTCCAGGTTCTGCTGGTATGCTTAACAAAGGCATACTATGATTGACTATATTCCGAAATATCAAGTGTTTACCTTTATAAATGCCACCAAGAATTTCTACTTCAAGAACATGATGTTCCTTTTCAGCATCATAAACGTCAAGTTTATTCTTACCATCTGGAGAAATTCTAACACTATAGAATTGTTTGTATGTTTTGTCCTCTATAAACCAACGACTGTCCTTCCACGGTTTGATTGAAACAGTGACATCATCTGACATACTATATTCTATGTTTTGAAATGCTGTCCGCATTGCTGATGGAACGCGACTTTTGTCTAGATCTGAAGCGTATGATGCGTCAATAGAAAACAGATAATTTCCGCTTGTTTCAAGTACTCTACTCACTTTTCCCTTGACGTATTCAGATTTTTCAATAAGTTTTCCTTGTTCATCATGTGCTTCAATAACGGTTGCAGTGTCACCTTGAATACGATAGTAAATGAATGTAGTTCCAACCAATACAAATAGCATTGCGACTGGTATTGCCATCCTGCTTGAAAACACCCTTGATCCAGTATGTGCAGAGTTGTTTCCGAACACCCCTTCTAACTCTTCCTCAGTTGGAATACCCTCATGAATGTCCGATCTTTTTACTTCTGTATACTTTGTAAGGAAACCTGCTATCACAGCTGCAATTGGTACGGTCAACACTAAACCAATTGTTCCAATTACTGCTTGGATTATGGCGACTGTTGTTGTTTCTTCATTTACCAAGCGCATAAACGGGTATAACATACCGCTCTCTGGAAACTCAATTCTTGGTAATAACATGGTAATCATATGTGCACCAAGATATGCAAAGATGAGCGTATCTGCCATAGTACCCATTATATCACGTCCGACATTGAGTCCTGCTCGGATTGATTGTCGAACGGTTATGTTTGGATTTACCTGCTTGACTTCATGTACACTTGATGAGATGGACATGCTAACGTCCATCATGGCACCCACAGCTCCCAAGATAATACCTGCTGAGAGAATTCCAGCGAAATTCCAATGGTGTGCCCCAGAATCTGGGTACCATAGGTTTAAACCTAGTTCAAGGTAACCGAATTCTTTTGCTAATCCGGTCAAAGCCATCATATTCTGACTTAGAACAGATAAGATTCCGACTGCAGTTAGACCACCCAGTGTACCAAGAACCCCGGAAATCACCTTATTGCTGAATCCTGTGATGAGTAGAAAAGTGGTTAATGTAAGAAATGCTGCAATGAGAAGTGCAACTACGATGGGGTTATAACCCCTTATTGTCAAGGGTACCAATAAGTAGAGGACAGAGAATCCAGATACAAATAGCGTGAGTATTGCACGTACACCCTTCATGCCAGCAACTAAAATCATCAGGATGCTTAATGTACCTGCAAGATAGAGTAGAAAGGGTGTTCTGAAGTATTCACGCATATAGACTGAGGAAATCAGAGGATTATTCGGATTACGAATCGGAATGTCAAGAAACAAGACATCACCTTTATGTATAATGCGGTCACCGAATGCACGACCGATCCATATATTGTTCACCGTGACCGTTTCATCCCGAAACTGTCCAGAGATTATTTTAAAGGTTAATATCTGATCGACTTCTTCGCTCGTATCTATGATGATAACACGTCCTAAACATACCTCAACTTGCAATTCACCCTGTTTCGTTGTGGCTGAAAAATGATATAGTTTAACGTGCAAAAAAAACACACTCAGAAGGATGAGGAGTATCCCACCAAACTTTATGTATGATTCTCTTATTCTCAATTTTGACACCTGATGAGTCTATTTGTAATTTATGAAGATTAAGATTTAAATTGGGTAATATGCAGATGGGGAAACAGTTAATATGCGGTCTAGGGAACCTAGTTCCTACGATCGTTTTGGTGGATTGGATTACCGATTTATTTATTTAATCTTCATATATGTATAGGTATTCTACTTAAGTCATGTTTGTATGCAATAAATGTGCCATTGTCAAATGACGGTGCTTCGGTGAATACATTCATTTTTGAAATCTCATTTGCACATAGACGTGCGGCAAATGCTAACTTGCACGGATTGGTGCAGTTAGACCGTTAATTAGACAGGACTTACGCAAAAGATTGGATTTAACAACGCATTGAACGAATATTGCAAAGAACGGGCAATGAAGGGTCTTCCTTGGTGAATGCGCGTTTGGCATTCACATTAAACGTTTTAACTTCTCATAACAAGCAAAATGCATAAGTCTTGTTAAAGATGCTTATGTATGATTTCAGCTACGTTTCTTGGAATTCCTTTCACAGATAGAAGTTGATCTAAGCTTGCTTGACGGATAGCATCAATTGATCCAAATTTCTGTAACAGTACCTGTTTTCTTCTTGGTCCTACATTTGGTATTTCATCAAGCACAGAGACACTTAGAGCCTTTTTCCGTAATTTTCTATGGTAGTTAATGGCAAATCTATGTGCTTCGTCGCGCAGTCGTTGGATTAAATGTAGTGTCGGATTGTCTTCCCTCAGCACAATCGGTTCAGTTTTTCCCGGTACAAATATTTCCTCAATCTGTTTTGCTAATGCAATAATTGGTATGTCTGTAGGGACAGGTTCTAATTTTGCTTTAGAAAAGGGTTGCAATGCTGCTTGTGCAGTGTTCAGTTGTCCTTTACCTCCATCAATCAGGATGAGATCTGGTAATTTACTGAACTTCTGATCTCCTGTTTCAGCATGACGGAATCGTCTTGTGATAACTTCTTGCATCATGGCAAAGTCGTTCTGACCGATAACCTCCTTAATGCGAAATTGTCTGTATTGACTGGAATTAGGTTTTCCATTCTCCAATACCACCATTGAGCCGACTGCATATCTATCGCCAAGATTAGAAATATCATAGGCTTCAATTCGCCTCAAAGGTTGATCGATGTTAAGAAGTTCCTGTAATTCAACAAGGGCGGGATTAACATCACTACTAAATACCATACTTTGTTCGCGTTGGATCAAGAGTGCTTCTGCGTTTTTCATTGCTAATGTTTGTAGTCTTTTGAGTCTGCCAGCTTTTGGCACATGTAATGATACTTGATTACCTCGTTTTTCACTGAGCCAACTTTTAATTAATGTTGCTGATTCTATAGGCATTGGTAAGGATATAGTCTTCGGAATTAATACTGCGTTCTGGTAATACTGTGACACGAAGGCATTCAAGGCAATGGAAATTGAATCTGGATGTACATCGTTTAGATAATAGTGTTCACGATCGAGTAATTTACCATCACGTATGTGCAGTACCTGGACACATGCTATCTCTCCAAGGCGACTCTCCAGACTGTGTTGAAAAGCAGTTGCAATCCCGATTACATCTTCATCTACAGTAGAGACATTATCAAGACTCTGTTGCGTTGTGATCGTCTGCTGAACGTCCTTAAGCAGATCTCTATATTTTGCTGCAGCCTCAAAGTTCAATGCCTCTGCAGCCCCTTGCATCTGCTGTTGTATCTCTTTAACGACTCCCTTTGTATTACCACCTAAGAACTGACATACTTTGGTAACGATTTTTCTGTACTCTCGAACATCAATCTTATTCACACAAGGTGCAGGACATCTACCGATATGATAGTCAAGACATTCGCGATACTTGTTGTTAGTTTCTTTTAGCAGTAACGAACATGTACGAATAGGGAACAATTTTGTTAACTGTTTGAGTACCTGTCTTGTAGAACGTACCTTTACAAATGGTCCGAAATACCGTGTTCCATCACTTTCCGTTTTGCGTGTAATCATAATTCGAGGAAAGGGTTCATTTGTCGTTACGCGTAGGAATGGATACCGTTTATCATCTTTCAGTTTAACATTGTATCTTGGTTGATGTGTTTTAATCAAATTGTTTTCAAGGATGAGTGCCTCAATCTCCGTATTCGTAACAATATAGTCTACTTCTGTTACATACCGCATTAATTGTATAGTTAGTGGACTTTCAGCGTTTTTAATATGAAAATACGAACGCACACGACTACGAAGTTTAACCGTCTTACCGATATAGATAATTGACCCATCGGATGCCTTCATGAGGTAGACACCAGGGGTGTTTGGTAGAGATTGCCAAAGTTGGGGTTGGTTTTCACTCATGTTCGTTTTCTCAGAATTTAACCTTTTCATAGATTGCTTTTATTGCCAATTTACAGGCAATTGAACCTAACTGTAGCAGATCATTCAAAGAACTGAATATAGTCAGTTCCCATTTACCGTTTTTTCGGACATGCTGCTCAACATGTATGTCGTCTTGAACAACCAGAATATACTCTTGCAATGATTCAATGGTCTTATATGATGAGAACTTCTCATTTCTGTCATAATTTTCAGTTGAAGGAGATAATACTTCAACAATGACTGTTGGATTGAGAAGATTATCAAAATGATCATCCTCAAAAAGCGGTTTATTGCATACAACGTCTACATCTGGATAGGTATATATGCCTCTTGTAGGAATTTTAACTTGCATATCATTTATATAGACTTCAGAGTGTCCATCTTTTAGTTGAATATGAAGTTCCACGAATATATTACCTGAAATAAGACAGTGATGTCGACTCGTGCCGGGCATTGCGATTATCTGTCCATCACGAAATTCGCTCTTGAATTCAGCTTCACGTTCCTTTAGTAGATATTCTTCTGGTGTTAAGAGTGTTTTTGCTGTGCGTATTGTCATTTTAGCCTCCAAATTCACCTTAGACTTTTCAGTCTACTCAGTAGCCAATTCAGATAATATTTTCTGTCTGACTTCTTGTGGGTCAGTAACCTGTTGAACATAGAACCTATCAATGGCTTGTCCACCAAAACCAGAACATTTGCACATCTCAACATTTAGTTCTAATTTCGCCAATATTCCGCTCAGGTAATGCAAATAACCGATTTTTTCTTCCCCTGTTACTACAATCTCTGTGTAATTTCTTGCAGTTTCAACAGTCACGTCGTCTACTCGCCATGTTCCTGATGGGTTTACATAACGTTTCTCAAAAATCTTTTCAAGGGTTTCTTCACCAGACAATAGACTTCGTATGTCAAAGTCCAAATTCCGTTTTAATTCTTCATCTAATGGAAGTGGTTCTCCACTGTGGTGGGGTGGTTGATGGACGACTCGGTATATCTCTAATTCGACGTTTGAATTCTGCTTTGTATAAACCCGTGCATCCCGAACATCAATGTTATTTGCAAAGAACAACCCGCTCACTGTGTGTAGTTTTCCGATACGACTGTGGCTACAGAGATGTAATTCTGTAAATCCTGGTTTATCAACATATTGTAGAATGGCTGCACTTTCTGCTTTTTCTTGTTTATCAGAATCCGTGGATTCGGCTTGTGCAAACATCTTGATATGCGTTGATATTTCTTCAGTTGCTACCCCAATACGATAGGTAACAGGCATTTGTTTGAGAAAAGTCTGAAACTCTTCAGGTGGTGCGTGAACACCCCATTGTGATTCCTCCTCCCCCACATAACGCACACGTACAACTTCATACAGACGTTTTAGATTATGCTTTTCAAGATTACTAAAATTCTGTGCGCCATTTGCCTTTGAATCGCAATATGTCAAGAGATAGAGAGAAGTCAAGCGGTCAATAGTATTTACTTTCTCACAGAACTCAGAAATAGTATTCTCATCCCACTGATGATATCGTGCCAAAGCTATCATCAAAAGGTGTTCTTTGATCAAGAAACAGATTTCATCAGTCTGTTGTGAATTAAAACCGAATTTTGGTGCAATTCTCTTGGCTTTTTCTGCTCCTGTCTGCGGATGTGTTGAATCCGGTTTGTCAATATCGTGTAAAAATAGTGCCATGTAGAGTATAGTAGGGTCAGAGAGAGATCGATATGCAGTGTTTAATTCCTCTAATTCTGAGTTTGCAGAAGGTGTTGTAGGTTGTGTAAAACGAGGACCTCCAAATGGACTACTCGATTCTGTCCTACGTATCTCGTCCAGATGTCCAATTGCAGCGAGTGTGTGTTTTCCTACGGTATAAGGATCAAGGCTGCGTTCACTGCATGTCATCATTGCTTTTTCAAATCGCATTCCCCCTTCACCGAGACGGGCTAAAATACCCAATCTATGGAGCCGTGTTAATGTCTTCTCAACATTTCCGGGTGTATTGATCAGTTCGGCAACTCTTATTCTAAAGCGATCCCAATCAAAAGCATCTACATAAGCGAAGATGAATGTTGCAAGTGATGGGTCTATCTCAAAATCATACTGTTGAAAGTAACTAAAGAGTTTAAAGAGCTCATCCGTATCAAGTTCACCGAAATTGTTATCAATACAATAGAGGACATCTGTTCTTACACCAAGGACATCTGAAACTGGGATGCCATTTGCGAGGAATTTGCGTATTAACATTTCAGCTTTAAAGTGGAGGTACTTTGCTTTTGCATAGAAATCTGCCATTAATGCATATCGACACGCTTCCGATTGATCAGCATAACCGAGTGTCTGTGCAATTTTTGTCTGCAGTGTATCGTCTTGTTCAGGATGATAGGATAGTTCATCATATTGCGTATTAGCATAGACATGCAGTAAATTCCGGACTTTAAACATAAAATCTAATGCCGGTTTCAGTTGTTCGTCATCATAACGTTCATATAATTCAGGAATTGAAGTAAAATCCGGTAAACCACACATCCAGAGTGCATATTGGATAGTTCTTAAACCGCCACGACCCGTTTTCAGATCGGGCTGATTCAAGTAAATGGTATCTTCAGAAGTTTTGAATGCATCCGCTTTTGCCTGGAGTAAATCAAGTACGAGCGAAATATCGGACTTTTCAGACTGAACAGCCTTTCGGAATTTTTCTGTAAGCGTCGTATCTCCGACAATGAATCGCATGTCAATCAGTGCGGTTATATCCTGATAATTCCATTTATCAATATCAGATATCGGACGATAGATGAAACTGAACTCAAAACCAGGTATAATTACGTGCAGACTATCAAAAAAGTCGTAGAACCACCTTATAAGTTCCAGAGTTCCTTCATCATACACATCTTCAAGGTCAACAGAAGAGGTATAAACAACATCTACATCTGAAAAAAAACAGAGTTCATTTCTACCATAACTTCCGACGGCATAAACGGCTAGATCAGGTGTCCATTCATCTGGCATATCAGACATGAGATCATCGTAATCTATCCCCGGTATTTTGAGAAGTTCTTCGACCTGTTTTGTGTATTCCAACTGAATCTGATAGACTGCAACTTCGTAAACCTTTTGAATAGCGACATCCCATATCCTTGTATGTGCATCACAGGCAATGAAACCACTGTCCCCATTCAGAATCTGACTTTTGAGTCGTTCACGTTCAGACTTGATGAAATTCCCTAACTGTTTTCCTAATACTTGCTGAGAGATATTAAGATTCGGTATGAACTCAGTTATGCGGTTTTCTATTTCTATAGACATGACTTACTCAGTATTAGTAGTAGGCACACGCCGTGTGCTGTCCTCAAGTTAAGGTAGTATAAACACGCCGTGTGCAGTTTTAATATATCTGTCACTAAATGTAACGTTTCATTTCTTTTATTATACAATGATTGTATAGAAATGACAATACTTTTTCAGATGAATGGGTGTGTAAAGTTGACATATTTACACTATCTTAAAACAACACACACTGTATCCATTGTCATAGCAACGAACCAATGAATAACTGCGCCATAGATAAATGAACGCGTTTCCAACGCAAGCACACCGAGTAACAATCCCGCTATAATTGAACCAAGTGCTTCTGGTAGCGGTTTGGAAAAATGCATCACGGCAAAAGGAATTGTTTGAATCAGTATGCTATAATTCCCAAATCTCTTCTCCAGACCACAGAGCATAAAACCACGGAAGAAAAACTCCCATGAGAACATGTAGACCCCGTAAGCCAACTGATATAACGAGAACGCAAGCAAGCTATTACCAACAACTTTACTAAACGGATACTTTTCTAAAAAAGGTGGATGTAACTTTACTGCAAATAGAACCACTGGAATCATGAAAATCCAAGCAACCAAAGACACACACCAACCCAGTTTCTGATGACCTAACCGCATCCCGTAATCTTTAAGTCCCTCTTTTGTTCCTATAATTGCAACGAGCATAGGTATCAGAAACAGTGATAATCCAGTTGTCAGAAACCAATAAAAATAGGGGTAACTATCTGCAAATGGGAGATTCTCAAAATAGAGTGCGAAGTTATTACGAAAAACATGCGGTCTGCTATAATTTCTATGTAATGTCAGCAGCAAAGCAGAACCGAGTAAGATCAACGTTGTCTGACGATCCCATCCTCGTAGATATTTATCCTGTAACATTTTGAGATACGACTTCAAATTGATATCCCATCAGATTTTCAGGTGTTATGCAGTTTGCAGCCATTGTGTCTGGTCTGATTACCATCATGTAGGTTTTGTAGCATGACGACATAACTGTCATCATTCCTAGCAACAAAACTAGCGACATGTGTATGATATTATAGCATCATTCTACGGAGCCTGACAATCTATATAATTCAGACAAATATATGACAGATTAGGAGAAATAGTGTTAATTGGAGATGTGTATGTTTCCTAAATACTAAAAAGTGCTTAATAATTGACAAATTATCGTATTTTTTTACATTTTTATTTGACAATCCCTTCTAGAAATTGTATAATACTATTTACCTTTCAGTTTTGGAAGGTGAAGTAGTTCTTTGAAAGTTAAATAGTGAACGTGACGTGCCTATTTTATAGCTTGTGAGTGCGCTTCGATTATTTGAAGATGTACTTCGATACTTTTGTGGAGAGTATGATACCGGCTCAGGACGAACGCTGGCGGCGTGGATGAGGCATGCAAGCCGAACGAGAAGCTGTACTTCGGTATGGTGGAAAGTGGCGAAAGGGTGAGTAACGCGTGGGTAATTTGCCTCTGAGATGGGGACAACAACTCGAAAGGGTTGCTAATACCAAATACGATTGATTTTACTTCGGTGAATTGAATGAAAGGCGGCTTCGGCTGCCGCTCGGAGATAAGCCCGCGTCCTATTAGCTAGTTGGTGTGGTAAAGGCGCACCAAGGCGACGATGGGTAGCTGGTCTGAGAGGATGGTCAGCCACATTGGGACTGAGACACTGCCCAAACTCCTGCGGGAGGCTGCAGTCGAGAATATTTCGCAATGGGGGGAACCCTGACGATGCGACGCCGCGTGAGGGATGAAGGCCTTCGGGTTGTAAACCTCTGTGTTACGGGATGAATTGGTCGTTGGTGATAAAGCAACGATTTTGACGTTACCGTGGTAGAAAGCCCCAGCTAACTACGTGCCAGCAGCTGCGGTAAGACGTAGGGGGCAAGCGTTGTCCGGAATCACTGGGCGTAAAGCGCGCGCAGGCGGTGGCGTAAGTCAGACGTGAAAGGGTTCGGCTCAACCGAGCCACTGCGTCTGATACTGCATCACTTGAGTCTGGAAGAGGAAAGTGGAATGTACGGTGTAGCGGTGAAATGCTCAGATATCGTATAGAACACCCGTGGCGAAGGCGGCTTTCTGGTCTAAGACTGACGCTCATGCGCGAAAGTTTGGGGAGCAACCGGGATTAGATACCCCGCTAGTCCTTACTGTAAACGATGGGTACTAAGTGTAGGGGGTATTGATTCCCTCTGTGCTGTAGCTAACGCATTAAGTACCCCGCCTGGGGAGTACGGCCGCAAGGTTAAAACTCAAGGTAATTGACGGGGGGCCGCACAAGCGGTGGAGCATGTCGCTCAATTCGACGCAACGCGAAGAACCTTATCCAGGGCTTGACATCTTAGTGACCGTCATAGAAATATGATTTTCCTTCGGGACATTATGACTGGTGCTGCATGGCTGTCGTCAGCTCGTGTCGTGAGATGTTGGGTTAAGTCCCGCAACGAGCGCAACCCCTGTCTTTAGTTGCCATCAGGTAATGCTGGGGACTCTAAAGAGACCGCTGGTGACGAGCCAGAGGAAGGTGGGGACGACGTCAAGTCCGCATGGCCCTTATGCCCTGGGCTGCACACGTGCTACAATGGTCGGTACAGAGGGAAGCCAAACCGCGAGGTGGAGCAAATCCCAAAAAGCCGGCCTCATGTTCGGATTGCAGTCTGAAACTCGACTGCATGAAGTTGGAATCGCTAGTAATCGCGGATCAGCATGCCGCGGTGAATCCGTTCCCGGCCCTTGTACACACCGCCCGTCACGCCATGGGAGTTGGTAGCATTCTAAGACGGTGACCCAACCTTCGGGAGGGAGCTGTTTAAAGTGAGACCGATGACCGGGGCGAAGTCGTAACAAGGTAGCCGTAGGGGAACCTGCGGCTGGATCACCTCCTTTCTAAGGAGCATTAACAAGGGTATTCTCACACGATCCCTTTGTTCAAGATGCTCAGAATCTTATAAGGCATTTACGACTAACTGTTTAACTTTCAAATAACATACTTTCTCCCCTTCAACAGGGGCTTATAGCTCAGAAGGTTAGAGCGCGCGCCTGATAAGCGCGAGGTCCCTGGTTCGATTCCAGGTAAGCCCATCTCTATTCTACCCAATAAGTCAATATTCTCTCCTTTTACATATTCCTACAACACAAGCAAATACAGTCGCTTTATATTGAATTATTAAAATCATTGCATTCTGATTTAAAAAATGGTATTATTCTGATGTAAGCAAATATCTAATATGAAGTGATGTGAATGCATAAACCTAATTTGACAAACCATGAAAAATGTAGTATAATTATAGCAAATATCTAATATGAAGTGATGTGAATGCATAAACCCCGATCAGTAAATGGAATACTCAAAAAACTAAAAGAAAAAGCCGTTACTGGGGATTATCTATTCCGTGGCGAACCTGAACATTTTGAGGAAAAACCTTATTTTGGTACGGTTTCTTCAAACTTTTTTAGAAGGTTTCTGAATGACAAGAACTTTGATACTGATATAAATCACTTTGATATAGAGGAACTCCAAACTGCAGTCTTGAGTGTTTCTAAACAATTTTCACGAAAACCAATTAGTGAACTTGAACGTCTTTCTATAATTCAACATTATGGAGGTCAGACCAATCTCATAGATTTTACGAAAGATTATCTAATTGCACTGTTCATGGCCTGTGATGGATCTCCAGACGATGATGGTAGAATTATTTGTCAAGAAAGGAAACAGATGCAACGTTATATTGAAGAACCTTATGAACCAATAAATCGCGTTATTGCTCAAAAAAGCGTTTTCGTCCGACATCCAGATGGTTTTATGCAACCAGACAATAATAACATCATCAATATTAAATCCGACCTTAAACAGAAATTGCTAATACATCTGCGAAATTCACACGATATATCTGTTGAGACTATCTATAACGATATTCACGGCTTTGTAAAAGATCAAAGTAACCACAGACAATTCTACAAGACTATTTATGAAGGTTTAGTGGAAAAGAAGTTAGGAGATTCAGGTAATGGAAAATGAGACTAAAATGACTCATTATGAAAAAGCTGCCAAACGCTTTACGGAAGCTATCCGTATGAGACCTGGTTTCGCTATGTCTTATATCTACCGAGGTGAGGTGTACCATAAGATGGGAGAGTTTGATCTCGCAATTGCTGATTTTACCGAAGCGATTTTCTGGACTCGTCAACCTGCAAACGCCTATCACGGACGAGGTATGGCGTATGGTGCTAAAGGTGATATTGATAAAGCAATTGAGGACTTCACCAAAGCGATACAACACGAACCAGACTACGCAGAGGCATATTACCATCGGGGGCACGCTTATGTGAATAAAAACGAGTTTGATCTTGCTATTAAAGACTGTGATAAAGCAATACACCTCAATCCTGATCTTGCTGATGCTTATGTCATTCGCGGCAATGCCTATAAGGACAAAGATGAGTTTAACCTCACTATTGCGGACTATAGCAAAGCTATAAGGCTTAAACCAGATTATGCAAATGCTTATGCCCTTCGCGGCATCACATACGATAAAATAGGTAAAAGAAATCTAGCGATTGAAGATTACACAAAAGCATTAGAGTTGGAACCTAATTATGCCAATATATATGTTATGCGCGTTCACGTTCACTTACTGGAAGGTAACTATGATTCTGCTATTGAGGACTGTGAAAAACTAATAGAATTGAGTCCTAATGCTGCTGATCCATATATCACTCGCGCAACTGTTTATAGTCTTAAAAAGAACTTTGATTCTGCTATTGAAGACTGTAAAAGCGCAATTGAACGTGATCCAAATGCTGCAGATGCATATCTCATTCTCGGCATGGCTTTCAGCAACAAGGAAGATTTTGACTTGGCTATTGCAAATTATACAGAGGCAATAAAACTGCAACCCAATTACCTCAATGCATATTATGAGCGAGGCAACACTTACAGCAATCGAGGCGACTTTACAAAAGCCATAGCAGACTATACGAAGGTGATAGAACTAAATCCACATCATAGCATTGAATGCTATTTTAATCGTGGTATCGCTTACAACGGAATAGGTGATTTTGATAGTGCCATTGTAGACTATTCTGTAGTCCTTCAATTCCAATCCAATCACATTCCAGCTTTTATTAATCGAGGCATCGCTTACAGTAACAAAGCGGAATTTACTGCAGCTATAGCAGACTATACGAGGGCTATACTACTCAATCCAAATTTCGCCACACCTTATCATAATCGCGGTAACGTTTACTTGCTCATTAGTGATTTTGACTCTGCTATTACAGACTACACAACAACTATACAGCTCAATCCCAATGATCCAATGACTTTTGCCAGTAGAGGTGCGGCTTACGGTATTATAGGCAAGGTTGACAAAGCTATTAGTGACTGTACGAAGGCGATAGAGCTTGGACTCAATCATGCAGATATCTTTTTCAATCGCGCTATTGGTTACAATAGTATAGGAAAACTCGAATTGGCTATTAGTGACTATACCGAGGTGATAAAACTTAATCCTAAGCATGTCGGAGCTTATGTCAATCGCGGTGTTGCTCACAGCAATATAGGAAAAATAAGTCAAGCTATTAATGATTTAAACAAGGCAGTAGAACTGAAACCGGACGATGCTATAGCCTATATTAATCTTGGTAACGTTTACGGCAACAAAGGTGATTTTGACTCTGCTATCGCGAATTATAGTAAGGCAATAGATTTAAACTCAAATGAGCCAGCATTTTATCACAATCGTGGTCTAGCTTACTTCAGCAATAATGATTTTGTTCGAGCACGCGAAGACTATACGAAAGTACTAAAATTAGATTCTGATTATGCACCAGCCTATTACAATCGTGCGATGGCTTGGTTACGCGAAAAAAGATGGGATAAAGCCAAAGCAAGCTTAACAGATGCAGCAAACAAAGGTATAGATATTATTGCTGTATTTGGTAAAGATTATCAAGGACTGGAGGGCTTTGAGAAGAAAACCGGCATTACATTACCGAAGGATATTGCCATAATGTTAAGACAACAGGAGGAACAAATCTCAATACCACCTGTAGAAAAAGAGTTATTTGAATTTCAAGTTGGGATGGAATCGTACTTAATTGAAGAATTAGCGACAATGCTTCCAAAACAGACAATTCCAGCTCCAACTCCATCCATACCAGCACATTTACTTCAGACTCCAAGACATACACCGATGAGTCTTTATGCTAGCTAGGGTATTGAAAATCGGTTTATTCCTGATTCATTTATATGACCACTTGAATACACGGAGATTATGTTAGAATAAGGAACTACTTGAAAGAAGATCCCGCTATGTATTCCCCAAACGATTTGATCAGATAGACTTACCGAATATTCCACAAGGACATCTTGAAAACCAACATCCTGTCTATAAACGGATGCGGCGTATGTTTGGATGTGTTGAATTCCCTGAGGATTTAGTGCGTCGTGCTCGCGCTGGATACAATGGATTGATTACCTATCTTGATGAGAAGATTGGGACATTACTACAGACGCTTGACGAGACGGGTCAACTGGAGAATACCGTCGTCATCTACACAAGTGATCATGGTGAGATGAACGGTGAACACGGCATGTGGCGTAAATCAAACTTTTATGAAGCATCATCTCGCGTACCACTACAGGTTATGTTTCCCGATAAGTTATCCGCTGGTAAACGAATTGATGATGTCGTTTCACTTGTTGATTTGACGGCTACCTTAGTTGACATTGCAGGTGGAAAACAACGAGAACAGTTTGATGGAGAAATGAACTCCGAATTAATCCTAACCATGACTGTATCGGACATGTTCTGCATCGCAACGGTTATCAGACGAGTTATAGACGAGTTATATTGGGAAGTGGCATCTGTGGGCAAATCAGTTAGGAAGACACCATGACACACAGAATTCATACATTCCACCGGGACCCCATCGACTCGGTTTTGATGGAGAATGGTCTGCGTATAATTTTCATCACACCTATTTTGACACATATTATCATAGAGATAGTCCTGAAAGGATAACAATTCCGGGATATGAACCGGATGGACAGACGGATTTAGCAATAGACTACCTTAAACGAGCATCAACCACCGACGATCCGTTTGCGCTGTTCCTATCAATTGGTACTCCGCATGACCCGTGGACACAGGACAACGTCCCACGTGAATACTACGAGATGTTCCGAAAGGTTGACTTTCCATTACCTGAAAACTATCGTGAAGAAAACGATCCGTATGGCGATTCCTGGGCGTGGTATCGTGATAATTGGACAGAGGATCGTGTTATATTACCTGCTTGATATAGACGTAGTAGGCACCAAGGGATAATTCTCCTGTTTCATCTGAGAATTCTGTGTGGAGTCGTGTCTGTCCGGCTGTGAGATCGAACTTAAAAGTTACACCGACTGCATCAGGTTTTATCGCTTGTGTTGCTGTCTGATCAGCAATACGGATCTGTGCGGTTTTCAAATCTAATGCCCGTCCACCGTTATAGAGATCGATTCTCTCACCGGGGATACCTTCCGTGATGGGTCTATTCTCCTCACGGGGCCACCTACGCAACTCAAAACTGTATTCACCATTTTCTGGTATTTCGATTGCCCAATACCCGTTGCACTGCATGCCGTTGCGGATGGAGCCTTGATTCCAAGCATTTCCGCTGCCGTGCCAATCATGTGTTGTAATACAAGCGAGTTGTTCGTTCTGGGTGCCGATTACCACTGGACATTCTTCATCAAACCTTTCGGAAACTAATTTCCACCATTCTTCATAATGTTCACGAAGTTCAGAAACGACCTCAGGATGATCTTTTGCGATGTCTTCCTGTTGTTCGGGGTCCGCTTGGATATCATAAAGTTCTTCTCCATTGATGAGTCGCCATCTCTGTGACATCGTTGCGCTCTGTCTCCACTTAACTGGATTTTCAACACGTTGTGAATCTGTGACGATGACCCGATCCTCCCATTCAACCAATCTATCATGGAGTAAAGGTGAGATGCTTTTCCCGTGGAATCTGGAAGAATCAGACACCTCTAAATCACAAAGGTCTATCAGAGTCGGTAGTAAGTCAATGTTGGCGGTGAGTTCATCTACCGCTTTCTTTTCTGAAAAGCCTCCACTTGGCCAATGCATAAAGAGCGGTACACGGTGCCCCCCTTCATAAGGAGACCCCTTTTTACCCCGCATCCCCGCATTGTAACCTGACTTTACATACTGCTGTCCATCCAAGTCGCATCCAGCAGCAGAACCGTTATCTGTCATGAAGATAAGGATAGTGTTTTCTTCCAGTTCGAGCACTTTGAGATGATGCCGCATACGTGCCATGTTATCGTCTATATTGGTTATCATCCCGTAGAAACAGGCACGTGCATCTGGTTCCCCTTTTCTCTTGTAGACTTCACTGTAGGCATCGGGAACACGGAAGGGACCGTGCGGTGCATTGGTTGGAATATAACAGAAGAATGGACGGTTCCTGTTTCGCTCAATAAATTTCATTCCTTCTTGAAACCATACATCTGTGCAGTAACCCTCAAAGGGTTGTTCAGAACCGTTACTAAAATAGGTATCGTCAAAGTAATCGTTACCCCAATAATCTGGAGTTTGACTGATACCACCGCCGCCGTGATAGAGTGCTTCTTCGAAGCCTCTGTCGTGCGGGCGGAACGGGTAGTTATCGCCAAGGTGCCATTTTCCGAACATACCGGTCTTATAGCCGTTACGTCTGAAGATATCTGCCATCGTGACCTCATCACTACGGAGGAGTGATCTACCACCGATGGTGTGCCACACACCTGTAGAATTGCAGTATCGTCCCGTCATGATCCCAGCGCGTGTTGGTGAACAGGTTGGACCGACATGCAGGTTTCTGAGTTGCACACTTTCCTCTGCAAGTGCGTCTAAATTTGGGGTGTTGATGACTGGATTGCCGTAGCATCCTAAATCACCATATCCTTGGTCATCCGTTATAACAAAAACAAGATTAGGTTGTGACACTATAATATCTCCTTTTACTTTAATTGGGAATTTTTGGAGGGTTTTCGGTTTAATAATGATTTCGTCTCAATTCTAAAACGCGAGTCCCTGACAACCTAAGTTCTCACTCCTAAAATGGCATATACCATTACTTAGCCAATAGACAGCTCTGGCAGTCTGTTTGAGTGCCTCTTGTTCCTCAAGCGTGAGTGCTTCAAGTTCAGCTTGCGTTTTCGGAAAAGGTATTTCTGTTGAGAAAAATACCTAAAACTGAAAAACCCTGGCTTTTGTCAAGATTTTTATAAAATTCGCTATCAAATTGGCTTACTATGGTGTAATTTGAAAATAATTATATACTCTCATCCCTAGAGTAGGAGCGATTTCCTTACTTATGCATTCCACTCTAACGGACGGTTTTCTAAATAGGGTCGTAGCAACTCCCGAAGTTTGCGATGTGCATGATACAGATGCGTTTTCACGGTACCTTCTGAGCGATTTGTTACGACAGCAATTTCTTTCATCTGAAGCATCTGATCGTATCGGAGTCTGAAGACGCGCTGCTGTTTCGATGGAAGTTGTTTCACTGCTTCCTGAATGATTTCACCTAACTCTGTCATCTCGACTTGATCAGATGGAGATGGTTGCTTACTAATTAGCAACAAGTCGTCTGGTTCAGATGTTAAATCGTCGAACAGAACAGTTTGACATCTATTCTGTTGGCGCAAATAGTCGATGCAGCAGTTGATAGCAATACGATAGAGCCAGCTATAGAATGCAGAATCGCCTTTAAACTTTGGTAAAGCCTTATACGCTTTTAGGAACACTTCTTGGCTTATGTCTTTAGTCGTTTCAATGTCGTTGATGTTTTTGTAAATCAACTTTGCAATGCGGTCTTGATATTTCAGTACGAGTGTGTTAAACGCATCATCATCACCATTTTGGAAGCGTGTAACATACGTCTGTTCATCAATATGATCTAAATCATCAGCAGACATGAAATCCAAAGACTTTTTCGTTTCTGACATACTATTCTATTTCTCCATTTTTCTCTGTGTGTGAAGATGGTTACAGTTTATGCAGTGAATGCAAACGAATGGCGTTACCTATTGATACACCATAGGTGTCAAAAAGTTCCCACATTCTTTATTGGTTAGACACTTCCATTTGTGAAAATGTTCATTTTATCCCCGTTCCTTTTCGCTTTCTCTTGACAAGAACAGTCGCCTACGGTTAAAGTGTTGTTATTGTTTTCAATATGAGGAATACACATGAGACGCTACAGCATTCAAACCAAAATCGTTCTCCCATTCTTGATTCTCTTCGTGCTTATCACTACTATCCTTGTGTTTTTGTTAACGGTTGAGTTTTTCGCTTGGAAATACAGTGAACAGTTTACACGCGAAACCGAAAGATGGTTCAATGTTATTATTGAAACTGGGTTTATTGATGAAGATATAAAGAAGGTTAAACAAGCATACACTGTTGAGGTCATGATCTTTAGTTCGGATTTCACGATTAATGCAAGTACACTCACGGATATTCCCGAAACTGAGCAAGATGCAAAGTATTTAGCCGAAAAAATGAGACTTAGGGATGTCCAGCAATCGTTCCAAGAGGAAGCGGGAACACCTGTCACCCACAATGTTTCACTCGGAGGGAAACATTACGAAGTGTTTTATCATATACTTGCCGTGGGTCGTATTTACTGCTTGTTACGTCCGATGGAGGAGATCACAGCAGCGAAGCGTGCCCTCACACGCTATATGTTTGGCATCGCAATTCTTGTTACCGGTCTTGTTTCTTTTATCAGTCACTGTATTGGAAAGACGATAACAGATCCTATTCAGGATTTGGTAGGTTTTACAAATGGGGGTTTTCGGCTAAGTAATGGTATATGCCATTTTAGGAGTGAGAACTTAGACTGTCAGGGACTCGCGTTTTAGAATTGAGACGAAATCATTATTAAACATCATTATTAAACCGAAAAACCTCGATGTTTACGCAAATATCAAGTAAATATGTCAAATCGGTGCATACGATCAAATTGGTGCATACGATACTAAACTTCGTTATACGTTATTCTTCGTTTGATTTATCAAGTTCTTCAAAAACTCTATCAAAAGATTCTAAAACGGATTTTTCAAATCTTTCTTGCGATTCTGCATGATTATCAAACTCTTTTTTGAATTCATCAAATCTATTTTCTAACTTATCAAATCTATTTTCTAAAGATTCAAGTTTGCCGACTATAAACTTGGCAAACTCTCCAAAGTTATCCAAAGTAAAATCATTATTCATTATACACCACCTCCGTTTATTTTAATTACTCATTATTATACTTGATGTTTACACAAATATCAAGTGAAAAAGTATGCATACACTACCTACTAATTCTGTTTGTAATCAAAATAACCTTGTTGCAGTCGGTTTACGGTGTTATACTATTAAAGAAGGTCTTATATTCTTTAAGGGAGAATATAAGACCAAACAAATCCCACTGATAAAGGAATTTAGGGAACTTATCGTAAAACATTCAACTTCTAAGGAGAACTAAACATGAAGTATTTACTATAGAATTCCTTGCATCTATATTAGGGTGTGAAGTATTATACCACACCAACAACAAAGATTCAAGCAAGAAATCCCAAAACGACTAATTCCGTTCAGATATACTATTAATATATTGTAGAACATAAGGGAATGTCATGAGAAACATAAACAAAACAAACCGGTAGGTGCGATTTCCGTATTGCACTAGTTTTGTCTAATACGGTCTATCGGAAGGTTCCGCGTAGGATCCGGTGCGATACGGAAATCGCACCTACCGACCTGGGGTATTGCCGCTTTTACCGAATTATATTCTTAATCTTCATTACTATTGTAAAACATAAGGAAACGTGATGAAAAAACATAAACAAAATAAGTGGCTACTAAATAACCGAAAGATAATTGTGATCGGATTCATCGGTTTGCTGATATTGTATAGTACTTATACTGATAAGTTAGCTTACGGTCAAGACCCAACGCTCCGCTACGGTACTGGTGTTCCACCATCAGTACGGACGATAAATGACCGATGCCTGCGCTACCTCGTCAATACACAACTGGATGACGGTTCATGGCAATCTTCACGTAATGGTGCTGGCATAACAGGTATATGTGTTATGGCATTCATGGCGAGTGGTGAAGACCCTGATTACGGACCCTATGCGGAGAATATTCGTAAGGCTTTGCGAAATATCATCACAACACAGAATCCTAAATCCGGTTTTATAAAAGGATCAGGACACGGATCAATGTACCATCACGGTTTTGCGATGTTAGCATTATCTGAGGCGTACGGTGCAGTCACCGACGAATTGCTTTGGAAAGAGAGTGAGACACCCGAAAGTAAAAGACGTACCATCGGTGAAGCCTTGGAACTTGCAGTCCGATGTGCGCTAACAGCACAAGAGAAAAACCCGTGGGGTGCGTGGCGTTATACCCTAACCGATCGTGACGCGGATACAACAGTCGCTGGAACCGTTCTGATGGGGATATTTGGTGCACGTAATGCCGGAATTGAAATTCCTAATGAAGCCTTTGAGAAAGTTTTGAACTTTTTTCAAACCTGTACTTCACGGGGTGGTGCTGTATCTTATATGCCATCAAGAAGCCATGGAGACAGTATAACACGTTCAGCAATTGCAACACTCGTGTATGCTATCGGTAAACGGAAGGATACGACAGAATACAAAGCAACCGCGGAATTCATCAAACGACGTTTGGATTACAATGTTAGCGGCGGCTATATGTTCTATACACTATACTATATGGCTCAGGCGTTGTTCCAAAGCGATTTTGAGGCATGGCAAGCTTGGAATGTACGCATTATTGAACGTCTGCAAAAACTGCAAAGAGGAGATGGTAGTTTCAATAGCAGCTACGGTAGAGCTTATGGAACAGGTATGGCAGTACTCACTTTAGCGTTGAACTATCGTCTGTTGCCGATATATGAGAGATAGAGAATATACCCCAAATATTTCAAATAGGAAAAAACAATGCAAAGACACCTAAAGTGGATATTAGCGATTACTGTTGTGATCGCAGTATTTCAGTTGCACAATACAATAGATGCCGAAGAACTTTTACGGTGGAAGAACGGTGATTCCCTAGTTGGTAAACAACTAAAAAGCACTTCAGGAAAGATCCGTTGGCAATCCCCTTATTTCTCAGATGCGTTGGAGATAGATAAGCGTGTATTGGATTCAATTGTCTTCTCTAAAGAGACTGAAGCATCACAGGGGACATTCCGCATAGCCACTGTATCAGGAGATGTGTGGACTGCTGATATTATCGATTCAGATGAAAATACCTATCTTTTTTCCAACAAATGTTTTGGTCAGTTTAGGGTGAACAGGTCATCTATCTATTCGCTTGAAAGTCGGGATCATTCAAATTTACTCTTTGATGGTTCTCAATTATCATCATGGGGAGGGAATCTAACAGGAGAGCAAACAGGATGGTATGCGAATCAAGCCGGACATCCACAGACCGATAAGGGTAGAACCAACATCTTTTACGGACTTGTGTGGCCCGAAAGGTTTGAGATTAGTTTTGAATTGGCATCTACTTCGCGTCCTCCAAGCTTTATCTTCTCACTCGGTAAAAACCTATATGAGGCATTGCGTTTAGAGACGTGGGTTAACGAACTCGTTGTCGTACAAGGAACGATATTTGAACCGGTAATGACAATTGAACCTGACTGTCATAACTTCAGCCTACGACTTGCCTATGACCAAACGACAGGAATGTTAGAGATTTTTGATATAAACGGAAACCCGCTCTTGGAACTGAAAAATGTCAGTCCTACCGTCAATAGAACCGGTATCTACATTTATAATCGTGGACAGGAACTTACAGTGCAAAGATTAAGGGTATACCGACAGCATGCAGAATTCAGAGATCAGAAGGTTGACTTTTCAAAACAACGCGTTCACATGATGAATGGAGAAGTCTTTCACGGCAAGTTGTTCGTAGACAGACTAAAGCAAGGGAAAGGCTATGTCGTTGATACGGATGGTGGACGAAGTGAGATCAGTTTAGATCAGATAGATCGTGTTGTTCAACCGGGGATGGTGTTATCAAGAACAGATGATGTTTCAACACTGTCTTATGTTGACGGCGGTGTCGTACAAGGAGAGATACTAGATTTGACCTCCACTAGTGCAGTATTAAAAACTGCCTATGCTGATGAACCGTTAACTTGTTCACTTGATGGTGTTTCCTTACTCAGGTTTAATTCTGCAGCAAATACTGAAAAGCCTGCGGAAGACTATGATAGGATGTTTTTTCCTGATGGTAGTCTACAAGGCAAGATCATATTCGGTAGTAAAGATGAATTCAGTATAGCATGGCAACCGATAGGTGTATCAGCACCGGTGCGTTTCTCGGCCGAACGTTCACCTCGTATAGAACGTCATAGTAAACGTGTATCAAGGTTACAGCCTTACGATGTTACCTTGTATCCGCATCTATTGCATCTGAAAAACGGTGAGGTTATACCGTGTAATGTTCTGTCTTATGATAAGGAAACCATCAATTTGCGGTCTCCATTCATTAGTGCAACACACATTACCGCAACGTGCATGAAAGCCATTGAGTTCTCACTGGGAAAGACACAAGGTAGGAAAGAAAACCGGAATCCGATCACAATTACAGGGGGTAATAGACATCGTATCATTTTAGAGGATGGACGGATTTTGGAGGCAATAATGCAGAGGGCAGAAAATGGGATGCTGCAGATCATCGTAGAAACGGGTGATGCTGATGAAAATCCGTTGAAAGTCACATTCGGAGGGGACTTTGCTGTGAACCAAGTTGTTGCGCTAAAGCACGGTGTTGACCTGCTGTTTGACCCACTCGAAATTGAATCCGAAAAGTTGGACGTGAAAGTCCAACGTGCATTGACCATCCCTCGATTCAACCGTGAGAATCCACCGAAACATATCCTTGTGGCAAACAATGGCGATCTAAAACGAGGCAAACTAACTGAATTCAATGGAGAGACAATCCAGTTTGAGTCAAAGATGCAAAAGTCTGTCATTCCTCTCAACAGAGTTGCTCGTATCATTAACATTAGTGATGTTAGTGATACAGAATCGGCAGACTCAACCGATGAAATACCATCTCAGGACATCCCAACTATTCAGAGCCCAATTTCTTCTTCCCCATCAGACAACAGCGAATCACCTATTTCCCTTGTTCGCATCGCTTTGATCCATAACCCCATCCTGATATTCGAACCTATTGAAGTAAGGGGTGAGAGATTGTACGGAAATTCGTCCATCTACGGAAACGTTTCTGTGCCTGTGAATAGCATCCAATATCTGCATTTTGGAGAGAAGGCGAAGTCATTTAAATCTGTTTTTTCGGAATGGATAGCCCGTCCAGCGTTAGAACCTGAATACGGAGAAAATCGTTAGACTCGTTTCAAGGATTGTTCTCACCTATTCCCCTTCCATCATCCAATCTTCTCGTTTCCGCCAAACCTTGTCTGAACCAGGATTTTCAGGATAAGAGGTCTTTGGTGTGTATCAAATGTTTTGGGAGCGCATTTGGCGTTGATTTGGTAGGGACGATATGTTTATAGAATTTATAGAGCACTTATCCCACCAAACCCCAACCAAGCACTAGCGGTGCGAAAGGTGTATAGAAATCATTTACCGGCCTGGTGAAATCAAAATCACCTGATTATTAATTTAATCTTCATATTGAGATACTTCTCATTTCAAGTCCACTTTTCGCCAAAAGGCGATTGACAGACTTAACGTTTCAATCTCACAATTGAGATACTTTTCTTTTCAAGGAACGCATCTGACTGGAATGAGAAGTGGAGTAATTTAGTTTCAATCTCACAATTGAGATACTTTTCTTTTCAAGTCAAAAAGGCAGTCCACGCCTTCCGACCTATAACATGTTTCAATCTCACAATTGAGATACTTTTCTTTTCAAGTTAAATTTGAAAAATTTAAAATTTGAAGAGTATTACAGTTTCAATCTCACAATTGAGATACTTTTCTTTTCAAGAAACAATTTAAACAGAAAACGTAGCAAACGTCTTTATATGTTTCAATCTCACAATTGAGATACTTTTCTTTTCAAGTCAAACGCAAGATCCTTAGTTGCAGCAGTAACAAAGTTTCAATCTCACAATTGAGATACTTTTCTTTTCAAGTTAGTAACGAAATTCCATAAACCTTGACTATTGAGGTTTCAATCTCACAATTGAGATACTTTTCTTTTCAAGTCAAACGCAAGATCCTTAGTTGCAGCAGTAACAAAGTTTCAATCTCACAATTGAGATACTTTTCTTTTCAAGTTAGTAACGAAATTCCATAAACCTTGACTATTGAGGTTTCAATCTCACAATTGAGATACTTTTCTTTTCAAGGCATGTCTGTATGCGTCGTCGATTGAAGAAGCTATCATTTTTGTTTCAATCTCACAATTGAGATACTTTTCTTTTCAAGTATGAAATGTGGGTCGTCATACCCCCACAAAACTAACGTTTCAATCTCACAATTGAGATACTTTTCTTTTCAAGAATAAAAGTGGTTAAGGTTAGATGGCTCTTCTGTTAGTTTCAATCTCACAATTGAGATACTTTTCTTTTCAAGAAAAGGAGAACAAAATGAAAAAACAAAATCAAAAAAACCAGTTTCAATCTCACAATTGAGATACTTTTCTTTTCAAGGATTGTAGTAATCGTCCGATTGTTTCTCAGACGGTTTGTTTCAATCTCACAATTGAGATACTTTTCTTTTCAAGTCGTTTTTAGGGGGGGGTCTATTGACGTGTCTCTATAGTTTCAATCTCACAATTGAGATACTTTTCTTTTCAAGTCACCATCTTTGATCCACCCATCCTCAATGCTAATTAGTTTCAATCTCACAATTGAGATACTTTTCTTTTCAAGTGCATGGGCTTATGGCATTGCACCACATCTGACGGGGTTTCAATCTCACAATTGAGATACTTTTCTTTTCAAGTCAAGGGTTTGATATGGTAGGACATGGTAAAGCATCCGGTTTCAATCTCACAATTGAGATACTTTTCTTTTCAAGTCACGTTTGTGATCTTCTACGCGTTGTTAGGTGTAGCATCGTTTCAATCTCACAATTGAGATACTTTTCTTTTCAAGAAGAGTCAGCTTATGTTCGCGCGGAGCAGGAAAGAGCACGTTTCAATCTCACAATTGAGATACTTTTCTTTTCAAGTTGGCGGTGCTGAGAAAGCTACGGGTCTTGAAATTGCTGAGTTTCAATCTCACAATTGAGATACTTTTCTTTTCAAGCGTTATCGTTCTTCCTATATTTTCTCATCAATGCTAAGTTTCAATCTCACAATTGAGATACTTTTCTTTTCAAGTCTAACAGAAGACACACTTCTAATTGATGAAATATATGTTTCAATCTCACAATTGAGATACTTTTCTTTTCAAGCGAATACCTGGCAACACTGAACGCACACTTCAACATAGTTTCAATCTCACAATTGAGATACTTTTCTTTTCAAGAAAAAATGCATGAGCGGTGCAGGCATAGCACATTCTGTTTCAATCTCACAATTGAGATACTTTTCTTTTCAAGTACAATAGAATTTCACGAGGGTAACATCGATACGCCTATGTTTCAATCTCACAATTGAGATACTTTTCTTTTCAAGTCAAGAAGATAGTAAATCTCACGCCACATGAACTAAACATAAAGTTTCAATCTCACAATTGAGATACTTTTCTTTTCAAGGAAGATGGAATGCCCTACGGAACACCACTCTTCGAATCCGGTTTCAATCTCACAATTGAGATACTTTTCTTTTCAAGCCAACGCAGATGCCCTCTCAGCATTGAGACTATATTCCGGTTTCAATCTCACAATTGAGATACTTTTCTTTTCAAGGATGTTGCAAAAACAGGTGCTGATGCAACGGTTCAGTCGTTTCAATCTCACAATTGAGATACTTTTCTTTTCAAGAAAATGGAGTCGTATAAAACTCATGGATTCCCTGCAATGTTTCAATCTCACAATTGAGATACTTTTCTTTTCAAGTATACCACTTCACAAACTGAGTTAACTCAGATGGTTTACGTTTCAATCTCACAATTGAGATACTTTTCTTTTCAAGTGAAAGTATCACCCGCATCAGCAACATTAAAACCAAAGCGTTTCAATCTCACAATTGAGATACTTTTCTTTTCAAGATGCTATCGAAAAATCGTGCGTTTTAACTCACGATAGTTTCAATCTCACAATTGAGATACTTTTCTTTTCAAGTCCCAGCAAAAAGAGCTCCGTCCCCACCACTCAAGTTTCAATCTCACAATTGAGATACTTTTCTTTTCAAGTCTGGAGTGGAACCCCCCCAAATGGAACCAGTTTGAGTTTCAATCTCACAATTGAGATACTTTTCTTTTCAAGGAAGGTAGTGAGGTGTACAAGACACATTTATCTGTCGTTTCAATCTCACAATTGAGATACTTTTCTTTTCAAGTCTGAATTTTCGGACTAGCGACAGAAACCATAGGAACGTTTCAATCTCACAATTGAGATACTTTTCTTTTCAAGTTAACAGGAGGACGCTTACCTTGAGGTATCCTTGAGTCGAAGTTTCAATCTCACAATTGAGATACTTTTCTTTTCAAGAGGTCTATCGAAAGATTGCCTTGGTTGCTCAACCTGTGTTTCAATCTCACAATTGAGATACTTTTCTTTTCAAGGTTTGTAGGGGGCTTTAGTCAACTGACTTCTTGTCAACTGTTTCAATCTCACAATTGAGATACTTTTCTTTTCAAGTTATCTTTGCTATGATACCTACATGATTATTCTTTTTGTCGTTTCAATCTCACAATTGAGATACTTTTCTTTTCAAGTGGCATAGTTGAACAGGTGAAAACTGATTCATATTAGTTTCAATCTCACAATTGAGATACTTTTCTTTTCAAGGAAAAGAATTTTGACACAACCCAACCGAGTTACGTAGAGTTTCAATCTCACAATTGAGATACTTTTCTTTTCAAGGTGGAGTTGTGAAGCTCCAGCATGATGGATACGGGCCATGTTTCAATCTCACAATTGAGATACTTTTCTTTTCAAGTAGGAAATCTACCCGTGTGTCAAGTGGGTCTGTGTTAGCTTTGTTTCAATCTCACAATTGAGATACTTTTCTTTTCAAGTCGGAGCTAGAGTCTGCTAACGAGGGTTCTGAACAAAGTGTTAGCTTTGTTTCAATCTCACAATTGAGATACTTTTCTTTTCAAGTTAAGTATCGTTTCATGGTTTCATCATACCACAATTTAAGTTTCAATCTCACAATTGAGATACTTTTCTTTTCAAGACCCGAAACCTGATGACATGAATGAGGAATCATGAAAGTTTCAATCTCACAATTGAGATACTTTTCTTTTCAAGTCAGCATCAGCACGTTCCCAAACCTTGCATGTCTCAGTTTCAATCTCACAATTGAGATACTTTTCTTTTCAAGTAAATCCAGCTCTGCAAGGACATCAACAAGCACTTCTAGTTTCAATCTCACAATTGAGATACTTTTCTTTTCAAGTGCCCCTTAGGAGCCAAGAATGCATTCTGAGGATTGTTTCAATCTCACAATTGAGATACTTTTCTTTTCAAGTAAAGAGTATAAGTTCTCGACGCTTGGCTATCAAGGTTTCAATCTCACAATTGAGATACTTTTCTTTTCAAGGTAACCCTGCAAAGTCTGTCTAGGGAGATAAAGTTCAGTTTCAATCTCACAATTGAGATACTTTTCTTTTCAAAAAGCATATCAGAACAAGGAAGCGGGGGTAAGCCGTGTTTCAATCTCACAATTGAGATACTTTTCTTTTCAAGTGGCTTCATGACACCTGCACACCAACCAAACAAGAAGTTTCAATCTCACAATTGAGATACTTTTCTTTTCAAGTGTATCTAACCCCTCAGCAGCCCCAAAGTGTGCGAAGTTTCAATCTCACAATTGAGATACTTTTCTTTTCAAGACAGGAATGCGTTGTTGAAGATAGCCATTACCATCAGGTTTCAATCTCACAATTGAGATACTTTTCTTTTCAAGAACATCCTTAGTATTTATGCCGAGAACCTCCTGCAACGTTTCAATCTCACAATTGAGATACTTTTCTTTTCAAGCCACCAGCAATCTTTATGAACGACGCACCTTGATAAGAGTTTCAATCTCACAATTGAGATACTTTTCTTTTCAAGTCAAGCACACGTCTCACATAGAAAGTCGTACCCTCACCGTTTCAATCTCACAATTGAGATACTTTTCTTTTCAAGTCAGCAGTGCATTGACGCTGTAGCATACCAGTGCTTTCGTTTCAATCTCACAATTGAGATACTTTTCTTTTCAAGTATGTTTTGACGATTCCGTATTCGTCAACTTCAGCAAGTTTCAATCTCACAATTGAGATACTTTTCTTTTCAAGTCACCCGCAAATATAAAAGGCAGTTATCTATACTCCAGTTTCAATCTCACAATTGAGATACTTTTCTTTTCAAGAAGTAGGTATGGAACGGGCCGACAGGACAATCGCCCGTTGTTTCAATCTCACAATTGAGATACTTTTCTTTTCAAGATGTCATCAGCTGCAGCTGCATTCAATGCAGAACGTATGTTTCAATCTCACAATTGAGATACTTTTCTTTTCAAGAATGCCCATACAGCATCATTTTGCGAGTCTAATACCAAGTTTCAATCTCACAATTGAGATACTTTTCTTTTCAAGTAAGTCCTACTTGTTCAATTAGAACGTGCACACGCAGTTTCAATCTCACAATTGAGATACTTTTCTTTTCAAGGAGTGAAGACTCTGCGCCTGGTGAAGAGGTGTTATGGTTTCAATCTCACAATTGAGATACTTTTCTTTTCAAGGAAAAAAGCCACTCTGAAGAATCGGCGCTTGCTTAAGTTTCAATCTCACAATTGAGATACTTTTCTTTTCAAGCGGCAAAAACAAGCAACGAAGCGGATAATGATGGACTGTTTCAATCTCACAATTGAGATACTTTTCTTTTCAAGTTTATATCGCCCTTTCCAAAAATACCGATATATCCAGGTTTCAATCTCACAATTGAGATACTTTTCTTTTCAAGGCCACCTCTCTGGACCTTTATCGGGTGTGCGTTAACAACACGCGTTTCTGTGATCGAGGTTTTTTGCACCAATAAAAATTGTATAAATATACGTGTCATAGATTCAATCCGCAATACGTA
Organism: Candidatus Poribacteria bacterium; assembly: GCA_965208245.1. Taxonomy (GTDB): domain Bacteria; phylum Poribacteria; class WGA-4E; order WGA-4E; family WGA-3G; genus MSPOR6. The sequence continues at coordinate 4,079,629 of OZ242325.1, forward strand.
AGCGTTCATACGGTTCTATGAGCCACTTAGTTTTTTCGGTCCGCTGCCGCTCACAGAACTTCACTTTTACTTAATTATACACGATGTGCGATTATTTGTCAAATCAATTTAAACGATATACGATTGTTTGTCAAGTCCTTTTTTTTGACCAATCCGCTGAATCTGTTTTTCACATGCCGCACAAATATGGTAAAAGGTGATCGTGTCTTCCTCAAAATCCATAGCTTTCTCCAAACGATCTTGCAATCTCAGAAAGCCCCGTTTATCAACATTACATTCAAATACACTATACTGCACACGTTTCCCGAAGTCCTTGAGGATTTTGGCTATCTTGTTTCGACGTTTATCGTCAGTTATATCATAGGCAACTGTATAATGCACTTAACGACTCCTTCTATCGGATTGTTAGCGGTGTATATTGGTCAATTTCGTTTGTTAGATACTTGGCTAACAAACGCGCTTGTAATTCCATTGTTCTGCGGAATGTGAGTTTGTACTTGAACACAGGATGCGTAATTGTCTCATTCTTTCGTGTTTCATAGGCTGCGTAGAATGCTTTTCGGGATTTATCCTTCAGATACCATCCCCCGTGAGATTGTGTGAAATCTTCCGGTTTGATTCTTCTATTATTAATCAAGGTAATGACAACTGAATCGGCAATAATCGGACGGAACTCTTCCATCAAATCGAGTGCAAGACAAGGCTTGCCATATTTCAGTTGATGAAAGTAACCGACATAAGGGTCAAGACCGACTATTTGAATTGCTGAGCTTATATCAGCTGTCAGTAATGAATACGCAAAGCTTAGGAGCGCGTTGGTTGGGTCAGCAGGTGGACGTCGACTCCTCCGCTGAAAATCAAAACCCATCTCCTTTTTCAGCATAAAGTTGAATGAACCGAAATAAGCAGCAGACGCGTTTCCTTCCAATCCCAACAATTCAGGTATATCTGTTGCCTTATCAACCCGTTTTTCCATTGCCTGTATTGCCTTTATGTTCGTGAGAAGTGGTTCCAAATCAGAATCTGTGCTATCGGGTGCCTGCCATTTTCTACGTTGGAGCATTGTCCGCATGTTCACCAGTTTGCCGTGAACAAACGCTTTTGAAAGTTCAAGACATCGTACTGCATCAGTCGCAACAAGGTGTTGTGCTGTCCGTAGAAGCGAATTGCGTGACACTTGCGGTGTCAACGCACCATGATACCGTCCGTAAGCAGAGAGAAAGACTACGGGGATACCTTCGTGTAAAAGTGTCTGCATAGCTGGCGTTGTAAGGCTAACGTTGGCAGAGATAACGACCTGCCCGAGATGTATCAATGGCATATCGCGCAGGACTTCGTTTTCTTTTACCACGAGCAGACGTTCCCCTGTTTTTTTGATCGCACACCCCTGTTCATCAACGTATAACACATTATCAATTCCCGGTGCAGGTTTGATACGTTTAGGTCGTTCATCTAATTCCTGCAAATAAGCCACTTCGTCAGGTAGACAAATCGGACGCATACTACAACCGTTACACCGATTGTCGTGTATAGGTTTCGGTATCTTTCGTGATTCTAAGAGTGAATGTGCTTCTGATACATAACGGAGCGTTGTCTCCCGGAGTTCCTTATCAAAAATGACTTTCCGTCTCCGTTTAGAACCGATATAATACATATAACCGTGCGGAATTGAGATACCCGTTTTTTTTTCCTCTAACAGTAATCCTTGTAGACAGAGTTGTACCTGATCGTTCAACCAATTTCCCACACCCGCCTTTTTGAATTCAACTGGATACGGAATACCGTCCTTCTCTTCAACAAGATCGGTGTAACCAGAGATGCCTAAGATGTCGGAAGCGAGGTATTGCCGCCGGGATATAACTTTATCCCCTTTCTTTCTGTCGGTTACGGTTGTATGGACATTTTCATGTTTAATTTTACCTTCTTCAATATGTTCATTGATAACTTGATGTCCTTCAACGGATTCGTAATAGAATCTCCGAGCACAGAATACGTAAGTGTTTATTTGTGAGAGTGGTATATAAGTTTCTGACATTGAGACCTCCAATCTTCCATTTTTCCAACCTTCTAATCTTCCAATCTTCCATTCGTCTATTCATACACTTCCACCATCTTCCGAGCTGTCTGAACGACCCAATCACGCAAGGGTTTCGGTTTGATTACCTCTGCTTCGTGTCCGTATCCGAGAACCCACCAACCGATTTCTTGCCAACCCGAGATCGTTGCTTCATACCGAAGTGAGCCATCATCCAATTCCTGCAGATGCTGCGTTGAATGCCAATTCACCTCCCGAATCAGCGGAGCGATACGAGGCGCAAACAGTATAACCGCTTGTGTATCAGGTCCGAGCATGACATCCCAACTTTTTGCAAGGTATTTCTGCACAGAAAAATCTTCAGGAATCGTATATCCTGCATGTGTAATCTTAAGAGAACTGATCCGATTAATGCGAAAGGTGAGAACCTGTTGAAAGGTTTCAGACCTGCCAATCACATACCACGCACGTTTCCGAAACAGCACAGCGTAGGGAGCAAGTCGATGACGGATTTCCCTTTGGCTACTGAATGAATTGTATATTATATTTACGATAGTCTTTTCTCGAATCGCTTGGTATAGAAGTTCCTTATAGGGTTCAGTATCATCAATGGGACTCACCTGTTGATGTGATACTTCAATTTTTGGTGTAATCTGATTTAAGGCTTGTTTTGTTTGGTTCGGTAAATTGGTTGTAATCTTATGTATCGCCTGATTAAGCACCTCAATTGCATGTTTTCCTTCCTTTTCCCTATAAGAATTCGCTGCAGTGACAAGTGATAGTGCTTCTTCAAGAGTAAAATTGAGAGTGGGTAGAAAAAAGTCTGAGATCATCTCGTATCCGTGTTTTCCACAAGGCACAATCATAATTCCCATTTCACGTAAAAGGTCAATATCACGTTGGATGGTTGTTTTATTGACTTCAAACCGTTCAGCTAACCGAGGTCGCGTCCATTTCCGCGGTTCTTTGTGAATTAAATGTGCAACTTGGATGACGCGTGCCATTTGAAATTTGCGGTACATACCACTATTCCACTCTTCTTGTTTGTCCCATTCCCATCGTTGTCTTATATCCTGTGCCGCAATAGAATGCAAAGGCTGCTAAGCAGTTGACGGTTCGGAGCATCTCCGCATCAAGCACTTTTTCTGAATAGAAGACATTTGCACAGGAACCAACCCATCCGACTTCAATATGTTTTCCGTAGTTGAGTTGCCGATGTTCCGTTCTTATAGTAGTCAATTGTCCATATTCATAGACGAAATTGCGGACTTCGGTTCTGTCAAATTTTATAGGTGTGAATGCGTTCCATTTGTTGATCCAGCTCTGATAGCATCGGTCGAGATCTACATGCGGATCGTTGATAGTTTTTTCTCCGTGCGGTGTCATTCTTCGGAAAGCGGTGGGTGAATAGAAGCGGAAAGTCATCTGTGTATCCGTTTTTGCGGATTGGATGAGTTCCGCGTAGGTTTCGCTTTTACTCCAACTGCGTTCCTCTGTACCGTGTGAGGTGATCTGTCTCACCTGAAAGATCGCTTCACCTAATCGTATAGGTGGCATTGTGGATGTCAAGAAGGCTTTCCCGAAATGGCGAAACAACTCGTCATCAAGGAACGTGAATCGGAGTTTACATTCGGTACCTGCTTTGATGTGACAAAGATAACCGCGTTTTTTCATCTTTCCGATGAGGGGTGAGACGGTAAAAGGTTTCTGTGTTGATTGTTCATGAATCTTTTTTGCTATTTCAGGATTACCTTTATGCATGAGCGAGAGAAATGCTGCATGTGCATGGTGTCCCATGGTGGGGCGTAGGGTTACATCTGTATCAGGTATGAGTGAGATTTGTGTGCTGATTGGCATTGGGGTTTCCTTGTTAGTAGTAGATGCTTCAATTGCTATTCGTCTTTTCTTTCTCTTTCCATTTCCCTTTTAACTCTGCGTGGATTAAAAATGCTTGTGCTCCAAGGATTAATTTATATTCCTCCTGTCCATCATTAAAAGTGACAAACAGAGGGTAGGCAATCTGCCATTTCGTTTCAAGAATGTTATTGAGGGCGTACCGATTCTGCATCTTTGACAGCAGACAGGTAATGTATTTATCGTCCAAAATGCCTTGCATTTCAGGTGGAACATATCCATTAGTTAGACTGAACCGTAATCCTTTTAATGCTGTAGGTCCCCAGCAGTGTTGACGTTCAAAGTATTCCTTGTCAACATCATCTGCATTATAGTCAAATTGTATCTTAGCAGACGATTTTTTACGAGCATCAACCCGCACAAAAAATTTGCAGTAATTTCCCCAATCTCCTGTAAACTCGTGATACTTTTCTTTTGAAATAGGGATAAACTCATAGTGCAATAGGACATGGAAAAGGTCATACTCGGTATAGTTCACAGTGTTCTGAAAAAAAAGGTTCGGATCATAAATACCACAACGGATGCTGACATCCGAACCGCGAAAATTGAACAACGATTTGATCGGGGTATATTTCTCTTTTGCGTATTCAACCATCATTTCTCGATTAGATCGTCTTTTAATGAAACCTTTGATTGCAGTATTTAATGCCTCATTTGACGTTTTTCGGAACTCTTCTAACTTACCATTGAGCCAACTCTGATGTTTGAAATAACCCCATGCAGTTTTTTCCTGATCACGTTGGATAAATTTGTCGTAAAGGCTTTTATCATGTGCGTTAATGACCTTTTCATACCTTATATGCCACTGAATTTTTTTCTTTATCTCATCAAATGTGGCGTCACTCTCGGGTGCAAAAACCTGGCGAATTTTCTCAAAAACCTCTTGCACGCGATGTTGACGGTCTTCTGATACACGTTTGAGATGTGCATAAAGTGGATAAAACGCCTCAAGTACTGCATAAGACTGAATGTAGTAATAAAATCGATTGTCCTCACCAAGTGCGTTTTTAATAAGTTCTGCAAACTCCCGTCGATCATAACTTTTACCTGCTTCTAATTGTGAGTAGAGTTTTCCTTGGACAAAGGCATGTCCGATGCTTCTATGAGTTGTATCTTCCTTACCAAGTAACCTGCCAGCTCGCCCGATCCGTTGTGTGAATTCAGACCCGTAAAGTGCATCAAAATAGACAAAATCAATATTCTGCCGTGATTTGTCCATCTTTTTGAAGTTGTAACCGATGTCAACTGTCGGAGTAGCAAGAACAAGCGGATAAAACGTTGCTTTATTACGTTCTTTTGAATCCACCGCACCTGTAATCAATCCGATTTTTCCTTTGAGTCCCGCATTTTTCATTCCTTGATTAACATCCGTAATGGTATGCAGAGAACTGCTAATAACCGCGCCTTCCTTATCTGAATTAACTAAATCCAAAATCATTTCAGGATTATTCCTGAATGCATCGTGTATTTTGCTACTATGTAAAGTCAAATCAATTTCAGAAAGCGTCTGGACCCTCTCATACCTATCACTTTCTTCAGATTCATTGTCTGGACTGACGAGTTTGTATTTTAGGTCAATTTCGTCAAGATATCTGAACAACTCGTCATCGGGTGTTGCCGAAAGTAGGCAGATTTTTCGTCCAGCATTGAAGTAACCATACTCCTTTGAGAAGATAAAAAACATTAAGAAATTCGCAAGTTGTTTGGCGTTGTAATAGTGAAATTCGTCAACAACGATATAGTTGAATTTGACCAGAAAATCACGGAAAAGGTTGGCACTATCCAAGTCAGAATAACGACTATAGAAACACAGATAAAAGATATCCGGATTTGTGACTAATATGAGCTTCTTCTGTCCTATTGAATTCGGATATTCAATAATTTCATGTAATTTTCTCGGATTTCTAATATGATACCCTGGATCGTACACGCTTTCCCATTCACGAAGCTTCTTGCCAGTCACTTCAGCAACTTCAAAACCGAGTTCATGTTCTTTAACAAAATCTCGAATATCATCTGCATGTTGGTGGATTAATTCATTTGTCGGTGCAATGAATAAGACGTTATCATTGTTATCCTTCAGATCAAACAACCGGAGCAGTGACGCTTGGGTTTTTCCTGTCCCCGTGTTGTAGGTGTTAATGACGAGATCGTTTGTCTTGAGTTCATTGTAAGTCCGTTGCTGATGATAAAGCGTTGAATATTTCAACCCGAATTCATTTGTCGGACTAACCTTTTCATACCCCGCATTTAAGGTAACTGTCATTTCTGGCATAGTAATAACTCCTTATTTGACTAAAAGTCCGTATAAAACCGCATTCCTGCGGGCAACTGTATTTTGGTGTCGTCTATCAGTTGATAGAAATCCCCAGATAACTGAACTTGTCGAATCAACGGAGTCGGACGAATGTTAAGCATGTCAAACATGCCGATTTGTGTTTCTGATGGTAGATCGTTTGGATTAAGATAATATCGGTACAAGACATCTTCTGCATGAACTTCGCGATAGTGCTGCTTGTAAGCAGAGATTTTCGCTTTGCTCATGAACTTACCCAGACGGATATAACGCGGCACCCGGTATTCATCACGGCTTATAACATAAAAAACGCCTTTATTCCCTATAGAAAGCATTTTGAGTCTTCCAACTTGTGGAAAGTTCATTGCTCGTGCTTTCTTTTTCGGATTGAAAATTCGCTGTCTATTAACTGAGATTGCATTCTGTTCCATCTGAAACCAATAAGAATCCGAGAGCGCGTTGAATTGCACTACTGTGAACCGTGCCTCTTGCGTTAGTGTTCCCGGCGTAACATAAATGCCTCTATCATTGAGTTGTTCCAAATCCTCAGCGTAGGTTATTTCGCCTTCGTTGTGGTAACCTGCACAACATAATCCAAGTGCATAAGCAAGTGCGTAATTTCCAATTACCGGTTCAGTTTGAAAGAAGTTGTTTACCTCGCGACTGGCAAAAAAGAGGTTTTCCATCAATTCAAATTCACAACAATAGATGTGCATAAAACACCTCCAACGTTGGGTAGGAGTTCCCGCCCAACGTTCATTCTTACGTATTACGCATTGTAGAGATCAGTAATTTTTTGTAACAGTGATTTTACTGATGTCGGAGAGACAAACGTTTGTTGAATCTCATTGATTAACACATCCAAATCTGTATCACTAAGAATTTCCAGATTACCGAAAACTCTATCTGATAAATCTGCCACTGATGCAACAACTTGCGATCTGACTTGCTTTTCATCAAGTGGAAATTTTCTACCATCCTGTCCGAGGTGGTCATAAACATGCTGTGTCAACTCTAAATTACTAAAGAGTTCACAATCGCTGAAAATTGCTCCCACAAGCATATTTTGCATCTTACCTAACCGTGACGAAATAGCACCGTAGCGTCGGCTTCGTAGCACGTTTGCAATAACGTACCAAATTTCGTCTGCTGTCAAATCTTTTAGCGTCTGCATGTCAATGAATAGTGTTTCTGGCTTGACGTACTCGTCTTCCTGAATGCTTGTGGATGCTTGTCCAGTAACAGGATCGCGCATTGTGTTATTATCATAGAGGGCGTTGAATGTTCGCTTTGCTGTCACTGTTTGATAAGACAAAACGCTAAAGGCATCGTCTGTAATAACACGCGATTTCTGCGCGCCACCTCCACCAACACCAACAGCATAACCGTAAATCATACAGTCGGCGCAAATGCCACAAGGTTTGTTGCGATTCAACGCGCAGATATTATCCTCAACTTCCTTTCGATTTCCTTCTGAGTCTGCAGCATAGAACAGTAAGTTATGTTGGCGAAGTAACTCTCGCCCCGTTCGTCGTTCAACAGCCGTTTGTTTACGTTTGCTAATAGTGACGCGAGAAATAGTATTTCGATCTTCAATTCCAGCGTGAACAGTATCACGCGCCAACCCTTCGCCAGATCCCTCAGTGCGGAAGATCATTTCAGATTCTGCTTTACGCAAAAGAATTAACGTTAAGTAACGGCTTTGGGGAAAGTTCTCGTATTTTTCAATCATAAAATCGGTGTAGTTATCCAGGATACTCATGACTGTTGTTCCTCCTTTTCTCTATCACGTTTCGGAATCATCTCTGTAATGAAGTAGAGATATCCCGCGCGAATACGTTTCCGGTTTTCAAGTAAATCAAACAAGTTATCTTGATAAACTTCTTTGTAAATCTGATCAAATAGAACTGTAACGAATTGTGAAATGTTCTCCAATTTTTTCGCACCGTAAAAACGTTTATCAAGTCGTTCAATTGCACGGGCAACTTCTTTTGACATGATCGCTCGTGCTTCTTCTTCAGTTTCACGCTCAGATTGCCAACGTTCAAGACTATCGAAGGCAATATCAAGCGGTTTCGCAAGTGAATTGTCCTTTAGACTTTCGCCTTTCAATCGCCCTTCCCATGCAATACGAGCGAGTTCCTTAATATAAGACATAATTTCGTCTCCTCCTTTCCGTGCCACAACATCAGCGATAAGTTGCGCCGTGTCACGTACTGTAGCGAACTGCCGCGATTCCTCTCCCGCTTGTTCGCGTTTAATCATTTTGTGAGTTACGTAGTAAAGTTCAAGTGGGTCGTAATTTAAACTACGAATTAACCTAACAAGATCATCTGTCTCAAAACTTCCAATCCTTACTTGTATATTGTGCAAGTTGATTAACAGATCAAATACTTGCTGGGTCATATCACTGTCAAGGTCATTCTCTGGCAACCATCCTCGGAATGCGGATGGGATATGGTCAATAAAAAAATGACTAAACTCATCTGCAGAGAAAAGTGGTATTGATGAATCGGTTAATACTGCACGGCATCCCAAAAAGCGTTGATAGAGTAAAGCATTCTTAACCGCAAAAAGAAGGTTTTCTGTATGATTGTTCTTTCCAGGCGTGTTCACAGGGATAGTTAGAATGTTACCAAGTGCTTCCGAAAACTCTGGGATAGGATTCCCGTTACTTTTTGTTTTTGAAACCCGTAACACTAACTGTGCTCTTTCTCGATAGATGCGAAAGGCATCGTAAGTATTGATATATACGGATGGAAAATCTGGATCGCGAAATCTATTGTATGCATTACGAAAAGCTTTAATCAGTCCATTAGTGAAAAACGATGGCGGATATAAATGAATAAAAAATGTTGATGTCCTGTCTGTCACATTGTAACAGATTTTGTCAAGCATATATTGGGTTCGGCAGACATTGCAGACGCGGCGTTTCGGTTCACGTGAAGATCCTCCTTGAAGGCGATTTGAGAACTGCTGCACTTTAATGTTTGCGGACACATCCGATGCCATCCATAGGGCAGTATCAAATTCTGAACCGCAGGTGCTACACTGAACATGATTATCCTCAACATAACGTTTCAAGTTTTCGTTGAACCCTTTTTCCCTATCAGCAATGAAATTGAAATCTACGTATTTATGAACGTAATCAACCAACAACCCAAATTCGCTTTCAGTTTCTAAAGTCCTTAAAAACTGCGTGCCATCTTGGACAATCAATTTGTAGACCTCATTAAACTCCACCCCAGCATCGTAAAGATCGCGACCAACGATGTAACCCCGTTTCTGACGGGCATCAAACAATTCATATCGTTCACGATAAACTGTATCTTCAGTGTTCAATGGTAATTTTAGGAGTGTATAAATGTGTGCCCATATCTCCTCTGCATTTGTAAAAAAATGGTCCTTTAAGAAAACATAGTATGTTTTCACCAATTCACCAATCCGAATAGCATCATCATCAGGGGGTAGTAGGTAGGTTTCGGTATTTAATGTTTCTTGAAGCAATGTCCTTAGTCCACCCCTCTCTTCCAGATCAAAGAGAGAATCTTGCTGTTCATCCAAATTTGGCTCTGGTCCACCCAACTCATCTCGGATTCCTTCAAGTCTTCTTTGAAAGTCTGCATTCATATCATCTACCTTTCCATTTGCTACATACTTGCGCTCACTGATGATATTCCGGACTTCATTCCAAATTTCTGTGAAAGGGACCCCGAGTCCAATGCATTTTTTGTCAACTTTTATACCGGCTGGTCTACCTTTAATAAACTTACTGAATTCTCCGCGAGTTTTTGCCTCAATGTAATGAACAACAGCGTTTCCAATTGTTCTAATCTCGTCGTTTGTGATATATACATCACTATCTTGATCAACAAGATACGCCACCCCATTGGGGTAATAGAGTAGCGGGAGCAAGTTTTTTCTCGATTGCAGATGCTTCGCTATCTCGTTGTGAATTACATTTGTAAGTATACCGCGCTGTTCACTTACCTTATGGTAGACAAATTTATATTTGATTTCACAGATTTTGTTTATCTTATCAAGAAAACTTTGCTTTTTATCACGTTCTTCAAGTGTTTTTGAAAGATCAATCACATCCATCGCTTGGATTATCGGGACAAGATCCTTCAAAAGTCTATTTCTTTCAAGTGAATACGGATCGTAATTGAGATCAAGTGTTTCATCGTAAGTATTACTGTAACCTGAATGTGCACGGACCAGCACCTCAATATCCTTCAAATAATCCTGCCACTCTGGAAAAAAACGTTCTATCTCAAGGTTCGTCAAAGCTGCACTAACGTTTTTCGCGTTTGCCAAATAGTTAAATGATCGCTTTTCATTCTGGAATTGATTGAGTTTATTCAGATCGTGGATGCTGAAGGCACTGAAAAGTACTTGGACCTCAATATCGTCAAGATTCAAAATTGGAAGTAAACGTTCCAGCACACAAATCCCGTTGAGAATATGGAGATAGAGCGATTGTCCCTCTTTCGCTCCCCATTGAATGATACTCTGATACCCCCGTAACTTTTCGTTTACAATTTCTTCAATATAGGTATTGAAGAGACCGTCAGTATCAGAACCAAATCCGAACAAAAACAACAAATCTTCATTCTCAGCCTTCTCTCTTGTCATGATGTTTCCTCCTTTCTAATTCAAATCAGTTTTAAGTATACCACACTACCAGTCACACAAACCTGGGACTGGTTTAAGGATTTTTACCTAATTCCATAAAAACTGATGCAATTTATTAGTCTGATATTTCTCAATATCATTCTGAACCTAATATCCATCAGCATTTAGAATGGATATCGTTATGAAAATGTGATCTGTTATTTTAGATTGAACTCATATTGAGTAACCTTTAAGTTTCGTTGAAAGTCGCCCGAAAATTTATCATTGCCTATGCCAAGTTGCAAAACCCTAATCGGGTTTCTTTGAGCGTATCATAGCTTAGAGCGAACCGTCGGTAAGTCCCTCGCCACCCGAAAGTTCGTTCCACCTTATAACGTTCTTTGTATACATCTTTTCTAAACCACCGGAACTTGCGGGCAATAGCGATAGGTTCTTTCGTATTCCGTTTGTTTGGATAGATCACCGGGATCAGACCTTGTTCTTTGATAAGTTGGTGATTCGCTTTAGAGTCAAAAGCAGAATCCAATGTTAGAGGTGAACCACTCATATCCATACCAATCTGATGACTAAAAGTCAAGAGTTCGTTGAATGCTTCGGGCAAAAGCGTCGTCCCGTGTTCGTTGACAGGTCTAATCGTTACTGGACTCAGGATGAACTATGCGAGCAGTAGAGAAACTTGAGTTCTCTGATCCTGGTCTAATTGTTACTGGACTCAGGATGACCCCTTGATTGTCAGTGATAGTCAACGCTTTTTCACCTTTTTGATGTTTATGTCCTGAATAACCGTTGCCGTCCCCCTTTTTTTACGACGGTGTTTGAACCATCGCCATGTATACAAGAGGTATCAAGTTGATCCGTGTCAAGAAGCTGTCCAACAGAGGCTTCAAAAAGTCTCTCATAAGAACCATCTTTTGACCACCGATTATGCCATTTATAGACATGAGACCAATGGATTTCATTTTTCCGGGTTCGGAGTTGGTGCCATTGCGGACCTGTATGTAAAACATAAAGGATGTAATTAAATGTCTTGTCCGAAGAAATTTTAGGCTTTGCTCCTTTGTGTCGTTTTGATAAATGGGGTTTAATATACTTGTTAAAATCCTTAAGCCTAACGTGTTTCGGAAGACCCGTTTTCAGTTGTTTTTCATTTGCGTCAGTCATAAGAGAACCTCTCAAAAAATAGATGAACATTTTTAAACTTCAATATCCTATAGTATAATATATTTGGAGGTTTTACTCAATATGACTTCTGCGATTAAAAGAATGCATAGTGTCGGCATGACATTTACGCAGCAGATGAGTTTCCATTCCAGATTGGTGCGATTAAAAGTCTACGTATTACACTAATAACAAATAGTTAAAAGTTAAGTTTCCATTCCAGATTGGTGCGATTAAAAGTTGACTGCTTATGAATGTAGTGCTGGTATGTTCTCAGTTTCCATTCCAGATTGGTGCGATTAAAAGAAACCCTCCCTACTAAAACATAGACCTATCGTACCCGTTTCCATTCCAGATTGGTGCGATTAAAAGTAAACATAGCGGCACGGTCGGTGCAAGCCCGACCTATGTTTCCATTCCAGATTGGTGCGATTAAAAGTCAATTCCGAGATTACCTCACCCCCGACTCCACGTTTCGTTTCCATTCCAGATTGGTGCGATTAAAAGGAACAAGGATCTTTTATTTCGTGAGTCATCTAAGTTAGCGTTTCCATTCCAGATTGGTGCGATTAAAAGAATGGCAACGGTGCTATGGCGACATACAACAAGGAGGGTTTCCATTCCAGATTGGTGCGATTAAAAGCCCTAGCCAACCCAGCTACATAAAACAATTTCAACAAAGTTTCCATTCCAGATTGGTGCGATTAAAAGTAACCCACTCAATCCGATTTCACACTTCTATCTAAAGTTTCCATTCCAGATTGGTGCGATTAAAAGGAAATCGTAGAAGGAGAAAACGTCGACGATGACCTCGTGTTTCCATTCCAGATTGGTGCGATTAAAAGCACCCCGTACAATTTCACAGTCATATCTTTTTCGACTAGTTTCCATTCCAGATTGGTGCGATTAAAAGTCGACATGTGGGTCGTCGTCCCACCGAAATCATCCTAAGTTTCCATTCCAGATTGGTGCGATTAAAAGGCAAAGTTTTGATGTCATCTGCGAAGTGTGGTATCGGTTTCCATTCCAGATTGGTGCGATTAAAAGGAAGTTCTTCTTTTTCTTCGTATGTCCCTTCTATTCCGTTTCCATTCCAGATTGGTGCGATTAAAAGGAAGAGCAGCATAAACAGATGAACGAAGATTAACAAGACGTTTCCATTCCAGATTGGTGCGATTAAAAGCTTTGAGTGATGTTTTTACTGGCGAGGCGCCCTTCAGGTTTCCATTCCAGATTGGTGCGATTAAAAGATTGCGTGCAGAAGCGTCTGAATACGCTTCTGCACGGTTTCCATTCCAGATTGGTGCGATTAAAAGAGGAGTAAAAAAAAATGAGAAAAGTGAAAGTTGAAGTCGTTTCCATTCCAGATTGGTGCGATTAAAAGTTTGCTCCACTTGTAGCATTTTGAAAATCCTCCCTTATAGTTTCCATTCCAGATTGGTGCGATTAAAAGTGATCTGCCCGTGCCAGATGTTGATTTGAGTTCTGTGTTTCCATTCCAGATTGGTGCGATTAAAAGTGAAAAGCATTACATTCTGACAGGTTACTATCCCAGTTTCCATTCCAGATTGGTGCGATTAAAAGGCGTATGTCCGTATAAGCATGTTTCTCATTAATCGTCAGTTTCCATTCCAGATTGGTGCGATTAAAAGTTTTCAGATGCTTCGGTTTATCGTGCTACGCAGTAGCAGTTTCCATTCCAGATTGGTGCGATTAAAAGGCTAGCCCTTCCAAGAACGCCGCGCATCACATGAGCACCGTTTCCATTCCAGATTGGTGCGATTAAAAGCCACCACAAAGACCTTAACTTCGACAACTTTCTCAACAGTTTCCATTCCAGATTGGTGCGATTAAAAGAGTGCTTATCATACTTATCCTGATAATGTAGACCAGTTGTTTCCATTCCAGATTGGTGCGATTAAAAGGCAAAGCAGAGGATCGTGCAAAGAGCGTATAGGAAACGTTTCCATTCCAGATTGGTGCGATTAAAAGAGTATCAATAAGATTCCACGTGTCTATCCAAAGAACGTTTCCATTCCAGATTGGTGCGATTAAAAGGAGTGGTGACCCACAACCCAGTCAAGAGGATATAAGTTTCCATTCCAGATTGGTGCGATTAAAAGAAAGGATTTGAAAAATATCTGATTGAGAATATTAAGTTTCCATTCCAGATTGGTGCGATTAAAAGTCGCTCTGAACTTCTACTACGGCAAATGATTGGGCGGTTTCCATTCCAGATTGGTGCGATTAAAAGGAAATTACCGAACCAGCAAAGGAAATCAGAATTACTGTTTCCATTCCAGATTGGTGCGATTAAAAGATAATATGATACCAGATCAGTCCAAAGAGTTTTTTAGTTTCCATTCCAGATTGGTGCGATTAAAAGTATATTATACAAAAACAAATGAAAAGGTGAATAAAAAGTTTCCATTCCAGATTGGTGCGATTAAAAGACTATTTGCGCAACCGGTAAAGATGTGTACCGTGTTGGTTTCCATTCCAGATTGGTGCGATTAAAAGTACTCCTGCGAGGTTTCCGTCTATATGGGAGAGTTTGCAGTTTCCATTCCAGATTGGTGCGATTAAAAGAACAGAACCTCACCCTCAATCCTTATAGAATTCGCTTCGTTTCCATTCCAGATTGGTGCGATTAAAAGATTTCATCCACACTTTCATACTGCTTGCAGGTTTTATGTTTCCATTCCAGATTGGTGCGATTAAAAGTAACAAAGTATTCCAGTTGCCTTAATAGCTTGATGTTGTTTCCATTCCAGATTGGTGCGATTAAAAGGTAATGTTTTGTAAGTATGATTGAGTGCTGAAAACGTGTTTCCATTCCAGATTGGTGCGATTAAAAGAGGTCTGGCGGGTCATCGCCTTCAGAGTAAGTGTCACGTGTTTCCATTCCAGATTGGTGCGATTAAAAGTTTTCCTTATCCTCCTCGTTACCCCCACCGTTCCCCAGTTTCCATTCCAGATTGGTGCGATTAAAAGCGCGGTAGGTAGGTCCGATATCGGTGCCAAGTGCACCGTTTCCATTCCAGATTGGTGCGATTAAAAGCTGTTTTGCTTGAAGGGTGTCTAAAGTTTGTTTCGGTTTCCATTCCAGATTGGTGCGATTAAAAGATTTCCAGAAGGCAAACGGAAATCACAATATTTAGGTTTCCATTCCAGATTGGTGCGATTAAAAGTCAAACAAACAGAAGCGAAACGCAGTGAGTGAAATGTTTCCATTCCAGATTGGTGCGATTAAAAGAGGATGAGCAAGCAGAGCATCCCTAAAATCTTCATGGTTTCCATTCCAGATTGGTGCGATTAAAAGGTTCTCTGATGAGAACAGAACCGTTTATTTATTCAGGGAGTTTCCATTCCAGATTGGTGCGATTAAAAGCAATACAGCCGTCTCATCAGCAGCAGTACTTGAAGTAGTTTCCATTCCAGATTGGTGCGATTAAAAGGAATATACTTTATGTTGATTATGGTTTCTCCGAATCGTTTCCATTCCAGATTGGTGCGATTAAAAGTCGGGTGTGAGGGACTTTCCCAACCTGCCAAATCCGTTTCCATTCCAGATTGGTGCGATTAAAAGAGGGAAGAGTGACGGGGACATACTCTGTCAAAAAAATGTTTCCATTCCAGATTGGTGCGATTAAAAGGGCCCCCTCGCCCGCGACGACGCGGGTAGAGTCATGTTTCCATTCCAGATTGGTGCGATTAAAAGTGACATGCTGCTTTTTTTAATCGAACCAATTTGGAAGTTTCCATTCCAGATTGGTGCGATTAAAAGAGAATCAATAATTTGTCTCTCGACATAGCGAGGCTGCAGTTTCCATTCCAGATTGGTGCGATTAAAAGTTGCGCACAAGGTGTGCGCAACGTCACTTTCTTTAAAAGTTTCCATTCCAGATTGGTGCGATTAAAAGAAAAAATCTTGGGGGAGGAGATGAAAATGAAAACTTAGTTTCCATTCCAGATTGGTGCGATTAAAAGAGTTGACGAAGACGGAATCGTCAGAACACATAAGAATCTGTTTCCATTCCAGATTGGTGCGATTAAAAGGGGCACCGGGGGCATAGACATCTCTACGCCCAAGATCCAGTTTCCATTCCAGATTGGTGCGATTAAAAGGAGGCTGCAAGGCTGCTTTGTCGATGATGACGAGTATGGTTTCCATTCCAGATTGGTGCGATTAAAAGCTGCCTTTTAATCGCACCAATCTGGAATGGCTGCAGGAGTTTCCATTCCAGATTGGTGCGATTAAAAGTTCTTCTCACTAAAAGAAGATTTAAACCACCGTGAAAAGTTTCCATTCCAGATTGGTGCGATTAAAAGAGTCTTTGGCACTCTGTAGACCCCCCTCAAATCGACCTGTTTCCATTCCAGATTGGTGCGATTAAAAGATCGGAGAAAGGTGAACTCACACCTGCTCAGAAAGAAGTTTCCATTCCAGATTGGTGCGATTAAAAGCTCTCCAAAGACTAAAGGAGACACATGAGGTTTTGCTAGTTTCCATTCCAGATTGGTGCGATTAAAAGCAGATCCCAAAACTTTTCCGAGGGCATGCATGCCCTGTTTCCATTCCAGATTGGTGCGATTAAAAGTTTATGCTTTCCAATCCCTTATACAGATGAGTATAAGTTTCCATTCCAGATTGGTGCGATTAAAAGCCTCCTTTTTCTGCAATTAAACTTGCAAAGAAAGAGTTTCCATTCCAGATTGGTGCGATTAAAAGAAAATAGCCCTGATGCACAACTTGTCGTATTGCCTACGTTTCCATTCCAGATTGGTGCGATTAAAAGAGAACCACCCTTTTAATCGTACCAATTTGGAATTGCCGTTTCCATTCCAGATTGGTGCGATTAAAAGAACGCGCTTGGAGAGCGCGGGGGGGGACAAGGAGGATAAGTTTCCATTCCAGATTGGTGCGATTAAAAGCACCTTACTAGCCAGCTCTTCCAGATCAGGCCCTCTTGTTTCCATTCCAGATTGGTGCGATTAAAAGGGGCACCGGGTGCGTAGACATCCCTACGCCCACGATCCAGTTTCCATTCCAGATTGGTGCGATTAAAAGTGTAAGATAATAGACATTGTCTGTGTGTCCAGTGAAGTTTCCATTCCAGATTGGTGCGATTAAAAGTGTGCCTAAACCTAATCAGAGTTATGTTGATACAAGTTTCCATTCCAGATTGGTGCGATTAAAAGATCGGATCTGAAAATTATCAAGCGAGAGACGGGTATGTTTCCATTCCAGATTGGTGCGATTAAAAGGTTCTGTGATGACCTTGTATTTGCTTTCTTGGGATTAGTTTCCATTCCAGATTGGTGCGATTAAAAGGAAATTTACAATGAGTTAAGTAACTGAAATGGCCGCGTTTCCATTCCAGATTGGTGCGATTAAAAGGAATTTGTCGACAGCGCTGTCGACATCGCTGTCGACGAGTTTCCATTCCAGATTGGTGCGATTAAAAGTAAACTGCCTTTTAATCGCACAAATCTGGAATTGCCGTTTCCATTCCAGATTGGTGCGATTAAAAGTCTTCAGATGTGCCCGGTGCTCTTGGAACCGATATGTTTCCATTCCAGATTGGTGCGATTAAAAGTTCAAAGCGTTGCAGCAACTGCAGATTTTTTGAGGTTTCCATTCCAGATTGGTGCGATTAAAAGTGGCACGATAGCGAGACTTAACATCAAAACCTACCCGTTTCCATTCCAGATTGGTGCGATTAAAAGTAGAAACCAACCCCCAAAACGCCGCGGGAAGCGGTGTTTCCATTCCAGATTGGTGCGATTAAAAGTATCAAACAGTCGTACGCGCTGAGAGCTGGCATGCCAGTTTCCATTCCAGATTGGTGCGATTAAAAGGTTTTGTTGGTGAATGTTGTGGTTATCATACAACATTCAAGTTTCCATTCCAGATTGGTGCGATTAAAAGCTTGTGAAATCGGTTTTTTCCGTTTCATTTTCCTCTGTTTCCATTCCAGATTGGTGCGATTAAAAGTATTCCAATTTTTGCCAAGACTGTGATCTTGATTATAGTTTCCATTCCAGATTGGTGCGATTAAAAGGACGTTGAGTGGTTGTAAAACTCCAGCTCGATGCATAGTTTCCATTCCAGATTGGTGCGATTAAAAGTATTTGTAGATAAGATCTCTGTCAAACCAAACGATCAGTTTCCATTCCAGATTGGTGCGATTAAAAGTGAGGCTGGTACTTCAGATGTGATAATCCTCGAAAACGGTTTCCATTCCAGATTGGTGCGATTAAAAGGGTATGTCCGAGGATTTTGAGAGCCTCATGTTGTCGTGTTTCCATTCCAGATTGGTGCGATTAAAAGTTTGACGCCTCATGAACTAAATATTCGTACGTCGTCCGAGTTTCCATTCCAGATTGGTGCGATTAAAAGTCGCACCCAACAACTTGCCCTTCGTCATTTCTGACGGTTTCCATTCCAGATTGGTGCGATTAAAAGTTACAAAATCTGCTGAGCTTTTGTACACAGTATACCCGTTTCCATTCCAGATTGGTGCGATTAAAAGTTTCAAGATAAGACCCCTCATAGAAACCCCGTTTTCAGAAGTTTCCATTCCAGATTGGTGCGATTAAAAGTCACAAGTACCCTGATCGCCCAAGCGGCGGTAGATCAGTTTCCATTCCAGATTGGTGCGATTAAAAGCATAGCGTTGATCAGCTCATCCAGCGAGGGCCTGATCGTTTCCATTCCAGATTGGTGCGATTAAAAGGCTGATGGCAATTGGATTGCTGCTATTCTGACTTGCTCGTTTCCATTCCAGATTGGTGCGATTAAAAGTGTGCATCAGTTGCGAGTACTCAACAGTGCCCGTTAAGTTTCCATTCCAGATTGGTGCGATTAAAAGATAAATTTCACGCCATTATTAATACGCGATTATAAAAGTTTCCATTCCAGATTGGTGCGATTAAAAGAAGAGTATCTCCCATTCGCACTGAGAATTGGAGATAATGTTTCCATTCCAGATTGGTGCGATTAAAAGTCACAACATCTACAAGTCTCGTCACAGTACCTCCGAGGTTTCCATTCCAGATTGGTGCGATTAAAAGTGGCAGAATATGCCAATCGTCTCATAATCTCAGAGAGTTTCCATTCCAGATTGGTGCGATTAAAAGTCAGCGAACAAATTTACAAAAGCCTGCTGAGCTTCGTTTCCATTCCAGATTGGTGCGATTAAAAGGCGACGACGACGAATATGAAGGGGGGTCAGAAGTGTTGTTTCCATTCCAGATTGGTGCGATTAAAAGGATAAAGCATCCGACATTTGAAAGGGCATCAAAAAAGTTTCCATTCCAGATTGGTGCGATTAAAAGTGAGCGGGGCAAGCTTACACCCGCTCAGAAAGAATGGTTTCCATTCCAGATTGGTGCGATTAAAAGTTGCAGTTTTGTCGTAATTATCGCCATCGTACCAATCGTTTCCATTCCAGATTGGTGCGATTAAAAGTTTCTGCGAAGTTAACCATCGCAGAAAAAGAATTCCGGTTTCCATTCCAGATTGGTGCGATTAAAAGCCGCTCAGAAAGAATGGGGCGATGCATTGCTTAATGCGTTTCCATTCCAGATTGGTGCGATTAAAAGGATTCATGAGTGTCATAACCTACCTCCAAAAGTATAGTTTCCATTCCAGATTGGTGCGATTAAAAGTAGCCCGCCCCTGCTCACGTGCCTGTTCTGTTGACTGTTTCCATTCCAGATTGGTGCGATTAAAAGTTGCAACGCCTTCTCTACTGACATGACCTTGAGATAATGTTTCCATTCCAGATTGGTGCGATTAAAAGTCACCTCCTGCATGCGCTCTTGAAACGCTTGCTCTACCTGTTTCCATTCCAGATTGGTGCGATTAAAAGTAGCATACCGACTATTCAACTTCTCAACACCCCAACTCAGTTTCCATTCCAGATTGGTGCGATTAAAAGCAATCGTCTCATAATCTCAGACGAGACGGCAGAGACTGTTTCCATTCCAGATTGGTGCGATTAAAAGTTAAAAAAGTCTTTGACAACCAAAAAGACATACTGCCCCGGTTTCCATTCCAGATTGGTGCGATTAAAAGTCTTCCGTCTCGGCTTGAATGTTAGATATATACTCTAGTTTCCATTCCAGATTGGTGCGATTAAAAGGAATCACAGGCTCAAGTCGTAGATCAGAAAACCATTATGGGTTTCCATTCCAGATTGGTGCGATTAAAAGTTTTAATACCTTGAATTTACGTTACTTTTTTGGACATGTTTCCATTCCAGATTGGTGCGATTAAAAGATGTTTCCTGGGGATGGACTTCGCAAACAAAAGTTCAGTTTCCATTCCAGATTGGTGCGATTAAAAGCGCGGACAAAATAATCGACGTGCTTTTTTGGATTAGTGTTTCCATTCCAGATTGGTGCGATTAAAAGTGAAGAAGAAACACAAGAAACAAAAACATGAAAATGAGTTTCCATTCCAGATTGGTGCGATTAAAAGGCACTTCACGCTCTACGATCAGGAACGTCTTGGGCTGTTTCCATTCCAGATTGGTGCGATTAAAAGAACATGGCGTTGTGTGTCTGTCAATAAGTCCTTGAATGTTTCCATTCCAGATTGGTGCGATTAAAAGTGATTTACCTGCAGTCACGTTTTGCGATGCTTTTGATGTTTCCATTCCAGATTGGTGCGATTAAAAGTATACGGATATACGCCGCCGATATGTTCAAACCTTGAAAGTTTCCATTCCAGATTGGTGCGATTAAAAGGAGGATAAAAAAAGTGACACATGCAGAGAAATGGAACTGTTTCCATTCCAGATTGGTGCGATTAAAAGCGCAATCCTAGGCGGGGGATGCGTGAACGGTTGGTTAGTTTCCATTCCAGATTGGTGCGATTAAAAGTGTAAGCGAAATCATTGACGCAGATCGTGCTATCAGTTTCCATTCCAGATTGGTGCGATTAAAAGTTCTGAGCAACCTTCTGTACGTTATCATCCGTCGTGTTTCCATTCCAGATTGGTGCGATTAAAAGAATTTTGACAGCATTGAAAGACTCATGCTGTCCTTGTTTCCATTCCAGATTGGTGCGATTAAAAGATGAACGCACCATTAGTCGAAAAATTCAAAGAAGATTTGTTTCCATTCCAGATTGGTGCGATTAAAAGCTTGCACGCAAGTTCCCTCCGGGCGCTTGCGTCCCGTTTCCATTCCAGATTGGTGCGATTAAAAGGTATCGTCAATCAAAAAGGAAGAATGAAATGAAATGTTTCCATTCCAGATTGGTGCGATTAAAAGAGCTACGACACTCGAAACTGAGAGTTTTGTCAAATTCGTTTCCATTCCAGATTGGTGCGATTAAAAGGAACATACTCCGTCAAAAAAATCGATGAAGATCATGATATGTTTCCATTCCAGATTGGTGCGATTAAAAGTGTTCAGCGACGAAAGTATCGCTGAAATTGACGAGAAGTTTCCATTCCAGATTGGTGCGATTAAAAGATCTTGATGAGCTATGTATGATGCGTCACCAGATGCATGTTTCCATTCCAGATTGGTGCGATTAAAAGTTGTTGGGTGCGAAGGTTTATCGCAACCTGCCAAATCCGTTTCCATTCCAGATTGGTGCGATTAAAAGAGAAAAATAACCTATGAGCTAAAAAAGCCTGGCTAGTTTCCATTCCAGATTGGTGCGATTAAAAGGAATCATATGCGATGCATACGCTCGCGGGATTGTCTTAGTTTCCATTCCAGATTGGTGCGATTAAAAGTTTGGATTGACCGAAACAACAGACAAAAGGGAGACGTTTCCATTCCAGATTGGTGCGATTAAAAGGATGACCGCGAAAAAGTCGCGGCTCAAAAACATTGTGTTTCCATTCCAGATTGGTGCGATTAAAAGAAAAGGCACTTATAGAAGCTCTTCCGTGTCTTGAGAGTTTCCATTCCAGATTGGTGCGATTAAAAGTAAAGACTGACGACGACAGCATCAACGTACCTCCGAGGTTTCCATTCCAGATTGGTGCGATTAAAAGTCATTGCCGCCGGCGGGATCTCTATCCCGTCGATTTCGTTTCCATTCCAGATTGGTGCGATTAAAAGCGGTATGTCGCTAAACTGCCTTTTAATCGAACCAATCGTTTCCATTCCAGATTGGTGCGATTAAAAGAAAATCTGATATCGTCTATTCTGATGAGTTTCAGATTGGTTTCCATTCCAGATTGGTGCGATTAAAAGTTGCGCGGTTTTGGCGAGAGCCTCAATGCATCTGGGTTTCCATTCCAGATTGGTGCGATTAAAAGTAACGATATTGAGCGTGTAGTGAAGTCGTTCTATGACAGTTTCCATTCCAGATTGGTGCGATTAAAAGGCGATTGAGATTGTTGCGAATTTCAATCAGATGTTTCCGTTTCCATTCCAGATTGGTGCGATTAAAAGAATTGCGGATTACTTTGAAACACCTCGAGAGTTTGTGGTTTCCATTCCAGATTGGTGCGATTAAAAGTCAAATTTTTGTTCTGATTGTGATCTTGACTATAAGGTGTTTCCATTCCAGATTGGTGCGATTAAAAGGTCAAGATCACAATCAGAACAGAAGTTGGAATAGACGTTTCCATTCCAGATTGGTGCGATTAAAAGTATAACAGGAGATAAAAAATGAGTGATAAGAACAAAACGAAGTTTCCATTCCAGATTGGTGCGATTAAAAGACTGTTAACATCAGTCAAGAATTGCGTTTTCCAATTCGTTTCCATTCCAGATTGGTGCGATTAAAAGAAAAAATGTATAAAGGATATAGCGTAGATTTCACATCGTTTCCATTCCAGATTGGTGCGATTAAAAGCGGAAACGATTTATGGACTTTTCTAACTACTTTGGGTTTCCATTCCAGATTGGTGCGATTAAAAGCGACCTGTTTTCTGCAGATAACAAAAGACTAGATGCGTTTCCATTCCAGATTGGTGCGATTAAAAGGTTCGCTGAATCCTATGTGCGTGAACATGACCTTGACATGTTTCCATTCCAGATTGGTGCGATTAAAAGCTTCCAGTTCCTCCCCGATGAAGAGACATCTCCCCTGTTTCCATTCCAGATTGGTGCGATTAAAAGCGGCGGGTATGAAGCTTCCTTAACTGGAAACTTTCCAAAGTTTCCATTCCAGATTGGTGCGATTAAAAGTGTGAGTTACATCTCCCTCACAGTCGACTTGCAAAAGCGTTTCCATTCCAGATTGGTGCGATTAAAAGCATGCTAAAATCTCCCGCGATGGACTCTCTCGTGGGTTTCCATTCCAGATTGGTGCGATTAAAAGGAGTCAAACCCGCGCGGCGGCGGGTATGAAGCAAGCCTCACGTTTCCATTCCAGATTGGTGCGATTAAAAGTGGTGCTGACGACATAAATAGTGTCGTCAGCAGGCTCGTTTCCATTCCAGATTGGTGCGATTAAAAGGGGTCGTCGTCCCACCGATGTCCTGATCCCACCGACCTGTTTCCATTCCAGATTGGTGCGATTAAAAGTCGCGGGAGATTTTAGCATGCAGGAGAAACTGATTAGTTTCCATTCCAGATTGGTGCGATTAAAAGGAAATTTCAGTCCGGGCAGAAGATGCTCTGCAACTTCGTTTCCATTCCAGATTGGTGCGATTAAAAGGAGCGAGTTAAAAATGTAACCGCCCTCTTGTTCACTGTGTTTCCATTCCAGATTGGTGCGATTAAAAGTTCGTCTCCCCGCAAGACGCTGCTCAACTAGAAATTGTTTCCATTCCAGATTGGTGCGATTAAAAGTACTCGGCCAAAAAAATATATTGAGGGCGAGTACGAGAGTTTCCATTCCAGATTGGTGCGATTAAAAGCGATTTTGTCCGATTTTCATCCGATTTTGTCCGTTTTTGTTTCCATTCCAGATTGGTGCGATTAAAAGTGCCGTTTCCGCTTGGGGAGACTTCGCCGTAGCTGACGTTTCCATTCCAGATTGGTGCGATTAAAAGCAAAAGCAAAACGCAGTGAGTAAGTTTGGGGAATCGTTTCCATTCCAGATTGGTGCGATTAAAAGAACAAAAGCAAAACGCAGTGAGTAAGTTTGGGGAATCGTTTCCATTCCAGATTGGTGCGATTAAAAGGTGGTATTCCAGTTGCTGAGATACCTTCTGAGTTGCGTTGTTTCCATTCCAGATTGGTGCGATTAAAAGAGATAGAAACCAACCCCCCACAACGTCGCGGGAAGCGAGTTTCCATTCCAGATTGGTGCGATTAAAAGTTGACTCACAACTCGCAAAGACACTTGTCAAAAAGCAAGGTTTCCATTCCAGATTGGTGCGATTAAAAGAGTTACAATGACCTTGATGACTTACCTGATCTGTTCTGTTTCCATTCCAGATTGGTGCGATTAAAAGGCATTGCTTAATGCATCGCCCCACTCTTTCTGTGCAGGTTTCCATTCCAGATTGGTGCGATTAAAAGTCAGAATAATAAAGAGTTTGCGTTTTCTGAGGTGGAGTTTCCATTCCAGATTGGTGCGATTAAAAGAGTGAGTTAAGTACTGATTAGAAATATATAAAAAAAAGTTTCCATTCCAGATTGGTGCGATTAAAAGACCACATACATATGCATGAGTATCTTTCTCAAGACAGTTTCCATTCCAGATTGGTGCGATTAAAAGTCCATCTTATCAGCAGTTTGCTGAAAACACTGCTGGAGTTTCCATTCCAGATTGGTGCGATTAAAAGTGAGTCCGACTAGTGCTCTGTGAGAACCTACCCGAGTTTCCATTCCAGATTGGTGCGATTAAAAGTTTAGGTTCCAGTGTCATCAACCATGCCTTTTTAGAAAGTTTCCATTCCAGATTGGTGCGATTAAAAGATGGTATTGTGTGTGAAGAAAAGTTCGCTACTCTTAAAGGTTTCCATTCCAGATTGGTGCGATTAAAAGTCAAGACGATGGCGCATGTTTATATGCTTCGTCTCTTGGTTTCCATTCCAGATTGGTGCGATTAAAAGCTCTACACGCTGCTCGGCATTGTTCTGCATACGATAGTTTCCATTCCAGATTGGTGCGATTAAAAGAGTCGAAGGGTACGATGTCATCGTATTCAACTGAACCGTTTCCATTCCAGATTGGTGCGATTAAAAGCTGTTTCGGCCGATGAGGCAGCTGAGGGGGGATGTCGTTTCCATTCCAGATTGGTGCGATTAAAAGATGGTAATTAGTAGTTCGACAACTGCAGATGAGACATGTTTCCATTCCAGATTGGTGCGATTAAAAGCGTTCTAATGTAGAGAACATCTTGCGTGACATTCCAGAGTTTCCATTCCAGATTGGTGCGATTAAAAGGGCGCAAATGTTATTGAAGTTCGGGATAAGTGAAAAAGTTTCCATTCCAGATTGGTGCGATTAAAAGCATGACGGTATTTTGACACTAAAAAACGCTAAGGCAAAAGTTTCCATTCCAGATTGGTGCGATTAAAAGAGGCAAGCGAAAGGAAAATAATCATGCAAAATGATTTTTTGTTTCCATTCCAGATTGGTGCGATTAAAAGGAACGAGGGTTTGAATTGACCGAGACACAAGACAAAGTTTCCATTCCAGATTGGTGCGATTAAAAGTAACGATTTTTGTGTTGTTTTTCATCTTGGTAAAGAGTTTCCATTCCAGATTGGTGCGATTAAAAGGGTTCAACCTGAATACGTGCCATGTTTTCTATGAACCCGTTTCCATTCCAGATTGGTGCGATTAAAAGGGAGACACAGTTGGAACAGGAGACGTGGGAGAGAGAGGTTTCCATTCCAGATTGGTGCGATTAAAAGTCCTCGCCCATGCCATATTCAATGTAAATTACATCGGTTTCCATTCCAGATTGGTGCGATTAAAAGATTCATATAAGTCCGATAAGTTTGATGTTATGCTACGTTTCCATTCCAGATTGGTGCGATTAAAAGTTGCCCTCATCATACAGAACACCATGAGCCACGCAAGGTTTCCATTCCAGATTGGTGCGATTAAAAGTTTTCAAAACGATGTTTGGATATCACCTTAATTCCATCCGTTTCCATTCCAGATTGGTGCGATTAAAAGTGTGTTGCGCGTTTCTCTCGCCACTTACCAATCTCAGTTTCCATTCCAGATTGGTGCGATTAAAAGTATTTCATCGAAGAGGAAAACCACATCACTGAAGCGTTTCCATTCCAGATTGGTGCGATTAAAAGAGTGGCATCCGATTGTTCCATATCACCAAGCAAAAAGTCGCAGTTTCCATTCCAGATTGGTGCGATTAAAAGCGTTTTTCATGTACGGTGAATGTGATCCCATTGAGAGTTTCCATTCCAGATTGGTGCGATTAAAAGCTCAAAAAATTTATCAGACAGTTCATCACGTTGAGCATCGTTTCCATTCCAGATTGGTGCGATTAAAAGAAGCGTGCTAGACTCCCAATCCTTGTCACCAGATCCTTTGTTTCCATTCCAGATTGGTGCGATTAAAAGTCTTTTTTCTTTACTAACATAATAATCTCCTATGGTTGTTTCCATTCCAGATTGGTGCGATTAAAAGTTTTATGATGCAGCTGGTAAGCGTATCTCTGATGAGGTTTCCATTCCAGATTGGTGCGATTAAAAGCTCATATGCAATGTATAACCAGTATACCATGTATCGTTTCCATTCCAGATTGGTGCGATTAAAAGTTGATGTCCATTTTTCCTTCCTTTTTGTGGTTGTGGGTTTCCATTCCAGATTGGTGCGATTAAAAGTCGCTTCCGGGTTCGATGTCTTCAGAGAAGATGCATGAGTTTCCATTCCAGATTGGTGCGATTAAAAGTAAACTTGCGTACTTGCGCGTATTGCCTATCACTTGTGTTTCCATTCCAGATTGGTGCGATTAAAAGACGTCCGTCTCTCTCATGAATTTATAGAGGGAAAAAGTTTCCATTCCAGATTGGTGCGATTAAAAGGTGTGCTGACCTACCTGTAAAATACAAGCGTCAGATAGGTTTCCATTCCAGATTGGTGCGATTAAAAGGATTCGGAGGTCTTGCACCGGGTGTCAACACTTCAGTTTCCATTCCAGATTGGTGCGATTAAAAGTGGATCACGTCCTACCTCACTAGCGATTTTAGACAAGTTTCCATTCCAGATTGGTGCGATTAAAAGCGCACAGAAACAGAGCCTATGGCAGAATACTGTCATGTTTCCATTCCAGATTGGTGCGATTAAAAGTCAGTATTCGTGCATCGATTGATCGTTATCTCGCTTCGTTTCCATTCCAGATTGGTGCGATTAAAAGTCTGACTATGCTGATTTGGTAGCTAAGCAGATTACGCGTTTCCATTCCAGATTGGTGCGATTAAAAGCGCTATTGATCTTGCTTATGCTCAGGCGATGACTATGTTTCCATTCCAGATTGGTGCGATTAAAAGTGACTTAGCAGAGCGGGGGGTAGATAAAACGACATTCGTTTCCATTCCAGATTGGTGCGATTAAAAGACAGAATTCGCAGTCTCATTAAACAGGTTGATGAGGGTTTCCATTCCAGATTGGTGCGATTAAAAGAGGGACGATAAATTCTCTTGCGGCTGGTAATCGTGAGTTTCCATTCCAGATTGGTGCGATTAAAAGGAGTCGATGATGATGTCGACCACGAGTCGTTCTCTGAGTTTCCATTCCAGATTGGTGCGATTAAAAGTTGCTGATAAGATTGACGCTATTGATCTTGCTTATGCTCGTTTCCATTCCAGATTGGTGCGATTAAAAGTTAGCGTATGACGCACGCACAACACCCCTCTTCGATGAGTTTCCATTCCAGATTGGTGCGATTAAAAGTGTTTACAATGCTTTGCTTGCAACCCGCCGACTGCTGGTTAGTTTCCATTCCAGATTGGTGCGATTAAAAGGTACAAACAATCCTGTGCATTTTTATTTGACAAAAAACACGTTTCCATTCCAGATTGGTGCGATTAAAAGTGAAGATCATCAAGCGTCTCACCATCCTTACCAAAATGGTTTCCATTCCAGATTGGTGCGATTAAAAGATCTCACCTCGTGGTATGTCATCGGCACTCGGTAAGGTTTCCATTCCAGATTGGTGCGATTAAAAGCACATAACCAACCTGAAACATAATTTTACCTGTTATGGTTTCCATTCCAGATTGGTGCGATTAAAAGATTATCCGAAATTGATATAAACGACATCCTATTCGTGTTTCCATTCCAGATTGGTGCGATTAAAAGTTTGACAGAACCGAATTACTTGATGGACTCAAATCACGTTTCCATTCCAGATTGGTGCGATTAAAAGTCCGATTGTTCCATATCACCAAGCAAAAAATCACAGTTTCCATTCCAGATTGGTGCGATTAAAAGTAATGCTTCAGTCTCCTTTGCAAAATCCGTGACGCTGTTTCCATTCCAGATTGGTGCGATTAAAAGCTAAGACGATATTTGACATGGAGTCTGCTGTTAAGTTTTCGTTTCCATTCCAGATTGGTGCGATTAAAAGTCGGGGGGGCGATAAAGCCACCCACGCAACCAAAAGTTTCCATTCCAGATTGGTGCGATTAAAAGCGACGAAAGCAAAGTCGATGAAGTCCGCTTCGCCCTCGTTTCCATTCCAGATTGGTGCGATTAAAAGCTATCCGAGACTGCAAAACTGCACTTCAAGATGCAGTCGGTTTCCATTCCAGATTGGTGCGATTAAAAGGTAAGCGAGATCGTTGACGCAGATAGTGTCAACAGTTTCCATTCCAGATTGGTGCGATTAAAAGTTCTGGAATAAGTAACCCCCCCCCCAAAAATCGCACGATGTTTCCATTCCAGATTGGTGCGATTAAAAGGAGAAAAGGAATGAAAACAAGGAAAGTCAAGGTGGAAATCGTTTCCATTCCAGATTGGTGCGATTAAAAGTTACAGATGATGTCTTAGTCCTCAAAAAACCGCACGCTGTTTCCATTCCAGATTGGTGCGATTAAAAGCTTGCAAAAGAGATTTCACAACGCAAGCCCAGATATGTTTCCATTCCAGATTGGTGCGATTAAAAGAGCTTTGAAACCACGATCCCTTGCTTGGATCGATGGTTTCCATTCCAGATTGGTGCGATTAAAAGATAGATGACTGCATAGTTGAGACAGTAAAAGACAACTATGTTTCCATTCCAGATTGGTGCGATTAAAAGAACGATCACGGCAACTTCGCCGCTTTCGTTCAGAATTGTTTCCATTCCAGATTGGTGCGATTAAAAGGAGTGAACGAATTGCTGTGTGTTACACAGAAATATAGTGAGTTTCCATTCCAGATTGGTGCGATTAAAAGACTATCCAAAACTGATATATATATTATACTCAATCCTTACACTGTCTGTCAAGTTAATTTTTGTTTTGTCTGTTTTTAAGGGAGGGTTGCAGTCGACCTCCAATCGTGCAAATTGTCTGGGAGGTTGACGGCAGTAGATACCATAAGAGTTTAGATCGGTTTTTTGGCAATTTTGAAAGAATTCCTCTGCCAAAAAAACCGCTAAATTCGGAGGTCGACAGCAGTCGGGAATGTCCATAATTGCTGTCAACCCTTGTCTATAGTAGGTTCGTGGCAGGATTCTTATCTACTCCCATTACCTCTTTTGTCATCCATTTTGCATCACGGAGTTGATAGATAATAACGGAGTCTTTTTCTGGATCGGTTATCTCCGCTAATCCCGATTTGACGCGGGCAAACTGAGCTTTGGTGAGTTGTCCCTCAAATACGGAGTTTTGTATCCAATTGAGATGTTGACGTAGATATTTGCATACCTTTGCTACACGTTTTACTTCTATGTCATAAACGAGGATGATGAACATTGTGATGTTTCTCCTAGTTGCGGGCGGGGAAACCCCGACCCTACTATTGTGGGTTAGGTGAAAGAAAACGAGATTCCATCCTTCCACTTGGTTGATTGACATATTACCAAAAGAAACCGTCACGGTGAAAGAAAACGAGATTCCATCCTTCCACCCTTCCTTTCTTCCATCCTTCCGCGGTTTCATACCATTCTAATGAAAATCCAGTAGCAAGCCTTCCACCCTTCCTTTCTTCCATCCTTCCCCCCATCCTTTCTTTTACGATTTCAGATATTTCCTACCACCAGGGGCGGAGTGCTTGATATGTCTCCATCCCAAAAAGGTGTTTGATAAGTTTGTAACATTCTAACCTGATAAGTCGCTGATACGATACATGCCGTTTCAATTTTCGATGTGAAACGGTCTGCTTGAGTTGTTCGTCAAATGCTGCAATAAAGGTTTTACGACCTTGTTCATTCAGATAGCATGCACCGACATCTGTTTCAAAATGTTTGGTTTCGTTGAGTTGCCCACGGTTAAATAGTCGGAAGATAATTCTGTCAATGATGAGCGGTTTGAAGATTTCGGCAAGGTCAAGACTGAGTGAGAATCGACGTTCTCCTGGTTCATGTAGGAAACTTATGGTCGGATTGAGTTGTGTCCGATATAGCTCTGTAAGGCATGCTGGATACATCAAGGAGTTACCGAATGAGATAGCGGCGTTGATCGGATTATCGGGTGGACGACGCACGCGTTTTTCTAAAGGTGTCTTTAACGTCAGAATTGTGTTAAATGCGATGTAGTAGGTGTCTCGTATTGTGCCTTCGTATCCCATCAACTCGTTTGTGTTTTTTGCAGATTGGCTTTTGTCAAGTAGCGATTCTATGATCTGAATCTGTGTCGTGCAATCCTTACCACGATTGGTATGATACCGTAGTATGCGGAGCATATTGAAGACTGCGGAGTCGACGAATTCATGTGCGATTTCCATCCGTTTATCAGGTTTTTCGTAGTGCTGTACCTGTTTTACGAGCAGTGAACCGGAGTTCAAATATTCTCTTGGATAGTAACTGCCTGAGTAGTAGCCGTAATAGTTGAACACATGAAATGCTATTTTCTTTTGTGATAAAAAGTTAAGGAGTTTGGTGTTAAGGTCAAGTTCTCCAAAAAAATAGAGTGCATCAATATCTTCTATAGGTATTGGGATACGTTTTGCGTCTTCAGGTTCAAGGTATATTGTGTTGTCTTTTCGGCGTATCCTACCGGGTTGTGTGATGTAGTAGTTGCGTGACATGTGTTTTCTCCTTTAACTCCAACAGAGTTCCTGATAGCTGCATGATTTGCATATTTTCATATATTCTGTATGGGGTGGTGTTAGGAGTGCGGTAATTTCTTGGACTTTTGTGATGGCATCTTCCACCTCTTTCTCTCTTTCGGGTGTGAGTTCAACTTCGGTAGTTTGGCGTTGGCGCGGGTAATTAATGACACCTTTCCTATTAGCGACACCTTTCTGTTTGAGCAGGTAGAGGTAATAGCATACCTGCATGATATGTGCTGTTTCCATTGCTGGACCGGATTTGATGTCGTGGAGAATACCTTGTTTGTCAATGAAGTCTATCTTTATGAGACTGTCGATATCCCATTCTCTACGTTTTTCGCGTGGATAACTTTCTTCGTGTAGGTGTTTGCCGAGGTCAACTTTGTCGGATGTGTGTTCCATTTCGAGGTGGTGTTGGTAGAACCAGAGTTTGCGTTGGCAGATGTATAGGTAGTTTATGGCTGTGCCTGTGATGTTTAGGTGTTCAGGGTTTTGCATTTTTGTGGGGTCTCCTTGATTCATGTTCGTAGGTTTTCTAAACCTATTGGAAGTCCTATATCAGAATTGTAGTCTGCGTGGATTTCACTAAATGGAATTGGGTAAATTTTACTCCTCTGTGTGCTGGGGTTTTGAATCTCAAGTTTAGCTTCTCGACTGTGTATTTGCTCATTTACTTTCTTAAATGTCGATAATGGAATACTCAGATTATGATTTTTGTATTGCCGATAATCTTTTTCAACGATTTCAGTAAATTCATGAGGAACAACATCAATAGTCCGATACTGTTGATCTCGAATAACTACCCTTCCCTCTTCTTGTTTTATTCCCGCGTAATTATCTTGTGGCTTTTTGCCAAAAATGAGATCGTTGTGAATTGCTTTTGAAAGTTCAGTGTGATCAAGTACCGGGCATTCTTGATAAACAGCATTCACCCACCTGCATGCCTCAGGAAATGTGTATAGGTTGCCAATTACATCCCATGATCTCTGTAAGATATCAAGTTCGTAAGGCAAGCACGCTTTTTTATCCTTGTAAGCAGGCATAAGATAAAGCCTATAATTATGTCCTGTTTGTTTGTCAATTGACGAAATACCTTTTCGATTCAGTCTACCACCCCTTTGTACAATTGAGTCAATTGGCGCAATTTCAGAATACATTACATCTGCACTAATGTCCAAACTAAGCTCGCTTACTTGAGTCGATACCAACACACAGGTATCTGAACCCTTAAAAAGTGAACGTATCACTTTTTCCTTTTCAACGCGATGTTTACCAATGAAACCTGAATGATAACAGATTAGATTTTTGCAGATGCCTTGTTTTTTAAGTTCGAGATAAACGTTCTTTGCACGGTTGACTTGATTTACAAAAATAATCTGTCTTTTGTTCTGATTTTCAGCAACTAGTTTCACAAGTTCTGATGAAATCGTGTTTTCCTTATCCAATGGAGTTTCTTTCAGTTTGACTATCTCAAAAGGGGTTTTCGGGTCAGATGTTCCATTAATTACTGCAGGTGCTTGTAGGAAAGGATATTTTTCAGGATAGTCAAAACGTTTCCGTATGGCATCTGGAATAGTGGCTGTCATTACGAGATGCGGGACTTTTAGCCGAGTTAGGTGGCGCATTGCTGTTGCGATTGCCTTAATCGTCTGTTCTTGGTAGTAGTGAACTTCATCAAAAACTACGAGAGAGGAAACGATATTGAAAAAGGCGCGATCAGCGTATTTGTAACCGTGATATAGACTCATCAACAGATGATCAACTGTAGAAATCGTAACAGGTTTGGCATAGAAATTATTCTCAAATTCTTGTGTTTTTACATTTTCATTGGTATCTTCCGTTTCATCTTGTGTTTCATCATCTGAGAATTGCATTAAAAATTGTTCTGAATCACCGTGTATAATGCCAACTAATTCCTTAGGAATATCGTATTCATCTGGACTAACTAAATCACGATATAAGTTATTGGCTGTGAATTTCGTTGGCAGTGTGAGAATGATTCTATCAATTTTATTTTCTTTTAACAACTTCTGTGCAAAAAGCAGTGCGGCAGCAGTTTTACCTTCCCCACATCCAGCATTTAGAATTAATCTGTCTGAATCGGATGTGACAATTTTGCGTTGCATCTCATTGGGGTGTTCACCTTCTGGTAAAAATGATAAGATTTTTAATGGGGTATTGTCGTAGAGCGGAAATTCATCGTTTATCAATAAGAGTTGACCGCGTGAGAGGTTTCTACCGTGGGGGTTATCAGTAGAACCGTTTTTAGGTTCATTTTTACTTGCGTAGTTATCGGATGCTGTTAGTATGTTGAGGATGAGGGTGTAGAGAGCTTTGAATTGTAAGTCAGGTTCCCTTCTTACATCGGTCTTGAAGTTCCCAAGAAACTTACAGAACCAATTGAACTGAAGTTGCTGCTTCTGCCAATGTTCTATTTTAAAGTCAGGTTCAATTTCACGAAAACAAGCGAAATGTTGATTAAGATATGGTAAAGGAATATCTACGATGCTCCGATATCTATCTTCAGGAAAAGAACCATTATGGAGCACTTGCGTATGATGCGCTAAAACAGCAAAGAGTGCAGCAAGTTTTGGACTTTTCTCAAATCTCCGTACGTTCAGACTCATTGCACCGATTGCAAATGACGGGAGTGCATGTGTGATTGATTTCCTTTTTCCGTTTATATAGTCTTGCCACTGATTTGATGCTTTACCGATGTCGTGAAACCAGACAGCAAAACGTATGCAATGCCGAACTTCTTCCCAATTCCAACTGTATCTTTCACAAAAATTGCGGAAAAATAGTTCTCGTCGGATAAGTAGTTCGTCACAAACTGTCAAGCAGTCTCGGGTATGTCCGAGTAATGTTTGATTTGGTTTACCAAGAATTTCCATTGAAAACGATATTCCTCTCTTCAATTGTATAGGCTAATTTCGGCTTTCTTAATTGAATCCCATCCTTCTCTGGTGGAATGGAATATATCTGCTGTTCAACGTGCCAACTTTTACCTTGTTTTACAAATCGGTTTGGTACTTTTACCAATTGACAGCCTTGTTCTAATTCTGGAATTATTGAATGGATACGTTTTACAGGCATCGGTTCAACTTCAATAATGCGCGGTGAAATCACGTCAACGAGGTCATCAGATTCTCCCAGGTATAGGGGCCAGTGTGGAGATAATAACGCTTGGTGTCCTTCAATAAGCTGCTTTTCCGGTGCCTTGAAATAAACCGTGTATTCAACGCCAATCATTTTCTGTCGCATGACAGTTGTCTTTTGGAAAACTCCTTTACCATACTTATCTTTTGCAGCCTCGGCTTTTTTTCGCTTTTCTTTATAGATTTTCATAATTTTGCTGAAGGTCTGAATTGATTCCCCATTTGACTCAATAACAAGAGAAACCTGCCATTCATCACGGTCACGCTGCCAGTCTTGCGGCATGCCGCGTGCGGCATTTAACATACCGTATAGCGTTGTTGGAGGAGGAAACGGATAAGTTATATGGACGTTCACCGTACTTGGATTTCGAAAGGATGTCCAGAATGGGCAAATTAGACCGCATGTGAGAATCTTTTCCATGATTACCTCCAATCGGAATAAGGGAAAGAAATTACGCAATCTAGTAGACTGTCTACCTTTTAAATTACATGTAAATTCGTTTAATGGCAATTCATTGCCCATCCTCCCTTCAAAAACGGGCAATGAATTGTCCTACTACAAACGGGGTTACAGCAGTTTTAAAGTGTACAGTCCACCAGCATATCTTACTCCTATGATGCGTTCTTAACAGTTTCCACCAAATTTCCCAATGCTTTAATCGGATTCACGGGTTCAAGTTCGAATTCCTTAACGATTTTAAGAAGTTCGTTGTCATTCTCTATCACACTCGGCGTGAAGCCAAAAAACAGTTTTGCACCATCATCTTGTAAATCTTTTAGAATGAACTTTAACGTATCGGTACTGACTTTGCCATCATCATTACACTCCAATGCGCGAAGCGTTCTGTGGGAGTAACGAGAATGGATTGAGGCAATAAAAATATCGGGTGAGAGCGATGCAGCATTTCGCGCCTGTTTTGCAAAATCTGAAATGCCCCCAATTGCTTCTAAAACTGCAACAGCGCGTCTTATGCGCTCATCCAGACTGATGTTTGCAAGTTCCTCCCATCCTTGGAATTCAGCTTTGTTTCCAGTCCCCTTGTACTTAGATTTCTTTGCGAAACCGATGTTTGCAAAGTCAAGGGATATCCCTACTCGGTAAATGTTAGACATCATTTGGACGTAAGCTATACGTTGATCCTTCTTTCTCTGTTCTTCGTTGGCAGAATTCTCTTGTTCATCCTCTGTTTGTGCTCTCCTTGTTTTCGCTTTAGGTTTTTCACTCATTCGAATTAGCATATCGGTAACGATGTCACTTGCTATTTGGCCCAAAGCAGGTGTCGCTTTAATGGGTGACCACCTGCGATCAAAACCTTCATCAAGTTTTGGGTTTAAGTAACCGAATAGATCACAAAGCCAACAATTTTCAATATCACCGCAAGGTGATTCGGGTGTACAAAGAAACACGCCCGGATTGTTACGTTCAATTGCCTCTCGGAGAGCATGTCGAACAGACTGCCCGGAGACATACGGTTTACCGTTGTCATAAGTCTTTAGTTCGGTAACGTTACCACCACCGCCCTCACCTGCGTTGAGATTGCTCAGATCGGTTTTGCTCAACCATACTATAGTTATTCCTTTGATATTCATCATTATCTGGTATCCTTAATCTGTGGATTTAAAAAAGTTAGCGTTAAATGCGTTGAGACTTGCAAATGTTGAGAGAGTTTCCGCCATCGGTTTCCATAGGCTGGAATCTTCAGACAGTTTATCTGATATGCGCGTTATTCGTTCCAAACTTATAGGGGTCACTGTTTTTTGGTTCCCTTGTACTTCAATTTGACGTTTCCCATCCGATAGCGTTTCACCTACACGTCCAACTTTGTACAGCCTATATGAAACTTGCTTCAGAAATTCACGAAAGGCATTTTCGCTTGAAGCGTTGTAAAGTTTACTAATAAGCGTTACATCACTTGAAAAAACGGATCCAATTGTGCTTCCTAATGCACATAGATCCTCACGGATTTCTTTATTTAACACAGCATTTACCTCCAAGAAGTATCTAATGAAATGTGGTAATAATTTTACTGGGTGTGGCCGACCTTTCTGTGGTCTAAAAGTGACTGCGTCCGCGTGTTTCCAGAGTCTAAAAATCGCAGTTTTCATAAGTTGAGAATCACTGGTTGCAATTGCCTTGCTTAAGTAACGAACAGCGTTTTCCCCACCAGCACTGAAACTAATACGACTCAAGATATCCAGCACAAGTCGGATGTCATCGTTTTCATTAGATGGAATCGGTTTAATAAAATCGTAAAGTCTATGGTCCACCTCTACGGTATTGAAATTTCCGAAACGAATGTTTTGTTCTCTTGTGAAGGGAATAATAATCCATCGGGTTACTTGTTTACGAACTTTTTCAGGTTCCTCCCACGGAGCTAATTCCCATTCTTCCTCTGTTGTAAACTTGTAGAAGATATTATGAAACAATGTGATTGCAAGCAAATATACGTCTGATGATATCAGAATCCCGCGAAGGTTTGTTGCTGTGGAAAGTTCATTCTTATCACTAACATCCTTGAGATTTATCTGTAATAAGTCATATACTTTTGCCAAAAGTGATAAGTTAGCAATTTCTGGTAAAATCAATAATGTCGTTGGATGTTTGTAAACAAATGGAATAGACGGATCTAATGTAGAACAAAGGTTAACAAATTTGAGAATCGGACTAACTTTGGAATAAGTGTTGTATCCACTAAAACCGCGCACCTTAACGTTGTGATGTTTGTTGAAAAAAGGATTTATCACTTGATGTACTTCTTCTAGTTTACCACTCAAACGTCCAGAAATCTCACACACCTTTTTACCTTCAGGTAAAATCCAATTTTCTACGAAATCATGAACAATGTTTTCCTTTTGCCTTTTTATTTTTTGAACATCGCCCGATTTTCCCAATGTCCCAATGAAATTCAGTCGGTGAGATGCAACTCGTATTTCATTTTTGACTTGGGTTTGGTGTGAAAATTCCTTGATCCGCTTTTTTTGGTTCTCCATTATTGGAATTATTTCATCAGTAACAACGAATCCTTCCGTATCAGTTTTTAGATATAAGTCATGCATCAATGACTTATTGTAAATTCTTGCGTCCTTGCTCAACCAATATATCTGATTCCATCTACTTTTAAGTCTGTCATTAAACCAAGCTTTTATTGACTCTTTATCTAAAACATTAATAGCAATTAGCACCTCGTTTTCTGTCAAAATAGGAACTTCAATCAAGAA
Organism: Candidatus Poribacteria bacterium; assembly: GCA_965208245.1. Lineage (GTDB taxonomy): Bacteria > Poribacteria > WGA-4E > WGA-4E > WGA-3G > MSPOR6. Next base: position 4,117,145 of record OZ242325.1, read on the forward strand.
GTCTGGGACACCCATCCGTAATTCCCAACATAAACTCACAATGCCAAAATCTGTCCACGGATTACCAGTCAGTTCTAAAACTAACTGAGAGGATGTTTCACCAAAATCAAGTTCCAATTGTTCTGCCAAACTAAATACCTCCTTCACAGACTATATAAAACTAGTGTTCTGTCAATTTTCAAATTGTAGGTCGGGTAGAGCGAAGCGAAACCCGACTTTCCTGTATAATGAGAGGTTACGTGTCGGGTTTCGCTTCGCTCTACCCGACCTACGAAGAGGACTTGACTACTTTCTAAATTGGACACTGCGTAAGTTCTAAGAAATTTGAGGGTTATCCACATTCTTAAGCATTATCATCTGTAAGTCGTGAATGATCGTCGTTAAGTTATTGATGTCATTCGTCTGGTTTTTGATTGCAGAGGTATTTAGTTCTATTTTTTGAGCATTTGCTTCTACTGTTGTGCGTAGTTTGTCTATCTCAATAAAAAACCGATTGAATCCGTTGCCAAATTTCTCGTTTAGGATGTTAAACTGAGAGGTGCGCGTTTCAGCCTCAATGTCGAGTTTGGCATTCAGGCTTCGAATTTCATTCGTGAGGCGCGTAAACTCGTTTTTTGTTGCTTCTGAAATGTTGTCAATTTTTGAATCCAAAATGGTGAATTTTGAATTCAAATTGGCAATCTCGTTTATGAATTTTGAATTCAAATTGGCGATCTCGTTTATGAAACGCGTATATTCATTCGCTTCCGCATCTGACTGTCTTTTGCTGTTATACCAATAAGAAATGAGAAAGATTAAGGCAGCCGCTACAATTGAACCCCCTGAACCTATCAGTAAGTTCCACATCGTATCCTCTCCTTTATGTTAGGTATATAGAGAAGTATAGTTTTAATTGACCCGAGTGTCAAGTAGAAATATACTATAGAATATTTGGATTATATTCGTCAAGTATCAATCCCAGTGAATCGTCATACGGAACGTTTATGAAACACTGATTTATACGTTCATTTATGTTGATTTTCCCTTCCTTATTTAGTCTTGCAAATTGGTTGTAACTAATTTGCGCGATGTAGGCTCTTGCTTTATAAAACCTACGTTCTTCAAATTCGGTTATATATTCATAGTCATAGTCTATAGGGACAACCTCAACGGTTTTAAAGAGTTCGTTAAACTCTTTACGTCCTTTAGGATCTTCAATGAATGGTACAATAGTTTGCAGGTGTCTTTCAAACATCCGTTTTGCGCTATTGAACTTATCTTTTTCTTTTTCATCATAGCCTTCGCTATAGACTTCATCAATAAGGTTTTGAATTTTTGATTCTCGGAGATCTTCATTAACGACAGCTTCGAAAGCGTTTATCGTGCGTTCAATCTTGTCAGTAGAATAGATATACTTATCGTTTTCTCCCCCTTCTTGGCAGATATAGACATCACAGACACCTTTCTTGCCTTTCCTATTGACACGTCCGAAACGTTGGATAAGTGCGTCTATCGGAGCTGGTTCAGTGAAAAGACAATCAAAATCAATATCAAGTGAGACTTCCACTGCCTGCGTGCCGACAAGGAGATTTGCATGTTCAAGTTCTCCTTCTATCCGTTCCCGATCTTTAAGAATAAATCTGCTGTGAAGGAGTTGAGCAGTCTCGGTTACACACTGCAATTCTTGAAACACATCTTGAGCTTGTTTGACAGTATTACAGACAACCATGACACGTTGTTTTTGTTCAAGTCTATCCGCTATTGTTGGGATAGCATCGTTTATATTTCCATTAAGAATCTTAACTCGGTGTCGTGTGAATTTGTCTCTATCATGGGGTGCCATGTCAACATGCGTGGGGTGTCCGATTGCATCGTTAATCATATCTGTGAGAAATTTTGGCATAGTAGCAGTCATAATGCAGAACTTCGCCTCGTAATTTTCACGGAGTTTCTTTATCATTGTCAAGATGAGTGCGGTTGTGTGTGGGTCATAGGCATGTATTTCATCAAAGATGAATAGTCCTTGAGACATCTCCGCCATCTGCATTTCAAATCCGCGTATCCCGAAAAAAGCTTTTAGCAATTGAAAGGGGGTTAGCACCTTGTAAGGACGGCATATTTTTTTTGTTAAGTCTCTTTCATCTTGAGCACGTTTCTGCCTAACCAATTTTTCTGCAGATTCATGATCACGTCCCTGATCAATGAGGTCTTGATATATGGCTTGATATTTGGCAGCATTTTGAGGTGTATAGTCTTTATCAACGAGTGCTTGATACATGAAGTAGGTAACTTTTCCATGCAACACACCGATTTTGTCGTCCGATACGAGCTTTCTTAACCTTTCATACATGGCGTTGATACTCGCTGTATAAGGCAAAACATAAAAGACACGGTTACCCTTCGTTTTGCTTTGATTTTTGTCTGACCAGAGGAGTGCGGCTTCCGTTTTACCAGAGCCTGTTGGTGCGGATAGTATCATCTGTCCCGTAGTTTGTCCTGATTTCTCTTGGAAGGGTTCCCATCCGAGAAATTGCCGTTCTTTTTTCGCTGCTTTCTCTTTAACTTGTTGCATCAGTTTTTCTTCAAGGTTACCAAGTGCTTTTCGTATTTTATTTTTACCAGCAGAAGCAAGGTGATCACAGGCGATCATACAACCGCGCATTAGCATGCCGTAGGTGTTGTGTAAAGGGGTTAAATCACCATCATCTTTGTCAATTACGTAGGGATCAAGATATTCTTGGTATCCGGTGATGAGTTGATCCGATGACGTAACAGGTGTCCATAAACATCTATCATTCGGAAACCTGTCATGAAACCAGTGATGCACTTGTTCCTGAATTTTCATCAAAGCATCCCAATTCGGCGTGAGTTCATCAATATGCTTTTGCCAATCCCGATAACCGTGTTCATTGTTTGGTCTACACGGATATTTCTCTGCTAATGTCATAGCATCTTTATGATGTGTTATTATAGTGAGGGCAATTGCCTGCTTTGTTTCTTTAGGATATTGAAGGTTAACAACAAATCCACCGGATAGAATTTCGTGACGATAGTTCCATCGTTTTCCACCGTGCAGTTGTTTTTGGAAACCGGTTGCGGCTTTTCCGAAATCGTGAAGTGCAATAGCATAAAAAAGATGTTCAAAAAAATTGGGTTCCCCAGCGACATCTGCCAAAAAAGGCATTCGTTCTCGTAAACTATCGTATACGGCAAGACAATTTTCTGTATGTTCAAGTAGCGTTTCTTCTGGATTGCTTTTTGCAAGCAATATTGCCATCAGATTTCCCTCCGTATGGGTTGGGTTTCCCAGTCCATTGTTCTTTATGTAATCCTTTATGTGTTCATTATATTGTATGGGTTGGGTTTCCCAGTCCGTTGTTCCGTAGGTGGTTGTGTGTCTTACGGGCGGGGAAACCCAACCCATACGATTGGGTGTAAATCACCGGATATTGTCAGGGTGGAATTTATCTAACTCCCATTTCATTGGATTATTCTGTATATATTGACGAAGACGTTGTAAATCATTATCGTCACGTATGATATGATCGTGATAATTTCTTTGCCAGATACGCGTCCCTGGCGTATTGTGTTTTTGGTTTATATGTTTTGTAGATTGATATTTGAAATATGCGACGATTTTTCCCAATGTAGGTATATTTTTCGGGCGAGGAGACCTCGCCTCTACGGATGGTGTTGTGTCCCGCGGGCGAGGAAACCTCGCCCCTACGGATGGTGTTGTGTCCCGCGGGCGAGGAAACCTCGCCCCTACGGGATTCAATTCAATTATTCCATGCATGTGGTTCGGCATGATGACATAATAATCTGTTTTAACAGAAAAATAATGTTGTGGAATTTTGTTCCACCATTCGACGACTATTCTATCTAATTCATTCAATTGCATTTTTCCATCTATTATCGGTCCAAAAATACATTGATGATGCTGAACACAGATGGTCACGAAATGTGAACTAGGTTGACTGTAATCATATCCTCGTAATCAGGTGTTACGACGTTGTGGAAGGTCAAGTTTATGTTTCATAAGAATTTTCATGTTGATGTTTTATCCTCTCGTAGGGGCGGGGTTTCCTCGCCCGTTTTCTTGTGCTAGGGAGTTGGGAAACCCAACCCCTACGATGGCTTTTGTGCATGTAAATAGACACCCCAATTGTTATCGGTATCATGCAGTACATCACCCTTATATTTTATTTTCTCTCTGATGAGACAGTAAACATGCGCTCCGCATCGTTTGCGCGGGATTTCTGCGGTGAAATGGGTTGACAAGACTTGCACCTGCCCATGAAGTTGGTCATCAGGAAACGGAAGTATCGTGTTCTGATAAGTCGTTTCAGATTTACGTTCTAACGTCACTTCGTCTATAGATTTCACGGTCGCTAAATCTGAGGAACGTCCCAACAGCAAAGGATAACGCGGACGTTCTAATGCATCCTTTAACCATATCTCAGGGGTATAAAGATAGAGTTCTGGCTGTACAAGGAATTCACGCCTATTGATGTTTGACTTTGCATCTAACTTTCCCCCAAACTGATACACGGTTTCTAAATCAACTGCTTTGCCGTTACTCTTAAAGACAAACCCTATTGCTGCATCATGCGGCGTAACCCAATCCCCTTTGGCGGCAGTCAAAAGTCCGTAAAGTGTAGACAGTGGTGGTAAGGGTAGGGTCGGTTGGAATCCGCTGATAAATAACGGATTCCGAAACGATGTTACCCATCCCGTAATGTAAGCGCGTAGAACCTTCATGGTGTATCTCCGATATGTGTTTCTAACTTTTCTGAAAGCCTAGAGATGACCACATTTGGAGAATCGTAAACAATTTCACACGGTAGGTCTGTGTTATCCGCAAAATTCAACAGATCTGCATCTAATTCATCCATGAATCCGATCCGTCTACCGATGTAAATTGCATCACAAAATCGATCCGCATAGTCTTGAATAACTTGGTGCAGTGCGTCTAAAGATAACGCTCCGACTTCATTTCGTTCTACCATCAAATTCATAAATGGATGGTTTCCTCCATCAAGGACTGTGAGAATAATCAGTTTAGGTGTTACATCTGTAAGATGTGATGTCAACTTTGCACCACCACTAAGTATAGGCAGTGCTTTAAGTGTCTGTTGACAACGTCTCACACGTACTTTCTTCGGTAGCACCCATGGAGACTTATCATCTGCTTGTGTGCCCCCCGCATCCTGAATTGTCTGGACATAACTCTCGTGTATATTCAGATAACCTGTCTTATTGATATGTGAAAATGCACCAACTGCATCAAGGTCAAGTGAAAAAATGCCTTGAAGTACACATGAATAGAACTGATGTTCATAAGGAACAGGATCACCTTCATGACGTGCCATCACACCAAAATCGTTCGTCGGGGGTTGCGGTGAAATTGAGATAAACGGAGAACATTTCAACGGAGACAATCGAGTCACCGTCAAGTTTTCTTTTTTCTTGCCCACCTGAACACTTTGTGCACGCATATAACCGAAGACATCGTCGTCATCGTAATTCACTGGGTCTGCTGCGGTAAATGCAATTTTTTTCTCTCTTTCTATAGGTGAATTTTTCCATCCATCAAACTCTTGTTCCAGGGTTGTGCGCCACCAATTGCGCCATGCTTGACCGGAAACGTACGGGTAAGTATCGCGTCCTTTCTGAAGTTTTTTGACAGTTACAATATTTTCAGTTGCTTGAGAGGCTTCCGACCCAGCGTTGTTTAAGGCTGAATACGGGGCATCAATTAAGATGAGTCCAATAAGGTGTTTAGACATAATTAGTACTCCTCATTTGATTCGGTTTCAGATGCATCGTCTGCCTCTGATGTATTATCTTCGTCGTAATCTACATAACCTTGTTCTTGTAGCCAATTGTGGAGTTGTTCGTAAATCCGAAATAGAAGTAGGTCGCGTGTCTCTCTCCATGGAGTAAGGTTCAGGTTATCGCCCACAGGAAAAAGATACTCCATATAATCATCAATCGAAAACAGGGGTTCCGGTGTACCGTGCCGAATTCTATCACGAATGACATATCGCAATATATTTCTACACTCGCTATAGTTCTTAGCACGCTCCAATTGTTTTAATCGTTTATCGTGTCCAGATTTTTGGATGCACTCAGCGATGAGGTCACCAACCTGCTTAATTTTTTCACGTTGTGTTAGTTCCATATTTCTAACCTCCTTTAGATAGAGAGAAAGTAATTCCCAATTTCCGCGCGGTTTTCTGCGCCGCCTATTTATAAAGTATCCTAGAATTGAGATGTCTTGCAATAAGTTTTCATATACACGGTTTGGACGGTTTTTGTAGTCATCCTCAGATTCAACTTTATCCCAGTTGATTCTCCCATAACCCGTTTGCACAATTTCTTGCCACGCCTTATCAAACGGACTTTGATATGCATGACGTAAAAACTTAAATACGGGTGCGGGCATGTAAAACACTTCAAGTTCAGGACCTTGGAGGTAATTTGTCCAGCAGTAGATCTGCAGGGATATATCTTCATCTGTCCGCATTTCCTGATACTGCAACATTCGGCGAGTCATATAGAATATACCGTTACGTGGATCCTTATAGTCAGGATTGAAACAACCGGTTATGTCTTGTTGCAGTTGTTGTTTACGAATGTCTGTAATGCATACCCGCGCCCAACTCCGCAGTGCTTTAGCAGAATTAGAGTGCAGTGTAAGGAACTTTCCGGCAGTAGCCAAGAATACTAACGGAGAGAGTTGAATTGCCAAGGCACAAGCCGAACAGTAACTTGCCCCCTCAGCGAAAGTAGGGAAAAAGTTGCGCAATCGACCAGAACCTGTTAAAGGAACATGAGATCTTGATAAAGGTTGTTCATTAGCATATCGTCTACCGCATCCCGTGCAATCCCCAACTTGGTTCATTTCTTGAATTGTATCCAAATACTTTTGACACACTTTTTTAAGTAGTTCAACGCGATTACATTTGCTGAACGCAGGATTGGTCAATACGCTATTTGGAAAAATACTGTGTAAATTTGCCCATCCGACTTTTGTTTGCATCATTGGCGCAATATCGTTGATAACTTGCTCAAGATCGCCTTTCGTAATCTGATCTGGTTGCACATTGTTGCCTAACCATTCACAGATACCAGTAACACCAGCATCAACAAACGGATTACCCATTAATTTCTCATATATCGGCATTTCATACCCTCCTCAAAATATTAGTGTTTGAATACACACCGATTAAGTTTCCATTCCAGATTAGTGCGATTAAAAACTGGATCGGTTATCTCCGCATCCAATTGAGATGTTGACGTAGATATTTACATACCTTTGCAACACGTTTTACCTGTCACTTACCCCCATTTTTTCATGAACGCTTCTGTGTTGGGTGTTTAGTGAAAGAAATGCTGTCCAAGTAGGTGGTTTATGGTAGAATACCTCCTTAGAAAGAATATTCTTTAAGAATATAAAGGAGGCATTCTGATGCGTTGCACCCGAAAACGGGCGAATCCAAGAAGTATTATAACAGGTTTCCAAAAGGTTTTCAAGCATGTTTCGGTGAAAAAAAACGAGTCTACGGAACTTCTGCTTGACGGTCATTGCGGTTTGCGTCTCAAAAACCTTTCGTATCAACGCGATCGCTTCTTGTTTACCGATAGATGTTGCAAAAGAGAAATCTAAGCAAAAAAGGTTGCTGCGTTTCCTTGACACACCCTTTCCATATCCGGATGTGATGCGGGCATGGTTGGCTTATGTGACACAGGAGGTGTGGCGTTCAAAGCGTGCAAAGCAAGAAGCACTCGTTTTGATAGATGAGACCGATTTACTGGCGGGATGGAAGGCGATTGTTGCCTCGGTTCCATTCCGCAATCGTGCGATTCCAATCTATTGGTGTATCTATAAAAACGAGGAGATTTCAAATGTAACCTATAGCAGTCATAATGAGATTATCCAAAACTTCTGTGTTGCTCTGCACCACCAGGTTCTTAGAGTGGCAAGTGTTGAACTTGTGTCCGTTTTTGATCGTGGGTTTGCACGTGCACGATACGTCATCAAGTATCTTGGCGATAGATCGGTCTTCTTTTCTTAATCGTCGTCATCGCTTATGGGCTTCTGTTTATTACCTATGAGAAGGCAGCGGGCTACTGGGCGAAGAATTACTATTATCTTGCTGTCCTTTCGGTTTCTTCTCTATGAGAAGGCAGCGGGCTACTGGGCGAAGGCTTATGAATCCAAACGCAAGATATATTCAGTGATAACAATCATCAAAAAGATCATTGACGCGTAGTGGACAAAGGAGGAACTCCTCTTATTTACCAAACAGACATGTCTGAAAAACTTGGACTTTTTCACCACATAAAGACAGACTTTCTCACACATAAAACGGACAAACACAACAATGGAACAAAACAAAATAAAAATGGGGGTAAGTGACACTCCTGAAAAACACTTGACATATCTTCATAAAAGCAGGTATAATACTAGTATGTCGGCGTATGATAAGATTTTTAAACATATTGCGGGGGAGTTCCCGCAAGACATAGCAGTGTTAGCACTGAAGACATCGGAGGTGGAAGTCACTGATCGGTTGAACACAGAACATATCACGATTAAGACACATCAGAGCGATATGATATATCAAGTCCGTTTGCCGGATGAGGAGGCGATATTACATATAGAAGCACAAACCGACGACAGCACGTATAAACCGATGCATTTACGGATGCTTGCTTATTCAAGTGTTCTTTATTTGGAATATGAAAAGAATGTCTATTCAACGGTGCTATATTTCCGTCCTCCCGCAGGTCGGAACGATCCTGGTTTCTATGCGTATGGAAACGAAGATCGGGGCGGCGGCGTATTCCGCTATAACGTTATACGTATCTATGAGTTAGAGGGTGCAGCGTTCCTGGATCCTGCTGTTTTAGGGGTGTTACCTTTCACGGCTCTGATGGATCCGCCATCGGACATGACACGTAACGCTTGGACTGAGAAATGTATTGAGACGATCCGGACAGTTGATGTTGATGTCAAGATGCGGGGGACGCTTCTGTTTGCGCTCTCGCTTTTCGGGAGTTTTGTCCAATCCACCGAACTATTTAAGGACGCTTCATTGGAGGCAATTATGCAACAATCACCTTTTTACGATCATGTGATACAACGAGGTATTGAACAAGGCGATGAACAAGGATATAGACGAGGTATTGAACAAGGTATTGAACAAGGCGATGAACAAGGATATAGACGAGGTATTGAACAAGGTGAACGTAATAATACTGTTGAGAGTATTTTAGAGTTGCTCTCTATCCGTTTCACAATTGACACGACAGAAGCAATAAAGTCTGATATTGAGAGTATTGACAGTTTAGAACGTCTTAAGCAACTGCGTCGTGCTGCGGCCGAGGTGCGAGATTTTGCTGCTTTCATGCATATACTTCAGAATGGTGCAGAATATGGTAGGACAGCGTTTAAGGAGTCATCGCCATGACAGAGACAGTTATCCTTTCTTGTGCAGCATCACTGTTCTGTGCCGTAGTATCAAGTTTCTCTAAGGTGTCAGCGGCATTATGCCCGCTGTCCACATTCTTGGCAGCCCCCTACTGGTACATCCTTGATAATCACTAATTTTCCTTTGTATGTATGAATGATTGAGAGTGACCTTTTTGGGATGGATGTCACCATTACAGATTCACATTCATTTGCTTTTATTATAGATGGGTTCTTATAGATTGATCCTGACTACCATCTACTCCTGAAAAACACTTGACATATCTTCATAAAAGCAGGTATAATACTGATATGTCGGCGTATGATAAGATTTTTAAACATATTGCGGGGGAGTTCCCGCGAGACATAGCAGTGTTAGCACTGAAGACATCGGAGGTAGAAGTCACTGATCGGTTGAACACAGAACATATCACGATTAAGACACATCAGAGCGATATGATATATCAAGTCCGTTTGCCGGATGAGGAGGCGATATTACATATAGAAGCACAAACCGACGACAGCACGTATAAACCGATGCATTTACGGATGCTTGCTTATTCAAGTGTTCTTTATTTGGAATATGAAAAGAATGTCTATTCGACGGTGCTATATTTCCGTCCTCCCGCAGGTCGAAACGATCCTGGTTTCTATGAGTATGGAAACGAAGATCGGGGCGGTGGCGTATTCCGCTATAACGTTATACGTATCTATGAGTTAGAGGGTGCGGCGTTCTTGGATCCTGCTGTTTTAGGGGTTTTACCTTTCACGGCTCTGATGGATCCGCCATCGGACATGACACGTAACGCTTGGACTGAGAAATGTATTGAGACGATCCGGACAGTTGATGTTGATGTCAAGATGCGGGGGACGCTTCTGTTTGCGCTCTCGCTTTTCGGGAGTTTTGTCCAATCCACCGAACTATTTAAGGACGCTTCATTGGAGGCAATTATGCAACAATCACCTTTTTACGATCATGTGATACAACGAGGTATTGAACAAGGTATTGAACAAGGCGATGAACAAGGATATAGACGAGGTATTGAACAAGGTGAACGTAATAATACTGTTGAGAGTATTTTAGAGTTGCTCTCTATCCGTTTCACAATTGACACGACAGAAGCAATAAAGTCTGATATTGAGAGTATTGACAGTTTAGAACGTCTTAAGCAGTTGCGTCGTGCTGCAGCCGAGGTGCGAGATTTTGCTGCTTTCATGCACATACTTCAGAATGGTGCCGAACTTGTGTAACAAAAAAAGTCGTCATTCTACTCTTTCTGCTTATGTAACAGTTTCGCTTTAGTATTCCCATTTTTGTGCAACTCACAACATCGAGGTCAGAACTACCATACCACCACGGAAAAAGCAACTTTAGGATGAATATTGATGGCAAATTCGGTTTATTCAGTTCAAGCTAGAGTTGAGATAAGGTCAGGGTGTAAATTTTCGGAATTAGTCGTTTTGGGATTAAGTAAAATCGCTATAAACATAGATGGAGAGTACATTTATCGCTTGTTTTAATTGCTAATTCATGATACAATATATAGATAAGTATTAGGGGGCTACAAACCCCCTAATGAACACTAAAAAGCGAGTTGCTTTTTCTGATATTCAAGCTTATTTGATTATTGTATCAGAAATTCATCGACCGAACAGTAGATGAACCTCGCAAGCGTGGTCGCGGAACAATGAAAGACGCTGTTATCGGTGCAGTTTCAAGAACTGGACATGTAATTGCTCAATTGATACCTGATATCGCTGGGGAAACAATTGCTAACTTCATTCGTGATAACGTAGATACAGAGAATTCCAAACTCTATACCGACCAGTTTACAGGATACAACACCATCGGTAAAGAGATAGAGCATGAAACCCTAAACCGAAGTAAGAAGTGGGAGAAAGGTGGCATGCATACCAATACGATTGAAGGATTCTGGTCTTTCATCAAACGTGCTTGGTATGGAACACACCACCACTACTCAACAGAATACACGCCACTGTATCTCGCAGAGGCGTGCTACAAGTATAACTATAGGAACATTGACATTTTCAATAAGTTTGTCAATGATAGTATAAGATGAATATCCCAAAACGACTAAGTCCGAAAGTTTTTGTAGTAGGTCTTGTAGTTTCTGAAGGGAATCTGATGATGTGTTTTGATCTTGTTGCATAGCGTGGGACTCTTCCAATGATATTAGATTTTGCTTAGTTTAGCATGATTTTGGTATGATGTCAAGAAAAAGAAGAACCCTAAAAAACACTTGACATATCTTCATAAAAGCAGGTATAATACTGATATGTCGGCGTATGATAAGATCTTTAAACATATTGCGGGGGAGTTCCCGCAAGACATAGCAGTGTTAGCACTGAAGACATCGGAGGTGGAAGTCACTGATCGGTTGAACACAGAACATATCACGATTAAGACACATCAGAGCGATATGATATATCAAGTCCGTTTGCCGGATGAGGAGGCGATATTACATATAGAAGCACAAACCGACGACAGCACGTATAAACCGATGCATTTACGGATGCTTGCTTATTCAAGTGTTCTTTATTTGGAATATGAAAAGAATGTCTATTCAACGGTGCTATATTTCCGTCCTCCCGCAGGTCGGAACGATCCTGGTTTCTATGCGTATGGAAACGAAGATCGGGGCGGTGGCGTATTCCGCTATAACGTTATACGTATCTATGAGTTAGAGGGTGCGGCGTTCTTGGATCCTGCTGTTTTAGGGGTGTTACCTTTCACGGCTCTGATGGATCCGCCATCGGACATGACACGTAACGCTTGGACTGAGAAATGTATTGAGACGATACGGACAGTTGATGTTGATGTCAAGATGCGGGGGACGCTTCTGTTTGCGCTCTCGCTTTTCGGGAGTTTTGTCCAATCCACCGAACTATTTAAGGACGCTTCATTGGAGGCAATTATGCAACAATCACCTTTTTACGATCATGTGATACAACGAGGTATTGAACAAGGTATTGAACAAGGTGAACGTAATAATACTGTTGAGAGTATTTTAGAGTTGCTCTCTATCCGTTTCACAATTGACACGACAGAAGCAATAAAGTCTGATATTGAGAGTATTGACAGTTTAGAACGTCTTAAGCAACTGCGTCGTGCTGCAGCCGAGGTGCGAGATTTTGCTGCTTTCATGCATATACTTCAGAATGGTGCAGAATATGGTAGGACAGCGTTTAAGGAGTCATCACCATGACAGAGACAGTTATCCTTTCTTGTGCAGCATCACTGTTCTGTGCCGTAGTATCAAGTTTTTCTCAGGTGTCAGCAGCATAATGCCCGCTGTCCACATTCTTGGCAGCCCCCTACTGGTACATCCTTGATAATCACTAATTTTCCTTTGTATGAATGATTGACAGTGACCTTTTTGGGATGGATGTCACCATTACAGATTTACATTCATTTGCTTTTATTATAGATGGGTTCTTATAGATTGATCCTGACTACCATCTACTCCTGAAAAACACTTGACATATCTTCATAAAAGCAGGTATAATACTGATATGTCGGCGTATGATAAGATTTTTAAACATATTGCGGGGGAGTTCCCGCGAGACATAGCAGTGTTAGCACTGAAAACATCGGAGGTGGAAGTCACTGATCGGTTGAACACAGAACATATCACGATTAAGACACATCAGAGCGATATGATATATCAAGTCCGTTTGCCTGATGAGGAGGCGATATTACATATAGAAGCACAAACCGACGACAGCACGTATAAACCGATGCATTTACGGATGCTTGCTTATTCAAGTGTTCTTTATTTGGAATATGAAAAGAATGTCTATTCAACGGTGCTATATTTCCGTCCTCCCGCAGGTCGAAACGATCCTGGTTTCTATGAGTATGGAAACGAAGATCGGGGCGGTGGCGTATTCCGCTATAACGTTATACGTATCTATGAGTTAGAGGGTGCAGCGTTCTTGGATCCTGCTGTTTTAGGGGTGTTACCTTTCACGGCTCTGATGGATCCGCCATCGGACATGACACGTAACGCTTGGACTGAGAAGTGTATTGAGACGATACGGACAGTTGATGTTGATGTCAAGATGCGGGGGACGCTTCTGTTTGCGCTCTCGCTTTTCGGGAGTTTTGTCCAATCCACCGAACTATTTAAGGACGCTTCATTGGAGGCAATTATGCAACAATCACCTTTTTACGAACATGTGATACAACGAGGTATTGAACAAGGTATTGAACAAGGCGATGAACAAGGATATAGACGAGGTATTGAACAAGGTATTGAACAAGGTATTGAACAAGGTATTGAACAAGGTGAACGTAATAATACTGTTGAGAGTATTTTAGAGTTGCTCTCTATCCGTTTCACAATTGACACGACAGAAGCAATAAAGTCTGATATTGAGAGTATTGACAGTTTAGAACGTCTTAAGCAACTGCGTCGTGCTGCAGCCGAGGTGCGAGATTTTGCTGCTTTCATGCACATACTTCAGAATGGTGCCGAACTTGTCTAACAAAAAAGGTATTCTACTAACCTAAAATGTAAAATAGTATATTACATATTTTTGTGTTTACCAATGTAAAGGATTTACAAGTCCATTCCTGCATCCCGATACGTCTGCTTAATCAACGCAATCTCCGCTTCAGTCAACCCATACAACTGATACACTATCTCATCAATTTCCCGCTCAATTTCGCGTCCCTGATCACTGTTCGGATTTGCCAATATCCGTTCAACAAATTCTGATAACGTTGCTTGCTGCTCCGCAGTCCGATCCGCTATTGGAACGTGCTGCATATATTGTGCGATAAAACGCAAACCACCACCCGCCCAAGGGTCATTGAGACTCTGAAACTTGTGTCTTGCATACCAAAGAAATAGTTTGCTATTCAAAATTGCAAGTAGAGAAAGATCTTCAGTAGGTAAAATGTAGGTGGTTTGTAGACAGTATGCATCTGTTGTATCATAACATGCCCGCATTATAGGACTAATATCCGGGTAGATAATCTTTGGTTTTTCAAATTCAGCATAATAAACGCATGATCGGAGTTCCCAAAAAAATTTTCCTTGATCATTACGGGCAATTAAACGTGATCGATAACTACTCAAATGTTGATAGATAGCAGGATAGGTTCTTTCGAAAATCCGTTCTGCTTCTGAAGCGTTTTTGGTATTTGACCAGGGCCACTCTCTGTTAGTGCTGCTCGGAATTGTGATCAGGTATTCATTTCCCGAAACTGCTTTCCATTTATTAAGGTTTCTGCCTCTAAGCAAAGGTTTTATAAGATCACGACTATCAGGGTCAGCAGCAATCAACCGTTCACAGGTAACAGCATCTACGATAAAAGCATCGTTACATCCTGTTTTGATACCAAAATAGAATTTCCCGTCTACTATTTCATTGAAGAACATCCCAGTGTCTTGAAGTCTGGAAAGCAGTAAGATCGTATCTAGCGATGTCAATATCCATCCGTCAGGTAATAAGTTATGAACATGCATGGAAAAAGCCTGTTCTTGAAATGCCTCGGAGAGACGGGGAATATCCGCCTCATCGCGAAAAGTTACAACGAAAAATACTTCTTCACTCGGTTTAGCATTTTCAACGAGAACTATACAAGTATCCACACTCGCCCTAAAAACAGGAACACTTCCAAAATCAAGTAGTCTGTGAATGCAAAGGTTATTGGTAAAGAATTTTCTGAGTTTCTCCCCATATCCTGCACGCAGGAACTTATTAGAAGAGATATAGGTAAGAACGCCACTCTTGCGGAGCAATTCTGACCCGCGCTTGTAAAAATAGACGTAAAGGTCCGCCATACCTGTATAAACTTCAGAGAATAACTTTTTTAAAGTCGGTTTAATCTGTCTGATTAGTTCCTGACGCACATAAGGTGGATTTCCGATGACAATATCAAAACCCCCTTCTTGAAATACTTCGGGAAACTCAGCCTCCCACATAAATTCATCTTCAACACTGTGAATTTCTTGGATTTGTCCTTTAAGTTCAGCAATTGTTTCGCGAAGTATCTGCTTGTTAGAGTCATTGTGAGTAACCAAATATTCTGCTTGATGTTCCTGAATCTGTTGAATGAACTGGATTGCGAAACCGAGATTCTCTCCTGATGGCGTGGGCCCGGTTAAACTATCGCCGACTGCAACCTTATAGTCTAAGTTTGGCAACGGTTGAGGTGTGTCACCTTCATAATCGACAGCAAGGCTAAGCCACAAGCGAAGCATGGCTATATTGACAGCAAATTCATCTTTGTCTACACCGTAGAGATTTTTCTGGATGATGTCCAGTTTCCGTTGATAGATTGTTGGGGAATCGATTTGATTGCTTTGCCAGTTAATATTAGAGAGTGCATCACGCAAACGTAGCAGTTCACTCATCATTCCGAGTAGATACGCACCACTTCCACATGCGGGATCACAGATACGTAACGTTTGTAGCACTTCTAAGACTCTCTCTGGATTTCGAATCTCAGTTGCGTCTCCATCATCAACAAACTTTTTAAGGCATTCCTCTGTCTCATCGGTTTTATTCTGGAGGCAGATTTTCAGACTTTCGCGGCACATAAAGGAGACAACGGGACGCGGGGTATAGTAGCTGCCCGTGTCGTGCCTACCGGTAACAAGTTCTTCAAACACCTTGCCAAGCATTTCCGGGTCAACTGCCACCTCAACGTCAAGCGGCGTGGATTCGGTTACCTTGAAGTTATACCTTTCAAAAAGCTTTAGGACTTCGTCAAATTTATCGTTAGGAATTTGGACAGTGCCGCGCGCATCATTGTCCTGCATCTCAAAGAGTCCGCCGTTGAGAAACGGCACCTCTCCCCGTCGTTCAACAACCTCAGGTATGTTGTTAGGTGAACCTCCAGGAGTACCAAGTCCATTGAAGAAAGCCCAATAGAGTCGGTCATTGAGAAAGTTTGCATCCGTTTCTGCTTCCGTAGCATCAAACATGGCACGCAAGTATTCACGGTTACCCTTGTAGGTCAACCATCCCTTCTTTTCAATAAACCGTAAGAACATTAATCGGTTAAAAAGCTGTTGCGTCCAGAGGCGTTTCGCTTCAGCCTCGTTCTCAGAAATACCTTCTACTGCCGCTTCAACCCGTGAAAAAACGCGTTGATAATCAGCGAAAAACTTATCGGTTACGATCTCAACATCAAATGCTTCTTTCCACGCGTTCAGCCATGCTTCGTCATTTGGAAATCCATCGCTTGGGTAAGCAAGTGCAGGTAGGTTATAATCACATAGCGTCCGGATGTGTGTATCTCCCTGTTCCCAAGAGAAGATGGAAAGGACTGAACGTCTCCAATTTTCGTTTGCAGCGAAATTGGCGAAGGCAAACTGTTGATAGTTGGGTGTGGTACAGATAAAGAGAAGTTGATCATGCTGCCAAGAAGGTAGGTTTGGGTCTCGATCACGTCTTTCCACCAATCCCCGCAGCACACGACGTAGTGCAGTCCGATAGATATGTTCACTGTTAAATTGGAGGAAAAATATGCCCCACGGTTGCGTTTCTTCTCCGAACAATGTGGATTGGATCGGTGGAAAGGGTGGGAGTTGCTTGCATTCAGCAATTCTTTCATCAGCGGTTTCGTCAAGATCAAGGTCCTCGGCGGACCAGGGAAAAGCGACATCTTCAAGTTCAACGTTTTCGGGGATGTGCCAATCAAGTCTATCACGGAAAAAGTCTAAGAGCGTGTCAAAGTCACGGATGTTTTGGATGTCGTCCGGTGTAATATTGGGCATTCGTTTTCCTTTTAGCAAATCTCCATCCATGCAATGAGTTTAGGTTTTGCCCCCATCGGTGCTTGTATTTTCATGAGATACCCTTGAATGTGCTTTTCAACTTTTTTGAGTGCATATCTAAGTCCGCCTGGTCCTTCTTCAGTATAACGTTTCGTTTCTATATCACAACGGATTTCGGGCCAAATGTCCTTAACATCATCAACAACTTCATCATTATCAACATCATAGAAGTACCATTTAATTTCATCGTTTATCGACATGCGATAACAGCAGAAAACACCGACATCCCCAATACGTTCGAGGGGAATTACCTCGCCATCTCGATTAAGCATCGGTGGAGGTGTGATATTCACATCTTTGCCTGAAAAGAGACGTTTTGGTAGGTCTGGCAGTTGATGCCATAACTCAGGATGCGCTTCGGAGATACGTTGACGTTCAAGGTTCATCAATTCCTCAGTGTTTTCTCTACCATCATAACGTTCATTGAAAAGGCGTAACGTTTCATTATCGTCATCAGGGGAAACAAACCTTCCTTCAATACCGAGTGTGCGGCTGATGCGTAGGATTTTGCCATCAACCCGCCTCCGAAGCTTAAGGATATCTTCAAGCTCTGCAGGGGGCAGGAAATTCCATACATGAACGGTTGGGTCAGTGCGGTTAAGCTTCGCTTCAATGTTCACGTCAAGTCTACGGTCTAATCTACCGATACGTTGCATTAATCTCACTGGATTCCAATGTAAGTCGTAGTTGATGATAACGGATGCATCTTGTAAGTTTAACCCTTCGGCAAGCACATCTGTTGTGATCAGTGTGTTAACAGGTTCTCCGCTTTGATAAGGTATTTTCCCATTGTAGAAAGGTGAGAATCGCTCTATGATTTCCTCTCGATTCACTTTACGTCGACTATCAATTTGCTCAATGTCCGTAACGCCTGCATTCAGCAGTTGTTTGTTAAGATACCGGGCGGTGTCACAGAATTCGGTAAAGATAAGTCTCTTTTCACAAGGTGCGGATTTTAAGAGTTTTATGAGCTGCTGCAGCTTGTCATCTTTTGCTGTGGCAGGTTCGCCACCCACCTCGTCAGCATAGAAGGACCTATAGATTTTGCTGAGGATTAGTGTTAAGAAGTTCATATCGACTACGACATCTCTAAACAATCTTTCTAAATCATGGTCTTCAGGAATAAAATCGTCTTCAACTTCGATTGATGCAATGTCATCTTCCTCTTCACTGGGTTCGTACTGGATTCCATCTGCTTCAAGGCGTTCCTTGATGTGATCTTGTGCCACACCCCACCATCTTCGGTTTGTATTTTCCCATATTACAAAACGTGCGGGGGCATATTTTTTAAGCCATTCTGCCATCTTTAGGAGTAAGTTCTCAATTGTGACTTCAAATGACCGCCATGAACTTTCCAAACGTTTTAGCACGAGTGTTCGAATGAGACCGACAATCTGTTTCTGACGATTTTCAAGCTGTTTTTCCGGACTTCTGTGATACCTGACAGTGTTGTAGATTGCCAGATTAATAAATGGATAATTTCTGTCAAAAGCGGTCCTGAGTTCATCATAGAGTGAACCGTAGACTTTTTTGAGCGAATAATCTACTGTCGGTTCAATCACACGTTTGGGAAAAAGGATGTCAACACCAGACTTCTGTTCGGACTCTTTGATGTATTGGCGACTACGTTGAATAAGTACCTGTTTTAGTATCGGGTTCTGTCGCAGGAAATCTTTTTCTTCAACCTGTTCAGCAATTTCCGTTTCTACATCCTCAAGTTGTTTTTCAATATCGCGAAAGTGTTTACGGAAATCATGAATACCAATTCGCGAGAAATAAGTTCTACGATTCTGTCCGAAATAGTTTATCAAGTGATAGATATCGTTTAAGCTGTTATTGATTGGCGTGGCGGTAAGTAAATAGAGTTCTTTTCCTCTTGCAATATCCAGCAACAGTTTACCGCGATTGGAACTTGCATTCCGAAAATGGTGTGCCTCATCTATAATAATAACATCCTTATGTTCACGAAAATACACAAGATCATCTTCACTGATGCCACCTTTGCGTCCGAGGTCTGTATGCAGTTTGAGATCATAGTTCTCTCGCAGAAAACGACCATATTTTTCTTGAAGTTGACGTTTAATCTGGCTCTTCCAAACGCTTTCCGAAACCGATTTCGGTGTAATAAGCAGCACGCGTTTGTCTTCTCTCAAGGCACGTTCAAGTATCATCAAACCTATGTATGTTTTACCACTACCAACCCCATCACAGATAAGTGCACCGTTCCACGTATCTGCAATCTGCAGAGCCGCGTGATAACCATCTTTTTGGTATCGTGAAAGTGCGGGGTATATAACAGATTCATTTTCTTCCCATTCGTCAGCAGGTTTTTCGCGTCCTTCAAAATATGCTTGTAGTGCTTTGGCATAGACTGTGAATGGTGGATGTTCTTTTAGATGTCGTTCAATTTCTCGGATCAGTTCTGCTTGGACTTCAGAACCCTCTTTCCAACGTTCTTCATACCAATCACGAAGTTTGCCAATATGTGTGGGGTCTGTAATAAAGGTGTTTAATTCTACATTTTGGGTGAGTCCGGGTAAGGTGAAGTTAGAACTACCGACAGTACAAAAGTTAACTGGACTGGATTCTTCGGCTTGCATTAGGTTGAGTTTCGCGTGAAATTTTGCACGATCATAAACGCAAACGACTATCTTACCACGTCGTATTGCGCTGCGAACATCTGTGAGGCCCGGTATAGCATCGTCTTTCTCTTTTTCAGATTCAATACTATCCTCTGTAACTGTTTGTAACGCTTGAATTATATATTCTTTTGTGCGTTTTGACGTTTCGTCTCCCATAAGAATGCGAACGCCATCAAGATGTTGCCATGTCTTTCCAAGTGCCAGAAATGCGCCTATTTCAAATGTTCCGGTTGCTATATCTAAGTTGACACTTTTTATCAGAAGAGTTTCCAATGCTTTTTGGAGGGTGTTATCATTAACATTATCAATTATCGTCGGTATTTGCATATTTTTCCAAGTCTGTTTTGAATTATTACTATAAGTTTTACTCTATTATAGCAAAGACGTATTAATGTCCTCAAGCATTTTTTCCGCTAAAACAACTTTGATGTTGACTCTTAGTTCAAAGACTGCTATACTCTTTCACATATTCATATTGAAACTCAAGTGACTTTTTGAGATAAACGACAGGATGGCACTGCATGAAAGTTGTAACTGCAGCACAGATGCGTCAAATTGACAGTCGGACTATTAATGAAATTGGTATCTCTGGTATTGTACTGATGGAGACTGCGGGGAGTCAAATCGTCCGCAAAATTGAACAGCACTTTCCGAAGGCACAACGTGTCGGCATATTTGTCGGAAAAGGGAACAATGGCGGAGATGGTTTGGTCATTGCACGACAACTTGCACATGCTGGACACGAGGTGCTCATCTTCCTTGTTTCATCTCCTGAGACATTCACTGGAGAAGCACGGGGCAATCTGGACATAGCTGAAAAACTTGGGTTGAATATTAAGGTCATACTGACAGATGATACGCCGAAAAAATTACATAATCTCGTTGCGAAATGTGACCTGCTTGTAGATGCTATCTTCGGTACGGGATTGCACAGTGAAGTGCGCGAACCTACCGCTAAGATCATAGACGTTATCAACGACCACTCTATACCTGTTCTCGCTGTTGATTTACCATCAGGTCTAAATGCAGATACGGGTCACCCATTGGGAACTTGCATCAAAGCAGATACAACGATCACGATAGGTTTGCCAAAAAGAGGGTTATTGGTTCAACCTGGGACAGAACTTGCAGGTAATTTAGAAATCATCGACATAGGGTTTCCACAACAAGTAATTGATGCTCAAAACATTAACGTAAATTGGACAACAGAAAGACAAGCGATTGATTGGATGCCACGCCGTTTCAACGCATCTCATAAAGGCACTTATGGGCGCGTCTTAGTCATTGCAGGTGCTATGGGAATGACAGGCGCGGCAGCACTCACAAGTGAAGCAGCATTACGTACAGGTGCAGGGTTGGTAACACTGGCAATTCCGAAAAACCTGAATGCCATTCTGGAGGTTAAGCTCTCTGAAGTCATGACATTACCTATGCCAGAAACGGATGCAGGAAGTATAGCAGAATCAGCAGTATCACCTATATTGGAACATGCAGAAAAAACAAAATCTGTCTTGGCTATTGGTCCCGGTCTTTCTCAACATCCTGAGACAGTAAGTTTTGTTCATCAACTGATACGTGAAAACAGAAAACAGGAACTCGGTTTGCGTATGGTGATTGATGCGGACGGATTAAACGCATTAGCACAAGAGAAAGAACTTATCTCAATGCTGGAAGCGGAAACAGTCTTAACTCCACATTTAGGTGAAATGTCTCGTCTAACAGGAACGTCTATACAAGCATTAGCGTTAGATGGGATTTCTGCAGCAGAAGAATTTGCAAAACAGCACGAAGTAACCCTCGTATCTAAAGGTGCACCTACTATTATAGCAACCCCGAAGGGTGATGTGTGGATCAACGCAACTGGCAATCCGGGAATGGCGTCAGCTGGAATGGGAGATGTGTTAACAGGAATTATAGTTGGACTGATAGCACAAAACCTACCTGTTGATATAGCAGCGATACTCGGTGTTTACATACATGGATTAGCAGGCGATAACGCAGCAGATAAGACAGGAATGCACGGTCTTATAGCTGGAGATGTCCTCCTGTCAGTACCGCAGACGATGTCTCAATTGATATATGGTGAACTTTAGAATTAATACCAGTTAACATACTAACTCGCTTGGACAACGGGCGAGGGGACCTCGCCCCTACGCTGGGTGTTCTTTGTCATCGGTGTATTGGGTGAAATGTCTCATTATTTTTTCACTTGACTATAAGTCTCGCAGAAGGAGTGGCGTGTATGCGTAATATATTCTTTGTTACATTAATGTTATTGTGCTTTGCAGTAATTCTTGGTCTCAATGCAGATGCCAATACACATGCATTATATGTGCAGCATGTGGAGCAGGCGTTTAAGTCTCTATTTCAAGGCAATAACGAACAGGCAATAGAGTCTTTTGAGACAGCACTTGCCATTGAACCGGATCATTATGAGATATTACATTATTTAGGTATGTCGTATACACAAGATGAATCGTGGAAGAAAGCGGTCAATGTCTACAGTCGTGCTTTAGAACTAAAATCAGATAGTATTGAAGTGCTTTATTCATTAGGGTTGGTTTATTTCAAACTTGACCAATGGTCAGATGCTGCTGCACAGTTGAAACAGGTCATAACATTTTCACCTAATCATGTACGAGGTTATGAATTATTGGGTAAAGTGTATATCAAGCTTCGGCAATATACGGATGCTGTTGAGGTGCTAACGAAAGCACTTGAACTCAAACCCAACTCCCCTGGGAATTACAACGAACTCGGTAATGCCTACCTCAAAATTAAGTCGTACTCAGAAGCTATTACCAACTTTAAGAATGCAATAAAATACGGTCCTCCCAACTTTGCAGAACCACATTACGGTCTCGGCACTGCTTATGTGCACACAGGAGAGCGAGAAAAGAGTAGAAGCGAGATGCTATTGTATCAGCAGTTACAGAGGCTGAACGTGGAATATGAAAGGTTTACGCGCCAGACACGGGTTGCCCCCAATAACCTTGAAGGATGGATAGGTTTAGCCAGAATACTGATGCAACAGAAAATCTACAATGAGGCAATCCCCGCATTACAAAAATGCGTTGCATTAGGTAATTCTCAAAATACGTCTCCCGATACAATTGCCGGATTCCATCATGGACTCAGTCAAGCATTTCTCAATCTGAATTATCCCAAACATGCACTTGAATCTGTCGGTAAAGCAATTCTCCTTTCACCAAAACAATCAATATTCTATAATACACTTGGTAGTACCTATGCGCGCTTAGGCTTAATACAAAAAGCAATCCCAGCCTACCAACAAGCGATAATGCTGGACAGTGAACAACCCTACTATCATCTGAATATCTCTAAACTGTATCAGAGTATTGGTAATAGAAAACTGGCTCAAGAACATTATCAAGCCTATGAGTTTTACCTATCTAAACAGAAGAATAAAGAACAATGAAAATTAAACTACTGATCTCTACCATTATAATCTTCTTATCATTTCCTATCCTTTATAGTGTGTTTGCTCAGAAGACAGAAAATCAGATGATTCTCATTCCTGCTGGTACATTTACAATGGGTAGCGACAGGCGTGCAGACGATGAAAAACCTTCACATAAGGTCTACTTGACAGCATATTATATAGGCAAGTACGAAGTTACAAACGCAGAATACCATGAGTTTTGGATGGGTCTGCAAGATAATAAAACCAAGACACCACGACACACACCTGAAGACTTTTTGCATCACCCCTACATAGGTCAATGGCCTGAGCGTGCAAAAAAATATCCGGATAATCCTGTTGTTGGTGTCTCTTGGTATGATGCTAAAGCTTATGCTGACTGGAAAGGGATGCGACTTCCGACTGAAGCTGAATGGGAAAAAGCTGCAAGAGGCTATACAGATAGGACATTTCCCTGGGGTAACGCCTTTGAACTGCTTGCAAATACTGCTGAAGGAAATGATGGTTACGAGAACCGACTTGCACCTGTTGGCAGCTATCCGAAAGGAAAGAGTTTTTTCGGTATAATGGATATGGCGGGTAATGTGTGGGAGTGGACCGCAGATTGGTATAGTGATGTCTACTATTATCACACCCCCAAACAGAATCCAGAGGGACCCGATGTCGGTAGTTGGCGGGTCGTTAGAGGCGGGTCTTGGATTGACAAACTTGCTCGCTGTACCACAACATTCCGCTTTTATCTTTATCCAACCTTAAAAACTACCTTCATAGGTTTCCGTATAGCAAAAACTGCTGAACCGAAAACTAAATAAAGTCTTACCTAACAAATACCATATATGCTAAAGTTCACGTATCTTCTTTTTCTATTTCTGTTCATATTTGTAGTAATGTTTACATCAGCGGATACGTTACCTGTCTTTGTAGATGTTACGGAGGAAGCAGGAATAAACTTTAAACACCACAACGGTAAGACAGATCATAAACACGTTATTGAGACAATGGGATCCGGTGTCGTCTTTTTTGATTACGATGCAGATGGCAACATTGACCTATATTTCGTTAACAGTGGACCTGTGCCTGTTGATGGAATTACAGATCAGACTAAAAGTGCGAACGGTTCAAATGTGCTTTATCGCAATGAAGGTAACGGACACTTTATAGATGTCACTGATATAGCGGGCGTTGGAGATATCGGATACGGTATGGCTGCATCCGCGGGGGACATTGATAACGACGGGGATGTGGATCTATATATATGCAACTTTGAACGAGATAGTCTATATGAAAATAACGGAAATGGGACATTTACCAATATAACTGAAGCAGCAGGCATTGACAATACGTTCTGGAGCATCGCATCCATTTTTCTGGATTATGATTTGGACGGTGACTTAGACATCTTTGTTGTCAACTACCTCATATACGATACCTCCATGCCAGTAACGAGATTCAAAGGAATTATAGGTTATGGTCCTCCACGGAGTTATGAGGGAACAGTGGATGTGCTTTATAGAAATAACGGAGACAGCACATTTACAGATGTTGCTGAAATAGCAGGACTTGCCAGCAAAATAGAGGGGCAGATAGAAGGTCGAGGCATGGCTGCTGTTGCTTTTGACTACAATAACGATCTATATCCCGATATCTATGTCGCTAACGATACCAATCGCAACTTTCTGTATCATAACAACGGAGATGGAACATTTACGGATGAAAGTCTTTTCCTTGGTGTCGGTTATGATGAAAACGGTATTGCTGAAGGGTCTATGGGTGTAGACTATGGCGACTACAACGGTGATGGATTGTTTGACATCATCATTGCAAATTCAGAAAAAGCGACACTCTATAAATCACAGAAATTGGGTGAAGTGGGTTTTCTGTTTACAGAGGCATCTGCGGAGAGTGGATTACTGCAACCTACGTTACCTTATGTCGGTTTCAGTCCGCTTTTCATAGATTACGACAATGATGGGTACCTTGATGTTTTCTGTGCAAACGGACACCCACAAGATGTAATTGGAACATTGACATTTCAACACGAAACATATCCACAACGAGATCAGCTTTTTCATAACAAGGGTAATGGTTCTTATGTTGAAGTATCACAGACATCGGGAGCATATTTTTCTGAAGAACTTGTTGGTAGGGCTGCTGCTTCTGCCGACTATGATAACGATGGCGATATTGACATCGTAGTTGTTAACTCCAACCAGAGGGCAGTCTTACTCAGAAATGATGGTGGAAACAGGAAAAACTGGTTAAGTCTCAAACTCGTAGGCACACGAACCAACCGCGATGGGATCGGCACAAAGGTAAAAATTGTAACAAACACAATTACACAAATTGCAGAAGTGAAAAGCGGATCAAGTTATGCTTCAGGTAGTGATACACGATTGTTATTCGGTTTAGACGACGCGGAACTAGTGGATAGAATGGAAGTAATATGGCAGAACGGAATCGTTCAAAAGTTAGAAAATATAGACGTTAATCAGATGTTGATAATAACGGAACCTGAATAGATCTCAATTAGACCTTAGACCGTAAAGCAAAAAACCCGTATCCCTTATATAACATATAACCGATGGGGAAACGGGTTTTCTGTTTAAAAGTTAGCAGTAACATTATTTCCGTTTAATATCTGCCCAAGTTGTTGTAACTTTGTTGCGTGGTTCAACGGGTGTAAGCACAGTCAAGAATTGTCCATCAAGTGTTGGTGCAATCTGTAGGTCGGTATCAGTCTCATCAAAACGTAGGTTGATATAATCGCCTCCGGTACCTTCGCTGCACTTATAGTGCAGAAAATTTTCGCCCTGGATCAGGTCTATCTCTGTCGGTGTAGTTACGTTTCTAACACCACCTGTCCAGTTAGGATTGTCATACACCTTACTACCGTTCAACCATATTTCTGCATAATCATCATGTGATGGATACATTGTGGTTGTCCGTTCATCAGGAGACAAGATAAGCAGGATACCGTGCCAGGTAAAGTCGTTCAGAGGATCAGGTCCGAAAGCCAAGGACATGTTATTTCCCGCCTCTGTGTCAAGGTCAACTACGGACCAAACCAGCGTACCGCCGTTATCTGGCAAGTAAACTGCACCTCTTCCAGTCAGTCCAGCACCGTAACGTGTGGATACTGAAACATTGTTATAATCGTCACTGGTGCCCGTGGCAAGATAGTCTTGTTCAGCAGAGACGTTGAAGCCGCCGGTATTTGTGACTAAGTCAAGTGCCCACCATTTTTCAATCCATTTATCACCTGCCGGTTGCCAATCTTGGGCGAATGCTGTTGGTGCAACGGTTAGACAAGCAATTGTAAAAAAAAATGCCAATTTCTTCATAGCTATGAAATCTCCTTCATTCCTTACAAACTAATTTATCTTATTTCGGTTTGCTAGCTGAACCGAAACCTTACTTTGCTTAAAAACAATTATAATTATAGCACTTTACAATACAAAATGCAATGAAAAAAATCAAGGATACTGTCTTAATTATAAACGATTACAGTTTCGTAGTCAAGTTTAAATCACCTTAATTCAATTTGCTATATCAACTGCTGACCCACTATCTGCTGAAGCATAGATTGCATCTGTAATCTGCTGAACGACAAGTGCTTGTTCCAAGTCCGTAATGGGTTGTCTGTTTCCACGTATCGCCGCAGCAAAATCTGTTAGCGGATTATTGTAGTGCGGACCTTCAGTATCTTCACCATCTTCAAGCGGATTTGAGTTGACACCGTCAACTGTGGTTGTTTGGCTATGCACAATGTTATTCGGATTCCCATCTCCCATTCTTAATTTCAGTGCGCCTTCTGATCCGATTATCTCCCAATCTGAATGTGAGTGAGATGCCAAAAATTCACCACGTTCAAGATTAATCACGGTGCTGTTTTCACAACGAACAAGTGCCGTATAGTGTGTTTCTGCATCAGAACCTTGTGCAATATGTGACTCAAATATGTGTGGTACAGTCCATGTCTGTGCAAATACGGTTTTTGGTTTGAGTTGCCATCCGGTGATACCGAGTAGATAATCAATATCATAACATCCCCAGTTAACCAAGATTCCGCCGCCATTGAGTGCTTTCGTCAGCCGCCATGCGGGTCTTGGTGTACCGGGTTGTTTCCCACATCCTCTTAATGCTCGACAATGCACAGTCCGTAATTCCCCTAACCTACCCGATGTGATGAGTTGCGTTACCAATCGTGCAGCTTTGTTAAAGCGATTACGTGACGAACAGCATCCAGAAACTAAATCCCCACGTGCATCTATCAGTTGATTCACTTCATCAACGTTCATGGCAATTGGTTTTTCTAAGAGGACATGTTTGCCGCGTTCAAAGGCACGTAATGCTACTTCAGTTCTGTATTGCGTGGGAAATGCTAATACGACTGCTTCTACTTCTGGGTCATCCAATAGATCAACATCGTTGGTATATATATTTGGTGGACTGAATCGTTCTGCAGCGCGTTCGCGATAGGACTCCACTAAGTCAGCTGCTGCAACCAGTTCAATGTTCTCGGAGTCAGATGCAATACTGAGATGTCTGCTTCCGATGACTCCACAACCAATAACACCTATTTTTACAGGTTCCATTCCATAAAATCTCCAATTTGTTAAATACAATGCCGCGTGGTCAGTTGTTAAAATTTGCAATGAATGTCTGTATTCAAGTAGTTTTATGTGTCAATGTTAGTCGTAAGTATTCCAGAATTTTGCCTTGATGTCAAGTACATTTCCACTTTCTCTTGAGAAAATGCGAAATTTAAGATACAATAGGCGATATGCTATCATTCATTTGGGGTTCGCGCCTTCTTAGATGTCATCAAAGCTACGCCTCCAGCACAAAGGTTTAATGAAGTACTATCACCTTGGCGATTTTGAAGCACACAACCGTGCTGAACGACTTAAGAACGGCATAGAGATTCCAGATACAATCTATAAACAATTGCTGACATGTGCAGAAAAACTCAATGTATCCATCGGTGATGATATTACTATGGCTGAAGATGAAAGGCGTTACGAAACCACATAAATCATGAAAAGAATACACTGTTTTCTCATTCTTATCATTTTGACATCCACTTCCTATATCACTGCTGCGCAAGATCACACATCAATTACGCACGGCGGGGTTGTACAAACCGTTGTATATTCACCCGTGGATTCTAAGTTAATAGCAAGTGCAGGTGTGGGACATGCAATAAAATTATGGGATCTTGGGGAAGATACAGTTACGATTCTTGGGAATCACACTAAAACTATCAACGCAATTGCATTTTCTCCTGATGGCAAAAAACTTGTCAGTGGCAGTGATGACTATACGATCAAGTTGTGGGATATTGAGAAACAGATCCGAATAGTAACCCTCAGACATGTTACAGATTTCGTGCAATCCCAAATAAAGCAGGTTTCATTCTCTCCGAATGGACAGATGCTCGCTACCGCAGGTTACCATGTAAAGTTATGGGATATACATACATACAGAGAGTTGATGACCTTCAGAAATGACAAATGGATATTTGCATTAGCCTTCTCTCATGATGGAAGATTTCTGGCTATAGGTGACGCAAGCGGGAAAGTGAGAATTAGAAATGTTCAAAACCAACTGGAAGTAGCCAATTTTCAGGCAGATGCTGATCTGATTTCCGCCTTGCAGTTTTCTCCAGATAATCAAGTATTGGCAAGTGCTGGATATAACAGCGGAGTGAAATTGTGGAGACTCTCCAATTGGGAACATATCGGCACATTACCTACAAAAGCAACAGTGACAGACCTCAATTTCTCAACGGACGGTATAACACTTGCTACGACAGATTACGAAGCAGTTAATCTATGGAACATCAAAGATGGTGCTAATATCGCGACATTCTTGGGACACAGAGGATGGGTAAATTCCGCATCATTTTCACCTGACAACAACTCGCTGATCAGTGGTGGTGATGATGGGACACTGCGTCTGTGGGATGTCACTACGTATCAGGCATCGCCAGAAGAATTGGTGCGGGTTATCTACTTCGTACCATACGACCGTGCCCCTCAATCAGATATGAGCACAAAACTCAACCGTCTGCTAAAGGACGTGCAAACTTTCTATGCTGATCAGATGGAAGCAAACGGATTTGCGCGTAAGACATTTACTTTTGAAACAGATGAAAGGGAAAACGTTCTCGTTCATCAAGTTCGCGGAAGGTTTAATGACGCATACTATTATGCTGATACAAGCAATAAAATTACAAATGAACTATCAACTCGATTCGAACAGAATCAACACGTTAATCTTATCTTCGTAGAAACCATGACTGAAGCAGTTGAAAGGGATAGTGCATGCGGTATAGGCGGATCACTCTGGTTAGAGAGTCAACACCAGACATTCTCACGTGGTGGATATGCTGTCATTCCCGCTTCAGGCAATTGCTTTAATGGTGCTGTTGGTAAATATGTCGTTGCACATGAACTTGGACACGCATTTGGTTTAACACATGATTTCAGAGACGACAAATACATCATGTCCTATGGTGATAATGCTGACAGGTTTTCAATGTGTGCAACTGAATGGTTTAACGTAAATCGGTTCTTCAATATAGAACAGACCGCATTTAACGAACCCACAACTGTTCAAATGTTAACTTCTGAACTATACCCATCAAATGCAGAAAGCCACACGATTCTATTTCAGATCACTGACCTAGATGAAATATATCAAGTTCAACTTCATGTCCCAACTACCAGCACTGATCCTGCAACAGGGACTAAGCTGCATAGTTGTCAGAAAATAGAGTCGTTAAGCAGCACCGCCCATTTCGATATTACTTCTTTGACGCGTTTTCCATATAATTCCATAGTGTTACAGATTATTGATGTCCACGGCAATATCACACGTCATGAATTCTTGCTAAAATCTGGAGCATCAACAGCAGTTGAGAATCGAACTGATGTAAACGGTGATGGAACGGTGGATACAAGTGATCTTGTGCTTGTTGCTGTGAACTTTGGAAAGACTATCATTGGTGATGTATTTCCTAACCCGGATGTCAATAGAGATGGAGAAGTAAACGTTATTGATCTGCTCTTAGTTGTCAATGCGTTAGATCCTATTTCTGGTGCTGCCCCTTTACACACACATCAGATTGCACAACTTGATTCTGAAACAGTAAAACGTTGGATTAAGAAAGCAGAACAATTACCGAATAGAGATATTACTGTCAGGAAAGGGATTGCGATTCTGCAACAGTTTGTCCAAGTGTTGAACCCAATCCAAACGCGTCTGCTTGAAAACTATCCGAATCCCTTTAATCCAGAAACGTGGATACCGTACCAGTTAGAGTCTCCTTCTGATGTAACCGTATCAATATATGATATGAACGGTCACAGAATAAGAACGATAGAATTAGGCAATCAACCTGCTGGTACGTATTACAGTAAGGATCGTGCAGCCTATTGGGATGGACGTAATGATTCTGGCGAACCTGTGGCAAGCGGTTTGTATTTTTGCGCGTTATCCACTGGAGATTGGACCGCAACCCGGAAGATGTTATTGCGGAAATAATACAACGTTGTGATGCATAGACAAATTATCAACAAGGTTATACTATCTTTTGTATGTAAGAATGTAATTTCGTTGAAAAGGTTACATAATCGGAACTCAATAATAACAATTCTGATTTACGCAAAGGGCATTTCTCGGGGCTAAAGAGAGTTAGGATAACATTTTTCTATAAACATATCGTCCCTAATGAAGATTCAGTTATTAATTGGGTAATACGCGGGCGGGGAAGCCCCGCCCCTACGAAACCTTACTCCTACGATGAATCTTATCAGTAGAATTACCTGATTATTTATTCAATCTTCATACGGAACTAAAGACATACTCATAACAAATTAGTTCTTGTAAAACGATACATAAGGCAACAAGAATTTTACATGCCAGAGGGAATCCAGGGACAAAACTTTACACACCCCTTACATTTCATTGACTTCACAATACAGATATGTTAATCTATATATGGAGCAAAAAACAGATGTATTAGGATTGTTTTATGCACCGTTTTTACACAAGAGAGATGTATTTAGGCATGAAAACGAAGTTAGATCAATAGGAACATCCAAATCAGTTATATCAACCTACACGGACTTCTTAAATTTACATCTATTGTGACAAAAACTTTACGTACCCGTAATGTTTATTGGGTTGCATTTCCTGAAGGCAAATACCGAAGCGTAGATGAGTTACATGAGTTATTAACAACAAAACCTTAGGTTTCAAATTCATACATAAGCACCTTGTTAATGAAAAGAATCGTTTCTACTGCAGTCTTGCTATTCACAGTTACACTTTTGGTATACAATTTGGCGTGTATCAGTTATGCACTCCCCCCAGATGCAGACCTTCAAAGTGCCATTCGAACCGTGCGACAGTTCACTAATCTCAAACCGAGCTATTCACCTAACGACATCATGAAATGTGCTACGGATAGTTTCACTACGGTCGCGAAAAACTGGCAGAACATTCCATCAACACTACGCCAAGAACTAAAACCGGTTTTCCTCCGTCCAGGACTTCCCGGTAGTTTCTTCGGTGATATTATCCTTACAGAACACTTCAACACACCGCATTTCAAACTCCACTATACACGCAGAGGACCCCATGCACCACCCCTTGAAGACTTTCATCCCCGTAACGGAGTACCCGATTATGTTGATCTCTGTGCTGATGCAATGGAACGCGCTTATCATGTTCAAATTGATCTGATGGGTTTCAAGAAACCTTACATGGACTTTTGGGCAGCACAGAACGGTGGCGACCATAAAATGGATGTATACCTATTTACGTTCCCAGCACTCGGTATCACGACAGCAGATTGGTTTGAAGGACGGGTGCTATCCACTGCATTGACAATCGCACCCTATTTCATGATCAACTCCCGTATCTACGATTATGTCGGTAAATTAGAGGGGAGACGTTACCTTGAAACTACATGCGCACATGAATTCCTGCACGGGATTCAGTTTGCATATAACGCCTATATGCCGACCTGGTTCATGGAAGCATCTGCCACATGGATAGAGGTGATGACCTATGATGGCGGTGTTGTTGACGATGGGGACACAATCCCTGACCCTGATGAACCGACCGAGACAAATGCTTATAACTATTACATCCATCAACTACGTCGCTGGTTTAATATACCTGATATTTCTCTTGAGAGTAGAATCGGTGATCATGAATACGGTTCGGTGATATGGTCGCTCTATATGGCAGAAAGATTCGGCTATGACATCATACGGCAGTTTTATACCAATACGACTGATGGCAGTTATCGCGAATTCGGTAATTTTTATGATGTCTTTATAGACAACGGTACAACCCTTGCAGAAGCTTTCAAAACCTTTACTGTATGGAACTATTTTACCTATACCCGAGCGAATACGACCGCTGCTATACCGGGATATAGCAACGCTGAAAGATTCCCACCTGTCGCAATCCACCCAAACGATGTTCACAGTCAATATCCGATTCGCACGCACTTCGATTCTGAGGCGATGCCTGAACACTTTTCGTGTCGCTATATCATATTCCGTCCCCAAGGAGTCATGCCAGAATTTGCCATCAAAATTAACGGTGCTGACCTTGCACCTTATGATATGAATGCCCTGACAATTGAAGACAGAAACAATATTCAGAGTGAACTTAACAGACTCAATGAAACAGGATTACGTGGTTGGGCTGCAAAATTCATTGTCCGAAAACAGAATGATAAGATTGAAATCAGAGAAGCATTCACATATCATAGGTCACAAGAAGCACAACTTACATTCAATGATTTTGGTGGCGTGATTAAAGAAATTACACTCATTCTTATCAATATGCACGCTGATGCTGAACAGGTGGTAGTTCCGGGTGGCACTTCTGGCGGTTCTGTGAGTTTTGTGGCTGGTGCACCACCGAAAGGAAAACTTGCAAACGTCCAAGTATCACAAGGCACTTCTGGTGCTTTGCTCAACTGGACCGTTGATGATCAAACGGGTATTCAGGAAATCGCTATTGTGAGAAAACGATACGTCTTAAATAGTGAAATGGATGAACCGCAAACTTTCCAATCCGATGCTGAAGTGCTTGCAGCCACTGATCGGAATGGAGATGGCATTGCAGAAGACAACATCACCGTTGTAGGACGCGTCTCATTAAGGCAAAATCAGTTTGAAGACAGAACAGTTTTCCAGGATGTTGAACCTTCAACAGAAGGGGAAAACATGGTGCACTATTACTATGCAGTTGTGCCGGTGGATGCTATGAGGATTATGGGGACACCGAGTATCGCTCCAGATAGTTTTTCACCTCAAGTTTCTACAGATTCAGAAATGACAAATCAAGCACCATCCTTTTTCATCAATACACAACAACACGGCACAAGTGAGTGGCATGTTAAGGTGACAAGTACACATGCGCTCCAAAGTCCGCCGCTGCTATCAGTAGAAGCACCAAATAAGGATACCTATAACATCACCTTATTCCAGGTGTCTCCTACAAAATGGCGCGGAACTCTACAGGCAAACGTGTTCCCTGCTACCGGGATTTACTTATATAAGATTTCTGGTAAGGACCTCTCAGGTAAAACAGGTAGCAGAATCTGGCAAGGACAATCTTTCAGTTATCTACAGAACGGTGAGAATCGCAAA
Organism: Candidatus Poribacteria bacterium; assembly: GCA_965208245.1. GTDB lineage: Bacteria > Poribacteria > WGA-4E > WGA-4E > WGA-3G > MSPOR6. The sequence continues at coordinate 4,151,179 of OZ242325.1, forward strand.
GTAGTAGTTGTCCCGAATCCACTTCGTCCAACTTTTGGAAACCAACACCTTTCATTTTATCCAAAAGGTCTAAAAATTGAAATCTATGATATAACGGGTAACTTAATTAAGGTAATAGAGAATGCTTCCAATTGGGATTGTACCAATCAGAATGGTGAAAAGGTCTGTACTGGACTTTACTTCTACATTGCAAGCGATGGAAACGGCTACCAAAGTGCAGGTAAATTCTCTATTGTCAAATAATGTATAAGAAAACAAAAATATGTAAAGAAGGTAAGAAGGATGGAAGAATCCCCCCTTCCATTCTTCCTGCCTTCCATATTCCCCTCTTTAAGAGAAAGTGTGTAAACCTTGTTTTAACTTTGGTTCTAATGTTACTGTTCTTAAGCTGTGGTGAAGAAGGTCTAATTGAGCCGCACGGAGAAACGAAAATACCAGCACCAATGATCACAACGGGAACACTCCAAGCTATTGATTTTCCAACAGATACGGGTTCGTCATGGACTTATGTTAATGTTGACACTGAGCAAGAGGTCACACTACGTATAGAGGGTACACGCGATATTAGCGGAACAACTCACCGTCAAATGACGATTAGCGAATTGACACCTGCCACTCCTGATGATTTTCCTTTCGAATCAATTGATCATCTGTCTGCAAATGCCTACTACTTTAGGTTAGACACGGAGTTTTTTGATGGATTTCCGTTTCCTATTTTGGCTACCTATTTCACGAAAACCCCGCAAGCGTTGACAGAATCAGCGTTTGATGTTATTCTCCCACTTGACAACCCTTTGTTTCATCAGAAGCATTTTCCGGCACGCACGTTATGGGATTTTCCATTAGAGGTTGGCAAACAGTGGATTGTTTTTGAAAAGAACATCGGTATCCCAGTCTCTGCCACACGTTTTGTTACTGAGAAGGATGTGCAGATTACTGTCCCCGCTGGAAGTTTCAATACCTTCGTTGTCTACGAAGAGGTGGTATACAGTGAGAGTGAGGATTCAACGATACGGTTGATCAGTCCACCCGCAGTCTATTGGGTTGCGCCATCGGTAGGCGTTATTAAGTATAGATTCAGTCGTTATCGTGCTACAGATACTTTTCAAACCCAGACCTTTGAACTCATACGTCATCATCTTCCCGGTCCATTCACCGATTAAGTAATACGATTGAAGTCATGAAATCTCTTGCACATCGCAATATTCCAATTACAATCATCGGTGGGGGTATTCACGGTATTTCTATTGCATTACGACTGCTGCGTGACATGCCACAGGCAGCAAAACATATTGTCATCTTAGACAAACATCCAGAACCGCTCACTGAATGGAGAAATAAGACCGAACGTCAAGGTATGACGTTTCTCCGTTCCCCCGCAGTACATCATATCACACCTGATTCCTTAGGGATAGTTGACTATGCACAGCAACATGATCGGACTGATGCGTTAGCACCCCCATACTCGCAGCCTGCTACTGAGCTATTTTGGGATTATTGCATGGAAGCGGTAAAGGAGATACAAGCATATCCGATATATCACCAATTCAACGTGTCAAAATTACGTTGGGACAAAGGGACAGGTAGGTTTCCATTCCGTCTCATCTCTGATAAAAACGAAGGTTTCCGTAGTAGTTGCGTTATACTTGCTATTGGATCAGAGGATTGCGCTTATGTTCCTGACGCGTATAGAGATTGGCAACGTCGTTACCCTAATCGGATTATCCATTCATCTCGCTTCTCTGTGAATGCCTATCAGAGGTTAAGAAAAACCTGCAAGACTGTAATCATAGGTGGTGGATTGACTGCCGGAACGCTTGCACGGAGTTTGAGTGAACGTGGTCATAATGTGGTGTTGGTCACAAGAAAGCAGTTGAAAACGGAACAATTTGACTTCCCACCAATCTGGTTAGGACCAAAAGCACTGACAGAATTTATAGGAGAATCAGACTTCCATCAACGATTCCAGATTATTCAGGAGAACAGAGGCGAGGGTAGCATAACACCAGATGTAATGGAATCGCTTAAGAATAGTGAAAACATCAGCATCTTACCTGAAACGCTTATTCGCAATATAAACATGGATAAACACCTAATAGTTGAAACTACTTGTGATGTTATTACGAATGTGTCTCAAATAATACTAGCAACTGGGTATAGATTTGACTTACGGGATTACGGATTTCTTGAAGCTTTAATCACACAACATCCAATTCCGCTTGTGTGTGGTTTACCAATTCTTGATACTGACTTAGAATTGCATCCTGTCAAGAATCTGTTTGGTTCAGGGACAGTTGCACAACTTCAAATTGGCCCTGCATCAGGCAATATTGCCGGTGCAAGTCTTGCATATCAGCGTTTCAGTAATAGGGTATTGGCGAACGTACCAATGACTTTGTCACTGAAATAATCCATCTTTAACTTTATCAAAATTTAGAATTTTCTTTATTTTCCCAGGTTGTGCCCAATTACACTTTCCTGATCCATTGAGTTGACGTAGTAGTTTTGGAATTTCAGGATCCTCAAGTGCCGTTTTGATTTGATGTGCCTCATTTTCGTGCCAACATGGGATATACGCGTGCATAGCCTGATTTGCTTGCCACACCTGTCCATCTATACTGCTTACCACGATTGGATTGAAATGGTTTTTTCCATAAGCTTCCCAGATGACTTTATAGGGAGCGAAGGCATAAGATCCCACACCGAGTAGTGCCCACCATCCTCCTCTATTCATTGAAGCATTGAGCAGTGTCCCCTTCCGTGCTTTTAAAACATCTTGGTTATCTTGTAAATAGTTTCGTAATGCGTCATGCTTCCTGATACTGTTCCAACTAAGAGGTCTGCCGGTCTCTTGATGATATGGTAGCAGAATCCACTTTTGTGGTTTACATGCTTGTTGTCGCCATATCTCCTTTGTTGTGAGAGGATATATATACGCATCGGGTAAATGTGAAGGTTTATAGTCAAAAATGAAAACGTTATTTGCACCACATGTATTTACACCTTGTCGAGGTTTCTGATCAGGGGACAAATGAATGTCAAATATTTCACTTATATTGGGATCCTCTATATTTTTTACAATCCGCCAAGGATCGTTCGGATACCTGAGCGGAATTGCTTTATGCTCATCCCAATTCTTATCCATTTCTTTGAAATATGGGACGGGAAATTTTTGTTGTGAATCAACCTGAAAATTCACACAACAGTAAGATGTGTTTACGTCTTTGAATACTTTAGTATGTGTGAATTCATAGACAGTATCTATAGAAAACGGACGATCATTGGCATTGTAATTTCTAAAACCACTGTGTGCTCCATCTCCAAAAAAGAGTGAAGTAGGAAGATAGAAGTACCCCTTACCTCTCTTTTTCAGTAATTTACCTAAAACCACCTTGATAACCAAAGCTGCTAAATCAATACGTGAGGATCCTAATAGAAGTTTCTGTGTGTCCTGAACAAGTCCTTCTTGAATGAAATGAGGCTTTAACTGTGTTTTATAGTCAGTTGGTAAATCTCCGAAGTTGACCCATGGAGGATTTCCAATTAGTATATCGTATTTTTGGCGATGCTCCTCTGTGATAATGTCTTTACAGAAAAGTTGGTCGTTAGGAAAATCTATACCAAATTCTTGAGTGATTGTTCTTGTGAACTCTTTGATATTTGATGGGTTTATCTCTATGAGTGATATACAAGACAGGAGTTTAGGTGTAAGTCGTATCTCATTGCTACGTGCTATGTTTAGCAAAGCAATAATGAATGCACCTTGTCCTGCTGTTGGATCACAGATTTTTGCACCGTCAATCCACGCATCAAAGATATTCCACTTTTTGATGAGCCATTCTGCCCATTTTATTGGAGTGAATACTTCTCCAATTTCAGAGTCAATTAAATTCATACTAAAAATCCGAGGTTTTTCGGTTTAATAATGATTTCGTTCCAATTCTAAAACGCAAGTCCCTGCCAGTCTAAATTCTCAATCCTAAAATGGTATATATCATCACTTAGTCGAAAATCCTCATAAGTTTTCGTTATGAGAAGATAGGGGGTAAGCCCCATAAAAATATGCGGTTCATCAAATTATCCTGCTGTTCTCCTTTAAATAGTTTAATATAGTTATTCTCCGCATCTAAGGTTTATCGTGTAAGTGCATAAGCGACAACATTCATCCCTTGCTCAAATGCCCAAATACGCTGCTCTTTACCACCGGGTTCACATCGCCTTCCTTCCCATGCACAGTTGAGATCGTTTGGACAGAAGTAAACCATGACTTTGTCATCCTTATCCAAGATGGCTTCGTCATATTCATAGCCTGGCATCAGTTTGTCCCCACCCAAATATTGGTCGTGCGGATAAAGCGTTTGGTAAATAGGGTGAGTGATATCGAGTCGTTCGAATTTCTTATCTGGAAAGATTCTCTTCATCAATCGTTCAATCTGCAGTTTGAAATAATTGAAGCGAATATCACAATCTTCAGCGTGCATGAATCCGCCACGATCAAAATACTCCCTTAACTTTCCGACTTGCTGATCCGTAATTCGCATACCCCCCCTAGCTCTACCGTGCCCAGTCATGTAGAGGAATGGATAGGAAAACAACCAAGGATCATCAATTTCAACATACTGTGGATGTTGACGCAGATCAACATTAATGGCGGTATTCGCGTTCAGCAGTTGCGTAAACTTTAGATCTGACTGCCAGAGGTATGTTCTGACGAGATTGGTATACCAATCTCCCCCGGGATATTTGAGTCGGACGAATGTAAATTTTTCACCTGTTGGTTCCATGCCGGGATGGTGGTGTTCAATTATTTCACGTCTTCCGGTACGCGGGTTATAGTCCCAGTGATAATCCTTTGTTGAATCATAGGGTATATATTCGCCAAAACTTGATTGTGCGCTCGCTGGCCGGATTAAACCACCGCCAGCTGTAGCGGCTGTTGCAAGTCCTACAGAACCTTTTATAAATGTCCGACGTGATAAAGGACGGTTGGATATTTTTCTCTGTTTTCTGTTTCTGTTAATTGACATGCTTCTGTCCTCCCAATAATGGTATTGTCTGCACAAACAATTACCTGAATTTAATACGCCTGAATTTAATACGCCTGAATTTAATACGCCTGAATTTAATACGCCTGAATTTAATACGCCTGAATTTAATACGCCTGAATTTAATACGCCTGAATTTAATACGCCTGAATTTAATACGGTTGTCCTAACAATTCAAAAGTCACGCTTTGCGCTTCGCCGCCTAGCTTCTTAAATGCGTTCCGCGTGCCAGCAATCGCGCGTATTCTATGGTTCGCGATTCCGAGTTCCCTGAGAGCCTTCGCCGCCGCATCTGCGCGTTGCGTTGCAAGGATCTTATTCGCTGTGGGGTCTCCTTCCGCACGCGTATGTCCAACGACTCGAAGATAGTATTGCGGGAATGACTTGAGTTTGGATGCAATGTCGGTGAGTGCGCGTTTACTACCGGGAAGAATACGAGCATTCCCTCTTCCGAATTGGATCGGTTCAATTTTCATTGCTGCAACTGGTGCAAGTGTGTTCCAGTTATCATCAGATAGTGGATTTAATGTTTTTTCTTCCCGTACTTTCTCCTCTATTACATTTGATGTATCAACAAGAATTCCTTCCAGACCTTCAGTGGCACTGCTACTGAGCACGCCGGGATGGAAGTCGTCTGTATTTAAGGCACGTAAAATTCCTTCAAAGTATAACTGTCCATAATTCCCTGCCAACGGATCGGATGGTAGAGATTTCGTTTTGACGAGAACTTGCATTATTTTTTCAATCATTGTGTCAAGTTTCTCAGTTTCTTTTGCTGCTGAACCGGTGATAATTCCGAAATGTGCATAATTCTCAACGGTGTTACGCCATTCAATACCTTTGACGAGTTTATTCGCTTCATTCTGAGTTAATTTATCACCATACTGCTTTGCATCTTCCTGAATTAATGACAGTAATCTATCTGGTTGGTTTGTGTAATCGTAGTTTGCTCGGAGATAGGCTTGCACGACATGGGTAACAAGTTCGCGTTGAGAATTTAGGAATTCCCGTTGAACCACTAAAACATCTACGATATATCCTTTGAGTTTTGAGCTATCCAACAGCAATTGGACACCATCAATTGCAAGTGCTTTTGTTACATAGGGTTCCCAAAGGACATAGGCATAAGGGGCGTCTGGGGCGGCAGATTTTAGTTTTTTGTAGACATCTTCTGCCCCATTTGCATCCGATTGCCAATTTGACGGTAGACTCGGTAGGCTCATAGTGTTAATCATGATCCGTGCAAGTGTTTCACTCGGTGAGTCCGGTGTGAGGACTATCTTTGCGTTGGGATTACTCAGATTTGGTATGGCAGCAACACCGCGTTCATGCGCTACGATGGCATCAGCACCTTTAGATTCATCTATGACCAAAACAATTGAACCGGGATAATCGCCAACAACATGACCTGCTTTAAGATATGCATCTATTGTAAAAACCGCCATCTGTACTTTACCACTTTTGAGGTCACGGACTCTCTTGACATAGTCGGCACTGTCATCAATAAAGGTGAGTTTGATTTTTGGGCGATCAAGTAGATTTTTCACAGCAACGGATCGTAAAATTGCGTACCCCGGAAACGAGTCGTGTGCAATTTTTATTTCGTGGTCATAATTCTGTGTGCTGGTATCTTGAACGAGTTTATCACGTCTTCCACTCAGCCGTGGTTCAACGAAAAACTTATAGGCAAGACCGATTACCCCGATAATAATCAGCCAACTCGCTACCATGATGACTCTACTTTTTGTTTTTGCTTCCATTCTAATGTTTTCCCATACGTCTAAAAATGATGTACCCTGTAACTAAGACAACAATACCGATAAGTATCCACGGTGTGTTTCCGCCTCGGACGGGCGGGGAAACCCCGCCCCTACCGTCAGGTTGTTGCATTGGGTGCTGCGGTTGTGTTGGTGTATTCGGTTGTGTCGGTACTGTAGCAGTTGTTTCAATCGCTATTGCTTCATTACTTGCGGGTGTTGTAATCCGTTTAATAAGGTCAAAAGCAATTTCAGGTGTAAGGGGTGCAATATCGTCAAAAACACCAAGATTATCAGCAGTACCACCAACATCAGTAGCAGTTCCACCTGTTTCTGCGAGTATCTGTGAGACAGCAGCAACGAGTTCGCCTGGATTATCTGCTCTGCGGTAGCTATCCGCTTCCTGTGCTAACTGGTGATCTGTTTTCATATCAACACCGATGACATCAACACGAAGATGCCTATTTAAAATCTCAGGTGTGTATTTGGCGACTTTTTCAGAATCTTGTGCTTCCCCATCCGTTACAATTAACAAGCGATAGTTTCCGTAGTTATACTGTTTCTCGCGTTGTTCCAGCAGTCGGTTTGCCCCGATACGTATATATCTCCCGAGGGGTGTACCCCCTTCTGGTTCGGGACGATTGATTGCTTCAATTAACTTATTGGTGTCCTTCGGTCCCAGTGGATATACCCATTCATTTGGCACATTGCGTCCAGAAAAAACAAGCACACCTATATTGGTACCGTCAGGAATTTTTGCCAACACTTCTTGGAGTGCTTCTTTTGCCGCGTCCATCTTAGACTTGGTTTCGTCCCCTCGGAATTTGTCCTTCATAGAACCGGAAGCATCAAGAATTACGACAATATTATCCGTATGAACGCCACCTTCTGCTATACATATATTTGTAATGAGTAGCGTAATTAGGAGTAAAATAGATGACACAATTGAAAATTTCACAGAGTTCTCCTGTCTAATGCGATTCATAATGCGGTAGGCGCGATTTCCTTATTGCACCGATCTTGAACAAGATATATATCCTGTTATTTGGCATATAAGGGTTAAAAGTCAAAGTCGGATGCAGCAACTGCTTCAGCAGAGACTTTAATCAACGCAAATTCTACACGACGGTTTGCCGCTGCTTCTTCAAGACTTGAAGGTTTTGGGATAATAGGTTCTTTAATTCCAACCCCAACAGGGACAATCTGGTCTGTATCAATTCGTACGTTCTTAGTCTGAGCATATTCAATGATTGCCTGCTTCACGGCTTCCCCGCGCTGTTCAGAAAGTTTGAGTGCTGCCCGCATCACTTGATAAGGACTGTCAACATCGGTTCCATCATCAAACGTTTTCTGTTCTATCAGGCGAATTAATTCTGCTGTGTTTTCAAGACTGAGCGGTTTACCTTGCATATAGTATTTATAGTTGCCTGTTGTACCTGTCCGTTTCAATACACCTTTGTTAATTCCGACATTAACCAAGACGCGCAGTGTTCTCGTAGGGTCGCTGTGTCCTTTTATTGCAATTGCCGCGTTTCCATACTTTGCAGCGAGTTCAAGGACTCTGTCAAATTCTTCTCGGTATGTAACACCACTAAATGTTTCTACATTTGCATCAAATTGAATAGTAAATGAGATAAGTGTCTTTTCGTCAAGGACAGCATCCTCATTAAACGATTCAATTTCTGCGCGGACAGTCTCCTTTTTAAAACGGGTCTGTTTTAGTTGTGTTGGTGCGGCGATCGTTGTAGCAAGGATACTCTTAAATTCATTCGAACTGAAGTTTAAATCAGATGGTAGGAGTGCGTATCGTTCTCTTGCAAATCCCCAGTTAACCGCCATATCCAATCCAGCCTTATTAAATCCTTCAAAACCTGTGATGGTATTCTTTGGATCGTTAAAGAATGCAACATTACCGGGTTGTCCAACGAAGGTGCAATCTGCTATTAAGCCGTGAGCATCCTCCTCAAGCGTTGGCAGGACATCTTTGCCGTAGATATTCTGCATCATGGTGAGCAGTCCCGTGTATTGCGTTGACCCACTTCTTTCATAAGTCTTTTTAAGTACTACGACCTCCTCAGCACCTTTTAGATACCCCGCAAAGAATTTTTCAATCAGCGGTTTATAGAGGTCATAGAAATCCTTGCGACATGCATAAACATCGGCAATAGATCGCGATAGTGTAGCAGTGCTAACGACAACATGTGCATTTTTGACTGTGCCTTCAGCTCCTGTTCCGGTATTATCAGGACCTCCTGTTAATCCGATCATATCAGGTGTGATGACAAAACATCCTGCAATGGATGTATCATTTCGAAACTTTTCTGCGGGACCGTTTGCACCTGTAAGTTCGTCAACCCACATGATCTGGACATTGGCTTTTGAGAGTCGTGCGGTTTTTAACATATCGTATAGCATTCCTACATGAGGTCCACCTTTCTGGATAGCGATCTTTTTCCCGCTGAGGTCGGAAATCTTACGTATATTTTCTCTTCCCACAAAATGGTCACCAGCAGACCAAGTAAGTTGTCCAAATACAACCGGTTTTGTGCGTGGATCGCGTCCGACAACTTCACTTGCTTGGGCAATCATTCTAAACGTTCCTCGTAAAATCGGCGATTTGCCGCCAAGATAGTCCCGTACTTGCTGCTGAAAATCATCTCCAGGCACCAATTTTAGGTTCAATCCCTGTTTTGCCATGATTGTACCAACCTGCGTTGTCAATCCACCGTTTGCATGGAATAGAGCGGATTCGCCTCCCCACGTAATATAGGGAACAACTAAGGGGGATGTTGATGTAACTTCACGAACTGCAACTTGTCCAACTTCATCTGCAAAACGTTGTTGTGCTTGTGCCGGAAACACAAGAAACAGAAACACCAAACAAGAAACGCTGATTGTCAACAGATGTGGCAGTTTCTTACGCGTTACCCAATTACATGTCATAGCAGATGTGTTGGTAGAAAGTAAATCTGTTTTTCTTTTCATGTGATTATCCTTTTTTGAGATTCTCTGCATTTATTCATATCGCCTCCCGTGGCAGGCAATTGTTCATATCGCCTTCCGTGCATGTTATCATACAAATCCTAAAATTACCAGTAAAATTAGATAGGACTTACGCAAAAGATTGGATTTAACAACGAATTGGGCGAATATCGCACGAATATCGCAAAGAACGGGCAATGAATTGCCCTACTCCAAACACTCTAACTTCTAATAATAAGCAAAATACGTAAATCCTGTTAGATTTAAGGTGAAATTTCCTATTATTCATATTGTAGTTGTAGCACATTCATTGAGAAGATGCCATAAAACCTAATCACATTTTTTGAGACTGCTATATGATGGAATTTCTGCCTCGCCTTTTTTTGTTGTTTTTATTGAAAAGGCTGTGTATAATTTCTTTAGAAAAGTAAACAGTCTCTTGATAAGGATTAAATTATGTTGAAATCTATTTTCTGCTTCTTGATCTGTTTGTGTGTGTTTACGTTGCCCTCTTTTGCTGATTTAACACTTCAAGATCTAAAAGACATTCGTTTGATTGTCAAAGAAGAAATTGAGAAAGAACTCACACCTATAAAAGTCGATATTGCAACTTTAAAAACCGATATTGCAACTTTAAAAACCGATGTTGCAACTTTAAAAACTGATGTTGCAACTTTAAAAAAGGGGGCTGTGCGATTAGATGGACGTATAACCGGAGTTGAGAAACAAATCGTATTCGTCGCCAACCTTGTATACGCTTTGATAGCTCTCATAGTACTAGCAGTAGGTATACCACAGATTATCATGACGTGGCGTAGTCGGAAGAATAGCGAACCAGAGATGCAACTTGCGACACTCGTCCAAAAGCAAAGTGAGATGATTAGTTTACTTACAGCCGAAGTAGAAACGCTCAGAGCAAAAATGTACCAAACACTACACTTTAATGATTAAAGCGGACAATCTATAAAACTTAGAATTAAAGATATACATATTTATAATCAAAAACCCTTTTGTAGTATGGCACTTCATTGCCCATTGTGCAAAGAAGTGCCATATTATTTCTTGATTTCACTATAGGGTGAACATTATCTTCCCTTTCCAATACTTTTTTTGGCAGAAGGTTTACTGTCAGAACTTTTTGGGAAAATCAGAATAGCATCTGAAATTGCGCGTCCTTGGAACCTTGGCATAGGTCTGACTCGTCGGTTTCCACGACCGGTTCTTGCATTTCTCTCAATCGGTACTTTTGCTACGGGTTTTTCGTCCGCTGTATCAGTTTGAGTCCCCTTTATTATGTTAGCTAGTTCAGGTGTTTCCTTTTCTGCTACCTTGTTGTCAGATGTAACATCTTTCACAATCTTATCTGGTTGTTTACTCTGTTCCTCCGGTTCCTTGGCATTGTGATGTTTTGTTGGGGCAGTCTGTTTCTCTTTAGCAGACGTTTTCTGCTTATCCTCATCTTCTGATTTATCAGGTTGTGTTAGTTTGATACTGACGACCTCATTCCGAATAACCATCATCGTAGAACCGCCACCATCTAAGTTAACAGCATCTGTTGCACCCCATTCAACAAAAAGTCTTGCAAGTTTGTGAAGCATGACACCGCGTCGGACACCGGGTTTAGCAGCAGAAATTGTCACAAAAAAGAGTGTTCCATCCGCCTTTTTACCGATAGCGGTTCTCGGATGCCAAAAACTGTGAAATGCACTATCAAACCCTTCACGTTCAAAGGAATCTCTGGTTGACACGACACCATTTCTTAACAGTAAAGGTCCACCACCGATAATATGCGTAAAATCTTCCCAGAACGGACTCTCCCCAACCTTTTCAGGTATAACCTTTTCTTGAATCCTAATTGCATCACCGATGTGTATGTGTTCTAACAGCAATCCCCGTTTCCTACCAGTTGCTGATAGAATATATCCGTCCTTCGGAATAGGGGTGCTTCCTTGTCCATCACGGATATTGGTAACGATGTTGTCTCGGACGATAATTTCAACGCCTTCAGGCATTGTTAATGTTACAAAGTGGAAGTTTGGACGATATAACAGTAATTCGTTTCGCTGCCTCCCACGATTGATTCCATCAATTTCTATTAACGTGTCATTAGGTAAGATGATCGTAAGTTGAAGTGCGATTCTATCTATAGATGTTTCTATTTTTCCATCAACGGTTTTGAAAGCGACAACACCGCGTCCCTGTTCAGGTTCACTGATCCATTCGCCGTTAATCTTTAGTGCACCGACAGATTCTCCTTTAAACATACCGGACATCTCATAGAAACCGCCATTTATTGCAATAGGTGCTCTGTTTCGTCGTGCAATTGATGGCAGATCCTCTGTACCAATTGCAGCACTCATCGCGCGATAGGGGCGGATGTCAACAGCATTTGGTGAAACAGACAAGATGTTAGTCAAAACACCACCATCTAATATCTGTCGATGGACGACACCCGGAAACACCTGTTTCGTTTCATCCGTTTTCACCGATTCTGTGTAAGACTGCAGATAATCCTGAACTCTCTCAAATTTGACGACCTGTCCAACCCATATGCCAACACTAAACGTGAGTAGAAACCCGATAGCAGTCCATGTGCAAGGATACCTTCTGATGAAACGGACACATCTCCGTCCTAAGTAAACAATATCAAACATGGAAATTACTGAGTTTTCACTGTTCCTGTTAAGTTCCCATCACTTGATGACATATTCACTTATGTAGTCTCAAGACTGTCCATCAAGTTGTCTATCCGTTTTTCCCATTCATCACATGTTGCATGCGTTCTCTGCACCGAAGCACCGATATAGTTCGTTGGTGAACGTAATGCTTCACGTTGCGATTCCGTTAACTTATCAAGGAACGGTTGAAAAGTCTCATCCTCCCAGAGTAGAGTTGACAGGCTCTTACCTGTTTGATGAACTTGTGCAATCAGTTTACGTGTATGATCGTAAGCATCTGGAAATCCGTAATACGCCATCAATAGATAGATAGGTTCTGCGATTGTATCCTCTGCACTCATTTCAAGGTTGTTCATCATATTTTCTGACTTTACATCCATTTCGTCTAATGCCTTTTGAAGTCTGTAGATAGCATAGTCGAATGCCGTAACCAACTCCGTCAAAAAGCGACTGGATGCAGAATTCGTTAGGTCGCGTTGATGTTCTAAGATGCTATCCAGGAATACTGTCTGCATGCGTGGCACAAAAGCTTTCCACAGACTCTTGATGTTCTCGTATGCTTCCGGATTAACCTTGTGCGGCATCGTGGACGACCCAACAAGTTGTGGATTATATTTCCTTCCGACCTCTGCAATTTCGGTGCGATAGAGATGTCGCATATCATCTGCAAAGTTTGCAAGTATTGTATAGGCAGCTGTGATTTGATATGCTAAATCTGAGATAAACTCTGGTTCTACACATTGTGTCGACGTATGTGTGTCTGATGGCTTCAGGTTGAGTAATTCAAGAAAATCAGTTTCTATTTTTTCAGGACTTTTATGTATCAATGCCAATCCGTTGAATGCGCCAACCGCACCCGAAAATTGTCCGCGTAAGTTTTGTCCTGCTTCGTGTACTTTTTCAATTCGGTTACCGAGTCTACTGACATAGAGTGCCAACGCGTAACCATAAGTAATCGGTTCTGCATGTTGTCCGTGTGTTCTTCCTATTTGAGGTGTATCCGCATGGTTTCGTGCTAATGCGATCAATTGCTTTTCTAATGCAATCATATCCGGAACAATTACATCCGCAATCAGTGTTTTGAATCTTATTGCTGTAGCCGTATCCAAAATGTCTGCTGACGTTGCAAACAAGTGGACGTAGGGACGTGCTTCAGGACTGATTTTTCTGCGGATTACATTTACGAGTGAACGTATGTTGTGTCTGATACGTCTTTGTTCCTTGTAGACCTCTTCTGCTGTTACGTGTTCCACTGCTTGTTCGACCTCATCTGCGATTTCGGTTGTGCAGACACCATATTTCGCAAGTGTCCGGACTAATGCTGCCTCTACCTTCGCTTGACAGGTTACATATCCTGCTTCGGAGACGTAGGGTAGCAGTCGTTTCATAAAAGTTTCATCGCCGCCATAGTATCTAAAATCTAAAGGACTGACAGCTTCATATAGTTGCATGTATTTACGTTTCTCCAAGTTTTTGCATCAATTGTATGTTAAAGTGTTAATAAAGTAAAGCGTTTTGTTGGGTGTGCAGGGTTATTCAGTTTTCGGTGATTCTGAAGAATTACGCAACAAACGTTAATGTATTGAATTTGTCCGTAGGTCGGGTAGAGCGTAGTGTCATTAAAATATTAACTGGCGACACGTTCACGCTTCTGTCGGGGGGCGCAAGCTCTACCCAAACTACAAGTCCACTATTAGTAATATGCCAAAACTGACAATTCTTAAAACTGAAGAACCCTGTTGGGTGTGTAAGGTTTTTGTCACTCTATTTGCCTGAATCGCGCCAATTATGGTGAAACAGGAAAATGATTATACACCTTGTTTGTAAGAGCGATCTCCGAATCGCGACCAAACCCTTTGATAGTCGGGAATCGGAGTTCCCTCCTACAACTCAGAATGTAGAATTAATTGTATAATCTACCATATATAGATGGGTACGGAGGGTCTTTTGGTTATTTCAGGGTCACTTTTCATATAAAGAAATTTGTAATCAATAGTCAAGTTTCTGTGTCATGGGGGATCTGACTAACTCACTTGTGTAATATCCGTTTTTCCTTCACTAACAGATCTTTCTTGTTCTGCTTTATGACGAAGTATGTAAAATCTTATCATCACTTAAGAGATCTTTATAAACCCGATTTTCTGGGTTGAAAACCCTCTACAAAATACTTATTAAACAAGCATCACACACATTAAATTGACACCTATGAGTCTGACTTTAATTCCTTCAATATTGAGTCTACATCTTCATCAGAAATCTGGTCCAATTTTGCAAATTTGAACAGTTTGTCACTAAACACTTTAGAAAAGCCAGGATACTCAGCAGGTGTACTACCAACAATCATTGTGCCAGAATTACCTAAATATAATTCACGAATTTTTTTCATTAGAGGATTACCAGAACTTATATATTCTTTATCGTTTAGTTCAAAACAATCTGTGAGGATTGAAGATAAGTTAGGGGTGACATTTTTTCCTAAACTATCAAAATCAATATGGTCTGCATTCAGAAATAATTTTAATAATGCATAACTAGCGATAACTTAGTTCATCCAGTATTTTTAAGATGCGACGATAGGTATCTAAATCTAAATCTGAATCTAAATGGACATTTTCAGTTAAATTTGCCATAAATTTTATTTTTCGTTCTTCTGTTGTTTCCATCACTTTTTTCAACGTCGATTCTACAACTTCGTCTATTTTTGACCGATTTTTCGGACCTAAGGAGCATTGGCACTTCACGCTTTTGGATACGAAATGCTCTACTTAGAGAAGATACTTCGTCTGTCCAATGCAAGGTTATGCTAAAATCCTATTCGTTGTTCAAAATAAGACATTATTTGTACTTCAATGGGCAGGGATAACACACATAGTTGATAAAATGAGAAATCTAAATACAAAACCTAAACTCGTAGTAAACATCAAAAACTGAGAAACTATAAAACTGAATATCCCTGAAACAATTGTGAATGTAAAAAAAATAACGCACCTTTTCGTGCAGATTACTCCTTGTATGTATCAGATAGAATATTAGAGGAATTGCTCGGTCGGAGGTCGATCCTACATGCATGTTTTATCCCTACATGTTTTATTTGCATATTTCTACATTAACTTTACACACCTTTATCACTGAAAATATGAAAATATTTTGACATGTTAAGTGCAAATATGCTATAATTACTATAATTAGCAAGGTTTCTTACCCACCTCAATCTGCAATGAAGGAGATGATTCCGATGGACACCAAACTTTCCGAAGAATTTCCACCGAAGTTTGCAAAAGAAGGGTTAACTTTTGACGATGTTTTGCTTATCCCCGCAGAATCTAGTATTCTACCTGATGATGTTGACACAAGTTCGCAGTTCACGCGGAATCTTCGGTTGAATATCCCAATCAGTAGTGCCCCCATGGATACCGTCACTGAATCTACGCTTGCTATAGCGATTGCTCGGGAAGGAGGGATCGGCATAATACATTACAACTGTTCTATTGAGGAACAGGTGTCTGAAGTTGATCGTGTGAAACGTTCAGAAAGTGGCATGATAAATGATCCAATTACATTAACAGAAGAAAAAACGATAAGAGATGCTCTTGAAATTTCCGCACGTTACCGCATTGGTGGCGTACCAATTGTTAGAGAGAGTGGTTACCTTGTTGGGTTGATTACTAACCGCGATCTTAAGTATGAGACCGATCTCGATTTACCTGTAACAGCACGGATGACACCATGTGAGAAACTGATTACCGCATCGCCAGGAATTACACTTGACAAAGCAAAAAAAATACTACACCAATCTCGCAAAGAAAAACTACCTATTGTTGATGATGACTTCAAGTTGTGTGGTCTCATTACGATTAAAGATATAGACAAAGTTCAGATGTTCCCACAAGCGTGTAAGGACGCTGAAGGTCGCTTACGGGTCGGGGCAGCAATTCAGCCATCAACACCTCTTGCTGCTGTCGAATTGTTAGTCAATGAAGAGGTAGATGTGCTTGTTCTGGATACAGCACACGGACATTCGAAAAACGTAATTCGGTCAACTAAGATTCTAAAATCGGAATTTCCGGATGTTGAACTTGTCGCTGGTAATGTCGTTACCGCCGAAGCAACAAAAAGTTTGATTGCTGTGGGTGCAGATGCTGTGAAAGTTGGTGTCGGTCCCGGATCTATTTGCACGACACGTGTAGTCGCTGGTGTCAGTATTCCCCAGATAACTGCAATTTACGATTGTGCACAGGCATCGGAAAAAGAAGGCGTTCCGATTATCGCTGATGGCGGTATCCGTTATTCAGGCGACATCGCAAAAGCGATCGGTGCTGGTGCAAGTTCTGTCATGATCGGGAGTCTACTTGCTGGCACGGACGAAAGTCCAGGCTCTACAGTCATTTATCAGGGAAGAACATATAAGATACACCGTGGTATGGGATCGTTAGGCGCGTTACGCAAACGCGGTATAGCACTCGGAGAACAGACAAGTGATGAAGAATTAGCAAAGTTAGTGCCACGCGGGATTGAAGGTAGAGTTCCCCACAAAGGAAAATTGAGCACCTATGTTTATCAGTTAGTTGGTGGGATACGATCTGCTATGGGATATTGCGGCACACCCGATATTGAGACGTTACGCAGAAATGTTAAATTTGTCCGTATGTCCAGCAGCGGTTACCGAGAGAGTCATCCACATGATATTGATATTACAGAGGAAGCACCGAACTATACAGTTGCGAACCTGAACACATAGATTGTTAAAGCAGTTGACGACAAAATTCCAAGAATGGTCGATAGTGTGTATGCCGAAAATCCTGATGATTTTGATACTTTGCTGCTGTGGGTGCTTGCATGCGGAAATTTGGCAGACCCGTATGGTGAAAAAAGATGGCAGGAGCCCGTAGGTTATATGATAATAAATCCAGACCATCCGTGGGTACTACATAGACTCGGCAAATGTATTTTAGGAACGAATCCACAAGAGGCACTCAATTACGCACAAAAAGTACAAGAATTAGACCCGCGTTATCTTCCATTAGGACTTGAGGGGTTGTGTTATTTTCAAATGAGGGATTATAAAATCCTTAGCATCACTCAGACGTTCATATCAAGCAGCAGTCTCTACCTCACAACTAGTTTACATAAAGAATGCAATTGATATGTCGGTAGGTCAAGTGGAAAATGTTGTGGACAGTGGTAGTGAAGGTGAGAAAATGTGTGAAAAGATAAGAAAAGTTGAGCAACCGATCCTTGGGCACGATCTGCCTAAGTTCAAAGCATAGGTGAAAATATACTAGGTCTAGCTAGTGGCACGTTTTATGGGTTCCAAGTGTGTGCTGTGAATAGTGCCGGAGAAAGCGCAACTTCAACCACAGCAACAGGAACAGCACAATGATAACGACTAATGAAACTCTATGAAAATCCATTAAAAATTGTGTGTCTGCTGATAGATAGGTTGACAGATGATAGTTTGTGTATTGAGTCTACGTGATAGGACTTGTAGGAAAATACGAAGTCTGTGAAAATTTCAGTAAGAAAGGAAATCACTTATGAAAGTTAACGAAGAGATGTCATTTTGGGATAGACTCTATATCCCAGCGTTGATAAAGGGAATGTTGACAACGTTAAAACACATTCCAAGAAAGAAGTTAACAGTACAGTATCCCGAAGACCCGAGAAGCGTCAATGAGCGTAATAACAGGTATCGCGGGGTGCATAAACTCACCGTAACAGAGAAGGATGAAATCAAGTGCGTTGCATGTTTTTTGTGTGCAACCGCGTGTCCGGCGGCTTGCATTACAATACAAGCCGTGCCCGCGCCTGAGGGGTGGTTGACGAAAGAGGGATACCAACGGGAGAAGTTTCCAGATGTCTTTGAAATCAATATGCTGCGATGCATATTCTGTGGATACTGTGTGGAAGCATGCCCAGAAGATGCTATCCGCATGACAGGTCTCACATTGCCGCAGTATTTTAGGGAACGGCAGACTGAAGGAGAAAACCTCGGAAGCTCCCGCAGTGATTTTATCTTTGACAGAAACATGTTAGTGGCTAACAATGACATCCCACAGGAAGGACTTAGCGTTGATGCACAATAAGGTAGTGTGGTGAAATACCTTTTCAGTATTGTTTATTGTGCATTTGTAATACTGACAATTCCTTCGTTTTGGACAGTATGTCTGTAGACTCACTATGATATCACACCCACCATTTCCAAACAAACAGTATCAGATACTCTATGCAGATCCGCCTTGGGACTACAAAGGGCAACTTCAACACACCGGTGTCGGCGGGACAGATAGCGGTGGTGCAATACGACATTATCCGACTATTTCTGTAAAGGAGATGTTGGACTGGAATATTGCGTCTATCTCGTCTGAAAACTGCCTGCTGTTTATGTGGAGTTCATCCCCCCACCTTGACCAAGCGATTATGTTAGGTAAAGCCTGGGGATTTCGATGGGCAACCGTTGCTTTTGTATGGGATAAGTGCCGCGTAAATCCTGGTTTCTATACCATGAGTCAATGTGAACTGTGTCTTGTATTTAAAAGAGGTACAATTCCACAACCGAGAGGATTGCGAAACATCAGACAGTTTATCCAAGCGAAACGAACACGGCATTCTGAAAAACCGGATGAAGTCAGACAACGTATTGAAGAGATGTTTCCTGAACAGAGTAAACTGGAACTCTTTGCACGAAAGGAAGCAGAAGGTTGGGATGTGTGGGGACTAGAGATAAAATCTAACGGTTCCTAAGGAAGTATAGACGGTTAAACCAAACTTTAAGTATCGCTGTAAATATGTTAACGGTAAGAAGTGATAGATTATAACGCAGTTTGCCAAATTTAACACCTTCCGTCAAATCCCCATGCTTTAGCTTGTGGGATGTAGACGGCTCATCGGTTTTTTTATCAAAAAACTTGACAATCTAACAAATATATGGTATAATATACTATACGCTTCTCTATAAAGATAAGATATTATGCCACTCAAAATCTCTAATAAAAAACGCGATTACCGAACAACTAACAAGACAATCTATAGTTGTCAATATCATGTTATCTGGTGCACAAAATATAGGCGTAAGGTTTTGGATACACAGATACAATGTCGCTTGAAACAGCTAATCCGTGAAAAACAGGACGACTCTGGTTACCAAATCAGAGAAGTTGGGACTCAACCCGAACATGTCCATTTGCTTATAGAGTCCCCGTCCAATGCATTCTGTGGATAAAGTTGTTGGTAAAATCAAAGGTTACACTTCCAAAGTTTTGCGTGAAGAATATCCATCTTTGAAAAGTCGTCTACCTTCACTTTGGACGTGTTGCAAGTTCGTAAGTTCCTGTGGTGGCGTAACACTTCAAGTGATAAAAGACTATATTGAAATGCAAAGCGGACAATGAGAAAGACATATAAATATAAGATACAAAATCAATCTAACACTATCAAGTTAGGCAATATGCTTGACGATATGTGGCACATCCATGTGCATATCATGACCTTGCAGCGTCGTTATTACCGCAGGTATAAAAAGAACATATCGGCATATAGCATGAATGCCCATGTTGCGAAGTTGAAAAAGCGGACGAAACCACATTGGAAGCAACTGCCGAGTCAAGTTGTGCAAGATGTTGTGTTGCGATATGGAAAGGCATACGATGCTTTCTTTAGAAATATCAAAGAACGCGAAGCAGGTTTGACAGTGCGTAAAGTAGGTAAACCGAAAATCAAACCGCGTCATAAATATAAATCTATGACCTTTACACAAGCAGGTTACAAACTTGAAGGAAACCGTATCAAGATCAATTGTATAGATACATGGTATTCCTTTCATAAACATCGTGAAATTTCGGGTGATATCAAAACAATCACCATCAAACGAGACAATTGTGGAGATTATTGGCTATGCTTTTGCTGTGATAATGTTGACGATTCAGAACCTTTTGCCGAGACGGGTAAGAGTGCAGGTTTTGATTTTGGATTGAAAACATTTTTGACAAGCAGTGGTGGTGAGAAGCTAGAATCCCCGCAGTTTCTGAAGAAGTCCTTGAATAAGTTGCGTTCACTCAACAAAGCATTTTCACGCAAAATCAAAGGTTCAGGCAACTGGTATCGTGCGTTGTGTGCGTTGTGTAGACAGTATCGCGATATTGCTAACCAGCGACTTGACTGGCAGTGGAAACTTGCCACACATCTGTGTCGTGAATACGATGTGCTTGTCTTTGAGAACCTAAATATAGATGGTATGAAAAGGCTTTGGGGGCGCAAAGTATCCGATTTGTCTTTTGCACAGTTCTTGCTGATAATGGAACAGAAATGTGCAAAACATAGCAAGGCGTTCAAACAAGTGGGCAAGTGGACTGCTACAACTAAACCTTGTAGCAACTGTGGATACACAAACGACACTCTAACTCTTATCGATAGGTATTGGATATGTCCTCAGTGTGAGACACATCACGACAGAGACATAAACGCTGCTATCAATATCAAACAGGCTGGCTTAGCAGCCTAAAGTGGAGATGACGGAAGACGGGTTATCTCTTAGAGATAAACGCTGTTGTCTACGAAGCACAAACCCCAACCTGTAGGTAGGGGGTACTATGACTTGTACATTATATTGGAGGGGTGAGTAACAGTAGCGAAAAATATGGTAATTTGTATATAGGATCTATACAAATCTATCATATTTTTCTAAACCATTTTGTTTAGCAAGCGTCTAATAGTTATCATATTTAGACATTTTTGCCACACATGTTAGTTTGTTGTTTAAGTGTGCAGAAAAAACAGTATACCGTGAGTTGCACGGAAATACACGCCTGTGGAGTCCAAGTCCGACCTCAATCGGAGGCACGAGAGACGGAAGCAGGAAGTAGGTTGCAAATCATATCATAAAAATCAGAGGTTATCCTCGCTTATGGTAGATTTTACCATATTTGTGAGATTTGTATAGATCCTACGCAACGGTATATACGAATTGACCCAATGCATGATATATCTCTTTATTTTGACTCCGACTCTCTCTTTGCTTTAACAGATAAGATCAAAGCTGGCGTTGAAGGACGTATGAGTTGGGGTGACACTTATGGAATAGCACTCGGTAGTAAGAGTAATAAACATCTCATCGTTTGGACACCTAAACTGACTTCTGAGAGTCAGATCTTACCCGGTTTTAACTCTAAAGATGGACAGTTAACATTAAAAATAAAACATCGTCCGGGGGCATGGGTATCTTGGATTGATGAATCGAAGGTTCAGTCATCTTCAATTGATGATTATGATCGTGTACATAAAAGTATTCAAGAATTGGAACGCAATGCACGACAGATTACAGATTTTGCTGATGGTTTGATCGCAAATATTACGATTCAACAGTTGGGAAAATCTATTACACTCTCGGATCTGACAGAGGATGTCTTACAAGCACGACTGATTTTACCAAACACAATCAAAACTGGCGGCTTTGTACTCACAAACACACCTGAAACCGACAGAACCTCAAACAAAGTGATTATACCGGAACAGACATATATTCAACGGGTTAATCTCAACGAAGATGTAATGCTGAGGACAGTAGAGAATGAAGGATATAATACGGTATGTGTTGTGTTAAGGACACATGGGAAGAATTATCCTGATCTACTTGATTTAGAATATTGTTTGACAGTCCAAAATCGCTTTGTTGATCAAAACGTGCCCGTTGTAAGAGTTTTGCCAACAGCAGCTGTATATAATCCGATTGAACCGAAATCCCTTAGGTTCGTTTCCATTGAATTTACTGCAGCAAGGGAAGAAATCGAAGCTGCTATCGTTGAGAATACGAAAAACATACAAGTTTATACGATTAAAGCAAACCAGCACGCGTATCAGTTAATGACACAATTCCAGCAAGGCGTTGATAGTCGTTTAAATGCGTTAATGCTCAACCGATCACAACGGATACACAACAAAGTCTGGGACGATCTTGTCATTCGTGAACTACGGAATGTAATGTATACATATTGTGATTTCTACGTTGAATATCTTAATGGACACTTTGAGAAGGACGTATCTAAAGAGGCGACCGAATCATTGAAGGCGTGTATTGACCCAATTATTGAGTTATGGCAATTTAATGATAACCGACAGAATACCCTCAACTATATGATTCAATCAAGTTACACTTTGACGAATCAACTATTAGACAAGGCATTGGCACTATTTCATGATCTTATTTTTGAAAAGGATTTCATATTGCAGGGACTAGTTAAACCGGTTACGTTAAACATCTATCAGGATCATCTTCCGTTGGACGATGTCTATCTGCCGGAATGGACATGTGCTACTGTTCGTGAAAAACTGACACGTATTGCGCTGCGTTCTACTTTGCATCCGACTCAAATTGAAAGGATGCGTGATGTGTGGTTGTCTTTTATTGAAATTGCAAACTTCTCAAGCAAACACAATCAGGATTTTGAGAAGGTAATACATCCACTGCAGAACTTGCTATTAGCAACTAAATCTTCAACTGCACAGCGGAATAACCGGACCACTCGACAAACGCAAACGAATTTTGCTGGATTTGAAGTTGGAGATAAAGCGTTCAAAGAACTTATAGCGAATATCAAAGAACGTTTTGCGATCATAAGACAGTGGATTGAGAATGTACCAAGTAAATCAGATACAAAAACAAAAGGTGAAACGTATTACGCAACATTGTGGACATTACTGCTAAATGGGAAATATCGCGAACAACTTCTTGTCAACTTTCAACCTACATGTGACATCAATCTAAGTGTACCTGATCAGACAAAAAGGCTCATGAATCTCACCTTAGAAAGCAAGCTTGTTGTTGCAAACGATAAGGACAGGAAGACCTTGGGGCGTAATCTCAATAAGGCACTGTTGTCAAAGACGGGACATACGGTTCAAGATATGACTTCAACTGAAAAACTTGCCATTCATGGAGACATTACACTTTCTCTACTCCGTGATGAGTTGCTACGTTACGATGGAACATTGGCAAAACGAGTCGACCGTCTGTCTAACGCAACAAGTAAAAAGAAAAGTCGGCATGCCTCGCGTGCACATTACAATGGTGATTTGACTGTTGAAACGCTTCTTGCGGAACAGTCGAAAGTTGGGGAGATGATAGCGTTTTTGAAACCTTATGCTGAATCCAAAGTGATAGATAGCCTTGTACACGCTGGATTAAATGGCAACAACACTTCACTTGAAGAAATTCGTAAACAACAAGTTCTGAGTTTTGAACTAAATGAACTGCCTGCAATTAACGAAACATGGCTGACTGAAACCAAATCATTGGACGATTATCCAAACCTACGGATGTTCCTACTTCAGAATAAATTGCCAATTTCTACAATAGGCCGTCACATCATGGAATTGCGAAATATACTTCCCGATTCCCTATTTAATCAAGTCATTGGACTAATTCATGAAGTGAAAGAACTGCAAGAAAATAGTTATGAAGGTGAAGTATTAGAACGATTTATTACGTATATATCTGAAAAAGTATGGCGATGGGAATTAACACAGATCACGCCTGAAGAACTACCGATCGTAGTGAAGGAAAAGGTGTTAACTACGGCAATCTGTTACGAAAAAGAGGTAGAGACCTTAATGGAATATGTTGAACGTTATGATGAATTGCTGGATACTAAACTCAAAGCGGATTCTGAAATGTATGTCCAGCGTGAGAAACTTGAAACAAGTTTCCAAGAAATCGTTGAAACGCTTATATGAAGGACAAATTTATGAGAATTGCATTGATAGGAAACAGTCAGTTAACACTTACAGTGAGTTGGGGTATCTGTGAGTCTGAGTTTGGACAGAGCATTGTTATTTTGTCTGGCACACAAGCCGGTAGTGTCCAGAGAAACCGTAACACAAGGAACAAAAAGTTCGTTGCATCTGCAGTAGAAGACCTTACGCTTGCATCTGTGATGTGTGCAAGTGATACACAAGTAACATTTACGACAGTTTGTGAGGACATATCAGGTTCTGATCTGGTGGTTCTGCTGCCAACGCAATTACCTTACGGATTTCATTCAGCACAAGCATTAAGGACAGCGAATCTGTCTTCTGCTCGTGACATTGTGCCGAAGATTCTTAAACACATGCAGAACGCAATAGTCTTAGTCGCTATGCCGTTCTCAAACTATATCTCTGCTTGGCTACATCAGAGTCATGGTGTTGATAACCTTATCGGTATAGCAAACGGTGTATCCACAGCGCATCTCAAATCTGAAATTGCAATCCGCACAGGATATTCAGTAAAGGATGTCTCCGGATTAGTTATCGGAGATGATGAGGAAACGTTTATGTTGCCTCAATACTGTAGAGTTAATGGTATCCCAATTACACAATTGTTGAATGAAACAGATATACAAAGTATAGTTGATGCGGTTGCAAGTCGTTGTCCATATACCACAACGAGTGAATATACCTTGACGAGTGAATATACCTTAGCGAGTCACATTTTACAGGTCATCTCCGCCATCAGTTTAGATAAGAAACGGGTGATAAGTGTTGGTACGTTAATCTCTACGGATACAACTTCTGTTTTCCTCAATGTCCCCTCAAAAATCGGTAGTGAAGGCATAGAGAGCATTGTCCCATTACAGTTAACGGAATCGCAAACTGAACAATTTACGAATCTGGTCTCCCAAAGTGCAAAGGCACAAAGTTTCAGCAAATGAGAGAAATATATCAAAAAATCCCTGAATTAATTGAATCTGAGCAAGTCAGTGCCTACTGCACTGTAGTTGAGACAAAAGGTTCCACCCCACAGAAGTCGGGGTCAAAACTGCTCATATTACCTGACCTACGCAATATCGGCACACTGGGGGGTGGATGTGTGGAAGCAGAAGCACGGCGACAGGCTATCGGATTGATGCAAGGTGGTGTTCCGTGTCTACTTGAATTCCAATTGGATAGCGATTACGGTTGGGATGATGGACTCATTTGTGGTGGAAATATGAAAATATTCATAGATCTACCAAACACACAAGATGAAGCTGAAATGTTCACACGTATACAAGAACTCAATCGAGAAAAGGTGTCGTTAATGAGTGCAACGGTTGTAGAAAGTAAGCAACCGGACATTAAGGTTGGTATGAAGATGGTTTTTGCTAAGAATGGTCAACGCATCGGCACGTTGGGAGACCTGAAATTAGAAACTGAAATAGAAACTGAAATCTCCGATATACTTGAGCAGAATAGGTCAAGTTTATACAAAAAGGACAAAACCGTATCCGTTTTTTTGGAACCTATCCAGCCGAGGCCGACGTTGCTAATTGCGGGAGCTGGACACGTTGGACAGGCTCTCTGCCATATTGGGAGTTGGTTAGATTTTGATATCGCCATTGTTGATGATCGTGCAGATTTTGCATCAAGGAGTCGCTTACCTGAAGCAGACGAAATCATTATCGGAGACATTGCGGAGAAGCTCCGACACTATCCAATCAACCATCTAACTTATGTTGTAATTGTAACCCGAGGTCACCAACATGATGAATCGGCACTACATAGCGTTGTTGAATCTGATGCAAGATACATTGGATTGATCGGCAGTCGGAGAAAGATAAAACTCATTTTTGACGACCTATTAGACGTGGGAATTCCGATAGAGAAACTGCAACGCGTTTATGCGCCTATCGGATTAGACATAAACTCAAAGACTGTGCCAGAGATAGCCGTGAGTATCGCTTCACAATTGATTCAGGTTCGCAACGGTACGAAAGTTCAAATTGATGGGCTGAAACCTTTTGAAGCAGAACCTGTGCGCATGCCATCCATCAAATTGACAGGAGATGAAAATGGACAAGATTAATTTAGATGAAAATAAATCCTATACACTTGCAGAAGTTGTTACTTATGTGCAGAAAACACTTGATGCTGTTAAAGCGGAATCTAAACACTGTCATTTACAATTCACCCCCACAGATGTTTATTGGTTGTTGCACGATATGTTAGTCTATGTGAACAGGAATGTTCCTGGTGAATTTGTATTGCGAAGATTGGACAGAGGAAACTATAAGGTTCAATATAGAACGGAAACAGCAGAGAAAAAGAAAGCAGACAAGAAACGCAAGGATAATATCCGTCAAACTGCTGAGTATTTAGAAAAGGTAACTGGAAATCGTCCATCATGGGGTTAGCATAGTTTTTCAGTATTTGCTCGATAGGTGTGATTTCCTAACCGCGCTTTATAGTATCACATCATCAGTTGCCATATACTAAAATTGAAGATGCCTGATAAGGAGAAGATTTGTGGATCATGAATTGAAAGTTACTCTTGAAGATATTGAGATGTCAGTCGAAGGTTTGGATGCTGAAGAAGCGTCCAGCATCTTTGACGAACACGGTTGTCTCGTCATGCGCGGTCTGATGAAACCCTATATTGAGAGGATACATCAAGATATAGAGGCTACCGCTGCAGAGTCCTTAGCACTGCTTGATGAAGCGCAGCAGATAGTTGAAGGATGGCGAACTCCTAACGGAACTTTGTTTATTCCGGCACCAGCAGACTATGATCGTGATAAACAGATCATGGTGTTAGCAGTGAACTATCAGACAAGCGCGGCATTTTTTCATTCCGCCTTTGATGAAAATGCTGTTAAGATCGTAGCGGCTATCTTAGGTCCCAACGTTGAAATCTTCGGGAACGGACAATGTCTCTATAAGGAACCGGTCGGTGGGCATCCAAAGCACCTACATCAAGATTCCGCTTACTTTGAACATCGTTATCAGGGACCGGTCGGTATTTTGAACTACGTTGTAGACACCGATCTTGTCAATGGTGCACTTCATGTTGTTCCTGGATCCCATAAACTAGGACAGCTCAAACACATTGATACCTTCTCACATCTCGGTTTAGAAGAGGATGAATGGCCTTGGGAAAGTGCACTCCTTGTTGAAGGCAAAGCGGGGGATTCTATCTTCTTTAATGTGAAGACTATCCACGGTTCCAAACAGAATATGTCCGATAAACCGCGTCCGGTGTTCATCAACCGGTACCGTCGCACTGACGATTTCGTCATAATTGGCGGAACGACAGCAGTTAATCGCGCAGAAGCAGAGAAACGCGCTGCGGCTGCAGAAGAAGCTAAGAAAGCTAGTAGTGATCGCGGTTTGATGGTGCGGGGTTTCCGTCCATACACCCCATAGCATATATTTTCCGATAGATTTTTTACCTTGTGTCTACTCTATAATAACTAACCCATCTGATACAGCATAATGTAGATAAGTACACCTGTCACGGATACATATAGCCAGATGGGTAAAGTGATCTTTGCAATACGGCGATGTTGTTCAAACCTTTCACGCCAAGCTAAGTAGAGGGTTCGTATCGCCAACGGCACTATCACGAAAGCAAGTATGATATGTGAAATCAATATCGTAAAATAGACAGGACGTATCCACCCTTGGCATGTAAAAGGTGTTGACCCCGCGTTGGCATGATAGATTACATAAGAGATGAGAAAAAGCACTGACACAGCAAAAGCTGCGAGCATATATCTCTTATGTGCTTCAACTCTCCGTTGTCTAATTAGGACATATCCTATTGTCAGTAGGATAGCACTGATCGTATTTAGAGCGGCATTGACTGTGGGTAGGTCTGCAATCTGTATCATATTTCTCTTTGGTAAGTTTTATGGTTGTATTAAGTATGCCATGCTATTGCGTTTTTTTCAATGATTGTTTAGGAAAAATCGGATTATTACTGATTTGTTTTTTTTGCTTGACTTTTTGTAAATAATATGTATAATTGTCATAATAAATAAATTCATTTACAAAAATGATCCTCCGATCTATGAATTAATGGCACGGATCCGAGTAAAATTATGGAAACAAGGCATAAAAACTATTGGTATTAGAAGTTCCAACGATGGTGCGGATGATGATAGTAGTTACTATTTTGATAAATACGAAGGTGAAATAAACGTCTTGTTTGCAAGACAAACTTCAAAACCCTTCAATAATCAGAATGACGACATAACGACGTTTATTAAAAGGGCAGGTAAACGCTTGGTTACCTGCCTTTACACTTGCAGATACTATTTGACTTATGCAGTCTTCTCTGTTATTATGATTTCAGTTGAGTGTCTTATTTGATAATGAAACCGCATCTGTAAACGGAATAAGTATGAAATTATCTGAAATTCAATCCGCGTTGACTTCATCGGGCCTTGAGGCTTGGTTGTTATACGATTTTCGGGGTATCAACCCGATTTCGCAAAATGTCGCAGGTTTAACGGGACTTAATATAACGCGGCGATGGTTCTGCTTGATTCCCGCACAAGGTGAACCGCATTGGTTAATTCATAAGATTGAAACGTCTAACTTCAATGATGTGCCTGGAAAGGTCTCTTTATATGCTGGTTGGCAGGAACTCAATGCGGAGATGAAATCCTTACTTGCCAATGTGAATACGGTTGCTATGGAGTATTCTCCTAATGCAGCTATTCCTTATGTTTCACGCGTTGATGCGGGAACGTTAGAATGGATTCGTTCCTACGGTGTTGCGGTGACATCTTCAGCGGAACTGGCACAGTATGTTGAAGCACCTCTAACCAAAGCACAATTTGAGGGACATCAAAAATCCGCTTACCAAGTGCTGCAAGCAAAAGATTATGCGTTCAACTGGATTGGAGACCAGCTCAAGGCTGGTAATACGATCACTGAGTATGATGTGCAACAAGAGATTCTCAAGCAATTTGATGAGATGCAGCTTACGACTGAACATCCCCCTATTGTTGCAGTCAATGCAAATAGTGGTGACCCGCATTACGCGCCAAATGAAAGCTGCGCGGACGAGATTAGAATAGGTGATTATATCCTAATTGATTTATGGGCAAAACAGAAAGACCCAGATGCAGTTTTTGCTGATACAACATGGGTAGCTTATGCGGGAGCAATTGTTCCAGAAAAATATGAACAGATATTTGAGATCGTAAAGGAAGCACGAAATAGAGCCGTAGCATTTATACGCGAAAAATGGGCAGCAAGAGAACTGATCCCAGCATATACCGTTGATGACTGTGTGCGCGGATATATCACAGAAAAAGGGTACGGTGATTACTTTATCCACAGGACAGGACATAACATCGGGACGGTCATCCATGGGAACGGCGCGAACTTAGACAACCTTGAAACGTATGATGCACGTATGCTTATTCCTGGTGTCTGTTTCTCTATTGAACCGGGAATTTATCTTAACGAGTTCGGCGTGAGGACCGAAATTGATGTCTATTTGTCCGCAGAAGCGAAAGATGGCGTAATATTGACAACCGTGCCCGTCCAAAATCAGGTATTGACTCTGCTGTAACTTTGTAATTCCGCTTTTTTAGGTCATTGAGTATATGTGCAAAATATATCCGTGTGTTGAGTATCCATTGGTCAGCATACGCCGTAGCGAGTAATGGTAGTGCTAATGAAAGGCGCGGCGTGTTCAGTAGCCACTGTTCCGCATAAGCTGCAAAATCTTCCTCTACGAGTCCTGTCCCGCCCAAGGTATAGACCACATAACGTTTGTCTTCTCGCTGTTCTTCCCGAATCTGAAGTTGTGTATTAAGTGACATTTTTCTGTTAGCATCAATTTCAAATATCCAGAAAAAGTAGTCCTCGTTGTGTCCAAGATAACCGATCTCTACTTCAAGTCGGTGTGGAGTCGTAGAGGTAATTGGAATTGCCTCAAGATCCCGTTTTACCAGTATGGGATAGAGTGCAGCAAAGAATATCTGTTCATATCCTATCGGTTGTTGGACATGATTGAGAATATTCACTAGGATTTCTAGGTCTTGCGGTTTTGGCAAGTCTAGACAACTCTTTGAGAATACCTCCTCTCGTAGCGCGTGCATCTCGGGAGGAGCATTTTCTGCAAGCGGATTGAGTTCCTGCATGACTTTATGGATTCGTCGGCGTTTCGGAATAACCTTCCATAAGACCCAGCGCGCAAGTGCCTGCCACGTTTCCTTTTCAATCAATAGTAACAAGAACGCCGTAACAGCAGTATAAACTCTTTTGAAGATGCTTTCGGTGGCGAGTCCTCTTTGTTGGTTAGCCATTTCTTATTGACTTTTCTCCAGGAATGTGTTACCATCTTAATTGTTTTGAACTTCTATTAATACGCCGGAGTGGTGAAATCGGTAGACGCACTGGATTCAAAATCCAGCGGGCCCTAGGCCCATGTCGGTTCGAGTCCGACCTCCGGCATTCAACGATGGATATGTAATCCATCGTTTTTTGTCTGCCTAGTGTCTACATAGCGATAATTTTTCGCATCCTATTTGCAAGGTCTATCTGTGCGTCTCTATCCCCGCCAACTTCGTGAATAACATAACCGTCATATCCGACAGAACGGAACGCTGCCATCACGGCTGCCCAATCGGTATCCCCATCCAATAGATTGGTGAATCGGTGCGAACCGCGTGAGAAGTCTTTGAAGTGAACCCGTTTGATTCGATGTGCAAGTTCTCGGATCCAGTGTTCAGGATAGCCGTAAGCCATCATGTTTGCAGTGTCCAGATATGTACCGACCCATTCACTGTCAATTTCATCAACAATCTCGCGCATCTCTTTTGGACTGAGTAGGAATTTGTTCCATACGTTTTCCAATCCGATAGCGACTTTGTGTTCTTCAGCGGATGGTGCTATGTCTTTCAGAATTCCGACGAGGTTATCCCATACCTTTTGATATGTTCCTTCAACAGAAAGTTGACCGGGATGTAGTAGAATTCCACCAACACCAAGTACACCTGCTACTTCTAATCCGCGTGTTAGCGATTTAGTACCGTTTTTTCGTTGTTCTTCATCAAGGCTGAGTAAATTCCCTCGGTTTGCATAGCCAGCGGTGATGCTGCTTATTTCCACACCCGCGGTGCCACATTTAGCAGCAATCCCTTGTAGTTCGAAATCGCTCATGTTAATGTCGGTGTCTTTCCCTTCGCCAAAGGTGAGTTCAACAGCGTCATATCCCGCATCTTGGCAGAGCGAGAGTGTATCTTCCAATGACATATTTCCAAGAATAATCTGTGTAACACCTATTTTCATTATGGTTAAACCTTCTCCTTTTCGCTATATGGTGGACCTAAGAATTCATGAAACATTCCCCAGCGGGCGAGGAAACCTCGCCTCTACGTTGCGTGGTTTTCGTAAACGTTGAAATGTCTCATTAATTTTAAAATTTTCTATATGAAAACCTAATAAGTAGAAACTACGTGTGAAACTTCGCTACATACTTTCCGGTGAAACCGAAAATTGTGAGACAGACTTTAGATACCGACTTGGCAATCGTGCCGAGATGTGAATAGCGGTATCTGCATAATCCGTATCTAACACTGTGCCGTGTTTATAGAGCATGTCTAACGTCTTTCCCTCTGTATAAGGAATGCTCAGATAGACCGTTGCCCCCTGAGCATCAAAACGTTCTGCCAATAGATCCGTCAGACCAGCAACACCATCCCCACGTTTTGCTGAAATGGTTATTGTCTCTGGATAACGTGTCTTGAGCACATGTATTTGTTCTTCTGATTCAAGTTGATCTATTTTGTTGAAAGCCATGACCATAGGTATTGCATCGGCATCCAATTCTGTTAGGACTTTATCTACGGCATCAATTTGTGTTTCAACTTCTGGATGGCTAATATCCACAACATGCAACAACAGATCTGCCTCTGTAATCTCCTCTAAAGTTGCTTTGAACGCTGCAACAAGTTGATGTGGTAACTTTTTGATAAAACCGACGGTATCGCTCAGCAGGATGTTCTGATTTTTCGGCAAACTGAGCTGGCGTGTGGTTGAGTCTAAGGTGACAAACAACGCATCCTCTGCCAAGACGTTTTCACCTGTTAATATGTTAAAGAGCGTAGATTTTCCAGCATTGGTATATCCAACGAGTGAAACTTTTATTTTGTCTGAACGGTTCTGTCTTTGAACCTTCCGTCTTTTTTCTACTTTCGCTAATTCTTTTTTCAGTTGAGAAATCTGTCTACGTACCCATCTTCTATCCATTTCAAGTTGTGTTTCACCAGGACCGCGTAATGCCCCGCTTCCGCTCCCGGCTCTTGTTGCAATTCGTGAAAGGTGTGTCCACATCCGTGTAAGTCTTGGTAAAGCATATTCCAATTGTGCTAATGTCACCTGTAACCTTGCTTCGCTTGTTAAAGCACGTTGTGCAAATACTTGCAGGATAAGACCTGTTCTGTCAACCGTGGCAATATCAAGTATACCTTCAATGTTTCGTGTTTGTGCAGGAGATAGTTCCTCGTCAAAGACTATTGCATCGGCTTGAAGTTCTTCAACGATCTCTTTTAGTTCGTCAACCTTTCCTTCTCCGATAAAGTATGTTGGGTTTGGCACATTTCTGGATTGGATTGTTTCACACACCACTTCAATTCCAGCAGTTTCGGTGAGCTGTCGGAGTTCCTGTAACGATTCCTCTGTGTCATGCATCGTAACATCCCGCAGTTTTACACCGACGAGGATTGCACGTGAAGGAGGGTTTACTGGTTGTGTGTCGTATAGTTCTTGCATATATTGCCTCTTTATTAAATGCTGTGCCTTGATATTAGTATATACAGTGTATCAGATTACTACGGTATTTTCAAATCAAAGTTGCAAATTATATCAATTCACATATAGGTCATGCAAAATAGATAAAGTTTGCAATCAATATTGCTATTTCCCTGATTATATGATACTATATTCTGATGAAGATTAAGATTTAAATCGGGTAATATGCGGATAATGAAAACGGTAATATGCGGTCTGGGAAACCCACCTCCTACGATCGTTTTGATGGTTTGGACTACCTGAATATTTATTTTTTCTTCATTAGACAATATTAGAGAATTCACCATATTGAAGACTATAGATGACTACGATCCCTAATTCGTTTCCTGTCTATTTTGCTTTATTCAAACTGACACTTCGTCAACTTTTCTGGAGTCGTCGTGTGCTCCTAATTTTATTAGGATGCATGTTGATGCTTTCTATCACGGTGCTGTTTCGCTTCTATGCGCGCGGGAGCACTGCTGTGAATACATTTATCCCTTACATAACGTTTATAGGTTACGGTTTTTTGACGAGTTTATGTGCAATATTCTACGGTTCAGCTATAGTTTCGGATGAAATTGATGGTCGAGGTTTGACCTATCTACAGATGCGTCCGCTTCCAAAGTCGATGATTCTATTAACAAAATTTACAGCTTATGTGGTGGGGACAGTTGTTATTTTTGGTTTTTCGCATCTTCTGCTGATGGGAATTATGCAAACACATCCAAAGCTTAAAGAACGTTTACTCGTATTTGTGATGAGTTTTCGGTATACGGGTTCATTTGCATTAGGTTTGTTTGTATATGGAATTTTCGCGATGCTTTTGTCGGTTCGGTTTAAGTTTCCAGTATTGTGGGGATTGCTATTCGTCTTTGGTTGGGAACGAATTACAGCGCTTCCTCTTATGTCTATAGGAATTAAGAGACTCTCTCTAAGTCATTACCTTATGAGACTGTTTCCTGATTTCAATTTAAGGGGCGGCATGCTTCGCGATCTTTTGGGAGACAAACCTCCTGCTTGGTGGGTAGCGATTCTCGTCATAAGTTTACTCACGGCAGGTGCAATGTGGCTTGCTATTCGGATATTTAAGGAACGTGAATATTTGATGTAGGCAACGATAACCCTAATCGGAAAGTACATGTGCTGTTTCACGAGCTACAATAAGTTCTTCATTTGTAGAAACTACGAGTATCTTTGCATGGCTGTTATCTGCCGAGATTTCACCTTCACCAGTTAATTTCTCATTTTTTTCAAGGTCTAAATGGATACTGCACCATTCAAGTCCTTCACAGATTTGGCTGCGTGTTTTTGTTCCTTTCTCGCCTATCCCACCCGCGAAGGCAATAACATCAACGCCACCGAGTGCAGCGATATAAGCACCGATGTATTTTTTCACACCGTATACATAAGTTTCTAAGGCTAAGCGTGCGTTGTCGTTACCTACTTCAATCGCTGCTGCCACGTCTCGCATGTCTCCGCTGGTGTCAGAGATACCTTTTACCCCCGATTCTTCAATGAGTTGTCTGCGTATTTCGTCAGTTGAAAACCCCTCTTTATCCATCAGGTACATAACAGCAAAAACGTCCAGGTTTCCGCATCGTGTAGATTGTATCATGCCGTATTGTGTTGATGCCCCCATAGATGTATCCATAGATTTCCCGTCTTTTATTGCACAAATAGAGGAGCTTCCACCGAGATGACAGGAGATGATTCTGAGTCCTTCGCTATTATTACGTCCCAGCATTTTCGGTACACGTTCAGAGATATATCGGTGTGATGCACCGTGGAATCCGTATTTCCGAATTTCGTGTTTTTCTACCCAGAAACGTGGCACACCGAATTCGTAGGCATAATCTGGTATAGTTTGATGGAACCATGTTTCAAATACAGCGACGAGGGGTGTATGCGGTAGGAGTTCTTGAAAAGCTTGAATTGAGGCGATATAAGCGGGATTGTGCATTGGTGCGAGGGGTGTGGATTCCTCAAGTGCTGCGATAACGTCATCTGTTATCCGTGCTGAACGCCAGTATCCTTTGGCAAGAATCGTCTTGAATCCGATACCGTCTAATTGGTTTAGGTCTGTAAGACAACCGACTTCAGGATCAGTTATAAGCTGCATTGCATGTGCAATTGCGTCAATGTGTGATGGTGCGTCAATTTCACCTTCTCGGATTGGTTTTCCGGGTACGGTGTGTGTGAAAGCGGATGGTGAATTGCCGATACGTTCCACGCCTCCTTTGACGAGAGAGGTGGATGTTTGCATGTTGATGATTTGGTATTTGAAGGATGTGCTTCCTACGTTTGCACAGAGTATATGCATGGTGGCGTTTTATGATGAATTGATAAAGAAATCAAATGCATTTGCATCTAACCAGAAGACATTCGCCCTCTTCGTTTCTCCCGTTCTTCAATGATAGCACTGCTAAAAAGATTATCCTCCGGATTTATTCCATCCTCCAGAGAAAGCTGCTGAAGCTCCTCAGCGGTGAGAGTTTTAGCTTCAGAATCACGTTTTTTGCGTACCGAACGTCGTCTTTTATTTTGTGCTCGGACTCGTGAGGACCGCGCTGCTTGACGTTCTTCGGGGGTGAGTGACTTCATGACTGGTGCTTGAAGTTTTTCTAATTCTTTTTTTATTTCTGCCAAATCCCATTCGAGTTGATCAATTTTTATGAGTAGTTTGGTTATTGGGGGAATCATTTTTGTATCCTTGTAAATCAGCAAATTGGTTTATCTGGACTCACTGTGTTTCTGTAGCAGGTAATTCTCTGGTAATGCTCTCATAGTATTTTAACGTATAAGACAATGGTTGTCAAAACGTTTTGTTTGTCTGAACTAGGATTTTCAGGATAAGAGAGGAAGGCGGAAGGGTGGAAGGATGGAAGAGGGAAGGTGGAATTTGTCTGAACCAGGATTTGCAGGATTATAGGATTTTCAAGATTGTGAAGTTTTCTAACGTTTCTTATTTAAGATTTCGGAATTAGTCGTTTTGGGATTAAACATTTTTTAATTTGACAGTCAGTTTTCACCCATGTTATACTATCCATAAGCTCGTTGGCAGGACTGTTTGTGCAACGCACTTTGCGTTGCATCCTGCCACTACTTCAAACAGAGTACAAACGAGCCTACGAGCGATACCCTCGTTTAACATTTGTATCGTTTTAGATGTTCTGACTTAGTCGTTTTGGGATATTCATCTTATACTATCATTGACAAACTTATTGAAAATGTCAATGTTCCTATAGTTATACTTGTAGCACGCCTCTGCGAGATACAGTGGCGTGTATTCTGTTGAGTAGTGGTGGTGTGTTCCATACCATGCACGCTTGATGAAAGACCAGAATCCTTCAATCGTATTGGTATGCATGCCACCTTTCTCCCACTTCTTACTTCGGTTCAACGTCTCGTGTTCCATCTCCTTACCGATGGTGTTGTATCCTGTAAACTGGTCGGTATAGAGTTTGGAATTCTCTGTATCTACGTTATCACGAATGAAGTTAGCAATCGTTTCTCCAGTGATATCAGACACCAATTGAGCAATTACATGTCCAGTTCTTGAAACTGCACCGATAACAGCGTCTTTCATTGTTCCGCGACCACGCTTGCGAGGTTCATCTACTGTTCGGTCATAGTCTTTCTTGTCTCTACCACCGACATAAGTTTCATCAGCTTCAACGATTCCCGACAAAAGAGAAGACTTCTTTGCCATTTCAGTTCGTATCTTCATCATTATAGACCAAGCAGCCTTTTGTTTCAATCCTAAATCTCTCGCCAACTGACAAGATGAGATACCTTTCTTTGCGTTTGCCATCAATGAGATCGCTAAAAACCACTTTTGTAGCGGTATTTTTGTTCCAGCAAAGAGTGTCCCGCTGGTAACCTTGAATGATGCACCACAATCAGAACAATGCCACCGTCCTATTCTACCTATGCCGTTCTCTTTTTTGCGTTTCAGGTTCGGACCCTCACATTTCGGACAACGGGGTTTATTACCCCAACGTATTCCCTCAAGATGGTCAATACAACTCTCTTGGTCAGGGAATCTCTCCATGATTTTTACTAAATTCATCAGGTACTCCTCTTTAGGAGTTGATTTTTCTGATGAATTTCTGATACAATAATCAAATAAGACGAACATCAGAAAAAACAACTCGTCTTTTCTTGTTCATTTAGGGGGTTCATAACCCCCTAAAACCTATCTATATTGTATCATGAATTAGTAATTAAAACAAGCGATAAATTCAGTCTAAATCTATGTTTATAGAGATTTTACTTAATCCCAAAACGACTAATTCCGTAAGAATTTTCCGAACTTTCTATTTGAAAGATCGGGACGACACAAAACAGGTGGAGGTAATATATCCTCTATTGTTGGTAGAGTGGATGGTGTTGTTGCTGATGGTATCGGAAACAAAGCACCATCGTGTGATTTTTTAGACATTTTTTCTCCTTGTGAGGTGAAATGTTAGGGATCAGAGACCCCTAACATTGTAGCAAGTTTTACTTGCATTTTTTGCGAGGTTTTGTAGATTCAAAAACCGTAGTAGAAGGGTTACGTTTTGCGTAACTTTTCTTGACGTATCTACCAGTTTTGGCACTACGAGCTCGCGTGCCGCACTTACGTGCCATAAGTCACCTCGTTTGCTTGATATAATGGTGCATAGCGTATTTCCAGTGCGTTATGCACTCTTCAAGCAATATATATGGTTATTTTGTCAATTTACGGGTTCACAATACATTAACACACAATACTTTCCAATGTAACTTGGTTGTAGGTAGAGACCGCGTCATGCGACGCGGGTTACATTCTCTACCAAAGTATTGTGATTTAAGTAGGATACTATTATTAAAAGGTGGGTTTTGTCAAGAGAAAAATGGAAAGGGCTTATTGCAAGTCCAAAACTACTTATTGCGTTATTTTTTGGTTTCACTATATATACTACTTTTACTACTTTCCGTTTTTTGAAAAGTCAATGTCATTGAACGATTCTGCGGTGAGGACTTGGTCAAACAGATCATCAAGATAGACAAGATCATCTATCCCCCTAACCTCATTGAGAACAACGTCTGAAAAGTCAGCAAACTTATGACGAGCTACTTTGAGAACCGCTGTCCGTTTCTCATCGATTCTACCTTGTTCAAGTCCTTGTTCAATACCCTGTTCAATACCTTGTTCAAGTCCTTGTTCACGTCCTCGTTCAATACCTTGTTCAAGTCCTTGTTCACGTCCTCGTTCAATACCTTGTTCAAGTCCTTGTTCAAGTCCTTGTTCACGTCCTTGTTCACGTCCTTGTTCAAGTCCTTGTTCACGTCCTCGTTGTATCACATGTTCATAAAAAGGTGATTTTTGCATGATTGCCTCCAATGAAGGGTCTTGAAATAGTTCGGTGGGTTGGACAAAACTTCCGAAAAGCGAGAATGCAAACAGAAGCGTTCCCCGCATCTTCTCATCAACATCAGCTGCCCGGATCGTCTCAATACACTTAGCAGTCCAATCTTTTCGCGACATATCTGATGGCGGCTTCATCAGACCTGTGAAAGATAGCACTCCTAAAGCATCGGGATCCAGGAACGCTTTACCCTCTAACTCGTAGATACGTATAACGTTATAGCGGAATATGCCGCCTTGATCTTCATTTCCATATTGATAGAAACCGGGGTCACCTTGACCTGCAGGTGGACGGAAATATAACACCGTTGAATAGACGTTCTTCTCATACTCCAGAGCAAGAACACTTGCATAAGCGAGCATCCGTAAATGCATCGGTTTATACGTACTGTCATCTGTTTGTGCTTCTATATGCAAGATCGCATCCTCATCCGGCAAGCGGACATGATATACCATATCGCTCTGATGCGTCTTAACCGTGATATGTTCTGTGTTTAACCGTCCAGTGACTTCCACCTCCGATGTTTTCAGTGCTAACACTGCAAAGTCCTGTGTGAACTCTCCAGCAATATGTTTAAAGATATTATCAAAAGTTGACATATCAGTATTATATCTGCAGTTATGGAGATATGTCAACCGGATTTGACCATCCTCCGCTATTGTCCTCGGGACATCACTCCTTCCATCCGTAGGAGTTTTCAATGAGTGGCAGACCTGGTGTCTTTGTTAGTTACTATCATAAACAGGATCTGGCATGGGGTATTATCGCTATTATTTTTTGGTTTCACTATACATACTCCTTTTACTACTTTCCGTTTTTTGAAAAGTCAATGTCCTTGAACGATTCTGCGGTGAGGACTTGGTCAAACAGATCATCAAGATAGACAAGATCATCTATCCCCCTAACCTCATTGAGAACAACGTCTGAAAAGTCAGCAAACTTATGACGCGCTACTTTGAGAACCGCTGTCCGTTTCTCATCGATTCTACCTTGTTCAAGTCCTTGTTCACGTCCTTGTTCACGTCCTTGTTCACGTCCTTGTTCAATACCTTGTTCAATACCTTGTTCACGTCCTTGTTCACGTCCTCGTTGTATCACATGTTCATAAAAAGGTGATTTTTGCATGATTGCCTCCAATGAAGGGTCTTGAAATAGTTCGGTGGGTTGGACAAAACTTCCGAAAAGCGAGAGCGCAAACAGAAGCGTCCCCCGCATCTTCTCATCAACATCAGCTGCCCGGATCGTCTCAATACACTTAGCAGTCCAATCTTTTCGTGACATATTTGATGGCGGCTTCATCAGACCTGTGAAAGATAGCACTCCTAAAGCATCGGGATCCAGGAACGCTTTACCCTCTAACTCGTAGATACGTATAACGTTATAGCGGAATATGCCGCCTTGATCTTCATTTCCATATTGATAGAAACCGGGGTCACCTTGACCTGCAGGTGGACGGAAATATAACACCGTTGAATAGACGTTCTTCTCATACTCCAGAGCAAGAACACTTGCATAAGCGAGCATCCGTAAATGCATCGGTTTATACGTACTGTCATCTGTTTGTGCCTCTATATGCAAGATCGCATCCTCATCCAGCAAGCGGACATGATATACCATATCGCTCTGATGCGTCTTAACCGTGATATGTTCTGTGTTTAACCGTCCAGTGACTTCCACCTCCGATGTTTTCAGTGCTAACACTGCAAAGTCCTGTGTGAACTCTCCAGCAATATGTTTAAAGATATTATCAAAAGTTGACATATCAGTATTATACCTGCAGTTATGGAGATATGTCAACCGGATTTGACCATCCTCCGCTATTGTCCTCGGGACATCACTCCTTCCATCCGTAGGAGTTTTCAATGAGTGGCAGACCTGGTGTCTTTGTTAGTTACTATCATAAACAGGATCTGGCATGGGGTATTATCGCTATTATTTTTTGGTTTCACTATACATACTCCTTTTACTACTTTCCGTTTTTTGAAAAGTCAATGTCCTTGAACGATTCTGCGGTGAGGACTTGGTCAAACAGATCATCAAGATAGACAAGATCATCTATCCCCCTAACCTCATTGAGAACAACGTCTGAAAAGTCAGCAAACTTATGACGCGCTACTTTGAGAACCGCTGTCCGTTTCTCATCGATTCTACCTTGTTCACGTCCTTGTTCAATACCTTGTTCACGTCCTTGTTCAATACCTTGTTCACGTCCTTGTTCAATACCTTGTTCACGTCCTTGTTCAATACCTTGTTCACGTCCTTGTTCAATACCTTGTTCACGTCCTTGTTCAATACCTTGTTCACGTCCTCGTTGTATCACATGTTCATAAAAAGGTGATTTTTGCATGATTGCCTCCAATGAAGGGTCTTGAAATAGTTCGGTGGGTTGGACAAAACTTCCGAAAAGCGAGAATGCAAACAGAAGCGTCCCCCGCATCTTCTCATCAACATCAGCTGCCCGGATCGTCTCAATACACTTAGCAGTCCAATCTTTTCGTGACATATCTGATGGCGGCTTCATCAGACCTGTGAAAGATAGCACTCCTAAAGCATCGGGATCCAGGAACGCTTTACCCTCTAACTCGTAGATACGTATAACGTTATAGCGGAATATGCCGCCTTGATCTTCATTTCCATATTGATAGAAACCGGGGTCACCTTGACCTGCAGGTGGACGGAAATATAACACCGTTGAATAGACGTTCTTCTCATACTCCAGAGCAAGAACACTTGCATAAGCGAGCATCCGTAAATGCATCGGTTTATACGTACTGTCATCTGTTTGTGCTTCTATATGCAAGATCGCATCCTCATCCGGCAAGCGGACATGATATACCATATCGCTCTGATGCGTCTTAACCGTGATATGTTCTGTGTTTAACCGTCCAGTGACTTCCACCTCCGATGTTTTCAGTGCTAACACTGCAAAGTCCTGTGTGAACTCTCCAGCAATATGTTTAAAGATATTATCAAAAGTTGACATATCAGTATTATATCTGCAGTTATGGAGATATGTCAACCGGATTTGACCATCCTCCGCTATTGTCCTCGGGACATCACTCCTTCCATCCGTAGGAGTTTTCAATGAGTGGCAGACCTGG
This sequence comes from Candidatus Poribacteria bacterium, assembly GCA_965208245.1. GTDB lineage: Bacteria > Poribacteria > WGA-4E > WGA-4E > WGA-3G > MSPOR6. Next base: position 4,192,670 of record OZ242325.1, read on the forward strand.
TGTCTTTGTTAGTTACTATCATAAACAGGATCTGGCATGGGGTATTATCGCTATTATTTTTTGGTTTCACTATACATACTCCTTTTACTACTTTCCGTTTTTTGAAAAGTCAATGTCCTTGAACGATTCTGCGGTGAGGACTTGGTCAAACAGATCATCAAGATAGACAAGATCATCTATCCCCCTAACCTCATTGAGAACAACGTCTGAAAAGTCAGCAAACTTATGACGAGCTACTTTGAGAACCGCTGTCCGTTTCTCATCGATTCTACCTTGTTCAATACCTTGTTCAATACCTTGTTCACGTCCTTGTTCAATACCTTGTTCACGTCCTTGTTCAATACCTTGTTCACGTCCTTGTTCACGTCCTTGTTCAATACCTTGTTCACGTCCTTGTTCAATACCTTGTTCAATACCTTGTTCAATACCTTGTTCACGTCCTCGTTGTATCACATGTTCATAAAAAGGTGATTTTTGCATGATTGCCTCCAATGAAGGGTCTTGAAATAGTTCGGTGGGTTGGACAAAACTTCCGAAAAGCGAGAATGCAAACAGAAGCGTCCCCAGCATCTTCTCATCAACATCAGCTGCACGGATCGTCTCAATACACTTAGCAGTCCAATCTTTTCGTGACATATCTGATGGCGGCTTCATCAGACCTGTGAAAGATAGCACTCCTAAAGCATCGGGATCCAGGAACGCTTTACCCTCTAACTCGTAGATACGTATAACGTTATAGCGGAATATGCCGCCTTGATCTTCATTTCCATACTGATAGAAACCGGGGTCGCCTTGACCTGCAGGTGGACGGAAATATAACACCGTTGAATAGACGTTCTTCTCATACTCCAGAGCAAGAACACTTGCATAAGCGAGCATCCGTAAATGCATCGGTTTATACGTACTGTCATCTGTTTGTGCCTCTATATGCAAGATCGCATCCTCATCCAGCAAGCGGACATGATATACCATATCGCTCTGATGCGTCTTAATCGTGATATGTTCTGTGTTTAACCGTCCAGTGACTTCCACCTCCGATGTTTTCAGTGCTAACACTGCAAAGTCCTGTGTGAACTCTCCAGCAATATGTTTAAAGATATTATCAAAAGTTGACATATCAGTATTATACCTGCAGTTATGGAGATATGTCAACCGGATTTGACCATCCTCCGCTATTGTCCTCGGGACATCACTCCTTCCATCCCCCTTCCCCCCTTCCACCCATCCCCACGAATCCTGCCATTCCTACGTTCGGACAAATAACCATAACTTTACCACCCTATAATTACGTGAGTTTGAAAAAAGTCCACTTCCGAAACCCACAGCAAACAATCCGACATAAGCCGGATCATTGCACTATCACGTAAGCCTGTGATCGTCCTTAGGATTCAGCGAATGCGCAGAATTGCACCTACCAGCCTGAGGTATTATCGCTATTATTTCTTGGTTTCACTATATACACTACTTTCCGTTCTTTGAAAAGTCAATGTCATCAAACGATTTTGCAGTGAGGACTTGGTCGAACAAATCATCAAGATGAACAAGGTCATCTATGCCACTAATCTCGCTGAGAGTAAGATCTGATATGTCAGCAAACTTATGACGCACTACTTTGAGAACTGCTGTCCGTTTCTCATCGATTCTACCTTGTTCAATACCTTGTTCAATACCTTGTTCAATACCTTGTTCAATACCTTGTTCACGTCCTCGTTGTATCACATGTTCATAAAAAGGTGATTTTTGCATGATTGCCTCCAATGAAGGGTCTTGAAATAGTTCGGTGGGTTGGACAAAACTTCCGAAAAGCGAGAATGCAAACAGAAGCGTTCCCCGCATCTTCTCATCAACATCAGCTGCCCGGATCGTCTCAATACACTTAGCAGTCCAGTCTTTTCGTGACATATCTGGTGGCGGCTTCATCAGACCTGTGAAAGATAGCACTCCTAAAGCATCGGGATCCAGGAACGCTTTACCCTCTAACTCGTAGATACGTATAACGTTATAGCGGAATATGCCGCCTTGATCTTCATTTCCATATTGATAGAAACCGGGGTCGCCTTGACCTGCAGGTGGACGGAAATATAACACCGTTGAATAGACGTTCTTCTCATACTCCAGAGCAAGAACACTTGCATAAGCGAGCATCCGTAAATGCATCGGTTTATACGTTCTGTTTGTGCCTCTATATGCAAGATCGCATCCTCATCCAGCAAGCGGACATGATATACCATATCGCTCTGATGCGTCTTAACCGTGATATGTTCTGTGTTTAACCGTCCAGTGACTTCCACCTCCGATGTTTTCAGTGCTAACACTGCAAAGTCCTGTGTGAACTCTCCAGCAATATGTTTAAAGATATTATCAAAAGTTGACATATCAGTATTATATCTGCAGTTATGGAGATATGTCAACCGGATTTGACCACCTCTACTGCCGTCCAGGGCTATTCAGTTTTCGGTGATTTTGAAGAATTACGCAACAAACGTTAATTTATTGAATTTATCCGTAGGTCGGGTAGAGCGTAGCGTCATTAAAATATTAACTGGCGACACGCTCAAGCTTCTGTCGGGGTTCGCAAGCTCTACCCAACCTACAAAGTCCACTATTAGTCCTACGCAAAAACTAACAATTCTTAAAACTGAAGAACCCTGATGCAACACTGTACGTTATTAGGAATGTCACTGAACACCCACATAAAGTTTATTTGACTCAGAATGGATAGGTATGTTATTATTTCATTCAGACAGATATCCATTCAGTAAAACAACGATTTATGAATATTAGCAGTTGTTTTCAAATAGGTTGTAACAAGAAAGGAACGGTAAATTATGACAGGTGAAGAAAAATTCCAAGTTGATCTTGAAGGATACCTTGTAATTAAAAACGTCTTGTCCAATGAAGAAGTCGCAGAAATGAATACCTATATTGATGAAGGTAGAATGAACGGATGTCCAAGTCAGTGGGGAGAACCCTTTAAACGGTTGATTGATCATCCCAAAATCCTACCCTATTTAATTGAACTACTGGGACCGAATGTGCGTTTGGACCACGATTATCCAATTTTTATGAAAATAGGTGATAGACTTGGAACACTTCACGGAGGTGAAGACGGTGGGCGACCAGGCGGGCCTGAAGGAGATCACTGGTACAAATATCGTGATGGTGTCATGCGCAACGGGCTATGTGTGATGACATACAATCTAGCAGATGCACCTGATGGTGCAGGCGGGTTTGCATGTATACCCGGTAGCCATAAGAGTAACTTTCTAAGAGAAATACCATCAGATGTACGTAACTTCGAAAGACCAACACATTATGTTGTCCAACCACCACTTGAAGCAGGAGATGTATTGTTTTTCACCGAAGCACTCATGCATGGAACAATGCCGTGGAAAGCAAATCACCAAAGACGCACATTGCTCTATAAATATAGTCCAGGACATTCCGCATGGTCAGGAAATTACTACAACATAAGTAAATACGGAGAACTGACAGAACAACAGAAACGGATGCTATTACCACCCTCAATTGGCGGCAGACCAAAAGTTATTAATCAAGGTTAAATATTTGCGTAAACCAATCCATAAAAATGATCGTAGGGACGGGGGCACCCCGCCCGTATACTACCGGTCTCACAGACCGCATAATACCGGTTCCACCGAATCAAATGGAGCGAAATTTGTCAAAAATACAACTAACAGGAAAACAGAGCGATTTTCTAAAAATCGGTGTTGCTGCAGCTGGACGTGGGAATATAGATTCAGTCAAGCAACTATTAGATCTAAAACCTGAATGGATTCACACTATCGGTTCACACGGTAGAACAATGTTGTGGGAAGCAGCATACCGTGGAAAATTAGACATGGTCAAATTTCTAATAGAACGCGGAGCAGACATGAACCTTCCTGGATGCCACCTAAGTCAGCATGATCTTGAGATAACGCCATACTGTGTCGCACGTCATGAGGGTCGCGACGATGTGGCAGACTACCTACAACAACAAGGTGCAATTGTTGACATGCATACCGCTGCGTATCTTGGAGACTACGAAACAGTATATACACTTCTTGAAAACGATCCTAATCTTGTTAATGTCGGATACCTTGACTCTGTCATGCTACCACCTGGACAACCACACTCAGTTGAACATCAATATGCACCATGGGCAACCCCCCTAATTTATGCAATAGTTGGCGGGAACATCAAGATAGTAGAATTACTCATCTCAAAAGGTACTTCAGTCAGAGAACAGAGCGGATTATTACTAGATCATGCAGTAACTGATGGGCACGTAGACATCGTGAAACTACTAATTGAAAATGGTGTTGATATCAGTCAAGCACCCCGTGTATTTGATGACAATTCTTCCATGAGTAACCTTCTCAAGTCCCACGGTGTCCCTTCTGAAGATATCAACGCATTAGACAATATGGGGTGGCCCCACTTGGTATATGTGTGTAGAGGAGACAAAGGTGAACATCCAGAAAAAGTCCTTAGACTATTGAAACTCGGTGCAAACATTGATGTGCGGAATAGTAAAGGTAAATCTGCCTTACATTGTGCTGCTAAAGCCGGTTTTCTCAAAGTGATCGATGTCCTGTTAGAAAATGGCGCAAACATTCATGCTGTTGACAATAATGGAGAATCAGCACTTTTTGAAGCAATCCGTTCCACCATAAAGAACCGAGATAAGCAACGCGCGACCATAGAAGCATTGATCATCCAGGGGGCAAACATCAATCTAAAAAACAAAAGAGGTTTAACACCTCTACAGATTGCACAACAGATGCGAAGAGATGACGCAGACAAAATCGTTGCACTATTAAAGAAACACGGTCTTCAGAACCATTGTAGGGGTTGGGTCTCCCAGACTGAAAAAACGATTCCTTATGACAGATGACAGATAAAAAAAACCTTCACCATTCATCTCTATTGAGAAAAGAGGCAAGTCAGTTACTAAACAGTGAAAGCTTGCTGACATTGCTGCAAAATTATGGTGATACATAGGTTATCGGCAGTTACACATTAGATACAATGGCGTGCAAAGACATTGACATCAGCATTAAATTGCCTCATGAAAGAGATGTAATGTTCTTTTTCGAGATTGGTTAAAGCATTGCAATAGAGTTTCAAGTCACTAAAATGTCGTTTTCGAATTTCTATATCCGCGATTTTCCAAAGTTTGACCTTGGACTTTAAGGGAAAATCTAACTAAGGAGCATTTCAATGAAAAGAGTTCTATGCTTTCTATTGTTTGCAAGTGCAAGTTTCTTGTTGTTAGTAAAAGCCTATACCTATACGATTGTTACCGATGGTCTGGTTAGTTACTGGACATTCGACAGAAAAGATATGACTGACACAACGGTAATGGATGTCTGGGGTAACAACAATGGTACAATTGTCGGTGATCCAAAGAGTGTAGCAGGTCGAATAGGTGAAGCACTTGAATTTGATGGTGTTAATGATTATGTCAACCTAACAAACCTTGGTGACTTTGGTGGGAGGGTCGGTTCTTCAACTTTTGAAGCATGGGTCAAAACAGAATTTAAAGAAGATTGGACATCGCTTTTTAAAGTTCTAGATGTCGGGTGTAATATGGCGTGGGCAATAGATGTTAATCGCAGTGCACAACAAGGTTTCCTTTATGCACAGGATGTTGTTCACTTCTATGTTCGTCAAAAATCGGACGTTGGATGTCGAGCCATAGCAGCACAGATCGACTTCGCTCTTTCAAATGGTCAATGGCATCATATCGTCTTTGCTATTCAGGACGCTCAAATACCAAGAGTTAACATCTATATGGATGCTACAGAACAACTTGTTATCTTCGGCGATGCCAGCAAGTTAACCTCTTTTGAACCTTTTGTTGAAGCTGTCTATATCGGTGCCGCAAACAATCGTGGTACTGTAGAAAGGTTTTTCCCTGGCGTAATTGATGAAGTGCGTATCTATGACCGTCCCCTTTCTGTAAACGAGATAACACGAAATTATGAATCCAGAACAGGACTTAGCGTTGATCCAATTCAGAAACTTACTACCTCGTGGGGTAGAATAAAAACGGACTTTTGATTCATGGTGGACAGCTTAAGAAAAAACAAACGATCACTTATCCTTCCAGTTGCTGTTGCACTCAGTACTTTTATCTTAGTGGAAGTCAACTATCCATTCCTGAAGCCACAGTCAAGGTTGGCTCTTTTTGCCTTGTTAGGTCTCATCATCGTCTTTTTGAAGTATCCACTCCATCCTAAATTAGCAGACAATCCACTTATTGACATCTCGGATTTCGGTCTTGCACTTTTTTCATTCAGCTGTTGCGGATATGTCATTCTACAAACAGAACCAATCTTTGAATCATGGTGGTTGAACGATACCTCTCTCGGTAATCGTGCCGCAGCTGAACACCCCTTAGACTTTTTTGTTGGCGGTTTGGCACTCATTCTTATTTTAGAAGCAACCCGTCGTTCTATAGGTTTAACGTTAACAATTCTGGCAAGTACCTTCTTACTCTACGCACTTGCAGGACAGTATCTGCCAGGTTGGTTATTTCAACATGGCGGTTACTCTATAAAACGTGTAATCGGGAAGACCTTTCTACACGGTGGTGTCTTCGGTGTTGCACTTAGAGTGATGTTTACTTATGTCTTTCTCTTTGTCCTATTCGGTACGTTGCTGGAACAGACTGGTGCGACTGCATATATTCTAAATCTTGCAAAAAAGTTATTTGGAACAAGTAAAGGCAGCCCCGCAAAGGTTGCAGTAATAGGAAGTGGCATGATGGGTTCATTATCAGGTTCAGCAGTTGCAAATACTGCTACTACCGGGACATTCACCATACCTTTGATGCGGAGTGTTGGATTCAAACCTGAAATTGCTGGTGGAATTGAAGCTGCTGCAAGCTCAGGGGGTGCCTTAGTACCACCTATAATGGGGGCCGCCGCATATATGATGTTAGAGATAGTAGAACCATCCGTTACCTACCTTGAAATAATCAAAGCTGCGTTAATTCCTGCAATTTTCTATTATACTGCATTGCTCCTCATCGTCCATTTTTATGCAAAACGTATCAGCAACCCAACATCTTCAGATAATCAAAAGGAATTCGAACAGTCAGCGTTACAAGAAGAAGCATCACCAAAAGAAACGGTAGAAGAGAAACTCTCAAAGATACAAGGTATCGTATTCTTTACCGCCTTTATCACATTAATAGTACTTCTATTGAAATTACCGGGGGCAGATGTAAGTGGTACTGATGATAGTCCATTTCTACTTTCTTCTATCGGTTTCCTATTAAGAGCATCAACACCTTATCGTGCTGTAAGCTGGGCACTATTGGCCGTCTTTGTTGTAAGTTTATGCCATCCGAAAACAAGAATCAGTATTTCAGGTATAATGAAAGCGATGGAGAACGCAGCGCATAGCGGCGTGTCATTAATCGCAGCGGCTGCATGTGTTGGGATTTTATTAGGTGTCGTGGAACTAACAGGTATTGGAACTAAAATGGTATCTACGATGGTATCATTGGCAGAGACAAACCTGATTTATGCCCTATTTCTACTAATGGTGTCAACAATCATCTTGGGTATGGGGCTCCCTTCATCAGTGTGCTATCTCTTGGTTGCTATCTTGATGGGTCCAGTCTTGCAGGAATTAAATTTAGAGAATATACTACTTGCAGTTCACTTCTTTATATTCTATTTTGGTATGATGTCTATGGTAACCCCACCCGTTGCCTTGGCAGCATATACAGCTGCAGCAATTGCGGATGCAAACATAATGAAAACAGCATTTGCAGCATTTCGTTTCTCACTTGTAGGTTTCGCGCTACCTTATGCATTTGTACTACGCCCTGAACTCCTCTTACTTAGTCCTGAAGGTGGGAACCCAGAAATATGGCGTTTATTGTTGAATCTATCACTAACACTTATAGGCACAGTCATCTTTGCAGCAAGCATGGCAGGTTATGCTTTCAAAGAAATGTCTCTGTTGGAAAGGGGTATTTCATTAATCGCAGTCCTCTGCCTATTTTTCTTTTCAACGAGTGTCGATTACCTTTGGACCCATGTACTTGCAATACTTGCATCTACTGTGATATTTTACTATAATTGGAAGAAAAAGGAAACTCAACATGCAACGGTCACTTAACATGCAACGGTCACTTAAAATACTACTCTATAGGCTGCTGGTTCTGCTGTTTGTCCTACATAACGACTTCTAGTTGTGGGATAACGCTCAGGTTGTTCTAAGAATACCGATAGGATTAATGTATCACATCGTCTACTTGTTTTGTTGCAACTATACTCATGGCGATCATTGTAAAACACACATTGAAAATTTGAATATGGTGAAATTTGAAAATAATTATACACTCTTATCCCAAGGTAGGTGCGATTTCCTTATCAATGCAGAATGCCAAACGCGCATTCTGCCGAATCCATCTTATTTGTTGTATCACTGATAACAAAACCACCATCTTCAGATACGATAAATAAATTCTTTACAATTTGAAAGATATATTGAAAGGTATATATAATTACATGAAGATTAAATGAATATTGAGGTAATCCAACCCATAAAAACAATCGTAGGGGCTGGATTCCTCTGCCCGATTACTAGCGGTCACCCTATCCGCATATTAACTAGTCTAAATCTTAATCTTCATCCAATTATATAGTCAGAAACATGAAAGTTGCTTATATCACTGCTGGTGCGGCAGGTATGTATTGCGGTACATGTATACACGACAACACCATGGCATCAGCATTAAAAGACCAAGGACATAATGTTTCATTAATTCCAACATATACACCAACACGAACAGATGAAGAGAATGTAAGTTTAGACCGGGTGTTCTATGGTGGCATTAATGTCTATCTTCAACAAAAGATCGCATTTTTCCGACATACACCATGGGTATTTGATAGACTACTTGATAACAACTCACTTCTGAATAGCCTGTCACACATAAGTTCATCTACAGATGCTCGTGATTTAGGTTTAATGACCGTTTCTATGCTGAATGGTGAGAACGGATTTCAAAGAAAAGAATTAGAGAAATTAGTTAAATGGCTCCGTCAAGAGAATAAACCCGATATTGTTTATTTAACGAATTCTATGCTATTGGGTTTTGCAAAAGAGATAAAAAATGCTTTAGATGTTCCCGTAATCTGCGCACTTCAAGGGGAAGACATTTTTTTACGAGACTTAATTGATCCATACAAAAGCGAAGCGTTATCGCTATTGTCTGAACGCGCAACAGATGCAGACGGTTTCGTTGCACCAAACAGTTACTATGCACAATTCATGGCAAGTGAGTATCTGAAAGTCTCCGTTGATAGAATTGATGTCGTACCGCTTGGACTGAACTTGGAGGGACACGGTATGAAAGACGAAAAACCTAGCCCCCCTCCATTTATTATTGGGTATCTAGCGCGGATCTGTCCAGAGAAAGGCTTACATATCTTGATCAGTGCCCTTTATACGCTTGCAAAAGAATTCGGTGTTGATAACTTAGAATTACATGTTGCCGGTTATTTAGGAAAAAAGGATAAACCCTATTTTGAGGAATTAGTTAACCAGATAAATGCCTGGGGGCTTGAGGATAGTTTCGTGCATTATGGTGAAGTCACACGAACACAGAAGATAGACTTTCTGAACCGTTTACATGTCTTTTCTGTACCTACTGTTTATAAGGAATCCAAAGGATTATCAATATTAGAAGCATTAGCAAACGGCGTACCTGTCGTACAGCCGAAACACGGTTCATTTCCAGAAATGATTAAGGCGACCAAAGGGGGTATCCTTGTAGATCCTGAATCCGCAGAATCGATTGCTGAAGGTATATACCAATTATTCCGGGACCCCTCAAAACGTAAACAGTTAGGAGCAAATGGACAGATGATTGTACATCAAAATTTCAACCGTGAAAAAATCGCACAACAACTCATGAATGTTTTTGAAAAACATCTATAGAGTTACGCAATAGTTATGTTCTTGTGAATAAATTTCGGATTATATCTCAAACAATCTGTAGCAAAATCTGTTAAATTGTACCATATTCCGTTTAATTTCCAAAAATCGATAATGTTGTAAAAAATAATACAAACGTTATAATATCTCAATCTGAGGAAAAAAGAATGACTTATACATGGATTATCTTTGTTGCTCTCACAGTGGCATCTTGGGGACTCTATGGCGTTTTCTTACACAACGGACAAACCTCTATGTTAGAAGAAAATGCAGATCCTGAACAGGATAAAGATATTAGACGATACAAATCCTTTCTGTTTGTAGGACTTGCATATCTTCTAGTGGCAGTTATGGGGTCTGCGGTATTACTCCTTTTAAGTGGTGCAGAATGGTCATTTACAGGGAAGGGCGTTACATGGTCATTTCTTGCAGGAGTTGTCGGCGCAATAGGCGCATTCGGTGTATTGCTTGCGTTCGGTACTGGCGGCAAACCTGCCGTTGTCATGTCGATTGTCTTCGCTGGAGCACCCATCGTAAATGCTGTTGTCGCAACGTTGTCACATCCACCAGAGAATGGTTGGGGTGCTGTCCACCCAGGATTCATAATCGGTATCCTGCTCGCAGCCATCGGTGCATGTCTTGTCATGTATTTCAGACCATCTTCATAGACAATCATCAAATCCTCTATCAGACAAACTGCTAATTAAACTTCTATCCTTTTCAACGATTGATACTCTATTAACAAACAATAGGAGTGTAATTACATGCCCATAACAAATTTGCAGGATGCTGAGGATGCCGAATTGATAATTGCTGTGTTGGCTGGGAACAACAGAGCATTTGATGAACTTTTCAATCGTTATCAACGCGCGATGCTAACAGTAGCACAACAAATCGTGCAAAACCCAGCGGATGCTGAAGATATAGTTCAGGACGCTTTCCTCTTAGCATTTGAAGCACTACCACGACTCGATAACCTGAATAGATTCGGGGCATGGTTACATGCCATTACAAGAAACCGCGCGCTTCGCTACATAAAACGAGCAAGTAAAATCCAATTGCATGAAAATGAAAATGACGAACTACAGATTCCAACTGAACCAAATTCTACAGATCCTGCAATAATATTAGTAAAAGAATCTACACATGAAGCAATCCGAGATACAATTGATTCACTGCCTACGGATTTTCAAGAAGTCATCAAACTCTATTACTGGGTAGATATGCCACAGAAACGAATTGCTGATTTTCTCTCACTTCCTTTAACAACAGTAAAATGGCGACTTCATAGAGCGAAAGATATGTTAAAAACATTGTTAGAAAAAAGAGGATACGGAAATATCCTATCCCTATGACGTTATTCTTACAGATACAATAGTAAACAATCAAAGGAAAATTTGGTAAATAACTTACACATCAGAACGAGGAATCAAAGGATGGAACACGAACGACAAAATGAAATACATGGACTGTTACAGATATTAGAACAGACGACGGAAATCGCTGAAAACGCAATCTTAACCGAAGCATATAAGGATGCAGAAGAAAGATGTATAACACAATTCAATAAGACCTTGAAACGGCTAACAGAGATTGAAGCAATACCTAATGACTTATTTGATGAACTCCAAGAAGATGCACCTTACAGTGAAATTAGTATCGCATGTCATCACCTTGCAGCTTATCTGAACGAGGGACTTGGATCCTTTCCTGATTTAAAAGGTATGATGACAAACATGCTTGGTAAAAAGTTCATTGATGACATCACTGATGAATTCAAGGAAAGTAAATTTGGTGATATGATTCGCAACGCAATGCCAGATTTTTTAAAACTCAAAACCTTAGACAATATCTCCGAATCATTTGATGTCAGACATAACGGACCGAAAAAATTAATCATTGATACTGAATTAGGTACAATAAAAATCCATACAGCAAACACCGATAAGGTTAATGTTTTTGTCCACAGATCTGCTCATATTATGTCTGATAGACTTGCTGCCGATATGCTCGATGATTTTCAAGTAAAATTTATTGAGGAAGGTAAGAATCTAAAAATCGATGGAAACTTCATAACCGAAAAACAACATTGGAGAAAAATCGCGGATCGCATTGATATTGGATTTGATGTTGTTGTACCACGAAATCGTTATGATATTGACATTAAGACGAAGAAAGGAAATATCACGGTAACTGATGTAAATGGGGCAGTTGAATGTAGAACTGCAAACGGAAATCTTCAATTCCAAAATATGACAGGACTACTGTACGCATTTACAGAGAAGGGAAACGTCAGACTGGATAAAGGTAAAGGAAATATCAGATTAGAAACATTACGCGGGAATATCAATATATCTGATTACACGGGGAAGGTTAATACGGTAACATCTGGTGGCAACCTCCGTTGTACAAATGTTGTAGGTGAGATTAACGGAGAATCTTCAGGTGGATTTATAAAGATTATTGCATGTAAGGGAGGGGCAAAATTAGATGCATCTGGCGGCAGCATAGATGTAGAAAACGATGGACCTATAACGGCTAAGACTATCGGTGGTTCTATCAATGCAAATATTACAGGTCAACTCAAAGATGATTCTGTTATTGAAGCATCTGGTGGAGATATTACAGTATCACTTATATCAGCAGTAACTGCAAAACTTGATGCAAGAAGCGGTGGTGGAGAAGTCATCTCAACGTTACCCATCATCAGAACAGACAAAGACGATGCTGAATCATGGAAATTGCAGGGTGTCATCAATAGTGAAGGACCCCTAATGACCCTACGCAGTGTAGGAGGGGATATTAACTTGAAAAGTAAACCGTGAACAACCGAACAACCAAATATTCTTGCTTCTATATCAATAATCTGATATAATCAGAGAAACTTTTTAAGTACTAGACTTTAAGTACTAGACTGAATGTGTGCAAAATGAAGACCAATAATGACCAAGAACACACTGAAACAAAGGAGTTACAGTAATGAAACGGTTATCTATATGTTTTATCCTCTTAGCAATGATACTTGTTATGGGATGTGGAGATCAACAGAAATCGTTGACTATCGTCTGGGCAGAATGGGACCCAGCAAATTATTTACAGACCCTTTCTGAGGATTTTACAGCGGAAACAGGTATCGCAGTTGATGTAGTCCAGATACCTTGGGATAAATTCCAAGATAAAATCTTCAAATCCTTCACCGGAAAAAGCGATTTATACGACATCGTAATCGGAGACAGTCAATGGCTAGGTAGAAACTCAGTAGGTGAACACTATATTAATTTGACCGAATGGATCAATGAAAATATTGATGTACCCTCTATCTATGGACCTGCAATGACTGCATTTGCTGAGTATCCAAAAGGTAGTAAAACATATTGGGCTTTACCCGCTGAGGTTGATGCGGCAGGATACGTGTATCGTAAAGACCTATTTGAAGATCCAGAAGAGATGACAGCATTTCAAGAGAAATACGGGTACGAACTTGATCCCCCCAAAACTTATGCCCAACTACGAGATATAGCAGAATTCTTTACACGACCGGATCAAGACTTATATGGAATCGCAACCTGGTATAGCAAAGAAGGTGACGGTATTACTATGGGATTCCAACAGGTTATGTGGAGTTACGGTGCCTCCTATGGGGATCCAGAGACATTCAAGGTAGATGGATACATAAACTCTGACGAGGCAGTAGAAGCACTTGAATATTACAAAAAGTTGTTAGACTTCGCACCATCAGAGGCTCCAAACTTCTATTGGCAAGAAACAAATAATGCTTATCTTGCAGGAAAAGTAGCAATGGCAATGAATTTCTACGCGTTTTTCCCAAGCCTGGTTAGTGCAGAGACAAATCCCAATTATCATGACAAGAGCGGGTTCTTCATTGCACCAGCCGGACCCGGCGGACATCATATCAGTATCGGTGGGCAAGGAATGTCTATTTCTACTTATTCAAAGAACAAAAACCTTGCAAAGCAATACTTGAAGTGGTTTATGCAGAAATCTATACAGGAAAAATGGGCAAAATTGGGAGGATTTACACCTCTTAAAGAAATTCTGCAATCCGATGATTTCAAGAATGCTACTCCCTACAATGAAGCATTCGCTGCAAGCTTTCCCTATCTACGCGATTTCTGGGCAATTCCCCAATATGCAAAACTCTTGGAAGCCTGTCAGACAAACTGGAATGAAGCAATTATAGGTATAAAAACACCTAAAGAAGCTTTAGATACTATTGCAGAGAAACACGAAGAAATCTTTGAAGCCATGAAGGAAAACGCAGAACAGTGACCAGGGCAATCTATATTTTTTAGGTTAGGACTTATGCAATTTCGAACGTTACGTGTTCTATGTTGTCTAGTCAGTATATGATACGTTCAAACTGAAATTGTGTAAGTCCTTAAAATTGCTATTTGTTGTCTCATGTAGTTGTCTGATTGATGCATTAACAATTGTCGTATGAAGTTCAACCGTTTCTCACATGGCATGAGTGATTACCAACTAAAGTTGGCATTTATAATGCCAACGATGGTTCTGCTCATTCTGATGAATATCTTTCCGCTTCTTTGGTCCCTGTTTTTAAGCTTTCATGACTACGATGCATCAATGCCAAAATCTCCAAGATTTATCGGAGCGAACAACTATATTGAGGTTCTCTCCGATCGAGCTATGTGGGGATATTTTCGAACAACCGCATATTTTGTCGTCTTGGCTGTATCTACTCAGTTCCTGATCGGGTTCGGTTTAGCTCTTCTTTTAAACCGCCACTTCATCGGTAAGGGAATCGTCACAACTTTACTACTCTTACCGATGATGTTGTCCCCTATAGTAGTTGCACTTTTTTGGCGATTCATCCTTGCTTCCGATAGCTCGGGATTGCTGAACTTTCTTTTGAGTCCGATCCAATACATTCCAATCATTAAAGATGTTTTTAATCCTCCCATTGCATGGACAACCGATCCAAAGATAGCGATGTTAGCTGTGGTGATCGTTGACACTTGGATGTGGTCCCCCTTTATGATGTTAATCGCATTAGCAGGATTGAGTGCTATTCCGAAATACCTATACGAAGCAGCGGATGTAGACAGAGCATCGGCATGGTTCAAATTTAGGCACATTACGTTGCCTTTGGTTTCACCTCTTCTGCTAATTGCACTCCTATTCCGGACTATGGATGCTTTCAAGATGTTTGACATTGTCTATGTGCTAACACGCGAGGGGGGACCTGGCACCGTCACCGAAACCGTTTCAATGAATCTATATAGACTTGCATTTCGCAATTTTGATACAGGTAAAGCTTGTGCGTTGGCTTATATACTGCTTATAATTATCGTTGGACTGAGTAATATCTATGTAAAATACCTGAATAAAGTTAAGGGAGAGAATTAGCACTAAATGTCACGTTTTATTAACAGGTTACTTATTCTGCTGAAAAGATCCGTTGCGTTGTCATTTGCAACTCTAAAGTCCGTTTATAAGTGGTTCTTAAGGATTTTGCCAGTTTTATTAACGATACTGATCTTTTCATTAATTGCTTTCGCTGTCATAACATACATTCTTCCGATAATTTGGATATTACTTACATCCCTAAAGACTCCTATAGACATCAATACAAAACTACCTAAGTTTCTATTTGCAGTATCATTGGAAAATTATCTGAAACTGCTACCAGAGGGCAGTTTACCGTTCGCAACATATCTATTCTTCATTCAGACGATTTTAGGTCTGATTCTATACACACTATTTTCTTTTATTAAAAACCCATTTAAGAAGTATATTTCAACGCGAACGCTTGGAATTATTTGGAACAGCATCTTTGTAGTAACATGTATTTTCAGTTTTTTCAGTACAGAACCTACACAGAGCAGACTACAAGTTGATGTTAGGTATCAGTTCTTTTCTTTAATAATATGTTCAGTTGTTGCCTATCTATTGATAAATCCTTGGAATAAAAACCGAATCAATTTGAAGGAAGTCTCTAATGGGTTAACAGTAAATGACAGGAAAGAAAACTTGTCGTTCTTAATTCCGGTTATATTGTCTACTGTCGGTGTCTTTATCTGTTTAGCAAACGGTGGTTCTAATTTCTTCTATCAGTTACTGAACAGTATCACTGTCGGTGGGGGTAGTACCATCCTTGCAGTCGGATTAGGCACCATTGCTGCTTATGCATTTTCACGTTTCGACATTGCTGGCAAGGAAGATCTCCTGTTTTTCATTCTCAGTACCCGGATGCTTCCCCCGGTTGTGGTTGTAATACCGATCTATCTCATGTATATTTCGTTGAAATTAATAGATACGCATTTCGGATTGATTCTACTTTATACGACTTTCAATGTTTCTTTTGCTGTATGGTTAATGAAAGGTTTCATTGACGAGATACCGAGGGAATACGAAGATGCAGCCCTTGTTGATGGCTATACACGTTTCCAAACATTCTTGAAAGTCGTCTTACCACAATCCGTGACAGGCATTGCCGCAACTGCTGTGTTCTGCTTAATAACCGCATGGAACGAGTTCGCCTTTGCACTTGTATTAACAGAAACGGGTGGTAGAGCGGTAACCGCTCCGCCTTCTATCACTAGTGCTACAGGTTCTGGCCTTACGGATTGGGGTAAAATCGCTGCATCAACTTTCATCTTTCTGCTACCAGTCGCTATATTTACGTTCTTGATGCGTAGTCACCTTTTACGCGGGGTGACTTTTGGTGCTGTCAAGAAGTAGTATTTTGTCAATTCCTATTTTTTAGGTTGGGTAGAGCGAAGAACCATTAAAATATTAAAGTGACAACAAATATTGATTGAAGGTATCATGTCGAGGTTCGCTTCGCTCTACCCAACCTAAAAAATCCACTATTAGTCCTACGCAATACTGACAATTCTTAAAACTGAATTCATAAGTTGTTACTCCTGAATCGGTATCGGGTACCAGAGTCCTCCTGTTTTTGATGTTAATGCTCTATGTGTGAGATGATTGATTCCAATGACATCCATGGTGATTTTGTTCTCCCAACATTGGAGTAAAACATCATTAAGATTATAGGTTCCTTTACTTGCTTCATCCGTAACAAGTACAAACCGTCTTTTTGCATCCTTCCGGAACTCAACCCTTCTTATAGCCTTCATAATTGCATTGTGTGCGCGTTCGTCTCCAGCTGCAGCAACAACATGCGTTGTCAATAACTGCTTATATCGGTCAACATCACGTGTGGGTTGATGGGTGATGGTATCGTCTTCAAGATACCGAAAGATAACAATACCGAGTTTGAAATCAATCCCCTTCTCTTCAAATACGGATACCATTGTCGTTAATTGCCTGCCAACAGCGCGTATATTATCAATCATACTGCCACTTATATCAAGCAGAAAGATGATATCTACCGCACTATCAGGGACAGTATCTGAAATACTTTCAGCAATACCTGTCAATGCTTCTCCCATCTCTCCATCTCTGTCCACAAGTTCAGCAGGGACATTTATTTCTTCTTGTAAGGTGTCTAAGTTTTCTTCATCTGTTAACGTTGAAACGGCTATTGTAGGAGATTGCATGCTTGGTACAACTATAGATTTCCATTCAGGTTTTTTTGTGCTTGTATCTGATAAACGTGTTTCAGCAAAAGGTAGATCTGCCTCTGTACCGAAACCAATTGATGCGCTTTCAGTCGTTACGTGTTGGGTAGCGTCTATCGGTTCAGCAGGATTCTGGTTTCTGACTTGGGCAGACTTGGAAGAGACAGGATGCCGTTTTGGCATAGAACGCTTCCGTTGACTACTCATAAGAAAACGTCTGACTGTTGTAACTTCTAAAGTGTCATTCAGTATCGTTTCAGGGAGCATCATCGATCGGTACCAAGTGATATAGCTCAAACTTATCAGCACTATTGCAAGTGCATGCAATGTTACCGATAAGAGAAAGGCGCGCCGAGTTCTTATACGTTTGTGTTGTCGTTGGTATCTAAATTCATCAAAAACCATCTCTCTCTCCTAACAAGATCTATTCAGAAATAATGGAAACCGTTCCCTGATTTCCATCCACATGTAATGTCTGTGCATCTGAAATTGCTCGCGTTGCGTCAGCGATATTTACAACTGCAGGTACACCATACTCTCTTGCGACTACTGCTCCGTGTGATAACATTCCACCACGCTCCATAACCAAACCGGCAGCTTTAAGGAAAAGGGGTGTCCAAGCTGGATCGGTTGAAGGACAAACCAGAATATAGTCCTTGTCAGTTGGATTTATGTCTGAAGGACTCAGTAAAACTCGTGCATATCCCTTTGCCTCACCTGCCGAAACGCCAAGACCTGTAAATGTTTCCGAAGCATCTATCTGTTCGTGCTGCCCGATGCAATTCAAGGCATCACTAAATATAACGTCTGGCAACGGAATTTGGATTAGTTTTTTTCGCTGCTCTTTTCTTGCAATAATCAGATCGTTGAACCTTTTTCCGTTAATTAACCCCTCTAATTCATCTGGCAGGAGATAGAAAATGTCTCCTACCAATTTGTACCGGGTATCCAATTCAATCAACGTTCTACGTATCTGTTCGTATCCAAGCATCAAGTAGAATTTTGCAGTTTCTCTGAAAGGCATATATCGTCTTGTATAATCTAGTTCAATTTCAATCTGTTTCTTCAATTTCTTATGTGTTTCAAGTAATTTGTTAAGTTCTATCAGCGCAGTTTCTCGTTGTTCTCTTTGACGTTTAAAATGCTGATTTTTACTTTCTGATGTACTCGTGGATTTCCCCTTCATTTGTGAGTATGATTTAATAATCTGTTTAAGATATGTTGTATCTTCCCGCCATCTCGGTTCTGCAAGTTCAAATTCACCAACAGCACGGTGTCCGTAATCGTTTAGAAAATCTTTGAGAGACATTTCATCGTTCGCTACCTGCCATAGTTTATCATTCGTTTCAACTGTCAGATTTCCTGACTCGCCGCTAATAAGTCTACTCGCCAATCCTTTCGCTTCATTTTCATTCATACATTTCTTCAATATATTTTCTAATCTTTGCAGAGAAAATGCGGCAAGAAGTGTGGCGATAAGTGCTTTCGGTGCAAACGCGTCCAATGTTTTCTGCGTCCATTCGCTGAATTTCTGGACCAGTTCTTCGTCTGAAAGTTCCGTATAAGAAACCTGCTGCTCTGATCTAACCATCTCATGAAAGTTTGGTAGTTCATGTTCTCTCAAAATTTTATCATAGTTAGACCGACATTTGTTCAGATGCAATTCTGCTTTTGTCATTCGGATAATATGTTGTGGCAGTTTCACCCAGAATGAAAGTGTACTATGCTTAATATCTGTCTTCGCTTGTGCGTACAGTGCTTTCTGAGGATTCTGTTTTAGTTCTGCAAAATCGTGAACTAAGGGAAATCCATCAAAGAAGAGTTCTGCTTCACGATTCAGATTTATGTATATTCTGCCACAGATAATATCTAAAATTCCATTCTCATCAACGTGTTTACTCGGATGAAAACCTAAACTGTGATATGCCTTACCTAAGCCACCTTGTCCTGACATAAAGCCTTTTATTATTTCCCATGTCATAGGTAAAGGTGCGGGTAAAACCTCTGCTATATTGTGATGACTCCATACAGTGTCTCTACCATCGGCAATGCCTTCAAGTGTACTTATTTCTGATTGGACAAGTTTCTGTCCCTCTTCAGATGAATAGTATATAGTTTGTGTTTTCACTGTAATCGGTCTTGCCTGCAACAAGACAATCTTCCTATCCGCCAGTGCCCATTCAACATCCATTGGTTGATCGTATAGATTCTCGACTTGAAGACCTATCTGATAAAGTTCCCTCAACTTGTCATCCGAAAGACTTTGGATATTTTGTTTACTCGCTGGTATACCCTGCACACCGAGCTCGGTGATCATCTCTTTTTTTGATGCAATGTCTTTCTTTCGTATCTCACCTATTTTGCGTAAGATTTGGAAACTATCTGGTGTGATAGAACCTGAAACAACAGATTCACCCAACCCCCAATTTGATTCAACGATACAGACATTCTCGTCATACGGACTCACAGTAAACAGGACACCAGACACATCAGCAGCACACATCTCTTGCACAATCACAGCCATTGACAAACCATCATCTTGAATACCTTTTGTTTCTCGGTAGTTAATTGCTCTTTCAGACCAGAGGGAAACCCAACACCTTTTAATACAGTCTACAAGTTCATCATCTTTGACGTTTAAGAATGTATCTTGTTGTCCGGCAAAACTTGCGTCTTGCAAATCTTCAGCGGTGGCACTAGATCTAACAGCGACTTTACCGCTGTTGAGTGTTTCTCTTGCTGTGTGTATCGCTTCAATTATGTTGGGTCCTAAGGTTAGGTCTATTATATTCTCCGGAATCTGTTCTGACAAACCTTTAACTGAGGAATTGAATGCATCGGTAGTGACACAAAATCCTAGTGGGACGTTGAATCCTGCTTGGGTTAATTTGCCGAGATTTAGTGCTTTCTCGCCAACAAGCCTCAGGTCATTTTCGTCATTTTCTGCAATATCTGAGAAGTGTTTGATTAATTGCATCTATTTACTTCAGTATCAACATCTTACGTGTTGCAGTGAAATCTCCTGAGGATAAGGTATAGAAATAAATTCCGCTTGTCACAAGTTCACCACTGTTATTCTTGCCATCCCAATATGCTGCACGACTCCGGCTCTTATATTCCCCCGCTTCCTGATGGCCTAATACTAACGTTCTCACTATCCTACCGTTCACAGCATAGATTGTCACACTCACATCAGCGGCTTCCGACAGTTGATACGGTATCCACGTCTCTGGGTTAAACGGATTCGGATAGTTGTGAAGCAACATGGTCTTTTTAGGCATAAGCGATGTTAGAAGTTTTTGAAGATTAGCTATACCTTCTCGGTAAACAGTAGAGTCGCCATTCTGTACCATCGCTTGCGATATCCACGATTGTATCATCGCTGGGATAAGTTCTGTACTCTCTATCCTAACAACACGATTAGCATTTCGGTTGGATGGAGCAGAACCGTCTGTATCGCCAATATGTTGTGCAACTACGATAAGGTCTAAAATACCAATTATGCCATCAGCATCCACATCAGACTCAAGTGAAAAAGACACATCTCTTCCCAAAAACTTTGATACATGCATTAAGTCTAAAATGTCCACTTGTCCATCCTTGTTTACATCCCAAGGTAAAAACACACGTTTTTCCACAGTGATGGCACATGCTGAACTATTTAAACGAATGATCTGCAAGTCACTTGTGCCTGCATTTGGGTTAACAAATCTGATGTGTGTATCACCAACTGTTTTTGCGGTAAATGTCACGGATAGCATCGTGCCTGTACCGTTTACGCCATCTCTTTTAAGACGGATTGAACCTACATTTTTGATTTCTCCAAATGTGTTATCAATTGTTGCTTTAAGAAAGTAGGTTTCCGAATTTCCTTCCTTCAAGAACTCACCTTCCTTTACCTCAATTGCTTCAAGTGCAGCAGGATCAAATACAATATCAGAGAACCATCCAGCAAAATCAGTTGCATCTTCCACATTGAGATTGAGTGTAAACGTATCCAGAACGTAAATAGGAACTTCATCTATTGAACAGGAAAAGAACACACTATTCAGTTCCGTATCATCGGGAATATCAACAACAGATATGATTATTTCGGGATATTCAGTCGGAATCGTTTCAAATTCATGTGTTCCTGCTTGAAGATTACTAATTGTGATTCGACTATCCCCAACCGTCTTAGCAGTGAAGGTTATTGAGAATAAACTACCTGTGCCACTTGTACCACCCAACGCAGTTCTCGCGGCATTGATGTTAGTAATCTTCCCTGTGACGTTGTCAATTGCAGCGGGTAGTGAAAATGATAACACATCACCCACATCCAGAAAATCGCTTAAGATCACCTCATCTGCTTCAAGAACTGCAGGATCATATTCAACATCACATTCCCATCCTGCCAAGTCGGTGACGTTCTCTACATTCAGATGCACTGTAAACGTATCACCAACATGTATTGGTGTGTTCCTTACTAAAGAGAAGTAGATTATATCCGAACTCACGTTAATTGCTCTACTATAAATACTTGGGAGGTAGTCTTGATGTGGTAATGACATTCCGTTATGTTCATTCGTCCATTCAAAGAAGTCTTTATTATCCACACTGTAGACAATCGTGCCATGGTATAGGTTGATAAGGGATTGTGGTGCATGATTATCCATCATGAACCTGAATAAATCGCCATGCGAATCGTAATTCTGTCGATTCTGTGTTTCCCTAAGAAATACCAAAAATTGTGGATAGAATTCAAGAAAAGTTTTGCAGGAAAAGAGGTAGGTCGCTTGTTGCGTTGAATTCTGAATCATATTATTCTTCGAATACTCATAACTTTTTCTATTTAAATCAAGACGTTCTCTTAATGCCTCTTCAAGTGTCTGATTTGCAGCAAACACATTGTGATACTGTATGTCGTAATCCGTCTCTTTGTGCTTCTCATACGTCCAATCATCCATATCATATCCGCCATTTAACATATCCGAGGCGATATAATACCTTGCATACTCACAAAAATTGACAAGATCTCCGAAACCAGCCTTATTACAGGGACCTCCCATGTCAATAACGCCTAACGGTTTCCCCAACTCTTGTGTCCATTGTTTCAAAAAGGCGTTGGCATGTTCTCTGTTCAGCATGAGTTCAAACAGATCACCTCCGGGGGCACCGTGCCCACTATATGTAAGATGGTGCTCAGCATGCGGGTGTTTCTTCACTAGATATGACGCAATATTTACGAATACATCTTTTAAGTAATGACTCCTATCGTCCTTATTGATACCGGGTACATCTGCTGGCATGTCTGTGTATTTTTTTCGGACGAATTGTTCACGATAGGCAACTTGTTCATTTATAGGTAGATGAACTTGAGAGGATGGGGCGAAATCGTTAGAAAACTCATAGAGATAGACAGAAGCGGTTTCCTCCCATATCGTTGCTTCATAGTATTTGAGTTTTTCACTCTCTTTTACAGGAACTGCCTGAGTCCATCCCCTTATTTCTGTCCATTTTATCCATTCTGGCGGTACGTACACAACTCTTAACATGATGTTCGGGACATTTTCAGCATGGCTAACATTGCTCGTTAGTACTATAAGTGCTATTAAGAGGATCAATAATGTTACAGAAAAATATGTTTTCATATATCTCACCTTATCTTCTAATAGGTTGTGCATCTTATGTAGCAGGTTAAGTTGAATCGTCAGTTTCGATATTTTGCCTTTCTGATTTTCTATAGTAAAGGGTGAAAGTTAAAAAATATATCATGTATAGAATATAGTATTGGATATTCCACAAAATGTCAAACATTTTTCGATCATGTCCAGAATAAGTGCAAAGAGAAACGTGAATCACTATGTCCATTCACAAATTCAGTTCAGTATTTGGTCTCTGCAAAAAACTTATCAGAATCCAATTTTGATAGGCTTTTTCTATAATCTGTATCCCTTTAGTCATACTCAAGCAATTTCAACATGATTGCTTTCATGCTGTGTAGTCGGTTTTCGGATTGATCAAAGATGACAGAGCGCGGGTCATCAAGAAGATCACCAGAGATTTCATACCCGCGATGTGCAGGTAAGCAGTGCATAATTTTACAATCAATCCCTGCAAGAAGTGTCGTATTCAATTGATATGGCATCATCAATTTGATGCGCCGTTCACGTTCTTCCGCGAAATCAGGATCCGTGAAGAATTCCATATCTATCCACGTATCCGTATAGATAACATCGTTTTGGGCGATCACTTCCTGTAATGCGAAAGTGTCATCAATTCTATCAGTTGAAACAGTTTTGTAACAACCTTTTCGTTCAGCTTCTTTCCATAGTTCCGCATCTACTGCAGCCGGATTTATTTCCGGCGCAATGACAGTAACTTTTAAACCGACCTTCATTCCAGCTGCAATCAGTGAATTGCATACATTGTTGTGAACACCGATAAAACAGACATTGACACCTGCCAATCTTCCGAACTGTTGCTGTATTGTCATCAGGTCACCGAGAGCTTGTGTTGGGTGAAATCTATCACAACACCCGTTTATGATAGGAACAGTTGCGGCTTCTCCCGAGATAGATATATTTTCGTGTTTCAAGAAACGCGCTAAAATTATATCTACATAAGCAGATAGCACGCGGATCTCATCATTCAGGTCTGCTAAACCGAAGTTTGTCGTCTGCCAGTCCAGATAGTGTGCATGTCCACCCAACTGTACGATTCCGATTTCTCCTGCACATCTTGTTCGTGTAGAGGTTTTTTGGAATAGTAATGCAAGACTGAGTCTAGTTGCAGCGTGCATGTATTTTTCAGGATGGTTTTTGATCTTAAGACAGTTTTCTACAGTTTCAAGTATTTCTGTTTCTGACCAATCTTTCAATGTAATTAAGTGCATAATTACCTCCACTACGGTTTCATTCGCTGAATAGACTTAGGTTGAGTAAAAGAAAGGGTAATTATAACAGTGAATCTATGAGTTGTCAAATTTTCAGTTTATCTAAATCATGGGGGTTATTTCTTTACAACAGAAACAGCATTGTTAAAAACAGATAGCGACTACAAAATTCTCCCATGAGTACGGTTATGATTGCAATGAAAAGGAAACCTGTCGCTGCTCGGGTTGCACCAACTTCATCAAGTGCAACAGATTTCGGACGTAAGCAATCCCAAGTGATGAAATAAAGAATTAGGGTTCCAACGAATCCAAGTCCTACACGAATAAAAAAAATAAGCTCTTTAAGAAAGGTAAAGGGGTCTACGTCTTCTCCGTGGGATCTAAAGAACAGACTCAAACAGAACAACACGATAGATACTATCAACGTACCAAGCAAAACGGTGTTAAACCGTCTTAGATAATGGACAGGTAATTCAGGTGTTACCAGATACCAATGTCCAAACCACATGCCCGTATGCACAGTGCCGAGTAGAACAGCTGCCACTATAAATTGTGCTGGTAACAGGAATGTCACACTAGGAATCTGTACTATCTTTATGTATGCAATAGCACTATAGATAAGCCAAAATGTACCACAGAGAATCCCACCATAGAACAGTATAAGAGTGACGAAAGATGATTTAAACCACCAACTAAGTGTATAGAGAAGTAGTATACAGAAGAAACTGATGACCAATACGGATTCTGTGTTTTGCCAGAAACCGAAAAAGTTAAGGAAAGAGATAGTTTGGTCATGCAAATATAGATTCGCGCAACGTGCTAACCCGCTCACCAATAGGTATATACCTCCCATCAGGCGATAAAAGTTAGCACCAACTAAACCTTTGGGTATGAGTAGCATAACAGCCATACCACCAACAGCAAGTTGACTGAATACCAGATAGAATATTTTCGCCATACTAACGTCTTATTGTAAGTAAAACCCCATTACAGTTAATGACCATAACGGGGTTTACAGAATCCCAAACCCGATTGGTGCGATTTCCTAATTGCACCAACCGAGATAGGACAAAATCGTTTTACCAATTTATTTACTTAATCTTCTTTATGACTGATGGGCATGACACATGCTATACGATTTCAACGACTGCGCCGATGGCTTCAAGTTGTTCTTTAATCTTCTCAGCATCTTCCTTGCTGACACCCTCTTGAATGGCAACAGGTGCTGATTCAACTTTCTCTTTTGCTTCCTTCAAACCGAGACCTGTAATAGACCGTACTTCCTTAATAACAGGTATCTTCTGTCCACCAATCTCTTTGAGTTGGACATCAAATTCGGTTTTCTCAACTACTTCAGTTTCTTCAACTTCTGCGCCACTACCTGTAGCGGGGATTGCCCCGGGCATTGCCATCGCTGGCATTACGGATGCACTTACACCAAATTTATCTTCCAGTGCAGTTACTAATTCAGACAATTCCAACACTGTCATTTCGCTGATTTCATCAATCATTTTTGCTATATCTGCCATTGTTCATTCCTTTCTTAAATAAAATTTGTTATGCTTGTTCGGCATTTTTCTTCTGTTCGACTATCTGTGTTAACACAAATGTAACTTGACCTATTGTGTTACTCAGTACGTTAACGAACCGCGTCATTGGTGATCCGTTATGCAACACACTGACGAGTCCGTAGAGTGGGGCACCGATACCACCGATGGCCTTCACAATTAGCACCTCTTTTGAAGGCATATCTTGGAGAGCTTTAACCTCACTCTCATCAACGACCTGATTTCCAAGGACACCACCCTTAATCTTTAAACTTTCATGTTCTCCACTGAATTGAAAAAGGATTTTACTGGATGTTGCAGGATCATCGCTTGCTGCTAGTGCTGTATTTCCCTTAAGATAGGGTGTAAGTCCTTCTATCTCTCTCTCTTGTGCAACCACGTTTATCAATGTATTCTTGTAGACTTTGTATTTTATGTTGGCATCCCGTAATTGCTGACGCAAAACATTCACCTCAGCAACGGAGAGGCCTTGAAAGTCTGCTAATAGAATAACATCTGAATTATTGAATAGTTCACGAATTTCTTCTGCTTGTTGAAGGTTAACTTCATTCGGCATATATAAACTCCTTTCACATCTTGACTCCGCAATCCCAGAAATAGAAAAACCCCCAGAGACTTGGAGGCTTACCCACATCGGTAGTAAAAAGAATGATTTCATTTTGAGAATGAACCAATCTGCTTACGATTTCCGAGTCTCGGTAGGTAATTAAGCCTGCGGCTCCTACTTTCTTCAACTCAATTCTGTTTAGTGCTATTTTATCTATTTGTCCTCTGAATATCTGATTTCAAATTATAGAAATTCTTGTGGATCAATTCGGATTCCGATCCCCATTGTTGAAGAAATGGCAACACTTCGAATATATCTACCTTTTGTTGATGCAGGTCGTGCTTTCACGAGTGCATCCATAACAGTATTGAGATTTTCCTTTATCTGATTCTCTTTAAACGAGACTTTTCCTATTGGTACATGCACGATACCCGAAGTTCTTTCTACCCGGTATTCTATCTGTCCCGCTTTGATGTTCTGAAGTGTCTCTGCAATGTCCATCGTTACAGTTCCCGCCTTCGGATTCGGCATTAATCCACGCGGTCCTAAGATTCGTCCTAACTTCGGCATTATGCCTCGCATAAGGTCTGGCGTAGCGATTGTAGCATCAAATTCAAGCCATCCATCAACGATTTTGTCAACCAAATCATCTGAACCGACGATGTCTGCGCCTGCTACTTCTGCCTCGGTTGCTTTTTCTCCTTCGGCAAATACAGCAACACGCACAGCCTTCCCGGTGCCGTGAGGAAGTGAAACTGTACCACGGATATTCTGTTCAGCAATACGTGCATCTACACCCAGACGAGAAGCTAAATCTATAGTCTCGTCAAACTTTGCAGTAGCAGTTTGTTTTAGGATTGAGACAGCTTCGTCCACAGTGTAAAAACTCATCTTGTCCACGTGTTGTTGAATATCGTTATAACGTTTACCTTTTTTCGCCATTCTGTTTCTCCGAATAATATCATACATAATTGCAACAGAGATAAAACCTTGTTGGAATTAGTTAATTGTTAATCCCATACTCCTTGCGGTTCCTTCAATCATCCGGACAGCTGCTTCTATATCATTCGTATTCAGGTCGGGTAATTTCGTTTCAGCGATTTCCCGAATCTGATTAGATTTTACAGTTGCAACCTTATTCCGATTCGGTTCTCCAGAACCTTTAGCGATTTTTGCTGCAGATTTGAGCAAGACCGCCGCTGGGGGAGACTTGACTGTGAATGTAAAAGACCTATCACTATAACAGGTAATGATCGTGGTAACAACCATTCCGTTCTGTTGCTGCGTTTGTGCGTTGAACGATTTAATAAATTCCTGCAGGTTTATCATGTAAGGTGCAAGACTTGGACCTACGGGCGGTTGTGGTGTTGCTTGCCCCGAGACCAATTGCAACTTAACTTCACCTGCAACTTGTTTAGCCATTTTGTTTTTTCTCCGTATCATTCAAAATGTTAAAGTCTCTCAACACCCATGAATCCTAATTCAAGAGGTGTTGAACGGCCAAAAATTGTTATAGACAGACTTAATCGTTGCCGCTGTGTATCAATTCCAAGGATTTCAGCGGTAAATGAACTGAATGGACCTTCAATAACCCGTACTTTGTCGCCGATAGAAAAAGTAATTTCTGGTACAGGTGCTTCCTCTTCAACAGTTGATGCAGCCAACATACGTTCTACATCATCTTTGCTTAAAGGGATAGGATGATTCACGTCTCCCAAGAAATTCATGACACCTGGCGTCTCTTGAACAAATGCCCAACTTTTCCTTCCAATCTCATTATCTGCATGGGGACCAAGCTGATGCTGGGCATTAATAAGAACATATCCTGGATATGTAGGTGCGATTCTGACCTTCCGTTTTCCATCTTCATTTTTTACAGTGGTAGACATAGGCACGTTAACGCCTAATATCTCATCACGCATTTCTCTATCATTATCTGATTTAGACGCGAGTCGTCTTTCAAGATTAGACTGTATTTTCTTTTCATGTCCAGTGTAGACCTGAACAATATACCAATAACTTGTCATGACCAATTCCCATTGCATTTAAACCAACGTAAACCGATGTTGGTTTACGTTTTGGGTCAAGATGCCTTTACGGTAAATACATTAGACTTTATTGATGTTCCGCTTAGGGAACTGCAAAATACATAAAGGACATCTGTTACTTTTTCCTGATAACAAATAGACTGCCTATTTTAGGTAGATAGAAAATATACTTCTTGTTGTCATCACTTACAAAGTAATAGATGCTTCTGCGTTCTCATCTAAATCTAAGTTTGTATTTGTGATATCTGTTCAGCTACCCCTTTAGCATCAACTTCATAGTCCGTTAAGTCAAACTTTTTCTTGCATAATAAATGACATATATTTTCCCGAGAACACATGCTATGGATAACATAATCAAAAATGCTAAACTACCAAAAATCCACTTCATTCCACTTCATAAGGACTCCTCATTTTCGACAAAAGGTTGAACTATACTAAAGAGGATGTCAAATAGAACTCGCTTCGGTGTTTCATGAACGTAGATTAGAATAAACAACGTATCTTCATGTGAAGCAAGACAATTATGCTATCGTAGGAAGATGTTTCTTAGAAATGACATCCCAAACCCTTTAAGAACTTCTTGATCAACAAGCAGATAGTTATTGACAAGGACAATAACAAGGGGGAGAAGAGCAATTCCAGTTGCAAGCAATCGTCTATTTTCTAATCCTTTACCGAGGAAAAAGACTCCGATTGGGATTAAAATCAGAAACAGTTCTGTGGGCGAAACCCATTCAGGACTTTCCTCATTGCCATCAACTAACCAGATGAAGACACCTAACATTGCACTTGCAATGAGCACGACTATCGTGCTACCGCGCACTTGTTCCCAGTCCGGTTTTGAAACTTTTTGCCATTCTACTAGAATATTCTGAATGTATGTTTTTATTCTTGCTATCATATTTCAAGGCAGGCCAGGAGGGATTCGAACCCCCAACATCCGGTTTTGGAGACCGGCGCTCTCCCAGTTCGAGCTACTGGCCTGTGGATATATAGTCTAACGAGTCTCCTTATGGAGTGTGTGTTTGCGACAGAAACGACAGTATTTCTTTCGTTCATACCTATCCTGTTGTGTCCGTCGATTACGTGTGGTTACATAATTGCGTTGCTTGCAGTCATCACATGCTAATGTTACAATATCTCTTGGCATAATTTTCTACCTTCGTATCTGTTTTGTGAAGCCGACGACCGGGATTGAACCGGTGACCTCGTCCTTACCAAGGACGTGCTCTACCAACTGAGCTACGCCGGCATTCCTCAACTTTTCACAAACGGGCCACTCTACACAAGCGGGAGACGGGATTCGAACCCGCGACGCATGGCTTGGAAGGCCAATGCTCTACCAACTGAGCTACTCCCGCACAAAAATTAAATGGGGGCGGACGGATTCGAACCGCCGTAGGCGTAGCCAACAGATTTACAGTCTGCCCTTTTTGACCGCTCAAGCACACCCCCAGCACAAAAGCTGACGAGAGGAATCGAACCTCCAACCTAGTGATTACAAATCACTCGCTCTACCATTGAGCCACGTCAGCACTGAAAAATTCCTCCCCGATCCTAAACTTCATCTGTGTCATCATCAGAATCATTCAAAGCATCAATGTCAGTTTCAAGGACTTCAACACCGGTCTCACTATCTTCAGCTCGTTCTCCGAAAAGTTCAACGATCTGTCCCGCTCCATCTAAGACCTCATACCCCTCAGATTCAGAAGTAAAGTCAACTTCAATCTCAAATTCTGCAGCGTCGGGATCAAGTATTCTATATGACAATTTTCCCGCTTGTAATTCTTCAGTAGCAACAGAAACAGGTTTCGGTTTTTTAGATAAACCTGCCCCCAAAAGTTCATCATTCAATGAACGCGCACGCTTAGCAATGAGATTAACTGCCAAATACTTATTCGGCACATGTTTAATTAAGTCCTCAAGGTAGACAATTGTCATTTAATTCACTCCTCTTATAAGATTAACGCTATATATTATACTGAAAACCTGCCGATAAGTCAAATTAAATTTTGACATGTCATTTCTAAAATGGTAAAATATTATGATAAGAGAATCAGAAATACGGAAGGTAATACATTCTTATGCATAATACCATTCATCCTATATTGGAAAAAGCGTTCTCAAAGGAACGTCTCAACTTTGATGACACACTGACACTCTTCAAATCCAACGATCTCCTTGCGCTTGGACAAGCTGCAGATATCATTCGACAACGAAAGCACCCCAATGGATACATCACATACATCGTGGATAGAAATATTAATTATACAAATTGGTGTTACGTTGACTGTGAGTTCTGTGCCTTCTACCGACACCGCAAAGACCCTGATGCTTATGTAATGGAACGTGATGAACTTGGTCGGAAAATACAAGAAACCCTTGATTTAGGTGGTGAACTCATTCTCATGCAAGGTGGATTACATCCTAAACTCAAATTGGATTGGTATGAGGATTTACTCCGTTGGATAAAAGCGAACTATCCTATACATATACACGGATTTTCGCCTCCGGAACTAGACTGGTTTGCAAAGATTAACAGGATGCAGTTACATGATATGCTTAGCCGTCTTCGAGATGCTGGACTTGATTCTATTCCTGGTGGTGGTGCCGAAATACTGACTGATCACGCTCGCAATAAGATTAGTCCTAAAAAGTGTTCTGCTGATGAATGGCTTGAAGTGATGCGGCAGGGACATTTAGTGGGTCTCAAGTCTAGTGCTACGATGATGTATGGACACGTGGAGAGTTACGCGGAACGTGTGGAACACTTGATGCGTTTGCGTGACTTACAAGATGAAACGGGTGGATTCACAGCATTTATCTGTTGGTCGTTTCAACCGAGTAACACCGAACTTGCACATATCCCACCTGCCGGGAGTTTTGAGTATCTCAAAACCTTAGCTATTTCACGTCTGTTCTTGGATAATATTGACAACTTCCAATCATCATGGGTTACGCAAGGTCCAAAAATCGGACAGATGTCGCTAAAGTTCGGGGCAAATGATATGGGGGGAACGATGATAGAGGAAAACGTTGTCAGCAAAGCAGGGACAGTCTATTGCATGCCGATAGATGAAATTGAACGTACTATCTCCGAACTTGGCTTTGTTCCTAAACGTAGGAACTTCTATTACGATATCCTCAATTAGCGATAATCTTCGTGTATCCAGATTTCTATACCATTTTCACGTGCTGCTAACCAACTATCGTAAGCTTTCTCTTTTTTCTGATTAAGAAGCGTCTGATGACGTTTTAGTTTTTCTGTATCATCTATATCATCTAATTCGGTTTTATCCCGTTCTGTCAACTCAATGATGTAAGCTGCATTACTTCCTTGAAACGGTCCGCGTACATCACCGACAGACATATCAAATGCAGCAAACATGGCACCTTTTGAGACACCCATGCCAGACACATCGCTATCATGGGATAGACTAAACAGATTGCTTTCCTGAACAGTTTTTTCTTCCGTATCTTTACCTTCAGGTGCTTTATATTTCTTAACTAAATCGTCCAACAACGCATTGTCTGTGCGTTGATTGATCAGATCTTGTGCCGCAGCTAAAGCCAATTCCTTAGACTTTTCTGTTCGCAAATCATCTTTTACCCGATCTTTTACACTCTCATAATCTGGAGTAGTTGGTGATTTCTTCCCGAGCACTGTTACAACGAAAAAAGCAGAAATATCTCCTCTGTAATCTTTGGTTTCAATTTTTTTTGTTACGCCTACCCCCAGGTCAAAAAGTTCTTCAACCAAGCCGCCATAGGTTAATGTTGAACCGATATTGGGTATGCTACCTTTACCTTTACTGAAAAAACCTGTTTCCTTGACTTCAAGTGATAGATCCTTATACACCTCTTTTTTGATTGCAGTTTCATAATCTTCTAATTCAATCTCAAAAACAAGAGCGTCTGCAGTACGTTCTGCACCATCTACACCATTTATCTTAATCAGTTTGTCACGAATTTCGTTCTCTACATCTGGAAATGTTTGCTGAGTCGGTTCTAATCTTTCTTCCAATTTTATTATATGAAATCCGAAAGATGTCTCAATTATATCACTGACATCACCAGGATTTAACGTGTCAAAACATGCTTCTTCAAACGGTTTTACCATGTCTCCGCGAGCGAAATAGTCTCCAGGGGGGAGTTCAGGATTTCCTCCTCTCAAAGCACCCCCTTTCACGCTGGAAGGACCTTCTGAATGTTCTTTAGCTAAATCAGCAAACGGTGTACCCGCCGCCAATCCTGCTTGGACGGTTTTTAGCAATTCTTCTGCAGCTGTCTTCGTTTCTGTCTTCTGTTCGTCAGTTGCATCATCAGGAAACTTCTTCAGGATATGTCTTGCTTTAACTATTTCAGGGACGACGAATTCATCTGGATTATCGGTAAAATACTTTACCATGTCATGCTGTGATACAAAGTCGGTAGGTTTAAGTTGGATGAACTTAACATTAACCTGTTCCTCGGTTCTATATTTGTTCTTATTCTCTTGATAATACATCTCCGCTTCTTCAGTTTCTATGTCATCTAATTTGACAAGGTCGGTATAGTCCCTATGAGGAAATTCGATGAATTCTATTTTTACCTTTTCATCCTCACGTTGAAATGCTTGTTCTACTTCGGTATCAGTAACCAATTCAAGTTCTCGTATACTATCGCGCAGTGATGTTGCACTCAGTTCATGATAGACATTTTCCTTAAATCTTTGTGCTGTCTCAGGGTCTGATTCATTATAGTAATTGACAAAACTCTCATTGCTTCGTATATAATGCTCAATTTCTGCATTCGTAATCTTTGCACTTCCCTCAATTACACGTTTTATATAACCATCAATTAGTTTTTTTTGTATATCCTTTGGATCAATTGTCTGTTTAAACCTCTGGTTTTGCTGCTCAGCCTGTAATCGATTTGAGACCAATCTTTCGAAGGTACCTCTTGTAAGTTCAAACGCACCTATTTTTATGACTACTTCTCCTTCAGCACCTGACTGCTGTGGACCGCTTGAACCGCTGTAAAGTAGAAACGTGGCAATTACAAAGACAACAGCGATGACCCACATGAATATTTGTGCAATAAATTTTTCGCGTAGAAAGATAATCATGCCTAATATTTCTCCTGAATTTTGATTTATAGTGAACATTAACATTAATGAAACATTTCACAACGGGCGAGGTGACATCGCCCCTATGTTGGGGATGCTTCATCATCTGTGTATAGGGGGAAATGTCTCATTAATTTGTCACTTTACTAATATTGTTATTAATGATACCCTATAGAGACCAATTTTTCAATTTATTTTTCTCTTAACACTTGCAATTTGATGTGATTTAACATATAATTTCTCTAAAAGTGATAGTGATAATAGAAAACGTTCACATGTTTAACCTGAAATATACCTTGGAATCTGGACAGTCATTTCGCTGGAATAGGGTAGACGATTCTTATTACGGTGTGGTTGAGGGATGTATTCTCAAAATACAACAGAAAGAGGATACCTTATTCATAGAGAGCTCACGAAAAGCAGAACATTCACCAACTTATACAGAATGGATACATTATTTTGACCTATCCAGAGATTTGTCTGCAATTTTGACAGAAGTCAACGTTGATGCTTACATTGATCGTGCAATAAATAGGTTTTGGGGGATGCGTCTTTTAAATCAGGCACTGTGGGAAACTATCGCTTCTTTTATCTTGTCACAAAACAACAATATATCACGAATTCGGGGGGTAATCCGTACGTTATCGGAGAAATTTGGTCAAAAGTTAACGTTTGAAGGGTACGTTGATTATTCTTTTCCTACACCTGAAGTCCTAACTGATGCGGGTGTAGATGAAATTTTTGCTTGTGGTACAGGCTACCGCGCCAGTTATCTCTGGCTTGCAGCCCAAAACGTTGCTAACGGTGATCTTGTTCTTGATGCTATAAAACGGATGTCTTACTCAAAAGCAAAAATGGAACTCATGAAACTGAAGGGGATAGGGGAAAAGGTCGCTGATTGTATCTGCCTTTTTTCTCTTGGACATCTTGAGGCACTGCCTGTTGATGTCTGGATAAAGCGGATTTTTGAACAGATATATCTACGTAAACGTGCTACACCACGCGAGATTCGTGAATTTGCCAGAGACTATTTTGGGGAATTCGTTGGATATGCACAACAGTATTTATTCCATTACGCCCAGAACGAACCATCCTGGGCTGATGCTGAACATCTTGCATTACGTTATAGACACGTACGCAGAAATTAAATCTTAGGAGGATTCAATGTCTGAAATAACCGGTAAAAATGTGGTTACTCTTTTAGAGGAACATGTTGATCATGCTATCTCCACCGTAAAAAAACTAAGAGAAGAAAAACTGGCACTTGAGACAGAAATTGCACAACTCAATAGTGACGTAAACCAACGTGATGCCAGAATAGAGGAATTGGAAAACCTCAACAGTGAGATGCATGAAGCATCCGAACTTGCTCGGTTAGCAACTGAAAAGGAACGTGAAGAAATTCGCAAGCAACTAACAGGATTGATGGAGGGACTCGCTGAACCTGAAGGGATTGGAGAAAACACTGCTGAAACCTCAGACAACAGTGAGGCAGAAGTTATGTTCAAGGCAAATAGTTAAAAAAGTAAACTAAAGTTGACACAGTGCACGTCTTAGTACTTTCTCATTCATACATCATGAAACCGTATCGGAGGAAGTTTAATCTCATTGCAGCAAAGCCGGATGTTACAATGCGTGTTTTAACGCCTGAACATTGGTATGAGAGTTTCCAAGAAATACATTTTGTGCCAGAATCAAACATCCACTGTGAAGAGATTCCTTGTCCTATACGGTTTTCTGGTTATGGTAGTCGTTTCTTCTATAAACGCGGTATTACACAACATTTCGAGGATTTCCAACCCGATATCATACATCTGGAGGAGGAAGCGTGGAGTCTTAATGCTTTACAGACAGTTCGGTTGAAACGTAAGTATTCTCCCAATAGTCGCTTTATTTTTCGCACTTCGCTGAGTATCCCTTCTAAACAACGTTTTGGTCCTTTACCTATTTGGATAGAGAGGCGTGTCTTCCGTGAAACCGACATGGCTTTCCCTCTCAGTGAAAATGCTGGGGATATATTAAAACAGAGGGGATATGATGGTCCACAAATTCCGTTTCCAAATGGCGTTGATGTTTCAATATTTCAGAAACAGGATATGCGAGAACTGAAGGAATCTCTTGGACTCAATGATAATTTTGTCATCGGTTATCTTGGACGGTTGTTACAGATGAAGGGTGTTGATACGCTCATTGAAACCGTATCTATGCTTGCCAAGACGGTTCTTTATTGCCCATTTATGTTGTTGATTGTGGGACAAGGTGAAGATAAAGGTAGATTTCAAGAAGCTGCAGCTGAACATCAGATCTCTGATAGAATAGTCTGGATTGATGCTGTACCGCCGGAAGAAGTTCCCAATTATCTCAACTGTATGGATACCTTAGTTTTACCCTCTCGTACTACGGCAGACTGGGTGGAATTTTTCGGTAGGGTACTTATAGAAGGTATGGCATGTGAAGTGCCTGTCATCGGCTCAGATTCTGGAGAAATTCCGAACGTAATTGGAAATGCAGGTTTAGTTTTCCCTGAAGGAGATGCAAAGACATTAGCAGCAAGAATCGATCAGCTCAAGAACGACCAAACGTTATATCATGATCTTCAAAGGAGAGGACTAGAAAGAGTTCAAGACTTTACATGGGAAACAATAGCGGAACGGACATACAAGGTATATCAACAACTGTTGGCAAACTAAGATCAGGACTTACGCAAAAGATTAGATTTAACAACGAATTGAACGAGTATTGCAAAGAACAAGCAATGAAGGATCTCCCCTGGTGAACGCACATGGTGGCATTCACATTAAACGCTTTAACTTCTAATAATAAGCAAAATGCGTAAGTCCTGATAAGATATATAGATGCCCCCGACTGGACTCGAACCAGCATGCCAATTAAGGCACAGGCCCTCAACCTGCCGTGTATACCAATTCCACCACAGGGGCATTTAGAGATTTAATTATTATACTTTTCAAGTAGCAGAATGTCAAGTTAATTTAGGAAATGAAAACAGATGCCAAATTCTGAAGCGTCACTTGAGCAAATTCTCACAAAAGAACTTCAAGGAGAAGTGCGATTCGACCCTTACTCAAAAGCACTTTATAGCACAGATGCGAGTCTTTATCGGATAGAACCCATAGGTGTTGTTGTTCCGAAAGATAAACAGGATGTGATCCGCACGATACAGATAGCAGCTGAACGACAAATCCCTATTCTGCCCCGCGGGGGTGGAACCAGTCTAGCGGGACAATGTGTTGGTAAAGCAATCGTGTTGGATATGTCCAAGTATATGAACAAACTGATTGCGTTCGATGTTGATGAACATTGGGTGCAGGTTGAACCTGGAATAATCCTTGATGAACTGAACCACCACATCAAACCCCATGGATTGATGTATGCTCCTGATGTGGCTACAAGCAGTCACGCTAATGTCGGCGGCACCATTGGTAATAACTCCGCAGGTTCACACTCCCTTATCTACGGTAAGACAATTGATCATGTCATGTCATTAGACCTTGTGCTTGCTAATGCTGATGAAATAACAGCCTCTCCATTATCCTTTCCTGAAGTCGCTACAAAGAAGCAAGGTAATTCCTTAGAAGCAAATATCTATAGAGAAGTTTGCAGAATATGTGACGAGAATGCCGATGAGATTCGTAAACGATACCCGCGTATTCTACGCCGGGTTGCAGGATACAATCTTGATGAGTATGTATCCGACGCAGGTTCAAAAGAGGTAACCCCTTACCGTAGAGATGGCTGCAATAACCATCGTCCCTTTAGTTTAGCAAAGATTGTTGTCGGTTCAGAAGGCACACTTGCGACAACAGTTGAAGCGACTGTCAACCTTGTTCCTATCCCTAAGATGACATCCCTCTGTGTCGTACACTTCAGGTCTCTGATTGCCGCTATGGAGGCAATGCAACCAATCTTAGCGTGTCATCCAACAGCAGTTGAGTTGATTGACAAAACTATACTCGGTATGGCACAAGGTTCTATAGAGTTTTCACGACTAACCAGTTTTATTCAAGGCGAACCGGAAGCACTGCTTGCTGTTGAGTTTTACGGCCAAACAGAAACAGAATTGCATGAACAGATGAATCATCTTGAAAGAACATTGAAGATCGATGGTTTCGGATACGCTTTTGTGCGGTGCTACACACCCGAAGAAAAGGCACGCGTGTGGGAAACAC
The DNA here is from genome assembly GCA_965208245.1 of Candidatus Poribacteria bacterium. Taxonomy (GTDB): domain Bacteria; phylum Poribacteria; class WGA-4E; order WGA-4E; family WGA-3G; genus MSPOR6. The sequence goes on from OZ242325.1 coordinate 4,230,535, forward strand.
GAAAGGCAGGACTCGGATTGCTAATGGGAATGAAAGGGGATGCAAAACCGATAGGATTTGTAGAGGATGCTGCTGTTCCTATAGAGAACCTACCCGAATATGTGAGACGATTTGACGAAATCGTCACGAGACATGATACCACCGCTTCATACTATGCACATGCCAGTGTCGGACTCCTACATAACCGTCCTATAATCAACCTGAAGTCTGAACCGGACATTCACAAGATGCATAGTATTGCCAGAGAGGTACGGGACTTACTGATGGAACTTGATGGTGCAATGAGTGGAGAACACGGCGATGGACTTGTGCGAAGTGAATGGATTGAGAGTATGTCCGGACCACAGATCTATCAGGCACTTAGAGAGGTAAAAAATGCCTTTGATCCTGATGGTATTATGAACCCCGGCAAAATCATTGACCCGCCACCTATGACTGAAAATCTACGGTTCGGACCAAAATACAACACTATTGAAATTGATACATATTTCGATTTTTCCGCACAGGATGGATTTGATAGGTCTATTGAAATGTGTAACGGTGTGGGGGCATGCCGAAAAACACTTACGGGTACTATGTGTCCATCATTTATTGCTACACTGGAGGAGGAACATTCTACACGGGGACGAGCAAATGCACTTCGTTCAATCATCTCTGGTGCCTTACCACATAAAGATTTCACCAGCGAACGACTCTATGATGTACTTGATTTGTGCCTCGGTTGTAAGGCTTGTAAGGCAGAATGTCCCTCTAACGTTGACATGGCGAAGATCAAATATGAGGTATTAGCACATTACAGAAAGGTAAATGGACTCCCCTTACGTAATCGTTTATTTGGAGAAATAGAATCGCTTGCTGTATTCGGTTCAATGTTTGCCCCCTTCTCCAATTGGGCAACGAACAATCCGCTATCTAAATGGATGGCAGAGAAAGTACTCGGTGTTGACCGTCGTCGTGATATGCCAACTTTCGTGCATCAGACTTTTGAAAAGTGGTTTAGAAAACGGAAGTCTCAGGGCACTTATGACAAAAAAGTTGTCCTTTTTCACGATACCTTCTTGAACTATAGCGAACCCAATATCGGAAAGGCAGCAGTATACGTATTGGAAGCTGCAGGATTTCAGGTGATTTTACCAGGGCGACGTTGTTGCGGAAGACCGCTTATTTCGGAAGGGATGCTTGATAAAGCTATTCAAAACGCAAATTACAATATTGAACAATTACATACCTATGTTGAACAAGGTATACCGATAGTCTCTTGTGAACCAAGTTGTACTTCCGCTCTGAATGATGACTATGTTGATCTTATAAACACAAAAGAAGCAAAACAGGTTGCTGATTCAACCTACGCAATTGAGGAATTTCTTCTTCAAATGCATCATGATGGTGAACTTCCATTGACATTTAAGGACATGCATCAAAAAATACTACTCCATGGACATTGTCACCAACGGGCACTTGATGGTATCCAACCCGTTTTGCAGATGCTGGAATTACCTAAGTCACACAGCGTCACTGTGATTGATTCAAGTTGCTGTGGCATGGCAGGCTCATTCGGTTATGATAAGACTCATTACGATATATCTATGAAAATTGGTGAGCTGCGTCTATTTCCAATCATTCGTGAAGAATCTGGGAACTTTTCGCTTGCAGCATCCGGTTTTTCTTGTAGACATCAGTTACAACACGGTACCGGAATTCTACCTAAACATCCGATTGAGGTGTTAAGTGATGCCATAGTGTTGGATGCCGATGTATAAATATGATACTGAGGAAAAGAAAAGAGAGATGAAGCATGGCTAAACTTAAAATATCGAACATTTTTGAAAAACTTGATAATTTTAAGACAATCGATCTTCCTGAAAAGCAGTTACCATTTTGGAAAATTGCGGGTCCCGGTGCAATCTTAGTTGGACTGTCTATTGGAGCGGGAGAAATTGTAATATGGCCCCGCATTGCAGCAGAATACGGTGGTAGCATGGTATGGGCAGCAGTTTTAGGTGTCTTTCTCCAGTTATGGATCAACTTTGAAGTTGGTAGATGGACTATAGTGACAGGTGAAACTGTTTACACAGGCTATAGTCGTATTTGGAGAGGATTCGTGCCTCTGTTCATTCTGCTAACCATCGTAGGTTGGATTGCACCGGGTTGGGCACGTGCTTCAGGCCTTGCGCTAAAGGCACTTCTGATTGGACCTAATGGGTGGGGTTCAGATACTTTTTGGACCACCGTTACTTTTGCAGCAGTAACACTGATCCTCTTCGGTCCTAAAATGGTATATCAATCCGTTGAAAAAACAGTTGAGCTTCTCGTTGCAATTGTCACCATCGGGTTAATACTTGTCGTTATTGCTGTAGGTAATCTTGATACGTGGAAAGAGTTGGGTTCTGGACTGATAAACGTCGGACACGTTGCTGAAGGCATGAATGTCAAGGCACTCTTTATTGCTGTCGTTTTCGCGGGGGCGGGTGGCACGGCAAACTTGTTTTACACATTCTATCTCCGAGACAAGAACATCGGCATGGGGGCACGGTTACCTTCTCTCCGAAACCCGCTACGTGGAAGAGACGAAACAGTACCATCTACCGGATTCTTATGTGAGGAAACGGAAGAGAATCGACAACGATTCACTGCATGGTGGCAATATATTAAACAGGACCAATTGCTCTTCTTTTGGGCACTTAACTCTGTCACGATGCTTCTCTTTATTTTTGGTGCTCTCGCAGTTCTACATCCAAAAGGAATTGTCCCAGAAGCAGGAACACTGATTTATGACGAAGCGAATATCCTAAAAGACATTTGGGGCATGCCGGGGCAATATATCTTTCTACTCGTCGGCGTCGCAACACTTTTCGGTACACAACTTGCATTGGTTGATGGCGTAAGTCGTTCTATCTCTGATATTGTCTACACAAATTTTCAAGGTGCAAAAAAGCGATCGCTCAGTTGGTGGTACCTCCTTATAGCAGGTATCTGGATTGTCGCTGGGTGTGTGATCACTTTTGTTATGGAACAATTCAATGTCAGCGAACTCGGTTTCCTATTTAGTGCAGCATATATGGGGGGATTCGCAATGGCAATTTATGTGCCGCTTACTCTTTATATGAATAGGAAGTTTTTACCGAGTTTTGCCAAACCTAAGGCAATTTCAACAATAATGATGTTGATTGCATCTGCTGTCTATATCGGTTTTGCAATTTCAAGCATTGTATGGGAAATAAAAAGACTCATCGGAGGATAAAATGGATAATGTTGCACAGAAGGATTTTTTTGAGAAAGAAGGCTACCTCGTTGTCAAAGACCTATTATCACCTGACGAGGTGATAACGTGCCAGCAAGAAATACACCTACTGCATCAATTTGCTGCCGGACAAGAGACTGATACAGAAAGGGAACGGGCTGATATTGCACGTAGACACGTCCAACAGGAACCTTTCGCTAAAAACGAAACGCAAGGTGATGAATTACCTGTGTTACGGAAGGCTGAAAACACTAGACAATACTCAGAAGTGTTTAAGGATTTGGCACAACATCCAAGCATGATTGCTGTACTGCAAAACTTAATCGGAAATGACCTGCTCCTATTTAGAAGTACCTTAATGTTCAAACCTGCCTTCCACGGTTCATCTCATGGATTGCATCAAGATTCATCCTACTGGCCTATGGAACCACCGAGACTGGTCACGGTGAGTATCGCTCTAAACGATGCTACTGTAGAGAACGGTTGTTTTAAAGTCGTTCCCCGTAGTCACCTATGGGGTGTGCAAGAGTGGGGGGGCATCGCACGACAGCAGGATGCAAAACTTACAGATAGAGAGGATGTAGCAAAACAGCAGATGGATGTACCGCTTTCTGCTGGAAGTGCACTCTTTTTCCACAGTTTGATGGTACACGGGTCTGGTCCAAATGCATCACCCCATCCCAGAAACACTGCACTCTATGCATATTTCTCACCAGAAGTCCAATATGTTACAAAGGATGAACAAGACGAACGTACCTTCCCAGTTGTAGCCGGATTAGAAGGCAAGACAGAACTAACCTTTTCAGCTGAAAGGACATCCTAATTTATGCAACAACACCATTCCGCAATACGCCGATACCTTCAATCTCAACTTCAACGATATCACCTGCTGTTAAAGAAGTTGTCGTACCAGGTGTTCCTGTGTAGATAGCATCTCCAGGCTCTAAGGTCATAGATTGAGAGATGAAACTAACGATTACAGGCACAGGAAAGATTAGGTCAGCAGTTGTTTGGAACTGAACCACATCCCCGTTGATTCGGGTTTCTAAATGTAGATCGTTGTAGTCAACATCAATTGCAATAACCGGTCCCATGGGGCCAAAAGTATCGGATGCCTTTGCGCGCCACCATTGCAAGTCGTTCTGCTGCCAGGTGCGTGCGCTGACATCGTTTCCGCAGGTTACACCTAAGATATTCTCAGCAGCTTCCTCAGGCGTTGCTTTCTGTGTTCTTTCTTTCATGATCACTACCAATTCGCCTTCCGCATGCACATCGTTATCACCTTCAGGAAGTACAATTTCACCTTCAGGATCATTTATACATGATGGTGTTTTGATAAATATCTCAGGATTATTAGGTTCTGATGCATCACCTAAATGACTGCGATAATTCAAGCCAACAGATAACACTTTTGAAGGTTTTGTGGGTGCAAGCAGTCTAACATCTTCTAAACGGACGGTATCTCCCGTTTCGTTGAAATCTGTAAACGGACATGCGTCCATAGTTCGCAAACTATTTCCATCAACAATTCCGTATCCAATTGTTCCATTCTTATCATATCGTGCTATTTTCATATATTATTCCTCCAATATCATTTTCGCAAAAATCCACCATTTTGTCAAGAATTTCAACGACATTCATCTAAGAATATTAGTTGCTGAAACCTTACGGATGTGCTATGATTAGATTATGCATCAAAACGAACACAGTGCCATTCGGGATGTAGCAAAACCTTCGAGACTCCGCTTCGTAGTTGGCACGCTACTTTTCGGATCAATCCTCATCATTCTAACCTGCTATTGGATTATCTCAGCAGAGAACCGTGTGGTATGGGAACTGACAGATTTCTCTATCTTTCCTACCGTACTGTTCACATTTTTTCTGCTGGCTGCGATCACCCCTCTTCTGAGAAAATACCTAAAGAATATCGCACCAACTTCGCATGAACTAGCAATGACCTATATTATGGTCTCTGTTGCAACAGCACTTGCCGGACACGATATTGTAAGACAATTAGTGCCGATGATAGCAAATGCAGGTTGGTTTGCCACACCTGAAAATGAGTGGTCGGATATCTTCTTCCGTTTCTTACCAACATGGTTAACCATTACAGACAGAAAGATACTTCAAGGCTATTTTGAAGGTGATGACACCTTTTGGCGACCTATCTATATGGAAGCGTGGTTTGTACCGATAGTTGCATGGAGTGCTCTAGTGATCGTCCTTCTGTTTATGATGCTATGTATCAACATCATCATACGGAAGCAGTGGATAGACCATGAAAAACTGAGTTATCCATTAACAACACTCCCCGTAGAACTCCTTGGCAATACATCAAACCTTTTTCGTAATAAACTCATCTGGCTCGGATTCGGTATTGCATTTGGATTAGAATTACTTGCGGGGCTAAATTACCTTTTCCCGGTCATACCGTCTCTAAAGATAAAGTATCAGCTCTTCTTTGCAGATCGTCCTTGGAATGCGATGGGTCGTTTACCCGTATATGTGTATCCTTTCGCAATAGGACTCGGGTACCTAATGCCATTGGACTTAGCCTTGTCTTTTTGGGCATTTTATCTATTCTGGGGATTACAACGCGTCTTTTTCAGCGCAACAGGATGGACAACCGCGATAGGATTTCAGACTGAACAACGTGCAGGAGCATGGATCGGGATTGGATTACTCGCTTTATTGACAAGTCGTAGAGAGATTCTAAAGGTGTTGGTAGGTGTGTTCTCCTTTAGATCCAAAGATCCTTTGTATCGTCTTGCAGTTTTCGGTCTACTGTTCGGTTTAGCGTTTGTTTTAATTTTCTGGTATTACGCAGGATTGTCCCCGTGGGTTGCGCTTGGGTACTTCGGTACTTACTTGATACTGTGTATCGGCATGACACGTATGCGTGCGGAACTGGGTCCTCCGACTCACGAATTACATAGAATGCATCCTGACCGAATCATGCTACTGTTTTTAGGTAGCCGTCCACTAGGCGCACAAAATCTGACCAATACCACACTTCTATCGTGGCTTGCTTACGGTTATCGTTGTCATCCAATGCCGCATCAACTGGAAGCCTTCAAAATCGGAAGACATTTCAGCCTTCGTGAGAATCGGTTAGTTGTTGCATTGATAGTAGCATCAATCGTTGGCGCGATCATATCAATTGTCGGTCATGTTGCTCTTTACTATGAGTTCCGATTCGCACGCTGGGGAGTCGGTGAGTTTAATCGTCTACAGAATTGGATTACTTCACCGCACGCACCCAACCTACCCGCTATCCAATATATCGGCTTTGGTTTCGTCTTTACAGTAATCTTGACGGTATTCAAACGGCAGTTCTTGTGGTGGCCTTTCTATCCAGTCGGTTATGCCGTTGGTAATGGTTGGGCAATCGGTTGGATGTGGTTCTCAATATTCTTGGGTTGGCTTTTCAAGAGAATACTCTTCACAGGAGGCGGTGTTCGTGCTTACCGTCATGCCCTTCCACTGTTCTTAGGACTTATCTTTGGACAATTCCTTGCGGGTAGTCTCTGGAGTCTCTTAGGAGTAGTGTTTAACACAAACATGTATACGTTATTCCCTTAAAAGTCTTCTAATGCATCTTTCTCTGAAGCGAACACACCGATGCTCTGTGTCAATCCGATGGTATTAAAGATGGTTCGGACTTGTATAGCGGGATGTGCTATACGCATGGATTGTCCCTTATTTCGTGTTTTCCAAAGCAGTTTGATGATTGTGCCGAATCCGCTACTTGTAATAAAACTCTGACGATCAAAATTGAGTAGTAGTTTTGTTGCTTCCTGAACATCACTATGTGCATAGACATCGTTCATAGCGTCTTCAGATTCATTTGTTAGATATCCTGTAATGTCAAAAACTGCAACATCTTTTTCAAAGCGGATAGAGACTTGTGGTTGGGCTCTCATGTTAACCTCCTAAAGGATAAAACCTTGATTTCAATAAAGTAAACTCTATGATAATCACTGCATAGAATAAATAAAACGCAAGGATTGAAATGCTGAATTCGTCTTTACGATACTTCTTATTAAACGTCAGTAAATATGCGTTGTAGTGGTGTATGTTGTGGTTGATCATGTATGATAGTGCCATCGTCAAGATGTAGCCAAGTTTCAAATTGTCGTTCTCCTTCTTTTAATTCTATTACGCGTGCGCCACGTAGGAATCCATCTTTACCGTAGGTGTTATAACCGGTTGCCCTCCCATAGCAGAGACGAATTCCGTGTAAATCTCCCCAGAAGTCGTTGATATGATCATGTCCCACAAAAGTACCTAACACATCTCCTGCTTCGCGCAAGGCAGAAAACAGACCTGTATTTACTCTTGGCGCGCATATATCCTCATATTTTGCACCGTAACAGGTGTGGAAATCCCATACTTCATGATATTCGGGTATTGGGATGTGAAAAAAAGCGAGTGCGGGAAGTGGATGTCCAGCATCGTTAGTAAATCGTGCAGATTCATCAAGATACCATTCAATCTGGTCTCTTCTAATCCAATCGTAACCCCCTATATTTGTCGGTGCATAACTGCCTGAATCGATAAAATACAGCAGCACAGCAGGATCGTCATCTTCTGAACCATGAACTGTCAGAACAAAATTTCCAACGCCAACTATGTCCGCTGGCCCCGGTTCAACGAGTGATAGATCACTTTCCTGCATGACAGTCATCAACTCATGACGGTTTGCTGTTCCTTCATCGTCGTGATTTCCAAAAACAGCAGTCCAATGGGTGTTGCACTGTTCCATGATCTTGACAACCTGACGCAGAGATGCACTTGCATCATCACATCCTCCACCAGACAATATATCCCCAGTCAACACAATCAGATCAGGTTTTTCTGCTTCTGCTATACTCTCCATCAACTCAGCGGATTTCTGGTCAACAGATTCCCCGTTATGCCAGTGTATATCAGTATACTGGACAATTTTAAAATGACCTTCTTGGTTAAACTTTAACTTCTTATCCATCGTTGGTGATTCACCTTCCGTATAAATATATACAGAATACAGAATATTTACAAGGAAAATTAAACAATACGCCAGGACTTACGCATTCCCCATTGATAAGGGAGATTAGGGGGGAGTAGAAAGTCGTAATTCAATGGTATTTTAGTGATTTAACCCTTAAAGTCCCCCTATCAGGGGGACTTTAAGAGAAACTGCGTAAGTCCTATTTAAATTCGATGATAATATCATGCATAACTTAGCGTATCATGTGCTACAATTTGCTATAGTGGAGAATTACAATGCAAAATGCAATTAAAAAAATTCCTATAATCACACTTATCCTCCTATCCCTAACCATTGGATGTAACCGAGATGAGGCAGACCATATTGAAATACTCACTATCGGTCCCTATAGAACTGATTGCGTCGGTGCTCATCCACAGGAATGCTACCTTGAATACAACGAGGAAGCAGAAGCGTGGCATTTCTTCTATGAGGCTATACAAGGGTTTGAATATGAGGAAGGATATATCTACACCCTAAAAGTCAGTCTTCATGAACGACCAGAAGGAATTCAGGACGTAGGACGGTACGCATATCGTCTCGTTGAAGTGATTAGTAAGGAAGAAGCACCCGTTGATGAAAAACCGCCACGTAAACCAACGGAATAAGTCGTATAATAGATGTGTTCGTGTCCGAACATTTACCTACCGGGGATCTCTCTTAAATCCAGTCTTGAGTCCACATCATCAGAAGTTCGTTTTTTCGCCAAATCTTCATATACAGTCCGGGAGATTTCGGATCCAATCTTCTGGAGTTCTTCTTCCAACCCCGCCTTTTGAATAGGAACAGTCGCAACGAATGCTTCTTTGTGTAAATCAATGGGAAAAAATCATCCGAGTATCAAGCTGTCCATTTTCCAGAATTGTTATTATTGAGTCCCGATTATGTAACCTTTTCAACGAAATTACATTCTTACAATATAAAAGGTAGTATAATCTTGTTGAGGAATTCATAAAAACGGTGATAGAAATGGATAAACGCCATGACGAAGATTACATCACGAACAATTTAGACAATACCGATGAAGGAACATTTCAAATCCTCTATCACCGCTATGAAGGACCTCTCCTCAGTTTTTTTTACAGACGTGTTGACAACTGGGAAACCGCACAAGACTTAGTACAAGAGACATTTATTAGAGTCCATCAAAATCTCAGCACGCTACGTAATCCTAAGAGTTTTTCAAGTTGGCTGTTTAGTATTGCACATCAACTTGTAGCAGCACATTTTCGGAACATCGAAACGAAGTTTGAAATCACTTCAATTGAAGGAAATCCTGAAGCCTATCTAGTAGACCTTGAACATCGCTCTCCCATTTATCGTATTATCGCAAAAGAACAGTTGGAGATCGTCCATGCATTGGCACAACGACTACCGAAGTCCGAACAAGAGGTATTTGATCTGAAACTAGCAAATCCGAAAATGCCTATGGACGAAATCGCAGATTCCCTGAACATTGCATTGTCAGCAACGAAAGTACGGTTACATCGAGCAAAAAAGAGAATTCGCAATTGGATGAAAGCAGAATATCCCGGAGAATTTGATAATATATTTCGTAAAGAAGAGAATATACAGACTGACTGATTCGCCACAACATAATAAAAGCACATAAAAGATGTAACCTTTTCAACCGATTTGCATTCTTACTCTAAAAGGAGAACACAAATGACACCGCAAAAGGTCAAGGAATTACTAAAAACCTTAATCGCAGAACAGAAACTACCGATTAACATCGTTGACATATTGCCAAACGAGAATTCAGATGGAACGGATTATACAACTGAGGCACGCATTAAAGACGTGATACATCAATGGAACTCGGACGGTAAAATTCATACACAACCACCAGGGGAAGGTTCCATTATGAAATTCTACACGAAAACCGATGCAAACGCTGCTTTGGGTGAGTTTCTAGATTATTTCAAAATTGTTCCCTTCCTTGATTCTGTTATTGCTGATAAGGAAATGGCTATCAGGTATACAGATTACGGTTTCAGACTAGTCACATTGCATGAAGAAGACACATCACGTTATCCCATAAAAATCTTGCACGGTGGATTTCGTATAGAGAAAACTATAGAGGGAGAAATGAGCACATCTCAGATTGAAGGTATAGCAGAACGTTTTGAGAAAGTTCTAAAAGAGAAACGCACAAAGGCAAAACTGCTACATAGAGGTTTCAAATTAGAAAAGGAGTCTGAACAAACCTTACCGCTTGCACAAGTCAAACAGATCACAAAGTTGATAGATGAGACCCTAAATATCAACTATGTGATGGATTCCTACAATTTCACAACAAGTTCAGGGAAAGAGACACCAAATATGACCGAATGCAATAGCGCAAATATACGCATTTCGTGTTGGCGTTATAAACACCGTCACTGGTAAGTTCTGACAAGATGAGGAAGAAGTACCTGAAAAGTGGGAACATTTCATACAAATAAACGCAGAATATTTTCAAGAATAAAACAATATTTGACATTTTATGGAAATAGGATATAATAATAGGAGAAAAAAATGACTTATGTGATCTGTGAACCGTGTGTTGATCTAAAAGATAGTGTGTGCGTTGATATATGTCCCTGTGACTCTATACGACCACATCCATTGGATGAATCTGATGAATATAACGAAGTAAATCAACTTTACATAGATCCAGATACATGCATTGAATGTGGCGTATGTGAACCTGAATGTCCCGTTGAAGCGATCTTTTTTGAAGACGATGTCCCTGAAAAATGGGAACATTACATTGAAATAAACGCTGATTATTACAAAGATAAAGAACAGCGTCCAAGTTGATAAATTGAATAATATAATTTGATGGAAAGGAGATTCTATATTATGACTTATGTAATTTGCGAACCTTGCATCGACGAAAAAGATAGCTCTTGTGTTGATGTCTGTCCTGTCGATTGCATACATCCCCATCCAACGGATGCAGAAGAGGAATTTGAAGAGGTTGACATGCTCTACATTGATCCCGAAGAATGCATCGATTGTGGCGTATGTGAGCCAGAATGTCCCGTTGAAGCGATCTTCATGGAAGAAGATGTCCCAGAAGAATGGGAGCATTTTATTGAGATAAACGCTGCATACTTTGAATAGAAACACCTCAATATACAGGTGTAATTTCGCAATATCAGATGGTTGGTGTGCTTACACAGCACATCAACCATCTGTCATTTAACAGGAGCGAAGATGATAGTCTCATCAAGGCAGATATTCAACTCATCCCTTAAATTAGACAATTTCTCGATCAAGTTCACTTTCCTCTAATGTCTTTACAAATGTTGAGTCAATGATCCCTTTTCCAGGACCAGTAAACTTGTTGGCACGAAAGGCAAAGTTAATAGCATTGCGGCAGCGTTTATTGATGTCGCGAGGTGTTTTTTTCTGTAAACCATCCAATAACATCTTCAGTGCTGCTCCCTCAAATAGATAAGTTTTTGGCAATGCTTTCAACTGGTCAGATTCAATACGATGTTGCGAAAAATACCCGCTATAATTCGAAATCGATCTCTTGCAGTTGTGATATTTCGAGCAAGACCAAGTTTCTTTAAATCACCCCCGGTAGTCTTAGTTAGGAAGTAAGTGCGTAATAATGCCTGATTCTCGACTGAGTCTGTCGTTGCAAGCATCCAAAAAGCCTTTGCTAATTCCTCACTTCCAAGAATCTTGTGCAGTATGTCAATCACATGTCCCTTTGGCAAATGAGTTGTTGCATCTTGAAGGATTTTAGTGACCTGCGTCATACCTATCACGTCGAGAGTTTCCGGTTTAATAATGATTTCGTCTCAATTCTAAAACGCGAGTCCCTGATAGTCTAAGTTCTCAATCCTAAAATGGCATATACCATTACTTAGCCGAAAACCCTCCAACCCCTTATACTTGAATGGATAACGTAAATCAACTTCCGCATATCCCTCACGGATCAGTTCCAGATTTACGAAAACACCATCGGAAGATCGATACGTGTATGCAAGTAATCTATCGTACTCAGGACTTACGCATTTTGCGTAAGTTTGCAGAAATTAAAACGTTTATAGTAAAGTGAATAATTAATGAGATATTTCAGAGACATTTCACCCCATACACCGATGACGAAAAACACACAACGTAGGGGCGAGGTCACCTCGCCCGTTGTCAAGTGTTTCATTAATTCTAAAGTTCACTATAATGTGAATGCCAAACGCACATTCACCAAGCGAGACCAGTCATTGCCCGTTCTTTGTGGTGGACCTTCAATTCGTTGCACCAGTAACATTATAACTGGCAATCTTCTATGTAAGTCCTATTCAATTTGTTGTGAAATCCAATCTTTTGCGTAAGTTCTATATATTGAAGGTATCACCTTCTTATTTGAACCAGGATTTGCCAGATTAGTAGTGTATGAATGCCTTTGTGTAATCTTTTTTCTTGTTTTTGTTCCTATTACATGCTATTATATTCAAAAATGACTAAAAATTACAATAGAGTTAATTTTTTTAAAAATTAAAAACACATAAAGGAAAATTAACGCATGCCAATAGACACAGTTACCTTTCCACCAGGACATTATGTTATCGCTGACCCTGATTATTTTAAGGATCATGAGCCTTATGCGTATTTTTGGACAGATGGTGATGGGGCATTTTATGATAACTTTGATAATTGCTATTACGTTGATTCTGCCAAGATATCTGTATTCCAATTAGAAAATAAACTACATGATATTCCTGAAGGCACACACTACTTCTTTTTTAAAACGCCTTGGAAAATTGATTTTGATACGCATAATCTCTCGGAGGAAATAACGATTACTGTACTCTCATTCAAAGACATTAGTCCCGATTTCTTCAAACCTATAACTTTCAACAATTGATACTTCCGTTCAATATTTGTATCTGTTTCTAATGAAATGAAACGCTAATTTGCTACGATACGTTTTTACTCTTATAGGAAGGTTAGGAAGGTGCGAAATTATGGCAGATTCCACTTATAGTATTTTTGATTCACACACACTTGATGATATCCATAGTGAGATTCAGAAAGTTTATCTTGAAAATGCAAGACCCTGGGTAATAGGATATAGTGGTGGTAAAGATTCCACAACTGCACTTCAACTCATATGGTATGCTCTCAAAGAATTACCGTCAGAAGAACGTAAGTACCTTGTCTATGTGATCTCCTCTGACACACTCGTTGAAACACCTGTGATTGTTAGTTACATTACAAATACGTTGGATAGACTTGAAAAGGTTTCTCAAGAAGAAAATATGCCTTTTCAGACTGATATAGTTCGTCCTAAAATCACAGAGACATTCTGGGTAAACCTGATAGGAAAAGGATATCCTGCCCCTTACAGCAAATTCAGATGGTGTACGGACCGCATGAAAATTAAACCAGCCAATGAGTTTATTTTGGACAAGGTCGCTGTATATGGTGAGGTTATAGTGGTGCTTGGGGTACGTAGAGGGGAGAGCAATACCCGCGATCAAGTTTTAAGCTTGCACAGCATAGATAATTCTTCGCTGATGCGACACACCACGTTACCGAATGCTTTTGTCTACGCACCTATTGTTGATTTCGGTTTGAACGATGTTTGGTTTTATTTGTTAAACGTTCCTTCACCATGGAATAACAATAATAAAGAACTTGTTACGCTTTACCGTAACTCAAACGCACAAGGTGAATGTCCGCTTGTTGTTGATGAAACGACACCTTCTTGTGGAAACAGTCGTTTCGGGTGCTGGACCTGCACCGTTGTTACAAAGGACAAATCTATGGAAGGATTTATTGATAGTGGTGAAGATTGGATGTTACCATTGCTTGAGTTCCGTGATTTCCTTGCAGACACGCAAGACCCAGCAAAGAAACCTGAAATCCGTGAACATAGACGAAGTAACGGCCAAGTCACTATTATGAATAACAAACTTATCCACGGCCCTTATAAGCTTGATTTTTGTAAAAAACTATTAAGAAAACTCCTTGAAACACAAGAAAAAATGCGAAAAGAAGGTCCTGATCCAGATATTAAGCTCATTACTGATGATGAACTTGATGAAATTCGTAAAATATGGAGAACACAACGTCAGGACTGGGAGGATGCAGTACCCAAGATTTATAATGATGTGGTAGGTCAACATGAATGGGTCGTTGACGATACAACCGCTTTTACCGCTTCAGATAAGAAACTCTTGTCTAAAATCTGTGAAGAAAACGGAGTACCTGTTACGCTTGTCGCAAAATTGTTAGATACCGAACGTCAGATGGATGGCATGAGTCGACGTGCTGGAATTCAATCTCGAATTAACAAAATCTTTCACGAAGATTGGCGTTCAGAAGATGAAGTACGCGACAGCGTAGATGGTAGTGGACAACAATGATTCTCCACAAACTCACCCTCAACAACTTCGGTCTGTTCCGCGGATCACAGACCATTCAATTGACACCCAATGGCACAGGACCAATAATCCTAATTGGCGGAATGAACGGTTCAGGTAAAACGACACTGCTTGATGCGGTTAGACTCTGCCTCTACGGAAGACATTCATTAGGGACACGGGTTTCCTCCAATGAATATCACGAATACCTTTCCTCAATGATCCATCGAAACCCACTCTCAGATTTACCCTTGAATTGTGTATCAGTTTTACTTGATTTTGAATACGCGCGCGGTGGTGAAAAAAAACAGTATCGTGTTGAACGTGTTTGGAGACAACACGGTAAAAGTCCCCGCACGATAAAAGAAGACTTAACCTTTTACCAAGATAATTGTTTAGACCTTGAATTTGATGGATCACACTGGCAAGATTTCATCAATGAACTAATTCCTGCAGGTGTATCACAATTCTTCTTTTTTGACGGTGAGGATATTCAAAAGCTGGTTGATGATTCCAGCCATGACGATTTTCTTGCAGAATCAGTTAAAGTATTGCTTGGACTGAATCTCGTGGAACGGTTGCATTCTGATCTGCGTATCTATGCCAACTACCTGATCAAACAGGACAGTCCGATTTTGGTACAGGACAAAATCGATGCGTTAGAATCAGAAATTGCATCTCTAAAGAAATCGCTTGCAGACTTGGAAGGAGATAGTGAAGCGTTACAGACAAAAATTGAGAAATCAGAAGCACAAATTGCTCGTCAAGAATCTCGTATTGCTGCCGAAGGTGGTAATTATGTTGAGAGAAGAGAAAATCTGATCTTACGACAAGGACAGCTTCTTGCCGATATTGAAGCGTTTGAAAATGATATACGAATGCTATGTGAAGAACTGTTTCCTTTTACATTAGTCCCTGACTTGCTCAAAAAGTTGAGAGATAGACTTCTAAAGGAAATAGAATTAGACCAATGGGAAGCGGAAAATAGAGCACTGAAAACACAGAATACTGAACTCCTTAAAACTCTTGAATCTGCTATATCTTGGAAGAATACTCCTTTGAATAATGAGCAGATAGAGGCTGTTCGCACACAACTTACCCCAATTTTGAAAAAACGAATTGAACGTCCAAAAGAACTACGCGAATTTAAAAAAAATCGAGACCGTTCACCTGCAGAATACGCAAACTTATTAGAGTGGATTGATGTTTGTCTTGAAGATGTTCCTCAAGAATTTGTAGAATTGAACAATTCACTAAAAGAAGCACGATCAGCACTGAAAAAGGTTGAGGATGATCTCCAAAAAGCACCAGACGAAGAGGTGTTGAAACCGATGATTGAGAAACTGTCCGCATTGAACCAAGAACTTGGACAGCTTAATAAGGAAACACATGAGGTTGACGAATCTATCCGTTCTTTGTCCTATCAAATTGAGGTGTCGGAAAGAAAACTTGAGAGATTATATATTTCCCAGCAACTTGGACAAGCACATATACGACGCCAAGAACGGGTACAGGAAGTAAGGTCGGTTTTATCTACTTATACAAATGAACTCACACAGGTAAAAGTTTCTGCGTTAAGTGATGCTATCGTAGAAACTTTCAACTATCTATCCCATAAGCCAGATCGAATTAGACGAGTTCATATTAACCCTGAAACCTTCAGTGTAACGCTTTATGATACCTACAATCAACCACTTGCAAAGGAAGAATTGTCGGCAGGTGAAAAGCAGATATATACGACTGCTCTCCTATGGAGTTTAGCTAAGATATCAGGCAAACCACTCCCAATGATTCTTGACACACCCCTTGGACGTTTAGATACCAGTCACCGAGAACTTCTTGTTGAACGGTATTTTCCGTATGTTAGTCACCAAGTTATCTTACTCTCTACTGACACTGAAATCGACGAACATTTACACTCACTTTTGGAGTCATCTATTTCACACACTTTCCATATAGAATATCAAAAGTCAGACGAACACTCAGCCATAAAAGAAGGCTATTTCAGGTAGGTTGCCATGCAGTTAAACCGAATTCATATATCAGAAGACTCGCGTAATAAACTTAGAATTCTTAAAGGTCGGACAAGGTTACTTCCCAATGTACTCAGTAGGATTGGATTGATGCTTTCGCTTGCAGAAACCAATGAACCTGAACTTGATGCAGATTCAACGGATGGGTCAGAATTTAACCGATTTACACTAATGGGTGAGTGGGATCCATTGATCGTTGCACTATTAGAGGAACGAGGGATAACCAATGGGATATGTGAGGATAATGAAACGCTTGTAAAATACTTCCGAGCACATCTGAATCGTGGTGTGCGTTTGCTTTATGGACGCGTGAAAGGATTGGAGGATTTAGGAGATCTTCCACAGAATTAGCGGTTGTATCCACGAAATTATTTCTATAAGACTGATTAATTTTTACTATAACACCTTATCAGGCAAGTTAACCTTATTTATATCAACATCTAATACTTTAGCATACTTTTGACGCAGTTTTTTTTCATCTATTGATTGATCTAACATGAAAAGTAACAAGTCTCTTGCAAGCGTTTTATTTGATTTTATTTTCTTTTGACCGGCATCCCAGATTACATGATTATAAGGAGGACCTGTTATCTCAGTGGGTAAGTGTGAAATCATTTTGAAACACTTAGATAGAGGATATTTCTCCGCTAACTTTGCAACTATCTCAGTTATTATTGTTAGACCTATAGGCCTAAACAGAATGTTTCCTCCCTCAGCATGTCTATACTTTTGGACTACCTCTGAGTAGTCTTGTTTTTCTGCAAATTCCTTAAGTTGAATAAAGCAATCAGTAAGAAGTTCAAAATATTTACATGCATTTTTATAATGTTCGTTAAGGATGTTGTCCGATTGCCGAACAATAGTCAATTTTTCTCTTCTTTTTTTGAGAGTAGATTTTCTATTTGAGACGTATACTTTTGTGAATAATAGGACAAGTAAATCGTAAAGATGACCAATTGTCGTTAAGCAGGTTTGATTATTTATGGGAATATTATCAGTTGGATGATTTAAGATTCGCTTATCCATGAATATTTGATTTTCTACAACTAACCTTCGGGCAGTTATAGCCATCGTATCGTCCTCATCAAGAGCGATTATCTCTCCTTTAGAAACCGGAATACCCTTTTTATTCAAAGTGGTAAAAAGTCTACGGCTTCTTTCCATTCCATTATGATCTGTCTTATGGGCAATAAAGATTACCGACAATTCGTCATCCCGAAGTTCAGAATCAGATGCAACTGCTTCCTTAATTCCTATAAGACGGTGTTGTCCATCAACAGTGAAAAGTCTTTCCTTTCCATTTAAACTTAAGATTCCAATGCTATTAATTACCTCATCCGGTATATCAGTAGGCAGATCAATATCATCTAAATTGGTATTATTCTCAATGCTGGAAATCTCATACCAATTTGGGTCACCTTCATATACTGCTACGATTAGAGAGTTAAAAAAACGTTGATTTTGTTGAAGGAGGTAATCTCTTATCTCTTGACCCCGCTGTTCTTTTATCTCTCTTTGAACCATATCATTCAACGAATTGCTTTGATATATTTCCTTTGCAAGGTCAACCCTCTCTGCAATATCCTTAAATTTCATCAGCGTTGGATAGTATATCCAATCTCCGACAGTTCCTCTTAAAGATGGAAGATATAATTTTTTCATATGTTTAATAAACTCCTTATTTCACCAATTTTAGCAGAATATCCTTTAGAAGAAAATGGAGGAATGAATGTATCTAACAATTTCCGCTCTAATTCCCTTATGTTTGTCTCATTGGGGTCAATTACCGTAAAACAAAAATATACATAACCTTGCCAGGTATTCAGCAAGTAATTAATCGACATTCTCTTAACTCTCTTCTTTTCATTAAGATAATCACTAAATCTTCTACGCAAATTTCGGTTACTCTTGTGTCCTGCTTGTCCTATATACATTAAATATCTATGTGAAGGAAAAGGCGTAATTTCTGGATCCACGATAAAAGCATAGATCCCTTTTTCAGATGGGATTAAATGCCTACTGTTTTCTTCAAATTTTACACATTTCCAATTTAGTTTTACTGATGGTTCGGTATAGGATTCCCATTGTTCTTTCCAAAGAAGAAATTTAATTTGATAAACTCCTACATCTTTTTTTAGGCTTAATATATCATGGTATTCCATTTTATCTGATTTTCTCCTATTACTTGAAAAGTTAAGTTTTATTTACTTTCCCCACTCTCGAACATATCGATTGTTAGAAGGAAAAGCATCTAAACCTAACTCTCGTTTTAGTGCCATAGCGAGTTCTTCGCCATGTCCTCCGCGAGTAGTATCAGTCATTACTTTTTTAGCACCTGTTGATCTAACATATTCAAGTGTTTCTTCATAGTCTGCATGGTCGGAGAGGGCAATACAAAAAGATTTTTCCGAATATTCTACTACCGGATCATATAGCCGACTCTTATAGGCATGTAACGTAATTGAAGTTGCATCGCCAGTGTCAGTTGGACGTCTATCTCCAGTTCCATAAAGACGGATATATCGTCCTTCATTGACAGCTTGTTTAGCTTCTTTAGAATGTGTACTAAGAACATTTGTCAAGGGATAGCCATATTGCTGATATATTTCTAACTCGGAACATAACCCCGGGCTTGCAATGATAGGATCTTTGATTGCATCATCTAAACAAGAAATTGCACGCTGTAAAGTTCCGCGATGAGATGAAATCAACACTGGACCAGCTTTTATTCTCTCTACAACCAATTCTATAAAACGGTTGTTTGCCTCTTCTTGGGTAAATTTGCGTACTGAATCTGGAGATCCGTATGTGCTATCTAAGACTAGTTGCTCAACATGTACTACTTTTTCAAGAGGCCAGGAAAAATCTCCCGAATATCCACAACGTAAACCATTAGGTAAGGTTACTTCAACTTGAACAGAACCTAACATATGACCGTTGTCTAACAGAACTATATGGCAATCCTCTATTGAAATTGGAACACCTAAAGGTATGACATTTATATTTTCACGATGGGGAAGATCTGCGTTATTTCCAATTGCTAACAGTAAATCAAAGGTAGGACGAGTGACGATTATTCGTTGATATCCCTTGCTGCTATCAAAACCATCCATATGATCTTGGTGAACGTGAGTTTGTACTCGAATTGGATATCCAAAGATAAAACCATCGCAGCTTATTACATTACCAAGTTGAACTGCCCCTGAACCTAGAACATCAATATGCATTTTTCTTAACCCTTATACTTAATTGAGGGGTGTGCATAAATGCGTATAACATAATAGTAAATATCATTCTGAGTTTTCTATTGAAATATGGTTTTCATTCTTGAAACTTCTCTGCTTTGCAAGTTCCAAATTGAGTTGACCAACATCGCTATTTGTAGCAATGCAATTGTCAACATCAGAAAGGTTCTCACATTTTCAAGACGAGCTATTGGCAGTTGTTTCTGATTAGTTTTTGTTCCTGTCAGGTCACTCAACAGATTAAAAACCGGTTCAATAGTTGTCTTGCGTTGTTGTTGATAAGTCTGTAGCTGCGGTGATGTTTCAATCGCTTGTAGATAAGCTACCTTTTCAGGTGCTTTAGCACTGTTATGGGTGTCAAAAGGAATAGCCTATCTTTTGCGAGTGTTTGAATACGCGTAAAGTCTGTATAGCCAGCATCTGCAATGACATACTTGATATGTCTTGCCAGAAGTGCGTCGGTCTTTTGCTCAAACGCTGTTTTTTCTCTCACAGAAGCAGTGTAGACATCGGCAAACATTGGAAACCCGTTGGCAGTAGTTATCAGATGTAGTCCATAGCCATAAACCCATCCACGATACTTGCTTTTTGACCAACTTGCATCTGTATCAAGGTTGCGTAAACCATCGGGAATGTGATGTGCTTTTCGGTCTTTTTGATGCCACACATTCCCTTGTGCTTTGTAGAGGCTTTTGTCAACAAAGACAACATCTTGAGGTGTATCTGTATCCAATGCAATACCTAAATCTCCGAGATATTCAACGAACTGTTCGATTCTGGTTGTGAGGTGTTTGTAGCGACGGGATAGAGTTGTGCGATCCGGAATACTTTTGAACTTGAGTTTTTTCACCCAATCTGGGTGTCCAAGAAGAAAAGCATGCTGTGCTTTAAACGGATGAATGCCTTTCAGTATCATAATGGCAAAAAAGATAATCAGTGAACTATCAGGATGCACTTTAGGTCTTCCTTTAGGTTTAGACGCATTGGAACGGATGGATTTCTCAAAATCTTTGTAGCAATAAGAAAAAAATGTGATATAATATCTCATGTCAGGATAACTCATGGTAAATACTCCTTAAAAAAAAGATTTTAAATTAGAGTATAACCCTTATCCTGACTAATGTCAATTATGCACACCCCTCACTTAATTCTTCAATTAGGATTTCGGTTATTGCATTTTCAAATCCTTGAGGAAATGCCATGATTTCTGTATGAAAATGTTCATCACCTACAAGAACAAAATACTCGTCCCCAAGCTTAACTCCTAAATGTTGAATATCAGAACCATGACGTTTAAGCGCAGAATCTAGTATACTATTACGTTCCATTTGAGAAAGATACTTGACTTTTTCTTTTAAACTTTCTGATGTCATCTTACCGATTAACACATACCTGCGTTCAACAATTGGACGCTGCTCTAGTACTGCTTTAATACAACTTTCAATTGAGTTGTCCGAACGGTGTCTGATTTGAACCACTTGTATAATTTCAGATTTGTTGAGCTTATTTTCTAACGCTGCTTTTGCCAAAGCAGATTGCTCAACATCAGTGTTTAATCTTGCTATTCCAGATGCAGCAAAAAATGAAATTGTCGCAGGATCCGAGCCCCATCCCACAAGTTGCTGTACTTGTGAAGGTAAAGAAAGGAGACGTAAAAAACGTCCAATAGTTGATGAATCTTCTAAATGAAGTTTTTCAGCAATATCATT